>NZ_CP080293.1:2665000-3527866 GCF_026210475.1 Cupriavidus cauae
CTCGGGAAACGCCGCGCAATTGATCGCCACGAACGGAAACGCGCGGCGCGGACTGGCATCGTGCATGCCCTGCGCCAGCACCTCCTTGCCGGTGCCGCTCTCGCCGCTGATCAGCACGGTGGAATCTACGGCCGCATAGCGCCGCGCCAGTTCGCGCAGCTGGCGCATTGCCGGCGATTCCCCCGCAAGATCGTCGAGCCGATAGCGGACCCCGGTCGTGCGCGCGCCGGCGCGCCGGCGCAGATGACGGTCGACCCGCTGGATCGCATTGGCATCCTGAATCGTCAACACCGCGCCCGCGGGACTGCCTTCCATCAGAATCGGAATCCGGTTGACCACCACCATGCGGTCGTCCAGCTTGTGGATCGCCTCGAGTTCCTTGGCGCCGGTCCGCATCACGCTGTCGAGCGACAGATCGGGAGCCAGGCCCTGCAGCTTGCGGCCGACTGCATCGGCGGCTGGCGTGCCGAGGAAGCGCTCCATCGCCGGATTGAACGACTGGATCCGCCCGTCGGCATCGACTGCCGCGACGCCCTCGTTCAGATGCGCCAGGATCGTATTGACGTATTCGCGCCGGCTCGACTCGATGCGCCGCAGCCGCGCCGCCTCGATCGCGTCCTCGAGCGCGAGCTTGACCGACTGCCCCGAGTACAGGAACACCCCCGTCAGCCCGAGCCGATCCGCGAGTTCCGTCACGAGCCCGGGTCCGACCACGACCTCGATGCCCTCCTGCCGCAGCGCCTTGACGCGCACCGTGGCGTCGTCCTCGGTCAAATACGTATACGACGGAATCGGCAGGCCGAACTCCCTCGCAAACTCGTCGACTTCGGGATACGTGGCGGCGTGGGTCACCAGCGCGACCCGCGGCGAGATGCGCCGCGCGGTAGCGAGCGCGCTGAGCACGTCGAACCCCGTTACCTTGACCAGCGTGACCGGCACGTCCACATGCTGGCGCAGATAGGCGCCGTTCGAGCCGGCCGCGACCACCGCATCGAGCCGCCCTTCCCTGGCCTCCCGGGCGATCGCACTGGCGGCCGCCTCGTAGCCCTTGCCGACGAGCCGAAAGTCCGCCTGGGCGGCATAGGAAGGAATCAGATCGGCGAAGGCACGCGACAGCCGGCTGATGCCGACCGCCCAGATGCGAGGCCGGCCAGGAGGAATCGGGGTAGCGGGAGTCATGGATCGAAGGAAAATGGCGAACGCCGCAAGCCACGGCCAACGCGAAACAAGGCGGCGAACGCTGCAAACCGCAGTCAGCGGACGAACAAAACCGGCCACAATAGGACGTTGACGCCAGCACGTTACGCGCCGCCGCTGCATTCTGCGCCCACCGGCGCTGCATTTCAAGTCACGGATATGGAATTCAAACTTGAAATGCAACTCAAGCGTCGGACACGCCACCTGATGCGGCGAAAACACCCGCTAGCCCTTGTCCGGACTGGCCAAATCACGCCGCTCCGCAACCCGCCACGCCGTTGGCACGCCGCTTGCGCTCTGCCGGCATTCCGCTCACCCAGGACGCCATCATGACCCTGACCTCCCAAGACCTGGCCCGCTCGGCCGGCGCCCGTTTCCGCCAGGCCCTGGCCGACGAGCAGCCGCTGCAGGTCGTCGGCACCATCAACGCCAACCACGCCCTGCTGGCCAAGCGCGCCGGCTACCGCGCGATCTACCTGTCCGGCGGCGGCGTCGCGGCCGGCTCGCTGGGCCTGCCCGATCTCGGCATCTCGAACCTCGACGACGTGCTGACCGACATCCGCCGCATCACCGATGTCTGCGACGTGCCGCTGCTGGTCGACGTCGACACCGGCTTCGGCGCCTCGGCCTTCAACGTGGCGCGCACCACGCGCTCGCTGATCAAGTTCGGCGCCGCGGCAATGCACATCGAGGACCAGGTCGGCGCCAAGCGCTGCGGCCACCGGCCGAACAAGGAGATCGTCTCGCAGGACGAGATGGTCGACCGCATCAAGGCCGCGGTCGACGCGCGCACCGACGAGCATTTCGTCATCATGGCGCGCACCGACGCGCTGGCGGTCGAGGGCCTGGACAAGGCGATCGAACGCGCGGTGGCCTGCGTCGAGGCCGGCGCCGATGCGATCTTCCCCGAGGCGATGACCGACCTGTCGATGTACCGCAAGTTCGTCGACGCGGTGAAGGTCCCCGTGCTGGCCAACATCACCGAGTTCGGCGCCACGCCGCTGTTCACGCGCGACGAGCTGGCCGGCGCCGGCGTCGCGATGATCCTCTACCCGCTGTCGGCGTTCCGCGCGATGAACAAGGCCGCCGAGAACGTCTACGCGGCGATCCGCCGCGACGGCACCCAGCAGAACGTGCTGGACACCATGCAGACGCGCGCCGAGCTCTACGAGAGCATCGGCTACCATGCATACGAACAGAAGCTGGATGCGCTGTTCGCGCAAGCCAAGGCCAAGTAATCAGAACAGAGCGAAGCAAGGAGACGACATGTCCGAAGCCACTCCGGCGCAAGCCACCCCGAAGCCCAAGAAATCCGTCGCGCTGTCCGGCGTCGTCGCCGGCAATACCGCGCTGTGTACGGTCGGCCGCAGCGGCAACGACCTGCACTATCGCGGCTACGACATCCTCGACGTTGCCGAGACCTGCGAATTCGAAGAGATCGCCTATCTGCTGGTGCACGGCAAGCTGCCGACCCAGGCCGAGCTGAACGGCTACAAGGCCAAGCTGCGCGCGCTGCGCGGCCTGCCCGCCAACGTCAAGGCCGCGCTGGAATGGGTTCCGGCCTCGGCCCATCCGATGGACGTGATGCGCACCGGCGTGTCGGTGCTCGGCACGGTGCTGCCCGAGAAGGAAGACCACAATCTGCCGGGCGCGCGCGACATCGCCGACCGCCTGATGGCCTCGCTCGGTTCGATGCTGCTGTACTGGTACCACTACAGCCACAACGGCCGGCGCATCGAGGTCGAGACCGACGACGATTCGATCGGCGGCCACTTCCTGCATCTGCTGCACGGCCGCAGGCCCAGCGAGCTGTGGGAGCGCGCGATGCACACCTCGCTGAACCTGTACGCCGAGCACGAATTCAACGCGTCGACCTTCACCGGCCGCGTGATCGCCGGCACGGGCTCCGACATCTATTCGGCGATCTGCGGCGCGATCGGCGCGCTGCGCGGCCCGAAGCACGGCGGCGCCAACGAGGTCGCGTTCGAGATCCAGAAGCGCTACGACACGCCCGACGAGGCCCAGGCCGACATCACCCGCCGCGTCGAGAACAAGGAAGTCGTGATCGGCTTCGGCCATCCGGTCTACACGACCGGCGATCCGCGCAACCAGGTGATCAAGGAAGTCGCGCGCCGCCTGTCGAAGGACGCCGGCTCGATGAAGATGTTCGACATCGCCGAGCGCCTGGAGACCACGATGTGGGACATCAAGAAGATGTTCCCCAATCTCGACTGGTTCAGCGCCGTCAGCTACCACATGATGGGCGTGCCGACCGCGATGTTCACGCCGCTGTTCGTGATCGCGCGGACCTCCGGCTGGGCCGCGCACATCATCGAGCAACGCATCGACAACAAGATCATCCGCCCGAGCGCCAACTACATCGGCCCGGACAACCTGAAGTTCGTGCCGATCGAGAAGCGCCGCTGATGCGGCAGATCCGGGCGGGAGCGGCCGCGCCACGCGTTCCGCTTCCGCCCGCAGTCCGCATGTCCCCACGACACACCACGGCGCGCCGAGCACGACCCGTATTGATCCCCTCCCCATGAATACTGCCTACCGCAAACCGCTGCCCGGCACGGGCCTGGACTATTTCGACGCACGCGCCGCGGTCGATGCAATCCAGCCCGGCGCCTATGACAAGCTGCCCTACACCTCGCGCGTGCTCGCCGAAAACCTGGTGCGCCGCTGCGACCCGTCGCTGCTGAACGCGGCGCTGACCCAGCTGATCGAACGCAAGCGCGAGCTGGACTTCCCGTGGTTCCCTGCGCGCGTGGTCTGCCACGACATCCTCGGCCAGACCGCGCTGGTGGACCTCGCCGGCCTGCGCGATGCGATCGCCGACCAGGGCGGCGATCCGGCCCAGGTCAATCCGGTGGTGCCGGTCCAGCTGATCGTCGACCATTCGCTGGCGGTCGAGCACGGCGGTTTCGACAAGGATGCCTTCGCCAAGAACCGCGCGATCGAGGAGCGCCGCAACGAGGATCGCTTCCACTTCATCGAGTGGACCCGCAAGGCGTTCAAGAACGTCGACGTGATCCCGCCGGGCAACGGCATCATGCATCAGATCAATCTGGAGCGGATGTCGCCGGTGATCCATGCCGTCGACGGCGTCGCCTACCCCGACACGCTGGTCGGCACCGACAGCCATACGCCCCATGTCGACGCGCTGGGCGTGATCGCCATCGGCGTGGGCGGCCTCGAGGCCGAGAACGTGATGCTGGGCCGCGCGTCGTGGATGCGGCTGCCGGACATCGTCGGCGTCGAGCTGCGCGGCAAGCCGCAGCCGGGCATCACCGCGACCGACATCGTGCTGGCGCTGACCGAATTCCTGCGCAGCCAGCGCGTGGTGGGCGCCTATCTCGAATTCCGCGGCGAAGGCGCGGCCAGCCTGACGCTGGGCGATCGCGCGACCATCTCCAACATGGCCCCCGAATACGGCGCCACCGCGGCGATGTTCTTCATCGACGGCCAGACCATCGACTATCTGCGCCTGACCGGCCGCAGCGACGAGCAGGTGCGTCTGGTCGAGACCTACGCGAAGACGGCGGGGCTGTGGGCCGATACGCTGGAGGACGCCGAATACGAGCGCGTGCTCGAGTTCGACCTGTCGACCGTGGTCCGCAACATGGCCGGCCCGTCGAACCCGCACAAGCGCCTGCCGACCACCGCGCTGGCCGAACGGGGCATCGCCGGCCAATGGCAGGAAGTGCCGGGACAGATGCCGGACGGCGCCGTGATCATCGCCGCCATCACCAGCTGCACCAACACCAGCAATCCGCGCAACGTGATCGCCGCCGGCCTGCTGGCGCGCAACGCCAACGCGCGCGGCCTGACGCGCAAGCCCTGGGTCAAGTCCTCGCTCGCGCCGGGCTCCAAGGTGGTGCAGCTGTATCTGGAGGAAGCCGGACTGCTGCCCGAGCTCGAACGGCTGGGCTTCGGCATCGTCGCGTTCGCCTGCACCACCTGCAACGGCATGTCGGGCGCGCTCGATCCGGCGATCCAGCAGGAGATCGTCGAGCGCGACCTGTATGCGACCGCGGTGCTGTCGGGCAACCGCAATTTCGACGGCCGCATCCATCCCTACGCGAAGCAGGCCTTCCTGGCCTCGCCGCCGCTGGTGGTCGCCTACGCGATCGCCGGCACCATCCGCTTCGACATCGAGCGCGACGTGCTGGGCCACGACGCGAACGGCCAGCCGGTGACGCTGAAGGACATCTGGCCGAGCGACGAGGAGATCGACGCGATCGTCGCGCAAAGCGTCAAGCCCGAGCAGTTCCGCAAGGTCTACGAGCCGATGTTCGCCGTACAGGCTGCCAACGCCGAGACCATCAGCCCGCTGTACGACTGGCGGCCGCAGAGCACCTATATCCGCCGCCCGCCGTACTGGGAAGGCGCGCTGGCCGGGGAGCGCACGCTCAAGGGCCTGCGTCCGCTGGCCGTGCTCGGCGACAACATCACCACCGACCATCTGTCGCCGTCCAACGCGATCCTGCCCGACAGCGCCGCCGGCGAATACCTGGCGAAGATGGGCCTGCCCGAGGAAGACTTCAATTCGTACGCGACCCACCGCGGCGACCACCTGACCGCGCAGCGCGCCACCTTCGCCAACCCGACCCTGGTCAATGAAATGGCGGTGGTCGACGGCAAGGTCAGGAAGGGTTCGCTGGCGCGCATCGAGCCGGAGGGCAAGGTCGTGCGCATGTGGGAAGCGATCGAGACCTACATGGAGCGCAAGCAGCCGCTGATCATCATCGCCGGCGCCGACTACGGCCAGGGCTCGTCGCGCGACTGGGCAGCCAAGGGCGTGCGGCTGGCCGGCGTGGAGGCGATCGTCGCCGAAGGCTTCGAGCGGATCCACCGCACCAATCTGATCGGCATGGGCGTGCTGCCTCTGGAGTTCAAGCCGGGCACCAACCGCCTGACGCTGCAGATCGACGGCACCGAGACCTTCGACGTGATCGGCGAGCGCAAGCCGCGCGCGGACCTGACGCTGGTGATCCACCGCAGGAACGGCGAGCGCATCGAGACCGCGGTGACCTGCCGGCTCGATACCGCCGAGGAAGTGTCGATCTACGAAGCCGGCGGCGTGCTGCAGCGCTTCGCGCAGGACTTCCTCGATTCGACCAAGGCGGCGCGGGCGGCCTCGGCCGCATCGGCCGCATGAACCGGGCGCGGCGCTCCACCCTGAATCAGCACGAGGCATCCATGGTTTCCCTTCCCCAGATCCGCATCCCCGCCACCTATATGCGTGGCGGCACCAGCAAGGGCGTGTTCTTCCGCCTGCAGGACCTGCCCGAGGCGGCGCAGTCGCCGGGCCCCGCCCGCGATGCGCTGCTGATGCGCGTGATCGGCAGCCCCGACCCGTACGGCAAGCAGATCGACGGCATGGGCGCGGCGACGTCGAGCACCAGCAAGACGGTGATCGTGTCGCGCAGCAGCCGGCCCGACCACGACGTCGACTATCTGTTCGGCCAGGTCGCGATCGACCAGCCCTTCGTCGACTGGAGCGGCAACTGCGGCAACCTGTCCGCCGCGGTGGGCCCGTTCGCGATCTCCGCCGGGCTGATCGATCCGGCGCGCATCCCGCGCGAGGGCGTCGCCACCGTGCGCATCTGGCAGGCCAATATCGGCAAGACGATCGTCTCGCATGTGCCGATCGTCGACGGCATGGTCAAGGAGACCGGCGACTTCGAGCTGGACGGCGTGACCTTCCCCGCCGCCGAGATCATGCTCGAGTTCATGGACCCGGCGGCCGAGGAGGAAGGCGGCGGCGGCGCGATGTTCCCGACCGGCAACCTGGTCGACGACCTCGAAGTGCCCGGCGTCGGCACGCTGCAGGCGACGATGATCAATGCCGGCATTCCGACCATCTTCGTCAACGCCGACGCGATCGGCTACACCGGCACCGAGCTGCAGGAGGCGATCAATGGCGATCCCAAGGCGCTGGCGATGTTCGAGACCATCCGCGCCTACGGGGCCGTGCGCATGGGCCTGATCCAGAACGTGGACGAGGCCGCGCGGCGCCAGCACACGCCCAAGGTGGCTTTCGTCGCCCCGCCGGCCAGCTATACCGCGTCGAGCGGCAAGCCGGTGCGCGCCGAAGACATCGACCTGCTGGTGCGCGCGCTGTCGATGGGCAAGCTGCACCATGCGATGATGGGCACGGCGGCGGTGGCGATCGGCACCGCGGCGGCCATTCCCGGCACCCTGGTCAATCTCGCTGCCGGCGGCGGCAAACGCCAGGCCGTGCGCTTCGGCCATCCGTCCGGCACGCTGCGCGTCGGCGCCGAGGCCGAGCAGGTGGACGGCGAATGGGTAGTGAAGAAGGCCATCATGAGCCGCAGCGCCCGGATCCTGATGGAAGGCTGGGTGCGGGTGCCGGGCGACTGGAACCCGGTTGCCTGATGGCAGGGATGCCGGGCCGCTTGTCGGCCCGGCATGTCATGGCGGTGGGCGGGAAATCTGGCGGTTAATTGCGTTTCAATGCAATGTCCAACGGGACGACGGTCACCGCACAGCGGCGGACAGTCCCGTCTCGGCCCGTTTCGGCACGTCTCGGCAGCGCCCGGGCCTCCCTGGCCCTCAACCAAACAACACGCTATTCATCAGCGCCTTCGCCACCACGGTGCCCGCCTCCGGCTGTTCGGCATAGACCGTGATCTCCGTGGCGATCTGCCGCTGGCCGCGGCGCACCACCGTCGCCACGGCGCGCAGCGCGGCCGCCTCGGCCGGCGCCACATACTGGATCGACAGCGCGCTGGTCGCGCCGCCGCGCACCTTGTCCGGGTCCGCGCCGGACGCCGCCGCCGCGCCGGCGATATCGATCAGCGTCGCTATCACGCCCCCGTGCACCGTCTTGCCAACCGTGACATTGCCGGGGCTGAACGGCAGCACCAGCTCGACATGCTCGGGCGCCAGCACGTCGAGCGCGACGCCGAGCGTGCGGGCCACCGGCGAGCCGATCAGGATTTCCTCGACCATCGCGCGAACGCGGGGCGCGACCTCGGCATAGGTGCCGGTAGCAGACAGTGGGGTCAGAGAAGACATCATGCGGGCTCCTGAGAGGGAATCGTGGGTGCGTCGTGGTGAGTCCATGATGGCAGCCGGCGCCGCCGACGCTCAATTACCCGGCAGGTAATCCGATCGACGACGCGGCAGCCGACGCCAGTAGACGACGCCAGTAGACGACGCCAGTAGCCGACGCCGGTAGCCGACACCGGTGGACAACGCCGGTGGACAACGCCGGTGGACGATGCAGTGGTCGACGCGCTGAGCGGAAAATATTGCCGATCGGCGCCACACCGCGCCGCGGCACCGCCCGACCCCGCCGCTTATAATGGCCGCCTTTGCCACACCCAGCCGCCATGCCGCAAACCCGTCCCGATTCCGCGCCAGACCCGCTCGCCCTGCCCGACTCCGCCGAGACCACCGACGACAGCCTGTTCGACCGTCCCGACAGCCCCTGCGTCGGCATCTGCTCGACGCTGTTCGACGAGGTCTGCCAGGGTTGCGGCCGCACCGCGATGGAGGTCAGCAACTGGGTCTTCATGAGCGACGCGGAAAAGCAGGCGGTGTGGGAACGCATCACGCGCGAAGCCAGCGCGCGCCGTTTCCAGCGCGACTAGGGCTCCCCTCTGGCCCCTCTGGCCCCTCTGGCCCCTCTGGCCCCTCTGGCCCCTCTGGCCCCTCTGGCCCCTCTGGCCGCTCTGGCGCCTCTGGCCCCTCTGGCCGCTCTGGCGCCTCTGGCCCCTCGGCCCCTCTGGCCGCTCTGGCGCCTCTGGCCCCTCTGGCCGCTCTGGCGCCTCTGGCCCCTCTGATCCGGAGAGCCTTGATCCAGAGCGCCCTGATCAGCAGAGCGCCCTGATCAGCAGAGTCCACTGATCCGCAGAGCCTTGGTCCGACAAGCCCTCACCGGCTTGCCCCGCTCGTCCGGCCGCCATCGCGCGCCGCGGGCGTCAGCACCAGCGTCTCGAACGCCTTCGCCCCCGCCGGATGCCCGGCCCCCTGGATCGTCACGTACTCGCCGCGCGCCCATTGCTCGGTCCAGTCGCGATAGTGCGGCGACAACACGTTGCCTGATTGCCCCGTCGGCGTGATGAAGCGCGAGGCCGACAGATCGGCCAGGTCGTAGATCGCCCGCACACTGGCGCCATGCACGTTCTCGAACGGCGCCTGTTCGTCGCCCAGGTTGTGGCGGCCGGCATTGACGGTATAGGTGTCGCCGCCGGTCGGCACCTTGACGTTGAAGAACCCGGCAAGCGACGGCACCTTGGCGAACGGCCGGTGTTCGGCGCGGGCGGCATGGGCCTGGCCCCAGCGCCAGCGCCGCGGATCGTCGCCGTAGCGCTGCTGCAGATCGGCGATGGCCCGTATCCACGCGGCGCCCATCGCGTCGTTGCAGTCCTCGGGCGCCGGCGTCTTCGGATCGTCGCACCAGAAACGCCCCAGGCCGCGGGAGCTGCGCAGCACGTTCAGCATCGCCTGTTGCACATTGCGCTGCTCCCACATGCGTGCGAACACGCCATCGCCGACCTTGCCCTCGAACATGCCGCGCGACAGCTCGCGCAGCCAGGCGGTGGCGACCAGCGGCTCCGCGCGGTCCGCCGACATCGTGCCGTCCCAGCGCGCCAGCGCGGCGAACAGCTCACGCTCGCGCGCCGGACGCGTTTCGTCGGCGGCAATCGACGCACCGAGCAGCAGCGGCAAGGCGTCCTTGACCGCCAGCGACAGCTCGTCCTTCTGGATCGCCGCGAACGTATCGAGCGTGTGCTGCCGCCGCGCGCCAAGCAAGGCCCGGATGCGGTCGTGCCGATACGGCACGGTCCATTCGCTGGTCAGGAAGTACGGATAGTCGTCCGGCACGATCTTCTGGTTCGCGGTCACCACCATGCCGCCGGGCGGATTGAAGCTGCGCGGCAGCCGTTCGAACGGAATGAAGCCGTTCCAGTCGTAGCGCGCGTCCCAGCCGGGCGCCGGAGCCAGCCCCTTCAGATCGTTGGCGGCGTGGCGCAGCGGCACGCGGCCCGCCGCGATGAAGCCGATGTTGCCGTCGACATCGGCATAGACCGCGCTCTGCTGCGGCGTATGGAAGTCGCGCAGCGCCTCTGTGAAACTGGTCCAGTCGTGCGCGCGGTTCAGCTTCAGGCCGGCCTGCACGGTGCGGTCGTCCGGCCGCAGCGCGACCCATTGGAATGCCACCACATACTGGGCGCCCAGCGGCGCGACGGCGGCCGCGAGCGGGTCGGCGACATCGGAGATCACCGCCCCGTGGCGGGTCGAGCGGACCCGGATCGTCACGTCGGGCTGGTCCTTGACGCGGATGGTCTCCTCGCGCACCGCGAAATCGGCCCAGCCGTTCGGCGTCTGGTACTGCTCGGGCCGGCCGGGACGAAGCCGCTCGATATACAGGTCCTGCAGATCCGGCGCGGTATTGGTAAAGCCCCAGGCGATGCGCGGCGTATGGCCGATCACGACCACCGGCATGCCCGGCAAGGTGGCGCCGGTCACGTCCAGCCCCGGCGCGCGCAGCGTGGCGAAGTACCACAGCGCCGGCGCCTGCAGGCCCAGATGCAGATCGTTGGCCAGCAGCGGCTTGCCCGAGCGCGTATGGGCGCCCGATACGACCCAGTTGTTCGATCCCATGCCTTCGACCAGCCCCCGCGGCGCCGCGGCCTCGACGCTGGCCATCGCCGTGGTCAGCGGGGCCAGCTGGCGGTACAGCGCGGGATAGTCGGTGGTGCGCAGCGGCTGCTCGCCCGGATACGGCGCCAGCAGCTCGTTGATGCGCGACAGCGGCAGCGTCTGCGCCAGCCGCATGCGCAGCACCTCGCGGCTCCAGTTGGCGCTCAGGTCCCAGGCCATCATGGTCTGCCAGGCCAGCGTATCGGCCGGCTCCCAGCGTTCGGGCACGGTGCGCAGGATCGCGAATTCGGGCGGCAACGGGCCCTGGTGGCTGTCGATGCCGGCATTGACGCCGTCGGCATAGGCCTGCAGCGCGGCGCGCGTCTCGGGCGTGCTGGCGGCGAAGGCGGCCTCGGCATTGCGGCGCACGCCGATGGTGCGCAGGAAGCGATCGGTCGGCAGCGCGCTCGGTCCGAGGATTTCGGCCAGCCGGCCGGAGGCGATGCGCTTGTTCATCTGCATCTGCCAGAGCCGGTCCTGCGCATGGACGAAGCCCAGCCCAAAATACGCATCGAGCGGATCGCCGGCCTCGATGCGCGGAATCGCATGGCGGTCGCGCACGATGGTGACGCGCCCGTGCAAACCCGCCAGCGCGACGGTGCCCGCCACCGTCGGCTGCGACGCCTGCCGATACCAGGCATAGCCGCCGATGGCCGCGGCCAGCGCCAGCCCCGCCAGGATCACCGTCAGCCATGCCAGCCGCTTGAGCCAATGCATCGCCTTCCCCTCCCCCGTCCAACCGTTCGTTGCGGTGTCGTGTCGTTGTCGATTATCGCCGACGTAAAAATGCCCGGACAGGCCGGGCATCTTCCAATCGGTCGGCGCTCAGGCCGCGGGCTTCTTCAGCTGCAGCGCCTTGTACTCGAGGAACTCCTCCAGGCCGTACTTGCCGGCCTCGCGTCCATTGCCCGACTGCTTGTAGCCGCCGAACGGCGCCATCATGTTGAAGGGGCCGCCATTGATATCGACCTGGCCGGTACGAATGCGGCGCGCCACGCGAATCGCGCGCGCCTCGTCGCCCGACCACACGCCGCCGCCCAGGCCGTAGACGCTGTCGTTGGCGATGCGCACCGCGTCTTCCTCGGTGTCGTAGCAGATGATCGACAGCACCGGGCCGAAGATCTCTTCCTGCGCGACGGTGGCCTTGGGATCGACGTTGCCCAGCACGGTCGGCTGCACGAAGAAGCCCTTGTCCAGGCCGGCCGGCGGCTCGGTACCGCCCGCCACCAGTTCGGCGCCCTCGTTGAGCCCGCGCTGGATGTACCCCGTCACGCGGTCCTTCTGCGCAGCCGAGATCAGCGGTCCCAGCTTGGTGGTCTCCTGCAGCGGATCGCCGACGGTGAAGCCCGCCACCACCTTCCTGACGATCTCCTTGACCTCGTCATAACGGGCGCGCGGCACCAGCATCCGCGTATGCGCCGAGCAGGTCTGGCCGGAGTTCAGGAAGCAGGCATTGATGGTGCCCTTGACCGCGGCCGGCAGGTCGGCATCGTCCAGGATCACCGAGGCGGACTTGCCGCCCAGCTCCAGCGCGACGCGCTTGACGGTCTGCGCGGCCAGTTCGGAGACGCGCTTGCCGGCGCGGGTCGAGCCGGTGAACGACACCATGTCGACCTCGCGGTGGCTGGCCAGCACCTCGCCGACCACCGGACCATAGCCCGTCACCAGGTTGAACACGCCCGGCGGCAGTCCTGCGGCCTCGATCACCTCGGCCAGCACGAAGGCGTTCAGCGGCGCCACCTCGGACGGCTTGAGCACCACCGTGCAGCCCGCCGCCAGCGCGGGCGCAACCTTCAGCGTGATCTGGTTCAGCGGGTAGTTCCACGGCGTGATGGCGGCGACCACGCCGACCGGTTCGCGCACCACCAGCGAATTGCCGACCTCTTCCTCGAAGGTGAAGGACTCGACCAGCTTGGCCGCCTGGCTCCAGTTGAAGACCGGGCCGCCGACCTGGATCGCGCGGGCCAGCTTGATCGGCATGCCCACCTCGGCGGCGATCAGCTGCGCCAGCTCCTCGGTGCGCGCCTTCAGGCCCTCGGCGATCTTGCGGATATAGTCGGCGCGCTGCTGCGGCGGCGTGGCGGCCCAGCCGTCGAAGGCGGCGCGGGCCGCCTGGATGGCGTCCTCGGCGTCGCGGGCATGGCCCTCGGGAATCCGACCCATCACCTCCTCGGTGGTGGAATGGATGACGTCGATCTGGCCGGTGCCGTGCGGGGCGACCCATTTGCCATTGATAAAGAGTTTGTCTCGCTGTTGCATAGCCACAATTCCTCGGTGAGCCGTCAGGCGTGAAACCCTTCGGCGTTTCCAACCTGATTCAGGTGTTTCAGGGCGTTTGCCGTTGTTATCAATCTTTTCTGTGCCGACATTGTAGAGCCGATTTTGTCCGGCGATATCGCTTCGCCGCCCGGCACACGGCCGCCGCTCGCCAATATCCCGCCGATAATCGCGCGCGGTACCGCTCGCCGGCATGAAAAAAGGCCGCAACGCGTCGATGCGTTGCGGCCTTCTTGCGGCCTTTCGTTCGCCAGCCTGCCCGCGGTGGCGGGCGGTGAGCAGCAGGCGTGACAGAAACCGTCAGCCGGCGATACCCTGCGACTCCAGATATTCGTCGTAGGTGCCCAGATAATCGGTCACCGTGCCGTCGGTGCGGATTTCGATGATCCGCGTGGCCAGCGCGCTGACGAATTCGCGGTCGTGCGAGACGAAGATCAGCGTGCCGGTGAACTTGTCGAGCGCGATCTGCAGCGACTCAATCGATTCCATGTCCATGTGGTTGGTCGGCTCGTCCAGCGCCAGCACATTATGGCGGCCCAGCATCAGCTTGCCCCAGATCATGCGGCCCTTCTCGCCGCCGGACAGCACCTTGACGGACTTCTTGATGTCGTCGGCCGAGAACAGCAGCCGGCCCAGCGTGCCGCGCAGCGACTGGTCGTCGTCGCCGGCCTGCGTCCACTGGGTCATCCAGTCCATCAGGTTGGTCTCTTCCGGGAACTCCTCGTAGGTGTCCTGGGGCATGTAGCCGACGTTGGCGTTCTCGGCCCACTTGACGGTGCCGTGATCGACCTCGATGCCGCGCTGCACGCCCGTCTGCACCGCGCCGTCCAGCAGGCAGCGCAGCAGCGTGGTCTTGCCCGCGCCGTTCTCGCCGATGATGGCGACACGCTCGCCGGCCTGGATCGACAGCGACAGGTTGTTCAGGATCTGGCGGTCGTAGGCCTTGCTGATGTTCTCGGCGGTCACCGCCAGGTTGTGCAGCTTCTTCTCGAACTCGAAGCGGATGAACGGGTTCTGGCGCGACGACGGCTTGATGTCCTCGACCTTGATCTTGTCGATCTGCTTCAGGCGCGAGGTGGCCTGGCGGGCCTTGGACTTGTTGGCCGAGAAGCGGCGCACGAAGTCCTGCAGTTCGGTGATCCGCTCCTTGGCGCGCGCGTTGGCGGCCATCTGGCGCTCGCGGGCCTGCATCGACGCTTCCATGTAGTCGTCGTAGTTGCCCGGGTAGACCTTCAGCGTGCCGTAGTCCATGTCGGCCATGTGCGTACAGACCGAGTTCAGGAAGTGGCGATCGTGCGAAATGATGATCATGGTGGAATTGCGCTCGTTGAGCACATGTTCCAGCCAGCGGATCGTGTTGATGTCCAGGTTGTTGGTCGGCTCGTCCAGCAGCAGCACGTCCGGATTCGAGAACAGCGCCTGCGCCAGCAGCACGCGCAGCTTCCAGCCCGGCGCGATATTGCTCATCGTGCCCTGATGCTGGTCGGTCGGGATGCCCACCCCCAGCAGCAGCTCGCCGGCGCGCGCCTCGGCGGTGTAGCCGTCGTACTCGGCGTACTTGGCCTCGAGCTCCGCGGCCTTCATGTAGTCTTCGTCGGTCGCTTCCGGGTTCGCGTAGATCGCGTCGCGCTCCTGCGCCGCCGCCCACATCTCGGTATGGCCCATCATCACCACGTCGAGCACGCGCATGTCCTCATAGGCGAACTGGTCCTGGCGCAGCTTGCCCAGGCGCACGCCCGGTTCCAGCATCACGTTGCCGGCGCTCGGCTCCAGGTCGCCGCCGAGGATCTTCATGAAGGTGGACTTGCCGCAGCCGTTCGCGCCGATCAGGCCGTAGCGGTTGCCCTCGCCGAACTTGACCGAGATATTCTCGAACAAGGGCTTGGGGCCGAACTGCATGGTGATGTTTGCGGTAGATAGCACGTCGAAGAACCTTTTGGAATGCGGTGTAGCGGTGATGGCGGCCGGTGAAGGGGCCCGGTGGACGCGACAGATCGGCGAAGCCGCCGAAGGCGTGCCGCATGGCGCGGCGGGCTGGGCCAACGGAGCGACCGTGGCACGTGGCCGGACAGGCCTGAGCCCTTCACCTCGCGAAGAATCGGAGATTTTACCATTCCTGGCGCAATCGGGCGCGAGGATGGCGGCGGGTAGGGATGCCGGCCTGCGATCGGATCCTGCGGTGGGATCCTGCGGCGGGTCCTTCAATCGGATGCTGCGATCCGGGCCGGGCCCTCAGCGGGGCGCCCACACCGCGCGCTCAGGCCGCCCCGGCAAGCAGCGGATGCCCCGACATCGTCAGCGTGAAACCGTCCGCCGAGGCGCGCAGCACACCTTGCCCGCCCACCGGCAGTGTCAGCTTGCGCGTGCAGTGGCCGAACGGCAGCCCGGTGACGATCGGCACCGGCAGGCGCTCGCGCAGATAGGCCACCACGGCCGGCAGATCGTAGCCGTTGTCATAGTCGCTGACGCGGTAGCTGGAGAAGTCGCCCAGCAGGATCGCGCGCTGGGCGCCCAGCACGCCGGCCTGCTCGAGCTGCAGCAGCATGCGCTCGACGCGGTAAGGCGGCTCGTTGACGTCCTCGAGGAACAGGATGCCGCCGTCGACCTGCGGCAGGTACGGCGTGCCCAACAGGCTGCACAGCATCGCCAGATTGCCGCCCCACAGCGTGCCCGCCACCTCGCCAGAGAACGGCTGGCCGCCTTCCTGCGGCGCGTCGATGTCGACGGTATAGGACGAGGCGCGCAGCAGCCCTTCGAAATGCCGCCACATATAGGGGTCCACCGGCTCGGCGCCGAAGTCGGCCAGCAGCATCGGGCCGGCCAGGCTGATGCCGCCCGCCCTGGCCAGGTACGCCAGCTGGAAGGCCGTGAAATCGCTGTGGCCGACGATCGGCGTGGCCGCGCGGCGGGCCTGCCCGGCGATGCGGTCGAAGTCGATGCGCGGCAGCAGACGGGCCATGCCGTAGCCGCCGCGCACCGCCAGCGTCAGCGCGCCTGGCGCGCCCATGCCGATGCCATGCAGGTCGGCCAGCCGCTCGTCGTCGGTGCCGCCGAAGCGCTGATGGCGGCGGTCCAGCACTTCCGGGTTGGCAACGTGGTAGCCGTGCGCCCGCAGCCAGTCGCAACCGCGGGTGGCGACGGCCATGTCGTGCGGATAGCCGGAGGGAGCGATCAGGCGGACTTCGATGGGCGCGTTCATGCGTCGGTCTTTCCCTGCGAATCGGATGACGGTTCGGCGCCGGGCGCGGCGCTGGGCTCAGCGCTGATGAACTCGGTGCTGGTGGGCTCGATGCTGGTGGGCTCGATGCTGGGCTCGGCGCCGGGGCCAACGCCACGCTCGATGCCCAGCGGCGCGGTGGCACGGTCCGCCTTCTGCGCGCGTCGCCGCGCCCGGAAGAAGTCGCGCAGCAGCTGGCCGCATTCGTCGGCCAGCACGCCGCCGCGTATCGTGGTCTGGTGATTGAGCCGCGCCTCGGCGAACAGGTCCAGCACGCTGCCGGCGGCGCCGGTCTTGGGATCGGTCGCGCCGAATACCACGTGGCGCAGCCGCGCGTGCAGCATCGCCCCGCTGCACATCGCGCACGGTTCCAGCGTCACGTACAGCTCGCACTCGGGCATGCGGTAGTTGCCGACCACCTGCGCGGCCGCGCGCAGCGCCTGCATTTCGGCATGCGCCGACGGATCGCGCGAGCGGATCGGCAGATTGTGGCCGCGCGCGATGATCGCGTCGTTCCAGACCACCACCGCGCCCACCGGCACCTCGCCCGCGGCTTCCGCCAACCGGGCCTCCTCCAGCGCGGCGCGCATGAAGCGCTGGTCGCGCTCGTCGGCCTGCGGTCCTTCGAAGGGCGGCGTGGCGGCGGCGGTGGACGATGGCGGCGGCGTGTCGGTCATCGGCGCGTCGGTGGTGAATTTGGTGGTGAGTTGAGGCAGCGGGTCGGCGTTGAATCGGCGTTGAATCGGCGTTGATTTGGTGCTGACTGGCGGCAAGTTTGCGGAGAGTTTGCGCCAATCAAATCCGCGAGACGCCGGGACGCCCTCAGTCCTGCGCCGGCGCCACGGCGGGCGCGGTCACCTCGGCCCAGCAGTTCGGCGTCTCGAACAGCACCAGCCGGGTCAGCTGCAGATGATGCCCGAAGCAGTCCTTGAACACCGGCGCCAGCATGTCGAAGGCGATCTGCGCCAGGTTCTCGACGGTCGGAATCGCGTCGAGAACCACCGTCTTGTGCCCCTCCATGCCGCGCAGGAATTCGAGCAGCGCGGTGTCGCCGCGATGGATCAGGAAGGCGTGGTCCCACTTGTCGACCAGATGCCGGTTCGCCAGCGCCTTGATGTCGCCAAAGTCCAGGATCATGCCCTCGTCCGCCGCGCCCTCGCGATGCAGCACCTCGCCCGACAGCGTCAGGTCGAGCCGATATCGGTGGCCATGGATATTGCGGCATTGGCCGCCATGGTTGGGGATGCGGTGGCCGGCGTCGAATTCGAGGCGGCGCGTGATCGAGACTTGCTTGTTCATGAAGACCGGTGCCGGGACCCGTGCGGCAGACGCCTAGCGGATGCCCAGCAGCTTGTGGGTTTGCAGCGAAAGGCGCCAGCGCGGATGGCGCTGGCAGAAATCGACGGCGAGGGCCGTATTCTCGCGCGCCAGCGGGCCGTCCATCGGCTGCACGAGGAAATAGCGGAAATCCAGCGCCTCGTATGCCGCGAAGTCCTGGCCGGGCTGCGGGATCACGACCTTGAGTTCGTCGCCGCGCGTGACCACCAGTTCGGCGCCCATCTTCGGGCTGACGCAGACCCAGTCGATGCCGTCCGGCACCGCGATCGTGCCATTGGTCTCGATCGCGATCTCGAAGCCCTGCGCGTGCAGCGCGTCGATCAGCGGCGCATCGAGCTGCAGCAGCGGCTCGCCGCCGGTGCAGACCACCAGCGGGCGGCCGCCCGCGCCTTGCGGCCATTGCGAGGCCACCTGCGCGGCCAGTTCCTCGGCGCTGCGGTACTTGCCGCCCAGCGTGCCGTCGGTACCGACGAAATCCGTATCGCAGAAGCGGCAGATCGCCTGCTCGCGATCCTGCTCGCGGCCGGTCCACAGATTGCAGCCCGCGAAGCGGCAGAACACGGCGGCGCGGCCCGCGTTGGCGCCCTCGCCCTGCAGCGTGTAGAAGATTTCCTTGACGGCGTAAGTCATGCTTGCGGTCGGTTCGACCTGGAAGATTGGCGACGGGATGGTGCCCTGGCTGTCCCTGCCGGGCAGGGGGCGAATGCCGTGCGGCTGGCCCTGGCGGGGGCGTTCCCGGTCGCGCGGGGAAACGCGACAGTATACCAAAGACGCCTTAATGCCGCAGGCGCATGGCCGGCGGCCGTTCCGCGACCTGGCTCGGGGCGTCGTCCTGCATCCGCGCCGCCAGGAAGTCCAGAAAGCAGGCAATCCGCGCCGACAGCTGGGTATTCAGATAGTAGACCGCGTGGATGGGCTGGCGCACGTCGAGCGTCTCGCGGGGAAACAGCTGCACCAGGTCGCCGCGGGCGCGGTCCTGCGCGGTCATGAAGTCGGCCAGGCACACCACGCCCTGGCCCGCCAGCGCCAGCTGGCGCAGCGTCTCGCCGCTGGAGGCGGACACCGCCGGCGTGATCTCGAACTCGTTGCCGGCCTCGTCGCGCAGCGGCCACCGGTTCAGGCTGTCGGGCTGCGTGAAGCCCAGCAGGCTGTGACGGGCCAGCTCCCCGACCGAGCGCGGCCGCCCGTGCGCCTTCAGGTAGGCGGGGCTGGCCAGCACGCGCAGGCGACTGTGGCACAGCGGCCGGGCATGCAGCGTCGAATCGCGCAGCGCGCCGATGCGGATCGCGACATCGGTGCGGTGCTCCAGCAGATCGATGATCTGGTCGCTGCTGTGCAGCTCCAGCTCGATCTCGGGATAGGCGCGGCGGAAGTCGTCGACCAGCGGCACCACCACATGGAGCATGAACGGCGACGCGGCGTTGATGCGCAGCTTGCCGGCCGGCTTCTGCCGCCGCAGCGCGATCTGGTCCTCGGCCTGGTCGACCGCGCCAAGGATCGCGCGGGCATGCGCCAGCAGCGCGGCGCCCTCCTCGGTCAGCTCGAGCCGGCGCGTGGTCCGGCGCAGCAGCGCGGTGGCGAGCTTGTCCTCGAGCCGCGCCAGCGCCCGGCTGACGCCGGACACGGTCTGGCCCAGCTGGTCGGCCGCGGCGGTGATCGAGCCGCTGTCGACCACGGTGACGAAGGCCAGCAATTCTTCCAGGGTCATTTTCATGGCGGGTTTTCCTGCGGGATCGAGCGGGACCGCTCCGGCGGGTCCAGCCGGGGCGCCGGCATGGCGAGCCGGGGGCCGCAATTATTGACTGCGGATCAAATATTTTCTGCATATTAACGGATTAATCGGCAAGCCTGCCAGGGTCACAATGCGTGCCATTCCGATCCCTGATACCTGACACCTGATCCTGGAGGCCCTCATGCCCCTCGCCTTGTTGGCGCTGACGATCAGCGCATTCGCCATCGGCACGACCGAATTCGTCATCGTCGGCCTGATTCCCACTGTCGCGGCCGATCTGAACGTGTCGCTCCCCTCGGCCGGCCTGCTGGTCAGCTGTACGCACTCGGCGTCGCCGTCGGCGCCCCGCTGCTGACCGCGCTGACCGGCCGGCTGCCGCGCAAGACCCTGCTGCTGTCGCTGATGGCGCTGTTTACGCTCGGCAACCTGCTGGCCTGGCAGGCGCCCGGCTACGGCTCGCTGGTGCTGGCCCGCGTGCTGACCGGCCTCGCCCACGGCGTGTTCTTCTCGATCGGCTCGACGATCGCGACCGGTCTGGTGCCGCGCGAGAAGGCGGCCAGCGCAATCGCCATCATGTTCACCGGCCTGACCGTCGCGCTGGTGACCGGCGTGCCGCTGGGCACCTTCATCGGCCAGCATTTCGGCTGGCGCGAGACCTTCCTGGCCGTCTCGGCGCTGGGTGTGATCGCCTTCGTCGGCAGCCTGCTGTTCGTCCCCTCGGGGATCCGCCATACGCCGCCGGCCTCGCTGATGCAGCAGGCCCGCGTGCTGGCCGAACCGCGGCTGCTGCTGGTCTATGCCAAGACCGCGATCGGCTACGGCGGCTCGTTCATCCCCTTCACCTTCCTCGCGCCGATCCTGCAGGACGTGTCCGGCTTCGACGCCGGCGCCGTCAGCCTGGTGATGCTGGTGTACGGCCTGTCGGTCGCCGCGGGCAATATCTGGGGCGGCCGCCTGGCCGACCGCCACGGCCCGATTCCGGCGCTGAAGACGATGTTCGTGCTGCTGGCCGCGGTGCTGCTGGTGCTGAACTTCACCGCGCCGCATCGTTGGCTGGTGGTGGCGACGGTGCTGGCCTGGGGCGCGGTCGCCTTCGGCAACGTGCCGGGCCTGCAGGTCTATGTCGTCAAGCAGGCCGAGCGTTTCACGCCGCAGGCGGTCGACGTCGCCTCCGGCCTGAATATCGCGGCGTTCAATCTCGGCATCGCCGGCGCCGCGTGGGCGGGTGGCCTGATCGTGACGCACCTTGGCCTGATGCATACGCCGTGGATCGGCGCGGCGGTGGTGCTGGTCGCGCTGGCGCTGACGGTCTGGAGCGGCCGCCTCGACCGCGCCGACGGCGTGGTCCATCGCGGTGGCCGCACCGCCGGCGCGATGTCGCACTGATCGGCCATCGGCGCTGGTCAGCCATCCGGGCTGATCAGCGATCCTCACCGATTGCCCATCCGAGCCGATCGCCATCTGAGCCGAACGCCATCCGAGCCGATCGCCATCCGAGCGGATCGGCGATCCGAGCCGATCGCGCATCCGGGCCGAACGCCATCCGAGCGGATCGGCGATCCGAGCCGATCGCGCATCCGGGCCGATCGCCATCCGAGCCGATCGGCGATCCGAGCCGATCGCGCATCCGGGCCGATCCGTCATCCCGCAGTGCGTGGCGGCGCCGGCAAGCCCGCCGCCACGCGCGAAATCTGCACCGCTTCCCGGGCTTGCCGACCAAGGCTTCAAGCCTGTCTCCATCCCGCCCCGCGCATGTGATCCATGCCACCACGGCATGCAACTTGCGTTCCGCTAGCCCGTCTGCGCGCAAAGACAGAACGCCGGGCGACGCCCGGCGACATCACACATCTCGAAGAGACAGCATGAAAGCAACGACCTTGGCAGCGGCGCTCGCCTCCTGCCTGGCGCTGGCCGCCGGTGCGGCGCTGGCGCAAAGCGGCGGCAGCGGCAGCGGCGGCGGGACCCGTAGCGGGAGCAGCAGCGGTGGCGGCAGCGCCGGCACGGGAACGGGCAGCGGCACCAGTGCGACCGGTTCCGGCAGTGGCAGCACCAGCGGCAGCGGTGGCACCTCCGGCTATCAGTCCGGCGGCTCGGGCAGCAAGAGCGGCGCCAGCGCTCCGCGCGGGCGCTCGGGCAGCGGCAGCGGTGGCACTTCCGGCAGCGGCACGGGTGGGACCTCTGGTAGCGGCGGCACCAGCGGGTCGGGCAGCGGTTCAACCGGCACCGGTTCGGGCAGCCCCGGAAGCCCCGGCAGTTCGGGCAGCACGGGCACCTCTGGCTCGGGCAGCACCGGAACGGGAACCGGCGGCCTCGGTACCGGGGGCATGGGTTCCGGCGGCGCCGGTGGCTCGGGCGGGACCAGTGGCGGCTCCGGCGGTTCGGGAGGGACCGGCGGCTCCAGCGGTCGCTAAGCCCGTTTGAGGCGCGCCGGCGACGGCGCGCCTCCAGACCCGTACCGAGGCCGTACTTGGGACGTACTTCGCGCCCTGCTCTCGCCCCACTCACGCCCCACTCACGCCCTACTCGAGCCCTACTCGAGCCCCACTCGGGCTCTGCGCGCGCCCTACTGGCGCGCTACTGGCGCCCCGCCGGGTCCCTGCTCGGGCCGCACGCACGCCCGACATTCAAGCCGCGATCCGCTGCAGCACCTGCATCGCGTCGTACGCCTCGCGGCGCAGTTGCTCCAGATCCAGTCCCACGATCGCGCCATCCTGCACGACCTGGCGTCCGCGCACGAACACGTGGCGCACCGGCGTCGGCTCGCCCGCCGCCACCGGCGCGGCGGCGAGATCGTGAAAGCCGTGAAAGCGCAGGCCTTTGAGGTCGTAGATCGCCAGGTCGGCCGACTGCCCCGGCGCCAGCGTGCCGATCCGCGGCAGGTCCAGCACCGCGGCGCCGCCGGCGGTGCCCCAGTGAATCACCTCCTCCACCGTGGTCTGCGCGGCGCCGCCGACCGCGCGGTGCACCAGCCAGGCAAAGTTCGCCTCGTTGACCATGCTGCCCGATTCATTGGAGGCGACGCCGTCCACCCCGAGCGAGATCCGCACGCCGGCGTCGGCCAGCGCGCGCACCGGTGCCACGCCGCTGCCCAGCCGCGCGTTGCTGACCGGACAGTGCGCCATGCCGGTACCGGTCGCGGCCAGCATGCGGATCTCGTCGGGCGAGAGCGTGACCAGATGCGCGAACCAGACGTCGGGGCCGAGCCAGCCATGCTCGCCGACGAATTCCACCGGCGTGCAGCGATATTTCTCGCGGCAGAAGCGCACGTAGTTGTCGGTCTCCGACAGATGCGTGTGCAGGCGCAGGCCGAGCCCGCGGCCGAACTCGGCCAGCTCGCGCAGCATCGCGGGCGGCAGCGAGAACGTCGGCGTGGTCGGCGCCACCGCGACGCGCCGCATCGCATCGCCGGCCGGGTCGTGATAGCGCGCCTTCAGCCGTTCGATATCGGCAACCATCTCGTCGAGCGTCTCCGGCACCAGCGCGGTCTTCGACATGCCGGGATGATCGGCGGCTGACTGGATCGCGCCGCCGCGGCACAGCACCAGCCGCAGCCCCATTTCCTCGGCCACGTCGAACAGCAGGTCGCCGGTCTCGGCGCCATGGCCGTGGTGATAGAGGTAATGATGATCGGCGCAGGTGGTGGTGCCCGCCAGCAGCAGCTCGGCCATGCCGAGCCGCACCGCGGCACGCAGCACCTCGGGCGTGAAGGCCGCCAGGCGCGGATACGGCACCGCCGCCAGCCAGGCCTGCAGATCGGCATTGATGCCGGCGGGCACGGCCTTGAGCAGGTTCTGGAACAGATGGTGGTGCGTATTGATCCAGCCCGGATAGACCACGCAGCCCGTGGCATCGAGCACGCGTTCGCCCGGCAGCGGCGCAAGTCCGACTGCGATCTCGGCGATGCGGCCGTCGCGGATGCGGATATCGGCCGCGCCGGCGCGCGCCGCGGGGCCCGCCTGGCCGGTCATCACCGCAGCGGCGCCGCGGATCAGCAGGTTGTCGAGCAGGTTCTCGCACGGGTTTTCGTTGATGGATTGGACTTCAGTCAAGATCAGATCTCCGGGGCATGTTCGCCGGCATGGGCCAGCGGTGCGTCACGGCCCGGCAGGCCGTTGAGCAGCAGGTTCAGGAAGACGGACACCACGCAGGCGATGATCACGCTGCTGTGCACGAACGGCTGCAGCGCTTCGGGCAGCTTCTCCAGCACCGAAGGCATGATCACCGGCATCAGCGCGCAGGCCAGCGTGATGGCGACGATGGTCAGGTTCGAGCGGTTGTTCTCGTAGTCGACCTGGCCCAGCGTCTTGATGCCCGCCGCGCCGACCACGCCGAACATCACCAGCGCGGCGCCACCCAATGCGGCGGCCGGAATCGACGCGAACAGCGCCCCGATCTTCGGCACCAGCGCGACCGCGCACAGCAGCACACCGCAGGTGGCGACGACCCAGCGGCTGCGCACGCCGGTCACGATCACCAGCCCCACGTTCTCCATGAAAGCGATATACGGAAAGGCCGCGAACATGCCGCCGATCGCGCTGGCCAGGCCGTTGGCGCGCAGGCCGTTGGTCGCCGCGCGTTCGCTGACCGGGCGCTTGACCAGATCGCCGATCGCGATGAACAGCCCCATCGACTCGACCATCTGCACAAGCATCACGATGGTCATCGTGACGATCGCGCCGATATCGAACACCGGCAGGCCGAAGGCGAACGGCTGCACCATCGTGAACCACGGCGCGCGCCGCACCTCGGCGAAGTCGCCCATGCCGAGCGCCGTGGCCACCGCCGCGCCGGCCAGCAGGCCGATCAGCACCGACAGATTGCGCAGGAACTCGCTGCCGTAGCGATTGATGGCCAGGATCAGCGCGACCACGCCGATCGCCACCGCGAAGAACACCGGCGCGCCGAACTGCGGCGCACCGCGTCCGCCGCCCAGCCATTGATAGGCGACGGGAAACAGCGACAGCCCGATCGCGGTGACGATGCACCCCGTCACCACCGGCGGAAAGAACTGCCGCAACCGCCCGATCACCGGCGCCAGCAGCAGCGTGATGACGCCCGCGCCGATGATGGCGCCGCAGACGCCCTGGAAGCCCAGCGAAGGATCGGTGCCGATCGCGATCACGGGTCCGACCGAGCTGAAGGCCACGCCCTGCATGATCGGCAGCCGCACGCCGAACTTCCAGAAGCCCACGGTCTGCAGCAGCGTGGCGATGCCCGAGGTGAACAGCGCGGTGCTGATCAGCAGCGTGGTCTGCGCCGGCGTCATCTTCAAAGCGGCGGCAACGATCATCGGCACCGTGATCGCGCCAAGATAACTGACCAGCATGTGCTGGAAGCCCAGCGTGAGCATGGCGCGCGGCGGCAGCACCGCGTCGACCGGGTGTTGGGGCGAAGCCATCGTCGTCTCCTTGGTGGTGGCTGAAGGCGCTCGAAGCGGCGCCTGCAGCCACAGTAGCGGCCGCGGGTGGGCGGTCATAGCGCAATTGCGAAGGCGATAGGCGCAAAGCGCAGCGATGTGAGGCACGCGGTGCTGGTGCGTGCGGTGCTGGTGCGGGCGGTGCTGGTGCGGGTGGTCCTGGTGCGGGTGGTGCTGGTGCGGGTGGTGCAACGGTGATGCGGTGGTGGTGCGATGGACATGCGATGGCTGCCCGAAGACGACCGCGATGCCGCCGAGCGCTGCGGGTTTGTCCCGGCTTTGCCGTCGGCAAGGGCGGCCCTTACGATAGCGCGCACCGCCGTTGCGGGTGCCTGTCATCGCAACCTCTGCTCCGCCCTTCCATGCAGCCGCCTTCCGACGTTTCCGCGCCCGGCCTTGGCGCCGTCCATCGATTCCATGCCAGCGAACTGCCGCATGTGGAAGCGCTGTGCGCGCGGCTGTTCGGACCCACGCGGGTGCGGCCGCTCGACGCGCGCGCGCCGCTGCATGTCGACGCCGAGCAATGCCATATCGGGCAGCTGTCGCTGGTCGATATCCGCTACAGCACGGCGATGGAGATCGAGCCGCAGCCCGGCAAGGATGAGTACGTGATTCAGACCACGCTGGCGGGCCATTGCGAGGCGCTCACCGACGGCCAGTCGCAGCATTATCCGCACGGCAGCACGCTGGTCGCCTCGCCGACGCTGCGCACGCGGCTGCTGCTCGATGAGGATTGCGAACGCTTCTGCGTGGTGCTGCGCCGGCGCGCGATCGAACATGCGTTCCGCGAGCATTTCGGCTTCGAGCCGCCGGCGCCGATCGCGTTCGCGCCGCGACTGGCCAGCGATGATGGACCGAATGGCAATGGAGGGAATGGCCTGGCCGAGCGCTGGCAGGCGCTGGTCGGATATTTGCGCGCGGAGATGCGCACGCGCCGGGCCGGCGCCGCCAATCCAACCATCGACGCCAGCATCGAGGATATGGTGGTGTCGACGCTGCTGTTCGACCAGTTCTCCGGCGACGGCGCCACGCTGCCGCGGCGCTTCCAGCCGACGCTGCCTGCCTATGTCCGGCGCGCGATCCAGTATCTGCGCCGCAATCTCGATCGCCCGATCACGATGCGCGAACTCGCCGACCATTGCGGCGTGTCCGAGCGCTCGCTGCAGGTGGGCTTTCGGCGCAGCAAGAACGCGACGCCGATGGAATATCTGCGGCTGCTGCGCCTGCAGGGCGCGCGCGACAGCCTGCTGCGGGCGCCGCAGCAGCCCGGCGCGGTGACCGCGATCGCGCTGCGGCACGGCTTCGCGCATCTGAGCATGTTCTCGCGTGAATATCGGCGCGAATTCGGCGAGTTGCCGTCGGATACCTTGCGCCGGGCGCAGTGTCGCGAAGGATAGCGGCGCGAAGCAATAGCGGCGCGGAGAATGGCGGGGCGACGGGTAGCGGCGCGGATAGCGGCGCTTATGCGGGGAGCGAAATGACGGTGATCCAGGGCGCCCTCCGCCCTCCGCCCTCCGCCCTACGCCCTCCGCCCTACGCCCTCCGCCCTACGCCCTCCGCCCTACGCCCTCCGCCCTACGCCCTACGCCCTACGCCCTACGCCCTACGCTCTACGCCCGCCGCCACGGCGCCGATGCGCCGCTACGCCCTCGCCTCAACGTGCCAGGCAGATCCCCAGCATCGTCTGCAGCCGACCGCGATCCAGGTTGCGGCCGATGAAGACCAGCTTGCTGTCGCGCGGCGCGTCCAGCCACGGCTCGCCCGCATGCAGGTCGAGCTGCCGGTGCACGGCCTGCAGGACATGGCGCCGCTCGCTGCCGGCGACGGCGACGATGCCCTTGATGCGGAACAGGTCGTCCCCTTGCGCCGCCAGCAAGGCGCGGATCGCGCTGGCGAGACGGTCTCCGTCGAACGGCCGGTCGAATACCAGCGAGACCGAGGACACCGAGGGGTCGTGCCGGTGCGCGTGGTCATGAGCGTGGCCATGATCCTGGTCATGATCGTAGCCGTCGCCATGGTCATGGCCGCAATGTTCGTCGCAGACGTGGCCATGGTCGGCACCGTGGGGGGCGTGGTCGTGGTCGTGGTCGTGGTCGTGGTCATGCCCGTACTCGTCCTCGCTGTCGTCGAGCACCGCCATCCCCGGCGTAAACCCGCCAATCCCCAGGATCTGCCGCAGATCGACGCGCGCATAGTTCGACCGCAGGATCCCCGCGCCCTCGTTGAGCCGGCGCAGGCGCGCCTCCAGCGCGTCGACCGCCGCCGGATCGGCCAGGTCGGTCTTGTTGATGACGATGCGGTCCGCGGCGACGATCTGGTCGACCGCCTGGTTGTCGAAGCCGCGCAGCCGCGGATCGTCCAGATGGCTTTCGATATGCAGCGCGTCCACCAGCGTCACCACCCCGTCGAGCGCGACCTCGCGCGCGACTTCGTGGTCCATGAAAAAGGTCGCCGCGACCGGCGTGGGGTCGGCCAGGCCGCTGGTCTCGACGATGATGTGGTCGAAGCGTTCGGGCTGCGCCAGCAGCTTCTGCAGGATGCGGACCAGATCGGTGCGCACATCGACCACACAGCAGATGCAGCCGTTGGTCATCTGGTAGATCTCCTCGTCCGAGCTGAGCACCAGATCCGAATCGACATCGACCTCGCCGAACTCGTTCTCGATCACCGCGATGCGGTGGCCGTGCCGCTCGGTCAGGATATGGTTCAGCAGCGTGGTCTTTCCCGCGCCGAGAAAACCGGTCAGGATCGTCACCGGCACCGGCACGGCGGCTCGCTCGGCAGGATGTGCGGCGGCTTGCTCGGCGGTGGCCGGGCGGACCGCTTCCGATGCAAGGGACGTCAGGGACGTCCGGGAATCAAGGGACGTAAGGGCATTCATCGTGTCTCCTCCTGCGCCATTGCCGCTGGCATCGCGTCGGCGGGCGCGGGACGCATCCCCTGCCAACGCGCGACCAGACCGGCATGGTCGATATCGAACAGGTCGAGCGTGCGCCCGACGGTATGATTGACCAGATCGTCGATGGTGCTGGGCCGGTGGTAGAACGCCGGCACCGGCGGCAGCACGATCGCGCCCATCTCGGTCACCGCGGTCAGATTGCGCAGATGGCCCAGATGCAGCGGCGTTTCGCGCGGCAGCAGCACCAGCCGGCGCCTTTCCTTCAGCATCACGTCGGCGGCGCGCGTGACGAGGTTGTCCGCGAGGCCATGCGCGATCGCCGCGAGCGTGCGCATCGAGCACGGCGCCACTACCATGCCGGCGCAGCGGTACGAGCCGCTGGCGATGGTGGCGCCGATATCGCGCACGTTGTGCGCGACGTCGGCCAGCGCCTCGACCTCGGCGCGGCGCAGACCGAGCTCGTGCTGGATCGTCAGCCATCCCGACGGCGTCACCACCAGATCGGTGCGCCAGTCCGGCTGCTGCGCCAGCCACTGCAGCAGGCGCACGCCGTAGATCGCGCCGCTGGCGCCGGTGATGGCGACCACGAGACGCCGGCTCATGGGCGCCCCATCGCTTCGCCGAGCAGCCGCGCCGCGCGTGCCATCGCATCGTCGCCGATGCGCGCGCGGATGCCGTCGAACTGCGGGCCGCGCGTCGCATCGAGCCCCATGCGCGAGGTGGTGCCGGCGCCGGAGGCCGAGGGATCGAGCGCGCTGCCCGGCAGGCCGTCGACGACCACCACGTCCCGATGCGGCTGCAGATGCGTGGCGACCGCCCACAGCACCTCCTCGTCGCGCGTGATGTCGACATCCTCGTCGACCGCGATCACCGTCTTCAGGTACGGATCCCAGCCCAGCAGCCCCAGCATGACCTGGCGCGCCTCGCCGGCGCGCATCGGCTTGAGCGCGACATAGGCATGGAAATGCGTGCCCGAGCTCGGGTAGTGCACCGCGGTGACGCTGGGAAAACGCTCCTTCAGCTTCTCGACCATCTCGGACTCGCGCGGAATCCGCCCGAGGTTGAGGTGCTCGGCCGAATTGCCGCCGACCACGTCGATCAGCATCGCGTCGCGCCGGCGCAGGATCGTCTCGACGCGCAGCAGGTTGTTGGTCGAGCGGTCCGACGAATAGCCGGTGAACTCGCCGAACGGTCCCTCGTCGACGCGCGCCTCCGGATCGATCACGCCCTCCAGCACGATCTCGGCGCTGGCGGGTACCGCGATGCCATGGCGCGGCGTGCGCACGACCTCCAGCGGCGCGCCGAACAGGCCGCCGGCAACGTGGCGCTCGTCCACGCCGTACGGCAGGCGCGCCGCGCCAGCCAGCATGAACAGCGGATGCGCGCCGATCACCATCGCGACCGGCAAGGGCTGGTCGCGCGCGGCGGCCTGCTGCTGCATGCGCCACAGATGGCCGCGCGAATGCAGGCTGGTGGCGATGCCGGTGGCCGAATGCACCATCGAGCGGTGAAAGCTGGCGTTACCGATGCCGGTCTCGGGGTCCTGCGCGATCAGGATCGCGTTGGTGATATAGGGACCGCGGTCGGTGGCGAAATGCCGGATCGCCGGGATCGTGCGCAGGTCGATGCCGTCGGTCTGCACGACCTCCAGCACCGGTCCGCGGTCGACCTCGCGCGGCGGCACCAGGCGGCGGCTGCGCGCCTGGTATTCCGCATGGATGCCGTCGGCACCGACGCCGAGCAGCCGGCCGACGCGCTCGCGCGAGGCGAACACATTGGTCACCAGCGGCGCGTCCAAGCCGCGCACGCGCTCGAACACCAGCATCGGATGGCGTCCCTGCGCGGCCAGCTGCCAGACCACGGCGGTCGCATCCTGGTCCGCGCCGATCTCCTCGCCGATCATCAGCACATCGTCGGGATGCGCGGCCCGATAGGCCGCCAGAAAGTCGCGAAAGTCCTGCGAGGACGAATAGCGCCCGGGAGTGATCCCGGGATGGAGCCCGGAACCGGGCCCCGAATTGAGCGCCGAATTGAGCCCCGAATTGAGCCGCGATGTCATCGATCTCTCCTTGTCACGCCGGCCGGGCGGCGCACGCTGGCGCTGCCCGGCCCGGACGCGTTGTCGGCCCGATCAGCGGCCCGTTCAGCGAAGACCGGCGTAGGTGTCGGTCAGGCGGGCCTGCGCCTCCTCCATCGTGCGCGGCGGCGGCGTGGTCTCCAGGCCGATCAGGCGGGCGATGTTGTTGCCCATGTAGTCCTCGAGCCCGTCCTCGTCCAGGTCCATGCCCTGCGGCGCGGGGCCGCACAGCATCTCCAGCTCGCGCAGCCACATGCCGGGCTCGTTCGGCGGCGTGTCGGTGCCGAACACGATCTTGTTGCGCGGCAATTGGCGGGCGAATTCGACGATGCGCGACTGGAAGCACCAGCCCGATTCGCAATAGACATTGGGCGTGTCCATCGCCATCCAGAACGCCTCGAACGAATAATTGCCGCCGGTCTGGATGCCGAAATGGCCGATGATGAAGTTGACCATCGGGAATTCGCGGATGATCGGATAGAACATCGTCGGAATCGTGTACGGCCCGTCGCCGGTATGGATCAGCACCACGACGTTGTACTTGGCACACATCTTCAAGGCGGGCCGCAGCCAATCGAGCGCGCGGTCGGGACGATAACCGTGCATGTTGGCATGCAGCTTCATCATCTTGAAGCCGTATTCCTTGACGTGGTATTCGAGCTCGAGCGCGCCCTCTTCCGGGCCCCAGCGCGGATTGAAGGTGAAATTGCCGATGAAGCGGTCCGGATATTTCTGGCACAGCTCGGCCACATAGGCCATGTAGTCGCGCACGCCTTCGCGGCCGCGGCGATTGCCGTCGCGATAGCCGGTATTGCCGGGCGGCGGCTGGATAAAGCCCATATCGATGCGGCGCGGCTTGCCGTTGATGATGTAGGGGCCGTCCATCATCTTGAGCAGGCGCTCGCCGGTAAATGGTTCGCCGGTATGGCGCCAGGCCTCGTCGACGAGGTTGGTGGGATGCAGATGGGTGTCGATGATCATTGCAGTGGCTCCGTGCGGGGCTGCGTGGTCTGGAAGCGGTCGTGGGCGGGGATCGGGCGGCGATGGGAGCGGCGATGAGAGCGGCATGCGGGCCGCCATCGGCGCGCCATCGTCGCGCCATCCGAGCGCCATCAGGTCGTCATCAGGCGGCGAGCCTGGCGCGGGCCTCTTCGACCGTGCGCGGCACCGGCGTCGGTTCGAGGCCGATCATCCGCGCGACGTTGTTGCCGAGGTAGTCCTCGAGCGTGTCCTCGTCCAGATTGAGCCCCTGCGGCGGCTCGAAACACAGCACCTCCAGCAGGCGCAGCCACATGCCCGGCTCGTTCGGCGGCGTATCGGAGCCGAACAGGATCTTGTGCCTGGGCAACACCTTGGCGAATTCGACGATGCGCGACTGCAGGCACCAGCCCGATTCGCAATAGACGTTGGGCATGTCCATCGCCATCTGGAACGGCTCGAAGCAATAGACGCCGCCGGTCTGCACGCCGAAGTGGGCCATGATGAAATTGACCGTCGGGAATTCCTTGATCATCGGCACCCATTCGGTCGGGATGCTGTAGGGACCGTCGCCGGTATGCAGCTTGACCAGCACGCCCAGTTCCGCGCATTTCTGCAGCGCAGGACGCAGCCAGTCGAGCGCGCGGTCGGGCCGATAGGCGTGCATATTGGCCTGGAACTGGACCATCTTGAAGCCGAGCTTGCGCACGTAATGGTCGATTGCATTGACGCCGTTCTCGACGCCGCAGCGCGGGTTGTAGACGAAGCAGCCGATGAAGCGGTCGGGATATTTGCGCACCATCTCGACCGTGTAGGCCATATAGGCGTCGATCGATTCGCTGCCCGACCTGGTGCCGTCGGTCCAGGTGTAGATGGTGTTGCCTTGCGGCGGCTGGATGAAGGCGCGATCGATGCGGCGCGGCTTGCCGTTGATCAGGAATGGGCCATCCATCATCTGGATCAGGCGCTCGCCGGTGAAGGGCTCGCCATCGTGCCGCCATGCCAGATCGACCAGATTGGTCGGATAGCAACTGGTGTCGATGATCATGCGGGAGTCTCCTCGCAATGCTGCAGGTTGAAGGCATGCGGGACCGGGCCGGTCGTTGCCGACGGGCCGAGCGCGCGTTGCGTTCGGGAGCACTGTCGAGGGGAGCGTTGGAAGAATGCGCCACCGACGGTACTCCGTCAGTGAGCAATCTCCAGTTGAACGATCGCGGCATTGCGCCGCTGCTTGTTCAATCGACCGCTTCTACCCACGGCGCCTTTATACCGCCGCGGAAATTCGGATGTCAAGCGGGAAGCGTGGACGCGACGTTGCCGCGCCCCACCTTCCCCTGACCGCTCGATCGCGCTCGATCCCGCTCGATCGAGTCGGTCAATCGTTCGATCGGTCGTTCGATCGGTCGTTCGATCGATCAGGCATTGGCGCCGTTATCGATTGTCCAGGCCGCGCCGGTCACGGCCTGCGCCTCCGGCGAGGCCAGCAACGCCACGACCGCGGCGACCTCGTCGGGCGAGGCGTAGCGCTGCTGTCCCGCCATCAGCGAGCGCTGCCAGTCCGCATGCGGGCCATCGGGCGGGTTCATGTCGGTGGCCGTCGAACCGGGGTGCACCACATTGACCGTGATGCCGCGCGGACCGAGATCGCGCGCGAGGCCCTGCGTCATGCCGACCAGCGCCGCCTTGCTGGCGCTGTAGATCGACATCCCCTGCCCCGGCACGCGCACCGCCAGGCTGCTGCCGATCGAGATGATGCGACCGCCATCGGGCATCACCTCCGCCGCCGCCTTGATCGCGACGAAGGCGGCGCGCACGTTCACGGCCATCGTGGCGTCGAAGTCGTCGACGGTCAGTTCGGCCGGCGAGCCCGCGCGGAAGATGCCGGCGTTGTTCACCAGGATATCGATCTTGCCGAACTGGGCGGCCGCGCGCGCCACCGCGTCGGCCACGGCCTTCGGGTCGGTGTTGTCGGCGCGGATTGCCAGCGCCTGCCGTCCATGCGCGCGCACCTGGGCCGCGACCTGTTCGGCCTGCTGCTCCGAGCTGGCGTAGGTCAGCGCAACGTCCGCGCCGTCGGCCGCCAGCCGGCGCGCGATCGCCGCGCCAATGCCCCGGCTGCCGCCGGTGACCAGTGCCGTTTTTCCTTGCAGGGATGCCATGTCTTGCTCCTTGAACGTGGTGTTCAACGTGATCTTTCGGTTCGCCGGTCAGTCGCCCGACGGGCTGCCTGACCGGCATCGTGCGTTCCACCTACAATCTGTACTTGTCGGTACAAATTTAAAGCGAATTATTGGCACGTTGTCGCCAACGGTCAAGGGATTTACTATCCGGTCAGTACAGAATTCACCGTTCCATCCATGAGCCAACGAGGAAGACCCCGCGCCTTCGACCGCGACACCGCCCTGCAGGCCGCCATGCGCGTGTTCTGGGAGCGCGGCTACGAACAGGCGTCGCTGAGCGAGCTGACGGCCGCGATGGGGATCAACCGCCCCAGCCTCTATGCCGCCTTCGGCGACAAGGCGCAGCTGTTCCGCGAGGCCACGGCGCTGTACCAGCGCACCATGAACTTCACCACCCCGGCCCTGGCGCGCCCCACCGCGCGCGCGGCGGTCGAGGCGATGCTGCGCGACAACGTCGAGGCCTATTGCGACCCGACGACCCCGCGCGGCTGCCTGGTGGTATCGGTGGCCGCCGCCTGCCCGGACGACGACAGCGAGATGAAGACCATGCTGTCGAGCAAGCTGCGCACGGTCGGCGAGTCGGTACGCCAGCGCCTGAAGCAAGGCGTCGAGGCCGGCGAACTGCCGGCCGACACCGACGTCGGCGCCCTTGCCGCGTATTTCGAAACGGTGCTGCAGGGCCTGTCGATCCAGGCCCGCACCGGCGCGTCACGCCAGCGGCTGCATCGCGTGGTGGATTGCGCGATGCGGGTGTGGGACAGCTTCTCGCCGGAGCCGAAGAAGCGGTCGACGGGCCGTCAAACGTAATCCCTGACCGGTGTCTTCGCGGCCGTGGCTACCGGCCGTCTCGCCGTTCTGTTTGCCGTTTGTCAGAAAACGATATACACTTCTGACACTCCTAAAGGACACCACCATGCAGACTCTTGCCCAACGCATCCTCGAATACGCAGCCGGCTTGCCGGAAGGCGCACCGCTGGTCGCCAAGGGCTTGCTGCACCTTGGCAATCGGGCGGCGCTCGACCAAGCCCTTTGCCGCCTGACGCGCCGGGGTGCCCTGCTGCGAGTCGAACGTGGGATCTACGCCGTGCCGGTGTCCACCCGATTCGGTACGCGCGCCCCTGCAGCCTCTGCCGTAGTGGAAGGATTGGCTCAACAGCGCGGGGAAACCGTGGTGCCGCACGGTGCCGCAGCGGCAAATGAACTGGGATTGACCACGCAGGTCCCCGTGCGGGCCGTGTATTTGACTTCAGGCCGCAGCCGCACGCTTAATCTCGGGGCCCAAACCATCGAGTTCCGGCATGCGCCGCGATGGCAACTGGTCCTCGCGGAACGTCCGGCGGGCAAGATCTTGCGTGCCTTGACCTGGCTCGGGCCGCAGCACGCCAATGAAGCGATCCGGAAACTGCGGCCGCTGCTGTCGGCATCGGACCTTGCCGAAGTCGCATCGTCGCGCGGCCAGCTGCCGACGTGGATGGCCAAGGAAGTCAGTACCCTGCTGCAGCATTGATGCACCGTGACCGAATTCTTCAGCCTGTCCCGGGCGGAGCAACGGGACGCCCTCGAAGTGGTCGCGACGCGTTCCGGCAGACCACCACATTTGCTCGAAAAGGACCTGTGGGTGGTTTGGTCGCTGCGGCATCTTTTTGCGAGCCCTTATTCCGATCATCTGGTCTTCAAGGGCGGCACCTCGCTGTCGAAGGCATATGGCGCGATCCGGCGCTTCTCCGAAGACATCGATCTGACCTATGACATCCGGGCGATCGCCAGCGATCTGATCGGAGAAGCCGGCGAACCGCTGCCGCCAAACCGGAGTCAGGAGAAGCGATGGAGCAAGGCAATTCGTGCGCGCCTGTCGACCTGGGTCGCGGCAGAGGTCCTTCCGTCGATCCAGCATGAATTGGCCCGGCAGCGGCTGCCTGCGATCGCCCGCGCGGAAGGCGACAAGGTCTTCATCGCCTATGAGCCGTTGTCCGGGGGAACAGGCTACGTTTCCCCTATCGTCATGCTTGAGTTCGGTGCACGATGTACCGGCGAGCCTTGTCACTCACGCCCGATCCAATGCGATGCGGCCACGCACCTTCCCGAGATCGCATTTCCCGGCACCACCGCGCGCGTGATGCGTGCCGAGCGCACGTTCTGGGAAAAGGCCACGGCGATCCACGTCTTCTGTGCTCAAGGCGAATTCCGTGGCACCGCACGGTTCGCCAGGCATTGGCATGATCTGGTGCGTCTCGACGATGCCGGGCTCGCCGATGCCGCCATTGCCGATCGCGGTCTTGCACACGCCGTCGCACAGCACAAAGGCGTCTTCTTCGCCGAGAAATCCCCTGATGGCGCCCCGATCGACTATGGCTTGGCGGTGTCCGGAGGATTGCAGTTGGTGCCCGGCGACAAGGCGCTCACGGCATTGGCGTCCGACTATCAACGCATGGTCGACGACGGCCTCCTGCTAGACGAAGGCGAGCCGTTCGAAACTCTTCTGAAGCGCTGCGCCACCATCGAGCGCAAAGCGAACAGACTGGCGCGCAACACAGGCACACTGACCGAAAAGACGCTCTGACCCGGGCTTCTCGCGCCTCGGCGGAGCGGATCACTCCGCCGCATCGCGTGGGAATCGCATGCCGCGCGCCAGCAGCATGGCGGCCAACGCCGACAGCGCCACCACGGCTGCGGCGGCGTGCCAGCCCCAGGTCTCGATGGCCGCGCCTACCGTGACCGGCCCCACCACCTGCCCCAGGTTGCTGCCCTGCATCAGCAGGCCGACCACCACCGGCACCAGCGCGGCGGTCGGGGCGACGACGGGCGCGCTCGACAGCAAGGTGGCCGGAATCAGGCCGCCCACCGCCGAGAACAGCAGGCACAGCAGGAAGGTCGGCACATCGCCGAACACCGGCAGGAAGATGCCGAGCGCGGCCAGGCCCATCGTCGCGCAGGTGCCGCCCACCAGCACGGGCCGCGACACGCCGCGCGCCAGCAGATAGCCGGCCGCCAGATTGCCGATCATGTTGGCGCCGATCGCGAGCGCGGTCAGCAGCCCCACCATGCGGTGCGAGGCGCCGATCCGCTCGATCAGCAGCACCGGCAGGAAGCTGAACAACGCGAAGAACATCAGGCTGTAGAGCGCGAAGCAGGCGGCCAGCCGCAGCGGCTGCGCGGCGCGCAGCACCGCGGCCATATCGGCGCGCATGCCGGCAACGCCGCGCGACGGCGACGGCGACGGCGATGGCGACGGCGATGGCGACGGCGATGGCGATGGCGATGGCGATGGCGTTGGCGTTGGCGTTGGCGTTGGCGTTGGCGTTGGCGTTGGCGTTGGCGTTGGCAACTGCGACTGCGACTGCGACTGCGACTGCAACTGCGACTGCGACTGCGACTGCGACTGTGACGGCGACGGCGACTGCGACCGGGACTGCGATTGCGATTGCGATTGCAATGGCGACTGTGACTGCCATTGCGATTGCGGTGACCATTGCGATTGCGATGGCGATGATCGCTGCGTCAATGCCTGCCACCGCGCGCAGGCGGGTATCGCGAGCCGCGCCGCCGCCATCGCGACGACGGCCAGCGCCGCGCTCCCCCACCAGAGTCCGCGCCAGTTGCCGAACAGCGGACCGGCGAGCATCGCCAGCGCCATGCCGGCCGGCATGAAGCAGCTCCACAGCGCAAAGGCGAAATCGCGGCGCTGCAGCGGCACCACGCGTTGCAGCACCGCGGGCCCGGCCACCGCGATCAGCAGGAAGCCCAGCCCTTCGACGAAACGCGACGCCATCAGGGCCGGCAGCGTCGGCGCCAGCGCGCCGGCGCAGGCGCCCACCACCACCGCGAGCAGACCGCCCAGCAAGACCCGCCGGTCGCCGAAGGCGGGCACCAGCGCGCCGGCCGGAATCCCGCCCAGCGAGCCGAGCACCGCGACGATCGCCATCAGCCAGCCGGCCTGCGCCAGGGTCGCGCCAAGGTCAGCCTGCAGCATCGGCATCGCGATCGCGGCCTTGCCGACCTGCAACGCTGCCACGACACCGGCGCTGACCACCACCGCCACGGTCAGCCACATCGCCGCCTGGCTGGGCGGCGCGGCGGGCAGCGGCGCCGGCTTGCCGGACGGCGTGGCGGGTCTCGGCACCGTCCTGCCGAACGGTGCGGCGGCGATCGGCGCCGCCTCGCCGGACGACGCGGCGGGTACCAGCTCCCCTTGGCGCCGCCCTTCGCCGGCGGCCCATGACCGCTCTCCGTTGGCACAATCGTTCGCCCGATCGTTCGCCTGATCGTTCACGCAATCCGTCATCTCGCTCCCCTGCACCGAAACCTCACGATGGCGCACAGCATCGCACCGGCAGTACATCGACGGAAGTGATATAAGTTCGATCCAAACGATCGATCAGATAGATCAATCAAGCCCAGCCGAGCCACCGACTCCACCCGCTCCGCACCATGCTCGACGCCCTGACCCTCGACCAGTTGCGCACCTTCGCCACCGTCGCGGAGGCCGGCAGTTTCCGCGCTGGAGCGGCAAAGCTCGGCCGTGTGCAATCGGCCGTCAGCCACGCGATCGCCAATCTGGAGGCGCAGCTCGGCGTCGCGCTGTTCGACCGCAGCCGGCGGCGGCCGGTATTGACCGCGGAGGGCCAGGCCCTGCTGGTCAACGCGCGCGACATCCTGCTGCGCGTCGATGCGATGCGGGCGCGTGCCCGCGGCCTCGGCCAGCAACTGGAGCTGGAACTGTCGGTGGTCGTCGATACGCTGTTCCCGCTGGCGCAGATCAGTGCCGCGCTGGAAGCGATGCGCAGCCGCTATCCCTCGGTGGCGATCCGGCTCGCGGTCGAACCGCTCGGCGGGCCGCTGGCCGCCCTGCTGGAGCAGCGCGCCACGCTGGCGGTGATGGTCGGCGAGGGCTTCCGCGATCCGCGCGTCGCTCTGCAGGCGCTGTCCTCGACGGAGGTGGTGGCGGTCGTGTCCGCGCATCACCCGCTGGCGGCGCGGCGGCGCGGCCCGCCGCTTGGCCTCGCCGATCTGGCCGATCACCTGCAGATCGTGCAGTCCGATCCCACGCCGCTGTCCGCCGGCCGCGACTTCGGCGTGCTGTCGCCGCAGACCTGCCGCGTCAACACGCAGGACACCAAATACGCGCTGATCCTGTCCGGCCTTGGCTGGGGCCGGCTGCCGCGCTGGCTGGTCGAACGCGATCTGCGCGAAGGCCGGCTGGTGCGCGTGGCCACCACCTCGCTGGGCCGCGACGCCCGCGTCCTCTACGAAGCGTACCTGGCCCATCGCGTCGACCAGCCGCTCGGACCGGCCGCACAGGCGTTCCGCGAAGCGCTGGGCCGCATCGCCGCGCAAGGCTGACCGGCCAGTTATGTCGTGGAGTGCCGATTGGATTCCAAGATATGTTGCAAACAGGAATCGTTATCAATATGATTGACGGCTTTTTGTAACCGTAGATTACGAGAGAGCCCGGACCCACGCGCCATGAGACAGAAACTGGCCTGTTTGCAACCGTCGCGGCTGACGCCGTCGGCCCTGATCGCCGCGGCCATCGCCGGCGGCGCCCCGCTTTCCACGCTGGCGCAGCAGGCGCCGTCCGACAGCCCGGGCACCGCACCCGCGCATGAGTTGAGCACCGTCGAGGTACGGGTCGACCGCATCAAGAGCGATCTGGTCAATCCGACGCGGCAGGTCACCGTGATCGAGCGCGAGCAGATCGAGGAGCTGAAAACCGGCTCCACCAATCTGGCGACGATGCTCAGCAAGCTGATTCCCGGCATGGCCGATTCGAGCCGCACCGTGACGGACTTCGGCCAGACGCTGCGCGGACGCAGCGCGCTGGTGCTGGTCGACGGCATTCCGCTCAATACCAACCGCGATTCCGCCCGCAATCTCGCCACGATCGATCCGAGCAACATCGAGCGGATCGAGGTGCTGCGCGGCAGCAGCGCGCTCTATGGCGCCGGCGCAAGCGGCGGCATCATCTCGATCACGACCCGCACCGCGGGCGGCCCGCCCAGCGCCGACACCACCGTGACGCTGGGCACGCCGCTGACACGGCTCAGTAAGGAAGGCCTCAGCGCCAACGTGCAGCAGCACTTCTCGGGCAGCCAGGGACCGATCGATTACGCCTTCCACATCGGCGCGCAGCGCATCGGCAGCCCCTACGACGCGCACGGCCATCGCATTGCACCGGAACCGAGCCAGGGCGATCTGTTCGATTCCAACGTCTACAACGTCAGCGGCAAGCTCGGCTGGCGCATCGACGGCCAGCAGCGCGTGCAGCTCAGCCTGAGCCGCTACCACGCCAAGCAGAACACCGACTACGCTTCGGATCCCTCGGTCGGACGCCTGCCTCCGGGCTCGGCGACGGCGCGCGCGATTCGCGGCCTGCAGCTCGAAAACCAGAACGAGCTGCGCAACACGGTGCTGAACCTGGACTACCAGCACCAGGATTTCTTCGGCAGCACGGTGTCGACGCAGTTTTACTATCGCGACTATTTCACCCGCTTTCCCCCGTTCGACGCGCGCGCGGTCGCCACGCGCGGCGGCAACGTCGACCAGATCAGCCAGAACAGCAGCGTATTCGGCGGCCGGCTCACGATCGGCACGCCGCTGGGCACGAGCAAGCAGACCAAGCTGCTGTGGGGCGCGGACTACAACCAGGAACGCAGCGACATGCCGCTCGACGTGTTCAACGCCGCGCGCTACGACTCCAGCGGCGGCCTGGTGTTCCAGCGCACCGGCGAGCTGACCTATATGCCGCCGCTGACCACCCGCAGCGGCGGCATATTCGGCCAGCTGCAGCACAAGTTCGACGAGCGCTGGTCGATGGAAGGCGGCGTGCGCTACGAGCGCGCCAGCGCCAGCTTCGACGACTTCGTGCCGCTGTCGCAATCGAAGGTGGCCAACCCGGTCGGCGTCAAGGGCGGCACCGTCGACTACGGCGCCTGGCTGTTCAACATCGGCGCCGCCTTTGCGCCGGTCAAGGGCCAGGAGTTCTATGGCGCCTTCAGCCAGGGCTTCCAGCTGCCGGACATCGGCCTGCAGATCCGCAACGCGCGTCCGGGCTTCGACATCAACTCGTCGAGCCTGGAGCCGGTCAAGACCAACAACTACGAACTGGGCTGGCGCGGCGCGCTGGGCAGCAACACGCTGGCCAACGTGGCGGTGTTCTACACCACCTCGAAGCTCGGGGACGTGCAGAGCTTCAACAACGGGCTGATCCTGACCCGCACCAAGGAGCGCATCTTCGGCGTCGAGGCCGCGGCCGACTATCTGACCGACGACGAGAAGTGGGGTGTCGGCGGTACCTTCACCTGGATGCGCGGCCGCGAGCAGCCGCAAGGCAGCAGCAGCTTCCAGAACATGACCGGCTATCGCATTCCGCCGCTGAAGCTGACCGGCTATCTGCAATACCGGCCGATCAGCCAATGGACGAACCGGCTGCAGGTCAGCTATTACGCCGGGCGCGACTATCGGCTCAATGGCCAGAACAGCTTCGGGCGGCGCGATACCGGCGGCTATACGACGCTCGACCTGATCAGCCGCTACCAGCTGACGCGCAAGGACACCATCACGATCGGCATCGAGAACCTGCTCAATCGCGACTACTACCCCTTGTACAGCCAGCTGCTGCGCAACAGCAGCAATACCAGCCGGCTGCCGGCGGCGGGTATCACGCTGACGGCGATGTATCAGCACCGCTGGTAAGCGACGGCGAGCCGGGACAGGATCGGTCCCCTGCCCGGCTCTGGCCCGCGGCATCGATCGCCGGCATAATTGCAACTGCAACGATACCGGAGAGCATCATGACGACAAACGGGCCCGACCTGTGGTTCTCCTTCGTGCGGGCGCACCGGCTGATCATCCGTGAGGTGGAACGGCGCCTTGCCGACGCCGGGCTGCCCACCTATGCCTGGTACGACGTGCTGTGGGGCCTGGAGAGCGGTCCGGGCGGCACGCGCCGCATGCACGAGCTGGCCGACGCGCTTGTCATCGAGCGCTACAACCTGACCCGTCTGGTCGACCGGCTGGAGAGCGAGGGCCTGGTCACGCGCACTCGCTCGGCCGACGACGGCCGCGCCGCCTTCCTCACGATCACGCGCGAAGGCCGCGCGCTGCGCAAGAAGATGTGGAAGATCTACCAGGCCACGATCGCCGATCTGTTCCTGTCCCAATTCGATCCCACCGACGAGCGGCGCTTCGCCGACGCGCTCGAGCGCGCCGCGCAGGCCGTGCGCGCTGCCGCGGCCGCATCGCGCCCTTCCTGACGCCGCTGCGCCGGTCCCTGTCCCAGGTGGGAACCGGCTGACGACCCACCACCGGGACCAACCCGCCCTCCCACCATCACACTCGCGCACCACGCCGTGACTGTCGCCGGCCCGGCGACGGCACGCGCGCGTCGACCGCTGCCGTGCCAGCACGCCGGTGCCGCCGGCAATCCGCCTGCCGCCCTCTTCGATCGCTCCACCGATGGCCGTGCTTGCCGAGGCCGCCTCCATCGACTACAGTTGCATCTGCAACGATTGCAGATGCAACTCATAGCCATATCGCAGGACATCATCGGAGGAACCACCATGTCATCCGTCATCCCATCAAGGCTGACCACGCCAGACCTGACCTTCTACACCGCCAACACCCCCAATGGCCAGAAGGTCAGCATCTATCTGCAGGAAGCCGGATTGCCCTACCGGCAGGTGGATGTCGCCCTGGACAAGGGCGAACAGCGCCACCCCGACTATCTCGCGATCAACCCGAACGGCAAGATCCCGGCGCTGGTCGATCACGGCGAAGGCATCACCGTGTTCGAGTCCGGGGCGATCCTCGGCTATCTGTCGAGCCAGTACGGCCCCCTGCATCCGACGCAGCGCCACGAGCAGTGGCAGGTCCAGCAATGGCTGCATTTCCAGGTCGGCGGCATCGGGCCGATGCTGGGACAGCTGTGGTGGTTCCTGCATGGCTCGCAGAGCGGAAATCGCGAAGCGATCGAGCGCTACACGAAGGAAGCGCATCGGCTCTATGGGGTGGTGGACCGACGGCTGGCGGAATCGAACTATCTGGCGCTGGACCGCTACACCATTGCCGACATCGCCGCCTTTCCGTGGTTGCGTAGCCATGACGAACTGCGGCTCGACATCGGGCAATACCGGCATGTGGCCCGCTGGCTCGAGCGCATCGCCGAGCGGCCGGCGGTACAACGCGGTCTCGCGGCGTTGCGCCGGCCCGCGGCGGCGACGCAGGATCGGGCGGAGGCGTGAGCGATGGCGTGGACCTTTCTGTTTGCCGCCGCCGCGCTGGAGATCGTGATGGGCGTCGCGCTGAAGTTGAACCAGGGCTGGACACGGCTGCTGCCGAGCGTGGTGGCCGTTGCCGCTGGACTGGCCAGCATCTACCTGCTGGCCAAGGCGCTGCGCAATCTGCCTGTGGGCACCGCCTATGCGATCTGGACCGGCATCGGCACGCTGGGGCTGGTCGCGATCGGCATCGTCAGCTTCGGCGAGGGCATGCAATGGCAGCGGCTGCTGTTCCTGACGCTGACGGTGGTGGGGATCATCGGGCTGCGATTCTCCGAGGCGGTGAGCTGACCTGCGGCATAAACCATCGGGAGCCACGATGAAAACCGTGCTTCATGTCAGCGCCAGCCCCAATGGGGAGGCGTCGACCAGCCGCGCCACAGGCGCCGCGTTGATCGAGCGGATGCGGCAGCGGGAAACGCTGCGCGTGGTCGAGCGTGACCTGGCGCGTCGTCCGCCGCCCCTGGTCGATGGCGCATTCGCGCATGCCAGCCTCGCGGCGGAGTCTACCGATGCGGCCAGCGATACGGGCGTGCTTGCCTTCTCGGCATCGCTGATCGCCGAATTGCGGGCCGCGGATCGCATCGTGATCTCCACGCCGATGCACAACTTCACGGTACCGGCCACGCTCAAGGCCTGGATCGATCAGATTCTGCGCCCCGGCCGCACCTTCGCGCGCACGCCGGAAGGCAAGAAGGGAATGCTGCCCGACCGCCCGGTCTATCTGATCGTCGGCAGCGGCGGGCCGCTCGGCGATGACGGCAAGGGGCAGCCGGATTTCCTGACGCCGTATCTGCGTCACGCGCTGGCCACCGCCGGCCTGCACGACCTGTCGGTGTTGCGGCTGGACAATCTGCGGCGCGGCCCCGCCTGTCTCGAGCGCGCGCAGGCCCTGGCCGACGCGTGGATCGCGCAGCAGATCGCGGCGCTGTCTCCGCCACCGCGCGGCTCGTCGGCGCCTATCGAGGCGCCAGCGTTGGCACCGCGGCAAGACCGGCTCAACCGCGAAGCACTATGACGTGATCCCCTGCGCGCGCAGTTCCGCTTCCTCGTCGCCGGCGATCCAGCCGAAGATCCTGGCATCGCCCTCGCGCAGCTGGACCAGGTAGTGGACGCTGAACCGCACCACGCGAGGGGCCTCGCCGGGGCGCTCGAAGGTGGAGGCCCACGCCACGCTGGCGACGCCATGCATCGGGTCGATCTGGTGCACCGCCACATGGTCGACGGCCATATCGCGCATGCCCATCGCGCGGTAGTGATCGAAGCCCTTGCCCATCACGCCGCGTAGTTGCTCGTCGTTGGTGCCGGTCATCACGCCGCCGGGCCACGCCGTGATAAAACTCTCGGCAAAAAAATCCGGCGACCGTTTCCAGGTCAGCCTCACCGCGCAGGCCCTGCACGAAGCACTGCTGGTATCGCTCGAATAGCTGCTCGATGTCTTGCCGCATGGGTCTGCTCCTCGATGGGTGTTTCCCCTCCCCGGTCCCTTCGGACAAGATAGTCAAACATCGATCAATCCGCCTGGCCATCGCAGCCATCGCAGTCGGCCCGCGTTCATTGCAGCGAGATGTGCACCGTCTGGAATACCTTGCCCCAGCGATCGACCTCTTCGACCAGGTACTGCCGGAACTGCTCGCGCGAGCCGCCGACGACAATGGCCCCCTGCGATACCAGCGTGTCGCGCACGTCGGGCGAGGCCAGCGCCTTGTTGACTTCGGCGTTCAGGCGGTCGAGCACTTCCCTGGGCGTTCCCGCCGGCGCCAGCAGGCCGTTCCACGAATCGGCCTCGAATCCGGGCAGCCCCGCCTCCTCCATCGTCGGCAGCTGCGGCATCTGCGGCATGCGCTTCTTCGATGCCACCGCGATCGCGCGCGGATTGCCGGACTTCAACGTGGGCAACGCCGACATCGACGTCATGAACACCATGTCGACGGTGCCTGCCATCAGGTCCGTGAGCGCGGCCGACGCTCCCTTGTAAGGAACATGCAGCATGTCGATGCCCGCGCGCTGCTTCAGCAGTTCGCCGGCCAGGTGCTGCGATCCGCCGGCGCCGGTCGAGCCGAAGGTCAAGGTCCCCGGCTTTTTCTTCGCCAGTGCGATCAGCGAGCGCAGGTCGTGCGCCGGCAGCCTGGTCGATACCGCCAGCACGGCCGGCGCCGTCATCACGTTGGCGATCGGCTCGAAGCTCTTGAGCACATCGAACTTCAGCCCCTTGTAAAGGTACTTGGTCATCGTGATCGGCGCCGCGGCCAGCAGCAGCGTGTAGCCATCCGGGGGCGCCGACGCGACATAGTCGGAGGCGATGTTGGAACCCGCGCCCACCTTGTTCTCGACGATGACCGGCTGCCCCAGCCCCGCCTGCAGCTTGCCGGCCAGCAAGCGCGCCGTCAGATCGGTGGGGCCGCCGGCCTGGTAGCCGACGATGATGCGGATCGGCTTGGTGGGATAGCCGGACGGCGTGGCATGTGCCGCGGTGGCAAAGGAAAGGATCAGCGCACCGGCGGCGAGCGCGCCGGCGATCGGACCGAATGTCTTCATGGATGTCTCCGTCATGGCATCAGGGATGGCGCATTGCCGCATGGCTGCGCTCTGTTCGTCGGCAACGACCGGCTGGTGCCCGCCGTTTTCCGCATGGCAACCGCGACATACCGCACGTGTCCGGTCGAACCATCGCCATGGTGTGTGAACCGCTCGCCCCTGAGAACTTCCGATTCGGCCCGCTGCCATGAGAAAAACTCAATACAGCGCCACCGGTCCCGCACCGCCCTGGCATTCCTGTATGTCATACCTGCACGATCAATTGGAAGTTGCCATCCGCACCGCCCTGCACGAGCATCGGCGCCAGCCTGCCAACGTGAACGGACCCCATGACCATCATCGAGACCTTTTCCGCCTTCGCCCAGCAGCCCGGCCCCGGCGCGCGCTCCAGCGAAGTGATCCACCACGCCAAGCGTGCGGTGATCGACTGGTATGCGGCATTGCTGCCGGGCGCGGTCGTCGCGCCTTGCACGCTGCTGGAGCGCGCCTGCGCCGACGATCTCGATCGCGGCGATGCCCGCCTGGCCCTGGGGCGCCCGGCCACCGCGCGAACCGCGGCGCTGATCAACGGCACCGCCGCGCATACGGTGGAGGTCGACGACATCTACAAGCACGCGATCTACCATCCGGGCGCGCCCACGATCGCGGCCGCGCTTGCCGCCGCCCAGCAACGCCGGGCAAGCGGCGCGGCATTCCTGCACGCGGTGGTGATCGGCTACGAGATCTCGACGCGGATCGGCGCGGCGCTTGGCCGCACGCATTACCGTTACTGGCACAACACCGGCACCGTCGGCACCTTTGGCGCCGCCGCGGCCGCCGCTGCCCTGTTCCAGCTCGATGCCGCGCGCTTTGCGCATGCGCTTGCCACCAGCGCCACCTTCGCCGCGGGCCTGCAGCAGGCGTTTCGCATGGACTCGATGTCCAAGCCGCTGCATTCGGGCCGGGCCGCCGAGGCGGGACTGTTGGCCGCGATGGCGGCCGAGGCCGGGGTCACCGGTTCGCTCGACGTGATCGACGGCGAAGCGGGCCTGGGACGCGCGATGAGCGACGGGCCGGATTGGCAGGCGGCCGCCGCAACACTGGGCCGCAATTTCCATATCACGCAGATCACCTTCAAGAACCACGCCTGCTGCGGCCACACCTTCGCCGCGATCGACGGCGCCCAGGCCTTGCAGCGCGCGCATGGGTTCTCCGTCGACGATATCGCCGCGGTGCGGATCGGCACCTATCGCCCGGCCCTCGATGTTGCCGGCAACCCCGACCCGCGCACCGCGGCCGAGGCCCGCTTCAGCGTGCCGTTTGTCGTGGCCTCGGCGCTGATCCATGGCAGCGTGCGGCTGGCCGCGTTCTCCGCGGAACGGCTGGCCGATCCGGCGATCCGCGCCCTGATGTCGCGCATCGAACTGTCGGTCGACGGCCAGCTCGATGCCGCCTTCCCGGGACAACGCGCGGCGCGCGTCACGGTACGCCTGCGCGATGGGCGCGAACTGACCCATCTGCAGCCGAACCGCAAGGGCGATCCCGAAGAGCCGCTGAGCGATGCCGACCTCGACGACAAGTTCGTCGAGCTGGTGGAGCCGGTGCTGGGCCCGGCCCGAACGCGCACGCTGCTGCGGCAGCTGTGGGCGCTCGACAGCGCGGTCTCGTTGCCCTGAGGGGATGGTGCGTCCGATGGCATAGATATAATGAAAAGTCATTGCTCGGACGCGACAACATGGCTCGGCGTATTCCCCCCTTGAACCCGCTGCGGGTCTTCGAAGTCGTGGCACGCAGTCAGAACCTGACCGTTGCCGCGCAGGAACTGCACGTTTCCCAGTCGGCGGTCAGCCGGCAGATCGCGGTACTCGAGGGCTACCTGGGCGTCGAGCTGTTTCGGCGAGAACGCCACGGCGTCTCGCTGACGCGCGTCGGCCAGGCCTATGCCGAGGAGGTCGTCCCGGCCTTCGATGCCATTGCCACCGCGACGGCGCGGCTGCTGAAGAACACCTCGCAGGGCGCACTGCGCGTGCGCACCTACACGACCTTCGCGGCGAAATGGCTGATCCCGCGGCTGCCGGACTTCCAGGCCCAGTATCCCAGCGTCGAAGTGCGCATCGACAACGCGATTCCCGATGTCGACTTCGATCGCGATCCCGCCGATCTTGCCATCCAGTTCGGCGACGGCCGCTGGCCCCGGGTCAGCGCCGACTTCCTGTTCCACGACGAGATCGAACCGGTCTGCACGCCCGAGTACCTGCGCACGCATCGCGGCGGCAGCCGGGGCAAGCCCGAAGCGCTCCTGCGCCACCGCCTGCTGGTGTCGCACTATCGCCGCAACGACTGGGATGATTGGCTGGCGTTCGCGGGCCTGACCGAGATGGCCGAGCGCACCGAACGCATGAGCTTCGGCAGTTCGGTGCTGACCTGGCAGGCCGCCCTCGATGGGCTTGGCATCGCGATCGGACAGGCGGCCATGCTGCAGGCCGAGCTGGCCTCCGGCCGCCTGATCCGGCCATTCGCGCGGCCGCTGGTGCGCAGCAAGTCCTACTATCTGGTCCGGCCGGCCGTGCAGCGCGAGTCCCGCAAGGTGACGGCATTCCGGGACTGGCTGCTCGACACCGTGGCGCGCGAACAGCGTGCGGCGAAATGAAGGACGCGCGTCGAGCGCCGCGCATCGCCCGACGCGGCCGCACGCGGCTCCAGGTATGACGATAAGTTCTACCTGCCCTCCAAACACGAAGTTCACAACCGTCTCGGGATAGCGGAAGCTGATGCCTGGCTTCCGCCCCATCCCGAGACATCGACATGAACTTTGAACTCAGCGAAGAGCATCAGGCATTTGCGGAATCGGTGCGCCGGTTCGCCCAGGACAAGCTCGCGCCCGGCGCGCTGCAGCGCGCGCATTCCGCCCAGTACCCGTGGGACGCGGCACGCATGCTGGCCGAGCAGGGATTGCTCGGCATCGCCTTCCCCGAAGAGGACGGCGGCCAGGGCGGCACGCTGATGCACGCGGTCATCGCGATCCAGGAAATCGCGCTGGTCTGCCCGAAGAGCGCGGACATCGTGCAGGCCGGCAATTTCGGGCCGATCCGCACCTTCGTCGAATACGCGACGCCCGAACAGAAGGCGCGCTTCCTGCCCGATCTGCTCGCCGGCCGCAAACTGATCGCGCTCGGCATGACCGAGCCGGAGGCCGGCTCCGCCGTCACCGAGCTGCGCACCACCGCGCGCCGCGACGGCGACCACTACGTGATCGACGGCAGCAAGATCTTCTCCACGCACAGCCCCGAGGCCGAGCTGTTCCTGATCTACGTACGCTTCGGCCCCGGCGTCAACGGCATCGGTTCGGTGCTGGTGGAACGCGGCGCGCCGGGCTTCCAGGTCGGCGAGCCGTCGAAATTCATGAGCGGCGAGCAATGGTGCCAGCTCTATTTCGAGGACTGCCGCATTCCCGCCGACAACCTGCTGCTTGGCGAAGGCGGCTTCAAGCGCCAGATCGCCGGCTTCAACGTCGAGCGGCTGGGCAACTCGTCGCGCGCCCTCGCGCTCGGCCGCCACTGCTTCAACGTCGCGCGCGAACATGCGATGGTGCGCAAGCAGTTCGGTCGCGAATTGTGCGAATTCCAGGGGATTCAATGGAAGTTCGCGGAGATGGCTATGAAGCTCGAATCCGCCCAGCTTCTGCTGTATCGCGCGGCCATGGAGGGCGAGCACGGCCTGCCGTCCGCGCATAGCACGGCAATGGCCAAGCTGGCCTGCAACCAGGCAGGCTGGGACGTCGCCAACGAGGCGCTGCAGATCATGGGCGGCATGGGCTACAGCCAGGAATCGATCGTCGAATATTGCCTGCGCCGCATCCGCGGATGGATGATCGCCGGCGGCTCGATCGAGATGCTGAAAAATCGCATCGCCGAGGGCGTGTTCGGCCGATCGTTCCCGCAGCGCCCGCCCAGGCCAGCCACAAACTGAGCAGGCCAGCCGACCGCACCGACTTTCCTCATACCCCGTTTCCAGTTGCGATGAATTCAACCTCTGCAGCATCCGGCCACATCGACTCCGCCCTCGCGCAGGCGCTGCTGTCTCCGCGCAGCGTGGCGCTGTTCGGCGCCTCCGACGACCCGGCCAAGACCGCGGGACGGCCGTTGAAATTCCTGCGTGCCGCCGGCTATCGCGGAACGATCTATCCGATCAATCCGAATCGCGATACGGTGCAGGGCGAAACCGCCTACCCGAGCCTGGCTTCGCTGCCGCAGGTGCCCGACCACGTGTTCGTGCTGACGCCGACCGAGACCGTGCTCGATGTGGTGCGCGAGAGCGCCCGCCTCGGCGTCAAGGTGGTGACCATCCTCGCCAGCGGCTTTGCCGAGTCGGGGCCCGAAGGCGCGGCCAGGGAAGCGGAACTGCATGCCCTGAGCCGGCAGACCGGCATCCGCGTGCTCGGCCCCAGCAGCCTCGGTGTCATCCATCCGCGGGCCGGCGTCGTGCTGACCGCCAATGCGGCCTTCGCCGAGCCGGAACTGCCGCGGGGACGGGTGTTCGTCGCCTCGCACAGCGGCAGCATGATCGGCTCGCTGGTCTCGCGCGGCAAGGCGCGCGGCGTCGGCTTTGCGGGACTGGTGTCGGTCGGCGGAGAGGCCGACCTGTGCATCGGCGAAATCTGCTCCGCCACGCTGGACGATCCTTCGATCGACGGCTACCTGCTGTTTCTCGAGAGCCTGCGCCACGGCGACAAGCTGCGTGCCTTCGCGATCGAGGCCGCCCGGCGCGGCAAACCCGTGATTGCCTACAAGCTCGGGCGATCGGCCGCCGCCGCCGAAATGGCCGCGACCCATACCGGCGCGCTGGCCGGCGAGGACGATATCGCCGATGCCTTCCTGAAGGATCTCGGCATTGCGCGCGTCGGCGTGCTGGAAGCGCTGCTGGAAGCGTTTCCGCTGGCACGGCGCATTCCGTTGGCGCAGCCGGGTACGCCGTCACACAGCGAGCCACACAGCGAGCGACACAGCCAGCCACGCAGCACGCCACACAGCCCGCCACACAGCCCGCCACGCCCGCAGCCACGCCGCGTGGGCGTGGTCACCACCACGGGCGGCGGCGCGGCGATGGTCGTCGATCAGCTCGGTATCCGCGATGTGGTGGTGGAACCGGCCTCCCCGGCGACGCTCGACAAGCTGGCCGCAGCCGGTATCGCGGTCTCGCCGGGACGCGTGCTCGACCTGACGCTGGCCGGCACCAACTACAAGGTCATGAAGACGGCGCTCGACATCATGTTCGAGGCACCGGAGTTCGATATCGTGCTGGCCGTCGTCGGCTCCTCGGCGCGCTTCCAGCCGCAGCTCGCGGTCAAGCCGATCATCGACAGCGCCGACAGCGCCAAGCCGCTGGCCGCGATGCTGGTGCCCGACGCACCCGAGGCGCTGGCCGCGCTGACGGCCGCCGGCGTGCCATGCTTCCGTTCGCCCGAACCGTGTGCCGATGCCATTGCCGCGGTGCTGGCACGACGCGCTCCCGGCATTCAACCCGCGGCGCAACCGAAGCGCAATCGGCCGCCGCGCGGGCTCAGCGAAGCGCAGGCCTACGCCGTGCTGGAACGGCTCGGCGTGCCGTACGCGCCGGCGATCACGCTGCCGATCGACGGCCCCGTGCCGGCGCTGCCCTTCGGCTATCCGGTGGTCGCCAAGGTCTGCTCGCCGGAGATTCCGCACAAGACCGAAGTGGGCGGCGTGGTGCTCGGCATTCAGGACGCCCGTCAACTGGAAAACGCATTGGCGGCGCTGCAGACCAACGTGGCCGAGCGCGCGCCGACCGTGCGATGCGATGAAGTCCTGGTGCAGCCGATGACCAAGGGCCTGACCGAGGTGCTGGTCGGCTACCGTATCGATCCGGACGCCGGCCCGATCGTCATGCTGGCCGCCGGCGGCATCTGGGCCGAGGTGGCGCGCGATCGAAGCATCCGGCTGGCGCCGGTGACGGTCGAGGTCGCGCGCGACATGGTCGCCGAAGTGAAGGCCCTGAAGACGGTGTCGGGGCTGCGCGGCAAGGCCCGCGGCGACCTCGAGGCGCTGGCCAGGGCCGTCTGCGCGCTGTCCCAGCTGGCGGTGCGCCCGGAGCTCGGCATCGCCGAAGCCGAAGTCAACCCGATGATGGTGCTGCCCGAGGGGCAAGGTGTGCTCGCCGTCGATGCCCTCGTGCTGACATCGTGAGTTCCCCCGCCCTTCCCCTCGCCCCCGCGATGAACGCCGAACTGATCCGCCTGGACCGACGCGCCGAGACCTGCGTCGTGCACGATGCCGACCGCGCGATGGTCTGGCGCAAGTTCGGCGGCGGGCCGCCGCTGGTGCTGATCCATGGCGGCCATGGCAACTGGATGCATTGGGTCCGCAATATCGAGCCCTTGTCGGCAACCCACACGCTGTGGGTGCCCGATCTGCCGGGCTTCGGCCAGTCCGATGCGCTGCCGGGAGATCCCCACGCCGCCGATCGGCTCAATCGCCTGGTCGGCACCGTCATCGCGACGCTGGACCGCCTGGTCGGTGCGGATGCGATCGTCTCGCTCGCCGGCTTTTCCTTCGGCGGACTGGTGGCCGCCCAAGTCGCGGCCAGGCGCGGCGGCACGGCGCGGCTCGCCCTGCTGGGGCCTGCCGGACACGGCGGCACGCGGCGCCAGCGCATGGAGATGATGGACTGGCGCAAGGACGATCCGCACGCCATGCGAGTCGCGCTGCGGCATAACCTGCTCGCGCTGATGCTGCATGAGGAAGGCGGCATCGACGAGACCGCCATGCTGGTGCACGAGCTTGCCTGCCGCGCAACGCGCTTTCGCAGCAAGGCGATCTCGCGGCAGGCGCTGCTGGAAACCGCGCTGGACGCGTTCCATGGCCCCACGCTGCTGATGTGGGGCGAGCACGATGTCACCGCCTCGCCGATCGATGCGGCCAGCCGGCTGACCGGGACCGCGACGCATCGGGACTGGTGCCTCGTTCCGGGCGCGGGACACTGGGTCCAGTACGAGCGCCATCGCGAGGTCAATACGCTGCTGGCGCGCTGGTTTGGATCGGCGCAGTGCTGACGGACTCGCGGCCTACTCGCCAAATTCCTGCTGGATGCGCGGCGCCTGCGGGCACTGCCGGTCCAGCGACTCGCGGTACCTGACGCAGCCGCGCAGGAACTGCGGCCAGTCCGGGACCGCGGGCGTATGCGTGGCGGCATCGGGCAGCAAGGCCCACAGGTCGGGGTGATGCCAGCACAGGTCGTGGCCCGAGGCATCCCGATGGCGGCGGATGCCGGCTCGCAATCGCTTCACTTCTTCGATCAGCTGCTCGCGGCTCATCGTCTTGATGTCGTCGTCCATGGCGTCCTCCTGCGTGGCGTGCGTGTCCTGCGTGTGCTGCGTTTCCGTGGGCCGGAGAAGACGCCACGCGTAGCGATTTCCTTTGCGGCGCCCTCTCCGAAACCTTCAGCTTAGGCCGGTTGCGCGCAGGCCGCCGAAGCCCGTGGCATATGGCGCAGCGTCAACGCCCAGAACGCCAGCGCCGTGGCACTGATCCCACCGCCGAGCAGGCAGACCGCCGGCCATCCCGCGGCCGCATAGACCCATGTCGATGCGATGGCGCCCAGCCCGCTGCCCACCGAATAGAACAGCATGTAACAGCCGACGAGACGGCTGTGCGCGTCGCGCTGCGCCGCGAAAATCATGCTCTGGTTGGCGACATGGATGGCCTGCCCGCCGAGGTCTAGCGCAACGATGCCGATCACCAGCCACCACAGGCCGTGCGAATCGAACCACCACAGCGGCAGCCATGAGAGCAGCAGCACCAGCAGCGCGCCGCCGGTGACCTGCTGACCCATGCCACGGTCGGCGAGACGGCCGGCACGCGCGGCCGCCAGCGCGCCCACCACGCCGACCAGTCCGAACGCCCCGATCGCCGTGTGCGACAGCGCATAAGGCGGCGCGCTCAGCGGCAAGACCAGCGCGCTCCAGAACACGCTGAACGCGGCGAACATCAGCATCGCGATCGCGCCCCGGATCTGCAGCACGCGGTCCTGACGCAGCAAGGTCAGCATCGACAGGATCAGTCGTGGATAGCTCAGCCGCGTTGTCGCGGGCGTCTGTGCCGGCAGACGACGCCACAGGATCAGAGACAGCGCCAGCATCGCCAGCGCCGAGAACAGATACACGCCGCGCCATCCGGCCACATCGGCGATCAGGCCGGCGAGCACGCGCGCCAGCAACAGGCCGATCACGACGCCCCCCTGCGCGGCCCCCACTACCCTTCCGCGCTCCGATGGCGCGCCGGCGGTCGCGGCGTAGGCGATCAAACCCTGCGTCATCGCGGTACCGAGCAAGCCCACGGCCAGCATGCCGGCCAGCAAAGCCGGCGCAGATCCGGCCGCGGCCACCGCGATCAGCGCACCCACCAGTGCAGCGGCCTGCCCCAGCATCAAGCGCCGCCGATCCATGCGATCGCCCAGCGGCACCAGCAGCAACAAGGCCAGGGCACAGCCGACCTGCGTGGCCGTGATCACGCCGCCCACCGCGGCATGGTCCAGCGCGAACTGCGCGCCGAGCGCGTCGAGCAAGGGCTGCGCGTAGTAGACGTTGGCCACGCTGAGCCCGCAGGCACAGGCAAACAGCGCCACCAATGCGCTCGGCATCGGGCTCGTGGACGACGTTGGTTGCGTGGGTACAGGGCCTGTCGGCGGTTCGCCCGGCATGGTTTCTCCTTTCGTCGAGGTGGGTTCAAACGTGGTTTCCAGCCTGGCTTCAAACGTGGCCTCGAAGGGGGCCTCGAAGGTGGCCTCGAAGGTGGCCTCCCACGTGCGCTCAAGGTGGTCTCAAATCAAGACTGGTTTGATTATAGGCAGACTGGTCTTAAAATGAAACCACCAAGACGAAAAGATGACCTGACTCAGCCCCCTACCGAAGGAGTACCCATGGCAAAACGTCGCGACAACCAGACGGAAACCTGTCCGGTTGCCCGCTCGCTGGATTTGGTCGGCGATCGCTGGTGCCTGCTGATCGTGCGCGACGCCTTCGATGGCGTACGCCGCTTCAGCGAATTCCAGCGGCGGCTCGGCGTGGCACGCAGCATCCTGGCCGATCGCCTGCGCCTGCTGGTCGAAGCCGGCATCTTCGAGATCAGCCCGGCATCGGACGGCACGTCGTATCAGGAATATGTGCTGACCCCGAAGGGCGAGCGGCTATTTCCGGTGATCGTGGCCCTGCGCCAATGGGGCGAGCAGCATCTGTTCGGATCGCGGGATGCGCGCTCGGTGCTGGTCGACAAGCGCACCGGAAAACCGCTGGCTCCGATGGAGCCGCGGTCGGTGGATGGGGAGGTGGTGCGGGCTTGGGAGACGGTGGTGAAGGTTCCACAAACAAATTGAGGAAATCCGCGCGAATGCTTCACTTCTTCCGTCCCCCATCGATATGGCCTCGTAGTGTCGTCACGGCGAAGGCATCGTGCCGATATACTCCGGCAATACGACGGAGCTTCAAATGAGCAAGGTCTCCCTATCCAAATACAACGTCCCTATCAAGGAACGAATCAAGGTCACTAGCGCGCCCAGCCCCGACAAGGTCGCACCAAGCACGAAGACCGAACATTCGCTTGATGGGCGCATCGTCGTGATCGAGAACGCTGACTCATCCACCGTTCAGGAAGCCGCTCGCAAGGTCATCCAGAAACATCACGAAGTGATCAAGCGCCTCGCCAAGCGATGAACAAAGGTTTCATCTCGATCACTGCAGATCAGGTACGTGAGATTCACGACCTGATTCTCGAGACCGAGATCGGGCTGGCCGGCGAGCACCCGGGATATCTGGAAGGTGCGCTCCATCGCGTCGCCGCTGCACAGTTCTATGAAGGCGTCGATGACCTCTTCGATCTGGCGGCTCACTATGCGAGGGCCATTGGCCAAGGGCACTGCTTCGTGGATGCCAACAAGCGGACAGGTCTTGTCACATGCCTGACGTTTCTCGAACTGCATGGCGTCACCGTGCAGAAGAACGATGACCTCGAAGACGCCATGGTGGATCTGACCACGAGAGATCTCGGGCTGTCCGATTTCGCCACCCTTCTATTCTCGTTGGCTGAGTACGCCGACAGCAGCGAGTCGGCAGGAGGATAAAAAGGCCTCCCGGGAGGCCGTTTCTTCGCTGCTCCGCCCGCAGCTCCTACGTGAACGCTGCAACCCGGGCATCAATGAATCCGAAGCCCGACGATCTTGTCGCCCTCCACGGTAAAGAGAAATTCCAGCGTAATCGGACTGTTCGGGAATTCGCCGGACACCCTCGCACGGACGGCGATCTCGTCGCCTGTGCGCGACATCTCGATCGGCTCGGCGACGTGGCGATATTTCGCCTTGGCCGCCAGCCACCACGCGCGTATCGCGCCGACGCCCTGATGCCGTGTGCCCTCATCTTCAAGCACCGCATCAGTCGCGAAGGCCCGTGCGATGGCCTCGGCATCGTTGCCCCTGTCCGCCTCGAAATACGCGTTCACAACGGCCGGAATATTCATCGTTTCACTCCTGTTCCTGCTTGCTGGCAAAGTTCGGGATGAAGTTTAGGGCTTGACCATTGTGCAGACAAAGAAGATAAAACCGGATGCCATGATGAAAAATTCGGGACAATGGAACGGACCTCCCTTCAAGACCTGGAAGCCGTCATCGCGATTGCGCGCCGTGGAACGTTCCGCGCAGCCGCGATCGATCTCGGGATATCGACGACGGCGCTGAGCCATGCCATTGGCAAGCTCGAGGCGAATCTCGGCGTTCGCCTGTTCAATCGCACTACCCGCAGCGTCTCGCTGACGGATGCCGGTCGGCAATTCGTCGGCAACGTTGGGCCTGTGCTGCAGGATATGCAGGGCGCGTTGGCGGCCGTGGGCTCGCAACGCGAAACGCCTGCCGGGACGCTACGGATCAATGCCGCCGCATTTGCAGCGCGGGAGATCATTTCCCCGCTGGTGTTGGAATTCCTCCGCCGCTACCCGGAGATGAACGTCGACCTGGTCACCGAAGGCCGATTGGTGGATATCGTCGCCGAAGGCTTCGATCTCGGCGTGCGGGTCGCCGACCTCGTGCCGAGCGACATGATCGCCGTTTCACTCGGACGGCCTCAACGCTATGCCGTCGTGGGTTCACCCGTGTACTTCGAGAATCATCGGAAGCCTCGCATCCCTCCCGATCTGCTGAAGCACCAATGCGTGCGTGTACGGCTGCCCGACGGGACGCTGTATCGGTGGCGATTCGAGAAGGCCGGCGAGACGGTGCAGGTGGACGTGCGCGGCCAGATCACGCTCGACGAAGCGAGCCTCGCGCGGGCCGCGGTCATCGAGGGTATCGGCCTGGGCTTTTTCATGGAGCAGGACGTGCTGGCCGACATCGAGGCAGGACGCCTGGTTCGCGTGCTGGCAGATTGGACGCCGCCATTGCCGGGGCTTTGCCTCTACTACCCCGGCCGGCGCAATCACTCCGCCGGCATGAAGGCATTCCTCGCGTTGGCTCGCGAGGTGGCGGATCGGGAGCGGAACCGGCACTCCCCAGCTCGGCGAGGCGGCCAACGCCGCTGAATAGGCGTCCCGTTGTCGCACGCGTCATCCCATGCCGGGTGGGCGAAAAGCCTTGACAACACAACCGACCAACTAGTAGATTGGTCAAAACGTTGAATGCAAAGCACAGCATCCCGGCAGCCGAATCAGCGATGTCTTGCATGCGTATTCCACCATCCAGCCCTATTGCCGATGAATATGGAACTTTCCCCCCGCGCGAGCGAAATCGCCGAGCATACGAAGCAATTGCTCGCCGCCGGCGGTTATCACGGATTCAGTTATGCGGATCTGTCCGAGCGCGTGCATATCGGCAAGCCGAGCATCCATCATCATTTTCCGAGCAAGGCGGACCTGGTCCTGACTGTGGTCAGGCTGCACCGGGCGCAGGCAGTGCAAGGTATGGCCGCGCTCGATCAACAGATCGGCGATCCGCTGGCGCGGCTGGCGGCCTATATCGATTACTGGTCCCGGTGCATAGGCGATGGCACCTTGCCGATATGTATTTGCGCGATGCTTGCCGCCGAATTGCCCATGATCCCGCAAGAGATCGCGCATGAGGTGCGAGCCTATTTTGGGGACCTGACCGCATGGCTGGCAACGGTCCTTGAAGCCGGTGCCGCGAAAGGACAATTCCATCTGCGCGATACCCCGCTTGTCGAGGCACAGACGTTCATGTCCACGGTGCACGGCGCCATGTTGACCGCACGGGCTTTCGATAATCCCGAGGCATTCGCCTCCGTCTCGCAAGCGGCGATCCGACGGCTGACCGGGGCGAATTGACCGCTGTTTTGTACCGGCCGCGAGCCGGCTATTTTTTCACTGCGCTACCGACCAACTAGTTGGTTGCCATGCGCGTGGAATCCCGTTGTTTCAACCCGTGGTTTGAAGGAGCCATCGTCCTATGCCGCATCCGATTTCCGCCCTGGGGTCCGGGCACACCCTGATCAGCATCGTCCCCGTCATCGCTGGCCTCTATAGCTTCGCGCGCCACTGCAGGATCGACAGCGCCACACACGCCGGCAAGACTTACCTCGTTGGGCTGGTGCTATCGGTACTGACGTCATTCGGGCTGTCCAGCACCGGAGGCTTCAACGCCGGCCATGCGCTGGGCATCCTGGCGCTGCTGGCCATCTCCGGCGCGCTGTTGCTGCCCCGAATTCCGGTCTTGACCCGCGCCCAACCCTACCTGTCCCAGTTCGGTCTCACGTTCAGCTTCTTCCTGCTGCTCGTACCCGGGAATCAACGAGACGCTGACGCGACTGCCCGCCGCCCATCCTCTTGCCGACGGCCCGCAATCGCCTGTGGTGCGCGGCGCGCTGGCCGCGTGGTTGATCGTCTTTGTGATCGGCTCCGTGTTGCAGGCCTGGTGGATGCGATCGCAACGCCGGCGCGCGCCATTGGCCTGATCCGGCTACGCGGCCTCTCGGGGGCCGCGGCCGTCGCCGCATGCTTGCACGCCAAGCGCCGGACCGCTCGCAACAAGCGCGATCAGTAGCATCAGTGCGATGACACAAACGGCGAGCCAGCATGCGGGGGCGGCACGGCAAATTCCGCCTTCATCCGCTTGACCTCTTCGACAGGACTTCGCCCGAACAGGCGCTTGAATTCCCTGCTGAATTGCGAGGGGCTGTCATAGCCGACTTCGGCACTGGCGGCTGCCGCGGTCATGCCACTGCGGACCATATGCAGGCGAGCCTGATGCAACCGTATCGACTTCAGGTACTGCACCGGAGACGTCCTGGTGACGGCCTTGAAGTGAGCGTGGAAGGCAGGAACGCTCATCCCTGCTTCGCGCGCCAGCTGCTCGACGCTGACGTCGACATGGAAAGACGCATGGATCCGGCGCAACGCTCGCGCAATCTTGCCGAACTGTCCATGCATGGACAGCGCGGCGCGCATCGACGCCCCTTGCTCCCCGGTCAACACATGGAAGTAGATCTCGCGCAGCAGCGCCGGGCCAAGAATTTGGGCTTCCAGAGGCCGGCTCATCGCCTCAAGAAATCGAACCAGCGATTCGCATAGCCGGCTGTCCATCGGGCTGGACATCATGCCTCTGGGCTCGGTCGGTTCCATGCCGCCATGCTGGTCGATCTGCAACATCAAATCGGCGGCGAGCTTGAAATCGAGATGCATGTAGATCGCCAGCAGCGGCTCGGTTTCGCTGGCGTCCGTTTCCATGGTGAATGGCACCGGCACCGAAACGGCCAGGTAATGCCGATCGTCGTACAGGTAAATCCGATCGCCGAAATACCCGCGTTTCCTGCCCTGGCAAACGATCACGATTCCGGGATCGTAGAGCACCGGCACCGCTTTCAATGGGCGGTTGGAACGCAGGAATCGGACATCGGGCAACGCCGACAGGTTATATCCTTCGCGCGGCGCGAGCGCTGCCAGCATGGACACCATCCGCTGTACCAACATCGCCTGGCTTGGCGCCTCGCTTTTGCCAGATCGAGCCATGGCTTGAATCCCTTGTCTGCATTGCGGCGTAGCTTACCAGCACCTTTGCCGGAATTCTTGCCGCTCATAGGATCAGGCAAACATCAGAGACCCGTTGCCATGGAGTCATGCGCAGCTTGATTCCATTATTCAATCCGCAGCGCCAGGCCGCGTCGTGGTGACGCGGCGCGCATTGCTATCAACTGGAGCGGTGGAACTCTCATGATCGACGTACTCAACCCTGCAGACGGATCGCGCGTCGGGGCCGCGCCCCACATGAACGGCGCGGCGGTAAAGGCGGCAATAGACAGGACCTGCGGCGCATTTCCGGCATGGTCGCGCAAACTCGCCAGGGAACGCAGCGAGCTGCTTCGCCGCTGGTTCGAACTCGTCAGGGACGACAAGCAGGTCTTTGCCGAATTGATGGTCAGGGAAAACGGCAAGTGCCTTGCCGAAGCACTGGGCGAAATCGACTACGGGCTCGGCTTTATCGAGTGGTATGCCGAGGAAGCCAAGCGGGTCTATGGCGACACCATCCCGTCCCACGCGAATGATGCCGCCGTGATGGTCATCAAAGAGCCCGTTGGACCGACTGCGGCCATCACGCCGTGGAATTTTCCCTTCATGATGATCACGCGCAAAGTCGCGACGGCACTGGCGGCGGGCTGCACCATGGTCATCAAGCCCTCCGAAGAAACGCCGCTGACCGCGTACAAGCTGCTCGAGTACGCGCGCAAGGCGGGCATTCCGGAGGGCGTATTCGAAATGGTCACCGGCAACCCGCAAGAGATCGGTGCGCTCTTTACCAGCGACGACCGGATCCGCAAGATCTCGTTCACCGGCTCCACCGCCGTCGGCAAACTGCTGGCCGAGGCCAGCGGGCAGGCGTTGAAAAAGATGACACTGGAATTGGGCGGCAATGCGCCTTTCATCGTCTTCGATGACGCCAATTTGGACGACGCCGTAAGCGGCCTGATCGCCGCCAAGCTCCGAAATTCCGGCCAGGTCTGCATTTCGCCAAACCGCATCTACGTGCAGGATGGCGTCTACGATCGCGTCGTCGCCGCCGTGGTGGAAAAAGTCTCCCAATTCCGCGTGGACCAGGGATTGCAGCCGGAATTCGTCGTCGGGCCACTGATCAATCAAGCGGGCTTCGACAAGGTCGTTCAGCTCGTCGAAGACACGAAGCGGCGCGGTGGCAAAGTTCTGCTCGGCGGCAAACCGCACGAGAAAGGCGGACTGTTCCATGAACCCACCGTCCTCACCGATCTCGATGACGATATGCCGATTGCCCATACCGAGATCTTCGGACCGGTCTTCCCCTTCTATCGCTTCCGTGATGAAGCCGAAGTCGTGAGCAGAGCCAACGACACCGAATACGGACTCGTGGCCTATGCCTGCACGCGCGATCTCGGCCGAGCCTTTCGCTTGTCCCGCGATATCGAGGCGGGCATGGTGATCCTGAATTCCGGTTCGGTGGGCACCGCCTCGGTGCCATTCGGCGGGGTCAAGCATTCGGGCTACGGGCGCGAAGGCAGCTACTACGGGATCGAGGAGTATGTCGAGGTCAAATACGTGCTGATGGCCGGACTGGCGTCCTGACTCCACGGGGGACAGGGCGTTATAGTGACGACCACTCAGCGTACGCCTCCTGTTACTGCCATGGTCCGTCGCGCCCTGCTTCCCCCACTGAATCCGGCCCGAGCATTCGAAGCCACCGGGCGGCTGCTCAGCATTTCCAAGGCCGCCGATGAGTTGTGTGTCACGCCCGCCGCGGTCAGCAGGCAGGTACGCGCGCTGGAGAGCTACCTCGGAACGCCTCTGTTCGTCCGCGTCCACGGCGGGCTGGAATTGACGCCGGCCGGCGCGCGTTACCTTTCCGACCTGATACCGCTGTTCGAGACATTGCGGGAAGCCACCCTGGCGGTGACCAACAGCAGCCCTGGCCGGAACACCTTGCGGATCAGATCGCCCGCCACGTTCGCGGTGCGCTGGCTGATCCCCCGGTTGGCGAGCTTTCACCAGCTGCACAAGGACATCGACGTTCAGCTCATGACCTCGTTCGCGCCGTTGGACTTCGAGCGCGAGGACATCGACGCAGGCATACAACTGGGCGACGGGCGTTGGCCGGGAATGCGAACGCTGCAGCTGGTTCGCAACGAGCTTGTTCCCGTCACCTCGCCTGCCGTGCGCCTGACGCACAAGAAGCAGTTGGCCACGCAGACCTTGCTCCACTCGATGGCGCGCCCCGACGACTGGATGCTATGGCTGCGCGCGGCAGGCTTGCGCAACGTCAGTCCTACCCATGGCATGAAATACGAGACATCGTTGCTTGCCTATCAGGCGGCAATCGAAGGGCATGGCGTGGCCATCGCGCAGAAGGCATTGATCGAGAAAGAGCTGGCGGACCAGACGCTGGTGGCGCCACTCGGTCAGACGCTCGATCGCGGCGACTACACATACTACTTCGCGTGGCCGACGGGCAAACCGCAGTCAAGCGCATTGCGCGCATTTCGCGATTGGCTGGCCACTCTCGTAGCAACCTGATCCGCCCGGGCGATCCCCTTTACAAAAAGTCAAAGCGTACGGCCCATAAAGTCGATTGCCGGCCCGGGTCCCCCTGCCTATTCTGCCCGCATGACAACTGATCGCGGCCACCAGCGAGGCCGTGTCATCCGGGAGGCAGGATATGTTGAAGCGCAGCTTGCGAGGACTGCGGGTCGTCGATTTTTCGCATGTCCTCGCGGGACCCGTTTGCACCATGATGCTTGCCGACATGGGCGCCGATGTCATCAAGGTCGAACCGCCCTGTGGCGAATTGGGGCGGCAGATCGGCCCACCCTGGATAGCGGGTGAAAGCGCGGTGTACCTGAGCGTCAACCGCAACAAGCGCGGCATCGCATTGGACCTGAAATGCGCGGATGGCCGCGAAGTTGCCCGTCGCCTGATCCAGGGCGCGGACGTGGTGGTCGAGAACTTCAGGCCGGGCGTCATGCAGGCATTGGGCCTGGACTATGACACGGTCGCTCGCAGCAACCGCAAACTGGTGTACTGCTCGATCTCCGCCTATGGCCAAACCGGGCCGATGCGCGATCGCGCCGGTGTGGACGGAATCATCCAGGCCGCCAGCGGGCTGATGAGCACGCTTGGCACCGCGCACAGCGAGCCCATGAAGGTCGCGATCCCGGTCGCAGATATGGTGGCTGGCTATCTGGCGACGATCGCCGTCCTTGCCGCGGTCAACGCTGCCCGGCAAGGCGGCCAAGGCGAGTACCTCGACATCAGCCTGTACAACGCGACGCTGATGCTGCAGCAGATCGGCTACGCATCGTACTTCGCCACGAACGCGCTGCCTGCGAGGACGGGCAGCGCAGCCCCGTACGCGGCGCCCAATGAAGCGTACCAGACGCGTGATGGCTGGATCATGGTCGCTGCCTACCACCCGAAGCGTTGGCAAGCACTATGCGCAGTCCTCGGAGCGCCTGACCTCGAAAACGACCCGCGCTTCGCCGGCAATGCTGACCGCGTCGCACACCGCGACGCGCTGCGCCAGGTACTGACGCCGTTGTTCCAGCAGCGCACCACCGAAGCATGGATGCAGGAATTGGCCGCGCACGACATCTTGTGTGCGCCCGTTGCGAGCTACCAGGAGGTGCTGCGATCCCCTCAGTACGCAGCCAGCGGCCTCGACAGCTGGGTTGACCACCCGCTCGCCGGGAAGGTGCGCATGCCCGGCTTCGCGCCGGGGCCTGCCCACGCGGCCAGTGCAGAGGATCGCGATATGCCCGCGCCTACCCTGGGCCAGCATGGTCCCGATGTCCTCGAGGAATGCGGTTATACGCGGCCTGAAATCGACGCCATGCGCGAGCGCGGCGTCCTCGTCGTTCACCACACCACATCCACATGACCCAGGATACGTCGATGAAATCGGAAGAAGCCCGCGCAATGCGCCCCTCCAACGCCCTGCCCGACACGCTGGTTCGGCAAGACATCGGCGAAGGCGTCCTCACATTGAGCCTCAATGACCCTGGCACGGGCAACGCCATGTCGGTGGCCATGGCCGAGGCGCTTGCCGAAGCCCTTGAGGCCGCCAATCGCCTGCCAGACGTCCATTGCGTACTGCTGCGCTCCACCGGCGAGTATTTCTGCACCGGCGGCAACGTCAAGGACATGGAGAGCGGATCGGATCTGATGCAGGGTTCCGCGACGCAGGTCCGGGCGCGGCTGAAAGCCACGTTGCACCGAATCACCCATGCCCTGCAGGCACTGCAGGTGCCGTCGATCGCCGCGGTCAACGGGGCAGCGATCGGGGCGGGTTGCGACCTGGCGCTGATGTGCGATCTGCGCGTCGCGAGCGAGCGGGCCACCTTCGCCGAGAGCTTTCTGCGGCTGGGCCTCGTGTCCGGCATCGGCGGCGCGTGGTTCCTGACCCGGCTGGTCGGAACGGCAAAGGCGCTGGAACTGACGCTGACCAGCGAATTTGTCGATGCGCCTACGGCCTTGCAGCTTGGCATGGTGTCCCGTGTCGTTTCGCCCGAGGCGCTGGACGAAGTCAGTACCACCATGGCGCGCCGGATCGCATCCAGCCCGCCCCAGGCCCTGCGCATGGCCAAGCGCCTGGTATTGGACGCGGCCGAAACGACGCTGCCCGTGGCGCTGGAGACTGCGGCCGCGATGCAGGCGATCCTGCTTTGCGGTGACGAGCACAAGGCTGCCGTGCGGGATTTCCTGGGGCGCCGCGCACGACGCCACCTCTACCCGCAATCCCGCTGAAGGCGCAGCTACGGCGCTCGCTCGGGACAGGTGCATGGCACGGTGAAGCCGCTCGCACGCCGCGTCCCATATAACAGGAGACAAACACCATGATCCGGACCACAACACGCATCGCCCGTCTGGCAGCCGCGATGGCATCGGCGGTCATCGGCCTGGCCTGCGCCATATCGGCACGGGCGGCCGACTTTCCGGAAAAGCCGATTACCTTTGTCGTGCCGTTCGGCGCCGGCAGCGCGACCGATCTGCTCGCGCGCGCCCTGTCGGCGTCGACGGCACAGCAGACCGGGAAGGCCGTCGTCGTCGAAAACCGGCCCGGCGCCAGCGGCATGATTGCCGCACAGCATGTTGCCCGCGCCGCCGCGGACGGCTACACCGTGCTGATTACGACGAACACGACGCAAGCCGCCAATCCCCACCTTTTCAAGAAACTGCCCTACGACCCGATCGCGGATTTCCTGCCCTTGACGGGATTGGGGCGTGGCGGTCAGGTGCTCGTCGTGCGCGCCGACGCGCCTTTCCGCACCGTCGACGATCTGCTGCAGGCAGCCAGGAAGGCGAGAGGAAAACTGAGCTTCGGCAGCGGCAATTCCTCCAGCCGAATGGCGGGCGAAATGCTCAAGCAGCTGACCGGTACGGACATCGTCTGGGTCGGATACAACAGCAATCCAAACGCCCTGAACGATCTGCTCGGCGGTCATATCGACATGATGGTCATCGACACGGTCACCGGCCTGTCGCAGATCAGATCGGGCAAACTCCGCGCACTTGGCGCGTCCACCCGGGAAAGGCTGCCCGAGCTTCCGGACATACCGACCCTGGATGAGGCCGGCATCAAGGGCTACGACATGGGGTACTGGTTCGCCGCCTACGTGCCGGCAGGAACGCCCGCCCCCGTTGCCGCGAGGCTGCGACAGCTACTGATTACGGCGGTCGGCAGCGCGGGAGCGCGCGCCTTCTTCCGCAATTCCGCGACACAGCCCTGGACCACGACGGCCGCGGAGCTGCGCGCGTTTCAGAATGCCGAAATCCAGAAATGGGGCCGTGTCGTCAAGGGGGCCGGGATTGAGCCGGAGTGACGGCCGTTCGTAATCTGCCGGAAGCATGGCGGCCGACGGCCCGGGACTACCGCCGGCGGTTCGACCGCTTCAACCTCGTGGACGACTACCGGAGGAATGACGGACCGCCGTCCAGGGTAGTCCGTCATCGCTGGAGCTGCTCAACCAGCTACCCGTCGATCAAGACAAGGACGATCCGAACCGATGCGAAGGCGCGTATCGTCTCGAGCCAACCCTGTGCTCTCAAGTCACCATCGATTGCTGGGCGAAGATACCGGCCATCGCGCCCTGCCATGATGCCGTGGTGACCGAGTGCATCAGGGGGTTGGCGAGGTCGCCCGCGGCGTAGACGCCGGGCATGCTTGTTTCGCGGCGCTCGTCGACTTTGAGGGCGATGCCCAGGGGCGTATCGACCGTGGCAAGGCCCAGCGATTCATGCAGGCTTGCGGACGGCTTGTTGCGCGGATGCGCGAACAGGATGTCGACCGCGACATTGGCGCCGGCATCGAGTTTGACGGTGGTGTTATGGCTCTCGTCATGGTCAATTTCGGTGATCCGGCCATCGACGACAGGTATATTGCGGTGCGCCAGATCGGCCCGGATATCGGGTGAAAGGTCGTGACCATTGGCGAAGACCGTCAACGTGTCGGTCCAGTCCTGGTACAGCCTGACATGGTTGTGCGACGGCGGGCCGGACCAGACGAGGCCCCAATGCCGGCCGGCGACTTCAAAGCCGTCGCAATAGGGGCAAGGCACGACGGACGTGCCCCAGCTTTCGGCAAAGCCCGGAACATCAGGCATCTGGTCCGCGACGCCATAGCTCAGGATCAGGCGGCGCGCCGCAAGGCTTTCGCCATCGCCAGTGAGGACCGAGAAATCGTCGATGGCGCCGGAGACGCTCTCGGCCCGGGCACTGACCAGCCTGATCGTGGGATAACGCATCAGCTGCTGCCGCGCCTCGGCCAGGATGTCGAGCGGTGGCTTGTGATCGTGGCCCAGCAGGCCATGCGAGTGGTCGGCGAAGCGATTGCGCGGCAGGCCGGTATCCAGAACGGTGACCTTGCGGCGGGAACGGCCGAGCTGCAGGGCGGCGGCGAGCCCGGCAAAGCTGCCGCCGATGATGATGACGTCATTCATGGTGATGGGCTCCGTGCTTGACCATTTACGATACTTAATGGTATCGTAATGCACGAATTTGAATACTGTCAAGTACTGGAATTGTCGTGACCGAAAACAACCAGGGCCGGCGCGGGCGGCCCGCCAACGAGGCGCTTGGCCAAACGATCGTCGACGCCGCGTGCGAACTCTTTGTGGAATTGGGTTTTCAGGCGACGACGATGGACAAGGTCGCCCAGCGCGCGAAGATATCCAAGCTAAGCATCTATCGGCACTTCGAGAACAAGGAGGCGCTGTTCAGCGCGGCCATCGCGGCCCGCTGCCATCAGTTCGCACCACAGGCCCTTCTTGAAGGCGTCGACGGTTCGGCCGAAGACCAGCTGATGGCGGTGGGATCATCCCTGCTCCGCACGCTGCTGAACCCGGACGTGCGCAGTGTCGAAGCCATGATCATGGCCGACAAGACGAATCAAAAGTCGTTAAGCAAGCGCCATTACGAAGCCGGCCCCGCCCATGTCATCGCCCAAATCGAGGCCCTGTTGCGTCAGTTGCACGCGAAGGCGGTACTGAACGTGCCCGATCCTCTCCGGTCCGCCCGCTTGTTTGCCGCGCTTTTCAAGGGATCCGATCTCCTGCTCATCGCACGCTTCGATGAGGCGAGAGCACAGGACGACAACGAAATCGAATCCTATTGCCGGTCGGCTGTCGCCATGTTCATCGCCGCGCACGGTGGCAACGACCACGAGAAGGGTTGAGCTTGCTGGACAGTGTCGGGCTGAGAATGAAAAAAGCCCGCGGTTACGCGGGCTTCGGTGTGTCTTGGCGGTGCGTGGTGCAGACCAGCTCTGAACGCTGGTTCACTCCCACTCGATCGTCGCCGGCGGCTTCCCCGAAACGTCATAGACGACCCGGTTCAAACCCCGCACTTCATTGATGATCCGGTTGGAGCAGCGGCCCAGCAGCGCGTACGGCAGATGCGCCCAATGCGCCGTCATGAAGTCGGTGGTCTGCACCGCGCGCAGCGCGACGACGTAGTCGTAGGTGCGGCCGTCGCCCATCACGCCGACCGACTTGACGGGCAGGAACACGGCGAAGGCCTGGCTGGTCAAGTCGTACCAGCTCTTGCCGACCTGGTCTTCAGTGCACAGGCCTGCGGCGGCGTCCTGCGCCGTGGCGATGGTGCCGCGCAGCTCTTCGATGAAGATCGCGTCGGCGCGGCGCAGCAGGTCGGCATATTCGCGCTTGACCTCGCCGAGAATCCGCACGCCCAGGCCGGGGCCCGGGAACGGATGGCGGTAGACCATTTCGGGCGGCAGGCCAAGTTCGACGCCGAGTTCGCGCACTTCATCCTTGAACAGGTCGCGCAGCGGCTCTAGCAGCTTCAGGCCCAGCGTCTCCGGCAGGCCGCCGACGTTGTGGTGGCTCTTGATGGTGGTCTGCTTTTTGGTCTTGGTGCCGCCGGACTCGACCACGTCGGGGTAGATCGTGCCCTGGGCCAGCCACTTGGCGCGGGTCAGCTTCTTCGCCTCGGCCTGGAACACCTCAACGAATTCGCGGCCGATGATCTTGCGCTTCTGCTCGGGATCGGTGACGCCGGCCAGATGGCCGAGGAACTGTTCCGAGGCGTCGATGTGCACGACCTTGGCGTGCAGGCGGCCGGCGAACATCTCCATCACCAGCTTGCCCTCGTCCTGGCGCAGCAGGCCGTGGTCGACGAACACGCAGGTCAGCTGGTCGCCGATCGCGCGATGGATCAGCGCCGCAGCCACCGACGAATCGACGCCGCCGGACAGGCCGAGGATCACCTCCTCGTCGCCGACCTGCTCGCGGATCCTGGCCACCGCCTCGGCGATATGGTCGCGCATGACCCAGTCGGGGCTGGCACCGGCGATCTTCAGCACGAAACGCTCCAGCATTTCGCGACCCTTGACCGTGTGCGTGACCTCGGGGTGGAACTGCACGGCGTAGTAGCCGCGCGCTTCGTCGGCCATGCCGGCGATCGGGCAGCTCGGCGTCGACGCCATCAGCTTGAAGCCCGGCGGCAGTTCGGTAACCTTGTCGCCGTGGCTCATCCAGACCTTCAGCATGCCGTGGCCTTCCGGCGTGACGAAGTCCTGCACGTCCTTCAGCAGCTCGGTATGGCCGTGCGCGCGGACCTCGGCGTAGCCGAATTCGCGGGTATCGCTCCACTCGACCTTGCCGCCCAGCTGCACGGCCATGGTCTGCATGCCGTAGCAGATGCCCAGCACCGGCACGCCCAGGTCCCACACCGCCTGCGGCGCGCGCAGCTGATGGTCCTCATAGGTGCTGGCGTGGCTGCCCGACAGGATGATGCCCTTCGGCGCGAACTCGCGCACGAATTCGTCCGACACGTCGTTCGGATGGATCTCGCAATAGACGTGCGCCTCGCGGACGCGTCGCGCGATCAGCTGCGTAACTTGCGAGCCGAAATCAAGGATGAGGATTTTGTCGTGCATGATGGGGAGCGATTGACGTGTCGACCGGTTCGACATCGGTCACCACTTCGGTGCCGGGACCGTAGCCGGGCGGCGGCGTGATGACCGGCTCGCGCCGGACTTCGGGGGATGGGGTTGGATGAATGGTCGGGGCGGCGGCCGCGGGACGGTTGGCCGCCGCCAGTTCGGCCTCGCGGCGCAGCAGTTCCTCGCGCTCGCGATTGCGGATGCGCTTGGCCAGCGTAATCTGCACCAGCGCGAAGAAGGCCAGCATCGCGGCCAGCAGTCCGAGCCAGATCCGGCCGGCGCCCTGCACCGGCAGATCGAAGAAGAGCAGCCAGGCCGCGATCAGCACCGCGCTGGCCAGATTGACCGGCCCGGCCATGCGTGCGACCGGCACCGTCAGCTGGCCGCGGAACGCCGCCTGGGCCAGCAGCCAGGCGAAGCCGAGCAGCGCCATGCCGAGCAGCTGGCCGTACAGCGCCGGCTGCGGCTGCGGCAGTTGCAACGCGGCATAGAAGGTGGCGAACGGCGCGAGCAGCAGCACGGCGCCGAGCGCGAGGTCGAACAGGGCATCGAAGAACAACACGGCGCGGAGCAGGACCTTCATCGATTCTCCTTGGCGGACTGACGTCGATTGATTCCGACTGATTCCCGACTGATTCCCGACTGACGAGCGGACCAACAATTTGGCGGACCGACAACTGAAACCGCGAAAAACCAGCGGGCCGGTCAGCATCGCCGGCCGGCCCGCGTGTTACGCGTGCAATGCGCGGCCCGGATATGACGCGCGGCTGCACCGCCTTCAGGCCGTGCAGCCGCGCATCACTGGCATCGCGAATGGCGCGGCGTTCGCCGGTCAGTCGCTGACGTCAGTCGATATGGTAGTTCGGTGCTTCCTTGGTGATCTGCACGTCGTGGACATGCGACTCGCGCATGCCGGCCGCGGTGATCTGCACGAACTGCGCATTCTCGTGCCATTCGGCGATCGAGCTGCTGCCGCAATAACCCATCGAGGCGCGCACGCCGCCGGTCAGCTGGTGGATGATGGCCATCACCGAGCCCTTGTAGGGCACGCGGCCTTCGATCCCTTCGGGGACCAGCTTGTCGACGTTGGCGGTGTTGTCTTCCTGGAAGTAGCGATCGGCCGCGCCGTCCTTCATCGCGCCGACCGACCCCATCCCGCGGTAGCTCTTGAACGAGCGGCCCTGGTACAGGAACACTTCGCCCGGGGCTTCCTCGGTGCCCGAGAACATGCCGCCCATCATCACGGTATGCGCACCTGCTGCCAGCGCCTTGGCGATATCGCCCGAGTAGCGGACGCCGCCATCGGCCACCAGCGGCACGCCGGTACCGGCCAGCGCCTCGGCCACGTTCGACACCGCGGTGATCTGCGGCACGCCGACGCCGGCGACGATACGCGTGGTGCAGATCGAGCCCGGGCCGATGCCGACCTTGACGCCGTCGGCGCCATGCTCGACCAGCGCGCGGGCGGCCTCGCCGGTGGCGATATTGCCGCCGATCACCTGCACGTGCGGGAAGTTGTCCTTGACCCAGCGGACCCGGTTCAGCACGCCCTGGCTATGGCCGTGGGCGGTGTCGACCACGATCACGTCGACGCCGGCCTTGACCAGCAGTTCGACACGCTCGTCGTTGTCCGGGCCGACGCCGACCGCCGCGCCGACGCGCAGCTGGCCATGGTCGTCCTTGCTCGCCAGCGGGTGCTCGACCGCTTTCTGGATGTCCTTGACGGTGATCAGGCCGCGCAGCTGGAAGGCGTCGTCGACGACCAGCACGCGCTCCAGGCGGTGCCGGTTCATCAGGCGCTTGGCCTCGTCCAGGCTGGCACCCTCGGCCACCGTGACCAGCTTCTCGCGGGGGGTCATCTTGGCGCGCACCGGGGCGTCGAGTTCTTCCTCGAAGCGCAGGTCGCGGTTGGTGATGATGCCGACCACGGTCTTGCCTTCCAGCACCGGGAAGCCCGAAATGCCGTGCTGCTGCGACAGCGCGATCACGTCGCGGATCTTCATGTCCGGCGAAATGGTGATCGGATCACGCAGCACGCCCGATTCGAAGCGCTTGACCCGCGCGACTTCCCGGGCCTGGTCGGCTGGCTTCAGGTTCTTGTGAACGATGCCGATGCCGCCCGCCTGCGCCATGGCGATCGCAAGGCGCGCTTCCGTCACGGTATCCATGGCGGCGGAAACCAGCGGAATGTTCAATTCGATCGAGCGGGTCAGGCGGGTGCGGAGGGAGACATCCCGGGGGAGGACGGCCGAGTAGGCCGGCACGAGCAGCACATCATCGAACGTGAGTGCTTTCTGGACAAGACGCATAGCGATTCCTCTAGGCGCAAAATCGAATTATACAGGAACCGCCCTTTGCATGACGTCCGCGTGCGCGGAAACTGCCGGGCCAATGCTATGCTTTGAGGCTTTTCTGAGCGGAGGCGCGTCCAGCGCGGCAAAACGGATGGGAATCGGCGTACTGTGCGGCCTGCTGGCCGGCGCGTTCTGGGGCATGGTGTTCATCGCGCCGAAACTGCTGCCGGTGTTTTCGCCGTGGGAACTGGCGATCGGCCGATACCTGGCCTACGGGCTGGTGGCCGCGGTGGCGGCGGCGCCGCTGATGCGCCGCATCGCCCGCAAGCTGACCCGCGCCGACTGCATCGCCCTGCTGCGCCAGGCCTTCACCGGCAACCTGCTCTACTACGTGCTGCTGGCCTTCGGCGTGCAACTGGCCGGGGTCGGTCCGACCTCGCTGATCATCGGCATCCTGCCGATCTCCGTCACCGTGATGGGCCGGCGCGACCACGGCGCGGTGCCGCTGTCGCGGCTGCTGCTGCCGCTGCTGGTGGTCGCGGTCGGCATCGCCTGCATCAACCTGGACCTGTTCGCCGGCGGCGGGCACGGCGCCCACGGCGCGGCCGCCGCCGAGGCCGCACGGCCGGTCTGGCAGAAGCTGGCCGGCGTGGTCTGCGCGGCCGGCGCGCTGGTCTGCTGGACGCTCTACGCCGTCGACAATGCCCGCTACCTGCAGCGCAATCCGCAATACAGCGGCAACGAATGGTCGGCGCTGTACGGGCTGTCGACCGGCATCGTGTCGGCGCTGCTGGCGCTGGTGGGCTGGCTGCTGTTCCGCGACGTGCTGACCGCCCCGGGCAGCGGGCGCGACTGGCAATGGTTCTGGTGGGTCAATGCGGCGGTGGCGCTGGGCGCCTCGCTGATCGGCAACAACCTGTGGAATATCGCCAGCCGGCGGCTGCCGCTGACGCTGTCGGGCCAGATGATCGTGTTCGAGACGTTGTTCGCGCTGGCCTACGGCTTCCTGTACGAGCAGCGCTGGCCGCGGCCGCTGGAGCTGGCGGCGATCGTGCTGCTGATGATCGGCGTGGCGTGGTCGGTGCGGCTGCATGCGGGGGACAAGGCCGCGGCGCCGGCACCGGCTGCGGGTGAGCCTGCAAGCGCCGAAGCCGGCGAAACCGCCGAATCGGGCCAGGCCGGCAAACGGATCGCTTAGGGCCGGGTCAGGACCGACCGGATTGGGACAGACCGGATTGGGCTGGCTTGGGGCGGCTTTTCGCCCTCGCCTGCCGACGGTTCAGCGCCCCACCGCCTCGCTGTCGCCGCCGCCGCGCATCCACTTCTGCCCTTCCCGCGTGCCGGCCTCGCGCGCCTTCTGCACGCGGCGCCGTCGCGCCGTCTTGGGATCGGCCACCAGCGGCCGGTAGAGCTCGATGCGATCGCCCTCGCGCACCGCCGTTTCCAGCGTCTTGAGCTTGCCGAAGATGCCGACGCGCAGTGTCGCCGGATCGAGCTCCGGATGGGCCGCCAGCACGCCGCTGGCCTCGATCGCAGCAGCGATCGTGCTGCCGGCGGGCAGTTCGATCTCCTTCATGAACACCGCGTCCGGCTTCGCATGGCAGACCGCCACGCGGACGGTCGCCCCGCCCGGCTCAGCTATTGCCATAGACCACCTCCGCGCGCTTGACGAAGGCGTCGACGAAGGTATTCGCAATCATGCTGAACACCGGCCCGATGATCTTCTCGAGGATGATGCTGGAGAACTCGTAATGCAGATGGAATTCGATCTTGCAGGCGTCCTCGCGCAGCGGAATGAAATTCCAGTAGCCGTTGAAGGTCTTGAATGGCCCATCGGCGAAATTCATGTCGATGCGGGTCGGCCGATGCTGCGTATTGCGGGTATGGAAATACTGCTTGATGCCGTTGAAATGGATATGCAGCTTGGCGTCGAGCAACGTCTCGGTCTGCTCGAACACTTCCACGCCGCCGCACCAGGGCAGGAACTTGGGATAGTCCTCGACGCGCGTGACCAGGTCGTACATTCGCTCGGCCGAATAACCGAGCAGCACGGTTTTATGGACGTCTGCCATGAGTTGACGGTTCTGGGCCGATGGCTGTCCACGGGCGACAACCGGGGCCGGTCTGTTTGCTAGAATCCGGATTTTAGCCGACGCGCGCCTGCCCTGGCGCACCCTCCGGCCGGAACGCCGCCATCGGCCGCGGCGCCAGTCATCGTACCAGCGGCCGCCACCGGCGGTCGCCAAACCGGCGGGGCCCGCAGCACGGCGCCGCCGCACCCTACCATCCACCACCACGCATGACCATCGCAGACAACAAGAAGGCCTTCTTCGACTATTTCATCGAGGAGCGATACGAAGCCGGCATCGTGCTCGAAGGCTGGGAGGTCAAGGCGATCCGGGCCGGGCGCGTGCAGATCAAGGAAGGCTATGTGGTGGTGCGCGACGCCGAGCTGTTCCTGATCGGCGCGCATATCAGCCCGCTGCAGAGCGCCTCCACGCACGTCAAGCCCGATCCGGTGCGCACCCGCAAGCTGCTGCTCAAGGCCGACGAGATCCGCAAGCTGATCGGCAAGGTCGAGCAGCGCGGCTATACGCTTGTGCCGCTGAACCTGCATTACACGCGCGGGCGCGTCAAATGCGAGATCGGCCTGGCCAAGGGCAAGAAGCTGTTCGACAAGCGCGAGACCGAGAAGGACCGCGACTGGCAGCGCGAGAAGGCGCGGATCATCAAGAGCGGCGGCAAGGAATAAGTCCCGCCGCCCGGTCCTCTCCTCCGCCCTGCCGGGCTAGCCTGGCTTGTCGCTGAATCAGCTAGCCCGCGTTCTTCTGGCTTTTGACGATCTGCAGCGCCGACGCCACCATCGAACTCATTTCGCCAAGGTTGCCCGGCACGATCAGCGTATTGCCGGTCTTGGCCAGATTGGCGAACGCGCTCACGTATTCCTCGGCGACCTTCAGGTTCACCGCCTCGACGCCGCCCTCCGCGCGAATCGCGCGGCCGATCTTCTCGATCGCCTGCGCATTGGCCTCGGCCACCGCCAGGATCGCCGCGGCCTCGCCCTGCGCCTGGTTGATCGCCGCCTGGCGTTCGCCCTCCGACTGCTGGATCGCCGCCTCGCGCGCGCCCGAAGCCAGGTTGATCTGCTCCTGCCGGCGCCCCTCCGAGGCAGCGATCAGCGCCCGCTTCTCGCGCTCCGCCGTGATCTGCGCCTGCATCGCATGCAGGATCTCCTTCGGCGGCGTCAGGTCCTTGATCTCGTAGCGCAGCACCTTGACGCCCCAGTTCGAGGCCGCCTCGTCCAGCGCATTGACAATGCTGTGGTTGATGAACTCGCGCTCCTCGAAGGTCTTGTCGAGTTCCATCTTGCCGATCACCGAGCGCAGCGTGGTCTGCGCCAGCTGCGTGATCGCGACGACGAAGTTGCTCGAGCCGTAGGACGCCTTCATCGGGTCGGTGACCTGGAAGTACAGCACGCCGTCGACCTGCAGCTGCGTGTTGTCCTTGGTGATGCAGACCTGGCTGGGCACGTCGAGCGGGATTTCCTTCAGGATGTGCTTGTAGGCGACGCGATCGATGAACGGCAGCACCACGTTGAGCCCGGGAGTCAGCGTCGCGCGATATTTGCCCAGGCGCTCGAGCACCCAGGCGTGCTGCTGCGGCACGATCTTGAAGCTCTGCGCGAGCAGCACGATCACGGCGATCAGGACCAGGAGAGGCAGCACGCTGCCGGCGACGTCTAGCATGGGGACTCCATCGGTTGCTTGAAGGGAAAACGAAGGCGGTGCTGCCCCGCGGCAGCCTAGCGCGGCACCACGACCAGCGTATTACCGCGGACCTCGACGATGCGATAGCGGCCCGGCAGGGCCTCGCCGGGCGCGCCCAGCTCGACCTGCCACTGCGCGCCGCGATACGGCACCCGGGCACGCCGATCGGCATCCCAGGCCGGTACATCGAGCTCCTGGCCGATATCGAGATTGACGTTCGGATCGGTGGCGGCCGCCCCGCGCCGCGCGCGGCCAAAGCGCGAGCGCCGCAGCGCCGCGAAGCCGACCAGCGCGACCACCGCCGCGACGCCGAACTGCGCCGCGACGCCGAGCCCCGACAGCGCCGCGATGCCCGCGGCCACGGCCGCCAGCGCGACCATCAGCAGATACAGCGTCAGGCTGGCCAGTTCCGCAATGACCAGCAGGACCGCAAGGCCGAACCAGATGTGGTAGTCCGCCATGGCGATTCACCCCTCGATATCGTTGTTGCTGTTCTTGTTCTGATGCCGGGCGCGGCCCCATGTGCATCGACCGCGGGCGCGCCCTGCCAAAGCGAAAAACCCCCGCGGCGCCGTGGCGCCTGCGGGGGCATGGCCGCACCCGACCGAGGTAGGGTGCGGCTGACGGTGCCGTTGACTGGCGTTGTCGATCGAATTTACGACGCCAGCTGCCGCCACGTGTCGATCACCGAATCGGGATTCAGCGAGATCGACTTGATGCCTTCCTTGGCCAGCCAGGCGGCGAAGTCCGGATGGTCGGACGGGCCCTGGCCGCAGATGCCGACATACTTGTTCAGCCGCAGCGCGGTCGAGATCGCGCGCGACAGCATGAAACGCACCGCGGGATCGCGCTCGTCGAAGTCCTTGGCCAGCAGCTCCATGCCCGAATCGCGGTCCAAGCCCAGCGTCAGCTGCGTCAGGTCGTTCGAGCCGATCGAGAAGCCGTCGAAGTACTGCAGGAACTCCTCGGCCAGGATCGCGTTGGACGGCACCTCGCACATCATGATCACGCGCAGGCCGTTCTCGCCGCGCTTCAGGCCGTGCTTGGCGAGCAGGTCGACGACCTTCTCGGCCTGGCCCAGCGTGCGCACGAACGGCACCATGATCTCGACGTTGGTCAGGCCCATTTCGTCGCGCACGCGCTTCATGGCCTTGCATTCCATCTCGAACGCCTCGGCGAAGTCCTCGGCGATATAGCGCGAGGCGCCGCGGAAGCCCAGCATCGGGTTTTCCTCGTCCGGCTCGTAGCGCGAGCCGCCGATCAGCTTCTTGTACTCATTGGACTTGAAGTCCGACAGGCGCACGATCACCGGCTTCGGATAGAAGGCGGCGCCGATGGTGGCGATGCCTTCGGCCAGCTTGTCGATGTAGAAGGCGCGCGGGCTGGCATGGCCGCGGGCCACGCTCTCGACGGCCTTCTTCAGGTCGGAGTCGACCTGCGGATAGTCGAGGATGGCCTTCGGGTGGACGCCGATGTTGTTGTTGATGATGAATTCGAGGCGGGCCAGGCCCACGCCGCTGTTCGGGATCTGCGCGAAGTCGAAGGCCAGCTGCGGATTGCCGACGTTCATCATGATCTTGACGTCGAGCTCCGGCATCTCGCCGCGCTGCACCTCGGTGACCTCGGTCTCGAGCAGGCCGTCGTAGATGCGGCCCTCGTCGCCCTCGGCGCACGAGACGGTGACCAGCGTGCCGTCCTTCAGCACATCGGTGGCGTCGCCGCAGCCGACCACGGCGGGCACACCCAGCTCGCGCGCGATGATCGCGGCGTGGCAGGTGCGGCCGCCGCGGTTCGTCACGATGGCCGAAGCGCGCTTCATCACCGGTTCCCAGTTCGGGTCGGTCATGTCGGCAACCAGCACGTCGCCAGGCTGCACGCGCTCCATCTCGCTGGGGTCGTTGATCACGCGGACCGGACCCGTGCCGATCTTCTGGCCGATGGCGCGGCCGGTGGCCAGCACCGCCGAGGTGCCCTTGAGCTTGAAGCGCTGCTCGGCCTTGCCGGCCGACTGGCTCTTCACGGTCTCGGGACGCGCCTGCAGGATGTAGATCTTGCCGTCCTTGCCGTCCTTGCCCCACTCGATGTCCATCGGGCGGCCGTAATGCTTCTCGATGGTCATCGCGTAGCGCGCCAGCTCGCAGACGTCCTCGTCGGTGATCGAGTAGCGGTTGCGCAGTTCGCTCGGCACGTCGACGGTCTTGACGCGGCCGGCTTCGCCCGGCGCGGTGAATTCCATCTTGATCAGCTTCGAGCCGATCGAGCGGCGGATGATCGGGTACTTGCCGGCCTGCAGCGTCGGCTTGAAGACGTAGAACTCGTCCGGATTGACCGCGCCCTGCACCACCGTTTCGCCCAGGCCGTAGCTGGAGGTGATGAAGACCACGTCGGGAAAGCCCGATTCGGTGTCGATGGTGAACATCACGCCCGACGCGGCCAGGTCCGAACGGACCATGCGCTGCACGCCGGCCGACAGCGCCACCACGTCATGGGCGAAGCCTTTGTGCACGCGGTAGGAGATCGCGCGGTCGTTGTACAGCGAGGCGAACACGTGCTTGATCTTGTCGAGCACGTCTTCGATGCCGCTGACGTTCAGGTAGGACTCCTGCTGGCCGGCAAACGAGGCGTCGGGCAGGTCCTCGGCGGTCGCCGACGAGCGCACCGCGAACGACGCTTCGGCGCCCTCGCGCTCCGCGACGCGGGCGTAGTGCTCGCGGATTTCCTGTTCCAGGCGCGGCTGGAACGGTGCGGTGGCGACCCAGTTGCGGATCTCGGCACCGGCCTCGGCCAGCGCCTTGACGTCGTCGACGTCGAGCGCCTTCAGGCGATCGGAGATGCGTTGGGTCAGGTTGTTGTGGGCCAGGAAGTCGCGGAAGGCCAGCGCGGTGGTGGCGAAGCCGCCGGGCACGCGCACGCCGGCGCCTGCCAGCTGGGAGATCATTTCGCCGAGCGACGAATTCTTGCCCCCCACCACTTCCACATCCGCCATGCGCAACTGCTCGAACGGCAGCACGTAGGCGCCGTCATTTGCCAGGTTGGTCATAAATGCCTCAAAACAAAGTAGGAAACCTGTCGCTCACGCCGGAATGTGGTTGGAGTTCTGCTACCGGGCGGATCGCTTTGCTAAACAATCCGGGGCACGGGGGACCGTGGTTTCGATATCGATCGAGACATCCGGTCGGCCATCGCGCTCATTGCGGTCATTGCGGTCATCGCGCCCTTCGCGACGGATCGGGTCGATGGAATCGGCGGAATGCTGTCGAGCCATTTTGTCGACAATCCCGCTTCGAATCGTCCCGCGCGTGGCGCGCCGTGCAATTGCTTAGCGAAAAGATCGCCGCTATTCTACCGTGCCGCACCGCACTTTCGCGTGCGGCAGGCCCCAAATAATTGTTCAGACATGGATTCCCCCGCCGCGCCGCGCGCCGACAAGCCCGCCGTCCGCACCGTATTTATCGTCTCGGACGGCACCGGGATCACCGCCGAAACTTTCAGTCATTCGATCCTGGCCCAGTTCGAGATGCGCTTTCGCAAGGTGCGAATGCCCTTTATCGATACGCCGGAAAAGGCGCATATGGCGGTCGGCAAGATCAACGAGGCCTTCCATGCCGAAGGCGTTCCGCCGATCGTCTTCACCACGCTGGTCAATGCCGAGTCGAACAAGGCGCTGCGCCGCGCCAAGGGCATGATTCTGGACATGTTCCAGACCTTTATCGAGCCGCTCGAAAAGGAATTGGGCCTGAAATCGACCCATGCGATCGGGCGCTTTCACCAGAATGCCGATACCGAGGCGTACAAGAACCGGATCGAGGCCATCAATTTCTCGCTGGCCCACGACGACGGCCAGTCGCACAAGAATCTGGCCGAGGCCGACGTGATCCTGGTGGGTGTCTCGCGCAGCGGCAAGACCCCGACCAGCCTGTATCTGGCGATGCAATATGGCCTGAAGGCGGCCAATTACCCGCTGATCCCCGACGATTTCGAACGCGGCAAGCTGCCGTCCGCGCTGTACGATTTCAAGCCAAAGATCTTCGGCCTGTCGATCGACCCGCAGCGGCTGTCGGAAATCCGCAATGAGCGCCGTCCCGGCAGCAAATACGCCTCGCTGGAAAATTGCCGCTATGAGGTCAACGAAGCCGAGATCATGATGCGCCGCGAGGGGATCAAATGGCTGTCGTCGACGCACAAGTCGATCGAGGAAATCGCCACCACGATCCTGCAGGAGATCAAGGTCGATCGGGACAATTATTGATCGAGCATTGGGTTGCCTCCCTCTCCCGCCCCTGCGGTAGAGGGGAGCAGCCGAGTGTCGACGCCGACGAGCGCCCTACCCCCGCCGCTGCCGCACCGCCTCGAACAGGCACACCGCGGTAGCCGCGGCGACGTTCAGCGATTCGAGCCCGCCGGGCTGCGGAATCCCGACCGTGCGCTGCACCAGCGCCATCCATTGCGCGCTGACCCCCGCCCCTTCGTTGCCGACCACCCAGCCGACCGGCCCGCGCAGGTCCGTATCGAACAGCGCCGCATCCGCGTGCGACGAGGTCGCCAGCAGCGGCACCGCGAGCCGCGGCGCCAGCATCTCGACCGTGCAGTGCTCGACGATATTCAGGTGGAAGTTGGCGCCCATCGCCGCGCGCAGCGTCTTCGTCGACCACGCGAAGGCGCAGCCGGTACCGAGGAACGCATGCTGGATGCCGGCCGCCGCGGCGCTGCGCAGGATCGAGCCGACGTTGCCGGCATCCTGCACGCCGTCCAGCACGATGCAGTCGGTGTCGATGCGCGCGGGCAGATGGCCCGCCGGGGTATCGATCACCAGCATCAGGTCAATGCCGTTGACCACGCCGGTGATCTGCGCGAACAGCGCGTCCGCCAGCACCACGACGCGCTGCTCGTCGATGCGGGCCAGCAGCGCGGCGACCTCGGGATGATCGAGATGGCGCTCGGACACCACGCAGCTGACCGGCTGGCCGAGCGCAGCCAGATAGGCGTCGGCCAGATGCACGCCGTCGAGTACCGACTGGCCGGCCTTGCGCCGCTGATGGGTCGAGCCGGTCAGGGCCTTCAGATGCTTGAACAGCGCGTTGTCGCGCGAGCTGACGTGCTTCACGTTAATCCACGTGGTTCTACGTTATGCCGCAGGGGTTATGCCACCAAGTTATGCCGCAGCGGCTCAGGACAGCGCCGGCCCGGGGCTGACGGCCGCGCCGATGGCGTCGTCGATCGCTTCCATCGCATCGAGCGCGTCGAAGGCATCGATGGTCTCGGCCAGTTCGTCGGGCGAAGGCCGCAGTCCCGCGGCCGCCGCGTCCAGCTCGCCGACCGGCAGCATGGCGTCGGCGCCCAACGGCCCGCGCAGCAGGGCCTCGCGCACGGGCGCGAACGAGCGGCGGTGATGCGGCGTGGCGCCGAAGCGCGCCAGCGCCAGCAGATGCTGCGGCGTGCCGTAGCCGACGTGGCTGTCGAAGCCGTATTCGGGATATTGCGCGTGCAGCGCGACCAGTTCGCGATCGCGGGCGACCTTGGCGAGGATCGATGCCGCCGAGATCGCCTGCACAGTGGCATCGCCCTTGATGACCGCCTCGACCGGATACGGCACGTGCGGGCAGCGGTTGCCGTCGACCTGCACCAGGTCCGGCGCGATGCCGCAGGCGGCCAGGCCGTGGACCGCGCGCTGCATCGCCAGCATCGTCGCGTGCAGGATGTTCAGCGTGTCGATCTCCTCGACCGTGGCAAAGGCGATATGCCAGGCCATCGCGCGCGAGCGGATCTCGTCGAACAGCGCCTCGCGCCGGGCCGCGGTCAGGATCTTGGAGTCGGCCAGGCCCTCGATCGGCCGGGCCGGATCGAGCACCACCGCGGCGGCAAACACCGGACCGGCCAGCGGCCCGCGTCCGGCCTCGTCGACGCCGCACAGCCGCTGCGCCATCGCCGCGGCGGGCGACAGCGACAGGCCCAGCTGCGCTTCGGCGGCGGCGGCCTTGGCGGCCTTGCCGGGCCTCGTTGCCTTCGCGGCCGTGGCGGCCCTGGTCTTCGCGCCGGTCTTGCCGGCCTTGGCGGCGCCAGTGGCAGTTCCGGCGGCGGCACCGCTGCCGGGATTGCGCGCAGGCAGCCGCACCATCAGCCGGCCCTCCGGCTGCGCAGCAGATCGACCACCACGTCGGCGGCGATATCGGCGGTATTGCGGCGCAGGGTCTGGTGCATCTGCGTAAAGTGCTCGTACAGGAAGGCGGTGTTGTCCTGGTCGTTCAGCTGCAGCAGCGTCTCGCGCGCCAGCGCCTCGGGCGTGGCGTCGTCCTGCAGCAGCTCTGGAACGACGAAGCGTCCCGACAGGATATTCGGCAGGCCGACATAGGGCAAATAGCCCTGCCGCTTCATGATCTGCGCGGTCAGCCAGGGCACCTTGTACGAAATCACCATCGGCTTCTTGTACAGCGCCGCCTCCAGCGTCGCGGTGCCGCTGGCGAGCAGCACCACGTCGGCCGCCTCCATCGCCAGGTGCGACTGGCCGTCGACGATGGTGACATCGAGTTCGGGATATTCGCTGGCATGCGATTCGATCACGGCCCGTAGCGACGCATTGGCCGCCGGCACCACGAAGGCCAGCGCGTTGTCCATCTGCCGCATCTGCGCCATCGCGGCGAAGAACGTCGCGCCCAGGTGCCGGACCTCGGACTGCCGGCTTCCCGGCAGCACCGCTACCACGCGGCGCCCGGGAAGCAGGCCCAGCCTGGCGCGCGCGCCGTCGACGTCGGGCACCATCGGAATCACGTCGGCCAGCGGATGGCCGACATAGGTCGCGGCGATGCCGGCCTTGGCGTAGATCTCGGGCTCGAACGGGAACAGGCAGAGGATATGGTCGACGGCTTTCGCGATGGTGCGGATGCGCCCGCCCCGCCAGGCCCAGATCGACGGGCTGACGAAGTGCACGACCGGGATGCCGGCGCGGCGCAGCGGCACCTCCAGGCCGAAATTGAAGTCGGGCGCGTCGACGCCGATGAAGCACAGCGGCGGATCGGCCAGCAGCCTGTCGCGGATCGCGCGCCGCGTGGCGAGAATCTCGCGCAGCGAGCCCAGCACCTCGACATAGCCGTTGACCGACAGGATCTCCATCGGCCAATGGGAGACGAAGCCCTGCGACATCATGCGCGCGCCGCCGATGCCCGAGTAGGACACCGCGTCGCCGAGCCGGGCCCGCAGCCCCGACAACAGCAGCGAGGCAAGCAGGTCGCCCGAGGCCTCGCCGGCCACCATCGCAATCTCGCCACGCAGGTCGGACAGCGCCGATGGGGCCGCGGCGGCCTGGGATTCGAATACCGGAATCGGCTGCATTTTCGCGTCGGCCATGGCGACGCCGGGCTTCAGCGCACGATGCCGCGCTTGGTCGCGGCGATGAAGTCGAGGAAGGCGCGCAGCGGCACGGCGGTGCTCGCATCGGCCTGGGCCAGCATCTGGCCGATCTCGGCCTGGGCCTGGTCGAAGCCCAGGTCCGACTTGTACAGCAGCTTGTAGGCCTGGCGCAGCGCGGCGATCTGGCCGGCGTCGAAACCGCGGCGGCGCAACCCTTCGACGTTGATGCCGTGCGGCGTGGCCTTGTTGCCGTTCTTGTCGCTGGCCGCGATCACGAACGGCGGCACGTCCTGCACCAGCGCCGAGGCGCCGCCCAGCATCGCGTGGTCGCCGATGCGCACGAACTGGTGCACCCCGCTCATGCCGCCGAGGATGGCCCAGTCGCCGACCTGCACGTGGCCGGCGATCTGCGCATTGCTCGAGAAGACGGTGTGGTTGCCGACGCGGCAATCGTGCGCGATATGCACGTACGCCATGATCCAGTTGTCGTTGCCGATGCTGGTCACGCCCTCGTCCTGTACCGTGCCGGTATGGATCGTGGTGAATTCGCGGATGCGGTTGCGGTCGCCGATCACCAGCCGGGTCGGCTCGTCGCGGTACTTCATGTCCTGCGGCGCGCCGCCGACCGAGGCGTACGGCCCGATGCGGTTGTCCGCGCCGACGGTGGTATGGCCTTCGATCGTGGTATGCGCACCGATCACGGTACCGCTGCCGATCCGCACATGGGGACCGACGATGGAAAACGGTCCGACGCTGACGTCGGCCGCCAGTTCGGCCTTCGGGTCGACCAGGGCGGTGGGATGGATTTGCGTCATGCGTGAAAGTCCTATCGATCTTGGGGTGGGCGGCGCGTCCGCCGTGGCGGACGCCGCGTCAAGACGGCGCCTGGCGCCGTGTCTTCAGGCGTCGGCCTGCTTGACGGTGCACATCAGTTCGGCCTCGCAGGCGACCTTGTCTTCGACAGTCGCGTAGGCCTTGAATTTCCAGATGCCGCGGATATAGCGTTCGACCGAGACATGCATATGCAGCTGGTCGCCCGGATAGACCACCTGCTTGAAGCGGGCGCCGTCGATGCCGACGAAGTAGTACAGCGAGCCTTCCTTGCGCTCCATGTCGGCGCCGAAGGTCAGCAGGCCGGCCGACTGCGCCAGCGCTTCGAGGATCATCACGCCCGGCATCACCGGCGCGCCGGGGAAATGGCCCTGGAAGTACGGCTCGTTGATGGTGACGTTCTTCAGCGTCTTGATGCGCTTCTGCGGCTCGAACTCGAGCACGCGGTCCACCAGCAGGATCGGGTAGCGATGCGGCAACAGCTTCAGGATCTGGCGGATGTCGATGTCGGTGGCGGTCATGATGATTTCTCTTCCGTATTCTTTGTCGTGGCGTCCGGGCCCTGCCCGCGCAGGCGCTTCTCCAGCTGCATCACGCGCTCGCGCAGCTTGGACAGCCCCCGCACGATGGCGGCGTTGCGCTCCCAGTCGCCATGCGGCAGGAAGGGAAACACGCTGGTGAAGTGCTGGCCCGGCCTGGCGATCGATTTGGTGATCGAGGTCCCGCCTGATACCGTGGTGCGATCGGCGATCTGCAGATGGCCGGCGAAATTGGCCGAGCCGCCGATCATGCAGAAGCGGCCGATCCGGGTGCTGCCGGCCACCGCGGCGCAGCCGGCGATCACGGTGTGGGCGCCGACGCGCACGTTATGCGCGATCTGGACCTGGTTGTCGATCTTGCAGCCTTCCTCGATCACGGTGTCGCCCATCGCGCCGCGGTCGACCGCGGTGTTGGCGCCGATCTCGACATCGTCGCCGAGCACCGCGCGGCCGGTCTGCGGAATCTTGACGTATTCGACGCCATCCGGGCGGATGTCCGGCGCAAAACCGAAACCGTCGGCGCCGATCACCGCGCCGCTGTGGACGATGCAGCGTTGCCCGACCACGCAGCGGTGATAGATCGATACGTTGGCGAACAGCAGCGTGTCGTCGCCGATCTGCGCGCCCGCGCCGATATAGGTGTTGGCCAGCACGCGCACGCGCTCGCCGAGCCGGGCGCCGGCTTCGATCACGACATTGGGGCCGATATAGCAGGAGGCGGGGACCACCGCATCGTCGGCGACGCTGGCGCGCGGATCGATGCCGGTGCGCGGGTCGTGGTTGGCGGCGCGGTCGAACTGCTGCGCGATGCGGGCGAAGCAGACGTAAGGATTGCGCGCGACCAGCCAGTTGCGGCCGTCGGCGTGGCCTTGCTCTCGGATGCGCTCGAGGTCGGCCGGCGAGACGATCACCGCGGCGGCCGACGAGGTCAGCGCCTGCGGCAGATACAGCGGATTGGACAGGAAGGACAGCTGCCCTTCCCCGGCCTGGTCGAGCGGCGCGAGGCCGCGCACGGCCAGCGTGGGATCACCCACAACTTGCGCGCCGGTGTCCGTGGCGAGCTGACCCAGTGTGGGTGTCTTCATCGCGGTACTTCCTGGAACGACGAACGCGGACGGCTTACTTGCCGCCGGCGTTCAGGGCCTTCATCACATCGTCGGTGATGTCGATGCGCGGATTGACGTAGACGGCTTCCTGCACGATCAGATCGTACTTGCGCTGCTCCGCCAGTTGCCGGATCACGCGGTTGGCGCGCTCGAGCACCTGCGCCAGTTCCTCGTTGCGGCGCTGGTTCAGGTCCTCGCGGAACTCGCGCTGCTTGCGCTGGAATTCGCGGTCCAGATCGGCCAGCTCGCGCTGGCGGCGCTGGCGGTCTGCGTCCGCCAGCACGGCGGTGTCCTTGTCGAGCCGGTCGGCCATGCCCTTGATCTTCTGGGCCATGTCCTGCAGCTCGCGGTCGCGCTTGGAGAACTCCTGCTCCAGCTTGACCTGAGCCTGCTTGGCCGGCTGCGAATCGCGCAGGATGCGCTCGGAATTGACGGCGGCGATGCGGGTTTCCTGCGCGCCGGCGGGCGCGGCCACCGCCAGTGCGGCCGCCGCCGCGGCGGCGACGGCAAACGATTGGATGATGCGGGTTGTATTTTTCATGAATCGACCTCTGTCAGAACGCGGTACCGATCTGGAACTGGAAGCGCTGGGTGCGGTCGCCCTCTTCGCGCTTGAGCGGGAAGCCCACGCTGACCTTCAGCGGACCGATCGGCGACAGCCACGACAGGCCAAGGCCGGTCGAATACCGCAGATCGCTGAAGCGCGGCGCCTCGCCTTCCTGGTACACGTTACCGAAATCAAAGAACGTAAAGAGCCGCAGCGTGCGGTCCACGCCGGAGCCCGGCAGCGGGAAGATGAATTCGACGTTGCCGATCACCTTCGAGGCACCACCGATCGGGTTGCCGTTCTGGTCCTTCGGGCCCAGCGTGCTGGTCTGGTAGCCGCGCACCGAGCCGATACCGCCGGCGTAGAAGTACTTGAAGACCGGGAAGTCCTTGCCGGCATAGCCGTGGCCGTAGGCGATCTCGCCGTTGAACGCCAGCGTGAAGGCCTTCGACAGCGGATAGTAGTACTGCTGCTGCAGCGTGGCGCGGTAGTACTGCGTATCGCCGATGCCGGGCAGGCCGACTTCGAGGTTGGCCTGCGTGTACGGACCCTTGGTCGGGATCAGCGCGCTGTCGCGGCGATCGCGTGCCCAGCCGATCGTGAACGGGAAGTTGTTGGTGACGTCGCCGTTCTCGCGTACCCAGCGCTGGTACTGAATCGGCGTGTTGTTCGACACCGTCAGTTCGGTCCGCTCGTAGCCGATGCCGAAGAACACCGTGTCGTTCTCCGAGAACGGCACGCCGAACTTGAAGCCGCCGCCGGTCGACACGATGCGGTAGTCCTGGTCGCCGATGTAGTACAGCGGGCGCGAGGTCCGGTAGTAGATGTCGGTGGAGCGGCTGATGCCGTCGACGGTGAAATACGGGTCGTACTGCGTCAGGGCAATCGTGCGGAACGACTTCGCGGTGTTGACGTCCAGGCCCAGGCTGGTACCCGAACCAAACACGTTGTCCTGGCGCAGGCCGGCCTGCAGCACGAGCTTGTCGGTCGACGAGAAGCCCATGCCCAGGCTGATCTGGCCGGTCGGCTTCTCGGTGACGTTGACGTTCACATCGACCTGGTCGGGCGCGCCCGGCACGTCCTCGGTGGTGATGTTGGTGTCGGTGAAGTAGCCGGTGCGGTTGATGCGGGCCTGCGATTGCGTCAGCTTCTCGCTGTCGAACCACGAGCTTTCCATCTGGCGCATCTCGCGGCGCACCACCTCGTCGCGGGTCTTGCTGTTGCCGACCACGTTGACGCGGCGCACGTAGACGCGGCGACCCGGGTCGACCATCAGCGTCAGCGCGACCTCGCGCTTCTCGCGGTCGATCTGCGGCTGCGGATTGATGGTGGTGAACGCATAGCCGTAGGTGCCCATCAGGTCGGTGATGGCCTTGGTGCTCTGCGTCAGCTTTTCCGACGAGAAGATGTCGCCCTTCTTCAGGGTCAGCAGCTTCTCCATTTCTTCCTGCTTGCCGAGCAGCTCGCCGGCGAGGCGGATGTCGGACACCTTGTACTGGTCGCCTTCCTTGATGTTCAGCGTCAGGTAGATGTCCTTCTTGTCCGGCGTGATCGACACCTGGGTCGATTCGATCGCGAACTCGAGATAGCCGCGGTTCAGGTAGAACGAGCGCAGCGCCTCGAGGTCGGCCGTCAGCTTCTGCTTCGAGTACAGGTCGTTCTTGGTGTACCAGGACAGCCAGTTCGGCGTGGACAGCTGCATCTCGTCGCGCAGCGTGCCTTCCTTGAAGGCCTTGTTGCCGACGATATTGATCTGCCGGATCTTGGCGATCGGGCCTTCGTCGACGTTGAACACGACGGAGACGCGGTTGCGGTCCACCGGCGTGATCGTGGTCTGCACCTCGGCCGCGTAGTAGCCGCGCGCGACGTACTGGCGCTTCAGTTCCTGCTCGGCCTTGTCGATCAGCGCGCGGTCGTAGTAGCGCGCCTCGGCCACGCCGACGGCCCGCAGCGAACGGCGCAGCGTGTCCTTGTCGAATTCCTTGATGCCGACGAACTCGAGCTGCGAGATGGCCGGGCGTTCCTCGACGTGGACGACCAGCACGCCATCCTCGGCGCGGATCTGCACGTCCTTGAAGAAGCCGGTGTTGTAGAGCGCGCGGATCGCGTCGGCGCCCTTGTCGTCGGTGAAGGTCTCGCCTACCTTGACTGGCAGATAGCCGAAGACCGTGCCGGGTTCTACCCGCTGCAGACCTTCAACCCGAATATCCCTGACCACAAACGGATCCGCGGCCCAGCCCGCCGGTGCCCAGGCCGCGATGATGGCACTCGCCAGCATGCTAAGCGAGATGCGCTTATGTCTGATCAATCTTGATCCCCTCTTTGATTCCATGCAGGATTGGGCTCTGATGCTTCGCCGGGCGGCCTCGCGACGAGGTCCGCAACGGTACGCCGTGGCCGGTGCCACAGCACGCCGCTACGTCGTTGCGCACCGGATTCTAGCTGCGCGCGAGAAACAGGCGGCTGACGTCGTTGAACAAGGCGAGAGAAGTCAGGAGCAAGATGCAGGCAATGCCGACCTTCTGCAGCACAGCCTGCCAGTGGTCTGGAACGGGCCTGCCAGTCAAAAATTCAACGCAATAATACAGCAAATGCCCCCCGTCCAATACCGGAATGGGTAACAAATTCAATACGCCGAGGCTGACGCTGACCAGCGCCAGGAAGCCGACGAACGGTTGCCAGCCGAGGTTCGCGGCCTTGCCCGCGTAGTCGGCGACGGTCAGCGGACCGCTGAGGTTCTGCAGCGAAGCCTGGCCGATCAGCATGCGGCCGAGCAGCTTCAGCGACAGCACGCTGGTGTCCCACACCTGCTGTCCGGCACGGACCAGCGCCTGCAGCGGGGCATCGCGCACGGTCTCCATCTGCACCGCCTGCGCCAGCGCGGCGCCCAGCTTGCCGGCCGTGGCGGCCTTGCTGCCGCCCTCGCCCGGCCCTTCGCCCTCGGCCGGCACCGCGTCGACCTTGACCGGCACCTGCAGCGTCCGGCCTTCGCGTTCGATCGACAGCGTCGCATGCGCGCCCGGATTCGCGCGCACCGCGCGGATCAGCTGATCGGCCTGGCGGATGGGCTCGCCCTGCCACGCCAGCACGCGGTCGCCGGCGCGCAGGCCCGCGCGTTCGGCGGCCGAATCGGGCAACACCTCCCTGATCGTCACCGGCCCGCCCTTGAGCGCGAGCCCCAGCGTGGCCAGCGGATCGCGCTGCGGATCGCCGCCGGTATTGGGCAGCCGCGCAATGGTCAGGTCGCGGTCGGCGCCGTCGGCCCCGCGCACGCGCAGCACCGCGCCGGCACCGTCGAAGCCCTGCGCCATCACGGCCATGCGCAGATCGTTCCACGAGCGCACCGTCTCGGTCTCGTCGTTGGCGCTCAGCGCGAGCACGCGGTCGCCGTCGCGCACGCCCGCCTGCGCCGCAGCCGTACCGGCGACCGGAGCGGCCAGCACCGGCGCGGGCTCCTGCATGCCGCCGGCGAACAGCGTGAAATACAGCACGATCGCCAGCAGGAAATTGGCGACCGGCCCGGCCGCGACGATGGCGATGCGCTTGCCGACCGGCTGCCGGTTGAAGGCGCGCGGCAGGTCGGCCGGATCGAAGGGAGGATCGCGCTCGGGATCGCGTTCGCGCTCGTCGAGCATCTTGACGTAGCCGCCCAGTGGAATCGCCGCCAGCGTCCATTCGGTGCGGTCGCGATGGCGCGAGACCCAGCGCAGCAGCGGACGGCCGAAGCCGATCGAGAAACGCAGCACCTTGACGCCGCAGGCGCGCGCGGCCAGGTAGTGGCCCATCTCGTGCACGTAGATCAGGATGCCGAGCGCAACGATGAAGGCGAGGATGGTCTGCATGGCGGCGGTCCGGTTCAGCTCGGCGTGGCCGCGCCGGCGTTGGTGCCCGCGTTGTTGCCGGCGTTGTTGCCCGCGTTGTTGCCGGCGTTGTTGCCAGCGCTGGTGCCGACGTTGGCACCCGCCCTCGCGCCGGCACTTGCCCGCCCGCCCGCCTGCACCAGCGTCCGGGCCAGCGCGCGGGCCTGCTGGTCGGCCTGCAGCACGGCGTCGAGCGAATCGGCCGCATGGCGCGGCCCCTGCTCGAGCACCCGCGCGACAACGCCGGCGATATCGGTGAAGCGGATCGCGCCCTGCAGGAAGCTGTCGACCGCGATCTCGTTGGCGGCGTTCAGCACCGCCGGTGCCACCCCGCCGGCGCGCAGCGCATCGAAGGCCAGCGCCAGGCACGGGAAGCGCTGCAGGTCCGGCGTCTCGAAGGCCAGCGTGCCGGCCGCGACGAGGTCCAGCGGCGAGACGCCGGCGTCGATGCGCTCGGGATAGGCCAGCCCATAGGCGATCGGCGTGCGCATGTCGGGGTTGCCCAGCTGCGCCAGCACCGAGCCGTCGGCGTACGCGACCATCGAATGGACGATGCTCTGCGGGTGGATCAGCACCTCGATGCGCTCGGCCGGCGCGCCGAACAGCCAGTGGGCCTCGATCACCTCGAGGCCCTTGTTCATCATCGTCGCCGAATCGACCGAGATCTTGCGCCCCATCACCCAGTTCGGATGGGCGCAGGCCTCGTCGGGGGAAATGTCGTGCAGCGAGGCCGGATCGCGCGTGCGGAACGGCCCGCCCGAGGCGGTCAGCACCACGCGGGCGACGCCGGCCCGATAGCGCGGATCGTCGAACGGCAGGCACTGGAAGATCGCGTTGTGCTCGCTGTCGATCGGCAGCAGCGTCGCGCCGTGCTCGCGCACCGCGTCCATGAAGATGGCGCCGGACATCACCAGCGCCTCCTTGTTGGCCAGCAGCACGCGCTTGCCGGCCCGCGCCGCGGCCAGCGTCGGCCGCAGCCCGGCGGCGCCGACGATGGCGGCCATCACGGTATCGGCCTCGCCATCGGCGGCGACCTCGGCCAGCGCCGCGTCGCCGTGCAGCACCTCGGTGCCCACGCCGGCTACGCGCAGCCGCTCGCGCAGCTCGACGGCCGCGCTCTCGCTGCCGACCACCGCCCGCGCCGGGCGGAACTCGGCGCAGCGCTCGGCCAGCTTGTCGATCTGGCGATGCGCGGTCAGCGCATGCACGGCGTAGCGCTCGGGATGGCGCCGGATCACGTCCAGCGTGCTGTCGCCGATCGAGCCGGTGGCGCCTAGGACGGTAATGCGACGCATGAAAGAGGCCTGGGGAAAATCAGAGATACAGGATCAGCAGCGCGGCCAGCGGCAGCACCGGCAGCAGCGCGTCGATGCGGTCGAGCACGCCGCCGTGGCCGGGCAGCAGCCGGCTGCTGTCCTTCTTGCCGACCTGCCGCTTGAGCAGCGATTCGAACAGGTCGCCCACCACGCTGGCGATCACCATCAGCGTGGTCAGCAGCGCCACCACCAGCAGGCCGTTGCGGTCGGCCACACGATCGAACCAGGTCGGCGCGAAGGCGTGGGTGGCCGCCAGCGACAGCGCCACGGCGAGCGCGAACAGCCAGCCGCCGATCGCGCCCTCCCACGACTTGCCGGGGCTGATCGACGGCGCCAGCTTGCGGCGGCCGATCGCCTTGCCGACGAAATAGGCGCCGATATCGGCGGCCCAGACCAGCGCCGCGGCCGACAGCAGCACGCCCACGCCGAGGCCGCGCAGCAGCATCGCGGCATGGCCGAAGGCGGGCAGGATCACCAGGCCGACCAGGCCGGCAACGATCGCGAAGGCCGGCGTGGCCTTGCGCACGCCGCGCGCCAGCAGCACGATGGCGACGCCCCAGGCGACCACCGCGGCCTGCATCAGCCACAGCATGGCGCCGCGCGCGGGCAGGTCATGCCAGGCGATCATCGCGACCACGCAGGCGATCGCGTAGATCCACGGGCCCGCGCCGCGCAGGCCGAGCAGGCGGCCGAATTCCCAGGCGGCCAGCGCCACGATCACCGCCATCAGGCCGGCCAGCGCCGCGGGCGGCGCCAGGAACAGGATCGGCAGGATCAGCAGCAACAGGCACAGGGCGGTGATGACACGGGTAAGAAGCATGCGCTGCGAGTCCCGGTTGGTTCGATGGCGAGCGGCCGGCCCGCTCAGGCGGTGCCGGACAGCCCGGACGGCGCCACGACCTGCGCGCTGGTGCGGCCGAAACGCCGTTCGCGCTGCCGGTACGAGGCGAACGCCTTGTCCAGTTCGGCCGCGTCGAAGTCGGGCCAGAACACGTCGGTGAAATAGAGCTCGGAATAGGCGAGCTGCCACAGCAGGAAATTGCTGATGCGCTGTTCCCCGCCGGTGCGGATGAACAGGTCTGGCTCCGGCGCGTAGGCCATCGCCAGGTGCGGCGCCAGCGTCGATTCCTCGATCGTCGAGGGGTCGAGCATCGGCTGCTGCAGCAGCATCTTGCGCACCGCCTGCAGCAGGTCCCAGCGGCCGCCGTAATTGGCGGCGATGGTCACCGTCAGGCCGGTATTGCCCGCGGTGCGGCGCTCGGCGTCGGCGATCAGCTGCTGGATGCGCGGGCTGAAGCGACTCAGATCGCCAACCACCTTCAGGCGGATATTGTTGGCGTGCATCTTCACCACCTCGCGCCGCAGCGACATCATGAACAGCCGCATCAGGAAGGTGACCTCGTCGGCCGGCCGCCGCCAGTTTTCGGAACTGAAGGCGAACAGCGTCAGGTACTTGACCCCTCGCACCGCGCACGCCTCCACCACGGTACGTACCGCATCCAGGCCGCGGCTATGGCCGGCGACCCGCGGCAGATGCCGCTGCGTGGCCCAGCGCCCGTTGCCATCCATGATGATGGCGACGTGGGCCGGTACGTAACCGGTTTCGGGGATGGCGAGTGTGGAACTGATGTGCATGGTGGTGGACGGGTCCCCGACGGCGTCGCCGCGCCAGCCCACGGCGGGACTGGCGAGCGGCGCCGCGGCTCAGACCGTCATGATCTCCTTGTCCTTCTCGGCGACCAGCTTGTCGATCTCGGCGACATAGCGGTCGGTCAGCTTCTGCACCTCGTCCTGGCCGCGACGCTCGTCGTCTTCCGAGATGCTCTTGTCCTTGACCAGCTTCTTGAACTGTTCGTTCGCGTCGCGGCGCAGATTGCGCACCGCCACCTTGGCGCTCTCGCCCTCGCCCTTGACGACCTTGGTCAGCTCCTTGCGGCGCTCCTCGGTCAGCGGCGGCATCGGCACGCGGATGACCTCGCCCATGGTGGCGGGGTTCAGGCCCAGGTCGGCGTCGCGGATGGCCTTCTCGACCGCGCCGACCATCTTCTTTTCCCACGGCTGCACGCTGATGGTGCGGGCATCGGCCAGGCCGATATTGGCGACCTGGCTGATGGGCACCGGCGAACCGTAGTATTCGACCTGGACATGGTCGAGCAGACCGGTGTGGGCACGACCCGTGCGGATCTTGGCCAGATCGGCCTTGAACGCTTCGATGGTCTTCTGCATCTTCTGCTCGGCGCTCTTCTTGATGTCGGCGACGCTCATCATAACCTCCGGAAAACTGGCTGCCATGACCCCGGCGGGCGGGGCCGAAAACGAATCATTCTACTCTGTGCCGTTGCGCGCGCCACCTCGCGGCGGCCCCGCACGGCGGCTCAAACGTGGACCAGCGTACCCTCGTCCTCGCCCAGGATCACGCGCTTGAGCGCGCCCGGCTTGACGATCGAGAACACCTTGATCGGCAGCTTCTGGTCGCGGCACAGCGCGAAGGCGGTGGCGTCCATCACCTGCAGATTGCGGGAGATCGCCTCGTCGAAGCTGATCGTGGTGTAGCGCGTGGCGCTGGGATCCTTCTTCGGATCGGCGGTATAGACGCCGTCGACCTTGGTGGCCTTGAGCACCACCTCGGCGCCGATCTCGGAGCCGCGCAGCGCGGCCGCGGTATCGGTGGTGAAGAACGGGTTGCCGGTGCCGGCGGCGAAGATCACCACCTTGCCCTCTTCCAGCTGGCGGATCGCGCGGGGGCGGATATAGGGCTCCACCACCTGGTCCATGCGCAGCGCCGATTGGACCCGGCCCTCGATATTGGCGTGCCGCATCGCGTCCTGCAGCGCCAGCGCGTTCATCATCGTGGCCAGCATGCCCATGTAGTCGGCGGTCGCGCGGTCCATGCCGGCGGCGCCGCCGGCGACGCCGCGGAAGATGTTGCCGCCGCCGATCACCACTGCCACCTGCACGCCGAGCTTCACGATCTCGGCAATATCATTGACCATGCCTTCGATCGTGGACCGGTTGATGCCGAAGGCATCGTCGCCCATCAGGGCCTCACCGGACAGTTTCAGAAGGACGCGCTTGTAGGCTGGCATATTCACCCTCGGGCTGGTTCGAGTCTTCGATCTGGGCCTTGCCCCGGAGGGCGGATGCCGCCGGGACCAAGCCGGCTTTCCCCGTGGCCCGGGCGCGTCGGCAGGCCCGAAGGGGCGATGCCAGTCAAAACGGGCGACGGCGAAAACGGGCTCCGCGGCCGGCTTCGAGACCGACGCGCTGGACGCATGCGCCGGCCGTTCGGGCGGCACGCGCCATTGTTCTCTCTTCTTGTGCCGAGGGGCACCTCGCGGTGCCCCTCGGGATTATACGGCGGGCCGTCATGGCGCCAGACCGGCGCCTGCCTCCCGCCCGGGATATCAGCCCTTCTGCGCGGCGGCGACCTGCGCGGCCACTTCGGCAGCGAAGTCGTCCTGGCGCTTCTCGATGCCCTCGCCGACCACGTACAGCGTGAAGCCCTTGACCGTGGTGTTGGCGGCCTTGAGCATCTGTTCGACGGTCTGCTTGTCGTTCTTCACGAACGGCTGGTTCAGCAGCGAGACTTCCTTCAGGTACTTCTGCACCGAGCCTTCCACCATCTTGGCGGTGATCTCGGCCGGCTTGCCCGACTCTGCAGCCTTCTGCTCGGCGATGCTGCGCTCCTTGGCGATCAGATCGGCCGGCACGTCGGCCGACGACAGCGCCACCGGCTTCATCGCGGCGATGTGCATGGCGACGTCCTTGGCGGCGACTTCATCGCCGTCGAACTCGACCATCACGCCGATACGGGTGCCGTGCAGGTACGAGACCAGCTTGCCGCCGCCGGCATAGCGGGCGAAACGGCGGATCGTCATGTTCTCGCCGATCTTGCCGATCAGCGCCGCACGGACCTGGTCGACGGTCTGGCCGTCCAGCGGCAGCGCCGACAGCGCGGCCACGTCGGCCGGGTTCTGCTTGGCGACCAGCTCGGCGACCTTGGCCGAGAAGCCCAGGAAGTCGTCGTTCTTCGAGACGAAATCGGTCTCGCAGTTCAGTTCGACCAGCGCACCGGTGGTGCCGTCGATGAAGGCAGCGACCACGCCTTCGGCAGTCACGCGCGAAGCGGCCTTGCTGGCCTTGTTGCCCAGCTTGACGCGCAGCAGCTCCTCGGCCTTGGCCAGGTCGCCGTCGGCCTCGGTCAGGGCCTTCTTGCACTCCATCATCGGCGCGTCGGTCTTCGCGCGCAGTTCAGCCACCATGCTTGCGGTAATTGCCGCCATTTGTCACTCCTTGATTGGTTCACGCCCCGCCCATTCCGCCGGAACTGGAAGTCCCGCGCCGCGGCCGGCCGCGTGGTGTTCAAAGACTCACCCGCCGTGATCGTAGCCACGCCGGATGACAATCATTCCTGTCTGCTTGCTGCTTGCTGCCCGTTGCCGGGCTTGCGCGCGGACCGCGCGCATTCAAAAAAGGGGGCGTACCATGTCGCCCCCTTTTCTGGTGGTCGCGCGGCCGACGATGCCGCCGCGCGCCACGGGTCCGTCAGGGCCGTCCGGGCCTTCAGGCTTTCAGGCCCGACCTCAGGCTTCCTCGACTTCGACGAAGTCGTCGCTGCCGCGGACCGCCTCGACCACGTCCTGCACCGCGTTGGCGCGGCCTTCCAGGATCGCGTCGGCAACGCCGCGCACGTACAGCGCAACCGCCTTGCTCGAGTCGTCGTTACCCGGGATCACGTAGTCGATGCCGTCCGGCGAGTGGTTGGTATCGACCACGCCGATCACCGGAATGCCCAGCTTGTTGGCTTCGGTCACGGCAATCTTGTGGTAGCCGACGTCGACCACGAAGATCGCGTCAGGAATGCCGCCCATGTCCTTGATGCCGCCGATCGACTTCTCGAGCTTTTCCATCTCGCGCTCGAACATCAGCGCTTCCTTCTTGCTCATGGTGTCCAGCGCGCCGGCTTCCTTGGCGGCTTCCATGTCCTTCAGGCGCTTGATCGAGGTCTTGACCGTCTTGAAGTTGGTCAGCATGCCGCCGAGCCAGCGGGCGTCGACGTAGGGCATGCCGGCACGGCCAGCTTCCTCGGCCAGGATCTCGCGCGATTGGCGCTTGGTGCCGACGAACAGGATGGTGCCGCGATTCGCTGCCAGCTGACGCACATACTTCAGCGCGTCCTGGAACATCGGCAGCGTCTTTTCCAGGTTGATGATGTGGATCTTGTTGCGATGGCCGAAGATGAACGGGGCCATCTTGGGGTTCCAGAAGCGGGTCTGGTGGCCGAAGTGGCAACCGGCTTCCAGCATTTCACGCATGGTGACGGACATTGAATTCTCCAAAAGGGTTCGGTCTGAAGTCCGCCCCGACATTCCTGAACAGGAACACCCCGGATGGGCGGACTCGCGATTTCGCGGGATTGGCATGCTGCGCCTTCCCGCACCCGCCCGGACCGCCATCGCGCATTGCCGAAATCCCTAACATTAGGACTCCGTGAAGCGAGGCGAAGCCAAGCGAGCCCGCGATTGTAGCAACATCCCGGCCATCGCTCAAGCCCGCACGACGTCGCCGATCCCAGGAGGCACCGTCACGGTGCGGCGCCGGCTTCTCGCCGCCGCGGGGTGCGGCGGGCCCCCGATGGTGCGATAATCCCGGTTTGACAATCCAGAAACGGGCGCCAACCCCACTTGGCGCCCGTGACACTTTTTCCGCGTCGCAGCATGAGCATCCATTTGAAGACCGCCGAAGACATCGCCCAGATGCGCGTCGCCTGCCGGCTGGCCAGTGAAGTCCTCGACTACATCACGCCGTTCGTGAAGCCCGGCGTCACCACCGGCGAACTCGACCGCCTGTGCCACGCCTATATGCGTGACGTACAAGGCACGGTGCCTGCGCCGCTGAACTATGCGCCTCCGGGCTATCCGCCCTTCCCCGGCGCGATCTGCACCTCGGTCAACGACGTGATCTGCCACGGCATCCCGGGCGATCGCGTGCTGAAGAACGGCGACGCGGTGAACCTGGACATCACGGTGATCACCAAGGAAGGCTATTACGGCGACACCAGCCGGATGTTCATCGTCGGCGAGGGCTCGATCCTGGCCAAGCGCCTGACCCAGGTGACCTTCGAATGCATGTGGAAGGGCATCGCCCAGGTGCGCCCTGGCGCGAAGCTCGGCGATATCGGCCACGTGATCCAGCAGCACGCCGAGGCGGCCGGCTACAGCGTGGTGCGCGAATACTGCGGCCACGGCATCGGCAAGAACTTCCACGAGGACCCGCAGATCCTGCACTACGGCCGCCCGGGCACCGGCATGGAGCTGCAGGCCGGCATGATCTTCACGATCGAGCCGATGATCAACGCCGGCAAGCGCGACATCCGCACGATGCCCGACCAGTGGACGGTCAAGACGCGCGACCGCAGCCTGTCGGCGCAATGGGAACACACCGTGCTGGTGACCGACACCGGCTACGAGGTGCTGACCGTCTCGGCCGGCACGCAGGCGCCGCCCGCCTTCATCACCGACACGCTCGCGGCCTGATTGCAGGGGGCGCCGGGAGGCGCCCCTGTCGTTTGGGTCGCGCCGATTCGCCGTTCACCGACATACGTCGCCACCGCCCTCGCCGCCACCTGCGCCCTCCTTCACCCATGTCGACCCAACCCGTCCCAGCCATGGATTCCTCTCCGGAACTGCTGCTCGCCACGCGCGTGCGCGACCGGCTCAAGGCCGGCAAGCAGGCGCTGTTCGACGCCTTCACCGGCGGCGGCCAGGTCGGCACGCTGCTGACGCGGCTGCGCCAGGCGGTCGACCAGGCGCTGGTCGAATGCTGGCGCGGCCTCGGGCTGCCGGCCGGGATGGCGCTGGTGGCCGTGGGCGGCTATGGCCGCGGCGAGCTGTTTCCGCATTCGGACGTCGACGTGCTGCTGCTGTTGCCGGCCGAGCCGGACGCCGACACCGTCGGCCGCATGGAGAAGTTCATCGGCCTGTGCTGGGACCTGGGACTGGAAATCGGGTCGTCGGTACGCACGGTCGACGATTGCCTGCGCGAGGCGCGCGCCGACGTGACCATCCGCACCGCGCTGCTCGAGGCCCGGCTGGTGACGGGCAACCGCACGCTGTTCGCCGAGCTGCAGGCGCGCTATCGCGCCGAGCTGGACCCGCGCGCCTTCTTCCAGGCCAAGCTGCTCGAACTGCGCCAGCGCCACGCCAAGTACCAGGACACGCCCTACGCGCTCGAGCCGAACTGCAAGGAAAGCCCGGGCGGCCTGCGCGACCTGCAGGTGATCCTGTGGATGACGCAGGCGGCGGGCTACGGCGACAGCTGGAAGGAGCTGCGCGACAAGGGCCTGCTGACCGAGCGCGAGGCGCAGGAACTGACGCGCAACGAGCGCCTGCTCAAGACCATCCGCGCCCGCCTGCACCTGCTGGCCGGACGCCGCCAGGACGTGCTGGTGTTCGACCTGCAGACCGCGCTGGCCGAGGCCTTCGGCTATCGGCAGAACGCCAACAAGCGCGCCAGCGAGCAGCTGATGCGGCGCTACTACTGGGCCGCCAAGGCGGTGACCCAGCTCAACAGCGTGCTGCTGCTCAATATCGAGGCGATGCTGTTCCCCAGCGAGTCGAAGGTCACGCGCGTGCTCAACGAGCGTTTCGTCGAGCGCCAGGGCATGCTGGAAATCACCAGCGACGACCTGTACGAACGCAATCCGCACGCGATCCTCGAAACGTTCCTGCTGTACGAGCGCACGCCGGGCGTCAAGGGCCTGTCGCCGCGCACGCTGCGCGGGCTGTACAACGCGCGCACCGTGATGGACGCGCGCTGGCGCAACGATCCGGTCAACCGCCAGCAGTTCCTGGCGATCATCCAGGAGCCCCAGGGCATCACGCACGCGCTGCGGCTGATGAACCAGACCAGCGTGCTCGGCCGCTACCTGATCAACTTCCGGCGCATCGTCGGCCAGATGCAGCACGACCTGTTCCACGTCTATACCGTGGACCAGCACATCCTGATGGTCGTGCGCAACATGCGGCGGTTCGCCATCGTCGAGCACACCCACGAGTTCCCGTTCTGCAGCCAGCTGATGGCGAACTTCGACAAGCCGTGGGTGCTATGGCTGGCGGCGCTGTTCCACGATATCGCCAAAGGCCGCGGCGGCGACCACTCCAAGCTCGGCACCGCCGATGCGCGCCGCTTCTGCCGCCAGCACGGCATCGCGCGCGAGGACGCCAACCTGATCGCCTGGCTGGTCGAGCATCACCTGACCATGAGCCATGTCGCGCAGAAGCAGGACATGACCGACCCCGAGGTGGTCCATGCCTTCGCCCGCGTGGTCGGCAACGAACGCTATCTGACCGCGCTGTATCTGCTGACGGTGGCCGATATCCGCGGCACCAGTCCCAAGGTCTGGAACGCGTGGAAGGGCAAGCTGCTGGAGGACCTGTACCGCATCACGCTGCGCGTGCTCGGCGGCGCGCGCGTCGATCCGCATTCGCTGTGGGCGCAGCGGCGCGAGGAAACCATCGCCGCACTGCGGCTGCAGGCCTTCGACCCGGCCCGCGCCGAGGCGCTGTGGGAACGGCTGGACGTGGCCTTCTTCCTGCGCCACGACGCGCGCGACATCGCCTGGCTGACGCGCCATCTGGCCGACCGTGTCGACAGCGAGCAGCCGGTGGTCAAGGCGCGCGTGTCGCCCGCCGGCGAGGGGCTGCAGGTGGCGGTCTACGCCAAGGACCAGCCCGACCTGTTCGCACGCATCTGCGGCTACTTCGAGCGCAAGGGCTTCTCGATCCAGGAGGCGAAGATCCATACCACGCGGCATGGCTACGCGCTGGATACCTTCCAGGTGTTCGATCCAGGCGTCGTCGGCGGCGGGCGCGAGACGTACCGCGACATCATCGCGCTGGTCGAGCACGAGCTGTGCGAGCGGCTGGCGCAGCAGGCGCCGCTGCCGGAACCGTCGCAGGGCCGGCTGTCGCGCCAGTCGCGCAGCTTCCCGATCAAGCCGCGCGTCGATCTGCGGCCCGACGAGCGCGGCCAGTACTTCCTGCTCGAACTGTCTGCCAACGACCGCACCGGCCTGCTGTACGCGATCGCCCGCGTGCTGGGCCGCCACCATATCTCCGTGCATACCGCACGCATCAACACGCTGGGGGAACGGGTCGAGGACATGTTCCTCGTCGACGGCAGCCGACTCGCCGCCGACAACCGGCTCGAAATCCAGCTTGAACAGGACCTGCTCGCGGCGCTCGAAATCTGAGCCGCGACACCATTGAAACCATGAGCGATCAACCCTCCCCCAAGCGCAAGACCTTGGGACTGAAGTCCGCGGCCGCCAGTCCCGCGCGCAAGAGCGGCGCCACCCGGCCGGTACGCGTATCCGATCTGAACCGGCGCCGCGTCCAGACGGTGGCCGAAGGCGTGCGCGCCGCGCAGCAACGCGCCGACGTCACTGGCAAGCCGCGCAAACCAGGCGGCGCCCGCCCGGCGCCGGAAGGACGCGGCCTGCGTCGGCCAAGCAGCGACGAGCGCGGACCGCGCCGTTTCGGCACCGAGGAACGCGGGCCGCGTCGTTTCGGCGACGAAGCGCGCGAACGGCCGGCGCGCTGGGGCGAGCGCAGCGAGCGAGGGGAACGCGGCGAACGTACCGAGCGCCCACAGCGCTTCGAGCGCGGGGAGCGCGGCGAGCGCACCGAGCGGCCGCCGCGTTTCGAGCGCGGCGAACGTACCGAGCGCCCACAGCGCTTCGAGCGCGGCCCGCGTACCGAAGGCCCGCAGCGCTTCGATCGTGGCGAGCGCACCGAGCGGCCGGCGCGCTTCGAGCGCGGTGAGCGCACCGAACGCAGCGGCGGTCCGGGCACCGCCCCGCGCCGCGAGTTCGGTGCCGATCGCGGCGAGCGCGATCCACGTGGCCGCCCGACCGAGCGTGGCGAACGCACCGACCGCGGCGCGCGCCCCGGCGCCGGGCCGCGTCGCGAATTCGCGGGCGATCGCAGTGAGCGCGGCGAGCGCGGTCAGCGCCCCCGTCCGACCGAGCGCGGTCAGCGCCCCCGTCCGACCGAGCGCGGCGATCGTCCGCCGCGCCCGGCATCGGCCGAATCGCGCGATCGTCCCCGCCGTCCGCAGGCGGAAGCCGGCGACATGCGCCCGGCCCGCTCCGGCTTCGGCGCCGGCACCGGCCGCGCGCCCAAACCGGGCGGCGCCCGCGCGCGCAGCAACGTGCCGCACGCCGCGGCATACGACGCACCGCGCGCCACCCCCACCCGCAGCCCGGCCCGCCCGCCGTCGAACGCCCATGCCGCCGGCGCGGCGCACGAGTCCGACGGCCTGGTGCGCCTGTCCAAGCGGATGTCAGAGCTGGGCCTGTGCTCGCGCCGCGAGGCCGACGAATGGATTCCGCGCGGCTGGGTGCTGGTCGACGGCAAGCCCGTGACCGAGCTGGGCACGCGCATCCGCCCGGACGCGACCATCGAGATCCAGCAGGCCGCCCGCTCCGAGCAAGGCGAGCGCGTCACGGTGCTGCTGCACAAGCCGGTCGGCTATGTGTCCGGCCAGGCCGAGGAAGGCTATCAGCCGGCGGCCGCGCTGTTCACCGCCGAGAACCAGTGGGAAAACGATCCGACCCGCAAGCGCTTTGCGCCCTGGCAGCACAAGGGCCTGGCACCGGCCGGACGCCTCGATATCGATTCCACGGGCCTGCTGGTGCTGACGCAGGACGGCCGCATCGCCCGCCAACTGATCGGCGAGGACTCGAACATCGAGAAGGAATACCTGGTGCGGGTGGTCTGGGAGGATGCGCCCGACGGCCCGGTCGAGCGCAATGTGTCGGCCGTGTTCCCCGCCGAGCGGCTCGACAAGCTGCGCCACGGCCTGTCGCTCGACGGCGAGCCGCTCAAGCCCGCCAAGGTCAGCTGGCAGAACGAGGAACAGCTGCGCTTCGTGCTGCGCGAAGGGAAGAAACGGCAGATCCGCCGGATGTGCGAGCAGGTCGGCCTGAAGGTTGTCGGACTCAAACGCGTCCGCATGGGCCGCATCGTGCTGGGCGACCTGCCGGTCGGCCAGTGGCGCTTCCTGGGGCCGTTCGAGAAGTTCTGAGGCGCGCTGCCGGGACCGGCGCACCGCGCGGTCCCGGCTCCATCCCAATTTGCTATCGCTTGTTGCGTATCGCCGGGGGGCCGACGGGCCAAGGGCCGACGGCCGAGGGCCGAGGGCCGGAGCTACGGCCCGGGGCCTCAGTCGTCCGACTGTACCCCGTTCAACTCGGGAAACAGCACCTCGGTAAAACCGAACTTGCTGAAGTCCTTGACCCGCATCGGGTACAGGATGCCGCGCAGATGGTCGCACTCGTGCTGCACCACGCGCGCATGGAAGCCCTCGGCGACGCGCTCGATGCGCTGTCCCATCAGGTCGAAGCCGGTATAGCGCAGGCTGGTATGGCGCGGCACCATGCCGCGCAGCCCGGGCACCGACAGGCAGCCCTCCCAGCCGTCCTCCATCTCGTCGGACAGCGGCGTCAGCTCCGGATTGATCAGCACGGTCTTGGGCACCTGCGGCGCATCGGGGTAGCGCGGGTTGCGCTCGAAGCCGAAGATCACCACCTGCAGGTCGACGCCGATCTGCGGCGCGGCCAGCCCGGCGCCGTTGGCGTGGTCCATCGTGTCGAACATGTCCTCGATCAGCGTGCGCAGTTCGGGGGTATTGAAGCGCTGGACCGGGCGCGCGACCTGCAGCAGCCGGGGGTCGCCCATTTTCAGAATGTCGCGAATCATTGCTCGTCCTCTGCTCGGGCAGCCGGGCGCGATGTTGGCTGCCGCATGCGGCGGGTCTCCGCCGAAATTCCGTCGATTATAGCCAGCGCCTCCGGGCGCGGCCGGCGTCCGCGCCCGCGTCGGAATCCGCACTCACGCCGCAAAGATCCTGTCCACGTCGACATGGATCGAACGCAGGCGCTCGAGCGGCACATGGGGTGCCAGATAGCGCAGCATCGCCTGTGCGCGCGATTCCAGCATCGGGCAGCCGAATGTCCACTGCTTGTCGCCGTCCCACATGTCCAGCAGCGGCGCAAACAGGTTCGCGACGACCTGGCGGATGCGGTCCATCCACGAGGCCTGCGATGGCGCGGATGAGACCCGGCACACCAGCCGTCCGGCGGGCCGCTCGACGCTGCCCTTGTGGGCCTTGAGGCCTTGCAGGATGCCCGCGTCCGTGTCGGCGACATACTCGAGCCGGAAATGCTGCCCGCGAAACACGAAGTCCTGCTGGTGCCGCTGCGCCGGCTGGCGCTGGAAGCCTTCGCGCAGCCCCTCGAGCTTGACGCGGACGGCGACCCAATCCTGGCATGGCGTATGGTGTGCGGCGGCGATCGAACCCATGGGGACTCCTTGTCGTGAGGAACACGTGATGGAAGAACCCGGCGAGGTTAATCGCGCGGCAGTGGCCGCATCTTTCGCATTCGGCGCTGCACCTTTGCTTTGGCGAGCCGCGATCGGCCGTCTCACTGGACAGCGTCGCTGGACATCGTCGCCACCGGACAGCGACAGGGACCGCGGTCCCTGCCCCTGTCAGCGTCCCGCCGCGCCGTGCTCCTCGAGCAGCGCCATCATGCCGGCCTCGTCCAGCACCGGCACGCCCAGTTCCTGCGCCTTGGCGAGCTTGCTGCCCGCCTCCTCGCCGGCCACCACGTAGTCGGTCTTCTTCGACACCGAGCCCGCCACCTTGGCGCCGGCCGCCTCCAGCATCTCCTTGGCCGCCTCGCGCGACAGCGTCGGCAAGGTGCCCGTCAGCACGAAGGTCTTGCCCGCCAGCGGCGCCGGCGCGCGCGCGGCGGGCTCGCTCTCGGGCCAGTGCACGCCGGCGGCGCGCAGCTGCTCGATGACCTCGACGTTGTGCGCCTCGGCAAAGAAATGCGCGATCGACTGCGCGACCACCGGGCCGACGTCGTTGACCTCAAGCAGCGCGGCCTCGTCGGCCGCCATCAGTCCGTCGAGCTTGCCGAAATGCCGCGCCAGATCCTTGGCGGTCGCCTCGCCGACATGGCGGATGCCCAGCGCGAAGATGAAGCGGTTCAGCGTGGTGGCGCGCGACGCGTCGATCGCGGCCACCAGATTGCCGGCCGACTTGTCGGCCATGCGGTCCAGCGCCGCGAGCTTGGCCACGCCGAGCTTGTACAGGTCGGCCGGCGTGCGCACGATGCCCTGCTCCACCAGCTGGTCGACCACCTTCTCGCCGAGCCCTTCGATATCCATCGCGCGGCGCTGGGCGAAATGCAGCAGCGCCTGCTTGCGCTGCGCGGCGCAGATCAGCCCGCCGGTGCAGCGCGCGATCGCCTCGTCCTCCAGCCGCTCGATATGCGAGCCGCACACGGGGCAAGCGGTCGGCATCGTGAAGGGCCGCGCATCGGCGGGCCGGCGCTCCGGCACCACGGCGACGACTTCCGGAATCACGTCGCCGGCGCGGCGCACGATCACGGTGTCGCCGATATGCACGTCCTTGCGGCGGATCTCGTCCTCGTTGTGCAGCGTGGCATTGGTCACCGTGACGCCGCCGACGAACACCGGCGCCAGCCGCGCCACCGGGGTGATCGCGCCGGTGCGGCCGACCTGGACCTCGATGTCCTCGACCACGGTGGTCATTTCCTGCGCGGGGAACTTGTGCGCCAGCGCGAAGCGCGGCGCGCGCGAGACGAAGCCCAGGCGTTCCTGCTCCTCGACCGCATTGACCTTGTAGACCACGCCGTCGATGTCATAGGGCAGGCTGTCGCGCTTCCTGCCGACGCCGCGATAGAAGTCGAGCAGCCCCTGCGCGCCCTTGACCACGGCGCGCTCGGCGCAGACCGGCAGGCCGAGCGCCGCGAAGCGTTCCAGCAGCGCATCGTGGGTGGCCGGGCGCGGCTCGCCGTCCAGCTCGCCAAGCCCGTAGGCAAAGAACGACAGCGGACGGCGCGCGGTGATGCGCGGATCGAGCTGGCGCAGGCTGCCGGCCGCGGCGTTGCGCGGATTGACGAAGGTCTTCTCGCCGGCCTCGGCCTGGCGTGCATTGAGCCGGTCGAAATCGCGCCGGTACATGAAGACCTCGCCGCGCACCTCGATCACCGCGGGCGCGCCGGCCTTCAGCTTCAGCGGAATCGCCTTGATCGTGCGCACATTGGCGGTCACGTCCTCGCCGGTCTCGCCATCGCCGCGCGTGGCGGCCTGCACCAGCCGGCCGTTCTCGTAGCGCAGCGACATCGCCAGCCCGTCGAACTTGAGCTCGCAGGCATATTCGACCGCATCGGCGGCCGAGAACAGGTCGGCGGCGCCCTCGGCGGCCACGGTGCGGCCCAGGCCCTGCGCGCAGCGGCGATCGAAGCCGATCACGTCGTCGTCGTCGAAGGCGTTGTTCAGCGACAGCATCGGCAGCCGGTGCCGCACCGTCGCGAACGCCGTCAGTGGCTGGCCGCCGACGCGCTGGGTCGGCGATTCCGGCGTCAACAGCTCGGGATGCGCGGCCTCGAGTTCCTGCAGTTCGCGGAACAGCGCGTCGTACTCGGCGTCCGGAATGGTCGGCGCGTCGAGCACGTAATACTGGTAGTTGTGGTGCTCGATCTGCTCGCGCAGCCAGTCGGCACGCGCGGCCGGGGCGTCGGGCTTGTCGGCGGAATTGTCCGGCCGGGCGGCATTGGCGGCATTGGCGGCGTCGGCTGCATCGGCCGCGGCAGGCCGCGGCGCATCAGCCGAAGTGGGAGCGCCGTGTTTCTTTGCTGGCATGAGGCGTGAGCGGTACGAAAAAGCGGGCGGCGAAGGTGGCGGCGAAGGTGGGCGGCGAAAGGCGGACGGCGAAAAACCGGTGCCGGTCCGCGCGTCAGCTGCTGAACAGGCGCAATGCCACCGGCGAGCCGGCCGGCATGCCGCGCGCCTCGAGCTTGTCGTACAGCGCCTGCAGCTGCTGGAAGATGGCGACGAAGGACGTCTCGGTCAGCGGCCGATGATTGTCGTCGACCAGTCGCGCGCCCATCCGCTGCGCCAGGCTGTCGCCGTACTCGCACATGGTCTTCAGCGGCTTGACGGCCTGGGATGCCTGCGGCACGTCCAGCAGCAGCGTGATCTGGCTGCCCGCCTTGACCGTCAGATCGTCGCGCAGGAAGTTGGTATCGCCGAACTGCAGCGTGAACAGCGCGCGCTGGATGCCGTCGGGACCGGCCTGGTAGCGGGTGAAGCGGGTGCCGTCGCGCGACAGCACCAGGCCGTCCTGGGTGGCGACGTTCTGCACATAGGCGGCCGACCAGGGCGCGCCATCGGACACCACGTTGACGCCCAGCTGCACGTCGCAGGCGGCGGCGAAGCCGTCGAGCTCGCGCGCATTGGCGACGGTCTCGCTCATGTCGGGCAGTTCGGCCGATGCGTCGAGCGATTCGGCCAGGGCCTCGACCGCGTTGACGAACTCGGAGAACTCCAGCGCATTCAGCGGACCGCCGCGATTGGCCAGCTGCACCGCCACCTGCAGGTCCTCGTACTGGTGACCGGCGGTCACCGGCTCCCAGGCGTTGGCCGGTTCGTACAGGCCCTCGATATGGACCTGCTTGGTGCCGGCGCGGCGCAGGCGCCCGGTCAGCGGCAGGATGCGGTCGCCGGAGGCCTTGCGCTCCAGATGCAGCGGCACGATGCAGTCGATCAGCGGATCGATCACCGCGGGCCGGGGCTGGCCGTCGGCCACGATGGGCTCGGCGACGGGTTCGGGCCGCGGCGCCGCTGGCGGTGCCGACTGGGATGCGGACTGGGATGCGGACTGGGATGCGGACGGCGCGGCGGACGAAGATGCGGGCGCTTGCGCCGGCGTCTTGCCGGCGTCGGCGTCGGCGCCGTGGGCGTTGCCCGGGGCCACGGTGCGGGCGGACGGCGCGCTGCGCGCGAGGCCGTCGGCGACCTCCTCGGCCAGCAGCTCGTCGGCATCGGCGCTGCCGGACACCAGCGGCGAGGCGGCCTGCGCCGCCTGCGCGTCGTCATCGAGCGGCGGCACCACCAGCGTCGGCTCCTTGCGCTGGATCGTTTCGGGACGCGGCGGCTCGTGCAGCTTGGCACTGACCTCGGGCTTGATTTCCTCGCCCACCACCGGCTCGCGCATCGGCGGCAGGTCGTCCTCGGGTTGCAGCGCGCGCGGCCGGCGCGACTTGCGGATCTGCCATTGGTTGTAGGCCACTACCAGCAGCAGCAGCACGATGCCGGCGACGACCAGCGCGGTTTGCAGGTCCATCACGCGCGCCCTCCGCGGTTCGGGGCCGACGTCGGCCGATCCTTCAGCCAATCCTTCAGCTGATACGTCTGCCGGTTCTTCGGCCCATGCGTCGATCGAAGCGATCCTGTCATGCCGCCTCCGCCATCGAAACGGCCGCATCCATGTCGACGGCGACGATCCGCGACACCCCCTGCTCCTGCATCGTGACGCCGATCAGCTGGTGCGCCATTTCCATTGCGATCTTGTTGTGTGAGATGAAGACGAACTGCGTCTTGTCGGACATGCGCGCGACCATATTGGCGTAGCGCTCGGTATTGGCGTCGTCCAGCGGCGCGTCGACCTCGTCCAGCAGGCAGAACGGTGCCGGGTTCAGCTGGAACATCGCGAACACCAGCGCGATCGCGGTCAGCGCCTTTTCGCCACCCGACAGCAGATGGATGGTCGAGTTCTTCTTGCCCGGGGGCTGCGCCATCACCTGCACGCCGGCATCGAGGATTTCCTCGCCGGTCATGATCAGCCTGGCCTGGCCGCCGCCGAACAGCTGCGGGAACAGCTCGCCGAAATGATGGTTGACCTGGTCGAAGGTGCCCTGCAGCAGCGCGCGCGTTTCCTGGTCGATCTTGTGGATCGCGTCTTCCAGCGTCTGGATGGCGTCGTTCAGGTCGGCCGACTGCGCGTCGAGGAAGGTCTTGCGCTCGCGCGCCGCCGCCAGTTCCTCGAGCGCGGCCATGTTGACCGGGCCGAGCGCGTTGATCGCGTTGTTGATGCGCGTGACTTCGCCCTGCAGATACGAGGGCTTCATGTCGCCGTTGAGCTTGCCGATCAGCGCGGCCTCGTCGACCTCGGCCGCGGCCAGCTGCTCGGCGAACTGCTCCTGCGCCAGGCGCGCGGCCTGCTCCTTGAGCTGCAGTTCGGTGATGCGGTCGCGCAGCGGTTGCAGGCTGCGCTCGGCGGCCAGGCGCTGCTCGTCGAACTGGCGCAGCTGCGCCGACAGCGCGTCGAGCTCGATGCGGGCCGTCGCCAGCTTCTGCTCGCGTTCGGCGCGCAGTTCGAGCGCTTCCTGCAGGCCGGTGTGCGCGGTCTGCTCGTTGATGGTTTCGAGTTCGGCGCGCGCGTTCTCCAGCGATTCGGCGATGCGCTCGCTCTGGTCGCCCGCGACCTGGATATTGCGGCGCAGCTCGTCGATGCGGGTCGCCAGATTGCGCTCGGCGAACACGGCCTCCTGCGCGGCACGTTCCAGGTCGCGCAGCTGCTGGCGCGCGTCGGACAGCTTTGCATCCAGCGCTTCGTAGGCCATCTGGTGGTCTTCGTGCGCGGCCTGCATCTCGGCCAGCTCGGTATCGTGGCGCTCGAAGTTGGCCTCGGATTCGGCCTTCAGCGCGCGCTGCTCGTCGATCTGCGCGGCGATTTCCTCCAGCTCCTCGCGGATCTGGCTGCTGCGCGCGGCGTAGCGCTCCATCGCCTGCGACAGCTTGAGCACGTCCATCTGCAGCCCGTGCACGCGCCGCGTGACGCGCTCACTGTCGGCGCGCGCTTCCACCAGCTTGCGGCTGCCCTCGGTATAGGCCGCCTCGGCGCGCACCGCCTGCGCCTTGGCCTCGTCGGCCAGCAGCGTCTGCGCGCGCGCCTGCTTCTGCAGATTCTCGATTTCCTGCTCGCGCGCCAGCATGCCGGCCTGCTCGGAGTCCGCGGCATACAGGTGCACCGAGCTGCGGCCGACCAGATGGCCCTCGGCGACGACGAAGGTCGCGCCCTCGGGCAGGTTCGCGCGTGCGGCCAGCGCCTGCTCCATGTCGTCCGCGGTGTAGACGTCGGCCAGCCAGTCCTGCATCACCGCGCGGATGCCCGGCTCGGTGATCTGCAGCAGCGACATCAGCGGACGCAGTCCGGCCGGCGCCTCGCCCGGGCGTGCCGCGGGCGGCGGCGCGTAGAAGGCCAGCTTGGCCGGCGGCGCGTCGGTCAGCAGTCCCTTGATCCAGTCGAGGTTGGAGACCTCCAGCGCGGCCAGCTTTTCGCGCAGCACCGACTCGAGCGCGTTTTCCCAGCCCGGTTCGATATGGATCTTCTTCCACAGGCGCGGCAGTTCGGCCAGGCCGTGCTTTGCCAGCCACGGCTGGACCTTGCCTTCGCTCTGCACGTTCTCCTGCAGCTGGCGCAGCGCGGCCAGGCGCGCTTCCAGCGCCGCGATCGCGGCCGCTTCGCGCTGCACGCGCTCCTGCGCGGCGCGGCGCTCGGCATCGAGCCGCGGCAGATTGTCCTCGGCCTCGGCCAGCGCGGCCTGGGCGTCCTCGAGCATCGCCTCGTGTTCGGCGAGCTCGGCGCGCAATTCCTCCAGCCGCACGTCGTCGGGCCGGTCCAGGCCCTTTTCCTCGCCGGAAAGGCGTTCGCGGCGCTGCTCCAGCTGCTGCAGCATCTGGTCGGCGTTGCGCTGATGCGCGGCCTCGAGCTTGAGCGCCTGCTCGGCCTGCATGATGCCGGTGCGCTGCTCGTTCAGCAGGGCCTGCGCATCGCGCCATTGCGCTTCGAGCGTCGGCAGCGCCTCGCTCTGCTGCTCGACCGCCTGCTGCGCCTCGATGGTGCGGCCCTCGGCCAGCGCCAGTTCCTCCTCGGCCTGCTCGAGCTCGTCGCTCGCCTGCTGGGCCTTGGCCTGCCACTGCTCGCGCTGCGCGGTCAGCGCGGCGATTTGCGCCTGCACCCGGTTGCGCGATTCGACCACATAGCGGATCTCGGCCTCGAGCTTGCTGACCTCGGTATTGGCCTCGTAGAGGGCGCCCTGCGCGGCGTGCATGCCGTCGGAAGCGGCATAGTGCGCGGCGCGCAGCGTCTCCAGCTCGGCCTCGACGTGGCGCAGCTGCGCGGTCTGCGCTTCCAGGTCGATCTGGGCCTGCTCGATCGCGCGCTGATGGCGTTCCTGCTCGGCCAGCGCCTCGCGCTTGCGCAGCAGCCACAGCAGATGCTGCTTCTCCTCGCCCTCGGCCTGCAGCGCCTTGAAGCGCTGCGCGACTTCGGCCTGGCCCTCGAGCTTGTCGAGGTTGGCCGACAGCTCGCGCAGGATGTCCTCGACCCGGGTCAGGTTCTCGCGCGTGTCGGACAGCCGGTTCTCGGTCTCGCGGCGGCGTTCCTTGTACTTGGACACGCCCGCGGCTTCCTCCAGGAAGATCCGCATGTCGTCGGGCTTGGCTTCGATGATCCGCGAGATCATGCCCTGGCCGATGATCGCGTAGGCGCGCGGGCCCAGGCCCGTGCCCAGGAAGATGTCCTGGATGTCGCGCCGGCGCACCGGCTGGTTGTTGATGTAGTAGGACGAGGTGCCGTCGCGGGTCAGCACCCGCTTGACGGCGATTTCGGCGTACTGGCTCCACTGCCCGGCGGCGCGGCCTTCGGCGTTGTCGAACACCAGCTCGACGCTGGCGCGCCCGGCCGGCTTGCGCGCGGTGGAACCGTTGAAGATGACGTCCTGCATCGATTCGCCGCGCAGCTCGGAGGCGCGGGACTCGCCGAGCACCCAGCGCACCGCATCGATGATGTTGGACTTGCCGCAGCCGTTGGGACCGACGATGCCGACCAGTTGGCCGGGCACTTGGAAATTGGTGGGATCGACAAAGGACTTGAAGCCCGCCAGCTTGATCGAGGACAGTCGCACGGTTGGTCTTGAATGGGTTCGAATCCGTGGTGAGGCACGCCCGGGAGCGGCACCCAGAAAGGCCGGACAGCCTGCGCGACGCCCTGCGCGGACGTGCCGCCCGCACCGCATTCGTCGCGCACTTGTGCCCGAAAATTGGCGCTAATCATACCATCGGTGTGACGCCGTCCAGCCGGATTTACCGGCAGTTACGGGGTCGTTGCCGGCCGGTTCGGGCGGCATCGGGGCGACATCCGGGCGACATCCGGGCGGCGTCCGGGCGGTGTCCGGGCGGTGTCCGGGCGGTGTCCGGGCGGTGTCCGGGCGGCTTCGGGACGGCGTCCGGGCGGCATCGAGGCGGTGTACGAGCGGCGTCCGGCCGGCGTGCTGGCGGTACCGGGCCGGCATCCGGCGGCATCTCGGGCCGCATCGGTCCAGTCCGGAGCCGATCCCGGCGGCACACCCACGCGGTCGTGCCGGCCGCTTACTGCCCCTGCAGGCCGGTACACCCCGCGCCCTCGCCCGCCGGCGCCCGCGCCGGCCCGCTGCGCCGGTGCACCAGGCCGGACAGCGCCCCGGCCGCCACGATGCACAGGCCGCCGGCCGCCTCCTTCCAGCTCAGCGTCTCGGTCGCCAGCCACCACGACGACACCGCGGCGACCACGATCTCGAACAGCATCAGCAGCGAGACCCGGTTGGCGGGCAGATGCTGCAGCCCGTACTGGACGATGGCGTTGCCGACCACCAGCGTGCCCGCCAGGGCCAGCACCAGCAGCGGCGCCGCCACGCGCGCCTCGGGCGCGATCGCCACGGCGCCGGTATCGAGCCACAGCGCGGCGATGCCCCCGACCACCGTGCCGCCGCCGAACACCATCAGCGTGCGCAGCCGCGCGTCCATCTCGGGAAAGCGCTGGCCGGCGCGGCGCGACAGCACGTTGTTGAACGCGAAGGCGATGCCGGCGGCGAGGCCCGCCCATTCGGCGGCATCGCCCGGCAGCGGCACGCCGACCTCTGGCGTCCACAGCATCAGCCCGGCACCGAACATCGCCAGCGCGACCAGCATCAGGCCCGCCGGCGAGACCCGCTCGCCCAGCAGCAGCCGCGCGACCAGCACGGTCCACACCGGGGTCAGGTAGAACAGCAGCAGCACCCGCATCACGTGGCCGTGGACGCTGCCCCAGACGAAGCCGGCATTGGTAATCCCGGCCGCCAGCGCGATCGCGACGAACAGCCACGACCAGCGCAGGCCCCGCAATTGCCGCCGCAGCACCAGCAGCGCCAGCACGGCGGCGACCGCGCTGACCACCGCCGCGGCCTTCATGCCGCCCAGGCCCCAGGCGGCCAGCAGCCGATACGGATACCAGGCGATGCCCCACACCGAGGCGCCGAGCAGGATCGACAGGGAAGCCTTGAAGGTATCGGTATCGGCGTGGGCGTCGGCATGGGAGGCGCCGGGCCGCACGTTGGCGTTGGAATGGCTCATGGATTGGAAAACACTGGCGGCACCCGGGAAACGGTGCCTGACATGGATGTGGGTGATACGTGAAGCCCGGATCGGAGCCGATCCGGACCGGAACGCCGGCGTTACGCCGGTCCCTCGGCGCGGCGCCTCGTCCCTTATAATGCTGCGTTTCGACAGGCCTTCGACCCATCATGAACCCGCGTCTCGATTTGCTGCAGCCCTACCCGTTCGAGAAACTGAAGGCCCTGTTTGCGGGAATCCAGCCGAACGGCGCGCTGCGGCCGATCAGTTTCGGCATCGGCGAGCCCAAGCATCCGACCCCGCGCTTCATCCGCGATGCGCTGGCCGAGTCGCTTGGCGGGCTGGCGAATTATCCCACAACGGCCGGTTCCGAAGCCCTGCGCCAATGCATCGCCAGCTGGCTGGAGCGCCGCTACGGCCTGCCCCGTGTCGACCCCGCCAGCCAGGTGCTGCCGGTCACCGGCTCGCGGGAGGCGCTGTTCGCCTTTGCCCAGACCGTGGTCGACGGCACCCGCCCCGGCGCGCTGGTGCTGTGTCCGAACCCCTTCTATCAGATCTACGAGGGCGCCGCGCTGCTGGCCGGCGCGACGCCGGTGTTCGCCAACAGCGATCCGGCCCGCAATTTCGCCCCGGCATTCGACCGTATCCCCGATGAAGTCTGGCCGCGCGTGCAATTGGTCTATGTCTGCTCGCCCGGCAATCCGACCGGCGCGGTGCTGTCGCTGGACGACTGGCGCCAGCTGTTCGCGCTGTCGGACCGCCACGGCTTCGTGATCGCCTCCGACGAGTGCTACTCCGAGATCTATTTCGACGAGGGCAAGGCGCCGCTGGGCGCGCTGGAGGCGGCGCACCGTCTGGGCCGCGGCTTCGAGCGGCTGGTGATGTTCTCCAGCCTGTCCAAGCGCTCCAACGTGCCGGGCCTGCGCTCGGGCTTCGTCGCGGGCGACGCGGCGCTGCTGGGCCGCTTTCTGCTGTATCGCACCTATCATGGCGGCGCGATGAACCCGGCGGTGCAGAGCGCCAGCGTCGCGGCCTGGAACGACGAGGCGCATGTGCGCGAGAACCGTGCCGCCTATGTCGCCAAGTTCGCCGAGGTCACGCCGATGCTGGCCGAAGTGCTGGACGTCGCCCTGCCCGACGCGGGCTTCTACCTGTGGGCGGACGTCTCGCGCACGGGGCTGAGCGACACCGAGTTCGCCGCGCGGCTTTATGCCGAGCAGCACCTGACCGTGCTGCCCGGCAGCTATCTGGCGCGCGAGGCCGACGGCATCAATCCGGGCGCCAATCGCGTGCGGATGGCGCTGGTGGCGACGCCCGAGGAATGCCGCGAGGGTGCAGAGCGCATCCTCGCCTTCTGCCGGGGCCTGGCGGGCCGCGGCTGAACCGGCCGGAGCGCGGTTCGATCCCACGGTTCGGTCCCGGGATTCGCCGCCTTGGACCTGGAGTCGACCGCAATATCCACCCCAATATCGGCTGCCGACCGCCACCGCGCGGCGGCCGCGAATTCAACCACGACAACACGCGAAGAAACGCATATGACGCAAGCACTGCAAGCTCTGATCGACCAGGCCTGGGAAGACCGCGCCAGCCTGTCGCCCAAGTCCGCCCCGGCCGACATCCGCGAAGCGGTGGCCACGGTGATCGGCCAGCTCGACGCGGGCACGCTGCGCGTGGCCGAGAAGCAAGGCAAGGACTGGATCGTCAACCAGTGGGTCAAGAAGGCGGTGCTGCTGTCGTTCCGCCTGGAAGACAACGCGCCGATGGCCGCCGGCGGCTTCGCGCAGTTCTACGACAAGGTGCCGACCAAGTTCGCCGGCTGGTCGGCCGACGACTTCGCCAAGGGCGGCTTTCGCGTGGTGCCGCCGGCGGTCGCCCGCCGCGGCTCGTTCATCGCGAAGAATGCGGTGCTGATGCCCTCGTACGTCAACATCGGCGCCTATGTCGATGAAGGCACCATGGTCGATACCTGGGCGACCGTCGGTTCGTGCGCGCAGATCGGCAAGAACGTGCATCTGTCGGGCGGCGTCGGCATCGGCGGCGTGCTCGAGCCGCTGCAGGCCAACCCGGTCATCATCGAGGACAACTGCTTCATCGGCGCGCGCTCGGAAGTCGTCGAGGGCGTGATCGTCGAGGAGAACTCGGTGATCTCGATGGGCGTCTACCTGGGCCAGTCGACCAAGATCTACGATCGCGAAACCGGCGAGATCCACTACGGCCGCGTGCCGGCGGGCTCGGTGGTGGTGGCGGGCAACCTGCCGTCGAAGGACGGCAAGTACAGCCTCTACTGCGCGGTGATCGTCAAGAAGGTCGACGCGCAGACGCGCGCCAAGACCAGCCTGAACGACCTGCTGCGCGGCGACTGACGGCAGCGAGGTGGCGGCCCGCGTGCCGCCACCGCTGTCCGGTTCGCCGCAACCCGCGCCCCAACCCGCGTCCCAACCCGCGCCTCGCCCTCCTCGCCCCCGAGCGGCACAACGCGCCGGCTCTTACGTGAGGTGACCCGTGCCCTCCCTACGCAAGCGATTCATGGCCCTGGACCCCGCTACCGTCAGCACCGTGCTGTCCCTGCTGCCGACCATTCTCGAGCAGGCCAACAAGACCATCGAGAAGCTCAAGAAGAGCAAGCGCAAGGACGAGCCCGCCGACGGCGGCGACGGCACGCCCGCGGCCGATCCGCAGGAGCAGGCGCGCCAGCTCGCGGCGCGCGTCGCCGAGCTGGAAACGGCCGCGATGCAGCAGGCCGAGAACGTCAAGCTGCTGGCCGAACAACATGCGATCACGATCGACGCGCTGCGCAAGGAAGCGGCCCGGCTGGACCGCCGGCTGCGGCTGATGACCGGCGTGGCGATGGCCGGCTTCGCGCTGGGCCTGCCCGCGCTGGTGATCGCCATCAATCTGCTGCTGCGCTGAAGCGGGCCACGGCTCGCGCCATCGCGCCGCCATCGTCCTTTGCCGCCATCGCGCCTCGCGTCCCTCTCGCCAACGATTCATTCTTCATTCGCCATGACCGTCCAGCTCTACGGCATCCCGAACTGCGATACCGTCAAGAAAGCCCGCACCTGGCTCGAAGCCAACGGCGTCGACTACGCCTTTCACGATTTCAAGAAGCAGGGCGTCGACGAGACGATGCTGCGCCGCTGGCTCAAGCAGGTGCCGCTGTCGCTGCTGCTCAACCGCAAGGGCACCACCTGGCGCGCGCTGCCGGACGCCGACAAGGCCCTGGCCGAGGACGCCGATGGCGCGATCGCGCTGATGCAGCGCAGCCCCTCGCTGATCAAGCGGCCGGTGCTCGAGCATGACGGCGCGGTCGCGGTCGGCTTCGCCGCCGATCAGTACGCCGAACGTTTCCAGGGCTGAGCCCGCCGATTGCCGGCCTGCCGCCCCTTGCTTGCCGCTCGATTGCCGCTCGATTGCCGCTCGATTGCCGCTCGATTGCCGCTGGATTTCCGTTTGCTCGCCGCCAGTCCGAATGTCCGCTTAACCATCGCCGCCCCATGACCTCCAACGCCCCCGCAACGCCCGCCGCCAACCCGACGCTGGCGCTGACCGAAGACCTGATCCGCCGCCAGTCGGTGACCCCCGCCGACGAAGGCTGCCAGGCCGTGCTGCAGGCGCGGCTGTCCGCGCTCGGCTTCGCCTGCGAGTCGCTGGTCAGCGGCCCCGACGCGTTCCGCGTCACCAATCTGTGGGCCGTCAAGCGCGGCCGGCTGGGCACCGCCGGCAAGCTGCTGGCCTTCGCCGGCCACACCGACGTGGTGCCGACCGGCCCGCTGGAGCAATGGACCTCGCCGCCGTTCGAGCCGACCCATCGCGACGGCAAGCTGTACGGCCGCGGCGCCGCCGACATGAAGACCTCGATCGCGGGCTTCGTGGTGGCGATCGAGGAATTCCTGCAGGCCCATCCGGACCATGCCGGTTCGATCGCGCTCCTGATCACCAGCGACGAGGAAGGCCCGGCCCACGACGGCACCGTCAAGGTCGTACAGGCGCTGCAGGCGCGCGGCGAACGACTCGACTACTGCGTGGTCGGCGAGCCGACCTCGGTCGATACGCTCGGCGACATGGTCAAGAACGGCCGGCGCGGCTCCTTGTCCGGCAAGCTGACCGTCAAGGGCGTGCAGGGCCATATCGCCTATCCGCACCTGGCGCGCAACCCGATCCATCTGGCGGCGCCGGCGCTGACCGAACTGGTCGGCGAGCGCTGGGACGACGGCAACGAGTATTTCCCGCCGACCACCTGGCAGATGTCGAACATCCACGCGGGCACCGGCGCGACCAACGTGATCCCCGGCCACGTGACGATCGATTTCAACTTCCGCTTCTCGACGGCCAGCACGCCCGAGCAGCTGAAGGCCCGCGTGCACGCGATCCTCGATCGGCACGGGCTCGACTACCAGATCGACTGGACGCTGGGCGGCGAACCGTTCCTGACGCCGCGCGGCGACCTGTCCGAGGCGCTGGCCGCGGCGATCGCCGCCGAGACGGGCGTGCAGACCGAGCTGTCGACCACCGGCGGCACCTCGGACGGCCGCTTCATCGCCAAGCTGTGCCCGCAGGTGATCGAGTTCGGTCCGCCCAATGCCAGCATCCACAAGATCGACGAGCACGTCGAAGTGCGCTTCATCGAGCCGCTGAAGAACATCTATCGCGGCGTGCTGGAGCGGCTGATCGCCTGAGCGATCGTTCCTGACCGCACTGCCCTGATCGCGCCGCTCTTAGCACGTTGCGCAGACCGCGCCTCCGTTATCGCGCCGCCCCGACCGACCCCTGACCTCTGATTCGCCATGGCCACCGCCTCTCCCCTGTCCACCGTCCGCGACCTGCTGCGCCTGGCGGTGTCGCGCTTCACCCAGGCCGGCCTTTCGTTCGGCCACGGCACCGACAACGCCTACGACGAGGCCGTCTACCTGATCCTGCATACGCTGCATCTGCCGCTCGATACGCTGGACCCGTTCCTCGACGCCCGGCTGCTGCCCGACGAAATCGCCGCGGTGATGGAGGTGATCCGCCGCCGCGTCGACGAGCGCGTGCCGGCGGCCTACATCACGCACGAGGCGTACATGCATGGGCAGCGCTTCTATGTCGACGAGCGCGTGATCGTGCCGCGCAGCTTCATCGGCGAGCTGCTGCAGGATGGCCTGGCCCCGTGGGTCAGCGACATCGACGCGATCGGCCCGGTGCTTGAGCTGTGCACCGGCTCGGGCTGCCTGCCGATCCTGGCCGCGCAGGCCTGGCCGCACGCCTCCATCGATGCGGTCGACATCTCGGCCGATGCGCTGGAGGTGGCGCGTCGCAATGTCGCCGACTACGGCCTCGAGGACCGCATCCACCTGTATCACGGCGACCTGTACGCGCCGCTGCCGGCCGGTGCCACCTACGACGTGATCCTCAGCAATCCGCCTTATGTGAACGAAGGCGCCATGCAGCGTCTGCCGGCCGAATACCAGGCCGAGCCGCGCATCGCGCTGGCCGGCGGCGACGACGGCATGGACGTGGTGCGCCGGATCGTGGCCGGCGCACGCGCGCACCTGAACCCCGGCGGCGTGCTGGTGGTCGAGATCGGCAACGAGTTCGAGAATGTCGAGGCCGCCTTCCCCGACCTGGAACTGGTCTGGCTGACGGTCAGCGCGGGCGAGGAGCAGGTGTTCCTGCTGACGTACGAGGCACTGCAGGCGGCGGGCCTGTAAGGACGGCCGCGGCGCCGGGGGCGGGACGCGCGAGCGCTGGCGCGCGGGGACGCAGGAGCGCGCGGGCGCGGGATCGCCGCGGCGCGCGGCTTATTGCCCGGCCGCCAGCGCCGCCGCCGCGGCCCGCACCGCGGTCGTGCACTGCTCCACGACCCCTTCGCGCCAGTCGTCGGCGTCGCCATAGAAGGCGCGCCACATGCCCTGGCGGATCAACGCGCGCTGCGTGTTGTCGGCGTCGGGATGCAGATGCAGCCAGTGGTCGCCGCGCAGCGCCTGCAATACGTCGGGCAGCGGCAAGGTGCCGAATTCCAGCGCAATGCCGGCAAAGTCGATGCCGGGCAGCGTATCGGGAACGGCGTGCCAGGCCAGGCCGGTCAGGTTGGCCGAGGTCGACGAGCCGTCGTACATCGACGTCACGTGCTGGCCCCAGATCGCGCGGGTCCGCTCCAGTTGCGCCGCATCGTCCGGTCCCATGTAGATCGGCTCGCCATAGCCCCACGGGCCGAGCCCGGTATGGATGTCGATCCAGCGCAGGCCGGTCCGCCCCGCGCCGTAGCGCGCGAGGATGCGGCGCAGCGTGTAATTGCTCCAGGTCGCCACGCGCCCGCCATAGAACATGCCGTGCGGATCGTCGTACTGGCCCGCGCTGACGGCGGCCTGGTACCAGCTCATGCCGCGCTCGGCGATCGCGCGCGCCAGCGCGGCCTCGTCCTGCTCCGACGGCGGCCAGTGCGCCGGCAGCAGCAGCGGCGCGACCTCGGCATAGGCCGGGTTTTGCGGCAGCGGCCGCGTGAAATCCATGAAGTTGCGGTTCAGGTCGACGTTGTCCTCGTTGACCCGGCGCATGTGCGAGAAGCCGTAGGGGTTCACCGCATGCACCAGCAGCAGCGCCGCGCCGGCCTTGGCGCATTGCTGCAGCAGCGTGGCATCGTGCAGCAGCGCGATCTGCGCGCCCGAGCCGCAGAAGCCCTCGGCGCCGTGCATCGCGGAGGTGACCAGGATCAGATGGCGCGCATCGCGCGGGCCGATCCAGGCGACGTCCATCGCCAGCTCCTCGTCCTCGGCGCCGCGCCGCGTGGGATGCGCGAACGGCGTGGGCACGTCGCCGACGTTCTCGGCCGCGAGCCTGAACTTGGCGCGGGCTTCCTCGTAGCGGCTTGAAAAGCAATCGTGCAGCTGCATCGGCGGCTCTCCGGGGCGACCAGGATCGATGACCGCATTAAACGCCATTCCGCCGCCGCGCGCCAGCCGGTACAATCCCGTCCGCACAAGGTTGGATCGATCCAGCGCGGCCGGCGCGGCTTCCCAGGCCCGCCACGCGTCTCAGGTAACACCAGTCCCGATCTCCAGCCGGATTTCCCTCGCGCCCGCTCCGGGTCCCGCCTGATCCCTTCGTTCCCGACCGCCACGTCGCGCGCCCGGCATGGATTGGCACGCCCATCCCGCCGGCCGGCTCGCGGTCCTTCATCCTGAGACTGTCAACATGATCGTGCGTTATTCCAAGATCGCCGCGGTATTGGCCATGGCCCTGTTCGCCTCGCTGGTGTCGTTCGGCAATATCACCGACTACGGCACCAACTTCGCCTTCGTCCAGCATGTGTTCCTGATGGACACGACCTTCCCCGGCAACGGCATCATGTACCGCGCCATCCGGTCGCCGGTACTGCATCACGCCGGCTATATCGGCATCATCGCGCTGGAAACCGCCACCGCGCTGCTGTGCTGGGCCGGCGGCATCGCGCTGTGGCGCGCGCGCCGGCAATCGCCGCGTGCCTTCCATCGCGCCAAGACGTGGGCGGTGGCCGGCCTGACGCTGGGCTTCCTGACCTGGCAGGTCGCGTTCATGTCGATCGGCGGCGAGTGGTTCGGCATGTGGATGTCGAAGGAATGGAACGGCGTGCCCGACGCGTTCCGCTTCTTCATCACGCTGCTGACGGTGCTGATCTACGTCAGCCTGCCGTACGACGATCTTGATCTGGCCGGCGATCGGTAGGCCGGCGGCGGCAAGCCGGCGTCGATGAGACATGCCGATAAGTTGCGCCGATAAGTTGCGCCGATAAGTCGGCGTGGATGGGTCGGCGTCGATAACGAGCGCCGGCAAGTCCGTGCCGGCAAGTCATCCCTCCCAGTCGGCATCCCCGGCGCCCGCCGCGCGCCGCGGCGGCGCCTCCAGCTGCCAGGCGCGCGGATGCAGCGCCAGTCCGGCCGCTTCGCCCTGTGCGCGCGTCAGCGTCAGATGGCGCGCCAGCCAGTCCATCACCCCGCGCAGGAAGCGTTGCTGCTCGAGCCGCACGGCCTCGCGCAGCGCGCGTTCGAGCTGCACGTAGGCGGTGTAGACGTCGAGCAGATTGGCGCTCTTCAGCGTGGCCGGCGTCGACGGGCTGCGCTCGATCGCCAGCACGCGGCCGGCCTGCTGCGGCGTCAGCGCCCCGGTCTCGCGATAGGCGGCATACAAGGGCTCCAACGGCGCGAAACGGACGCTGGGCTGCACGCGCGGCACGCCGGCGACCTTCTCCATGCGCAGCAGCAGATAGCGGACCGCGGCGGCATGCTGGCGGGCCTGTTCCCGCTCGCGGCTCGCGCCCGCGCCGCGCCGTGGCCGCGCCTCGTCGCGCCACGGTCCGGCGCCCGCGGCGCGGGCGGTGAAGTCGGGCACGCCGTCGAACGCGCCATGGCCGCCCAGCAGCCGCAGCGCGCAATCCGGCCCGAAGGCATGCTCGTGGCCGGCCGCGTCGCGCAGGATATAGGCATGGCCCGAGCCGATGCCGTGGCCCTTCCTGCCAGCCGACGCGACGCCAGCGCTGACGCCAGCGCTGACGCCAGCGCCGACACCGGTGCCAACGTCCGAGCCCGCGCAGCGCGTGCCCGGCTCGACGAAATCCTTGCGGACGGCGGTCCAGGCGGGGCGAAGGGTGGAAGCGGGCTCGAGGGGCATGCCTTGATTGGGGAACAGCGAAACGGCGAAGGACGGCGAAACCGCCACGAAACGACGGCGGGGCGCGCATTGTCGCGCGAAAACCCGCCGGAGGCGATAGCCGCCGATGGTCCGGCAATCGCGGCGCAATCGCGCGAAAGCCTGGCAAGCCCGGCGAGCCTGGCGAGACGTTGGCTAGACGTTGGCTAGACGTTGGCGAGGGCCGCGCGACAGGCGCTCGACAGCCTCGCACCATGCCGCCCGCCGCCCCGGGCTAAAATGCGCCCTGCCCGGCCCCGTGCCGGGCTCGACTTTCCATAAAAGACTCTCGTGATCCGAATCGACCAGCTAGTACTCCAGCGCGGCACCAAGGTGCTGTTCGACCACACCAGCGTGACACTGAACCCCGGCGAGCGCGTCGGCCTGGTCGGTGCCAACGGCAGCGGCAAATCGACGCTGTTCGCGCTGCTGCGCGGCGAATTGCATCCGGACGGCGGTGACGTCGCGGTGCCGGCGCAATGGCGCGTGGCCCATGTCGCGCAGGAAACGCCGGCGGTGGCGCGCAGCGCGCTGGAATACGTGATCGACGGCGACACCCGGCTGCGCGCGATCGAGCAGACCATCGCGGCTGCGCAGGCCAGCGGCGACGGCCACGCCGAGGCCGAGGCGCACGCGGCCTACGCCGACGCCGACGGCTACACCGCGGCCTCGCGCGCCGAGGCGCTGCTGCTGGGCCTGGGCTTCACGCTGGCGCAGGTCGGCCAGCCGGTGGCAGCCTTCTCCGGCGGCTGGCGCATGCGCCTGAACCTGGCGCAGGCGCTGATGTGCCCGTCCGATCTGCTGCTGCTCGACGAACCGACCAACCACCTGGACCTCGACGCGATCGTCTGGCTCGAAGACTGGCTGGCGCGCTATCCCGGCACGCTGGTGATGATCTCGCACGACCGCGAATTCCTCGACGCGATCTGCAACGTCACCGTCCATATCGAGCGGCAGCAGCTGCGCCGCTACGGCGGCAACTACAGCCTGTTCGAGACGCTGCGGCTGCAGCAGATGGCGCAGCAGCAGGCCGCCTACGCGCGCCAGCAGAAGCAGATCGCGCATCTCGAATCGTTCATCACCCGCTTCAAGGCCAAGGCGACCAAGGCCCGCCAGGCGCAGAGCCGCGTCAAGGCGCTGGAGAAGATGGAGCGCTTGGCGCCGGTGCACGCCGCGGCCGGCTTCTCGTTCGAATTCCGCGAGCCCGATGCCGCGCCCAATCCGATGATGGTGCTCGATGCCGTCAACTGCGGCTACGCGGGTCCGCCGCCGGTGACGATCCTGCGCGGCCTGACGCTGTCGATCCAGAACGGCCAGCGCATCGGCCTGCTGGGCGCCAACGGCCAGGGCAAATCGACGCTGGTCAAGACGCTGGCAGGCACGCTGGCGGCGCTGGCCGGCACGCTGCGCCACGGCAAGGGCCTGCAGATCGGCTACTTCGCCCAGCACCAGCTGGAGACGCTGCGCGACCACGACTCGCCGCTGCAGCATCTGGCGCGGCTGGCGCCCGATACGCGCGAGCAGGAACTGCGCGACTTCCTCGGCAGCTTCAATTTCCGCGGCGACATGGCGACCTCGCCGATCGAACCGTTCTCGGGCGGCGAGAAGGCGCGGCTCGCGCTGGCGCTGATCGTCTGGCAGAAGCCGAACCTGCTGCTGCTCGACGAACCGACCAACCACCTGGACCTCGATACGCGCGAGGCGCTGACGATGGCGCTGGCGCAATTCGAGGGCACGCTGATCCTGGTCTCGCACGACCGGCATCTGCTGCGCGCCACCACCGACCAGTTCATGCTGGTGGCCGACGGCGGCCTGCAGCCCTTCGACGGCGACCTCGACGACTATCGCGACTGGCTGCTGCTGCAGGCCGCCGCCAAGCGCAACGCCGCGGCCGCGGCGCATCGCTCGGACGGAGCCCATGGCGGTGAAGGAAGCAACGGGGCCGACGCCGCGGTGCCGGCGCAGAATCGCCGCGACCAGCGCCGCGCCGAGGCCGACGAACGGCAGCGGCTGGCGCAGCTGCGCAAACCCTTGACCAAGGAACTGGAAAAGGTCGAGAAGCGGATGGCCGTGCTGCAACAGGCCAAGACCGAGATCGACGGCTTCATGGCCGACGAAGCCAGCTACGCGGAGGCCAACAAGGCCAGGCTGCTGGAGATGCTCAAGCGCCAGGGCGAGGTCGAGGGGGAACTGGCCACGCTGGAAGAGCGCTGGCTGGAGCTGCAGGAGCAGATCGAGCAGATCGCCTGAGGGCGGGCGAGCGGCTTCGCGCCGCTTGCCCTTCCCGGCCCGCTTCTCCGCTTCCCTTCTCCGCTTCCCTTCTCCGCTTCCCCTCTCCGCTTCCCGCCTCCGCTTTCCCGCTGCTGCTGCCCCGCGGTGGTTTCCGCCGCCGTCTCCGGCGGCCGTCTCCCCGCGCGGCTTTCCCCCAGCCCCGCCGCTTACTCCTGCAACGCCTCCTCGGCCGTCAGGAAGCCGCCGCTCTGGTGCGCCCACAGCCTGCTGTACAGGCCGCCGCGCTGCAGCAGCTCGCGGTGCGAGCCCTGCTCGACGATGCGGCCGCGATCGAGCACGACGATGCGGTCCATCGCCGCCAACGTCGACAGCCGGTGCGCGATCGCCACCACGGTCTTGCCCTCCATCAGCCGGTACAGGCTCTGCTGGATCGCGATCTCGACCTCGCTGTCGAGCGCGCTGGTGGCCTCGTCCAGCAGCAGGATCGGCGCGTCCTTGAGCATCACGCGCGCGATCGCGATGCGCTGGCGCTGGCCGCCCGACAGCTTGACGCCGCGCTCGCCGACGTGGGCGTCGTAGCCGCGCCGCCCTTCCCGGTCGCTCAGCGTGTGGATGAAGTCCTCGGCCTCGGCCCGCCGCGCGGCGGCAATCATCTCGGCATCGCTGGCATCGGGCCGGCCGTAGACGATGTTGTCGCGCACCGAACGGTGCAGCAGCGAGGTGTCCTGCGTGACCATGCCGATCTGCGCGCGCAGGCTGTCCTGCGTCACGCCGGCGATATCCTGGCCGTCGATCAGGATGCGGCCCGATTCGACGTCATAGAAGCGCAGCAGCAGATTGACCAGCGTCGACTTGCCCGCGCCGGAGCGGCCCACCAGCCCGACCTTCTCGCCGGGGCGGATCGTCAGCGTGAAGTCGTCGAACACCGGCCGGCCGGAGCCGTAGGAGAAGCCGACGTGCTCGAAGCGGATTTCGCCGTGCGGCACCCGCAGCGGTACGGCATCGGGACGGTCCTCGATATGCCGGGGACGCGCCAGCGTCGACACGCCGTCGCGCACCGTGCCGATATGCTCGAACAGCTCGGCAATCTCCCACATCGCCCATTGCGAAATGCCGTTCAGGCGCATCGCCATCGCGGTCGCCGCCGCCACCGCGCCGATGCCGATCTGGCCGGCCGACCACAGGTACAGCGCGAGCCCCGTGGTGGCGACGATCAGCATCATGATCAGCGTGTGGTTGACGATCTCGAAGGCGCTGATCAGCCGCCCCTGCGCATAGACCGGCTGCATGAACTCCTGCATCGCGCTGCGCACGTAGCTGGCCTCGCGCCGCGAGTGCGAGAACAGCTTGACAGTGGCGATATTGGTGTACGCGTCGGTGACGCGCCCCGTCATCACCGAGCGCGCGTCGGCCTGATGCGCCGACACGCGCGCCAGCCGCGGCACGAAGTACCAGGACGCGCCGACATAGGCGACCACCCACAGCAGGAACGGCGCCAGCAGCCAGCCGTCGAAATTGGCCAGCACCACCGCCGCCGACACCAGGTAGATCACGATGTAGACGAGGATATCGGCCACCGTCATCACCGCGTCGCGCACGGCCAGCGCGGTCTGCATGACCTTGGTGGTGACGCGCCCGGCGAACTCGTCCTGGAAGAAGCCCATGCTCTGGTTGAGCATCAGCCGGTGGAAATTCCAGCGCAGCCGCATCGGGAAATTGCCGAACAGCGTCTGGAACTTCAGCATGCTCCAGACCGCGACCACGACGATGCTCGCCAGCACGATGCCGGCCAGCAGCAGCAGGCGGTCCGAATAGGTCGACCACAGCTCCTGCGGCTTGACCGCGGCGAGCCAGTCGACCAGGCGGCCCAGCATGCTGAACAGCACCGCCTCGAAGATGCCGATCGCCATCGCGCACAGCACCAGCAGCAGCAGATAACGCCGCACGCCCGCGGTGCAATCGACGATGAATGCGATCCAGTGCTGCGGGGGCGTATCGGGAAGCGAATCCGGGTAGTTGTGGATGCGCCTTTCAAACCAACGGAACACGGCCAGTTTCTCCAGGAATGGTGTCGAGCGGCCGCGCGGGCTCGCTCAACGGTAGTTGCGCTCGCGCCGGATCAGTCCGACCGCCAGCACGCCGGTCAGCACCACCAGCCAGATCAGCGACCAGCCGGGAATCGAGATGCCGAACACCGGCGGCAGCGGCGCGGTGCACAGGCCGTCCGAATAGAAGACCTGCGGCAGCACCCGCGCGGTCGGCAGCGCGTTGACCCAGTTTTCCAGCGGATCGATGCCGCAGCTCGCCTTCGGATCGAGCAGCAGCGAGATGTGATAGCCCGCCACCGCGATGCCGCCGACGCCGGACAGCATCGCCAGCCCTTGCCACAGCGTGCGCGTGCCCTGCCCCAGCGCCGCCAGCAGCGAGAACAGGCCGATCGCGACGAAGGCGAAGCGCTGCATCACGCAGAGCGGACACGGCTGGTAGCCCTGTGCGTGCTGCAGGTAGAGGGCGTAGCCGACCAGCCCGAACGAGACGATGGCGATCAGCAGGAAGTAGGCGCGGGAATTCGCTTGCATGGCGGAGTGGCGGTCGACAGAGCGGTAAGGAATACAGCGTGAATTGAAGGCCTGAATAGACGACGTGAATAGACGGCGAGGCACGCAAGGCTCGGGCGTGCCGGGCATCGCGGACAGGCGCCATCTTACCGATTTTGCGCCACGCGCGTCGCAGCGATGCGATGACCCCTGCACGCGCTGGGGCCATCGTTGCGGCCGATCGCCGCAGCGCGGCACCTCGGCATTGCCCATGGCGCCGAACGCGCCAACAATGCCGTTTCATTGCGTCGGCACGCCCTGTGAACCCCATGCGTTCCCATGCGTTCGACCCCCTGATTTCATCGAGGACCGTACCCATGAAGAGCAATGCGCTGCGCGCGGTGCGCAGCAACGATTTTCGTGCCCCGCGTTTTCGCACGACCACGCCGCCGTCGGCGCCCATGGCCCAGCGCGGCCCGGCGGCCAATTCCGCACGGCCGGCGGTTCCGGTGGTGCCGGTCGGCTACCGCCAGGGGTTCATCACCGCGATCTCCGTGCTGCTGGCCTTTACGCTGGCGTTCTGGCGCTACTGGAGCTTCGAGAGCCCCGGCGCGTGGAACCCGCTGTCGCTGGTGGTCGAGGTTTCGCTGGGCGTCGCCGCCGGCCTGCAGGTGGTGGCGCTGTTCCGCTCGCTGCGGGTCGAGGACGACCAGGTGCCCGAATACCGCCGCACGCAGCGCTGGCTGTTCGTGTCGGCGGTGGTGCTGATCGCGGCGCTACTGGGCGCGCTGTGCGAGGACTCGGTGTTCGGTTGAGGGCGCCCGAGCCCAAGCCCGAGCCCGAGCCCGAGCGGAATCCCGAGCCCAAACCCTTGGCGGTTGGCCGTTAGCCCTCCACCCTTTAGCCGCTAGCCCCTGGCGATTGGCGGACGGCGATCAGCCGTCGAGATAGCGCACGCGTTCGATCGCCTGTTCGATCCGTTCGACGGCAATCACCTCCAGCCCCTCGATCGGCTGCTTGGGCGCGTTGGCCTTGGGAATCACCGCCTGCGTGAAGCCCAGCTTGGCGGCCTCGCGTAGCCGGTCCTGGCCGCGCGGGCTCGGACGGATCTCCCCCGCCAGCCCCACCTCGCCGAACACCACCAGCCCGCGCGGCAAGGGCTTGTTGCGCATCGACGAGTGGATCGACAGCAGCACCGCCAGGTCGGCGGCCGGCTCGGTGATCTTGACCCCGCCCACCGCATTGAGGAACACGTCCTGGTCGAAGCAGGCGATGCCCGCGTGGCGGTGCAGCACGGCCAGCAGCAGCGCCAGCCGGTTCTGCTCGAGGCCGACCGCCAGGCGGCGCGGGTTCGGCACGTGCGCCGCATCGACCAGGGCCTGGATCTCGACCAGCAGCGGACGCGAGCCCTCCTGCGTGACCATCACGCAGGAACCGGACACGGTCTGCTCATGCTGCGACAGGAACAGCGCCGACGGATTGCTGATGCCGCGCAGCCCGCGCTCGGTCATCGCGAACACGCCCAGTTCGTTGACCGCACCGAAGCGGTTCTTGAACGCGCGGATCAGCCGGTGCGAAGAATGCGTGTCGCCCTCGAAATACAGCACCGTGTCGACGATATGCTCGAGCACGCGCGGCCCGGCCAGGCTGCCCTCCTTGGTCACATGGCCGACCAGGATGATGGTGGTGCCGCTGCTCTTGGCGATCCGGGTCAGCTGCGCCGCGCATTCGCGCACCTGGGCCACCGAGCCCGGCGCCGAGCTGAGCGCCTCCGAGTACAACGTCTGGATCGAGTCGATCACCGCGACCTCGGGCTTGTCGGCGTCGAGCGTCGCCTGGATCTTCTCCAGCTGGATCTCGGCCAGCAGGCCCAGGCTCGGGCTGTCGATGCCCAGCCGCTGCGCGCGCAGCGCGATCTGCGCGCCCGACTCCTCGCCGCTGACATAGAGCACGCGCCGGCTCGCCGCCAGGTTCGCCAGCGCCTGCAACAGCAGCGTCGACTTGCCGATGCCGGGGTCGCCGCCGATCAGCACCACCCCGCCGGCCACCAGCCCGCCGCCGAGCACCCGGTCGAATTCCTCGATGCCGCTGGTGAAGCGCGGCACGTCGGACGCCTCGATCTCGGACAGCCGCTGCACCGTGGCCGACGCGGCCAGCGGCTGGAAGCGCCGCGCCGAGGGCGCCTCGGGCACGCTTTCGACCAGCGTGTTCCATTGCTGGCAATGCGGGCACTGCCCCTGCCAGCGCGGCACGGAGCCGCCGCATTCGGTACAGGTGTAAACGGTCTTGGCGGTCTTGGTCTTTGCCAACGGGAATCCTTGGGGCCGGGGAGCGGGAGGCGGGGCAGGCGGCGCAGGCGGCGCAGGCGGCGGGACTGCAGGGTGCCGCAGGTGCTGCAAGGCGCCCGCGAGGCGCCGATTCTACTTGGCCGGAGCGGTCTCGGCCACGTTCGGCGCGTCCGGCACGGTCAGCGTCGCGACCGTGACCGGCACCCGCGGCGCCAGCGCGCACATCAGCTCGTAGCCGACCGTGCCGCTGGCGGCGGCCACGTCGTCGATCGGCAGGCCGTGGCCCCACAGCGTGACCGGCGAACCGACGCGCGCCTTGGGGCACGGCGTCAGGTCGACGCACAGCATGTCCATCGACACGCGGCCGACCAGATGCGTGCGCACGCCGTCGACCAGCACCGGCGCCGGCCGGTCGCCCCAGCCCGCGGCATGGCGCGGATAACCGTCGGCATAGCCGCAGGCGACCACGCCGATCCGCATCGGCCGGTCCGCGGTGAACAGCGAGCCGTAGCCGACCGTGTCGCCGGGCCGCAATTCCTGCACCGCGATCAGTTCGCTGTGCAGCGACATCGCCGGCATCAGCCCGGTGTCGGCGATGTCGACGTGCCGGCCGCTCGGCGAGGCGCCGTACAGCACGATGCCGGGCCGCACCCAGGCGCGGTGCGCGGCCGGATGCCACAGCGTGGCGGCCGAGTTGGACAGGCTTGCCTCGCCCGGCAGATTGGCCGTGGTGGTGTCGAACACCTCCAGCTGGTGCGCGATGCCGCGCTCGCCGTCGGCGTCGGAGAAATGCGTCATATGGACGATGCTGCCCACCCCGGACAGCGTGCGGGCGCGCTCCCAGGCGGTGCGGTACTGGTCCGGCGCGAAGCCGAGCCGGTTCATGCCGGTATTGAGCTTGAGCTGGATCGCCAGCGGGCCCTTGGGCCGTGCGACCTCCAGCATGCGCAGCTGCTCCTCGTTGTGGATCGCCGTGGTCAGCCGGTATTCCTCGAGCAGCGGCACGTCCTGCGGCTGGAAGAAGCCCTCGAGCAGCAGGATCGGACCCTGCCAGCCCAGCTCACGCAGCAGCACGGCCTCGTTCAGGTCCAGCAGGCCGAAGCCGTCGGCGGCGCGCAGCCCGGCGAAGGCGCGGCGAATGCCGTGACCGTAGGCGTTGGCCTTGACCACCGCCCAGACGCGGGACGCCGGCGCGTGGCGGCGCACCACCTCGAGATTGTTGGCCAGGGCGGGTTGATGGATGACAGCGTGAATCGGTCTTGGCATGGGATCAGGGAAGGTTCGTCACAGCGGCCTCGCGGCGTGCCGGCCCTTGGTGTGCGATGGCCTGGGCGGGCGTGCCGAAGTGGTGCCTGGGGCACTGTCCGCGGGAACGTCGACGGCGTTCGGCGCCACGTTCGGCACCAATGCGCGGCAGCACACCGAAGGCGCACGGCGTAGACCGTTATTTGACCACATTGGTTCGGCGATTCCCGGGAATCCGCTCCACGTCGAATGGTCAAACCCGGTCAATTTGCGGTCTTCCCTTCTTCGGAATTGAAAGACTTTCGTGATATAAAGCCGGACGTTCCGGCCATGTTTCAAAAGTGATTCAATATGACGGGTCCCGTCAGGTACGTACACGCCCCAGCCACGCCGAACCGGACCAGGCGCGGGCGACCTTTTGGCACGGCCGCCGTTCACCCCCTCCGCACGATGCCGACGGCCGTTGGCGCGGGCACGCCAGTAGCGCAAGGAAATCGCGATGGAGACAGAGTCCAAGGTATGAAGAAGGGTTTTTACACCATCATGGCCGCGCAGTTCTTCTCTTCGCTGGCCGACAACGCTCTGCTCATCGCCGCCATTGCCCTCCTCGCCGAATTGCACTCCCCGCAGTGGATGACTCCGCTGCTCAAGCTGTTCTTCGTGCTGTCCTATGTCGTGCTGGCCGCCTTCGTCGGCGCCTTTGCCGATTCGATGCCCAAGGGCAAGGTGATGTTCATCACCAACACGATCAAGATCGCCGGCTGCGCCATCATGATGTTCGGACTGCATCCGCTGCTGGCCTATGGCGTGGTCGGCTTCGGCGCGGCGGCGTATTCGCCGGCCAAGTACGGCATCCTGACCGAGCTGCTGCCGGCCGAGCGCCTGGTGGCCGCCAACGGCTGGATCGAGGGCCTGACGGTCGGCTCGATCATCCTCGGCACGGTGGTCGGCGGTGCGCTGATCTCGGTCAAGGTGTCGAGCCTGATGCTGGCGATGGACCTGCCGTGGATCGAGACCGGCATCGACACGCCGGCCGAGGCCGCGATGGTGGTGATCATGCTGTTCTACGTGATCGCCGCGCTGTTCAACCTGTTCATCCCCGACACCGGCGCGCGCTATCCGCAGCAGGAGAAGAACCCGATCAAGCTGATCGCCGAGTTCGCCGACTGCTTCACCGCGCTATGGAAGGACAAGCTCGGCCAGATCTCGCTGGCGGTCACCACGCTGTTCTGGGGCGCCGGCGCGACGCTGCAGTTCATCGTGCTGAAGTGGGCGGAAAAGTCGCTCGGCCTGAACCTGTCGCAGGGCGCGCTGCTGCAGGCGGTGGTGGCGGTCGGCGTGGCCGTCGGCGCGATCATGGCGGCGATGCGCATCCCGCTGCGCAAGTCGCTGTCGGTGCTGCCGTTCGGCGTGGCGATGGGCGCGATCGTGATGCTGATGGCCTTCTACACCAAGGACGCGATGCCCGATGTCGCGCTCGACATACTGGGCATGCGGATGCCGCTGTATATGGCGATCGCCTACGTGTTCCTGATGCTGGTGGGCGGCATGTCGGGCTACTTCGTGGTGCCGATGAACGCGCTGCTGCAGCATCGCGGCCACGTGCTGCTGTCGGCCGGCCACTCGATCGCGGTGCAGAACTTCAACGAGAACGTCTCGGTGTTGCTGATGCTGTGCCTGTACGCGCTGCTGATCAAGCTGAACGTGCCGATCGGCATCGTGATCATCGCCTTCGGCATGTTCGTCTGCGGCACCATGCTGCTGGTGATGCGCCAGCATCGCAAGAACGTCCGGCTGTACAACTCGCTGGCGATGATCGGCGAGGACAAGCACCACTAGCAAAGCCACGCCGGCAGCCGCCACGGCGGCGTCCGGCCCTGCGCTGCCGCGGCCGTCCGTCCATGGGCGGCCGCCCTCCCCTCCGTAGCCTCCCGAGCTGACCTGCTCCGCGCACCACTGACCGGCTGCGCGTGTGCGGCGCACTGCCGTCCACAATGGCACGAAACGCATCCAATTCCGAAAGCGGGCTCGCGCAGGCCGCGGCAGTATCCCGGCACCCGGGCCCTGGCCCGATACGTCAACTTTCCGGGACTCCGCGATGCCGATCACGACGCAGCAGCCAACCTTCAGTTTCCCTTCCAGCCACGCGTTCTTCGACGCGGCCGCTCGCGCCGCCCAGGCGCCCGGCAGTGTGAGCGCCCCGGTTCCCGGCATGGTGTACCGCATTGGCAAACGAACCATGCAATATCTGGTGGACACCTCCGCCACCCGGAAGATCGACCAGATTCGGCTCGCCGAACTGCCCGGTGCGGTCCGCGGACGATTCTCCAGATACATCGATGCGCTGTTGCGGATGTTCGGTCTGCGCGCGCCGGCCACGCTGACACCGACCCCAGCGCAACGCGATGCGATCTTCACGGCGGCGTCGATGCAACGCCAGCGCCGCGACACCGAACTGGCACAGTGGAAAAAACGGATGGCGGCGCCAGCCGACGCCCTGCCCGAGGCCGGCGCTCTGCCCGAGGCCGAGGCCCTGCCCGAGGCCAAGGCTCTGCCCAAGGCCGGGACCCTGCCCGAACAGTGGGTCAAGGATGGACATCGGGACACCGTGGTCGCGCATTTTGCCCCGGAAGTCGGCCGTGTCATGGAGGCGGTCAAACATCTGTATGGCAACTACCCTGCGCCCCAGGCCAGGGACATGGCCACCGGCCTGGTGGACCGGATCGGCCAGGAACTGGACGCCTGGCTGGCGGCCGTGTCTCCCGATGTCGCGGAAGCGATCAAGCATCGCCTGGCCATCTCCGCGCGGGTGGAGAAGTTCGGGACGGTTGCGGCAAGCCACCCCAACGATCCGAAGATCCGCCAGCTCGAGCTGGACAAGGTCACCCGTTTTCCGACGCCCGCGCAGCAATGCATCCAGCTTTCCCATGATCTCGATCAGGAGCCCGAACGCGTGCATGGGCTCGCGCTGTTCAATGAAGTCGCGCTGGGCGACATGCACGGCAATTGCGAACTGCTGTTGCACAGCCTGGTACAGCTCGGCTTCCTCGAGATTGCCGATCCCCAGGCATGGAGCCGGCTGCGCGGCATGCTCCGCAAGCTGCAGAGCGAACCCATGACCGCGGCCGGGCTCGCCCGCTTCCGGGATACGCTGCATCGAGCCGTCACGGTCGACCCTGGCTGCCGGGAGACCCGGCTGACGCTGCTGGGCGATCTGCTCGCCGACCGCATGCACAACGATATCTGCATGCTGGCCATACTCGACCTGCTCCATCAGCGTGGCGTCGACTATCAGGTGATTCTGTCGAACCACGACATGGGGTTCATTCAGTACTACCTGCGCAATCGGTCCAGGTCGCAGGACGAGCCGTTCGAGGTCAAGGGCATCGGCCTGATGCAGAACCCGGATCAGGCCGCCTCGCTGGAACGGTGCGACAAGCTGCTGAACGAGCATCGCGGCACGCGCGCTTTCTTTCGCGAGGCAGCCGAACGCGCCTATTTCCCGCATCTGAACGTGTGTTCGACCTCGCTGGACGGACGAACCGTCTTTTCGCACGGCTTCGTCAACCAGACGCTGTTTGCCGAACTTTGCCGCCAGGCAGGCGCCGATCCGGCCGAACCCCATGCCGTGCAGGTCGCCAGGATCAATGCCCATCTACGGGACCTGCTGGCGGATGACGGCAGCGGATACCTGGCAGCGGTCAGCGACGCCGAACTCCCGAGCGCCCTGTATGCGGCCGGCTGGAATATCGGCCCGGGCGATCGCCGTTATCAGGAGGACATATCCGTGACCTATCCGAACGTGGCCCGCATCAACGACCCTCGCCTTCCCCACCCTGACGTTCGGCAGGCGGTTCATGGCCATACGCAGAATGTTGGGGCGCGGGTAAGGGGCGAGCTCCTGCGCACCGCCGAAGCCGCCGATCTGCTCGCGCGCATTGCGCAGCCCGATGGCATGGCCACCCTGGACGATCTGAACGATTACTTGCGCTCCCCGGCAGCGGCCGAGCCTCCGAAGCAGGCGCTCAACGTCATTTCGCCGATGCTGGTCATGCTGCTGGTTCTGGCTCCCCGCTCGCTCGAACCGGAAGCGAGGAAGGACGCCTCCCTGCGCTTCGCGCACCTGCGGGAAAGTCTGTCGGATTATTCGCCTGCCGCCATGAAGGACCTGCCGATGCCGGAGGTCGAAGCCAGAATGAAGCGCTTTTGCGAAGACTTCAGCCGCGCCTGGAATGCCAATTGCAACGCCGGGGAGCCAGTCGCATTTCAGCGCGATTGGGCCACGCCACTGCTGGTTTCGCTCGAACAGATCCTCGCCCTGCCAGCGATCCCCGAACAGGCCACGCCTTTGGCGCCGGTGGTGCAGCGTTTGCGCGAGACGGCAACCGAGTTCGCGTCGGTGGCCGCGGCACACGTACCGGATGCGGGTCCTTCGGCAAACGACAAGGTCAACGCGTACATCGAAGCCCTGGAGCAGCGCTTCATTTCCCTGGACAGCGCCGAGGGGATGATGCCGACCGAACGGAAATTCGTTCGCACCGTTTACGTCGCGTAGCCCGCTCGAACGCCTGGACCCCTCCGGCGGCCGCACCAGGCCATGCGAAGGCGGCACGCCGCCGTGCACTCAGCATCGCGGCGGCTGCACCGCCCGCTGGCGCGCCCTTTCCTCCCAGCCGGGCGGCACCACGAAACCGCGCGAACGTTCGCGCCACCAGCCCGGCGCGGAAGCGCCGGCCGGCTCCATCTCGCAGACCATCACCGGGGCCTCGCGCCGCCAGGCCAGCTCGCGATGCGGCTCGGCGAAGCGTGCGGCCAGCGCGCCGTGCAGGGTCTCGAACGGTTCGGTTTCGTGCTCCGGCACCAGCGCCGGCGACAGCCAGCGGGCGCGCGGCAGGCGATGCCAGCGCACCGATGAGGCGGAGGCCGACGTGCCCGACGTGCCCGACGTGCCCGACGAGTCCAACGAGCCCGGCGAGCCCGGCGAGCGCGCCTCCACCCGCTGCGCCCATTGCGCCAGCGTCGACCACCAGCCGCGCAGATGGGCGGGATTGAGCCCCAGCGCGTCCAGGCCGGCCGGCATCACCCCATCGCGATAGAACAGCCAGCCCAGCAGATAGATTTCGCTGCGATCGACACGCGCGCCCAGCAGCGCCTCCGCCTCGGTCGTGCGTGACAGCGGCAGTTGCCGGCGCAGGATATGCGACAGCTTGTCGCCAAGCCGGTCCACCAGATTCGGGCCGACGAAGGCTTGCAGCCGCGTACAAGGGTCCGGCGCCATCGCCTCGACGTTCGCCTCCGGCTCGACCAGCAGGTAGAACTTCGTCGCCATCTCCCAATGTACGAGCTGGCCCTGCGGTGCGCCCCCCGTCCCGCCGCGCGCCACGTCCCGCCAGACGAAGTCGAGCTCGCCCAGCGTCTGCACGCCATGCGGGCCATGCCGGCGCACCGGCAGATTGGAGGCGACCAGCTCGATGCCCTCACCGTGTTCCAGCGCGAAATGCAGCAGCCGTTCGGCATGCCGGCCCAGCCGCAGGCTGCGCGCGGCCGGGGCCAGCGCCTGCACGGCCCCGGGCAAGGCGGACAGTTCTTCGATGGTGGGAGGCAGCAGGTCCGGATCGGCGCTGGCCAGCCAGCGCTGCCAGGCGGCCAGTGCTCCCGGTGGCCAACCGGCGAGCGCGGCGCCGCCGGGTTCGGCCAGCGCGGCGAATTCGCGGGGAATGGCGCTCAACAGCGGCGGCGCCAGCGTGCACCAGGCCAGATCGCGCACCCGCGCCGACGTGGCGGCGCGCCACAGCGGCTCGGCCGTGGTCGCGCCGGCGCCCGCCAGTTCAGTGACCGGCTCCCGCATCGCCGCTGCCGGCAGCGCCGGTCCGTGGGGAGTCGAGCAGATCGGCCGGCGCGGCCGGATCGTTCTGCCGATAGACATCGCGCGCCAGGCACAGGTCTTCCCAGGCGCGGGCCTTGTCGGTCAGCGTGCGCAGCAGGTAGGCCGGGTGGTAGGTCACGACCACCGGGATGCCCTCGTAGCGATGCACCGTGCCGCGCAGCTTGCTGATCGGCGTGGTGGTACGCAGCAGGGTCTGCGCGGCGAAGCGGCCCAGCACGACGATCAGGCGCGGGCGCACCAGCGCGATCTGCCGGCGCAGGAAGGGCTCGCACTGCTCGACCTCGGCCGGCTCCGGATTGCGATTCCCGGGCGGCCGGCACTTGAGCACGTTGGCGATGAAGACATTGCGCCCGCGCGCCAGCTGCAGCGACGCCAGCATGTTGTCGAGCAGCTTGCCGGCCTGGCCGACGAAGGGCTCGCCCTGCCGGTCCTCGTTCTCGCCCGGGGCCTCGCCGATCAGCATCCAGTCGGCCTCGCGGTCGCCGACGCCGAACACCGTGCGGGTCCGCGTGCTGCACAACTGGCAGGCCGTGCAGCCCGCCACGCGCGCTTCCAGCGCCTGCCAGTCGAGCGTGGCGAGGTCGTCGGCGGGCGCGGCAATGGATTGGCCTTCCGACAGCGGCAGGCCATCGTCGGGCACGCTCTGCATGATCGGCACGAGCGGAATGGTCGGCTGGCGCGGCGCCGGCGCGGCGGCCATCGGGCTTGCCGCTTCATGGCCCTGCGCTTCATGGCCCTGCGCTTCCTGGCTCAGCGCTTCACGGCCCAACGCTTCACGACTCGGCGCTTCGTTGGTCGGCGCTTCGCGGCTCAGTACTTCGGGGCTCGGCGCTTCACTGCCCGACGCTTCACGGCTCGGCCCTTCGTGGCTCGGCGCGTCGTGGCTCACGGCCTCGGCCAATGCCGACGCGGACTCGGGCTCGGCCTGCACCGCCTCGGCATGGCGCGGCACCCATTCGGTGCCGATGCCGAGCGCTTCGAGAAACAGCGCGCGCCGGTTCATGCCGATGCCCCCCGCGGGCCGCCCTGCTGCCCGTCCTGCTCCGTGCCCTGCTCCGTGCCCCAGCGGCGGCGCAGCACCAGCGCATCCTCGCGCCCGTCGGCGGCCGGATAATAGCCCTTGCGTCGGCCGATCGTCTCGAAGCCGGCGGCCTCGTACAGCGCCAGCGCGGCGGTATTCGACGGCCTGACTTCGAGCAGCACATTGGGCAGCCGATGCTGATGCGCGGTGGCCAGCGCCACGGCGAGCAGCAGCTTGCCGAGGCCCTGCCGATGGCGCGCCGGCTCGATCGTGATATTGAGCAAATGCATCTCGTCGACCACGGGCATCAGCACGGCATAGCCGGCGAGCTTGCCGGCCGGGTCGCGCAGTGTCAGCCCGATATGGCCGGCCTTGACCGAGTTCTCGAAATTGCCGCGGGTCCACGGATGGCTGTAGGCGCGCTGCTCGATGTCGACCACCGCGTCCAGGTCGCGCGCGCTCATGCGCGCCAGCGCCCAGCCGCCGGGCAGCGTCGGCATATCGGGCACCGCGGGCCAGGCGGCGGCGCCGGTGCGGCTGTCGCCGAGGGCGGCGCTCATTGCCGTTCTCCGGTGGCCGCCAGCGAGGCGCGCCCCGCCGCCGCGGCCCGGCGCTCGGCCACGGTCTGGGCGACCTTGTCGCGCAGGTACAGCGGCGCGGCATCGGCGGCGGCCACGGTCTCGCCGCGCGCCAGCGCGCGCTGCGCAAGCGCGACCACGGCAGCCGCGTGCGGCATCGCGCCGGCGATCGTGCGCGCGGCTTGCGCGGCGGCATGCAAGCGTTCGCCGTAGACGGCGGCGCCGTTGCCGGCCAGCCAGAACGGCGCGGCCGGCGCCTGCACCGCCTCGGGTGCCGCGACGCGCATCGGACCGGCTTCCTGCCATTCGCCGCGGACCGCGTCCCATTCGAACAGCCCGGTATAGACCTCGTCCATGCGTGCGTCGAGCGCGACCAGCACCGGCACGCCGGCGGGCAGCGGCAGGTCCGTGGCGTCGCCCTCCAGCGCGGCCCCGGGCCCCCCGCGCACGCGTTCGGCGCAGGCCATCAGCGTATTGACGGGCACGACCGGCAGATTGGCGCCGAAGGCCAGCCCCTGCGCGATGCCGCAGGCGGTGCGCAGGCCGGTAAACGAGCCCGGGCCGGCGCCGAAGGCGATCGCGGCGCAATCGGCCAGCCGGATGCCGGCCTCGGCCAGCAGTTCGCCGGCGGCGGGCAGGACCCGGCCCGACGAGCGCGGGCCGGTCTGTTCGTGGCGGGCCAGGCAGCGCAGGCCGCCGGTCGGCGAGGCGTGTCCGAGCGCGACGGAACACCACTCGGTGGAGGTTTCAACGGCAAGAATCCATGACATGCCGCGATTGTATCCGCTGGCCGCGGAACCGAAGCCGCCCTCGGTTTTTTCCGGGCGGGTTTGGCGGCCCGGGGGCTATCATCGCGGGTCCATCTCCCTCACCGTCCCGGAGTCCCCCATGAGCGACCTGCAACAGCGCTTCGAGCAAGCGCAGAACGACGTCAAGCAACTGCCCGAACGCCCCAGCAACATGACGCTGCTGCGCCTGTACGCGCTGTTCAAGCAAGGCAGCGAGGGCGACGTCCATGGCGACAAGCCGGGCATGACCGACTTCGTCGGGCGCTACAAGTTCGAGGCCTGGGAAACGCTGAAGGGCACCAGCCAGGAAGAGGCGATGCAGAAGTACATCGAGCTGGTGGAGGAGCTGAAGTCCGGCGCGGCCAGCTGAGCCAGCGCCGCGCCGCCGCCTTCGCGCGCTGTCTTCTTCGCGCGGACATCCCCGCGCCGCCGTCCCCGCCCTGCCATCCCTTGCGCCGACGGGGACCCGGCGGCTTCCACGCGAGACAGCCAGCACGGTGCGCCCGCTGCGTTCGCGGGCGCGACAGACATCAGGCGCTACTGCCCCACCCGCTCCGGCTGCTGCCGCGGCCGGATCCGCCAGGCGGCCAGGATCGCGGTCGCAATCACCAGCCCCACCGCCAGGAAGGTCTCGTCGAACGCGCGGATGCGCGCCGCGGCATCGGCCCCGGCCTGATTGCCGGCCAGCAGCGCGCCGTGCGACTCCAGCCGCCATTGCAGGCCGACCCCGGCCAGGCTGACACCGATGGCACCACCCAGCTGCCGCACAAAGTTGATCACGCTGGACCCCTGCGCGATCAGCGAAAAATCGACGCCCCGCATCGCGCCCAGCGACAGCGACGGCAGGATGCAGCCCAGGCCGATACGCCCCAGCACCGCCAGCGCCACCAGCACCACATAGGGCGTCGTCAGCGAGCCCAGCGCCATCAGCAGGAAGGACGCGGCCAGCAGCGCCAGCCCCGCCGACACCTGGATATGCGGCGGCACGCGGCTGGTCAGCCGGCCGGCCGCGGCGATGGTCACCGCCAGCGCGATCCCCGCCGGCAGCAGCACGAAGCCCGCCTGCGACGGCGAGTACTGCAGCGCCATCTGCATATAGACCGGCAGCAGATAGGTCGAACCGAACAGCCCGGCGCCATAGATGAAGGCCACCACCGCGCCGGCCGAGAACTGCCGATAGCTGTACAGCCGCATGTTCATCAGCGGGTCCGAGGCGCGCAGCTGCCACAGCACGAACAGCACCAGCAGCAGCACGCCCAGGCCCGACAGCAGCAGGCCCGTGACGGTGTCCTCGCGCAGCTCGACCAGGCCGTTGAGCAGCATCACGGTGGCGACGCCGGCCAGCGCCAGGCCCTGCCAGTCGAGCGGCTTGCGCTCGCCCATCATCGCGGAATCGATCGCCATGAAGCGGCGCGCCATCAGTCCGGCGACGATGGTCAGCGGCACCACCACGAAGAAGATCGAGCGCCAGCCGAACGATTCGACCAGGAAGCCGCCCAGGCTCGGCCCCAGCGCCGGCGCCAGCACCACGCCGAAGCCGAACATGCCCATCGCCCTGCCCTGCTCGCGTTCCTCGAACACGCGCAGGATCAGGATATTGGGCAGCGGCTGCATGATGCCGGCGGCCACGCCTTCGGCCACGCGCATCGCGATCATCACGCCATAGGTCGGCGAGAAGCCGCCGACCAGCCCGCCGACGCCGAGCAGCACGGCGGCGCCAAGAAAGGTGCGGCGCAGGCCGTAGCGGTTCAGCAGCCACGGCGTCAGCAGCATCGCCAGCGTCATCGCGATCATGAAGCTGGCCGCGACCCATTGCGCGCGTTCCTGCCCGAGGCCGAAATGCCGGCTCAGGTCCGGCACCGCGACATTGACGATGGTCGACGACACGATCGAGGACATCGTGCCGATCATCAGCGTGACCAGCACCAGCCAGCGCAGCTTGTCGCCGTAGCGCTCGCGCAGCTGCGCGCGCGTGGGCGCGCCGCGCGCCGGACCGTCGCCGCCGCGCGGCGGCAAGGAACCTTCGCTCACCCGAGCCTGCCGGTGCTGGCCAGTTCGCGGATCTTGCGGACCGTATCGAGATCGGCCTCGTGATAGGCCGACTTGACGATCTCGGCGTAGCGGTCGTCGCCGCTGGCGTCGACCGCCGGCATCGTGGTCTCGTAGGTGAAGCGCAGCAGCAGCGCGCCCGGGCCCGGCGTCTCGATGGTCATCGTCAGCGTGCCGCCGGCATGGTCGGCGGTGGCGGCGGTCTCGTAACGGACCGATCGGCGCGATTCGAACACGACCCGGTCGCGCACTTCGGCCTTGCCGAAATGCAGCACGCGCTCGATCCAGTCGTCGCCGCGGCCGGTGATTTCGGCGCGGTCCAGGCCCAGCACGAACAGCTCCGGCGACTGGCCGCGCAGCACCAGCCCCTGCCAGACCTGGTCCGCCGTCAGCGGGTCCAGCGCCGGCATGTTGGGGTCATTGATCTCTACCAGATGCTCGAAGCGCAACTTGATTCTCCCTCTTGCTCAAGCCGCCATTATGAAGGCCCCGCGCCGGGGCCGCATCCCGCAAAGCAAAAAGCCCGCGGATGCGGGCTTCGGACTCTGGAATCGAGATGGCCGTCGTCCCCGCGCGAGCGGGGACGAGGCTCACACTCAGATCTCCTCGTACAGCGGCAGCGTCAGGAATTCGGCGAACGATTCCGACGTCGACATCTGCTCGAAGATCTCCGCGGCGCGGTCGTAGGTCTTCGTGTCGCCGCCGACCACTTCCTTGACCTTGGCCAGTTCTTCCGGAATCAGCGCGCGCACCATCTCGGCGGTCACCTTGCGGCCGTCTTCCAGCACGCCCTTCGGCGAGCGGATCCACTGCCAGACCTGCGAACGCGAGATCTCGGCGGTGGCGGCGTCTTCCATCAGGTTGTGGATCGGCACGCAGCCGTTGCCGGCCAGCCAGGCGCCCAGGTAATGGATGCCCACGTTGATGTTCATGCGCAGGCCGCCTTCGGTGATCGGCGTTTCGGGCTGGAAGTTCAGCAGGTCGGCGGCGCTCACGTTGACGTCCGGGCGCTGCTTCTCGAACTGGTTCGGCTTGTCGCCCAGCACCGCGACGAATTCCTTCATCGCCGGCTCGACCAGGCCCGGGTGGGCCACCCAGCCGCCGTCATAGCCGTCGGTGGCATCGCGGCGCTTGTCGCCGATGATGCCCTGCATCGCGATCTCGTTCTTCTCCGGATCGTTCTTGATCGGGATCAGCGCGCTCATGCCGCCGATCGCCGGCGCGCCGCGCTTGTGGCAGGTCTTGAGCAGCAGCAGCGCGTACGCGCGCATGAACGGCGCGGTCATCGTGACCTTGGCGCGGTCGGCCAGGCAGAAGTTCTTGTCGGTCTTGAACTTCTTGATGCACGAGAAGATGTAGTCCCAGCGGCCGGCGTTCAGGCCCGCGCTGTGCTCGCGCAGTTCGTACAGGATCTCTTCCATCTCGAAGGCGGCCAGGATCGTCTCGATCAGCACGGTCGCCTTGATGGTGCCCTGCGGCAGGCCGATCTCGTTCTGCGCCATCACGAAGATGTCGTTCCACAGGCGCGCCTCGAGATGGCTTTCCATCTTCGGCAGATAGAAGAACGGACCGGCGCCACGCGCGATCTGCTCCTTGGCGTTATGGAACAGGAACAGCGCGAAGTCCCAGATGCCGCCCGACACGCGCTGGCCGTCGATGGTCACGTGCTTCTCGTCCAGATGCCAGCCGCGCGGACGCACCTGCAGCGTGGCGATCTTGTCGTTCAGCTTGTAGACCTTGCCCTTGGCCTCGAGCGTCAGCGTGCGGCGCACGGCGGCCTTCAGGTTGACCTGGCCCTGCAGCTGGTTGTGCCAGTTCGGGGTGTTCGAGTCCTCGAAGTCGGTCATGTAGCTGTCCGCGCCCGAGTTGAACGCGTTGATGACCATCTTGGCTTCGACCGGGCCGGTGATTTCGACGCGGCGGCACTCCAGCGCCTTGGGGATCGGCGCGATCTTCCAGTCGCCTTCGCGGATCGACTTGGTCTCCGGCAGGAAGTCGGGGCGCTCGCCCGCGTCCAGGCGCTTGGCGCGTTCGACGCGCGCGGCCAGCAACTGCTGGCGGCGCGGCTCGAAGGCGCGGTGCAGCTTGTCCACCAGGGCCAGCGCTTCCGGCGTGAGGATATCTTCGTAGGCCGGCAGGATTTCGCCGGTAATCTTCATGCCCGCAGGCAACGTGATGGCCATCAATGTTCTCCTGTGATCGATGGGGGTTGTGCCATGCCTGCCCTCGTCATCCGTGCGCGACGGCAATGCCGCGTGCGCGCACGAAATCGAGCAGGTCGTTCATGTCGTGCCCGGTCCCGCTCGGCTCGGCGTCGAGCCGCTCCGCCGGGTGGCCGGCACGATTGATCCAGAACGTGGTGTAGCCGAACCAGGTCGCGCCGCACGCGTCCCAGCCGTTGGACGAGACAAACAGCATCTCGTGCGCCGGCACGCCGAAGGCCGCGGGACCGAGCGCATAGGCGGCCGGGGCGGTCTTGTACTGGCGCACCGCGTCGACCGACAGCACATGGTCGAACAGGCCCTGCATGCCGGCGCTCTTGACCGAGATGTCCAGCATCTCGGGATTGCCGTTGGACAGGATGCCCAGCGGCAGCCCGGCCGCGCGCAGCCGGCGCAGCGTGCCCAGGTTCTCCGGAAAGGCCGACAGGCAGGCGTACTCCTTCAGCAGCTGCGCCTCGGCCGCGGCATCGAGCCGCAGCGCCAGCCGCTGCGCCGCATAGCGCAGCGCGTCGACGGTGATCGCCCAGAACGGCTTGTACCAGGCCCCGTCCGGCGCGGCCAGGGTGCGGATCCGCGTGTAGTCGATCTGGCGGTCGCGCCACAGCAGCGCCAGCGCCTCGCCCTTGCCGGGAAACAGCTGCTCCGCGCGCGCCGTGACGGAATACACGTCGAACAGCGTGCCATAGGCATCGAAGACGACGGCGCGGATCGGGTTCATAGCGGGCAAGGACCAGGGTTGGCGGCCGCGGCGCAGGGCCGGCGTACCACGAATTCCGAGCATTGTAGGCAGGCGCTGCAGCGCGGCATAGCCGACCCGGGTCACTTGATCTTTTACTTTTGCCCTACTAATCTTGGCGAACCGTCGGAAGATCCGAAACCAATATCGGCTCCGACCATGCCATCCGCTGACCGGCACGTATCGCCAAGATCGCTTTGTGTCCGGGCAGCCGCAAACCGTCGGGGACACGTGGATCATTTCAAGCAACTGGCGACCTTCGTCTCGGTCGCCTCGCGCGGCAGCCTGTCCGCGGCCGCCACCGCCGAGGGCGTCGCGCCGGCCATCATCGGCCGCCGCATCGACGCGCTCGAGGAACGGCTGGGCGTCAAGCTGCTGGTGCGCACCACCCGCAAGATCACGCTGACCTTCGAGGGCTCGGCCTTCCTGGAAGACTGCCAGCGCATCCTGAACGATCTGCAGAACGCCGAGGCCAGCGTGTCGGCGGGCGGCGTCAAGGCCAGCGGCCATCTGCGCGTGACGGCACCGGCGGGCTTCGGCCGCAAGCACGTGGCGCCGGTGGTGCCGCTGTTCATCGAGTCGCATCCGGACGTGACCATCACGCTGGACCTGTCGGACCGCGTGGTCGACCTGGTCAACGAGGGCTTCGATTGCGCGATTCGCCTGGGCGACCTGCCCGATTCGAGCCTGGTGTCGATCCGGCTGGCCGAGAACCGCCGCGTGGTGGTGGCGGCGCCCTCGTATCTGGCGCGGCGCGGCACGCCGCAGCTGCCGGAGGAACTCGCCGCGCACAACTGCCTGGCCTTCGGGGCCAGCGCCAACGTGCAGCGCGGCTGGGTGTTCCAGCAGGACGGGCGGCCGGTCACGGTCAAGGTCGGCGGCAATATGGAATGCACCGACGGCGCGGTGCTGCATGCCTGGTGTCTGCAAGGACACGGGCTGGCGTGGCGCTCGTGGTGGGAGGTCGGCCACGAGATCGCGACCGGGCGCCTCGTGACGGTGCTCGATGAGTTCCAGGCGCCGCCGATCGGCATCCATGCGGTGTTTCCGCAGCGCAAGCATCTGCCGTTGCGGGTGCGGCTGTTTATCGATCATCTGAAGAACACCTACGGCAACCCCGCCTACTGGCGCCGGGGCGAACAGGCGCCGCTGCCCGCTACCGACGAGCCGGTCGGTGCCTGACCCTGCACGACGATCGGGCAAGGGTTCGCCCGCGATGCATTAGCCGCCACACTGGCTACAATGAAGTCAGCGCGGGCCCGGTTTTGTCCGCCCGCTTCCGGTGCCCCTCGGGTATGCCTTTGGACTCATCGCAAGGAGATCGGCCATGTTCAAGCACATCCTGCTCCCCACTGACGGTTCGGAGCTGTCCAAGAAAGCGATCGACGGCGGCATCGAACTGGCCAGGGCCATCGGCGCCCGGGTCACGGCCTATGTCTGTCTCGAGGAATATCCGTACACGCCCTTCAGCGAAATCGTGGTCGAGGCCCCGCAGGCCTTCAAGGACCGCATCGAGGCGCAGGCGCGCATCTATCTGAAGGAGGTCGAAACCGCCGCGACCGCGGCCGGTGTGCCTTGCGACACCGATATGTCGACCTTCGCGGTGCCCTATCTGGGCATCATCGACGCGGCCGAACGGCATGGCTGCGACGTGATCTTCATGGCCTCGCACGGCCGCCGCGGCCTGTCCGGCCTGCTGCTCGGCAGCGAGACGCAGAAGGTGCTGACGCATACCGATATTCCGGTGATCGTCTACCGGTAAGGCAGCACCTTCGCTGAACCCCTTCCCCTCTCCCTCTCCCGCCATCGGGAGAGGGAGACGGAGAGGGAGAACCCACTACATCAAGCCACCTTCTTGTCGAAGAACTGCTCGTCCTCGGTCGAGCCCTTCAACGCGGTGGTCGACGACTGGCCGCCTTCGATGGTCTGCGTGACCGCGTCGAAGTAGCCGGTGCCGACTTCGCGCTGGTGCTTGACCGCGGTGAAGCCCTTCTCGGCCGCCTTGAACTCGGCTTCCTGCAGTTCGACGAACGCGCTCATCTGGTTGCGCGCATAGCCGTAGGCCAGGTTGAACATCGAGTAGTTCAGCGAGTGGAAGCCGGCCAGCGTGATGAACTGGAACTTGTAGCCCATCGCGCCCAGCTCCTTCTGGAACTTGGCGATGGTGGCGTCGTCCAGGTTCTTCTTCCAGTTGAACGACGGCGAGCAGTTGTAGGCCAGCAGCTTGCCCGGGTACTTGGCGTGCACCGCCTCGGCGAACTTCTTGGCGAATTCCAGATCCGGCTTGCCGGTTTCGCACCAGACCAGGTCGGCCACTTCCGCATAGGCCAGCGCGCGTGCGATCGACTGCTCGATGCCGGCCTTGGTGCGGTAGAAGCCCTCGACGGTGCGCTCGCCGGTGCAGAACGGCTTGTCGCGATCGTCGATGTCCGAGGTCAGCAGATCGGCCGCTTCCGCATCGGTACGGGCGATCACCAGCGTCGGCACGCCCATCACGTCGGCGGCCAGGCGCGCGGCGGTCAGCTTGGCGACGGCCTCGCGGGTCGGCACCAGCACCTTGCCGCCCATGTGGCCGCACTTCTTGACCGAGGCCAGCTGGTCTTCGAAGTGCACGCCGGCGGCGCCCGCTTCGATCATCGCCTTCATCAGCTCGAAGGCGTTCAGCACGCCGCCGAAGCCCGCTTCCGCGTCCGCCACGATCGGCGCGAAGAAATCGATGTCGCCCTTGCCTTCGCTCCACTGGATCTGGTCGGCACGCTGGAAGGTGTTGTTGATGCGCTTGACCACCTGCGGCACCGAGTTGGCCGGATACAGCGACTGGTCCGGATACATCTCGCCGGCCAGGTTGGCGTCGCCGGCGACCTGCCAGCCCGACAGATAGATCGCCTTCAGGCCGGCCTTGACCTGCTGCATCGCCTGGTTGCCGGTCAGCGCGCCCAGCGTGTTGACGAACGGCTCGGTATTGAGCAGATGCCACAGCTTCTCGGCACCGCGGCGGGCCAGCGTGTGCTCGATCTGGACCGAGCCGCGCAGGCGCACCACGTCCTCGGCGGTGTAGTGGCGGCTGATGCCCTTCCAGCGCGGGTTGGTTTCCCAGTCTTGCTTGAGCTTTTGTGCTTCGATTTCGCGGGACATGTCACTCTCCTGTTGATGGGGTTCGGCAAATCTGTGCGACGCGACCGGAGGGGGAGCCGGTCTGCCGACCTGGGGCACCGGGTGCCGGTTTCAGCGTTCCGGCTGCGCCGCAAGTCATATGTCTTATATAAGAGTGTAGAGAAGCGTCCCGCGACGCAACAAGGCTCGATGCGGCCTGCGCCGCAGATTTTTTATCCTTATATTTCAGTAGTTTATCGAAAACATTTCACGATGCGGCAAGACCTTTCCCATCATGAGAAACGACCGTTGTGCCATGCATCCATGTATTTTTGCGGACCAAAACGTCTTTCCGCATCGTGAAATTGTGTGCAAGCGCTGTCGGGCGGTTCAGCCGGCCGCAACCCGGGCGCGCCGGTAGGCCACCCAGTCGCCGCCTTCGATCTCCGGCAGGCTGCGCACCGCCTCCGCGCCGACCGGATAGAGCAGGCAGCGCCGCTTGCCATCGGCGCATGCCACCTCCTGCTCGGTGCGCACGAACAGCGTCGCCTGGCCCGGATAGACCTCCTCGATCTCGTCGAGCACGGGAATCAGGGCCTCGTCGATCTCGTAGATGTCCCCGACCACGCGCGGACCGCCGGGCAGGCCAGCGCTGTCCGGCTCAAGCGCCGCCGGCACATAGCCCGGATAGCTGCCGAAGTCGTAGAGCCGCCCCGGCACGCTGCCGCTGCCGACCAGCCGCGGCGCCGGCAGGCCATGGCGGCGCGCCGCCTCGTTCAGGTCGTTGACCTCGCCGGCGCGCAAGGTGCCATAGACGAACACCAGCGCCATCGTCAGCCCTGCTTCGCGCTCACCGCGCTCACCGGGCTCGCCAGGTCGACGTCCGACACCAGCACGCCGTCCTCGTCGACGTAGATCCAGTTGCCCGGACGCACTACCGCACCCGGCATCTGCAGCGCGACGTCGCGCTGCCCGCTGTTGCGCTTCTCGCTCTTGCGCGGATGCACGCCCAGCGCGCGGATGCCGATGTCGCAATCGTTGAGCTCGACGGTGTCGCGCACATAGCCGTTCAGCACGATGCCGGCCCAGCCGTTCTTCTCGCCGAGCTGGCCGAGATTGCCGCCGACCAGCGCGCAGCGCGCCGAGCCGCCGGCGTCGACCACCAGCACCCTGCCCTGTCCCGGCGACTCGAGCGCCTCGCGCACCAGCGAGTTGTCCTCGAACACCTTCAGCGTCATGGCGGGGCCGGCGAAGCGCGCGCGCTTGCCGAAGGCCTGCCAGCCCGGCGTCAGCACGCGCAGCGAGCCGTCGGCCAGGCGTGCCTCGTGATCGTCGCAAAGGTCGGTGGTGGCGAAATCCATGGCAATTCACTCCTCGATCAGCAGGGAAACAAAGGGGAAAAGGGGAAAAAGCGGACAAAGCGAAAAACGCGAAGACGGGCGCGATGCCCGGGTGCGCCCGATGGTGCGGCGCAACCGAAGCATCATAGTGGAAAACGACCGGGGAAGACCGGGCAGAAGCGCGGAAGCAAGTCCGCGCGGAAGGCCGGGCAGAAGCTCCGAAGGAAGCGCGCGCGGGAGGCCGGGCCGAAGGCCGGAGAAGGCCGAAGGCCGGAGAAGGCCGACGCAAGGCCCGCGCCGGCGCACCCCCCAACAGCCCTTACATCTGCTTGAACAGATACGCGTACTGCCGCGCCACCGCCAGCGTCTCGGGGCGATTGCGCAACTTCAGCGTGAGCCGCCCGAGCGACTGGTTGACCGCGGCGGCGACGCAGTCGATGTTGACCACCGTGCCGCGATGGATCTGCCAGAAGCGGTCCGGATCGAGCTGCTGGGTCAGCTCGCGCAGGCTGGTGCGGATCAGCGCCTCGCCGCTGCTGGACACCACGTTGACATACTTGTCGGTGGCCTCGAGGTAGATCACCTCGTCGACCGGGATGATCCGCACCTCCTGGCCGACCAGGGCCTTGATGAAGCGTAGATACGGCCCGCCGGTGCGGGCGATGGTATCGCGGTCCAGCGCCTCGAGCCGGTTCAGCAGCTGCTCCAGCCGCTCGCCTTCGAGCGCGCCCGCCGAGGGGGTGCCGTCCATCGTCTGCGGCGGCATCGCCAGCCGCGTCTTCAGCCGGTTCACGGTCGCCTCCAGCCGCTCGCGCTGGATTGGCTTGAGCACGTAGTCGACCGCCGCACTCTCGAAGGCCTCGAGCGCGAACTGGTCGTAGGCGGTGACGAACACCACCAGCGGCGCGCCGGGCTTGCCCAGCAGGTCGCGCGCCACCTCCATGCCGGTGATGCCGGGCATCCGGATATCGAGAAAGGCGACGCGCGGCGCGTGCTGCCGCACCGCTTCGAGCGCCGACACCCCGTCATGCACCGTCGCGACGATCTGCGCCTCCGGCCAGAGGCTGGACAACTCGGCATGCAACACGCGGGCAAGGAGCGGTTCGTCGTCGGCAATCAGCAGGGTCGGCGTCATCGTGGAGTCGGTGGCAGTCGATCGTGGTGGTTCGGCGGTCATTGCTTGGCATTGGCGGCCGCCGGCGGCAACGAAGGGCCCGGCGGCAACCGGCCGCCGGGTCGGCAAATTCGATTTCAGGACCGATATCGGCACCGCGATATCAGCCCCGCGGTATCAAGACCCGATATCGGGTCCGCAATGTCACGACCGTGCCGCGGCCGAGGCGGCCGGCACGGGGGGCACGGTCACCGCCGCAGCGGCGCCGGCCTGCGCCGTCCCGCAGGTGGCCGCCGGCGCGGTCACGCCCTGCTGGACCGGCTTGCGCGTGACCGGCACGGTCAGCCGCACCACCACGCCGCTGGGCACGTTCTCCTCGATCTGCATCGTGGCGGCGGCGCCGAAGATCCGCGCCAGGCGTTCGCGCACATGCGTCAACCCCAGGCCCGAGCCCTTGACCGGCGCCTGCGCGAAGCCGACGCCGGTATCGGCGATCGACACCTGCACGGCGTTCTCGCCCTGCGCGCGCGCCGACACGGTAATGCGCCCCCCCGCCATGCAGGGCTCGATGCCATGCGTGACGGCGTTCTCGACCAGCGGCTGGATCAGCATCGGCGGAATCTCGACCTCGGCCAGATCGTCGGGCAGATCGAACTGATAGGACAGGCGCTGGCCGAAGCGCAGCCCCTGGATATCGAGATAGCTGCGCAGCAGCGCGAATTCCTGCTGCAGCGTGCATTGTTCCGCGCGGGTATGGGCCAGCGAGCGCCGCAGGAAGCCGATCAGCCCCTGCAGCAGCTTGCGCGCGGCATGCGGATCGGTGGCGATCAGGCCGTCCAGGTGGGCCAGCGAGTTGAACAGGAAGTGCGGTTCGATCTGCGCCTGCAGCGCCATCAGCTGCGCGCGCACCAGCTGCTTCTCGGCCTCCTCGCGCTGCAGCGCGTCGAGCGCGGCCTGGCGCTGCAGGAAGGCCAGGCGCTCGCGCGACCAGTAGAAGTAGATCATGCTGGTCGCCGCCAGCATCCCGACCACCAGGCACATGCGCAGCATGTCGTTGGCCTCTTCCATCGACTTGGGCGGCAGGTCCATCACCATCCGCGTCGCCCAGCTGCCGAACAGCACGCCGAGCGGCACCGCGGCGATCGCCAGCAGGATGAAGGGCCAGCCCGCCGGGCGCTCGTTGCGCCAGATCACCACGCGCGGAATATCGATCAGCGCCCAGATCGACAGGCCGATCAGCTGGCTATAGACGAAGTTCTTCAGGAAGGTGCCGCCGGTCTGGAAGCCCCAGGTGAGGCTGACCGCGATCACGCCGTTCATGACAAGCACGAACACCAGGTCGCGCCCCAGCAGCGTCAGGCGGGAAGGAATGGCGTGGGTGAAACAGCGGTGCGTCGATCTCATGTCGCCTCCGTCCTTCCACCGCCACCTCGGCGACGCGGGTGTGGGGAGGGACCATTGCCTCATTCTAGCCGCGACCCGCCGACGTTCCATGCGGCGGTGCGGCCCCCAACCGCGGCATTCGCCAGCTCGGAGGCGGATCGCATGCGGCACGGGATGACCGGCGATGCGGTGCAGCATGGCTGGCGGCCGCTGCATCGGTACGCATCCCGTGTCCGTGCGCGTAATGTAACCCGGGTCACGGCGCGAATGAAACCCGGATGCGACGAACGGGCGACCAGCGGCGCGAAGGGGCCGCTGCCGGGTCCGAAGTGGATGCGGCCGCGCGACGGCATCGCGAGGCAATGCAACGATGCACCGCGGCGATCGCGCGGCGCCGAAGAAGAGCCAGCATGCGGCGGCGCCGCGATGCCGGCTTCGTGCGCAAGCCTACGCAGCCTCGGCCGTCAGCGCCCCGAAGCTGCCGCCCTCGGCCAGCGCGCTGCTGACCGCCTGCTCGGACAGCTGCGGCGCGAACAGCTGGATGAAGGCATGCGCATAGCCGCGCAGATAGGCGCCGCGGCGCACCGCCACGCTGGTGGTGTTCGGCGCGAACAGATGATCGGCCGCGATCCGCACCAGCCCGCTGTCCTTGCGCGGATCGTAGGCCATCGAGGCGATGATGCCGACGCCGAGATCGAGCTCCGCATAGGTCTTGATCACGTCGGCATCGAGCGCGGTCAGCACGATCTCCGGCTGCAGGCCGGCCTGCGCGAAGGCGCTGTCGATCTTGCGCCGGCCGGTAAAGCCCGCGTCGTAGGTGATGATCGGAAAACCGGCCAGGTCCTCCAGCGTCGGCTCGGGCAGCCGCGTCAGCGGGTGGTCCGGCGCGACCACCAGCACATGGCGCCAGGTGTAGGCGTCGAACGCGGTCAGCGACGGCTCGCTCGCCAGCGCCTCGGTGGCGATGCCGATATCGGCCTGCCCCGACAGCAGCAGCTCGACGATATGGTTGGGCGAGGCCTCCTGCAGCGCCAGCGTGACGTGCGGATAGGCGCGGCGGAATTCCGTGACGACCTTCGGCAGCGCGTAGCGGGCCTGCGTATGCGTGGTGGCCACCGTCAGCCGGCCGGTATGGCGGCCGGCGAATTCGTCGCCCGCCTGGCGCAGGTTCTCCGCCTCGAGCAGCAGACGCTCGACGATACGGACGATCTCGCGGCCCGGCGCGGTCAGCCCGGTCAGCCGCTTGCCGTAGCGCTCGAAGATCTCGACGCCCAGCTCTTCCTCGAGTTCGCGGATCTGGCGCGACACGCCCGGCTGCGAGGTGTACAGCGCGTTGGCGACCTCGGTTAGGTTGAACTGGCGGCGCACCGCCTCTCGGATCGATCGCAGTTGCTGGAAGTTCATCGGGCCGCTCCTGCCTGTGCAGACGCTTGCGCCGCCGCTTGCGTCGCCGCTTGTGCCGCCGCTTGTGCCGAACCTCGACCCGCCTGCCGCACGCCCTGCCCGCCCGCGAACACGCGCATGCGCCGCGGCCGCGCCGCCAGCAGCTCGCCCTCGCGATAGCCGTCGCGCTGGAAGCGCTCCAGCGGCAGCACCACCTCGATCAGCTCGCGGTTGTCCTCGCGCTCCAGTTCCAGCTGCGCGACCGGTCCGAGCGCCAGCGCACGCCGCAGCGTCGCGACGATGCCTTCGGCGCCGGGCGCATAGCGCTCCAGCTCGACCTCGTGCGGACGGACGTAGCCGATCGCCTCGGCGCCCTCGGCCTCGTCGACCGAGCCCAGGCCGTCGTCGCCCAGACCATCGGACAGCGACAGCAGCGCCGCCCCGCTACGCAGCGCCCCGCCATCGGTCCCGCGCTCGAGCCGCCCGTGAATGCGATTGACATGGCCCAGGAAGCCGAACACGAACGGCGTGGCCGGATGCTCGTAGACCGCCTGCGGCGAGCCCACCTGCTCGACGCGGCCGCGCTGCATCAGCACCACGCGGTCGGCCACCTCCAGCGCCTCCTCCTGGTCGTGCGTGACGAAGACGCTGGTCACATGCAGTTCGTCGTGCAGGCGTCGCAGCCAGCGCCGCAGTTCCTTGCGGACCTTGGCGTCGAGCGCGCCGAACGGTTCGTCCAGCAGCAGCACGCGCGGCTCGACCGCCAGCGCGCGGGCCAGCGCGATGCGCTGGCGCTGGCCGCCGGACAGCTGCGGCGGATAGCGGTCAGCCAGCCAGTCCAGCTGCACCAGCTCCAGCAGCGCGCGCACGCGCTCGCGGATCTGCGCCTCGCTCGGCCGCTCGCCGCGCGGCTTGACGCGCAGGCCGAAGGCGACGTTCTCGAACACCGTCATATGGCGGAACAGCGCGTAGTGCTGGAACACGAAGCCGACCTGGCGCTGGCGCACCGGCTGCCCCGTCGCATCCTGGCCTTCCAGCAGCACCTGCCCGCGGTCGGCGCGCTCGAGCCCCGCGATCACGCGCAGCAGCGTGGTCTTGCCGCAGCCGGAAGGTCCCAGCAGCGCGGTCAACTCGCCTTCGGCGAAATCGAGCGAGACGTCGTCCAGCGCGACGAAATCGCCGAACTGTTTGTGCAGATGCCTTACCTGAATGCTCATGATGTCCATCCCAAGCTGTCTTGCGCGTCGGCCGCGGCGGCCGGGCCGCGTACCTTGGCGGGGTGCCCGTCGCGCGCGGATTCCCCACCGAACGAGGGGGCATGCGCATGCAACATGGCCGGCCGTGCGGCCGCTGCGGACGTTGCCGCCGATACTGCCGATGCGGGCGAGGCAGCCGAAGCGGCCGGCACGGCCTCTTCGCTCGCCTCGCCCAGCTCCCGCCGCGTCCGGAATTCGACCAGTGTCTTGATCGCCAGCGTCAGCAGGGCCAGCAGCGTCAGCAGCGAGGCCACCGCGAAGGCGGCGACGAAGTTGTATTCGTTGTAGAGAATCTCGACGTGCAGCGGCATCGTGTTGGTCAGCCCGCGGATATGGCCCGACACCACGGACACCGCGCCGAACTCGCCCATCGCCCGCGCATTGCACAGGATCACGCCGTACAGCAGGCCCCAGCGGATATTGGGCAGCGTCACGCGCCAGAAGGTCTGCCAGCCCGAGGCGCCGAGCACGATGGCGGCCTCCTCTTCCTCCGTGCCCTGCGCCTGCATCAGCGGAATCAGTTCGCGGGCGACGAAGGGAAAGGTCACGAAGACGGTCGCCAGCACGATGCCCGGCACCGCGAACAGGATGCGGATGTCGTGCTCGGCCAGCCACCGACCAAGCCAGCCCTGCGCGCCGAACAGCAGCACATAGATCAGGCCCGAGATCACCGGCGAGACCGAGAACGGCAGGTCGATCAGCGTGGTCAGCAGGCTCTTGCCGGGAAATTCGAACTTGGCGATGGCCCAGGCCGCGGCGACGCCGAACACCAGGTTCAGCGGCACCGCGATCGCCGCGACGGTCAGCGTCAGGCGGATCGCGGACAGCGCGTCGGGCTCGACCAGCGCGTTCCAGTAGGCATGCAAACCGTGGCGCAGCGCCTCGTAGAACACCGCGGCCAGCGGCACGAACAGGAACAGCGTCAGGAACAGCGCGGCCAGCGCGATCAGCGTGCGGCGCACCCACGGCGCCTCGGCGGTGGCGTCATGCAGGCGCCCGGGCGGCAGCGCGCGGGCGGCGCCCAGAGGAATCGTCGCGGCCATCTCAGAAGTCTCCGGCAGCGGTCAGCGCACGGGAGGAGTCGGCCGCGTCGTCGCGCGCCTGCGCCGGGGCCTGGCGGCCGCCGTTCTGGCGGCGCCGCGACCAGGCCTGCAGCCCGTTGATCAGCAGCAGCAAGGCGAACGAGATCAGCAGCATTACCACCGCCACCGCGGTCGCGCCGGCATAGTCGTACTGCTCGAGCTTGGCGTAGATCATCAGCGGCGCGATCTCGGACACCATCGGCATGTTGCCGCTGATGAAGACGACCGAGCCGTACTCGCCGGTGGCGCGGGCGAAGGCCAGAGCAAACCCGGTCAGCAGCGCCGGCGCGATCGCCGGCACGATCACGCGCCGGAAGGTCTGCCAGCGGGTCGCGCCAAGGCTGGCCGCGGCCTCTTCCAGCTCGCGCTCGAGTTCCTCCAGCACCGGCTGCACGGTGCGCACGACGAACGGCAGCCCAATGAAGGTCAGCGCGATCACCACGCCCAGCGGGGTGAAGGCGACCTTGATGCCCAGCGGCTCGAGCCAGCGGCCGATCCAGCCGTTGCCGGCAAACAGCGCGGTCAGCGCGATGCCGGCCACCGCGGTCGGCAGCGCGAACGGCAGATCGACCAGCGCATCGACCAGGCGCCGGCCGGGAAAGCGGTAGCGCACCAGCACCCAGGCCACCACCAGCCCGAACACGGTATTGACCAGCGCCGCGATCAGCGAGGCGCCGAAGCTCAGCTTGTAGGCGGCCAGCACGCGCGGCGCCGTGACGATCGCCCAGAAGCTGTCCCAGCTCAGCGTGAATGCCTTCAGGAAGGCGGCCGCCAGCGGAATCAGCACGATCAGCGTCAGATACAGCAGCGTGAAGCCGAGCGACAGGCCGAAGCCCGGCAGCACCGTCGGGCGGGCGCGCAGCGGGCCGGGCAGGCGCCGCGGAAAGGTCGGCGCCGCTGGCACGGTATCGGTCAATGGCAGGGTGGCAGGCATGGTGTCTGGTTCGAAAGCCGCCGACGGCGACGATGCGCGCCACGCGGGACGCACGTTGGGCGCCGCCGGCGCGTCAGTGCGGCGCCGGCGGCGGGACCAATAGATTGTGCAGAGCAGCGCTTATATCCAGAACGAATATTTACGCATGTCTTTAGTCGATTCAGATATATGGGACGGTCGGGATCACTTCGAGCCCGGCTTCCCACGCCGTGCCGTGCTGATCGTGAGGGCGTCCGCGGCGCCGGGTGTCGATCCTTTGCAGCAGCGTGCCGAGCAATCCCAGCCCTTCCGGCCAGCGGCCGAGGCCCGAATCGGCGTTGATGTGGCCGAGACTGCCCGCGTCGTGCAGCTCGCTGCCCCACAGCGTGCCCCAGGTGAAGGCGGTGCGCTGCGCCATCCAGGGATCGTTGCGGCTTGCCACCAGCAGCGTCGGAAACGGCAGCCGGTAGGCCGGCAGCAGCGGCGCGACGCCGAACTTGTCGGGATCGGCCGGGGCGACCAGCAGGGCGCCGGCGATGCCGTCGGCGTCGTTCGCGGCGTGCCGCAGCGTCGCCAGGCAGCCGAAACTGTGGGCCACCAGCACCGCGCCGCGCGGCGCCACCCGCCGCACCCGCGCGACGGCGTCGCCCACCCGGTCCGCCCACAGATGCAGGCTCGGGCGCGACCAGTCGCGCTGCTCGACGCGCTGCCAGTCGGGGAAGCGGCGTTCCCAACGGCTCTGCCAGTGCTCGGGGCCGCTGCCGTGCAGCCCGGGCACGGTCAGGATGCCGAGCCCCGATGGGACCTCGAGCTCGATTTCGGCGGCATGGGACGGCAGATGCGACGTCATCTCGGTTCCTCCTGGTCTTCGTGGCGCGAATCGGCGTGGTGTGGGTCGGCGCGGTCCGAGTCGGGGCGGTCCGAGTCGGGGCGGCATGAGTCGGCGCGGTGCGAGTCGGCGCGGCACGAGTCCGGGCCGCACGGCAGGCGCCCCGCGCGCCGCAACTCGCCCGGGCCGAGCGTCGCGCCGGCATGGGTGCCCTGCCCCAGTTCGATACCGGCCGCCTGCAGCCGCAGCGCGGTCTCGGCGCTGTCGAGCCGGCGGCCGATCAGCGTCACGCCGACCTCAAAGGCGCTGGCGCGCAGGCCGGCCAGCTGGCGGTCGGTCCACAGCCGGCCCATATCGAGCTTGAGCCAGTCCGGCCGCGCCTGCGCGATCAGCACGCCCGCCTCGGCCGGGTCTGACGCCTGCAGGCTGACGGCGAAGCCGTTGCGCCGGTAGTTGCCCACAACCTGCAGCAGCAGCGGCAGGTTGTCGTTGGCGCTGGCCGGCACCTGGATCACCAACTGCGATTGCGGCAGGTCCAGCGCCTGCACCGCGCGCCGGAACGCCGCGCCATGGTCGTCGGCCACCGCCGCCAGCAGGCGGTTGTGCACGTTCAGCACCAGCCGCCCCGTGCCGCCCGCGGCCACGTAGTTGATCGCATGCAGCAGCCGCGACAGCCGGTCGAGCGCGACCAGCGAGGCGTCGTCGGCCGCCAGCGCGAACAGCTTCCACGCGGCCAGTCCCGGCTGCTCGCCTGCGTACGTCCGGATGGTGCCTTCATGGCCGATCACGCGGCGGTCGGCCAGCGCGATCAGCGGCGCGAACGCGCTGGTCAGCGAGCAATGGTGAAAGCGCCCCTGCACCTGGCCGTGCGCGTCGCGCCACAGCGAATAGCCGGGCTCGGGCCGCGCCGGCAGCGCCTCGAGATAGCGGGCCAGCGCGGCCGGAAGCGGCGGCGCGTCGGCCGGTATCGGCGGCGCGCCGGCCGCGTCGAACCGCGCGCCGGCGCACCGTTCAAGATCGCGAATGCCGCCCGCCTCCGCGAGCGGCCGTCCATCGGCGGGAGCGCGACGGCGGAGCGCGCCGCGTTCGGTGCCACGATCGATGCCGCGATCGATGCCGCGATCGATGCCGCGTTGGGTGCCGGCTGGGCTCATGAATGCTTCCCGTCCCGCGGCTCAGCGCCGGCCAGGCTGATAGACCTGGTCGAAGGTGCCGCCGTCGGCGAAGTGGGCCTGCTGCGCCTTCTGCCAGCCGCCGAACACCTCGTCGATGGTGAACAGCTTCACCTGCGGGAAGGCCGACGCGTACTTGGCCGCGATCTTCTGCGAGATCGGGCGGTAGTAGTTGCGCGCCGCGATCTCCTGGCCCTCGTCGGTATAGAGGAACTGCAGATAGGCCTCGGCGGCACGGCGCGTGCCGCGCTTGTCGACCACCTTGTCGACCACCGCGACCGGCGGCTCGGCCAGGATCGATACGGACGGGGCGACGATATCGAACTTGTCCGGGCCGAGCTCCTTGATCGCCAGCAGCGCCTCGTTCTCCCAGGCGATCAGCACATCGCCGATGCCGCGCTCGACGAAGGTCGTGGTCGCGCCGCGCGCGCCGGAGTCCAGCACCGGCACGTTCTTCAGCAGCTGGGCGACGAAATCCCGCGCCTTGGCTTCGTTGCCGCCCGGCTGGCGCAGCGCATAGCCCCAGGCCGCCAGATAGTTCCAGCGGGCGCCGCCGGAGGTCTTCGGGTTGGGCGTGATGACCTGCACGCCCGGCTTGACCAGGTCGCTCCAGTCGCGGATGTTCTTCGGATTGCCCTTGCGCACCAGGAACACGATGGTCGAGGTATAGGGCGAGGCGTTGTGCGGCAGCCGCTTCTGCCAGTCCGGCTTGATCAGGCCCTTCTGCGCCACCGCATCGACGTCGTAGCCGAGCGCCAGCGTGACCACGTCCGCCTCCAGCCCGTCGATCACCGAGCGGGCCTGCTTGCCCGAGCCGCCGTGCGACTGGCGGATCGTCACGTTGTCGCCGCCCCTGGCCTTCCAGGCCTTGGCGAAGGCGGCATTGACGTCGACATACAGCTCGCGCGTGGGGTCGTAGGACACGTTCAACAGGGTCGTTTGGGCATGCGCGAGACCGGCCACGCCGGCAAGGGACAACACTGCGGCCGCAATGGCCAACTGGCGAATCATCTTCAAGGGCTCCCGTCCGTCGGAAAAAACAAGGCTGGCATGCGCGACGGCATGCATGGGCCATCGCGACAGCATCGAGGCTACCGGCGGGCAAGGCGACAAGGAACGAATGGTTTCGCCGATCCAAGCACGTTTTTCGCATAAGGCGGCGGGAGGACCGTGGCGGCGGCAATGACGGCGGCCGCCACGGGGGCAATGACGGCCGCAATGACGGCGGCTACGACGGGGTTATGACGCAGGTTATGACGCGGGTCATTACGCGGGTTATGACGGGGGGCAATGAGGGCGCTATGACCGGCTGGGCGATGACGACCCGCGGACGCGCCCAAAAGAAAAAACCCGCGGTACGGGAGCACCGCGGGTCAAGTTTCCAGGTTGGAAACGGGTAGACAAGTCATGAAGTGCGCCCCCGCAGCTTCATGACAGGGTCGATGTTAGGGGCAAGGAAGCAACGGCGCCTTGACGCAGGTCAAGAACGGGCGCCGTCGCCGCGCAAGCGCCAGAGATGCGCCGCGCCACCTCTTTCTCAATGCACCACCCGCCCAAACGTGAACTCCCCGTTCTGGTAGTCCACCGGCACGACATCCTTGGCGGCGAACTTGCCTTCCAGGATCAGCCGCGCCACCGGGTTTTCGATCTGCTGCTGGATCGCGCGCTTCAGCGGCCGCGCGCCGAACACCGGATCGTAGCCCGCGCTGGCGATGCGCTCCAGGGCGGCGTCGCTGACTTCCAGCGCCATGTCCATGCGGGCCAGGCGCGACTGCAGGCGCTGCAGCTGGATCTTCGCGATCGACTCGATGTGCTTCTGGTCGAGCGCGTGGAACACCACCACTTCGTCGATGCGGTTCAGGAACTCCGGCCGGAACTGCGTCTTGACCTCCTGCCACACGGCGCCCTTGATCGCCTCGTGCGGTTCGCCGCTCATCTGCTGGATGATCTGCGAGCCCAGGTTCGACGTCATCACGATCACCGTGTTCTTGAAGTCCACGGTGCGCCCCTGGCCATCGGTCAGCCGGCCGTCGTCGAGCACCTGCAGCAGCACGTTGAACACGTCCGGGTGGGCCTTCTCGACCTCGTCGAGCAGCACCACGCTATACGGCTTGCGCCGCACCGCCTCGGTCAGGTAGCCGCCTTCCTCGTAGCCGACATAGCCCGGCGGCGCGCCGATCAGCCGCGACACGCTGTGCTTCTCCATGAATTCGCTCATGTCGATGCGGATCAGGTGCTCTTCCGAGTCGAACAGGAACTCGGCCAGCGCCTTGCACAGCTCGGTCTTGCCGACGCCGGTCGGGCCCAGGAACAGGAACGAGCCATACGGCTTGTTCTCGTCGGCCAGCCCCGCGCGCGAACGGCGGATCGCGTCGGACACCAGCCGCACGGCCTCGTCCTGGCCGACCACCCGCTTGTGCAGGTAGTCCTCCATCGCGATCAGCTTCTCGCGCTCGCCCTGCATCATCTTGGCCACCGGAATGCCGGTCGCGCGGCTGACCACCTCGGCGATCTCCTCGGCGCCGACCTGCGTGCGCAACAGCCGGTTGGGCTGCTTCTGCTCGCTGGCCTCGGCCGCGGTGGCGGCCTTGAGCTTGCCCTCGAGCTCCGGCAGCCGGCCGTACTGCAGCTCGGCGACCTTGTCGAGCTTGCCCTCGCGCTGCAGCCGCGCGATCTCGAGGCGGATCTTGTCGATCTCCTCCTTCAGCGCGGCGGCGCCCTGGGCCGCGCCCTTCTCGGCCTTCCAGATCTCGTCGAGGTCGGCGTACTCCTTCTCGAGCCGCGCGATCTCCTGCTCGATCAGCTCGAGCCGCTTGCGCGAGGCCTCGTCCGTTTCCTTCTTGACCGCCTCGCGCTCGATCTTCAGCTGGATCGTGCGGCGCTCGAGCTTGTCCATCTCCTCCGGCTTGGAGTCGATTTCCATCTTGATGCGCGCGGCCGCCTCGTCGATCAGGTCGATCGCCTTGTCGGGCAGGAAACGGTCGGTGATATAGCGGTGCGACAGCTCGGCCGCGGCCACGATGGCCGGGTCGGTGATCTCGACACCGTGGTGCAGCTCGTACTTTTCCTGCAGGCCGCGCAGGATCGCTATGGTCGCCTCGACCGTCGGCTCGTCGACCAGCACCTTCTGGAAGCGGCGCTCCAGCGCGGCATCCTTCTCGATGTACTTGCGGTACTCGTTCAGCGTGGTCGCACCGATGCAGTGCAGCTCGCCGCGCGCCAGCGCGGGCTTGAGCATGTTGCCCGCGTCGATCGCGCCCTCGGCCTTGCCGGCGCCGACCATCGTGTGGATCTCGTCGATGAAGACGATGGTCTGGCCCTCGTCCTTGGCGATATCGGACAGCACCGCCTTCAGGCGCTCCTCGAACTCGCCGCGATACTTGGCGCCGGCCAGCAGGCCCGCCATGTCGAGCACCAGCACGCGCTTGTTCTTCAGCGACTCGGGCACTTCGCCGTTGACGATGCGTTGCGCCAGCCCTTCGACGATCGCGGTCTTGCCGACGCCGGGCTCGCCGATCAGCACCGGGTTGTTCTTGGTGCGGCGCTGCAGGATCTGGATCGCGCGGCGGATCTCGTCGTCGCGGCCGATCACCGGGTCGAGCTTGCCCAGGCGGGCGCGCTCGGTCAGGTCGATCGTGTATTTCTTCAGCGCCTCGCGCTGGGCCTCGGCGTCCGCGCTGTTGACGGACTCGCCGCCGCGCACGGCGTCGATCGCCGCCTCCAGCGACTTGCGGCTCATGCCATGCTCGCGCGCGATGCGGCCGGTCTCGCCCTTGTCGTCGGCGACCGCGAGCAGGAACAGCTCGCTGGCGACGAACTGGTCGCCGCGCTTGATCGCTTCCTTCTCGGTGGCGTTGAACAGCGCCGCCAGCTCGCGGCCGAGCTGGACCTCGCTGGTGCCCTGCACCTGCGGCAGCCGCTTGATGGCGGCGTCGAGCGCGCTGGCCAGGCCGTTGATGTTGACGCCGGCGCGCGACAGCAGCGCGCGCGCCGAGCCGTCGTTCTGCGCCAGCAGCGCGCGCAGCAGATGCTGCGGTTCGATGTATTGGTTGTCGTTGCCGATCGCCAGGGTCTGGGCATCGGCCAGCGCTTCCTGGAATCGGGTAGTCAGTTTGTCAAGACGCATAGGGAAACCCTCTCTGGGATACGTGTCCCGAGGCGGCCCCGGCGGCGCAGTCGGTACGCACCGCGTCGTCGGCCGGCAGGACACCGGATGTCACTGCCGAAGATAGGGCTTTGCCGTGACATTTCAAGACGAAACGATGCGTATTTGATGTCGCTTGATGTGGCGCAAGCAGCGCGCAAGCGGCGCACGAGCACGCGGAAGCGATGCGCCGGCGGAGGGATCAGGACGACGCCGCGGCCTGCCGGCCCTCCCCCGGGCCGGCAGGGTCGGCGGCGCTGCCCGCGAGCTTGCGCTCCAGGTTGCGCACCAGCACCAGCGCCTCGCCCTGCAGCACCAGCCGGCCGCCCTCGCCCGTGATGTCGGTGGCCAGATTGACCAGCTCCTTGTCGGCGCGCAGCCGCACGATCCGCACCGTGGCCCGCAGCGGCTCGCCCAGCCGGGCCGCCGACCGCAGCCGCAGCGACTGCTTCATCCAGCCGGTGCCGCGCCCCGGCAGGCGGGTGCCGAGCAGGTCGGAGAACATGCCGGCCAGCAGCGGCAGCGGCACCACCGGGCCGTCGAAGCCGCGGCGCCGGGCCAGCGCCGCGTCCGTGTAGAGCGGATTGGCGTCCTCGCTCAGCGCCACGTACTCGTCGATGTCCGCTGCCTCGAAGGCGCGCACCGCGTCGGCCTGCTGCCCGGGCCGCAGGTGGTACAGCGCCGCGTCGCCGGCGATCGCCGCGTCGGCACCCGCCACCAGCGGCCCGGCCAGCGCGGCGGCATCGGGATCGAGCAGCAGTTCCGCCTCGCCGCTGGCCGTGACCGGCGCCTCATGAGCAGGCAGCGAGGCCGAAAAGGTGGCCGAAAAGGTGGCCGACAACGGTGCCGATTCCCGGGCCGGAAGTGCGGCCGAAACTGGGGCGGAAAGTGGGGCTGACAGCGGGGCCGACAGCGGGGCCGAAAGTGTGGCCGACGGCGGAGCCCCCAGCGCGCGGCCGCCGCGCTGCACGCAGCGGATCGCGGTGCGCAGCGCGATCCGTCCGGCCGCGCCCTCCCCCGGCACCAGTTCCGCCACCACGCCGTCGCCGACGTAGGTGGGCTGCGGAAACATCAGCGTCTGCGCCAGCGGCAGCACCGGCCCCGCTCGCCCTCGCTGCATCTGCGCGCACAGCAGCGAGAACAGCAGCATGCCGTGCGCGACGGTCGCACCGAAATGCGTGCCGCGCGCAAACGCGGGATCGCAGTGGATCGGATTGTCGTCGCGCGACAGGCGCGCGAAGCGGTCGAAGTCGTGCTGCGTCAGCACGCGGATCGGGGCGGCCGCGGCGGGCGTGGTAGGTGCGGCGCCCACCGCGGGCCCGGCGGTCTGCTGGATGGCCGTCGTCACTGCGGTACCTCGACGATGCCCCCGACGACCTCGATGCGGTCGCCGGCGGCGGGGTTGGCGGCAAAGCCGGGAACGTTGGACGGCTGGATCGCCGGCGCCGGCGAGTTCGGCGTGCCCCCGCGCGGCACCGTGCGCACCACCTGCGACGGCGGCAGCGGCGTGCCGCTGCGCAGATGGTCGTACATCGCGTCGAGCGCGCGGTTCAGGTACAGATGCAGCGGCACGTAGCGATTGCCATAGCCGGGCACCAGCGCATTGAAGGCGTCGAAGTGCTGGGCGTTGGTCACCTCGACATACGACAGCCGGCTGGCCGCGCCCTCGCGCTGCCGGTTCAGGCCCAGGTACGGGCGCGAGGTGTGGTTGACCGGCAGCAGCGCATCGTCGCGGCCGTGCACGATCAGCGCCGGCTTGCCGCGCAGGTTGCCGTTGCGCAGCGTCAGGCGCTGGCCCACCTGCAGCGCGAGGGCCTGCGGCGAGTTGCCGGTCGCCAGGTCGCGCAGGCAGCGCGCGCCGGCGGTGTTGGCGTCGTCTACCGGCGAGCCGGGCGAGCGCGACAGCAGGTCGCGGCGCGGACCGCGCGGGTCCAGGTCGTTGATCAGCTGCACGCCCGACGACGGCGGCACGCCATTGCCGGTGGAGAACATGTTGGCCATCTGCGCCTGGGTCACCGGCGCGGGTTCGAACGCCGCGTTGATGCCGCTGAAGCTGTAGCCGCACAGCCGGTCGGTCACGCTGGCGCGCGACAGCGCATTGGCATAGGTCACCGACACCGCGCTGGCCACCTCGAAGAAGCCCAGCGAGGCGTGTAGCACCGACGATTCGGGCTCCCAGCCATAGTCGCGCAGCGCCTGCTGGGCGCTGGCCGCCTGTTCCGCCAGCGTCGCGCCCTTGACGATGCCGGCGCTGGCGAGCGCGGCGCAGCGGTTGGCCGGAATGGCGCCCAGCGTCGCGTAGAAACCGACCGCCGGCGCCTGCGCGTTGGCCGGGTCCTGCGCCGCGCACAGCTGCAGCAGGTTGGCCATCGTCGTGTAGTCGTACAGCGTGCGGCCGTTCACCGCGACCGGCGTGCCGCCGCGCCGCACCGTGATGCCGGCATCCTGCGGCATGTTCAGGTTCGGCTCGCTGACCGCGACGCCGTCAATCAGGCCCTGCACGTCGGCCTCGGCCGCGGCGACCGCCGCGCCGCCGCCATTGGACAGGCTCGAGGCGATCACCAGCAGCTTGTCCTTGTCGATGGTGCGGCGGCGCTGGCCGTCGCGCACCTCGCCATGGCGGTCGTTGATTGCCCAGATGCCGAATTCGATCGCCTGCAGCGTGAACAGGCCCCAGTCCTTCTCGGGATTGCGCTGCGAATGCGCGTGCTTGAAGGCCAGCCGATGCGGCGCCGCGGCGTTGAAGGCGGCGCGCGCGTTGTCGTCGATCGGCGCGGCGAAATGCGCCTCGCGGCCTGCCGCGGCGCGGCTGGTGCGGGTGCCGTCGATCAGCGCGACGGTGTCGTTGCCCAGATCGTGCGGCGCCGCGCTGGTGCCCTTGTCGGTATAGGCGACCGCGCAGCCGCGCTTCAGGCCCCATTCGCCGGTCGAGATGCCGCCGTAGACGCCGCGCGAGCCGGAGGACGTGGCGGTGATCAGGCAGGGCCGCGCGGGATCGAAGCTGGCCGGGATCTGCACCATCATCGTGACGTTCTGCCGGCCGCTGCCGTCGTCGGCATAGGCCAGGTACTCGACGCCGGGGATCTTGCCCTGGCCGCCGGTCACGGTGCCCTGCGCATCGACATTGGGCCCGTACAGCGTGCCGTAGCCGCCGGCGGCGCTGACATCGACCAGCGCCGTGTAGTTGCTCCAGATCGCATAGCGGCGCAGTTCGGTGCGCGTCGGCGCATTCGGATCGGCCGGCAGCAGCGCGGTGCCTGCCAGTCCGTCCTTGCCGAGCCCGGCGGTCAGCAGGTCGTCGGCGCTGCCGTCGTACTCATGCACGGTCAGCGAACCGATATAGGCCGGGCGCTGGTTGACCGGAGCGCCACGGTCGTCGTCATCGTCGGAGCCGCATGCGACCAGCGCCATGCAGGCCAGCGGCACCGCGAGCAGGCGGGTGGCGGCGGGACGCGCCGGTCCCGCACAGGCGGGCCGCCCTTCCCGGCGCACGGCCGGCCGCGACATCGATGGCGCCGCGCCTGCCGCCGTTGGCATGGCCCTGGCGGCGCCGCGGCGTCCTTGCCCTGCGCCGTGCCCTGCGCCGTGCCCTGCGTCTTGCCTTGCCCCTTGCCCGGCCGCTCGCCCCACTTCCTGCCTTGCCGCCTGCCCCGCCCCCTGTCCTGCCACATCGCTTCCGTGTCTGTGCTGCATCGTGGTCTCCTTGCGTGGCAACGCCGCATGCGAGCGCCGCATCAATGCTGCCGGTATTGCATGCGCAGCTTGTGTTTCTCGATCTTTCCGGACGGCGTGCGCGGCAGGGCGTCGACCACGCGCACATGGCGCGGTACCTTGTAGCCAGCCAGCCGTTGCCGGCAATGCGCGATGACGTCCTGCGGGTCCAGGCTGGCGCCGGGTTTCAGCACCAGCAGGGCCATGCCGACCTCGCCCCAGCGTTCGTCGGCGACGCCGATCACCGCCGCCTCGGCCACCTGCGGCAGCGCGAACAGTGCCTGCTCGACCTCGGCCGGATAGACGTTCTCGCCCCCGGAGATGAACATGTCCTTGGCGCGATCGACGATGTAGTAGTCGCCGTCGGCGTCGACATAGGCGATGTCGCCCGAATGCAGCCAGCCGTCGCGCAGCGCGGCCGCGGTCGCCTCGGGCAGGTTCCAGTAGCCCGGCGTCACGCCCGGCCCCTTGATCAGCAGCTCGCCGCGCTCGCCGGGCGCGACATCGTTGCCGAGCGGATCGACCACGCGCGTCAGCATCGAGCCAACCGGCTTGCCGATCGTGCCGGGCTTGCGGCGCGCGGTGTCCTCGTCGGCGACGAACACGGTCGGGCCGGTCTCGGTCATGCCGAAGCCGAAGCAGATCGTCACGCCCTTGGCCTGGTACGCCTGCAGCAGCGGCAGCGGTACCGGCGAGCCGCCGGCCGCGCAGCTGCGCAGACCCGACAGGTCGGCCCGTTCGAAGTCCGGATGCTGGCTGAGGAACTGGTAGATCGACGGCACCGCGAAGAACATCGTGATGCCGGCGCCGGACCGCGCATCGAGCCGCGCCAGCGTGGCGCCCGCGTCGAACTGGCGCGCGACATGCACGGTGCCGCCGGCGTGCAGCACCGGATTGGCATACAGGTTCAATCCGCCGGTATGGAAGAACGGCAGCACCGCCAGCATCACGTCGTCGCGGGTGATGCGGTTCGCGATCGTCGCGTTGACGGCGTTGAAGAACACCATGCCGTAGGTCTGGATCACGCCCTTGGGCCGGCCCGTGGTGCCGGAGGTGTACAGCAAGTGCCAGACCTCGTGCTCGTCGCGGCAGGGCATCTCGACGATGCGCCCGGACGCCGCGGCCAGCACCGCCTCGTACTCGGTCCAGCCGGCCGGCACATCGGTCGCCTCGTCGTCCGCCAGATGCAGCACCGCGCGCAACGCGCGTCCGCGTGCCAGTTCGGCGAACACGTGCAGGAATCCGTCGCCGGCGACCAGCACCTGCGGCGTGCAGTCGTCGAGAATCGGCTTCAACTCGGCCGGCGCCAGCCGCCAGTTCAGGCACACCATCACCATGCCGGCCTTGGCGCAGCCGTACAGCATCTCGAGATAGTCCGAGCTGTTGTGCGCCAGCACGGCGACGCGGCTGCCGGGTGAGAGCGCGAGCGTCTCGCTCAGGTATGCGGCGAAGCGGCTGGCGCGCTCGTCGAACTGGCGGTAGCTGATCTGCCGGCCACTGTCGACGTCGACCAGCGCGATCTTGTCCGGGCGGTGCTGTGCGTGCTTGTGCAGCCAGTCGACTACGTACATGGGCGCCCCGCTTGGCCTGGGATCGGTATGGTGCCGGTGATGGAAAGCATCGCGTGGACGCCGATCGCGCCGGTGTCGATCGCGCCGGTGTCGATCGTGCCGGTGTTCATTACGCCGGTGTTCATTACGCCGGTGTTCATTGCGCCGGTGTTCATTGCGCCGGTGTTCATTGCGCCGGTGTTCACTGCGCCGGTGTTCATCGCAAGGCTCGCAGGCGCCCGACGATGCCCTGCGGGAAATAATAGACGCTGAGCACGAACAGCAGGCCCAGCCACAGCAGCCAGCGATCCGGATGCAGCAGCGACGACAGCAGCGGCAGCGCCGCGGTGGCCTCGCTGGCGAGCTTCATCACGTCCTGCAGATAGGTCTGCGCCAGCAGGAACAGCACGGTGCCGATCACCGCGCCATACATCGTGCCCATGCCGCCGATCACGACGATCAGCAGGATGTCGACCATGATCTCGAACGACAGCGAGGTATCCGGGCCGTTGTAGCGCAGCCAGATCGCCATCAGCACGCCGGCCAGCGTGGCGAACGCCGCCGACAGCACGGTCGACACGGTGCGGTAGACCACGGTGCGGTAGCCGATCGCCTCGGCGCGGAAGTCGTTCTCGCGGATGGCCTGCAGCACGCGCCCGAACGGCGAATTGACCACGCGCAGCAGCAGCAGGAACAGCACCGCGGCGCCGGCCAGCACCAGGTAATACGAAAACAGCTTGCCATTGAGCGGCACGCCCAGCCATTCGCGCACCTCGCCGTCGGCGTCCTCCAGCGCGAAGCCGGGCGTCAGCAGCGCCGGCACCTTGAACGACAGCCCGTCCTCGCCGCCGGTCCAGGCCGACAGCTGCGACACCAGCGTGGCAAAGGCGGTCGCCACCGCCAGCGTGATCATCGCGAAGAAGATCGCGCGCACGCGCAGCGAGAACAGGCCGATCACCAGCGCCAGCAGCATCGACACCGCCAGCGCGCCGACGATGCCCGCCAGCAGCGCGCCCCAGCCGGGCTCGAAACGCGTCATCGCGATCGCCACGCCGTAGCCGCCGATGCCGAAGAACATCGTGTGCGCGAACGAGACGATGCCGGTGTAGCCCAGCAGCAGGTCGTAGCTGGCCACCAGCACCACGAAGATGCAGATCTTGGCGGCCATGTTCAGCGCCCGCGCGCCCGGAATCAGGAACGGCGTGCAGACCAACGCCAGCAGCAGCAGGAGCAGCAGCACCGTCAGCGTGCGGCTGCGCGGGGTATCGCCGGAGAGCAGTCGGATCATGATGCGGTCGGTTTCTCGAAGAGGAAGCAATGACGGCGATGCACGGATGGCCTGGCAACGATGCGATGGGCGGCTCTGGCGGCCGCTTCAGCGCCGGGCCACCGGATACAGTCCCTGCGGCCGCCACAGCAGGATCAGCACCATCAGCAGGATGTTCGAGAACAGCGCCACCTTGGGAAACAGGAAGCCGGTGTAGTTGGCCATCAGCCCGACCAGCAGCGCGCCGACGAAGCAGCCGGCGGTGGAGCCGAGCCCGCCGATGATGATCACGATGAAGATCAGCACATTGACCTGCGCGCCGATCGACGCGGTGATGTTCTGCTGATAGAGGCCCCACAACACGCCGCCCATGCCGGCCAGCCCCGCGCCGACGGCGAACACGCCGACGAACAGCCGGCGCACGCGATAGCCCAGCGCCTCGACCATCTCGCGGTTCTCGACGCCGGCGCGGATCAGCAGGCCGATGCGCGTGCGGTTCAGTACGAGCAGCATCGCGAGGAAGACCACCAGCCCGAGCACCACCGCGATCAGCCGGTATTTCTCGATCGCGGCGTCGCCCAGCAGCACCGCGCCGCGGAAGCTGGCGGGCAGCGTCAACGCGATGGTCTCCGGTCCCCAGATCGCCTTGATCAGCTGCTCGGCGACGATCATGCCGCCCATCGTGATCAGGATCTGCTTCAGGTGCTGGCCGTAGACCGGGCGCACCATCACGCGCTCGAAGGCCAGGCCCAGCACGCCGGCCACCGCCATCCCAGCGACGATCGCCAGCGCGAACACCGCCAGGTTCAGCGCCAGGCTGTCGGCCTCGACCCAGGGCGCCAGCGGCAGCAGCACCGAAGCCGCGATATAGGCGCCCAGCGCGATGAAGGCGCCGTGGCCGAAGTTCAGCACGTCCATCAGGCCGAACACCAGCGTCAGGCCCGACGACACCACGAAGATGATCATGCCCATCGCCAGCCCGGCGATGGTCAGCGTCAGCCAGGTCGAGCCGCTGCCGATCAGCGGCCAGGCCAGCAGCATCAGCAGCGGCGCCAGCGCCAGCGGCAGCCAGTCCAGGCGGGCGGCCGGCAGATCGGCGGCGCTTGCCGGGGCGGCAGTGGCCGACCCAGTGGTCGACCCAGTGGCCGACCCGGTGGCCGGCGCTGTTGCCGACGCTGTTGCTGATGCTGCGGGATGCGCTGCGGCGGATTCGGACACGGTCCTGCCAGCGGTCATGGTTTCGTTTCCTCGCACGATGGCACGCACGGTGGCGCGCATGGGAGCGTGTAAAGCGGGTTCGGCGTCGTCATGGATCACCGGTCACTGATGCGCGGCCAGCGACAGCCCCAGCAGGCGCTGCTGCAGGCCCTCGTCGGCGGCGAGCTGGGCCATGGAGCCGGCGTGCACCACGCGGCCGTCGTCCATCACCGCCACCGTGTCGCCCACCGCGCGCGCCATCTGGAAGTTCTGCTCGACCAGCAGCATCGACACCTCGGTCTGCTTCAGCTCGCGGAACACCGCGATCATGTTCTGGATGATGGCCGGCGCCAGCCCCTTGGTCGGTTCGTCGACGATCAACAGCCGGCGCGGTTCGACGATGGCGCGCGCGACCGACAGCATCTGCTTCTGCCCGCCGGACAGCACGCCGGCGCGCTGATGCCAGAACACCTTCAGCGCCGGGAACATGCGCAGCACCCAGTCGAGCCGCCGCGGATCGGCCGGGCCCTGGCGCGCGGCCAGCCGCAGGTTCTCCGCCACGGTCAGGTCGGAGAACACGCCCATGTTCTCGGGCACGTAGCCGATGCCGGCCTGCGCGATCGCCGGCGTATCGAGCGCGGTGATGTCCCTGCCGTCGAATTCGATCCGCCCTGCACTCGCGCGCCACAGGCCCATCACCGTGCGCAGCGTGGTGGTCTTGCCGGCGCCGTTGCGCCCGAGCAGCATCGTCACGCCGCCGCGCGGCACGTCGAGCGTGACGCCGTGCAGGATGTGATACGGGCCGATATGCGTCTGCACGTCGGCGAGGCGCAGCAGCGGCGGCGCGGCATGCGGGGCTGCGTGCGGGGCGGGGTCCGATGCGCCGTGCGGGGCGGATGGCGGGGCCGTGCGTTCAGACATCAAGGCCCTCCCCTTCGGCCGGCAGGCCCAGATAGGCCTGCTGCACGATCGGCGAGGCGATCACCTCGGCCGGATCGCCATCGGCCATCAGGCTGCCGTTGTGCAGCACCACGATGCGGTCGGCCAGCGAGCGCACCACGTCCATCTTGTGTTCGACCAGCAGCACGGTGTGCGAGCGCTCCTGCTTGATCTCGCGGATCAGGTCGAGGATCACCGGCACCTCGTCGACGCTCATGCCGGCGGTCGGCTCGTCGAACATGAACACGCGCGGGCGCAGCGCCAGCAGGATCGCGACCTCGAGCTTGCGCTGGTCGCCGTGCGGCAGCGCGGCGACGGTCAGGTCGCGCTTGGCCGCCAGCGCGACCCGCTCCAGGCAGCGCTCGGCCTCGGCATTGATGCCGCGGTGACTGCTCCAGACCGTCAGCAGATCGAGTCCGATGCGGGCCCGCGCCTGCACCGCCAGCCGCACGTTCTCGAGCACCGTCAGATTGGGAAACAGGCTGGTCAGCTGGAAGGCGCGGCCGATGCCGCGGCGCGCCTTGCCCGACGCGCTCAGGCCCGTGATGTCGCGGCCGTACAGCGCGATGCGGCCGCTGGTCGGCGCCAGCTGGCCCGAGATCAGGTTGAAGTAGGTGGTCTTGCCGGCGCCGTTCGGGCCGACGATGCAGGTCAGTTCGCCGGCCCGGAAGGCGCACGACACCGCGTTGACGGCCACATGGCCGCCGAAGCGGATCGTCAGGTCGCGCGTTTCGAGCGCCGGCTGTCCGGCCGGCGATGCGGCGCCGGTGGGTCCGCGCTGTGCATCGCCGCCGGGCAGCGGCGCGGCGCCGTCGACAGCCGCGGTGCGCGCGGCCGTGTGGGCGGCCGTGTGGGCGACCGTATGCGCGACCGTATGCGCGACCGTTTGGGCGACCATGTGTGGGCCCGCGGGCGTGGCCCGGCGGGCGGCCGTGGCCAAGCGGGCGGCGCCGAGGGTGGCAGGGCTGGCTTGCACCGGGTTATCCCCCGCTTATTGCCGCTTGTTGCGGATCGGCACCTGCATCTCGTCGGGCTTGATCTCGCGGACCAGCTCGGGAACGCCCCAGGCAAACGCCGGATCGACCTTGATCTTGAAGTGGTACATCGACTGCATCGCCTGATGGTCCTCCTTGCGGAAGGTCATCCGGCCCTTGGGCGTATCGAAGGACATGCCCTCCATCGCCGCGATCAGCTTCTCGGTGCCGGTGGCGCCGCCGGTCTTCTTCAGCGCCTCGACCAGCGCGATGCCCGAGGCCATGCCGCCGGCGGTGAAGAAGTCGGGCGGGGTCTTGTACTTGTTGTAGTGGTTGGCCACCAGCCACTGGTTGGCGGGATTCTTCGGGATGCCGAAGTAGTAGTAGGTCGCGCCTTCCATGCCGGGGAAGTTCTTGTAGCTCGCCATCGCCGGCAGGATGTTGCCGCCGGTGGCGATCTCGATGCCGTAGCGCTTCGGATCGAGGTCCGCGATCTTGAACGGATTGCCGGCGCCGGCCCAGATGATGAAGATCACCTTGCGGCCGGGCTTATCCTTCAGCGCATCGAACAGCCGCTGCGCGCCCGCGGTGAAATCGGTGGTATTGGTCGGCAGGTATTCCTCGTGCACGACCTTCGCCTGCTTCAGCGCGTCCTTGAACGCCTTGACGCCGTCGCGGCCGAACGCGTAGTCCTGCGCCAGCGTGGCGATCTGCACGCCGGGCTTGTCGAGCGCGACCGCGTTGGCGATCGCATCCTGCGACGAGTTGCGGCCGGTGCGGAAGATGTAGCGGTTCCACTTGTCGCCGGTGATCGAATCGGCCACGGCGGGCTCGACCAGCAGCACCTTGCGGTATTCCTCGGCGACCGGCAGCATCGCCAGCGCGGTGCCGGACGAGGTCGGCCCGACCGCGATATCGGCGCCGTCGTCGCTGTAGGCGGCGGCCAACTGCGCCTTGGCGACGTCGGGCTTGCCCTGCGTGTCCTTCTCGATCACCACCAGCTTGCGGCCGTTGACGGTCATGGTGCCGCCGGTCGCGTATTCGAGGCCCATCATCAGCCCGATCTGGGTCTGCTTGGCATAGGCCTCGAGCGCCCCGGTCTTGTCGTAGACGTGGGCGATGCGGATGTCCTTGGCGGCGGCCGTGCCGGTGGCGGCCAGCAGCGCGGCGGCCAGTGCCGCGGCGAGCGCGGCGGTGCGGCGGGTGATGCGGCCGGTAATGCGGTGGCTGGTGCCGCCGCTGGTGCGGCAGGTAGTGCGGCAGGTAGTGCGGCAGGTGGTGCGGCAGGTGGTGCGGCAGGTGGTGCGGTGGGGTCCCATCGTTGTCTCCTCGGTCCTTCTTGTTTTGTCGTGGCCTGGCTGGTACCGCTGGTGTCCTTGCTTATGTCCGGCTCATCGCGCCCTCAACGCGCGCTCATCGCGGCGCCAGCCCGTGCGTGATCAGGTCGAAGGCGGTGTCGACCACCTTCTCCATCGACGCCGGCCGCTTCCAGCGCGCATAGCGCATGCCGAGGAAGTTGCTGATGCCGATCAGGCACCAGGCCCGTACCTCGGCGTCGCCCGGCACGATCTCGCCCAGCTCCTGCGCGCGGGTCAGCCGGCGGCTGTAGAGCTCGGCGAAGACCTGGAAGTACTGGCTGTAGATGGTCTCGTCGACCGAATACGAGTCGAGCACGATCCGGTACAGGTTCTTGTGGCGCGAGACGAAGGACAGGAAGGCCTTCAGGCCCAGGCGCTCGGCCTCGATCTGCGTGGTGGCCGGCGCCACATGCTTGCGCAGATGCGCGCGCACCAGTTCCAGCATGTGCTGGACCAGCGCGCGGAACACGTCTTCCTTGTCCTTGAAGTACAGGTAGAAGGTGCCCATCGCCACCTGCGCCTCCTGCGTGATCTCGGAGATCGACGCGGCGTAGTAGCCCTTCTCGCCGAACACCTTCTCGGCGGCCCGCAGCAGCGCCTCGCGCGTCTTCTGGCCCCGCGCGGTTTTCGGGATCACACAGGCTTCGGTCGGTGGCATCGGCGCCTTCGTTCAAGCGGGAATACGGTTGGGAGCAACGGAAACGCATGGCGCCGTGCAGCATCGCCGGAGCATGTTCCGGAATCGCGCATCAAGCCATCAAACCTGATAAGTGATTCATGTTTCATGGTATAAAGCAGCGAATCGGAATGTCAATAGATGGCTGTCCCAAGGGGCCCCGGCCGGCACGGCGGCGGCACGCGGCTTCGCCGCTCCTCGGGACGCGCCACGCCGCCACGGAGACACCGTTTGGACGCCGCCGATCCCTCCGCCCTGCCCGGTCCAGCCGCACCGCCCTCCACGGGGCCGCTTCCCACCGCGCCAGCCTCCGCCCCGCCGCCCTCCATAGCGCCGCCCTCCGCCCCGCCGCCCTCCATAGCGCCGCCATCTACTGCGAGCCTCTCCACCGCGCCGCTCCACACCGCCTTTGGCTTCACGGAACACCCCGGCGACGCCAACCTGCCCGGCTGGCGCGAAGCCGGCACCGGCAGGCCCTTGCTGCTGCTGCACGGCTGGTCGGTGCCCGGCCAGGCCTTCACGGGCCAGGCGGCGCTGGCGCAGCGGGGATATCGGGTGATTGCACCCGACCATGCGGGCCATGGGCTGTCGGTGCGGTGGCGCCCCGCAGCCGGCGGCACCATCGCCGGGCTGGCCGACGGCGTGGCCGGGCTGATCGACGCGCTCGCTCTGCGCGATGCCATCGTGGTGGGCTGGTCGATGGGGGCGATGGTCGCCTGGGAGCTGGCGCGCGGCCGTCCCCGGCAATGGCTGGAGTCGCGCGTCGCCGCGATCGGCGCGATCGACATGACGCCCCGGCTGCTGACCGCGCCGGACTGGCCGCATGGCCTGCATGGCGGCTACACCGCTGCCCAGGCCGAGCAGATGGCGGCGCAGGTCCGGCGCCATTGGCACGGCATGGTGCCGCTGGTCGGCGCGGGGCTATGGGCCGACGGCGTCGAGCCGCCGGCGCACGAGGCGGCACGGGTGCGGGAATGGATGGCCGGCTGCGACGCCGGCGTGCTGGCCGAGCTGTGGCTCGACATGGCGCGGCAGGACTACCGGCAGACCCTGCGCGAGGCGACCCTGCCGCTGTTCTGCCTGTATGGGGAACGAAGCCGGCTTTACCGGCCCGCGCTGGCGGCGGCCATGGCCGCGCTGCAACCGGCGCCGCGGGTGGCGACAATCCCGGCGGCCGGCCACAGTCCGCATCTGGAGCTGCCGCAGCGCTTCAACGCGGCGTTATTGCAGATGATCGGCGGATAATCGGCGGATGATCGGCGCAGGATCGTCCGGCTCAGGCCAGCGCCCGATAGCTCCACAGCCCGAACAGCGTCAGCAGCAGCGAGCCGCCCAGGTGCAGCAGCACGTGCAGCGCCGCGGCGCCGTAGTCGCCGGCCAGCAGATTGGCGGTCAGCTCGCTGGAGAAGGTCGAGAAGGTGGTCAGCCCGCCGAGAAAGCCGGTGATCACCAGCAGGCGCCAGGCTGGGGGCAGCGAGGCATGGGTATCGAAGAAGCCCACCGCGACGCCGATCAGGAAGCCGCCGAGCAGATTGGCCGCCAGCGTGCCGTAGGGCAGCGCCGGGTTGGCGGCATTCCACAGCAGCGAGAACAGCCAGCGCAGCCAGGCGCCGATCGCCGCGCCGACCCCGACCGCGACGAAGCCGAGCGGGCTCAAGCCGGGGCTCCGGGCTGGCCTTCGCCCTCCCCGGCATCGCCGCTGGCATTGAGCGAGCGCACGCCCCAGCGCGCCAGCGCGGCCTCGTCGGTGACGCGCGCATCGACCCAGCGGGCGCCCTCGGGCGTCGATTCCTTCTTCCAGAACGGCGCCTCGGACTTCAGGTAGTCCATGATGAATTCACAGGCGGCGAAGGCATTGCCGCGATGGGCCGAGGCCACCGCCACCAGCACGATCTGGTCCTGCGGCTGCAGCGGGCCGACCCGGTGGATGATGGTCACGCCTTCGAGGGCCCAGCGCTCGCGCGCGACCGCCTCGATGCGCTCCAGCGCCTTCTCGGTCATGCCCGGATAGTGCTCGAGCTCCATCGCCTGCACCGGGCTGCCGTCGTTGACGTCCCGCACCGTGCCGATGAAGCTGGCCACGGCGCCGATGCCCGGACGCCCCGCGCGCAGCGCCGCCACCTCGGCACCGAGGTCGAAATCCTCGCGCTGTACCCTGACGCTCATCTCAGCCCCCGGTCACCGGCGGGAAGAAGGCCACTTCGCTGCCGTCGGCCACCGCGGTATCGGCGCGCGCGACCGCATGGTTCACCGCCATGCGCAGCGCCCGGCCCTCGGCCAGCGCCTCCTGCCAGACGCCGCCGCGCTCGCGCAGCCACTGCCGCACCTGCCCCACGGTGGCGACCGTGTCCGGCAGCTCGACGCGCTCCTGGGCCACCCCCAGTTGCTCGCGTACGCTGGCGAAGAACCGCAATTCGATCTGCATCGCTACCCTCTTCTCTCGACTGCTTCGGCCGCCCTCGCCGGGGCTAGGCCACCAGATTGGCAAACGGCAGGAACGACACCATGTCGCCGCGCCGGATCGGCTGGTTGGGGGGATTGTCGACCAGGCCGTCGCCCCAGACCGTCGAGGTCAGCACGCCCGAGCTCTGGTTCGGGAACAGGTCCAGCCCGCCGCCTTCGTTGATCTTCACGCGCAGGAATTCGTTGCGGCGATCGAACTTGGTCAGGTCGAAGTCGGCCCGCATCGGGATGCGCCGCGGCGCGACGTCGGTCACGCCCTGCATGCGCAGCAGGAAGGGCCGCACGAACAGCAGGAAGGTGACGAAGCTGGACACCGGATTGCCCGGCAGGCCGAGGAAGGCCGCGCTGTCGGCGACGCTCGCTGCATCTCCCGTAGCGGCGGTACCGCCGGCACAGCCGCGCGCCACATGGCCGAACGCCAGCGGCTTGCCCGGCTTGATCGCGATCTGCCACAGGTCCAGCCGCCCTTCGGCCTGCACCGCCGGCTTGATATGGTCTTCCTCGCCGACCGAGACGCCGCCCGAGGTCAGGATCAGGTCGTGGCCCTGCGCCGCGCGCCGCAGCGTGTCGCGCGTGGCGCCCAGCGTGTCGGGCACGATGCCGAAATCGGTGACCTCGCAGCCGAGGTTTTCCAGCAGGCCGCGCAGCGTGAAGCGGTTGGAGTTGTAGATCGCGCCCGGCTTCAACGGCTCGCCCGGCATTGCCAGCTCGTCGCCGGTGAAGAACACCGCCACGCGCGGGCGCCGCACCACGTCCACCTGCGCCTGGCCGACCGAGGCGGCCAGTCCCAGCGCCTGCGGCGTCAGCCGCGTGCCGGTGGGCAGGATCACGGCGCCGGCCATGATGTCCTCGCCGGCGCGGCGGATCCACTCGCCGGGTCCGGGGGCATGGTTGACCACGACGAAGTCGCCGTCGGCCTGGCACTGCTCCTGCATCACCACGGCATCGGCGCCGGCCGGAATCAGTCCGCCGGTGAAGATGCGCGCCGCCGTGCCGGCTTCGAGCGGCACGCCGACATGGCCGGCCGGAATGCGCTGGGCGACCCGCAGCCGCGCGCCGGGCATCGGCACGTCGGCGCAGCGCAGCGCATAGCCGTCCATCGACGTGTTGTCGGCGGGCGGGACGTCGAGCGTGCTGGTAACCGGCTGGGCCAGCACGCGGCCATTGGCCTGCAGCGTATCGACGCGTTCGCTTTCGGCGATCGGCTGGGCGCCGGCCAGCAGCGCGTCGAGCGCCTGCGCCAGGGTCAGCATCGGGGGACGATTTTCCATGCGAGGTGCGTTGTCGTCGCGGCCCGCGCAGGCGGGAACGCAGTGTCCGGACAGGCCCCGCCTGCGCGAGGCGGCGCTTGCGGCCGCGGCGTCGGGCGGCGGCGGCAAGCGGCTGATTCGATTCGTACCAGCTCGATTGTACGAGCCGATTGTAATGACTCGGCGGCCGCCGCGCAGGCAGGCGCGGCGGCCGGTCTCCGGATTACAGCCCGGTATGCCGGGCGATGTACGCCTTGACCTGCGCCGCGTCGGCCGGCATCACCTCGAAGCGCTGCGGCAGCGCCTCGATGCCCTCGAAGGCGGCCGGACGTTCGGGCTCGTGGCCCAGCGCCTCGCGGATCGTGTCGGCGAACTTGGCCGGCAGCGCGGTTTCCAGCACCACCATCGGCGTGCCCGCCGACAGGTGCTCGCGCGCGACCTTGACGCCGTCGGCGGTGTGGGTGTCGATGGTGATGCCATAGCGCGAGGACAGATCGCGGATCGTCGCGACCCGGTCGTCGTGCGTGCTGCGGCCCGAGACGAAACCGAACTGGCGGATGCGCTCGTAGTCCGGCGTGCCGGACAGGTCGAAGCCGCCCTTGGTATCGACATCGCGGAACAGCTGCGCCAGCTTGCCGGCATCCTGCCCCAGCAGGTCGAAGATGAAGCGCTCGAAGTTGGAGGCCTTCGAGATGTCCATGCTCGGGCTGGAGGTGTGGTAGGTCTCGGCCGACTTGCGCACGCGATAGACGCCGGTGCGGAAGAATTCGTCGAGCACGTCGTTCTCGTTGGTCGCCACCACCAGCTTGTCGATCGGCAAACCCATCATGCGCGCGATGTGGCCGGCGCAGACATTGCCGAAGTTGCCCGACGGCACGCAGAACGAGACCTTCTGGCCGGGGCCATCGGTGGCGAGCAGCCAGCCCTTGAAGTAGTAGACCACCTGCGCGACCACGCGCGCCCAGTTGATCGAATTGACGGTGCCAATCTTCTGGCGCGACTTGAATTCGAGGTCGTTGGAGACCGCCTTGACGATGTCCTGGCAGTCGTCGAACACACCCTGCACTGCCAGATTGAAGATGTTCGGATCCTGCAGGCTGAACATCTGCGCGGTCTGGAACGCGCTCATCTTCTTGTGCGGGCTCAGCATGAAGACGCGGATGCCGCGCTTGCCGCGCATCGCGTATTCGGCCGCGCTGCCGGTGTCGCCCGAGGTCGCGCCCAGGATGTTGAGCTCCTGTCCGGCGCGCGCCAGCGCGTACTCGAACAGGTTGCCCAGCAGCTGCATCGCCATGTCCTTGAAGGCCAGCGTCGGGCCGTTGGACAGGCCCAGCAGGTACAGCGGCGCGCCGGCCTCGTCGCCGAGCTTGCGCAGCGGCGTGATGTCGGCGGTGTTGTCGCCAGCGCGCGCGTTGCAATAGACCTCGGCGGTATAGGTCTTGCGCGTCAGCGCGCGCAGGTCCTCGGCCGGGATGTCGTCGCAGAACCTGGCGAGGATTTCATAGGCGAGGTCCGCGTACGACAGCTTGCGCCACGATTCGAGTTCGTCGGCGCTGACCTGCGGATATTGCTGCGGCAGGTACAGGCCGCCGTCCGGCGCCAGGCCGCCCAGCAGGATCTCGGAGAAGGTTTGCGGCACGTCATGGCCGCGGGTCGACTTGTAGTTCATCGTGATGGTGGCCGCCGGGCCGCGCCAGCGCCCGGGTGGGGCGGCGGCGCGGCCATCGGCAAGGCTTCAGTTCAGTTCTTCCATGCGCAGGCGGGTGACGCCCGAAAGCACCGTCGGCAGCGCCTCGATCCTGGCGATGGCGGCATTGACCTGCTTCTCGCGGGCCAGGTGCGACAGCATGATGATATCGGTCTGCGGCTCGCCCTCGCGCGACTCCTTCTGCAGCATCGCGTCGATCGAGATGCCGGAATCGGCCAGGATGCGGGTGATATCGGCCAGCACGCCGGTCTGGTCCGACACGCGCATGCGTAGATAGTAGCTGCTGGTGACTTCCTCGATCGGCAGCACCGGCACGCTGGACAGCTCGTCCGGCTGGAACGCCAGATGCGGCACGCGGTGCTCCGGATCTGCGGTATGCAGCCGGGTCACGTCGACCAGGTCGGCGATCACCGCCGAGGCGGTCGGCTCGGCGCCGGCGCCCTTGCCGTAGTACAGCGTGGCGCCGACTGCATCGCCCTGCACCAGCACCGCGTTCATCGCGCCCTCGACGTTGGCGATCAGGCGCGAGGCCGGCACCAGCGTCGGATGGACGCGCAGCTCGATACCGTCCTCGCGGCGGCGGGTCAGGCCCAGCAGCTTGATGCGGTAGCCCAGTTCCTCGGCGTACTGGATGTCGATCGCGGACAGGCGCGTGATGCCCTCGACGTGGGTCTTGTCGAACTGCACCGGCATGCCGAAGGCGATCGCGCTCATCAGCGTGATCTTGTGCGCGGCGTCGATGCCCTCGATGTCGAAGGTCGGATCGGCCTCGGCATAGCCCAGCTGCTGGGCCTCCTTCAGCACGGTGTCGAAGTCCAGGCCCTTGTCGCGCATCTCCGACAGGATGAAGTTGGTGGTGCCGTTGATGATGCCGGCGATCCACTGGATGCGGTTGGCGCTCAGGCCCTCGCGCAGCGCCTTGATGATGGGGATGCCGCCGGCCACCGCGGCCTCGAACGCGACCATCACGCCCTTGCTGCGCGCGGCCTCGAAGATCTCGTTGCCGTGCACCGCCAGCAGCGCCTTGTTGGCGGTCACCACATGCTTGCCGTTGGCGATCGCCTGCAGCACCAGTTCGCGGGCGATGCCGTAGCCGCCGATCAGTTCGACCACGATGTCGATGTCGGGATGGCTCACCACCTCGCGCGCATCGGCCACCACCTCGACCTGCCCACCGGTCAGCTCGCGTGCGCGCTCGGTGTTCAGGTCGGCCACCATCGTAATCTCGATGCCGCGGCCCGCGCGGCGGCGGATCTCCTCCTGGTTGCGCTTGAGCACGTCGAACGTGCCGCTACCGACGGTACCGATGCCGAGCAGGCCTACTTTGATGGGGTTCATGGTCAATCAGATTCCAGTTTGCAAATGGGGGAGCGCGACGGTGCGTGCGTTCGGAGCCGGCCGCGGCCGGAGTCAGGCCGTCGCGCCGTGTCGTTTTCGATAGGACTCGAGGAAGCGCCCGACGCGGCCGATCGCCTCGCGCAGGTCTTCTTCGTGCGGCAGGAACACGATGCGGAAATGGTCGGGCTTGGCCCAGTTGAAGCCGCTGCCCTGCACCAGCAGCACCTTCGATTCCTGCAGCAGCTCGTAGATGAATTCCTGGTCGTCCTGGATCGGATACATCGACAGGTCGAGCTTCGGGAACAGGTACAGCGCCGCCTTCGGCTTGACGCAGGTAATGCCCGGGATCTGCGTGATCAGCTCGTAGGCCAGGTCGCGCTGGCGGCGCAGGCGGCCGCCCTCGGCCACCAGGTCGTTGATGCTCTGGTAGCCGCCGAGCGCGGTCTGGATCGCCCACTGGCCCGGCACGTTGGCGCACAGCCGCATCGAGGACAGCATGTTCAGGCCCTCGATATAGTCGTGCGCGGGCCGCTTGTCGCCCGACACCACCATCCAGCCGGCGCGGTAGCCGCACGAGCGGTAGTTCTTCGACAGGCCATTGAAGGTCACCGTCAGCACGTCGGTCGACAGCGCGGCGATCGAGGTGTGCGTATGGCCGTCGTACAGCACCTTGTCGTAGATCTCGTCGGCGAAGATGATCAGCCCGTGCGGGCGCGCGATCGCGACGATCTCGCGCAGCAGCTCGTCCGAGTACAGCGCCCCGGTCGGGTTGTTCGGGTTGATCACGACGATGGCCTTGGTGTTCGGCGTGATCTTCGCGCGGATGTCGTCCAGGTCCGGCATCCAGTCGTTGGCCTCGTCGCACAGGTAGTGCACCGGGGTGCCGCCCGACAGGCTGACCGCGGCCGTCCACAGCGGGTAGTCCGGCGTGGGCACCAGCACCTCGTCGCCGTTGTTCAGCAGCGCGTTCATCGACATCACGATCAGCTCGGACGCGCCGTTGCCGACATAGATGTCTTCCAGGCCGACGCCGTGGATGTTCTTCTGCTGGGTGTAGTGCATGATCGCCTTGCGCGCGGCGAAGATGCCCTTTGAATCCGAGTAGCCCGCCGAGTTCGGCAGGTTGCGCATCATGTCCTGCTGGATCTCCTCCGGCGCATCGAAGCCGAACACGGCCAGGTTGCCGATATTGAGCTTGATGATCTTGTGCCCTTCTTCCTCCATCTGCTTGGCCTTCTCCAGCACCGGGCCGCGGATGTCGTAGCAGACGTTGTTCAGCTTGTTGGATTTCTGGATCGGTTTCACGGCGTGGTCGGGCAGGAGTCTGGCAGGGACAAAGGGAGCATGGGGCCGCCGGTTCGTGCGGCGGCGAACAGGAAATCTGCGTAAAACAGGGGGTCGTCCGGAGCGCGCTTCGCTGCACTGCGGGGCGATGCGAGGGCAGCGCGGCCGGCAGGAAGGCAAAGGCTATAATTTAGCGGATTATGACAGACTTCGGCAGGGATCTTGCGATGCAGCGCGGCCGGACCGCGCTCGCCACCGCCCCGGTCCGCGCCTTCCCGGCGCCGGTTCTGCGACAAGTTCTCCGACAAGCTCCCCGACAAGTTCTCCGCCCAACTCCCCGACCAGTTTCCCCACAAGGTTCCCCCGTGAAACTCCATGCCGACCAGCCCAACGCCATGAACACCGTCACGGCGTATGGCCCGGGCTATATCGAGATCAACAAGGTGCGCTACACCATGTCGGTGCTGGTGATGCCCGAGGGCGAGGTACGGCCCTGGCCCGTCCAGCGCTTCGAGGACCTGGCCGCGGACCAGTTCGAGGGCCTGCTGGACCATGCCCCCGAGGTGGTGCTGCTCGGCACCGGCGACCGCCTGCGCTTTCCGCATCCGCGCCTGACCGCGGCCCTGTCCCGCCGCCATATCGGCGTCGATGCGATGGACATGCCGGCGGCCTGCCGCACCTACAACATCCTGATGGCCGAGGGCCGCAAGGTGGCGGCGGTGCTGCTGCTCGAAGACGCGGCCGCAGGCGGCTGAAGCGGCCGTCCCTGCGGTCGGCCGATGTCTGCCCGACGCCACGCTTGAACTATGCCGACGCGCCCTCATTTGCCGTGAGCACGGCCATGCCCGCGATCCCCGCCCGCCGCGACCGGCCCTCGCCCGAGCCGGCGCGGGGCCGGTCCCCGGCGAGCCGATTTCCCCAGCGCCGCTTCCTCCAGGAGCCATAAGAATGACAGTGAGTCTCAACCAGGCCGTTCCCGATTTCAGCGCACCGGCCACCGGCGGCACCTTCCGCCTCGCCGACTACCGCGGCAAGACGGTGGTGCTGTACTTCTATCCGAAGGACAACACCCCCGGCTGCACCAACGAGGCGATGGACTTCCGCGACCAGCACGAGGCCTTCGAGGCCGCCGGCGCGGTGGTGTTCGGCATCTCGCGCGACAGCATGAAATCGCACGAGAACTTCAAGGCCAAGCTGGAGCTTCCCTTCGAACTGATCTCCGATGCCGACGAAGCGCTGTGCCAACTGTTCGACGTCATCAAGATGAAAAAACTCTATGGCAAGGAAGTGCGCGGCATCGAGCGCAGCACCTTCGTGATCGACGGCAAGGGCAAGCTGCGCCATGAACTGCGCGGCATCAAGGTGCCCAGCCACGTCGACGAAGTGCTCGAACTGGTGCGCGCGATGTGACCTTCACAGGGCAATTGCCAAACGGAAATCGTTCGGATACATTGCCCCGTAATGAGTTCAGATTCTGGTTGCCACGCTGCTTCTCCCCTCCGGCCCAGGCGCACGATGCCCAGGGCCGGTAGCGGAACTGCCGTGCCGTCCGCCCGCACAAGACAAGCCGCCTCGCCCGCTCAACGGGCCCGGCGGCTTTTTCGTCTGTGCGCGGCCCCGCCCGTTTTCCCCTCCCCCTGAAAGGAACGCCCAGCATGCCGCTGCCGACCATGCCCGCCAAGCCTGCACAACTGCTGGACCCGAGCGAGTTCGCTCCGGTTGCAAGGTTGCCGAAGTCCGCGACGCAGGCAAGAAAGCCCGTTCCGGCCTTGGAACGCGTGGCCCTGCTTGAAAGCGGACCCAGCGAAGCCGCCGCGCCCGCGGTCGAGGCCCGTGCCGCCGGCACGCGCGCCCGCGCGAAAGACGTGCCGAGCGCCCCGGTGTCGACGACGCCGGCCTCGCCCGTGTCGCTGGTCAAGACCAGCACCGGCACCACCAGCCGCCGGCAGCGCAAGGACACCGGCCCAGCCAAGCTGTTCGTGCTCGACACCAATGTGCTGATGCACGATCCGAGTTCGCTGTTCCGCTTCGAGGAGCACGACATCTATCTGCCGATGATGACGCTCGAGGAGCTGGACAACCACAAGAAGGGCATGAGCGAAGTCGCGCGCAACGCGCGCGCGGTCAGCCGCACGCTCGACGCGCTGGTGGCCGGCACCGACGGCGTGCTCGACGAAGGCCTGCCGCTGGCCAAGCTGGGCAACCGCGACGCGCAGGGGACGCTGTTCTTCCAGACCCGGCTGAACGACACCAAGCTGCCCGAAGGGCTGCCCGAGGGCAAGGCCGACAACCAGATCCTGGCGGTGGTCAGCGCGCTGCGGCAGCAGCATCCGGAACGCGACGTCGTGCTGGTGTCCAAGGACATCAACATGCGGATCAAGGCCCGGGCGCTGGGCCTGCCGGCCGAGGACTATTTCAACGACCAGGTCCTCGAGGACAAGGACTTGCTGTACTCGGGCGTGATGGTGCTGCCCAACGATTTCTGGACCCGGCACGGCAAGGGCGTCGAGAGCTGGCAGGACCCGAAGACCGGCGCGATGTTCTACCGGCTGACCGGCCCGCTGGTACCCTCCTTCCTCGTCAACCAGTTCGTCTACCTGGAACCGATGGACGGCAGCCTGCCGCTGTACGCGCAGGTCAAGGAGATCAACGGCAAGACTGCGCTGCTGCAGACGCTGAAGGACTACACGCACCACAAGAACAACGTCTGGAGCGTGACCGCACGCAACCGCGAGCAGAACTTCGCGCTGAACCTGCTGATGAACCCCGACATCGACTTCGTCACGCTGCTGGGCCAGGCCGGCACCGGCAAGACGCTGCTGGCGCTGGCCGCGGGGCTGGAGCAGGTGCTGGACCAGAAGCTGTACAACGAGATCATCGTCACGCGGGCGACCGTGCCGGTCGGCGAGGACATCGGCTTCCTGCCGGGCACCGAGGAAGAGAAGATGCAGCCGTGGATGGGCGCGTTCGACGACAACCTCGAGGTCCTGCAGAAGAGCGACGACAGCGCCGGCGAATGGGGGCGCGCCGCCACGCAGGAACTGATCCGCTCGCGCATCAAGGTCAAGAGCATGAACTTCATGCGCGGCCGCACCTTCGTCAACAAGTTCGTCATCATCGACGAGGCGCAGAACCTGACGCCCAAGCAGATGAAGACGCTGGTCACGCGCGCGGGCCCTGGCACCAAGATCGTCTGCCTCGGCAATATCGCGCAGATCGACACGCCGTACCTGACCGAAGGCTCGTCGGGCCTGACCTTCGTGGTCGACCGCTTCAAGGGCTGGAGCCACAGCGGCCATATCACGCTGGCGCGCGGCGAGCGTTCGCGCCTGGCCGACCACGCGGCGGACGTGCTGTGAGCGGACGGAGGCAAGCGATGCGAAGCGATCGCTGGCAGCGCGCCTCCGGCGCGCTGATCCCCTGCCTGATGGCGGCCAGCGCGGTCACCGCGCCGGGGCTGCTGCGTGCGCAGGCCATCTCCGAACCGGCCGCGGCGCCGCCCCCGGGCGCGACCGCGCCGGCGCCCGGCGCGGTACCGCCATCCGTTCAGCCGCCCACGCCAGCCCCTGCGCCAGTGGTCGCGCCACCGGTCAACGAGCCGGTGATCCGCACCGTCGGCGCGGTCAGCTATGTCTGCGGCGGCGTCGGCGAGGACGAGCAACGGCGGCTGGCCGCACGCCAGAAACAGTTCAACATGGGCGTGCTGTTTACGCAGGGCGCGACCGGTGAATACCTGGCCGATGTCGAGGTCCGACTGATGCGCAAAGGCCACGAAGTGGCGCGATTTCGTACCGAAGGGCCGCGCTGCCTGATCAAGGCGCCGGAGGGCCGCTACAATGTGCACGCCACTTACAACGGCCAGCCCAAGTCCATGACCGTCGGCACCGGCACCTACGACGCGCAGTTGCGCTGGTAGCCATCCGGGCATCGCGCAGCGATGCCCCGGTCGAAGGACCGCACCGGCTGGCCCACCAGTCCATGCGATCGACCAGCACCGGCCTTCCTTCTTCGCTTCCCTCGACGCTTCCCTCGACGCTTCCCTCGACGCTGTCGTCGATTCGATCCGCGGTGATTGACACGCGCCGGCTGCTGGTGGGCGCCCTCGCCCTGCTGCTGGCGGCCTGCGCCAGCACGCCGCCCTCGCGCCATGGCGGCCATGCCCGCAACACGCCGCGCGCGCCGATCGTCGAGCCGAGCGCCGGCCTCGAAGAGATCTCGATCCAGGCGATGTCGCTGGTCGGCACGCCCTACCGCTACGGCGGCAATACGCCCGATTCCGGCTTCGACTGCAGCGGCCTGGTCCGCTACGTGGTGTCGCGCGCGGCCAACGTCAATCTGCCGCGCACCACCGAGGCGATGGGCACGCGCGGCACGCCGCTATCGCGCGATCAGGTGGCCTCGGGCGATCTGGTGTTCTTCAACACCACGGGGCGGGCGAACTCGCATGTCGGCATCTACGTCGGCCAGAACCGCTTCGTGCACGCGCCGTCGAGCGGCGGCACCGTGCGGCTGGAGGACATGACCAAGTCCTATTGGGCGTCGCGTTACAACGGCGCGCGGCGCATCGCCAACGCCGCGGTACCGGTCGCGCCGAGCACGCCGGTTCCGCAGGCGGTGCCGGCTGTGCCCGTCTCCCCGCCGCCGCCCGCAGCGCCTTCGCCGGCGCCCGCCCCGGCGCCGGTCCCGGAAGACGACGATCCGATCGCCGCCTTCGCCAATCGCTGAGCCGCTTGGCCTTGGCCCACGGCACACTGAGCCGGTGGACCGGCGCCCAGCCGAAAAACGGAGTCCCAATGACAAAGGCCAGGCAAATGCCTGGCCTTGTCTTTCATCGCCTGCCCTTGCGGGCAAGCCTCACAGCAGATGCCGCCCGATCCACCAGGCGATCGCCGCCATGAAGGCCGACGCCGGAATGGTCAGCACCCAGGCCCAGACGATGTTGCCGGCCACGCCCCAGCGCACCGCCGAGGTCTTGCGCACCGAGCCCACACCGACGATGGCGCCGGTGATCGTATGCGTGGTCGAGACCGGCACGCCCAGCGTGGAAGCGAGGAACAGCGAGATCGCGCCGCCCGTCTCCGCGCAGAAGCCGCCCACCGGCTTGAGCTTGGTGATCTTCTGGCCCATGGTCCGCACGATGCGCCAGCCGCCGAACAGCGTGCCCATGCCGATCGCGACGTAGCAGCTGACGATGACCCAGGTCGGCGGCGCGCTGTCGCTCTGCATCACGTGGCCGCTGGCGATCAGCAGCATCCAGATGATGCCGATGGTCTTCTGCGCGTCATTGCCGCCGTGGCCCAGGCTGTAGAGCGAGGCCGACACCAGCTGCAGGCGGCGGAACCAGCGGTCCACGCGCGACGGCGGCGTACGGAAGAAGGTCCAGCCGACCACCAGCATCAGCAGCGAGCCGAGCAGCATGCCCGCCAGCGGGGAGATCAGGATGAATGCCACGGTCTTCAGCAGGCCGCTGGCGACCAGTGCGCCGGTGCCCGCCTTGGCCACCGCGGCGCCCACCAGGCCGCCGATCAGCGCGTGCGAGGACGAGGACGGGATGCCGTAATACCAGGTGATCAGGTTCCACGCGATCGCCCCGACCAGGGCGCCGAAGACCACGTAGTGGTCGACGATATTGACGTCGATGGTGCCCGTGCCGACCGTGGCCGCCACCTTCAGATGGAAGACGAAGATTGCGATCACGTTGCAGACGGCGGCCAGCGCCACTGCGTGATGGGGCTTGAGCACGCCGGTCGATACCACGGTCGCGATCGAGTTCGCGGCATCGTGAAAGCCGTTCATGAAATCGAACAGCAGAGCGAGCGTCACCAGCAGGACGATCACCCACAAGCTCATTTGTACAGTCTGCATGCGGAGTTCCGGTGGGCGCGCTCAGGCGTTTTCCAGCACGATGCCTTCGATGATGTTGGCCACGTCCTCGCACTTGTCCGTGATCGTCTCGAGCTGCTCGAAGATGGCCTTCATCTTGATCAGCCGCTTGACGTCGGTCTCGTCGCGGAACAGCTTGGAAATCGCCCCGCGCATCAACCGGTCAGCCTCGGATTCGAGCTGATCGATCTGCTGGGCCGTCTTCAGGATCGTGCTGGCGTTGCCCATGTCCTCGAGCAGGCCGACCGCGATCTTGACCAGTTCGCAGCACTGCACGCAGATCGAGGCGAGCTTGCGGGCCTCGTCGGTCAGGCTGGTGACGTCGTACAGCGTGATGGTCTCGGCCACGTCCTCCATCAGGTCGAGGATGTCGTCCATGGTCGTGATCAGCTTGTGGATCTCGTCCCGGTCGAGCGGCGTGATGAAGGTCTTGTGCAGCAGATCGATGGTGTCGTGCGTGATCCGGTCCGCCTTCTTCTCGGTGGCCTGCACGCGCCGCGCGTGGGCTTCGGCATTGCCGAGATCGTTGATCAGCGTTTCCAGTTCGCGCGATGCGGTGACCGCGCAGTCGGCGTGCTGGTTGAAGTATTCGAAGAACTTGCCCTCGGTGGGCATGAATCGGCCGAACATGGCTGTTCCTTGTCGCGGCGCGCTGGCGCGCCGTCTCGTTGGGAATGACTGGATTGCGGGAGAGATTGCGCAACAGCCGGCGTTGCCGCCGGCTGTCACGGAAAAGCAATATTCTACAGGGTAGTCGGCGCGTGACGTACGCTTTGTGTGGCGCAACACGACAGCGCGCCACCCGCCTGCCGCGCCCGCGCGGTCAGGTATCGTTGTCGAAGAACGCCGGGCCGCCGCTGAAGTTGTCGAACTTGGTGAACTGGCCCAGGAAGGTCAGCCGCACGGTACCGATCGGACCGTTACGCTGCTTGCCGATGATGATTTCGGCGGTGCCCTTGTCCTGCGAGTCCGGGTTGTAGACCTCGTCGCGATAGATGAACAGGATCACGTCGGCATCCTGTTCGATGGCGCCCGATTCGCGCAGGTCGGACATCACGGGACGCTTGTTGGGACGCTGCTCCAGGCTGCGGTTCAGCTGCGACAGCGCGATCACCGGGCAGTTGAGCTCCTTGGCCAGGCCCTTGAGCGAACGCGAGATTTCCGAGATCTCGGTGGCGCGGTTCTCGCCGCCGCCCGAGCCCGACATCAGCTGCAGATAGTCGATGATGATCAGGCCAAGCTGGCCGCATTGGCGCGCCAGCCGGCGCGAACGCGCGCGCAGCTCCATCGGGTTCAGCGCCGGCGTCTCGTCGATGAACAGCTGCGCGTCGTTCATCCGCTGGATCGCATGCGTCAGCCGCGGCCAGTCCTCGTCGAGCAGCCGGCCGGTGCGCAGGCGATGCTGGTCGAGGCGGCCGACCGAGCCCAGCATACGCATGGCCAGCTGCGTGCCGGCCATTTCCATCGAGAACACCGCCACCGGCAGGCCCTGCTCGACCGCGACGTGCTCGCCGATGTTCAGCGAGAACGCGGTCTTGCCCATCGACGGACGGCCGGCGACGATGATCAGGTCGCCCGGCTGCATGCCGCTGGTCATCCGGTCCAGGTCGAGAAAGCCGGTCGGCACGCCGGTGACATCGGTATTGGTGTCGCGGTGATAGAGCTCGTCGATCCGTTCCACCACCTGCGTCAGCAGCGGCTGGATCTCCTGGAAGCCCTTCTGCCCGCGCGAGCCTTCCTCGGCGATCGCGAAGACCTTGGATTCGGCCTCGTCCAGCAGCTCGCGCACCTCGCGGCCCTTCGGCGCAAAGGCCGAGGTCGCGATGTCGTCGGCCACCGTGACCAGCTTGCGCAGCACCGAGCGCTCGCGCACGATTTCGGCGTAGCGGCGGATATTGGCCGCGCTCGGCGTGTTCTGCGCCAGCGAGTTCAGATAGGCGAGACCGCCGACCTCCTCGGCCTTGCCGGCCACCTGCAGCATCTCGTAGACCGTGATCACGTCGGCCGGCTTGGTGTCCGAGATCAGCCGCGCGATGCTCTGGAAGATCATCCGGTGGTCGAAGCGATAGAAGTCCGCCTCTGACAGGAAATCGGCGATGCGGTCCCAGGCCGCGTTATCCAGCAGCAGGCCACCCAGCACCGATTGCTCGGCCTCGATGGAATGCGGCGGGACTTTGAGATTGTCGAGTTGGGGATCGGCGACGGGCGCGTTCATGGGGGGCAATTATAGCGGCCCGCCCGCGCATGGCCGAGCGAATCTCGGCCGGCGGAGGACCCGATGATGGTGGCGCCGCGCACAACGCGCATGCGTGCGGGCGCCACAAAGAAAAAAGGCAGAAGCGGCTGTCAGCCTGCTCCTGCCTTTTGCTGGCCTGGCCGGGCCGCGGCGGCGCGAACGGATGTCGCGCCGGTCGCGGCCGGCAGGCTTAGACGTGCTCGCCCAGCACCGAGACGGTGATGTCGACCGCGACGTCCGTGTGCAGCGACACGCTGATCGGATAGTCGCCGACCATCTTCAGCGGACCGTTCGGCAGACGAACCTGCGCCTTCTCGACCTTGAAGCCCTGGCCAGCCAGCGCTTCGGCGATGTCGGCGTTGGTCACCGAGCCGAACAGACGGCCGTCCACGCCCGACTTCTGCGTGATCTGGACGGTCAGGCCGCTCAGCTTCTCGCCTTCGGCTTGCGCGGCGGCCAGCTTCTCGGCGGCGGCCTTTTCCAGCTCGGCGCGCTTGGCCTCGAACTCGGCGATGGCGGTCTGCGTCGCGCGGCGGGCACGCTTGGACGGGATCAGGAAGTTACGGGCGTAACCATCCTTGACGCGAACGATGTCACCCAGGTTGCCCAGGTTGACGACTTTTTCCAGCAGAATGACTTGCATCGTGTTTTCTCCTTAGCGACCAGGCGATCAGTTCTTGTGCAGGTCGGTGTACGGCAGCAGCGCCAGGAAGCGGGCGCGCTTGATTGCCGTGTCGAGCTGACGCTGATAGTGCGCCTTGGTGCCGGTCAGACGAGCCGGCGTGATCTTGCCGTTGTCGCCGATGAAGTCCTTCAGCGTCTCCAGATCCTTGTAGTCGATCTGTTCGACGCCGGCCACGGTGAAGCGGCAGAAGCGCTTGCGCTTGAACAGCGGGTTCTGCTGCTGGAAGCGCTTCTTGTTCTTGTTGTCACGTTTGACGAATGCCATGGTTCAATCCTTTACGAATGCTTTACATCCAGTGATGTGAAAGACGAGAGCCTTGCTGTTGCGGTGCCTGCGGGCGAGAAAGCCTTCGCAGTCGAGCACCGTGCCGAGCGGCGTGCGCTCCAGGTGCTGGCCGACCGGACCGACGCCCATCGCGGCGATCGCGAACTCGACCTGCCGCGGCGTCTGCGCCTCGACCACCTCGCCGCCGTATTGCAGAAGGCAATTGACGACGGGGATGCCGGCCGGCGTGTAGCGCAACGCGTCGCGCTCGACGAGGGTGGCGTGCAGCCTCAGCTGGTTCATCGCGCCACCGCCTCTCGCATGCCGCCCCGGTCATGCCGGAGCGAACCGCACACAGCAGACCGCACTCAGGCGGCCTGGCCTTCGCTGGTTTGCTGCGAAGCCTTGCGGGCTTCTTCGCGCTGGACTTCCTTCATCATCGGCGACGGGCCGGTCTCGGCCTTCTTCGTCTGGACGATCAGGTGGCGCAGCACGGCGTCGTTGAACTTGAACGCGTGCTCGAGCTCAGCCAGCGTGTCCTTGCCGCACTCGATGTTCAGGCAAACGTAGTGAGCCTTGGCCAGCTTCTGGATCATGTAGGCCAGTTGACGACGGCCCCAGTCTTCCACGCGGTGCACCTGGCCGTTCTGCGACGTGACCAGCGTCTTGTAACGCTCGATCATGGCCGGCACTTGCTCGCTCTGGTCCGGATGGACGATGAATACGATTTCGTAATGACGCATTGACGCTCCTTTTGGGATAAGCCGCCCGGGCGCCAAGTCCGGTGCAGCAAGGGTTAAATAGCCCGCGAGTATAGCCCGGAACGGCCACGGCGGCAAGCCGCATGAGGTCCCGGCTGGATCTGCGGCGCTCTGGCTTGCGCCGCCTACATCAGATCTGCGCGAAGAACTGCTGCAAACGCACCGGATCGCCGGCCAGCGCGGGATCGGCGCCAAGCGCCAGCAGCAGCGCGACCCGGGCCTTGTACGGATTCAGATCGCCGGCCGATACGAAGGCGCCCGCCGACGGATTGGGCTGCGCCGGGGCGATCACATTACCGGCACCGGTGCGCGTGCTGCGCACCACCGCGACACCGGCGCGCGCCGCGTCGACAAGCGCCGCCACCAGCGTCTCGTGGATCGATCCATTGCCGGCCGCCGCGACCACCAGGCCCCGCACTCCGCTGCCGACCAGCGCATCGACCACCACGCGGCCCGGTTGCGCATAGCTGGCGACGATCTCGACCGCGGGCCAGTTCTGCGGCAGCGGCAGGGCCTGCCGGGGCAGACGCAGCGGCGCACGCGTGAAGCGCACCAGCGCGTCCTGCACCAGCCCGATCGGCCCGGTGCCCGGAGAGGCGAACGCGTCGACGGCCGAGGTGTGCGCCTTGACCGCGTCGCGTCCTGCGTGAATCTCCTGATTGATGACCACCAGCACGCCCTTGTCCGCCGCGTCAGGATGCGCCGCGACGCGTACGGCATCGAGCAGGTTCAGGGGGCCATCGGCCGACAGCGAGGTCGCCGGCCGCATCGCCGCGGTCAGCACCACCGGCACGCTGGCCACGCCGGCAAGATGCAGCAGCATCGCCGTTTCTTCGAGCGAATCGGTGCCGTGCGTGATCACGATGCCGGCCACGTCGTCCTGCGTGGACCAGTGGTGGACCCGCGCCGCCAGCCGCGCCCACAGGCCGAACGACATGTCCTTGCTGTCGATCTGCGCGACCTGCTCCGCCTCGATCCGCGCGACGTCCTTCAGCGCCGGGACAGCCTCGAGCAGTGCCGACACCGGCACGGTCGCCGCCTGATAACGCGCGCTGCTGGCGGCGCTGGACGAGGAACCGGCGATGGTGCCGCCAGTGGCAAGAACGATCACGCGAGGCAAGGTCATGGGCACGAGATATCCGTAAACAGGCGGCGATTGTACCCGCCGCGACGGCCCGCTCCCCTACGGTCTTGCCCTGCCCCGCAGCCCGACCGTCCGGCCTCGAAAGTGGACGAGGATGCAAATTCCTCTTGCACTTCGATCGATACTGTATAAAATCACAGCACACTGTTCAAACGTACAGTGTTGCACATGGCGGCCACCGACGGCCTGCACGCTTCGCAGCGCGCGCCACCGGCCGGACCGCCACCGGATACAACAACACGGACAAGCCATGGCGACTCTGACACCCCGGCAGCAGCAGATCTTCGACCTGATCCGCAACACCATCCGGCAGACCGGCATTCCGCCGACCCGCGCCGAGATCGCTGCGGAATTCGGCTTTTCGTCGCCGAACTCGGCCGAAGAACATCTGCGCGCGCTGGCTCGCAAGGGCGTGATCGAGCTGACGCCCGGCGCCTCGCGCGGCATCCGGCTCAAGGTCAATCGCAGCGACTCCGAAATGCCGGACCAGTTCTCGCTGCCGATGGCCGGCGTGATGCAGCTGACGCTGCCACTGGTCGGCCGTGTCGCCGCCGGCAGCCCGATCCTGGCGGCCGAGCATATCGACCGCCAATACCAGGTCGACGCCTCGGTCTTCGACGAACGCCCCGACTACCTGCTGCGCGTACGCGGCATGAGCATGCGCGACGCCGGCATCTTCGATGGCGACCTGCTCGCGGTCAAACGCGCGCAGGATGCCGCCAACGGCAAGATCGTGGTGGCACGCATCGGCGAGGACGTGACCGTCAAACGGCTCAAGCATCGCGGCGACGCGATCGAGCTGATCGCCGAGAACCCGGACTTCGCCAACATCATCGTGCGGCCCGGACGCGAGGAATTCTCGCTTGAAGGCATCGCCGTCGGACTGATCCGCCAGTCCGGCTTCTAGCCCAACGAAGCAATCCGGCAGGCGCCGCCGCCTTGGCGCCAACCTCAGTCATGCAGCCACACGAGCCGCAGGGCCCCGTGTTGCCGCAAGACTTCCGCTGACGCCTTACCGAAGAGGACCACCATGCTGCAAGCCGACCGCTCCCTGACCCGTTACCCCGTCAAGCCCACGCCGTTCCGCCAGTCCAAAGGTGTCCGCATCTACCAGGGCGCGCAGCGCCGCACCATGGTCGGCAGCATGGCGGCGATCTGCCGGATGCTCGAACTCGATCAGCCGGGGGTGAAGTTGAATGCGTGAGGTTGATCGCGTGAGGTTGATCGCGTGCGGTCTAGCGCGGGAGGTCTGGCGCGTGAATTCGAACGTGCGAGGCAAGCCGCGTTCGTGCGATCGCAGCGACAAGATCGACTGCGTTGAGCGCCTGCGCGCGCGTCCGCGCGAGACGCGGGATATGGCCGCCCGATCGAAAGCGACGGCTCTCGCGCATCGCAACAAACCCTTACAACTCGGACCGTGAATTCGTTAACGCATGGCCTAGCCTGTTCCCATGCTTTTCGAAGGAGACGGCCATGCCTTCGTCAGACGACACCGTCAAGCTGCTTCGCCCCGGTCGCCGCACCATGAACTGGCACGACGTGGCACTGATCGCAGCGGGTTGGATCGCCTTGTGCATGGGTATTGGGTGGACGATCACCAAGGCCGCTGCAAGGCTGGTTTGAGGACCGACTTGAGGCGCTGGCCCGCCCGATGATGCTCGCCACAAAGCAAAACAGCCGCTCGATGAGCGGCTGTTTGCATGGGATCTTGGGGTGGCTGATGGGACTCGAACCCACGACGACAGGAATCACAATCCTGGACTCTACCAACTGAGCTACAGCCACCGTAGCGCCGTCGTCAGTACTGCTCGACGGAAACCAAGATTATACAAACTTCGTTTGGCGATGGCTAGTACTACGCACAAAAATTTTCGTGCGTAGTCGAACGGCGCATCAGGACCAGCGGGCTTCGAGGCGGATCGCCTCGCGGATCGCCTCGATCGTTTCTTCCTCGGACTGATACGTACCAGGCAGTCTTCGGCTCCTGCCGTTCAGCACATCGGTCTGCAGTGCCGCGGCCGCGGCCGCATCCGTGCCGCGATGCCAGCAGTAGCGGGCGGTCCAGGTACCGTTCTGCAACCGCTCGACCACCCAGACGACGCGGAAGCCTTCGAACGCGACACCAAACAAGCCGTCTTCTTCCATTCCACCCTCCGAGGCCAGACCTTCTTGTCGTTTTTGGCTACATCTTGCCATCACCCGGTTGGGGGGTCACCTCTTTGCAGCAGGCAAACGAGAATGATTCGCGGGGACGTTGCTCGACGGCATCACGCCGGCAGCGGCAAGGCGGGAGGGAAACGGGGCGGACGGCGGAGGAAGGGAAAGCAGAAGGCGGAAGCGGCGGGGAAATGCGGTGCAAAAAAAAGTCCGCACACGGCGGACTCTTAAACTCTTGCGATCTCAATGCCCTGAAGGCAATTGCAATGTAACTGTCATCGCCGCCAAGCACTATTCGGGTAAACGAAAGGACCGGCGACCGACCCCGGACACGCCCGGCTCCAGGACAAAAAAAGCCCGCACTAGGCGGGCTCCAAAATCAGTTGAAGAAAGCCCTGTATTCGAGGGCACAGACAGTTTAAGAAAATCGGAATCGGCTTGGCTATCTAGGGGAATCCCTTTCCTGGTGCCTGCCATCGCCTGCACTGGCGTGGAAAGTGGCTGCAACGCGGCGGCACGGCGGGTGCGGGACCATGCCCGATTCGAAATTAGAATCTGCACTCCAATCGGCGGCGGCCATCTACCGCCGCTCGACCGCCGAGCGCCGACCGCTCGGCTGCCGATCACCTGTCACCGGTACCTGTCACCGGCTCCTTGTGACCGGCGGCCCCTTATCATCGACTACCGGTCAGCGACTGCCTGTCAGCAACGGCCCCTCACCGACTGCCAACTCCGAACTCCAACTCCCGACTCGGACTCCCGACTCGGACTCCCGGCCGCCAATCATGCCGCCTGCAGCGGCCGCTCCGCATGCAGATGGCTACGCGCCTCCTCGAACAGCGCATCGACACCGTCCCGCGTACGGATTGCATTCATCCGGCGCGCGTCGGACAGCACACGCCGCCAGCCCCGCCCGCCGGGCACGCCGCGATACAGGCCGAGCATATGCCGCGTCGCCGCGCCCATATAACCGCCCCGCTCCACCAGATCGCCGATATAACGCTGCATCGCCAGTTCGGCGTCGAGACGTGAAGGCGACGGCGCGGTATCGCCGTAGTAGCGGCGATCCACCTCCGCCAGCAGGAACGGCTGGTGATAGGCCTCCCGACCGATCATCACGCCGTCGACATGCTGCAGGTGAGCGTCGATCTCGTCGTAGCGCGTGATGCCGCCATTGATCAGGATTTCGAGCTGGGGGAATTCCCGCTTCAGCTGGTAGGCCACCTCATAGCGCAGCGGCGGAATCTCGCGGTTCTCCTTCGGGCTCAGCCCTTTCAGGATCGCGTTGCGCGCATGGACGATAAAGGTCTGGCAACCCGCCTCCGCGATCGTGCCGACGAAATCGCGGACAAAATCGTAATGCTCGATCGTGTCGATGCCGATCCGGTGCTTGACGGTGACCGGCACCGACACCGCGTCGCGCATCGCGCGCACGCAGTCCGCCACCAGTTGCGGCTCGGCCATCAGGCAGGCGCCGAACGCCCCGCGCTGGACCCGCTCGGACGGGCAACCGCAATTCAGGTTGATCTCGGCAAAGCCCCAGCGCTCGCCCAGGCGGGCCGAGGCCGCCAGATCGGCCGGCTCGCTGCCGCCCAGTTGCAGGGCGACCGGCTGCTCGGCCGCATCGAAGTCCAGATGGCGCGCGACTTCGCCATGCAGCAGCGCACCGGTCGTCACCATCTCGGTGTACAACCAGGTGTGGCGGCTCAGGTGGCGATGAAAGGTGCGGCAGTGGCGGTCAGTCCAGTCCATCATGGGCGCCACCGAAATGCGCCGCGGATTGACTTTCTGCGGACCTGCCGAAGCCGGCGCCGCGCTGGCGGCTAGCGATTCGGACATGACTTGGGTCGTCTATCCCGCCCTTCGACGGGAACGAGGAAAACCCGGAAGTTTACCACCCGGAGGCGCATCGCATCGCCCTCCGTCTTCACGCGGCAATGGGCGTCGGACGGGCCGCCCGGGGACAGCGCCGCCGCGCCGCCGGCGGGAGGCAAGTCGGCGCAGTGACACAAGCTGCTCCGCCCCTCAGCCCCCTCAGCCCCCTCAGCGGCTCAGCGACTCAGCGACTCAACGGCTCAGCGGCTCAGCGGCTCAGCGGCTCAGCGCGCTCAGTCGTTCAGGCGCTGCTGCCGCGGCTGCAGTTCCAGCCCCAGCTTGACGAACAGGTCGAAGGCATCGGCCAGCAGGTGCTGCTGGCGTGGCAGCAGGCTCGAATACGGCATGTCGTAGATCGACTGGTGCGCTCCGCGGTTGCCCTTGAGCCCGCGGTCGCGGGCGATGTCGGACAGCAGCGCCGCGAAGCCGGACAGGTCTTCGGCGTCGATGGCGTGGTTCAGCACGGTGGCCAGCAACTGCGGCGAGGCAGTGGCCCAGCACCCGACCAGTTCGGCGTTGGCCGCACCTTCCGGGAAGTCGGAGGAATTGTCGCTTGCATCCATATCAGCATTGTCGGCGCGGTTTTCGCCATCTTTAGACCTCCCCTACGAGAGAGGGGGCCGAGGCGGCGGCCGCGCCGTCACGGTCAGCTTGCGGCGTTGCGCTCCACCCAGGCCGCAAAGGTCGTCAGGAATTTGCCCAGAAAGGCACGTGTCGATTCGTTGCCGATATTGCCCTGCGCATCGAACAGCTTGTCGACACCACCGATATAGGCCTCCGGCATCTGGAGCACCGGCACATTGAGAAACACCAGCGACTGGCGCAGATGGTGGTTGGCGCCAAACCCGCCGATGGCGCCCGGCGAGGCGCTGATTACCGCCCCGGGCTTGCGATCCCAGGCGCTCTGCCCATAGGGACGCGACCCCACGTCGATGGCATTCTTCAGCGGCGCGGGCACCGAGCGGTTGTACTCGGGGGTCACGAACAGCACCGCGTCGGCGCGGCGGATCCGGTCGCGGAAAGCGGTCCAGGCTGCCGGCGGGTTGTCATCGTCGTCCTGGTTGTAGAGCGGCAGCTGACCGATCTCGACGATGTCGAGCTTGAGTTCGGCCGGGGCCAACTGCGCCAGCGCCAATGCCAGCTTGCGATTGAAGGAATCCTTGCGGAGACTGCCCACCAGTACCGCGACGTCGCGTGGAGTGCTCATCGTGCTTCCTTTTCTGAGAGAGACGGGGAAAGGAAAGACTGCCGAAAAACGGCGGGACCGGCCATCTCCGGCCGGCGCCCAGACCACACTCTAACCCGATGTGGCGTCGGCCGTGCGCGCGCCTGCCCCGAGGGCATCGGCGCGCACGGAGCCCGCACCGGCGCGCGCGTCCGCTCAGGCCTGCAATCCGGCCAGCGGATGCGCCTCGGCGCGCCACGGACTGTCGAAGAAGGCGAGCACCTTGTTGCGCTCGACCTCGTCGAGCCGGGCCGGCCGCCACTTCGGCGCGTGGTCCTTGTCGATCGCCAGCGCACGGATGCCCTCGACGCCGTCGCCGTAGCGGAACACGTCATGCATCATGTCGAGCTCCATGCGCAGCTCGTCCTCGAGCGCCATGGTCCGCGCGCGGCGGATCTGCTCCAGCGTCACGCACAGCATCAGCGGGGAGCGGGTACGCAAGGCGGCGGCCGTCTGAGCGGACCAGTCGTCGCTGGCATCGCTGACGATGGCAACGATCTGCTGGACCGTGGCGGCGCCGAAGGCCCCGTCGATTGCCTCGCGCTGGCGCGCCAGCATGCTCGCGGCCGGATCGCAGGCGGCGCGATGCCCGGCGCTGCAGGCATCGATCGCGGCCAGCACTTCGTCGCCACTGGCAAAGTTGCCGGCGCGCAGCGACGCCACCAGCTCGGCCAGCGCGTTGCTCGGCACGAAGGCGTCGGCCAGGCCGGCGTACAGCGCGTCGGCCGCGTGAATCACGTTGCCGGTCAGGCCCAGGTACTCGCCCAGGCGGCCCGGGGTGCGGGCCAGGAACCAGCCGCCGCCCACGTCCGGAAACAGCCCGATATTGGTCTCGGGCATCGCCATCTTGGTGCGCTCGGTGACCAGGCGCCGCCGCGCGCCCTGCGAGATGCCCATGCCGCCGCCCATCACCACGCCGTCCATCAGCGCGATATAGGGCTTCGGATAGCGGTGGATCTTGTGATTGAGCGCGTATTCCTCGACAAAGAACTGGTCCAGCGTCGGATCGCCGGCGAGCGCGGCCTGATGGAAGAAACGGATGTCGCCGCCCGCGCAGAAGGCCTTGCCGCCCGCACCGGCGACCACCACGGCGACGACGCCGGGATCGGCCGCCCACTGGTCCAGCGCCTGCGTCAAGGCGCGCACCATGTCGAGCGACAGGGCATTGAGGGCCTGGGGCCGGGTCAGCGTCAGATAGCCGACACCGCCGACGACTTCGGTTGCAACAAACTCGGTCATGTCTCCTGTTCCTGTGGTGACGAAATGCAGGCCGCCACTGTACACCAGCCATGCCGGCCCGCAGTCCGTAACGCCGGGAGGATACCGAGGTATGCCAGGGGACCCCGGGGATGTCTGGGGATGCCGGCCAATTCAGGCAAGACGGAAACGCGCCATCAGGCCGGTCAGCCGCTGCGCCTGGTCCTCCAGCGAGGTCGCCGCGGCGGCCGCCTCTTCGACCAGCGCGGCATTCTGCTGGGTCATGCCGTCCATCTGCGTGACCGCCTGATTCACCTGCTCGATGCCCTGCGACTGCTCCATCGAGGCGGCGCTGATGCCGCCGACGATCGCGCTGACGCGGCGCACCGCGCCGACGATGTCCTCCATCGCGCGGCCGGCATCGGCGACGATATCGCTGCCGGCGCGAACATTGCGCACCGATTCGTCGATCAGCCCGCGGATTTCCTTCGACGCGGTCGCACAACGCTGCGCCAGATCGCGCACGTCGCCCGCCACCACCGCGAAGCCGCGGCCATGCTCGCCGGCACGCGCGGCCTCGACCGCGGCGTTCAGCGCGAGGATGTTGGTCTGGAAGGCGATCTTCTCGATCACGTCGATGATGTCGACGATCCGGTTGGCGCTGGCGTCGATTGCCCGCATGGTGTCGACCACGCGCGTCACCGCTTCCCCGCCCCGCTCCGCCAGCCCGCTGGCGTCGCCCGCCAGCGCATTCGCTTCGCGGGCATTGTCCGCGGTCTGCCGTACCGTGCCGGTCAGTTGCTCCATGCTCGAGGCGGTCTGCTCGAGCGAGGCCGCCTGCTCTTCGGTGCGCTGGGACAGATCGGCGTTGCCCAGCGCGATCTGCCGGCTCGCCGCGGCGATGGCGTCGGCGCCGGTACGCACCTCGCCGACCATGCCCGCCAGACTCGCTTCCATCCGGGCCAGCATGGCGAGCATGCGGCCGGTCTCGTTGCGGCCGACCTCGTTGCGGCTCACCTCTTGTGCGATGCCGGCCCCGCTATCCGCAGCACGATGACCCTGCTGCCCGGGCGTATCGAGTGCGCGCGCCGCGCTCAAATCCCCGCGCGCGATCCGCTCGAAACGCGCGATCGCGGTCTCGAGCGGGCCGACGATCGAGCCGCGCAGCCGCCACGCAAAGATGGTGCTGAACGCCAGGCCCAGCGCCAGCAGCACCAGCGACCACGCGCGCAGCTTCGCATAGCGATGTTGCGACTCCTGATAGACGGACTCGGCCGCTGCCGTCTGCAGCTTGTTCAGCTCGGCATTGGCCGACGTGAAGGCGATATCGAGCTTCGGAATGGTCTCGAGCACCAGCGCCATCACGCGCTCGCGATCGCCCGCCTTCAGCGCGGCGATCATCGGCTCGACCCCTTGCTTGTGCAGCGCCTCGCGGCGCGCCGACACCAGCTCGGCAGCGCGGTCTTCCTCCGTGCCGCGCGGCAGTGCCAGATAGGCCTTCCACGCCGTCTCCGAGGCCCGCGCGAATCCGGCCGCGGTATCGGCACGCGCCAGCGCATCGGCTGGATCGGTGGCGAACGTCGCCTGGTCGAGCAGCACGCGCACCAGCAACTGGTTTGCGCGCGCCTCGGACAGATGCATCGCGGCGGCCAGCTGATGCTGATGGATCTGGCGCGTCGCGTCGTTGCTGCGCGACATGCCGAGCCAGCCAAAGGCGCCGACGATCATCAGGATCAAATTGGTAACGACAATGAGGCTCCACAATCTGGCGCCAATGGTGGTGTTGCGAAACATTCCAGCTCCCCGTTCTTATCGTGCGATCACGGCATGTTTGCCGCCCCGCTATCAACGGCGCGCCGGCGCGTTCCTTGACGGCATGGAAAGGAAAGACTGTGTATCCGGCGGATGCACGAATCGGATCGCCCATCGCGCATTGCCCATCACGCATTGCCCATCGCGGCCGGCTTATCGAAGCGGACGATGGGCCGTAGAATCGCCGGATTCCATCGTCGGAGAGCCACCATGACCGTCAAGCGAGTCGTCGCAAACATCGCCGCCCCGAACATCGAGGCGGCCCAGGCCTTCTATGGCGACCTGCTTGGCATGGCAGTCGTGATGGATCACGGCTGGATCCGGACCTATGCGACCGGGCAAGACACCACGCCGCAGATCAGCATCGCGACCGAGGGCGGCTCCGGTACCCCGGTGCCCGACCTGTCGATCGAGGTCGACAACCTCGACGAGGTCCACGCCAGGGCCGTGCAGGCGGGCTTGCGGATCGAATACGGCATCGCCGAGGAGCCCTGGGGCGTGCGGCGCTTCTTCGTACGCGATCCGTTCGGCAGGCTGGTGAACATCCTCTGCCACCTCTGAGGACGGCGTCCTCCCCGCCTCGGCGCCCACAAACGACAAGGGCCGAGTCCCGTTCACCACAGGACTCGGCCCTTCCCCTTGCGGGCAGCGTATCGCTTGCGCTTATGCGCCTTCGCGCGACGCGCGCTTGCGCTCGTGTTCCTTCAGGAAGCGCTTGCGCAGGCGGATGCTCTTCGGCGTGATCTCGACCAGCTCGTCGTCGGCGATGAATTCCACCGCGTATTCGAGCGTCATCTGGATCGGCGGCACCAGGCGCACCGCTTCGTCGGTACCCGAGGCGCGCACGTTGGTCAGCTGCTTGCCCTTGATCGGGTTCACGACCAGGTCGTTATCGCGGCTGTGGATGCCGATGATCATGCCTTCGTACAGCGGGTCGCCCGGCTTGACGAACATGCGGCCGCGATCCTGCAGCTTCCACAGCGCGTAGGCCACGGCCTCGCCATCGTCCTGCGAGATCAGCACGCCGTTGTGGCGCTCGCCCAGGCCGCCCTCGCGCACCGGCGCGTAGTCGTCGAAGATGTGCGAGATCAGGCCGGTGCCGCGCGTCAGCGTCAGGAACTCGCCCTGGAAGCCGATCAGGCCGCGGGCCGGGATGCGGTATTCCAGGCGGGTACGGCCCTTGCCGTCCGACGCCATGTCGAGCAGTTCGCCCTTGCGGCGGCCCAGCTCTTCCATCACGGCGCCCTGGTGGCCGTCCTCGACGTCGACCGTCAGCAGCTCGTACGGCTCGTGCTTGACGCCGTCGATTTCCTTGAACACCACGCGCGGGCGCGACACGGCCAGCTCGTAGCCTTCCCGGCGCATGTTTTCCAGCAGGATGGTCAGGTGCAGTTCGCCGCGGCCCGACACTTCGAACACGGTGTCGTCGCCGGTCTCGGCCACGCGCAGCGCCACGTTGGACTTCAGTTCGCGGTCCAGGCGTTCGCGCAGCTGGCGGCTGGTGACGAACTTGCCTTCGCGGCCCGCCAGCGGCGAGGTGTTGACGCAGAAGTTCATCGTCAGCGTCGGCTCATCGACCTTCAGCATCGGCAGCGCGTCCTGCGCATCGGGCGCGCAGACGGTGCAGCCAATACCCAGTTCCTCGATGCCGTTGATCAGCACGATGTCGCCGGCCTCGGCCTCGGGCACGATCTCGCGCTCCAGGCCGCGGAACTTCAGCACCTGGTTGATGCGGCCCTTGATCGGGTTGCCTTCGGGACCGAACTTGACCACCACGTCCTGCAGCGGACGGGCGCGGCCGCGCGAAATACGGCCGACGCCGATCTTGCCGACGTAGCTCGAGTAGTCCAGCGAGATGATCTGCAGCTGCAGCGGACCGTCCGGGTCGTCGTTACGGACCGGCACCTTGTCGAGCACGGTCTCGAACAGCGGCTTCATGTCGCCGTCGCGCACATCCTCGGTGAGGCCGGCGTAGCCGTTCAGGCCCGAGGCGTAGATCACCGGGAAGTCGAGCTGCTCGTCGGTCGCGCCCAGCTTGTCGAACAGGTCGAAGGTCTGGTTGATGACCCAGTCCGGACGGGCGCCCGGACGGTCGATCTTGTTGATCACGACGATCGGCTTCAGGCCCAGCGCCAGCGCCTTGCGCGTGACGAAGCGGGTCTGCGGCATCGGGCCTTCGACCGCGTCGACCAGCAGCAGCACGCCGTCGACCATCGACAGCACGCGTTCGACCTCGCCACCGAAGTCGGCGTGGCCCGGGGTGTCGACGATATTGATATGGGTGCCGTTGTACTCGACCGCACAGTTCTTCGCCAGGATGGTGATCCCGCGTTCTTTTTCCAGGTCGTTCGAGTCCATCACCCGCTCCGCAACCTGCTGGTTCTCACGGAAGGTGCCTGCCTGGCGCAGGAGTTGGTCCACCAGGGTGGTCTTGCCATGATCGACGTGGGCGATGATGGCGATATTGCGGATTGCGCGGGTCATTGCGGCTCTCGCTTGCAGCTGGGCATCAAAAATTCAACCCGCCATTCTAGCATGTTGCGACGCAAAACTGCGGGCGGCCGTTCGGTCGGTCTATTGCGTTGCTGCAAGGGCTTGCAGCGCACTATTTCCAAATCCGAAATGACGAATTGACGTTCTTGCGGTTTTCTCAGCACGTGCATATATTTGCCACGACAAAGATTGCATAGGCAAATGATGAACGCCCCGGGCACCGACGACACCTTCCCCTTCGATCCCGCCTCCTATCGGATCTGCGACAGCGTCGGCTATCTGATGGCGCGGGCCAAGGGCGAACTGTCGCGCGACGTCGAGCAGGAAGTCGGCGCGCTGGATATCACGCACGCCCAGGCCTCCTGCCTGGTGATGCTGGCTCACGGCCGCGCCCGTACGGTGACGGATCTGGGCCGGGAGCTGAACACCGATATGGGCTCGGTCACGCGCCTGATCAGCCGCATGGAAAAACGCGGCCTGGTCGAGCGGCAGCGCAGCGACGCCGACCGGCGCATCGTCGACCTGCGCGTCACGCCGGCCGGCCACGCGCTGGTCGACCAGCTGCCCGCGATCTTCTGCCGCGTGCTGAACCGGCGCTTCCGCGGCTTCACCGAGGCCGAGATCGCCCAGTTCCGCGACATGTTGCAACGGGTGATCGCCAACAACACCGGATAGCGCCCTAGCCAGCCTCCCGCCGCCAGCCGGCCAGATTCGCCGCCGCGGTCCGTGCCATCGGCACCCGACCGCCGCCCTCGCATTTTCGGCATTTCGTTGTCGCCCAACATGAACCATCAAATTTGCACTTCCCGCCGCGCTCCGGCGCGGCAACCGGCCCGCCGTCTCGGCGCCTTCGCGCTCAGCGCGCTGGCCGCGGCCGCACTGGCGGGCTGCGCCGCCTTCGGCAACTCCCACACCACCCAGGTCATGACCGAGCCCGCGCAGCTGGCCACCGCGCAGACGCTGCCGGGCCAGCATGGCCAGTGGCCGTCGCAGGACTGGGTCGACCAGTTCGGCGATCCGCAACTGCGCGCGCTGGTCGACGAGGCCGTGCAGAACAGCCCCAACCTGCAGGCGGCCCTCGCCCGGGTGCAAGCCTCGCGCGCGATGGCCGACGCCACGCGCAGCGCGCTGTATCCGCATCTGGATCTGGACGCCTCGCTGTCGCGCCAGCGCTTCTCCGAGACCGATCTGTACGAAGGCACGCCGCGTGCCGGCTCGTGGCAGAACCTGTCGCGGCTGCAGGCCGGCCTGTCCTACGACCTCGACTTCTGGGGGAAGAACCGCTCGGCGCTGGAAGCGGCGCTGTCCGACGACCGTGCCGCCGAAGCCGAAAGCCAGGCTTCGCGGCTGCTGCTGACCACCGCGGTGGCGCGCAACTACGCGCGGCTGGCCGCGCTGTTCGCGCAGCGCGATGTGGCCGAGCGCGCCATCGCCCAGCGCGGCGACCTGACCGAGCTGTCGCGCCAGCGCCTGTCGGCCGGGCTCGACACGCAGGTGGAAACCACGCAGGCCCGCGCCACGGTGGCGTCGGCCCGCACCGATCTGCAGCGCATCGACGAAGAGATCGCGCTGGCGCGCAACCAGATCGCGGCGCTGCTCGGCAAGGGTCCGGACCGGGGCCTGGCCATCCAGCGGCCGACGCTGCTGGCGCATGCCACGCCGACGCTGCCGGACAACCTGGCGATCGACCTGCTCGGCCGCCGGCCCGATCTGGTCGCGGCGCGCTGGCGCGTCGAGGCCTCGTCGAAGGACATCGAGGTCGCGCGCGCGGAGTTCCTGCCCAATGTCACGCTGAGCGCCTTCGCGGGCCTGGCCTCGCTCGATCCGTCCAACCTGCTGCTCGGCATCAGCCGCCAGTTCGGCTTCGGCCCGGCGGTGCGCCTGCCGATCTTCGAAGGCGGACGGCTGCGCGCGAACCTGAAGGGCAAGCACGCGCAATATGACCTGGCGGTGGCCAACTACAACCAGACGCTGGTCGATGCGCTGCGCGAGACCGCCGATACGGTGACCAGCATCCGCAGCGTCGATCAGCAGATCCAGACGCAACGCGAGGCGCTGGAGCTTGCCGAGCATGCCTATGCGCTGGCGACCACGCGCTACAAGGCGGGCCTGGGCACGCAGCTGACCGTGCTTAACGCCGAGAGCAACGTGCTGCAGCAGCGGCGCCTGGCCACCGATCTGCAGGCGCGCCGGCTGGATCTGCAGATGGCGCTGGTCAAGGCGCTGGGTGGCGGTTACCAGGAGCCCGGCGAGTCCGCCGATCCGGAGCCGGCACAGGCTGGAAAGCCGGCCACGGCCACGACCACGGCCGCACCCGCGCCGCGCCGCGCCGCGGCGCATGGCTGACGCGCCCCACCGCCCCGCCACAACACGACAGCGAAGAACAACGACAACGTCGAACCGTTCAAGCGACCGACATCAAGCGACCGACATCATGAGCGACCAACAACAGAACCAGAACGCGGCCACCCGCACGCAACCCTCCGACAACAACAACGGCAAGCGCAAGCGCCTGCTGCTCTCGCTGACCGCCGCGGTGGTGGTCGCGGGCCTGGCCTACGGCGGCTACTGGGCCCTGTATGCCCGGCATTTCGAAAGCACCGACGACGCCTACGTGGCGGGCAACGTGGTCCAGGTGACCCCGCTGGTGCCGGGCACGGTGGTGGGCATTGGCGCCGACGACACGCAGTTGGTCAACGCCGGCCAGCCGCTGATCCAGCTCGACCGCGCCGACAGCGAGGTCGCGCTGGCCCAGGCCGAGGCACAGCTGGCACAGGCGGTGCGCGAGGTGCGCACGCTGTACGTCAACAACGGCTCGCTGGCGGCCAACGTGGCGCTGCGCCAGGCCGATGTCGCGCGGGCCCGCGAAGACCTGAAGCGCCGCCAGGCCATCGCCGGCTCGGGCGCGGTTTCCTCCGAAGAACTGGCCCATGCGCGCACCACGCTGCAGGCCGCCGAATCGGCGCTGCAGGCCGCGCGCGAGCAGCTCGCGTCGAACAGGGCGCTGACCGACCAGACCACCGTCGAGAAGCACCCCAACGTGCAGCGCGCCGCCGCCAACGTGCGCGCCGCCTACCTGAACTACGCGCGCTCGCAGCTGCCGGCGCCGGTGACCGGCTATGTCGCCAAGCGCTCGGTGCAGGTCGGCCAGCGGGTGGCCGCCGGCGCGCCGCTGATGGCGGTGGTGCCGCTCGACCAGGTCTGGGTCGACGCCAACTTCAAGGAAGTCCAGATCACGCATATGCGGATCGGCCAGCCGGTCACGCTGCATGCGGACGTCTACGGCTCCGACGTCGAATACCACGGCAAGGTGGCCGGCTTCTCGGCCGGCACCGGCTCGGCGTTCTCGCTGCTGCCGGCGCAGAACGCCACCGGCAACTGGATCAAGGTGGTGCAGCGCCTGCCGGTGCGCATCGCGCTCGATCCGCAGCAGCTGAAGGACCATCCGCTGCGCATCGGCCTGTCGATGAACGTCACCGTCGACGTGCGCAAGACCGAAGGCGCGGCGATGACGACCACCACCGCCAGCAAGCCGATGCAGACGGACGTCTATGACAAGGTCGGCCACGACGCCGATGCGCTGATCGCGCGCATCATCGCGACCAACAGCGGCCGCCAGGGCGCCGAGCCGGCGGCGCCGGCCTCGGCGGCCCGCGCGTCGACGGCCAGTTCCGCGACAACCGCCAAGAAAGCGACCACGCACGCCTGATCATGGCCGATACCCTGACCGCCCGCGAGGGCGCCGAACCCGCGCCCACATCGCCAGCGGCCCCTGCGCGCCCCGCGCACCAGGAACCGCTGTCGGGCGCCAAGCTGATCGTCGGCACGATCGCGCTGTCGCTGGCCACGTTCATGAACGTGCTCGACTCGTCGATCGCCAACGTGTCGATTCCCGCGATCTCCGGCGACCTGGGCGTGTCGCCGAACCAGGGCACCTGGGTCATCACCTCGTTCGCGGTCGCCAACGCGATCTCGGTGCCGCTGACCGGCTGGCTGACCACGCGCTTCGGCGCGGTGCGACTGTTCGTCACGTCGATCCTGCTGTTCGTGCTGTCGTCGTGGCTGTGCGGCGTGGCGCCCAACCTGGAGGTGCTGCTGGCCGCGCGGATCCTGCAGGGCGCGGTGGCCGGGCCGATGATCCCGCTGTCGCAGTCGCTGCTGCTGTCGAGCTATCCGCCGCACAAGAGCACGATGGCGCTGGCGCTATGGGGCATGACCACGCTGGTCGCGCCGATCATGGGTCCGCTGCTGGGCGGCTGGATCTCGGACAACATGACGTGGCCGTGGATCTTCTACATCAACATCCCGGTGGGCATCCTGGCCGCGTACGCGACCTGGGCGATCTATCGCGAGCGCGAAACGCCGACGCGGGTGCTGCCGATCGACACCATCGGCCTGGCGCTGCTGGTGATCTGGGTCGGTTCGATGCAGCTGATGCTGGACAAGGGCAAGGAGCTCGACTGGTTCCATTCGACCGAGATCGTCACGCTGACGGTGGTCGCGGTGGTGGGCTTCCTGTTCTTCCTGGCGTGGGAGCGCTACGAGAAGCACCCGATCGTCGATATCAGCCTGTTCAACGGCCGCAACTTCAGCGCGGGCGTGGTGGCGATCTCGGTCGCCTACGGGCTGTTCTTCGGCAATCTGGTGATCCTGCCGCTATGGCTGCAGACGATCGTCGGGTATACCGCGACCGATGCCGGCATCGTGATGGCGCCGGTGGGCATCTTCGCGATCCTGCTGTCGCCGGTGATCGGGCGCAATTTGCCGAAGATGGACCCGCGCTGGGTCGCCACCGCGGCGTTCATCACATTCGGCATCGTCAGCCTGATGCGTTCGCGGTTCACGATCGACGTGGACACCGCCACGCTGATGATCCCGACGCTGATCCAGGGCGCGGCGATGGCGATGTTCTTCATCCCGCTGACGTCGATCATCCTGTCGGGACAGCCGCCCGACAAGATTCCGGCGGCCTCGGGCCTGTCGAACTTCGTGCGGATCACCTTCGGCGCGATCGGTGCCTCGGTGTCGACCACCGTGTGGGAGAACCGCTCGGCGATGCACCATGCGCACCTGGTGGAACAGGTCAATCCCTACAACCCGATCTACAACGCCCAGGTCGAGCACCTGATGCAGCAGGGCATGAGCCATATGCAGGCGGTCGGCGTGATCGAGCGCACCATCTCGCAGCAGGCGTCGATGCTGGGCGCCAACGATATCTTCTGGATTTCGGGGGTGATGTTCTTCGGGCTGATCGTGTTCGTCTGGCTGACAAAGCCCAAGGGCGGTGGCGGCGGGTCCGCGGATGCCATGGGGGCGCATTGAGGGCGCACTGAGGGCGCATCGATGAGGCGTTGATCGGGCGCTCAGGCTCGGCAGAACGGCGACCGCTGCATGCCCTCTCCCCCGCCCCTCTCCCGCCCCTCTCCCGCCCCTCTCCCGCATGCGGGAGAGGGCAGCAAACCTGCTGCGTCCCCTCCTCTCCAGGTGTTCCCCCTCTCCCGCGCGCGGGAGAGGGTCGGGCAGAGGGAATCCCGGGCGGTCGTCAGTCGGGCGCGTTCAATCGCACCAACCGCTCCGGCTGCAGCGCACCCTCGCGCCATCTGGCCACGCCCAGCAGCCGCGCCGGCTCGCCGCCATAGACGCGCGCCAGCGTGTCTTCACGCAATCCCGCACCTTTGAATACCGCCGCAGGCAGATCGCGTCCGGCGATGCGTTGGCCCTGCAGGAAGCGCTGCGTCGCCGCGGCGTCGAGCGTCACCGGCGCGCAGCGCTGCAGCAGCGCGTCCACCGGCGCCAGCAGGGCCGGACGCCCCGCGTCGTCCTGCTCGCCGAGCTGCTCCAGCGTGACCGCGCCGTCCAGCGTCAGATCGCCGACCGCGGTGCGCCGCAGCGCGGTCAGATGCGCGCCACAGCCCAGCGCCTCGCCAATGTCCTCGGCCAGCGTCCGGATGTACGTCCCCTTGCTGCAGGTCACGCGCATCGCGAACACGGGCGCCCCAGGCAGCTCGCAGCTCAGCAAGGCGATCTCGTGGATCGTCACGCTGCGCGCCGCGCGCTCGACCGTCTGGCCCGCGCGCGCGTATTCGTACAGCGGCCGGCCATCCTTCTTCAGCGCCGAATGCATCGGCGGCACCTGCTCGATCGGGCCGACGAAACGCACCAGCGCCTGGTTCAGCGCCGCGGCATCGCAGCTGACCGGACGTTCGGCGACCACCTCGCCTTCGGCATCGCCGGTCGAGGTGCGCTGCCCCAGTCGCACCGTTGCCTCATAGGTCTTGTCGGCATCGAGCAGATCCTGCGAAAACTTGGTCGCCTCGCCGAAGCACAGCGGCAGCAGCCCGGTCGCCAGCGGATCGAGCGTGCCGGTATGGCCGGCCTTGTTGGCGCGCAGCAGCCGCTTGGCGCGGATCAGCGCATCGTTGGACGACAGCCCGAGCGGCTTGTCGAGCAGCAGCACGCCATGCACGTCGCGGCGCGGCAGCCGAGGCGGACGTGGAGCGGTGGTATCGGTCATGGGGAATGAAACGGCGGGAGCGGCGGCGAGAGCGGTGGAAGCGGTGGCGGCAATGCGCTTGCCATATCGGCGTGCCACCCATATCGGCGTGCCACCCGGCTGCGCGGCTCGGGAGAGGCGACGACGCAGGACGCGCCGGCGCCACGGACTTACTCGTCCTTGGCCCGTGTGGCGTTGGCCTGGTCGATCAGCTTCGACATCTCGATCGCATGTTCGACCGAGGTATCGTGCACGAAGCGCAGCGTCGGCACGGTATGGATATGGAGCCGCTTGAACAGCAGCGAATGGAGGTAGCCGGCCTTCTCGTTGAGGATCGCCTCGGCATCGGCGGGTTCGGCGCCCAGCACCGTGAAGTGGACCTTGGCGTGCGCGTAGTCCGGGGTCAGCGCCACCGACTGCAGCGTCACCAGGCCCAGGCGCGGGTCGCGCAGCTCGCGCTGGATCATCTCGGCCAGATCCTTCTGGATCTGTTCGGACAGGCGCAGATTACGGGAAGAGATATTGCCTTTTTTGGCCATGCGATACGACTTTGCCAGCGGCGTCGCCAGCGAAGGCGATGGGTCCGACGGCGTGGATGGGCCGGCGGCGGCAAACCGGTGAAGGTTCGCCGCCGCGGCGCGCCGCCTTACAGCGTGCGCGCGACCTCGGTGATTTCATACACTTCGAGCTGGTCGCCTTCCTGAACGTCGTTGAAGTTCTTGATCGACAGACCGCACTCGAAGCCCTGCTTGACTTCCTTGACATCGTCCTTGAAGCGCTTGAGCGAATCGAGCTCGCCCGAGAAAACCACGACGTTGTTGCGCAGCACGCGCACGAAGGCGCCCCGCTTGACCAGACCGTCGGTGACCATACAGCCGGCCACCGCGCCGATCTTCGGCACGCGGAACACCTGGCGCACCTCGACCTGGCCGATCGTCACTTCGCGCTTCTCCGGCGCCAGCATGCCCGACATCGCCGCCTTGATCTCGTCTACCGCATCGTAAATGATGTTGTAGTAGCGGATGTCGATGCCGTTGTTCTCGGCCAGCTTGCGCGCACCGGCGTCGGCACGCACGTTGAAGCCGATGATGACCGCCTTCGAGGCCGTGGCCAGGTTGACGTCGGACTCCGTGATGCCGCCCACCGCGCCGTGCACGATCTGCACGCGCACTTCGTCGGTCGACAGCTTCTGCAGCGATTGCACCAGCGCTTCCTGCGAACCCTGCACGTCGGCCTTGACGATCAGCGGCAGTGTCTGCACTTCGCCTTCCGTCATCTGTTCCAGCATGGTCTCGAGCTTGGCCGCCTGCTGCTTGGCCAGCTTGACGTCGCGGAACTTGCCCTGGCGGAACAGCGCGATTTCGCGCGCCTTGCGCTCGTCGGGCAGCACCAGCACTTCCTCGCCGGCCGCCGGCACTTCGGACAGGCCCTGGATCTCGACCGGAATCGAGGGGCCGGCTTCCTTGGTCGGCTTGCCGTTCTCGTCGAGCATCGCGCGGACACGGCCGTAGGCGCTGCCCGCCAGCACGACGTCGCCGCGCTTGAGCGTGCCGCTGCTGACCAGCACGGTCGCCACCGGGCCCTTGCCCTTGTCCAGCTGCGCTTCGACGACCAGGCCCTTGGCCGGCGCGTCCACCGGTGCCTTCAGCTCCAGGATTTCGGCCTGCAGCGACACCTGTTCCAGCAGCTCTTCGACGCCCTGGCCGGTCTTGGCCGACACCGGCACGAACGGCGAATCGCCGCCGTACTCTTCCGGCACGACCTGCTCGGCCACCAGTTCCTGCTTGACGCGGTCCGGGTTGGCTTCGGGCTTGTCGACCTTGTTGATCGCCACCACGATCGGCACGCCGGCCGCCTTGGCGTGGGCGATCGCCTCCTTTGTCTGCGGCATCACGCCGTCATCGGCGGCCACCACCAGGATCACGATATCGGTCGCCTTGGCACCGCGCGCACGCATCGCCGTGAAGGCCTCGTGGCCCGGCGTATCGAGGAAGGTGATCACGCCGCGGTCGGTTTCCACATGGTAGGCACCGATATGCTGCGTAATGCCGCCCGCTTCGCCGGCCGCGACCTTGGTGCGGCGGATGTAGTCCAGCAGCGAGGTCTTGCCGTGGTCGACGTGGCCCATCACGGTGACGACCGGCGGACGCGGCAGCTGCTCGGCGTCCGACTGGTCCTCGCCGCCTTCGATCAGCAGCGCTTCCGGATCGTCCAGCTTGGCCGCCAGTGCCTTGTGGCCCATTTCCTCGACCACGATCATCGCGGTCTCCTGGTCCAGCACCTGGTTGATGGTCACCATCTGGCCGAGCTTCATCATCTGCTTGATGACCTCGGAGGCCTTGACGGCCATCTTGTGGGCCAGGTCCGCGACCGAGATGGTCTCGGGCACATGGACCTCGCGCACCACCGGCTCCATCGGGGCCTGGAAGCCGCTGCGATCGTCCTGCTGATGCTTGCCGCCACGGCCACGCGGGCCGCCGCGCCAGCCGCCGACACCGCCCGACGAATCGCCGCGGGTCTTCAGGCCACCGCCCTTCTTGCGCGAACCTTCGTCCTGCCAGGTCGAGGAGCCCTTGACCACCTTGCCGGTCTTCTTGTCGACCGTCGTGGTAGCCACCGCGGGCTTCTTCTCGTCCTTCTTGGCCTCGACCGTGCCGGCCGGCTTGACCGGCTTGTGCAGCGTGCCGCTCTGCTCGGCCTTCTTTTCCTCGGCCTTGCGCTCGGACGGTGCCTTCAGCACGCGCGCCGGCGCATTGAGCATCTGCTGGATCGCGCGGGCCTCGGCCTCGGCGGCCTCGCGGCGCTTGCGGGCCGCATCCTGCTCGGCGCGCACCTTGTCGGCGGCGGCCTTGGCATCGTCGGCGGCCTTCTGCGCGGCGGCGCGTTCTGCCGCCAGGCGCGTCTTGTCGTCCTCGGCCTTCTTGCGATCCGAATCCTCGTTGGCCTCGCTCGCGGCGCGCGTTGCCGCGGCCTCTTCCTCGGCCTTGCGGGCGGCCAGCTCGGCCTGGCGGCGTTCCTCTGCCTCCAGCGCTTCCTGGCGTGCGCGGCGCTCGGCCTCCTCGCGTTCGGCCGCCTCCTGGCGGGCCTTCAGCTCGGCTTCCTGGCGCGCCAGCAATTCGGCCTGGCGGCGTTCCTCTTCGGCGCGGCGCGCCAGCTCGGCCTGGTCGACCACCGGCTCGGAAACTTCCTGGCCGTCGGCCGCGCCATCGGCGGGCGACTCGTCGCGCTTGATCAGCACGCGCTTCTTGCGCACCTCGACCTGCACCGTGCGCGTCTTCCCGGTCGCATCCGCCTGGCGGATCTCCGAGGTTTCGCGCTTGGTCAGCGTGATCTTCTTGCGCGAGCCGTCATCGGCCTGACCGTGCGAACGCTTCAGGTAGTCCAGCAACCTGGCCTTGTCGGTCTCGGTGACCACGTCCTCAGGCTTGGACTTGCCCACCCCAGCTGCCTGCAATTGTTCCAGCAGGGCAGCTGCGCTGCGACTCAGTTCTGCGGCCAGTTGGGCAACTGTTGTGCTTGCCATTCAAACCCTTTCAATGCTCGGTTTCTACGTCGGGACAGTCTTGTGCGGAAAGCGCGCTCTATGCGAACGTGTCCCTCAGTTGAACCAGTGTTCCCGTGCTTTCATGATCAGCGCTTTGGCTTCTTCTTCGCTGACCCCGGTCATCTCGACCAGTTCGTCGACCGCCAGTTCGGCAAGGTCGTCACGCGTGTGGATATCGCCTTCGGCGAGCTTGCCGATCAGCTCCGGCGTCAGGCCGTCCAGCGAGCGCAGATCCTGCGACACCGACTCGACCTTCTCTTCGCGAGCCAGCTCCATCGTCAGCAGCGCATCGCGGGCGCGATTGCGCAGCTCGTTGACGGTGTCCTCGTCGAAGGCCTCGATCTCCATCATCTCGCTGATCGGCACGTAGGCGACTTCCTCGAGCGAGGAGAAGCCTTCCTCGATCAGGATGTCGGCCACTTCCTGGTCCACGTCCAGCTTGGACATGAACAGGCGCCGCACCACTTCGCTTTCCTCGGCCTGCTTCTGCGCCGATTCTTCCTGCGTCATGATGTTGATCTGCCAGCCGGTCAGTTCGGACGCCAGGCGCACGTTCTGTCCGCTGCGGCCGATCGCGACGGCGAGGTTTTCCTCGTCGACCACGACATCCATGCTGTGCTTCTCTTCATCGACGACGATCGACTGCACTTGCGCGGGCGCCAGCGCGCCGATCACGAACTGCGCCGGGTCTTCCGACCACAGCACGATGTCGACCGCTTCGCCGCCGATCTCGTTGCGCACCGCGGTGACGCGGGTACCGCGCACGCCGACGCAGGTGCCGATCGGATCGATGCGCTTGTCGTGCGCCACCACCGCGATCTTCGCGCGCACGCCCGGGTCGCGGGCGGCCGCCTTGATCTCCAGCAGGCCCTGTTCCATCTCGGGCACTTCGTTCTCGAAGAGCTTGATCAGGAACTGCGGCGAGGTGCGCGACAGCTCGATCTGCGGGCCGCGCGCGGTGCGGTCCACATTCAGGATATACGCTCGAACGCGGTCGCCGGTACGCAGATTTTCCTTCGGAATGATCTGGTCGCGGCCCAGCAACGCCTCGACGCGGCCGGACTCGACGATCAGGCCCTTCTTGTCGGCGCGCTTGACCGTGCCGGTCATGATCTTCTCGCCGCGTTCCAGGTAATCGTTCAGGATCTGCTCGCGCTCGGCGTCGCGGATCTTCTGCAGGATCACCTGCTTGGCGGCCTGCGCGCCGATGCGGCCGAACTCGACCGACTCGATCTGTTCCTCGACGAAATCGCCGAGTTCCATATTGGGGTCCTGCTCGCGGGCTTCAAACAGCAGGATCTGCTTGTCCGGCTCCTGCAGGCCCTGCTCGTCGGGCACCACCAGCCAGCGGCGGAAAGTCTCGTGCTCGCCGGATTCCCGATCGATGTGCACACGGATATCGACGTCTTCCTCGAAACGCTTCTTGGTGGCCGAAGCGAGAGCCGCTTCGAGCGCACCGAATACCACATCCTTGTCGACGTTCTTCTCGCGCGCAAGCGCATCGACGAGCAACAGAACTTCGCGGCTCATTGCTTGTTCCCTTTTCTCTGATTTCCTTTGAAGTCGATTACCGGCACCAGGCGCGCCTTGTCGACATCGGATACGGTAAATTCCAGCAGCGCGGGGCCATCCTTGCCCTCGAATTCCAGGCCGATCTTCTCGGCGCCGGGCTCCCCGGTGGGCGGCTGCAGGATGCCGACGAAGTTCTTGCGGCCGTCGATCGGCAGGCGCAGCGTCACGCGCGCCTCCTCGCCGGCAAAGCGAACATAGTCGGCCAGTTTCTTAAGCGGACGATCCAGTCCCGGAGAGGAGACCTCGAGCCGTTCGTAATCGACGTTCTCGACGGTCAGCACGTGGGTCAGCTGGCGGCTGACCTTCTCGCAATCCTCGATGGCAATGCCGGTGTCAGGTTGATCGATATAGACGCGCAGCAACCCGCCTGGGGCGCGTTCAAGTTCGACCAGCTCATACCCCATGCCGGTCAGTGTGGTTTCGATCAAATCTGCCAGATGCACTGTCGTTCCGAAAAATGGCCATCAAACTACCGGGCAAGGCCGCGGCGAATGGCCGGCTGCCTGCCGTCATCTCCGGCGGAGCCCCACATCGCGATTTTCCGCGTGTTCGGACGATCGGACGAACCAAAAAAAAATGGGCGGAACGCCCATCATTCGCCCATCCCCTGGAGGATGACTTTTTGAATAGACTCGCATTATACGCGCTAGGGCCACAAAAGGCAAAGCCGAGCGAAGGGGGCACGAATTGTGCCCGCCCTCACCCCGTGCCGCCTCGCGGCCGGGCGCGCGTGCGCCTCAGCGCTTGCCGCCGCGCGGGCGTCCCCGCCCGGGGCCGCTCGGCTTGCCAGCCTTCGGAATCACATTGCCGTTGGGCTCGCCGCCGCGCCGCTGCGGACGTCCCTGGCCCTGGCCGCCCTGCCCCTGCGCGCCGCGCGCACCGCCACGCGGACCGCCGCGGCCACCGCCGGCCGGACCGCGCATGCCGGGTTGCTGCGGCATGCTGACGCCCGCCGCGAACCTGCCCGTGTGCGAGGTCAGCAGCGTCGGCGCGGTGATATAGCCCATCGACGTCTGCATCGGATCGGGCTGGCCGCGATTGGCGCCGCCGCGGCCGCCTTCCTTGTTGAAGCGCGGCAGGCCATCCATGCCGGTCGGCATCGGCTTGCCCTCGATCGCGGCCTGCTCGCGCTGCTTGCGCCCGCCCACCTTGGTCGCGCCCTTCGGCGCGCCGGCCTGCTTGGCCGGCGCCTTCAGCCCGATCGCGGCCATCATCGCGCGCACCTCCTCGGGCTCGAGCTCCTGCCAGCGGCCGCGCTTGAGGCCGCGCGGCAGCAGGAACTGGCCATAACGGGTACGGATCAGCCGCGACACGGTCAGGCCGACCGCCTCGAACATGCGGCGCACCTCGCGGTTGCGGCCCTCGGTCAGCGCCACGTGATACCAGTGGTTGACCCCCTCGCCGCCGCCGTCGACGATGCGCAGGAAGTTGGCCTGGCCATCGTCGAGCTGGATGCCGTGCAGCAGGCGCTGCCGATCCGCCTCGGCCAGCTCGCCCAGCGTGCGCACCGCGTATTCGCGCTCGACGCCGTAGCGCGGATGCATGAAGCGGTTGGCGATATCGCCTGATGTCGTGAAGATCAGCAGGCCTTCGGTGTTGAAGTCCAGCCGGCCCACGGCCACCCATTTGGCGGTCTTCAGGCGCGGCAGGCTGTCGAACACGGTCGGGCGGCCTTCCGGATCCGACTGGCTGACGATCTCGCCCGAGGGCTTGTGGTATAGCAGCACGCGCGGGGGCTTGGTGGTCACGCGGCGGTGGATCAGCTTGCCGTTGACGCGGACCTGGTCGGTCGGCAGGATGCGTTGCCCGATATGCGCGGGCAGGCCGTTGACGGACACGCGGCCCTGCAGGATCAGTTCTTCCATTTCACGGCGCGAACCGAGACCGCCTTCGGCCAGCACCTTGTGCAGCTTGGGCGCATCGTCCTCGGCGGACAGCTCGCGCACCGGCTTGGCCTTGCGCGCCGCCCCGGCAGCGCCGCCATCGGCGTCGTACTGGCCCGAGATCACGAAGCGGAACAGGTCCTCGGCCGCGGCGCTCTTGTCGCCCTTCGCGGCCGGCCTGGCGCCGCCCTTGTCGGCGGTCGGCGCGGCAGACTTGCCGGCGCCCTTGGCGGGCCGGGCCGCGTTCTTGCCGCCCTTGCGCTTGCCGCCCGGACGCGGCTGGCCGTTGTTGCCGGCCTCGCCCTCGGGCCGTGCGCCCTCGGCCCTGGCGCCGGCTTGCTGGCCGGCGTTCTGGCCAGCGTTCTGGCCAGCGTTCTGGCCTGCATTGCCGCGGCCGCGGCGCTTGCCGGCGTTCTCGCGCGGCGCCTCGCCTTCGGCGGGCTTGGCGCGCCTGCCCCGTCCGCCTCGCGATCCGGGCGCGGGGGCCGCCGTGGCGCCGCCGGTGCCGCCTTCTGGCTGCACCGCCGCGCCGGCATCGCCGGCCACGGGCTCGGCGGCATCGCGGTCCTGCGCCGACTGGCGGCGCGAGGCCACCAGATTGCGCAGGCCACGGCGCAGGCCCTTGCGGCGCGGCGCGGCGCCCTCGGCAGGCGTCTCAGCCTCGCGCACGTCTTGATCGATAGAGTCGGACAAAGTATTCACACTCGCTTGTTGCATCTGGTGTTAGTTCGGGACGCGCGTGCCATGCTCGTCGGCATCGCGTTCATCGAGTTGGGGCGCGTCGGCGTCGGCCTGGTCGGCGGACTCGCGCCAGCTTCGGCGGCTTCGGGCGCTTCGGCGGCTTCGGCAGCGTCGGTGGCCTCGGCAGCGCCGGCGGCATCCTCGGACCCCGCCGCCGCGGCCATCGCCGGGGCTTCGGCGGAGTCATCGGCATCGGCCTGTGGCTGCCCCTCGCCGGACATCTCAGGGAACCCTTCCCCGGTGGCCACGCCGGCCGCGGCTACATCTTCGGCGAGCGCCACATCCTGGGGCGCCTCATCGGCGGCATCGGCGGCATCGGCTGCATCAGCTGAATCAACTGCATCGGCACCATGCAGCCCTTCGCTCCCATCGGCCGTAGGAACCGCAGCGGCGTCGATGCCATCGGCCTGCGCCACGCCTTCCGGCGCCGCGGCAAAGGCCTCTTCGTCGACGCCGGCCGCCGTGGCGACCTCTTCGAAATCGATGGCGCCCTGCTTCAGCAGCGCCTCCTGGACCTGCGCCTGCGGATCCTCCAGCGGCGGCAGTTCGTCCAGCGTACGCAGCCCGAGGTCGTCGAGGAAGGTCTTGGTGGTCGCGTACAGCGCCGGCTTGCCGGGTACGTCGCGATGGCCGATGACCTCGATCCAGCTGCGGTCCTCGAGCTTCTTGATCACTTCGGTGCTGACCGTGACCCCGCGGATTTCCTCGATATCGCCGCGCGTCACCGGCTGGCGATAGGCGATGATGGCCAGCGTCTCCATCACCGCGCGCGAGTATTTCGGCGGCTTTTCCGGATTGAGCCGGTCCAGGTATTCGCGCATCGCCGGACGGCTCTGAAAGCGCCAGCCGCTTGCCAGCGCCACCAGCTCGACACCGCGCGGCTCCCAGTCCTTGCGCAACTCCTCCAGCAGAACACGGATCGTGTCGGCGCCGACGTCGTCGGCGAACAAGCGGCGCAGATCGGCGACGCGCAGCGGCTCCTGCGCGCAGATCAGCGCCGTCTCGAGGACGATTTTCGCCTCTTGGGTATTCATGTTGTGGTGTGCGGCCTGTCTTTGCATCTGCGTCCGTGACACCCGGACGCGCTGGAGATTGGTCGATTCAGCGGCGCGCGTTCCGCTTCAGGGACGCCTGCCGCCATTCATCGCGCTGCCGACCGGGATGCTTGCCGCATCGGGTCCGCGCGCTTCTCATCGGTGCATCGATTGCCGGTCCGGTCCGGCAGAAGATCGTCCGCCCGTCTCCCGATATCGGTCGGCGGAAGGACCAGCGCGTCGCGCCGTCTCCCCTGTTGCGGCCGACACGCCCGGGCGGTCGTGACCGTCCGGATTGCGAGACAACTTGGTCATGGCCTGGCGTGCAGCCTGTCGGGCCCCTCGCTGCCACGCCGCTGGCCGGTATTCTTGGCCGATGTCGACACCGGATGTTCTAGCCGGACAGTGCGGGGAGGGAGATGGGTATGGAAACCCATGAGTGCCGTGACAGACGCCTGGAACAAGCGCGACCGGGCGACCACGACACCTGCGCGAAAGCGGCCCGGTCGCCGTGGCTTCCCGCGATTGTATGGCATTCCCGCGCCGGCCTGCAACCGCGGGCTTGGGACGCAGGGGCCGGCCGGCCATCAGAGGGTCAGGCAGAAGCCGTGCGCGGCCAGCGTTTCGGGCAGCATCGCGGCCCGCGCGAGACCGGCCGCGCCGAACAGCGCCACCGCCGCGCCGACCCCGCGGCGCACCCACGCGCGGCGCGCGAGCACGCGCAGGCCGGCCGACAGGCTCGACAGCATCAGCAGATTGGGCAGCGTACCGAGACCGAAGGCCAGCATCACCAGCGCGCCCGACGCCGCGCTGCCGGCCAGCAAGGCCAGCGCGAGCGCGGCGTAGACCATGCCGCAGGGAACCAGTCCCCACGCAAGTCCGGCGGCATAGCGGCGCAGCAGACGCCGGCTGGTGCCGTGCGTAACCGGCCCCGCGTCCTGCCGCGCGATGGTCCTTCCGCCCCAACGCGCCCAGGCTGCCGCCAGACGCCGCGCCACGGCGTTCACACCCGGCGCCTTCCCCACCAGTTGCGCGCCGCCCAGCGTCCATAGTCCGGCAAGCAGCAGGCTGGTGCTGCCGGCCGCGAACAGCGCGCGCTGCACGGGCAGATACTGCGTCTTCCACGCGGTCGCGCCCACCGCGCCGAGCAAGGCGCCGAGCATTGCGTACGCACTGAGGCGCCCGGCATGCAGCACCAGCAGTTCGCGGACCCACGCCGCGCGGCTGCGGTACAACGACACCGGCGCGGCCCGCCGCGCGTCATCGCCTTCGAGCACCAGCGCGATGCCGCCGCACATCGCCGCACAGTGGACACCGCCCAACAGCGCCAGCAGAAACACGCTTGCCAGTACGCCGATTGCCATCTCACGCTCCCCTCGACGGGGAGCAGCACGGTAGAATGCCCGCACGCTTGACGCCCATCGCGATGCCGATGGCAACTCCCTCCTTTCGCGCGGATTCCAATTGCTGAACGCCATCCCCCTCAACGACCAATCGACCCGCTGCTCCACCTGCTCGCTGGGGCAGCTGTGCCTGCCGATCGGCATGTCGGCGCAGGACGTCGAAAAGATGGACACGCTGGTGCAGGAACGCGTGCGCGTGCGCAAGGGCGAATCGCTCTATCGCCTCGGCGATCCCCTCGACGCGGTCTATGCGATCCGCTTCGGCACGCTGAAGACCCACGTGACGATGGAAGACGGCCGCGCGCAGATCACGGGCTTTCATCTGCCGGGCGAAGTGGTCGGCTTCGATGGGCTGACCGAGATGCGGCATGCGTCGGACGCGACCGCGCTCGAAGACACCGAGGTCTGCGTAGTGCGCTACAACGAGATCCAGACGCTGTCGGCCTCGTTGCCGTCGCTGCAGCACCAGTTCATGCGGCTGATGAGCCGGGAGATCACGCAGGACCAGATGATGCTGATCACGCTGGGCTCGATGCGCGCCGAGGAGCGGCTGGCGGGCTTTCTGATCAGCCTGTCCGAGCGCCTGTCGGCACGCGGCTATTCGCCGTCCGAGTTCGTGCTGCGCATGAGCCGCGAAGAAATCGGCAGCTATCTGGGCCTGAAGCTCGAGACCGTCAGCCGCCTGTTCTCGCGCTTCGCCGAAGCCGGGCTGATCCAGATCCGCCAGCGCCACGTCAAGCTGGTCGACATGGACGGCATCCGCCAGCTGCTGGGAAAGACGGCCTGCTGAAGCCCGCGCGGCGATGGCGCTGGCGGCCGCCATCGCCCACATTGCCCACATCGCCCACATCGCCCACATCGCCCACATTGCCCGCTTTGCCCGCTTTGCCCCCATTGCCAGCTTTGCCCCCGTTGCCAGCTTTGCCCCCATTGCGCGCTTCGCTCGCATCGCCGGCTTCGCCATCGCCCTACTCCAGTTCGTCGGCCGCCGACATCGGCGACGACATCGGCGCCAGGATCGACGCCGGCAGCATGCACAGCGTCAGCGCGCTGGACAGCGCGCACACCGCCCACGCGACGCCGAAGCCGATCGTGTAGATCGCACCGTGCGACAGCTCGAGCGGCCGTCCGAAGACGCGCAACTCGCTCGGATCGATCAGCGAGAACACCAGCACGAACGCCACCGCCGCGCCGACGAAGGCGGGCCACAGCACCCACATCAGCCAGCGCGCCTTCATGGCCGCGCCACCGCGTGGGAATTCACTGCGTCGCGCGCGTGCTGCGTGGCGACCGCCGCTGCGGCCGTCGTTGCAGCCGCCGTTGCAGCCGCCGTTGCGGCCGCGGTTGCAGGCGCCATTGCAGCCGCCATCGCAGCTGCCGGCGTCACCGCCCCCGCCGACGTCGCCGCCTGCCGGATCACCAGCCCCTGACGCACCACGCCGTCGACGATGGGTCGATCCGCATGCTGCATCGCGACCCAGATCGTCACCGCGCAGCCCATCATCGCCAGCGCCGGGCCGCTGATCAGCAGCCACGGCCACGGTTCCTTCCACCACGGTTTGCATTGGGACATGTCGATGCCTCGTCAAGGTTGGTCGGGAATGATGAAACGGGTGGACTGCCGCACCTGCACGCCACTGGTGTCCGTGCCCGTACCCGTGCCCGCGCCGGCTTCGGCCCGCGCGCCGCTGACCACGATGTCGACCACATGGGTGCCCGACGCCGCCTGCTCCAGCGGCACGCGCAGCCGCAGCGGCAGCAGCCGGTTGGAGGTCGGCGCCAGATGGCCGGCGCCGCGCTCGTATTCGACCGACAGTCCCGGCAATCCCGGACTTTCCGCCGCGATGGCGATGTCCATCTCGCCTTCGGTGGTGTTGATCAGCTGCAGCCGGTAGACGTTTTCGATCCAGCGCCCTTCCACTTCGCGCGCCAGCGCCTGGCGGTCGCGGATGATGTCCACCTTCAGCGGCGTGCGCACCGCCACCGACCAGACGAAGCCGCCGACCAGCGCCAGCCACAGCACCGCATACAGCACGATGCGCGGGCGGATCACGCGGCGGCGCGCGTTTGCCGCCGACAACGCGCGCCGCATCGCGTTCTCGGACGTATAGCGGATCAGCCCGCGCGGATAGCGCATCTTGTCCATGACCTGATTGCAGGCATCGATGCACGCGCCGCAGCCGATGCACTCGTACTGGAGCCCGTCGCGGATGTCGATGCCGGTCGGGCAGACCTGCACGCAGATGCTGCAGTCCACGCAGTCGCCGATGCCCAGCGCGCGCGGGTCGGCCTTGCGCGAGCGCGAGCCGCGCGGCTCGCCGCGCTGCGCGTCATAGGTCACCACATAGGTGTCCTTGTCGACCATCACGCTCTGGAACCGCGCATAGGGGCACATGTACTTGCAGACCTGCTCGCGCATGAAGCCCGCATTGCCCCAGGTGGCGAACGCGTAGAAGCCGATCCAGAACGTCTCCCACGCCCCGGTCGACAGAGTCAGCACCGCCCTGCCCAGCGCATCGATCGGCGAGAAGTAGCCGACGAAGGTGAAGCCCGTCCACAGCGCGATCGCGATCCACAGCAGATGCTTGGTGGCCTTGACGCGCAGCTTGCGCGCGGTCCAGCGCTCGCCGTCGAGCCGGATGCGCGCGATGCGGTCGCCCTCGACCTTGCGCTCGATCCACAGGAAGATCTCGGTATAGACCGTCTGCGGACAGGCATAGCCGCAGAACAGCCGCCCGGCGATCGCGGTGAACAGGAACAGCGACAGCGCCGAGATCACCAGCAGCACGGCCAGGTAGATCACGTCCTGCGGCCACAGCACCAGGCCGAACAGATAGAACTTGCGCGCGCCCAGATCGAACAGCACCGCCTGGCGGCCGTTCCATTGCAGCCACGGCGTGCCGTAGAACACCAGCTGCGTGGCCAGCACCATCGCGACGCGCCAGCTGGCGAACGCGCCGGTGACGGCGCGCGGATAGATCTTGCGCCGGACCTCGTACAGCGAGGCCTCGGTCGAATCGATGCCGGGGGCGTTCATGGCTGTCCTCGCAGTGGCCGCATGGCTGACCCGTTGCCGCAAGCGATGTCCATCACCGCCCCGCGGCCGGCATCGTGCCGGTGTCGGCGGACAAGCCCCACACATAGGCGGTCAGCATGCGGATGCGCTCGGGGCTCAGGATGTCCTCGTGCGCGGGCATCCGGTTGTCGTGGCCCTGCAGGATCGCCTTGACGATATTGGCCTCGGCGCTGCCGTGCAGCCAGATCTTGTCGGTCAGGTTGGGCGCGCCCAGCGCCTGGTTGCCCTTGCCCGTGCCGCCGTGGCAGGCGACACAGGTCGTCTTGAAGACCGGCTCGCCGCGGGCCGCGCGGATCGGGTTGAAGGCGAGCCCCGACAGCGAGCGCACGTATTGCGCGACATCGCCCGCGGCCTTCTCGTCGATGACGGCGGCGAACGACGGCATCACGCCATGCCGGCCCTTGGCGATGCTCTGCATGATGGTGGCCGGGTCGCCGCCATGGAGCCAGTCGCGGTCGGTCAGGTCGGGAAAGCCGCGGCTGCCGCGCGCGTCCGACCCATGGCACTGCGCGCAGTAGCTCAGGAACAGCCGCTGGCCGATCTCGCGCGCCTCGGGATCGGCGGCCACCTGTTCGATCTTCAGGTCCATGTACTTGCCGTACACCGCCTGCTGGCCACGCAGCGCGGCCTGCCGCTGCGCCGCCAGCTCGCCCTGGCTGGTGAAGCCCAGCATGCCGCCGTACGCGCCCAGGCCCGGATACAGCACCAGATAGCCGAGCGCGAACACGCAGCTCAGCAGGAACATCCACATCCACCAGCGCGGCAGCGGGTTGTTCAGCTCGCGCAGATCGTCGTCCCAGACGTGGCCGGTGTCCTGCGCCGCCGCGCCGGTGTCGGCGCCGCCCGCCGTGCCGGCCGCGCCCGAAGTGGCAGCGCCCGAGGCGGCCGCGCCCTTGGCCACGCGCGTCTGCGAGAACAGCAGCCAGACGCACCAGACGATGCCGCCCAGCGCAATGGCGGCGATGTAGTAGCCCCAGAAATCGGAAATAAAGTCGCTCATGACATCAATGTCCCTGCTCGATGGCGTGCGGACGCGCGGCGTCGCGCGGCACGTCCTTGCGTTCCCCCATGGGCTCGCCGCCGCATGCCTCGTCGGGCAGCGCGAACGGCAACCGGGCGGCTTCGCGATTGGCATGGCGCCGCCCGCCGGACCACGCCCAGCAGACGATGCCGATAAAGACGACGAGGAAGATCAGCGTGGAAAACGCGGTCAGGGTCGCCATGGTCATCGGCTCCCGCTCGGCGCGCCACCTGCCGTGGCGGGGTCTGCGCTGCCGTCTGCACTGCCGTCCGCGCTACCGTCTGTACTGCTGCCTGCGCTGCTGCCCGCACTACCGTCTACGCGGCGGTCCACGCCGGCGACCTCGATGCCGACGGTGCGGCGATTGGTGCCGAGGCCCTGCAGATATGCCACCAGCGCGTCCTCTTCGGTCCTGCCCTTCAGCGCGTCGGGCGCCGCCTCGATGTCGGCGTCGCTGTACGGCACGCCGAGCGTGCGCAGCGTCCGCATGCGCTGGCGGATGTCGTCGGTCGGCAGCACGGTCTTCGCCAGCCACGGATAGGAAGGCATCACCGACTCGGGCACGACATCGCGCGGATTGCGCAGATGGATGCGTTGCCAGTCGTCCGAGTAGCGGCCGCCCACGCGCGCCAGGTCCGGGCCGGTACGCTTGGAGCCCCACAGGAAGGGATGGTCGTAGACCGATTCGCCGGCGGTCGAGTAAGGGCCGTAGCGCTCGACCTCGGCCTGCAGCGTGCGCACCTGCTGCGAATGGCAGCCGACGCAGCCCTCGCGGATATAGATGTCGCGCCCCATCAGCCGCAGCGGCGAGTAAGGGACGATGCCCGGATCGGGCTGCGTGGTCGAATGCTGGAAGAACAGCGGCAGGATCTGCACGAAGCCGGCGATGCTGACCACCACGATGGTGCAGACGATCAGCCAGCCGATGTTCTTCTCCAGCGTCTCGTGCGAAAAGAAGCGTCGTTGTTGGGACATGATGGAATCCGGATGGCGTTCAGGCGGCGGGAGCGGTGGCGGCGGTGGCGGCGGTGGCGGCGGTGGCGGCGGTGGCGGCGGTGCCGGCGGAGGCCGCAACGGCGGTCCCGACGGTCGCCCCCGCCGGAATCACGGGATCGAAGGCGCGGCGGCCCGCGATGGTGCGCGCCACGTTCCACGACATCACCAGCATGCCGGCGAGGAAGCACAGGCCGCCCAGCAGACGGATCAGGTAGAACGGATATTTGGCCTTGACCGCTTCGACGAATGCGTAGGTCAGCGTGCCGTCGGGCTGCGTGGCGCGCCACATGAGCCCTTCCATCACGCCGGCGATCCACATCGAGGCGATATAGAGCACCACGCCGATGGTCGCGATCCAGAAGTGCCATTCGATCAGGCGCGTGCTGTACATCCGCTGCTGGCCGAACAGGCGCGGCACCAGGTAGTACAGCGAGCCGATCGTGATCATCGCGACCCAACCCAGCGCGCCCGAATGCACGTGGCCGATGGTCCAGTCGGTGTAGTGCGACAGCGCGTTGACCGTCTTGATCGACATCATCGACCCCTCGAAGGTCGCCATGCCGTAGAAGGACAGCGCCACCACCAGGAACTTCAGGATCGGATCGGTGCGCAGCTTGTGCCAGGCGCCCGACATCGTCATGATCCCGTTGATCATGCCGCCCCACGACGGGGCCAGCAGGATCAGCGAGAACACCATGCCGAGCGACTGCGCCCAGTCCGGCAGCGCGGTGTACTGCAGGTGGTGAGGGCCGGCCCACATATAGGTGAAGTTCAGCGCCCAGAAATGGACGATCGACAGCCGGTACGAATAGATCGGGCGCTCGGCCTGCTTCGGAATGAAGTAGTACATCATGCCGAGGAAGCTGGTGGTCAGGAAGAAGCCGACCGCGTTATGGCCGTACCACCACTGCACCATCGCGTCCTGCACGCCGGCATAGGCGGAGTACGACTTCCACAGCGACGCCGGCAGCTCGATGTTGTTGACGATATGCAGGATCGCGATCGTCAGGATGTAGGCGCCGAAGAACCAGTTGGCCACGTAGATATGGCGGGTCTTGCGGCGGGCGATGGTGCCGAAGAACACGATCGCATAGGCCACCCATACCGCCGCGATCAGCAGATCGATCGGCCATTCCAGTTCTGCGTATTCCTTCGACGTCGTGATGCCCAGCGGCAGCGTGATCGCCGCGGCGACGATCACGATCTGCCAGCCCCAGAAGGTGAAGGCCGCCAGCGGCGCGGCAAACAGCCGCGCCTGGCAGGTCCGCTGCACCACGTAGTACGAGGTGGCGAACAGCGCGCTGCCGCCGAAGGCGAAGATCACCGCATTGGTATGCAGCGGGCGCAGCCGTCCGAACGACAGCCACGGCGTATCGAAATTGAGTTCAGGCCAGATCAGTTGCGCGGCGAGCAGCACGCCGACCGCCATGCCGACGATCCCCCAGACCACGGTCATGACGGCGAATTGCCTCACGACGTGATAGTTGAAGGTGTCGGCGGCGCGCGCGGGCGTGGCCGTGCCGGTCAGGCCGGCGGCGGTGACATCCATTCGGACCCCCAAGGATGGATATGGAACAGGAAAGAAGAAAGCGATGAAGGCAATGTAGAGGGGGTCGGGCGGCGCGCCCTTGATCCGGATCAAGCGCCGTGCAGATGCATGGCGCCCCGGGGAACCTCAGTGGGGAAGATCGCAACGGCCCGGCTGCCGCGCGGCGCCCGCCTTCGCATCGGGGCGGTCGTTGTCGAGCAGGATCGCCTGCCCCGGCCGCTCGAGATCGTCGTATTGCCCGGCGCGCAGCGCCCACCGCAGCGCCGCGGCGATCAGCGCGACCAGCGCGAGGCTCATCGGCACCAGCAGGAACAGCGTGTCCATCGCTAGCGCACCTTCGGCACGCGCAGCAGGCGCCAGGCATTGGCGACCACCAGCAGCGAGGACAGCGACATGCCGATCCCGGCCATCCAGGCGTTGACATGGCCGCTGGCGGCCAGCGGAATGGCCACCATGTTGTAGGCGAAGGCCCAGGCCAGGTTCTGCCGGATCACCGCACGCGCGCGGCGCGCGATGGCCAGCGCGGTGGCGACGTCGGCGATGCCGTCGTGGGTCAGCACCGCATCGGCGCCGACCTGCGCGAGCGGCGCGCCGCTGGCGAGCGCGATCGACACCTGCGCCTGCGCCAGCACCGGCCCGTCGTTGATGCCGTCGCCGATCGCAAGTACCACCGCGCCATCGCGCTGCAAGGCGGCCACGTAGTCGCGCTTGCCCTCGGGACTGATGCGCCCTTGCGCGGCTTCGATGCCGAAATGGCGGGCCCACCAGCGCACCGTCGGCTGGCTGTCGCCCGAAACCAGATGGCAGCGCAGTCCGAGCGCGCGCAGGCGCGCCAGCAGTTCGGCCGCCTGCGCGCGCTCGCTGTCCGACAGCACGAAGACGGCGAGCAGTCCGCCTTCGTCGCCCAGCCACACCGGCGAGGCGCCGTCGTGCAGATGGTGGCGCAGCGCATCGAGGGCCGCCTCGTTGCCGGCGGGACCTGACGGAACCAGCGCCGGCGTCTCCGGCGCGGGCGGCACCAGCGCGGGGGGAACCAGCGTGGACGGAACCAGCGCGGACGGAACCAGCGCCGGCGGCACCAACGCCTCGACGAAGTCGCGCCGCCCTACGCGTATCGGACGGCCGTCGAGCAGCGCCTCCACGCCCTGCCCCGGGCGATTGCGCAGTTGCGTCGGCAGTGGTTCGAAGTTCAGGCCGCCGGCGGTGAAACCAGAGACACCGCCAGGGCTCGCCGCGCGCTCCGCCGCAGCCACCAGCGCCCGCGCCACCGGATGCTCGCCGCCGCGGCACAGCGCACCGGCCAGCGCCAGGCACTCGGCCTGCGCCAGCTTGCCGAGTGCGATCACGTTGGCGACCGCAAACCGCCCCTCGGTCAGCGTGCCGGTCTTGTCCAGCACGACATCGGTGACACCGGCGAGCGTTTCCAGCGCATGGCCGCGCGTCAGCAGCACGCCGCGCCGCGACAGCGCCGCGCCGGCCGCCGCCAGCGCCGCGGGCGTCGCCAGCGACAGCGCGCAGGGGCAGCTGACCACCAGCACCGCGACGGTCACCATCAGCGCGCGCTCCGGCACGATGGTCCACCACAGCAGGCCCACGGCCGCCGCTATCAGCAGCAGCGCGGCGACGAACCACGCCGCCACGCGATCGGCGATCACCGCGAGCCGCGGCTTGTCGGCCAGCGCGCGTTCGAGCAGCGCGACGATCTCGGCCAGGCGCGTGCCCGCCCCGATCCGCCGCACGGCGATCACCAGCGGACTGCTGGCGTTGTAGCAGCCCGCCAGCACCGGCTGGCCCGGTCCACGCGGCACCGGCCGGCTTTCGCCGCTCAGCATCGACTCGTCCAGATCGCTGCTGCCCTCGAGGATCTCGCCGTCGGCCGGCACGATCTCGCCGGCGCGCACGCGCACGCGGTCGCCCGGCGCCAGCCGCGCGACCGGCACGCGCCGCACCGTGCCGTCCGGGAACAATTGCTCGCAGGTGGCCGGCAACTGCCGCGCCAGCATCTCCGCGCCGCTGCGCGAGGCCTGGCGCACGCGCAATTCGAGATAGCGCGCCAGCAGCAGCAAGGCGACGAACATCGTGACGGAGTCGTAGTAGACCTCGCCAATGCCGCGCACGGTGGCAAGCAGGCTGGCGCCGAACGCGGCCGCCAGCCCCAGCGCGACCGGCACGTCCATGCCGACATGGCGCTGGCGCAGGCTGCGCCACGCACCCGCAAAGATCGGCGCCGCGCTGTAGACGATCACCGGCAGCGTCAGCGCCAGGCTGGCCCATTGCAGCAGGCGCAGATGCGTGGCCGCGATGGTGCCTTCATGCGTATAGACCGGCCACGCGTACATCATCACCTGCATCATGCCGAGCATGGCGACCGCCAGCCGCATCAGCAGGCCCTGCCTTGCCGCGCTGTCCTGCCGGTCCGCCGCGGAGAATTCGAACGGCCAGGCCGTGTAGCCAATATCGGCGAGCGCGCCCAGCAGAGCGGCCACGGTCAGCGCGCGGCCGCGCCAGCGCACCAGCACGCGGCGCGTGGCCAGATTGACGACCGCGGTCTCGACGCCGGGCAGTTGCGCGAGCTTCTGCTCGATCAGCCAGGCACAGGCGGCGCAGCGGATATTGTCGGGCGCCAGCGTGATTTCGAATCGTTCCTGCGGCCGCGCTTCCGCCGCGCCGTCGAGCCGCCGCACGAAACGCGCGCGCAGCTCCTCGGTGTCGTAGGCCTGCCAGACCGGCTCGAGCCGGCCCCGTGCCGCCGCGTCCAGCGGCCGGCCGAAGCGGAACTCGCCGCCATAGAGATGGGCGAAGCCGGCCTGATCAAGCGCCTGTGCCAGCGCCAGGCAGCCGGCGCAACAGAAGGCGCGCGGCATGCCGCCGACCTCCGCGCGCAGCGCGTCCCGCGCGGCGCCGGTCGGCAGTCCGCAATGGAAACAGCAGGCGGCGTCGGTCGGGCCGTCCGCCGCGGCGTGCGCCGATGTGGCGGACGCCGATGGTTCGGCGTGGGAGGAAGGGGCGAAGGCGATCGGCATCGTGGTCCTGGATGTCCGATCGATTCTAGGGATCGCGGCCGGGCGGCCATTTGATCCCGGTCAAGGCGCACGCAATCGGTACGCCGTGCAAGGCGTCGCAGCCAGGGAGCGGCTCAGGTAGGCCGGGCAGCCCACGCCGCTCTGGCCGCCATGGCCGCTGTGGCCGCTGTGGGCGTCATGGGGGCTCTGGCCGCACGGACCGTACGGACCGCTCAGGCCCGCACGCCCTCCGGCCGCTCAGGCCAGTTCCGTGACGCCGGTGCGCCGCGGCGCCTCCAGATACTCGCGCGACTGCATCTCGATGATGCGCGAGACCGTGCGATGGAATTCGTTGGCCATCTGGCCTTCGACATACAGCTCGTCGGGCGGCACCTCGGCCGACATCAGCAGCTTGACCTTGTGGTCGTAGAACACGTCGACCAGCCAGGTGAAGCGGCGCGCCTCCGACGACATCCGCGGCGTCATCTTCGGCACGTCCGACAGGATCACCGTGTGGAAGCGCTCGGCCAGCTCCAGATAGTCGTTCTGCGAACGCGGGCCGCCGCACAGCGTGGCGAAGTCGAACCACACCACGCCGTTGGCCTTGCGCAGGGCATGCAGCTCGCGCTTCTCGATATGCAGGATCGGCGATTCGTCGGCGATGCCGGCCAGCGCCGCGAAGGCGTCGCGCAGCGCCGCGCTGGCCTTGGCGTCCAGCGGCGTGTAATAGGCCTGTACCTGCTCCAGCGTGCGCTTGCGGTAATCGATGCCGGCATCGACGTTCAGCACGTCGAGCTTGCGCTCGAGCAGCGCGATCGCGGGCAGGATGCGGTCGCGATGCAGGCCGTCCGGATACAGCAGGTCCGGGCGGTAGTTCGACGTCATCACGAACTGCACGCCGTTCTCGAACATCTGCTCCAGCAGCCGATGCAGGATCATGGCGTCGGCGACATCGCTGACATGGAATTCATCGAAACAGATCAGCCGGTACTTGCGGGCGATCCGTTTGGCCAGCTCGTCCAGCGGATCGGGCCGGCCGCGCAGTTCCTCGAGCTGGCGATGCACCTCGCGCATGAACTCGTGGAAATGCAGGCGGGTCTTCCTGACCACCGGCACGCAGTGGTAGAAGCTGTCCATCAGGAAGGACTTGCCGCGCCCCACCCCGCCCCACAGATAGACGCCCTTGGGCACCTCGGGCCGGATCAGCAGCTTCTTCAGCGCATTGTTGCGTCGCTGCTTGTAGGCGACCCATTCGTCGTAGCACTGCTGCAGCCGCGCCACCGCGCGCAACTGCGCTTCGTCGGACCGATAGCCGCGCTGCTGCAATTCGTGGTGGTAGTACTCGGTGACGTTCATCGGGGGGAAGGAAAGGTAACGGCGGATTCGCCGCGAAGGGCATGGCATGGCCATCACGGCGCGCCGCGAGGGCTCCCCTCTCCCACGAGCGGGAGAGGGGCTGGGGAGAGGGCAGCCGGCGGTCGATCGACCGCCGGCGCAAGGCAAGCGCCCCGCCCTCTCCCCGACCCTCTTCCGCAAGCGGGAGAGGGAGAACACCAGGGCGCTCTCGCGAACGGGAAAGACCATCCTCGCCCGCACGAGAGCGAACACGGCTCCACGAAGAGCCGTGCCGCGGCTTACATATTGAGCTGACGCTTGTCCACCGCGAGCGCGGCTTCGCGCATCACCTCGGACATCGACGGGTGCGGGTGGCACACCCGGCCGATATCCTCGCTGGCGGCCTTGAACTCCATCGCCACCACGGCTTCGGCGATCAGGTCCGACGCATTGGCGGCGACCACGTGCACGCCCAGGATCTCGTCGGTCTTGGCATCCGCCAGCATCTTGACGAAGCCGTCCGAGGCGCCCATGCCCAGCGCGCGGCCGTTGGCCACGAACGGGAACTGGCCCGACTTGTACTCGCGGCCCTCGGCCTTCAGCTGCTGCTCGGTCTTGCCGACCCAGGCGATTTCCGGGTAGGTGTAGATGACCCACGGAATGCAGTTGTAGTCGATGTGCGGCTTCTGGCCGGCGATGCGCTCGGCCACGGCCACGCCTTCGTCCTCGGCCTTGTGCGCCAGCATCGGGCCGCGCACCACGTCGCCGATCGCCCACAGGCCCGGCACCGAGGTCGCGCAATGGTCGTCGACCGGAATGAAGCCGCGCTCGTCGGTGGCGAGGCCAACGGCGTCCAGACCCAGGTTGTCGGTGTTCGGCACGCGGCCGACCGACACGATCAGGCGATCGACTTCCAGCGTCTGCGCGTTGCCGTCCTTGTCGGTGTAGCTGACGGTGACGTTGTTGTCGCCGGTCTTCACCTCGTTGACCTTGACGCCCAGGCTGAACTTCAGGCCCTGCTTGGTCAGCAGCTTCTGCGCTTCCTTGGCGACGCCTTCGTCGGCGGCACCGAGGAACGACGGCAGCGCCTCGAGCACGGTCACGTCGGCACCGAGACGGCGCCACACCGAACCCAGCTCCAGGCCGATCACGCCCGCGCCGATCACGCCCAGCTTCTTCGGCACTTCGGCGAACTTCAGCGCGCCCTCGTTATCGTTGACCAGCTTGTTGTCGACCGCGATGCCCGGCAGATGGCGGGCCTTCGAGCCGGTGGCGATGATGACCTGCTTCGCCGTCACCGTTTCGCTGCCGGCCTTGCCGGCGATCTCGACCTGGAAGCCCTCGGCGCCCTTGCCGACGAACTTGCCATGGCCCTTGAGCAGCGTGATCTTGTTCTTGCGGAACAGGAACTCGATGCCCTTGGTCATCTTGCCGACGATGTCGTCCTTGCGCTTGAGCATCTTGGCCACGTCGACCTTGACGTCGCCGACCGTGATGCCGTGGTCGCCGAGATGGTGCTGCACGTTCTCGACTTCCTCCGACGAGGCCAGCATCGCCTTGGACGGGATGCAGCCCACGTTCAGGCAGGTGCCGCCCAGGCGCGGCTCGCCCTTCGGGTCGTCATAGGGATTGTCTTCGCAGCAGGCGACATTCATGCCCAGCTGGGCGGCGCGGATCGCGGCGATATAGCCGCCGGGGCCGGCGCCGATCACCAGCACGTCGAATTGTTTGCTCATCAGGATTCCTCGGCGTCGATTACAGGTCCAGCAGCAGGCGGGCCGGATCTTCCAGCGCTTCCTTCATCGCCACCAGGCCCAGCACGGCTTCCCGGCCGTCGATGATGCGGTGGTCGTAGGACATCGCCAGGTAGTTCATCGGACGGATCACGATCTGGCCGTCTTCGACCACGGCGCGGTCCTTGGTGGCGTGCACGCCCAGGATCGCCGATTGCGGCGGGTTGATGATCGGGGTCGACAGCATCGAGCCGAACACGCCGCCGTTCGAGATCGAGAAGGTACCGCCCGACAGCTCGTCCAGCGACAGCTTGCCGTCACGGGCCTTGGCGCCGAACTCGGCGATCTTCTTCTCGATGTCGGCCAGGCTCATCTGGTCGGCGTTGCGCAGGATAGGCACCACCAGGCCGCGCGGCGAACCGACCGCGATGCCGATGTCGAAGTAGCCGTGGTAGACGATGTCGTTGCCGTCGACCGAGGCGTTGATGATCGGGTACTTCTTCAGCGCGTGCACGGCCGCCTTGACGAAGAAGGACATGAAGCCCAGCTTGACGCCGTGTTCCTTCTCGAAGCGGTCCTTGTACTTGTTGCGCAGATCCATCACCGGCTTCATGTTGACTTCGTTGAAGGTGGTGAGGATGGCATTGGTCTGTTGCGATTGCAGCAGACGCTCGGCGATACGGGCGCGCAGGCGGCTCATCGGCACGCGCTCTTCCGGACGATCGCCCAGCGCGGCGAAGTCGACCGGTGCGGAGACCTGCTGCAGGGCCGGCTTGGCGGCCGGGGCCGGGGCGGCCTTGGCGGCGGGCGCCGAACCGGCGGCGAGCACGTCGCCCTTGGTGATGCGGCCATCCTTGCCGGTGCCGGCGACCTGGCCGGCCGACAGGCCTTGCTCGGCCATCAGCTTGGCGGCCGACGGCATCGCCACGGCGCCGGCGGCGGCAGGCGCGGCAGCGGCCGGTGCGGCGGCCGGAGCCGGTGCCGGAGCAGCGGCCGGGGCCGGCGCGGCGGCGGCCGGAGCGGCGGCGCCGGCGGTGGCTTCGGTATCGATCTTGGCGATGACTTCATCGGCCGTCACGGTGTCGCCGTCGTTCTTGACGATCTGCGACAGCACGCCCGCGGAGGGTGCCGGCACTTCGAGCACGACCTTGTCGGTCTCGATTTCGATCAGGATTTCGTCCTGCGCGACCGCTTCACCGGGCTTCTTCTTCCAGTTCAGCAGGGTCGCCTCGGCGACGGATTCGGACAGTTGCGGGACCTTGACGTCAACAATGGCCATGGTGGGAGTTTCCTCGCTAGATGCGTGTATTCAGCGGTATTCGGGGCGAACCGGCGCAGTCGTGATCAAGGGAGGCGACTGGCGCGGTCCGATGCGGTTCGAAGCAATGCGATGCGATCGGGGATTGCGGGGCGCAGGTGCAAGCAAAGCGGCAAGCGCAGCGCGACAGGGCCCGCCAACGGCGCGCCCTGCCCGCACTGGCGCTTACTTGCTCAGCACGAAGCCCTTGAGCTTGGAGAACGCCGCGTCCAGCAGCGCCTTCTGTTGCTCGTTGTGCTTGGCGTAGTAGCCCACGGCCGGCGAAGCCGACGCCGGACGGCCGGCGTAGCCCAGCTTCTGCCCTTCCGTCATGTTCTCCATGATGTAGTGCTGGACGAAGAACCAGGCGCCCTGGTTCTGCGGCTCGTCCTGGCACCACACGATCTCGGTGGCGTTCGGATACTTCTTCAGTTCGGCGGCCACCGCCTTGTGCGGGAACGGATAGAGCTGCTCGAGGCGGATGATGGCGACATCGCTGGCGCCCCGCTCCTTGCGCGTCGCGACCAGGTCGTAATAGACCTTGCCCGAGCACATGATCACGCGCTTGACCTTGCTGGCGTTCAGTTCCTCGTGCTCGCCGATCACGGTCTCGAAATGGCCCTTGGCCAGATCCGACAGCGGCGACACCGCGTCCTTGTTACGCAGCAGCGACTTCGGCGTCATGATGACCAGCGGCTTGCGGAACAGCCGGATCATCTGGCGGCGCAGCAGGTGGAAGATCTGCGCCGGCGTGGTCGGCTGGCAGACCTGCATATTGTGGTCCGCGCACAGCTGCAGGAAGCGCTCGATGCGCGCCGAGCTGTGTTCCGGGCCCTGGCCTTCGTAGCCGTGCGGCAGCATCAGCGTCAGGCCCGAGGCGCGGCCCCACTTGACTTCGCCCGACGAGATGAACTGGTCGATCACGACCTGCGCGCCGTTGACGAAGTCGCCGAACTGGGCTTCCCAGATGACCAGCGCGTTCGGCTCGGCGGTCGAGTAGCCGTACTCGAAGCCCAGCACCGCTTCCTCGGACAGCACCGAGTCGATCACGGTGAACGGGGCCTGGCCTTCCGACACGTTCTGCAGCGGCACGTAGGTGCCCGCATCCCAGCGCTCGCGGTTCTGGTCATGCAGCACGGCGTGGCGGTGCGTGAAGGTGCCGCGGCCGGCGTCCTGGCCGGTGATGCGCACCGGATAGCCCGATGCCACCAGCGAGGCGAAGGCCAGATGCTCGCCCATGCCCCAGTCCAGCGGCTGGTCGCCGCGGCCCATGTTGGCGCGGTCCTTGATCACCTTCTCGACCAGCGGATGCAGCTTGAACTGTTCGGGGATCGTGGTGATCCGCTCGGCCAGGCGCTTGAGCTCGGTCACCGGCACGGCGGTGTCGGCGGCGTCGGTCCACTTGCGGTTCAGGAACGGCATCCAGTCGACGGCGAACTTGTTCTTGAAGTTCGACAGCACCGGATCGACCGTGTGCTTGCCCGCGTCCATCGCGGCGCGGTAGGCCTTGACCAGCTCGTCGCCGAAGTCGGCCGGCACCACGTTCTGCGTGGCCAGCTTGTCGGCGTACACCTTGCGGGTGCCCGGGTGCGCCGAGATCTTCTTGTACATCAGCGGCTGCGTGACCGCCGGGGTGTCCTGCTCGTTGTGGCCCAGCTTGCGGAAGCAGATGATGTCGACGACGACATCCTTCTTGAACTCCATGCGGTAGTCGACCGCCAGCTGCATCGCGAACACGACGGCCTCGGGATCGTCGCCGTTGACGTGCAGCACCGGCGCTTCGATCATCTTGACCACGTCGGTACAGTACAGCGTCGAACGGGCGTCGCGCGGGTCCGAGGTGGTGAAGCCGATCTGGTTGTTGATCACGATGTGCATCGTGCCGCCGGTACCGTAGCCGCGGGTCTGGGCCAGGTTCAGCGTTTCCATCACGACGCCCTGGCCGGCGAAGGCCGCGTCGCCGTGCACCTGCACCGGCAGCACCTCGCGATGGCCGGCTTCGCCGCGGCGCTCCTGGCGCGCCTTGGCCGAGCCCTCGACCACCGGGTTGACGATTTCCAGGTGCGACGGGTTGAAGGCGAGCGACAGGTGGACCGGGCCGCCTTCCGTCGACACATCGCTGGAGAAGCCCTTGTGGTACTTGACGTCGCCTGCCGGCAGATCGTCGACGTGCTTGCCTTCGAATTCGGCGAACAGGTCGGCGGGCATCTTGCCCAGCGTGTTGACCAGCACGTTCAGGCGGCCGCGGTGGGCCATGCCGATGACGATTTCCTGCACGCCCTGCTTGCCGGCGCGCTGGATCAGCTCGTCCATCGCGGCGATGAAGCTCTCGCCGCCTTCCAGCGAGAAGCGCTTCTGGCCGACGTACTTGGTATGCAGGAAGCGCTCCAGGCCTTCGGCGGCGGTCAGGCGCTCGAGGATGTGCTTCTTCTTCTCGGCCGTGAACACCGGACGGGCGCGCGTCGACTCCAGGCGCTCCTGCCACCAGCGCTTCTGCGCCTGGTCGCTGATGTACATGAATTCGGCGCCGATGCTGCTGCAATACGTCTCGCGCAGGTTCTGCAGCAGCTCGCGCAGGCTCATCGACTCCTTGCCGAAATAGGTGTTGCTGGCATTGAAGACGATGTCGAGGTCGGCCTCGGAGAAGCCGTAGAAGGCGGGATCCAGATCCGGCAGGGGCGGACGCTCCTGGCGCTTGAGCGGATCGAGGTCGGCCCAGTGCGAACCGATGTTGCGGTAGGCGGCGATCAGCTGGGTCGCGGCGACGCGCTTGCGGCCCATGTCGGCATCGGCCGAGGCGACGATGGTGCGGATCGGGCCCTGCTTGGCGCGCTCGGCGAACGAGGCGACGATCGGTGCGTGGGGAATGTCTCGGGAGGCGGTGCCGTTCGCGGCCGGCACGTTCTGCATCGCGTCGAAGTACGCGCGCCAGTTGTCGGGGACGGAGGCGGGATTCTGGAGGTAGGCTTCGTACAGCTCTTCCACGTACGGCGCGTTGCCGCCGAAGAGGTACGAATTGCTCTGATACTGCTGCATCATGGGGCGCTCACTATTCTTCGGGTATGCCGAAGTTAAGCGGGTTTATCAACCTTCCGCGACACGGCTTGACCGGTTAGCGGATTGCAAACAACTCTTGAAGGCCCCTAAGCAAACGGCACCACTGGGGTGCCGGCGCGCAGAAGCCCGGAAGGGCAAGTTGTGCGGGGAAGGACCTAAGTCTTCACTGCGCGTAAGAATAGCACGTTTGCGCAAACGTCCACCGCTCTTTTCCGGTAGTGCAACACCGATCCAACGATTTCCCGCGGTATTGCGCGCCTTGCCGGTTTTCCCAGCCGAAAACCCCGTTCGCAGCGGGGAATGGCTGTTGCGAAATGCCGTCGCTTTCTTTCAGACGGCTTTCATTCTGCTTTTTACCGCTCCGCCTTTACCGCTTTCACCGCTTCATGTTCCGTCGCGCGGGGGGATCCGGTCGACCGCGTCGGTAATCACCGCGTCGACGCCCCACCCCAGCAGCGCCGCGGCACGGTCAGGCTCGTTGACGGTATAGCAGGCGACCCGATAGCCGGCCCGGTGCGCCGCTTCAATCACATCTTGATTCAATTCCCGATGATTGGCGTCCAGCGCGACGCAGCCCAGCCGCGCCAGCCGGTCCAGCCAGTCGGCGGGCAGCGTGTCGAGCAGCAGCGCGCGTGGCAGGTCCGGCGCGACCCGGCGCGCGGCTTCCAGCGCCGCCTCGGAGAACGACGACAGCAGCGGCGGCACGGCGGCGCCGGCCCACAGCGCCAGCGCGTCGAGCGCGACCGCCGCGCCGGTGCGGGCCTCGGTCCCCGGCACCGGCTTGATCTCGATATTGACGTGCAGGCCGTTGGCGCGCGTGTAGGCCGCGATCGCCGCCAGCGTCGGGATCGGCTCGCCGGCATAGGCCGGGCTGTGCCAGCTGCCGGCGTCGAGCTGGGCGAGTTCGCCCAGCGTCAGCGCATCGGCGCGGCCGCGGCCGCTGGTGGTGCGCTCGAGCGTCGCGTCGTGCAGCAGCACCGCCTTGCCGTCGGCCGACAGCTTGACGTCGAACTCGAACATCCGATAGCCGAACGAGGCGCCGTGGCGGAAGGCCGCCAGCGTGTTCTCGGGCGCCAGCTTGCCGGCGCCGCGATGGGCGATCGTGCGCGGATAGGGCCAGGGCGGCAGCGTGCCGGCGGCTGCGGTCGCGCCGACTGCGGTCGCGGCGGCTGCGGTCCCGGCCGCCGCGGTCCGAGCAACTGCGGTTTGGCCGGCTGCGGTCCCGGCCTCGGTGGACTGGCGCTCGGCTGCCATCTCAGGCCTCGATCCGCTTGCCGCTGGCGTGGTCGAAGAAGTGCAGGTGCTCGCTCGATGCGGTGACCGGCAGCTTCTCTCCCGCCCGCACCTGCATATGGCCGTCGAGCCGGACCACCACCTGCTGGCCGCCGAGCGTGCCGTAGGCGAACGAGTCCGCGCCCAGCGCCTCGACCACGCGCACGTCGATCTGTGCGATGGCTTCGTGCGGGGCGCACGGTTCCACATGCTCGGGCCGCAAACCCAGCAGCGCCTGCTGCGGCAGATGCAGGCCCATCGGCAGATGGCCCAGCGTGGCCTCGGATGGCTGGCCGTCCGGTCCGAGCACGCGCATCTGCGCATCCGATGGCACCGTGCCCTGCCCCGCCTCGTTGCGCTGCACCGGAATCAGGTTCATCGGCGGCGAGCCGATGAAGCCGGCAACGAAGATGCTGGCCGGCCGCGCATAGACCTCGAGCGGCGTGCCGATCTGCTCCACGCGTCCGCCGTTGAGCACCATCATCCGATCGGCCAGCGTCATCGCCTCGACCTGGTCGTGCGTGACATAGAGGCTGGTGGTGCGCAGGCGCCGATGCAGCTCCTTCAGTTCCAGCCGCATCTGCACGCGCAGCTTGGCGTCCAGGTTGGACAGCGGCTCGTCGAACAGGAACACCGCCGGCTCGCGCACGATCGCGCGTCCCATCGCCACCCGCTGGCGCTGGCCGCCCGACAGCTGGCGCGGCTTGCGCTCGAGCAGCGGCGCCAGCTCGAGAATGCCGGCGGCATGGCGCACGCGCTGTTCGATCTCGGCCTTCGGCATGCCGCGGATCTTCAGGCCGTACGCCATGTTGTCGTAGACCGTCATGTGCGGATAGAGCGCGTAGTTCTGGAACACCATCGCGATATCGCGCTCGGCCGGCTCCAGCCGATTGACCACGCGATCGCCGATATGGACCTCGCCGCCGGTGATGGTCTCGAGCCCCGCGACCATCCGCAGCAGCGTCGACTTGCCGCAGCCCGACGGGCCGACGATCACGATGAACTCGCCATCGTCGATCTCCATGTCGATGCCATGCACGGCGGCGACATTGCCGGCGTAGGTCTTCTGTACGTTTCGGAGCGACAGTTTTGCCATGTGTTTCTGTTGTTCGATGGGTGTTGCCCGATCTTTGTCGGTAGGCTTTCCCCTCTCCCCGGGTACGGGAAAGGCGAGGAACACAGTGCGGGATTCCGCTACTTCTCGGTCTCCACCAATCCCTTCACAAACCACTTCTGCATCAGGATCACCACCACCGCGGGCGGGATCATCGCCAGCAGCACGGTCGCCATCACCAGGTTCCACTCGGTGGCGGCATCGCCCGAGCGCGAGATCATCTGCGTGACGCCGACCACCACCGGGATCATCGACTTCTGCGTGGTGATCAACAGCGGCCACAGGTACTGGTTCCAGCCGTAGATGAACTGGATCACGAACAGCGCCGCGATGCTGGTCTTGGACAGCGGCAGCAGCACGTCGAGGAAGAACCGCATCGGCCCCGCCCCGTCGATGCGCGCGGCCTCGGCCAGTTCGTCCGGCACGGTCAGGAAGAACTGCCGGAACAGGAAGGTCGCGGTGGCCGACGCGATCAGCGGCACCGTCAGGCCGACATAGCTGTCGAGCATGCCCAGGTCCGACACCACCTCGTAGGTCGGCAGGATGCGCACCTCGACCGGCAGCATCAGCGTGATGAAGATCATCCAGAAGAAGGTCTTGCGCAGCGGGAACTTGAAGTACACCACCGCGAAGGCCGAGATGATCGAGATCGCGATCTTGCCCAGCGAAATGCCCAGCGCCATGATCATGCTGTTCATCAGCATGGTCGACACCGGGGCCGCCGCCACGCCGACGCCGGAGAACAGCACGGTGCGGTAGTTCTCCAGCAGGTGCGGGCCGGGGATCAGCGTCATCGGCGCGTCGAGCACCTCCTCCGCGGTCAGCGTCGAGGCGACGAAGGTCACATAGACCGGAAAGGCCACGATCAGGATGCCGATGATCAGCACCACGTGGGTCAGGAAATCGAGGAAGGGACGCCGTTCTACCATGAGGGATACCTGTCTGCGGTCTGCATTCGTCGACGTTCAATACTGGACGCGCCGCTCGACGTAGCGGAACTGCACCACCGTCAGCGCGATCACGATCGCCATCAGGATCACGGACTGCGCCGCCGAGCCGCCGATGTCCATGCCGCGGAAGCCGTCGTGATAGACCTTGTAGACCAGCGTGTTGGTCGAATTGAACGGCCCGCCGTGCGTCACCGCGTCGATGATGGCGAAGGTGTCGAAGAACGCGTACACCACGTTGATCACCATCAGGAAGAAGGTGGTCGGCGACAGCAGCGGGAATACGATCGACCAGAAGCGGCGCCACGGGCCGGCACCGTCGATCGCCGCGGCCTCGATCAGCGAGCGCGGGATGCTCTGCAGCCCGGCCAGGAAGAACAGGAAGTTGTAGCTGACCTGCTTCCACGCCGCGGCGATGATCACCAGCAGCATGGCCTGGTCGCCATTGAGCAGGAAGTTCCAGTCCACGCCCATCTGGCGCAGCACGTACGAGACGATGCCCAGTGTCGGATTGAACAGGAACATCCACAGCACGCCGGCCACCGCCGGCGCCACCGCATAGGGCCAGATCAGCAGCGTCTTGTAGGCGACCGCGCCGCGCAGCGCGCGATCGGCGAAATAGGCGAGCAGCAGCGCGAACGACATGCCCAGCAGCGCCACCCCGACCGCGAAGATCGCGGTCACGCGGAACGACTCGATGTAGTTCGGGTCGTTCCACAGCGTCATGAAGTTGGCCGCGCCGACATATTCGAGGCTGATGCCGAAGGCGTCCTGCTGCAGCACCGACTGGTACAGCGCCTGGCCCGCGGGCCAGAAAAAGAAGATCAGCGTGATCGCGATCTGCGGCAGCACCAGCAGATACGGCAGCCAGGGCGAACGGAAGACGACGCGTTTTTCCATGCGTGGCGATGACAAAGGAGCGCCGTCGCGGCGCCCCGGGGGAAATTGGACCTGCCTCGGACCGGCCGCCCGCCGCATCGGTACGGCGGCACGGCGGCGCGGCGGCAGAAGCCGGAACGAATCGCGGGCGGCAAACCGGAAGGGGCCGCCGCCCGCTGGCCGCCGCTTATTCCTTGGCGGTGCGCTGGAAGCGTTCGAGCAGCTCGTTGCCGCGCTTGACCGCGGTATCGAGGGCTTCCTTGGGCTCCTTCTTGCCGGCCCAGACCGCTTCCAGTTCCTCGTCGACCACGGTGCGCACCTGGACCATATTGCCCAGCCGCACGCCGCGAGACTTGTCGGTGGTCTTGACGACCATCTGCTGCACCGACACGTCGGCGCCCGGATTCTTCTCGTAGAAGCCCGACTTCCTGGTCAGCTCATACGCCGCCATCGTGACCGGCAGATAGCCGGTGGCCTGGTGCCAGTCGGCCTGGATCTCCGGGCGCGACAGGAAGGTGAAGAACTTGGCCACGCCCTTGTATTCCTCGGGCTTGCGGCCGGCCATCACCCACAGCGAGGCGCCGCCGATGATGGTGTTCTGCGGGGCGCCCGGCACGTCCGGGTAGTACGGCAGCTGCGACACGCCAAACGCGAACTTGGCGTTCTTGCGCACGTTGGCCAGCGTCGCCGACGAGCCGGTAAACATCGCGCATTCGCCGTTGAAGAACTTCGCGCCCGACTCGGCCTTGCGGCCGCCGTAGCTGAAGTAGCCCTTCTTGACCATGTCCTGCAGATTCGAGATGTGCTTGACGTGCAGCGGGCTGTTGAACACCAGGCGCGTATCGGTGCCGCCGAAGCCGTTGTTCTTGGTCGCGTACAGCGTGTTGTGCCAGGCCGAGAAGCTCTCCAGGTGAACCCAGCCCTGCCAGTCGGTGGTGTAGGCGCAGTTGCCGCCCGAGGCCTTGATCTTGGCCGAGTACTGCATCACCTCGGGCCAGGTCTTGGGCGGCTTCTCGGGATCGAGGCCGGCCTTCTTGAAGGCGTCCTTGTTGTAGTAGAAGACCGTGGTCGAGCTGTTGAACGGGAACGACAGCATCTCGCCCTTGGCGGACGTGTAGTAGCCCGCCACCGCCGGGATGTAGACCTTCTGGTCGAACTTCTCGCCGGCTTCCTTCATCACGGTCGAGACCGGCTTGATCGCGCCCTTGGCGCTCATCATGGTGGCGGTGCCGACCTCGAACACCTGCAGGATCGCCGGCGCGCCGCCGGCGCGGAAGGCGGCGATGCCGGCCGCCAGGGTTTCATCGTAGTTGCCCTTGTTGACCGGCACGATCTTGTACTCGGTCTGGCTGGCGTTGAACTTGCTGGCAACCTCGTTGACCTTGTCGTTCAACGCGCCCTGCATGGCATGCCACCATTGCACTTCGACGGCGGCGTGCGCGGCGCCGGTGGCGGACAGCGCGGCCACGGCGGCGGCCGCGGCGGCAAGCTTGATGGTGATGGTGCGGGGGATGGTCATCGACGGCTCTCCTCGTTTATTGCGTCATCCAGTCGGAAACCGGCTGAATGTATGCATTTTTTGTGACAAGCGGATGTTACTCCGCCAGCGCGCGCCGAGAAACCGAGCGTTTCTACCAATGTCCACGCGGCTTCGGGCCCAATCGGCCCCGGGCGAAGGCAAGATGACAGCGCCGTGACATAGCTTAGGCGACGCAACTTGCGAGGTACAATGCGCCGCCATGCCGACCCCGCAAACCCTCCCCGACCTCCCCGTCTTTCCGGCTGCGCTGCCCGCCGCGGCGCTGCGCCGCGTGCGCGGCGTGCTGACCGATATCGACGGCACGCTGACCACCGCCGGCCGCCTGCCGGCGCAGACCTATCTGGCCATCGAACGCCTGCGGCACGCGGGCCTGCAGGTGATTCCGGTCACCGGGCGCTGCATCGCCTGGGCGGAAATCCTGACGCGGTTGTGGCCGGTCGACGCGATCATCGGCGAGAACGGCGCGTTCTACTCGCACCTGCGCGACGGGCGCCTGGTCACGCGCTTCATCGACGACGCCGATACGCGCGCGCGCAACCTGCGGCGCATCGACGAACTGGCGCAGCGGATCCTGCGGGAGGTGCCCGGCTGCGCGCTGGCGTCCGACCAGCACTGGCACGCGGCCGACCTGGCGATCGACCATGCCGAGGATGTCGCGCCGCTGCCGCCCGCGGCGGTGGACCGCATCGTCGCGCTGATGCGCGAGGCCGGCATGACCGCCACCGTCAGCTCGATCCATGTCAACGGCTGGTTCGGCCGGCACGACAAGCTCAGCACCAGCCGCCTGTGCGCGGCCGAACTGCTCGGCGCCGACCTGGACGCCCAGCGCGACGAATGGGTGTTCATCGGCGATTCGGCCAACGACGCCGCGATGTTCGCCCACTTCCCGCTGTCCGTCGGCGTGGCCAATGTGCGCGAGATCCTGCCGCTGCCGGTGCCGCCGGCCTATGTGACCGAGGCCGCCGGCGGCGAAGGCTTTGCCGAGATGGTGGACGCGCTGCTGGCGGCGCGGGACGCCGGCTAGGCGCCGAGCCGCCCAGGGGCCCTGCCGCACTGGCGCACTGCCGCGCCACCGCACGTTCGCACCGCCGCACCGCCGTACTACCGTACTACCGCACCGCCGCCCGGCCCGGCGCCGACACCGGCCTCTGGCATCAACTCATGATGCCAATGTGCCAAGGCACGAACTCGTTGTCGCCCAGCCCCAGCAGCTCGCTCTTCGAACGCTGCCCCGACGCGGTGCGCAGCATCAGCTGGAAGATCTCCTCGCCGACCTGCTCGATGGTCTTCTCGCCGTCGAGGATGGTGCCGCAGTTCAGGTCCATGTCCTCCTCCAGCCGGCGGTACATCGGCGAGTTGGTGGCCAGCTTGACGCTGGGCACCGGCTTGGCGCCGAACATCGAGCCGCGCCCGGTGGTAAACGCGATCAGGTTGGCGCCGCCGGCGATCTGCCCGGTGGCCGACACCGGGTCATAGCCCGGCGTATCCATGAAGACCAGGCCATGTTCGGTCACCGGCTCGGCATAGCGGTAGACCGCCATCAGCGGCCCGGTGCCGCCCTTCATCGACGAGCCCAGCGACTTCTCGAAGATGTTGGCCAGCCCGCCCATCTGGTTGCCGGGGCTGACCTGCCCGTTGATCTGCACATCGCGTCCGACCGAATACTCGTCCTTCCACCAGCGGATCCGCTCGACCAGCTTCTCGCCGACCGCGCGGCTGACCGCCCGCCGCGTCAGCGTGTGTTCGACGCCATAAATCTCCGGCGTCTCCGACAGGATCGCGGTGCCGCCGTGGCGCACCAGCAGGTCCACCGCGGCGCCCAGCGCCGGATTGGCGGTGATCGACGAAAAGCCGTCCGAGCCGCCGCACTGCAGGCCGACGGTCAGGTGGCTGGCCGGCACCGGCCGGCGCTCGACGCGGTTGGCCTCGGGCAGCAGCGCCATCACCGCGGCGATGCCGGCCTCGATGGTCTTGCGCGTGCCGCCGCTGTCCTGCATCACGAAGGTGCGCAGCAAGGGGCCGTCCTGCAGCGACTGCGTCTCCAGCAGGCCCTTCAACTGGTTGCGCTCGCAGCCCAGCCCGACGATCAGCGCGCCGCCAAGGTTGGCATGGCGCGCGTAGCCGGCCATGGTCCGCCGCAGCAGGTCCATCGGCTCGCCGGTCATCTCCATGCCGCAGCCCAGCGAATGGCTGAAGGCCACCACGCCGTCGACATTCGGATAGTCGGCCAGCCGCTCGGGCGTGAACCACTCCGCGATCTTGCGCACCACGGTGGCCGAGCAGTTGACGGTCGACAGGATGCCGACATAGTTGCGCGTCGCGACGCGGCCATCGGCCCGCACGATGCCGTCGAACATCGCCTGGCGCGACGCCGGCACGCGCTCCACCGGCACATAGTCGCGGCCATAGGCGTAGTCGCGCTCGTACTCCTGGAAGCTGACGTTGTGCGAATGGACATAGCTGCCCGGCGCGATGTCGGTCGCGGCGAAGCCGATGCAGACGTTGTACTTGACGATCGGCTCCCCGGCGCGGATGGCCCGCGCGGCGATCTTGTGGCCGGCCGGCACTTGGGCGCGCGTGGTCCAGGGCTGGCCCGGCACCTGCGCGCCGATGCCGACATCCATGCGCGCGACCAGGACGTTGTCGGCGGGATGCAGGCGGATGCAGGGGCCCAGCAGGGTCTTGTCGTGGCGAGCTTCCATACGGCGCTTGTTTCCGTGTTGCGTGTCAGAGAAATGGGATTGGGATAGAGACCCGCGTTCGGCGCTTCGGCGCTTCGGCGCTTCGGCGCTTCGCGTTTCGCGTTTGGCGTTTGGCGTTTGGCGTTTGGCGTTTGGCGTTTCGGCGTTTGGCGTTTCGGCGTTTCGGCGCGAAGGCGGGGTCGGGCTTACTCCGGCCGGATATTCGACGCCTTCACCACCGCCGCCCATTTCGGGACTTCGCCCGTCATGAACTTGCCGAACTGCTCGGGATTGGTGCCCAGGATATTCAGGCCCTGCTCGGCGAACTTGGCGCGCAGGCCCGGCTCCTTCAGTGCCTGCGCGACCTCGTCGCTGATGCGCGCGGCGATCGGGCGCGGCGTGCTGGCGGGCAGGAACAAGCCGTACCAGGTCAGCACCTCGAAATCCTTCAGCCCCGCTTCGGCCACCGTCGGCACCTGCGGCAGGCTCGGGGCGCGGGCCAGGCTCGAGACCGCGATCGCCTTCAGCTTGCCCGACTTGATGAACGGCGCCGCCACCGGCACGTTGGCGAACATCACCGGCACATTGCCGGCGATCACATCGGTCAGCGCGGCCGACTCGCCCTTGTAAGGCACATGCGTCAGCTTGATGCCGCTCATGGTGTTGAACAGTTCGCCGGCGATATGCTGCGGGCCGCCGGGTCCGGACGAGGCATAGCTGGTCAGCTTGCCGGCACGCACCAGCTCGGCCACCTCCTTCACCGTGGTGGCGGGCACCGACGGATTGACCACCATCACCAGCGGCATCGATACCACCTGCGTCACCGGAATGAAGTCCTTCAGCGGATCGAACGGCAGCTTCGCGTACATGCTCGGCGCGATCACCATGGTCGACTGCGAGGCCAGCATCATCGAATAGCCGTCCGCCGGCGACTGCGCGACGTTCGACGCGGCGATGGTGCCGGTCGCGCCGGGCCGGTTCTCGACCACCACCGATTGACCCATCTGTTTCGACAGCTGCGCGCCGAGCTGGCGCGCGACGATGTCCGCGCCGCCGCCGGGCGCGAAGCCGACCACCACGCGGATCGGCTTGCTGGGAAAGGCGTCGGTGGCGGCCGCGGCGGGGCCGGCCGCAAGGGCCATCAGGGCCGTCGTGGCCAATCCGGCCGCTCGGGCGTACAGGGTGTGGCGAAGGCCGGCGATGCGCCGGGATGGCCGGCATGGCTGGTTGGTGAAGGTCATGGTCGTCTCCTGGGGTGTCGTTGTATGTTGTTGTGCGGGTTTCAGGCATGCCGTGGCATACCCGGGTCGCAGCTCGGATCGAAGCCCGGTTCGGTGCCCGAGTCGGCGCCGAGATGCGGATGCCATCAGGCCGCGAGCCGTTCCGCCCCCGGCATCGCAAAGCCCAGCGCATCGAGCGCCTGACCCAGCAGCGCGCGCTGCCCTTCCTGCAGCTCGGTCAGCGGCGGCCGCACCGTGCGCCAGCCGCCGTCGGCGCTCTGCACCGCGATCGCTTCCTTCATCGCGGCAATCATCGGGAACTGCTGGAAGGCCGCGCGCGTGCGGTTCAGCGCGGCCTGCCGCGCATCGGCATCGGCCGCCTGCCAGTTGGCGTACAGGTCGACGATCGGCGCGGGATTGACGTTGCCGGTGGCGGTGATGCAGCCCGCCCCGCCCGCACGCATGGTTTCCAGCAGGATCGCCTCGGTTCCGGCGAAGACATCGAAGCCGCGCGCGCCGAAGCGCTCGATCATGGCACGCGTGTTGGCGAGATCGCCGGAGCTGTCCTTGATGCCGGCGACGATGCCGGGATAGGCGGTCAGCAGCCGGTCGATCAGGTCCAGGCCCAGTGGCACCTGGCTGACCGCGGGGATGTGGTACAGGTAGACGCGCAGGCGCGCATTGCGGGCCGTCTCGTCGGCCGCCTCGCCGGCCGTGCCACCGACCGCCTCGATGACCTCGGCAAACGCGCGGAACAGGCCATCGTCGCTGACGCCCTTGTAGTAGAACGGCGGCAGCATCAGCACGCCGGCGCAGCCCGCGGTGACCGCGTGGCGCGTCAGCGCGATGGCGTCCGGCAGCGCGCAGGCGCCGGTGCCGGGCATCAGGCGATCCGGCGGAATGCCGGCGTCCAGCAGCCGGTCCAGCAGGCCGCGCTTCTCGTCCAGCGACAACGAGTTGGCCTCGGAATTGGTGCCGAACACGGCCAGCCCGACGCCCTGCTCGATCAGCCAGCGGCAATGCCGCACGAAACGCCGCGCGTCGGGCGCATAGCCGTCGGTGAACGGCGTGAGCACGGGGGAAAAGACGCCGCGTGGGCGGGCGGACTCGGTCATGGCTGTCTCCGGGGATGGGCGCCTGGGCGGCTGGCCCGATGGATCGGGCTCGACGAATGGCGATCAAGGAATGGGGCCATTCTAGGAACCGCCAATCCGCGAAAACAGCATCGAACGGCTGCTTCAAACGATAATGTTTTTTGGGTTCCACCGGGGCGAACAGCCCGGTATCCCGACCGCGCTTTGCTAACATCTGCCGCGCCGCTACGCCCCGCTGCGTGCTGCTGCGTCCCGCTGCCCCCTTACGACTCCCTACGACAACAAGAGGCCTGCCCCGCCGTGGACATTCGCTACCTGCAGAGTTTCGTCGCCGTGGTCGAGCACGGCTCGTTCGCCGAAGCGGCACGGCGCCTGGGCCTGACGCCGGCCGCCATCGCGGCGCGCGTCAAGGCGCTGGAGGAATCGCTGGATACGCCGCTGGTGCAGCGCGCCGGACGCACCGTGGTGCCGACCCAGGGCGGGCTGCGCATCCTGCCGAAGGCGCGCGCGGTGGTGCGCGATGTGCGCGACCTGAACGCGGTCGCGCACGACGACAGCCTGCTGGGGGAACTGCGGCTCGGCGTGTCGACCTCGGCGCTGACGGGTCTGCTGCCGCCGATCCTCAAGCGCGTCTACGCCGCGCATCCCCAGTTGAAGATCTTCGTCGAACCGGGTTCGTCCTCGCACCTGTATCGCCGCATCGTCGGCGGCGATCTCGATGCCGGCATCATCGTGGCGCCGCAGTTCGCGATTCCGAAGGCGTTCGAGTGGCACGTGCTGGTGCGCGAACCGTTCATCGTGCTGGCGCCCGAATCGATGGCCGAGCGCGGCGCGCACGAACTGCTCGCCACCGAGCCGTTCATCCGCTACGACCGCGGCATGTGGGGCGGCATGGTGGCCGACCGCTATCTGCACGAGCACAACATCGTGCCGCACGAGCGGCTCGAGATCGACGCGCTGAACGCGATCGCGACGATGGTGCACCAGGGCATCGGCGTGTCGCTGGTACCGGACTGGACACCGCCCTGGCCCGAAGGCATTCGCGTCGCGCGCATTGCGCTGCCGGGCCGCGCGCCGGTGCGGCAGGTCGGCCTGCTGTGGTCGCCGCACGCCGCGCACGGCGCGCTGGCGCGCACGCTGCTCCAGCATGCGGCGAGCGCGACCGGGCAGCGCCAAGGGGCGCTAACTGGGCGCTAACTGGGCGCTAACGGTGTGCTCACCGGGCGCGAAGGGTGCGCTAGCGAGACGCCAAGGGTGGCGCTCCATGGCGGCGCCAAGGGGAACGCCAAGGGCAGCCCAGGGGCCGCCCGCGCCGCGGCGACTTCTATCGACCTGCAATCTACTCCGGCGCCTGCGGCGTCTTGCCGCGCGATTCGGCGGCGCGCAGGAAGTCGAAATCGACGCCCCGGTCCGCCTGCGTCACCGTCTGCAGGAACAGCTTCAGGTAGCCCCGCGGCGCGCTGGGCTCGCGCACCGGATTGGCCGCACGGCGCCGCTCCAGCTCGTCCTCCGCCACCAGCAGGCTCAGCTCGCGGCGGCTGACGCTCAGGCGAATCCGGTCGCCGGTGCGCACGTGCGCCAGCGGTCCGCCCACCGCGGCCTCCGGCGTGACATGCAGCACCACGGTGCCGAACGCGGTGCCGCTCATGCGTCCATCCGAGATGCGCACCATGTCCTTGACCCCGGCGCGCGCCAGCTTGCGCGGGATCGGGATATAGCCCGCCTCCGGCATGCCGGGGGCGCCTTTCGGACCGATGTTCTTCAGCACCAGCACATCGTCGGCATGGACGTCGAGATCGTCGCTGTCGATGCGCTCGACCAGGTCCTGCGAGTTCTCGAACACCACCGCGCGGCCCTCGTGCTCCATCAGCGCGGCGTCGGCGGCGGACTGCTTGATGATCGCGCCGCCCGGCGCCAGGTTGCCGCCCAGCACGGCGATGCCGCCCTGCGGATAGATCGGATCGGCGATCGGGCGCACCACGTCCTGCGCGAAGCCGGGCCCGGCGGCATCGAGTTCCTCGCCCAGCGTGCGTCCCGTCACGGTCAGCGCGTCGAGCCGCAGCAGCGGCCGCAGCTCGCGCAGCAACGTGGCCATGCCACCGGCCTTGTGGAAGTCCTCCATGTAATGCTGGCCGCTGGGCTTCAGGTCGAGCAGCACCGGCGTCTCGCGGCCCATGCGGTCCAGCGCCTGCATGTCGATGTCCAGGCCCATGCGTCCCGCGATCGCGGCCAGATGCACGATGCCGTTGGTCGAACCGCCGATCGCCAGCAGCACGCGCATCGCGTTCTCGAACGCGGCCGGCGTCAGCACCTTGTCGATGGTCAGCCGCTCGCGCGCCATCGCCACCGCGCGCGTGCCGGTCAGTTCGGCGATGCGGATGCGGTCGGCGGTGACGGCCGGCGGCGTGGCGGCGCCGGGCAGGCTCATGCCCATCGCCTCGGTCAGGCAGGCCATCGTGCTGGCGGTGCCCATCACCGAACAGGTGCCGACGCTGGCCACCAGTTGGTCGTTGACCTGCGCGGTCTCGTGCGCGTCGATCTCGCCCGCGCGGAACTTGCCCCAGTAGCGGCGGCAATCGGTACAGGCACCCACGCGCTCGCCGCGATGCGAGCCGGTCAGCATCGCGCCGGTCACCAGCTGGATCGCCGGCACGCCCGCCGAGGCCGCGCCCATCAGCTGCGCGGGCACGGTCTTGTCGCAGCCGCCGATCAGCACCACCGCATCCATCGGCTGCGCGCGGATCATCTCCTCGGTATCCATCGACATCAGGTTGCGCAGCACCATGCTGGTCGGCGCGGCGAAGCTCTCGTGGATCGAGATGGTCGGAAACGGCATCGGCAACCCGCCCGCCAGCAGGATGCCGCGCTTCACGGCCTCGATCAGCTGCGGCATGTTGCCGTGGCAGGGATTGAAGGCGCTGCCGGTATCGGCGATGCCGATCACCGGCCGGTCGAGCGCGGCATCGGTATAGCCGGAGCCCTTGATGAAGGCCTTGCGCAGGAACAGCGAGAAGCCTTGGTCGCCGTAGTTGGTCAGGCCCTTGCGCAGGCCGGCGTCGGGGCGAACATCGCTGCGGGTATCGCTTCCGGTGTCGCGCTGGCTGTCATCGGTGGATGCGGGAGACTTGGGGGTTGCGGGATTGCTGGGCGTGGTGCTCATCGTCGTTGATTGGTCGTGGCTTTCGTCGTTGCTTTCGTCGTTGCTTGCGTCGTTGCCTGGAGGCGGGGTCGGTGCAGTGGCATGGGAGGCGTGGCATCGGGCCGGCGCCGGGCCTCAACTATCCGACTCGATGCCGGCCTCGGTGATGACCTTCTGCCAGCGGGTCACCTCGTCGCGCAGGCGCTCGGCGGCCTTGTCGGGCGAGCTCGGGGGCAAGGCGTAGACGCCCTGCTGCAGGAACTGCGCCTTGACCGCCGGCATCTCCAGCATCTTCGCCAGCGCGGCATTCAGGCGCTGCACCACCGGCGCCGGCGTGCCGGCCGGCGCCAGCACGCCGAAGGTCGAGCTGACGTCGAGCGCCGGCATGCCGCTCTCTCCGGCCGCGGGCACGTCGGGCAGCATCGAGATCCGTTTTGCCGCCGCCACCGCAACCGGCCGCAGTTGCCCGCTCTTGATGAAGGGCTGCGCCGCCGGCACGGTCTCGACCATCATGTTGACCTGCCCGGCGACGAGGTCGGTCATCGCCGGGCCGCTGCCCTTGTAGGGGACGTGCACCATGTCGATGCTTGCCTCCTTGCGGAAGATCTCGGCCGCCATCCGCTGCGGCGCGCCGGCGCCCGAGCTCGCATAGTTCAGCTTGCCCGGATGGGCCTTGCCGTACTGGATCAACTGCTGCAGCGTGGTGACCGGCAGCTGCGGATTGACCACCACGACCAGCGGCACCGAGCCGACCACCATCACCGGCACGAAGTCCTTCAGCAGATCGTAGCGCAGCCGCCCTTTCTCCAGCGTGGCCATCGTCGAATGCGAGGTCAGCGCGCCCATCAGCAGCGTGTAGCCGTCCGGCGCGCTCCTGGCCACGGCCTCGGCGCCGATATTGCCGCCGGCGCCGCCGCGGTTCTCCACCACGACCTGCTGGCCCAGCGCCTCGCCGAGCCGGGCGGCGACGATGCGGCCGATCACGTCGGTGGCGCCGCCCGGCGGATAGGGAATCACGAGGCGCACCGGCTTGTCCGGGTAGGCGGCCAGGGCGGCGGGCGCGAGCGCGGCCCACAGCGGCGCGGACAGCGCGAGCAGGCCGGCGCGCAGCCAGGTTCGGCGGAGTACCGGACGGGCTGCGGCGCGGGATGTGGGGCGGGGGCGGGATGTGGCGCTGGATGCCGGAGGCGGCTTGGTGGTCATGGGGGTCTCCTGATCTCGTTATGCCGGGGCGGTCCTCGTGCCTCGCGTGCGAACGCATGGAGGCACGGGTCGCCGTGACGGCAAGTGTGGAGACGAGCGGGACGCGGAAGAAGCGGTTGCCGCACCGATTAACCAAAAAATTATTTTGGTTTGGGGCCAGCCCAGTCCGCGCATCATCCATCGGAGTTTTCGATGCTCAGCCCCAAAATGATTCGTTTCATATTGCGAGTCCTGCTCAGTACAATCGGCTCCGATCCTGTCGATGTCGCCGATTTCGCCGTCTTGCGATATCGCCAATATCGTCCAGTGGTCGATATCGCCTGACGCCCCGCATCCCTTCTTCATCCCATCACACCATGACCGAATTCGTGATTCCGCCCGTCGAGCAGGCCAGCGTGGCCGTCGCCGGCAGCAACGCCCGCTTCCCCATCCGCCGCGTGTTCTGCGTGGGACGCAACTACGCCGCCCATGCGCGCGAGATGGGCAAGGATCCGGACCGCGAGCCGCCGTTCTTCTTCACCAAGCCGGCCGATGCGGTGGTGCCCGCGCAAGGGACCGTGCCCTATCCCCCGCTGACCGACAACCTGCACCACGAGATCGAAATGGTGGTGGCGATCGGCAAGGGCGGCACCGACATCGCCGTCGAGCGCGCGCTGGAGCATGTGTGGGGCTATGGCGTCGGCGTGGACCTGACGCGCCGCGACCTGCAGGACGTCGCCAAGTCGATGAGCCGGCCGTGGGACTGGTCGAAGGCCTTCGACGCGTCCGGTCCGTGCGGGCCGCTGCAGCCAGTCGGCGCGGTCGGCCATCCGGCCCAGGGCCGCATCTGGCTCGAGGTCAACGGCGAGGTGCGGCAGCAGGGCGACCTGAACGAGATGATCTGGCCGGTGGCCGATGTCATCGCCTATATCTCGCAGAGCGTGGCGCTGGCTCCCGGCGACCTGATCTTTACCGGCACGCCGGCCGGCGTCGGCAAACTGCAGCCGGGCGATGCGGTGCGCGGCGGCGTGGCGGGACTGGGCGAGTTCGCCTTCACGGTTGGAACGCGCCGGGGCTGAACACCGACGCGGACCTCCCAAACAAAAACGCCACGGCTTGCACCGTGGCGTTTTGTATTGCGCGATCGCTCGCGCCGCTCAATCGAAGCCCAGTTCCTGCAGCTTGCGCGTGATGGTGTTGCGGCCGATGCCGAGCCGGGTCGCGGCCTCGACGCGGCGGCCGCGGGTGACGCCCAGCGCGGCCTCCAGCACCGCCTTCTCGAAGCGGCGCGTGAGCGCGTCCATCACTTCGGGCTGGCCCGCCTCCAGCATCGCGCGGGCCTCGCCCGCCAGCAGGGTTTCCCAGCCGGGCGCGGGCGCGGCGGCCGAGGCCGAGCCCGCCAAGCCCGCCATGCCGGGGGTGCCCGCGGTACCAAACGCCCCCGTCGGCGCCATGCGGCCGCCGTAGCCCGGCGCTTCCGCATCGTTTGGTAGCGTGGCCGCGCCGTCGGCGGCAAACCCGCCCGGCCCCGCGGCGGCCATGCCACCGGCCATGCCGCCAGCCGAAGCGCCAACCATGGCGCCCGCATCGGCCGCATCGCCGCCGGGCTCGGCGACGCGCGCGACGCCATAGTTCGCCATGCCGGCCTGCCCTTCCGGCGCGCCGCCGATCATCTCGCGCGGCAGGTCCTTGACCTCGATGGTCTGCGCGGGCGCCATCACGGTCAGCCAGTTGCACAGGTTTTCCAGCTGCCGCACGTTGCCCGGGAACGGCAGCGTGCTGACATAGGCCAGCGCCTCGTCGGACATGCGCTTCGGCTCCACGCCCAGTTCCTTGGCGCTCTTCTGCAGGAAATGCCGCGCCAGCAGCGTGATGTCCTCGGGCCGTTCACGCAGCGGCGGCAGCCGCAGCCGGATCACGTTCAGGCGGTGGAACAGGTCCTCGCGGAACAGCCCTTCCTTGACGCGCGTTTCGAGGTTCTGGTGGGTGGCGGCGATCACGCGCACATTGGCGCGCAGCGGGTTGTGGCCGCCGACGCGATAGAAGTTGCCGTCCGACAGCACGCGCAGCAGCCGCGTCTGCAGGTCGAACGGCATGTCGCCGATTTCGTCGAGGAACAGCGTGCCGCCCTCGGCCTGCTCGAAGCGGCCGCGGCGCATGGTCTGCGCGCCGGTGAAGGCGCCCCGCTCGTGGCCGAACAGTTCGGACTCGAGCAGGTCCTTCGGAATCGCCGCGGTATTGAGCGCGATGAAGGGGCCGTTGGCGCGCGGGCTGTGCTTGTGCAGCGCGCGCGCGACCAGCTCCTTGCCGGTGCCGGACTCGCCGGTGATCAGCACCGTCACGTTCGACTGCGACAGCCGGCCGATCGCGCGGAACACGTCCTGCATTGCCGGCGCCTGGCCTAGGATTTCGGGCGCGTCGAGCAGGCGGTCGTCCATCTCCTCCTCGCGCAGGCTTTCCTCCAGCGCGCGGCGGATCAGTTCGACGGCCTTGTCGACGTCGAAGGGCTTGGCCAGGTATTCGAAGGCGCCGCCCTGGAAGGCCGCCACCGCACTGTCCAGATCGGAGTAGGCGGTCATCACGATCACCGGCAGCCCCGGATGGCGGCCCTTGATCGCCTGCAGCAGATCGAGGCCCGAACCGCCGGGCATGCGGATGTCCGAGATCAGGACCTGGGGCTCGTCGTCCTCGAGCGCCGACAGGACGTCGCGCACGTTGGTAAAGCTGCGGGACAGCAGGCTCTCCCGGGCCAGGGCCTTTTCCAGGACCCAGCGAATAGATTGATCGTCGTCGACTATCCAGATCGGCTTCATGTGCGTCGCTTGTCTGCTCGGTGTTTCGGAGGTCCGCCTTCGCTGCGCTGTCCACCCGGCGTGGGGGCCATGGGCCGTAAGGCCGCAAGCCCTCAAGCCCCCTCAAGCCCTCGAGTCCTTAAGCCCTTAAGCCCTTAAGCCCTCAAGGCCTCAAGCCCTCAAGCCCTCAGGCCCTCAAGCCCTCAAGCCCGTCCGGGGCCGTCCCGGGTCGTTCAGCGCAGCGGCAGCAGGATGCGGAAATCGGTACAGCCGGGCCGGCTCTCGCATTCGATCAGACCCTCGTGCTGCTGCACGAAGGTCTGCGCCAGTGTCAGACCGAGCCCACTGCCGCCATCCCTGCCCGATACCAGCGGGTAGAAGATGCGTTCGCGAATATCCTCGGGAATGCCCGGACCGTTGTCGATCACATGCAAGTCCAATGCCAGCTTGTACAGCCGCTTGGCGATCGTGACCTGCCGCGCGACCCGCGTGCGCAGCACGATCTGCGCATCGCCGCGCGCGATGCGCTCGGCCAGCGCCTGCGCCGCGTTATGGACGATGTTGAGCACCGCCTGGATCAGCTGCTCGATATCGCCGGACAGCTCGGGCAGGCTCGCGTCGTAGTCGCGCACGATCTCGAGGCCGTTGGGGAATTCGGCCAGCACCACCGAGCGCACGCGCTCGAGCACCTCGTGGATATTGAGCTCGCGCACGATATGCGGATGCCGGTGCGGCTCGAGCAGGCGGTCGACCAGCGTCTGCAGGCGATCCGATTCCTTGATGATGACCTGGGTGTATTCGCGCAGGCTGCGTTCGGGCAATTCGAATTCGAGCAGCTGCGCCGCGCCGCGGATGCCGCCCAGCGGATTCTTGATCTCGTGGGCCAGATTGCGGATCAGCTCCTTGTTGGCCGAGGTCAGGTCGAGGATGCGTTCCTCCCTTTCGCTGCGGACCTTCTGCTCGTTGGGCAGTACCTCGACCAGCGCGGTGCCGGGGCTCGCGTCGATGCCGCCGATCACCACATGCGCGTGCATCGGCTCGCGCAGCGGCGGTTGCAGGACCACGTCCTGGCGCCGCGCATCGACCTGGCGCGCCAGCACCGAATCGATCATCGCGTCGAGCTCGTCGGCGCGGCCGAACAGCGCCGACAGCGACAGCTCCAGCATCGACTTGCGCGAGAGGCCGAAGCTGGCCTCGGCGGCCGGGTTGGCGTAGACGATGCGCATGCCGGGCTGCGCGACCAGCAGCACGGGGTTCGGCATCATGTCGAGCCCCGCGGCGAGCGCGGCCAGCGCCGGCGACGTCGGGGACGCGCTGTCCTCGTCGGCCGGCGCGCGGTCGGCGCCGCCGACCTTGCGTGAAACGCTGCGAATCAGGCGGCGCATCGATCGATCCTCAATCCTTCAGGTTGGCCAGCTCGCGCCGCAGCGCGGCCGCATTGGCCTCGCTGCGGGCGATGTCCTCGCGCAGCGCGGCGGTGCGGTCCAGATAGCGCTGGTAGTTGCGTTCGTCGCCCTGCCGCTCCGGCTGGCCCTCGTTGAATTGCGCGCGCAGCGTGGCCAGCTTGGCCTGCTCGCTGCGCAGCTCCTCTTCCAGCACGGCGCGGCGTTCGCCGTCGCGGCGGCGCTGCGTGGCCGCGTCGATGCGCGGGAAGTTCGCCGCGGTGGCGCCATCGATCGGCGCCGGATTGACACCGCCGCCGCCACCGCCCCGCGCCGCCTGCCGGGTCACCGGCACGGTCAGCACGTCGGGCAGGTCCAGCCGCTTGCAGCCCTTGCCGCCATTGCCGTTGCGGTATTCGGGCACGCCCTTCGGGCCGCTGCAGACGTAGATCTCCGAGCCGTTCGACGCGGACTGCGCCGAGGACTGTGCCGCTGCGGGCGCCGTGCCCAGCGCGCCGAACGCCGCCGCCACACCCGCCGCGATGCCCAGCAACAGGGCGGCCGATGCACCGGTCCGGGGTGGCGGCGCCGGTTCGGCACCGGGGCGGTGCGGCGGGCGGGACGAAGACAGGGTCGCGGTCATGGACGGGCGTCGCATCGGCAGGGATCGAGGTCGGAGGAAGCCCAATTCTAGCGAGCCAAACAAAAAGGGACAGCCGAGGCCGCCCCTTCCTGGTGCAACAAGCACGGTGTACTTGCAGCGGGTGCTGACAGCGCCTGCTTACAGCGAGTAGTACATCTCGAACTCGAGCGGATGGGTGGTCATGCGGAAGCGGGTCACTTCCTCCATCTTCAGTTCGATGTAGGCGTCGATCATCGTGTTGCTGAACACGCCGCCACGGGTCAGGAACTCGCGGTCCTTGTCCAGGTACTCGAGGGCCTGATCCAGGCTCGAGCACACGGTCGGGATCTTCGCATCCTCTTCCGGCGGCAGGTCGTACAGGTTCTTGTCCGCGGCCTCGCCCGGGTGGATCTTGTTCTGCACGCCGTCCAGGCCGGCCATCATCAGCGCGGCGAAGCCCAGGTACGGGTTCATCAGCGGATCCGGGAAGCGGGTCTCGATGCGGCGGCCCTTCGGGTTCGCCACGTACGGGATGCGGATCGAGGCCGAGCGGTTGCGGGCCGAGTAGGCCAGCTTGACCGGGGCTTCGAAGCCCGGCACCAGACGCTTGTACGAGTTGGTACCCGGGTTGGTGATCGCGTTCAGCGCACGGGCGTGCTTGATGATGCCGCCGATGTAGTACAGCGCGAACTCCGACAGGCCGGCGTAGCCGTTACCCGCGAACAGGTTCTGGCCGTCCTTCCAGATCGACTGGTGCACGTGCATGCCCGAGCCGTTGTCGCCGACCACCGGCTTCGGCATGAAGGTCGCGGTCTTGCCGTAGGTGTGGGCGACGTTCTGGATCACGTACTTCTGCAGCTGCGTCCAGTCGGCGCGCTGCACCAGCGTGCTGAACTTGGTGCCGATCTCGTTCTGGCCCTGGCCGGCCACTTCGTGGTGGTGGACTTCGACGGGGATGCCCAGCGATTCGAGGATCAGACACATTTCCGAACGCATGTCCTGGAAGGTGTCGATCGGGGCGACCGGGAAGTAGCCGCCCTTCTTGCCCGGACGGTGACCGCTGTTGCCGTGCTCGAACTCGCGGCCCGACGACCACGGCGCTTCTTCCGAATGGATCTTGACGAAGCAGCCCTGCATGTCGATGTTCCAGGTCACGCCGTCGAAGATGAAGAACTCGGGCTCGGGACCGAAGTAGGCAGTGTCGCCCAGGCCGGTGCTCTTCAGATAGGCTTCGGCGCGCTTGGCGATCGAACGCGGGTCGCGGTCGTAGCCCTTGCCGTCGGACGGCTCGACCACGTCGCAGGTCAGCACCAGCGTCGGCTCTTCGTAGAACGGGTCGATATGGGCGGTGTTCGGATCCGGCATCAGCAGCATGTCCGATGCCTCGATACCCTTCCAGCCGGCGATGGACGAGCCGTCGAAAGCATGGCCGCTCTCGAACTTGTCGTCACCGAAGTGCGAGGTCGGCACGGACACGTGCTGCTCCTTGCCCTTGGTGTCGGTGAAACGGAAGTCGACGAACTTGACGTCGTTTTCCTTCACCAGCTTCATCACATCTGCAACGCTCTGCGCCATGCCTATCTCCTGGTAATTCGGCTGAGTTCAGTTGGAGCCATTCACGTGCCGGCCGCCGGGGGCGCATCGCTGCCGCCTGCCGGCGGCGACCGGCCATCAAAAGGACGAAGCATGTTAGCAGAAAGCATGCCAACGTCCGCACGGATTTGGCGCGACGGTGACGCCGGCGCCGCGCAGCAGCCCGCCCGTTCCCGCAATCTGTGCATCGGCGCGGAAAGGCGCCGTTGCACCGCGTTGGCGCAAGGCTCCGACGGATGCCGCACGCGCCGCGACGGCGGCTCGAAGGCGCGGGTGCCAGCGGCATCGGCACCGGCCGCAAACCCCAACCCGGTGCATCGCCGCGTTCGAATGCACCGACATGGTGCCATCAGCACCATGCTGGCGCCAGCGCCGGTTTTCGAGCCGGCTCGCCGGCCTGCCACTGCGGTTGCACCGCGGCCCCCGCGCCCGGCGGAGTAGAATAACGATCTTTGCAGCAGGCGTGGCCGCGATCGGCGTCACGTCTTCCATCGATCCAAACCGTCCCTTGCAATGACCACCCGAGACGCGCTTCTGCAGGCCGCCAACGCGCGGCAACAACAGGACCAACTGCCCTACTACGGCGCGCTGACGCCGCAGCAAGCCTACGATCTGCTGATGGTCGACCCGAACGCGGTGCTGGTCGACGTGCGCACCCAGGCCGAGCTGGACTGGGTCGGCGGCCCGGACGTGCCGGAGCGCCAGTCGCTGCATGTGGAATGGTCGGGCTATCCCGGCGGCGCGCAGAATCCGCGCTTCGTCGAGGAACTGAAGGCGAAGGTGCCGCAGGACGCGCCGGTGCTGTTCCTGTGCCGCAGCGCGGCGCGCTCCAAGCACGCCGCTCGCGTCGCCACCGAGGCCGGCTACCGTTACGCGATCGATGTGCTGGAAGGCTTCGAAGGCCCGCGCGACGAGCACCACCACCGCAAGACGGTCGAGGGCTGGTGCGTGCGCGGGCTGCCGTGGCACGGGGCCTGAGGTCGCACTGAAGGCGCACTGAAGGCGCAGACTCTTGGCCAGTGAGTCCCCTCTGCCGCACGCGGGAGAGGGGAGCAAACCCACCGCATCTTGCAGCGCAGTGGCGCAATGCCATCTCACCCCGCGCTGACGCCCGCTCCCGCGTTCTCCACCACCTCGAATCCCATCGCCCGCACGCCGTCGCGCAGCATCGCGTAGGCGGCCTCCACCAAGGCTGGGGCACCCTTGACGCCCAGGTCGATATGCCGCCGCGCGTACAGCTCGCCGCGCTGGGCGTCGCCGACCGACGGCAGGCTGAACACGCGCACGCCCGGGAAGGCGGTCTCGACCTGCTCCATCAGCGGCGTCAGCGTCGACTCCGGCGCCTCGAACACCAGGAAGGCGCGCTCGACGTGCTGCACCTGGTGGAACAGGTGCGAATACTGGTTGTCCAGCACCCACTCCATCATCGGCCACGCCATTACCGGGAAGCCCGGCATGAAATGGTGGTCGCCGATCGAGAAGCCCGGGATCCGGTTGTAGCTGTTGGGGATGATGCGGGCGCCGCGCGGAAACTCGCCCATCTTGAAGCGATGCTGGTTCTCCGGCAGCGACAGATCGGCCTTGACCGGATCGCCGCCCGCCGTCTCGGCGATGCGCTGCGCGATCAGCTCCCTCGCCTCGGGATGCAGCTCCAGCGGCACGCCCAGCGCCGCCGCCGCGCACTGGCGCGTATGGTCGTCCGGCGTGGCGCCGATGCCGCCGGTGCAGAACACCACGTCCGGGCCCGCCAGCGTGCGGCGCAGCGTCGCGGTGATGCGCTCGCGCTCGTCGCCGACATACTCGGCCCATTGCAGCGCCAGTCCGCGCTCGGCCAGCAGCGCGATCGCGCGCCGCATGTGCTTGTCCTCGCGTCGTCCCGACAGAATCTCGTCGCCGATCACGATCAGGCCGAAACCCATGATGCCCCTCTTTTCAGGATGATTCGATGCGGCGCACGTCAGACGGCGCCAGTTCAATGACGTCCGGCCCGGCCGGCGGCGGCGCCACCGATTGCCGCTCGGCGCGCAGCTGCCCGAGCGCGTGCAGGCAGTAGTGGCCGAACCACAGCGCCGAGAAGATGAAGATCAGCGCGTAGAGCCACAGCGCGCCGGCCAGCACGAACGGAAACAGGAAGATGATCGCCGCCGAGGACACCCACAGCAGCGTCGGCGCCGAGCCCAGCAGGCCGACCACCACGCCGATGATCAGCAGCGGCATCCGGTGGCGCCGCATGATGGCCTTGCGCTCGTCGGCGCTGGCATGGTCGGCCAGCGCGTCGTAGGTCATCACGCGATAGGTCAGCCAGCCCCACAGCAGCGGCGGGACCAGCGCGAAGAACGGCGGCACCAGCCACAGCGGCAGCGAGATCAGCACCAGCAGCAGGAACACGCCGGTGCTCGACAGCGAATGCCAGACGCTGCCCAGCACGCTGCCGCCCTTGCTCTTGGCCAGTTCCGGATAGCTGCGCTCGAGGAAACGCACCGCCGCGGGCACCGACCACAGGCCGATGAACAGCAGCAGCGAGGCCACCGCCAGCGGAATCGTCAGCGCGACCACGAACAGCGGCGCCACCACCGCGCGCAGCGACGACAGGCCGAACCAGTCGAGCGCGCCGTAGATCCAGCTGGTGAAGATCGAGGTTTCGAGGAAGCCGCGCGCGGCGGTCATCACCGGATCCCAGGTGAAATACAGCAGGCCGCCCCAGAACACGGTGGCCAGCACGAAGGGAATCACGGTCAGCGCCAGCATGCGTGGATGCAGCTGGCTGATCAGCGCGCGGACGAAGGAGCGGACGAGGTCGTTCATGCGTAATGCGAAGGTGGAGACGGAGCGGCTGCGGGTCCGCCGACCGGGTCGGTCGATCAGATCGGACGCCCCGGTCAGCTGTCCACGTCGGGCGGCGCGCGCCGCGCGCGGCGGCGCGGCAACGGCTCGCCATCGGGGCCGATTCAGGTGGGACAGACTAGCACACGTGCCGGCAACGCATCGTGTCGGAGCGGCATCGTCCGCGCAGACGACGTCCGTGCAGCGACCTCCGTGGCGGCGATCTCCGTGGCGGCGATCTCCGCGGGGAGACGGCCGCGGCCACCGCCTAGGCCCGCCGGAACCAGCGCTTGATGCCGTACCACTGCTGCTGCAGCAGGCCGGCGCCGTAGTCGCGCCCGCGTCCGGCCGGCGGCGGCAGCTGGTCGCGGATGCCGGTGGGCTGGTAGTCGTCGACGAAGCGGGCGGTGCCGAACAGCATGTCCCACCAGGGGAACAGCACGCCGTAGTTGCAGCCGCCCAGCCGCGCCGGCTGTCCGTGCGCCTCGTGCCCGATGCCGATCGCATGGTGCGTGCGATGAAAGCGCGGCGACACCAGCAGGCGCTCGCCGATGCGGCCGAAATGCAGCCGCACGTTGGCATGCTGCAGGCTCTGCATCAGCTGCGACAGCGCCACCAGCAGCAGGAACTGCGACGGCTCGACGCCGATCGCCAGCGCGGTCACCGCGAACACCAGGCTGCGCAGCAGATCGTCGAGCAGGTGGTTGCGGTTGTCGCTCCACAGCGTCATCTGGCGCTGGCTGTGATGGACCGCATGCAGGCACCACCACCAGCGCACGGTATGCGACAGGCGGTGATACCAGTAGCCGAGCAGATCGAACAGCAGCAGATAGACCAGGAAGCTGACCAGCGGCTCGCTGGTGACCCCCGGCCACCAGTCCTCGACATTGACGCGCTGCCAGCCGGCCAGGTGCAGGCGTCCTTCGATCGCGTCGACCACCGGATCGAGCGTGAAGAACAGCACCAGCCGGAACAGGCCGAGCCGGTGGATCATCGTGTAGAGCATGTCGGTGCGGATCGCGGCGCGATCGGTGACCGGCTCGACGGGACGCAGCCGCTCCAGCGGCCACAGCAGCGCCACCATCACCGTGAGCTGAAGCAACCCGACCACCAACCATTCGGTGCCGGTGAAGGCGTCCTCGGCATAGCCGCCGAGGCCGAGCGCGTAGACCACCGGCAGCACCACGTGCTGGAACAGCGCGCCCTCGAGATCGCCGAGCCAGGCGTCCAATGTCTGCAGCATCAGTTGGGCCCTCCCCTGGCGCCGGCCGGCCTGGCCTGGCGGTAGTCCGGATGCTCGCGCAGCGTGGCGAAGCAGAAGCCCTTGCGGCGCAGCCCCTCGATCAGCGGCTCCAGCACGGCCGGCGCCCACGGATCGCGGCGCGACCAGATGCCCAGATGCGCCATCGCGATATCGCCGTCGCGCAGGTCGCGCAGCGCCCGGTTCAGCAGCGCCGTGTTCGGATAGCGGTCGGAGTCGAGTTCGTCGCCGAGAAAGCCCGCCTGCGCCCAGCCGACATGGCGATAGCCGCATTGGCGCGCCCAGGCCAGCGTCTGCGGCGCGGTGCGGCCGCCCGGCGCACGCCACAGCGGCTCCATGCCGACGCCGGCCAGCCGCCGCAGCGCCGCGGCGCTGCGGTCCAGCTCGGCGCAGAAGGCGGCCTGGTCCATCGCGATGTCCTGGCCGGCCCTGGGGCCGAACTGCGGCCGCATCACTACCTTGCCGCCGCGCGTGCTGCGCAGGTACACGTGATCGAAGGTATGCGAGCCGAACGCATGGCCGTCGGCGGCCAGCGCCTTCCAGTACGGCGCCCAGCCCGCGTCAAGCGAATGGTCGCCGCGCACGGTCGGCTCGTTGGCGAGGAAGAAGGTCGCGCGCACGCGCTGGCGGCGCAGCACGTCGGCGATCAGCTGCGCCTGGCTCATGCTGCCGGTGTCGAAGGTCAGGTACAGGGTGCCGGCGCGGCAGTCGTCGGGAGCGGCATGGGCGGATGGCGAGGCGACGCAAGCCAGCGCGGCCAGCGCGGTCAGCGCGGCCAGCAGCACTCGCGCCAGCCGCTGGCCTCTGCCCACCGATCTTCCCTCTCCCAGCGGCGGCAGAGACGGGCAAACCGCCAGGGTTGCCGGGGAATGCGCGTTACCGAGCCTCATGCCGCCCTCGTCAATACAGCGGCGCCCGCGTGCGGAAATAGATGCCGTGCGGCGAGCGGCCGACGCGGATGGTCTTGACCAGCTTGCGGCTCGGCACGTCGATCACGCCGACCGAACGCGCCCAGCGGAAGGTCACCCACAGCGTCTTGCCGTCGGCGGCCAGCTCCATGTCGTCCGGCCCCGGCGGCAGGCCGGTGATGTCGCCGACCTTGGTCAGCGTCTGCTGGTCCAGGATGCTGATGGTCCCCGAGACCCGGTTGGTCAGCAGCAGATGGCGCTTGTCGCCGAGCGCGCGGAAGTTGTGCGCGCCCTTGCCGGTCTGGATCTGCTTGACCACCGCGCGGGTGCGCCAGTCGATCACGGCGACATAGTCGGCGCCGGTCATGCCGACCAGTAGATAGCGCTGGTCCGGCGTCAGCCAGATGCCGGCCGGCGCCGAGCCGGCTTCCATGCGCCACAGCAGCGTCTGCGTCGGCAGGTCGATCGCCGCCACCTCGTTCGAGTCCTGCAGCGTCACGAAGGCGATGCGGCTGTCGGCGGTGAAGGCGATATGGCTGGGGGTGCGGCCCAGCGGCAGCTGCCTGGCCGCCTTCAGCGCGCGCCCGTCCCAGCGGTACAGGTCGACGCGGTCGAGCCGGTTGCCGGTCACGACGAACCATTTCTGGTCTGGCGAGAAGCCGATGTGATACGGGTCGTCGATGTCCGGCACGCGCTGCTGGACCCGCCCGCTGACCGGATCGAGGAAGACCAGGTCGTTGCCGACCGCGTTGGCGACGATCAGCGAGCGGTCGTCGGGCGTGGCGATCAGGTGGTGGGGCTCCTTGCCGACCGGAAAGGTCTCCAGCACCTTCTGGCTGTCGCGGTCGATCAGGGTTACGGTTGCATCACCCGAATTGAGCACCACGACCACTTCGGCGTGGGCTGGAAGCGCCGCCGCGCCAAGACAGGCCCAGGTGAAACAGGCAGCGACGACACGGCGAAAGGCGGGCATATGCAGGGCGAACGGAACGGTTGGCGGACCGTTCTGGACGGTCGGCGGAAGGGTTCGAACAAGGAATCGAACAGGAATCGAGCAAGGAAACGGAACGGGTGGAACGGCGGGGGTCCGGCCGGGAATCTCGCTCCAAAGCGCGCCCGCCTGACCGGCCGTCCAGGCGGCCGCTCATGCGACCGCCAAGGCCCACGCATTCTAACGTCGAGCCCCACCGTTTCGATGACCGGACGCGCCAAAATCGTGCGCAGGCCGTCCTACCGTTGCATCGACTCCCACACCTTCTGCAGACGCTTGACAGACATCGGCACCGGCGTTCGCAATTCCTGCGCGAACAGCGCGATGCGCAGCTCCTCCAGCATCCAGCGGAATTCCTCCAGCCGGGCATCCTCGCCGCCCCGGGCCTGCCGCCGCTGCTTGTCCGCGCGTTGCCACTGCTGCAGCAGCGGCGCCATCTCCTGCTGCCGCTGGGTATCCCGGGCCGGATCGCCCTTGAGCTTGTCGATCCGCATCGCGATGCCCTTCAGATAGCGCGGGAAATGCACCAGCCTGTCGTAGGGGGTCTCGCTGAGGAAATGCTTGCCCATCAGCTGCGACAGCTGGGCCTGCATGTCGGCATGCGCGGCGGCGAAGGGCTTGGCCTGCAGCAGCTTGCGCGGCAGCGCCGCGTATTCGGCCAGGATGGTGCCGGCCAGCCGGGCGATCTCCTGCGACAGCAGGCCGAGCCGCCCGCGGCCCTCCTCCTTGCGCGCGGCGAACTCGGCCTCGTTGCGCGGCAGCGGCGCCTGCATGCAGGCGCGCTCCAGCGCCAGCGTCACGATCTGGTCGCGCAGCATGTCCTGCGTGCCCAGCGTCATGTACTGCATCGCCATCTGCGACAGGCCGGGGATGTTCTTCTGCACGAACTTGACCTGCTCGCGCAGCTGCAGCGCGAACAGCCGCCGCAGCCCGGCGTGGTGCAGCCGCTCGGCCTCCTGCGGGTCGTCGAACACCTCGACGTCGCAGTGGGTGTCGCGATCGACCAGCGCCGGATAGCCGAACAGCGTGCGGTTGCCCTTGCGGATCTCCAGCAGCTCGGGCAGCTCGCCGAACGTCCATCCGGTCAGCCCTTCGTACTGCCCCGCCTCGGCGACCGGCGCCTCGCGCGCGACCAGGCTCTGGAACGACTGCTGCGCCTGCCCGCCGAGCTCGGCGCGCAGCTGCGCCAGGTTGCGGCCCATGTCGAGCTGGCGGCCGTGCTCGTCGACCACCTTGAAGTTCATGAAGTGGTGGGCCGGCAGCGTCTCCAGCTTGAAGTCCGCGCGCCGGATCATGGTGCCGGTCTGCTCGCGGATATCGGCGATCAGCACGTCGATCAGCTCGCCCTCGGCGAACGGCCGGCGCTCGACGAAGCCCCCGGCATAGTCGGGCAGCGGCACGCAATGGCGGCGCAGCTTCTGCGGCAGCGACTTGAGCAGCAGGTGCACCTTCTCCTTGATCATGCCCGGCACCAGCCAGTCGGCGCGTTCGGGCCGGATCTGGTTCAGCGCGTACAGCGGCACCGTCAGCGTGACGCCGTCGCGATGGCTGCCGGGCTCGAAGTGGTAGCTCAAGCCCATGTCGACGCCGGCGACGTTCAGCGTCTTCGGGAACAGGTCGGTGGTGATGCCGGCCGCCTCGTGCCGCATCAGCTCTTCGCGGTTCAGGTACAGCAGCTTGCGGTCGCGCGCGCTCTCGGCCTGGTACCACTGCTCGAAGCTGGTCTGCTGATGGATGTCGGCCGGGATGTGGCGGTCGTAGAAGGCGTAGATCAGCTCGTCGTCGACCAGCACGTCCTGCCGGCGCGCCTTGTGCTCGAGGTTCTCGATTTCCCGGACCAGGCGCTGGTTGTGCGCGAAGAACGGCAGCCGCGTATCGAACTCGCCCTCGACCAGCGCGCGGCGGATGAACAGTTCGCGCGCCTCCCGCGGATTCATCGGGCCGTAGTGCACGCGCCGGTGCTGGTAGACCGTCAGCCCGTACAGCGTGGCGCGCTCCATCGCCAGCACCTGGCCGGCCTTCTTTTCCCAGTGCGGATCGCTCCAGCTGACCTTGAGCAGATGGCGGCCGACCTGCTCGAGCCAGTCCGGCTCGATGCGCGCCAGCGTGCGGGCGAACAGCCGGCTGGTCTCGACCAGTTCGGCGGCCACCAGCCACCGGCCCATCTTGCGCGCCACCAGCGAGCCGGGCCACAGATGGAACTTGATGCCGCGCGCGCCCAGGTACTCGCGGCCGCGGCCGTCGGCCTCGTCCAGCTTCTGGCCGATATTGCCGAGCAGGCCGGTCAGCAGCGCCTTGTGGACCTGCTCGTAGGTCGGCTCGCTGTCGTTGAGCTTCCAGCCCTGCTCCGCGACCGTGGTCAGCAGCTGCGAATGGACGTCGCGCCATTCGCGCAGCCGCAGGTGCGACAGGAAGTTGGCGCGGCACTGGTCCTGCAGCTGGCGGTTGCTCTTCTTGTGCGCGACCGCGTCCTCGAACCACTTCCACAGCTTGACCCAGCCGAGGAATTCCGATCGTTCGTCCATGAACTTGCGGTGCGCCTGGTCGGCGGCCTCCTGTGCCTCCTGCGGCCGGTCGCGCGGGTCCTGCACCGACAGCGCGCTGGCGATGATCAGCATCTCGCGCAGGCAATGCTGGTCGCGCGCGGCCAGGATCATGCGGGCCACGCGCGGGTCCAGCGGCAGGCGCGCGAGCTGGCGGCCCAGCGGGGTCAGCGCATTGCCCTCGTCGACCGCGCCGAGCTCCTGCAGCAACTGATAGCCGTCGGCGATCGCGCGGCCCAGCGGCGGCTCGATGAAGGGAAACGATTCGATCGCGCCGAGGCGCAGCGCCTTCATCCGCAGGATCACCGCGGCCAGCGACGAGCGCAGGATCTCGGGATCGGTAAAGCGCGGGCGCGCGGCGAAATCGGCCTCGTCGTAGAGGCGGATGCAGACACCGTCGGCGACGCGGCCGCAGCGGCCGGCGCGCTGGTTGGCGGCGGCCTGCGAGATCGGCTCGATCTGCAGCTGCTCGACCTTGTTGCGATACGAATAGCGCTTGACGCGCGCGAGGCCCGTGTCGACCACATAGCGGATGCCGGGCACCGTCAGCGAGGTCTCGGCGACGTTGGTGGCCAGCACGATGCGGCGCGCGTTGGAGGGCTTGAACACGCGCTCCTGCTCCTGCACCGACAGCCGCGCGAACAGCGGCAGGATCTCGGTGTGGGGCGGATGGTGCTTGCGCAGCGCCTCGGCGGCCTCGCGGATCTCGCGCTCGCCCGGCAGGAACACCAGCACGTCGCCGGGACCGAGCCGGCTCAGCTCGTCGACGGCGTCGACGATGCCGTCGTACAGGTCGCGCTCGCGCGCCTGCGCCGATTTGAAGGGACCGTCGCCCGACCTGCTGCCCTTGTCGGTTCCCTTGTCGCCGCCCTTGTCGGCCCCCTTGTCGCCGCGGCCGCCGTCCTCGGCGATCGGCCGATAGCGGATCTCGACCGGATACAGCCGCCCGCTGACCTCGATCACCGGTGCCGGCTTGCCGCCGCTGCCGAAATGTTCGGCGAAACGCTGCGCGTCGATCGTCGCCGAGGTGATGATCACCTTCAGGTCCGGGCGGCGCGGCAGGATCTCCTTCAGGTAGCCCAGCAGGAAATCGATGTTGAGGCTGCGTTCGTGGGCCTCGTCGATGATGATGGTGTCGTAGGCGCGCAGCAGCGGATCGGTCTGCGTCTCGGCCAGCAGGATGCCGTCGGTCATCAGCTTGATCGACGCGCCCGGCGACATGGTGTCGTTGAAGCGCACCTGGTAGCCGACGTGCTCGCCCACCGGCGAACCGAGCTCCTGCGCGATGCGCTTGGCGGTCGAGGTCGCGGCGATGCGTCGCGGCTGGGTGTGGCCGATCAGGCCGCCCTGGCGCCTGGCCTGGCCGTCCTTGCCGCCGGCGGTACGTCCGCCCTCCGGGGCATCGGCGGCATCGGTAGCGTCGTTGCCCTCTGCGGCATCTGCAGTCTCGGCGGCATCGGCGCGTGCCGGTCCGCGGCCGATCGACAGGCAGATCTTCGGCAGCTGGGTGGTCTTGCCCGAACCGGTCTCGCCCGAGACGATCACCACCTGGTGCTGCTCGATCGCGCGCGCGATCTCGTCGCGCCGCGCCGACACGGGCAGCGCCTCGGGGAAGGTGATCGGCGGCAGCGGATTGGCCGGCGCGGTGCGGCGCGGCGACCGGCGGCTGGCTTGACCGGCAGGCTGGCCTTCGGGGCGACGTGCAGGCTGGCCTTCGGGGCGACGTGCGGGCTGACCTTCGGGGCGACGTGCGGGCTGACCTTCGGGGCGACGTTGAGGCTGGCCGTCGGAGCGACGTCCGGGCTGGCCGTCGGGGCGACGTTCGGGCTGGCCTTCTGAGCGACGCTCGGGCTTGCGTTCGGACGAGCGTTCGGACGGGCGTTCGGACTTGTCTTCGGTCGGGCCCTGGGACGAGCCGTGGGATGGACCCTGGGACTGGCGTGCGGACTGCGGTCGGGACGGCCTGCGGCGCGGGGCTGCGGGTGGGACGGGGCGTTGTTCGGACATTGGCGGGGATTATAATCCGCGCCATGAACGCCAGAACCGCCACGACCCCAACACCCGGCGCGCACAACGACGCGGCCGGCGATCCCCTGCCCGACCCCGCCGTGGCCCCTGCCGCCGACCCTGCCGTGGCCCCTGCCGCCGACTCCGCAGCCCACTCTGCCGATCCGCCGGCCGCGACCGTGGCCGTTCCTGCCAGCACGCCCGATGTGCCCAGCCTGACGAAGGCCCCGGCCACGCCCGAGCGCGCCGCGCCCGGACCGGACCGCCAGCAGTTCGTCGACTGGCTGCGCGCGGTCGCGCCGTATATCCATACCTTCCGCGGCAAGACCTTCGTGATCGCCTTCGGCGGCGAGCTGGTCAAGGCCGGCATGCTGAACGCGCTGGTCAACGACGTCGCGCTGCTGCACGCGATGGGCATGCAGATCGTGCTGGTCCACGGCTCGCGCCCGCAGGTCGAGGAACAGCTGGCGCTGCGCCAGGTCGAATCGCGCTTCGTCGACGGCCTGCGCATCACCGACAACGCCGCGCTCGAATGCGCGAAGGAAGCCTCGGGCGAGCTGCGCCTCGATATCGAGGCCGCCTTCAGCCAGGGCCTGCCCAATACGCCGATGGCCGGGGCGCAGCTGTCGGTGGTGTCCGGCAACTTCGTCACCGCGCGGCCGGTCGGCATCGTCGAGGGCACGGATTACCAGCACACCGGTCTCGTTCGCAAGATCGACGGCGACTCGGTGCGCATGTCGCTGCAGCACGGCAAGATCGTGCTGCTGTCGCCGCTGGGCTTCTCGCCCACGGGCCAGGCCTTCAACCTGTCGATGGAGGACGTGGCCAGCGCGACCGCCACCGCGCTGAAGGCCGACAAGCTGATCTTCATCACCGAGGTGCCGGGCGTGCTCGACCCGGTCGGCAAGCTGATGCCCGAGATGTCGCTGCGCACCGCGGTCGAGCGTCTGCAGAACAACCACCTGCCGCCCGACGTGGCCTACTACCTGCAGCATCTGGTCAAGGCGCTCAAGGGCGGCGTGCCGCGCGCGCACCTGATCCCGTTCGACCTGGACGGCTCGGTGCTGCTGGAGCTGTTCCTGCACGACGGCGTCGGCACGATGATTTCGGACACCGACCTGGAGAGCCTGCGCGAGGCCACGCTGGACGATGTCGGCGCGATCGTGCAGCTGATCGCCCCGCTCGAGCAGGACGGCACGCTGGTGCCGCGCGGCCGCCATCTGATCGAGCGCGACATCGGCAACTTCTCGGTGATCGAGCACGACGGCGTGCTGTTCGGCTGTGCCGCGCTCTATCCCTATCCGCGCGAAGGCATGGCGGAGATGGCCTGCCTGACGGTGTCGCCCGATGCCCAGGGCACCGGGGACGGCGAACGGCTGCTCAAGCGCATCGAGCGGCGCGCGCGCGCGCTCGGCCTGGATCGGCTGTTCGTGCTGACGACCCGCACCGAGCACTGGTTCCTGAAGCGCGGCTTCGTGCGCGCCAGCGTCGACGACCTGCCCGAGGACAAGCGCAAGCTGTACAACTGGCAGCGCAAGTCGATGGTGCTGATGAAGAAACTGTAAAACTGCAAGCGCGGTAGGGGCGGCCCGCGGCGGACGCGGCCGCTTCGTTACAATAGCCGCCGTACGAACGCCGCCGGCAAGCCCACGGCATTGCGCACGAGAGCGCCCACGGCATCGCCCACCATAGCGCGCCCCACGGCGCGGCTCGCCGCGATCCCACGAACAGAAGACAGAAGGAGTCCCCCATGGCCCGCATGGTCCATTGCGTCAAGCTGAACAAGGAGGCCGAGGGCCTCGATTTCCCGCCGCTGCCCGGCGAACTGGGCAAGAAGATCTGGCAGAACGTGTCGAAGGAGGCCTGGGCCGGCTGGCTCAAGCACCAGACCATGCTGATCAACGAGAACCGCCTGAACATGGCCGACGCACGTGCGCGCCAGTATCTGCTGAAGCAGACCGAGAAGTACTTCTTCGGCGAGGGCGCGGACCAGGCGGCGGGGTATGTGCCGCCGCAGGGCTGAGCCGGCTGCCCGGCCTGTCCCCTGCCCCTTTTCCCCGCCGATCGGGAAAGAGGGGTGGGAAGAACAAAAGGCGCCTTGCGGCGCCTTTTTTAGTTTGGGCGTGCGCTTTCGCGCTGCCGCGGGCTCAGAAGTCCGTGCGCCGCACGCCGTCGGCCGTGCCCAGCAGCAGCACGTCCGCGCCGCGCAGCGCGAACAGTCCCACCGTCACCACGCCGGGCAGCTGGTTGATCGCCTGCTCCATGCCCTTCGGGTCGCCGATGGCCAGGCCGCTGACGTCCAGGATCACATTGCCGTTGTCGGTCTTGTAGATGCCGCCTTCCTTGGTCATGCGCAGGCGCGGCTGGCCGCCGAGCGCCGCCAGTTGGCGCGCGACCGCGGCCCGCGCCATCGGAATCACCTCGACCGGCAGCGGGAACTGGCCCATCACGCCAACCAGCTTGCTGGCGTCGGCGATGCAGACGAAGGTGCGCGCCACCGAGGCGACGATCTTCTCGCGCGTCAGCGCGCCGCCGCCGCCCTTGATCATCGCGCCGCTGGCATCGATCTCGTCGGCGCCGTCGACGTAGACCGGAATCTCGTCGACCTCGTTCAGGTCCAGCACCTTGAAGCCGTGCTGCTGCAGGCGGCGCGTCGAGGCCTCGGAGCTCGATACCGCCCCGGCGAAGCGGTCCTTGAAGCGCGCCACCGCATCGATGAACAGGTTGGCGGTCGAACCGGTGCCGACACCGAGCACCGCCCCTTCGGGGACTTCCTTCTCGACATAGTCCGCGGCGGCCTGCGCCACCTGCGCCTTCAGTTCATCCTGGGTCATTGCCTGCTGCCTTGGGTCCCACCGTGTACCGCGGTGCGGTACGGTGCGGAGCCGGAAAAGTCGGTTGCGGAAACCGCGTAGTGTAACGGATTGCGCCGGGGCCGCCAGGGGTCGCACAATGGGCCGGTACAATGAGCCGACGCGGTCCCCGAGGTGGACCCACGACACGCTGCACCGATATGGCCTTGCACCGATGCAGCCATGACCTGGCCCCTACGCGGTGTCCCCGTTCCGATTTCTTTCCCGTCCGACGCAATCCATCATGAACCAGCTAGCGCAACTGAAGCAGTTCACCACCGTGGTGGCCGATACCGGCGACTTCCAGGCGATGAAGCAGTACACGCCGCAGGACGCCACCACCAATCCGTCGCTGATCCTGAAGGCCGTGCAGAAGCCGGAGTACCGGCCGCTGCTCGAGAAGGCCGTGCGCGATCATCACGACGCCGGCGTCGATGCCGTGATGGACGCGCTGCTGATCGCCTTCGGCGGCGAGATCCTGAAGATCGTGCCGGGCCGGGTGTCGACCGAGGTCGATGCGCGGCTGTCCTTCGATACCGCGGCGACCGTGGAGAAAGCGCGCCATCTGATCGCGCTGTACGAACGCGCCGGCGTGCCGCGCGAGCGCGTGCTGATCAAGATCGCCTCGACCTGGGAAGGCATCCGCGCCGCCGAGGTGCTGCAGCGCGAAGGCATCCGCTGCAACATGACGCTGCTGTTCTCGCTGGTGCAGGCGGTGGCCTGCGCCGAGGCCGGCGCCCAGCTGATCTCGCCCTTCGTCGGCCGCATCCTGGACTGGTACCGCAAGCAGGCCGGCGACAAGTGGAACCCCGACGCCAACAGCGGCGATGCCGATCCGGGCGTGCATTCGGTGCGGCAGATCTACGACTACTACAAGCGCTTCGGCTACAAGACCGAAGTGATGGGCGCGAGCTTCCGCAACACCGACCAGATCCTGTCGCTGGCCGGCTGCGATCTGCTGACGATCAGCCCCGAGCTGCTGGAGCAGCTGGCGGCCAGCACGGCGCCGGTCGAGCGCAAGCTGTCGGTGGACGACGCCCAGGCGGGCCATATCGCGCGCGTGCATTGCGACGAGCCGGCCTTCCGCTGGCAGCTGAACGAGGATGCGATGGCGACCGAGAAGCTGGCCGAGGGCATCCGCGCCTTCGCGGCGGATGCGATCAAGCTGGAACGGCTGATCGCCGAGACCTTCTCCTGAAGGATGACGGGCGAGGCCCCGCCTCGCCCCCGGGGCCCTTTGACCTGGCCACGCGCGTCCGGGCTTGCCCCAGGCGCGCTTTGCCTTGCCCCAGGCGGGCCTGGACTTGCCGGGGCTCGCGTCAGCCGTCCGCCCGGTCCCACAGCATCGGCAGGCATTGCCCCGCCGGGGCCGACAGCACCAGGTCCGCGGTGGCGTCGAGCGCCGATGGCTGCGGATTGACGACGATCACGCCCGCGCCATGGTCCTTGGCCAGGCCCGGCAACCCCGCCGCCGGATAGACCATGCCCGAGGTGCCGACCACCAGGCACAGGTCGCAGGTCTGCGCCGCATGCTCGGCGCGGTAGCGCGCCACGCGCGGCAGGTCCTCGCCGAACCACACCACGCCGGGTCGCATCAGCGCGCCGCAATGGATGCAGCGCGGCGGGCTGCGGCCGTCGTCCGGCGCGGCCTCGCAGCGGCCGCAGCCGTCTAGCCATTTGTTGGCGAACAGGTTGCCGTGCAGCTCGATCACGTCGGTGCTGCCGGCGCGCTGGTGCAGCCCGTCGACGTTCTGCGTGACCAGGGTCACCTTCTTCTGCGCGGCCAGCGCGACGATCGCGTGATGCGCGGGATTGGGCTGCGCCGCCGCGACCAGCGCGCGGCGATGCTGGTACCAGTCCCACACCAGGCCGGGCTGGCGGCGGTAGGCATCCTCGGTGGCCAGTTGCTCGGGATCGAAGCGGGCCCACAGGCCCGTCAGCGCATCGCGGAAGGTGGGCACGCCGGACTCGGCGGAAATGCCGGCGCCGGTCAGCACCAGGATGTCGCTGGCCGCCGCGATGCGTCGCCGCGCGTCGGCCAGGCCGGCGGCATCGATCAGCATCGCGCCCCCTTCATCGGACGGTCCGCTCAACGCGCCGCCGCGCGGCGCTGGCGCACCGCTTCATAGAGGCAGACGCCGCTGGCGACCGACACGTTCAGGCTTTCGACGCCGCCGGCCATCGGGATCGACACCAGCTCGTCGCAGGTCTCGCGCGTCAGGCGCCGCATGCCCTCGCCTTCGGCGCCCATCACCAGCGCGGTCGGGCCCTTGAGCTCGATGTCGTAGACCGTGCGCTCGGCGCCGTCGGCGGTGCCGACCACCCAGATGCCGCGCTCCTGCAGTTCCCGCAGCGTGCGCGCCAGATTGGTGACAGTGATATACGGCACGGTCTCGGCCGCGCCGCTGGCGACCTTGGCGACCGTCGCGTTCAGGCCGACGCTGCGGTCCTTGGGTGCGATCACCGCATGGGCGCCGGCGCCATCCGCCACGCGCAGGCAGGCGCCGAGATTGTGCGGATCGGTGACACCGTCGAGCACCAGCAGCAGCGGCGTGCCTTCGATGCCGTCGAGCAGTTCGTCGAGATTGAGCGCCAGCGACACGTCCTCGGCGCGGGCGACCACGCCCTGGTGGCGGTCGGTGCCCGCCATGCCGCGCAGGCGCTCGGCATCGACCGGGTGCAGACGCACGCCGAGTCCCTCGGCGAGGCGGATGAAGTCCTGCATGCGGCGATCGCGCCGGGCGGACTCGATATAGACGTCGGAGACGCCGGCCGCGTCCTGGCGCAGGCGCGCGGTGACGGCGTGAAAGCCGATCAGAAGTTTTTGTTTGGCCATGGGCGGGATTGTACCCGCCCATGGCCCGCCGGCCGGCGCGGCCCTGGCGCCGGCTTGCCGCAGGCCTGCCATCGGCCTGCCGCTGGCTTATTGCCGGCTCACGGCCCGCCTCAGCGCGTCCGCGTCGACTTCTTCGACGCGGTCTTGTGGGCCGTCTTGCCGGCGGCCTTGCCGGTCCGCTTGGTGGTCGACCTGGCGGTCGACTTGGCCGCGGTCTTGCCGCTTGCCTTGCGCCCCACGCCGGCCGGCTTGGGCTTGGCCGCGCGCTTGGACGGCTTGCCGGTACCGCCGGTGCCCCCTTCGGGCCGCGCCTTGACCGGCGTGATCACCGCCTCGAACACCGGCTGCTCCTCGAACACGCGATCGAGCGTCTCGTCGAACGACTCCTCCGGCTTGGAGGTGCCGCCCAGCAGCGCGGCCAGCTGGCGGCCCTTCTTGCGCGCCGGCAGCGCGTGCGCGGCGGGCACATGCGGCGCCGGCTCGGTGGTCGGGCGCGCGCGCAGGCTCTTGGCCGACGGCTCCTGCACCAGGCGGAAGTCGATCTTGCGGGCGTCGAGGTCGACGCGCGAGACCTGCACGCGCACGCGGTCGGTCAGCCGGTAGCGGATGCCGGTGCGCTGCCCGCGCAGCTCGTTGCGCGCCTCGTCATACTCGAAGTAGTCGCTGCCAAGTTCGGTCACGTGGACCAGCCCTTCGACATACAGCTCGTCGAGCTGGACGAAGATGCCGAACGAGGTCACCGCGCTGACCGTGCCGGCAAACTCGTTGCCCAGCTTGTCGCGCATGAAATAGCACTTGAGCCAGGCCTCGACGTCGCGCGAGGCCTCGTCGGCGCGCCGCTCGTTGGCCGAGCAGTGCAGCCCCAGCTCGTCCCACACCGCTTCGTTGCGGCGCGCGCGGCCGGCCATCTTCTCGGCGCGCGCGGCCTCGTCCTTGGCCTGCATGCGGCGCGCCTTCGGCGAGATCGCGGTATTGAGCGCGGTGCCCGGCGCGAACGCGGGCTGGTACTTGGTATGGGCCAGCACCGCCTTGATCGCCCGGTGCACCAGCAGGTCCGGGTAGCGCCGGATCGGGCTGGTGAAGTGGGCGTAGGCCTCGTAGGCCAGGCCGAAGTGACCGATGTTGTCGGGGCTGTAGACCGCCTGCTGCATCGAGCGCAGCAGCATGGTCTGCAGCAGCGGGGCGTCGGGACGCGCCTTGATCTTGTCCATGACCTCGGCGTAGTCCGAGGCCTGCGGCTTGTCGCCGCCGCCCAGCGACAGGCCCGAGGTCTTCAGGAACTCGCGCAGCGCCTTGAGCTTTTCCTCGCTGGGCCCGGCATGGACGCGATACAGCGCCGGGTGCTTGAAGCGCTCGAGGAAGTCGGCCGCGCAGACGTTCGCGGTCAGCATGCATTCCTCGATCAGCCGGTGCGCGTCGTTGCGCGTGCGCGGCAGGATCTGCTCGATCTTGCCCTGCGCATTGCAGACGATATAGGTCTCGGTAGTGTCGAAGTCGATCGCCCCGCGCTCGCGGCGCGCCTTCAGCAGGACCTGGTACAGCTCGTACAGGTTCTGCAGATGCGGCACCAGCTCGGCGCGCTTGTGGGCTTCCGGACCCTTGGTGTTGGACAGCACCGCCCAGACCTCGTTGTAGGTCAGGCGCGCGGCCGAATGCATCACGGCGGGATAGAACTGGTAGGCCTTCAGCTCGCCCTTGGCGGTGACCACCGCGTCGCAGACCATGCACAGCCGGTCCACCAGCGGGTTCAGCGAGCACAGGCCGTTCGACAGCTTCTCCGGCAGCATCGGAATCACGCGGCGCGGGAAGTAGACCGAGGTGGCGCGGTCCAGCGCATCGGCGTCCAGCGGCGTGCCGGGACGCACGTAGTGGGAGACGTCGGCGATCGCGACGATCAGGCGCCAGCCCTTGGCGCGGCCGATCTTGACCGGCTCGCAGTAGACCGCGTCGTCGAAGTCGCGCGCGTCCTCGCCGTCGATCGTCACCAGCGGCACGTCGCGCAGGTCGATGCGGTGTTCCAGGTCGGCATCGCGCACCTCGTCGGGCAGCGCGGCGGCCTCGCTCAGCGCGGCCGGCGAGAACGCATGCGGCACGCCGTACTTGCGCACCGCGATCTCGATCTCCATGCCGGGGTCGTCGATCTCGCCCAGCACCTCGACCACGCGGCCGACCGGCTGCACATAGCGGTCCGGATATTCGACGATCTCGACGCTGACGACCTGGCCGACCTTGGCCTTGCCCTGCGCGCGCGGCGGGATCAGGATGTCCTGGCTGATGCGCTTGTCCTCGGGCGCCACCACCAGCACGCCGCCCTCGCTGAGCAGGCGGCCGATGACGAAACGGTTGGCGCGCTCGACAATCTCGACGATCTGCCCTTCGGGGCGGCCGCGGCGGTCGTAGCCGATCACGCGCACCTGGGCGCGGTCGTTGTGCATCGCCTTCTGCAGCTCGCGCTCGGGCAGGAAGATATCGTCCTCGCCGTCGTCGCGGATCAGGAAGCCGAAGCCGTCGCGGTGTCCCTGCACGCGGCCGACCACGAAGTTGGGCTGGTGCGCCAGCTCGTAGCGGCCCTTGCGGTTCAGTTCGATCTGGCCGTCGCGTTCCATCGCGGCCAGCCGTTTCTGGAAGCCGTCATGCTCCTTGCGCGTGACGGCGAGGGCCTTGGCGATATCGCCGGCCGACAGTGGCGAACCGGAGGTACGCAGGACGCCGAGGATTTCTTCCCGACTCGGGATCGGATAGTTGTTCTGATTCAATTTCTTCTAAAGAGGATTTGACAAATCGATTGTCGTCGCTATAATGAGCGCTTCGGTTGTTTCGACACCTGCCCAGGTGGCGGAATTGGTAGACGCACTAGGTTCAGGTCCTAGCGGTGGCAACACTGTGGAGGTTCGAGTCCTCTCCTGGGCACCAGATCAAAAAACCCGCATCGCTTTCCGGCGCTGCGGGTTTTTTCTTTCCCGCCTGCATCTGCATTTCCATCCGGATCGCTTGCGCGTTCTGCTTTGATCGGGCCATTGGCGCTCCAGTTCGGCGCCGTGTGCGCCGGTTGCCCCGGATCCCCGGGATCGCGTCCCGAAAAATTCCGACCATGTGCCGACCTTGCGCGGCCGACGACCATCTTTCACTGCTTGCGGCGCGCCTGCTGCCGGCCGAACCAGCGTTCGAACCACCGCTCGAACCGATCGCGACTGCACCGCCCCTTGCGCCGGGCGCGACCGTCATCGCCGCACCTCGACATCAAGGCGCAGTGTATCAGCTTCAGTGGCGCTTCCGGCATTCCTTTGACATGGCGGCGGCTTGGATCCCATGCCGATTGCCCGCCTTCTTCCGCGCCTTCTTCCCCGCCCTATTCCGCGCCTTCTTCAGCGCCCTCTTCAGCGCCTCCTTTCGCGCCTCCTTCCGCGCAGTATTCCCCGCTGCTCGACCGACTCCCCGGCCCAAATATCCGCGTCATGGTTGACAGCGCGCGCATATGTAACTACAATGGTTTCACTTCAACGCTTCCCGCCATGTCGACCAGCAGCCGATTCGCCGTTGCCGTCCATATCCTGACCTTGCTGGCCAGCGCCGACGCGCCGCTGCCGTCCTCGCTGATCGCCGGCAGCGTCGGCACCAATCCGGCGCTGATCCGCCGGCTGATCGGCGTGCTGGCGCAGGCCGGACTGGTCTCGACCGCGATGGGCGCGGCCGGCGGCGCCTCGCTGGCGCGGCCCGCGGACACCATCACGCTGCGCGACGTATTTCGCGCGGTGGAGTCCGACAGCCTGATCGCCTTGCATGCCGGCGCGCCGAATCCGGCCTGCATGGTCGGACGCGAGATCACCGGCGCGCTGACCCGCATCACCGACAAGGCGCAGGCCGCGATGGAGGAAAACCTGGCGCAGACCACGATCGCCGGCATGCTGGCCGACGTCGAGCGGTCGGCGCGCGCGCGGCGGCGCTGAATTTTTTTGTCCGCATATGTAACTACGCTGGTTTCATATGTGCGTGCGTCGCCTCGCTTCGTCTTTCGTTCTGCTTCCTCGCGAAGCCAACCTGTGAAGGAGTTCCACCATGCAAATCGCCATCCTGGGTGCCACCGGACGCGTCGGCAGCCGCATCGCCGACGAAGCGCTGCGCCGCGGCCATACCGTCACCGCCATCGCGCGCCACGCCGGCACGCTGGCCGATCGCCCCGGCCTGAAACGGCTGGACGCCGATATCACCGATCTCGCCAACACCGCGAAGCTGGCGCCGGCGCTGGCTGGCCACGACGCGCTGGTCAGCGCGGTGCGTTTCGCGCAGGCCGGTCCCGAGCCGCTGCTGCAGCTGGCCCGCCAGGCGGGCGTGAAGCGTGTCGTGGTGGTCGGCGGCGCGGGCAGCCTGTATGTCGCGCCGGGCGTGCAACTGGTCGACACGCCGACGTTTCCCGAGGCCTACAAGGCCGAAGCCCTCGCCGGCCGCGACTTCCTGAACGCGCTGCGGGCGGAACAGGAACTGGACTGGACCTTCCTGTCACCGTCCGCGCTGCTCGAACCGGGCGAGCGCACCGGCAGCTATCGGATCGGCAAGGACGAATTGCTGGCCGACGCCAACGGCAAGAGCTGGATCTCGATGGAGGACTTCGCCGTCGCGCTGGTCGACGAACTGGAACGGCACGCGCATTCGCGCGAGCGGTTTACGGTGGGATATTGAAGGGATGGGGGGATGGAGCGTGGGCGCAGGTGGTGCGCCGCCCTCTCCCCCGGCCCCTCTCCCGCAAGCGGCAGAGGCGAGAAAACCGGGGGACCCTCGGCTCTGCCTATGGTGTTCCCCCTCTCCCGATTGCCGGCGAGGGCCGGGGAAAGGGAGAGGTCCGAACGCCGATCAGCCCTGACCGCCCTCGCCCTCGGCCCGCTTGCCGCGCTTGAGCCACGCGGCGAGATTATGCGGACGCAGCGTGTCGTATTCCTCGAACGGCTGATGGATCCAGGGATTGGTCGGCAGGAAGCTGACGTGGTAGTCGGGCTTGACCTTCGAACAGGCCTTGTACCACAGCACCGCCGAACGGACCTCGGTCACCGCGGGGTAACGCTCCTGCAGATGGCGCCCGACGCGTTCGAGCGTCACGCCCGAGTCGACCAGATCGTCGACCAGCAGGATGCGGCCGCTCAGCTCGCCGCGCGTCATCGTGATGTACTGCGCGATATCGAGATCGCCCTGCACCGTGCCGGCCGCCTCGCGGTAGCTGCTGGTGGCCAGGATGGCCAGCGGCACGTCGAAGATGCGCGACATCTGGTCGCCGACGCGCAGGCCGCCACGCGCGAGACACAGGATCTTGTCGAAACGCCAGCCCGACTCGTGCACGTTCAGTGACAGGCGGGCAATCAGCCGGTGGTATTCGTCCCACGAGATCCACAGGTTCTCGTCATCGTTCTGAGGCAGGGTCATCGCTTGCTCTTCGTTGCTGCTTTGTTATGGGGTCTTCCCGTGCGGGGGATACAGTAAGGCCCGCTTGCGCGGGCCGGATTTCCATCGATCGCCGCGGCGGGGCCGCGGCTGCGTCGGATCAGATCACCGAATCAGATCAGATACGGATGGCGCAGCAGAATGGTCTCGTCGCGGTCCGGACCGGTCGAGATCATGTCGATCGGAATGCCGACCACTTCCTCGATGCGCTTCAGGTACTGGCGCGCGGCCTCGGGCAGCGCATCCCAGCTCTTGATGCCGAAGGTCGATTCGTTCCAGCCGGGGAAGTCCTCGTAGATCGGCTCGCAGCGCGCCACGGCGTCGGAGCCGCGCGGCAGCATGTCGATCTGCTTGCCGTCCAGCATGTAGCCGACGCACAGGCGGATCGTGTCGAGACCGTCGAGCACGTCCAGCTTGGTCATGCACAGGCCCGACACGCCGTTGATCTGCACCGAGCGCTTGAGCGCGGCGGCATCGAGCCAGCCGGTGCGGCGCGGACGGCCGGTCACCGAACCGAACTCCTTGCCGACATTGGCCAGGCGCACGCCGACCGGGTCCTGGCGGCGCGGGTTGTCGTTGTCGTACAGCTCGCTGGGGAACGGGCCCGAACCGACGCGGGTGCAATACGCCTTGGTGATGCCCAGGATGTAGTGCAGGCGGCCGGGACCCACGCCGGCGCCCGCGGTGGCGGCGCCCGCCACGCAGTTGCTCGAGGTCACGAACGGATAGGTGCCGTGATCGACGTCGAGCAGCGTGCCCTGCGCGCCCTCGAACATCAGGTTCTGGCCGGCGGCGTTGACCGCGTACAGCTCGGCCGACACGTCGGCGACCATCGGCGCCAGGCGCGGCGCATAGGCCAGCGCCTCGTCCAGCGTCTGCTGGAAGTCCACGGCCTCGGCGCCCAGGTACTGGGTCAGCATGAAGTTGTGGAAGTCGAGGTTCTCGCGCAGGCGCTCGGCGAATTGCTGCGGATCGAACAGGTCCTGCACGCGCAGCGCGCGGCGGGCCACCTTGTCCTCGTAAGCCGGGCCGATGCCGCGGCCGGTGGTGCCGATCTTGCCGGCGCCGCGGCGCGTCTCGCGCGCGCGATCGATCGCGACGTGGTACGGCAGGATCAGCGTGGCCGCTTCGGAGATGCGCAGGCGGTTCTGCACCTGCAGGCCGGCCCCTTCCAGTTCCTCGATCTCGCGGAACAGCGCCTCGGGCGACAGCACCACGCCGTTGCCGATGTAGCAGACGGTGCCTTCGCGCATGATCCCCGACGGGATCAGCCGCAGAATCGTTTTCTTGCCGCCGATGATCAGGGTGTGGCCGGCGTTGTGGCCACCCTGAAACCGCACCACGCCCTTTGCATGATCGGTAAGCCAATCGACGATTTTTCCTTTGCCTTCGTCACCCCACTGGGTGCCGATCACGACGACGTTGCGTCCCTGGCTTACTGCTGAAGCGGACATGTTGAACTGGTCAGAAGGTTAAAAACGTATTCTACTCTTGTTGCGGGCCGATCCCCGATTTTGCAGGGAGAACCGCTCAGTCCGGCGAACCGGCGCTCAGCGCGGCACCACCACCCAGCGGCCGCCGTCGCGCACCAGCTGGCGGTCGCAATTGAACTCGTCAAGCTCGTGCGTGTGGCCCGGCAACGACTGGATCACGATCTCGCCGCCCTCGCGCAGCGCCGCGATCGCGGTGCGCAGCGCGGGATCGGCGTCCCACGGCGCAAAGATCGCCAGCGCGCGGACCTCGACCGGCGACAGCGCCGCGACCTCGCGCAGGTCCAGCGAAAAGCCGGTGGCCGGACGCGCGCGGCCGAAGGCCTCGCCCACCTTGTCGTAGCGGCCGCCGCGGGCAACGTGGTTGGGCAGGCCCGCCACGTAGGCCGCGAACATGACTCCACTGTGATAGTGGTAACCGCGCAGATCGGCAAGGTCGATGTTGACCGTGGCATCGCGCACCTCGCCGGCCAGGAAGGCCAGCTCGTCCAGGGCGCGGCCGATGGCCGCGCTGGCGGGCAGCACCGCGCGGGCCCGCTCGATCACCTCGGGGCCGCCATACAGCGTGGGCAGCGCCAGCAGCGCGTCGCGCTCGACCTGGGGGAAACCGGCGGTCAGCTCGCGCAAGGCCGGCACATCCTTGTTCTCCAGCGCGTCGAACAGGACCTGTTCGTTGCTGCGCGCGGGCGGCAGGCCGTCGAGCAGCGCCGCGACGATGCCGGCATGGCACAGGTCCAGCCGCACCTCGCCCAGCCCCGCCGACTGCAGCGCGGCCAGCATCAGGTTCTGGATCTCGACGTCGGCCTCGAGGCCGGCATGGCCGTAGATCTCGGCGCCGACCTGGATCGGCTCGCGCGTCGCGTGAAAGCCCGCCGGGCGCGCGTGCAGCACGTTGCCGGCGTAGCACAGCCGCGTCACGCCGGGCCGGTTCAGCAGGTGGGCGTCGATACGGGCCACCTGCGGCGTGATATCGGCGCGCAGGCCCATGGTGCGGCCCGACAGCTGGTCGACCAGCTTGAAGGTGCGCAGGTCCAGGTCGTGGCCGGTGCCGGTCAGCAGCGACTCGATGTATTCCAGCAGCGGCGGCATCACCAGCTCGTAGCCGTAGGTGCGGAACAGATCGAGCATGCGGCGGCGCAGCTCCTCGATCTTGCGGGCCTCCGACGGCAGCACGTCGGCGATATTCTCGGGCAGGAGCCAGTGGTTGGACATGGTGCTTCTCTGATTCGTGTGGGTCGCGGGCCGGGCGCGGGCGGCTCGCACAAAATGGATCGGTCAGTGGACGGCATCGATGGCGCACCGTCCCGCGGGCGAACAAAACCCCGGCAAGCCGGGGTTCGGGCACAGCGGACTACCGCACTGTCGCGCGATCGCGCTATCGCGCCATCGCACCCGCGGAGGCCGGCACGCTCGCTAGCGCCGGGTCGCCGTCTGCGTGCCGCCCGACGAGCGCATGTAGCGGAAGAACTCGGAGTCCGGCTCCAGCACCAGCACGTCGCGCTTGTCGCGGAAGGTATTGCGATAGGCTTCCATGCTGCGCCAGAACTGCGCGAACTGCGGATCGCGCCCGAACGCCTCGGCGTAGATCTGCGAAGCGCGGGCATCGCCCTCGCCCTTGATCTTCTGCGCCTCGCGATAGGCCTCGGCCAGCACCACCTCGCGCTGGCGGTCGGCGTCGGCGCGGATCTTCTCGCCCTCGGCCGCGCCGGTCGAGCGCAGTTCGTTGGCGACGCGCTTGCGCTCGGCTTCCATCCGGCGATAGACCGACTCGCTGATCGCCGGCAACAGGTCGACGCGCTTGAGGCGCACGTCGAGAATCTCGACGCCGACCGACTTGCCGTACTCGGTCATGCTGTTGCGGATGTTCTGCATGACCTGCTCGCGTTCGCCCGCCACCACTTCGGCGACGGTGCGGCGGCCGAACTCCTCGCGCGCGGCGGCGTCGATCCGCTGCGTCATGCGGTCCTGCGCGCCGCGCAGGTTGCCGCCGAAGGCGACGAAGAAATTGCGCGGATCGGTGATTCGCCATTTGACGAACCAGTCCACCATCATGCTTTTCTTCTCGGCCGTCAGGAAACGCTCGCCGGCGGCCACGTCGATGGTCTGCAGGCGGCGGTCCATGAAGACCACGTTCTGCAGCGGCGGCGGCAGCTTGAAATGCAGGCCGGGGTCGCGCACGACCTGCTTGATCTCGCCGAAGGCGAACACCACGGCGTACTGCCGCTGGTCGACCACGAACACCATCGAGGAGGCAATCGCCAACACGATGAAGAGGCCGATGGCATAGGAAATCAGTCGGTTCATCTGGGTTCTCTCCTCAACGGGAATCGCGATCGCGATTGCGCAGCGCTTCGCGCGACCGCGTATCGGCGCTGGCGTCCGGCACCGGGGCCGGCGTGGCCGGCGGCGGCACCGCGCCCGCCCCGCGGGGATCGGCCTGCGACTGCGCCATCAGCTTGTCGAGTGGCAGGTAGAGGAGATTGTTGCCCTGGCTCGTATCGACCAGGACCTTGCTGGTATTGGCGTAGATCTGCTGCATCGTTTCCAGATAGATGCGGTCGCGCGTGACCTGCGGCGCCTTGGCGTACTCGGATTGCACCTGGCGGAAGCGCGAGGCATCGCCCTCGGCCTGCGCGATCGCGCGGGCCTTGTAGGCCTGCGCCTCTTCGGCCAGGCGCGCGGCGGTACCCTGGGCGCGCGGAATCACGTCGTTGGCGTAGGCCTGGCCTTCGCTGATGGCGCGCTCGCGGTCCTGGCTGGCCTTGTTGACGTCGTCGAAGGCGGCCTGCACCTGCTCGGGCGGCTGCACGCTCTGCACGTTCACCGAGATTACGCGGATGCCAGTCTTGTACGCCGACAGGATCGCCTGGATCGACTTGGCCAGGCCCTGCGCGATCTGCTCGCGGTTCTCGTACAGCACCGAATCCATCTTGTTGCGGCCGACAATCTCGCGCACCGAGGTCTCGGCCGCCTGAGTCACCAGCTCCTCGTCGCCGCCGCGGTCGGTCTTGTTGAAGAACAGGAATTCGGTCGCGTCCTGGATGTCGTACTGCACCGTGAAGCGGACGTCGATGATGTTCTCGTCCTGCGTCAGCATCGACGAGTCCTTCAGATTGCTGTCCTTGATCGAGGTCGAACGGCCGACCTCGACAGAACGCACCGCCGACAGGTTGACGATCTCGGCCGACTGGATCGGCCACGGCATGCGCCAGTTGATACCGGGGCCCGTGGTGTACTTGAACTTGCCGAACTGCAGCACCACCGCGGTCTGGCCTTCCTGCACCATGAAGAAGCCGCTGGCCAGCCAGATCGCGATCACCGCGACCGCGATCACGCCGGCGCCGATGCCCGAACCCTTGCCGGGCGTGCGCGTGCCGCCGCCGAAGTTCTGGTTGTTGTTGCCGCCGCCGTTGTCCTTGCGGCCCAGCAGGCTGTTCAGGCGGCGATTGAAGTCGCGCCACAGCTCGTCCAGGTCCGGCGGACCATCCTGCGGGCGCTGGTTCTGACGGCCGTTGTCGCGTCCGCCGTCGCGCCCATCCTTGTCCTCGTCGTCCTTGTCGCCACGGCCCCAGCGGGGATCGTTCAGCGAAAGAATCGCGCGCAGACGCTGCCAGCTGCTCGGCCGACGGGCGCCTCGGGCAAGGCTTGTATCAGAGGTCCGGGAGAACTGGGGCATGTAGGGCACGGTTCCGGGAAAGTTGTAACGAGGGGATTCTAGCAGTCATCGACGCCACTTTTGCTCATTTGATGCCGGAGGCGGCGCCTGACGCCGCCCGCATCAGTCCGCGCCGCGATCGGGAAGGCGGCGAGGGGCCGGTGCTTCGGGGGTCGAATCGGGGTCGGAGTCGAGAGCGGAAGCCGGGTCGGACGCCGGGTTGGACGCCGGACCGGAATCGGCGTCCGAAGCGGGATCGGCGTCCCGGGCAACGGTATCCGCCTCGGCGTTGCGATCGGCAAACCCGACGCCGTCGCCTCCGTCCGCGCCATCGGCACCATCGGCGCCATCGCCCTCCCACTGGCGGCGTTCGTGCAGATCCTGCAGCCGCGGATCGGCGGCTTCCGGCGCGGCGGGCCGCTCCGCCAGCCAGCGCGCGGCCTCGACGATCGCATCGCGCAGGCCGTCCAGCCCGATGCCGTCGCGCGCGCTGATGAAGACCCGCACCGGCACGCCGTCCTCATTGCGTTCGATGCGCGGGCCATGCTCGAGCAGTTCGGGCGCCGCGTCGATCTTGTTCATCACGACGATCTGCGGAATGTCGGCCGCATCGATCTCGGCCAGTACCCGATTGACCTGTTCGATCTGCTCGTGGCGCACCGGGCTGGCGGCATCGACCACATGCAGCAGCAGATCGGCATGCACGGTTTCCTCGAGCGTGGCGCGGAACGCCGCCACCAGCTGGGTCGGCAGGTCGCGGATGAAGCCGACCGTATCGGACAGCACCACATTGCCCAGGCCGTCCAGATAGAGCCGGCGCGAGGTCGTATCGAGCGTCGCGAACAGCTGGTCGGCGGCATAGGCCCGGGCCTTGGTCAGCGCGTTGAACAGCGTCGACTTGCCCGCGTTGGTATAGCCGACCAGCGAAATGCTCAGCGTCTCGTTGCGCGCGCGGGCACGGCGCTGCGTGCTGTGCTGGCGCTGCAGCCGCGACAGATCCGTCTTGAGCCGCTTGGCGCGGTCGTCCAGCATGCGGCGGTCCAGTTCGAGCTGACGCTCGCCGGGGCCGCCGCGCATGCCGATACCGCCCTTCTGCCGCTCCAGGTGGCTCCAGGCGCGAACCAGCCGCGAGGCGCGGTATTGCACCTGGGCAAGTTCGACCTGCACCTTGCCGACATGGCTCTGCGCGCGCTGGCCGAAGATATCGAGAATCAGGCCCGTGCGGTCGATCACGTGCCGGTTCAGGAAGCGTTCGAGATTGCGCTGCTGCGCGGGACTCAACGCGTGGTTGAACACCACCACGTCGGCATCGAGCGCGTCGGCCGCTTCCTTCAGTTCCTCGGCCTTGCCCGAGCCGATGAACAGCGCCGGGTCCGGACGCGAACGCTTGCCGGTCAGGGTATGCACCGGCGTGGAACCGGCGGTGGACGTCAGCAACGCCAGCTCGCTCAGGCTCTCTTCGAAATCGTGCTTGCCGAAATCGACGCCGACGAGAATGGCGCGGGTGGGTTCGGAGGGGGAAGTGGCTCTAGGTTGCAAGCTTGGGGCGCACAGCGGCGCGGGAAAAAACCGGGATCAGAAACAGGAAGGCGCGCTCCGCAAAACGCGACGATACAAAGAACGATGCCGCGCCAGCACCGGAGGGCGCTGGCGCGGCGTCGGAGCGTGATTGCCGCGCATGCGCGCGGCCGGAAATGCGAGCGGCGTCGGAATCAGCCTTCCGCGGAGTCGTCGACGCGGAAATTGACCGCGCGCGCGGGAACGACAGTGGAAATCGCATGCTTGTAGACCATCTGCGTCACCGTGTTACGCAGCAGGACGACATATTGGTCGAAGGATTCGATATTACCTTGCAGCTTGATGCCATTGACGAGGTAGATGGAAACCGGCACGTGCTCCTTGCGCAGCGCGTTCAGGAACGGGTCTTGTAGCAATTGCCCTTTGTTGCTCATGGCACACTCCAAATTTATAGATTTAGTGATCAATGATGGGGATCGATATCCCCGGTTTCAAGTCGGACGACGCAAGATCGCGTCAAAAAAAATCAAAACGGTACCAGGCCGGCATCAACCAGCGGGGGCTCCCGCTAGTGTGAATTTAGCCGCAGTTCCAAACGAACGCAAACGAAACTTCGGCGCCACAGACGGGGCTGCGGCGCCCCCATCTGGCCGCCTTTTCCGACTCAATCCTTCGAGTCCTTGTACGGGTTTTTGTTCGTACGAAATTCGATTCGAAGCGGTGTGCCCTTCAGGTTGAAGGCCGCGCGGAAACGCCCTTCCAGGAAACGCCGATAGGTCTCGGGCACCGCGTTCAGCGAATTGCCGTGCACGACGATGATCGGCGGATTGGAACCGCCCTGGTGCGCGTAGCGCATCTTGGGGCGCGTCGCACCGACGCGGCGCGGCTGCTGGAACTCCACCGCGTCGTGCAGCACGCGCGTGAGCTTGGGCGTCGGCATCTTGATCATCGCCGCGGCGTACGCGTCGTCGACCGAGCGCAGCAGCGGGCCGATGCCGCTGCGTTCGCGGGCAGAGATGAAATGGAAATTGGCGAAATCCAGGAACTGCAGCTTGCGCTGCAGATCGTGCTTGATCCGGTCACGGGTATGGCCGTCCAGCCCGTCCCATTTATTGACGCCGACCACCAGTGCGCGCCCCGACTCGACGATGAAGCCGGCGATATGCGCGTCCTGCTCGGAGACGTCCTGCTGGGCGTCGAGCAGCAGCACCACCACGTTGGCATCGGCGATCGACTGCAGCGTCTTGACGACCGAGAACTTCTCGATCGCCTCGAACACCTTGCCCCGCTTGCGCAGGCCCGCGGTATCGATCAGCGTATAGGGCTTGCCGCCGCGCTCGAACTCGACATAGATCGCATCGCGCGTGGTGCCCGGCATGTCGAAGGCGATCACGCGCTCCTCGCCGATCAGCGTATTGACCAGCGTGGACTTGCCCACGTTGGGGCGGCCGACGATCGCGATCTTGATGCCGCGCGTGTTCTGGTCCTCGGGCTCGGCCAGCTCGGGACGCTGCTCGACCGCGGCCTCCAGCGCCTCCTCGACCAGTTCGCGCACGCCGTCGCCATGGGTGGCCGAGATCGCATAGGGGTCGCCCATGCCGAGCTCGTAGAAGTCGGCCGCGACCGCGGTGTACTTCATGCCCTCGGCCTTGTTGACGGCCAGCATCACGCGGCGTCCGGTCTTGCGCAGATAGTCGGCGATGACCAGGTCCTGCGGCGCCAGGCCCAGGCGGCCGTCGACGATGAAGATGACGACGTCGGCCTCGACCACGGCCTGCCGGGTCTGCTTGGCCATTTCGGCGACGATGCCTTCCTTGGCCACCGGTTCGAAGCCGCCGGTATCGATGACGATGTACGGACGGTCGGCGCCGCGCCCCTCGCCGTAGTGGCGGTCGCGGGTCAGGCCCGGCAGGTCCGCGACGAGCGCGTCGCGCGAGCGGGTCAGGCGGTTGAATAACGTCGACTTGCCCACATTGGGGCGGCCGACGAGTGCGATCACTGGTTTCATGCAAATCGTGGAGGGCCACGCCGGGCGCGGTGCGCCAGGCATGCCTCCGAAGAATCAGGTTGGTCCGACAGCCTGGCGCAACGCGCCGGGCCGGCAATCCTGTCGGGTGAAATCAAGCCGCGGGCCACTGGCCCGCATGACGCATGTGGCCGGCACCGCCATCGCGGCGGGCCGGCCATGCTGTCGGGTCCCGGCGGTCGCGCGCACCGACAGGTGAGCGCGCGGTCGCCGGTGGGACGCCCGCGGTGGCGGCCGTCCCTGTTTGGGTCAGCGCTTCAATCCGGAATATAGCCGTAGACGTCGCCCCCTCGGGTCTGCACCACCAGGGTCTGGCCCGCCACCACCGGTGCGGCGGTGATCGGGCTGCTGCCGGCCCGCACGCGCGCGACGAACTTGCCGTCCTCGCGCGACAGGAAATGCAGGTAGCCCTCGAAGTCGCCGATCACCACCGAGCGGCCCAGCGCCAGCGGCATGCCAAGCGGCCGGTTGCGCAGCTGCTCGTTGCGCCAGCGCTCGTTGCCGTTCTGGCGATCGAAGGCATACACCACCGAATGCTCGTTGGCGGCGAACAGCGACACGTCGTCCTGGGTCGGGCCGACCGGCGACGAGAAGTCCTTGCCCCACTGCGGCTGGCCATTGGCGAGCTCCAGGCAGGCGATGCGGCCCTGGAAGGTGGTCGCGCAGACCTGGCGGCCGTTGATCATCGGCAGGCCCGTCACGTCGTTGAGCCGCTCGATCTCGGACACGCCCTTCGGATACGAGATCGTGCTTTCCCACCGCAGCACGCCATTGGACGGTGCCAGCACGCCCAGCTTGCCGCCGGGGAAGCCCATCACGATGCCGTCGCCGGCGAACACCATGCCCATCGCGGCGCGCAGGTTCAGCGGCGTCTGCGCGCGCTGGTAGATCCAGCGGCGTTCGCCGGTCTGTGCATCGAGGCCCAGCACGCGCGTATCGGTAGTGCGCACCACCACGAGGTCGTGGCCAACCAGCGGCGAGGACAGGATCTCGCCATTGATCTGCTTCTTCCACAACTGCTTGCCGCTGGCGTCGAAGGCGAACACCACGCCCTTCTCGCCGGCGACCGCGGTCACATTGCCGTCGCTGCCGGGGCCGGTGGTCAGGTCGACGTCGGTGTCGACCTTCCACAGCGTGCGACCGCTGGTGCCGTCGAGCGCCATCACGTTGCCGCCGTGCGACGACACATAGACCTTGTCGCCGACCGCGACCGGCTGCAGCGAATACGGGCCGCTCTTGCCGACGCTGGCGCGCCAGGCCTCCTTGACCGTCAGCGTCTGCGTGACCGGCTGCAGCTGGGCCGGCGGATTCTTGTCGGCCTTGCCGAACAGCGAGCAGCCAGCCAGGGCGGTGGCACAGGCAACGACGAGCGCCTGGGTCAAGCGAACAGGGCGAAAGATCCGGGCAGCGCCGTTAGGCATCGACATCATCTGGTTGCGTTCCTGAAAAAAGGTGGGAAGCGAAGTGGGAGCGGGTCGGGGCAAATTCGCTGGCAGTCGATGCACCGACCGGGCCGGCGCATCGACTGCAGCATCCTCGCTTATGCGGTGCCCAGGGCGTCCAGCTTGAACTGGATGATCTGGCGCATGCCGGCCTCGTCGACGCCGAGCTTGTCGAGCGCCTGGCGGTAGGCCGCGCGCGCCTCGTCACGCTTGTCCTGCGCCGCCAGCAGGTCGCCGCGGCGATCCGCATACAGCGCGACGAACGGGCTCGGCGGCTCGGCCTTGAGCAGCGCCAGCCCCTGGTCGTAGGCCTTCTCGTCGAGCAGCACGCCGGCCAGGCGGATACGCGCGAGGTGCTGGTACTCACCGTCGCCATGATCGACCGCCCATTGCAGCTGGCTCTTGGCGCCGGCCAGATCGCCGGCCTCGTACAACACCTTGGCGGCGACCAGCGCCGTCATCTGGCCATAGGCCGTCTTGCCGTACTTGTCCTCGAGGTCGCCGGCCGCGCGCTTGGTACGCTCGACATCGCGCGCCTCGGCGGCCTTCAGCACCTGCTCGTACAGCACCGCGGCCTCGCCGGCCTGCTTGCGCTGCCACCAGTTCCAGCCATTCCAGGCCGCGAAGGCCAGCAGGCAGGCAATCAGCAGCCAGGTCAGGAAGTTGCCGTACTGGCGCCACCATGCCTTGATGTTTTCAAGCTGTTCCTGCTCTTCCAGATCGTAAGCCATCTCGTGGTTTCAACCGCGTTGGTTTGTCGTCAGGCAAGCGCGCATCGTGCAGCGCGCCTGCGTCATCATTGAAGGTCTTCGCCGGACTCGCCACCCATGCCGGCGACCATCGATTCGACCAGATAGTCGACCAGGTCCTCGGCGGGCACCGTGGCCTGCTGGCCGTTGTTCTCGGTTTGCCCGTCCGCCGCCCGCAGGGCCTTGACCTGCACCACGCCAGCGGCCAGTTCATCCTCGCCAATGATAACGGCATGGGAAGCCCCGCTCGCGTCGGCCCGCTTCATCTGCGATTTGAAGCTGCCGCTCTTGCCATCCGCGGTGGCGTGCACGACCACATCGAAACCGGCATCGCGCATGCGCTCCGCCGCGATCATCGCCTGCTGCGCCGCGGCCTCGCCCTGGTGCACGACATAGACGTCGCACGCGTCGGCCTGGCGTGCCAGCCCTTCCTCGCGCATCAGTTCGATGATCCGCTCGATCCCCATCGCCCAGCCGCAGGCCGGCGCCGACTTGCCGCCCATCTGCGCGATCAGCGGATCGTAGCGGCCGCCGCCGGCGATGGTGCCCTGCGCGCCGAGCTTGTCGGTGATCCACTCGAACACGGTCAGGTTGTAGTAGTCCAGCCCGCGCACCAGGCGCGGATTGATCGTGAACGGAATATTGTTGGCCTTCAGCAGACGCTGCACGCCCTCGAAGTGGGCCAGCGAGGCCTCGCCGAGGAAGTCGATCAGCTTGGGCGCGTTCGCCGCCATCTCCTGCAGCGCGGGATTCTTGGTGTCGAGCACGCGCAGCGGGTTGGTGTACAGGCGCCGCTTGCCGTCCTCGTCCAGGATGTCCTGGAAGCCTTCCAGATACTTGATCAGTTCCTGGCGATGGGCCGCGCGCTCGTCGGCCTGGCCCAGCGAATTGATCTCCAGCCGCACACCGGTCAGGCCCAGGTCGTCCCACAGGCGCTGGCACATCAGGATGATCTCGGCGTCGACATCCGGACCGGCAAAGCCGAGCGCCTCGGCGCCGAGCTGGTGGAACTGGCGATAGCGGCCGCGCTGCGGGCGCTCGTGGCGGAACATCGGGCCGGTGTACCACAGGCGCTTGGGACCGTCGTACAGCAGGTTGTGCTCGATGGTCGCGCGCACCACCGCCGCCGTGCCTTCGGGACGCAGCGTCAGTTGCTCGCCGTTCAGCGAATCGGTGAAGGAATACATCTCCTTCTCGACGATGTCGGTGACCTCGCCGATGCCGCGCACGAACAGCTGGGTCGGCTCGACGATCGGCGTGCGGATCTGCTGGTAGCCGTAGGCGCGCAGCATCGCGCGGGCCGCCTGGTCGAACTGCTCCCACAGCGGGGCGTCGGCGGGCAGCATGTCGTTCATGCCCTTGACGCCCTGCAGTGCGCGGGCCTTGCCCTGGTTCTGGGCGCCGCCGTTGGCCGGCGCCGGATTCTCGGATGCGTTCATGGTTGTCATTCTGTTGCTGGGTCGCGGGCGGTCCGTTGCCGGTCAGCGGCCGATCTGTCGCCGATCATCGGCCCACATTGGCCGCCGTGCTGCCCTTCCCGTAGTGCATGCGCACATATTCGTCGACCATCGCCTGGAACTCCTCGGCAATCCGCTCGCCGCGCAGCGTCTTCACCTTGACGCCGTCGACGAACACCGGCGCCGCCGGCGACTCGCCGGAGCCCGGCAGCGAGATGCCGATATTCGCGTGCTTGCTCTCGCCCGGGCCGTTGACGATGCAGCCCATCACGGCCACGTCCATTTCCTCGACGCCGGGATACTCGGTCTTCCATACCGGCATCTGCGCGCGCAGGTACGACTGGATGCTGGCGGCCAGTTCCTGGAACACCGTGCTGGTGGTGCGGCCGCAGCCCGGGCACGCGATCACCATCGGCGTGAAGTTGCGCAGGCCCATGGTCTGCAGGATCTCCTGCGCGACATGCACTTCCTTGTCGCGCGACGCGCCCGGCTCCGGCGTCAGCGAGATGCGGATCGTGTCGCCGATGCCTTCCTGCAGCAGCACCGACAGCGCGGCCGTCGAGGCGACGATGCCCTTGCTGCCCATGCCCGCCTCGGTCAGGCCGAGATGCAGCGGATAGTCGCAGCGGCGCGCCAGTTCGCGGTAGACCGCGATCAGCTCCTGCACCTGCGACACCTTGCACGACAGGATGATCTGGTCGCCCGGCAGGCCGATTTCCTCGGCGCGCCGCGCGGAGTCGATCGCCGACGTGATCAGCGCCTCGATCATCACGCTCTGCGCCGGCCACGGTTCGGCGCGCTGGCCGTTCTCGTCCATGATGCGCGCCAGCAGATCCTGATCCAGGCTGCCCCAGTTGACGCCGATGCGCACCGGCTTGCCGTGCCGGCATGCCATCTCGATCATCTGCGCGAACTGCGTGTCGCGCTTGGCGCCCTGGCCGACGTTGCCCGGGTTGATGCGGTACTTCGACAGCGCCTGCGCGCAGGCCGGATGGTCCTGCAGCAGCTTGTGGCCGTTGTAGTGGAAGTCGCCGACCAGCGGCACGTCGATGCCCATCCGATCGAGCTGGTCGCGGATGGCGGGCACCGCCGCAGCGGCTTCGGGCGTATTGACCGTGATGCGGACGATCTCCGAGCCGGCGCGCGCCAGTTCCTTGATCTGGATCGCGGTGCCGACCGCATCGACGGTGTCGGTATTGGTCATCGACTGCACGCGCACCGGCGCGTCGCCGCCGATCGTCACCACGTTGTCGCCCCAGACCACGCGCGCCTGCCGGGTGCGGCGGCGCGGCAGCGATCCGGGCAGTACGGGCAGACAGGCCTGTGCGTTCATGGGGTTACCTCGTTGCATTGGCGTGCGGTCGACGAATGGAAACGATCGGGGACCGACGGATAAATCAGGGCAGCGTCAGGCGCGCCACGTTGTTGCGGTTGGCCGCCTGCAGATCGACCGGCTCGCCGTTGCGGGTCATCGCCGCGACGCCCTTGACGTTGCCGATCACCACCTTGTACGGCGCCGTGCCGCCGCCGGCGACCTCATCGCCCGCCTTGGCGGTGCCGCCCAGCACGACCTTGCCGCTGGCGTCGCGAACCTCATACCAGGTCGGGGCGCTGAAACGCAGCTGCAGTTCGCCGGAGGCCGACGCAGCCGTGGCTGCTGCGGCGGCAGGCGCTGCCGCTGCTGCCGTGGCAGCCGACTCATTGGACGCGACCGGCGCACCGGTCACCGGAGCCAGCGGGGTCGCCAGCGTGGCGGATGCACTGGCGGTGCCGCCGGTGGCGCCTTCCGCGCCGGTCATCGCGCCCGGCGCCTCGCTGGCGGCGCCGCCCATCACATGCGGCAGCACCGCGGTCACGGTGCCCGAGGTGCCCGATTCGGTCTCGACCGCCGTTTCCGCGCCGGATTGCGTGAACTGCTGCTCGCGTGCATCGAGCCATTGCTTGACATGGTCGACGCCGAACAGGGCGCCGGCACAGACCACGGCCGCGACCAGCGCGAGCCAGACCCAGCGCCCGCCGGTACCCGACGTGCCGCTGCTGCGAAAGCGCCGGCGGTCGTCGAAGCTCGCGTTCAGGCTGCCCTGGCGGCGGATCGCCACCTCGGGCGCCGGCGGCGCGGCCTGGGCATGGAAACGGGCCAGCAAGGCGTCGATGTCGACCTGCAGCAGGCGCGCGTAGGCGCGCATCAGACCCTTTGCGAACGTCAGATCGGGCAAGGCGTCGACATTGCCGGACTCGATCGCATCGACCTTCTGCGCCGGCACCTTCAGCCGCGCACCGACGTCGTGTATCGACAGCCCCTGGGCCGCGCGTGCCTTCGCCAGGCTCGCGCCGATCTCCTGTGCGACCGCGTTGGCGCTGCCGCTCGCATTGGTCGAGACGGCCTGGCCCTCGGCGCGCTCGTGCTCATTCATCCCGTGCTCCTTGTTGGTATGCGCTTTCCCGCGAGTCCGGGAAGCGCTTATGTAATTGCGCCAGCAATGCCTGCTGTGCGGCCGCGTCTCCCTCGCGGTGCGCAATGCGCGCGCCCAGCCAAAGCGATGCCGGAGTGGCGAAGCGTCCTGCATTGACCTGCGCCACCTCGGCGCGGGCCCGCGGCAGATCGCCTTGTTTCCAATACAGCAGCCCGAGTTGCGTGTGCGCGGCGGCCCGGGTCGCGGCGTCCGCGGAATCCGCGGCGGCCGTCGTGTCCGGCCGGGCCAGCGCCGAGGTCAGGCTGCGGTGCGCCGACTCCAGATCGCCCTGGCGCAGCTGGCAGGCGCCCAGGCTGGTCAGCATCCTGGCTGCACCGCCGGACGAAGAAGCCGTCACCGCGGCCGTCACCGCGCGCTGCAGCTGGGCCAGGCCTTCGGCGTAGCGCCCCTGCTCGCACAGCAGCCAGCCATAGTTGTTCAGCAGATCGCCGTCGTCCTGGCGGCGCGACAGGGCGGCACGAAAGCTCTGCTCGGCCTCGGCGGGCCGCCGCAGCGCCATCTGCGCCAGCGCCTGGACGTGATAGGCATCGGTCAGGGCCGGATCGAGCGCGATCGCCTGTCGGGCCTCATCGAGCGCGATCGCGCCCTGGCCGGCCTGCAGATATTGCGTGGCCAGCTGCAGCCGCAGCGCGGCGCGCTCGCGCGCATCCGCCGGTGTCGGGCTGGCGTCCCGTGCCTGCGGCGCCTGTTGTCCCGGGGTGGCCCGGGTGCCGGATGTGCCCGTCGACTGGCACGCCGTCAGCAGTGCCAGCCCGGCCAGAACCACGGCGGGCAGACCGGCAGGCAGACGCCTCATGCAGATCGCGCCTCCCCGCCCGGCGCCGCCACTACCGGCGGAATCTTGCCGAAGCGGCCGCGCTCGGCAAGCCGGGTGCGATCCTGCACGCGGCCCTCGGCGGCGAGCTGGCCGCAGGCGGCGTCGATATCGTCGCCGCGCGTCTTGCGGATCGTCGTCACGATGCCGGCGTCCATCAGCACCTGGGCGAAACGCCGGATCTGCTCGTTGTTCGAGCGCTTGAGCCCCGATTCGGGGAAGGGATTGAACGGAATCAGGTTGAACTTGCATGGCACGTCGGCCACCAGCTTCAACAATTCCCGCGCATGCTCGACGCCGTCGTTGACGCCGTCCAGCATGCAGTATTCGAAGGTGATGAAGTCGCGCGGGGCGAACTCCAGATAGCGGCGGCAGGCCGCCATCAGCTCGGCCAGCGGGTACTTGCGGTTCAGCGGCACCAGCCCGTCGCGCAGGGCATCGTTCGATGCGTGCAGCGACACCGCCAGCGCGACCGGCAGGTCCTTGGCCAGGCGGTCCATCATCGGCACCACGCCGGACGTGGACAGCGTGACCCGGCGGCGCGACAGCCCGTAGGCGTTGTCGTCAAGCATCAGCCGCATCGCCGGCACGACCTGGTCGTAGTTCAGCAGCGGCTCGCCCATGCCCATCATCACCACGTTGGAGATCACGCGATCGTCCTTCGGGCCGCGCCCCAGCTGGGTGCGCATCGCGAATTCGGCCATCCACAGCTGGCCGATGATCTCGCCGGTGGTCAGATTGCGCGAAAAGCCCTGCTTGCCGGTCGAACAAAACCGGCAATTGACCGCGCAGCCGGCCTGCGAGGAAACGCACAGCGTGCCGCGCGTTTCCTCGGGGATGTAGACCGTTTCGACCGCATTGCCGTTGCCCACGTCGAGCAGCCACTTGCGCGTGCCGTCCGCCGACACGTGGTCGGTGATCACGGACGGCGCGCGGATTTCGGCGCGCGTGGCCAGCTTCTGGCGCAGCGACTTGGCCAGGTCCGACATCTCGTCGAACTGGCTGGCGCCGAACTGGTGGATCCAGCGCTGCAGCTGCCGCGCGCGAAACGGCTTCTCGCCGAGCTCGCCGCAATACTTGGCGAGCCCGTCCGCATCCAGATCGAGCAGGTTGACGAGAGCGTTCATGACGGCAGCGGGGGCTTCGGGTAGCAGTCTAGTGTCCGGGTTCAGGCCAGACAATCAGCGCGAGTAAACGTTCATGCCGGGGAAGAAGAACGACACTTCGACGGCCGCGGTTTCCGGCGCGTCGGAGCCGTGCACGGCGTTGGCGTCGATGCTGTCGGCGAAATCGGCGCGGATCGTGCCCTTCTCGGCCTTCTTCGGATCGGTGGCGCCCATCAGCTCACGGTTCTTGGCGATCGCGTTCTCGCCTTCCAGAACCTGGATCATCACGGGGCCCGAGATCATGAAGTCGACCAGATCCTTGAAGAACGGACGCTCCTTGTGGACGGCGTAGAACTGCTCGGCTTCGCCGCGCGACAGGTGCGCCATCTTGGCGGCTACGATCTTCAGGCCGGCGGCCTCGAAACGGGCGTAGATCTGACCGATGACGTTCTTGGCCACGGCATCCGGCTTGATAATCGACAGGGTGCGTTCGATCGCCATAAAAACTCCGAAAAATGAAGGGGTTACCAAATTGGGAAACACAAGATTCTAGCACGAGACCCCAATCGTTTCGAGAGCCGGCGGCGGCGAAACGATCGGGGCGGCGTCCGGCAGATTATCGCGGCGCACGGTCGCCGCGATATGGGACAAAGGGACGGGAACACCGGGCCGCCCGGCCGATCCAAGGCAACGTAAGCGCCTCATCCGTTCCTCGACGGTTTCGCGATTTTTAGTGCCCGGTAAATCACTCTGCACTTGCAATCGTGCAAGGACGATGCCACATTGGCGAGGTGTCCGCCGGCGCTTCCGGCACCGCCCTTTGAATGAGGAGTCATCATGAACGACAAGCTGAATACCTATGGTTTTGGCAATGCCGGCGCGACGGCGGGAGCCGTCACCGTCCGCAATCGGGTCCTGCGCAATACCTATTGGCTGCTGGCGCTCTCGATGGTGCCGACCGTGCTCGGCGCCTGGATCGGCGTGGCGACGGGCTTCAGCTTCATGGCCGCCAGCCCGGGCCTGTCGCTGATCCTGTTCCTCGCGATCGCCTTCGGCTTCTTCTTCGCGATCGAGAAGACCAAGAACAGCGCCATGGGGGTCGTGCTGCTGCTGGCCTTCACCTTCTTCATGGGCCTGATGCTGTCGCGGATCATCGGCTCGGTGCTGCAGTTCTCGAACGGACCGGCGCTGATCATGTATGCGTTCGGCGGCACCGCGGCGGTCTTTGCCACGATGGCGACCGTCGCCACGGTCAGCAAGCGCGATTTCTCCGGCCTGGGCAAGTTCCTGTTCGTCGGCGTGATCCTGCTGATCCTGGCCAGCGTGGCCAACATCTGGCTGCAGCTGCCCTCGCTGATGATCACCGTCTCCGTGATCGCGATCGGCATCTTCTCGGCCTACATGCTGTACGACGTGCAGCGCGTGGTGAACGGCGGCGAGACCAACTACATCACGGCGACGCTGGCGATCTACCTGGACGTCTACAACGTCTTCGTCAACCTGCTGGCGCTGCTGGGCATCTTCGGCGGCAGCCGCGAATAAGCGACCGCCTCACCGCCATGACGAAGGGCCGGCAATGCCGGCCCTTTTTTATTGCCCCACGCGGTTGCCCTGTCGCTGGCCCCGGGCCGGCGGTTCGGGCCGATGGTCCCGGCCAATCCCGCCGCCCATCGCTCGCCCCCATCGCCCGCCCCCATCGCCCCGGACAACCGCCCCGGAGGATCGCCCGATCAGGCCCGCTCGAACACCGCGATCGACTCCACGTGCGAGGTGTGCGGGAACATGTTGACCACGCCGGCGCCGCGCAGCCGGTAGCCGGCCTCGTGCACCAGCAGGCCGGCGTCGCGCGCCAGCGTCGCCGGATTGCATGACACATAGACGATACGGCCCGGCAGCACGTCGCTGCCAGCCTGCGCCAGCTCGGCCAGCGCCTTGCTGACGGCCAGCGCGCCTTCCCGCGGCGGATCGACCAGCCAGCGGTCGAAACGGCCCAGCGCCGAAATGTCCTCGGCGCTGACCTCGAACAGGTTGCGGCAGGCAAAGCCGACCTTGTGCGCCAGCCCGTTGTATTCGGCGTTGGCCAGCGCCCGCGCCGTCAGCGCCTCGCTGCCCTCGATGCCCATCACCTCCCGCCCCTGCGTCGCCAGTGGCAGCGTGAAATTGCCGATGCCGCAGAAGAGGTCCAGCAGCCGGTCGCCCGGCTGGGCGTCGAGCAGCCGCAGGGCCCGCTTGATCAGCACGCGGTTGATCTGATGGTTGACCTGGGTGAAATCGGTCGGCTTGAACGGCATGCGGATGCCGAATTCCGGCAGCGTATAGGCCAGTTCACGATCGAGCGGATAGAACGGCACCACCGTATCCGGGCCCTTGGGCTGCAGCCAGAACTGCACGTTGTGGCGGTCGGCGAAGGCCCGCAGCAGGTCGCGGTCGGCATCGTTCAGCGGCTCGAGGATCCGCAGCACCAGCGCGGTGACATCCTGACCGACGGCCAGCTCGATCTGCGGCATGCGGTCGCGGATCGACAGCCCGGCGACCAGCTCGCGCAGCGGCACCAGCATCGCCGACACATGCGGCGGCAGCACCTCGCACGACGTCATGTCGGCGACATAGCTGCTCTTGCGCTCGTGAAAACCGACCAGCACCCCGCCCTTCTTGACCACGTGGCGCACCGTCAGGCGGGCGCGGTAGCGATAGCCCCAATCCGGTCCGGCAATCGGCCGGAACACCATCTCGGGCCGTATCTTGGCGAGGTGCCACAGGTTGTCTTCCAGCACGCGCTGCTTGATCGCGAGCTGGGCGCGCGCGTCGAGGTGCTGCATCGAACAGCCGCCGCAGACGCCGAAATTCGGGCAACCGGGCTGCACCCGCATTACCGACGGTTCACGGACCTCGACCAGATGCGCCTGCTCGTAGCTGGGCTTGCGCCGATAGCTCTGGTAGGCCACCGTTTCGCCCGGCAGCGCACCCTCGACGAAGATCACCTTGCCCGGCGTCCCGTCCTCGTTGACCAGCCGTCCCACGCCGCGCGCCTCCATGTCGAGGCTGTCGATCTTCACGGTCGGATGGGCCTGGGCCTCGGCGCCGGCGGCCGATGCGGCGGCGCCGCCACGCTTGCGGTTGGGAGCGGGCGAGGCGGCCGGTTGCTGCACCGGCTCAGGGGCGGATTGCGGGGAAGACACGGCTTGAGACACCAGCGGGACCTGACGTATTGTTTTGCGAAAGCGCGATTGTAGACCAGTCGCCGCGATCGGAACCGGCACGAACGGAACGGCAGCGATGCCGCCATCGTGCGCAGAACCGCCCGGGCAGAGGCAAGCGATGGAACTGATCAGTTGGAACATCCAGTGGGGACGCGGCTGCGACGGCGAGGTCGATCTCGCCCGCACCGTATCGACGCTGCGGGCGCTCGCCGACTTCGACGTGCTGTGCCTGCAGGAGGTGACACGCGGCTTCGGCGAGATGCCGGGCAACCCGGGCGCGGACCAGGTGGCCGAGCTGGCCGCGCTGCTGCCCGGCTACCATCTGCTGTTCGCGCCAGGCGTCGACCGTTTCGGGCCCGATGGCGTGCCGCGCCAGTTCGGCAACGTGATCGCGACGCGCCTGCCGGTATGCGAGGTATTCCGCCATGCGCTGCCGTGGCCCGCCGATCCGACCGTCGCATCGATGCCGCGCGTTGCGCTGGAAGCGACCGTGATCGCCGGCACCCAACGGCTGCGCATCATCTGCACGCATCTGGAGTATTACTCGGCCCTGCAACGCAACGCACAGGCCGAAGCGTTGCGCGCCTGGCATGCCGAGGCCTGCGGGCATGCGGCAAGGCCGGGACCGGCGGAACAGCGCTTCGGCCCGTTCACGCCGGAGGCACGTCCACCCAGCGCCATCCTGTGCGGCGACTTCAACAGCAAACCCGGTGACACCGCCTACCTGCGCCTGACCGCGCCCTTCGACGACGGCACGCCGGCGTGGCGCGATGCCTGGCTGCATCTGCATCCGGGCCGGCCGCACGCGCCGACCTGCGCGCTCTACGACAAGGCGCAGTGGGACGAGCCGCCCTTCGCTTGCGACTTCATGCTGGTGACCGAGGATCTGCTGGAACGGGTGGTTCGTTGCGAAGTCGACGGCAGCACGCAGGCATCGGACCACCAGCCGGTGCTCCTGTCGCTGCGGGACTTTGAATAAGGGACAACCGGGAGTAACGCGGAATCGAAACGAACCGAGGGGCAAGAAACTGGCGGCGACGCGGACCGTTCAGTCGATCTCTTCGTCGTCGGCCACGCGGCTGGACGGCTGCAGCTGGAAGGCGCGCAGATATTCCATCCATTGCGGCCCGGGCAGTTCCGCCAGCGATTCCTGCACCAGTTCGACCTCGGCATCGAACTCGCGCGGCGTCAGGCCGCCGCGCATCATCTGGAAGCGGCAGTACATCAGATACGTGTTGACGACGTCGGTCTCGCAATAGGCCCGGATCGCGCCGATCTGCCCCTGCTGGAACGCTTCCCACACCTTGCTGCCGTCCATCCCCATCTTGCCGGGGAAGCCGCACAGCTTGGCGAGGTCGTCCAGCGGGGCGCTGGCACGCGGCTGGTACATCGCCAGCAGATCCATCAGATCCAGATGCCGCATGTGGTAGCGGCTGATGTAGTTGTTCCACTTGAAGTCGCGGCTGTCGTCGTCGCGGCCCTCGCCCATTTCCCAATAGCGGGGCGCAGTGACGCCGTGGACCAGCCCGCGATAGTGCAGCACCGGCAGGTCGAAGCCGCCGCCGTTCCACGACACCAGTTGCGGACTGTAGCGCGCGATCAGTTCGTAGAAGCGCTGGATCAGCGTCGCTTCGCCATCGTCCTCGCTGCCGAGCGAGCCGACGTGGAACAGCGCGGTGCCGTCGCGCTGCGTGCGGCGCAGCACGCAGGAGATCGCGACCACGCGTTGCAGATGCAGGGGGAGAAAATCGCTGCCGGTCTTTTCGCGGCGGGCGGCGAAGGCCAGCTCCGCAACCTCGGCATCGGTGAGGCCCGGCGGATGGTCGTGCAGACGGCGCAGGCCGGCGACATCGGGAACCGTCTCGATGTCGAATACCAGCACAGGCGTCATAGAACCGCGTCCTTGCGCACCCCTTGCGAAGCGAAATGCCGCTTGAGCTTGACCAGCGCTTCCTGCTGGATCTGGCGCACGCGTTCGCGCGTCAGGCCCATTTCCTCGGCCAGCTCTTCCAGCGTGGCCGGCTCGATATGGTTCAGGCCGAAGCGGCGCTCGACGACATAGCGGTGCTTTTCGGACAGCCGCGCCAGCCACAGCTTCATCAGGTTCTCGAGCTCGCGGTGCGCAACCTCCTGATCCGGCGCGGCATTGTGTTCGTCCGACAGGAAGTCGAGCAGGCTCGAGCCTGGATCGAGATCGAACGGCGTATCGAGCGAGGTCGTGTGTTCGTTCAGTGCGAGGACGTCCTGCACTTCGTCGGGGGTCTTGCCGAGCAGATGCGCGATGTCCTCGAGACTGGCATCGCGTCCGTCGGTACCGCCCTTCTCCAGATGCCGCTTGGCGCGCAGCACCTGATTGAGTTCGCGGATCACGTGCACCGGCAGGCGGACCGTGCGCGCCTGGTTCATGATCGCGCGCTCGATGCTCTGGCGGATCCACCAGGTGGCATAGGTCGAGAAACGGAAGCCGCGCGAGGGATCGAACTTCTCGATCGCATGCATCAGGCCGAGGTTGCCCTCCTCGATCAGATCGAGCAGCGGCACGCCGCGATTCAGATAGCCCTTGGCGATGCTGACCACCAGCCGCAGGTTGCGCTCGATCATGACCTGACGCGCGGAGAAATCGCCGTCCTTGGCCAGCGTCGAGAAATGGAGTTCTTCGGGAGCCGACAGCAGCGGCTTGATGCTGATGCGGTTCAGATAGTGCTGAACGGTATCGGCGGCGAGTTCGGTATGCAGGGCGCTGCGGAATTCGTCCTGCTCGGTGGCGACCGCTTCGGTCGCGCCCTCTTCCTCGTCGCTCTCGCGCTCGCCTTCGTCATCGTCGCGCGCGACCGCGTCGCCGTCGTCGGCCATCAAATCGGTCTCGCGCAAACCGACCGAGCCCGCGCCGGGTGCGATCGGTTCGTCGGTCAGGGGAATCAGCTCGGCCGCCAGATCGTGATCGTAGCCATCGGCTTGACCGTCACGATGTGCCACACCAGAACGTGCTTCCGGTTGCTTGGCACGACGGGTGCGGCTGACGGTTCCGGAGGAGACTGTTTTCTGGCGTGGCATGAACCCTCACTGTGGCGGCAAATACCGCATCGGATCGACCGGTTTCCCGTTCCTGCGAACTTCGAAATGCAGTTTCACGCGATCGGCATCGGTATTGCCCATCTCTGCAATTTTCTGACCCCGGCGGACCGTTGCCTGTTCGGTCACGACGACCTTGTCGTTGTGGCCGTAGGCAGTAAGAAAAGTCTCGTTGTGTTTGATGATGACAAGATTCCCGTAGCCGCGCAAGGGGCCTACGTGAATCACCCGACCGTCGTCCGCGGCGAGCACCGCATCGCCGCGCTGACCGCTGATATCGATGCCCTTGTTGCCCTTTTCGTCGAAGCGTCCGAGCAGCGAACCGCGCGCGGGCCAGGCCAGCTGGATGTTGCCGTCGGCGGGCGCGCCGGGGATCGGCGCAGCGGCTGCGGGCGCCGACGCGGCCGAGGGCGCGGTCGCGCCCGGCGTGGTGGCCGGCGGCAGCCCCGCCTGCTCGAGCGGCTGGCCTTGCACCGCGGCAGGCGCGACCGGCATCGTCGCGACGCCGGTCGCCGCGTTGACGTCCGCGCCCGGCGGCACGATGCGCAGCAATTGGCCGACCTCGATCTGATTGGCGTTGACGATATTGTTCCAGGCCGCGACATCGCGATACGACTGGCCGTTCTCGAGGGCGATGCGATACAGCGTATCGCCGCGCTTGACCCGATAGTAGCCGGGGGGCGCGGGCTCGACCGGTGCGATCGTGGTCCCGGTACCGCCGGCGGTGCGGTCGATCACGGGCGCGGGCATCGGCGAGGAAGCGCAGGCGGCCAGCAGGGCTGCCAGCAGCGAGGCGGTGGCGAGCTGGCCCGCGCGGATAAGACGTTGCGAAGTCACGGTGTTGTGCATAGTTCGACTCAGGTGGTGCCCGATTTTAATGGCACAAAGAAAACGGCTTCAAGCGCGGTGCGGTGAAAGCGATGCCGGCTCCGGCGCTCGATCAGCAGCAGTTGCTGCGTCACGGCCTGCCCCTGCTTGTGCCCGTCCGCGCCGGCGGACGCGACCGCGACCGGCGCGATCAGCCTGCCGCCGACCTCCAGCTGCTCCAGAAGCGCCTCCGGCACCTCCATGCCGGCCGCGGCCAGGATGATCGAGGAGAACGGCGCGGCCTGCGGCAGGCCGAGCATGCCGTCGCCATAGTGCAGGCGCAGATTGGGCAGCCGCAGTGCCCGCAGGTTGGCCTTGGCCTGTTCGTGCAGCGGCCGGATCCGCTCGATCGAAAACACGTCGCGCGCGATCAGGCTCAGCACCGCGGCCTGATAGCCGCAACCGGTGCCGATCTCCAGCACGCGCTCGAGCGGCTGCGCGGGCGCCAGGCCATGGCGCAGCAGTTCGATCATGCGGGCCACCACCGACGGCTTGGAGATGGTCTGCTGATGGCCGATCGGCAGCGCCGCGTCCTCGTAGGCCTGCGAGGCCAGCCCCGGCTCCAGGAACAGATGGCGCGGCACCGTGGCGATCGCCTGCAGCACGCGCTCGTCGCGAATGCCGCCGCTGCGCAGCCGCGCGGCCAGCGCGGCGCGCGCGCGGTCCGAGGCCATGCCGCCGCCGCCCACGCTGGCCGCGATGGTGCGCGCCTGCACCGCGCTGCCCGGCGGCGCCGGCGCGGGCACCGGTGCGGCGGCGGGCGGCACCCGGCGCGCCGGCGTCGGCGCCGGGGCCGGCGTGGCCGCGCGCTTGCCGACGATCGCCGGCAGGCCGGCGGTCCGCGCGGGCGCGGGCTTGCGCTCGACCACGGAGTCGAGCGTCAGCGGAAACTTCGGACGGCGCGGGCTCGAACTCATGGCCTCAACGCGCCCAGGGTCCCTGCGGCCGGCACGCGGCTGGCCTCATGCGAGCCATTGCCGCAGCGTATCGAGCTGGGCGCGATGGGTCAGATCCAGCTGCAGCGGCGTCAGCGAAACGAAGCCCTCCGCGGTCGCGTGGAAATCGGTGCCTTCGCTGGCATCGAGCGCATCGCCGGCCGGGCCGATCCAGTAGTTGGTCTCGCCGCGCGGATTGACCTGCGAGATCACCGGCTGCGAAGGATGGCGCTTGCCCAGCCGCGTGGCGCGCAGCCCGCGGATATGTTCGTACGGCAGATTGGGGATATTGACGTTGAGCAGGAACGGTTCGCGCGGCGGCGTCGCGATGGCGCGCTCGACGATGCCGCGCGCGATGCGGGCCGCGGCATCCAGATGTTCCCAGCCCTTGTCGACCTGCGAGAAGGCGATCGACGGGATGCCGAGCAGAAAACCCTCGATCGCGGCGGCGACGGTGCCGGAGTACAGCACGTCCTCGCCCATGTTCTGGCCCTGGTTGATGCCCGACACCACCAGGTCAGGCTTTTCGTCGAGCAGGCCGGTCAGCGCGATATGCACGCAGTCGGTCGGGGTGCCATTGACGAAGCGAAATCCCTTCTGCACGCCCTCGCGCGCCTCGAACACCGTCAGCGGGCGCTGCAGCGTCAGCGAATTCGATGCGCCGCTATGATTCTGCTCGGGGGCGATCACGGTGATACGGCCCAGCGGCGCCAGCGCGGCATGCAGCATGGCAAGTCCCGGCGCGAGGTAACCGTCGTCGTTGGCGAGAAGGATGTGCATGGCCGCGATTGTACCCGAGGCGATTGCGATGGCGTCGCGTCGCGGGGCCGCTTCGCCGAGCGATTTGCACCCAAATCGGAGCCACAGCCCCCGCCAACGCCAGGGCCAATACCGCAGCCACCACCGTGACCATCACTGCGACCACCACCGGCCCCGCCGAACTGAACGACCGTACTATTTCTGCGCTACACTAGCCCGGGCCGCGTGGCCGCGCGGTCCAGATCGAGGCATCAAGACATTCAATGGAGACACGATGAAAGCCGTACTGTGCAAAGCCTGGGGCCCGCCCGATTCGCTGGTGCTCGAAACCCTGCCCGACCTGGTCGCCGGTCCCGGCGAAGTGGTGATCGACGTCAAGGCCGCCGGCGTCAATTTCCCGGACGTGCTGATCATCCAGAACAAGTACCAGGCCAAGCCGCAGCTGCCCTTCTCGCCGGGATCGGAACTGGCCGGCATCGTGAACTCGGTCGGCGAAGGCGTCAGCCACGTCAAGCCCGGCGACAAGGTGATCGCCTATCTGGGCAACGGCGCCTTCGCGACGCAGGCCAAGGCGCCCGCCGCCGCGGTCGTGCCGATGCCGCCCGGCATCGATTTCGAGACCGCCGCCGCCTTCACGCTGACCTATGGCACCTCGCACCACGCGGTGGTCGATCGTGGCGAACTGAAGGCGGGCGAGACCATGCTGGTGCTAGGCGCGGCCGGCGGCGTCGGCCTGGCCGCGATCGAGATCGGCAAGGCGATCGGCGCGCGCGTGATCGCGGCCGCGTCGACCGACGAGAAGCTGGCTGTCTGCAAGGAACATGGCGCCGACGCGCTGATCAACTACAGCACCGAGGACCTGCGCGAGCGCATCAAGGCGCTGACCGACGGCAAGGGTCCGGACGTCATCTATGACCCGGTCGGCGGCATCTATGCGGAACCCGCATTCCGCTCGATCGGCTGGCGCGGCCGCTATCTGGTGGTGGGCTTCGCCAACGGCGAGATTCCCAAGATGCCGCTGAACCTGGCGCTGCTCAAGGGCGCCTCGCTGGTCGGCGTGTTCTGGGGCGAATTCACGCGCCGCGAGCCGCGCGCGAACCAGGCCAACATGGCGCAGATGCTGGGCTGGATGAAGGAAGGCAAGATCCGCCCGCACATCTCGGCGCGCTATCCGCTGGAACAGGCCCCGCAGGCGCTCAAGGACATGGAGGCGCGCAAGGTCACCGGCAAGATCGTGATCACGCCCTAAGGTCCCGCCGAATCCCCAGGACCATCCCTCTCCCGCGCACGGGAGAGGGAAAAATCCCTCCTACAGCTTCTCCGTCTCCCCGCTCTTCGGCTGCCACTTCATCAGCCGGCGCTCCACCACCCCCACCATCCAGTCCAGCACCAGCGCGAACGCGGTCAGCACCACGATGCCCGCGAACACCGTGTTGATGTCGAAGGTCCCCTCCGCCTGCAGGATCAGGTAGCCGACGCCGCGCGCCGAGCCCAGATATTCGCCGACGACAGCGCCGACGAAGGCCAGGCCCACCGAGGTATGCAGCGACGAGAACACCCAGCTGGTCGCGCTCGGCAGATAGACATGGCGCAGCAGCTGCTGCCGGTTCGCGCCCAGCATGCGCGCGTTGGCCAGCACCACGGGGCTGACTTCCTTGACGCCCTGGTAGACGTTGAAGAAGACGATGAAGAACACCAGCGTCACCGCCAGCGCGACCTTGGACCAGATCCCGAGCCCGAACCACACCGCGAAGATCGGCGCCAGGATCACGCGGGGCATCGAGTTCATCGCCTTGATATATGGGTCGAGAATGGCCGAGGCGACCGGGCTCAGCGCCAGCCACAGGCCCACGCCCAGGCCGGCGACGGTGCCGATGCCGAAGGCCAGCACCGTCTCGAGCAGCGTCACGCCCAGGTGCAGGTAGATGTCGCGCTCGACGAAGAACCAGCTCCAGACGCGCTGCGCCACCAGCCACGGCTCGCCGAAGAAGAACGCCACCTGTTGCGAGCGCGTGGCCAGGTGCCAGGCGCCGAGAATGACCACGAGGACGAGCAGCTGCCAGACGCGCAGCATGCTGGGGGAATCGGTACGGAATGCCATGGATCGTTTTTGCTTGTGAGTTCCAGGATCGTCGGTATCAGTGCGGACTGGTGCGGACTGGTGCGGACTGGTGCGGACTGGTGCGGACTGGTGCGGGCCAGTGCGGGCCAGTGCGGGCTGGTGCAGGTTGGTGAGGTCAGCCTCAGGCAACCTTGCGCTGCTGCGCATAGCCCTTGAGCACTTCCTCGCGCAACACGTCCCAGATCGCCGCGTGCAGCTCGACGAAGCGCAGATGGTTGCGGATCTCGGCCACGTCGCGCGGCCGCGGCAGATCGATGTCGAATTCGCCGATCGGATGCGTGGCGGGTCCCGCCGACAGCACCACCACGCGATCGCTCATCGCGATCGCCTCGTCCAGGTCGTGCGTGATGAACAGCACCGCCTTGCGCTTGGCGGCCCACAGGTCGAGCACCTCGTTCTCCATCAGCTGGCGCGTCTGCACATCGAGCGCCGAGAACGGTTCGTCCATCAGGATGATGTCGGGGTCGAGCACCAGCGTCTGCGCCAGCGCGACGCGCTTGCGCATGCCGCCCGACAGCTGGTGCGGATAGCGGTCGCCGAAGCCGCCCAGGCCCACGCGGCGCAGCCATTCCTCCCCTTCCGCCACCGCCTGCGCGCGCGGCACGCCGCGAAATTCGAGGCCCGCGATCACGTTGTCCAGCGCGCTGCGCCAGGGCATCAGCGCCTCGGTCTGGAACATGTAGCCGGCACGCGCATTGATGCCCGTCAGCGGCTCGCCGAACACGCGCACCTGGCCGGACGACGGCGCCAGCAGGCCCGCGCCGACATTGAGCAAGGTCGACTTGCCGCAACCGGTCGGCCCGACCACCGAGACGAACTCGCCGGGCGCGATCGCCAGCGAGACGTCCTTGACGGCGGTGTAGCGCTGGCTGCGGTCCTCGCGCGAGATGAAGGTACAGGTGACGTTGTCGAGGGAAAGGGCCGGAATGCTCATGCGTTTCGCTGTGCTTGCGCCGCCGTCGGCCGGGCCGGCGGCGGCGTGGTGTTCGATGACGGATCGACGATGACCGGGCGTCGATGACGCGGCGGCGCCCTTTGTCTGATACAAGGCCGGCCCCGCGAAAGCAAAGGCCCGCTGCGGGCAGCGGGCCAGGCTTGCCGCGGCCGCCGATGCGCGCCGCGGTGCGGCTTACTTGTACTTGGCGTTGGCCTTCTGCACGAAGCTGTTGGTGAAGGTCTGGTCCAGCTTGATCGCCTTGCCCTTGAGCGCCGGATCGAACTGCTGCAGCGTCGCCAGCGCCGTGCGCGGGCCGTCGGCCGGCATCATGCCGTCCGGCGAGATCGCTTCCTTGACCTTTTCCCACGCCGACAGATACAGCGCGCGGTCGCCCAGCAGATAGCTCTCCGGCACCGTCTTGACGATGTCCGACGGGCCCGCCTTCTGCAGCCACTTCAGCGCGCGCACCATCGCATTGGTCAGCGCCTGCGTGGTGTTGGGGTTCTGCTCGATGAACGAGGCCGACGCATAGAGGCAGCCCGACGGCATGTTGCCGCCGAACACCGCCTGCGTGTCCTTCAGCGTGCGGGTATCGGCCACCACGCGCACCTCGTTCTTCTGCGTCAGCATCGAGATCACCGGGTCCAGGTTCGCCATCGCGTCGATCTGGCCCGAGCGCATCGCCGCCACGGCGCCGTTGCTGGCGCCCACGCCGATGAAGGACACGTCCGACGGCTTCAGCCCGGCCTTGGCCAGCACGAAGTTGGCCATCATGTTGGTCGACGAACCGGGCGCGGTGACGCCGATCTTCTTGCCCTTCAGGTCGGCGACCGACTTGAAGTCCGGCATCGTCTTGTTGGAAGTCACCAGCACGATTTGCGGCGCGCGGCCCTGCAGCACGAACTCGCGGTAGTTCTGGCCCTTGGCCTGCAGGTTGATGGTGTGCTCGTAGGCGCCCGAAACCACGTCGGCGCTGCCGCCGACCACGGCCTGCAGCGCCTTGGCGCCGCCGGCGAAGTCGACGATCTCGACGTCGAGCCCTTCGTCCTTGAAGTAGCCCTGGCGCTCTGCGATCGTCAGCGGCAGGTAGTAGAACAGGTTCTTGCCGCCGACCGCGATCGTGACCTTGGCCTTCTCCGGCTTGCCCTGCGCATGCGCGAAGCCGCCGAAGGTGAACCAGCCGGCCAGGAACAGCACCAGCGCGATCAGCACCTGTTTCCAGAATTTGCGGTTGTACATCTGTGTCTCCTGCTTATTGTGTTCCCGCGCGGTGTGATGACGCCACGCACGACGCCGAAGCGACCCGCCGGACGGCCTGACGGCATGCCGGGGCCGCCGCGCGGCTCCGTGCGATGCTATCCGAGGCCGGCGGGTCGCCCCAATCGGGAACACTACCTAGCGCGGGGAGGACCAGCGCATCATTCCGCCTGGATATTGGCCGACTGGATGACCTTGCCCCAGCGCGTCAGCTCGGCGCGCTGGTACTGGCCCAGCTGCGTCGGGTTCATGTACTTCGCCTCGGCGCCCAGCTCCTCGGCCTTCTTGCGGAAGGCCTCGGTCTTCATGATCTTGTCGATCTCGCCGGTCAGCTTGTCGACCACCGGCTTGGGCGTGCCGGCCGGCGCGTACATCGCGAACCACGACGACACGTCGAGATCGGCGTAGCCCGCCTCGGGCGCGGACGGCACGTCCTTCAGGCTGGGCAGGCGATTCTTGCTGGTGACCACCAGCGGGCGCAGCTTGCCGGCCTGGATATGCGGAATCAGCGGCGGCGGCGTGGTGATGGTCAGGTCGACCGAGCCGCCCAGCAGGTCGGTCATCGCCGGACCGGTGCCCTTGTACGGCACGTGCGTGATGCGGATGCCTGCCATCTGGTTCAGCAGCTCGGTGGACACATGCTGCAGCGAGCCGTTGCCCGACGAGGCGTAGTTCAGCTTGTTCGGATTGGCCTTGGCATAGGCCACCAGTTCCGCCAGCGACTTGACCGGCAGGCTCGGGCGCACCACCAGCACCTGCGGCGCGGACAGCAGGTTGGCGACCGGCGCGAAATCCTTGACCGGATCCCACGACAGGCCCTTCATCAGCAGCGGCGTGATCACGTGGAAGCCAGAGTACTGCACCAGCAGCGTGTAGCCGTCGGGCTTGGCGCGCGCCACCAGTTGCGCGGCGATGCCGCCGGCGCCGCCGGGGCGGTTCTCGACCACCACCGGCTGGCCGAGCGCCTTGGCCAGCGGCTCGGAAATCATGCGCGCGGCGAGGTCGGTGGTGCCGCCCGGCGCCGCGGACACGATCAGCGTGACCGGGCGGTTCGGATAGGCGCCATCCTGCGCCTGCGCGCCGGCGCTCAGGCAGGCCGCGGCGGCAGCGACGGCCGCGGCAAGCAGACGACGGCGGCCAGGCCTGGCCGCATCGAGGGAATGAAACGGTTGGGACGTACGGATCGACATGCTGTCTCCTCCAGGAATCGATGTTGTTGTTCGGGTTGTGGGTTGTGATTCGTAGGTGCGGACCAGGTCCGCGGGCTTGCTGATGGGGTTGTGCGTGTTATGCGTGCTGTGCGTGCTGTGCGTGCTGTGCGTGCTGTGCCCTGGGCTTGCCGTTATCGGGTCTTACTGCGCCGCGAAATGCTCGGCCAGCCAGGCCGGCGGCTGATGCGTGCGCAGCCGCGGACCGGCGCGCAGCAGCTGGCTGCAGACCTCGCGCTCGACCACGGTGGGCAGCTCGCCGATGATGCCGAGCAGGCGCTGCAGGTCGACGCCAGTGTCCACGCCCATCGACGCGAACATGTGCACGAGTTCCTCGGTGGCGACGTTGCCGCTGGCACCGGGCGCATAGGGGCAGCCGCCCAGCCCGCCGGCCGCCGCATCGAAGCGCGACACGCCGGTCTCCCAGGCGGCCAGCGCATTGGCCAGTCCCATGCCACGGGTGTTGTGCAGATGGATGGTCAGGCCGGTCGCCGGCAGTTCGCGCCGGAAGGTCTCGCACACCGCGCGCACCTGGTTCGGATAGGCCATGCCGGTGGTATCGCACAGCGTGATGCCGTCCGCGCCGGCCTCGGCAAAGCTGCGCGCCAGCGCCATCACCGCGTCGATCGCGACCTCGCCCTCGAACGGGCAGCCGAATACCGTCGACAGCGAGATATTGACCGGCACGCCGGCCGCGCGCGCGACCTCGATCATCGCCAGCAGCTGCGCCTGCGATTGCGCGCGCGTCATGCGCAGATTGGCGCGGTTGTGCGTCTCGCTGGCCGACATCACCAGATTGACCTCGTCGGGCCGGCACGACAGCGCGCGCTCGAGCCCGCGCAGGTTCGGCACCAGCACCGTGTAGCGCACGCCCTCGGCACGGCGCATGCGGTGCATCACCGCCTCGGCGTCGGCCAGCGCGGGGATCGCCTTGGCGGAGGTGAACGAGGTCGCCTCGATGCGGGCGAAGCCGCAGGCGGACAGCGCCTCCAGCAGCGCGACCTTGGCATCGGTCGGCACCACCACCGGTTCGATCTGCAGGCCGTCGCGCGGCGCGACCTCGTTGACCTCGATGCGGGCCGGGCCGCGCAGCGGGAAGTTTGTCGTCGAATGCACGCTCGATGCGGTCGTGTTCATGCCACCACCCCGCGTGCGCGCAGGTCGGCGATGGTCGCGGCATCGAAGCCGGCCTGCGCCAGCACCGCGTCGGTATGCTCGCCCAGCGTCGGCGCGCGATCGTGGATCGCGCCGGGACTGCCCGACAGCTTCGGCACGATGCCCGGCACCTCGACGGTCAGGCCGCTGGCCGCGGTGACCTGCTCGATCACGCCGCGAGCGCGGTAATGCGGATCCTCGGCGATGTCCTTGACCGTGTAGATGCGGCCGGACGGCACCTGGGCCTCGCGCAGCACGGCCAGCGCGCTGTCGATATCCTGCGTGCGGGTCCACGCGGCGATCGCGGCGTCGAGTTCCTCCACTCGTGCCACGCGGCCGTCGTTGCGCGCCAGCGCCGGATCGTCGGCGAGGTCGGCGCGGCCGATCGCCTGCATCAGCCGCTTGAAGATGGCATCGCCGTTGGCGGCCACCAGCACGTATTCGCCGCTGGCGCACGGATAGGCGTTGGACGGCGCAATGCCGGGCAGCGCGCCGCCGGCCGGCTGGCGCACCGCGCCGAAGGCCGAATACTCGGGCAGCAGGCTCTCGCTCAGGTTGAACAGCGCCTCGTACAGCGCCACGTCGATGACCTGGCCGGTGCCGCCGCGCGCATCGCGCTCGTACAGCGCCAGCAGCACGCCCAGCGCGCCATGCAAGCCGGCGATGGTGTCGCCCAGCGACAGGCCCGCGCGCACCGGCGGGCGGCCCGGCTCGCCGGTCAGATGGCGCAGCCCGCTCATCGCCTCCGCGACCGCGGCAAAGCCGGGCTCGTCGCGCTTCGGCCCGGTCTGGCCGTAGCCCGATACACGCAGCATGATCAGCTTCGGATTGGCGGCGTGCAGTACGTCCCAGCCCAGGCCCCACTTCTCCATCGTGCCCGGGCGGAAGTTCTCGATCAGCACGTCGGCCTCGGCGGCCAGCTTGCGCACCAGCGCCTGCCCGTCAGCGCTGCGCAGGTCGATGCAGATCGATTCCTTGTTGCGCGACTGCGCCTCCCACCAGACCGAGGTGTCCTGATACAGCATGCGCCATTTGCGCAGCGGATCGCCCTGTCCGGGCGGTTCGACCTTGATCACGTGGGCGCCGAAATCGGCCAGCGTCTTGGCGGCGAAGGGGCCGGCGATCAGCTGCCCGAGTTCGAGCACGCGGATGCCATCCAGAATCTGTCGCGGCATGCGGATTGTCTCCGGGGATCGGTGTGTGGCGATCGCCGTCTGGCGGTCGGTCGGTGGCGCTCCCTTGCGGCGGACGCCGGACCGTGCGATCGAATTTGGCCGCAGTGTGCCGCAGCCCCGGCGGGCGCGGAAGGAGTCAATCGGTGAAGCGGGCTTTCACCGAACGCGAAAGCCGGAGGGAGATGACGCGGGAGATGAAGCGGAGACGGTCGGCCGGAGCCCGGGGCTCAGAACGGCGCGCGATCGCCGCACAGATGGGTGATCAGGAGCCGGGCCGACACCGTCAGCGCGGCGGGATCGCGCATGCCGATCAGCAGCGAGCGCTGCGCCCAGGCGTCCTGCAGCTTGACGAGCGACAGGCCCATCGACTTGACGTGCGGCTCGGCCGCGATGCGCGGCAGCACGCCGACGCCGAGGCCGGCCATCACCATGCGGCACATCGCATCGAAGCTGCGCACCTGGATGCGCAATCGGAACGGCCGCTCCAGCCGGCTGCTCTCCTCGAGCAGGCGCGCGGCCAGCGAGGTCACCTGCGGCAGGCTGACGAAGTCGTATTCGAGGGTATCGGCGTAGCGCACCGGCCCGCGCTGCGACAGCGGATGCCCCGGCGGCGTGACCAGCACCAGTTCGTCCTGGCGGTATTCGACGGTGACCAGGCCCGCGCTGGGCGTGCGGTCGGCAAAGATGCCGACGTCGGCGCGGTTCTCGACCAGCGCCGCGACGATATCGCCGCTGTTCTGCTCTTCCAGCTCGATGCGGATGGTCGGATGCAGCCGCATGAAGCCGGCCAGGTCGTCGGGCAGGAACTGCGTGATCGCCGAGGTGTTGGCGCAGACGCGCACCTGCCCGCGCACGCCCGACGCATAGTCGGACATCACGCCCGCCATGCGCTCGACGTCCTGCAGCACGGTCAGCGCATGATGGAAGCACGCCTGCCCCGCCTCGGTCAGCTGCACGCCCGCCGCATGGCGGAAGAACAGCGGCGCACCGACGGCGGCCTCGAGATCGGAGATCCGTTTGCTGGCCGCGGCGACGGCCAGATGCGACTGGCGCGCGCCGGCCGAGATGCTGCCCTGCCGCGCGACGGCGACGAACAGTCCCAGCGTGACCAGATCGAAGCGGGCCAGGTTCATCGGGCGATCAGACCATGCCGGTCGATGCGAAGCGATACGGCGCCGCGCTTCACAGCGTGCGGCGGTCCATGACCGCGCGCGCGATGGTGCCGGCGTCGACGTATTCGAGCTCGCCGCCGACCGGCACGCCGCGCGCCAGCCGCGAGACCTTGAGCCCGCGCGCCTTCAGCATCTCGCCGATATAGTGCGCGGTGGCCTCGCCCTCGCTGGTGAAATTGGTGGCCACGATGACCTCGGCCACCGGGCCGCCCAGCGCGGGATCGGTGGCGCGCGCCAGCAGCCGGTCCAGATGGATCTCGCGCGGACCGACGCCGTCCAGCGGCGACAGCCGGCCCATCAGCACGAAATACTGGCCGCGATAGGTCAGCGTCTGCTCGATCATCACCTGGTCGGCCGGCGTCTCGACCACGCACAGCAGCGAGGCATCGCGGCGCGGGTCCAGGCAGGTCTCGCAGACCTCGGCCTCGGTGAAGGTGTTGCAGCGCGCGCAGTGGCGCACGCCATCCGCTGCGCCGCGCAGCGCGTCGCCGAGCCGGCGCGCGCCCTCGCGGTCATGCTGCAGCAGGTGATAGGCGATCCGCTGCGCCGACTTCGGGCCGACGCCGGGCAGCACCTTCAGTGCCTCGACCAGCGCCTGCAGCGAGGTGGGAGTGGATGCCTTCATCGTGAGTCCGCGTTCGGCAAGCCGGCGCTCAGAACGGCAGCTTGAAGCCCGGGGGCAGCGGCAGGCCCGAGGTCATCGAACCCATCTTCTCCTGCGTGGTGGCTTCGGCCTTGCGCACCGCGTCGTTGAAGGCCGCGGCGACCAGGTCTTCCAGCAGCTCCTTGTCCTCGCCTTCCGCGAGCAGGCTCGGATCGATGGTCACGCGCTTGACGTCGTTCTTGCAGGTCATCACCACCTTGACCAGGCCGGCGCCCGACTGGCCCTCGACCTCGATCAGGGCGAGCTGCTCCTGCATCCTCTTCATGTTTTCCTGCATCTGCTGGGCTTGCTTCATCAGCCCGGCGAGTTGGCCCTTCATCATGATGCTTCTCCTGATATCGATGGATTCGGTGGATTCGGGGGATTGCTTGGGTCGGTACGCCGCGCGGCTTCGATCGTGCGTATGGGCAGCGTGCCGTCGTCAGAGCGCGCGCGGCTGGATCGAGCCCGGCACGATCTGGCCGCCGAACTCCCGCAACAGGCCCTGCACGAAGGGATCGTTCTCGATCGCCGCCTCCGCCGCGCGCTGGCGCTCGGCGCGCGCCTGCGCATCGGCCGCCGCGGCGGTCTCGCTGACCGCGCCGACCTCGCAGTGCACGCGCACCGCTTCGCCGAAATGGTCCGACAGCGCCTGCGCCAGGCGCTCGACCGCGTTGCCTTCGGCGATCGCGGCGACGGGCGCGCGCAGCACGAAGGTGCGGCCCCGCACGCGCGCCAGTTCGCTCTGATAGGCGAGCTGCTGGGCCAGGCCCTTCAGCGGCAGGCTGGCGGCCAGCGCGGGCCAGTCGCCGCTGAAGATCGCGGGCGTGCCGTCGTCGGGCGGCAGCGGCGCGGCGGGCGGCGGGGTCTTGCTCGGGCTCGCGGCGAAGGCTTCGTCCGATGCGGCCGCATCGGCCGCGGCCGGCACGGAGGACACGGGCATGGCCGTGCGCGGCGGCTCGGGGCGGCGCAGCGGCGCGGCACGCTGCGGCTCGGGTTCGCTGTCGTACGGGCCGATCAGCGGCAGGTCGGGCGGCAGCTCCTCCCACGGCGGTACGTCGCTGCCGCCGGCCAGTTCCCATGGCGGGGGCTCGGCGGGCGCGCTCGCGGACGGTGCCGCCTGCGCCGGGGCTTGGGCTGGGCCTTGCGACCGGGCTTGAGATTGAGCCGGAGCCTGCGGTGCAGCCGAGGGACGCGGCGGCTCCGGCCGGCGTTGCGGCGCGGCCGGGCGCAGCGATTGCGTCGGCGCGGCGGCCGGCGCAGGCGCCGGTGCGGCCGCAGGAGGCGCGGCCACAGGTCGCGCGGCACCGCCGCCCCGCCCTGCCGACGCCTGGCGCGCCGCCGCCAGCGCCGCCCGAGCGGGCGACAGCGGCTTGCCGTCGTTGGCGGGCCTGGCGGCAGCCGCCGGCGCAGCGTCGGGCGCCGCGGGGGCCGCCGCGGACGGCGCTGAGACGGGTGCCGCGGCAGGCGCCGATACGGGCGCCGCGGCGCCCGAAGCCATCGGGCTTGACGCGGCCGGGCGCGGACCCGGCGTCGCGACGGGCGCTACCGGTGCTACGTGAGCGGCGGGCGCGGCAACGGGCCTGGCCGCAGCGCTTGCGGCGGCGGCAGCGGGCGTGGCGCCGGGCGCGGCAGCCGGGCCGGCAGCGGCGGCGACAGCGGTATTCGGTGCGGTGCCGGCGGCGGACCTGGCAGGACCCGCGCCGGACGGCGAAACCGGCGAACCGTGCGGAACCGGCGAAGCCGATGCTGCCGAAGCCGATGCCGTCGATGCTGCCGATGCCGATGCCGCCGCGGCGCCGGCCACACCGGCCATCGCGGAGCCGGACATCCTGCGCGCACCGGCCGTCGCCGGGCCTGCCGGCGTCGGCGCCGACGGCATCGCCGAGGGCCGGAACGCCAGCATCCGCAGCATCGTCATCGTGAAGCCGGCATACTCGTCCGGCGCAAGCGCCAGCTCGCTGCGGCCGAGATTGGCGATCTGGTAGAACAGCTGCACTTCCTGCGGATCGAAGGCGGCCGCCAGGCGGCGCACTTCGCCGGCCTCGGGCCATTCCTCCTGCACCGACGCCGGCACCGCCTGCGCCAGCGCGATCTTGTGCAGCAGCGAACCGAGGTCCTGCAGCGCGCCGGCGAACGACAGGCTGCGGTCGGCCATGCTGTCGGCCACCGCCAGCATCGCGGCGCCGTCCTCGGCGGCCAGCGCGTCGAGCAGCTGCACCAGGTAGCTCTGGTCGATCGCACCGAGCATGCCGCGCACCGAGGCCTCGGACACCTCGCCCGCGCTGTAGGCGATGGCCTGGTCGGTCAGCGACAGCGCGTCGCGCATCGAGCCGTGCGCGGCCTGCGCGAGCAGCCGCAGCGCATTGCCGTCGTGCGCGATGCCCTCCTCGGCCAGGATGCGGTCGAGGTGGTTGACGATATGGCCAGGCGGCATCTGCTTCAGATTGAACTGCAGGCAGCGCGACAGCACCGTGACGGGGATCTTCTGCGGGTCGGTGGTGGCGAGGATGAACTTCACGTGGCCGGGCGGCTCTTCCAGCGTCTTCAACATCGCGTTGAAGGCGTGGTTGGTCAGCATATGCACTTCGTCGATCATGTAGACCTTGAAGCGTCCGACCGTCGGCGCGTAGACCGCCTTGTCGAGCAGCTGGGCCATCTCGTCGACGCCGCGGTTCGACGCGGCGTCCATCTCGATGTAGTCGACGAAGCGGCCCGAATCGATCTCGGTGCAGGCCTTGCAGACCCCGCAGGGCTGCGCGGTGATGCCGCCGTTGCCGTCAGCCCCCGTGCAATTCAGGGCCTTGGCCAGGATGCGCGACAGCGTGGTCTTGCCGACGCCGCGCGTACCGGTAAACAGGTAGGCGTGATGCAGCCTCTGCTGTTCCAGCGCATGCGTGAGCGCGCGCACCACGTGCTCCTGGCCGACCAGCGTGGTGAAATCCCTGGGGCGCCATTTGCGCGCTAGAACTTGGTAACTCATGGCGGCGATTGTAGCAAATGGCGACCCGCCGGCCGGCGGCCTGTCGCGGGGCCCGGCAAGGGGAACGGGCGCGAGGTCGATCGGGGATTCAGCGGGCCATCAGCCGCACTCGCCGACGTAGCCGCAATTGGCGCATTTGGCGCAGCCATCGACCTTGTGCAGCGCATGCGCACCGCATTCCGGGCACGGCTTGCCGGTGCCGACGCCCGGCGCGCCGACGGGCAGGCCGGCGCCGGGCGCCGCGGCACCCCGCAGCGGCATCGCGTCCTGCGCGAGCCCGGCCTCGCGCTGCGCCAGCCGCTCGGCCAGCGCGGCGACGGGCACCTGTTGCCCCTCCGCATCGAGAAAGCCGCGCTTGACCAGGATGCGCTGCAGCGCGTAGCCGAGCGCCGCCACCTCGGAATCGTGGAAGCGCGGCACCTCGGTGCCGTCCTGCCGCGTCAGCGTGCCATAGCGCACCGTGCCCTTGTCCCACACCACGTTGCGCATGTCGGCCAGCGCCTTGGCGATCGAGCCGCCCGAGCGCGCCACCATCGACAGCAGCCGCATCGTCGAGGTAATCCATTGCTGGCCTTCGCTGCGCTGGCCGGCCGGCATGAAGAACTCGACCGGCCGCTCGATCGTCACGGGCCTGCCATCGACCACGCCGTTGACGCGCATGAAGTTGACGGTCAGGTAGACGGTCTTGTGGCCCTCGTAGGTCAGGTACTCGACCTTGGACGTCACGCCCTCCAGATCGCCCACCGGCCGGCTCTCGAAGGGCTTGCGCAGCGGATCGTCGCCATTGGCGCCTGTTGCGGCCGCTGCGCCGGCCGTGCCCGCCGTGCCCTGCCCCGCCGCCTCCGCGACCGACAGCACCGCGCCCAGCACGCGATTGGGCCGATAGGTGGCCAGGCCCTTCAGCCCGGCCTTCCACGCCTCCAGATACAGGTTGCGGAAGGCTTCGTACGGATAGTCCTCCGGCACGTTGACGGTCTTGCTGATGCTGGTGTCGATATAGGGCTGCACCGCCTCCAGCATCTTCATATGATCGAGCGCGGACATCTGCAGCGCGGTGACGAAGCTGTCCGGCAGCTGCTCGACATCGCCGCCCAGATGACGGTACAGGCGCCAGGCATGGTCGGCGACCTCGTAGACCTTGTAGCTGTCGTCGCCCATCCGCTTGCGCCGCTGGTAGGTCCACGAGAACGCCGGCTCGATGCCGTTGGAGGCGTTGTCGGCAAAGGCCAGCGTGATGGTGCCGGTCGGCGCGATCGACAGCAGATGCGAATTGCGGATGCCATGCGCGCGGATCGCGGCCCGCACCGGCTCGGGCAGCCGGCTGGCGAAGCCGCTCTGCAGATAGGCGTCGGCATCGAACAGCGGGAAGGCGCCCTTCTCGCGCGCCAGTTCGGTCGAGGCCAGATAGGCGGCATCGCGCAGCGTCTGCGCGATGCGCGCTGCCAGCGCGCGGCCCGCCTCGCTGTCGTAGCGCACGCCCAGCATCACCAGCGCGCTGCCCAGGCCCAGAAAACCGAGGCCGATGCGGCGCTTGGCCATCGCCTCGGCGCGCTGTTCCGGCAGGGGCCAATAGGTGACGTCGAGCACGTTGTCCAGCATCCGCACCGCCACCGCGACCAGCGCGCGGAAGCCGTCGAAGTCGAAGGACGCGGCCTCGCTGAACGGACCGCGCACGAAACGGGTCAGGTCGATCGAACCCAGGTCGCAGCAGCCGTAGGCCGGCAGCGGCTGCTCGGCGCACGGATTGGTGGCCTCGATGCGTTCGCAGTAATGGAGGTTGTTGTCGTCGTTGATGTGCGACAGGAACAGGATGCCCGGCTCGGCGTGATCGTAGGTCGCCTGCATGACCTGATCCCACAGCTGCCGCGCCGGCACGCGCCGGTACACCCACATGCCGTCATCGCGGCGCCAGGCGCCGGCGGCGATCGTCTCGGGCGCCGGCTCGGCGACGTGGACCAGGTCGATCTCGCCATCGTCCTCGACCGCCTGCATGAAGGCATCGTCCACGCCGATCGACAGATTGAAGTTGGTCAGCTCGCCGCGGTCCTTGGCGTGGATGAAAGCCTCGATATCGGGATGATCGGCGCGCAGCACGCCCATCTGCGCGCCGCGCCGCGCGCCGGCCGATTCGACGGTGGCGCACGAGGCATCGAACACCTTCATGAACGAGACCGGGCCCGAGGCGCGCGAATGGGTGCCGCGCACCAGCGCGCCCGAGGGACGGATCGCCGAGAAGTCGTAGCCGACTCCGCCGCCGCGGCGCATGGTCTCGGCGGCCTGCGCCACCGCGGCGTAGATGCCGGGCTTGCCGTCTACTGTCTCGGACACCGCGTCGCCGACCGGCTGCACGAAGCAGTTGATCAGCGTGGCCTCGATGCGCGTGCCCGCCGCGGAATGGATGCGCCCGGCCGGCACGAAGCCGCCTTCGAGCGCGGCAAGAAAACGCTGGGCCCAGCGTTCGCGCTGCGCCTCGGGCTCGGCCTCGGCCAGCGCGCGCGCCACGCGGGCGCGCACATCGGCCGCGCTGCGTTCCTCGCCCTTGGCGTACTTCTCGCGCAGCACCTCGACCGAGATTTCCTGCGGCGGCAGTACGGCCTGCATCATCTGTTCGTTGGCATTCATCGGTCAGCTCACCTCTCGCCTCTGTCGGCACCGTTGGATTCGCACCGTCATTCGCGCCGTCATTCGCGCCGTCATTTGCGCCGTCATTTGCGCCGTCATTTGCGCCGTCATTTGCGCCGTCATTTGCCGTTCGCCCCTGCCGCATCCGGCATGCGGATATCGGGTCTCGATGCCACCCCGCCATGCCGTCCCGCGATGCCATCTGGCAATGCCGACGACGGCTTTTCGCGCGACGCACGCACTCTGGGTTACAATGCCGGTCGGACGGGCCTCCTCGCATGGCGGCGCGGTCAACCTGGTCAGGTCGGGAACGAAGCAGCCACAGCCGTTTTCCGCCAGTGCCGAGGGTCAGGCTCGTCCCCCTTCCTTCCTGTCTTTCCTTCCCCTTCTTTTTCCCTGCTGGCCACGGCGGCATGCCGCGACGCCACGATTCCCACCGGGTTCCCACGCTTCGTTGCGACGACTTGCCGAGGGACCGCGCTGGCCCGTAGTTCGCCTATCCCCTCGCCCATAGCTCACGCGCCATCTTATCGCCGTTTGCCGCTGCCCTGCTGCCGTCAGAACAGCGACGCCTGCCGCGGCGGCGGCGGCGCCGACAGTTGCCCCAGCGCGATCCATTCGCCGTCCGCGGTGGCGATGCCCGACTCGATGCGCCGGCCCGGGAACATCGGCCGCAGCGCGGCCTCGTAGCGGCGCAACTGCGCCGCGTAGCCGGCGTGCTCCTGCGGCAGCAGGCGCAGCTTGTAGTCGACCACCACCACGCGATCGGCGTATTCGACCAGCCGGTCGATCCGCAGCAGGCGCCCCTGCGCGCCATACAGTTCGACCTCGTTGCGCGCGCCCAGCGCGCCCTCGGCCAGCAACAGCGGACGCAGCGCGGGCGCGTTCAGCATGGTGCGTACCGCCTGCACGGCGGCCTCGGCCTGCTCGCGCCACTCGGTGCGCGCCTGCTGGCTGCCGGCTCCGGCCAGCGGAAACCAGCGCATCACCGCCTCGGCATCGGGCACGCCGTCGTAGGCGCCGGGGTAGCGCGTGATCCGTTCGAGCAGCGCATGCACCAGTTCGCCATGGCGAGCGGCGGCGGCATCGAAGACGATCTCGTCGTCGCGCTCTTCGTCCTCTTCCTCACCCTCGGCACCGATGGCTTCGCGCGGCGCCATGGGCGGCGCATCGCGATAGCGCGCGCGGAAGTCGGTGAAGCGGATCGGCCCTTCCACGCCGCCCGACGCGACACCACGCACGCCGACGTAATCGTCCGGCAGCGGCGGCACCGGCTCGCCGACATCCGCGACCTGCAGGCGCACATACCAGCTGCCGGCGATCTCGCTGCCCGGTTCGCCGTCGCCCGCGCCCTTGCCGTTGCGCTGGATGCCGCTGACGATCAGCCCCTGGCGGGCGCGCGTCATCGCGACATAGAGCAGGTTCCAGTTCTCGCGTTCGGCCAGCGCGGCCTGCTCGTCGAAGCGCGCCGCGCGCGCCAGCCCACGCTCGGAGCGCTTGCCGTACGCGGAGAAATGCACCGGCGCCGCGGCCGACGGCGGCCAGTCGATCAGGATGCCGGCGCGATCGGCGGCCGGCTCGCTGTGATTGGTGTCGAGCAGCACCACGAACGGCGCCTCCAGCCCCTTGGCCGCGTGCACGGTCAGGATGCGCACCGCGTCGAGCGTGCCATTGCTGTCGTCGGCGCCCTCGGGCTCGTCGGCCTCGGCTTCCGCCGCATCGCCCATGCCGCCTTCGTCGGGGCTCTCGTCCTCGTCGCCGCGGCGGATCGCCTGCAGCTCGTCGATGAACTTCGGCAGGCTCGGATAGCGGCCGCCGTCGAGATCCAGCGACAGCTTCAGGAACGCGTCGAGATTGGCCAGCACCTGCTCGCGGATTTCCGCGGGAGCGGCCTGCGCATAGCGGCGGCGCACCTCGCCGGTGTGATAGATGTGGTCGATCAGGTCGTGCACCGGCCGATGCGGCGCGATCTCGAGCCAGCCGCGCAGGCGCGCCAGTCCTTCGCGCAAGGCCGCAGACGCGTGCTGCGGAACCTCGCCGGCCAACAGCGTCGGCCACCAGCGGCGGTTGCCTGCCAGCCGCGCGATCGCGATCAGGTCTTCGTCGCAGGCGCCCACCAGCGGGCTCTTCAGCACGTGCGCGAGATCGAGGTCGGACTCGGGCGTCATCAGGAAGGCCAGCAGCGCCGACAGGTCCAGCGCCTCGAGCGTGGCCAGCAGGCCGCCTCGGCGCGGGCTCAGGCAGGGAATGCCGGCCTCGCGGAAGGCGCGCTCGTAGTCGGCCAGATAGGTCTTGCGCCGGACCAGCAGCGTGATGTCGCGCCAGCAGGCCGGACGCTGGCCGTCGCCCTCTTGGACCGGCACGGTCGCGCGCAGATGGCGCAGCCACGCGGCGACGCGGCGGCCCTCCTCGAAGCGCGGCGAATCGCCCAGCGGCGTGCGCGGCTGTGTCAGCGTGTCCCGGGAATCGGGGGGGATGTTGGCGTCGCCGTTGCCGTTGCCATTGCCGTTGCCGTCCTCGCCATTGCCGCCATTGCCGCCATTGCCGTCGCTGCCGCCGTTGCCGTTCGCCGGCACCAGCGGCAGCAGCCACACCGGCCCGCCCTGCTGGTCCAGCGCGGTGGTCTGCGTTTCGTACAGCGGATAGCGTCCTTCCGCGCGCGCCTGGTCGAACACCGCATTGACCCAGCGCAGCACGCTGCCGCTGTTGCGGCGGGTGCGGTTGGTGCGCAGCACCGTCGCGCCGAACTCGCGCTGCAGCATCTGCCGCGCGACGTCGAACAGCCGCGCGTCGGCACGCCGGAAGCGATAGATCGATTGCTTCGGATCGCCCACCAGGAACACCGTCGGTCGTTCCGCCAGATCCTGATAGCCGGCCAGCCAGCCCTGCAGGATGCGCCATTGCAGCGGGTTGGTGTCCTGGAATTCGTCGAGCAGCAGATGGCGATAGCGCGCGTCGAGCCGCACCTGCAGATAGGTCGCGGTCTGCTCGTCGCGCATCAGCCGCGCCGCCAGCCATTCAAGGTCGGCGAAGTCCATCGCGCGCTGCTGGCCCTTGTGCTCCTGATAGCGCGCCAGCAGCGTGTCGCCCAGCAGATAGAGATCGCGATTGAGCGCCAGCACCGCCGCCTCGCAACGGCGCGCGGCGACCTGCCGCAAGGCGTCGCACAGTGCCGCGTGCCTGGCCAGCAGCGCGTCGGCCTCGGCCTCTCCTCCTGCGGCCTTGACCAGCGCCGCGGTGCGCCGCAGCGCGCGGGGCTCGCCCTTGCCGGTGAAGAAGGCCTCCCAGCAGCAGCCGAACGCCTCCTGCGCCGGCTGCCCGCTGAGCGCGCCGGCCTCCGCCCAGGTCCGCATTGCCGCCAGCGCGGCGCCGATGCGATCGGCATGGCCCTGCTCGGTCTTGCCGGCCTGGGACAGCGAAGCCGCCAGCGCCTCGCAGTCGGCGCGCAGCGCCGCGTCGGCCATCGCCTGTGCCAGCACGTCGATGCGCGCGTCGTCGCCCAGATCGTCCGCCAGCCGCTCGGCGGGATCTTCATCGGGCGCGGCCTCGCGCATCGCCCACCATTCGCTGCGCGCGTGGAACATCGCGTCGAGCAGCGCGCGCGCCGAGAATTCGCCGATCGCATCGACCAGGCGCTCGTAGGCTTCCCGGTACGGCGCCGCCTCGGGCGCGGACAGCCCGCGCCAGAACGGCGCCCACGCCTCGCGCTTCATGCGCAGCGCATCCTCGCGCAGCGCCGCGCCCGGCACGATGCCGGAGGCCAGCGGCGCGCCGCGCAGCAAGGTGCCGAACCAGCCGTGGAAGGTGTCGATGGCGATGCGGCCCGGGCTGGCCAGCACGCGCGCATGCAAGGTGCGGGCACGCGGCAGCGCGGCGCGCGCGGCCTCGGGCGACAGGCCGCGCTGCTCCAGCGCGGCCAGCCCCTGCGCGTCGGTGCCGCGGGCCAGTTGCGCCAGCACGTCCAGCAGGCGCTCGCGCATTTCCTCGGCGGCCTTGCGGGTGAAGGTGATGGCGAGGATCTGGCTCGGCTCGGCGCCGGCCAGCAGCAGGCGCAGCAGCCGCGCCACCAGCAGCCAGGTCTTGCCGCTGCCGGCGCAGGCCTCGACCACCACGGAGCGCGCGGGATCGCAGGCGGCGCGCGTGAATTCGGCTTCGCTGACGTCCTGCCCGTCGCGCAGATAGGCGTGCACGGTCATGCCAGCGGTCCTCCTTGCTTGTTGCTCGATGGAGCGGTCGTTGGTTCGGTCGTTGGTTCGGTCGTTGATTCGGTAGTTGGTTCGGTCGCTTGTTGGCTCGTTGGTTCGTTCGCCTGTTCGTTCGCCTGTTCGTTCGCCTGTTCGCTCATCTGCTCGTGCCCTTGCCGCCCCGGCGGCTCGTTGGCCGTTCGCCCTTCCGGCGAGCCGGACTGCTGTGCGGGCGCGCGCTCGTGCGTGTATCTGGGCGCGGAGGCGACCGCCTCCGGCAGCGCCGTCGACTGCCAATACCCCTTGCGGCACAGCCCGCGCGCATTGCACCAGGTGCACGCCGCGGCGTCGCCGAAGGCCGGCAGCGGCGCGCCCTCGCGCAGGCGCAGCGCGTCGTGCGTCAGCTGCTCGTGCAGCCACGCCACCGCCTCGTCGAAGTCCGGCAGCGAGACCTCGCGGCGGCTGGCCGGCGACGCGCTGCGCGGTTCGTTGCGGCCGTCCTCCAGCGCGATCCAGCTGCCCGCGCGCGCATCGGCGCGCAGCAGGCCGTAGAACGGCAACTGGCAATCTTCCTGCGCGTCGCGCGCCTTGCGCCTCAGGCGCGCGGCGCTCTGCGTCTTGTAGTCGAGCACCGCATGGCGCCCGTCGCGATGGCGGTCGAGCCGGTCGATGCGGCCATGCAGCCGAATCGGCTGGCCGTCGCGCATCGGCAGGTCGGCGCCGGCGTCGAGCTCGCCTGCATGCCAGTACCAGCCTTCGCGCTCGCGCGCGGCCTGCCACGCGACATACGAAGGCAGCACCGCGAGCCAGCGGCGGTAGTAGCCGATCGCATTGCCGTCCTCGGCCATCACGCCGTCGAAGACCTCGCGCGAGACCGCCTGCAGATGGGCGATGCGGGCCGCGTCGTCGCGCACGTCCTGTGCCTGCACGTCGCGGTGATAGCGCAGCAGGATCTGGTGCAGCAGCTCGCCGATATCGCGCTTCTCGAGGTCGTCGCTGACCGTTTCCAGGCCGGCCAGGCCCAGCATGCGGCCGGCGAAGAACTGGTACGGGCAGCGGCGCAGCATGTTGTACGACTGCGCGGTCCAGCGCGCGGGGGCCAGCTCCGGCGCCGAGGGCGCGGGCATATTGCGGACCTCTGCCCGGGCCTCGTGCAGCGAAGGCACGACGCTCGCCCCGATCGGCGCGCCGGCGGCTTCGCAATGCACCGCCAATCGTTCGAGCCAGCCCGACACATGCTTCGGCTCGCCGCGGCCACCGAAACGCTGCCAGGTCATCACGACGTCGTCGTTGTTCAGCAGCACCTCGGCCAGGTCGCGCGCCTGCTGCGCGAAGCGCGCCTCGCGGTCCTCGAGGCCGAGCTCGCGCCGCATCTGGTTGGAGAAGAACATCAGCTCGGCGGCGGTCGACGGCAGTTGTGCGTCGTCGCAGCCGACGATCACGACGCCGTCGAAGCGCCGCATGCGCGCGCCGTTCAGCGGCAGGATCGTGATGCGCGCGGCGGCGGGCTCGCTCGGCTCCTTGTAGGCCACCGCTTCGAGCAGCGCGGCCAGCATCGCGCGGAATTCGGCCAGCGTCAGCGTGGCGGTGGCGCCGGCCTCGTCGTCGGGCAGCTCGTCGAGCCGCGCCAGCGCATCGAGCAGCTGCGCGCCGGCATCGTCGGCGGCCAGCGCCGGGCGCATGTCGAGCGCGTCCAGGGTGGTCTGCAGGCGCTGCAGCCAGAAGCCGACCGGACGCGCATCGTTGCCGCGCGGCCAGGCCTGTGCCTCGCCGGCCATCTGGCGCAGCAGCGCGGCAGCGGCGGCCTGGGCGGCGGCCAGCGCGGCCGCTTCCTCGTCGTCCTGCGGGCCGGTGTCGGCCGTCCACTGCGGCTGCGGCGCCGCCGGAAAGCGCTGCAACAGCCGGCGCCATCCGCCCGTGATGCCATGGCGGCGCACCTGCCGCTCCAGCAGCGCGATCGCGGCGCCGCGTTGCGGCAGCTGAGGCAGACAGAACGGGCTCTTGAGCAGATCGAGCAGCGCCGCGGTATCGCCGTCGCCGACCACCAGGTCGAACCAGCGCATCAGCGCGGCCGCGGCACGCGTGGTCGACAGCTTCCAGCCGGTCTCGTCGCGCACCGGCGCCCCGGCGCGCGCCAGCAGCGCGCGGGCGCGGCGCGCGACCACGCGGTCATGCGCGACCAGCGCCAGTTGCTTGCGGCCCTCGTTGAGCCAGCGCACCAGCTGGTCCGCCGCGGCGGCCGCCTCGTCCTCGAAGCGGGCGCTGCCGATCAGCCGCACGCGCGGGCGGTCGACCGGCAGGCGCGGCGCCGGCAGCGACGGCACCGCGGTGGTATCACCGGGCAGACGGCATTCGGGCCAGAGCTCGAGCAAGGTGCGATACCAGCTGCCGCGTCCGCCATCCGGATCGTCGGCGCCATCGTGAGCGCCATCGTGAGCGCCATCGTGAGCGCCATCGTGAGCGCCATCGTTGGCGTGATCGTTGGGGCGACCGTTGGCGCGTCCCTTGGCGCGTCCATCGGCACCATCGAGCGCAAGGTCGATCGCCGCTTCCGCAGGCGCGCCGCGGTGTTCCCGCTCGTCGCTCTCTTGATCCTCGTCGCTCGCCTCGCCTTCGGCCGCCTCGCCGCGCCAGTCGTAGCCGATCTCCAGCACCGGCACCATCTCCGCCGCGGCGCGCAGGAAGGCCGCCTCGATCGGCGTCGGCGGCGTCGGGCCGAGCCAGACCACCGGGCCGGTCAGTTGCTGGGCGAGCGCCTGCAACGCACGGCGGCGCGCCGGCAGCGGATCGTCGGGCCCGGACAGCGCCTGCCAGAACGCCAGCACGATGCGCGCCTCCTCGCCGAGGAAACGCTCGGACAGATGCGCATAGGTGCGTTGCAGCGCCTCCTGCAACAGGCTGGCGCGGTCCTCGGCGAGCACCGCGTCGTCGTCGCGGATGGCGGCGTCCTCGAGCCATCGCGCCGACAGCTCGTCGCAGACGGTCAGCACGGTCTGCGCGAGCCCCCAGGCCGCCGGTTCGGTCTGCGCGCCGAAGGCCCGCCGCAGCCAGTCCTGGCCGCGGATCGCCTGCTGCACCGCGAGCAGGCGCGCGGCGTGGCTGCGCACCTTGTCGCCATGCAGCATCGCCGGCGGAAAGTCGAGCAGCCAATGGCCCAGCGTCAGGATGCGCGGCAGCAGGCGCGGGGTGCCGGACGCGCGCGCGGCGCGGTCCAGCGCCTGGCGCACGCCCGGAATCTGTGCCGCGGTCGGCACCACCAGATGCGCGGCGGACGCGCTCTGGCCGTGCTGCTCGCAGCGGTCGAGGAAATACCAGGCCGCGGCCGCGGCATTGTCGAGAAAGTCGCGGCCGGGGCGGAAACGCAGCGTCGTCATGTAGCGGGGTGGAATGGCAGGGGCGAAGCTGGCGGAAGCAATGGCAATCGTGGGGACATCGGCAAGCGCTCGGCGCGAACCGTGCGGACGCGCCGCATCGGCGCCGCGCGGCCCCGCGCCGGCGTCAGGCGATCGCGCTCGGGATCAGGAGCGCTCGCCTTCGATGCGGGCGCGGATCTCGCGCGCGGTCTCGAGCAGCCCTTCGTAGCCGGAGCGCGCATGCTCGGGCAGGTCCGGATCGCCGACCAGCGTACCGAGCGTTTCGATGATGCTGTAGACGAGGCCCTTGGCCGCGCCCACCGCAATGCTGTTCTCTTCGACCGCGGTACTCAGATGGGCCAGCGCGTCGCCCAGATGCTCGGCGCCGGCGGGATCGGTCGGCGCGTCGGCATCCGTGTCGGCACTCGCCTCGGGCAACTGCCTGGGATCGCGCACGGGATCGCGTACGGAATCGCGCATCGGGTCGCGGGTCGGATCGCGGGTCGGATCGCGGGTCGGATCGTCTTCGGGCGTCATGGTGGTGGCCTGATCGATTGGGAGGGGCTGCGCCGGGCCTTGTCCGGCACGTGTTCATTCTACGCGCGCCGTGCCGGCCCACGGCAAGCGCGGCTCAGTCAAGGGCTTACTGAGGGGCTTACCGAGGGGCTCACCGAGGGGCTCACCGAGCGGCTCACTGAGGGGCTCACTGAGAGGCTCATTGAAGGGCTCATTGAAGGGCTCACTCAAGGGCGAACGCAAGGCCGAGCGCGAGAGAGCGCGCGAGGGCGAGCGCGGCCGCCGCCGCGCACCGGGAAAACCCGATGCAACAGCGACCGAGGCACAAGCGGGCGATATTGACAAAATCTCTGACGCCGATTGAAAGGCATCATTGGCGTCGCGGCGCCGAGCGCGGCAAAATGGCGCCATCCCTGGTACGAGGCCATGCCGACGACGCCGGGACCGCGCGGTTCGCAGGCATGCGGGCGACGGCGGGGACGGTTGAATTCGAGGCCGCCGCCGCCATCTTCCGTATTGCGAATCCGGGCGGCAATCCCGGCAGCCAATCCGGGCAGCATCAACCGGCGCAATATGGCCGGCCCCGACGAGCCGCGAAAAAGTCGTGTAATGTAGCGGTTCGGCATAATCCAGCCTTTTGATATCCCCGAGCGAACCCTGAGGTTTTCCGCCATGAGCGAACAAATCAAGTATGTGAGCGACGCCTCCTTCGACGCCGACGTCCTCCAGTCCGACAAGCCCGTGCTGCTCGACTTCTGGGCCGAATGGTGCGGCCCCTGCAAGATGATCGCGCCGATCCTGGACGAAGTCGCCAAGGACTACAGCGACAAGCTGCAGGTGGCCAAGATCAACGTCGACGAGAACCAGCAGGTGCCGGCCAAATTCGGCATCCGCGGCATCCCCACGCTGATCCTGTTCAAGAATGGCCAGGTCGCGGCGCAGAAGGTCGGCGCGCTGTCGAAGTCGCAGCTGACCGCCTTCCTCGACGGCAACCTGTAATTGCCCCGCGCGGCGCCGCGCAACGCGCGCCGCGACAGGCATCGCCGCCCTCCCGGGCGGCCACGATCCGGCTGGCGCCCCGGCTCTGGTGCGCCGGTCGGATTGTGCTAAGATGCCCCCCTACAACTTCCCCGAGCGTTCGCTCATTTCTTTCCCCTTCCTTTGCTTCCGCCCGTCCGGGCCCCATCTGTACCCCTCGTCTATGCACCTGACAGAACTCAAATCGCTTCACGTGTCTGCCCTTCTCGAAATGGCCGCGACCCTCGAGATCGACAACGCACAGCGGATGCGCAAACAGGAACTGATGTTTGCGATCCTGAAGAAGCGCGCCAAGATGGGCGAAACCATCTACGGAGACGGCACGCTGGAAGTGTTGCCTGACGGCTTCGGCTTCCTGCGCTCGCCCGAAACGTCGTATCTGGCCAGCACGGACGATATCTATATTTCCCCCTCGCAAATCCGCCGTTTCAATCTGCATACCGGCGATTCGATCGAGGGCGAGGTGCGGACGCCCAAGGATGGCGAGCGCTATTTCGCGCTGGTCAAGGTCGACAAGGTCAACGGGCAGCCGCCCGAAGCGGTCAAGAACCGCATCATGTTCGAGAACCTGACGCCGCTGCATCCGAACCGGCCGCTGACGCTCGAACGCGATATCAAGGCCGAGGAAAACATCACCGGCCGCATCATCGACATGATCGCGCCCATCGGCCGCGGCCAGCGCGCGCTGCTGGTGGCCTCGCCGAAGTCCGGCAAGACCGTGATGCTGCAGCACGTCGCCCACGCGATCGCCAACAACCATCCCGAAGCCGACCTGTTCGTGCTGCTGATCGACGAGCGTCCCGAGGAAGTGACCGAGATGCAGCGCTCGGTGCGCGGCGAGGTGGTGGCGTCGACCTTCGATGAACCCGCGATCCGCCACGTGCAGGTGGCCGAGATGGTGATCGAGAAGGCCAAGCGCCTGGTCGAACTGAAGCGCGACGTGGTGATCCTGCTGGACTCGATCACGCGTCTGGCGCGCGCCTACAACACGGTGGTGCCGGCCTCGGGCAAGGTGCTGACCGGCGGTGTCGACGCCAACGCGCTGCAGCGTCCGAAGCGTTTCTTCGGTGCCGCGCGCAATCTCGAGGAAGGCGGTTCGCTGACCATCATCGCCACCGCGCTGATCGAGACCGGCAGCCGCATGGACGACGTGATCTACGAAGAGTTCAAGGGCACCGGCAACATGGAAGTGCACCTCGAACGCCGGCTGGCCGAGAAGCGCGTCTACCCGTCGATCAACCTGAACAAGTCCGGCACGCGCCGCGAGGAACTGCTGATCAAGCCCGAGATCCTGCAAAAGATCTGGGTGCTGCGCAAGTTCATCTCGGACATGGACGAAGTGCAGGCGATGGAATTCATCCTCGACAAGATGAAGGCGACCAAGAACAACGCCGAATTCTTCGACATGATGCGCCGCGGCGGCTGAGGCCGCCCTCGCCGGGCGCATCGCCCGGATGGCTTGCATCGCTCGATGTCAAGGCGCGCCACGGCGCGCCTTTTTTCCGTCCGCGCCACGCTGCCCGTATTCACACCTCGCCGTATTCAGCCACGCTGCCCGTATTCACCGACTGAACCGATTGCCGCCATGCTCGCCCGCCTCGCCAGACTGCTGCATGCCCGCTCGCGCCAGCGCAAGCTGCGCCGCTACGCGATCGACGACGCGCTGTGGCGGCAGACCGTATCTTCGCTGCCCTTCCTGCAGCGCTACGGCAGCGACGATCTGGCGGCGCTGCGCGAGCTGGCCACGCTGTTCATCGCCGACAAGGAATATTCGACCGCGCATGAGCTGGTGCTGACCGACGAGATGGTGGTCAGCGTCGCGGCGCAGGCCTGCGTGCCGATCCTGCGGCTGGGCCTGGAGTGGTATCGCGGCTGGCACGGCATCGTGCTGTATCCCGGCGAATTCATCATCCGGCGAACCGTCGAGGACGAGATCGGCCTGGTGCATGGCGTGGTCGAAGAGGCCAGCGGCGAGGCATGGGAGCACGGCCCGGTGATCCTGTCCTGGCCCGACGCCAGTCTGCCGGGCGCGGGACTGGACGCCGCCGCGGACCAGCCCGACGACACCTACAACGTGGTGATCCACGAGTTCGCCCACAAGCTCGACATGCTGGATGGCGAGGCCGATGGCGTGCCGCCCTTCTCGCGCGCGCTGCATGCCGGCGTGCAGCGAAGCCAGTGGGGGCAGACCTTCGACGCCGAGTACCAGCGCTTTGCCGACGCCTGCGACGCGGTGCCCGACGCCGCCTGGGACGAGCCGGACCGCCTGCCGGCGCCGATGCGTGTGATCGATCCCTATGGCGCCGAGACGCCGGGCGAGTTCTTTGCGGTCGCTTCCGAGGCGTTTTTCGTCGAGCCGGCAGGGCTTTCGCGGCATTGGCCGGTGCTGTACGGGCTGTTGAAGACGTTCTACCGGCAGGATCCCGCGTCGATGTGATATATGAGGCATAAAGCAGCACTACGGCGCAACGGCGCGCTGCTTGTTGCACCTTGCCCAAGTCCTTGTTTCTCTGCCATAATCCGCGTTTGTCCGTCACCGGCAAGTGGTTCGCTCGCCGCCAGCGATCGCAACAGCAAGCGCAACAGCAATGGCGGCCGCGGACTGGCTACCCAACCTGCAAGGAAACACCATGAAAGAAGGCATTCACCCGAATTACCGCGAAGTCGTGTTCGTCGACGTGTCGTGCGACTTCAGCTTCCTGACCCGCTCGACCATCCAGACCAAGGAAACGATCACCTGGAAGGATGGCAAGGAATACCCGCTGGCCAAGATCGAAGTGTCGTCGGAATCGCACCCGTTCTACACCGGCACCCAGAAGATCATGGACACGGCTGGCCGCGTCGAGAAGTTCCGCCAGAAGTTCGGCAGCAAGCTGGGCAAGGCCGCGAAGTAATCCGGCTGGACCAGAGACGGCGCCGGCAGCGCATCCCGCATGCCTTCTGCCGCCGTCCGATGCGCGCCTTCCTGCAGGAACCGGTGCACATTGTGTTAAAAGAGGCAGCCCAGGCTGCCTCTTTGCTTTTGCAACGCGTCTGGCGCAGCGCGGTCGTCTTTCCGATGCACGCCGTCGACCGCGCCCGCCCAGTCCGGTGCGAGCCCGGCGCCCGGGCCGGCGCTCAAGCCGACGCCAAAACCGACGCCCAAGCCGGCGCCAATCCACGCCGCCCAGTCCGCTGACCGATCGATGAGTCCCGTCAAAGCCTCCCGCGTCCACCTGACCGCCGCCGCCACCGGGGCTCTGCCCCGCGCCCTGCTGCTGGCGATCTGCATCATCTACGGCGCCGTCGGCCTGTTCGGCCGCGACCCGTGGAAGAACGAGGACGCCGCCGGCTTCGGCGTGATGTGGCAGCTGGCCATCGGCGGGCTGCACGACTGGCTGATGCCCAATATCGCCGGCCGGCCCTACGGGCAGGACGGCCCGCTGGTGTTCTGGGTCGGCGCGACGATGATCCGCCTGGCCGGCGGGTGGCTTGGCGCGCCCGATGCCGCGCGGCTCGCCACCGCGCTGTTCTATTTCGCGACCTGTGCCTTCATCTGGTACGCGACCTATCTGCTCGGACGCCGTGCCGAGGTGCAGCCCTTCGCCTTCGCCTTCGGCGGCCAGCCCAATGCGCGCGACTACGGCCGCACGCTGGCCGATGGCGCGCTGCTGATCTTCCTGGCCTGCGTCGGCCTGGCCATGCGCGGCCACGAGACCACGCCGCAGGTCGGCCAGGTCTGCTTCGTCGCGATGAGCCTGTACGGCCTGGTGCGCAGCCTCGACATGCCGACCCAGGGCGCGCTGTGGCTGGGCGCCGGCCTGGGCGCGCTGACGCTGGCCAGCGGGCCGATCCTGCCGCTGGTGCTGTTTGCCGCGATCCTGATCGGCGCGCTGGTCTGCAAGCCGCTGCCACTGCGGCGCGTGCTGACGATCGCCCTGCCGATCGCGCTGGCGATGGTCGCGGCGTGGATGGCGGCGACCTATTTCGGCGCCGCGCATCGCGACGAGGCGGTCGCCTTCATCCGCGAATGGTCGCGCTACGACCGGCGTACCTACAGCTGGCCGAACGGCTTCGCGATCGGCTTCGTCGCCCGCAACTTCTTCCTGTTCTCGTGGCCGGTGTGGCCGATCGCGATCTGGTCCTGGCTGAGCTGGGCCGGCATGCGGCGCGGTCCCCATGTCGCGTTGCCGCTGGCGCTGCTGCTGCCGCTGTTCGTGCTGCTGCTGATGCTGCGCCAGCCCGGCGACGTGCAGTTCATCCTGCTGCTGCCGCCGATGGCGGTGCTGGCGGCCTTCGGCCTGCCGACGCTGACGCGCGCGACCATCAACGCGATCGACTGGTTCGCGCTGCTGTTCTTCACGATCTTCGGCGGCACCGTCTGGTTCATGTGGCTGGCCAAGACGACCGGCTGGCCGCCGCGGATCGCCAACAACATCTTCAAGCAGCTGCCCGGCTACCTGCATGTGTTCTCGGCCAGCGCGGTGCTGTTCGCGCTCGCGGCGACCGCGGCCTGGGTGCTGGTGGTGCGCTGGCGGCTGTCGCGCGCGCCCAAGCAGATCTGGCGCCCGGTGGTGATCTCGGCCGCCGGCACCACGCTGATGTGGGTGATGGCGATGACGTTGTGGCTGCCGTCGATCAACTACGGCAAGACCTACCGCGATGTGGCCGAGGCCGCCTCGATGGCGCTGCCGACCACCTACGAGTGCGTGCAGCCGATCCGCATGGGCGACGCGCAGCTGGCCTCGTTCGCGTTCTTCGGGCATTTCCGCTTCGGCGGCCCGGAGGACGGCTGCGACGTGCTGCTGCGGCACGACCCGGTCGACTACGGCGAGCCGTCCAGCATCTCGCGCTTCGAATGGCGGCTGATCTGGGAAGGCCGCCGCCCCTCGGACCGCGATGAACGCTTCCGCATGTACCAGCTGATCGAAAAGCCGCCAGCGCCGCCGCCGCGCAAGAGCACGCGCCGGCTGCCGCGGCAGCCTTGATCGGCGGTTGCTGGCAGCGCGGGGCAGCCGGCGCTTCCTCGCCTGCCAGCCCTGCCTGCGCTGCCTGCCCTTGCTCCGCCTCTCCCGGCGCCCTCGCGCAACAGTCCCGCCATCGCCCGGCCCGCGCCCTCGAACGACCATGACCCTGACCCAGGACCTTCGCCGCATCGCCGCGCTGGCCGGCCCCGTGCTGGTGGGCCAGCTGGCCGTGATCGCCTTCAGCGTGATCGACACCATCATGGCAGGCCGCGCCTCGGCCACCGACCTGGCCGCGGTCGGGCTGGGCGGCTCGATCTACGTGACGGTCTACATCAGCCTGATGGGGGTGCTGCAGGCGCTGGCGCCGATCGCCGGCCAGCTCTATGGCGCGGGCCGCCACGCCGAGATCGGCGTCGAGGTGCGCCAGGCCGCGTGGCTGGGGCTGGCGCTGGCCGTGCCGGGCATGCTGCTGCTCAGTTTTCCGGGCCCGCTGCTGGCGTTCGCCAAGGCGCCGCCCGAACTGGTCGACAAGGCCACCGCCTACCTGCATCTGCAGGCGTTCGGCCTGCCCGCGGCGCTGGGCTTTCGCATCTATTCGGCGCTGAACAATGCGCTGTCGCGGCCGATCATGGTGACGCTGCTGCAATTGCTGGGGCTGGCGGTCAAGATACCGCTCAACGCGTGGTTCATCCATGGCGGGCTGGGCCTGGCGCCGATGGGCGGGCCGGGCTGCGCGCTGGCGTCGACGCTGATCAGCTGGATGTGGTGCCTGTCCGGCGCGCTGATCCTGCGCCATGGCGGCGCCTATCGCCCGCTGGGCATCTTCGCCGCGTGGAGCTGGCCGATGCGTTCGCATCTGTGGGCGTTGCTGCGGCTGGGCGTGCCGATGGGGCTGACCTATCTGATCGAGATCACCTCGTTCACGCTGATGTCGGTCTTCATCACGCGGCTGGGCACGGTGACGCTGGCCGGCCACCAGATCATCGCCAACCTCGGCGCGGTGGCCTATATGCTGCCGCTGTCGCTGGGCATTGCCACCTCGACGCTGGTGGCGCAGGCGGTCGGCGCGCGCGACCGCGCCGGCGCGCGTCGCGTCGGCTGGCGCGGCATCCGGCTGGCGGCGGCACTGGCGCTGGCGGTCGGGGCAACGCTATGGCTGCTGCGCGCGCCGGTGCTGCGGGCCTATGCCAGCGATGCGGCGGTAGTACAGGCCGCGCTGCCGCTGGTGACCTTCGTCGCGCTTTATCAGGCCTTCGACGCCGTGCAGGTGACCACGGCCTTCGTGCTGCGCGCCTACAAGATCGCGCTGGTGCCGACCGTGATCTACGCGGTGTCGCTGTGGGGAATCGGCCTGGGCGGCGGCTATGTGCTGGGTTTCGGGCTGATCGACGGGATGCCGGCGTTCACGCACGGCGCCGCCGGTTTCTGGCTGGCCAACAGCCTGAGCCTGGCGATTGCCGGGGCGCTGCTGGTGTTCTATTTCATTCGGATCAGCGAGGAGCGCAGCTGAGGGGGTTGAGACCAGAGGTCGAACCCCACGGCACTCGCGGCGCTCCGCCCTTCCGCCCTTCCGCCCGGACAAATCGGGCGGCAAAATCCCGCGCCAAAAAGGAAAACCAAAAAGAAAAACCCGCATGGCGTTAACCATGCGGGTTGAGTTTTGGCGGAGTGGACGGGACTCGAACCCGCGACCCCCGGCGTGACAGGCCGGTATTCTAACCGACTGAACTACCACTCCTTAGTCGGCTTATCGATATTGCCGCACCGAGGTGCAGGCTTTACCGATAATCTGGACGTTTGATTACGCCCATTATCTGGCGTCCCCTAGGGGATTCGAACCCCTGTACTCACCGTGAAAGGGTGATGTCCTAGGCCTCTAGACGAAGGGGACAGAAACCTGTTTTTCAACACGTTCCGTCTTGTTTCGCGCATCGCGGCGAGCCGCTTTGCGGAAACGGATAACACCGTGCTGCTGATGTTACCGCTGGAATTTTGGTGGAGCTAAGCGGGATCGAACCGCTGACCTCTTGCATGCCATGCAAGCGCTCTCCCAGCTGAGCTATAGCCCCATAAGTACTGCTGCCGCCGTTATTGCCACCGGCGTTTCGTCTCTCGTTTCCAGATTATCCTTCGTTTTACCGAAGCGATTATCTTGTCGTTTCCAGCGAAGCCAAGATTATATAACAGCCTTGCTTTTTTGCAAGCCCCTATTTCACTTTTTTACTGCTTCGGTTTGTCGTCGATATCGCTTCGGATATTCGCCGCCGTTACCGCCGCGGTACTGCCGTGATGCCCGCTTGGTGTTGAACCGCGCTGCAGGGAGAAAGAGATTATGCGCAAGTCGCGGCAAAAGCGCAAGCCCCTGCCGCAACTTTTTTTGCTGAATCAGGCACCCACACCGGCCTGCAGCCGGCGCAGCACCGTATCGCGGCCGATCAGTTCCAGCACCGCGTCGATGCTCGGGGTCTGCAGCTGGCCGACTACCAGCAGCCGCACCGGCATCGCCAGCTTCGGCATCTTCAGGCCGAACTCGGCCAGCACCGCCTTGAACTCCGCAGAGATCGCCTCGCGGCGCCATTCGGCCAGGCCAGCAAGGCGCTCGGCCAGCGCGCGCACGGCCGGCACGATCTCGGCGGTCAGGTGCTCTGCCTTCAGCGCCGGATCGGGCTGCGGCTCGCCGCGATAGAACAGCAGCGCGGTCTGCGCGACCTCCTTGAGCGTATTGGCGCGATCCTTGACCAGCGCCACCACGCCCACCAGGTCGGCGCCTTCCACCTTGCCACCCAGCTGCTCGATGAAGGGTCGGGTCAGCTCGGCCAGCCGCTCGTTGTCGCCGACCTTGATGTAGTGGTTGTTCAGCCAGGCCAGCTTCTCGGGGTTGTACTGCGCCGGCGACTTGCCGAGGTGTTCGAGGTCGAACCACTCCACGAACTGATCGCGCGAGAAGATCTCGGCGTCGCCATGTGCCCAGCCCAGCCGCGCCAGATAGTTCAGCACCGCCTCGGGCAGATAGCCTTCGTCGCGATAGGCGGTCACCGCCATCGCGCCATGGCGCTTGCTCATCTTCTCGCCGTGCTCGTTCAGCACGGTCGGCAGGTGCGCGTAGACCGGCGGCGTGCCGCCCAGCGCGCGGATGATGTTGATCTGGCGCGGCGTGTTGTTGACGTGGTCGTCGCCGCGGATCACATGGGTGATCTTCATGTCGAGGTCGTCGATCACCACGCAAAAGTTGTAGGTCGGCGTGCCGTCCGGCCGCGCGATCACCAGGTCGTCGAGCTCGTCGTTCGAGATCTCGATGCGGCCCTTGACCGCGTCGTCCCACACCACGCTGCCGCCGATCGGATTCCTGAAGCGGACCACCGGATCGACGCCGGCCGGCGGCGTCGGCAGGACCTTGCCCGGCTCGGGCCGCCAGAAGCCGTTGTAGCGCGGCTTCTCGCCGCGCGCGCGTTGCTCCTCGCGCAGCGCGTCCAGCTCCTCGGTGCTCATATAGCAGTGGTAGGCCAGACCCGCGTCGAGCATCTGCCGGACCACCTCGCGGTAGCGGTCCATCCGCTGCATCTGGTAGAACGGGCCCTCGTCGATGTCCAGGCCCAGCCACTCCATGCTTTCGAGGATCACGTCGACCGCTTCCTGCGACGAGCGTTCGACGTCGGTGTCCTCGATGCGCAGGATGAAATCGCCCTTCATGCGACGGGCGAAGGCCCACGGATACAGCGCGGAGCGGATATTGCCCAGGTGGATGAAGCCGGTCGGGCTCGGGGCGAAGCGGGTGCGGACGCGTGTGGTCATAGACGGGAAACAGGGGGAATACCGCGGAAACTCGGCAAACAAAAAGGCCCGCGCAGCAACAGGCGGGGCCGACGATTCGGAGCGGGTTATTGTAGCAAAGGCCCCTGTCACCCCCGGCAGGCATATCTGTCACCCCTGCCCGTTCCGCAGGCCGCGCGGCGGAATCGTTTATGCTATCGCCCCGTCCGAACCGCTGCCCCGCCGGGCCCGCCCTCGAATGGCGCCGGTGGCTCGCTTAAGAACCGACGAACCGGCGGACCGGCGGACCGGCGGACCGACCTCCCGCCCGACCCTTTCATTTCCCGCATGCAACGACGTACCTTCCTGAGCGCGGCGGCGGGCGCCACCGCGGCGTCCCTGCTGGCGGCCTGCAGCCTGGGCCCCAAGCCTGACACTCCCGCCGAACCGTCCGCGATCACGCCGCCGCCGCGGCCCATCCGCATCGGCCTGGCGCTGGGCGGTGGCGCCGCGCGCGGCTTCGCCCATATCGGCGTGATCAAGACGCTGGAAGCGCACGGCATCCGCCCCGACCTGGTCACCGGCACCAGCGCCGGCGCCGTGGTCGCCGCGCTGTACGCCTCCGGCATGGACGGCTTCGAGCTGAACAAGCATGCGCTGAAGATGGACGAGGCCACCATCGCCGACTGGGCGCTGCCGTTCGGCACGCGCTTCGGCGGCTGGCTCAAGGGCGAGGCGCTGCAGAACTATGTGAACCGGCTGGTGGACAACCGGCCGATCGAGGCAATGAAGATCCCGCTGGGCATCGTCGCCACCGACCTGAAGACGGGCCGCGCGATCCTGTTCCGGCGCGGCAACACCGGACAGGCGGTGCGCGCCTCCAGCAGCGTGCCGGGCGTGTTCCAGCCGGTGTCGATCCAGGGGCACGACTATGTCGACGGCGGCCTGGTCGAGCCGGTGCCGGTGGATTCGGCACGCAGCATGGGCGCGGACTTCGTCATCGCGGTCAATATCTCGGCCGATCCGGCCAGCCAGAACAATGCCGGCCAGAGCGGCGTGCTGCTGCAGACCACGGCGATCATGGGGCAATCGATCAACCGGCTCGCGCTGGCGCGCGCCGACGTGGTGATCCGTCCCGATCTGCCCGACATGAGCGGCAGCGACTTCGGCGCGCGCAACCGCGCGATCCTGGCCGGCGAGAAGGCCGCCGTCGCCGCCCTGCCCGCGCTGCGCGAGAAGCTGGCGCAGGCGCGGCTGCAGCCGGTCGCTCCGATTGCGGGCAAGTAGGCGGCGGAAGTAGGCGGCGGGAAGCAGGCGCGGAAGTAGACAAGGCGGGCGCAAGGAACTACCGCGCAAACAAACGAGGCAAACAAAAAGGACTGCCGAGGCAGTCCTTTTTGTTGCATGGCGATCGGCACGGATTGGCACGGATTGGCACGGATTGGCGCCGATTCGACACCGTGTCGCACCGATCGGCGCCACGCGGCGCCCTCGCCGCTCAGCCGCCGTAGAACGTGCGTCCGCTGGCGTTCGGATCGAAGCGCTTGAGCGTCTCGACCATGCCGCCGATGCCGCCTGCCGCGCCGTTGTCGCGCTCGGGCATATCGTCGATGCGGCGCGCGCCGTTGTAGCGCGTGACCCAGTAGGCCGAACGCATGTCGTCGACGCGGATCTTGCTGCCGGTCGACGGCGCGTGCACGAACTTGTTGTCGCCAATATAGATGCCCACATGCGAGAACGCGTGGCGCATCGTGTTGAAGAACACCAGATCGCCCGGGCGCAGCTCGTGCGCGGCGACGTTGGTGCCGACGCGGCTGATCTCGACCGAGCGCCGCGGCAGCATGAAGCCGAAGGTGTCATTGAAGACGTAGCGGACGAAGCCGCTGCAGTCCAGGCCCGATTCCGGCGTGTTGCCGCCGAAGCGATAACGGACACCGATCAGGCCCAGCGCGTTCATCACCAGGTCGCCGGCCTTGTTGGCGACATGGCTCGTCGAATTCATCATCGACGACAGCAGGCCCTTCCTCGGCTCGGACTGCTGCGGGGCCTCGACGCTCAGCTCCGCGCCGGGTTCCTTGAACACCGTGTCAGCCAGGGCTCCATTCGACAAGGCCGCGCCGCATGCCAGGGTCAGTCCGATGGCGGCACGCGCCAGGGAATGAAGCACCGTTCGCTGCATGGGTTCTCCCGTTGGTTCCGGTTCGGATGGTTCAAATCACACGATCCCTCACGCGACGCGGCAATCCATCGTCGTGTGGATCGGAGATGACTATGTGGAAAAACTGCTGAGGGCGGATGTCGGCACCGAATCATCCCGACAACGGCGTCGGGGCACGGCGTGCATGCATCCGCTAGGAGACGTGCGGCGTGCAAACCACCCACACATCAAGTTCTCGCGGGATGGTATAAGGTCACGCCAGCGATGTCAAAGTTCGTTACAAAATCGGCCGAAATCGCCATGTAATCAACGGAATAGCGAGGGACTTGCACGCTAATTCTTCCGATTGACCGCAATATCGGACATGAGCGCGGACATGGAGCGGAGACATCGGCGGGATCAACCCGGCCAGCCGCCCACGTCTCCAGGACGCGGTTCCAGGCCCCGCCCCAGCACCGAATCCATGCCGAGCTGGGCGGCCCGCATCAACTTGCGCGTGTAGGCATGCTGCGGTGCGCCCAGCACCGCCTCGGTTTCGCCCGCCTCGACCACCTCGCCGCCCTTCATCACGATGACCCGGTGCGCCATCGCCCGGATCACGGCCAGATCGTGGCTGATAAACAGGTAGCTGAGGTTGTACTTGCGCTGCAGCTGCGCCAGCAGCGCCAGCACCTGCTGCTGGATCGATACGTCGAGCGCGGAGGTCGGTTCGTCGAGCACCACCACCTGCGGCTTGAGGATCAGCACGCGCGCGATGGCGATGCGCTGGCGCTGTCCGCCGGAGAATTCATGCGGATAGCGTCCCAGCGCGGTCCGGTCCAGCCCGACTTCGCGCAGCGCCTCGATCACGCGCTCACGCATCGCCTCGCGCGACAGACCGGGCTGATGCAGCGCCAGGCCTTCGCCGACGATCTGCTCGATCGTCATGCGCGGCGACAGCGAGCCGAACGGGTCCTGGAACACCACCTGCAGCCGGGCCCGCAGCGACGCTCGCTCGGCCCGCTTGACCTGGTCCAGGCTGCGGCCGAGGAACTGGATCTGGCCACCGCTCTTGCGCTGCAAGGCCAGCACGGCATGGGCCAGCGTGGTCTTGCCCGAGCCGGACTCCCCGACGATGCCCAGCGTCTCGCCCTCGCGCAGATCGAAATCGACCTCCTTGACGGCGCGCACCACGTCGCGCCCGAACCAGCCCGCCAGCCCGCGCCGCTTGCGCGTGTAGTTGACGTCAAGTCCACGCGCGCTCAGCAGGGTCGGCGCCAGCGGCAGCACCGGCACCACGTCGCGCCGGGGGCGGCTGTCGATCAGCCGCTGCGTATACGGATGGCGCGGGTTGGCGAAGACCTCGGCGGTCTCGCCGATCTCGACCAGCACGCCCTGCTCCATCACGCCGATACGCTGGGCGAACGCGCGCACCATGTTCAGGTCGTGCGTGATCAGCATCACCGCCATGCCGAACTCGGCCTGCAGGTCGCGCAGCAACTCGAGGATCTGCACGCGGATGGTGACGTCGAGCGCGGTGGTCGGCTCGTCGGCCAGCAGCAGCTTCGGCCGGCAGGCCAGCGCCATCGCGATCATCGCGCGCTGGCGCTGGCCGCCCGACAGCTGGTGCGGGAAACTGTCGAAGCGGTGCGCGGCCTCTTCGATGCCGGTACGCTCGAGCAGCGCGATCGCGCGATCGCGCGCGGCGCGCTTGTCCAGCCCCTCGTGCAGCTCCAGCGTCTCGACGATCTGGTTGCCGACGGTATAGAGCGGGTTCAGCGCGGTCATCGGCTCCTGGAAGATCATCGCGATGTCGCTGCCGCGGATCGCGCGGATCTCCCGGTCGGGCACGCGCAGCAGGTCGCGCCCCTCGAAGTGGATCGCGCCCTGGTAGCGCGCATCCTCGACCAGCCGCAGCATCGACAGCGCGGTCACGGTCTTGCCGGAGCCGGACTCGCCGACCAGCGCGAAGCGTTCGCCGGGTCGCAGCGAGAAACTGACATCGCGCACCGCGCGGGTCGCCTCCGGGCCGTCCCCGAAGGTCACCGACAGGCGGTCGACGCGGATCAGCGCCGGGTCGGCGGCGTCCGGCGGTGCGCCCACGGGCTGCGGCGGCATCGTGATCGGAAGGTCGTTCATGGGCGCGCTCCCGCGGCGGACTGCCCCGCCGCCGCGGCGTCCGCCGCCGGTCCGCCCGCCGATCCCGCCGAGGGGTCGGGCAGCTTGGGTTCGACCCGGCCGCGCAGCGCCGCCAGGCCCAGCCGCGTATCGAAGGCATCGCGCAGCGCGTCGCCCATGAAGGTCAGCAGCAGCAGCGTGACCACCAGCACGCCGAAGGTCGACAGCGAGATCCACCACGCGTCCAGATTGGCCTTGCCCTGCGCCAGCAGCTCGCCCAGGCTCGGCGTGGTCGGCGGCACGCCCAGGCCAAGGAAGTCCAGGCTCGTCAGCGCCAGGATCGCGGCGCTCATGCGGAACGGCAGGAAGGTGATCACCGGCGTCAGGCTGTTGGGCAGGATATGGCGCCACATGATCTGCACATTGGACAGGCCCAGCGCGCGCGCCGCCTTGACGTAGTCGAGCGAGCGGTTGCGGTAGAACTCGGCGCGCACATAGTCCGACAAACCCATCCAGCCGAACAGCGACAGCAGGATGATCAGCAGCGCCAGGCTCGGCTCGAAGATCGACGCGAAGATGATCAGCAGATACAGCTCGGGCATCGAGCTCCAGATCTCGATCGCGCGCTGCGAGATCAGGTCGAAGCGCCCGCCGAAGAAGCCCATCAGCGCGCCGGTGATGGTGCCGATCACCACGCCGATCACGGTCAGCGCCAGGCCGAACAGCACCGACACGCGGAAGCCGTAGATCAGCCGCGCCAGCACGTCGCGGCCGCGGTCGTCGGTGCCGAGCCAGTTCTCCGACGACGGCGGCGCGGGATTCGGCTCCTTGGCGAAGTAGTTCAGCGTGTCGTACGAATAGCGGTTGGGCGGATAGATGGCCCAGTTGCCGTTGCTGGTGATGCGCTGGCGGATGAAGGGATCGAGATAGTCGGTCGGGGTCGGGAAGTCGCCGTCGAAGGTCGTCTCGGCATAGGTCTGCACGATCGGGAAATACCACTCGCCGCGGTACTTGACCACCAGCGGGCGGTCGCTCGACAGCACCTCGGCGAACATGCTGAGCACGAACAGCACGACGAAGGCGATCAGGCTCCAGTAGCCGAGCCGGTTGCGGCGGAAGCGCTGCCAGGCGCGCTGGCGCGGCGACAGCGAGGACGGCAGCCGGTCCAGGCGCGGCGGCCGCGGGGTCGAGCGGAAAGGAGTTTGCCAACGCGGGATCATCGCGGCATGGCCTCGAAATGGATGCGGGGGTCGACCAGCACGTAGCAGACATCGGAGATCAGCCGGGTCACCAGGCCGATCAGCGTGAACAGGTACAGCGTGCCCAGCACGACCGGATAGTCGCGGCGCAGCACCGCCTCGTAGGACAGCAGGCCCAGCCCGTCGAGCGAGAACAGCGTCTCGATCAGCAGCGAGCCGGTGAAGAAGGCGCCGATGAAGGCCGCCGGGAAGCCCGTCACCAGCGGGATCAGCGCATTGCGGAAGATATGCTTCCACAGCACGCGCCGCTCCGACAGGCCCTTGGCGCGCGCGGTCAGCACATACTGCTTGCGCACCTCTTCCAGGAACGCGTTCTTGGTCAGCATCGTCACCACGGCGAAGCTGCCGACCACGGACGCGGTGATCGGCAGCACCAGGTGCCACAGATAGTCCATCACCTTGCCCATCAATGACAGCTGCTCCCAGTTGTCCGAGGTCAGGCCGCGCAGCGGGAACCACTGCACGAAGGTGCCGCCGCCGAACAGCACCAGCAGCAGCACGCCCAGCACGAAGCCCGGGATCGCGTAGCCGACCAGCACGATCATGCTGGTCACCACGTCGAAGCGGCTGCCCGCCCGGATCGCCTTGGCGATGCCGAGCGGCACCGATATCAGATAGGTCAGGAAGAAGGTCCACAGGCCCAGGCTGACCGAGACCGGCAGCTTGGACTTGACCAGCTCCCACACGCTGCGGTGCTGGAAGTAGCTCTGGCCCAGATCGAACTGCGCAAAGCGCTTGAGCATCATCCAGTAGCGCTCCAGCGGCGGCTTGTCGAAGCCGTACAGCGCCTGGATCTCCTTGATCTTCTCGGGGTCGACGCCGCGTCGGCCGCGATATTCGGCACCGCCGCCGCTGGCCTCGCCGCCGCCCCCGCGGCCCTTGAGCTCCATCATCATCTGCTCGACCGGGCCGCCGGGCACGAACTGGATCACGACGAAGGTCAGCGTGATGACGCCGATCAGCGTCGGGATCATCAGCAGAACGCGTTTGAGCAGATAGGCCAGCATGCCGTTTCCTGTTGTCCTTTGGCGCCAGTCGCGGCCATCGCCGCGCTCAGCGCGCCGCCTTGGCCGGGCCTGGCTTCGCTTCGGCCGCCGTCGCCTGGGCCGCCTTCGCCTGCGCAGCGGGCACATCGCTGCGCCACCAGCTGCTCAGCACCCAGCCCTCGGCCGTGTAGTAGTACGGCAGCCGCTGCGGATAGACCAGCTCGCGCCGGTAGGCCACGCGATGCGAGGCGCTGTACCAGTTCGGCACCACGTAGTAGCCGTGCATCAGCACGCGGTCGAGCGCGCGCGACGCATTGATCAGGTCCTTGCGCGTATGCGCGCGCAGCACCTGGTCGACCAGCTTGTCGACCGCGGGCGATTTCAGCCCGAACAGATTGTCCGAGCCCGGCATCGAGGCCGCCTCGCTGGTGAAGCGATCGCGCAGTTCGTTGCCCGGGCTCTGCGAATCGGGGAAGCGGATCGACACCACGTCGAAGTCGAAGTCTTCCAGCCGCTTCTGGTACAGCGCGAAGTCGGTGGTGCGCTGATGGACCTGGATGCCGAGCTTCTCCAGGTTGCGTACATAGGTCGTGATGACGCGGCTCATCGCGCCGCCGTCGTCGAGGAACTCGAACACGAAGGGCTCGCCCCTGGCGTTGCGCAGCGCGCCGTCGCTGTAGGTCCAGCCCGCCTGCGCCAGTAGCCGGCGCGCTTCGCGCAGGTTGTCGCGCAGCGAGCGCGGCGGCTCGGTGGTCGGCTGCGTGACAATGGGACCGAATACCTCGGGCGCCAGCTGGTCGCGCAGCGGCTCCAGCAAGGCCAGCTCGCCGGGGCCGGGACGGCCGTCGAAGGTTGCGCTGGCGGCCAGTTCGCTGTTGGAGAACCAGCTGTCGAGGCGCTTGTAGGCGCCGTAGAACAGCTGCCGGTTCAGCCATTCGAAATCCAGCGCGAGGATCAGCGCCTGGCGCACGCGCACGTCCTGGAACAGCGGCTTGCGCATGTTCATCACGAAGCCCTGCATGCCCGCGCCATTGCGGTGCGGGAATTCGGTCTTCATCAGCTCGCCGTTGGCGAAGCGCTTGCCGACATAGCTCTTGGCCCAGCTCTTGGAGCGGTACTCGACGATGGCGTCGAATTCGCCGGCCTTGAAGGCCTCCAACCGCGCGGTCTCGTCCTTGTAGAGGCGGTACACCACGCGGTCGAAGTTGAAGGTGCCGCGCCGCACCGCCAGGTCCTTGCCCCAGTAGTTCGGATTGCGCTTGTAGATGATGCCGCGGCCGGCGTCGTAGCGCTCGATCAGATAGGGACCGCTGGTGACGGGCGTCTCGAAGGTCAGCTTCTCGAACGGCACCTTGGCCGTCCATTTGCGCGAGAACACCGGCAGCGAGCCGACGATCAGCGGCAGCTCGCCGTTGCGCTGCTTGAAGTCGTAGCGCACCGTCCGGTCGTCGATCACGGTCAGCGATTTGACGTCGGCGCACATGCTGCGATAGCCGGGGCTCGAGGCCTTGCTCATCAGCATGTCGAAGGAATACTTGACGTCGCTGGCCAGCACCGGATCGCCGTTGTGGAAGCGCGCCTGCGGATGGATGCGGAAGGTCACCGACAGCTCGTCGGGGGCCACCGTGACGTCTTCGGCCAGCAGGCCGTAGGCGCTGGCGGTCTCGTCGGCGCTGCCGATCAGCAGCGACTCGAACATCAGCGAGGTCAGGCCCGGCGCGGCGACGCCCTTCAGCGTGAACGGGTTGAACTTGTCGAAGCTGGTGCGCCGGTCCGGATTCGCCAACGTCAGCGTGCCGCCGCGGGGGGCATCGGGATTGACGTAGTCGAAATGGTGGAAGTCGGGCGGGTACTTCAGGTCGCCGTGCAGCGCGAAGCCGTGCGCGGCCCATGCCGTGGTCGGCATCGTCGGCAACAGCGCGGCCACCAGGGCGGCTGCGGCGGACCGTGCCAGCATCTGGACCAGGCCGGTGCGAGTCCGCGCCCGGATACGATGCCATGCCGAAAACGGCCCTGCTGCTTGCCTTTGCATCCGGTCGATGCCCTCCCCCAGAACTTCGCTTGCCAAGTACGGCCGCGGTCGGTGCCCGGGCCAAGTTGTGCGACAATTTTACCTTCGTTCGGCGGCGTTCCAGCCATCCGGACATTCCAGTACGCGGCGTGGCCGCGGCCGCAACGGGCCTGCCCGCTCGCCATCGGCGATCCGGTACGGCAAGCGGGTCGGTCATCCGGCCCTGCGGCCCGGCGAGGCTCAGCACGAACCGTGCCCGGCAGCGTGCCCCACGCCGGCGCGCCGCGAACGCGCATCACAAGACCACCATGGAGAACTTATGGGATTTCTGGCAGGTAAGCGGATCCTGATCACCGGCTTGCTGTCGAACCGCTCGATCGCCTACGGCATCGCGTCGGCCTGCAAGCGCGAAGGCGCGGAACTGGCCTTCACCTATGTCGGCGAGCGCTTCAAGGACCGTATCCAGGACTTTGCCAAGGAATTCGGCAGCGATCTGGTATTCGAATGCGATGTGTCGAGCGACGAGCAGATCGCCGCCACCTTCGCCGCGCTCGGCCAGCGCTGGGACAAGCTCGACGGCCTGGTCCATTCGATCGGCTTCGCCCCGCGCGAGGCGATCGCCGGCGACTTCCTCGACGGCCTGTCGCGCGAGGCGTTCCGCGTCGCCCACGACATCTCGGCCTACAGCTTCCCGGCGCTCGCCAAGGCCGCGCTGCCGCTGCTGTCGGACAAGGCCTCGCTGCTGACGCTGACCTATCTGGGCAGCGAACGCGTGGTGCCCAACTACAACACGATGGGCCTGGCCAAGGCGTCGCTGGAAGCCAGCGTGCGCTACCTGGCCGCCTCGGTCGGCCCGCGCGGCATCCGCGCCAACGGCATCTCGGCCGGCCCGATCAAGACGCTGGCCGCCTCGGGCATCAAGGGCTTCGGCAAGCTGCTCGGCCACTTCGAGGAAGCCGCCCCGCTGCGCCGCAACGTCACCATCGAGGAAGTCGGCAACGTCGCGGCCTTCCTGCTGTCGGACCTGTCGAGCGGCGTGACCGGCGAGATCACGTACGTCGACGCGGGCTTCAATATCGTCGGCGCCAGCCTGCCGGAAGGCGAGTAAGGTCGTAGAGGGCCGAACAGGGGCGAACAGGGACGGATAACCGGGCTGTCTGTGCACCGCCGATCGCGTTTGACCGCCGCAGTGCCGACGGATACAATGCGCGGCTTCGGGGCGTAGCGCAGCCTGGTAGCGCATCTGATTTGGGATCAGAGGGTCGCATGTTCGAATCATGTCGCCCCGACCAGAACGACAAGGGTTAGCAGGCCACGGCCGGCTAACCCTTTTTCTCTTCCGACCGCCCTTAGCTCAGTTGGATAGAGCACTCGCCTTCTAAGCGAGCGGTCGCACGTTCGAATCGTGCAGGGCGGGCCACACCTCTTTGGTGGCGGCAAAGGCACTCCCAGGCGGAGACTATTCCGCCCGATTTCCCCTCTGCTTTTATCGCCGCCGGTTCACAAAGCCTGCCGCGCCGACGCCACGTTTCGCCGGTTCCCGCCCGCGTACGGGAACTAAAGGCAGGCGCCGGGAACCCAAAATGCTGCAGGTGCGTTCGTGCTATAATCGCGCATCCGCAAAGGCGGCCGTCCGGCTGCCCATCATGGAGCCACAAAGGAAGGAAGCTTGGCTAAGGAAGAACTCATTGAATTCGGCGGCGTCGTTTCGGAAGCGCTGCCCGACAACCGCTATCGCGTGCTGCTGGAAAACGGCGTGGAAATCTGGGCCTACGCATCGGGCAAGATGCAGAAGCACCGGATCCGTATTCTGGCCGGCGACCGCGTGACGCTGGAAATGTCGCCCTACGACCTGACCAAGGGTCGCATCAACTTCCGTCACAAGAGCTGATACCGGACCGCCCGGTCCAACGGTTTCGCTCCTGTTCGGCGTCGCGGCGACGACGCGATTCTGCTCGTCGCCTGGCCGCGTCGTGCCTCCCACCCAGCGCAGCTTGCACGCGGTCACTCGATCCGAATGACCGCGACGGTGGCATTCGCGCGTCTGGCGGGAAGATGCCTCGCCGCACCCCTTCGAGGTGCCGGTGCACTGGCATCGACCGCGCCGCCCTCCCCCTGAAGTTCGACACGGGCCTCGCCTTCGGTCGCCCCTTTGCCGGTCGCCCCGTCGCCGCTCTCTTCATTGCTGGTCGCCCCGGCGTCGCTCTTCCCTTACCCCTTGCCGGTCGTCTCGTTGCCGGTCGTCCCGTCACGACACGCATTGTGACCGTCGCGGGACCGTCATCTTGCTGTCATCGACGCCGCCGATACTCCCGCGTCGCCCGGTGACATGATCCTGTCACCGGCATGGCGGCGCATTGCCCACGCCATGTCGGTGCGCGATACTGACCGCGGCATCGACTGGCCGGCCACGCACCGGAAGACGGCGCCGACACCACGGACCGGACGCCGCGTCGAACGCAGGCCCGACACCCCAGTCGAATCGATCCAGACGGAGCCGCTACCGGTCTCCGGAGTTCCAACACGAACGACCACCGCACGGCATTCGCGCCGTGCCGATCTCCAGCAATGAACCTGATCCTGTGGCGCCACGCCGAAGCGGAAGCGCTCCCCGATGTTGCCGGCATGGGCCGCGCCGCGGACCTGCAACGTGCCCTGACCCGCCGCGGCCGCAAGCAGGCCGAAGCCTCGGCCGCCTGGCTGCGGGCGCATCTGCCGCCCGATGCGCGGCTGTTGTGCAGCCCCGCGCAGCGCAGCCGCGAAACCGCCGCGGCGCTGCGCGCCGACGCGCTGGTGGTGCCCGCGCTGGCGCCAGACAGCGATGTCACCGACGTGCTGGCGGCGATCGACTGGCCGCATGCGGCCGGTACCACGGTCGTGGTCGGCCATCAGCCCTGGATCGGCCGGCTCGCGGCTCTGCTGCTCGCCGGCACGGAGATCAGCTGGAGCATCCGCAAGAGCGGCATCTGGTGGCTGACGGCCCGCACGCGCGAGCACGAGGACCAGGTCGTGCTGCGCGCGGTGATCAATCCCGAATTCCTGTGACCTTCGTCCGGCGGCGCTGCGTGGCGAGGTGATCGTCGCCACGCCGTCATGTCGCGACGCCTTCATGTCGCGACGCCTTCATGCCGCGACGCGACGCCCTCATGCCGCGACGCCCTCATGCCGCGACGCCCTCATGCCGCGACGCCTTCATGCCGCGACGCCCTCATGCCGCGACGTCCTCATGCCGCGACGTCCTCTGTCGCGACAGGTTCATGCCGCCACGCCCTCATCTGCCACGGCAGCACGGTCACGCAACCGTCATCGCCGGTTCACGGCTCTGTCACCGCTCCCCTCTACATTGTTTCGCAGCCATGTTGTCATCGAAAGGACATCTGATGCGAGACCTCCCGACGCCTACCCAGCCGCTCTTCGATTCCTTGCCCAATGGCCTGGCGGGCCATCCGGGCCGGAGGCGTCTTCATCGCCAATCCGTTGCGCAGCAAGATGCAGCGCCTGCTCTCAGCGTGGCGTGGGCGCGCCACCAGGACGAAGTAGTCGAAGCGCAGCGCCTGCGCTACAAGGTATTTGCCGAGGAGATGGGCGCGCGCCTGTCGACCTCGTCGCCCGAGCTCGACATCGACATGTTCGATGCCTACTGCGACCACCTGATCGTGCGCGACCTCGCCACGCTGAAGGTCGTGGGTACCTACCGCGTGCTGCCGCCGCACCAGGCCAAGCGCATCGGCTGCCTGTACGCCGAATCGGAATTCGACCTGGTCCGGCTGGCGCATCTGAAGCCGAAGATGGTCGAACTGGGCCGCTCGTGCGTGCATCGCGACTACCGCACCGGCAGCGTCATCATGGCGCTGTGGGGCGGGCTGGGCGAGTACCTGCAGCGCTGGGGCATCGAGTCGATGCTCGGCTGCGCGAGCGTGCCGATCAACGATGGCGGCCATATCGCCGCGAGCCTGAGCCGCGTGTTCGCGCGCGATTATCTGGCGCCGATCGAATACCACGCGTTTCCGCGGCTGCCGTTGCCGGTGCACGAGCTGAACCAGGACCTGGAAGTCGAGCCGCCGGCGCTGATCAAGGGCTATCTGCGCCTGGGCGCACGCATCTGCGGCATGCCGGCCTGGGATCCGGACTTCAACGTGGCGGATTTCCTCACGCTGCTGCGCGTCGGGGACATGAATCCGCGTTACGCGCGGCATTTCCTCGGGCTGCAGCGCTAAGAGGTTGAGGGGTTGAGGCGGCGCGCCAGTCGCGCGCTGTCTCCTCTCGCCTCCTCTCCCGCAGGCCATGGGCCAACAGAGGCACTGTCCGGCCCTCGCCCGCAAGCGGAAGACGTAGAACACCGGCGCAGCCTGTACGCGTCCGCCGACGGCGGTTGGCCCCCTTCCTTCAGACGTACACCACCTTGTAGCGGATCCCGATCCGCTCCCATTCGTCGGCTTCCTTGCCGAGGCTGTATTCGACCAGCGGATTGGTCTCGACCCACGCCTTCGGCAGCCGCACCTCGAAGCCCTCTTCCAGCGCGTCGGCGCGCTGGCTGACCCTGATCTCCGGCAGTTCGACATCGGCACGCCGCCGGCACAGCACGAAGGCCAGGCGCAGGCTGAACAGCATGCGCCAGTCGAGAAAGCGGCCACGCCCCGACAGCTTGCCGAGCTTGCCGGCATGGCCGAGCAGCAGCGTGGCGAGCCGCGCCTGGTCGGTCTTGGAAAAGCCCGGCATGTCCGCATGGGTGGCGATATAGGCCGAATGCTTGTGGTAGCTGCTGTGCGCGATCGACATGCCGATTTCGTGCAGGCTCGCGGCCCAGCCCAGCAGCGCCAGATTGTCCTCGCGCCGTTCGTTGGCCGGATCGGGAAACTGGGCCAGCAGCCGCTGCGCGGCCTGGCGCACGCGCGCGGCCTGGGCACGGTCGACGCCGTAGCGGCGCATGAACTGATCCACCGTCACCGTGCGCATGTCCTCGTGATGGCTGCGGCCGAGCAGGTCGTACAGCACGCCCAGGCGCAGCGCGCCGTCGGTGACGTCCATGCGGTCGATATCGAGCTCGGCAAACACGCCGAGCATGATCGACAGCCCGCCGGGCAGCACGGGGATGCGGTCCGGCTTCAATCCGACCAGCCGCACGCGGTTGGTGTTCTCCGCCTTGATCAGCGCGCGCTTGAGCCGCTCCAGCCCTTCCCGCGTGATGCCGTGCTCCTGCGCGTTGTCGTTCATGCCGTTCAGCTCGATCAGCTCGGCCAGTGCGCGCGCCGTGCCCGACGAGCCGACCGCCTGCTGCCAGCCCGCGCTGCGGTACTGGCGCACCAGCACCTGGATCTCGCGGCGCGCCGCCAGCTCGGCCTGCTTCATCGCGTATTCGTCGACATTGCCGCTGGGGAAGAACTGCCGGCTGTGCGAAACGCAGCCGATATAGAGCGACTCCATCAGCTTGGCCGAGTAGCCATGGCCGATGATGAATTCGGTCGAGCCGCCGCCGATATCGACCACCAGCCGATTGCCGGCGCAGGCCGGCGCATCGTGCGACGCGCCCAGATAGATCAGCCGGGCTTCCTCGCGGCCGGCGATCACCTCGATCGGAAAGCCCAGCGCGTTCTCCGCCTCGATCAGGAATTCGGATGCGTTCTTGGCCACGCGCAGCGTATTGGTGGCGACGGCGCGCACCTGGTCCGGCGAGAATTCGCGCAGGCGGTCGCCAAAGCGCCGCAGCGCCTCGACGCCGCGGCGCCGCGCCGGCTGGTCCAGGTACTTGTCGGCGGTCAGGCCCGCGGCGAGGCGCACCGGCTCGCGCAGCGCATCGACCTGGAAGATCTGGCTGACCGGACCGGTCGCGGTCTGGATCTCGTCCACCCGGCCGATCATCAGCCGGAAGCTGTTGGAGCCCATATCGACGGCGGCGAGCAGGCGTGGAGTATTGTTCATCGTCATAGCAGTCTGGAAACACGGACCGGCGGCATTCCGTTCATCGCCGGCCGCGCGAGGCACGAAGAATATGTCCTGGCCGTGTCGGTGTCATGACAAAATCACGTTGTCATCAAGTTGACACGATTCTATGGAAAAGTCGCCGCATCGCCCAAAGAAGGTCATGCCCATGTCGACGACCCCGCCCGGTACGCTGCTCAATCGCGAACTCGGCATCCTGGAATTCAACTCCCGTGTGTTGGCCCAGGCAGCGGACCCGGCGGTGCCGCTGCTCGAGCGCCTGAAGTTCATCTGCATCGTGTCGAGCAATCTCGACGAGTTCTTCGAGATCCGGATGGCCGGGCTCAAGGAGCAGATGCGCGACAACCCGTCCGGCCTGACCCCGGACGGCCTGTCGTTCCAGCAGACCTACCAGTCGATCACCGAGCGGACACAGCGCCTCGTTGCAGCGCAGTATGCCATGCTGCAGGACGTGCTCTTCCCCCTGCTGGAGCGCGAGGGCGTGTTCTTCCATATGACCACGGTCTGGAACGACGCGCAGCGCGACTGGGCGCGCGACTTCTTCGTGCGCGAGATCGGTCCGGTGCTGACGCCGATCGCGCTCGATCCGGCCCATCCCTTCCCGCGTGTTTCGAACAAGAGCCTGAACTTCGTCGTCGAGCTGTCCGGCAAGGACGCATTCGGCCGCGAGGCGGACCTGGCGATCGTGCAGGCCCCGCGCGCGCTGCCGCGCGTGGTGCGAATGCCGCAGTCGCTGTCGGGCTATCCGTACGGCTTCGTGCTGCTGTCCTCGTTCATGCAGGGCTTCGTGCACGAGCTGTTCCCGGCGATCGAGGTCGACGGCTGCTATCAGTTCCGCGTCACGCGCAATTCGGACCTGTTCGTCTCCGAAGACGAGATCACCGATCTGCGCGAGGCGCTGCAGGGCGAACTGCCGACGCGCCACTACGGCGACGCGGTGCGGCTGGAGGTCGCGGCCGAAACGCCGCCGGCGCTGACGCGGCGGCTGCTGACCGAGTTCGCGCTCGGCGAGCAGGACCTGTATCGCGTCAGCGGGCCGGTCAATCTGGTGCGGCTGATGTCGATCCCCGACATGGTCGACCGCCCTGCCCTCAAATATCCGCCGCACGTCCCCGCCGCAGTGAAGGCGTTCAGCGGCGGCACGCCGATGTTCGACGTGATCCGCCAGCGCGACGTGCTGCTGCACCATCCGTACGAGAGCTTCAGCTCGGTGCTGGACCTGCTGCAGCTGGCGGCCAACGATCCGGACGTGGTCGCGATCAAGCAGACCGTCTACCGCACCGGCAACGATTCGCTGGTGATGGAAGCGCTGATGACCGCGGTGCGCAACGGCAAGGATGTGACCGTCGTGCTGGAGCTGCTGGCGCGCTTCGACGAGGAAACCAATATCAACTGGGCCGAGCGCCTCGAATCAGCCGGCGCGCACGTGATCTACGGCGTGGTCGGCCACAAGTGCCACGCCAAGATGCTGCTGATCGTGCGGCGCGAGCCTGCCGGTCCGAAGAGCAAGCAGACCAAGCTGCGCCGCTATGTGCATCTGGGCACCGGCAACTATCATCCGCGCACCGCGCGGCTGTACACCGACTTCGGGCTGCTGACCGCCAACGAGGAAGTGTGCGAGGACGTGCATCACGTGTTCCAGCTGCTGACCGGCACGGCCGGCTCGATCAAGCTCAAGCACCTGTGGCAGTCACCGTTCACGATGCAGAGCAATCTGGTCGAACATATCCGGGCCGAGGCGCGCAACGCGCGGGCCGGCAAGCCGGCGCGCATCATCGCCAAGATGAACGCACTGCTGGAGCCGTCGGTGATCGAGGAGCTGTACAAGGCTTCGCGCGCCGGCGTGCAGATCGATCTGATCGTGCGCGGCGTCTGCGCGCTGCGGCCCGGCGTGCCGGGACTGTCCGAAAACATCACGGTGCGATCCATCGTCGGCCGCTTCCTCGAACACCATCGCGTCAACTACTTCCTGGCCGGCGGCACCGAGCTGCTGTATCTGTCGAGCGCCGACTGGATGGACCGCAACCTGTTCCGCCGCGTCGAGGTCGCCTTCCCGATCCTCGACAAGACGTTGAAGACGCGCGTGATCCAGGAAGGGCTGCTGGTCCATCTGCGCGACAACGGCTCGGCCTGGGTCATGCAGCCGGACGGCAGCTATGTCCAGCAGACGGGCAAGGGGAAGGAACGGCGGGTCAGCCAGATGGAGTTGCTGGGGATGTTCGCCTGAGGGCCACACGGCCTTTCCTGCTGGTTCCTGCTGAAGAGAAAGGCGTGCAGGAAAGGCGGTACCTCGTCCGCCAATCAACCCGAGATCCGCCTCTACGCCGCGTGCCGCGCGCCCGGCTGGTGAATGCTGCGATCGACGGGGAACACCACCCGGAACACACTGCCCTTCCCCACCTCGCTGCTGATGCGCAGTTCGGCGTGGTGGCGCGACAGCACGTGCTTGACGATCGCCAGGCCCAGGCCGGTGCCGCCGGTATCGCGCGAGCGGCTGCGGTCGACGCGATAGAAGCGCTCGGTCAGCCGCGGAATGTGTTCGGCGGCGATGCCCAGGCCCGTATCGCTGACCGAGAACACCGCATGGCCGTCGCGATAGCACAGCCCGATGCCGATGCGGCCGCCGTCGGGCGTGTAGCGCACCGCGTTCGACACCAGATTGCCCAGCGCCGACAGCAACTCGGTTTCGTTGCCGCGGATGCCGACCGCCCGGTCGATGTCGGCGGTGATCTCGTGCCGGCCCTGCGACAGCCCCTGCGCGTCATGCACCAGGTGGTGCACCAGCGCGCCGATATCGACCGGATCCTGGCTGGGCGGCTGCATGTCGCTCTCGAGCTTGGCCAGCGCCAGCAGGTCCTCGACGATATGCTGCATGCGCATGGCCTGCGTCATCATCATGTCGACATAGCGCCGACGATCCTCGTCCGAGACCGGCAGGTCGCGCACGGTCTCCAGAAAGCCCGTCAGCACCGTCAGCGGCGTCTTCAGTTCATGCGAGACGTTGGCGACGAAATCGCGCCGCATCGACTCGGTGTTCTCGAGCTTGGTGATGTCCTGCGTCAGCACCAGCTTGCGATTGTCGCCATAGGGCAGCACCTGCACCGCCAGCACGCTCTGCTTGTGTTCGCCCATGTCGCGCATCTGCAAGGGTTCGTCGAAACGTTGCAACATCAGGTACTGCACAAACTCCGGGCGCCGGATCAGGTGCGTGATGCGCTGGCGCGCGTCGCGCCGTGCGCTGAGGCCGAAATGCAGCTCGGCCACGGCGTTGCACCACTCGATCTGGTCGGCGTCGTCCAGCATCAGCACGCCGTTGGGCGAAGCCTGGATGGCCTGGATGAAGCGCGTGTGCTGCTGCTCGACCTGCAGCACCTGCATGCGCCAGCGCTTGACCAGCCGGTGCAGCCGATAATAGACCTCGCCCCACAGCCCGACCGCGCTCGGAATCTCGCCGTAGGCCGGCGCGTCGAGCACCTTCCACAGCCGGTTGATCTGATACAGATAAAAGACAAGCAGCGCGAGCAGCGCGCCGGTGGTCAGCGCCAGCGCGGCGGTCACGCCGACGAAGACGGCGAGCAGCGCGGCGGCGATGGCCAGCAGGATCAGGACGGCCGCGGATCGGGCCCAGATGACATTCATGAGATCGTGCGATGGCAGCCTGGCGGGGAACGGCGTCGGTGGAGATCAGGTCCGGCCGCCGCAGGCGGGATGGGCCGCAGTGTGCCACGAAAAATGGAACGGCGACGCAACGGCGAGGCAACCGCGCGGCGACAGAAAAGCCGCCTCGCCCGGGCCGCCAACCGCGCGGCAAACCGCGCGAGGCCGGCCGCTCACTGCCCCGGCGAACGGGCCAGGCGGTAGCCGCTGCCGCGAACGGTCTCGATCATCGCGCTGTAGCCCCCGGGGGCCAGCGCCGCGCGCAGGCGCTTGATATGCACGTCGACGGTGCGCTCCTCGACGAAGACGTGGTCGCCCCAGACCTGGTCGAGCAGCTGCGAGCGGCTGTGCACCCGCTCCGGATGCGTCATCAGGAAATGCAGCAGGCGGAATTCGGTCGGGCCAAGCTCGAGCTTGATCGGGCCGGATTCGTCTTCGCCGGTGACGCGATGCGTGGCGGGATCCAGCCGCAGGCCGTTGATCGCCACCACGTCGTCGGTCAGCTGCGGCGCGCGCCGGCGCAGCACCGCCTTGATGCGCGCCAGCAGCTCCTTCGGCGAGAACGGCTTGGTCACGTAGTCGTCGGCGCCGGCTTCCAGCCCCATGACCTTGTCCTGCTCCTCGCTGCGCGCGGTCAGCATGATGATCGGGATCTGCTTGGTGCGTTCGTTGTTGCGCAGCTCCTTGGCGAACACCGCGCCCGACTTGCCCGGCAGCATCCAGTCGAGCAGGACCAGATCAGGCAACACATCGCTCATCAGCGACAGCGCCTGCTCGGCGTTGTAGGCACGAATCGGATAGTGCCCCGCGTGCTGCAGGTTGACGGCGATCAGTTCGGCGATGGCCGGTTCGTCTTCGACGACCAGAATACTGCTAGGCATGAATGAGTTCTCCGCTCTCTGGCAGGTTCAGGTATTGGCAGATGGAACAGCGAGATGGCGATATACAGCGGACGAAATACAGCGAGCCATGTACGGCAAGCGCCTCGCAACGGCCAGGTACCGACCGGGCAGCTGAACAACGGGCAGGTACCGCGGCGTCGTTCGACCGGTGCGGCCCGATCAGCTCAGCGCTTCCTTTTCCATGTCCTCGCGCGAGGTATGGCGAACGTCGGTGCCCTTGACGATATAGATGATGAACTCGGCGATGTTCTTGGCATGGTCGCCGATGCGCTCGACCGCCTTGGCGATGAACAGGAAGTCCAGCGCGACCGAGATCGTGCGCGGGTCTTCCATCATGTAGGTGATCAGCTTGCGCACGAAGGCACGGAATTCGTCGTCGATCGCCTTGTCTTCCTTGACGATGCGCGCGGCCGCGACCGTATCGAGGCGGGCGAAGGCATCGAGCGACTTGCGCAGCAGCGCGATCGCCAGGTCGCCGGCCAGCTTGACCTCGGCGTAGTTGATGCCCTGCGCGCCGGTCTCTTCCATGATGTGCTTGGTGCGCTTGGCGATCTTCTCCGCCTCGTCGCCGGCGCGCTCCAGGTTGGTGATGGTCTTCGAGATGGCCATCACCAGGCGCAGGTCGCGCGCGGTCGGCTGCCGGCGCGCGATGATATTGCCGCAGTCGGCGTCGATCTCGATCTCCAGCGCATTGATCTGGTTCTCGCGCTCGATGACCTGCTCGGCCAGCGTGGCGTCGAAATCGGCCAGCGCCTTCATCGCGGTATCGATCTGCGCCTCGACCAGGCCGCCCATCTGCAGCAGCTTGGTATTGATCGCGTTGAGGTCGGCGTCGAATTGGGTCGACAGGTGCTTGTCGGTCATCATGTTCTCCTGGCCGCGGATGCTGGCGCGTCGCGCGGCACGGCGGGCGTTGCTTGGACGGGCTGCCTTGGTGCTCAGCCGAAACGGCCGGTGATGTAGTCCTCGGTTTCCTTGCGGTGCGGCTTGATGAAGATCTTCTCCGTCTCGCCGAACTCGATCAGCTCGCCCAGGTACATATAGGCGGTGAAGTCCGAGCAACGCGCGGCCTGCTGCATATTATGGGTCACGATCACCACCGTGTACTCGTCCTTCAGTTCGGCGATCAGTTCCTCGATGCGGCCGGTCGAGATCGGGTCCAGCGCCGAGCACGGCTCGTCGAGCAGCAGCACCTCGGGGCGGATCGCAATGCCGCGCGCGATGCACAACCGCTGCTGCTGGCCGCCGGACAGGCTGTAGCCCGACTGGTGCAGCTTGTCCTTGGCCTCGTTCCACAGCGCGGCCTTCGACAGCGCCCACTCGACGCGGTCGTCCATCTCCGAGCGCGACAGCTTCTCGAACAGCCGCACGCCGAAGGCGATATTGTCGTAGATCGACATCGGGAACGGCGTCGGCTTCTGGAACACCATGCCGACCTTGGCGCGCAGCAGCGCGATGTCCTTGCGGCTGGTCAGCAGGTTCTCGCCGTCCATGTTGATCTCGCCCTCGGCACGCTGCTCGGGATAGAGCGCGTACATCTTGTTCAGCGTGCGCAGCAGGGTCGATTTGCCGCAGCCCGAGGGACCGATGAAGGCCGTGACCTTGCGGTCCGGGATCGACATGTTGATGTTCTTCAGCGCGTGGAACTGTCCGTAGTAGAAGTTCAGGTTGCGCACGTCGATCTTGGCGCGGACGCTGTCGGGGATGTCGATGACGGTCGAAGTCATGCTGGGTCTCGCAGGTAGATTCGTGGTTTCGCAGGCTGCGCGGTTTGGCTCACTGGCTCTTCTTGAACAGCACGCGCGCCAGGATGTTCAGCGCCAGGACGCCGATCGTGATCAGGAACACGCCGGCCCAGGCCAGCTGCTGCCATTCGGTGAACGGGCTCATGGCAAAGCGGAAGATCGTCACCGGCAGGTTGGCCATCGGCTTGTTCAGGTCCGTGCTCCAGAACTGGTTCGACAGCGCGGTGAACAGCAGCGGCGCGGTTTCGCCGGCGATCCGGGCCACCGCCAGCAGCACGCCGGTGATGATGCCCGCGTACGAGGCCTTGACGGTGATCGACAGCACCATCTTCCATTTCGGCGTGCCGAGCGCGAAGGCGGCCTCGCGTAGCGCATTGGGCACCAGGTTCAGCATGTTCTCGGTGGTGCGCACGACGATCGGAATCTGCAGCAGCGCCAGCGAGCAGATGCCGGCCCAGGCCGAGAAATGCCCCATCCGGGCCACCACCAGCGCGTAGACGAACAGGCCGATCACGATCGACGGCGCCGACAGCAGGATGTCGTTGATGAAGCGGATGAAGCTGGCCAGCGCCGACTTCTGGCCGTACTCGGCCAGATAGATGCCGGCCAGGATGCCCAGCGGCGTGCCCAGCACGGTGGCCAGGCCCACCATCACGAAACTGCCGAAGATGGCGTTGGCAAGGCCTCCGCCGGCGGTGTTCGGCGCCGGCGTCATCTGCGTGAACAGGTCGATCGACAGGCCGCCGATGCCCAGCGAGATCGTGGTCCACAGGATCCACGCGAGCCAGAACAGGCCGAAGGTCATCGCCGCCAGCGAGGCCGCCAGCGCGTAGACGTTCATGCGCTTGCGCCGTGCCTGCAGGCGCTCGCGCACCTCGTTGGCATCGGCGTGGACGGCCGGGATCGACGAGGTCGACATGGTCGCTTGGCTGGTCGAATTCATTTCTTGCCCTCATTGCGCGACAGGCGCAGCAGCAGCAGTTTGGACAGCGCCAGCACCACGAAGGTGATGAAGAACAGGATCAGGCCGAGCTCCATCAGCGCGGCGGTATGCAGGCCGGGACCGGCCTCGGCGAACTCGTTCGCCAGCGCGGACGTGATGCTGTTGCCCGGCGAGAACAGCGAGGCGTTGTCCAGCAGGTTGGTGTTGCCGATCACGAAGGTGACCGCCATGGTCTCGCCCAGCGCGCGGCCCAGGCCGAGCATCACGCCGCCGATCACGCCGGCGCGGGTATAGGGCAGCACGACGTTCCACATCACCTCCCAGGTGGTGCAGCCCACGCCGTAGGCGGACTCCTTGAGCAGCACCGGGGTGACCTCGAACACGTCGCGCATCACCGAGGCGATGTACGGAATGATCATGATGGCCAAGATCACGCCCGCGCACAGCAGGCCGATGCCCAGCGGCGCGCCCTGGAACAGCGGCCCGATCAGCGGCAGTTGGCCCACCGTGGCGGCCAGCGGCTTCTGGAAGTATTCGCCGAACAGCGGCGCAAATACCAGCAGGCCCCACATGCCGTAGACGATCGACGGCACCGCGGCCAGCAGCTCGATCGCCGTGCCCAGCGGGCGGCGCAGCCATGCGGGCGAGAGCTCGGTCAGAAAGAGCGCGATGCCGAAGCTGACCGGCACCGCGATGATCAGCGCGATCAGCGAGGTCACCACCGTGCCGTAGATCGGCACCAGCGCGCCGTAGATATCCGCGGGGGGATCCCACTGCGCGGTCCACAGGAATTTGAAGCCGAAGGCCTGGATCGAAGGCCAGGCGCTGATGGCGAGCGAGACGATGATGCCGCCCAGCAGCATCAGCGTGATGATGGCGGCGCCGCGGGTCAGGCCACCGAACAGGATGTCACCGGTGCGGCCGGGTGCGCGTACGGCGGGAAGATCGGACGTGGTCGCCATGGCAGGGAGTATTCCGGTTTGCGCCCCTCCCCCGCATGCGGGAGAAGGGCTTGGGGAGAGGGCCGACTACGCCCTCCCTTCGCATCGACAGACGATCAGTACAGGCCCTTGCCCGAGGCGTCCTTGATGCTGCTCTTCCAGGTCGCGCGGATCTGGTTGACGACCGACTCGGGCATCGGCACGTAGTCCAGTTCGCTCGCCATGCTGGCGCCGCTCTTGTAGGCCCAGTCGAAGAACTTCAGCACTTCCGCGCCCTGCGCCGGCTTTTCCTGGTTCTTGTGCACCAGGATGAAGGTCGCGCCGGCGATCGGCCAGGCGTCCTTGCCCTGCTGGTTGGTCAGGATCTGGTAGTACGACTTGCTCCAGTCGGCGCCGGCGGCGGCAGCCTTGAAGGCGTCGTCACTCGGCTCGACGACCGCGCCCGCGACGTTCTTCATCTTCACGTGGGTCATCTTGTTCTGCTTGGCGTAGGCGTACTCGACATAGCCGATCGCACCGTTCAGGCGCTGCACGAAGGCGGCCACGCCCTCGTTGCCCTTGCCGCCCGTGCCGCCGCCCGGCCAGTTGACCGAGGTGCCTTCGCCCACCGAGCTCTTCCAGTCAGCGCTGACCTTCGACAGGTAGTTGGTGAAGATGAAGGTGGTGCCCGAACCGTCGGCGCGGCGCACCGGCAGGATGTCCTGGCTCGGCAGCTTGGCGTTGGGGTTCAGCGCCTTGATCGCCGGATCGTCCCACTTCTTGATCTTGCCCAGGTAGATGTTGGCCAGCACTTCGCCGGTGATGGTCAGTTCGCCCGGCTTGATGCCTTGCAGGTTGACCACGGGCACCACGCCGCCGATCACCGTCGGGAACTGCACCAGGCCTTGCTTGGCCAGTTCCTCGTCCTTCAGCGGGGCGTCCGAGGCGCCGAAATCGACCGTCTTGGCGTTGATCTGCTTGATGCCGCCGGACGAGCCGATCGATTGATAGTTGACCTTGTTACCCGTAGCTTTTTGGTATGCGTCGGCCCACTTGGAATAGACGGGCGCCGGGAAGGAAGCGCCTGCACCGGTAATTTCTGCCGCGAATGCGGAGCCTGCTACCACCATCGAAACGATGCCCGCAACGGCAGTCTTGACCAGCTTCATATGTCCTCCAGAGAACATGGTTGGGAATGTCAGTTTTTTGACATCCCGAACTGTATGCGGCCTCTATGACAGTTCCATGACATCGCGAAAATTTCTCTGAAGAGACATTTAAGGCAAGCGAGGGGGCGTCGGCTGGGGGTAGCTGGAGCGGATGCGGGTGACTGGGGTGCCTGGGAGGGAGGACCGCGGAGGTGACCGGGGGGTGGGTCGCTGGCGGTTGAGTGCGGGCTGGGGGCCAAAGGAAAACGCCCGGCCGAGGCCGGGCGTTCCATGGCGGCTGACTGCCTTGCGCCGTGTCAGGTCGCCAGCGCGTCGGCCAGCTTGCGGGCCGCCTGCTCGGCGGTCTCGGCCTGCTCGGCCTCGACCATCACCCGCACCACCGGCTCCGTGCCGGAGGCACGGATCAGCACCCGGCCCTTGCCGGCCAGCGCCGGCTCGATCTCGGCGCGCGCGGCCTGCAGGCCGGCATGGTTCTGCCAGTCGAAGCCCTTCTGCACGCGCACATTGATCAGCGTCTGCGGGAACAGCGACACGCCGTCGAGCAGCTGGGCCAGCGTCTTGCCGCTGCGGCGCAGCGCCGCCAGCACCTGCAGCCCCGACACGATACCGTCGCCCGTCGAGTGACGATCCAGGCACAACAAGTGGCCGGAGCCCTCGCCGCCCAGCGTCCAGCCGCGCTTGCCCAGCTCTTCAAGCACGTAGCGGTCGCCAACCTTGGCCCGTACGAATTGGACGCCCTGGCGTTGCAGGGCCAGTTCGACCGCCATATTGGTCATCAGCGTGCCGACCACGCCGGGGACGCTTTGTCCGCAGGCGATGCGGTCCTGCACGATCGCGTACAGCAGCTCGTCGCCGTTGTAGAGCCGGCCGTCGGCGTCGACCACCTGCAGCCGGTCGGCGTCGCCGTCGAAGGCCAGGCCAAGGTCCGCGCCCTGGGCCTTGACGGCCTCGACCAGCTTGTCGGGCGCGGTGGCGCCGTAGCCGTCATTGATGTTGCGGCCATTGGGCTGGTTGCCGATCGACACCACGTCGGCGCCCAGCTCGTGGAACACGTGGGGCGCGATGTGGTACGCGGCGCCATGCGCGCAGTCGACCACCAGCTTCAGGCCGTGCAGGTCCCGGTCGTACGGGAAGGTGCTCTTGCAGAACTCGATGTAGCGGCCTGCCGCATCGTCGATCCGGCGGGCGCGGCCCAGCTGGTCGGACGGCACGCAATGCATCGGCGCCTCGAGCTCGGCCTCGATCGCCAGTTCGACCTCGTCGGGCAGCTTGTCGCCGGTGGCCGAGAAGAACTTGATGCCGTTGTCGTGATACGGATTGTGGCTGGCCGAAATGACGACGCCGGCAGCCAGGCGCAGCGCGCGGGTCAGATAGGCGATGCCCGGTGTCGGCAGCGGACCGGTCAGCAGCACATGGACGCCGGCCGCGGTAAAGCCCGCCTCCAGCGCGGCCTCCAGCATGTAGCCGGAGATCCGCGTGTCCTTGCCGATCAGCACCGTGGGCTTGCCCTGCGCGCTCGGCTGGCCAAGCGCCAGCACGCGTCCGGCCGCATAGCCGAGCCGCATCACGAAGTCCGGCGTGATCGGCGCCTCGCCGACCCTGCCGCGCACGCCATCGGTGCCGAAATATTTACGTGTCATCCGATCGTTCTCCCTGTTCTGATTCGGGTTCAGGTGTTTGCGTTGTGAGGGGGTTCGCGGTGTTGCGGCGATGCAGTGCCCGGGCTCAGGCCGCGGCATCCACGCGCTGTTGCCGCACGGCCCACCAGGTCTTGATCGCATCGACCGACGCCTGCACATCGTGCACGCGCACGATATAGGCGCCGCGTTCGGCCGCGCACACAGCCGCGGCGATGCTGGCCGCGACGCGCTCCCGCGGCGGCCGTCCGCCAAGGATCGCGCCGAGCGTCGATTTGCGCGACAGCCCTGCCAGCAGCGGCAGGCCATCGACGGCCAGCTGCGGCAGTTCGCCGAGCAGGCGCAGATTATGATCCGCGGTCTTGCCGAAGCCAAAGCCCGGGTCGAGCACGATGCGGCTGTCGTCGATGCCGGCCGCGCGCAGCGCATCGACCCGCTCGCGCAGGAAATCGCGGACCTCGCCGACCACGTCGTCGTAGTGCGGGGCCTCCTGCATCGTCTGCGGGTCGCGCTGCATGTGCATCACGCATAGTCCCGCATTGCCCGCCTCGGCTGCCGCCACGGCCTCGAGCGCGCCCGGCATGCGCAGGCCCCAGATGTCGTTGATCAGGTCGGCGCCGGCCGCCAGCGCGGCGCGCATGGTCTCGGGCTTGTAGGTATCGATCGACAGCGGCTTGCCACAGTCGCGCAGCGCCTCGACGACGGGCAGCACGCGCGCCAGCTCCTGCTCCAGCGGAAGCGACGCCGAGCCGGGCCGGCTCGATTCGCCGCCGATATCGATGATGTCCACGCCCTCGGCGATCATCTGCTCGGCATGCCGCAGCGCCGCGTCGCGGCTCGCATGCTGGCCGCCGTCGGAGAACGAGTCCGGCGTCACGTTGAGAATGCCCATGACCAGGGGGCGGCGGTCGCGTGCAAAGCGATAGCGCCCGCACTGGAAATACGAGGTCGACAAGTTGCGGTCCTGAATAAGCGGGGAAGGAATATGCGGGGACGTCGGGCGAGGCACGTGGCGCGGAAAGTCGGGACGAAAGCCGGGACCAAAGCCGGCACGACAGTCGGGACGAAAAAAGCCGGTGCCCTGGGGCACCGGCTTTGCGAGGCTCAGCGCGTGACGCGCAGCGCTGCCATCATCCTTTGACTGGACAGTCCCGGACGGTCCCGGATCAGGCCGCGGCCGGCGCGTTCGACGGCGTCACCGGCGAGCCGCCCGACGGCGGCGTGCCGCCACCGCTGGCGCCCGGCATGCCGCGCGGCGGACGCGGCGGCTTGCCAGCCATGATGTCGTTGACCTGGTCGGCATCGATGGTTTCCCATTCCATCAGCGCGGCGGTCATGGCCTCGACCTTGTCGCGATTCTCTTCCAGCAGGCGCTTGGCCAGCGCGTACTGCTCGTCGAGGATGCGGCGGATCTCGCCGTCGACCTTCTGCTGCGTGACTTCGGACACCGACTTGGACGACATCTTGCCGAACAGGCCTTCCTGCTCCGTGTCGACATAGACCATCGTGCCCAGCGTGTCGCTCATGCCGAAGCGGGTCACCATGTCGCGCGCGATCTTGGTGGCGCGCTCGAAGTCGTTGGACGCCCCGGTGCTCATCGCGTTGAGGAACACCTCTTCCGCGGCGCGACCGCCGAACAGAATGGCGATCTCGTCGAGCATGTTGTCCTTGTACTTCGAGTACTTGTCATGCTCCGGCAGCTGCCAGGTCACGCCCAGTGCCCAGCCGCGCGGCATGATCGTGACCTTGTGCACCGGGTCGGCCTTGGGCAGCAGCTTGGCCACCACCGCATGACCCGACTCGTGGTACGCGGTCGCCTTGCGTTCCTCTTCGCGCATCACCGTGGACTTGCGCTCCGGACCCATGTAGATCTTGTCCTTCGCGTCCTCGAAGTCCTGCATGTCGACCACGCGCTTGTTGCGGCGGGCGGCGAACAGCGCGGCCTCGTTGACCAGGTTGGCCAGGTCGGCGCCGGAGAAGCCCGGCGTGCCGCGCGCGATCACCGACGCGTCGACATCGTTGCCGATCGGCACCTTGCGCATATGGACCTTCAGGATCTGCTCGCGGCCGCGGATGTCCGGCAGGCCGACGAAGACCTGGCGGTCGAAGCGGCCCGGACGCAGCAGGGCCTTGTCCAGCACGTCCGCACGGTTGGTCGCGGCGATCACGATCACGCCCGAGTTGGCCTCGAAGCCGTCCATCTCGACCAGCATCTGGTTCAGCGTCTGCTCGCGCTCGTCGTTGCCGCCGCCCATGCCGGCGCCGCGATGGCGGCCGACCGCGTCGATTTCATCGATGAACACGATGCAGGGGGCCTGCTTCTTGGCGTTCTCGAACATGTCGCGCACGCGGGCCGCGCCGACGCCGACGAACATTTCGACGAAGTCCGAACCGGAGATGCTGAAGAACGGGACCTTGGCCTCGCCGGCGATGGCGCGCGCCAGCAGCGTCTTGCCGGTACCCGGAGGGCCGACCAGCAGCACGCCGCGCGGAATGCGTCCGCCCAGCTTCTGGAACTTCTGCGGGTCCTTCAGGAAGTCGACCAGCTCGACCACTTCTTCCTTGGCCTCGTCGCACCCGGCGACGTCCTGGAAGGTGACCGCGTTCTGGTTCTCGTCGATCAGGCGCGCACGCGACTTGCCGAACGAGAAGGCGCCGCCTTTCCCGCCACCCTGCATCTGCCGCATCATGTAGAACCAGAACACGATGATCAGCAGGGTCGGTCCGAGGTAGTACAGGGCCTGGACCAGCACATTGGGCTCGTCATCGGCCTTGCCGGTCACCTGGACGCCGTATTTCATCAGGTCGCCGACCATCCAGATGTCGCCCGGCGAGATGATGGTGTATTTCTGCCCTTCCTTGGGCGTCACCACGAGGTTTCGGCCCTGTACGTCGACGCGGCTCACCTTGCCGTTCTTGGCGTCATCCATGAACTGCGAATAGGTGACGCTTTCCTGCGCACGGGGCTTGTCGAACTGCTTGAAGACGGTAAACAACACCAGCGCGATCACGAGCCAGATTGCCGCCTTTTGAAACAGGTTGTTATTCAAGGCCGAACTCCTTTGCGAATGCCTTGCCAACGATAGCTGCATTGCATTGTAATGCAGCGCCGCCCCGGGGGGCGAAAAGCGTCCCTATCGGACCGATAGCGATAGCGCCAGCGGCCGACAGCCCGTAGGCCAATGCGGGACGACACTCAGACCGGCAACGGCTCAAATGGTGCCCGGCTTCGGGTCCATGGGCAGTGCCCGGCCCCCGTGCCGGGCGGTCCGGCGGCTTCCGCCACGCAGCCGGGCGACTTCAGCCCGGCGACTTCAGGTGGCGCCCCAGAATGAAGGTTTCGGAGGACTTGTCCCGCGAGGCCTTCGGCTTGCGCTTGGCGACCACCTTGAACTGGCGCTTGAACTTTTCGACGATCTGGCTGTAGCCGCTGCCGTGGAAGCACTTTACCAGCAACGCGCCATCGGGTTTCAGATGGGCCTGGGCGAATTCGAGCGCCAGGTCGCACAGATATTCGATGCGCGCCGCATCGGCCGAGGCCACACCGGACAAATTGGGGGCCATATCGGACAAAACAAGGTCGATCTTGTTGCCGCCGGAGGCCTCCAGCACGATCTGCTCGAGCTGGCGGAACACCGCCTCCTCGCGGAAGTCGCCCTGGATGAAGGTCACGTCGGCGACCGGCTCCATCGGCAGCAGGTCGATCGCGACCACCGCCCCGTCGATATGCCCTTCCCGCGCCCGGGGCGAGGCCGCCAGCTTGTTGCGCACATACTGGCTCCAGCTGCCCGGCGCCGCGCCCAGGTCGACGATGACCTGCCCCGGCTGGATCAGCTTGTCCTGCTCGTCGATCTCCTTGAGCTTGTAGGCCGCGCGCGCGCGATAGCCCTCGCGCTGCGCCAGCTTGACGTAGGGATCGTTGATATGGTCGTGCAGCCACGACTGCCTGAACTTGTTCTTGGCCATTTCTCGTGATTTCGCCGCCAGACCGTGACGGTTTGACGGATAATACGCGCCGTTGCGACGCCCTTGCGACGTAAGAGGCCCTACCGGCCGCATTTCCAGCCGACTTCGCATCCGCCTTTACCGGCGTCGCCCCTATTCCTGCCTGACTATGCCTGCCCTTCAATTGAATCCCGCCCAGCGCTCCGAACTCCGCTCCCGTGCCCACGGCCTGAACCCGGTCGTGATGATCGGCGCCGAGGGGCTGACCCGTGCCGTCCTGGCCGAGATCGACCGCAGCCTTGCGGCCCACGACCTGATCAAGATCCGCGTGTTCGGCGACGAGCGCGACACCCGCATCGCCATCTACGAAGCCATTTGCGATGAACTCGGCGCCGCCCCGATCCAGCACATCGGCAAGCTGCTGGTGGTCTGGCGTCCCGGCCCCGCGCGGCTCAAGGAGAACCAGCCGCAGGACCTCGGCCGCATGGCGCCGGCTCGCCGCGGCGCGGCACCGCGCACCGTCACGGTTCGCAAGCCCGCCGCCAAGCCGGGCGGCCGCCCGACCCGCAACGAGGTGCGCGTGCTCGGCAACGAGCGCGTGACCGCCGGCGGCAACGTCAAGCGCGCCCGCAGCCGCCAGGCCAGCCAGAAAAAGAAGTCGCTGGGCTGATCGGTGCCGTGCACCCCTCTCCCGCAAGCGGAGAGGGGCAAAAAAACCGCCCAGCGGGGAAGTCCCTTCAGTCCTCCGCCACGGTGCGCCGGCCGGCGAGACGCCAGACCAGCACCAGCGCCAGCACGCTCTGCAGCAGATAGAAGGCGCTCGAGATGCCGTGCAGCATGCCGAAGCGCGCGCGGAACGGCGACTCGGACACGCCGAGCCCCATCGCCTGCGCCTTGTGCCGCAGGCTCTCCATGAAGGGCTGCAGCCCGAAATACCCAATCAGCACGCAGCACAGCATGCCGAGCACCAGCCAGCGCAGCGCCCGGTAGCGCGTGGCGCCGCGCCGGATCATCACGTTGCACAGCACCAGCTGCAGCACGCCGATCACCACGCCGAGCACGGCCTCGGTGCGGAACAGCTGCCCCGCCAGCATGCCGGCCATTTCGCGGCTCGGCAGCACGGCAAACAGCGTGGGAGCGACCAGATAGCCGATCGTCCAGAGGCTGCCGGCCCAGATCACCGTCAGCAGCAGGAACAGCCGGTGGGGCAGCAGCGGCTGGCCGGCGGACGCCGGGCCCGGCAGCGGGGAGGACGGCGAGACCACGGCGCGCGCCGCCTCAGATGTAGCGGACGGTGATGACTTCGTACTCGCGCTCGCCCCCGGGGGCCAGCACGGTTGCGACATCGCCCTCGAACTTGCCGATCAGCGCCCGCGCGATCGGCGAGCTGACGGAGATCTTGCCGCTGTCGAGATCGGCTTCGTCCTCGCCGACGATCTGATAGCGGACCGACTTGCCCGACTCCAGGTCTTCCAGGTCGACGGTGGCGCCGAACACGATACGGCCATCGGTGTCGAGCTGGGTGGGATCGATGATCTGCGCGGCCGACAGCTTGGCCTCCACTTCCTGGATGCGGCCCTCGATAAAGGCCTGCTTTTCCTTGGCTGCGTCGTATTCCGCGTTTTCCGACAGATCGCCCTGCGCGCGCGCCTCGGCGATGGCATTGATCACCGCGGGACGTTCGACGGCCTTCAGGCGTTGCAGCTCCGCTTTCAGGAGTTCTGCGCCGCGCTTGGTAATCGGAATGGTGCTCATGTCTTCGTCAGGCAAAAAAATGAGCCGCAGCGCAGCGGGCGATGTACGCAGCGGTTTTGCCGGCACACCTCCGCTCAACCGCGGCTTTTAGGTTCGTTGGTGACTACCAGGGAATATTCGGTAATGCGTTGCGATACCGTTGCAATACCGGATATTGCTTCGTATTGCTTCTTTTTCGGCCGGCAGGCCGCCGAAATTCCCGTTAGTTTAGGACAAGACGTCCGCCGGCATCAACACCGGCGGACGCAGGGGTCCGGCGCATCCGGTCCCGTCAGCTGAACCTGGGCTCGGCCGGGACCGTGATCAGGCCAGCGAAGCGTGCAGGCCCTGCAGGTCGTAGACCTCCAGATTCTGCATCTGCTTCAGGCCCTCGACCGCGGCGCGGGCACCGGCAATGGTCGTGTAGTACGGCACGCGGTTGGCCAGCGCCGAGATCCGGATCGAGCGCGAATCGGCGATCGCGGTGCGGGTCTCGTCGACCGTGGTGAACACCAGCGCCAGCTCGCCGTTCTTCAGCATGTCGACGATATGCGGACGGCCGTCCTTGACCTTGTTGACCACGCGCACCGGAATGCCGGCCGCCTCGATCGCGGACGCGGTGCCGCGGGTCGCCACCAGCGGGTAGCCCATGTCGTGCAGCATGCGGGCGACGCTGACCGCGTGCGGCTTGTCGCTGTCCTTGACGGTCAGCAGCACGGTGCCGCGTTCCGGCAGGCGCGAACCGGCCGCCAGCTGGCTCTTGAACAGGGCCTCGCCGAAGGTCTTGCCCACGCCCATCACCTCGCCGGTCGAACGCATCTCGGGTCCGAGCACCGGATCGACGCCAGGGAACTTGTTGAAGGGGAACACCGCTTCCTTGACGCTGTAGTACGGCGGCACCACCTCGTCGCCAATGCCCTGCTCGTCCAGCGACTGGCCGGCCATGCAGCGCGCGGCGATCTTGGCCAGCGACAGGCCGGTGGCCTTCGACACGTACGGCACCGTGCGCGAGGCGCGCGGGTTCACTTCGAGCACGTAGACGATGTCCTGACCGTCCTTCTGCTGGATCGCGAACTGGACGTTCATCAGGCCGACCACGTTCAGCGCCTTGGCCATCGCGGCGGTCTGGCGCTTCAGTTCGTCGACGGTCGCCTGCGACAGCGAGTACGGCGGCAGCGAGCACGCCGAATCGCCCGAGTGGACGCCCGCCTGCTCGATATGCTCCATCACGCCGCCGATGAAGACGCGCTTGCCATCGCACAGCGCATCGACGTCGCACTCGATCGCATCGTTGAGGAAGCGATCGAGCAGCACCGGCGAGTCGTTCGACACCTTGACCGCCTCGCGCATGTAGCGCTCGAGGTCGCGCGGCTCATGGACGATCTCCATCGCGCGGCCGCCCAGCACGTACGAGGGGCGCACCACCAGCGGGTAGCCGATTTCCTCGGCCAGCTTCAGCGCCTCGTCCTCGGCGCGTGCGGTACGGTTCGGCGGCTGGCGCAGGCCGAGTTCCTGCAGCAGCTTCTGGAAGCGCTCGCGATCCTCGGCCGCGTCGATCATGTCGGGGCTCGTGCCGATGATGGGCACGCCGTTGGCCTCCAGATCCAGCGCCAGCTTCAGCGGGGTCTGGCCGCCGTACTGCACGATCACGCCGACCGGCTTTTCCTTGTCGACGATCTCCAGCACGTCCTCGAGCGTCAGCGGCTCGAAGTACAGGCGGTCGGAGGTGTCGTAGTCGGTCGACACGGTCTCCGGGTTGCAGTTGACCATGATGGTCTCGTAGCCATCCTCGCGCAGCGCGAGCGCCGCGTGCACGCAGCAGTAGTCGAACTCGATGCCCTGGCCGATCCGGTTCGGGCCGCCGCCCAGCACCATGATCTTGCGCTTGTCGGTCGGGTTGGCCTCGCACTCGCCGTGCTCGGCCTCGTAGGTCGAGTACATGTAGGCGGTGTTGGTGGCGAATTCCGCCGCGCAGGTGTCGACGCGCTTGTAGACCGGGCGCACGTTGCTGGCCAGGCGCGCCTGGCGCACGGCCTTGGCGTCGGTCTTCATCAGCTTGGCCAGGCGCCGGTCGGAGAAGCCCTTCTGCTTCAGGTAGCGCAGCTCGGCGGCCGACAGGCTGTCCAGCGTGCGGGCCTTGACCTGGGCCTCGGTCTTGACGATGTCCTCGATCTGGGCGAGGAACCACGGGTCGATATCGGTCTCGGCGTACACCTCCTCGAGCGACATGCCCAGGCGGAACGCATCGCCGACGTACCAGATCCGGTCCGGGCCCGCCTCGCCGATCTCCTCGACGATCTCGTCGCGGTCGGTCGACTTCTCGTCCAGCCCGTCGACGCCGACCTCGAGGCCGCGCAGCGCCTTCTGGAACGATTCCTGGAAGGTGCGGCCCATCGCCATCACCTCGCCCACCGACTTCATCTGCGTGGTCAGGTGGCTGTCGGCCTGCGGGAATTTCTCGAAGGCGAAGCGCGGCACCTTGGTGACCACGTAGTCGATCGACGGCTCGAACGATGCCGGGGTCTGGCCGCCGGTGATCTCGTTCTTCAGCTCGTCCAGCGTGTAGCCGACCGCCAGCTTGGCGGCGACCTTGGCGATCGGGAAGCCGGTGGCCTTCGAGGCCAGCGCGGACGAACGCGACACACGCGGGTTCATCTCGATCACGATCATCCGGCCATCCTTTGGATTGATCGAGAACTGCACGTTGGAGCCGCCGGTATCGACGCCGATCTCGCGCAGCACCGCCAGCGAGGCGTTGCGCAGCAGCTGGTATTCCTTGTCGGTCAGGGTCTGCGCCGGGGCGACGGTGATCGAGTCGCCGGTGTGGATACCCATCGGGTCCAGGTTCTCGATCGAGCAGACGATGATGCAGTTGTCCTTCTTGTCGCGGACCACTTCCATCTCATACTCTTTCCAACCCAGCAGCGATTCCTCGATCAGCAGCTCGCGCGTCGGCGACAGGTCCAGGCCGCGCTTGCAGATCTCCTCGAATTCCTCGCGGTTGTAGGCGATGCCGCCGCCGGTGCCGCCCAAGGTGAAGGAGGGGCGGATCACGATCGGATAGCCGCTGGTGTTGGTCTCGCGCGCGATCTGCGACTGCACGGCCAGCGCCTCTTCCATCGAGTGGGCGATGCCGGACTTGGCCGAACCAAGACCGATCCTGGTCATCGCGTCCTTGAACTTCTGGCGGTCCTCGGCCTTGTCGATCGCCTCGGGCGAGGCGCCGATCAGCTCGACCTTGTACTTGTCGAGCACGCCGTGGCGGTGCAGATCCAGCGCGCAGTTCAGCGCGGTCTGGCCGCCCATGGTCGGCAGGATCGCATCGGGACGCTCCTTGGCGATGATGCGCTCGACCACTTCCCACGTGATGGGCTCGATGTAGGTCACATCGGCGGTGTTCGGGTCGGTCATGATGGTCGCCGGGTTCGAATTGACCAGGATGACCTTGAAGCCTTCCTCGCGCAGCGCCTTGCACGCCTGCGCGCCGGAATAGTCGAACTCGCAGGCCTGGCCGATGATGATGGGGCCCGCGCCGATGATCAGGATGCTCTGGATGTCTGTGCGTTTTGGCATTGCACGCTCTCTTTGTCGGCCGGTCCGCGCTCGCTGGGAGCAGGCGCACCGCGCCGGATATCAATATTCAGTTCAGGGTGGCCGTCGCCAGCTTGGCGCCGAAGCCGATAAACATCGCGCCCACGCCGCTCGCCATGCCGGCCGACAGCCTGCGCCGGCGGCGGAAGGCCTCGGCCAGCTTCGCGCCGACGAAGATGATGGCGGTCAGGTAGGCGAAGCTGCAGACCTGGCAGACCAGCCCCAGCGCGGCGAACGACAGCACCGGATAGGCGAACTGCGGATCGACGAACTGGATGAAGAACGAGACGAAGAACAGGATGGCCTTGGGGTTCAGCAGGCTGATCAGCAGCGCCTTGCGGAAGGGGTTGGTCGGGTCGGTGGCCTGCACCGGTCCCTGGCCCTCGCCCTGCCCCGCAGCCTCGCACTGCTCCGCCGCCGCGGCTTGCGCGCCCTTGCCGTGGCCGGTCCAGCTGCGCAGCGCGCCGCGCAGCATCTGGAAGCCGATCCACGCCAGATAGGCGGCGCCGATGTACTTGATCACGTAGAACAGCCCGGGGCTGGCCTTGAGCAGCGAGGCCACGCCGGCCGCCGACAGCACCATCAGGATGGCGTCGCCGAGGAACACGCCGCAGGCGCCGCGATAGCCGGCGCGCACGCCCCGCTGCGCGGCGACCGACAGCACGTACATCGAATTCGGCCCCGGCAGCAGCACGATGAAGATCGTGCCCAGCAGGTAGGTCCAGAAATCGGTAATGCCGAAGGTGGCGTGCATCAGGGCGTTCATGGTCGCGATCCTGTCGTCGTCTCGTCCGCGTCTTGTCAGCGTCTCGTCCGCGTCTCGTCCGGTCTTGATGTCGAGGTCCGCCTTACTGGCGGGCCTCCTCCATCAGCTTCGTGAAGCGGTCGAACAGATAGGCCACGTCGTGCGGGCCGGGCGACGCTTCCGGGTGCCCCTGGAAGCAGAAGGCCGGCTTGTCGTTCAGCGCGAAGCCCTGCAGCGTGCCGTCGAACAGCGAGACGTGGGTCACGCGCGCGTTGGCCGGCAGCGTCGCGGCGTCGACCGCAAAGCCGTGGTTCTGCGAGGTGATCACCACGCGGCCGTCATCCAGGTCCTTGACCGGATGGTTGGCGCCGTGGTGGCCGGTCGGCATCTTGACGGTCTTCGCACCGACGGCCAGGCCCATGATCTGGTGGCCCAGGCAGATGCCGAAGGTCGGGATGCCGCGCTGCAGGAATTCCTGCGTGGCGCGGATCGCGTAGTCGCACGGCTCGGGATCGCCCGGGCCATTGGCCAGGAAGATGCCGTCCGGCTTGTAGGCCAGCGCGTCGGCGGCGGTCGACTGGGCCGGCAGCACCGTGATGCGGCAGCCGCGCTGGGCCAGCATCCGCAGGATGTTGAACTTGACGCCGTAGTCGAACGCGACCACGTGGAAACGCGGGTTCTCCAGCTTGCCGTAGCCTCGTTCCAGCGCCCACTCGGTCTGGTTCCACTCGTACGGCTCCTTGACCGACACGACCTTGGCCAGGTCCATGCCGGCCAGGCCCGGGAACGAGCGCGCCAGGTCGATGGCCTTCTGCGCGTTGTCCTCGCCGGCCAGGATGCAGCCGTTCTGCGCACCCTTCTCGCGCAGGATGCGGGTCAGCTTGCGGGTGTCGATGCCGGCAATGGCGGGCACCTTCTCCTGCTTCAGGTAGTGCGGCAGCGTGTGCTGCTTGCGGAAGTTCGAGGCGAGCAGCGGCAGATCCTTGATGATCAGGCCGGCGGCATGGACTTTGGTGGCTTCGACATCCTCGGAATTGACGCCGACATTGCCGATATGCGGATACGTCAGCGTAACGATCTGCCGCGAATAGCTCGGGTCGGTGAGGATTTCCTGGTAACCGGTCAGCGCGGTGTTGAACACCACTTCGCCGATGGTATGGCCGGATGCGCCGATGGAATAGCCACGAAAGACCGTGCCGTCTGCTAGCGCAAGGATGGCGGGCGGAAAAGACGGTAACACGGGTAGGCTCCTGCTGGATTCACCCCGTGACCGACCTCTCTCGACGCCTCGTGCCCCGAATCTGACGGCGAGCGCACCGGCGGCGAGCCGGGGCTGTCGGGCCGGCTGCGCGGGATTCGGCGTGGGGGCGGCGAAGGTGTCGACGGCGATCGGCACGGCGCTCCGGGGCGAATCCGCAGGGCAGCGGTCAGGGCGGCGGAAGGTGGAATGCGGTTGGCGCTAGGGTGAAGGGTTCTGAAAGCGAAACTTTCGGATTCTACCTCACGCCGGCCAATTTCTCAAGTTTTCAAGGACTTGCGTATGCCGGGGGAGGGATTTCCCTCCCCCGGTTACGTGATGCGAGCGCCAGTATCACGCTGTCGCGGGCACGGTCGGCGGCACCACGGCTGTCACTTCGATCTCGACCCGGGCGCGCGGTTCGATCAGGTCCGCGACCTCGACCGCGGTCATGGCCGGAAAGTGGCGCCCGATGATCTGGCGATAGTGTTTGCCGATGGCGGGATAGGCGGCGACATATTCCGCCTTGTCCTTCACATACCAGGTCATTCGGGCGATATGCTCGGGCCGCGCGCCGCCCTGCTCCAGGATCGCGACCACATTGCGCAGCGCCTGGGCCGTCTGCTCGGCGAAGTCGTCGCTTTCGAATTCGCACTGGCCGTTCCAGCCGATCTGGCCGCCGACGAAGATCAGCCGGCTGCCGGCCTGGAATTCGGTCAGGATGCCGTTGGCATAGCCGCGCGGCGCGGCCCAGCCCGGGGGCTGCAGCACGGCCATCGGCTCGCCCCGCTCGGCGGCGGTGGCGGTCTTCGCGGTGTTCGCACTGGTTGAGGATTTGGCGGCAGGCGCCACGATATCGTTCATAGCTTGGACTCGTCAGGAATTCGATGAAGTAGAGGCCGAGATGGCCGAAGCGGCGGAGGTGCCCTCTGCGGCCGAACTGCGCGCTGTGGTCGAAGCGGCCGATGTGGCCGATGTAGCCGATGTGGCCGATTTGGCCGAGCTGCCCGTTGCGGTCGCTGTGGCCGATGCGGCTTCGGCCGCTTCGTCGACGAAGCGGGCCATCGCCTCGCGCACCGGCGCGGGAAAGGGCCGCGGCGCCATGCGGGCCGTATCGACGCAGACCAGGCGCTGACTGAATTCGACGCGCAGGTCCGCCCGCCCTTCGGGTTCCGCGCCGAGAAAACGCACCCGCAGCGTGCAGCTGGAACTGCCCAGCCGCGTCACCGCCAGCTCGCGCGTCAGCACCTCGCCCATCCGGCTCGGCGCGACGAAGCGGCACTGCAGGTCCGCGGTCGGCACGCCGGCATGGTCGGCGCCGTGCATGCGCTCGAACGGCCAGTCGAGCGCCTCGCGAAACCAGTCTTCGACCAGATCGTTCAGCATCTCGAAATAGCGCGGAAAGAACACGATGCCGGCGGCGTCGCAGTCCTTGAAGCGCACCCGCACCGTGTTGCGAAAGCTCGCGGCTGCCGTCATGACGCCGGCGTCCCGTTCTGCTCGGCCATCTGCCGCAGCCGGAAACGCTGCAGCTTGCCGGTCTCGGTGCGCGGCAGCGCGTCGACGAAGTGGATGCGGCGCGGATACTTGTACGGCGCGATCTGCCGCTTGACGTGCTCCTGCAGCGTGACGCGCATCGCATCGTCGCCGTGGAAGCCGGGTCGCAGCACTACATAGGCGGCCACCACCTGGCCGCGCCCGTCATCGGGCGCGCCGACCACGCCGCACTCGGCCACCGCTTCGTGCTGCATCAGCGCGGCCTCGACCTCGGGACCGGCGATGTTGTAGCCGGCGGAGACAATCATGTCGTCCGAACGCGCCTGGTAGAAGTAGTAGCCGTCGGCGTCCATCACGAAGGTATCGCCGGGCAGGTTCCAGCCGTCGCGTACGTAGTTGGCCTGGCGCGGATCGTCCAGATAGCGGCAGCCGGTCGGCCCCTGCACCGCCAGCTTGCCGGGCACGCCGGGCGGCAGCGTCTGCATGTTCTCGTCGACGATGCGCGCGACATAGCCGGGCACCACCTTGCCGATCGCCCCCGGGCGCACCTCGTCGCCGGCGCTGGAGATGAAGATGTGCATCATCTCGGTGCCGCCGATGCCGTCGATCATCTCGATGCCGGTCGCCGCCTTCCAGCTCTGGCGCGTGGCGTCGGGCAGCGCCTCGCCGGCCGACACGCTTTTCTTCAGGCTCGACAGGTCGTAGCGCCCCGCCGCCGCGGCCATCTGGCGATAGAAGGTCGGCGCGGTGAAGACGATGGTCGCGCGCGCGTCCTGGATCAGCGCCAGCAGCGTCTCCGGCGTCAGCTTCTCGGCCAGCACCGTCGAGGCGCCGGCCCGCAGCGGGAAGCACAGCAGCCCGCCCAGGCCGAAGGTGAAGGCCAGCGGCGGCGTGCCACAGAACACGTCGTCGGCCGTGGGTTTAAGCACATGGCGCGGGAACAGGTCGCACATCGCCAGCACGTCGCGATGGAAATGCACGGTGCCCTTGGGCTGGCCGGTGGTGCCACTGGTAAAGGCGATCAGGCAGATGTCGTCGCTGGCGGTATCGCAGCCGGCGAAATCGTCGGGCTTGCCTTCCAGCGCCGCCTCGAGCGAGCCCGGCCCGCTGCCGTTGAAGCACAGCACCTGCCGCATCGTCGGACAGTGGAACTCGCCGCCCTCGCGCATGTTCGCGTCCAGCTCGTCGCGCAGCCGCGCATCGCACAGCGCGGCGCCCACCTCGGCGCGATCGATCACCTGCTTCAGTTCGCGCGCGCGCAGCAGCGGCATCGTCGGCACCGCGATCAGGCCGGCCTTCAGCGTCGCCAGCAGGCTCGCGGCCATCATCAGGTTGTTGGGCCCACGCAGCAGGATGCGGTTGCCGGGCACCAGTCCCATGTCCTCGGTCAGCACGCGCGCGATGCGGTTGGTCAGCGCGGCCAGCTCGGCATAGCTGACGGTGGCGAACCCGCCGGCGCTGCCGGCATCGGGATAGCGGATCGCGATCCGTTCGCCGCGGCCCTCGCGCACATGGCGATCGACCAGTTCCACCGCCGCGTTGAACCGCTCGGGATAGCGCGTGTCGTCGTTGAACAGGAACTGCGGCCAGGCCTCGCGCGGCGGCAGGCGGTCCTGGGCGAAGGTATCGATGTGGGCTGTGCTCGCCATGGCTGTCTCCTTGATGGGCGGCGCTCGTTCTGTGGAGCGCGCGGTCAGGACCGCGGTTGCCGCGCGGCCAGCGTTTCGCGCGCGACGATCAGCTTCTGCACTTCGGTGGCGCCCTCGTAGATGCGCAGCGAGCGGATCTCACGGTACAGGCTCTCGACCCGGCTGCCGATGCGCACGCCAAGTCCGCCGAACAGCTGCACCGCGCGATCGATCACCATCTGCGCGTTCTCGGTCGCGGTCATCTTGGCCATCGCGGCCTCGCGGGTCGTGCGGACCGGAGCGCCGCCTTGGGTGCCGCCCTGACTGCGGCCCGCGCCGGTATCGCGCAGCCACGCCGCACGCCAGGTCAGCAGCGCGGCCGCGTCGAGCGCGGTCGCCATCTCGCCGAGCGCGGCCTGCGTCAGCTGCAGGTCGGCCAGCTTGCCGCCGAACATCGGGCGCGCGGTGGCCCGCGCGATCGCTTCATCGAGCGCCGCGCGGCCGAAGCCAAGCGCGGCGGCCGCGACCGAGGCGCGGAAGATGTCCAGCGTCATCATTGCCAGCTTGAAGCCCTGCCCCGGCTCGCCCAGCCGCTGCGAGACCGGCACGCGGCAGCCCTCGAAACGCAGCGTGGCCAACGGATGCGGCGCCATCACGTCGATGCGCTCGGCGATCCGCAGGCCCGGCGTATCGGCATCGACGACGAAGGCCGTGATGCCGCGCGCGCCGGGTGCCTCGCCGGTGCGCGCGAACACGCAGTAGAAATCGGCGATGCCGCCGTTCGAGATCCACGTCTTGGTGCCGTCGAGCACGTAGTGGTCGCCGTCCAGCGTCGCGCTGCACTGCATCGCGGCGACGTCGGAACCGGCCTCCGGTTCGGACAGCGCGAAGGCCGCGATCGCCTCGCCGCGCGCCACGCGCGGCAGATAGCGCTGGCGCAGCGTCTCGTCGCCCGCCAGCGTGATCGCGCCCGAGCCCAGGCCCTGCATCGCGAAAGCGAAGTCGGCCAGCCCGTCATGGCGCGCCAGCGTCTCGCGCAGCAGGCACAGCGCGCGCGAATCGAGCTGGTCGAGCGCCCCGCCATGGGCGCGCGGCACGCAGTAGCGCAGCCAGCCGGCTTCGCCGAGCTGGCGCACGAGCGCGCGGCAGTCCGCGTCGACATCGGCGCCGGGCGCATGCGGCTGCGCGGACAACGAGCGCGCGCACCAGGCGTCCAGCTCGCGCGCCAGCGTGCGGTGCGCGTCGTCGAAGAAAGGCAGCGCCAGATCGTCTTGCCAGCCGGTCATGTCAGTTCCCTCGGTTGCCTTCACTGAGTCACCTTCACTCAGTTGCCTTCGAACACGGGCTTCGCCTTGGCGACGAATGCCTCGTAGGCGCGGCGGAAGTCGCCGGTCTGCATGCAGATCGCCTGGGCCTGCGCCTCGGCCTCGATCGCCTCGTCCAGCCCCATGTTCCATTCCTGGTGCAGCAGCTTCTTGGTGACGCCATGCGCGAAGGTCGGGCCCGCGGCCAGTTGCGCGGCCAGCGCGGCGGCCTCGTCGCGCAGGCGTTCCGGCGCGTGCAGCGCATTGAAGAAGCCCCACTGCAGCCCTTCCTGCGCGCTCATCGCGCGGCCCGTGTACAGCAGCTCGCTGGCGCGTCCCTGGCCGATCATGCGCGGCAGCAGCGTGCAGGCGCCCATGTCGGCACCGGCCAGGCCCACGCGCACGAACAGGAAGGCGGTACGCGCCGATTCGGTCGCCAGCCGCATGTCCGAGGCCAGCGCGATCATCGCGCCCGCGCCAGCGCAGACGCCGTCGACCGCCGCGATGATCGGTTGCGGACACGCCCGCATCGCCTTGACGAGGTCGCCGGTCATGCGCGTGAAATCCAGCAGCTCGGGCATCGCCATCTTCGTCAGCGGGCCGATGATCTCGTGCACGTCGCCGCCCGAGCAGAAATTGCCGCCTGCGCCCTGCACCACCACCGCCTTGATGTCGTTCGCATAGACCAGCGCGCGGAACAGATCGCGCAGTTCCGCGTAGGCGTCGAAGGTCAGCGGGTTCTTGCGCTCGGGGCGGTTCAGCGTCACGGTGCCGACCTTGCCGTCATCGGATACCGACCACAGGAAGTGGCGCGGCGCGAAGTCCGCGAAGCCGCGCTTGTGGTGGCGCATGTCCAGTGCGATCTCGTTCATCTGCGTTCTCTCGTCGATGTGTCGATGTGTCGGTGAGTCGGTGTGTCGGTGTGTGTCGATGTATCGCTGCCGAGGTCCCGGTGCTTGGGTTCGTCGCTCGCCGCCGCGGAAAGCCGGTTCACCCCGCCATTACCTCGCCGCCGGCCACCGCGATGGCCTGGCCCGTGATCGCGCTCGCGGACGGCCGGCACAGCCACGCCACCGCGTCGGCCACTTCATCGGGATCCACCAGCCGACGCTGCGGATTGCGGCCGGCCAGTTCGGCGCGCGCCTGCTCTTCCGTGCGGCCGGTCTTGCTCACGATATTGGCCACTGCCTCGCGCACGATGTCGGTATCGGTATAGCCGGGACAGACCGCATTGACCGTGACGCCGCTGCGCGCCAGCTCGAGCGCCAGCGCGCGCGTCAGCCCCAGCACGCCGTGCTTGGCGGCGCAGTAGGCCGTCACATAGGCATAGCCGGTCAGCGCGGCCGTGCTCGCGACATTGACCACGCGGCCCCAGCCCGCGTCCCGCATTGCCGGCAGCGCGGCCTGCGTGCACAGGAAGGTACCGGTCAGGTTCACGTCCAGCATGCGGCGCCACAGCGCCACGTCGGTTTTTGCGAACGGCGCGCTGTGCGCCTGGCCGGCGTTGTTGACCAGCAGGCCGATCGGACCCAGCGCCCGGGCGGCCGCGTCGAACGCCCGCGCCACGCTGTCGGCATCGGCGACGTCCGCCTGGACTCGATGCAGCCGTGCACCGGGATGGTCCTGCCCAAGCCTCTCCACCGCGCGCGCCAGCGCATCGCCGTCGCGGCCCAGCAGTGTCACGCTGGCGCCGTCGGCCAGCAGCCGACCGGCAATCGACGCTCCGATGCCGCGCGCGCCGCCGGTGACCAGCGCGTGCCGCCCGTGCAGCGGCAAGGACGAACGATCGCCGCTCATCGCGCCCCCGCCAGCGCCGCGGCGCGTTCGAGGTTGGTCTCCAGCTGCCGCTTGCCGGCCTGGTACTGCACCGGCCAGTCGACCGGGCGATAGCCCAGCTGCGCGGCCTGATGCAGCGTCCAGGCGGGATCGGCCAGATGCGGCCTGGCGATCGCGCACAGGTCGGCGCGGCCCGCGGCGATGATGCTGTCGACGTGATCCGCCTCGGAGATCGCGCCCACGGCGATCGTCGGAATGCCCGCCTCGTTGCGGATGCGGTCCGCGAACGGCGTCTGGTACATGCGCCCATAGACCGGCGTTTGTTCGGGGCTGACCTGGCCCGACGAGCAGTCGATCAGGTCCGCGCCGGCCGCCTTGAAGGCCCGCGCGATCTCGACCGCGTCGTCGGGCGTGATGCCGCCCTCGACCCAGTCGTGCGCGGAAATGCGGACCGACATCGGCCGCTGCGACGGCCATACCTCGCGCACCGCGGCGAACACCTCGAGCGGATAGCGCAGCCGGTTGGCCAGCGATCCGCCGTACTCGTCTTCACGCCGGTTGGTCAGCGGCGAGATGAACGACGACAGCAGATAGCCGTGCGCGCAATGCAGCTCCAGCCAGTCGAAGCCCGCCTCCGCCGCGCGCCGCGCCGCGGCAACGAAATCGTCGCGCACGCGGTCCATGTCCTCGCGCGTCATCGCGCGCGGCACCTGCGAGATGCCGGGCAGGTAGGGCAGCGGCGAGGCCGAGACCAGCGGCCAGTTGCCCTCGGGCAGCGGATGGTCCATCGCCTGCCAGCCCAGCTGCGTCGACCCCTTGCGGCCGGCATGGCCGAGCTGCATGCCGATGCGCGCGCCGCCGGCGAGCCCCGTGCCTGCATGCACGAACTCGACGATGCGCCGCCAGGCGTCGCGCTGCACGTCGTTCCACAAACCCGGGCATCCCGGCGTGATGCGCGCATCGGGCGAGACGCAGGTCATCTCGGCCATCACCAGGCCGGCGCCGCCCTGGGCGCGCGCGCCCAGATGCACCAGATGGAAGTCGCCGGGCACGCCGTCGACGCAGCAATACATCGCCATCGGCGACACCACCACGCGGTTCTTCAGCGTCAGGCCGCGCACGCGGTAAGGCGTGAACATCGGCGGCAGCGCACCGTCATGCGCGCGCAGGCTTTCCTCGGGCACGCCGGCCTGCCGCGCCAGCCAGCGCTCGTAGTCCTCGACATAGGTGCGATCGCGCAGCCGCAGGTTCTCGTGCGAGATGCGCTGCGAGCGCGTCAGCAGCGAATAGGCGAACTGCTCGGGCGCCAGGCCCGCATAACGCTCGACGTGCTCGAACCATTCGGTGGAATTGCGCGCGGCGTTCTGGATCTTCAGCACCTCGACGCTGCGGGTGGCCTCGTAGCGGCGCAGCGCCTCGTCGAGCGCGTCCGGACCGGGCTCCGTCATGCCGCGCAGATTGCTGGCCAGATCGATCGCATCCTCGAGCGCCAGCTTGGTGCCCGAGCCGATCGAGAAATGCGCGGTGTGGGCGGCATCGCCCATCAGCACCACCGGCACGCGGCGGCCGCCGGCCAGCGTGTTCCAGTGGACCCAGGTGTTGCAGATCACGCGGTTGAAGCGGATCCAGTTGGCCGAGCCGCGCAGGTGGGTGGCGTTGCTGATCAAGGGCTGGCCATCGAGATATTTTGCGAACAGCCGCTCGCAGTAGGCGATGCCCTGCTGCTGGTCCATCTGCTCGATGCCGGCGGCGCGCCAGACGCGTTCCGGCGTCTCGACGATAAAGGTCGACGTATCGTCGTCGAAGCGGTAGGCGTGCGCCTGGAACCAGCCGTGCTCGGTCTGTTCGAAGGCGAAGGTAAAGGCGTCGAAGCGCTTTTTGGTGCCGAGCCAGACGAAGCGGCACTGGCGCGTATCGATGTCCGGCGCGAAGGTCCCGGCGTAGCGGGTGCGCACGCGGCTGTTGACGCCGTCCGAGGCGATCACCAGGTCGGCGCGGTATGTCTCGGCCAGCGCCTGGTCGTCCTGCACGTCGGTCTCGAACACCAGTTCCACGCCCAGCGCCTCGCAGCGCGCCTGCAGGATGTTCAGCAGGCGCTTGCGGCCGATGCCGATGAAGCCGTGCCCGCTGGAGCGCATCGTGCGGCCGCGGAAGTGGATGTCGATGTCGTCCCAGTGATTGAAGGCCGCGTCGATCTCGCGCGCGCTCTCAGGGTCGGCCTCGCGCAGGTTGTCCATGGTGGCGTCCGAGAACACCACGCCCCAGCCGAAGGTGTCGTAGGGCCGGTTGCGCTCGACCACCACCACCTCGTGGCGCGGATCCTGCCGCTTCATCAGCAGGCCGAAGTAGAGGCCGGCCGGTCCGCCGCCAATACACAGTACTCGCATCTGTCGTCTCCTCGCGGCGCCGGGTCGCTACCGCTCGCCACCGTTCGCCACGGATCGCGACCGTTCGCCCCTGACCGCCATGGATGGCCACCGGTCGCGGCTGATCACCTCTGCCGCCGTGGATGTGCCGGCGCGGCGCCGTCATCCTGTGCCGCCTGTGCCGCAATCAATACAGCCCTAAATATTTTATATCTAAAATAATAGGGCGAGGATGACCGCTTGGCAAGCGGCACCACCGGCATGGCCGTGGGCGCCGCTCGCCGGCGGGCGCTCAGCCCTGCAGCGCCTCCCGGAACTGCGCCAACGCGGACGGGTCCTCGATGGTCGTCAGGTCGCCGGGATCGCGCCCTTCCGCCACCGCCTGGATCGCGCGGCGCAGCAGCTTGCCGGAGCGCGTCTTCGGCAAGGCGCCGACGAACACCACGCGAGACGGCCGCGCGACCGCGCCGAGTTGCCGGTCCACGGTCTGCATGATCTCGCCTTCGAGCGCCATGCGGTCCTGCGGCGTGGCGGCGCGTCCCGCATCGCGCAGGATGCAGACGGCCAGCGCAACCTGCCCCTTCAGCGGATCGGCGATGCCCACCACGGCGACCTCGGCCACCGCCGGATGCGAGGCGATGCTTTCCTCGATCTCGCGCGTCCCCAGTCGGTGGCCGGCGACGTTCAGCACGTCGTCGGTGCGCCCGAGGATGAACAGGTAGCCGTCCTCGTCGCGCACGCCCCAGTCGAAGGTCGAGTAGCGCTGGCGATCGGGAAAGCCGGACCAGTAGGTCTTGACGAAACGCTCGTCGTCGCCCCAGACCGTGCTCATGCAGCCCGGCGGCAGCGGCCCCTCGATCGCCACCACGCCCTTCTGCCCCGGCGCGCATTCGGCGCCGGTCTGCTCGTCCACGATGCGCACGTCGTAGCCGTACACCGGCAGCCCCGGCGAACCCAGCTTGGCGGGCAGCGCCTCGATGCCGTGCTGCAGGGCGATGATCGGCCAGCCGGTCTCGGTCTGCCAGTAGTTGTCGACCACCGGCTTGCCGATGGCCGACTGGATCCAGCTCGCGGTCGGCTCGTCCAGCGGCTCGCCTGCCAGGAACAGCATGCGCAGGCTCGACAGGTCGTAGCGGGTCAGCCAGGCCGGGTCCTGCTTCTTCAGCACGCGGATCGCGGTCGGCGCGCTGAACATCACGTTGACGCGATACTGCTCGACCAGCTGCCACAGGATGCCGGCATCAGGCCGCACCGGCGTGCCCTCGTACAGCACCGTCGTCATGCCGGCCAGCAGCGGGCCGTAGACGATATAGCTGTGGCCGACGACCCAGCCGATGTCCGAGGTGCAAAACATCGTGTCGCCGGGCTTGCCGCAGAAGATGTATTCCATCGACGTGGCCAGCGCGACGGCATAGCCGCCGGTATCGCGCTGCACGCCCTTGGGCTTGCCGGTGGTACCCGACGTGTAGAGGATGTACGACGGCGCGCTCGACTCCAGCCATTCGCACGGCACCTGCGTCCCGCCGACGCGCTCGCGCCAGGCCAGGTAGTCCTCGTCGCGGCCAGGGGTGCGCTCCATCGGCGCGAGCCCGCGGTCGACCAGCAGCACCTTCTCGGGCGGGTTCTGCGCCAAGCGCAGCGCCTCGTCGAGCAGCGGCTTGTAGGGCACGACCTTGCCGCCGCGCGAGCCGGCGTCGGCGCTGACCACCACGCGCGGCCGCGCGTCGTCGATGCGGGCCGCCAGGCTGACCGAGGCAAAGCCGCCGAACACCACCGAGTGCACCGCGCCGATGCGCGTGCAGGCCAGCATCGCGAACACCGCCTCGGGGATCATCGGCATGTAGATCAGCACGCGGTCGCCCTGGCGCACCCCCAGCGCCAGCAGCACCGCCGCCATGCGGTTGACCTCGGCGTGCAGCTCGCGATAGCTGTAGCTGCGGCGCTGGTCGGTTTCGGTGGAGACATGGACCAGTGCCGGCTGCTCGGCGCGCTTGGCCAGGTGCCGGTCTACCGCGTTATGGCAGAGATTGGTGCGGCCGCCGACGAACCAGCGCGCAAACGGCGGCCGGCTGTAGTCGAGTACCTGTTCGCAGGGGGTCTGCCAGTCGATGCGGCGGGCCTGTTCGGCCCAGAAGGCGTCGGGATCGACGAGGGAGCGCGCGTGCACGGCGCGGGTGGTGGTCATTGCTGTCTCCTCCGCTGGGGCGGCGGTTATCGTTGGACCGCCAGTTTGCCACCACCGGCACCGGCTTCGCCATCCGCAATGTCCACAAGGTCACGCGCGGGGCCGGCTGGTCCGACTGATCCGGCTGATGCGGACGGCTTGGGTCACCAAAGAAAAAGGGCACGCCCCTCGGCATGCCCTTTCCCGTGTCTTCGGCGCCGCTGTCGACTGCGCCGGTGCCTGCTGCGGTGCCGCGCCTCAGCGCGCCCTGCCCTTCGCCTTGGCCTTCGGTGCGGCGCTGGCCTTGGCGCTGGCGCGGCTGCCGGACGCCTTGGCGCTGGCCTTGGCGGACGCCCTGGACGACGCCCGCACCGCCTTGCCGTGCGGTTCGACCACCACCCGCTGGCGGGCGCTCACGCGGCTGCCCTTGCCCGACACGCGGATCACCCGTACCTCGTCGTCGCGCTCGGCGATGGCCCGCGCGCGCTTGACCGGCACGTTGAGCACCAGGCTCTGCCCGGCCACCAGCTTGGAGCCGGACAGCTTGTTCCAGGCGCGCACCTGGCTGACCGACACGCCATAGCGGCGCGCCACCGAGGCCACCGTATCGCGCTTGCCGGCGCGCACCACCAGCCGGCGCGCTTCGGGCAGGTCCGGCTCCATCGCCAGGATCGCGTTCTCCGCCAGCGTGGCGCTGATGTCCTGGGTATGGCGTCCGGAGCGGGGGATCATCACGGTCGAGCCGGGCTTGAGCCGCATCCCCTTCGGAATCCGGTTGATCTCGCGCAGCGTGTCCGGATCGACGTTCAGCCGCGCCGCCAGCGATTCGACGCGCTCGCGGCCGTCCACCGTCACCGCGGTCCAGCTCGACAGGCCGCCGCGATAGGTGTTCAGGTTGTACTGGAAGCGCTCGGCGTTCTCGAACGGCAGCAGGATCTGCGGGTTCGACGCGCCCAGGATCACCGGCTTGTTGAACGACGGATTGAGCGCGCGGAATTCCTCCAGCGGCATGTTGGCCAGCTTGGCGGCCAGCGTCACGTCGATGTCGCGCGAAGTGGTTACCGTGACGAAGTACGGGTGGTCCGGAATCGGCGGCAGCGTGACGCCATACGAGGCCGGATTGCTGACGATGTTCTTGACCGCCTGCAGCTTCGGCACGTAGTAGCGCGTCTCGTTGGGCATCGTCAGGCTGGCGTAGTCGGTCGGCAGCCCGCGCGCCTCGTTGCGCGCGATCGCCCGCGACACCGCGCCCTCGCCCCAGTTGTACGCCGCCAGCGCCAGATGCCAGTCGCCGAACATGTCGTGCAGCCGGCTCAGGTAGTCCAGCGCCGCTTCGGTCGAGGCGAGCACGTCGCGGCGCTCGTCGCGGAACATGTTCTGCTTCAGGTTGTAGCTCTTGCCGGTACTCGGAATGAACTGCCACATGCCCGCCGCCTTCGCGCTCGACACCGCCTCCGGATTGAACGCGCTCTCGACGAACGGCAGCAGCGCCAGCTCGGTCGGCATGTTGCGGCGTTCGAGCTCGGCGACGATGTGGTACAGGTATTTGCTCGACCGCGCGATCATCCGCTCCATATAGTCGGGCCGCGCCGCATACCACTGCGTGCGGTCCTCGACCAGCGTGCCTTCCAGGTCCGGCATCGAAAAGCCGCGACGGATGCGCACCCAGATGTCCTGCGACTGGCCCAGCGTCCAGTCGATCCTGTCCTCGTCGACGTTGATCGGCGCGGTATCGCGCGCGATGGTCGGCGGCAGGTGGATCGAATTGAGCGGATCGGTGGGGGGAAGGCCGGATTTGGGCTTGGTGGCGGAGGCCAGGGCGGTCGGCGAGCCGGCCGTGCCGGCTTCATCAGGCGGGACGGGCGTGCTGGCACATGCCGCCAGCAGCGCCGCACAGGCTACGGCCGCCAGGTATCGACCAATTCTCATCAATTTCTCGGATCGTGACGCTAAAAATTGGCTGATGCTAAAGACAAAGCGGCTCGTGCGTCAATCGGATTTTCCGCATTCCGCGGGGGCGCTCAGCGGTGGCGCGGATGGATGGGCGGGATGTCGGTCAGCGAAAGCCGTCCTTCCAGGCCCGCAGCGCGCCGAACGCCGCGGCATCGTCGCCCGCCTGCGCGCCCTGCCCGGCCAGTGCCCGGCGCACGGCGGGCTCGCGCGAGCGCAGGAAGGGATTGACCGCGCGCTCGTGGCCGACGGTGGTCGGCACGGTCGGCTCGCCGGCGGCGCGCAGCGCCTCGACGCGCGCCTCCCAGGCGGCCAGCGCGGCGTTGTCCGGCTCCACCGCGCGGGCGAAGCGGACATTGCTGCGCGTATACTCGTGAGCGCAATAGACGCGGGTCGCGTCGGGCAGCGCGGCCAGCTTGTCCAGCGACGCCAGCATCTGCGCCGGCGTCCCCTCGAACAGCCGCCCGCAGCCGCTGGCGAACATCGTGTCCCCGCAGAACACCACCGGGCCGATGCCGGGCAGCTCGCCGGTGTAGGCGATATGTCCCGCGGTATGGCCGGGCACCTCGAGCACCCGCAGCCGCAGCGCCGGCGCCTTCAGCTCGACCTCGTCGCCCTCGCGCACCGCGCGGGTACGATGGCCGATGCGCTCGGCGGCGGGTCCGATCACCGGCACAGGCTCGCCGTCGGGTCCCGCCGGCCAGGCCGCCAGCAGGTCCGCCACCCCGCCCTGGTGATCGCCGTGGTGGTGGGTGATTACAATGGCGCCCAGGACCAGCCCCGCCCGCGCCAGATAGGCCAGCACCGGCGCGGCCTCGCCGGGATCGACCACGGCGGCGGCATGACCGTCGTCGATCGCCCAGATATAGTTATCCTGGAAAGCGGGGATCGGCTCCACCCTCAACATGCGTGCTCCTATGTCCAAGCGTCCGATTATAGATTGGGAAAACTGGCTGGCCTCCCCGCCCGGCCAGTACATGCTGCGCTGGGAGGAAGGCCAGTACGACCGCACCGTGGCCGACATCTTCGGCTATCACGCGATCCAGCTCGGCATGCCGGTGCTGGACACCCTGCGCGAGAACCGCATGCCGTTCGGCGGCCTGGCGCTGGACGCCCGCAGCGGCCCGCACGGCCCGCGCGCCGCGGAGACGGGCAGCGCCCCCGGTGCCCAGGTGCTGTGCCGCTTCGACGAGCTGCCCTTCGATACGCAGAGCCTCGACCTGGTCACGCTGCCCCACGTGCTCGAATTCTCCGAGGATCCCCACGAGGTACTGCGCGAGGTCTCGCGCGTGCTGATGCCCGAGGGGCGCGTGGTGGTGTCCTGCTTCAATCCGATGAGCCTGTGGGGCGCGCGCCAGGGCCTGAACCGGCTCGGCGCCGATCCCTTCCTGCCGACCGACGCCCAGTCGATCGGCTTCGTTCGCATCAAGGACTGGCTCAAGCTGCTCGGCTTCGATATCATCCGCGGCCGCTTCGGCTGCTATTGTCCGCCCTACCGCACCGACCGCTGGCTGCAGCGCGCCGCGTTCATGGAGAAGGCCGGCGATCGCTGGTGGCCAATCTTCGGCGCGGTCTATATGCTGTCGGCGGTCAAGCGCGTGCGCAACATCCGCCTGGTCGGGCCGGCCTGGAAGACGCCCAAGGCCGCACTGGCGCCGGTGGCGGCCCCGGTCGCCACGCCCAACGGCACGCACGGCAAGGCGCCCGGCGAAGAGAAGTAACGAAAGTCGGGGCCAGCGCCGCGGCCCCGCCCCGCCCGCTGCCGAGCCCGTGCCGGCCCGGCACTGAATCCAACCTTGTCCGCCCCGGCGGACGCCCGGCCCGCGGCGCCGTCCCGCCGCACCGGTTCCCAACCTTCATCGATGCAAGAAGTCACGATCTATTCCGATGGCGCCTGCAAAGGCAATCCCGGCCCCGGCGGCTGGGGCGCCGTGCTCGTCGCCAATGGCCACGTCAAGGAGCTGTTCGGCGGCGAGGCCAATACCACCAACAACCGGATGGAGCTGACCGCCGTCATCGAGGCGCTGCGCGCGCTGAAGCGGCCGTGCAAGGTGCAGGTCTGGACCGATTCGCAATACGTGCAGAAAGGCATCTCCGAATGGATCCGCGGCTGGAAGGCGCGCGGCTGGAAGACCGCCGAGAAGAAACCCGTCAAGAACGCCGACCTGTGGCAGGCGCTCGACGCCGCTGCCGCCGAGCACGACGTCACCTGGCACTGGGTGCGCGGCCACAACGGTCACCCGGGCAATGAACGGGCCGACGCGCTGGCCAATCGCGGTGTCGCCTCCCTCACCGGCGCCCAGGTTGAGTAGAATGCCCGCCATGCGACAAATCGTACTGGACACCGAAACCACGGGCCTGAACGCCGCCACCGGCGACCGGCTGATCGAAATCGGCTGCGTCGAGCTGGTCAACCGGCGGCTGACCGGACGCAACCTGCATTTCTATATCAACCCGGAGCGCGACATCGACGCCGGCGCGATTGCGGTGCACGGCCTGACGGTGGAATTCCTGGCGGACAAACCCAAGTTCGCCGAGGTCGTCCACGAGATCCGCGATTTCGTCCAGGACGCCGAGCTGATCATCCACAACGCCGCGTTCGACCTGGGCTTCCTCGACATGGAATTCCAGCGGCTCGGCCTGCCGCCGTTCCGCAAGCATGTCGGCAGCGTGATCGATACGCTGCTCGAAGCGCGCCAGATGTTCCCCGGCAAGCGCAACTCGCTCGACGCCCTGTGCGAACGCCTGGGCGTCAGCAACGCGCACCGCACCCTGCATGGCGCACTGCTGGACGCGGAGCTGCTGGCCGAGGTCTACCTGGCGATGACGCGCGGCCAGAACTCGCTGGTGATCGACATGATGGACGCCAGCGCGGGCGCCGGCCCGGCCGCGGTCGCCACCGCCGACCTGTCCGCGCTGCGCCTGCCGGTGCTGGAGCCGAGCGAGGACGAACTGGCGGCCCACGCCGCGGTGCTCAAGGACCTCGACAAGGCCAGCGGCGGCAAGACGGTATGGCAGGAGGCGCCGCCGCTGGAAGAGGCGGCATGACGCCCTGCCGCCACGGGCCGCAGGCAGGGTCGGAGGCAGCGCCGCAACGCAAAAAATTCGCCGAAGGGCTTTACAAGATACAAAGGTCCTGACATAATCTCGCTTTCTCTGCTGCACGGCAGTTCAAGCGCAGCGGCAGGGGTGGTTAGCTCAGCGGTAGAGCACTGCCTTCACACGGCAGGGGTCACAGGTTCAATCCCTGTACCACCCACCAGAATACGAAAAGCCAGCCTTGCGCTGGCTTTTCTCATTTCCGGGGTCGGGGCGCACGATCCTGCGATTTCTGCCCCCCTTCTACCCTCTCCCCTGCAATCGGTCCGATGCCGCAATTTGCCATTGCGACCTGGACTCCGATCCTCACTTGACCGATGGGCCACGCAACGAAAGCCGTGGCACCGCGCGGTCGCAGCGCCCAAATCGCCGGGTTACGGCACCCACCCCGGCAATTCCGCCGCCTGCCGTATCCAGTCGCCTACCTGCTTCTCGTCGATCTCGTCGGCTTCGTAAATGTCGAGATATCGGGTATTCGGGTCCTTCGATTCGCCGGGCGGCAGCGGGCGCAGCGACGATCCCTTGAAAAAGGCCACCTTCACGTATCGCGTGAAGCAATGGAAGCTGAGAAACCAGCCCTGCCCCTCCACGCCATAGAACGGCGAATTCCATTTCACTGCCTTGCGCACGTCCGGCACGGTGCGCACGATCAGCGCGTCGAGTCGTCGCCCGAGGTCGCGCTTCCAGCCGGGCATGGCAGCGATGTAGGCCTGCACCGGGCCATCGCCGTCGCCCTTCGGGATTTGAGGATTGCCGCCCGACAGCAGGACCGGCTTTCCGTCGGGCGGCGATTTTGCTGTGGGTTTCCCGGCCGCCTTTGCTGCCGGTTTCGCGGCCGGCTTCGCCGCGGCCTTCGCCGTGGTCTTCACCGCGGCCGTCACCTCGGTCTTCACGTCGATTTTCTCCCCGGCCTTCCCCGCTTTCGTGGATGTCTTGTTTGCCATCGTCTTCCCTCCCAGCGCGACGCGCGTCCGGCACTGAACCGGTCCGATCCTAGGTCAAACGTCTGCCCCCAACAACCCAGCGCCGCTCGAAGGTCCAGCGCCCCCCCCACCAATCGGGAATAGCGGCCACCGCGGCCTGCCTCTAAGATTGCCGCGCCCCGGTGCAATGCCGGGGCGCCATCCCGATAAAAAACAAAGACACCCTTCGAGAAATCCATGAACAAGACCCTGCTGATTGCCTCCCTGGCACTGGCGCTCGCCGCTTGCGGCGGTGGCGGCGGAGACGATGACGGCCCGGCTCCGCAGCCGGCCACCTCCCCTGCGGAAGGCCTGTACACGGGCAAGACTTCGGCGAACCAGGACATCGCCGGCCTCGTGCTCGACGATGGCACCTACTACATGATCTACACCTCGTTGGCGCCGGTCTCGCTCGGCGTGGTCCAGGGCAAGCTGAATGCCGCCAATGGCAGCTTCACGTCGAACGACGGCAAGGATTTCAGCGTGTCGTCGCGCGGCATCTTCGACGTGGCGGTCAACGGCACCTACGCGACCAAGGGGAACCTGAACGGCACCGTCCGCTATCCGGCAACGGGCCAGACCGCGACCTTTACCAGCACCTACGACAAGAACTACGAACTGACGCCGTCGCTGGCGACGCTGGCCGGCACCTACACCGGTACGTCGGTGATTCCGGAGGGCGGCGAGTCGGCGACCATTACGGTGGCCACTTCGGGCACGATCAGCGGCGCGGGCGCGTCCGGCTGCCGCATCGAAGGCGTGGCCAAGCCGCGCGCGCGTGGCAACGCCTACGACATCACCGTGACGTTCGGTCCGTCGCCCTGTGCCCGCCCGGGGCAGAAAATGAGCGGCGTCGCGTATTACAGCGCGGAAGACCGCGGCCTGATCGCCGCCGGCACGACTTCGGACCGGTCGGCGGGCGTGCTGTTTGTGGGTACGCGATAACGTGATGACACGCCATGCCGCCGCTATATGCCGTGGCGGCATGGCATACGCCGTGGGACGCAAGCCGTCCCAAATGGACGCCGTTAAACTCTGTGTCGCCGCTTTTTGAGTGTCCGCTCGGTTTTCCGATAGCCCGATTGCGACCGTACCGCCACACTGGCCACCGTTTCAGACCTCAACCAAGACGAGGCGATCGTGACCAGATCCGGCTATTTCCCTCCAGCGCTGATCCTGCGCGTCAATGCAAAGCTCCGAGACTCGTCGTATCGATCGAGTCCGGTTCCGCCAATACTCCTTCCCTACGTCAGGACGATCCGCGCCATGACGGAACACGATATCAACCGGAGCTTTGAACAGGCGCAAGCCATGGTCGACGAGGACACCAGCCGTGGCGGAAATTGACCCGAGAGCGCCAAGCCCGCGTGGGCAATACAGCTACGTGTTCGGCAAGCTGGTCGAAGATGGCAGCGACCTTGTCGGCATGGGACCGGGTAACCTGACCAAACAACTGATAGAAAGACTGTTAGGGACTGGCTGAGGCAAACCCGTCCGGGAGGCCCGCACTACCGTCAAACAGCTGCCGGTGATCCCACCCTGCCGGTCACCTGATCGATGGCCCCGATCACCTCCGGCACGTCCGGCACCACGCCTTCATTGCCGATGGACACCGCCCGGCCGGGCTCCGAAATGCCGAAGTGCTCGCGCGACGTCGCGGTGAACAGCATCACCGACGGCTTGCCCAGTGCATGGGCGAGGTGGACGAAGCCGGTGTCGGTGCCGATTACCAGGTCCGCGGCGGCGACGCGCTGCGCGCATTCGGTGATCGTCATCTTCGGCAGTACCTCGGCGTCCGGGATGCCGCGCGCCAGCACTTCGGATTGCTGCTTTTCCGCCGGCGAGCCCCAGGGCAGTTGCACGCGGTACCCGCGGGCGGTCAGTTCGCGGCCGACCGCCATCCAGCGTTCGGGCGGCCATTTCTTGATCTCGAGCGAGGTCGCGTGGAACAGCATCGCGCGCGGTACGCCGTCGGTATTGAGCGGCGCGGCCGGAGCCGGGATGCGCAGTTCGTAGTGTTCCTTCGGGTCGAGTTCGTAGCCAAGCGCCTTGGCGGCGACCAGGCGCATCTTGTGGCGGGCAGTGGCATCGCCGTGCGGCGCGAAGATGTCGGTGTAGAACATCTCGGCGCGGGCTTCGCCCAGGTGTTTGGCGGCGTAGCCGAAGCGGCGGCGCGTGCGGGCCAGCCAGCCGACGATGGCACTCTTGTAGACGCCATGCACGTCCAGCACCACGTCGTACTTTTCACGGCGCAGTTCGCGCACCGCGGCGAAGATCGCGCGCAGGTCCTTCCATTGCTTCGACTTCTTGTAGCCGCGCAGCGGGGGCGAAATCACGCGGTCGACGCCGACCGTCCAGCGGGGAATATCGGCGCAGGAGGCATCGGCGACCCAGTCGATCTTGGCCTCGGGATAGGCGTGCCGCAGATCCCAGATCAGCGGCAGCGTGTGTGCCATATCGCCGAGGGAGGTGATCTTGATAACCAGGATGCGCTTCATGGGTGCAGGAACGGGCCTTCGCCGCGGGGCTGAGTTTTGCGAAGGCCGTAGTATGCACCAGAGGCTGGCGGGTCAACGTTTCGGGACGTAACGGGGAAATTGGACCGGGGGGAAGGCGAGCGGCTGCCCTCTCCCCAGGCCCCTCTCCCGCGGGCGGGAGAGGGGAGAACGACATCGGCAAGACCGGGCCGAACCGGCCAGGCCAACCAGGTCAGGCCCAGCCCACCCAAGCCCAGCCCACCCGAGCCGAGCCCGCCCAAACCAGCTAGCCCGGCCCGCCACCCAGGTGGCCAGACGAATCCGACGAGACAGTTCGGCCAGATGAGCCAAGCGGCCCGTCCGGCGCCATCTCACCGCACCTTGCCCTCCTTCCAGGCCTGCAGCAGCTTCTCGTAGGCGATCGTCTCGCCCTTCGGCTTCTCGTTGGCCAGCTTCTTCCACGGCGCGTGTTCATCCGACAGCCACTTGGCCGCATCGCCCTTGGGGTTGAGCTTCGGCGCGCAGGTCGCCATGCCCGCGCGCTGCAGCCGCGCCATCACCTGATCCATCTCCTCGGCCAGGCTGTCCATCGCGGCCTGCGGGGTCTTCTCGCCGGTCACCGCCGTGGCAACGTTCTTCCACCACAGCTGCGCGAGCTTCGGATAGTCGGGGACGTTGGTGCCGGTCGGCGTCCACGCCACGCGTGCCGGGCTGCGGTAGAACTCGATCAGCCCCCCATACTTGGCCGCGTTCTTGGTCAGGTACTCGTGGTTGATGTCGCTGTCGCGGATGAACGTCAGCCCGGTCAGCGACTTCTTCAGCGACACCGTCTTCGAGGTCACGAACTGCGCGTAGAGCCACGCGCCCGCCAGGCGGTTCGGATCGGTCTTCTTGAAGAAGGTCCACGAGCCCACGTCCTGGTAGCCGTTCTGCATGCCCTGCTTCCAGTACGGGCCATATGGCGACGGCGCCATGCGCCACTTCGGCGAGCCGTCGGCGTTGACCACCGGCAGCCCCTTCTTGGTCATGTCGGCGGTGAAGGCGGTGTACCAGAAGATCTGCTGCGCGACCTGCCCCTGCGCCGGCACCGGGCCGGCCTCGGAGAAGGTCATGCCCATCGCCTGCGGCGGCGCGTACTTCTTCATCCAGTCGACGTACTTGGTCAGCGCGTAGACCGCCGCCGGGCTGTTGGTGGCGCCGCCGCGCGCGACCGAGGCGCCGACCGGCGTGCACTTGTCCGCGGCCACGCGGATGCCCCACTCGTCGACCGGCATGCCGTTGGGCAGTCCCTTGTCGGCGGTGCCGGCCATCGACAGCCACGCATCGGTGAAGCGCCAGCCCAGCGACGGATCCTTCTTGCCATAGTCCATATGGCCGTAGACCTTCTTGCCGTCGATCTCCTTGACGTCGTTGGTGAAGAAGTTGGCGATGTCCTCGTAAGCGGACCAGTTGGTCGGCACGCCAAGGTCATAGCCGTACTTGGCCTTGAACTTCTCCTGCAGGTCCTTGCGCGCGAACCAGTCGGCGCGGAACCAGTAGAGGTTGGCGAACTGCTGGTCCGGCAGCTGATACAGCTTGCCGTCCGGCGCGGTGGTGAACTTGGTGCCGATGAAGTCCTTGATGTCGAGATCCGGATTGGTGAATTCCTTGCCGGCGCCGTTCATGTAGTCGGTCAGCGGCAGGATCGCGCCATAGCGATAGTGCGTGCCGATCAGGTCCGAATCGGAGATCCAGCCGTCGTAGATTGACTTGCCCGACTGCATCGATGTCTGCAGCTTCTCGACCACGTCGCCTTCCTGGATCAGGTCGTGATTGACCTTGATGCCGGTGATCTCCTCGAAGGCGCGCGCCAGCGTCTTGGCCTCGTACTCGTGCGTGGTGATGGTCTCGGACACCACGTTGACCTGCGTCACGCCCTTGGCCTTGAGCTTGGCGGCCGCGTCGATGAACCACTTCATCTCGGCCAGCTGCTTGTCCTTCGCCAGCGACGAGGGCTGGAATTCGTTGTCGATCCACTTCTTCGCCTCGGCCTCTCCCGCCCAGGCGGCATGGCCGCAGGCGAGCGCGGCGGCCACCGCCACCAGCTTCACCGCAAGCCTTGCCCGTTGCTTCAGCGCTGTCATCGATGTCTCCTCGAATGGTCCTTCCCGATAGCGTTGCGGGTCGCGGCCGGGGAAGGATTGAGCCGCGCTACCTGCGAATACCAACCAAAATCACCCAAATCACCCAATTCACCCAAATCACCCAAGCACCCAATGCACCTCTGAACCTCGGCAATACAAGCCGGACATCCGCCCGGAAAATCCGCCCGCGGGCTCACCCCTTGCGCATCACCAGCGCCAGCACCGCCATCGACAGCACGAAGCTGATCCACACCGACGGCTCCTCCGGCAGCGAGAACCAGTTCATCATCGCCTCGCCCAGGCCCACCCATGCAAGGTTGATCCACGCTGCGCACATCAGGCCGATGAACAGCCGGTCGCCGCGCGTGGTGGCGATCGGTAGCCAGCCCTTGCGCAGGCGCGTCGGCGAGCGCAGCTCCCAGATCGTCATGCCGATCAGCATCAGCACCACGCAAACGAAGAACACCGCGACCGGCGTGGTCCACACCATCCAGCCGAACATGGCCGTCGTTTCCATCGCCACCCCCGCTCAGACGCGGCCCATCGCGAAGCCCTTCGCGATGTAGTGCCGCACGAACCAGATCACGATGCCGCCGGGCACGATGGTCAGCACGCCCGCCGCGGCCAGCACGCCCCAGTCCATGCCGGAGGCGGACACCGTGCGCGTCATCGTCGCCACGATCGGCTTGGCGTCGACCGAGGTCAGCGTGCGCGCCAGCAGCAGCTCGACCCAGCTGAACATGAAGCAGAAGAACGCCGCGACGCCGACGCCGGCCTTGATCAGCGGCAGGAAGATCGTCAGGAAGAAGCGCGGGAACGAATACCCGTCGACATAGGCGGTCTCGTCGATCTCGCGCGGCACGCCGGACATGAAGCCCTCCAGGATCCACACCGCCAGCGGCACGTTGAACACCAGGTGCGCGAGCGCGACGCCCAGGTGCGTGTCCATCAGCCCGACGCTGGTATAGAGCTGGAAGAACGGCAGCAGGAACACCGCCGGCGGCGTCATCCGGTTGGTCAGCAGCCAGAAGAACACGTGCTTGTCGCCGATGAACTGGTAGCGCGAGAACGCATACGCGGCGGGCAGCGCCACGGTGACCGAAATCACGGTGTTCAGCGCGACATAGATCAGCGAGTTGATATAACCCGAGTACCAGGACGAATCGGTGAAGATGGTGCGGTAGTGCTCCAGCGTGAACTGCGCCGGCCACAGCGACAGCGTCGACAGGATCTCGTCGTTGGTCTTGAACGACATGTTGAGCATCCAGTAGATCGGCAGGATCGCAAAGAGCAGATAGACCAGCAGGAAGGCGGCGCGCCACCAGCCGCCGCGCGAGGCCGGGTCATGCATGGGGAACCTCCTCGGCGACCGTGCCCGCGCGCTGCATCCAGTTGTAGAGCACGAAACACAGCAGCAGGATGATCAGGAAATAGACGATCGAGAACGCCGCGGCCGGGCCGAGGTCGAACTGCCCCACTGCCTTCTGCGTCAGGTATTGCGACAGGAAGGTGGTGGCGTTGCCGGGGCCGCCGCCGGTCAGCACGAAGGGCTCGGTGTAGATCATGAAGCTGTCCATGAAGCGCAGCAGCACCGCGATCATCAGCACGCCGCGCAGCTTGGGCAGCTGGATATGGCGGAATACCGCCCAGCGCGAGGCGCCGTCGATCTGCGCGGCCTGGTAGTAGGCGTCGGGAATCGCGCGCAGGCCGGCGTAGCACAGCAGCCCGACCAGCGGCGTCCAGTGCCAGACGTCCATCACCAGCACCGTCAGCCACGCGTCCAGCGCGTTGCCGGTGTAGTTGTAATCGAAGCCCAGACCCGCCAGCGCGGCGCCGAGCAGGCCGATGTCGGTGCGGCCGAAGATCTGCCAGATGGTGCCGACCACGTTCCACGGAATCAGCAGCGACAGCGCCACGATCACCAGCACGGCCGACGCCTTCCAGCCGCGCGCCGGCATCGACAGCGCCAGCAGGATGCCCAGCGGAATCTCGACCAGCAGCACCGCCAGCGAGAACCCCAGCTGCCGCAGCAGCGCGTCGTGCAGTTCGCCATCGCGCAGCACCGCGCGGAACCATTCGGTGCCGACGAACACGCGCCGCTCCGGCGAGATGATGTCCTGCACCGAGTAGTTGACGATGGTCATCAAGGGCAGGATCGCCGAGAACGCGACGCAGACGACCACCGGCAACACCAGCAGCCACGCCTTCTGGTTGATCGGCTTCATCGGACCAGCTCCTCGTCGACGTAATAGCAGGTATGGCGGTGGAAGACCGAGAACCACGCGGTCTCCCCGGGCCGCAGCGCGGCGGCCTCGTCGCCGAGCCGGGCGCGCAGCAGCGGGGAACCATCGGCGCCAACGATGCCATTGGTGCCAACGATGCCATCGGTTCCCTCGACGCCTGCGCCGCCAGCGTGGTCCTGCAGCCGCGCGGCCGCGATCCAGTAGGTGCCGATGTCCTGCGCGCGCTCGATCACCGCGGGCACCGCCTGTTCGTCGTCGGGCCGGGCGAGGCGCAGGTATTCGGGCCGCACGCCGATCTTGAACGCGCCGGCCGCCTGCAGCCGCTGCGCGATGGCCTCGTCCGCCGGCGGCGCATAGCGTCGTCCGGCCAGTTCGATCCAGCCGTCGCGCCAGCGCGCCGGCAGGAAGTTCATGCCGGGGGAGCCGATGAAATGCCCCACGAACGTATGCGCGGGCCGCTCGAACAGCGCGTCCGCGGTGCCGACCTGCACCGCCTTGCCGCGCGACATCACCACCACCTGGTCGGCGAAGGTCAGCGCCTCGGTCTGGTCGTGCGTGACGTAGATCAGCGTCAGATGGAATTCGCGGTGGATCTGCTTGAGCTTGCGCCGCAGCTGCCATTTGAGGTGCGGGTCGATCACCGTCAACGGCTCGTCGAACAGGATGGCGGCGACATCGTGCCGCACCAGCCCGCGCCCCAGCGAGATCTTCTGCTTGGCATCGGCCGACAGCCCGCTGGCCTGGCGGTCGAGCACGGCCGACAGGTCCAGCATCTCGGCCACCTGCCCCACCCGCTCGCGCACCTGGGCCGCCGGCACGCCGCGGTTGCGCAGCGGGAAGGCCAGGTTCTGCCCGACGGTCATGGTGTCGTAGATCACCGGGAACTGGAACACCTGCGCGATATTGCGCGCCTGCGGCGAGTCGCCGGTGACGTCGCGCCCGTCGAACGACACGGTGCCCTGCGACGGCCGCAGCAGTCCCGAGATGCAGTTCAGCAGCGTGGTCTTGCCGCAGCCCGACGGTCCGAGCAACGCATAGGCGCCGCCGTCGTCGAAAGTAAAGCGCAGCGGCAGCAGCGCATAGTCCTCGTCGCTGCGCGGATTGGGCCCGTAGGCGTGGGCCAGGTCCAGGTCGATGCGGGCCATGGCCTCAGTTCCCCTGCCCGTTGCCGCGCCGCAGATGCTGGCGGCGCGGTGCGCGAACGCAGCGGCCCTGCGCATCGAACAGATAGAGCTGGGACGGATCGAGGCGCAGCGTCACCGTCTCGCCGAGCGCCAGTTCCAGCACGCCGGGCACCTGTGCCACCAGGTTGCCGACCGCGGTGTCGACGTGCACGAAGGTATCGGAGCCGGACAGCTCGGCCAGCGCGACGCGGCCCGGCAGCGGCACGCCTTCGCGCGCGCGAGGCACGCCGACGGCGAGCTCGTCGTGCCGGTCGGAGACGCCATCGAGCCACAGCGTGCCGGCGCGCACGCCGACGGTGACCGGCCCGGCATAGCCTTGCAGCGCATCGCCGGCACGATCGGCGGGGCCGCCGACTGCGCCGTTGCCGCTAATGGCGCTGCTGATGGCGCCGTCATCGGGCCGCAGCGCCACCTCGATGCCGTCCGGCAGATGCACGGCGCCGTCGCGCCATTCGCCCGCGATCAGGTTCATCGGCGGATCGCTGAACGCGCGCGCCACGCGCAGCGAGTCGGGATAGTGGAAGACCTCGGCCGTCGGCCCGTATTGCAGCAGCTCGCCGGCATCGAGCACCGCGGTATGGCCGCCGAGCAGCAGCGCCTCGGCCGGCTCGGTGGTCGCGTAGATCACGGTGGCGTCGCCCTGCGCGAACAACTGGGCCAGTTCCTCCCGCAGTTCCTCGCGCAGCTTGTAGTCGAGGTTGACCAGCGGCTCGTCCAGCAGCATCAGCGGCGCGCCCTTGGCCAGCGCCCGCGCCAGCGCAACGCGCTGCTGCTGGCCGCCGGACAGCTCGGCGGGATGGCGCTCGAGCAGATGGTCGATGTGCAGCCGCGCGGCCAGTGCGCGCACCTGCCGGTCGATCTCCGCGGCGCCGCGCAGCCGCAGCGGCGAGGCGATGTTGTCGAACACGGTCAGCGACGGGTAATTGATGAACTGCTGGTAGACCATCGACACATTGCGCTGGCGTACCGGCATGCCGGTCACGTCTGCGTCGTCGACCAGCACGCGCCCCGCGCTGGGGCGGTCGAGCCCGGCCATTACCCGCATCAGCGATGTCTTGCCCGCCTGCGTCGCCCCGAGCAGGATCGTCACCGCGCCCGGGACCGGCGCCAGCGACATCGGATAGAGATGGACCTGCGAACCTGCCTGCTGCGCGATGCCTTCCAGTCTGAGCTGCATCCGGTCTCCGTCAGGGTTCTGCTGCCCGGCGCGCGGCATCGTTCGGCCCGAAGGAAGGTCGCGGGATCAGCGGACACAGAACGGGACGCAAAAGGGAACACCGGCGCGCATCGATTGCTTGCCTGCTCGTTTTAGTAAAGAAGCGAACAAAAAACAATAGTGCAATGCGTCATTTGTTTTCGTTTTTGTTTGAACTAGAATCCCGGCATGACGCTCAATCCCCGCCAGACCGCTCTTCTGGAAGAAGTCCGCAGCCAGGGTTTCGCCTCCATCGAAGAGCTAGCACGCAAGTTCGGCGTGACCCTGCAAACGGTCCGGCGCGACGTCAATCTGCTGGCGGAGAACGGCATGCTGGCGCGCTTTCACGGCGGCGTGCGGATGGATGGCTCGACCACCGAGAACATCGCCTATCGCCAGCGCCAGTTGCTCAATGCCGAAGGCAAGGCGCGCATTGCGCGCGCGGTGGCCGCCGCGGTGCCCGAGGGCTGTTCGCTGATCCTGAACATCGGCACCACGGTCGAGGAGATCGCACGCGCGCTGGTGCATCACCGCGGCCTGCGCGTGATCACCAACAATCTGCACGTCGCCAATATCCTGGCCGACAACCAGGACTGCGAGGTCATCGTCGCGGGCGGCGTGCTGCGTTCGCGCGACCGCGGCATCGTCGGCGAGGCCACGGTCGAGTTCATCGGCCAGTTCAAGGTCGATATCGGGCTGATCGGCATCTCGGGGATCGAGGCCGACGGCACGCTGCGCGATTTCGATTTCCGCGAGGTCAAGGTCGCGCGCACGATCATCGAGCATTCGCGCGAGGTCTGGCTGGCCGCCGACGCGACCAAATTCAACCGGCAGGCGATGGTCGAGCTGGCGCACCTGTCGCAGATCGACCGGCTCTTCACCGACGAGCCCTTGCGGGCGCCGTTCGAGCAGATCGTTGCGGACAGCGGGGTGAAGTGTGTGGTGGCGGGGGAATAAGGCCGGAGCCCGGCCTGCGCCCTGCCCCTCTTCCGCTCGGGGGAGAGGGGCAGGGCCGTGCTTACTTGAAGACGACCGTCTTGTGCCCGTTCAGCAGGATGCGATGTTCCGCATGCCACTTGACCGCGCGGGCCAGCGCCACGCACTCGACGTCGCGGCCGACCGCGGTCAGCTGGTCCGGGTCCATGCTGTGGTCCACGCGCTCGATCTCCTGCTCGATGATCGGGCCCTCGTCGAGGTCGGCGGTCACGTAGTGGGCCGTCGCGCCGATCAGCTTGACCCCGCGATCATGCGCCTGGTAGTAGGGCTTGGCGCCCTTGAAGCTGGGCAGGAAGGAGTGATGGATATTGATCGCGCGGCCCTCGAGCTTGCGGCACAGGTCGTTCGACAGCACCTGCATGTAGCGCGCCAGCACGACCAGGTCGATCTTCTGGTCCTGCACCACCTCGAACACCTTGGCCTCCTGCGCGGCCTTCTGTTCGGCCGATGCGTTCATCAGCGGCAGATGGAAGAACGGAATGTCGTAGGACGCGGCCAGCTGGTAGAAATCGCGGTGGTTCGACACGATCGCGGCGATCTCGACCGGCAGCTGCCCGCTCTTGGCGCGGAACAGCAGGTCGTTCAGGCAATGGCCGATGCGCGACACCATGATCATCACGCGCGGCTTAATCGCGGCATCGAACAGCTCCCACTGCATCGAGAACTGCTCGCCGACCGGCGCGAACGCGCTCTTGAGCGTGCCCAGCTCCGGACCGCCCGGGGCCGCGGTGAAATGCACGCGCATGAAGAAGCGGCCGGTGTACTCGTCACCGTACTGGTCCGAATCGACGATATTGCAGCCGTGCTGGAACAGCAGTCCCGAAACGGCGTGCACGATGCCCGGCTGATCGGGGCACGAAATGGTCAGAATAAAGCCTGGATTGCTCATCGTTGGTGTTCTCTGGAGGGGGCGCGTCCGGCGGGCCGGCCGCCTTGCAGGGCCTCGTACGGGGTCCGGTACGGCGAGATCGCGCTAGGCGGCGAAGCCCGGTACCGGCGGCGCCCAGCCGCGCCGGCGCAGCGCACAGAGCGTCACCAGCGTGGCATCGAGCGTCATCGCGCCATCCGCCATGATAGCAAGGGCGGCGTCCGGCCCCACCAGCCGGTGCTCGGCGACCTCGCCGTCGCGGTTGTGCGGCACGAAGTCGGCCGGCAGTTCCAGGTCGTACAGATAGACCGTTTCCCACTGCACGCCCTCGTCGATTTCGCGCAGCACCTGCACCTCGCCATGGGCCTGCGCCTGGGCCGCGAGCCACGGCGCAATGCCCGATTCCTCGTCGCATTCGCGCACCAGCGTCGCCAGCGGGTCGCTGCCGTGGGGCATGCCGCCGGCGACCAGGTTGTCCCACATGCCGGGATCGACCGCCTTGCTCTCGCTTCGCCGGGCGATCCACAGCGCGCGCTGCCCGGCCACGATGCCGTTCATGTGCGAGGCGAAGGTCAGCAGCCCGAAATAGCGCGCGGCGGCGCGTTCGATCGTCGCGAAGGCCGGGTGAGCAAGCGCCGGCGTGACGGCGAACGGCTCGTCGCGCCAGCCGCGCAGCAGGTTATGCGCGGCCAGCCGGCGGGCCAGCCTGGCCAGTGCCGCGCTGCGGGCCTCGAAGCCCTGCACGTCCGGCAACAACGCGACCGCGTCCGCGCTCTCGGCGCCCAGCACGGCGAAGTCGATGCCCTCCGCTCCTTCGAGCTTGCGCAGCGTCCGCGCATGCCGGCGCGGCAGCCAGCCGACCTGCCGGCCCTCCACGGTCAGCCGCAGATGCCGCGCGGGATCGAAGCGCGAGCGCGCGGCGAGGTTGGCCGCGAGCCTGGTGGCGAGGTCCGCGGCGAGGTCGGCGGCAATGTGTTGGGCAAGGTCGAGGGAATCGGACATCGGCATATTGGCGCCCGGCAAGGGCGTTCTCCGTACGGGTCCCGGTACGAAACCACGGAATCATTGAAATCGAAATCAGCAGGATGGCAGCCATGACCGACAGCACGACGCCAGCGCGCGGCGAATACATCCTGGCGCTCGACCAGGGCACCAGCAGTTCGCGGGCAATCCTGTTCGATCATGCCGGCAATGTGGTGCGGATCGCCCAGCGCGAGTTCCGGCAATATTATCCGCAGCCCGGCCATGTCGAGCACGATCCCTACGAGATCTGGCAATCGCAGCTGGCGGTCGCGCACGAAGTGCTGAACGGCGCCGGCGTGTCGGCCGGCCAGATCCGCGCGATCGGCATCACCAACCAGCGCGAGACCGCGGTGCTGTGGGACCGCCGCACCGGCGAGCCGGTCGGCCGCGCACTGGTCTGGCAGGACCGCCGCACCGCGCCGATGTGCGAGGCGCTGCAGCGCGACGGCCATGGCGAGCGCTTCCGCGCGAAGACCGGCCTGGTCATCGACGCCTATTTCTCCGGCACCAAGCTGCGCTGGATGCTCGACCACTACGACGGCGCGCGCGAGCGCGCGGCACGCGGCGAGCTGGCCTTCGGCACCGTCGACAGCTGGCTGATCTGGCAGCTGACCGATGGCGCGCGCCATGTCACCGACGTCTCCAACGCGTCGCGCACGATGCTGTTCAACATCCACGAATTCCGCTGGGACGACGAACTGCTGGCGCTGCTCGACATTCCGCGCAGCCTGCTGCCCGACGTGGTGCCATCCAGCGGCGAGGTCGCGCGTACCTCGCAACGCGTGTTCGGCGCCGAACTGCCGATCGCCGGCATCGCGGGCGACCAGCAGGCAGCCACGTTCGGGCAGGCCTGCCTGTCGCCCGGCATGGCCAAGAACACCTATGGCACCGGCTGCTTCCTGCTGATGAACACCGGCTCGGCGCCGGTGGTCTCGCAGAACCGGCTGCTGACGACGATCGGCTGGCAGCTTGGCGCGGGCTCCGGCGGCACGGGGCAAGGTCCGGCGCAAGGCACGGCGCAAGCCAGCACCCAATACTGCCTCGAAGGCGGCGTCTTCATGGGCGGCGCGACGATCCAGTGGCTGCGCGACGGCCTGCAGATCATCCAGAGCGCACCCGAGGTCGAGCCGCTGGCGCGGCAATGCGACGACACCGGCGGCGTGGTGCTGGTCCCCGCCTTCGCCGGCCTCGGCGCGCCGCACTGGGACGCGTTTGCGCGCGGCACGCTGATCGGCATCACGCGCGGCACCGGTCGTCCGCAGATCGCGCGCGCCGCGCTCGAGGCGATCGCGCTGCAAAGCGTCGACGTGCTGGATGCCATGCAGAAGGACGCCGGCATCGCGCTGGCCGAGCTGCGCGTCGATGGCGGCGCCTCGCGCAGCGACCTGCTGATGCAGATGCAGGCCGATCTGCTGGGCACCGCGGTCGTGCGTCCGCGCGTCACCGAAACCACCGCGCTGGGCGCGGCCTATCTGGCGGGCCTTGCCTGCGGCTTCTGGCGCGACCAGCAGGAACTGGCCAGCCAATGGCAGATCGAACAGCGTTTCGAGCCGCGGCTGTCGGCCGATGCACGCGAGAGCCAGCTCGCGCGCTGGCATCGCGCGGTGGAGCGCGCGCGCGACTGGGCGCGGGACGATGGGGCATCAGCCAGTGCCTCGCCGGCCGGCTGAGCGCGTTGCCTCGATACGCCAACAACGCCATCAAGCGCCAATAACCACCGACAGCCGCCGACAGCCGCCGATAGCCGCCCATAACCGACCGCCTCCGACGCCCCGCCGACGATCCCCACAATCCGCCGACGCGCCGAAGAACCGCCACCACCGACCCGATTCGCACCGCTCTTCCTTGCCATGCAGACACCCAACCCTACCCTGCCCCCGGATCGCGCGGCGCTGCTCGCCACGCTGGAGCGCGAGCGCCGCTGGGACGTGATCGTGATCGGCGGCGGCGCAACCGGGCTCGGCACCGCCGTCGATGCCGCCGCACGCGGCTATCGCACGCTGCTGCTGGAGGCCGCCGACTTCGCCAAGGGCACCTCGAGCAAGGCCACCAAGCTCGTACACGGCGGCGTGCGCTACCTGGCCCAGGGCAATATCGGGCTGGTGCGCGAGGCCCTGCAGGAGCGCGGCATGCTGGCGCGCAACGCGCCGCATCTGGTGTGGCCGCTCGGCTTCGTGGTGCCCGCCTATCAGCTGTTCGACCAGCCCTTCTACGGCATCGGCCTGAAGGTCTACGACATGCTGGCCGGCAGCCGCAACCTGATGGACAGCCGCTGGCTGAACCACCAGGAGGCGCTGGCCGCGGCGCCGACGCTGGCCGAGCATGTCGGCGGCCGCCCGCTGCGCGGCGCGAACCTGTATTTCGACGGGCAGTTCGACGACGCACGCCTGGCGATCGCCCTGATGCGCACGCTGTTCGATCTGGGCGGCATCGCGCTGAACTATGCCCGCGTGAGCGGGCTCGTGATGCAGGCCGGCGTGGTCGGCGGCGTTACCGTGCGCGACGAGCTCGGCGACGCCGAACTGACGCTGCATGCCGAGTGCGTGATCAATGCCACCGGCGTCTGGGTCGACGCGGTGCGGCGCATGGAGGACGAGCGCGCGCAGATGATGGTGGCGCCCAGCCAGGGCGTGCACCTGACGCTGCCGCGCAGCTTCCTGCCGGGCGATCGCGCGATCCTGGTGCCCAAGACCGACGACGGCCGCGTGCTGTTCCTGGTGCCCTGGAACGGCCACACGATCGTCGGCACGACCGACACGCCGCGCCGCGACCTGCCGCTGGAGCCGCGCGCCGAGGACGACGACGTCGACTTCATCCTCGAGACGGCGGCGCGCTATCTGTCGCGCGACCCCACTCGCGCCGATGTCACCAGTGTCTGGGCCGGACTGCGCCCGCTGGTCAAGGCGACCGGCGAAAGCTCGACCGCCTCGCTGTCGCGCGAACACACCATCGTGGTATCGAAAGCGGGCCTGATCACGGTGACCGGCGGCAAATGGACCACCTATCGCAAGATGGCCGAGGACGTGGTGGACACCGCGATTCGCCGCCAGATGCTGCGCGCCGCGCCCTGCGTGACCGCCGACCTGCCGCTGCATGGCGCCGGCGCGTGGGCCGGCCAGCAGGCCAACCTGAACGCGCCGGACCGCTACTATGGCGGCGACCTCGGTCTGCTGCGCAGCCTGCCGGGCGCGGACAACGTGATCGCGCCGGAATCGGGCCTGACCGAAGCGCATGTCCGCTTCGCCGCGCGCTACGAATTGGCGCGCAAGGTCGAGGACGTGGTGGCGCGCCGCAACCGGCTGCTGTTCCTCGATGCCCGCGCCGCCGAGGCCGCGGCCCCCCGCGTGGCCGCGATCCTCGCGCAAGAGCTGGGCCACGATGCCGCCTGGCAGCAGGCGGAGATCGACAGTCTGCGCAGCCTCGCGGCAAGCTACCGGCTCGATGGCGGCGCGGGACGTTGAGCGGGACGTTGCGCTTCATGTGCCGGCGCCCCTTCATCGATTGCCTTTTACCGCTTCGCTGCAGGAACCAACCGATATGGCCATGCCCTTCCCCCGTCCGTCCTTTTCCCTTCGCCGCGCCGCGCTGATGCCCTGCGCCGCGCTGATTGCGGCGGTCTCCTTCACCGCGCCGGCACAGGCCCGCCCCGGCATCGATGGCGTACGCTTCGACCCGCCGGTCACCGTGCGCTACCGCTGCGACGGCGGCAAACAGCTGACCGCACGCTATTTCAACAGCCCCGACAACCAGATCGCGATCCTGCGGCTCGACGGCAAGCCGCTGCTGTTCGTCACCGTGCTGAGCGCGTCCGGCGCGCGCTATGCGCATGGCCAGCATGTCTGGTGGACCAGGGGCGACGACGCGATGCTGCAGGACATCACGCAGGGCGAAAACGCGCCTCCCGTCTACGCGAATTGCCACGCGCAGCGATAAGCGCGCCGCGCCAGACGCGCGGAGGGTGGGCGCGGCCATGGTGTCCGAGCGATAATGCGGGTCATCGAATCAGGGAGAACACCATGGACGAGATAGACGATCTGTCCGATCTGCCGATGCCCCGCTTCATCTGGGGCTTCGCCATCGCCACCGGCAAGGGGGGCGAAGTGATGCACGACGAATTCGAGTATCTGACGCATACCCGCAGCCCGCGCTTCACCTGCCGCGTGGTGGAGCTCGAGGACATGCCCACCGAGAGCGACGAGTCCGGCATCGACGGCCGCATCGTCCACTACGACGATCCCGCACGCCTGTTCTACATCACCGATGCCGGCATGGCGCTGGTCAATTTCGAGCTGTTCGACAAGCTGCCCGACCGCCAGAAGCTGAAGAAGGTCTGCGACGAGGCCATCCGCAACTGGATGATCCGCCGCGACTTCCTCGACAGCGAGGATGACGAGGATTGAGCCGCAAACCCGCCGAAAACGGGCCGCAGGGGGCACAGACAGTCGGACACCCGGTCGGCCCAGTCCTACAAACCTAGCGGAGGGGTCCCGACAGTAGGCCCCGCCCCCGCTCCCTATAGTGAAGCCATGGAGTTCACGACAAGGAGCGAAACCATGCCTTATATCCTCGCCTGGTTGCTGGGTGTACCGGCCTTCGTGCTGGTCCTGATCTGGCTGTTCGCGCACTGATCCGCGGACGTGGCCGGCGGCCTCCGCGACCGTCTCGCCGTCGGCCACGCCCCATGTGGCAACGATCCAACGTCCGCCCGCAAGGCGGACGTTTTTATTGCGCGCCGCCATCCCGCCGCAGCGGTCGTCCAAACACATTGGTGTAGACTCCGCCGGACAAGGCGCATCGTATTGCCACAGAGCGCCGCCCCCGCCGCTGCTATCGAGGGGAACATGGCCAGACGGACGCTACACGGGCGTTCATCGTTTATTTGGCATTGATGACGAGGATCGATCTGACCGCCGCCACGCCGCGCCGACGTGGCGCCATGCTGACCACGGCATGCCTTCTGGCCGCGCTGGCCTTGCCGCCGGCGCACTCCCAACCCGCTTCCCCCGCTACGGCAATCGAAGGCCCGAGCAGCAACGGAGGCAGCGCCACGTCCGCCGCCAGCGCGCCAGCGGCGCCGGCCGGCACGCCGGCGCGCCGCCAGACCCTGACGGTCGCCGAGATGGGCGCCTATGGCCCGATCGCGCTGCGCGGGCTGGATCCCGAACGCGTGCTCAACGTCGGCATCCGTGCCGACGAGGTCGTTACCAGCGCCACGCTGCGGCTGCACTACACCTACTCGCCGTCGCTGATCTATCAGCTGTCGCATCTGAAGGTCAAGCTCAACGACGAGGTCGTCGCCACGCTGCCGCTGGAAGCGAATCGCGCGGGCCAGCAGGTCACGCGCGAGATTGCGCTGGAGCCGCGGCTGTTTACCGACTTCAATCGGCTCGCCATCGAATTCATCGGCCACTACACCGTGGATCACTGCGAGGACGCCGCGCATTCGGCGCTGTGGACCGATATCAGCGCCAACAGCACGCTGACGCTGACCACCGCCGCACTGCGGCTGCCGGACAATCTGGCGCTGCTGCCGCTGCCCTTCTTCGATCGCCGCGACAATCGCCGCGTCACCGTGCCGTTCGTGCTCGCCGAGAACGCGGACATGGCGACGCTGCGCGCGGCCGGCGTGGTGGCGTCGTGGCTGGGCGCGCTGGCCGACTACCGCGGCGCGCGCTTCCCGGTGGCCCGCAGCGCCCCGGAGGGCCAGCACGCGATCATGCTGACCCTGCCCGGCCCTGCCGCGGCCGCGCTCGGACTGCGCGAGATCGCCGGGCCGTCCGTCACGGTGATGCCCAATCCGAACAGCCCCGACCACAAGCTGCTGGTGATCGCCGGCCGCAATGCCGAGGAGCTGCAGACGGCGGCCAATGCGCTGGTGCTCGGCAAGGCGGCAATGGCAGGCCGTCAGGCACTGATTCAGACCGTCGACCTCGGACCGCCGCGCGCGCCGTATGACGCGCCGAACTGGGCGCCGGTCCATCGCCCGGTGCTGTTCCGCGAGCTGGTCACCGATCCGCAGCAGCTGCAGGTTTCGGGCAACGACCCGCAGGCCATCCGCGTCAACCTGCGCGTGCCGGCCGACCTGTACGGCTGGAACCAGCGCAGCGTGCCGCTGAACCTGAAATACCGCTACACGGCACCATCGACCTACAACGACTCGGTGCTGAACGTCGATATCAACGAGCAGCTCGTGCGCTCGTAGCGGCTGCGTCCGCTGTCGGGCAGCGACGACGAGAATCTGGTCAGCGTGCCGCTGCTGTCGGGCAGCGACGCGGTGGTCTCCAACGAGATCCGCGTGCCGGCCTTCCGCGTCGGCAGCGACAACCAGATGCAGTTCCGTTTCCACCTGGATTCGCAGAAGACGGGCCTGTGCGCCTCGACGCCGGCCAAGGTCGCCCGCGCGGCGATCGATCCGGATTCGAGCATCGACTTCAGCGGCTTCGCGCACTACGCCGCGATGCCGAACCTGGCCTTCTTCGCCAACAGCGGTTATCCGTTCACGCGCCTGGCCGATCTGGCCGATACCGCGGTGGTGCTGCCCGACGCGCCGCGTGCGATCGACCAGGAGGCCCTGCTGACGCTGCTCGGCCATATGGGCCGCTGGACCGGGCTGCCGGCGCTGCGCGTTTCGGTGGTGCCGGCGAAAGACGTCGAATCGGTCGGCCAGCGCAATCTGCTGATCGTCGGCAACGGCAGCGCGGGCGAGCTGCTGGCGCGCTGGGGCAAGTCGCTGCCGCTGATGATCGCGCGCGGCAAGACCGAGATGGCACTGCGCGACCAGCGCGCCAGCGCGTGGTCGAACTGGCTCGGCGACGGCGAGCCGGAGTCGATGACGCCGGCCGGGCGCGCGATCCTGTCGGCCGACGGCCCGCTGGCGGCGCTGGTCGGCTTCGAATCGCCCTATCGCGAACGGCACAGCGTGGTCGCGGTGACCGCGACCGAGGCCGACCGGCTCGGCGACGTGCTCGATGCCCTGGACGATCCGACCAAGGTCGCACAGATCCGCGGCGACCTGACGGTGGTGCGCGCCAAGGAAGTGGAAGGCCTGCGGCTCGGCGAGCGCTATTTCGTCGGCGATTTCCCCTGGTATGCGCGGGTGTGGGTGCGGGTGTCCTCGCATCCGGTTTTCCTCGGCATCGCCGGCATCCTGGCCGGCCTAGCCGTGGCGCTGAGCGCGTTCTGGGCGCTGTCCAGGCTGGCGGCGCGGCGCAACGGAGGCTGAGATGGCAGCGTTCGCGATGGCGGGGGTCGCGATGGCTGCGTGCCTGCGCGGTAACGTCCGCCGGCTCGCGGCGGCGTCGCGCGCGCTGCTCGGCGCCGCGCTGCTGACCGCGTCGCTCGGCTGCGCCGCGGCGTCCTGTCCCTGGCCCGCCTGGGACAGCTTCAAGCGCGACACCATCAGCGCCGACGGCCGCGTGATCGACGCCAGCACGCCGCAGCAGACCACGGTGTCCGAAGGCCAGGCCTATGCGCTGTTCTTCGCGCTGGTCGCCAACGACCGGCCGACCTTCGAGCGGCTGCTCGCCTGGACCGAGAACAACCTCGCCGAGGGCGATCTCGCTTCACGTCTGCCGGCATGGATCTAGGGCAAGCGCGAGGCCGCCGACGGCAAGCCCGAGAGCTGGGGCGTGCTCGACGCAAACCCCGCCTCCGACGCCGATCTGTGGATCGCCTACGCGCTGCTTGAGGCCGGCCGGCTCTGGCAGGAGCGCCGCTACACCGCGCTCGGCACCGTGATCGCGCGCCAGGTGGTGCGCCAGGAGACCGCGCTGCTGCCGGGGCTGGGCCGCACGCTGCTGCCCGGGCCGATGGGCTTTCATCCTTCGCCGACGATGTGGCGGCTCAATCCGAGCTATGTGCCGCCGCAGCTGATGCGCCGGTTTGCCGCGCTGTGGCCGCAACAGACGGAATGGGCGCAGCTGCTGTCCAGTTCGGCCCGCCTGCTGCTCGATACCGCGCCGCGCGGCTTCTCGCCCGACTGGGTCGAATATCACGCGGGTGCGAAACCGGGCTTCCGCCCCGACCAGCAGACGCAGGCCGAAGGCGCGTACAACGCGATCCGCGTCTATCTGTGGGCCGGCATGCTGGCGCCGCAGGATCCGCTGCGCACCCCGCTGCTGAAGACCTATCGCCCGATGGCGGACTACACCATCGCGCACGGCCATCCGCCCGAGCGCGTCGATACGCGCTCCGGCACCGTCGGGCCGAATTCGGGCAACGGGGGCTTTTCCGCCGCGGTGGCGCCGTACCTCTCCGCGCTCGGCGAAGCCGCCGCGGCGCAGCGCCAGGTCGAGCGGATGCGCAAGCTGGCCGCGGAACAGCCGCTGGGCTATTTCAGCCAGGTGCTGGCGCTGTTCGCCCTCGGCCATCTCGATGGCCTGTACCGTTTCGAAGCCGACGGCGCGCTGACGCCGGCCTGGACAGCGACATGCCCCGTTCGCCGCTGATCCCCGCCGCCGCGGTACTGCTCGTCCCGGCGATGCCCGCGGCAGCGCAGGCCCCAACCGCGCCAGCGGCGCCCGCCGCGCCGGCCACGTCCTCAGCCAATGCGGAGCTCGCCCGCCTGCTGTCTTCGGCGCGCATGTGGGAAGCCAAGAATCGCGCCGACCTGGCGCGCAGCGCCCTCGACAAGATCCTGACGATCGAGCCGCAGCAGCCCGATGCGCTGCTGTTGCTGGCGCAGATCGAGCTGCGCTCGAACCGCCCAGCCGAGGCGCAACGTATCCTGCAGCGCCTGCGCCAGCATCATCCGAAGCATCCGGCCACCCGGGAGCTCGAGGACACCTACCGCATCGCCACGCAGGACAAGCGCGAGATGGCGACGGTGCGCATGCTGGCGCGCGGCGGCAACGAGAAGGAAGCGCTCGAACGGCTGCAGCGGCTGTTTCCCGACGGGCCGCCGCAGGGCGAGCTGGCGATCGACTACTACCGGATCCTGGCGGGCACCGACGCCGGCCGTCCGCGCGCCATCGCCGAACTGCGCAGGCAACTGGCGCAGCGGCCCGACGATGCGCGCCTCGCGCTGGTGCTGGGGGACCTGCTGACCGACCGCCCCGCCACGCGCGCCGAAGGCCTCGATCTGCTGTATCGACTGAGCCAGCGCACCGACGCCGACCGCAAGACCGCGCTCGACATCTGGCGCCGCACGCTGTATCGCGTCAATGACGATCCCGCTTACGCGGTCTGGTTCGAGCGCTATCTGAAGGAAGTGCCCGACGACGACATCGCGCGGCAGACGCTGGCCGAACTCGAGGCCAGGCGAGAGGCGCATCTGCGCATGCTGGCCGATCCCGCCTGGCAGGCGCGCCAGCGCGGCCTGCGGCAGCTCGAGCGCGGCAACCTTGCCGAAGCGCAGGCCGCCTTCGAACAGGCCATGCGCACGCGCGGCAACGATGCCGAGGTGGTCGGCGGCCTGGGCCTGGTGCGGCTGCGCGAGGGCCGCCACGACGAGGCGCGCGCGCTGTTTTCCCGCGCGCTGCAGCTCGATCCCGAGCAGCGCAACAAGTGGCGCAGCCTGCTGGATACCGCCACCTTCTGGGGCACGATCGCACGCGCGCGGCTGGCCGGCACGCAGGGCAAGCCCGCCGAGGCCGAGACACTGGCCCGGCAGGCGCTGGCGCGCCAGCCCGACAACGCCGATGCGCTCGTCATCCTGGCCGACGCGCTGGTTGCGCAGCAACGCGAGGCTGAAGCCGAGACGCTGCTGCGCCAGCAGCTGGCCGGCCGCACGCCGGACCCTGGCGCGCTGCGCCGGCTGGTGGCGCTGCTGCAGAACAGCGGCCGCCACGCCGAGATCGGACCGCTGCTGGCCGCGACCGAAGCGCGCCTGCAGAAATCGCCGGCCAATGCGGAAACGCTGCGCCAGTTGCGCGCCGAGCTGCTGACGCGCCAGGCCGACCAGCTGCTGGCGGAGCGCCGCGCGAGCCCGGCGATCGCCCGGCTGGAGGAGGCGCTGCGGCTGACACCCGACGCGCCCTGGACGCGCTACACGCTGGCGCGGGCCTATCGCGATCTCGGCCTGCCTGCGCTGGGCCGCGAGACCATGGACGAGGGCCTGCGCCTCGCGCCGGGCGCCGACATGCGCTATGCGGGCGCGCTGTTCCTGAATTCGGTCGACGACCCCGATGCCGCCGCCACGCTGCTGGCGCAGATTCCCGACACCGAGCGCACCGAGGGCATGCGCGAACTCGGCGGCAATCTGCACGCGCAGCAGTGGCTGCGGCAGGGCCGCCTGGCGCTGGCCGCCGGCCGTCCCGACGAGGCGCGCGCGCTGCTGCGGCAAGCCGCCGACGCGACGCAGGCGGACCCGCAGATGCTGGCCACCGTCGGCCGCGAAGCGATCGCGCTGGGCGAGGCCGACTATGGGCTCGGGCTCGTGCAACAGTGGCTGGCCGCGCATCCCGACGACCCGGCCATCGGCGTGCGGCTGCGTTACGGCGAGCTGCTGGCCGCCGCGGGCCGCGACGATGCGCTGCGCGCGTGGCTGGACGACCTGCGTGCCCGCGATGCGCGGACCCGCGGTCAACGGGGCGCCTTCGAACCCGGGCAGCGCGCCGCGCTGGACGACCAGGCGCTGCGGCTCGCGCTGCGCGACACCGACCGCCATCTCGACGCCGACGATCCCGCCGGTGCGCTGCGCGTGCTGGCGGCGGTGCCGGCCGGACAGCAACAGGACCGGCGCTGGTCGCTCGCGTTGGCCGACGTGCGGGAGCGGCAAGGCGATCTCGATGGCGCCGCCGCTGCCGCGCGCACGGTGCTCGCACGCAGCCCGGACGATGCCGAGGCGCGCCTGACGCTGGCCCGGCTCGCCGAACGCGCCGGGCGCAACAACGAGGCGCTGCGCATCGTGCGCGACGTGCTGGCCGGCACGGCGGAGGACGATATCGATACGCGGCTGTCGGCAGCGCGGCGCCTGACCGCGCTGCGCCGCGACGGCGAAGCGGCCGCGGTGGTCGACGCGCTGCGCCAGCGCTATCCACAGCGCGCGGATATCGTCGTACAGCAGGGGCGCATCGCGCAGTCGCGCGGCGAGTTCAACGAGGCGGCCTCGCTGTACCGGCAGGCCCGCACGCTCGAACAGGCCGAGGCCGCGGCGCCCGCGGCCGGCGGCACCGCCGCGCAGCGCGCGCTGCAGGATCTCGATGCGCGTCGCGACGGCCAGGTCGCCACCGCGACGCTGTTCTCGCGCAAGTCCGGCGACAGCGGCATTTCCGAGCTGAGCGCCACCGAAATCCCGCTCTACGTGCGGATTCCGCATGGCTACACCGGCCATGTGTTCTTCCACGCCGATACCGTGCTGCTCGATGCCGGCACGCTGCGCACGGACGTCGCCAACGGCGCCGACGAGTTCGGCCAGATCGCCGCGCGCGGCGGCGCCGGCATCGCGCCGCGCGGGCAATCCGACAAGGGCGTGGCGCTGGCCGCGGGCTATGCGTACAACGGCGCCTACGACAGCTGGCGCGCCGATCTCGGCACGACCCCGCTCGGCTTCCTGCAGCAGACCGTGGTGGGCGGACTGCGCTATCGCGCCGAACTGAACCGCGCCGCGGCCACGGTCGACGTGTCGCGCCGCGCGGTCACCAGCAGCCTGATCTCCTACGCCGGCGCGATCGATCCGGCCAGCGGCGAACGCTGGGGCGGCGTGGCGCGCAACGGCATCACGCTTGGGTACTCGCACGATGTCGGGCGCGGCAGCGTGTTCGCCACCGTTGGCGCCGGCATGCTGACCGGGCACAACGTCCGCACCAATCGCGAGTTCACGGTGCGCGCCGGCTTCGACTGGCCGCTGCTCGATGCGCGCAACCAGCGCGTGACCAGCGGCTTGGTGGTCAACTACTGGCGCTACCAGGAAAACCTGCGCTACTACACCTTCGGCCACGGCGGCTACTACAGCCCGCAGCGCTATCTGTCGCTGGCGGTGCCGCTCGAATGGACGGGACGGCGCGGCGCGTGGTCGTGGCGGCTGGGCGGCTCGGCCGGCTGGTCGGATACCTACGAGAAGGACATGCCCTACTATCCGACCCGGCCGGACCTGCAGCGCATGGCGGGCGATCGGACGTTCCGCGGCGGAAACGGCGGCGGCTTCAGCTATACCGCGCTGGCCGCGGTCGAATACCGCTTCGCGCCGAAGTGGGTCGCCGGCATGGCGCTGCAGATCGACCGCTCGCGCGACTATGCGCCCAATCGCGCGATCGCCTATCTGCGCTATCACTTCGAACCGCAGCGCGGGCCGGTGCCGTTCCCGCCCGAGCCGGTTCGGCCGTATTCCTCGTACTAGATCGGATCGACGCGAATCATGAACCCATCGACGAGGCCCGCCACCACCTCCCTGACACCGTCCTCCGCCGCGACGACGGCGACGCCCGCCCCGCCGCGCTCGGCGCTGTTCGCGCGGCTGCAGGCGCGGCCCTCGCTGGCGATCGACGGCCTCCCGGCCGAACTGGCGACGCTGGCGCCTGGCCACGTGCATATCGTCTATGCCGAGCCGTCGCCGGCGCGCGATGCGCTGTTCTGGCAGACCGCCGCCAACGCGCTGCGCGGACCGGCCACGGTGCTGTCCGCACGTCCGGTCGACGGCATCGCGCAGGCGCTGCGCGAGCACGGCCTCGATATCGACGTCGGCGGCGCGCTGCATCATCGCGCCAATCTGTGCGGGCTGCGACTCGGCCGCGCTCACGGCAGCAGCAACGGCAATGGAAGCCGCGCCGCCGGCATCGACACGCTGACTGATGCGCTGCAGGCGCTGGCAGACCAATGCGCGGCCCGCCACAGCGTGGTGATGGTCGAAGGCGCGGAGGCCTGCTTCTCCTGGGACGACGGCGCGCGCCTGTCGCGCGAAGGCGCGCGGCTCGCCGCGTGGTGCGCGCGCGAGCGGCTGTCGCTGCTGCTGGTGCTGGCGCCGCCGACGGACGACCTCGACGAGATCCGGCGGCCGGCCGATCTCGGCAGCCTGCACGCCCGCTTCGCCGGTGCCGCGCATCTGTCCCAGGTGCAGGGCCAATACACCTGGGAGGTGGCGTTCTGGCGCGATCGCGAAGCGGTGCTCGCCAGCCGCTCGCTGCCGCTGCGCTTCGCCGCCGACGAGCATCGCCTGATGGTCAGCGGCGCCGGCGCGGACGGCGAAGGCGAAGCGGCGGCGGCCGGCCTGCTCGCGCCCGACGAACATCGCGTGATCGTTTGCCGCGACGCCGTCGCCCACGAGCGTTGGGTGCCGGAGTCCTGGCAGCTGGTCGACAGCAACGAGGCCGCGGTGGCCAGCGCCGGCGGCGCGGTGGCGGCGACCGTGCTGCTGCACTACCAGGGCAACCGCGCCTTCGAGACGCTGGCCGAGCAGGTGCACCGGCTGCGGCGCACGCGCGGCAGCGCGCTGAAGATCGTCGTGCGCGAGGACCAGGAAGCGATGCGGCAGCACTACGAGCTGCTGCTGCTCAATCTCGGCGCCAACCTGGTGATCGCGCGGCGCACGCCGTTCGCGCGCGTGCAGGCGATGCTCGAGGGCGTGCAGGGACAGGTGTTCTCGCGTCCGCTGCCGGCGGACTACCGCACCGCGTTGTCGGCGGTGCTAACGGGCTCGGCGATCGGCTACGTGCCCCCGGCCGAATTCATCGACACGGTGCGCGGCGCGGTCGAACAGGGCCGGACCATCCGGCTGCCGCACGTGCTGCTGCGCCTGACGCTGCTGCCGGAGGTCGCGCATATCGACGCGCTGCGCGCCTGCCGCATGAACCGTACCGGCGATATCTGCAGCGCCGATGCCGACAGCGTCTATGTGTTCTTCTTTGCCTGCCGGCTCGACGACGCCGACGCGGTCTGCCGGCGCGTGTTCCAGCGGCCGCTGGAGGCGCTGTTCTCGGGCGAGCTGCGCTGCGGCGACGCGCCTACCATCGAGGCCGCGCTGAACGCGTTCGCGCAGCAGGCCGCGGAGCGGACGCTGCCCGACTACAGCGGCTGGCTGCAGGCACGGGAGGAAGCCAGCGCGGCGGCGGTGGCGGAAGGCGCTACGGTGGCCGAAGGCGCCACGGTGCTCGCCATGCCGGCCGAGGCAAGTCCACAGGCCGGAGCCGGTGCCTGGCCCGAGGACCGCGGCGAACATCGCGCCGACATTCGCGCCGAAATCACCGGTGAAAATCGCGCGCGGAATCGCGCCGAGGATCACGCCGAACATCGCGCAGAACATCGCGCCGGCCCCGCGCTGCCGCTGCTGTCCCCGCTCGATGCGCTGCGGCCGGCCGCAGCGGCTCACGCCACGCATTCCAAACCCCGCACCGCGCCGACGCCGGCCGCGGTGCCGCTCAAAGCCCGGGAATAGCATCGCCATGCGCGTCTTTATCGGATATTTCATCTGGGGCCTGATACTGGCCGCCCCCGTCGCCTGGCTGATCTGGAAGCTGGACCTGATGCGCGTGATGCCGCGCTGGTTCCAGCCGCGCCAGCGCCGCGCGGTGCGGCTGCCGCCCCAGCTCGAAGGCATCGTGATCCGCGGCAAGCGGTGGCAGGCGCCGAAGGACGGCACGCGATGAAGACGATCGCCATCGTCGCGCCGGTAGGCGGCGCGGGCCGCAGCACGATGACCGCCGCGCTGGCCTCGCTGCTGGCCGGGCGCGGGCATGCGGTGCTGGCGCTGGAGTGCGATCCGCGTAATCTGCTCGGCCTGCATTTTGGCCTGCGCGAGCCGGTCGAACGCGGGCTGGTCGACGCGGCGCTGCGGCCGTCGGCGAGCGACTGGGCCACCGCGGCCCTGCGCAGCGACGACGACGTGCTGCTGGTGCCGTGGGGTCAGGTGGATGGATTGCCTCGCGACAACGGTGGTGGCGACAGCCACGGCCACGGCCACAGCCACAGCCACAGCCACGGCCACGGCCACGGCCACAGCCACGGCGACGGCGAACGCGAACGCGAACGCGAACGCGAACGCGAACGCGAACGCGAACGCGGCGGCACCGATGATGACGCCGAGGCCGTCGCCACGCGCTGCCTGATCGAGCAGCCGCACTGGCTGCGCGCGCTGCTGGCGCAGGTCGACCTGCCCGACGACGGCATTGTCCTGATCGATACGCCCGCCTGGCCGGCCCTGCATGCCACGCAGGCGCTCGCCGCCGCGGATCTGGCGCTGGTGCTGGCGCCGCCCGAGCCGGAGGTCTGCGCCACGCTGCCGCGCATGCAACATGCGCTGGAACGGATCGGCCTGCCCTATCGCGTGGTGGCAACGCGGGTCCAGCCCGCGCGCCAGCTGCATGGCGATGTGCTGGCGCTGCTGCGCACCCGGCTGCGCGAGCGGCTGCTGCCCTATCAGGTGCATCTGGATCACGGCCTGCCCGAAGCGCTGGCGCGCGGCGAGAACTTCTGCCGCGCGATGCCGCATTCGCAGGCCGCGCACGATCTGCAGGGCATCGCAGCCTGGCTGTCGCAATGGATCGCGGCATCGCTTGGTGCGGCCGCGCAAGACGCGGGGACACGCAGATGATCCTCGGCGTGCTGCTCGACCTGACCCTGCGGCTGCGTGCCGCGCTGGCCCAAGGCCTGGATCTTGGCGAGCGGCCCGCGCGCAACGAATGGCTGGTGCGCCTGTTCTTCCGCCCGGCGCGGCCCGGCAAGCGCGACTGGCCGGCCGAGTTTGCCGCGTGGCTGTCGGCCCGCTCCGCCGAGCGTCTTGGCATCGATCCACGGCACAGCCTGCCGCGTCGCGTATGGCGATTGTTCGTGCGCCCGCCCCGGCCGCGCCGGCGCCTGGCCGCGCCGACGCGCCGGCGCAGCCCGCAGGAACAGGCGCCGCCCCAATCGCCGCTGCGCCGCTGGCTCGATCACCGGCTCGAGCCGGCCTACCGCTACGTCGCGCGCAAGCGGCGGCGCCTGGCGGCGCGCCTGCCGCGCGTCGACTGGATGCGTGCCAGCAGCGGCCTGGCCCACGTGGCGGCCCTGGTGCATCGCGTGCGCGGCCTCGCGCCCACGCTGCTGGTGCTGGCCGCGCTGACCGGGCTGGTGCTGTGCACCACGCCGCTGCCGCTGGGCGGACAGCTGACCGTGTTCGCGCTGGTCTGGATCGCGGTGATGGTGCTGCGCAGGATCCCGGGGCGCTTCCCCACGCTGACGATGATGGCGCTGTCGCTGCTGATGACGCTGCGCTATATCTGGTGGCGTGCCACCGAGACGCTGGACCTGGCCACGCCGATGGAGGTCACCATCGGCTTTCTGCTGTTCGCCGCCGAGGCCTACACCTGGCTGGTGCTGATCCTCGGCTATGTGCAGACCGCCTGGCCGCTGTCGCGCCGGCCCAAGCCGATGCCGGCCGATCCGGCGCAATGGCCGACCGTCGACGTCTATATCCCGACCTACAACGAGCCGCTGTCGGTGGTGCAGCCGACCGTCTACGCCGCGCGCAGCCTCGACTGGCCCAGCGGCAAGCTGAACATCTATCTGCTGGACGACGGCCGGCGGCCGCAGATGCAGGCCTTCGCGGAGCAGGCCGGCGTGCACTACCTGACGCGCAACGACAATCGGCACGCCAAGGCCGGCAATATCAACCATGCGCTGTCGGTGACGCAGGGCGACTACATCGCGATCTTCGATTGCGACCACATTCCGACCCGCTCCTTCCTGCAGATGACGATGGGCGAGTTCATCGCCGATCCGCGCTGCGCGATGGTGCAGACGCCCCACCACTTCTTCTCGCCCGATCCGTTCGAGCGCAACTTCGATACCTTCCGCCGCGTGCCCAACGAAGGAAGCCTGTTCTACGGGCTGATCCAGGACGGCAACGACCTGTGGAACGCGGCCTTCTTCTGCGGCTCGTGCGCGGTGATCAAGCGTGCGCCGCTGGCCGAGATCGGCGGCATCGCGGTCGAGACCGTGACCGAGGATGCGCACACCGCGCTGAAGCTGCACCGGCGCGGCTACAACACCGCGTACCTGCGCACCGTGCAGGCGGCTGGGCTGGCCACCGAAAGCCTGGCCAGCCATATCGGCCAGCGCATCCGCTGGGCGCGCGGCATGGCGCAGATCTTCCGCATCGACAATCCGCTGCTCGGCAAGGGGCTCAAGCTGTTCCAGCGGCTGTGCTACTCGAACGCGATGCTGCATTTCTTCTACGGCATCCCGCGGCTGATCTTCCTGACGATGCCGCTCGCCTATCTGGTGTTCGGCATGCACGTGATCAACACCTCGGCGGCGATGATCGCGGCCTACGTGCTGCCCTATCTGGTGATCGCCAACATCACCAACTCGCGCATCCAGGGCAAGTACCGGCATTCGTTCTGGGCCGAGGTCTACGAATCGGTGCTGGCGTGGTACATCGTGCTGCCGACCACGATGGCCTTCATCAATCCGCGGCTCGGCAAGTTCAACGTGACGGCCAAGGGCGGCCGGATCGAGGACGACTACCTGGACTGGACGATCTCCAAGCCCTATCTGCTGCTGCTCGCCCTGAACGTGGCGGGCCTGGGCATGGGCGTGGGCCGGCTGCTGATGGGCACCACCACGGAACCCGGCACGGTCGTGATGAACATGGTCTGGGCGACCGTCAACCTGCTGATGCTCGGCACGGCCATCGGCGTCGCCAAGGAAGCGCGCCAGGTGCGCGTGTCGCACCGGATTCCGATGCGCGTGCCGGCCACGCTGCTGCTGCCGGACGGCACCACGCTGGCGTGCAAGACCGAGAACTATTCGCTGGGCGGCCTGGGACTGCTGCTGCCGATCGACGTGGCGCTCGGCGAAGGCGAACGCGTCGGCGTCTGCCTGTCGCGCGGTGCGCGCGAATACCACTTCGCCGCCACGGTGGCGCGCAACGTCAACCGCCACCTGGGCGTGCGGATGCAGGACCTGAGCCCGGAAGCCGAGACGCAGCTGATCCAGTGCACCTTCGGCCGTGCCGACGCGTGGATCGACTGGCTGGACGACCAGCCGCGCGACGCGCCGCTGCGCGGGCTCAAGGAGGTCATCGAGATGGGTTATCAAGGCTTCCTGCGCCTGTACGACGCCGCGATCGACATGCTCGAGGCCGCGCTGGTGCGGCGGCGAACGCGGCAGTCCTGAGTCCGGGCACGCGCACCGTCGTTGCAAACGCCCTCGCACCGCCATCGCACGTCATAGCATCGATCAACGCACCCATCCACGCACCCCGAACCGCAATCCCGAACCGCCAACCCCATGGGAATCTGGAACCTCTACTTCGCCGCCAAGCTCTACCTGTTCGCGATCGGACAGGTGCAGCCGCGCTGGCTGCTGAACCTGCTGTTCGCGCTGTGGCTGGTGCTGCCGGTGGAACACCGCGGCCTGCGCGTGTTGCGCCAGGTGCTGGCCGTGGTCGTCGGCGTGGCGCTGCTGTACCACGAATCGAACCTGCCGCCGTTCGCGCGGGTGGTCTCGCAGTTCTCGAATCTGAGCGCCTTCACGCCGGCCTATCTGCTGGAGCTGCTGCAGCGCTTCGTCAGTCCGCAGATGGTGCTGGGCGCGATCGTTGTCACGCTGACCTATCTGGTGATCAACCGCTGGGTGCGCGTCACCACCTTCGTGCTGCTCGCGCTGGTCCTGGTGCCGCTGTGGCAAGGGGCCGGCACGGCTTCGACGGGCGCCGCGGCGACCGGGGCCGCCGCCACGCGCGTCGCGCAGCGCCCGGCTCCGACGATGCGGATCGACAGCCCGGCCGAGGTCGGCGACAACGAGGCGCAGCTGAACGCGTTCCGCACGCAGGAGGCCTCGCGCCAGGTCGCGTTCACGCCGTTGAGCGCCTCGCCCGACAGCCAGTTCGACATCATCGTGCTGCATGTCTGCTCGCTGTCCTGGGACGATCTCGACGTCGCCAAGGCACGCAACCATCCGCTGCTGTCGCGCTTCGACTATCTGTTCACCGAGTTCAGTTCGGCGGCCAGCTACAGCGGTCCGGCGGCGATCCGGCTGCTGCGCGCAACCTGCGGGCAGCAGCCGCACCAGGCGTTGTACTCGCCGGCGCAGCCGCAATGCCATCTGTTCGAGGCGCTGGCGCAGGCCGGCTTCGATACGCGCGTGCTGATGAACCACGATGGCCGCTTCGACAATTTCCGCGGCTTCGTCGACAAGGAGATCGGCATTCCGAACGTCACGCACGTGCCGGTCGACGGCGTGCCGCCGGCGATGCGGGCCTTCGACAATTCGCCGATCCTGGGCGACTACGCGGTGCTGGAGAAGTGGTACAAGTCGCGACTCGCGCAGAACAGCGGACCGCTGGCGCTGTACTACAACACGGTCACGCTGCACGACGGCAACCGCCTGCCGGATTCGAAGCTGACCAGCATCCAGTCGTATCCGCTGCGGCTGACGCGGCTGCTGGACGATATCGACAAGCTGATCGCGCTGATCGAGCAGTCGGGCCGCAAGGCGGTGGTGGTGTTCGTGCCCGAGCACGGCGCGGCGCTGCGTGGCGATGCCAACCAGATCGCCGGCATGCGCGAGATTCCGACGCCGCGGATCGTGCATGTGCCGGTGGGGGTCAAGCTGATCGGTCTGCAGGGTGGCAAGGCGGGCGGCGAGGTTGGAGGCGACGCGGGCGGCAATGCGGGTGGCAATGCGGCAAGTCATGCGGCAGGCAATCCGCAGGGCAACGGCAATGGCGCCGGCGGGCCGGTGACGATCCACGCGCCGAGCAGCTATCTGGCGCTGTCGCAGCTGTTGTCGAACCTGGTCGCCGACAGTCCGTTCCGGCAGGGCGCCCCCGCGCCGTCGCAATACGCGGCGGACCTGCCCCAAACGCGCATGGTCGGCGAAAACGAGGCGACCGTGATGATGAAGCGCGGCACCGGCTACGTGGTGCGCACGCCCGACGGCGTATGGGTGGATGGCAAATGAGCGACGGCGAGCGCAAACGCGCCGGACTGCGGCGCGGCCTGCGAGCGCGGCACGCACCGCGGCCCAATAACGATATCGAGGCGCTGGCGATGAAGGTGCCGGGCTTCGCCGCGCATCGCTATGTCGACGAGCAGGAAGCCCAGGCGGCCCGCGCCGCCGCGGCGCGGTGGCCACGGCTGGCGGGATGGCTGGGCTATGGGAAGGACGGCGAGGCGGAGAGCCACGGCGCCGTCGACGCACCGGCGCTCAAGCCGTCGCCGCGTTGAGCGCCTGCGGCTCGGCCTTTGGCTCGTTCGTTGCGTTGCCCGCGGCCGAGGTCGAAGCCGACGACAACCCTGCCGGCACATCGGGTCCCGCCACCGCGGCCAGCAGCAGATTCGCCGCCGGCTCGAGCCGCTCGGCCTGATTGAACAGCCGCACGGACACCAGGCTGTTCTGCAAGGCCGCGAACAATACCTGCGCCAGCGCCGCCGAGCCGATCGCCGGCTGCGCATCGCCGCCGTTCTGCGCGCGGGCGCGCTCCAGCAGCGCCGTCAGCCAGCTTTCGTTGATCCGATGGAACTCCTGCAGCGCGTGATGCACCGCCGGCGGCAGGCACAGCGCCTCCGTCGACAGCATGCCGGCAAGACACACCTGTTGCCCGCTGCATTCGCGCCGCCACGACGCCAGATAACGCTTGGCCTGCTCCAGCGGCGGCAGCGCCGGATCGATGCCCTCCAGGTAACGCGCCGAGCGTTCGCTGTAGGCGTTCACCGCTTCCAGTGCCAGGTCTTCCTTGGTCGGGAAGTAGTAATGGATGCTCGAAGTCTTGACGCCGACGCGCTCGGCCAGATCGCGGTAGCTGAAGCCGTTGAAGCCCCGCTTGCGGATCAGGTCGAGCGTGTGTTCGAGCAGCCTGTCACGGACCGTCGAGCTCGCGCCGGAGGGGTGACCCCGGCCGGCGGAGCGGGAAGTCGAAGCGTCTTTCATGACATGCCCTCCCCCGCTACCACGAGCGGCCGTTGCGGTATTGCCCTTCAAGCGTTGGCACCTTCGGTGAACACGTCGAACTGGCCCTGGCGAGCGCCTTCGGTGAAGACATCGAAGCGGCCCTGGCGGGCGCCGTCGGTGTACGGGCTGCGCGACGGCTCGGCCGACACGCCGGTGCGATCGAGGCCGGCGACGAGCGCGCCTTCGGTGAACACGTCAAACTGGCCTTGGCGAGCGCCTTCGGTAAAGACATCGAAGCGACCCTGGCGCGCGCCGTCCGTGTACGGGCTGCGCGACGGCTCGGCCGACACGCCGGTGCGATCCAGGCCGGCGACGATGCGGGCGCCGTCGGTGTACGGGTCGAACTTGCCGCCACGGGCGCCGTCGGTGAACTGGCTCACGCTGCGAGCCGGGCTGGCCGACACGCCGGAGCGATCCAAGCCGGCGACGACGCGCGCGCCGTCGGTGTACGGGTCGAACTTGCCGCTACGGGCGCCGTCCGTGAACTGGTTCACGCTGCGAGCCGGGCTGGCCGACACGCCGGTGCGGTCCAGGCCGGCGACGATGCGGGCGCCATCGGTGTACGGGTCGGCCTTGCCGGTGCGAGCCCCGTCCGCGTACGGATCCGCCTTGCCGCTGCGGGCGCCGTCAACGAAGGTGTTGCGATTGCCGCTGCGGGCACCGTCGACATAGGTGCTGCGCTCGCCGGCGCGGAACTCGTAGCCGTACTTGTCGGCGGGAACGGTGGCAGCCTGCGCGGTGCCAGCCACGAAGGCGGCGGCAAGGGTGGCGGCGGTCAACAGGGTCTTGGCGAAGGTACGGTCGGTCATGATTTGCTCCTTTCAGGAAGCCGCATCGCGGCTCGAATCGATTTGGGTTGGAATCCGGCTGTCGAATCTACTAATAGATAGATAACCCGACTCAAAAAAATCCCGGATTCCCGGGGTTGTTGCGTTGGACTGGTGCCGCTTCACTTCTTCTTCGCTGCGGCGCCGCATCCATGAGCCTCACTTTATCTACTACTAGGTAGATAGTCAAGGAGTTTTTCGGGCGCTTCCGTTCGGGTGGGCGGAGACCATAATGCTTCGATACCGGCCACCCAGCCGTGGTGCGCCGATAAAGTCACTCCGATGCCTCACCGGCCTCGGATTGCCACCATCGAATCCTCACCCAGGAGACACCCATTCAGATCCAACGCGGCCGCCTGATCGACCATCTCCACCTCAAGGTCCGCGACCTCGGCGCGTCGCGCCGCTTCTACGGCGCGGTGCTCGGCGTGCTGGGCATCGACATCACCGACGGCGATGGCTACTTCTACGCCGACGAGCTGTGGGTCGACGAAGGCACGCCGGGCCAGATCTCCCACGCCCACTTCGCCTTCCAGGCCAAGGACCGCGAAACGGTCGACGCCTTCTACAAGGCCGGCCTCGCCGCCGACGGCCGCGACAACGGCGGCCCCGGCGAGCGCGACTATCACCCCGGCTACTACGCGGCGTTCCTGCTGGATCCGGACGGGAACAACGTCGAGGCGGTGTACCACGGGCCGCACCAGCGGTCGGCGGAGGCGGTGGTGGTCAGTTGGTGAGCCCGGCCGGGAAGTCGGCGAGCATCGCGTATATACAGAAGATTTTGCTTTTCGGCAGCATGACCAAGAAAATCGGCCGACAAAGTGCTTAAATAGGCCTCAACATGGCGCATCAAGTATTTATCACGGTGCGCCACTTTTATTTCGAACTCACTTACTGTATATACACTCTCATCATGAGCATAGTTCTCGCGCCTCGAATCATTGAGAAGCTGCGGACCAAGCACAATGTTTCCGAGGCGGAGGTGCGAGAGGCGTTCTCCAACATTTGCGGCCAACTCCTTATCGACACCCGAGAGGAACATGCCACCGACCCGCCAACGCTGTGGTTCGTTGCGGAGACCAACGCGGGCCGCTTGCTCAAGGTGATCTTCATCCACAAGGAAGGAAACAACGTCGTCAAGTCCGCATACGACGCCTCCGAGAAGATCCAGGCCATCTACAACAAGTTCGGAAAGTAACTGACCAGGAGAGGGTATGACTCAAGCCGCCAAGATCCCGGGTACCGAAGAGGCATGGGACAACGGTACGCTGGGCGAAGACGAGCACTACGTGGCCGTTGCGCCCAAGGACCTGCAGGACTCGGTGAATCAGTCGCTGGGGATGCAGGCGATCTCGATTCGCCTGCCCAAGGACCTGCTGGAGCAATACAAGGCCATTGCCCAATATCACAAGATGGGCTACCAGCCGCTGATGCGCGAAGCGCTTACGCGTTTCGCCACCTCGGAGATGAAACGGATCGTCATCGAGGTCAGCAACGAGCGCGACCAGGCGCGAGAGGAACAACGTGAGCCTGGGCCCAAGCCCCGCCGGAAAGCGGCGTAACAGCACTCGCCTGCTACCAACGTCTCTCCCGCCCCTGCTCTCATCACGAAACTGTGGCTTCTGCAGGCGAGTCTGATATAATCGCGGGTTCCCGGAGAGATGGATGAGTGGTTTAAGTCGCACGCCTGGAAAGCGTGTATGGGTTAATAGCCCATCGGGGGTTCGAATCCCCCTCTCTCCGCCAGATACCTCTAAGCCTTGTCTGGCTTGGAAAAGCAGGTGGGATAAGGGTTTCACGCAGTGCACTATGCCGCGCGGGTGTTACACAGGCGCCGGAGAAACCCGAACGGCCCACCACCTCACGAAGCGCGGCAACGTCTATTGCATCCGCCGCAGAATCCTCTAGACCTGATTGAGCAACACAGCGGCAAGCGCGAGATTGTCCGCAGTCTTGGTGCCAAGATGGCACCTTGGCCGAGCGCGAATCCCGCTGCATGCATATCTGTCGCCCTCGATGATGAATTAGAGGCTGTCCGCCGCTCAGCGACACCGGCGGAGCCAATGACCAAGCCATCCCCGTCCAACGCATGGAAATGGTCGCGCATTGGGATGCCGAGGGACGAGCCATAGGAAATGGCCTGTCAAGGCGGCATCAGGCCACACACTCGAATGCTCATGCCCATGTGGCAGTGCGAGCGGAAGAAGCCAGCGCAAGAGACTGTAGACATCGCAATGTGGCAGTGGCAGAGATACGCGACCAGGACGTGTCGACCATCACCCGGCAGACCATCGTTGCTACCCGAACAAGCTGCTGGACGCTGACAAGGTAATCGGCTCTATCAATGCCAGCTTATCCTTCCTCCGCATCCTGCTCGGCATCGCCAAGCACCTAGCTTGGTGGAGGCGAACCATGCCGAGAAAACCGCGATGGTCGAGGAGCGGCGGGCCGTGGAACGACCTATGCGGTACAGGCCCGAGCAGATGGCCCGGCTTCTGTTGCTAAAACTAGCCTAGCAGTAGCTTGCTCGATAGATGCTCACGAACTCTCTTTGATCCGAGATCCGTAAGCCTGTATCTGCCATTCCCAAGCTGAAATACTTGTCGCGAATTGCTCGCGGTCAGCTTTTGCAGCGCATTGGTGACAGTTGATGGGGCCCGACGCGCAGCTTTTCCAAGTTCCGTCCGGGAGAATCCTTCCTCACCCGCAAAATGCAGCAGCACAAGGATCTCTTCCTCTGAAGACAGATCGGTCCTCTGAACGAGCAGTGCATCGGAGAATACCCCCACGCACGGCACGTCAAACTGCAGAAGCTCTCTAATAGCTTTTGCAACCACATCCCTGTCACCTTGCCAAAATATCCGGAGCGTTTCGTTCATTGCCCATCGAACGCATTCGATGACAAGCTTCGAGTCCATGTGGTTCGGCGAGTATGTCGGCGAGATGTGGACCGCGCCGCGCTGACTCCGAAATTTGTACACCGTCCGCAACACGCGCACAAGATGTATGGCGTCATGGCGCGGGTGAATGCTGTGCTTAACCTGATCGCTCTCCAGGTACTTACAGCACTCATCAAATCCTTTTGATTGACTAAGTGTTCCCGAATCTTGGTGGTAGAGAAGCCGGGCGAGAATTTCGCAGAACTGCCCACCATCGAGTTCCGCGGGCTCCCAATCTCTCTGGATAAACCGCTTCTCTGCCGAGATAAATTCATCAAGTAGCTGCGAGCAAAGAAGCGGATCGAGAGGTGGACTAATTTTTTCTAACAGCTTCTTTTTTTCAATGAGAGCCATCATCTCGCGGCCAAAATCAGCCTTTGCTAAGAAGTTGTTTGATAGATTCCTGAGCCAAGCGTATACCCTCTTGGGTCAAGTACCACGTCGAAGGAACTTTGTTCGTGCCTTCTGCGACCGGCGCTAGGCCGCCGGACTTAACTTTCAGCTTTCCAAGATCGCGCGACACATTGAAGGGCAGTATTTTCCCCGCCTGCTTAAAGTGCCGGTTGAACGTTTCAGAAATTGTTTTGGCGCTCAATTCTCCGTCCCCAGTTTCTTGGAGAACGACATAGAGCAACCACATGGCCTTTATCGCTGTGCTCCATCCTTGCTGGGGGGTGCCATACTTTAGCGGGTCGTGTTTCCAGTTGACAACGACGGCCTCGGCCGACTCATCACCCGTTGACTTAACTCGCGGTCTCTTTGCACGCCTACGCGCCGGTGACGAAATTTGTACTTCGTCTCCGGGCAATAGCGGCGCCGGCGCAGCCGAGGCGACAATACCGTCCCCCTCAATAATTGCGCCTGCCGGTTGCAGCAGGGTCGAGAGCTGCTGCCCAACATTTTGCGCAATCAGTGGAACATCTTCCCGCGACCCCTCAATCTCAAGTTCGAATCCCGTCAATTTCAGCTTCATCTTGAACTTTGACATTTGTGACCTTTCCCTCGGCTAGGACCCAGATTGGCTCCCCATTTTAACGTGCTGCGTAGCAGACACGGGCCATTTTTCTCCCCACCTTCGTATGGCCTCGATGACAAATAAGTCCCCCCCTTTCTCGCAAGTCTGCCGGTCCTCAGGTCACGCCCGATATGGGCAGAACGACATTCACGAGCAGACCAAGAATACGTCACGGGAGCACGGCCGGGCGCCGGCATGACCATCGCCACTACCGCCGGCGTCTCACGAAGGATCAGTTCCGTGGGTACGGCCGGTCGGCACGAGCCCCTCCCTCGCGGCGCACATGCTGCAGCCCGACTCAAACAACTTCAGATTCCCGTCCAACTCTGGTTGTTTTGTACCGACGCCCCCTTCTCGTGAGGAGATGACGCTTGCGGACGCTTGAGGGCAAAGCTAGACTGACCGAATAGTCGAGAGCGCTGAGACATCGGTGCGTTGGACGATCGCTCCACTCGGCTTACCTCATACCTGAGCGGACCGCAAAGCGGTCCGCTTTTTCGTTAGCAGGTGCGCTGTGTATCTTCTCTACCTGGATGAGTCGGGCCACGTCCATGATCCGGCGACGAAATTCTTCGTCTTGGCCGGATTCTGTGTGTTTGAGCGACAGACTCACTGGCTTGAGTCGCATATCGATCCGATTGCAGAGCGGTTCAGCACTACCGACCCTGGAAACATAGAGTTCCACGGTGCGCCAATGCGCACCGGAAAGGACGAATGGCAGGGCATCAAGCCCGCGGATCGAGTGCAGGCGGTAGTCGATATTCTTGGCTTGCTGGCCGACCCCCGACTGAAACTCAAGGTGTTCGCATCAGTGATCGAGAAAAGCACGATGGCGACCGACCAGATCGTCCAACGAAGCTTCGAGAACGTCGCGCGCGAGTTCGACCGGTACTTGACGTCGCTGTACCGGGCCAAGCGCTCCAACGCGCAGCGAGGGCTCGTGATCGTCGACAAGAACAGCTATGAAGAAAAGCTCCAGGCACTGTCGCGCGTTTTCAAACACCAGGGGCATACCAACGGCAAGCTGCGCAACTTTGCTGAAGTGCCGCTCTTCCTCGATTCGAAGGCCTCTCGTCTCATCCAGATGGCGGACCTGATTGCGTACTGGATATTCCGCTACTTCGAAAGCGGGGACGACAGGGGTTACCGACTCATCGCGCCGTACATTCACGGCAGGAAGAGGGCCCGGACCGGTCTGATCGCTTCGCTGACGGAGGAGACGCACCAACGGCTGGCGCGCCTTTCCGTCCCGACGTTTCCCTTTCCGGCACCGAGCGAACGAACACCGACGTCAAGGCATCGCATGGGCTGCCCTAGCCGCGGCGCTTCAGCTCTGCCGGCCGTTGGTCCCACTACACGGCCGACACCGTCCCAGTCCCCGCCTTGTCCGTCTCCACCCCCTCCGGCGGCGCCGTAACAATCGACCGCAATCCCGGCTCGGCGGGCGTCAGCCTGTCTAGGTCCGGCTTCGGGCGCGACAAGCCGGGCATCGATGCAAACGCCGATTCCATCGCCTGTGCCACGCCGAGCGTCAGTGCATCGCCGCGGAACGGGCCGGTGATCTGCAGGCCGAAGGGCATGCCGGCCTCGTCGGTGCCGCAGGGCAAGGCGAGGCAGGGATGGGTGGTCAGCGTCACCACATAGGTCAGCGCCAGCCAGCGGTAGTAGTTCTCCTGCTTCGCCCCCTCGACGACGTCCGCGTAGAGCGTGGTCCAGGGGAACGGCGACACCGGCGTGGTCGGGGACAGGATCACGTCGTAGTCGCGGAACGCCTGCTGGAAGCGCTGAAAAACGCGAGTCTGTTCGGCCTGCGCCCACGCGCTGTCGACCAGCGACATGCGCGCGCCGATCTCGTAGTTGGCGCGCGTATTGGGGCCGAGGCTGTCGGGGTCGCGCTCGTAGGTGTCGCGCAGCGACGCGACGAAGCTCTCCGCGCGCAGCACGTCGAAGCAGCGATGCACGTCGCCCAGGTCGAACGCGACCTCGTCGCAGGACTTGAACAGGTGCCGCATCGCGGCGATCCGCGCGCGGAACACGCCGCGGATATCGGCATCGACGGCGCAGCTGCCGAAGTCCTCGGTCCAGCCCACGCGCAGCCCGGACAGATCGACGCGTGCCGGCGTCAGGAACGCCAGCGGATCGACCGCGTGGCTGAGCGGATCGCCGGCCGATTCCCCGGCCGACGCGGCCAGCTGCAAGCAGGCATCGGCCACCGTGCGCCCCATCGGGCCGACCACGGAAATCGGCGTCCATCCCAGCAGCTTGCGCGAGTTCGGCACCAGCCCCGGCGACGGGCGAAAGCCCACCACCCCGCATTTCGCAGCGGGGATACGCAGCGACCCGCCGGTATCCGAACCCGTGCAGACCGGCAGAAAGTCCGCCGCCAGCGCGGCCGCCGATCCGCCCGACGAGCCGCCGGCGTTCAGGTTCGGATTGAACGGATTGCCGGTGGCGCCCCACACGGCATTGCGCGAATTGGCGCCCGCGCCCATCTCGGGAATATTGGTCTTGCCGACGACCACGGCGCCGGCCTGCCGCAGCCGCGCGACCAGCGTGTTGTCCTGCGCGGGCACATTGCCCCGGTACAGCGGGGAGCCGTAGGTCGTCAGCAGGCCGGCCGTCGCCTCGAGATCCTTGACCCCGAGCGGCAGGCCATGCAGAAGGCCCAGCGTATCGCCGCGCATCACCGCCTGTTCCGCCGCCCTCGCCTCCTCGCGTGCGCGCTCGTAGCAGGTGGCGGTGATCGCGTTGATCAGCGGGTTATAGCGCTCGATCCGCGCGATGCAGGCTTCCAGCAGTTCCACCGGCGAAATCTGGCGCGCGCCGATCAGGCGACGCAGCTCGACGGCGGACAGCGAAGTCAGTTGGTTCTGGTCGGACATGGCGGGTCAGTCCAGCTTGATGTTGGCGCGCTGCGCGATGGCCCGCATCTGCGGAATTTCCTTCTCGATCATCGCGCTGACCTGCTTGCCCGTTGCGAACGACGGCTCGATGCCGTTGTCGGCCAGCTTCTTGCGCGTATCGGGGTCGGCGATCGTATCGGCCAGCGCCTTCTCCAGCTTTGCGTGCACCTCGGCCGGCAGCCCGCGGGGCGCCATCAGCGCGATCCATGTGCTGGCGTCCATGCCGGGATAGCCGGCCTCGGCAACGGTCGGCACATTGGGCAGCAGCGACGAGCGCCTGGCTGTCGTCACCGCGATGGCCTTGACCTTGCCCGCGCGCACCTGCGGGATCGCCGCCGCCACAGTGTCGATGCTGAACGGAATCTGGCCGCCGATCAGATCGGTCATCGCGGGCGCGCTGCCCTTGTACGGCACGTGCAGCATCTTCGCGCCCGTCAGATTGAGCAACTGCTCGCCGGCGAAATGCGCGGTGGTACCGGCGCCGAACGAACCGTACGAGTACTTGCCCGGTTCGTTCTTTGCCGCGGCCACGAACTCCTTCAGGTGGTTCACCGGTACATCGCGGTTGGCCAGCAGGATCAGGCCGGTGACGCCGATCAGGCCGATCGGCTCGAAGTTCTTCTGCGGGTCGTACGGCAGCTTCGGATAGACCGCGGGATTGACCGTGAACGTCGTGCCGGAACTGGCCAGCAGCGTGTAGCCGTCCGGCGCGGCCTTGGCGACATAGCTGGCACCGACCACGGTACCGGCGCCCGGCCGGTTTTCCACCACGATGGTCTTGCCGAGCCGTTCGCCAAGCTTCTGCGCGACGATGCGCCCCACCACGTCGGTGGCGCCGCCGGGCGGGAACGGCAACACCAGCTGGATCGGCTTGACGGGGAAGCTGTCCTGCGCCGACGCGGCCGACGGCGCCATCGCAACGAGCGCCAGGCCGGTGGCGGCAAACAGCAAACGGACGGGTGAGGCGGAAGAACGCATGGGATGCTCTCTCGTAGGAATCCAGGGCAACGCCGGCATAAGCGGGTCGGTTCGATGTCATCCTAATGTCAAACTTCGCATAGAATCGTCGCAATGTTTCGAACAGTCGATTGCCGAAACGGCAATCCTTGGCGCAATCCCTGAGCGGGTTTTCCCCAGGACGCCCGCGACCCTTTTCCCCTTTTTCACCTCGATATCCCATGTCCTATCGGGCCCTGCAGGAGACCGCGGTGCGCTACTTCCTCGAAGTGGTTCGCACCGGCTCGGTCAAGGATGCGGCGATCAAGCTGAACGTCGCGCCGTCGGCCGTCAGCCGGCAGATCGCCAAGCTCGAAAGCGAGCTGGACACGCTGCTGTTCGACCGGCGCGCGCGCGGCCTCGTCCCCAATGCCGCGGGCGAGCTGCTGGCTGCATTCGCCAAGCGTTCGCAGCAGGACATCGAGCGCGTGGCCGGCGATATCCAGGCGCTGCGTGGCCTGCGCGTCGGGCGCGTGCGGCTCGCTGCCGTCGAGGGCATCGCGCACGAATTCCTGCCGAATCTGGCCGCCAATTTTCGCGAGACCCATGCGGGCATTCACTTCGAGCTCGAGGTCTGTCCGCAGGGCGATATCGCGCGTCGCATCCGCGACGGCGAAGCGGATATCGGCATCACGCTGGCGTGGTTGCCCGAGCCGGAAATCCACGTGGAGCTGCGGCACCCCGCTCCGGTGCTGGCCGTGATGGCGCCGGACCATCCGCTGGCGCGGCATCGGCAACTGTCGCTCGCGCAGGTCGCCACCTATCCGCTGGCGCTGCCGCCCAAGGACAGCTCCGTGCGGCAATTGCTCGATGCCGGCTGCAGCCGGCAGGGCCTGCGCTACCAGACGGTGTTCTCCAGCAACCAGCTTGATTCCCTGGTCAGCTTCGCGGCGGCCGGCGGCGGCGCGATCTGTTTCTACGGCGAGGTATCGATCCGCGGCAGGCTCAAGGCCGGCACCATCGCCGCGGTGCCGCTGCGCGACCGCGAGATGAACGAGCGGCAGATCGAGGTGCAGACGCTGGCCAACCGCAAGCTGCCGCCGGCCGCGCGTGCCTTCGTCGACCATCTGCGGCAGGGACTGATCGAGTTTCCAAATTCGTGATTGCCGAAACCGCAATCGAGGATTCGGAATATTGCGCGTGCCGCATGCCTTCACGCAGGCGCGGCGCGGCGAAAATCCAGGTACGAACCTGATCCACCTGATCCATCTGACCCAGCTCATCCTCCCGATCCACCTTTCCCGCGAGTCGCTGCCTTCATGTCACAGGAAATCCTCGTTCTCGGCGCCGGCATGGTCGGTGTCAGCACCGCCCTGGCCCTGCGCCATCGCGGGCACCATGTCGTCCTCGTCGATCGCGCCGCGCCGGGCACCGAAACCTCCTACGGCAATGCAGGCTTCATCCAGCGCGAGGCGGTGCAGCCGTATGCGTTCCCGCGCGACTGGAAGACGATCCTGCGTGTGATCGCCCGCCGGGGCAACGACGTGCATTACCACCCCGGTGCGATGCTGCGCCTGTTGCCGGTGCTGGCCCGGTACTGGCGCGAATCGGCACCGGACCGCTACGCCGGCACGATCGCCGCCTATGCGGCCCTGGTCAGGCACTGCGTCAGCGAACACGAACAGTGGATCGCCGCCGCCGGTGCGGAGGACCTCGTCAGCAAGGCGGGATGGCTCGAGGCATACCGCAGCCAACGCGCGTTCGACGATACGGTGCGCACGGCGACGATGGTGGCGCGCGAGCACGCCCTCGATTGCGCCGTGCTCGACGGTGCCGCGCTGCAGGCCGCCGAGCCCGCGCTGCATGGCGGCCTCGCCGGCGCGATCCATTGGCGCGACCCGTGGACCGTCAGCGATCCCGGCGAACTGGTGCAACGCTATGCCGCGCTGTTCGAGCGGCAAGGCGGCATCGTGCGCCGTGGCGATGCCGCGACGCTGCAGCCGGACGGCAGCGGCTGGCGCGTGATGACGGACGCCGGTCCGCTGTCGGCCGCCCAGGCCGTCATTGCGCTGGGTCCGTGGGCGTCGACGTTGACACGGCCGCTCGGGTATCGGCTGCCGCTGTTCATCAAGCGGGGCTACCACCGCCACTACGCCAGCGCGCGCATGCCGTCGCTGCCGCTGCTCGACGCGGAACGCGGCTTCGTGCTGGCGCCGATGCGTCGCGGCCTTCGCCTGACCACGGGCGCGGAATTCGCGCACCACGACGCGCCGCCGACGCCGGTGCAATTGGCGGCGGCCGAGCGCTACGCAAGCGACCTCGTCGATCTCGGCGCGCCGGTGGAAGCGCAACCGTGGATGGGCGCGCGGCCCTGCGTGGCCGACATGCGGCCCGTGGTGGGCCGCGCTCCGCGCCATCGCGGCCTGTGGTTCCATTTTGGTCATGCGCATCAGGGCTTCACGCTCGGCCCTGCGACCGCGCGGCTGCTCGCCGAGCTGATCGACGGCGAGACGCCCTACGTCGATCCGTGGCCCTACGATCCTGCGCGATTCGAATAGGGCGCGAATCGGGCCTCCAACCAGTGCGCGAGCATGGGCCCGAACAAGGCCCCACAAGGGCCCGAACAAGGGCTCGAATACGGGTTCGATGTCATGCAAAATCCAATGGCAGCAACGGCGGGCAACGCATCGGCGACGCTCGCCCTACCCCATGGGAGGTCGCATGCATCTCGAAGGCTCCTGTCACTGCGGCGCGGTCCGCTTCAGCGTGGAATCGCCCTGGCCCTACCCCTATCTGCATTGCTACTGCTCGATCTGCCGCAAGACCGCGGGCGCGGGCGGTTATGCCGCGAACATCGGCGCGCTGAACGACACCTTGCGCATACGCGGCCGGCAGCATATCGGCATCTATCACGCCGTGATGCGTGAGCCCGGCAAACGCGCCAGGCGATCGCCGATGGAGCGGCACTTCTGTACCAAGTGCGGCAGCGCATTGTGGATACGCACACCGGACGAGCCCGAGCGCGTCTATCCGCATGCGTCGGCCATCGATACGCCGCTGCCGCGCCCGCCGGAGATCGTCGAAGCGGAGCTCGACTCCGCGGCGTCGTGGGTCGAAGTGCCGAGCGGCAAGGGACATGTGCATTGCGCACAGTGGCCCGAGGAGACGCTGGCGCAATGGCATCGGCGACACGGCCTGGAGCAGCGCTGAGCCGCGCCGCACAGGGGCGTATCGCTGCCGTGCGTCTTGCCGCGCGCCACGCCGTGCAGCAAGGGGTGACAGGGCACCGCTGCTATGCTTGGCGCTCCGTCGATACACGACACCGCGCCATCCCATGCACTGGATCTACCTGTCCATCGCCATCGTCGCCGAAGTCATTGCCACCACGGCGCTCAAGGCCGCCGCCGGCTTTACCCGTCCGCTACCTTCGCTGGTCGTCGTCACCGGCTATGCGATCGCCTTTTTCTGTCTGTCGCTGACGCTGCGCAGCGTGCCGATCGGCATCGCCTACGCGATCTGGTCCGGCGTCGGCATCGTGCTGGTGTCGGTGGCGGCGTGGCTGCTGTTCGGCCAGCGGCTCGATCTGCCGGCGCTGCTCGGCATCGCGCTGATCATGGCCGGCGTGCTGGTCATCAATCTGTGGTCGAAGTCGGTCACGCATTGAAATGCAGACGCCTTCGCGCGCCTTGACCGCTTCCGCGCCTTTCCTCTTGCGCTGACGCAACCGGCCTGCGCCCTACCTGCACACCCTGCGCGCACCCTACCGGCACCCTACCAAGTGCAAACAAATGTAAGCACTTTCAAAAGTGCGTTGGAAGCGACCATAATTTGTAAAAACTGCAGTACTCTAATAACAATCGATTTAAGTTATCAGTAAATATCGATTTAAACAAAACTAAAATCAAGCAACCGGCAATCGGAAGTTCGACGAAACCGCGCGGTCATTTCATTGCAGCGGCCAGATCGAATTCCAGCGCCAGTCTTGACCAGAGAATTCCGGGGGGGCATCCGGGCGCAGCCCATGCCAATTGATGGATATTCCATTGCCATGGAATATCCAGGGTCATTGTCGCGGTCTGTCGCCATCGCCTGATTCAGCCAACCCGTTTTGCCGCGGTTTTGCCGCGGCCCTTTGTGGGATCGCCTGTAGCGTTCGCCGTCCCGGCGTGCGCTCGTTTTTTGGCAGGACAGAACTGGCGTATGGCTCAAACCCGCATTGGAACGGACGCAATCATCGCGTCCAGCTGCGCGCAGGCGCAGGACTGGCTCGCTCGCCACTATCCCGGCATCACGATCGAGGCCGATGGCAGCCGGCCCAGGCTCGAAATCCAGATCGACTATCTCGACGGCATGGCCGTGCATACGCTGGTCACCGACACCACGCTTTGCCTGCGGCTGCCTTGCCAGACCGACGGCTATGTGCTGGTCACCCACGCCGAAGGGCAGCTCGCCCTGGCGGCCGATCAGGACGAGCTGCAGCCCTTGCCAGCCGGCGCGGCCGTCGTCGACGCCAGGCGCGTCACCGCCTGGAGCTTCGGTCCGGGCCGCTACGAAACCATCCTGATCGATGCGGCCCGCCTCCACGGCCGGCTGTCGCAGTCGATCGAACGCCCGGTGCCGCACCGCGTGAAATTCTTGCCGGCGGGAGACAGCGTGCCTTCCGGCGTGCGCTTTGCGGGCGAGCTGGTGCGGGCGGCGCGGCGCTATTTCAATGCGGATGGCGGCCCGCACGCCATCGCCCCGGACATCGTGCAGAGCGTGCAGGACGCCGTGATCTTCGCCATGCTCAAGGAGATCCCGCACAACTACTCGGTCTACATGGCGCGCCGGCATACCGGCCCTTCGCCGCGCCATGTGCGCCGGGCGATCGAGTACATCCACGCCAACGCCACCGCGGCGCTCGGCCTGGCCGACATCGCCAACGCCGCCCGCGTCAGCATCCGCACGCTGCAGGCGGGCTTTGCCAAGTTCAAGGGCTTCACGCCGATGGGTTACGTGAAGCGGGTGCGCCTGGAGGGCGCCCACGCCGACCTGCGGACCGCCGGCGCGGAACAGTCGATCGCCGACATCGCGCGGCGCTGGGGCTTCAGCCATCTCGGACAATTCGCCAGGGACTATCGCATGGCCTTCGGCGAAACGCCTTCCGAGACCCGTCGCGGCGATTGACGGCAATTGTCGAGGTTAATTGTCGCCAGCCAAATAAATACGGTTTAAATCAGAATTAATAGAATCGAGTATTAATACCCCTTCGCCTACCGGCGTAGGGGTATTTTTTCTTTAAAACCACCCCGTGGTATTAATGACTGCCAGACGATTCATTATCAAAAAAACGCAAACCATATCAATCGCACGCACTATATCGCTTACCGAACAGACAGAGCCATATCGCCACTTGCGAATCACTTATACGCTGCATCTCCAATAGCGAGCAGTAATCTCGATCGACCCAAGGAGATAGGCATGGCTTCGTCAGCAGTTCTGCAAAACCACATCGATGTCGCGGTGCCCGTCGGGACCAAGACCATCGCGGCGCCCGAGGGTGCCGCCAATTTCCTGGTCGCAGGCAACAAGGACAACGTCGCCAACTATGCGCGCGAAGGCAACGACCTGCTGATCGAGTTCAAGGATGGACAGACGCTGCGCATCCAGGGCTTCTTCGCCAATGGCGTGAACTTCAACAATCTGGTGTTCGTCCAGGACGATGCGCGCTGGCTGGCCACGTTCGACCAGGCCCTGATGGCAGGCGGCGACAATGTCCTCGAATCGGCGGTGGTCTACGAGCCGATCGCCGACAGCAGCGCGGCGCTGCTGGGCATCCTCGGCCTGGCGGCGGGCGCCGGCGTGATCGCGGCGGCAGCGGGCGGTGGCGGCGGCGGTGGCGATGACAGCCGGCCGGCGCCCGGTCGTCCGACCGTCAGCCTGCTGGACGACCAGTCTCCGGTGACGGGAACGATCGCCAACGGCAGCGCAACCAACGACGCGACGCCGACGCTGCAGGGCACCGGTGCCCTACCCAACGGCCGCATCCAGATCTCGATCGATGGCCAGCCGCCGGTGACCGTCAACGCCGACGCGAACGGCAACTGGAGCTACACGCCGCCGGCGCTGGCCGCCGGCCAGCATCAGATCGTCGTCACGCAGACCGGCGCCGATGGCAAGACCAGCGAGCCCACGGTGATCGACCTGGCGGTGGACACCACGGCGCCGGCCACGCCGACGCTCAACCCCTCCAATGGCGGGACCCTGAGCGGTACCGCCGAGGCCGGCAGCACGGTCGGCATCGACCTGAACGGCGACGGCACGCCGGATGCCACCGTCATCGCCGACGGCAACGGCAACTGGACCTACACCCCGACCTCGCCGCTGCCCGACGGCACCACCGTGACCGTGGTCGCGACCGACCCCGCCGGCAACACCAGCGAGCCGGCCACGACGACGGTTGACGCCCAGCCGCCAGCCACCCCAACCGTCAACCCGACCAATGGCACCTCGCTGAGCGGTACCGCCGAGGCCGGCAGCACGGTCGGCATCGACCTGAACGGCGACGGCACGCCCGATGCGACGGTCGTCACCGACGGCGGCGGCAACTGGACCTACACGCCGACCTCGCCGGTGCCGGACGGCACCACGGTGACCGTGGTCGCGACCGACCCGGCCGGCAATACCAGCGGCCCGGCGACCACGACCGTCGACGCGGCCGCCCCCGCCGCGCCCGCGATTTCCAGCGTCACCGACGACACCGATCCGGTCAGCGGGCCCCTGACTTCGGGCGGCAGCACCAACGACACCACGCCGACGATCGCCGGTACCGCGGAAGCGAACAGCACCGTGCAGATCTTCAACGGCACGACGCTGCTGGGCACCGTCGTCGCCGACGGCAGCGGCAACTGGACCTTCACGCCGACCACGCCGCTGGCCGACGGCAACTATTCGCTGACCGCCACGGCCACCGATGCGGTCGGCAATGTCAGCGGTCCCGGTACCGCCTTCATCATCACGGTCGATACGGCGCCGCCGGCCGCGCCCGCCATCTCCCAGGCCAACGGCACCACGCTGGCCGGCACGGCCGAAGCCGGCAGCACGATCGCGATCGACCTGGATGGCGACGGCACGCCCGATGCCACCGTCACCGCCGACGGCAGCGGCAACTGGAGCTACACGCCGGCCACGCCGCTGCCCGACGGCACCGTCGTCAGCGTGACCGCTATCGATGCCGCCGGCAACGGCAGCGCGCCCGTCACCGCCACCATCGACTCCGTCGCGCCGACTGCACCGGCCATCGCCAGCGTCACCGACGACGCCGACCCGGTCAGCGGCCCGCTGACCTCGGGCGGCAGCACCAACGACGCCACGCCGACGATCGCCGGCACCGCGGAAGCGAACAGCACGGTCCAGATCTTCAACGGCACCACGCTGCTGGGCACCGTCGTCGCCGACGGCAGCGGCAACTGGACGTTCACGCCGACCACGCCGCTGACCGACGGCAGCTACTCGCTGACGGCCACCGCGACCGATGCGGCCGGCAACACCAGCCCGGCCAGCACGGCATTCGACTTGACGGTCGATACCGCGCCGCCGGCCGTTCCGGTCATCGTGCAGGCCAACGGCAACACGATCGCCGGCACCGCGGACGCGAACAGCACCATCGCCATCGACACCAACGGCGACGGCACGCCCGACGCCACGGTCACCGCCGACGGTGCGGGCAACTGGACCTACACGCCGACCACGCCGCTGGCCGATGGCGCGACGGTCAGTGTCACCGCCACCGATCCCGCCGGCAACGCCAGCGCACCGGCCACCGCCACCGTCGATGCGGTGGCACCGGGCACCCCGACGATCGCACCGACCAACGGCACGCTGCTGCAGGGCACCGCCGAAGCCAACAGCACCGTCAATATCGACACCAACGGCGACGGTACGGCCGATGCCACGGTGACCGCCGACGGCGCCGGCAACTGGACCTATACGCCGACCGCGCCGCTGGCCGACGGCACCGTCGTCGAGGTCACCGCCACCGATGCCGCCGGCAATACCAGCGCGCCGGCCACGGAGACCGTCGACGCCGCGGCACCGAGCGCGCCTTCGATCGACACCGTCGTCGACGATGTCGATCCAGTCTCCGCGCCGCTGACCTCCGGCGACAGCACCAACGACGCCATGCCGACGATCGCCGGTACCGCGGAAGCGAACAGCACCGTGCAGATCTTCAACGGCACCACGCTGATCGGCACGGCGACCGCCGACGGCAGCGGCAACTGGACCTTCTCGCCGACCACGCCGCTGGCCGACGGCAGCTACTCGCTGACGGCAGTCGCCACCGACGCGGCGGGCAACACCAGCCCGGCCAGCGCCGCCTTCGACTTCACCGTCGATACCGCCGCGCCCGCCGCTCCGGTCATCCTGCTGGCCAGCGCCGACACCATCACGGGCACGGCCGACCCCTTCAGCAGCATCGCGATCGACACCAATGGCGACGGCACGCCGGACGGCACCGTGACCGCCGATGGCAGCGGCAACTGGAGCTTCTCGCCGGGCCTGCCGCTTGCCGACGGCACGACGGTCAGCGTGACCGCCACCGATGCCGCCGGCAACGCGAGCACTCCTGCCACCGCGACGGTCGATGCCCTGCCCCCGGGCACGCCGACCATCGCGCCGACCAACGGCATCCAGCTCGAGGGCACCGCCGAAGCCAACAGCACCGTCCGTATCGATACCAATGGCGACGGCACGCCCGATGCCACGGTCACCGCCGATGGCGCCGGCAACTGGACCTACACGCCGGCGACCCCGCTGGCCGACGGCACGGTCGTCAGCGTCACGGCCACCGATGCCGCGGGCAATACCAGCACCCCGGCCACCGCCACCGTCGATGCCGCCGCTCCCGCCGTGCCGACGATCGAGCCGAGCAACGGCTCGGTCCTCGAAGGCACCGCGGAGGCTGACAGCACCGTCAACATCGACACCAACGGCGACGGCACGCCCGACGCCACCGTCACCGCGGACGGCACCGGCAACTGGACCTACACGCCGACCACGCCGCTGACCGACGGCACCGTCGTTACCGTCACGGCCACCGATGCCGCCGGCAATACCAGCGCACCGGCCACCGCCACGGTCGATGCGGCGGCACCCGCAGCCCCGGCCATCACGTCGGTCGTCGATGACGCCGATCCGGTCTCGGCGCCGCTGACCTCCGGCGACAGCACCAACGACGCCACGCCGACGATCGCCGGCACCGCGGAAGCCAACAGCACGGTGCAGATCTTCAACGGCACCACGCTGATCGGCACGGCAACCGCCGACGGCACCGGCAACTGGACGTTCTCGCCGACCTCGCCGCTGGCAGACGGCAGCTACTCGCTGACGGCAGTCGCCACCGACGCGGCGGGCAACATCAGCCCGGCCAGCGGCGCGTTCGACTTCACGGTCGACACCGCTCCGCCGGCCGCCCCGGTCATCACCACAGCCAATGGCGGCACCATCGCCGGCACCGCGGAGGCCAACAGCAGCATCGCCATCGACACCGATGGCGACGGCACGCCCGATGCCACCGTGACCGCCGATGGCAGCGGCAACTGGAGCTATGCGCCGACGACGCCGATCGCCGATGGCACGACCATCAGCGTGACGGCGACCGATGCCGCCGGCAACGCCAGCGCACCGGCCACCATCGCCATCGATTCGGTCGCACCGGCCGCCCCGGTCATCGCGCCGACCAACGGCACGGTGATCGAAGGCACCGCCGAGGCCAACAGCACGATCGCGATCGACACCAATGGCGACGGCACGCCCGATGCCACCGTCACCGCCGACGGCAGCGGCAACTGGACCTATACGCCGACCGCCCCGCTGGCCGACGGTACCGTCGTCAGCGCCACCGCCACCGACGCCGCCGGCAACACCAGCGCGCCGGGCAGCGCGACGGTCGACGCCGTGGCGCCAATCGTGCCGGTCATCGTCAGCGTGACCGATGATGTCGACCCGGCCAGCGGCCCGCTGACCTCCGGCGGCAGCACCAACGATGGCACGCCGACCATCGCGGGCACAGCCGAGGCCAACAGCACCGTGCGCATCTTCAACGGCACCACGCTGGTCGGCACGGCGACCGCCGATGGCACCGGCAACTGGTCCTTCACGCCGACCACGGCGCTGGCCGACGGCAGCTATTCGCTGACGGCGGTCGCCACCGACGCGGCGGGCAATGCCAGCGGCAGCAGCACGGCCTTCGATCTGACCATCGATACCGCGGCACCGGCCGCGACGCTCGCCATCACCGGCATGACGGACGACACGGGCACCGCGGGCGACTGGACCACCGGCGATACCGCGCCGACCTTCTCGGGAACGCTCAGCGCTCCGCTGGCCGACGGCGACCGCGTCGAGGTCAGCTACGACGGCGGCACCACCTGGACGCAGGCCACTGTCAACGGCACCAGCTGGTCGTGGTCGGCACCCAATCACCAGTTCGCCGACGGCAACCACTCGGTGACGGTGCGGCTGATCGATGCCGCCGGCAATATCGGCGCGAGCAGCGACACGCAGACCTTCACGATCTCCACCAATGTCGCTCCGGAGGTGTCGGCGCAGGAATCGGGCGGGCTGCTCGGCATCGTCGACGCCAATGTGCTGGGCCTGATCGACCTGAGCTCGCAGCAGGTGTTCGGCGCGAGCGACTACAACAACAACATCCAGCAGGTGGTGCTGCGCTACGGCGGCCTGATCGGCCTGCCGCTGCAGCGGCTGGGATACAACGCCGAGCTTGCCGCGGAGCTGGGCATCAACGTGGTTCCGCTGCACGACCCGGGCATCCTGGGCGTGATCGCGGCAGTGTCGACGCTGACGATCACTTCCGCCGACGGCGGGCCGATCGATACGCTGCGGCTCAACGAGCTGCTCGGCTCGGTGACGATCGAAGGCGGGCTGCTGGGCGTCAGCCTGGACCTGCTGTCGAACTTCACGATCACCGCGACCGACACCACCGGGTTGACCGATACCGCCAACGCCACCCAGCTCGCCAGCGCCGAGGTACTCGCCGGCCTGCTCGGCTCGAGCCAGTCCACCGCGATCGTCGAAGGCACCTCGTCCGCCGACACGGTCGATGGCACCGGCAACAGCGATCGCCTGTACGGCTACGCCGGCGACGACACGCTGAACGGCGGCGACGGCAACGACCTGCTGCGCGGCGGCGCGGGCAACGACACGCTGAACGGCGGCAACGGCAACGACCTGCTGATCGGCGGCGCCGGCAACGACACGATGAGCGGCGGCGCGGGCGGCGACGTGTTCCTGTACGAGGTCACCGCCAACGACGGTACCGGTGGCAACGGCAGCGACGTCATCACCGACTTCACGGTGGGGACCGCGCCGGGCCAGGCGGCATCCGACGTGATCGACCTGTCGAGCCTGCTGGTCGGCTACACCGGCGACGGCGATGGCCCGGCGCACTACGTCAACGGCGTGGCGACGATCGACGACGGCGACAACATCGGCGACTACCTCAGCGTCACCAACGACGGCACCAATACGGTCATCCATATCGACCGCGACGGTACCGGCGCCGCCTTCGGCTCGGAGACGCTGGTCACGCTGACCAACGTCAACACCGATCTGGAGACGCTGCTGGCCAATCGCCAGGTTCTCGTCTGAGCGAAGCGGGCGGCGGTCCCCCCGTTCCGCCGCCCGCTTCGCCAGACGCTTTCTCGCCGCGCTCTCACCGCATTCACACCACGACAAGGAGACCCGCCCCACCGCATCGATCCACCCTGCAATACCCCGTCGGCCGCGACGCTGCCTCGCGACCGATGCGTGGCCACATGTCAAAGCCTTCACCGCGAAGCGTGGTGATTTCGTGAAACCGACATTGTTGAGATCCATCGTGGCCCTCTTTGCCAACGGAGCGCGGACCCGGCAGCGCGCGCTCCTTTCCCGGCTTCCCGCCGGGTACACGCTGCGCATTACGCCCTCGTCGGCGACGCTGTCCGCCTTTACTGCGCCGGCCGCGCTGGCCGCGCTGACCTTGCTGGTGCTGCCCTGCTCCGGGCCGGCGTCGGCCGCGCCCTATACCGCTTCGACGTCCACGGCCCCGGCAAGCTCGGCCGGCATGCCGGGCCCCCCGGCACCGCAACGCATCGCCCTCGACGGCCTGACGCTGCGCAACGCGGTCGGCATCGCGATCGCGCGCCATCCCGACATCAGCCGCGCCAACGCGGTGGTTACGCAAAACCTCTCCGAAATCTCCGTGGCCAAGGCCGCCTGGTATCCGAAGATCGAATACGGCGTGCAGCCCGGCTATGGCGGCAGCTTCGGCAGCGGCGGCAACGATCTCGGCTCGCGCGCCTCGGTCGGCGCCAGCCAGCTGCTATACGACTTCGGCCGCACCCGCAGCAAGGTCTCGGCGGCCGACGCCAATCTGGGCAAGAGCCAGCATCAGCTCGCCGATACCGTCGAGACGGTGGCGGCCAATACCGCCGACACCTTCGTCGAACTGGCCGCCAGCCAGGCCGTGATCGCGGCCGCGCAACGGCAGGTGGAATCGATGAACGAAACGCGCGCCCGCATCGGCGAGCGCGTGCGCGCGGGACTGTCGGTGTCGTCCGACCGGGACCTGGCGGAGGTAGCCACGCTACGCGCCAGCGCCGAGGTGCTGAAGGCCCGCAACCGCTTCGATGTGGCGGCCACCAAGCTGGCCGAGCTGATCGGCGCGCGTCCGCAGCAGGTGGCGGACCTGGCCAACACCGGCGGCGTGATCGAGCGGATCACGCGCGACGGCGGGGGCGGACGCGACGACCAGATCGACGACACGCCGTCGGTGCTGGCGGCACGCGCGGCGGTCGATGCGGCCGCCGCCAACGTCGATCTGGCCAAGGCCGAGCGCTATCCCTCGGTCAGCGTCGGCGTCAGCCGCTCGCTGTCGACCGGACGCGCCAACGCCAACGACGACACCTGGGTCGGCCTGTCGATCCGCGGCGACTTCTCGCTGGGCCGGCTCGCCCAGCACCGCATCGCCGCCGCGCAGGCGCAGGAGCGCGCCGCCGCCGATGCGCTGGAAAACCAGCGGCTGCGCACGCGCACCGCGCTGTACGCGGCGCAGACCGAAGCGGAAGGCGCGGCCGCGCGGCTCGCCAGCTACCGCAACGTGATCGAGCTGTCGCGCTCGTCGCGCAATCTGTACTGGCAGGAATACATGCTGAACAAGCGCTCGCTGACCGAGGTGATCACGCGCGACCGCGAGATCTTCCTCGCCGAGGAAGAATGGATCAACGCCATGGCCGACGGCATCCGCGCCCGCATCAAGGCGTATGCCGCGGTCGGCAAGTTCGTGGAGCTGCTGCGGCAGCAGGAAGGCGCACGCGATGAATGACCCCACTCCGTTGAGCGCGCTGGCGCAGGCCGCCGGGCAGTCCCCGCACACGCCAGCGTCAGCGCCACCGCAAATGCCATCGCAAACGCCACCGCCACCGCCAGCGCCCGCGCCGCAGCATGCCGAGCCCGAGGCCGATGCCACGCTGCAGCCGTGGATCGATGCGATGCTGCTCGCCGCGCGGCGGCTCAACGTGCAGGCCTCGCCCGAGCAGCTGCGCAATGCCGCGGCGTGGGTCGGGCGCGGCGAGCAGCAGAGCGACACCGCCATCGTCGAGCTGGCCGCATCGGCCGGTCTGTCCGCGCAATTCGTCGAGCTGCCGCCGGCCTCGCTGTCGCCGGTGATGCTGCCGGTGCTGGTGCCGCTGGGCCAGCAGGTCGGCATGGTGATCGCCGTGGTCAACGGCGTGGCCACGTTGCTGCTGCCGCTCGACGGCAAGCCGGTCGAGCGCAGCCTGACGCTGGACGCGCTGGCGCGCGAGGCGAGCGGCCAGCTGCTGCTGGTGCAGGCGCGCACCGCTCGCCGCGGCGACCGGCTCGATGCCTATCTGCGCGCGGCGCCGGACTCGTGGCTGACCGGCATCTTCACCGCGCACTGGCGCACCATGCTGGACCTCGGCCTGGGCTCGCTGTTCGGCAACCTGCTGGCGGTCGGCACCTCGCTGTTCGCGATGCAGGTGTGGGACCGCGTGGTGCCGGCGCGCTCGCTCCATACGCTGTGGGTGCTGGCTTCGGGCGTGGCGCTCGCCCTCGCGCTGGAGCTGCTGATCCGCACAGCGCGCGTCTCCATCACCGATCATTTCGGCAAGCGCGTCGACATGAAGCTGTCGGCGATGTTCTTCGCCCGCGTGCTCGATATCCGCAACGATGCGCGGCCGCGCTCGCCCGGCACGCTGATCGCGCAGCTGCGCGACCTCGAACAGCTGCGCGAGCTGCTGACCTCGAGCACGCTGGGCGTGCTGATCGACCTGCCCTTCGTCGCCGCCTTCCTGTTCATCATCTGGGTGCTGGGCGGCTGGCTGGTGGTGATTCCGCTGGCGGCGATTCCGCTGCTGATCCTGCCGGGGCTGCTGGCGCAGATACCGCTGGCCCGGCTGTCGCGCGAAGGGATGGCCGAGGCCGCGCTGCGCAATGCGATCCTGATGGAATCGATCTACCGCGCCGAGGACATCAAGTCGCTGCAGGCCGAGCCACGCTTTCGCGGGCTGTGGGACCAGGCCAACCACGTCAACGGCGAGATCGGGCTGAAGCAGCGCTTCATCGCCGGGCTGCTGGTCAACGTGTCGCAGACGGTGCAGCAGATCGCCTATGTCGGCGTGGTGATCGCCGGCGTCTACGGCATCCTCGACGGCAATCTCTCCTTTGGCGCGGTGCTGGCCTGCTCGATCCTGACCAGCCGCACCATCGCGCCGCTGGCGCAGATTCCGGCGGTACTGGGCCGCATCCAGAATGCGCGCGTCGGCAAGAAGGCGCTGGACGAGCTGCTGCGGCTGCCGGTGGACCACGATCCCGACAAGGACGCCTATCACAAGCCCGTGCTGCGCGGCGGCTATCGCTTCGAGAACGTGGCCTTCAGCTTCGATCCGCAGGAAAGGCCGGTGCTGACGATTCCGCAGCTGCGCATCGCGCCGGGCGAGCGCATCGCGATCCTGGGGCGCGTCGGCGCCGGCAAGTCGACGCTGCTGCGGCTCGCGGGCGGGCTGGCCTCGCCGACGCAGGGCCGCATCGTGCTCGATGACACGCCGATGGAACTGATCGATGTCGCCGACATCCGCCGCGACATCGGCAGCGTGCTGCAGGAATCGAGCCCCTTCTACGGCACGCTGCGCGACAACCTCTTGATCGCCAATCCGCTGGCCGCCGACGAGCAGCTGCTGCGCGCGCTGCGCATTGCCTGCGCCGACCAGTTGCTGCTGAACCAGCCGCACGGGCTGGACCTGCGCATCCGCGAGAACGGGCTTGGCCTGTCCGGCGGCCAGAAGCAGGTACTGGTCCTCGCCCGCACCTTCCTGCGCGACCCGCAGGTGCTGCTGCTGGACGAGCCGACCGCTTCGCTGGACGAGGGCACCGAGCTCGCGGTGATCGAACGGATGCGGCAATGGATGGGCCGGCGCACGCTGATCGTAGCGACGCATCGCTATCCGGTGCTGTCGCTGGTCGACCGCATCATCGTGGTCGACCGCGGGCGCATCGTGCGCGACGGGCCGAAGGACGAGGTGCTGGCCGCGCTCAAGCGCACGGCGCCGCCACGGCCGGCGGCATCGGCCCAACCGCCGACACAACCATCCGCGCAACCATCGTCGCCGGCGCCCGCCCACGCGGTCCCGGCCGCGGAGTAGCCCCATGAACAAGATCTCGATGCGTGCACGATTCGAGGACGGCGCCGGCGGCGCGCGCCTGCTGCTGTGGCTGGGCATCGGCGCGATCGCAGCCTTCCTGCTGTGGTCCGCCTTCGCCAGCCTGGACGAGGTGGCGGTCGGCGAAGGCAAGGTGACGCCGGCCTCCAAGGGCCAGATCATCCAGAGCCTGGAGGGCGGCATCCTGGCCGAACTGGCGGTGCGCGAAGGCGACGTGGTCGAGGCCGGCCAGCAGCTGGCCACGCTGGACCCGGTGCAGGCGCGCTCGTCGATGGAGGAGACGCTGGAGCGCATCGCCGCGCTGCAGGCGCGCGCCGCGCGGCTGCATGCGGAGATGAACGACGCCGACGCCGTCGTCTTCCCCGCCGAGCTGGCGCGCGACACCGCCGTGGTCGAGCGCGAGCGGCAACTGTTCATCGCCAACCGCCGCGCCTTCCGCGAGAACCTCGCCAATCTGCGCCAGCAGTTGCGCCTGGCCGAACAGGAGCTGCAGATCGCGCTGCCGCTGCTGCGCACCGGCGCCACCAACGAGGTGGAGATCCTGCGGCTGCGGCAGAAGGTGGCCGAGTTCGCCACCAAGCTCGATTCGACGCAGAGCGAGTACTACGTCGCGCTGAAAGCCGATTACGCCAAGACGATGGCGGACCTGGGCCCGTTGCTGAAGGTGCGCGAGGGACGCGCCGACCAGCTGCGGCGCACCGCGATCACCTCGCCCGCGCGCGGCATCGTCAAGGACATCCGCGTCTCGACCATCGGGGGCGTGATCACGCCGGGCGGCGTGCTGATGGAAATCGTGCCGCTGGGCGACCAGCTGCTGATCGAGGCGCGGCTGTCGCCGCGCGACATCGCCTTCATCCATCCGAACCAGGAGGCCACGGTCAAGATCACCGCGTTCGAGCCGTCGATCTACGGCACGCTGCCGGCCAGGGTGGACCGCATCTCGCCCGACACCATCGAGGACCAGGTCGACCGGCGCATCTACTACTACCGCGTCTACGTGCTGACCCAGCATGCGTTCCTGGAGACGAAGGACGGCAAGCGCCATCCGATCCTGCCGGGCATGGTGGCGACCGCGGAGATCCGCACCGGCCGCCGCACCGTGATGGACTACCTGGTCAAGCCGCTGAACCGCGCCGCGGAGGCACTGCGCGAGCGCTAGCCCTTGCGCAGATAGGTCACCAGCCGGTCGATCACCGGCGCATTGCGCCGCGTCAGCAGGCTTACCACGATGGCGACCGCAAACCCCGCCGGCACGCCGAAGGCGCCCGAGGCGATCGGATCGACGCCGAACCAGCGGTCGCCGAAGATGCCGGTCATCCGCGTGAAGAACGGGTAGTTGACGAAGATGTAGTAGATCGACACCGACAGCCCTGCCAGCATGCCGGCGAAAGCGCCGGCCGCGGTGGTGCGCTTCCAGAAGATCGCCAGCACCAGCACCGGGAAGAAGCTGGACGCCGCCAGCGAGAACGCCGCGCCGACCAGGAACAGGATGTTGCCGGGCCGCAGCGAGGTCACGTAGGCCGCGAACAGGGCCACGCCAAGCAGCAGTATCTTGGCGGTGGTCACGCGCCGCTGCTGGCTCGCGCCGCGATCGACCATGTGATAGAAGACGTCGTGCGACAGCGCGTTGGCAATCGTCAGCAGCAGCCCGTCGGCGGTCGACAGCGCCGCGGCCAGCGCGCCGGCGGCGACGAGCCCGGAAATCACGTAAGGCAGCCCGGCGATTTCCGGCGCGGCCAGCACGATCATGTCGGGCTGGATCATCACCTCGGCCCACTGCACGATGCCGTCGCCATTGACGTCGCGGATGCCGAACACCGGCGGGTCGATGCGCCGCCATTGCATGACCCACGCCGGCAGATCGGCATAGGGCGTGCCCACCAGATGATGCAGGAACTGGTACTTGACCAGCGCCGCCAGCGTGGGCGCGCTGACGTACAGCAGCGCGATGAAGAACACCGCCCAGGCCACCGAATTGCGGCTCTCCTTGACCGACGGCGTGGTGTAGAGCCGCGTCAGGATATGGGGCAGGCTGGCGGTACCGAGCATCAGGCAGAAGGTCAGCAGCACGAAGTTCAACCGCTCGGTCTTGCGCTCCGCCTCGGATGGCGACGGATAGGGCTCGGTGGCGGGCACCGGCGGCTGGCTGCGCGCCAGCGCGTCCTCGCGCTGCTGCGTCCATTGCTGCAGGGCCGCGGCCGGGTCCGCCGGATAGTCGGCGCGCTCGCGCTCGACCGCCTTGATCTCGCGCAGCGGCGCATTGCGGGCGCGCAGCTCCAGCAGCCGCGCATTGAGCCCGTCGCGCACCTCGTCGAAGGACTGCGGCAGCCGCGCGATGCGCTCCTGCAGCTCGATCGCCTGCTGCCGGTAATGTTCGCGCACCGCCAGCTCGCCCGGATCGCGCAGCAGCTCGCGCTCGCGCTGCGCGACGTCGGTCAGCACCGTGCCGTAGCCCAGCTGCGGCACCGCCTCGCCGTGATGCTTCCACGCGATCATCGACACCGTGGTCAGGAAGGCGACGATCATCACGATGTACTGCGCGACCTGCGTCCAGGTCACCGCGCGCATGCCGCCGAGAAAGGAACAGACCAGGATGCCGGCGAGGCCGAAGAACACGCCGACGGCGAAGTCGACGCCGATGAAGCGCGTGACCACCAGCCCGACGCCCTGGATCTGCGCGACCAGATAGACGAAGGAACACAGCGAGGCGGCCAGCACCGCGATGCCGCGCACCGGCAGGTTGCCGCCCGGCTTGCCGTTGCCGTAGCGCGCGGCGAGGAAATCGGGAATCGTGTAGCCGCCGTACTTGCGCAGATACGGCGCAAGCAGGAAGGCCACCAGGCAGTAGCCGCCGGTCCAGCCCATCACATAGGCCAGCCCCTCGTAGCCCGAGGCGTACAGGATGCCGGCCAGGCCGATGAAGGACGCCGCGCTCATCCAGTCGGCGGCGATCGCCATGCCGTTGAACATCGCGGGCACGCGCCGGCCCGCGACATAGTATTCGTGCAGGTCCGCGGTGCGGCAGATCAGCCCGATGCAGGCATAGATCGCGATGGTGATGAAGAGGAAGACGTAGCCGAGCCAGAGCGCGTCGGCATTGGATCGCTCGAGCAGCCCCATCATGCCGATGAAGCCGAACAGTCCGAGCGTGAACAGGCCGTAGTACAGCAGCAGCCGGCGGCGAAAGCGCGACTGGGCTTGGGCCATGGGCGGGAGCGGAATCGGGAGCGAGGAAGGCGACGATCAAACGCGAAGCGGGCGCCGCGGCAACGGCGCCCGCTTCGCGCGGCGGGTCTTACTTGGCCTGCCGCAGCTGTTCGAGGATGGCCGGGTTCTCCAGCGTGGAGGTGTCCTGCGTGATTTCCTCGTTCTTGGCCAGCGACCGCAGCAGGCGGCGCATGATCTTGCCCGAGCGCGTCTTCGGCAGGTTGTCGCCGAAGCGGATGTCCTTCGGCTTGGCGATCGGCCCGATCTCCTTGGCGACCCAGTTGCGCAGCTCGTTGGCGATCTGCACGGCCTCCTCGTCGTTCGGACGCGCGCGCTTGAGCACGACGAAGGCGCAGATGGCCTCGCCGGTGGTGTCATCGGGACGGCCGACCACCGCGGCCTCGGCGACGATCGGATTGGCCACCAGCGCCGACTCGATCTCCATCGTGCCCATGCGGTGGCCCGACACGTTCAGCACGTCGTCGATGCGGCCCATGATGGTGAAGTAGCCGGTCTCCTTGTCGCGCACCGCGCCGTCGCCGGCGAGATAGAGCTTGCCGCCCAGCTCGGCCGGGAAATAGCTCTTCCTGAAGCGCTCCGGATCGCCCCAGATGGTGCGGATCATCGCCGGCCACGGACGCTTGACCACCAGGATGCCGCCGCTGCCGTTGGGCACGTCCTGGCCGGTCTCGTCGACCACCGCCGCCATGATGCCGGGCAGCGGCAGCGTGCACGAGCCCGGCACCAGCGGCGTCGCGCCCGGCAGCGGCGTGATCATGTGGCCGCCGGTCTCGGTCTGCCAGAAGGTATCGACGATCGGGCAGCGGCCGCGGCCGATATTCTCGTGGTACCACATCCACGCTTCGGGATTGATGGGCTCGCCGACGGTGCCCAGCAGGCGCAGGCTCGACAGGTCGTACTGTTTCGGATGCACGGCCTGGTCGGCCTCGGCGGCCTTGATCAGCGAACGGATCGCGGTCGGCGCGGTGTAGAACACGCTGACCTTGTGGCGCGCGATCATGTCCCAGAAGCGGCCGGCGTTCGGATAGGTCGGGATGCCCTCGAACATCAGCTGGGTCGCCCCCGCGGCCAGCGGGCCGTAGGCGATATAGGTGTGGCCGGTGACCCAGCCGATGTCGGCGGTACACCAGTACAGGTCGTCGGGCTTGATGTCGAAGGTCCATTTCATCGTCATCAAGGCCCACAGCAGATAGCCGCCGGTGCTGTGCTGCACGCCCTTCGGCTTGCCGGTCGAGCCCGAGGTGTACAGCACGAACAGCGGATGCTCGGCATCGACCGGCTCGGCCTCGCAGGTCTCGGGCTGGCCCGCGCAGACTTCGTCGAGCCAGCGGTCGCGGCCCTCGACCCAGTTGACCTTGCCGCCGGTGCGGCGATAGACCACCACGTGCTTGACCGCCTCGCAGCCGCCGAGCGCCAGCGCCTCGTCGGCGATCGCCTTCAGCGGCAGCGCCTTGCCGCCGCGCATCTGCTCGTCGGCGGTCAGCAGCGCGACCGCGCCGACGTCGACCAGCCGCTCCTGCAGCGACTTGGCGGAGAAGCCGCCGAACACGACCGAATGGGTGGCGCCGATGCGGGCGCAGGCCTGCATCGCGCAGACGCCCTCGATCGACATCGGCATGTAGATCACGACGCGGTCGCCCTTGCCGATGCCCAGCGCCTTCAGGCCATTGGCCACCTGGCACACGCGCGCATGCAGCTCGCGATAGGTGACCCGGGTGACCGTGCCGTCGTCGGCCTCGAACACGATCGCGACCTTGTCGGCGTTGCCGTTCTCGAGATTGCGCTCCAGGCAGTTGTACGAGGCGTTCAGCTGGCCGTCCTCGAACCACTTGTAGAACGGCGCGTTGCTCTCGTTCAGCACCTTGGTGAAGGGCTTGGCCCAGACCAGCTGCTCGCGGGCATGGCGCGCCCAGAAGCCTTCGTAGTCGCGCTCGGCCTCTTCGCACAGCGCACGGTAGGTGTCCATGCCGGAAATGGCTGCGCTCTTGGCGAACGATTCGGGTGGGGGGAATACGCGATGCTCTTGCATCACCGATTCGATGGCGGACATAGCTCGTCTCCTGAAAGGCCGGTATGGCTTCGATACTTTTGCCGCAACGCTACGCTGCGCGGCTTACTGCAACCTGACGCTGTTCCCTTGCTGTCCGTTCCCGTCCTTTCCGGTCGTGCTGGCCGAAGGCGCATTGCGATGCAGCAATGGTGCCGGCTTGGCGTTGCGCGCATGGCGTCCGCATGTGAAGCCTAAGCCTTAAGGCTAGCACAGCTATAATCGCCCGGCGCGTGCGGCGGCGCGCGCTGCGGTCCGCTGACGACCGCTGCAGCCGACCGCGCGCAGTGCCACCGAAGACCGATCCCGTGCCCCCTTCCCTTCCCCTGAATGCCCTGCTGCTGGCCGCCTCGATGGCGCTGGTCGGCAGCAATGTCGGCCTCGGCAAGGCGATCGTGGCCCATGTGCCGATCCTGCTGTTCGCGCTGCTGCGCTTCGTGGTCGCCATCGTCTGCCTGTCTCCGTGGTATCGGCCCGCGCGCATGCGCCGCGTGTCCCGCCGCGAGTGGTTCAACCTGTTCCTGCAGGCCTTCTTCGGGACCTTCCTGTTCACGCTGCTGATGCTGGGCGGCGTGCGGCTGACCAGCGCGATGTCCGCCGGCGTCATCACCAGCACCATTCCCGCGACCGTGGCGATCCTGTCGTGGCTGGTGCTGCGCGAACGGCTGTCGCGCCGCACCGTGCTGTCGGTGCTGCTGGCGGTGGCCGGCATCGCGGAGCTGAATATCGCGCGGGGCGGCCACCACGGCGGCGGCGGCGATGCGCTGCTCGGCAACCTGATGGTGATGGGCGCGGTGGTCTGCGAATCGATCTACGTGATCCTGTCCAAGCGGCTGGCGCAGACGCTGGCCGCGATCGAGATCTGCGCCTATACGCACCTGATCGGCGGCCTGCTGATGCTGCCGCTCGGGCTGGTGCCGCTGCTCGACTTCGATGCGAGCACCGTGCCGCTGCATGTGTGGGCCATGGTGCTGTGGTACGCGCTGTCGGCCAGCGTGTTCTCGTTCTGGCTGTGGATGAAGGGCATCCGCCATGTGCCGGCGCAGCTGGCCGGCGTGTTCACCTCGGTGCTGCCGATCGCGGCGGCGCTCTACGGCATCGTGTTCCTCGGCGAGACGCCGGGCTGGGCACACGGCGTCGCGCTGGTCTGCGTGCTGGCGGGCATCGCGCTGGCGAGCTGGCCGGGCAGGCTGGCGCGGGCGGCGGCCGCACAACGCGGCGACAGCGGGGACAGCGGCGAGAGCCGCGACAAGGCCGCCGGCATCGGGTCCGGTCACGGCGCCACGGTACAATCCCGCGGCCGCTGACCGGGGCGCCGCCCCGAACCTCGATCGGGGCGCCGGCCGGCACGTCGTGCTGCCGCACCGGCAGCGCAACGTTTCCATGCAAGCTCTTTCGTAACCTCTCACGCAATCCCTGGGCACCCCCAGGCAACCCCCTACGCAAGGACCATGGCATCGAACTTATCGCCGGAGCCGCAACGGATGCGGCCGATTCCCCGTCTGATCTTCGCCTCGCGCTGGCTGCAGCTGCCGCTGTATCTGGGCCTGATCGTCGCGCAAGGCGTCTACGTCTATCACTTCCTGATGGAGGTCTGGCATCTGCTGGCCCACGTCACCGAGTACGACGAGAACAAGATCATGCTGGTGGTGCTGGGCCTGATCGACGTGGTGATGATCTCCAACCTGCTGATCATGGTGATCGTCGGCGGCTACGAGACCTTCGTGTCGCGGCTGGGCATCGACAACCATCCGGACGAGCCGGAATGGCTGGACCACGTCAATGCCGGCGTGCTCAAGGTCAAGCTGTCGATGGCGCTGATCGGCATCTCGTCGATCCACCTGCTCAAGACCTTCATCGACGCGGGGCAGCGCGACACCCATACGATCATGTGGCAGGTGGTGATCCACGTCGCCTTCCTGTTCTCGGCGATCGCGATGGCGTGGGTCGACAAGATGATCACGCACTCGCATCCGGCGCTGCAGGATCGGGGGCTCTGACCCGCCCCGGCGGCCTCCCGCAGTGCCGGCCGCGACGCCGGCACTGCGCCAGCCCTCGAAGACCGCGGCTCCCGGCCGCGGTTTTTTCATGCGCCGCCATGTCGCGGCATGTCGCGGCATGTCGCGGCATGTCGCGGCTCTTGGCCGATATTCGCGCATGATATGGAATTTACGCCACATTCCATGCCGGACCGCCGGCCGGCCTCCGGGACGGGTCCTGCGAGGGGGTGTATGATTCCGGGCGGAATTTTCGTCAGCTTTTGTCCGACTGCCCTCCCCCACAAGACATGACCGTCATCAAGCAAGAAGACCTGATCCAGAGCGTCGCCGACTCCCTGCAGTACATCAGCTACTACCACCCGATGGACTACATCACCAGCCTGGGCCGTGCCTACGAGCTGGAGCAAAGTCCCGCGGCCAAGGATGCGATCGCGCAGATCCTGACCAACAGCCGCATGTGCGCCGAAGGCAAGCGCCCGATCTGCCAGGACACCGGCATCGTGACCGTCTTCGTCAAGGTCGGCATGGACGTGCGCTGGGACGGCGCCACCATGAGCCTGACCGACATGATCAATGAAGGCGTGCGCCGGGGCTACACCCATCCCGACAACGTGCTGCGCGCCTCGATCGTCAATCCGCCCGAAGGCGGCCGCAAGAACACCAAGGACAACACGCCCGCGGTGATCCACTACGAGATCGTGCCGGGCGACAAGGTCGACATTCAGGTCGCGGCCAAGGGCGGCGGCTCGGAGAACAAGTCCAAGTTCGTGATGCTGAACCCGTCCGACTCGATCGTCGACTGGGTGCTGAAGACCGTGCCGACCATGGGCGCGGGCTGGTGCCCGCCCGGCATGCTGGGCATCGGCATCGGCGGCACCGCCGAGAAGGCGATGGTGATGGCCAAGGAATCGTTGATGGAATCGATCGACATCCAGGACATCATCGCCCGCGGTCCGAAGGACTGGATCGAGGAACTGCGCGTCGAGCTGTACGAGAAGGTCAATGCGCTGGGCATCGGCGCGCAGGGCCTGGGCGGCCTGGCCACGGTGCTGGACGTCAAGATCATGGCCGCGCCGACGCACGCAGCGTCCAAGCCGGTGGCGATGATCCCGAACTGCGCGGCGACCCGCCACGTGCATTTCACGCTGGACGGCAGCGGCCCGGCGAAGCTGGAAGCGCCGGACCTGTCGCAGTGGCCGCAGGTCGAGTGGGCGCCGAACACCGAGACGTCCAGGCGCGTCGATCTGAACACCCTGACGCCCGAGGAAGTCGCCTCGTGGAAGCCGGGCCAGACGCTGCTGCTGAATGGCAAGATGCTGACCGGCCGCGACGCCGCGCACAAGCGCATCGCCGACATGCTGGCCAAGGGCGAGAAGCTGCCGATCGACTTCACCAACCGCGTGATCTACTACGTCGGTCCGGTCGATCCGGTGCGCGACGAGGTCGTCGGCCCGGCCGGCCCCACTACCGCCACGCGGATGGACAAGTTCACCGAGACCATGCTGTCGCAGACCGGCCTGATCGCGATGATCGGCAAGGCCGAGCGCGGCCCGGTGGCGATCGAATCGATCCAGAAGCACAAGTCGGCCTACCTGATGGCGGTCGGCGGCGCGGCCTACCTGGTGTCGAAGGCAATCCGCGGCGCCAAGGTGCTGGCCTTCGAAGACCTCGGCATGGAAGCGATCTACGAGTTCGACGTCAAGGACATGCCGGTGACGGTGGCGGTCGACAGCAGCGGCACCTCGGTGCACAAGACCGGCCCCGCCGAATGGCAGGCCAGGATCGGCAAGATTCCGGTCGCGGCGGTCTAAGGCCGGTGGCTGCCGGGCGATAGCGGAACGCGGTCGCCCGGTACGATTCACCGCCTGTTCTCCTCCCAGCCCTCTCCCCAGCCCTCTCCCGCACGGGAGAGGGAACACACACCGTCCTCCCGTGTCCCCGTCCCCCATCGGCATCTTCGATTCCGGCCTCGGCGGCCTGTCCGTGCTGCGCGAGGTCCGCGCGCTGCTGCCGCACGAAACCCTGCTCTATCTCGCCGACTCGCGCTATGCGCCCTATGGCGACAAGCCGCAGGCCTTCGTGCAGGCGCGCACGCTGCAGGCCTGCGAATGGCTGGCGGCGCAGGGCTGCAAGGCGCTGGTGGTGGCCTGCAATACGGCGACCGCGCACGGCATCCAGGCGCTGCGCGAACGCCTGCCCTTGCCCATCGTCGGTGTCGAACCCGGATTGAAGCCGGCGGTCGCGGCCAGCCGCAGCAAGGTGGTCGGCGTGCTGGCCACCGCCAATACGCTCGCCAGCGACAAGTTCGCGCGGCTGCTGCACTCGCTGGCGGACCAGTGCCGCTTCGTCTGCCAGCCCGGCGGCGGACTGGTGGCGCGCATCGAGCAAGGCGATGTCGACGGGCCGCTGGTTCGCGAACGGCTGCAGACCTGCCTGGCGCCGATGCTCGAAGCCGGCGCCGATACGCTGGTGCTCGGCTGTACCCACTATCCCTTCCTGAGCGAGACCGTGCGCGGCCTGATCGGCGAGCGCATGACGCTGATCGATACCGGCGTCGCGGTCGCGCGGCAATTGCAGCGCAAGCTGACCGAACACGGCCTGGCGGCGGACGCCGGGATGGGCGGGAATACGGGCATCGAACCTGGCGCGAATCCGATCGCGGTGGCGCGCTATTGCACCACCAGCGACGCCGAACATCTGCGCAGGATGGCGCGCGCGCTGCTGCATGTCGATGCCGCGGCCGAAACGGTAGTCATCGAACCGGCGCCGATTTCGCTGTGATGGTACGGCAGGGCGCTGCTTGCCCTGCTGGTGCCTGATTCGTTGCGAGCCTCGCCGCTGCTTCTTTGCGAGCCTCGTTGCCAGCTTCATTGCCTGCTTCGTTGCCAGCCATGTTGCGGGCCTCGTTGCCCGCCCCCCTGCCCAACATCAACGCACGAAGCCCAGCGGACGACGCTCCCGCACCTCAGGCTTGACCGCATGCTCCTGGCGCAGCTGGGCAAGGAATTCGTCCGGCGTCAGCGCTTCGCCCAGCAACGCGCATTGCCGCTTGACGGTGGCGAAGTCCCCCGGCGTCAGGCCGTCGAGCGCCGCCAGTTCGCGCCGCATCGCATCGTCCAGCGCGGACGCATCGCCGTCGAGCGCCTCGTCGACGAACATCGATTCGCGCTGCGCCGGCAGCAGCGGCATGAAGCGGATCTTGAACGAGAAGCGGCGCAAGGCGGCCTCGTCGAGCCGGTCGAACAGATTGGTGGTGCAGACGAAGATGCCGTTGAACCGCTCCATCCCCTGCAGCATCTCGTTGACCTCGGACACCTCGTAATTGCGCACCGCCTGCTGGCGGCTCTGCATGAAGCTGTCGGCCTCGTCGAGCAGCAGCACCGCGCCGTCTTCCTCGGCGCGCGCGAACATCGCCGCGATCTGCTGCTCGGTCTCGCCGACGTACTTGCTCATCAGGTCCGAAGCGCGCCGGATCATCAGCGGCAGCTCCAGCGCGGCGGCGATATGCTCGGCCAGGGCGGTCTTGCCGGTGCCCGGGGGGCCGTAGAAACACAGCGTGCCGCGTCGCCGCGCCTGCAGCGCCTGGATGATCCGCTCGACCCGATAGCGCGTTTCCAGATTGAGCCGATCGAGCCGGTAATGCGTGACCACCGGCCGCGTCTCCGCTTCGGGCCGCAGTCCCATCGCGCGGTCGGCGTGTTCGAGCTGGCGCAGGATCAGCGTCTCGACCGGTTCGCCGATGCCGGGCTGGGCCAGCTGCACGAAGCGCGCGGCCGATTGCACCTGCGCCGGCGTCAGCGTGCGGCGCGCCGCCAGCGACGCGATAAAGGCATCGTCGACCGCCAGTCCGCCAAGGTGCTTGCGGATGATGTTCTCGCGCACCTGAGGCGGCGGAATGCGCAGCTCCAGATGGAACTGGAAGCGGCGCAGATAGGCGGGATCGATCTGCCGGATCGAGTTGGAGATCCAGATCACGGGCACCGGATTGCGCTCGAGCGTCTGGTTGACCCAGGCCTTGCCGTTGACCGAGGCACGCGTGTCCTCCTGCCCGAACAGGCTCATCAGCTCGCGCGCCGAGCCGGGGAACACGTCCTCGACTTCGTCGAACAGCAGCGCGGTATTGGCGCGGCCGCGCAGGAAGGCCTGCGAGACCTGCAGCGAGCGATAGCGGTCCTTGCCCGACAGGCTGTTGCCGTCGCGGTCCAGGCAGTCGACCTCGTACAGCTCGCAGCCGGCCTCGCGCGCCAGCAGCCGCGCGAACTCGGTCTTGCCGGTGCCGGGCGGCCCGTAGATCAGCACGTTGACGCCCTCGGCATGCTGGCGCGTGGCGTTGGCCAGCAGCGCGGTCAGATAGCGGGCGTCGCTCTCGACATGGGGGTAGTCGGTGCTCGACAGCGTCGGCGGCGCGGCCGGGCGCGTGAACACCGCCATCATCTCGGCCTCGTCGGCGTAGTTGCCGAGCAGCACATGCAGCAGCCGGTCCGACAGCCGCATCAGGTCGCCCAGATCGGTCACGCTGTTTTCGGGCAGCGGCTGCTCGATCAGGTTCAGCGTCTCGAGCCGCGAGCCCGGCCGCAGCGACGCCGCCACCTGGGCCGGCGCGGCCCCGGTGAGCCCGGCCAGGATCTGGAAGGCTTCCTGGCTGTGCGCGACCTTGCAGTCGACCATCACCGCGCGCAGGTCGCGCTTGTACTTGGCCAGCGCGGCGAAGAGCAGCAGCTTGCGCTCGTGGTCGGGCAGGTCCAGCACATGGCTGAGCATGTCGATATTGCGGACCAGCAGCACGCGCTCGCCGTCGAGCCGGGCCGCCAGCGCGGCGGCCGAGACCTCGAACACGGTGAACATGTCCTTGGCATGGTGCTTGACGTACTCGTCCAGGTAATAGAACAGGGCCCCCTCGTCGAAGGCGCTGTTCCACTGGCCGTGCCGCTCGAGAAATTCCTCGGGAGTCAGCCGGCCCGCGCCGCGCCAGGCCGGCATGTCGGCGCAGCGCGCGGCGAGGAACCGCTGCACGCGCATCACCACGCCGTAGGGCCACACCAGCTCCTGCGCGCTGACCGTCAGCACGTCGTTGATATTGCTGCGCAGATTGAAACGCGGTCCGAGCGCGCAAACCACGCGCAGCGCGAACTGGGCGCACATCCAGTCGAGCGCCGTGGTGGCGCCCGCCCCGGGGGCCGCGCGCAACAGCGCCGGCCGGTCCTCGTCGATGCTGCGGGTGAAATCCATGGGCAAGGCTCCTCGTCCCGGACGAGCGACGGAGGACCGTCGCCGCCGCTTCCTTCGCCGTTTTTTTCGCTTGGTTCTCGGCCTGCTTTGCCGCTGTTCCTGCCGCGTGCTCTTTTACTGACCTCGATCGCCTGCTGTTCCGCCTGCTTTACCCTTTGTCGTGCGGGCCGCCTGCCAGTTCACCGGCCCCCTTTTTCGTATGCTAGCTCGCTTTGCCGGGCGCAGTTAGTCGGGGCGACCCCCGCACGGCGCCGCCAGGCCGACCCGCTCTCCTGCAGGGTTATGTGGCGAGAAGGCCGACAAATAGGAATCATTATCGTTTATACTCACGCGCTGACACGCTGCCAGAGAGTGGCGCTCCCCCGGGCTTTGACTTTGAAGGAGCGTTTATCATGGAACTGCTGATTAGCCTGCTGGTTGGTTGCGGTATTTCGCTGGTGCTGTTTCGCCGTAAATAGATTGCTGGGACGGCTGCAGACCAGCCGAATCGCCGCGCCGCTCGCGCCCGACACACCGTAGCCGCCTTCGGGCGGAAGGCCGCGCCTGCAACGCCGGTTAGCCGAAATTTGTTGTCTCACATGTTCGATCAACGTTTCCTGAAGATCACGCTTGCCGTTCTGCTTTTCCACGCCGGCCTGCTGTATCTGATCCAGAGTGGGCTCGCGCGCAAGATGACCGAAGCGGTGATCGCGCCCGAAATCATCGCCCGTATCATTCCGCTGGAACCGCCGCAGCAGCCGGCACCGGAGCCGCCCAAGCCGACGCCGAAACCGGAGACCCCGCCCAAGCAGGTCAAGGTCACCAAGCCGACGCCGCAGCCCAAGCCGCAACCGAAGCCGGAGCCGCGCATCGAGCCGACGCCGGCGCTGCCGCCGACCCCGACCGCGGTGGAAGCGCCGCCCGCGCCGCCGGCTCCGCCCGCCCCTCCGCCGCCGCCCGAGCCGGCACCGGTCGCCACCGGTCCGCGCGCCGTCGGGATCGGCGAGATTCAATGCACGCCGCCGCAACCGACCTACCCGTCGCAATCGCGGCGGATGGGCGAGACCGGCAAGACCGTGGTGCGCCTGACCACCGACGATACCGGCAAGGTCGTCAAGACCGCCGTAGTGAGCTCCAGCGGCTCGTCGCGCCTGGACCAGGCCGCGATCGACGCGGTCCAGCGGATGCGCTGCAAGCCTTATGTCGAGAATGGTCGTGCGATCGCGGTCACCGCGCAGCAGCCGATCGCTTTCGAGCTGAACTGATTTGAACTGAACCCTCCATACGATTTACGACTTACCAGGAACCATCATGCAGGACCTCGGACTCAGCCATCTGTGGGCGCAAGGCGATTTCGTCATGCGTGCGACCGCCATCATTCTGCTCGTCATGTCGCTGGCGTCATGGATCGTGATTCTCACCAAGGCGTGGGATCTGGTCCGCCTGAAGAAAATGGCGCAGGGCGCGGAAAAGCGCTTCTGGCATTCGGACGATTTCGACCATGCGCTCGAAACGCTCGGCAGCAGCGAATCGAATCCGTTCCGCACGCTGGCGCTGACCGGCAAGGAAGCGGCCCAGCACCATCGCGCCAGCCAGCCGCAGCTGCATGACGTGATGGATATTTCCGACTGGCTGACCCGCTCGCTCAAGAGCGCGATCGACGATGCCGTTTCGCGCATGCAGTCGGGCCTGGCCATCCTCGCCTCGGTGGGCTCGACCGCGCCGTTCGTCGGCCTGTTCGGCACCGTCTGGGGCATCTACCACGCGCTGATCGGCATCGGCGCCTCGGGCGTGCCGACCATCGACAAGGTCGCCGGCCCGGTCGGCGAAGCGCTGATCATGACGGCCTTCGGCCTGGCCGTGGCGATCCCCGCGGTGCTCGGCTACAACGCGCTGACGCGCGGCAACAAGGCGGTGATCTCGAAGCTGAACCGCTTCGCGCACGATCTGCACGCCTACTTCGTCACCGGCGCCCGCGTGCGCCCGACCGGCACCCGCGCCGCCGACGACAACGCGGTGCGCCTCGCGGTCAAGAACTGAACTGACGCGGACCGCCCTCCGCTCGAAAGGAAGTCATCATGGCATTCGGTACTCTCGACGATGACGATGACGCAGTCATGAGCGAGATCAACATGACGCCGCTGGTCGACGTCATGCTCGTGCTGCTGATCATCTTCATCATCACCATCCCGGTGATCAATCACGCGGTCAAGATCGACCTGCCGCGTGCGACCAATCAGCCCAACGATCCCAAGCCGCAGAACATCAACCTGTCGATCGACGCGGCCGGCAAGGTGTTCTGGAACCAGCAGGAGATCGACGACACGACGCTGCAGAACAATATCGCGCAGGCGGCCCAGCAACAGCCGCAGCCCGAGCTGCATCTGCGCGCCGACCGCGACGTGCGCTACGAGCGCGTGGCCGAGGTGATGGCCGCCGCGCAGCACGGCGGTCTCGGCAAGATCGGCTTCATCACGGAGCCGAAGCAGTAAGACCCCCAGCGGCGCGCAGTGCCGCGCCGCTTTCCCCAAGCCCCACCCTGCGGTGGGGCTTTTTCTTTTGTGTTTCGAATGAAACCAAATGCGTTTTTTGGCAGCGCTGCCTTCGGCCGCCCGATATCATGCACAGAGTCGTTGTAATGATAACGATTCTCATTTAATATGAACGGCACGACGGCAGCCACCGTTCCCGGCGCCGTGAACCGACCATCCCCCAACAGGAGCCCCATCGATGAGCACCCTAGCCTTGCCGCTGACGCAACCGCGCGAAGTCACCCGCCGCCGCCTGTCGCTGCGCCGCGTGGTGGTGAACGAGAATCCGGCGCCGAACGCGCGCCGCGAGACTGCGGCGCCGTCGGCGATGGCGACGGTCAAGTCGGCGGTGGCCCGCCTCGAAGCACTGGTGCGCGACAATCGCAGCGCCAATGCGGCTGCCCATGCAGCCCCCGCACAGACCGCCGAGGCGGTGCCGCTGGAAGCGCTGATGCGGGGCGCGACCACGCTGCCGATCCTGCATAACGGCGAGGTCTACACGCTGCGCAAGACGCGCTACGGAAAACTGATTCTGACGAAGTAAGCCGCTCGCCGTGGCATGCCGCATCGCGCGGCATCCCGGCATCGGGCAACCCGCTCGAGGACGGAGCGGGCCCGGCCGCCGCAACCGCCGGCGGCCGATGAAGAACGATCAGGCCGAAGCCGCCGGATCAGACACCCAGCGCCGCAATGCCCGCACGGCCGATCTGCGCATCTTCGCTGGACTTGACGCCCGACACGCCGACCGCGCCGACCACCTGGTCGCCGGCGATAATGGGCACGCCGCCTTCCAGCATGCCCTGCAGCACCGGCGCCGTCATGAACGAATTGCGGCCGTTGTTGATCATGTCTTCGTAGATCTTCGATTCGCGGCGGCCCAGCGCCGAGGTGCGGGCCTTTTCGGTCGCGATATAGGCGGAGATCGGCGCAGCGCCGTCGAGCCGCTGCAGAGCCAGCAGATGGCCGCCGTCATCGACGATGGCGATCGAGACGGCCCAGTGATGGGCCTTGGCCTCGGCTTCGGCTGCGGCCATCACCTTCTTCACGTCTTCCGCAGTCAGCACGGACTTTTGCTGCATACCACTCTCCTGAATCGATAAACAATGAGCCGGCAGTATAGCGCCGGCACCACTTCGGTGACCACGACGCCGGGCACCTTTGTCGGGCAAAACAGCCATGCCAAAAAAGCAAAGGGCCCCGCAGGGGCCCTTGTGCTTCAGATCGCTCGCTTCGCCGGATCAATCGCGGTAGTGGCGATGGCCGTGGCCGCCATGCCAGTGGCCGTGCCGTCCACCGTGATAGTGCCGGCCAGGATGACCGTAATAGCGCGGCGGCCCGTAGTAGCGCGGCGGGCCATAGTGCGGAGGACCGTAGTAGCCGTAACCCGGCGGCCGCACCACCACCGGCGGGGGACCGTAGTAGACCGGCGCCGGCGCCACCACCACGGGCGGGGGCGCAACATAGGCCGGCGGGGGATAGTAGGCAGGACCGCCGACCACGACGCCCGGCACGCCGATCACCACGCCGACGTCGACACGGGCCATCGCGGCGCCTGAGGCCATCGCAGCCAGCACGCCAAGCCCTGCGAGCAACCAACGTTTCATGATCTTGCTCCTCGCAAGGTTGATCTTTATACCCGTATTCTAGGCCTACGCCCAATCACAGGTGCAACGGCGAGTTCTACATTGTTACCGCCAGTAACATCCTTGCGGGCAAGGGTATCGGAGCGATCATGCGGCGCTTGCGTCCCGGGCGGCGACCGCCCACAATACCGGGCTTGCCGTGCGGCCGTGGAGAAATTGGTAGACTCAGCAGACTTAAAATCTGCCGCCTTTCCGGGCTTACGGGTTCGAGTCCCGTCGGCCGCACCAACCACGCCGCAAGCCCCCCCGCCCGTACTTATACGGTACGACCCGCGCCACGGTGGCACCGTACCCTGCCCCCCCAGCGGCACCTTGCCTTGCACCGCCGCTAGCACCTTCCTCGCACCCGGCAGCACCTTACCTCGCGCTCCGGTAGCGCCTTGCCTCACACCCCGGCAGCACCTTGCCGTGCGACCCGGCGGCACCAAGCCGATGCGGGGCCATTGCAGCCCCGCCCGCCGACCTTCAATCCCTCAATTCCTCAATCCTCAATCCCTGCCGCCGACTGATTCGATCGGGGTCAGAGAAGCACCGCGCACAGCAGCGCGCCGGCGCCCACCAGGAACACGAACAGCAGCGCCGCCAGCAGCATCGGCTTGCGGCCCGCGCGCAGCAGGTCGCCGATTCGCGTGTGCAGACCGATCGCCAGCATCGCGCAGGCCAGCAGCCAGTTATCGAAGGCAACCAGGCCCGGCTTCCATTCGGCCGGCACCAGGCCGAAGGAATTGATCGCCAGCACGGCGACGAAGCCGAGCGCGAACCAGGGGATCGCCGCGCGGATCCGCGCCCAGTCGATCCCACGACCGCCGGCCGTTGCACCCTGCCCGCCTTGCACCCGGTCTTCGGCACGCGGCCACAGTGCCAGGACCAGCAGCAGCGGGCCGAGCGCCAGCACGCGGACCATCTTGGCCAGCACGGCGGCATCGCCCGCCGACTCGCCGACCGCCTTGCCGGCGACGATAACCTGCGCGACCTCGTGCAGCGTGGCGCCGGTATAGATGCCGAAGGCGCGTTCGCCGACCTGCCAGTGCAAGACGTTGGTCACCAGTTCATACAGATAGGGATACAGCAGCATGCCGACGGTGCCGAACAGCACCACGGTGGCGACCGCGACCGCGGTCTGCCGGTCGTCGGTGCGCGCGATCGAGGCCACCGCGATCGCGGCAGCCGCGCCGCACACCGCGCTGCCCGCGCTGACCACCACCGCCTCGCGGCGGGTCAGGCCCAGCCAGCGGGTGCCGACCCAGACCCCGACGCACAGCGTCGCCGCCAGCATCAGCAACGGCGCCACCACGCCGCCGACACCGAGCGCCTCGATCGAGCCGAAGGTCAGCCGCAGGCCGTACAGCGCCACGCCCAGCCGCAGCAGCGTCTGCCGGGCCAGCTGCATGCCGGGCGCCAGCGGCGCCAGCCAGTGGCGCGGCAAGGTATTGCAGGCGACCATGCCGGCGCACATGGCGAGCATCAGCGGGCTGACGCCCAATTGCGACAGCGCAGGCAGCCCGGACAGGATCAGCGCGAGCCACGCAATTGCGCCCAGCGGGGCAAGCGTCAGCAGGCGATAGCGCCACGGAACGGATGGGGCTGGGGAGGCGACGGGGGCGGCGGCAGGAATCGAGGTGGTCGGCATGGCGCAGGGACGACACGGGCGTGTAGGAATGACGCCAGCGTAACAACCGACATTTCATCTGTAAAACAGGTAATATCGTTATTTCTTACCAGGTTTATAGATATGCAACATCGCCCCTTGCGGCTGACGCTGCGTCAGCTTGCCGTTTTCGTGGCCGTGGTCCAGCACGGCAGCACGACCGCCGCCGCCGATGCGGTGGCGATGTCGCAGTCCGCCGTCAGCGCCGCGCTGGCCGATCTGGAACGCGCGCTGGACCGGCGCCTGTTCGACCGCGTCGCCAAACGCCTGACCATCAACGAGACCGGACGCCAGTTCTTCCCCCGCGCGCTGTCGCTACTGGACCAGGCGCACGAGCTGGAACGCTTCGCCGCCGACGCCGGCGTGCAGTTGCGCATCGCCGCCAGCAACACCATCGGCAGCTATCTGCTGCCCGCCCTGCTGACCGGCTTCCGTCAGGCCCAGCAACAGCCCTGCGCGCTGGACCTGCGCATCGGCAACACCCATGACGTGCTGCAGGAGCTGTTGCGGCTGGAAGCCGATATCGGCCTGATCGAGGGCACCTGCCACGAACGCGAGCTGACCAGCGTGCATTGGTGCGACGACGAGATGGTGGTGGTCGTCGGCGCCGGGCATTCGTTGGCACAGGCCGATGGCGACCTGCGCGCGCTGCGCGAGGCGGACTGGCTGGTGCGGGAGCGCGGCTCGGGGACGCGCGAGATCGTCGAGCAACGGCTTGCCCCGCTGCTCGGGCCGCTGCGCTTTGCGCTGGAGCTCGGCAACGCCGAAGCGATCAAGCGCGCGGTGATGAGCGGCTTTGGTGTCAGCTGCCTGTCGCTGCATGTGGTGCGCGACGAGCTGGAGCGCGGCACGCTGGTGGCGCTGCGCCGCGGCCTGCCGCGGCTGGTGCGGCCCTGGCACCTGGTGGTCCATCGGGACAAGTATCCGACCCAGGGCCTGCTGGCCTTTACCGAATACCTGCGCCGGACGGCGCCACAACTGGAACTGGAAGAAGTGGAAAAGCGGGAAGGATGAGCGAACCGATCGGCGATCCACGCGGCGAGCCGCTCGGCGATCCACGCGGCGAGCCGCTCGGCGATCCACGCGGCGAACCGCTCGGCGATCCACGCGGCGAACCGATCGGCGTGCCAAGCGGCAGGCCATTCGGGGGGCCAATCGGGGGCCTATCAGGAGGCCCGGACGCGGCCCCCGCCGGATCGTCAGGCCGCCTGCGCCTCGCCCGCCTCGCTCTGGCGCGCCACATAGCGGTCCAGCCAGCGGAACAGCAGCGGGTTGAGCACGATCGACAGCAAGGCGCCCGCCAGGATCAGGCTTTGCGCGCGTTCCGGCAGGATCTGCAGGAACACGCCGAGGCTGGCCAGAATGAAGGAGAACTCGCCGATCTGCGCCAGGCTGGCGGCGATCGTCATGCCGGTCCGGTTCGAATAACCGAACATCCGCACGATGCCGAGGGCCGCCACCGACTTGCCGACCACGATGATCGATACGGTCGCCAGCACGCCCCACGGGTCGCGCACCAGCACCATCGGGTCGAACAGCATGCCGACCGAGACGAAGAACAGCACCGCGAAGGCGTCGCGCAGCGGCAGCGATTCCTCGGCCGCGCGATGGCTGAATTCGGACTCGGCCAGCACCATGCCGGCAAAGAACGCGCCCAGCGCGAACGACACGCCGAACAGCGAATAGGCGCCGAAGGCGACGCCGAGCGCGGTCGCCAGCACGCCTAGGCGGAACAGTTCGCGGCTGCCGGTCCAGACGATGCGCTCGAGCATCCACGGAATGAAGCGGCGGCCGATCACCAGCATCACGGCGACAAAGGCCGCGACCTTGCCGAGCGTCAGCGACACCGTCAGCAGGATGTCCGTGACGCTGGCCGCCGGCGCCTCCCCGCTGGCACCGGCCGGCACCAGCAGGCCAGACAGCGCCGGCAGCAGCACCAGCGCGAGCACCATCGCCAGATCCTCGACCACCAGCCAGCCGACCGCGATGCGGCCCTGCTCGCTGTCGACCAGATCGCGATCCTGCAAGGCCTTCAGCAGCACCACGGTACTGGCGACCGACAGGGCCAGCCCGTAGACCAGGCCCTGGCCCCAACTCCAGCCGAAGCCCCAGGCGACGCCCATGCCAAGCAGTGTCGCGATGCCGATCTGCGCCACCGCGCCGGGGATCGCGATCTTGCGCACCGCCATCAGGTCGCGGATCGAGAAATGCAGGCCCACGCCGAACATCAGCAGGATCACCCCCAGCTCGGCCAGCTCCGGCGCCAGCGCCTGGTCGGCGGTATAGCCCGGCGTATGCGGTCCGACCACCACGCCCGCGCACAGGTAGCCGATCAAGGGCGGCAACCGTAAACGCCCCGCCAACGCACCGAGGACAAATGCCAGGACAATGCCGCCGACGATGGTGCTGATGAGCGGAGTAGCGTGATGCATGCGTGGTGGTTTCCTTCTGATGGCCGGCGTGGCGCCGGGAAGTCGAACGGCGATCCGGTCCCGATCGACGCGGACACGCCGCCATCGACGGGGCCTGGTGCCGGCGCCGCCCGGGCGGACAGTCTGCGGAAATGAAACCGAATGGGAGTCGTCGCCACCGGCAGCGGTGCCCGGGGCGCGAGGCCTGGGCACGTTGCCAGCATGGTCCAGCAACGGCGACGACTGGTGCGATAGACGTAATGTATCACGCGAGCCACGCGGTAAAGCCGCGATAAGACCGCAAAAACGCCGCGCAGAGACAGAGAAAAGTCAGCGAGAGACCGCTGTGAATGCCCGCGAGGGCACGGGATCGGCGGCGAAAACCGCGGATCGGGCGCCGCGGATCGGGCGCAACAGAGGGGGAAGATCGATGGAGGCGGGGGTCGGAATCGAACCGGCGTACACGGCTTTGCAGGCCGCTGCATAACCACTCTGCCACCCCGCCGGGTGACCTGGATGCTGGATTGTAGCCGCTGCGGCTTCCGGGCGCCGGAGGCCGATGCGGCAGCATCGCAAACTAAAAAGGGAAGCGCTGCTTCCCTTTCGGACTGGAGCGGGAGACGAGTCTCGAACTCGCGACCTCAACCTTGGCAAGGTTGCGCTCTACCAACTGAGCTACTCCCGCATGACACCTGCTGCGGCAAACCCGGAAATCGCTACCGGATCGACCAGAAAATTCTGGAGCGGGAGACGAGTCTCGAACTCGCGACCTCAACCTTGGCAAGGTTGCGCTCTACCAACTGAGCTACTCCCGCAGTGTCCTGCGTACTGCACTTGCAACAACACGGTGCTAAATCACTGCATATAGACCGCTTCTTGCTGCATCTCGCTTCGTTCGTTTTGTTTCGTCAGAAGCGAGAACGAAATTATGCAAACATCCGACAATGAAGTCAAGCATATTTTTGCACTGATCCTCACTTTTGCGCGGCGGCCCGGGCGGCGGCCGCGCTGCGCTCCCGGATCTGCGGCCAGGCGAGCTTCATGTAATAGAACATCGACCAAAGGGTGAGCACGGCGGCGACGTAGATCAGCCAGCCGCCGAGCATGCCGGCGTCGATGCCGAACAGCGGCGCATCGAACAGCAGCAGCGGGATCGCGATCATCTGGAACGTGGTCTTGAGCTTGCCCAGGAAATTGACGGCGACGCTCTTGGAGGCACCGATCTGCGCCATCCACTCCCGCAGCGCCGAAATGGTGATCTCGCGCCCGATGATCACCAGGGCGATCAGATCGCTGACGCGGTCCAGCGCGAGCAGCGACAGCAGCGCAGCGGCGACCATCAGCTTGTCGGCAACCGGGTCGAGGAAGGCGCCGAACGACGAGGTCTGGTTCCAGCGCCGCGCCAGGAATCCGTCGAGCCAGTCCGTGGCCGCCGCCACGATGAAGAACACGGCCGCCGTCAGGTTCTTGGCGGGCATCGACAGCCAGGCATCGGGCAGATAGAAGACGCCGACCACGAGCGGGATCATGGCCACGCGCAGCCAGGTCAGCAGGATCGGAATATTCAGCGGCATAGGCGGATCGGCAGGGTCGAAGACGGGACAATCACGCGATTGTCGCCGATTCCGACATCAATTGAGCATTTCTCGAAGCGGGGACGACCGATCACGTTCCGCGCCGGCGGTGGCCGGTATCGGCGGCCGAACCCATGTCGGACCTGCAACCGGGGGGACCACGACCGGAGTGCGGCCACCGGCGTCCCACAACCGGATGCCGCAACCGATGCCGCAACCGGTCACCGCAACCGGTCACCGCAACCGGACGCCGCGTCAGTGCAACTGCCGATAGATTTCCTCGGCCAGCGCGCGCGAAATGCCGTCGACGCTGGCGAGCTCGTCGACGCTCGCCGCCATCACGCCGCGGATGCCGCCGAAACGGGTCAGCAGCTTCTGCCGCCGGCGCGCGCCGATTCCTTCGATCTCCTCCAGCCGCGAGGTGGTCCGCGTCTTCGCACGGCGCGCGCGCATGCCGGTGATGGCGAAGCGGTGCGCCTCGTCGCGGATCTGCGCCACCAGCATCAGCGCCGCGCTGCCCTGCCCCAGTTCCAGCGCGGGCCGGCCGTCGGCGAACACCAGCGTCTCGAGGCCGACCTTGCGGCCTTCGCCCTTGGCCACGCCGACCAGCAGCCCGATATCGAGACCGAGCTCCTCGAACACCTGGCGCGCGACCTCGACCTGCCCCTTGCCACCGTCGATCAGCACGATATGCGGCATCGCGGCGCTGTCCTCCTGGCTGCGCTCGACCAGCTTCTGATAGCGGCGCGTCAGCACCTGGCGCATCGCCGCATAGTCGTCGCCGGGCGTGATGCCGTCGATGTTGTAGCGGCGGTATTCGCTGTTCTGCATCGCATGGTGATGGAACACCACGCACGAGGCCTGCGTCGCCTCGCCGGCGGTATGGCTGATGTCGAAGCATTCGACCCGCAGCGCGCCCAGATCGTCGAGCTCGATGCCGATGGTCTCCGCCAGCGCCCGCGTGCGGGCCTCCTGGCTGCCCTGCTCCGCCAGGCGCCGTGCCAGCGCCAGCGCCGCGCCCTGCTGCGCCATCTCCAGCCAAGCGCGCCGCTGGCCCTGCGGCTGGCGCACCAGCGTGATGCGGCGGCCAGCCTGCATCGTCAGCGCCTCCATCAGCGCGCCGTCGGCCGGCGCGTGACTGACCACCAGGATCGGCGGCACCGGCTGATCGAGATAGTGCTGCGCCATGAAGGCGGCCAGCACGTTGGCGGCGACGCGCTCGGCCGTCGCGGCGCCGGACTCCGCAGGCGCGGCCGCCTCGGCAGGTTCGGCAGGTTCGACCGAATTGGCCGGTTCGACCGAATTGGCTGGATCGGACAGCGCGCCGCCCTCGGCGGTGGCAACGACGTCCTCGGCCTCCTCGTCGACGATCATCGCGGCCTCCTCGACATGCGCGGGGAAGTAGGCCTTGTCGCCCAGATGGCGGCCGCCGCGAACCATCGCCAGGTTGACGCAGGCGCGTCCGCCCTGCACCGCGACGGCCAGGATATCGATATCGCTGCTCTGCCCCACTTCCTCGACGGCCTGGCGCTTGAGCACCGTCGACAGCGCGCCGATCTGGTCGCGCACGGCGGCGGCCTGCTCGAACTCGAGCCGCTCGGCGTGCTGCTCCATCTTCTGCTGCAGGCCTTCGAGCACCTCCTTCTGTCGGCCCTGCAGGAAGCGCGCGGCGTTGCCCACGTCGCGCGCGTAATCCTCCTCGCTGATCGCGCCGACGCAGGGCGCCGTGCAGCGGTGGATCTGGTGCAGCAGGCACGGCCGGGTGCGGTTGTTGAAGACGGTGTCCTCGCAGGTCCGCAGCTGGAACACCTTCTGCAGGATCTGCATGCTTTCGCGCACCGCATGCGCGCTCGGGAACGGGCCGAAATACTGGTGGCGCCGATCGGTCGCGCCGCGGTAGTACGCCATGCGCGGATAGCGATGCGCCGACAGCTTCAGCAGGGGGTACGACTTGTCGTCGCGGAACAGGATGTTGTAGCGCGGCGTCAGCGCCTTGATCAGGTTGTTCTCGAGCAGCAGCGCCTCGGCCTCGCTGCGGACCACCGTGGTCTCGATGCGGGCGATGCGCGACACCATCATCGCGATGCGCGGCGACAGCTGGGTCTTGTTGAAATAGCTCGAGACGCGCTTCTTCAGGTCGCGCGCCTTGCCGACATAGAGCACGCCGCCGGCCGCGTCGTAATAGCGGTAGACGCCGGGCAGGCCCGGCAGCGCGGCGATCACGGGGCGAGGGTCGAAGTGGCTTTCCTGCTCCGATTCCTGTTCAAGCTCCGGCCCCTGCTCCGGCCCCTGCTCCGGCCCCTGCTCCGGCTTCCGCTGCGGCTCCTGCCGCGGTGCACCGGCCTTCGCGGGTGCGACCGAAGCGTCGGCCGACGAAGCCTTGGCGGCGGGCGACGTCGACCCGGGCGTGTCGGGCCCTGGCTCGGGCGCGTGGAGGTGCGGCTCGGCCTCGGCAGGCGTGTCGATGCGCGGCTCGACCTCGGCGGGCGTGCCAGTGGGTTGCGGATCCGGACGTGACATCGGGGAAGGCGGCAGGGACATGCGAGGGGCCGCCGCAAACGTGACGCGCTGCACGCGCGAAGGCTGGCGGGGCTCTAAAATCGCAAGTTTAGAGCAATTCCGCCCGCCTCCTGCCAAACCGGCGGCCCCGTCTTCGCCTCACCGGGCCTGGCCCGCGCCGGAAACGGCCGACTTCCCTATGACCATCCGCTCCTGGGACATCTTCTGCACCGTGATCGACAACTTCGGCGACATCGGTGTCTGCTGGCGGCTGGCCCGCCAACTCGCGCAGGAGCATGGCCACGCCGTGCGGTTGTGGGTCGACGATCTGGCCAGCTTTGCGCGCCTGGCGCCGGCCATCGACCCCGCTGCCGACCGCCAGCGCCTGGCCGGCGTCGAGGTCCGCCGCTGGGTCGCGGGCAGCGACGAGGGGCTGGCCGGGCCGGCGGGCGAGTCCGGGGGCCAAACGGCCGGAGAGACCGTGGGCGAGTCGGCAGGCAAGTCGGCTGGCGAGTTGGCAGGCAAGTCGGCGGGCAAGTCGGCAGGCAAGTCAGCGGGCGAGTCGATGGGCGACATCGCGCCGCACGACGCGGTGATCGAGGCCTTCGCCTGCGAGCTGCCGCCGGCCTTCGTCGCCCGGATGGCGCAGGCGCCGCGCAAGCCGGTGTGGGTCAATCTCGAATACCTGAGCGCCGAGCCCTGGGTGCGCGAGCATCACGGCATGGCGTCGCCGCATCCGCGCCTGCCGCTGGTCAAGTACTTCTTTTTCCCCGGCTTCGAGCCGGGCACCGGCGGCGTGCTGCGCGAATCGCTGCTCGCCATGCAGCGGCGCAGCTTTACGGACTCGCCGGCAGCACAGGCGCGGCTGTGGCATCGGCTCGGCGTCACGCCGATCGACGGCGCGCGCCGGGTCAGCCTGTTCGCTTACCCAAACCCGGCGCTGCCGGCGCTGCTGGCCCGCTGGCGCGACGGCGACGAGCCGGTGCAGTGCCTGATGCCGTCCGGCCCGGCGGCGCAGCAGGCGTTCGCCTGGGCGGGCACGGACGCCGCGGCGGCAGCGTCGCCGGGGGCGGCCTGCACGCTGGGCCGGCTGCATCTGCAGCAGGTGCCCTTCCTGCCCCAGGAACAGTTCGACGAATTGCTGTGGGCCTGCGATGTCAACTTCGTGCGCGGCGAGGATTCGTTCGTGCGCGCCCAATGGGCCGCGCGCCCCTTCGTCTGGCACATCTATCCGCAGGCCGACGACGCCCATCGCGTCAAGCTGGACGCCTTCCTGGCGCTGTACCGCCAGCAGATCGGCGAGCCGGCCCACGCCGAGGCGATGACGCGCTTCTGGCATGTGTGGAACGGCGCCGCGCCGCCCGAGGACATCGCGGCCGCGTGGGACGGCCTGCGCGACGCGCTGCCCGGCCTGGCGCGCACGGCGCAGCGCTGGCAGCACAGCCTGGCCGCGCTGGGCGATCTCGCAGCGAACCTCGTAGCGTTTTGCGAAAGTCGGGTAAAATAGCGGGTTGATTTGATGGCGACCGGGCTGGAAATCCTGGGTTGCCCGCACGGCGCCTGACGGCGTCCGAGCCTGCGGGCCCCGCGCGGAACTGAGCACGGATCGCGAACGCGCCGCCCCGGCGCGCCCTCGCCACGCCGAACTCCCAGACATTTTTAATTCAGGAAGATTAGTTCAGATGAAAACCGCACAGGAACTCCGCGTCGGTAACGTGTTCATGATCGGTGCCGATCCGATGGTCGTGCAGAAGGCCGAGTACAACAAGTCGGGCCGCAACGCCGCGGTCGTCAAGATGAAGTACAAGAACCTGCTGACCGACGCACCGGGCGAGGCCGTGTTCAAGGCCGACGACAAGTTCGAAGTGGTCGTGCTGGATCGCAAGGAATGCACCTACTCGTACTTCGCCGACCCGATGTACGTGTTCATGGACGCCGACTACAACCAGTACGAAGTCGAAAGCGACAACATGGGCGATGCCCTGCACTACCTCGAAGACGGCATGAACGTCGAAGTGGTGTTCTACAACGACAAGGCCATCTCGGTCGAAATGCCGACCACGCTGGTGCGCGAGATCGTCTACACCGAGCCCGCCGTCAAGGGCGACACCTCGTCGGGCAAGGTGCTGAAGAACGCCAAGATCAATACCGGCTTCGAACTGCAGGTGCCGCTGTTCTGCAATATCGGCGACAAGATCGAAATCGACACCCGTACCGGCGAATACCGCAGCCGCGCCAACTAAGGCGAGGCAGACGGACCCTCGCGGTCCGTGCCGAGACGAAAAAAGGGCAGCCCGACCGGCTGCCCTTTTTCGTTGCGGCGCGATGATTGCCGCGAGCGCTGCGGCCTCAGCCGATCAGCGCCTCGTCGCGCAGCTGCCGCAGCGCGCTGCGATAGCCCGCGTCCTGCTCGAGCTTGTTCCAGTCCATCGCCTTGCCGCGCGCGAACAGCCGGCGCACGCGCCGTTGCGAGGCCTTGTCGATCGACACGTCGAGCTCGGCCAGCAGCTGGTCGGCGCGCTCGGGATGATTGCAGATCAGCACCATGTCGCAACCGGCATCCAGCGCGGCACGCGCGCCCTGCGTGACGGTGCCCGCGACGCTGGCGCCCTCCATGCTGAGGTCGTCGCTGAAGATCACGCCCTCGAAGCCGAGCTGGCCGCGCAGGATGTCCTGCAGCCAATAGCGCGAGAAGCCGGCGGGATTGGGATCGACCTTGGGGTAGATCACGTGGGCCGGCATCACCGAGGCCAGCGTCATGCCCATCCACTGATAGGGCCGCACGTCCTGTTCCAGGATTTCGTCCAGCGTGCGCTCGTCGACCGGCACCGCGACATGCGAATCCGCCTCGACGTGGCCGTGCCCCGGGAAATGCTTGCCGCAGTTGGCCATGCCGGCCAGCAGCAGGCCATGGGTCAGATGGTTGGCCAGCATCGCCACCACGCGCGGATCCGCGTGGAAGGCGCGATCGCCGATCACGCCGCTGCGCCCGTAATCGAGATCGAGCACCGGCGTGAACGACAGGTCGATATCGCAGGCGCGCAGCTCGGCCGCCAGCACATAGCCGCACGCCACTGCCGCCCGGGTCGCGGCCAGCACGTCGCGATCCCACAGCTCGCCCAGCTTTGCCATCGCCGGCAGATGGGTGAAGCCGTCCGTCTTGCAGCGCTGCACCCGCCCGCCTTCATGGTCGATGCAGATCAGCACGTCGTCGCGCAGCGCGCGAATCTCGCGCGTCAGCGACACCAGTTGCGCGCGCGACTCGAAGTTGCGCGCGAACAGGATCACGCCGCCGGTCAGCGGATGCGAGATGCGGCGCGCATCGTCGGCGTCCAGCTGCTTGCCCTTGACATCCAGCACGACCGGGCCCGGTCGCTTGCCTGCGTTCTTCTTGGTCATCGGTGAAAGAGAGGGAGTTATCTGGGTAGGGACACGCCCGAGGTCTCGGCCGGCCCGGTCCGTTCCGCGATCGCGAAGGCGACCGCATAGTCGTGTTCGTCGCTGACGCTGACGCGCACCGTCAGGCCGCGTTCGTCCAGCCATTGCGCCAGCTCGCCGTGGCAGTGCGCATAGGGCTCGCCGGACGGCAGGTTCAGCAGCTCCATCGCGCGCCAGGTCATCGGCCAATGCATGCCCAGGCCGATCGCCTTGGAGAAGGCCTCCTTGGCGGCGAAACGCGTCGCCAGGAAGGCCAGGCCGCGCTTTTCGACGCGCGCGCGGCGCCGATGATAGACGGCAAGCTCCTGCGGGCCCAGCACCTTCTCGGCGAAGCGGCCGCCGGTGCGGGCCATCACGCCGCGCACGCGCTCGATCTGGATGATGTCGGTGCCGACGCCGTAGATCACGCCGGAGCCTTCGGCGCGGGATAGCGCGTGCCGAGCCGGGCGGCGACCATGATCGCCTTCATCTCGCGCACCGCGTTCTGCCAGCCGGCGAATACCGCGTGGGCGACGATGGCGTGGCCGATATTGAGTTCGGCGATGCCCGGCAGCGCGGCGATCGGCTGCACATTGGTGTAGTGCAGGCCATGGCCGGCGTTGACCACCAGGCCATGCTTCAGGCCGGTCTCGACGCCGTCGGCGATGCGGCGGAATTCCAGCGCCTGCGCCTCGGGCGTCTCGGCATCGGCATAGCGGCCGGTATGCAGCTCGATCACGGGCGCGCCGCTGGCGGCGGCGGCCTCGATCTGCTCGGCCTGCGCATCGATGAACAGCGACACGCGGATGCCGGCGTCGGCCAGCTGGCGGCACGCCGCCTTGACCTGCTCGAATCGCCCCGCCACGTCGAGCCCGCCTTCGGTGGTCACTTCCTCGCGGCGCTCGGGCACCAGGCAGACGTCCTGCGGACGGATCTCGCAGGCGATGTCCAGCATCTCCTGGGTCAGCGCGCATTCGAGGTTCATCCGCGTGGCCAGCTGCGGCCGCAGCGCGCGCACGTCGGCATCGCGGATATGGCGGCGGTCCTCGCGCAGATGCAGCGTGATCAGGTCCGCGCCGGCCTCCTCGGCCTGCAGCGCGGCCTGGATCGGATCCGGATAGACGGTGCCGCGCGCGTTGCGCAACGTCGCAACGTGGTCGATGTTGACGCCGAGCGCAATGACGCCGGGATGAGCGTGGAAAATCATAGGGAGATCACAGGGCTTGCAGGTCGATCAGGATCTGGCGCGTCTTCAGTGGCACGCCTTGCAGATGATAATGCAGAAGAAAGCGCATCAGCGCGCGGCCCTGCGTGACGGTCTGCGGCCGGCTGTAGTCGTCGCGGGACATGTCGAGCAGCGTCTGCCCCGATACCACCGGCCACGACGATGGATCGCTGGCATGCGCGCGCCGCACGCCGCGCTCCGGCTGGTAGACGTAGTCGAGCCCCGGCTGCACCGCCTCGCCGGTCGAGGTACAGCGGTCGAAGGCCACCGCGAAGCCGGTCTCCTGCAGCAGCACGCGCTCGAACCCGCGCAGCACCAGTCCGGCCGGCTCGCCCTGCCCCAGCCGCGTCAGCGTCGCCATGTAATGGCGGAACAGCGCTTCGTGGGCGTCCTCGCGCGGGCAGAAGCGCAGCAGCAATTCGTTCAGATAGAAGCCGGACAGCAGGGCCTCGCCGGCCAGCGGCGGCATGCCGCCGATCCACTCCGCCTTGGTCAGTGTCTTGACCTCGCCGCGCCCGCTCCACGACAGCGAGATCGGCAGGAAATGCTGCAGCACCGCGCGCAGCGCAGAATGCGGGCGCTTGGCGCCCTTGGCGACCAGCGCCATGCGGCCATGGTCGCGCGTGAAGACATCGACGATCAGGCTGGTTTCGCGATACGGCCAGGCATGCAGCACGAAGCCCGGCTGATTGACCACGCGCAGCTCGGTGCGCGCCGGTACGATCCGCATCGCGCGATCCATCATCGCGCGCGCGCCGGCCAGCTCGGCGCCGACGCTGTCGAGCACTTCGGCGGCTTCCTCTGCCACCGGGTCCGCGCGGCGCGCGGAGGCGGTCCCGCGCCGCGCAGGCGCCGGGACCGCCGGGCGGTCACTCATATCCGTAGGCACGCAATCCGGCTTCGTTGTCGGCCCAGCCGCTCTTGACCTTGATCCACAGCTCCAGGTAGACCTTGCCGTCGAACAGCTTTTCCATGTCCAGGCGCGCCTCGGTGGAGATCTGCTTGAGCTTGGCGCCCTTGCTGCCGATCACCATCGCCTTGTGCGCATCGCGCTCGACCAGGATGGTGGCGAACACGCGCCGCAGCCGGCCTTCGGTCTCGAACTTGTCGATCACGACGGTGCTGGTGTACGGCAGCTCGTCGCCGGTCCAGCGGAACACCTTCTCGCGGATGATCTCCGAGGCGAGGAAGCGCTCGCTGCGGTCGGTCAGCGCGTCGGTGTCGTACATCGGCTCGCCTTCCGGCAGATAGGGCCGGATGATGCCGAGCAGGCGTTCGATATGGTCGCGCGTCTTGGCCGACATCGGCACCACCTCGCGGAACGGAAACTGGTGTCCCATCTTCTCGAGGAAGGGGAACATGATCTCCGAACGCCGGTCGCCGGGCAGACGGTCGATCTTGTTGACCACCAGCAGCACCGGCGTATTGCGCGGCAGCAGCGTCAGCACCTTCTCGTCGTCGGGCCCGTACTGGCCGGCCTCGACCACGAACAGCACCAGGTCGACCGACGACAGCGTCGAGGTCACGGCGCGATTGAGCGAACGGTTCAGGGCACTGGCATGCCGGGTTTGGAAGCCCGGCGTATCGACGAACACGTACTGCGTATCGTCGGTGGTCTGGATGCCGACCAGCCGATGGCGCGTGGTCTGGGCCTTGCGGGAGGTGATGCTGATCTTCTGGCCGACCAGCGCATTGACCAGGGTCGACTTGCCGACGTTGGGCCGTCCGACGATGGCCACGGTGCCGCAGCGGAATGCTGCGGGCGGGTTTGCCGCCGCGGAGTCCGTGGACTCCGGCTGCGGGCGATTCGATTCGGTCATTCCTTCAACCTGAGAGACAACTGCGGATCCGGGGGAACGGGCTGCTTGCGGGTCTTGCCGGTGCGTTCGGCGCGGCTGCGCTTGAGCAGCTGGGGCACCAGCCGCTGCACCTCTTCCAGCGCCAGCTTGGCGGCGGCCTGTTCGGCGGCGCGGCGCGAGGCCCCGGTGCCGAATACCTGCACCTCCAGTTTAGGCACGATGCATTCGACTTCAAACTGCTGGTTATGGGCGGCGCCGTGGGTCGCGATCACGTTGTACTGGGGCAGCGCGATCTTGTGGCCCTGCAGGTATTCCTGCAGCAGCGTCTTGGCGTCCTTGCCGAGCGTGCGGGGATCGACCTGCTCGAGGATCGGGATATAGAGCTTGCGAATCAGGCTGCGGGCGGCCTCGAAACCGGCGTCGAGAAAGACCGCGCCGACGATGGCTTCGAGGGCGTCCGCGAGGATCGAGGGGCGGCGGAAACCGCCGCTTTTCAGCTCGCCCTCGCCCAGCCGCAGCGACTCGGACAGCTGCAGCATCTGCGCGATCTCGTACAGCGCCTGCTGCTTGACCAGATTGGCCCGCACCCGCGACAGGTCGCCCTCGTCGAGCTTGCCGAACATGCCGTACAGCATGTCCGCGACGGCGCAGTTCAGCACCGAGTCGCCGAGGAATTCCAGCCGCTCGTTGTGGTGCGCGCTATGGCTGCGGTGCGTCAGCGCCTGCTGCAGCAATTCGGGCTTGCTGAAACGGTAGCCGAGTCGTTGCTGCAAGGCGTCGAGGTTCATGTCAGTACTGCGTTCCCGAAGAGGTAATCGAATGGCGCGCTCCGGCCGGCGGCCGCCGTTTATTGGAACGACCCCACCCGGCCCAGGTTGCCGAGATTCATCCAGATCAGGAATGCCTTGCCGACGATATTCTCGTCCGGCACGAAGCCCCAATAGCGCGAATCCAGGCTGTTGTCCCGGTTATCCCCCATGACGAAATAGTGACCCGAGGGCACCTTGCAGGTCACGCCCTGCTGATTGTAAGTGCAGTTTTCGCGGAAGGGAAAATCCGGGTCGGCACCGGCCACGAAGGCCGGCCGGTCGGCGTCGTTCAGGATGCCATGGGGCGCGCCGCCCGGCAGGGTTTCCTTGTAATGCTTGGAATACGACAGCCGCTCCTCGTCCAGATAATCGGGCAGCGCGTCGTATTGCGCCGGCTTGCCGTTGACGGTCAGCCGCTTGTTTTCATAGGTCACCACATCGCCGGGCACGCCGATCACGCGCTTGATGTAATCGAGCGACGGATCCTTCGGATAGCGGAACACCATCACGTCGCCGCGCTGCGGCTCGCCCAGCGAGACGATCTTCTTGTTGATCACCGGCAGGCGCAGGCCGTATTCGTACTTGTTGACCAGGATGAAGTCGCCGATCAGCAGCGTCGGGATCATCGAGCCGGACGGGATCTTGAACGGCTCGACCACGAACGAGCGCAGCACGAACACGGCCAGGATCACCGGGAAGAAGCTGGCCGAATATTCGAGCCACCAGGGCTGGCGCAGCTTTTCCTCGGCCAGCCGGCTGCGCGAGGATTCGAAGTCGGTGCCCGAGCCGTGCCCCGGCATCGCGGCGCGGCGCGCATCGAACTCGGCCAGCGCGGCCTGCGCCGAAACGCGGCGCTGCTTCTGAAACACCAGCTTGTCGGCTACCCAGGCAATACCGGTGATGACCACCAGCACAAAAAGGATCAGTGCAAAATTCATGACGGCTAGATCGTTGGCGAAATCTTATTGGTACGAACCGGAGGGCGTGTGGGCTGGACCGGCGCTGCGCCGATTCGCCACGCTTGCCGTCCGGCGCGTCATTTCTCTTCCACCTGCAGGATGGCCAGGAACGCTTCCTGCGGAATTTCCACCGTGCCGACCTGCTTCATGCGCTTCTTGCCGGCCTTCTGCTTTTCCAGCAGTTTCTTCTTGCGCGAGATATCGCCGCCATAGCATTTGGCCAGCACGTTCTTGCGCAGTGCCTTGACGTTTTCGCGCGCGATGATGTTCGAGCCGATCGCCGCCTGGATGGCGACGTCGTACATCTGGCGCGGAATGATCTCGCGCATCTTCGCGGCAACTTCGCGGCCCCGGTATTGCGAATTGGAACGGTGCACGATGATCGAGAGCGCATCGACCTTGTCGCCGTTGATCAGGATATCGACCTTGACCACATCGGAAACGCGGTACTCCTTGAACTCGTAGTCCATCGACGCATAGCCGCGCGATACCGATTTGAGCCGGTCGAAGAAATCGAGCACGATCTCGGCCATCGGAATCTCGTAGGTCAGCTGCACCTGCTTGCCGTGGTAGCTCATGTTGACCTGCGTGCCCCGCTTCTGCGTGCACAGCGTGATCACCGAGCCGACGTAATCCTGCGGCATGTACAGGTTGACCGTGACGATCGGTTCCAGGATCGCGTCGATCTTGCTGGGGTCGGGCATCTTGGCCGGGTTCTCGACCTGCGCCATGGTGCCGTCGCGCATCTGCACCTGGTAGACCACCGTCGGCGCGGTGGTGATCAGGTCCATGTCGAACTCGCGCTCGAGCCGCTCCTGCACGATCTCCATATGCAGCAGGCCGAGGAAACCGCAGCGGAAGCCGAAGCCCAGCGCCTGCGAGACCTCGGGCTCGAACTGCAGCGAGGCATCGTTCAGGCGCAGCTTCTCCAGCGATTCGCGCAGCGCCTCGTACTGGTTGGCCTCGACCGGATAGAGGCCGGCGAACACCTGCGGCTTGACTTCCTTGAAGCCCGGCAGCGGCGCCTCGGCCTTGCGCGTCACCGTGGTGATCGTGTCGCCGACCTTGGCCGCCTTCAGTTCCTTGATGCCGGCGATCACGAAGCCCACCTGCCCGGCCGACAGCGCCTCGCGCGGAATCGATTTGGGCGAGAAGATGCCGACCTGCTCGACCAGATGCTGCGAGCCGTTGGCCATCAGCAGCACCTTGTCCTTGGGACGCAGCGTGCCGTTGACCACGCGCACCAGCATCACCACGCCGACGTAGTTGTCGAACCACGAATCGATGATCAGCGCCTGCAGCGGCGCGTCGGGGTCGCCCTTGGGCGGCGGCACCTTGGCGATCAGCGCCTCGATCACGTCCTCGACGCCCTGGCCGGTCTTGGCCGAGCACGGGGTCGCGTCATGCGCGTCGATGCCGATCACGTCCTCGATTTCCTGGATCGCGTTGTCGGGATCGGCCTGCGGGAGGTCGATCTTGTTGAGCACCGGGACGACCTCGACGCCGAGCTCGATCGCGGTATAGCAGTTGGCCACGGTCTGGGCCTCGACGCCCTGCGAGGCGTCGACCACCAGCAGCGCGCCTTCGCAGGCGGACAGCGAGCGGCTGACTTCGTAGCTGAAGTCGACGTGTCCCGGCGTGTCGATCAGGTTCAGGTTGTAGAGCTTGCCGTCGCGCGCCTTGTAGCTCAGCGCAGCGGTCTGGGCCTTGATCGTGATGCCCCGCTCCTTTTCGATATCCATCGAATCCAGGACCTGGGCCTCCATTTCGCGGTCGGAAAGGCCTCCGCACAGCTGGATGATGCGATCGGCCAGGGTCGATTTCCCGTGGTCGATATGGGCAATGATCGAAAAGTTACGGATATGGTCCATCGGTTGGTCAGGGGAGCGCCGCGGCAGCGCATTGGCAACGGGCGATGGCGACGTACGCGCATCCGGCCGCGGCACAGCATGTCATGGGCGGAGGGACGGGCGGCCCGCCGGGCGCGCCTGGGCCCGGCCGCAGGTTGGTGGCGCGCTTGGGCCCGACCGTTTCACAGGGTCGGCGGCTTTCGCGCCAGACGGCGATTTTACCGGATTTTCAAGGGGGTCCCGGTGCTCAATCGCAGAGCGAAGCGGGAAAATGCCGTGGCAACGACGGCGGCATCGATATCGCGGTCGTCCGGGCGCAGAAAAGCGCCCTGGACCGACCGCGCAGTCCGCCCGGAAAGGCGCCGGCGCCCCGCTTGCGCGGGGACGGCCGGAGCGCATATCTGGGGCGTTTTTTTTCGCGCCAGTCGGCCTCGGTCCGACTCGCCCCCCTTCAACCCGACTCGGCCTGCCTCAGCGTGCGCCGCCGTTCGGGCGCAGCGTCAGCACCTGGGTGGCGTCGCCGCGGCGCACGAAGACCGCCGCCATCCGGCTCTTGTCCAGGCCGCGCACCAGTTCGTTGAACTGGCGGGCGCTGGTCACATCGGTGTCGCCCAGGCGCAGGATCACGTCGCCCGGACGAATGCCGGCACGTGCCGCGACGCCTTCGGCCGCCTGGACCTCGACGCCGGACTTGATCTTCAGCTCGCGCAACCTGGCCTCGGACAGATCGCCGACCACCAGTCCCAGCGCATTGGGCTTGGCGCCCGCCGCGCCGTCATCGCCCGGCGTGGTGCCGGCGCGCGGACGCGGCTTGGCATCCGGCTCCAGCTCCGCCACCGTGATGGTGACCTCGCGGGTCCCGCCCTTGCGCCACAGCTGCATGGGCACGCGCGTACCCGGCTTGGTCTCGCCGACCAGGCGCGGCAGGTCCGAGGCGCGTTCGATATCGCGGCCGTTGAACTTCAGGATGATGTCGCCCGCCTCGATGCCGGCCTTCTCCGCCGGACCGCCCGGCTCGACGCTGCCGACCAGTGCGCCGCGCGCCCGGCCCAGGCCCAGCGAATCGGCGACTTCCTTGGTGACGTCGCCGATCGCCACCGCGATACGGCCGCGCGTGACCTTGCCGGTCGACTTCAGCTGCTCGCTGACGCGCAGCGCCTCGTCGATCGGAATCGCGAACGAGATGCCCATGTAGCCGCCGCTGCGGCTGTAGATCTGCGAATTGATGCCGATCACCTCGCCGCGCAGATTGATCAGCGGTCCGCCCGAGTTGCCGGGGTTGACCGCGACGTCGGTCTGGATGAACGGCAGGTAGTCGCCGGTGTCGCGCCCCTTGGCCGAGACGATGCCGGCGGTCACGCTGTTGTCCAGGCCGAACGGCGAGCCGATCGCCAGCACCCATTCGCCGACGCGGATCTTGTTCGAATCGCCCATCTGCAGGCGCGGCAGGCCATTGGCATCGACCTTCAGCAGCGCGACGTCGGTGCGCCGGTCGGTGCCGATCAGCCTTGCCTTGAACTCGCGCTTGTCGGGCAGCGTGACGTAGATGGTCTCGGCGTCGGCGACCACGTGGGCGTTGGTCATCACGTAGCCGTCCTGGCTGATGATGAAGCCCGAGCCGACGCCGCGGCTCTGCTCCTCGCCCTGCGGCGGCTGGCCGCGGCGCGGCGTTCCCGGCGGCGTCGGCGCGCCCGGCATCGGGATGCCGAAGAAGCGCCGGAAGAACTCGGCCATCTCCTCGTCCTCGGGCGTCATGCCGCGCGAACGCACGCGCTCGGTGGTGCGGATATTGACCACGGCCGGGCTGACGCGCTCCACCAGGTCGGTGAAGTCGGGCAGGCTGTAATTGGAAGCGGTGGCCTGCGCATGGACCGGCGTGGCCAGCATGGGACCCGCCGCCAGCACGGCGGCCAATGCCATGGTCCTGGCCACGGCGTAATAGTTTGACGACATGGTCGACTCCCGCGAGTTCAGCGTAACAGGGTAAGCAAGCCGGGGCGTCCGGTCCAGTCAGGGCCAGCCCGAAGGGTGTCCACGCAACCGTGCGGAGAACATCCGAAGAATTGCCCGGCGTGTGCAGGCGGGCGCGCCGGCGCGCGCCGCATCCCGGCTCAGCGTGGCTTGGGCGCGCGGTATTCCACCGCGGCCGCGAACTGCTTGACCGTGGCCGCCGGCACCTCGCCGACGACGGTGATCCAGAAATCGGCGACCTTGCGCACCACCACCTGGGTCGCGCCCAGCGAGGCAACGCCCTCGCGGCGCACCCGCTGCTCCGATACCGGTTCGATGAATACCGACAGCCCGGTCAGGCCATCGCTGTAGACGACCTGCAGCACCTCGAACACCTGTTCGCGGCCGCTGCCTTGCGCGCTGCGCAGATCGCCCAGCGGGCGACGGACCTCGCGAATCTTCTGGAAACCCTTGACCGGCACCGTGATCAGCCAGCCCTCTTCGGCGATATTGGCCGGCTGGTAGTTGATCTCGTAGCGCTGCCAGTTGGCGGCGCTCTTGATCGCGCCGAGGATCTTCTGCTTTTCGGACGGCACGCCGATCTCGATCTGCGAGAACGCGACCTGCTCGAGCACCTTGCCGCCCTCGCCGATGGTCTGCGCACGCATCAGCAGGCCGGAGTGCTTCTCGGCCCAGAGGCGGACCGCATAGCGGGCGCCGTCGTGCGGCACCAGCGAGAAGACTTCGCATTCCATGCCCGCCACGCGTTCCGGCGACAGCCTGCGCATCTCGTAGAGATCGAGCACATCGCCCTTGTTGGTGGCAAGCAGTGCCGGGAAACGGTCCTTGGCGTCCTGGCGCTCGACCACCACGAGCTTGGCTTCGGGGATCAGGCTATGGACGATGTCGTTCTGGCGCAGGACCTCGCGCGGCTTGCCGTCGAGCGTCTCGAGCCGCTCGTACTCGTTGTGCACCAGGTCGCTGAAATGCTGGATGCGCGAGGCATGCATCACGCTGCCACGCTGGTAGATCAGAGTACCGACGTAGTTTTCGCGCTGCGCGGCGCGGTGGATCTTGCCAAGCCAGGCCGCGGCATCGCGGCGCGCCAGCGTGGGCTCGGGCGTCTGTGCCGTCGCCACCGCGGCCGTCAGGCACAAGGCGAGAAAAAAGGACCTCCTCAGGGCCCTTATTCCTTGTGCGCCCGCTGCATGGGCGGGCGCCCATCCTTTTTGCATGTCCGGCATTATTCCTGCGTGTTGTCCTGAGAGAAGCTTGCACTATTGGCGACGTTGCGCATGGTCGGCACCATGGCGTTGGTCGTCACGGACACCCGGTGAGCCCGCAGGTACTCGTCCAGGCGCGGATCGCGGATCATCTGGCCGGCATCGGCGGCGACGGTCAGCACGCCGGTGGCCTTGGGCGCCGCGGGGACGCCTTCACTGGTGCTGGCGACGATGGCGCCGGGCGCGGCCGGATCGGCATCGCGCATTTGCGGCACCACCACCCAGCTGACCGCCGCGACGGCGGCCGCGATCGCGGTACCCGGCATCACGCGGCGCACCCACGACGGGCGCAGCAGCAGACGGTGGCGGCGTACCGGCGCATCGGCCAGCGCGGCCGGCGCCAGCAGATGCGGCTCGTCTTCGAGACGGCTGGCGAAGCGCGACACGAAGGCCGCGGTCGAGCCGGCATGGGCCAGCTCCTCGGAACGCAGCGTATCGCCGATCAACTGGAACACCGACCATTGCTCCTGGCCCGGCTCGCTTTTCGCGAGCGCCAGCACGGCCTCGAATTCATTCGGCGCCAGTTCGCCGTCGATCAATGCGGAAATCTGCTCCGCTGCCTCGGGCGCATGAACCGATTGCCTGTGAGCCTGACCCATTTCCAACCCCTCGATAACCATCGAACACCGAACAATCCCGTCACAATACTGTCGCTTCTCGATGCAGGAGCAGGCTGCAACGCTGGCCGCACGACATGTCTTTGACTTCTACCACCGCTTGCCTTCTGCCGTTCCCAGCAGCGGGCGTAATTTTTCCGCAATCGCTTCGCGTGCCCGGAAAATGCGCGATCTGACCGTACCGATCGGACACCCCATCGCTTCGGCGATTTCCTCGTAGCTGAGGCCTTCGATCTCGCGCAGCGTGATGGCGGTTCGCAATTCCTCCGGCAGGGCCTCCATGGCGCGGTTGACGGTGTCTGCCACCTGGCGCGTATGGAGCATCGACTCCGGCGTATTGATATCCCTTAGTTGCTCACCATCCGCAAAAGTTTCAGCCTCTTCGGCATCGATGTCGCTGGACGCCTCGGGCCGGCGGCCCTGCGTGGCCAGGTAGTTTTTGGCCGTGTTGACAGCGATCCGATACAGCCAGGTGTAGAACGCCGATTCCCCGCGGAATTGGGGCAAGGCGCGATATGCCTTGATAAAGGCATCCTGCGCCACATCCTCCACTTCAGCGGGGTCCCTGACCAGACGCGAGATCAACCGGATGATCTTGCGGTGGTATTTGGCCACCAGCAGTTCAAAGGCCCGCTTGTCGCCCTGCTGGACGCGTTCAACAAGGAGCTGGTCGGCTTCGCGTTCGCTCACGAATAGTTCACCTGCAGTGTATCTCTTGGTATCGCTGTCAAAACAAACGTTGTATTTTACCTACGCCGCACCCCGCGAAACCGCCGTGGAGCGAAAAGCGTATTGACAGCCGGGGCGAATGCCACCGGGCGTCAGTATGCATTAAGCGGCACCGCTTGGGCCGCCGATCGTGTTCAAAGCGGCCCAGAGGACGCATGCAGCGCCCGCAGCATCGCTCGCCGCGAGGCACCGGAGGCGCTGTCCCGATCGTCCGGAACGCCACCGCTGCCCATCACCAGCACGGGTGGCACGGCGGCTTGCCCGGACTCCACAGGCGCCAGCCGAAGCACCGCGGCAACCCCGCCCAACTGCCAGCACGCCACCACGCGGGCCCTGACTTGGCCGCCGTCGGGCAACGCGACGACGATCCGAGCCGGCGAACCGCCCGGCGCGACGCCGGCAAGGCGGCATGCCGCCGCCCGCCACGCCCCTCGCCAGGTACGGCCACCCGACAGCATGGCAGCCACTGCCAGGACCGCCCAACACAGCGGCGCCGTCTCGCCCGCCGCCCAACCCTGCCCTGCCCGCCACAGCAACCACAGCAACGCGGCAAGCTCGCAGCCCAGGAACGCCGTCAGCAGCCAACGCTGCGGATGACGTCCCCGGGACAGCAAGCAAGGGAGGGGCCGGCGGGCGCCGGCTTCAGGCACGACGGAAGACGAGCGTGCCGTTGGTACCGCCGAAGCCGAAGTTGTTCTTGACGGCCACGTCGATCTTCATCTCACGCGCGGTGTTCGGCACGTAATCGAGATCGCACTCGGGGTCCTGATTGAAGATGTTGATCGTCGGCGGCGCGACCTGGTGATGCAGCGCCAACACCGTGAAGACCGACTCCAGGCCGCCGGCGCCGCCCAGCAGATGGCCGGTCATCGACTTGGTGGAGTTCACCGCGATCTTGTAGGCGTGCTCGCCGAAGGCCAGCTTGATCGCGTCGGACTCGTTCTTGTCGCCCAGCGGCGTCGAGGTGCCGTGCGCGTTCAGGTAGTGCACTTCGTCCGGGTTGACGCCTGCGTTCTTCAGCGCATTGACCATGCAGCGGCGCGGACCGTCGGTGCTCGGCGCCGTCATGTGGAACGCGTCTCCGCTCATGCCGAAGCCGGACAGTTCGGCGTAGATCTTCGCGCCGCGCGCCTTGGCCGACTCGTACTCCTCGAGCATCATCACGCCGGCGCCTTCGCCCAGCACGAAGCCGTCGCGATCGACATCCCACGGACGCGAGGCGGCTGCCGGATCGTCGTTGCGGGTCGACAGCGCCCGCGCTGCGGCGAAACCGCCGATACCCAGCGGCGACACGGTCGATTCCGCACCGCCGGCGAGCATCGCGTCGGCGTCGCCCGCCTCGATCAGCCGCGCGGCCAGGCCGATGCTGTGCAGCCCGGTGGTGCAGGCGGTCACGGCGGCCAGGTTCGGGCCCTTGAGGTTATGGTTGATCGACAGGTGGCCGGAGATCATGTTGATGATCGAGCCGGGCACGAAGAAGGGCGAGATCCGGCGCGGGCCGCGGTTGGTCAGCTCCGCGTGCGTATCCTCGATCATGGGCAGGCCGCCGATGCCCGAGCCGACCAGCACGCCGATGCGATCGGCGTTGGCCTCGGTCACTTCCAGGCCGCTGTCGCGCAGGGCCTGGGTGCCGGCCGCGATGCCATAGTGGATGAAGGTATCCATATGGCGCGCTTCCTTGGCCGGGATGTAGTCCTCGACGTTGAAGCCCTTCACCTCGCCGGCGAAATGCACCGCCAGCGCGGAATGATCGAATTTGGTGATGGTGGCAATGCCGGACTTGCCGGCAACCAGATTGGCCCAGCCTTCGGCAACCGTGTTTCCGACCGGAGACACAAGGCCGAGCCCGGTGACGACGACGCGACGACGGCTCACTATGATTTCCTACGGGTGGATGAGGCAAGGCGGAACGGGCGGCAGCCCGCGGCACCGTGAAGGCGCCATGGCGATTCCGCCGCGCCGGCGGACCGGCGCATCGGCCAACATGCCGGCCGGACCGACGGACCCGATCCGGGGCCGGCAGCGCGGCGGCACGATGGCCGCTGATGGAGCCAGGTTCAGCTCCACCGCAACTCCGCTTGCTCGAACAAACGAAAGCCACAGAAAACGGCACAACGGGATCTGACGACCCCTTCGCCCGTTTTCTGTGGCCCGGAATCCGGATACGACAGGCTTACGCCTTGACGTGCGCCGAGGCGTAGTCGATGGCCTGCTGCACGGTCGTGATCTTTTCGGCTTCCTCATCGGGAATTTCCATGCCGAATTCATCTTCCAACGCCATCACGAGTTCAACCGTGTCCAGCGAGTCGGCGCCGAGGTCGTTCACGAACGAGGATTCGTTCTTGATGTCGGCTTCGGCGACGCCGAGTTGCTCTGCCACGATCTTCTTGACGCGTTGTTCGATATTGTCCATTTAGCCCTCCAGGGAAGTTCGACAAAAAAGTGGGCGCATTTTAGCAGGTTTGGCCCGTGAAAATGCCGTCCGCAGTCTTTCGCAAGAAATGCGCCCGTTCTTCTAAAAAAGGGGGTGACGCCAAGGCGTCGCGCCCCCTCAGTTCATATACATGCCACCGTTGACATGCAGCGTGGTGCCGGTCACATAAGCCGCCTGCGGACCGGCCAGGAAAGCCACCGCGTTGGCGATGTCCTCGGGCTGACCGAGCCTGCCGAGCGGAATCTGTGTCTTGAGCGCGGCATGCTGCTCTTCCGACAGCACCTTGGTCATATCGGTATCGATAAACCCCGGTGCGACGCAATTGACGGTGATGTTGCGGCTGCCGATCTCGCGGGCCAGCGCCCGCGTCATGCCTTCCACGCCCGCCTTGGCCGCAGCATAGTTCATCTGGCCCGGATTGCCGGTCGAGCCGACCACCGAGGTGATGTTGATGATGCGTCCGCCGCGGGCCTTCATCATCGGCCGCAGCACACCGCGCGACAGGCGGAATACCGCCGTCAGATTGGTGTCGATCACCGCGCTCCAGTCCTCGTCCTTCATCCGCATCGCCAGCTGGTCCTGCGTGATGCCGGCATTGTTGACCAGGATATGGATGCCACCGTGATTCTTGACGATCTCGTCGATCAGCGCCTCGCAGCGCGCCGCGTCGTTGACGTCGAGCACCGCGCCGGCGCCCTTGAGCTGCTCGGCGGCCAGGTATTCGCCGATCGCGGCGGCGCCCTTCTCGCTGGTTGCCGTGCCGATCACCAGCGCGCCCTGCCGGGCCAGTTCCAGTGCGATCGCGCGGCCGATGCCGCGCGAGGCGCCCGTCACCAGCGCGACCTGATTGTCCAGGGTCTTGCTCATCCCGTTATTTCTCCTTGTTCGCTTGGCCTAGCCGTATCCGTTTGCCGTACGCGGATCAGCCGCGCACCAGCGCCAGCGTGTCCTGCAGCGAGGCCGGATCGACGATCGCGCCGCCGACCAGATTGCCGTCGATGCGCTTGGTCAGGCCGGCCAGCACCTTGCCCGGGCCGCATTCGATCACATGCGTGACGCCGTCGGCGGCCATCTTCTGCACCGACTCGACCCAGCGCACCGGCGCCGCGGCCTGACGCACCAGCGCGTCCTTGATCGCCTCCGGATCGTTGACGATCGCCACGTCGACGTTGTTGATCAGCGGGATCGACGGCGCCGAGAACGTGAGGCCCGCCATGCGTTCGCGCAGGCGGTCCGAGGCGGGCTTGAGCAGCGACGAATGGAACGGCGCCGAGACCGGCAGCGGCAGCGCGCGCTTGGCGCCCTTGGCCTTGGCGATTTCGCAGGCCTTTTCGACCGCCGCCTTGGCGCCGGCGATCACCACCTGCGCCGGGGCGTTGAAGTTGACGGCTTCGACCACGCCGGCGGCCGAGGCCTCGGCGCAGGCGGCGCGCACGTCGTCGTCGGACAGGCCGAGAATCGCGGCCATGCCGCCCTCGCCCACCGGCACTGCTTCCTGCATCGCCTGGGCGCGGAAACGCACCAGCGGCACGGCATCGGCAAACGGAATCACGCCGGCGGCGACCAGCGCCGAATATTCGCCCAGGCTATGGCCGGCCACCAGCGCCGGGGCCGGGCCGCCGGCCTCGCGCCAGGCGCGGTAGATCGCCACCGCGGCGGTCAGCATCACCGGCTGGGTATTGGTGGTCAGGTTCAGCTCTTCGGCCGGACCTTCGGCGATCAGGCGCGCCAGGTCCTGGCCGAGCGCGTCGGACGCTTCCTGCAGCGTCGCGCGCACCACCGGGTTGTCGGCGAAGGCATTGAGCATTCCGACCGACTGCGAGCCTTGGCCGGGGAAGACGAATGAGAATTTCATCGGTTTCCGATCGGTTTGAAAATGGAATCGCCGGTGCGCCATCACGCATCCGGTCGCGCAGCGGTTGCCGCGCGCCGATGCCGGGCACCGGCCTGCGAATTACATGCGCAGCAGCACCGCGCCCCAGGTGAAACCGCCGCCCACGCCTTCCATCAGCACGTGGTGGCCGGGGCGGATGCGCCCGTCGCGCACCGCGACGTCGAGCGCCAGCGGAATCGACGCGGCCGAGGTGTTGCCGTGCTCGTGCACGGTCGCGATCATGCGCTCGAGCGGCAGGCCCAGCTTCTTCGCGGTGCCCTGCATGATGCGGATATTGGCCTGGTGAGGAATCAGCCAGTCGAGCTTCTCGGCCGGAAAATCGGCCGCGGCCAGCGTTTCGCGCGCGACCTTGTCGAGCACGCTGACGGCGAGCTTGAACACCGCCTGCCCATCCATGTGCAGGAAGGCATTGCCGGTGATATTGCCGGCCGCCACATTGCCCGGCACGCACAGGATATCGACATGGCTGCCGTCGGCGTGCATCGCCGAGGACAACACGCCGGGCTCGTCCGAAGCGGTCAGCACGACCGCGCCGGCGCCGTCGCCGAACAGCACGCAGGTGGTGCGATCGTTGAAGTCGAGAATGCGCGAGAACACTTCGGCGCCGATCAGCAGCACGTTGCGATGCGAGCCGCTGCGGATGAACTTGTCGGCGGTGGCCAGCGCATAGGCGAAGCCCGAGCACACCGCCTGCAGGTCGAACGCCGCGCAATGGTTGGTGATGCCGAGCTTCTGCTGCACCAGGCAGGCGGTACTCGGGAACACGTAGTCCGGCGTCGAGGTGGCGACGATGATCAGGTCGATCGACTGGCGATCGATGCCGGCCGCTTCCAGCGCGCGCTCGGCGGCCTTGACCGCCAGGTCGCTGCTGGTGACATCGGGCTCGGCCCAGTGGCGCGCCGAGATGCCGCTGCGCGAGACGATCCACTCGTCGCTGGTCTCGATGCCCTTCTCGGCCAGCTGCGCCGCGAGCTCGTGATTGGTGACGCGCCGCGGAGGCAGGTAGCTCCCCGTGCCGATGATTTTTGCGTAGCTTGTCATGTGGTGTCGGATCGTATTGCCGGACTCAGCGCGACCCCGCCGCGGCGGCATGCCGGCCTGGCCGGTGCTGGCGCGCGGGGCGTGGGACCAGGGGCACCGGCGTCGCCGCTGCCTGGGTGATGCAGGGCAGGATCATGCGGCGTGTGCGCTGCGACCCGCGTCCGGCGGGTCCGTCTCCTGGCCCGCGGATGCGGTGCCCGCGGTGCTCGTCTTGTTGGCGAACGCCTGCGAAATACGGGCGATGACGCCATTCCTGGCCGCATCATACCCGCGTTTGATAGCCCACTCAAAAGAGTGGGCATCGGCGGAACCGTGGCTCTTGATCACCAGGCCGCGCAGCCCGAGCAGCGAGGCGCCGTTGTAGCGGGCGGGATCGAGCCGCCGCGCCAGCCGCGTCAGCACCGGCATCGCGATGCCGGCCAGCAGCTTGGTGAACCAGGAGCGGGTGAATTCCTCCTTGATCATGCTGCCGATCATCTTGGCCAGGCCTTCGGTGCTCTTGAGCGCCACGTTGCCGACGAAGCCGTCGCACACCACGATGTCGGTGGTGCCCTTGAAGATGTCGTTGCCCTCGACGTTGCCGTAGAAGTTCAGCTCCGAGGCGCGCAGCAGCTCGCCGGCGCGCTTGACCACCTCGTTGCCCTTGATCACTTCCTCGCCGATGTTCAGCAGGCCGACCGTCGGGTGTTCCTTGTGGTCGACCACTGCCACCATGGCCTCGGCCATGCGGGCGAATTGCAGCAGATGTTCGGGTTCGCAGTCGGCATTGGCGCCGAGGTCCAGCACCGTGGTGCCCCAGCCCTGCTCGTTCGGGATCGTGGTGGCGATGGCCGGGCGCTCGATGCCTTCGAGCGTCTTGAGCACATAGCGCGACACCGCCATCAGCGCGCCGGTGTTGCCGGCCGAGATGCAGGCGTCGGCGCGGCCTTCCTTGACCTGGGTCACCGCGACGCGCATCGACGAATCCTTCTTCTTGCGCAGCGCGACCTCGACCGGGTCGTCCATCGTGATCACTTCGGTGGCGGCCACCACGGTCACGCGCGGATGGTTCTGCGCGTGCAGCTTCCTGAGCTGCGGCTCGATGGCATCCGGCCGCCCCACGAGCACCATCTCGGCATCCTCGTGGGCGGCAAGAAAACTGATCGCCGCCGGCACCGTCACGGACACGCCGTGATCGCCGCCCATGCAGTCGATAGCGAGTTTGATCGTCATTGTTTGCTGATGCGCGAGGCGCCGAATCCGCGCTGCGGTGGCCTCGCAGGGAAAGCGGCGCCAGCGTCCACGCTTGCCGCGCCCAACAAAAAAGCGGCAAGGAGTTTGCCGCTTCTTTGTATGTCTTCTACCTGCAAGCGCGTGCGGGACGCAGCGTCGCGCCGAGCGAATGCTTCAGTCGTTCTTGGTCTTGACGACCTTGCGGCCACGGTAGTAGCCGTTCGGGCTCACGTGGTGGCGCAGGTGCGTCTCACCCGTGGTCGGCTCGACTGCCAGCGGCGCGACGGACAGGTGATCGTGCGAACGATGCATGCCGCGCTTGGACGGCGACTTCTTGTTCTGTTGAACAGCCATGATGACTCCTTGGAGAATTTGCGGATATTAACACACGCATCCCGCACGAGGCGTAGCCGGGCCCGGCCGGATGCTGATTACGGGTACGACGTTTTTACTGCCGAAGCGCGCCGCCGCGGACCATGTCCGGGCGTCAGTGCTTCGTCTTCAGACTGGCCAGCGCCGCGAAGGGCGATGGCCGCTTTTCTTCCTGCTCGTCCTCGGGTTCCGGCTCGACGCTGCCGTCGGTGCCGGTCACCAGGCTCTCGTGCACCGCCGGACAGACCTCGTGCTTCGGCGCCACCGGCAGCGACAGCAGGATCTCGTCCTCGATCAGCGCCAGCAGATCGAACCGGCGCGAGCCCGCGATGACATCGATCTCGTCGTCGTCCATCGGCGCGGCGTCGGCCTCGGCTTCGCTGGCCACCACCTCGAAGCGGGTCGCGGTCGAGATCGGCTCGGCGTAGACCGCCAGGCAACGCTGGCAGTTCAGCCACATGCTGCCCTGCACCGCCAGATCGAGAAACAGGCGCCGGCGCGCCGGCTTGCCGGGCTCGGCCGCTTCGTCCTGAGTGGAACCGCTCATGGTGTAGCGGAACACTTCGTCCGGGGCCGAGGCTGGCGCTTCGGCGGAGGTCTCGGCTATGATGCGCGGCAATTCACGCGCCGCGATCTCGCCGGCCGCCGAGCCCGAGGACCGGCAGAACTCGAAGAGATCGAACGCTTGCAAGTCGATGGGCTGAGTCATGTCGCTGAGTGCGCCTCTGTACCTTGTACCAAGCTGGCGCTGGCAATGCTGCTGAACGCTGGTCCTGTCGCCGCCGCAACCGTCGAGTGACGAGGCCGCCGCGCAAAGTCCAAATCGAGCGGACTTTGGCACCTGCAGGACACCACGCGGCGGATGCCTGCGCGGTAAAACGCGTGATTATACGTCGAAATCTCCGCCGCGGTCAAAACCGAACGCGCTTTGCCCGTTGCGCATTCCTCTTTCGCTTCAAACACTTATATGTCTTCCGCTGTGACACGCGATGCGGCGCCCGGTGCGGCGCCCGAAGTGGCTTCCCACGCGGCACCCGCCGCGGTTCCCAGGCTGATTCTCGGTTCCAGCTCGCGCTATCGCCGCGAACTGCTGGAGCGCCTGCGCATTCCGTTCGAGATCGACGTGCCCGACATCGACGAGACGCCGCTGCCGGGCGAGACACCCGAGGCGACCGCGCTGCGCCTGTCGCGCCGCAAGGCCGAGGCGATCGCGGCCCGCCACCCCGGCGCGCTGGTGATCGGCTCCGACCAGGTCGCCACGCTGGACGGCACGCAGGTCGGCAAGCCCGGCTCGCACGAACAGGCCCTGGCGCAATTGCGCTGGATGCGCGGCCGCACCGTGACGTTCCATTCGGCGCTGTGCCTGCTGGACGGCCGCAGCGGCGAGGTCCAGCTGGAGGACGTGCGCACCCAGGCGACCTTCCGCGAGCTGGATGACGACGAACTGGAAGCCTATCTGCGGCTGGAGCGGCCCTATGACGTGGCCGGCAGCGCCAAATCGGAGGGACTCGGCATTGCGCTGCTGTCGCGCGTCGAGTCCGACGATCCGACCGCGCTGGTCGGCCTGCCGCTGATCGCGCTGACCAGCATGCTGCGCCGCGCCGGCTATCCCTTCTTCAAGGCCTGATTCCCCGGGCCTTCCTTCTTCGCTGTCGAGGACATCCGCCCATGAGCGGCACGCTATACCTGATTCCCAACACGCTCGGCAAACGCGACGAAGCCGATCCGCTGCCGGCCGTGATCCCGGCCGACGTGCAGCAGATCGCCGCGAGCCTGGACTACCTGGTCGCGGAAAACGCCAAGACCGCGCGCGCCTATCTGAAGAAGCTCGGGCAGACCTGTCCGCTGGCGCGGCCGATCCAGCAGATCGAGATCCGCGAGCTGAACGTCAATACGCCGGAGGCGGCGCTGGCGGAACTGCTGGCCCCGGTGCTGGCCGGCCGCGACGCCGGCCTGCTGTCCGAGGCCGGCGTGCCGGCGGTGGCCGACCCCGGCGCCAATCTGGTGCGGCTCGCCCATGCGCGCGGCGTGCGCGTGCGGCCGCTGGTGGGCCCGAGTTCGATCCTGCTGGCGGTGATGGGCTCGGGGCTCAATGGCCAGAGCTTTGCGTTCAACGGCTATCTGCCGGTCGATCCGGCCGAGCGCACGCAGCGCCTGCGCGAACTGGAGCAATGGTCGCGCAGGCACCGGCAAACCCAGGTCTGGATCGAGACGCCGTATCGCAACGATGCGCTACTGGCGGCGCTGAAGGCCAGCTGCGCCGGCACCACGCTGCTGTCGATCGCGGTGGACCTGACGCTGCCGAGCGAGACCATCGTCACGCAGCCGCTGTCGGCCTGGCAGCCGGGCCGGCTTGAACTGCACAAGCGGCCGGCGATCTTTTCGATCCTCGCGGCTTGAGCGGCTGGCCGCGCCGGCCGGCAGGCCTTGGGGCCGGGCCGAGGCGGCCGGGGAGCCGGGGAGCCGGGGAGCCGGGGAGCCGGGGAGCCGAGGAGCCGAGGAGCGGCCAGCCGGGGCCGGGCCGAGCAAGCCCAGAAGCACGCAGGCCACCAGGCCGGGAGCCGGCGAGCAAGCCGCGCCGCGCGCGGTACGCGAGCGCCCCCCCTGGCGATCCAATCAATACAGCGACTGCACCCGCGAGCTCCACATCAGCGTCTTGGCCGCCGCGGTGCCGACCGCGGCGCCGAAGCGCTTGGCCACGCGTTCGGCGATGTTCTCCTTGACCGTGTAGTCGACGATGTTCTCGGCCTTCAGCACGTCGCGCGCAACCGATTCCGCGCTGCCCAGGCCGTCGGCCAGGCCCAGCTCGATGCTGCGCTCGCCCGACCAGAACAGGCCGGAGAACAGCGTCGGATCGTCCTTCAGGCGGTTGCCGCGCCCTTCCTTGACCACCGCGATGAACTGCTCGTGGATCTGGCGCAGCATCTGCTCGGCAAAGGCCTTCTGCTGCGGCGACTCGGGCGAGAACGGGTCGAGCATGCCCTTGTTGGCGCCCGAGGTGTACAGCCGGCGCTCGACGCCGAGCTTGTCCATCAGCCCGGTAAAGCCGAAGCCGTCCATCAGCACGCCGATCGAGCCGACGATGCTGGCCTTGTCGACATAGATCTTGTCCGCCGCGGCCGCCACGTAATAACCGCCCGAGGCGCAGATCTCCTCGACCACCACATACAGCGGCTTGGACGGATGCAGCGAGCGCAGGCGCTGGATCTCGTCGTTGATGATGCCGGCCTGCACCGGCGAGCCGCCGGGCGAGTTGATCTTCAGGATCACGCCGGCGGCGTTGGCATCGGCAAAGGCGGCCTGCAGCGAGGCATTGATCGATTCGGCGCTGGCCGGCGTGCCGGCGGCGATCTCGCCCTCCAGCGTGACCATCGCGGTATGCCGGCCGCTGGTGATGGCGCCGTCGGGCTTGAAGTCGAACAGCGAGAACAGCACCAGCGCGACCAGCGCGAAGCCGGCAAGACGGAAGAAGATCTTCCAGCGGCGCGCGGCCCGCTGCTCGCGCAAGGTCGCCATCAGCACGCGCTCGAGCACATCGCGCTCCCAGCCGGCGCCGGTCTTGACCGGCCCCGCCGACTCGCCCTTGAGCCGCGCCTTGCGCTCGACCGACTCGCGGCGCGCGGCGGCCTCGGCGTCCCGGACCTCGGCCTCGAGCGGATAGTCGGCGTGGGGCGCGGTTTCAAGCCGCTCGCCGGGCTCGTTCCCGCCCTCACGCCGGACCTCGCTTCGGCCCTCGCTTCCGCCCTCTCGCCGGCCCTGGCCCTCGTCGTGGCGACCCGGTTCGGCATCCGGCTCGTTCGGGTTCACCGACGGTTTGTTCTGGTCTGTCATGCAAATACTCTCGAACGGGTGTCACCGCGCAAACATCGTTGCGCAGGCGGCCCCGAGGGTTTCCTCGGTCAAATCGCGGTTCTCGGGGTTTCCGATGCGCGGTCGCGGCGTCCGCCGCCTACGGCACCGGCGGTGGCGACGGCGACGCCGGCGGATCGTCGTACGGCGACTCCGGTATCCAGTAGACGGCGCCGTCGCGCTCTTCGACCCGCAGCTTGGCGAGCGAAGCGCCGCGGCACGGTCCGCCGACGCACAGTCCGCTGTCGGGCGCATAGATCGCGCCATGTGTGGCGCACATCAAGTATAGGCCCGACGATTCGAAAAAGTGGCCTTCCTGCCAGTCGAGCTCCATCGGCACATGGGCGCACTGGTTCAGATAGCCATGCACCGCGCCCTCGTAGCGCACCGCGAAGGCGCCGATCTCGCGGCCGCCGATCGCGACCGTGAAGCGCACGCCGACGCCGCCTTCGACCAGCTCGTCCGCCGCGCACAGCCGGCGCGCGCCGGCCGGCACAGCCGGCGTGCCCGCCGCCGAGCCGGGTCGATCGGGTCCGGGACCGGCATCAGCCATGGGTATGCAGCCAGTCGTGCAGGTCGGCGATCGAGCTGGCGCAGTGCAGCGGCGTCATCGCCCGCAGCGAATCGGCCGGGTGGGCGCCATAGCAGACGCCGATGCCGTGGGCGCCGGCGTTGACCGCCATCTGCAGGTCGTGCGTGGTGTCGCCGATCATCACGGTGCGCCCCATCTCCTGGCCCAGTTCGCGCGTCAGCTCGTGCAGCATTGCCGGATGCGGCTTGGAGAACGTCTCGTCGGCGCAGCGCGTGGCATCGAACAGCGCCGTCAGGCCGGTGGCGGCCAGTGCCCGCTGCAGTCCGACGCGGGTCTTGCCGGTGGCCACGCCGAGGAAATAGTGCTGGGCCCGCAGCGCCTGCAGCATCTCCAGCACGCCGTCGAACAGCACCAGCTCGGCGTCGCGGGTCAGGAAGTGATACCGATAACGCTCGGCCAGCTTCGGATAGTCGACCGGGTCCAGCGTCGGGATCGCATATTCGAGCGCGTCCCTCAGCCCGAGTCCGATCACGTGGCGGGCGGCGTCCTCGTCGGGCACTGGCAGGCCAAGGTCGCGGCTGGCAAGCTGGATGCATTTGGCGATGGTCGGAGTGGAATCCATCAGGGTTCCATCCCAATCGAAGACGATCAGGTCGAAGCGTTGCCGGGCCATGGGGGTTCTCGATCGAAAAAATTGGGCCGCCGAGGTGACGATGACGTCATCCGGCTAGGGGGCGTGGGTCGTGGACGCGTGGCCGGCCTGTCCCATCTGCTTCAACTGGCGCAGGAAGGCTTCGCACTCGTCCGGCAGCGTCGCACTGAGCGTCAACGGCTGGCCGGTACCCGGATGCACGAACGTCAACCGGTGCGCGTGCAGGAACATCCGCTTCAGGCCCGGCTTGGCGCCAGCGCGCGCCAGTGCCTTGTTCAGCGCGAAGTCGCCGTACTTGTCGTCGCCGACGATGGGAAAGCCCAGTTGCGCCAGATGCACGCGAATCTGATGGGTGCGGCCGGTCTTGAGCTCGGCCTCCAGCAGCGTGTAGCCGGGGAAGGACGCGACACGGTTGAACACCGTATGGGACGGCTGGCCATCGGCCTGCACGCGCACGCGGCGCTCGCCGTCCGGCGTGGTGTACTTGAACAGCGGAAAGCGGGCGTGCTGGCGGTTGTGGCCGAATTCGCCGGCGACGCAGGCGAAATAGCGCTTGTCCATCGCGTTGTCGCGGATCTGCTGGTGCAGGTGCACCAGCGCGGCGCGCTTCTTGGCCAGCAGCAGGATGCCGGAGGTTTCGCGGTCGAGCCGGTGCACCAGCTCCAGAAAGCGGGCCTCGGGGCGCGCCTGGCGCAGCTGTTCGATCACGCCGAAGGCCACGCCGGAGCCGCCATGCACCGCCACCCCGGCCGGCTTGTCGATCACCAGCAGATGCGCGTCCTCGAACAGCACCGGAAACGAGGCCGCGGGCACGTAGACGTCGGCCGCCGCCGTCGCCGCCACCCGAAGTGGCGGAATGCGCACAACATCGCCCAGCTTCAGCCGGTAGGTCGCATCGACGCGGCCCTTGTTAACCCGTACCTCGCCGGAGCGCAGGATCCGGTAGACATGGCTCTTGGGCACGCCCTTGGCGACCCGCAGCAGGTAGTTGTCGATACGCTGACCGTCGGCGTCTTCCCCGATGGTCACATACGCCACCTGGGGCGCATCCGTGCCGGATCGCACCTCTTTTTCAATTCGATGGCGTAACTCATTCATTTTCAAATATAATTTCCGCGCTACCCCGGCCATAGCCGGCAGCGCAAGCGGTGTAAGCGAATTGTCGCATTTTACACTTCGGGTCACCGCTGGCCCGGCCCGGTCCCCCGCCATCGCGTAATCCGCAGGCGCCGGACGGGCAAATGGCGGTACAGGCCGACAGCTCCGCTGGCAGCCTACAGCAGTAAATAAAGTAACAAGCAGCACGCACGGTACCGGCTGTGCGCAGGAAAACCGCCCAAAGGCGGGTTCGGCGCGGACGCGGTCACGTGGGAGCAGAGTGTTCAGGTAGAACAGAATTTGAAGGCGGATGCCGATACGGCATTCGCTTCGGTGAGAGAAAGTCCCGCCGCACCGGAAATCGGTGCCGGCCGGTTGCCTGGCCCCTCGCCTGATCGACGACATGGTGACAATCGCGGCGCCCGGTCGCAGAACTCCAACAAGCAGCAGGTGCGCCTGCCTTGTCGGTCGCTCAGGTCGTGGTGGCATGCCGCCGCGTCCGACAACCTTGCTCTTTGACGCGTCCTGGCCGTTCGTGGCCGGCCCCGGTGCGAGCCGAAGCGCAAGCGGCATCCTGTCGTCGCTGCCCTCCCCCGCACCCCGGCCTCCGTCCGATATCGCCGCCTGACCCTGCGCGCAGCTCGCGCAGGGCGGGCATGGCGGTCCGAACCCCGCGCAGCGCGCCGACGTCTCTCTCTTTCACCCGTGCCCAGCCGGCGGCTTGCATTCGCCCCGGCGCCTTCGGCAATTCTCACGCCACCTCTCGCTTCCTCGCGTGCTTTCGAAACGCCGCGCGGCACTACCGGTGCCGGCCGCGGCATTGGAACGAGGGTTTGCGATGAAACGCATGCTGTTCAATGCGACGCAGCAGGAGGAATTGCGCGTCGCCATCGTCGACGGTCAGAAACTGATCGACATCGACATCGAGACCGCCGGGCGCGAGCAGCGCAAGGGCAATATCTACAAGGGCGTGATCACCCGCATCGAGCCGTCGCTCGAAGCGTGTTTCGTCAACTACGGCGAAGAGCGCCACGGCTTCCTGCCGTTCAAGGAAGTGGCCCGTGCCTACTTCAAGGAAGGCGTCGACGTGCGCAACGCGCGCATCCAGGATGCGCTGCACGAAGGCCAGGAACTGATCGTCCAGGTCGAGAAGGAAGAGCGCGGCAACAAGGGCGCGGCGCTGACCACCTTCATCTCGCTGGCCGGCCGCTATCTGGTGCTGATGCCGAACAACCCGCGCGGCGGCGGCGTGTCGCGCCGCATCGAGGGCGAGGACCGCCAGGAACTGCGCGAGACGATGGGCCAGCTGACCGTCCCCGACGGCATGAGCATCATCGCCCGCACCGCCGGCATCGGCCGCTCGGCCGAGGAACTGCAGTGGGACCTGAACTATCTGCTGCAGCTGTGGAAGGCCATCGACGGCGCCGCGCTGGACAACAAGGCGCCGCTGCTGATCTATCTCGAATCGAGCCTGGTGATCCGCGCGATCCGCGATTACTTCCAGCCCGACATCGGCGAGATCCTGATCGACACCGACGACATCTACGAGCAGGCCCGCGCCTTCATGAGCGTGGTGATGCCCGACAACATGAACCGCGTGAAGAAGTACCGGGACGACGTGCCCCTCTTCTCGCGTTTCCAGATCGAACACCAGATCGAATCCGCGTATTCCCGCATGGTGATGCTGCCGTCGGGCGGCGCCATCGTGATCGACCACACCGAGGCGCTGGTCTCGGTCGACGTCAACTCGGCGCGCGCCACCAAGGGTGCCGACATCGAGGAAACCGCGCTGCGCACCAACCTGGAAGCGGCCGACGAGATCGCCCGCCAGCTGCGCCTGCGCGACCTGGGCGGCCTGATCGTCATCGACTTCATCGACATGGAGTCGAACAAGGCGCAGAAGGACGTCGAAACGCGCCTGAAGGACGCGCTGCGCCATGACCGCGCGCGCGTGCAGATGGGCAAGATCAGCCGCTTCGGCCTGATGGAGCTGTCGCGCCAGCGCCTGCGTCCGTCGCTGTCCGAGGGTTCGCATATCACCTGCCCGCGCTGCAACGGCACCGGCCATATCCGCGATACCGAATCGTCCGCCCTGCAGGTGCTGCGCATCATCCAGGAAGAGGCGATGAAGGAAAACACCGCCGCGATCCACTGCCAGGTCCCGGTGGAGGTCGCCGCCTTCCTGCTGAACGAAAAGCGCCAGGACATCAACCTGATCGAACTGCGCTTCAAGGTCAACGTGCTGCTGATCCCGAACAAGCATCTGGAAACGCCGCACTACAAGCTCGAGCGCCTGCGCCACGACGATCCGCGCCTGGAAGAGAGCACGGCCAGCTACCGCATGGCCGAGGCCGCCGCCAAGGAACTGGAGGCGGACACCAGCTACAGCAGCCGCAAGAAGGAAGACGCCAAGCCGCGCCAGGAAGCCGCGGTCAAGGGCATCACCCCCGAGCAGCCGGCCCCGGTATCGGTGCCGCGCCCCGAGCGCGCCCCGCGCCAGGAAGCCCCGGCCGCCAAGCCGGCCGCTCCGGCAGCGGCGACGCAGCCGATCGGCAGCGGCGGCTTCATCGCCTGGCTCAAGGGCCTGTTCGGCGCCCGTCCGGCGCCGGCTCCCGTGCAGCCGGCCAAGCCCGCCGCGGCGGAAGCCCGCACCGGCGGCAATGGCGAAGGCGGCCGGCGCGAGCGCGGCCAGCGTGGCGAACGTGGCCAGCGCGGTGAACGCGGCGAGCGCACGGAGCGTGGCGACCGCGCAGAACGTGGTGAGCGCGCCGAACGCGGCGAGCGCCAGGCCGCTCGTGGCCAGCGTGCGGAACGCGGCGAGCGTGGCGCCGAGCGCGGTGAGCGTGCCGAACGCGGGGAACGTGCGGAACGCGGCGAGCGCGCCGAACGTGGCGATCGCGCCGAGCGTCAGCCGCGCCAGCCGCGCCAGGGCGAGGCGCAGCCGGCGCAGGCCGAAGCCCGCCAGCCGGACGCCCTGCAAGGCGAACGTGGCGAGCGCACCGAGCGCAGCGAAAACCGTCGCGAACGCAACCAGGAACGCCGCGAGCGCCAGCGCGACCGGCAACGTGAGCGCAGCGAGGCGCGCGCCGCCGACGCCGACCAGGCCGACCTGGAAGCCGGCGTCCCGACCCAGCCGCTGCCGGTGGCCGCACTGACCGACGAGGCCGGTGCCGTCCGCGCCGACCTGCCGGAAACCGCCGATACCGCCGAAAACGGCGAGGGCGAGGAGCGCCGCCGCCGCAATCGCCGTGGCCGCAACCGCTATCGCCGCGAGCGCGAGGAAGGCGCCACCACCGAAACGTCCGAGACCGCCGACGCAGAAGGCGCGGAAGGCCAGGCCGAGAACGCCATCGCCACCATGCCGGCCACCGGCCAGGCCCTGGCCGAGGCCAGCGAGGCTGCCGACGTCACGCCGGTGCCGGTCGCCGCGGTCGCGGCTGCCGAAGCCGAAACCGCGGGCGTCGCACCGACCGCCGCGATGCCGACCCAGGCCGTGCCGGCCCAGCCGGCCCCCGCTCCGGTGATCGCCGCCGAACTGGCCCCGGGCAGCTCGGCCGCCACGCAGGTGTCGCCGGCCGAGGCCGTCGCCCCGACCGCCCCGGCGCCGCAGGCGCCTGCCACGGCAGCCGCCGAGGCAGTGCCCGCGCAAGCGGCTACTGAAGCAGCCACCGAAGCAGCCACGAAAGCGTTGGCCGACGTGACGTCCGAGGTCGCCATGCCAGCCACGCCGGCCCCGGCCGCCGAGGCCGTGCAGCAACCGGCCGAGGAAACGATCGCCCAGCCGATCGCCCAGCCGGTCGCCCAGCAGGCCGTCGAGGCGGTCAGCGCCCCGGCAGCGCAGCAGCCGCAGGCTGCCCCGGCGCAGGCCCAAACCCAGGCCCCGGCCCCGGCCGCAGCAGCCGCACCGCTGTCGGCCGACGCGCTCGAGCCGATGCTGAACGCCGCCGGCCTGCAGTGGGTGCACACCGACAGCGCCAAGTACCGTGCCGCGCAGGAAGCCGCTGCCCGCATCGTGCCGGCGCCGCGGGTGCCGCGCGAGCGCAAGCCGCTGCCGCCGCTGCCGCAGGGCCCGATGGTGCTGGTCGAGACCGGCGGCCGCGAGGTCACCATGGACTCGCAGCAGCAGTCCGCCGCGCAGCAATAGGCGCGAACAAGCGCGAACAAGCGCGACGATAGCCCCGTGGTCTCCGCGAAAGCGGGGACTCCGAGGGCTTGCAACGACGCTGGCTTCCCGCATGCGCGGGAACGACGCGATCCAGGGGGACGGCACCGCCGTCCCCTTTTTCATGGCCGCGCGTGCCCGCGGGCGCTTCGGCGACCCCTCAACGCAAGCTCGGCTAGAATGGCGGCAGAACGGCGCCGGTCTGGCGGCGACCTATCACGACATGACCGAATCCGTCATCCCCATCTTCGACCTGCGCGAGCATCGCTATCACTCGATGCAGCCCGCGATTCCGGCGCAACTCGAATCGCCGACCGGGCTGTTGGCCGACCGTCGCGGACGGCCGCTGCACGACCTGCGCATCTCGGTGACCGACCGCTGCAATTTCCGCTGCGTCTACTGCATGCCGAAGGAAGTCTTCGACAAGGACTACACCTTCCTGCCGCATTCGGAACTGCTCAGCTTCGAGGAGATCGAGCGCGTCGCGCGGCTGTTCGTCGCCCACGGCGTCGAGAAGATCCGGCTGACCGGCGGCGAGCCGCTGCTGCGCAAGAACATCGAGAAGCTGGTCGAGATGCTGGCGCGCATCGAGACGCCCGCCGGCAAGCCGCTGGACCTGACGCTGACCACCAACGCCTCGCTGCTGGCCCGCAAGGCGCGCGCGCTGCGCGATGCCGGGCTGACGCGGGTTTCGGTCAGCCTCGATGCGATCGACGACGCCACCTTCCGCCGCATGAACGACGTCGACTTCGCCGTGGCGGACGTGCTCAAGGGCATCGAGACCGCGCAGGCGGTCGGGCTGGCGCCGCTCAAGGTCAACATGGTGGTCAAGCGCGGCACCAACGACGCCGAGATCGTGCCGATGGCGCGCCATTTCCGCGGCAGCGGCATCATCGTGCGCTATATCGAATTCATGGACGTGGGCGCCAGCAACCACTGGCGCATGGACGAGGTGCTGCCGTCCGATGAAGTGGTCGCGCGCATCGACGCGGAATTCCCGCTCGAGCCGATCGCCGCCAACTACAGCGGCGAGACGGCGCAGCGCTGGCGCTACCGCGACGGCGCCGGCGAGATCGGCGTGATTTCCAGCGTCACCCACGCCTTCTGCGGCGATTGCAGCCGCATCCGGCTGTCGACCGAGGGCCGGCTCTACCTGTGCCTGTTCGCCACCGAGGGCTACGACCTGCGCGCGCTGCTGCGCGGCGGGCACAGCGATCTCGAGATCGCCAACGCGATCGCCGGTGTCTGGCGCGAACGCACCGACAACTATTCGGAGCAGCGCGGCGACGCGCAGGTGCGCGCGGCCCGCGCGGCCCGCAAGATCGAGATGTCCTATATCGGCGGCTAGGCGTTCGCCTCGCCCCCGACCCCGTTCAACGCTTCACCGCTTTTCCCCGACACCTGCGATGATCGAACGCGAAGACATTACCGGCCTGATCCTGGCCGGCGGACGCGGCAGCCGCATGGGCGGCACCGACAAGGGCCTGCAGTCGCTGCGCGGCGCGCCGATGGCGATGCACACGATGATGCGGCTGGCGCCGCAGACCGGCGCGCTGCTGATCAACGCCAACCGCAATCTGGCCGCCTACGAATCGTTCGGCGTGCCGGTGGTCACCGACTCGGTGCCCGACTTCGCCGGCCCGCTGGCCGGCATGCTGGCGGGGCTGGAACAGTGCCAGACCCGCTGGATGGTCACCGCCCCGTGCGATTCGCCGTTCCTGCCGACCGATCTGGTCGCGCGGCTGGCGCAGGCAATCGAGCGCGAAGGCGCCGAGATGGCGATGCCGGTCACCGTCGACGAACAGGGCCGCCGTCAGACCCAGCCGGTATTCCTGCTGATGCCGCATACCGCGCTGGACAGCCTGGTGGTCTTCCTCAACGGCGGCGGCCGCAAGATCGAGGCCTGGGCCTCGCAGCATCGGCTGGCCGAAGTGCCGTTCGACGACGCGGCGCCCTTCGCCAACATCAACACGCTGGACGAACTGCGCACCTTCGAGGCGCGCTGAGCGGGGGCCGAGGCGCGGCCCTGAGCTGCTCCACCGCCCTCGCCGCCCTGCTGTCCTGCTGCCCTGCTGCCCGACCGGCGCACGACCCCTCGCCAGCCTGAGCCCCGAACCGAACCCGAACCCGAACCGAACCCCAACGCGAACCCTGCCATGCCGTCCCTGCAATCCGTGATCTCCTGCCTGTCCGACTACGATCCCAGCGCGCTGCCCGTGGAGCAGGCCAACCGGATCATCGCCGAGGTGATCGAACCGGTCAGCGGCATCGAGCAGGTCGCGATCCGCTCGGCGCTGGATCGCGTGCTGGCCGAGGACGTAGTCTCGCCGATCGACGTGCCGGCGCACGACAACTCCGCGATGGACGGCTATGCCTTCTCCAGCGCCGCGCTGCAGGCGGCGAACGGCGGCGAGGTGACGCTGCGCGTCATCGGCACCGCGCTGGCCGGCGAGACCCACGGGCTGACCCCGGCGGCCGGCGAGGCGGTACGCATCATGACCGGCGCCGTGATGCCCGTCGGCTGCGACACGGTGATCCCGCAGGAATTCACGCAGGCCGTGCCGGGGGCGGGCAGCGAATCGGGCGGCGAAGCGGCAGGCGAAGCGGTGCGCTTTGCCGCCGACGCGGTCCGGGCCGGCGACAACCGCCGCCTGCGCGGCGAGGACCTGGCCCGCGGCAAACCCGCGCTGAACCAGGGGCGCGTGCTGCAGCCGGCCGACCTCGGCCTGCTGGCCTCGCTCGGCATCGCCGAGGTCAAGGTACGGCGCCGCCTGCGCGTGGCCTTCTTCTCGACCGGCGACGAACTGCGCTCGATCGGCGAGCCGCTCGACGCCGGCTGCGTCTACGACTCGAACCGCTACACGCTGCACGGCATGCTGCGACGCCTGCATGTCGAGCTGATCGACATGGGCGTGGTGCGCGACGATCCGGCCGCGCTTGAGGCTGCGCTGCGCAGCGCGTGCGAGAACGCGGATGCGGTGATCACCTCGGGCGGCGTGTCGGTCGGCGAAGCCGACTACACCAGGCAGATCATGGCCGAACTCGGCGACGTGACCTTCTGGAAGATCGCGATGCGCCCCGGCCGGCCGATGGCCTTCGGCCGCATCGCGTCGAACGGCCATCAGGCGCTGCTGTTCGGCCTGCCGGGCAATCCGGTCGCCGTGATGGTGACCTTCTACCATTTCGTCCGCGCCGCGCTGCATCGGATGATGGGCGCGGACATCGCGCCGCCGCCGCTGATGCGCGTGCGCAGCGCGCACGCCATCCGCAAGAAGCCCGGCCGCACCGAATACCAGCGCGGCATCCTCGCGCGCGGCGCCGACGGCCAGTGGGAGGTGCGCATTACCGGCCAGCAGGGGTCCGGCGTGCTGCGCTCGATGAGCGAGGCCAACTGCTTCATCGTGCTGGGCCACGAGCAAGGCGGCGTCGCGGCCGGCGATCCGGTCGAGGTGATGCTGTTCGAGGGCCTGCTGTAAGGCCGGGGCACCGCGCCCAGCCCCCTCGCCGCCCCCATCGCTGGACCTTCGCTCGACCCATCGCGCATCCGCCTGCGGGCCGGCGGGTTCGTCCCTCGCCACTGTCGTTTTTTTGCGTACCGAAGCCGTGCGTGCGGCCGCCCCGGCGGGGCGAGGCTATGCGCCACGCCACCCATTCGCTACACTTGCCGCACCCCAACTCTTCCCCACTGCCACGCTGTCATGAATCAGGAGATCGCTTACCTCCACCCCGTCAAGACCGCACGCGCGCTCGTTCTGGTCTACCTGTGCTTCTCGGTGCCGATCGTGTCGATGGGGTTGTTCGTGGCCTTTGTCCGCTACGGCGATCTGCCCGGCATCACGGTGTTCACCGCGCTGATCCTGAATGCGCTGGTCGGTTTCGGCCTGCTGTGGCTGGCCTGCAAGGCCTACAACTGGGTGGCGGCCCGCTTCGGCGGCATCGAGGTGACGATCCGCAATCTGCCGCCCGAGGGGCAATAAGCTCCGGCAGCCGGGCCCTTCTCCGACAAAGAAAGCGCATCCCGGCGGATGCGCTTTTTTTTTTGCTCGGACGCTGCCGCCGGCAGCCCCCAGGCCGGCGGGCCCGAATCCCTGCCGGCGCCGCTCAGGCCGCCGGGCCGGCATCCTTCGGCCCGGCCTCGCCGTCGTCCTCCTCCGGCAAGCCCAGCAGCTGCTCGGCGGCCTCGGACGGCAGCGCCTCGACCTTGCGCAGCTTGCGCGCCATCTGGCGGCTGCGTACCTCGGCCTGCTCGATATTGCGGGCGGCGCGCTCGAGCGTGTCGCGCGTGCGCGCCAGCACGTCGCCGAACTTGCCGAACTCGGTCTTGACCGCGCCCAGCACCTCCCACACCTCGCTCGAGCGCTTTTCCAGCGCCAGCGTGCGAAAGCCCATCTGCAGGCTGTTCAGCACGGCGGTCAGCGTGGTCGGGCCGGCCACCGTGACGCGATGATTGCGCTGCAGCAGGTCCGTCAATCCGGGCCGGCGCAGCACCTCGGCATACAGGCCCTCGGTCGGCAGGAACAGGATGGCGAAGTCGGTGGTGGCCGGCGGCGACAGGTACTTCTCGGCGATGGTCTGGGCCTCGCGCTTGATGGCCACTTCGAGTTCGCGCCCGGCGGCGGCCACGCCTTCGACATCGCCGCGTTCCTGCGCGTCGGTCAGCCGTTCGTACTGCTCCTTGGGGAACTTGGCGTCGATCGGCAGCCAGACCGTGCCGTTGCCGCTGCCGCTCCCTCCGCCGTTGCCGACGCCCACTTCCTTGCCCGGCAGGCGGATTGCGAACTCGACGCGCGCGCCCGAGTTCGGCACGGTCTCGACGTTGCGCGCGTACTGCTCGGGCGTCAGGATCTGCTGCAGCAGCATTTCCAGCTGGACCTCGCCCCAGGTGCCGCGCGTCTTCACATTGGTCAGCACGCGCTTGAGGTCGCCGACGCCCTGCGCCAGCATCTGCATCTCGCCCAGGCCGCGATGCACCTGCTCGAGCCGGTCCGACACCATGCGGAACGATTCGCCCAGCCGCTGCTCCAGCGTCGCGTGCAGCTTCTCGTCGACGGTGCGCCGCATCTCGTCTAGCTTGGCGGCGTTGTTGGCCTCGATGTCCTTGAGCTTCTGCTCCAGCGTGGCGCGCACCTCTCCCAGGCGCCGCTCGTTCGATTCGGTCAGCTTGGCGAGCTGCTGCGCGAACATGTCGATCTGGTTGTTCTGCAGCGTGGCGATATGCGTCATCTGCGCCGACAGCGTCTGCTGGAAGCGCATCATCTGCTCGCTGGTTTCGTCGCGCCCCAGTCGCGCGGCCTCGGCAACCTCGCCGCGCAGGCTGCGTTCGAGCCGTTCGCTGTCGCGCTCGCCGCGTTCGCGCCAGTCGGCCAGGCGTTGCATCAGTTCCGCATGCAGCTGCCCGGCGCTGCCGTCGCGCCCGCGCATCAGCAGCACGACGAGCGTCAGCAGGGTCAGCAGCAGGATCGCGGCCAGCGCGATCAGGATCAGCGAGGAGGAAGACATCGGGGATCGAGTCATGAAGCCGGGTGGAAGCCGGCGCCGCCGCGGCCAGGCCGGGCGTGGCCACCGCGCGGTGGCCACCACAGCGGCAAGCTAGCGGCGCGCCAGCACTTCGGGGTTCAGCACACAAGGCGGCCGGCCGGCATCGGGCCCGGCGCCGAGCGCGGCAATCAGATTGTCGGCGGCGAGATTGGCCATCGCGCGCCGCGTCTTTTCGGAGGCGCTGGCGATATGCGGGGTCAGCACGACGTTGGGCACCTGCAGCAGCGCGGGATGGACCTTGGGCTCGCCCTCGAACACATCCAGCCCCGCGGCGAAGATGCGCCGCTCGCGCAGCGCCTCGGCCAGCGCCGCATCGTCGACGATGCCGCCGCGTGCGAGGTTGATCAGCGTCGCGGTCGGCTTCATCTGCGCCAGTTCGGCCGCGCCGATCGCATGGTGGCTCTGCTCGCTGTACGGCAGCACCAGGATCAGGTGGTCGGACTCGCGCAGCAGTTCGGCCTTGCTGACGTAGCGCGCGCCCAGCCCCTGCTCGATCTCGGCCGGCAGCTGGCTGCGATTGTGGTACAGCACCGTCATGCCGAAACCGGCGGCGCGCCTTGCCAGCGCCTGGCCGATGCGGCCCATGCCGAGGATGCCCAGCTTGCTGCCGTGCAGGTCCATGCCGAGGAACATGTCGTAGGACCAGCGCTCCCATTTGCCGGCGCGCAGGAAGTGCTCCGACTCGGTGACGCGCCGCGCGGTGGCCATCAGCAGCGCCCAGCCGAAATCGGCGGTGGTCTCGGTCAGCACGTCCGGCGTGTTGGTGGCGACGATGCCGGCCGCCGTCAGCGCAGGCAGGTCCAGGTTGTTGTAGCCCACCGCCATGTTGCAGACCGCGCGTAGTTCGGGCAGCGCGCCGATCAGCCCGGCGTCGATGCGGTCGGCGGCATTGGAAAGCACACCGGCCTTGCCGGCCAGGCGTGCCTTCAGCGCGGCGGCGTCGAGCGGCACGTCCGGCTGGTTATGGTCGACCTCGAAATACTGCGCGAGGCGTTCGATCACATCGGGGAAGATCGCCCGCGTGACCAGCACGGCCGGACGCGGCGAGGAAGATTGCGCTTGGGATTGCGGTTGGGATTGCGAAGCCATCGTGAACCTCAGACGCGGAAGAACAGCAGGGTCATCACCCCGAACAGCGGCACCAGGATGCCGCAGGACCACAGCATATAACCGAAGAAGCTCGGCATGCGCACGCCGCGGTCCTCGGCGATCGCCTTGACCATCAGGTTCGGCGCATTGCCGATATAGGTGTTGGCGCCCATGAATACGGCGCCGGCCGAGATCGCCGCCAGCGTGGTGGCGTCGCGCGTCATCAGCGTGGCCGCGTCGCCGCCGGCGGTATTGAAGAACACCAGGTAGGTCGGCGCGTTGTCGAGGAAGGACGACAGCAGGCCGGTCGCCCAGAAATACATGCTGTCGATCGGCTGGCCGTTGCTGTCGCTGACGGCGCGGATCACGCCGGCGAAGGCACCGTCGGTGCCCGCCTTCAGCATCGCGATCACCGGGATGATGGTCAGGAAGATGCCGGCGAACAGCTTGCCCACTTCCAGGATCGGATCCCAGTTGAACTCGTTGCCGGCGCGCGCGCTGTGCGGCGTGATCGCCAGCGACACCAGCGCCACCACCACCAGCGCCACGTCGCGCACCAGCGCCTGCAACGGCACCACGGTGCCCATCACGTCGAACGCGATATCCGATTGCCACAGGCCGCTCATCAGCACCAGCGCCATGATCGCCAGCAGCAGCGCGAAATTGGCCTTGCCGTCGATGCGGATGCCGCGCGAATCCGGCGTCGGATCGAGCCGCGGCGGCAGTTCCTCCTCGCGATTGAGGAAGTAGTGGCGATCGACGAAATAGAAGATCACCAGCAGCGCGATGCACAGGAACAGCGTCTGCGGAAAGATATGGCGCGTGGTCCAGAAGAATTCGACGCCCTTCAGGAAGCCGAGGAACAGCGGCGGATCGCCCAGCGGCGTCAGCGAACCGCCCGCATTGGCGACCAGGAAGATGAAGAAGACCACCACGTGCGCGACATGGCGGCGGTTGTCGTTGGCGCGCAGCAGCGGACGGATCAGCAGCATCGCCGCGCCGGTGGTGCCCATCACGCTGGCCAGGCAGGTGCCGAGCGCGAGGATGCCGGTGTTCAGCTTCGGCGTGCCATGCAGGTTGCCCTGCACGCAGATGCCGCCCGCGACGATATACAGCGCGCCGATCAGCACGATGAACGGAATGTACTCGGCCACCAGCGCATGCACGACGTTGGCCGTGGCGGCATGCATGCCGAATGCGAGCGCGAACGGCACCAGGAACAGCAGGCCCCAGGCGGCGGCGACCTTGCCGAAGTGGTGATGCCAGAAGCGCGGCGCCAGCAGCGGAAACAGCGCGATCGACAGCAGGATGCCGGCGAAGGGCAAGGCCCACTGCGGCCCCAGCACGGCGCCGTCCAGTTCGGCGGCGCCGGCCAGCGCGGGGAACATCGCCAGCATGGCCGGCAGCGCCAGCCGGGGCGCGTTGGACAAGCGCGGCGCGAGGGCGGACTGCATCGTGTTCGGTCTCCTGTTATTGCTGTTTGTTGGAAGTGGGTCGAATGCGGGATGCCCGTCGTCGTATCAGGGCCGGCGCGACGGGATGCGGCGCGGGAGAGCAGGACGGGCGTCGCGTGCCGTGGCGCAGCGATATTCAGGCCGGCTCAACCACGCTCAACCACGCTGCGGCACGCACGAAAACCGTTCCGGCACGCACCTGCACGTCAACGCGCCCTCAGGCCTGTTCGACCAGCACCACGTGCACGCGATACGGCCCGTGCGCGCCCAGCACGATGGTCTGCTCGATATCGCCGGTACGGGACGGGCCACTGATGATGTTGGTCGCGCGCGGCAGCTCACCGCGCTCGGCGCGCACCAGCGCGAAGGCTTCCTCGAGGTCGGCGACGATGCGGCCGGCCGGCACCACCGCGATATGGGTCTCGGGCAGCAGCGCGCCGGAGGCGAAGGTTTCCGGCCCCGACAGCAGCATCAGCGAACCGGTCTCGGCGATCGCGCAGAAGCAGCCGGTGATGCCGACCAGATCGCCATGGTCTCGGTCCGCCTCCGGATCGCGCAGCGGCGGCCGCGCTTCGACCGCGATGCCCTGCGCCTGCCAGTCGAGCGCGGCGAGCGCGGGCCAGGCGACCGCGCGCGGGGGCAGCGCCAGTCCGCTCAGATAGTGCGCCACCGCCGCCGGCACGTCGGCCAGCGTGGCGACGCGCTGGACCGTCGAGGCCATCTTGCGCGCCTGCACGCTGAACGCTTCGACCAGATCGCCCGCCACGCCGGGACGCGGCCCTTGCGGATGGCGCGCCAGGTAGTCGGCCACCGCCTCGCGCTCGCCTCGGGTCGGTTGCGCCGGCCGCCCCTGGGCGGCACGGATACGGGCGAAGATGCGGTCGCGAGCGGAATCGGTATTCATGGTGCGGACGATCGGTGTCGGGAGGCCGGGGCAGCGGGCATTATAAGTCCCCCTGCCCGCGGCTTTCGCCGAAACGCAGCGGGAAGCGGCCGCCGGACGCAGCCGCCGGAAGCCGCCGCCCGAAGCTGCGTCCGGAAGCGGCGGCGGAAAGCAGCGGCGGAAAGCGGTTGCGGAAACCGGCCAGGATCAGGCCGGCTCGACGCCGAACACCTGGCGCAGATAGCCAAGGTAGGCCGGATCGTCGCACATGGTCTTTTCCGGCGTGTCCGACAGCTTGGCGACCGGTTGCCCGTTGCAGCGGACCATCTTGATGACGATCTGCAGCGGCGTGTAGCCCAGGTCGTTGGTCAGATTGGTGCCGACGCCGAACGCCAGCCGGCAGCGGCCGCCGAAGCGTTCGTACAGCTCGATCACGCGCGGGATATTGAGGTTGTCGCTGAAGATCAGCGTCTTGCTGCGCGGATCGACGCGGTTCCTGCTGTAGTGCTCCAGCATCCGCTCGCCCCAGGCCACCGGATCGCCCGAGTCGTGCCGCACGCCGTCGAACAGCTTGCAGAAGTACAGATCGAAGTCGTTCAGGAAGGCATCGAAGCCGTAGGTGTCGGACAGCGCGATGCCGAGGTCGCCGCGATATTCGCGCGCCCAGGTCTCCAGCGCGAACACCTGCGAATCGCGCAGCCGCGGCCCGAGCGACTGGCAGGCCTGCAGGTATTCGTGGGCCATGGTGCCGAGCGGCGTCAGGTTGTGCTTGCGGGCGAAATGCACGTTGCTGGTGCCGGCCAGCTGCGGTCCCAGCAGTTGCTGCATCGACGACAGCACCTCCTCCTGCCAGTCGCGCGAGAAGCGCCGGCGCGTGCCGTAGTCGGCGATCACGCAGTCGTCGCGGCCCGGCATGCGCAGCAGCGCCAGCTTGTCGACCAGCCGGCGCCGGCCTTCCTCCCAGTCGGGCTGCGGCTGGGTATGGCGGAAGTACACCTCGTTGACGATCGCCAGCAGCGGGACTTCGAACAGGATGGTATGCAGCCACGGGCCGCGGATCGTGATGTCGATTTCGCCCGGATGCGTCGGCGACGGGTTCACCGACACGTATTTGGCGTTGAGCTGGAAGAGGCCGAGGAAATCGACGAAATCGCTCTTGATGAAGCGGAAGCCGCGCAGATATTCCAGTTCGTCCTCGGTGAAGCGCAACTGGCACAGCAATTCGATCTGCGCGCGGATCTCGTCCGCGTACGGCGTCAAATCCACGCCGGCATTGCGGCATTTGAAGCGGTACTCGACCTGGGCCGCCGGAAAATGATGCAGCACGACCTGCATCATCGTGAATTTGTAGAGGTCGGTGTCGAGCAGAGATTGGATGATCATGGCGTAACCCGCACAAGTGTGCCGAATCAGGCCCACATGCTAACCCATCGGGCGACCTCGTCGCGCATGGGGCCAATGCGCGACGGCGGCCCATACCGGGACCAAAGCGGCCACCGGATCGACCCGCGGACCAATGCCGAACAGTGCCGCATAAAGAAATAAGAAAACTATCTGATTCGGCTATATAGGGCCGCTGTGCGGCACGAACGGGTCGGCTACAATACCGATCTTTGAAAGGCCGCGGTCGACGCTCGTCCCGCGTGTGCGTGCGCTGTACGGGAACAAGCGCGGACACAAGCACGGGGCACAAGTACCGGCACAAGCGGCCCAAAACAGTCTCCCATCGAAGCCGATCCGTTTTCCTGGAACCGAAATGACTCACGTTGTCACCGAATCCTGCATCCGTTGCCGCTATACCGACTGCGTTGACGTGTGTCCGGTTGATTGTTTCCGCGAGGGCCCCAATTTCCTCGCGATCGATCCGGACGAGTGCATCGACTGCGCGGTGTGCGTCGCGGAGTGTCCGGTCAACGCGATCTATGCCGAGGAAGACGTGCCGGGCGACCAGCTGCAGTTCATCGAACTGAACGCCGAACTGGCCCGCAGCTGGCCTTCGATCACCAAGACCAAGGCCCCGCTGCCCGAGGCCGAGGAATGGAAGGACGCCACCGGCAAGCTGCAATACCTGGAACGCTGAGCCGACGCGCCAGCCACCCCCACCCGATAGCGACAAAGAGAAGGCCGTCCCCACGCGCTTTCCCGCAATGCCGGGCACCCCGTGCCCCCAAACGTATCAGGACGCATATGGACTTGAGCATCCCCAACCCCGTCGCGGACACCACCAATCAGGTCGGCGGCAACGCTGGCGGTGGCCAGCCCCTCGAAATCGACGCGCTGATCGTCGGCGCCGGTCCGGTCGGCCTGTTCCAGGTCTTCGAACTCGGCCTGCTCGAGATCAAGGCGCACGTGATCGACTCGCTGAAGGTCGTCGGCGGCCAATGCGTCGAGCTGTATCCGGACAAGCCGATCTATGACATCCCGGCGGTGCCGATCTGCACCGGCCAGGAGCTGACCGACAACCTGCTCAAGCAGATCGAGCCGTTCGAGCCGACCTTCCATCTCGGCCAGGAAGTCTCGGTGGTCGAGCGCCAGGAGGACGGCCGCTTCTTCGTCGAGACCTCGCTCGGTACCCGCTTCCTGACCAAGACCATCTTCATCGCCGCCGGCGTCGGTTCGTTCCAGCCGCGCACGCTGAAGGTCGAGGGCCTGGACAAGTTCGACGGCAAGCAGCTGTTCTACCGCGTCAAGGATCCGAGCCGCTTCCACGGCCGCAACCTGGTGATCGTCGGCGGCGGCGACTCGGCGCTGGACTGGACGCTGGACCTGGTCGGCAAGGCCGAGTCGGTCGTGCTGATCCACCGTCGCGACGGCTTCCGCGCCGCACCGGCCTCGGTCGCCAAGATGAAGGAACTGTGCGAGCAGATGGAGATGCAGTTCATGGTCGGCCAGATCAGCGGCTACGAGGAAAAGGACGGCGTGCTGACCGAGATCAAGGTCACCGGCGGCGACGGCGTGACGCGCCGCATGCCGCTGGACGATCTGCTGGTGTTCTTCGGGCTGTCGCCCAAGCTCGGCCCGATCGCCGAATGGGGCCTGGACCTGGAGCGCAAGCAGATCAAGGTCGATACCGAGAAGTTCGAGACCAATATCCCGGGCATCTTCGCGGTCGGCGACATCAACACCTATCCGGGCAAGAAGAAGCTGATCCTGTCGGGCTTCCACGAGGCCGCGCTGGCCGCCTTCGGCGCCGCCCCGTACATCTTCCCCGAGAAGAAGATCCACATGCAGTACACGACGACCTCGCCGAAGCTGCACAAGATCCTGGGCGTCGAATCGCCGGTGTTCGACTGAGCGATGCTCGACGGAGCGATGCATGGCCAACGCCGGGCATCGTCTCGCAGGTCTGTTGAAGAACCGCCTTCGGGCGGTTTTTCATTGCCTCCCGCAAATTCTTCTTGGCATTCCGCTCGCCCGCCGTCTATAATGCGCCCCTCGCCAACGCACATTCGCGGCACCGGATCGGCCCCAGGGCTTCCGACCCAACGAATGCGCAGGCAGGCCGGACACTTCGGCGCGGCGTTTTGCGGATGACGCAACGACAACAAAATGTCGAAACGTTGTTGACGAAGTAACGAGAAACTGGCTATAATCCTTTTCTCAGCTGTTCCCCGATAGCTCAGTCGGTAGAGCGACGGACTGTTAATCCGCAGGTCCCTGGTTCGAGCCCAGGTCGGGGAGCCAAAGAATAAAAGGCCCGCCATCCGAGATGGCGGGCCTTTTCACTGGTGCGCTGGCATCCTGCGTGACCGACCCTGTCGCGACTCGCACGCCCACCCTTCCGGTCCACTGCCCCGCCATGCTTGCGGGGTTTTGCCAACACCCAGCTCCGCGGGTATCGGCAGCGAGCACAGGCTCGAGGCTGCCGAGGCTCACCGTTCCACCCCGCCGCAGCAGCGGCACCCCGAAGGACAAGCTTTGACCAAGATCGTTTTGAAGCCGGGCGAACCGGTTGACGTCGCCATGCGGCGATTCCGCCGGGCCATTCTGCAAAATGGCCTGATCGTCGAACTGAAGAGCCGCACGGCCTACGAGAAGCCGACCACCGAGCGCAAGCGCAAGAAGAAGGCCGCCGAGTCGCGCCTGCGCAAGCGTCTGCGCATGCAGATGCTGCCGAAGAAGATGTACTGATCGTCTTCGACTGCCGGGAGTCCCGCTGGCGCGGCCCATCGTCCGCCGCGTGACCCCCGTTGCTGTCCCGTTCTCCCACCGCCCGGGAGAACGCGCACTCCCCCGGGGAGCGCCCTCTCGTCCAGCCATCTGGCCGACGACACCCGCTGCGCCACCCATCCCCACAGCCGATATCGGGCCCCTGCCCCGGCTGCTACAGTACGTTCCTGTTGTCTCGCCCCAGGAACCGTTTCCGCATGTCTTCCGGCCAGTCTTCGCGTCCGTCCTCGCGTCCGTCCTCGCGTCCGTCCTCGCGTCCGTCCTCGCGTCCGTCTTTGCGTCCATTCTCCAGCCTGACGATCGGCCCGTCGCAGTGGCGTCTCGCCTTCTGGCTATGCCTGTGCGCCGTGCTGACGCTCGCATTGATGCCGCCAACGACGCCGATGCCGACCACCGGCTGGGACAAGAGCAACCACCTGCTGGCGTTCGCCACGCTGGGCGTGCTCGGATGGCGCGCCTATCCGGCGCGGCCATGGGCCGTGCCGCTCGGCTTGCTGGTCTATGGCGGACTGATCGAGTGGCTGCAGTCGATGACGCCCTACCGCTCCGCCGACGCCATCGACATATTGGCCGACGCGCTGGGCCTCGCGCTGGGGTGGCTGATGCACGGACTGGTGCGTGCGCTGATGCGCCGCCTGCGGGCACGACGCGCGGCCTGACGGGCCTGGCCGGCATAACCGGCATAAACGGCATAAACGGCATAGCGGGCCTGGTGGAGCCTGGCCCCCGGCCGGATTGACCGACGCCCTGCTGCGGCGCGCCAAGGACCGATCGCAAGCAGATCGGCATAATGGCGGGATTGCGCCAGGCGCGCTTCACCGGAACGCTGCGTTGACTGCCATTCTCGAATTGCGCCACGTGCGCAAGCAATACGGCAACACCGTCGTCGTCGACGATCTGAGCCTGCAGGTGCAGCGCGGCCAGTGCTTCGGCCTGCTGGGCCCCAACGGCGCCGGCAAGACCACCACGCTGCGCCTGCTGCTCGGGCTGACCACGCCGGCCTCGGGCGAGCTGACGCTGTGCGGCGAACCGGTTCCCGCCCGCGCGCCGCAGGCCCGCATGCGCGTCGGCGTGGTGCCGCAGTTCGACAATCTCGACCCGGACTTCACCGTGGTCGAGAACCTGCGCATCTTCGGCCGCTATTTCGGCCTGTCGGCCGCCGAGATCGAACGGCGCGTGCCGATGCTGCTCGAATTCGCCCGCCTGGAAAACCGCGCCGACGCGCATGTGCGCGACCTGTCCGGCGGCATGCGCCGGCGCCTGACGGTAGCGCGGGCGCTGATCAACGATCCCGACCTGCTGGTGATGGACGAGCCGACCACCGGGCTGGACCCGCAGGCGCGCCATCTGATCTGGGACCGGCTCAAGTCGCTGCTGGCCGCCGGCAAGACCATTCTGCTGACCACCCATTTCATGGAGGAGGCCGAGCGGCTGTGCAACTATCTGTGCGTGATCGACGGTGGCCGCAAGATCGCCGAAGGCAAGCCGCACGAGCTGATCGACCGGCAGATCGGCTGCGACGTGGTCGAGGTCTATGGCGAGGAACTGGACGCGCTGCGCGAGCGCTTGGCGCCGCTGGCCGAGCGCACCGAGAAGAGCGGCGAGACGCTGTTCTGCTACGTGCGCGAGCCCGAGCCGCTGCTGGCGGCGCTGCACGGCAATGGCGGCATCCGCTACCTGCATCGCCCGGCCAATCTGGAGGATGTGTTCCTGAAACTGACCGGCCGCGAGATGCGGGATTGAACGCCTGACCGGCCTGCCCGCAGCCGAGCCGCAGCCAGCTTGACGCTCACCCGCACCGAGCCCTCAACGACCCCGCAACCCATCCGCAGCCCACCGCCACGCACCGAACCATCGAGGAAACCATGAGCGAACGAGACCCGGACCCGGGCAACGACGGCAAGCTGGCCACCGCGGCGGCGGCGTCCGGCGGCGCGACCCTCACCACGCGGCGCTATCCGCAGCCGCTGTGGCCGCTGAACCTGCGCAACTGGACCATGGTCTGGTATCGCAACTACCGCGTCTGGCGCAAGCTGGCGATCCCGTCGATGATCGGCAACCTGGCCGATCCGATGATCTACCTGTTCGGCCTGGGACTGGGGCTCGGCCTGCTGGTCGGACGCGTCGACGGCGTCTCGTACATTGCCTTCCTCGCCGCCGGCACCACCGCCTCCAGCGTGATGATGTCGGCCAGCTTCGAGTCGATGTATTCGGCCTTCTCGCGCATGCACGTGCAGCGCACCTGGGAGGCCATCATGCACGCGCCGCTGACGCTGGGCGACGTGGTGCTCGGCGAGGTGCTGTGGGCGGCCAGCAAGGCCGTGCTGTCGGGCGTGGCGATCATGCTGGTGGCCAGCGCGCTGGGCTATGCGCAGATGCCGAACGCGCTGCTGGCGCTGCCGGTGATCGCGCTGGCGGGCATCGCCTTCGCCAGCCTGGCGATGATCGTCACCGCGCTTGCGCCCAGCTACGACTTCTTCATGTTCTACCAGACGCTGGTGATGACGCCGATGCTGCTGCTGTCGGGCGTGTTCTTTCCGCTGGAACAGCTGCCGCCCGGCGTGCAGGCCGCCACGCAGGCGCTGCCGCTGGCGCACGCGGTGGCGCTGATCCGGCCGCTGATGCTGGATCGCCCGGTCGACCAGGTCGGCCTGCATCTGGCCGTGCTGGCCGCCTATGCGGCGGTGGCGCTGGTGGTGGCGCTGATGCTGCTGCGCCGGCGGATGCTGCGGTAAGTTCGGCGCCCCGCGTGCTGGGGGACACGCCATGGAAAAAGCCGACCCTGGGGCCGGCTTTTTCCTCGTCGATCGAATCGAGCGAATTAAGCGAATCGATTGGATCGCGCGAATCGAGCGAATCGAGCGGGTCGGGCGGGTCGAGCGCGTCGAGCGCGTCGAGTAGGTCGAGCGCGTCGAGTCAGTGAAGCTTAGTCGCCCAAGCCGCGCAGCAGATCCGCCTTCAGGTCCTCGACCGACTCCAGCCCCACCGCCATGCGGATCAGGCCCTCGCCGATGCCGGCCGCGGCCTTGGCCTCGGGGCTGACGCGTGCGTGCGTGGTGGTGTACGGATGCGTCACGGTGGTGCGCGTGTCGCCCAGGTTGCCGGTGATCGAGCACAGGCGCGTGCTGTCGATCACGCGCCAGGCGTTGGCGCGCTGCTGTTCCGGCGTCGCGCCCTTCAGTTCGAACGACACGATGGCCCCGCCGCCGCTCTGCTGGCGCATCGCGATGTCGTGCTGCGGATGCGACTTCAGCGCGGGGTGATAGACCCGTGCCACCGCCGGATGCGATTCGAGGAACTGGGCCAGCGCCAGCGCGCTGGCCGAATGGCGCTCCATGCGGATCGCCAGCGTCTCCATGCCCTTGAGCATCACCCAGGCGTTGAAGGCGGACAGCGTCGGGCCGGCGGTCCGCACGAAGGGGAACACCTTGCCCATGATGAAGTCGTGCTTGCCCAGCACCGCGCCGCCGAGCACGCGGCCCTGGCCGTCGATATGCTTGGTCGCCGAATGCACCACGAGGTCGGCGCCGAAGCGCAGCGGCTGCTGCAGCGCCGGCGAGCAGAAGCAGTTGTCGACCACCAGCAGCGCACCGGCGTCGTGCGCGATATCCGCCACCGCGGCGATGTCGGCCACCTCCGTCAGCGGGTTCGACGGCGTCTCGAGGAAGAACAGCTTGGTGTTCGGCTTGACCGCGGCGCGCCAGCCGGCTAGGTCGGTGCCGTCGACGAAGGTGGTCTCGACGCCGAACTTGGCGAAGATGTTCGAGAACAGCGTCATCGTCGAGCCGAAGATCGCGCGCGAGCTGACGAGGTGGTCGCCGGCCTGCATCGACGACAGCACCACCGACAGGATCGCGCTCATGCCCGAGGCGGTCGCCATGCAGGCCTCGGCGCCTTCCAGCGCGGCCAGCCGCTGCTGGAACATGCTGACGGTCGGATTGGTGAAGCGCGAGTAGGTGTAGCCCTCTTCCGAGTTGGCGAAGCGCTCGGCCGCCTCGGCGGCGCTGCCGAAGCAGAAGCTCGACGTCAGGTACATCGCCTCGGAATGCTCCATGAACTCGCTGCGCAGCGTGCCGGCGCGCACGCCGAGCGTATCAATGCCGAGGGAGTCGAGGTCGAGCGGGTCGTTCATGGTCGGGGCAATCGTGGGTAGCGATGGAATGGCTCCCCTCCCCCGCGCGCGGGAGAGGGGTTGGGACAGGGAGAAACCGGCGGGCCTTACTCGTTGCCGCCCGAGCGCTGCAGATGCAGCTGCGAACGCTCGGTATCGCCGCCGCCTTCGCGGTCGGCTTCGCTGCGTGCGGTCTCGAGGCGGTCCAGATAGGCCTCGTCGATATCGCCGGTGATGTACTTGCCGTCGAAGCACGAGGCCTCGAAGTCCTTCAGCGCCGGGTTGATGTCGCGCACCGCCTGCTTCATCGCCTCGACGTCCTGATAGACCAGCTGGTCCGCGCCGATCATGCGGCAGATCTCGTCATGGCTGCGGCCATGCGCGACCAGCTCGCTGCGGGTCGGCATGTCGATGCCGTAGACGTTGGGGAACTTCACCGGCGGCGCCGCGGACGCGAAGATCACCTTGTTGGCGCCCGCATCGCGCGCCATCTGCACGATCTCGAACGAGGTGGTGCCGCGCACGATCGAGTCGTCGACGATCAGCACGTTCTTGCCCTTGAACTCGACGCCCATCGCGTTGAGCTTCTGGCGCACCGACTTCTTGCGCACCGCCTGGCCCGGCATGATGAAGGTGCGGCCGACATAGCGGTTCTTGAAGAAGCCCTCGCGATAGTTCAGGCCCAGCTTGTTGGCGACCTGCATCGCCGCCGGCCGGCTCGAATCGGGAATCGGCATCACCACGTCGATATCGCCCGCGCTGACTTCGCTGCGGATCTTCTCGGCCAGGTAATCGCCCATGCGCAGGCGCGCGTCGTAGACCGGCACGCCGTCGATGCACGAATCCGGCCGCGCCAGGTAGACGTATTCGAAGATGCAGGAATTGAGCAGCGGATTGTCGGCGCACTGCTTGGTGTACAGCTTGCCGTCCAGGTCGATGAAGATCGCCTCGCCCGGCGCCACGTCGCGCTCGAGCTTGTAGCCGATGCCTTCGAGCGCCACCGATTCCGACGCGACCATCCATTCCTTGCCCGTCGCCGTCTCGATGCTGCCCAGGCACAGCGGGCGGATGCCGAACGGATCGCGCACGGCCAGCATGCCGTAGCCGGCGATCTGCGCGGCGATCGCATACGAGCCGCGCACGCGGCGGTGCATGCCCGCCACCGCGGCGAAGATGATCTCGGGATCGAGCGAGGTGTCGTTGCTGGCGCGCTGCAGCTCGTCGGCCAGCACGTTCAGCAGCACCTCGGTATCCGAGTGCGTATTGATGTGGCGGCGATCGCGCCGGAACATCTCCTCGCGCAGCTGCTGCCAGTTGGTCAGGTTGCCGTTATGCGCCAGGATGATGCCGTACGGCGCATTGACGTAGAACGGCTGCGCCTCTTCCTCGCTGGAGGCCGAGCCCGCGGTCGGGTAGCGCACCTGGCCGATGCCCGCCGCGCCCGGCAGGCCGCGCATGTTGCGCGTGCGGAACACGTCGCGCACCAGGCCGTTGGCCTTGTGCATGTGGAAGGTGCTGCCGTTGGCGGTCGCGATGCCAGCGGCGTCCTGACCGCGATGCTGCAACAGCAGCAGGCTGTCGTAAATCAACTGATTGACGGGCGTGGCAGACACCACACCGACGATACCGCACATGCCAAGCTCCCAGGAAAGGCTTTGATTCGGCGCGCCCTGCGCGCTGCCGACGGCAGACCAGGCGCGAAAAGTTCATGCCGGGCGCGCGCCCGGCCTCAGGTTCTGACGTATTTGGCGATTTCCGGCGGCAACCAGGGCCGCAGCGACTCCATCGCGGCGATGACATAGGGGCGCGACACCGCGTCGCGCCAGAAAGGTTCGTCGGGCATCTTGGTGAAGCCGGCCAACGTGACCAGCAGCATCACCACCAGCGCGCCGCGCGCCACCCCGAACACCAGTCCAAGCCCGCGATCCGCCGGCTTCAGGCCGGTGGTTTCCAGCAACTGGCCGATCACCGCGCCGGCCAGCGCCGCGGCAATGACGGTGCCGAAGAACAATACCGCGAATCCGGCGGCGCTGCGCGCGAGCGCGCCGCCGGGCAGCGACTCGGGCATCCATTGCGTCGCGACGCCGACATAGTTGTAGGCCACGAAAAAGGCCGCGATCCACCCCACCAGCGACAGCAGTTCGCGCATCAGGCCGCGCAGCGCGCCGACCAGCCCCGAGGCGACCAGCACGAACACGACCGCGTAGTCGAAGAACGTGAGCTGCATTCCCGCGAGCACCGCCGTCCGCCGCCGCTCAGAGCTCGACCACGCGGGCCGTCAGGCCGGTGGCGCGGACCCGCTTTTCGGCGGCATCGGCGGCATCACGGTCCGAGAACGGGCCGGCGCGCAGCAGGATGCGTTCGCCGTCGGCCAGCGCCTTGCGTTCGATATATGCGGGCACCTTGTTCGCCTTCAACTTGCTCATCCACTGCCTGGCCTTGTCCTCGGTCGAGAAGGCGCCGACGAGGATCACGTATTTGCCGCTGCCGGACGATTTGGCTTCGGCCTTGTCGGTTTTCGATTCGGCCTTCGATTCCGCCTTGGGATCGGGTTTCGCCTCGGCCTGGCGCGCCGCTTCGGTACGCTCGGCCGGCTTTTCCGGCGCCTTGTCGGCCGCGCGGGCCGCCGGTGCGCTGACCAGTTCCTCGCCGGCATCGAGCGCCTGCGCATCGAGGCGCGATTGCTGCTGCGGCGCCAGCGGCGCGGCCTTGCGCGGTTCCGGCCTGGCCTGCGCCTCGCCCTGGCCGCCGCTCAGGCGCACCGCGATCTGGTCGGCGGCGGGACGCGGCTCGGTCTCGAAGACGATCGGCAGCACGATCACCGCGGCCACCGTCATCACCAGCGCGCCGATCAGGCGACGCCGCGCGCGTTGCTTCTGGGGGAATTCCGGGTCCAGCATGTCGTCCGCATAGTCGTCGCCACCGCGGTCGCCACCCCGGCGCATGTCGCGGCTGCCGGCGCGCGCGCCGGCTGCTCCGGCGTCGGCGCTGCGGGCGCGCCGTGCGCGCTCCGGTGCCGCGTCTTTGCCCTTGCGGAAGGAAAACAGCGAAAGCAGGCCCATAGATTGGTTCGGTGCGGGCGGCAGGCGCGGCCGCCCCTTGAGTTTGTCGCTCGACCGCGGCGCGTGCCCCGGCAGTGCCCCGGCAGTGCCCCGGAAGTGTCCCGGGAAAACGGTGCGGCAGGCTAGTTCGCCTGAGTCGCCCGGTACGCCATCACGCCGGCCACGGTGTAGAACGATCCGAAGACCAGGATTCTATCATTCTCGGTGGCACGCTCGATGGCGTCCCGATAGGCCGCCTCGGGGCTGGCGAAGCACGCCGCGGTGGCGTCCGGGCCCGGCCGGAAGCCGCCCTGCTCCAGGTGCTCCAGCAGGTCCTGGGCGCTGGCCGCGCGGGGTGTCGGCAGGTCGCACAGGCACCAGTGATCGACCTTGTCGCTCAGGTGGCGCAGCACGCCGGCGATGTCCTTGTCGGCCATCGCGCCGAACACCGCGTAGGTGTAGCGGAAGAAGCCCATGTTCTCCAGGCTCTGGCCCAGCGTCGCCGCGGCATGGGGGTTGTGGGCGACATCGAGGATCACGGTCGGACGCCCCGCCATCACCTGGAAGCGGCCCGGCAGATCGACGAAGGCGAGCCCGTTGCGTACCTCCTGCGCGCTGACCGGCAGCCGGTCGCGCACCGCCTGCAGCGCGGCCAGCGCGGCCGACGCGTTCAGCAGCTGGTTGGCGCCGCGCAGCGCCGGATACCCCAGCCCATTGAGCTTGCGCCCGCGGCCGCTCCAGTCCCACTGCAGGCGCTCCTGCCCCTTGGCGGCCTGGTGCTGGAAATCGCGCCCGACCAGCCACAGGTCGGCGCCGATCGTCTCGGCATGCTCGACCAGCGAGGCCGGCGGCATCGGGTCGCCGCAGATCGCCGGCACATGCGGGCGGAAGATGCCCGCCTTCTCGAAGCCGATCTTCTCGCGGGTATCGCCCAGGTACTCGGCATGGTCGATATCGACGCTGGTGACGATGGCGCAGTCGGGATCGAACACATTGACCGCGTCGAGCCGGCCGCCCAGCCCGACCTCGAGGATGATCGCGTCGAGCTGCGCGGCGGCGAAGGCATGGACGATCGCCAGCGTGGTGAACTCGAAATAGGTCAGGCTGACCGGGTCGGCGAAGCGGGTGCGGGCGCGCTCCACCGCCTCGAAATGCGGCAGCAGCTGCGCGTCGGTCGCCATCTCGCCGTTGATGCGCGCGCGCTCGTTGAACGACAGCAGATGCGGCGAGGTATGGCAGCCGACCTTGTACCCCGCCTCCAGCAGGATCCGCTCGAGCATCGCGCAGGTCGAGCCCTTGCCGTTGGTGCCGCCCACGGTGAACACCAGCGCGTCGATGCGCAGGCCGAGCGCTTCCTTGACCCGGCTGATCCGGGTCAGGCCCATGTCGATGCCGACCGGGTGCGCGGTTTCGAGGTGGGCCAGCCACTCGGGCAGGGAGGAGAAGATAGGCATGATGCTGCTGTGATGTGCTGCGGTTCGCGCCCGGTTACGCCAGGCGTCCCATGCGGTTTCCTCCCCTCTCCCGCTGGCGGGACAGGGGTTGGGGGAGAGGGCAGCTCAACACCACCCCGCCTCCCCAACCCTCTCCCGCTGAGGGGGAGAGGGAGAACACCCTGCGGCGAACCATACTATCCAATGAAAAACGCGGACCAGGTCCGCGTCGTCAAACCATCCTTCGGCGATCGGGGTCCGCTCAGGCCACCGCGTCGGCCGGCTGCTTCTGCAGCAGCGCCAGCAGTTGCGCGAGCTCGGCACGCAGCTTGCGCCGGTCGACGATCATGTCGATGGCGCCCTTCTGCAGCAGGAACTCGGCACGCTGGAAGCCTTCGGGCAGCTTCTCGCGCACGGTCTGCTCGATCACGCGCGGGCCGGCAAAGCCGATCAGCGCCTTGGGCTCGGCGATCACCACGTCGCCCAGGAAGGCGAAGCTGGCCGACACGCCGCCCATGGTCGGGTCGGTCAGCACGCTGATGAACGGCAGCTTGGCGCCCGACAGCTTGTTCAGCATCGCGGTGGTCTTGGCCATCTGCATCAGCGACAGCAGGCTTTCCTGCATGCGCGCGCCGCCGGTGGCGGTGATGCAGATGAACGGCACCTTCTGCTCGAGCGCGGCCTGCGCGCCGCGCGCGAAGCGCTCGCCGACCACCGAACCCATCGAGCCGCCCATGAAGGCGAATTCGAAGCAGCTGACCACCACCGGAATGGTATGGATCGCGCCGCCCATCACCACCATCGCGTCGGTCTCGCCGGTCTCGTCCATCGCCGCCTTGATGCGGTCCGGATACTTCTTCGAGTCCTTGAACTTGAGCGCGTCGACCGGCACGATTTCCTGGCCGATCTCATAGCGGCCCTCGGCGTCGAGCAGCGAATCGAGCCGCTCGCGCGCGCGGATGCGCATATGGTGGTCGCACTTGGGGCAGACATGCAGATTGGCCTCGACGTCGGTCCGGTACAGCACGGACTCGCACGACGGGCACTTGACCCACAGGCCCTCGGGGATGCCCTTGCGGGACGAGGGGTCGGTCTGTTGAATCTTGGGGGGCAGGAGTTTATCCAACCAGCTCATCAAAACGCTCCTTTCGGATAAGGCCGCGGCCTGGCGCATCGCGAAGTGATATGGCGCACGCGCGCGCAGGGGGCAGGCCCGGCCATCGGCCAAGGCGGCGAATGTACCACGGGCGCCGCACAAGGGCCGAGATTCTGTGCCGCGGAAAGCAGGAATCGGCGGCCGTCGACGGGGAAATGTCGCCAGAGCCCGCCGATGGCCGCCGATATGAGGCTAATACATCACGCCTTGGCGTCCAGCGCCGTGCGGATCTCCGCGATGAACGAACGCAGCGATTGTACCGCCTGTTCCCGCGGCGCTTCCTCCAGCAGTTGCACCAGCCGGCTGCCGATCACGACCGCGTCGGCCACGCTGGCGATCGCCCGCGCGGTCTGCGCGTCACGGATGCCGAAGCCGACGCCGACCGGCAGGTTGGCGTGGCGCTTGATCACCGGCAGGCGCGCGGCGACGCTGTCCAGGTCCAGCGCGCCCGAACCGGTCACGCCCTTGAGCGACACGTAGTACAGGTAGCCGCTGGCCACCTTGGCGACCTGCGCGATGCGCGCATCGGTGGTGGTTGGCGCCAGCAGGAAGATCGGATCGATGCCGTGCTCGCGCATCAGCTGGGCAAACGACTCGCACTCCTCGGGCGGGTAGTCGACCACCAGCACGCCGTCGACGCCGGCCTCACGAGCGGCCTGCGCGAACGCGCGCTCGCCCATCCGCTCGATCGGGTTGGCATAGCCCATCAGCACCACGGGCGTGCCGGCGTCGCGCTGGCGGAATTCGCGCACCCAGCCCAGCACCTGGGTCAGGCTGACGCCGTTGGCCAGCGCCCGCTCGGACGCGCGCTGGATCACCGGGCCGTCGGCCATCGGGTCGGAGAACGGCACGCCCAGCTCGATCACATCGGCGCCGCCCTCGACCAGCGCATGCATCAGCGCGACCGTCAGGCCGGGCTCGGGATCGCCGGCGGTGATGAAGGGAATCAGGCCCTTCCTGCCTTGTGCGGACAGCGCCGCGAAAGTCGATTGGATGCGGGACATGGTCAGGATGCGAGGTGGGGCAGCGCGTCCGCCGGACCGGCGTCGTTGGCGGCTGCCGGGGTAGACGGGGTAGACGGAGCCGAGGCGGCGATCGCGGCGACGGAGGCATTGGCGGCGGCTTGGGAGGCAGCCTCCGCCGCGGCTTCAGCGGCGTCCGCCGCCGCGGCGGCATCGGGCCGCGCCAGCGGCATCACCGAGGCGACGCGCGCCCGCGCGACATCGACATAGTCGGGATTGATCTCGAAGCCGACGAAGCGGCGCCCATGCCGGGCGCAGGCCACCGCGGTGGTGCCGCTGCCGGTGAACGGATCGAGCACCAGCCCGCCGGGCGGACAGCTGGACAGCACCATCCGCTCGACGATCTGCAGCGGCTTCTGGGTCGGATGGTCGGCGCGCTCCGGGTCCTGCCGATGGATGCGCGGCACGCTCCACAGGTCCTTCGGGTTGTAGCCGACCTCCAGCCACTTCTTGCCCTCGAAGCGCGGCCGGCTGCGCGCCTTCTTGGTCTCGGCGTCGTACGGCACGCGCACCGAGTCCAGGTCGAAGTAGTAGTCGCGCGCCTTGGCGAAGAAGCCGATGTTGTCGTGCACCGACGAATACTTGCGCGTGGTGCCGCCCATGCTGGGCACGCGCCGGTCCCAGATGATCTCGTTGACCATCGTCAGCCGGCGCTTGAGCATCACGAACAGCTCGGGCGAGTACTGCCAGGTGCAGAACAGGTACAGCGAGCCGCGCGGCGACAGCTTGGGCACCACCGCGTCGATCCAGCGCTCGGACCATTCCAGATAGGCCTGGCCCGACAGCCGGTCCGAATCGTTGCCGTAGTCCTTGCCGAGCCCGTAGGGCGGGTCGGCGACCACGAGATCGATCGAACCGTCGGCCAGCCGGCGCACGCCGTCGAGCACGTCCTCCTGGTACAGCAGGGCCGGCAGCGCCGGCGCGGCGGTCAGCGCGATCGCGTCGTCGCCGCCGCCCGTCGGCGTGGTGGTATCCGCGGCGGCGGCGCCCGGTGCGGCTTCGGGAAGCGTGCGCATCAGAGCGTCAACCCCGCACGTTCGGCGACCGTGTGCATGTCCTTGTCGCCGCGCCCGGACAGATTGACCAGCAGCAGCTTGTCCTTGGGCAGCGTCGGCGCCAGCTTGCACGCGTAGGCGATCGCATGGCTCGATTCGAGCGCCGGGATGATGCCCTCGATGCGGCAGCAATCGTGGAAGGCGCGCAGTGCCTCGTCGTCGGTGATGCAGACGTACTCGGCGCGGCCGCTGTCCTTGAGCCACGCGTGCTCGGGACCGACGCCCGGATAGTCCAGCCCCGCCGACACCGAATGCGTCTCGATGATCTGGCCGTTCGGATCCTGCAGCAGATAGGTGCGGTTGCCGTGCAGCACGCCGGGGGAACCGGCGCTGAGCGACGCAGCGTGCCGGCCGGTGTCGATGCCGTCGCCGGCCGCCTCGACGCCGATCAGCCTGACGTCCTGGTGGTCGATATACGGATAGAAGATGCCCATCGCGTTGGAGCCGCCGCCGATGCAGGCGATCACCGCATCGGGCTGCCGGCCGGTCAGCTCGGGCATCTGCACCTTGGCCTCCTCGCCGATCACGCACTGGAAATCGCGCACCATTGCGGGATACGGGTGCGGGCCGGCGACGGTGCCGATGATGTAGAAGGTGTTCTCGACGTTGGTCACCCAGTCGCGCATCGCCTCGTTCAGCGCGTCCTTCAGCGTCCTCGAACCGCTCTCGACCGGCACCACGGTGGCGCCGAGCAGCTTCATCCGGTAGACGTTGGCGGCCTGGCGCTTGATGTCCTCGGCGCCCATATAGACCACGCACTCCATGCCGAAGCGCGCGGCGATGGTGGCGGTGGCCACGCCGTGCTGGCCGGCGCCGGTCTCGGCGATCACGCGCGGCTTGCCCATCTTCCTGGCAAGCAGGGCCTGGCCGATCACGTTGTTGATCTTGTGCGCGCCGGTGTGGTTCAGGTCCTCGCGCTTGAAGAAGATCTGCGCGCCGCCGAGCGTCTCGCCCCAGCGCTGCGCATGGTAGATCGGCGACGGCCGGCCGACGAAGTGCTTCAGCTCGCGGCGGAATTCGGCGTCGAACTCGGCGTCGTTCTTCAGGCCGGCATAGGCCTCGCGCAGTTCGTCCAGCGCATGGGTCAGGGTCTCGGAGACGAAGGTACCGCCATAGGGGCCGAAATGGCCGCGGGAATCGGGCAGGTTGTACATGAGTGGGGCTTCCGGGTGGCGCGGCCGTCCTCGATGGATCGGCCGCGGCAGGGGAACAGGGTGGCTTGCGGGACCGGCGCGATGTCTGTCATCGGCGCCGGTCGGTCGCCAGGCTCAGGCGGCGTGGTTGGCATCCGCGGCGCGCACCGCGCGCACGAAGTCGGCGATGCGGGCGGGATCCTTGACGCCCTTGGCCGCCTCCACGCCGCTGCTGACATCGACGGCGTAGGGGCGCACGCGCTCAATCGCGCCAGCCACGTTTTGCGCGTTCAACCCACCACTCAAAACGATGCGAGGAGCGGCGCTTGCGGTTCGATTGCCGTTGCATGGTGATGTGCTGGGGCTAGGCGCAATCCATCCGGGAGGGATCAGGGTCCAGTCGAAGGCGTGGCCGCCGCCGCCATAGCCTTCGACGAAGGCATCGAGCAGGATGGCCGCGGCGTCACGATATTGATCGCCGAATTCTACCAAATCGAGGCCGGGGCGCACACGCGCGGCGCGCAGGAACGGCAGCCGGCAGCGCTGGGCGGCGCGCGCGCAGTCCTGCGCGCTCTCGTCGCCGTGGAACTGCAGCAGCGACAGCGGCACGCGCTCGGCCACGTGGGCGATGTCCTCGGCGTCGGCATTGACGAACAGGCCGACCACCGCGACGAAGGGGCCGGCGGCCTCGGCCAGCGCCGCGGCGCGGGCCACGTCGACATGGCGGGGACTGCCGGGATAGAACACCAGCCCGATCGCATCGGCGCCGGCGTCGACCGCCGCGCGCACATCGTCCTCGCGCGTCAGCCCGCAGATCTTGATGCGGGTGCGCGGGCGGACCGGCACAAACTCGGCCGGCGCAGCGGCGGGCGCGGCTGCGGCGCCGGGCGCGCTAGTTGGCGAAGGCATCGGCAAACACTCCATGAAACAGGCTGCCGGCCGGATCGGCGGCCGGGATGCCATAGGGCTCAGGATACCTGACCCCGGCCAGATACAGGCCGTCCGGCATGAAGGTGGGCGCGGCCATGCTGCGCTGGCGCGAGGCCAGCACCTCGGCCAGCCACGAGGCCGGATAGCGACCCCGCCCCACCGCCACCAGGCAACCCATCAGGTTGCGGACCATGTGGTGCAGGAAGGCGCTGGCGCGAAAACGCAGGAACACCCAGTCGCGGTCGGCGTGGATGCGGATCTCGTACATCGTCTTGACCGGCGACTTTGCCTGGCATTCGGCGGCGCGGAAGGCCGAGAAATCGTGCTCGCCGATCAGGCAGGCGGCGGCCTCGCGCATCGCGTCCACGTCGAGCCGCTTGCCCGGCGGCAGCATCAGGTAGCCGGCGCGGCCGTGCACCAGCGGCGCGCGGTGCGGTCCGGTATAGAGCGCGTAGTAATAGGTCCGCTCGAAGGCGGCAAAGCGCGCGTGAAACGCCTCGTCGACCGGCTTGGCCCATTGCAGCGCGATCGTCGGCGGCAGGAAGGCATTGACGCCGCGCACCCAGGAGAACGGTTCGCGCGACAGCACGGTATCGAGATGGATCACCTGCCCCAGCGCATGCACCCCGGCATCGGTGCGCCCCGCCACGGTGGTCGGAAGCCGCTCGCCGGCGAAGCGGGCGATGGCGTCCTCCAGCACGTCCTGCACGGTATTGCGATGCGGCTGGGACTGCCAGCCGGAGAAGGCGGTGCCGTCGTAGTGGAGGCCGAGGGCAAGACGGGTCATGGATGCGGGGTTACGGACGCGGGGGCGTGTCGGCGGGCTTGTCGGGGGGCGCCATGATATCAGGCGAGCCCTTGCGGGGCCGGTCGCCCGGGTCGTTGGCGTCGGCGGCATCTGCGGCATGGCGGCCGGCATCCCCGCCGGCATCGAGGTCGAGCGAGATCCCGCCGAGGTCGAAGGCCAGCGGGCGGGGCATGGGCGCGGCGGCGCGGGCGGTGTGCGATACGCCGCCGGCGCCCTCGTCGCCGTCATTGACCTGGATGCCCTCGTTGCCCGCGTCTGCCTCGATGTCCTCGATGCCCTCGTCGGCCTCGATGCCCTCGTCAGCCTCGCCGCCCTCGCGGGCCGCGATCGGGGGACCGGCGAAGGCCTGCGCCGCGGAAGCCGGCGCCGCGATCGGCTGGTCGCCGGTGGGCGCCGGGAAGGCGTCCAGCGGCAGGCTCAGGCCGGTCAGCGCGACCGGCGCGCCGGCGAGGATATCGTCGCCCGCGGTGGGCGCGCCGGGCTCCCGGGCCAGCGGCCGGCGCTGGCGGCGGTACAGCGCGTAGCCTCCCAGCAGCGCGATCACCAGGCCGCCGCCGGGCAACGTCCACGGGCTCTGCAGCAGCGTGTCGAACCAGGAGGCCGAGGCGTGCAGCGGGGAGGCGGCGGGGGTTGAGGCGGCCGCAGCCGCCGACGCCGATGCGGACCTCGCCGGCGCAGCCGCGGCCGGCTGCGCCCCTTGGGCGACCGCGGCTGGCGCGGCCGCCGTGGGCTGCGTGCCTGGCGCGACCGTGGCCGGCGCCGCCGATGCGCTGGCGCCCTGCCCTTGCCCTTGCCCTTGCCCTTGCCCTTGCCCTTGCCCTTGCCCTTGCCCTTGCCCTTGCCCTTGCCCTTGCCCTTGCCCTTGCCCTTGCCCCTGCGCCTGTGCCTGTGCCTGTGCCTGTGCCTGTGCCTGTGCCTGTGCCTGTCCCTGTGCCTGCGCCCCGCCCTGCCCTTCCTGCCCCAGCCTGGCCAGCTCGGCGCTCTTCATCTCCAGCAGGCGCTGCATGTCGCCGACGTTCTTGCGCAGCTGCGTCAGGCGCTCCTCCGCTTCGCGCAACTGGCGTTCGCGCGCGACCTGTGCTTCCGCGGTCTCGCCCTTCGGCGCCACGGCGCCGGCCTCGGGCTTGCTGAGCCGCAGTTCGTCGCGGGCCTGTTCGGGCACGGCGGCATCGCGCACGCGCGCGGTGATCTGGCCCCGCTGTTGCTGGCCGCTTTGCGGCTGCACCTGCATCGCGGCAGCGGCATCGGCCAAGCGGTTGCGGTAGGCGTCGAAGGCGCGGGTATGGGCGACGATCTCGCGGCGCGCCTCGGGCCCGGCGATCGTGCCGGCCTGCTGCGCCGACGGCAGCGACAGCACCGCGCCGGCCTTCAGGCGGTTCATGTTGCCGGCGATGAAGGCGTCGCGATTGGCGCGGTACAGCGCCACCACCATCTGATCGAGCGAGACGTCGTCGGCCACCACGCGCTGCTGCGCGAGCTCCCGCGCGATGCCGTACAGATGGTCGCCACGGCGCACGGTATAGCTGCCGCCGGCCATGGCGGGCGACTTCGTGGCGGGCTTGGCGGCCGGCTTCGTGACCGAGTCGGCGGCGGCGTTCGCGCCCGGCTTCGCACCCGAGTTGGCAGTGGCGGCCGGCCGTTGCTGCTCGGTCGCGGCAGCCGACGGCCCGGCCGGCTCCGGCGTGGCGGCCTGCACCAGCGGCGCCGCGCCGGCGTCGGGCTGCGCCGCGATGGCGGGATCGGCTGGCGGCGGGGCAAGCAGCACGGTGTAGGCCCTGGTCACAGTCCCCGTTGTGCCCGTTGCCCCAGTTGCCCCAGTTGTGCCCGTTGCCCCAGTTGCCCCAGTTGCCCCAGTTGTGCCAGTTGTGCCCGTTGTGCCCGTTGTGCCCGTTGTGCCCGTTGTGCCCGTTGTGCCCGTTGCCCCCGTTGTCCCCACGGTTCCCGCCGGCCCTCGCAGCTCCAGCAGCAGGTCGATGAAGGTCTCCCCCACCGGCTGCGCCGAGCGCAGCCGCGCCACCGGGTGGCCGTCGGCATTGCGCGTCAGCTCGATCCGCAGCCCCTCGGCCCCCGCCGGGTAGGTCAGCCCGGCCGCGGCATAGGCCTGCGGCGACGCCAGTGCCACCGTCAGGCCCTCGGCCTCTCCGGCCGCGACATCGCGCAGCTCGATCTCCGCCTGCAGCGGCTGGCCCTGCGCCGAGCGCACCTGCAGCGAACCGAGCGCCGCGGCGTGAGCGGCCGACGGCGGCAGCGCCTGGCTCAGCAGCACGCCGAGGGCGGCGGCCGCCAGCGCGTGGCGGCGCGGGCGGCGCGCACCTTGTGCACGGTGCGGATGGTTCGGCGTGGGGCGGCGGCGATGGTGGCTCACAGGGACCTCATGCGGGTGGGGGTTCGACGGGCGATCGCGCGAAAGCACGGTATTGTGACCCAGGACCCCGACGGAACAATGTCCGGAAACGACGACGCCGCGCATCGGCGCGGCGTCGTTGGCCAGCGGGTGGCGCGGCGGCGGCCTGTATGTTGCCTTGCCGCAACGCCACCTCGGCGGGATCAGCTCTCGATCAGGATCCGCAGCATGCGGCGCAGCGGCTCGGCGGCGCCCCACAGCAGCTGGTCGCCGACGGTGAAGGCCGACAGGTACTCGCCGCCCATCTGCATCTTGCGCAGGCGGCCGACCGGGATCGTCAGCGTGCCCGTCACGGCGGCCGGCGTCAGGTCGGTCATGCTGGCTTCGCGGGTGTTCGGCACGACCTTGGCCCACGGGTTATGGGCGGCCAGCATGCCTTCGATCTCGTCCAGCGGCACGTCGCGGCGCAGCTTGATGGTCAGCGCCTGCGAGTGGCAGCGCATCGCGCCGATGCGCACGCACAGGCCGTCGACCGCGATCGGCGTGGCGCCGGTCGCACCGAGGAAGCCGTCGCCGCGGCCCAGGATCTTGTTGGTCTCGGCGCCGCCCTTCCACTCCTCGCGCGACACGCCGTTGCCCAGGTCCTTGTCGATCCACGGAATCAGGTTGCCGGCCAGCGGCACGCCGAACTGCTTCGTTTCCTCGCCGGACAGGCCGTGCTGGGTCGCCAGGATGGTGCGGTCAATCTCGAGGATGGCCGAGGCCGGATCGTCCAGCAGCGGCTTGACCGCGGCGTTCAGCGTGCCGAACTGGGTCAGCAGCTCGCGCATGTGCTGCGCGCCGCCGCCCGAGGCGGCCTGGTAGGTCATCGAGGTCATCCACTCGACCAGGTCGTGCTGGAACAGCCCGCCCAAGCCCATCAACATGCAGCTGACCGTGCAGTTGCCGCCGATGAAATTCTTGACGCCCTTGGACAGCGCGTCCTTGATCACACCCTGGTTGACCGGATCGAGCACGATGATCGCGTCGTCCTTCATCCGCAGCGACGAGGCGGCATCGATCCAGTAGCCCTTCCAGCCCGCGGCGCGCAGCTTGGGGAAGACCTCGTTGGTGTAGTCGCCGCCCTGGGCGGTCAGCACGACGTCGCAGCGCTTGAGCGCCTCGATGTCGTTGGCGTCCTGCAGCGTGGTTTCGTTCTTCGCCATCGCCGGGGCCTTGCCGCCTGCGTTGGACGTGCTGAAGAAAACCGGCTCGATATGGTCGAAGTCGCGCTCTTCCTGCATGCGTTGCATCAGCACGCTGCCGACCATTCCTCGCCAACCGACGAGACCTACAATCATGACTAACCTCGGATGTGATTGAAACTTCCCCGCATTTTCCTCGCCCGGCGTGGCTGCGCGGGGAAGACGAGCAGGCACGACGAACGATCTAGGCGATCGTGGTTTTAATAATGGTTTTAATCGTCGTTGCGGTGATGGTGCCGCGCGCACCCGCGCCTGTCGTCGCGCGCAGGGCGGCCGTCGAGGCGATGTCAGTCGGGAGGGACCGGGGGTTCGGGAGCATCGGCGCAGTCTACACGATTTTGCGGGATCCGGCCGGGGCGCACGCGCCCCGGCCTGCGAGCCCTTACAGCGCGGCGAGCACGGCCTCGCCCATCTCGCGGGTGCCGACCTGCCGGCAACCCGGCGTGACGATGTCCGCGGTGCGGTAGCCCTGGGCCAGCACGGACTTGACGGCGTTCTCGATGCGGTCGGCCTGCTCGGCCTTGTTCAGCGAATAGCGCAGCATCATCGCCGCCGACAGGATGGTCGCCAGCGGGTTGGCGACGCCCTTGCCGGCGATGTCCGGCGCCGAACCGTGCGAGGGCTCGTACAGGCCCTTGTTGTTGGCGTCCAGCGAGGCCGACGGCAGCATGCCGATCGAGCCCGTCAGCATCGCCGCCTCGTCCGACAGGATGTCGCCGAACATGTTGCCGGTGACGATCACGTCGAAGCTCTTGGGTGCCTTGATCAGCTGCATCGCCGCGTTGTCGACGTACATGTGCGACAGCTCGACGTCCGGATACTCCTTCGAGACCTCGATCACGATGTCCTTCCAGAACTGGAAGGTCTCCAGCACGTTGGCCTTGTCGACGCTGCACAGCTTCTTGCCGCGCTTGGCCGCCGCCTGGAACGCCACGTGGGCGATGCGGCGGATTTCCGGCTCGCTGTAGCGCATCGTGTCGAAGCCCTCGCGCGCGCCGGGGAACAGCCCGTCGGTCGCCGTGCGCACGCCGCGCGGCTGGCCGAAATAGATGTCGCCGTTCAGCTCGCGCACGATCAGGATGTCCAGGCCCGCCACCAGCTCGGGCTTCAGGCTCGAGGCGCCGGTCAGCTCGGGATAGCAGATCGCCGGGCGGAAGTTGGCGAACAGCTGCAGATGCTTGCGCAGGCCCAGGATGGCCTGCTCGGGGCGCAGCGCGCGCTCCAGGCTGTCGTACTTCCAGTCGCCCACCGCGCCGAACAGGATCGCATCGGCCTGCTGGGCCAGCTTGAGCGTCTCCTCGGGCAGCGGGTGGCCCTTGGCCTCGTAGCCGGCGCCGCCCACCGGGGCGGTTTCCATCTCGAACTTCTCGTCGAGCGCGTTCAGGACCTTGACGGCCTGTTCGACGATCTCGGGGCCGATGCCGTCGCCCGGCAGGACTGCGATCTTCATGCTGTGTTTGCCTTGTTGTCGTTTCGGTTCGTTGCAATGCGCGCGCGGCTCGGCGCGCGCTGTGCGGTGCTACGGCGGCGTCAGCCGACCAGCCGGTTGTTCAGCCACGGCATCTTCGTCACGCGCTCGGCCTCGAAGGCGCGGATCTTGTCCGCGTGGCGCAGCGTCAGGCCGATATCGTCGAAGCCGTTCAGCATGCAGTACTTGCGGAACGGCGCGATGTCGAACTCGAAGCCCGCGCCCGACGGCGTGATCACGGCCTGGCGCTCCAGGTCGATGGTCAGCTGGTAGCCGTTGAAGGCGTTGGTCTCGTTGAACAGCTGGTCGACCTGGGCCGCGGTCAGCACCACCGGCAGCAGGCCGTTCTTGTAGCAGTTGTTGAAGAAGATGTCGGCGAAGCTCGGCGCGATCACCGCGCGGAAGCCGTACTGCGTCAGCGCCCACGGCGCATGCTCGCGGGAGCTGCCGCAGCCGAAGTTCTCGCGCGCCAGCAGGATCGACGCGCCCTGGTAGCGCGGCTGGTTCAGCACGAAGTCCGGGTTCAGCGGGCGCTTGCTGTTGTCCTGGCCGGGCTGGCCGACATCGAGATAGCGCCATTCGTCGAACAGGTTCGGGCCGAAGCCCGTGCGCTTGATCGACTTGAGGAATTGCTTCGGGATGATCGCGTCGGTATCGACGTTGGCACGATCGAGCGGCGCCACCAGGCCCTTGTGTACAGTGAACTTTTCCATGGTCTCGTCCTTGGTTCCGGGGTCGGCGATGCGTCAGCCGAGCTGGCGGATATCGACAAAATGGCCTTCGATCGCGGCCGCCGCGGCCATCGCCGGGCTGACCAGATGCGTGCGGCCGCCGGCGCCCTGCCGGCCCTCGAAATTGCGGTTCGAGGTCGAGGCGCAGCGCTCGCCCGGATCGAGCCGGTCGGCATTCATCGCCAGGCACATCGAGCAGCCCGGCTCGCGCCATTCGAAGCCGGCGGCCTTGAAGACCTTGTCCAGCCCTTCGCGCTCGGCCTGTTCCTTGACCAGGCCCGAGCCCGGCACCACCATCGCCAGCTTGACGTTCGGGGCGATGCGGCGGCCCAGCTTCTGCACCACCCAGGCGGCGGCGCGCATGTCCTCGATCCGGCTGTTGGTGCACGAGCCGATGAACACCTTGTCGATGCGCACGTCCTGGATCGGCACGTTCGGCTGCAGGCCCATGTACTGCAGCGCGCGTTCGATCGCGTTGCGCTTGTTCGGGTCCTTTTCCTTGTCCGGATCGGGAATGCGGTCCTCGATGCTGATCACCATTTCGGGCGAGGTGCCCCAGGTGACCTGCGGACGCACTTCCTCGGCACGCAGCTCGACCACGCGGTCGAAATGCGCGCCCGGGTCCGAATGCAGCGTGCGCCAGTAGGCGACCGCCTGCTCCCATTCGGCGCCCTGCGGCGCGTAGGGACGGCCCTTGACGTATTCCAGCGTGACGTCGTCGACGGCGATCAGGCCGGCGCGCGCGCCCGCTTCGATCGCCATGTTGCAGACCGTCATGCGCCCTTCCATGGTCAGGTCGCGGATCGCCGAGCCGGCGAACTCGATGGTGTAGCCGGTACCGCCCGCGGTGCCGATCTTGCCGATGATGGACAGCACGATGTCCTTGGCGGTGCAGCCGCGCGGCAGCTTGCCCTCGACCTTGACCAGCATGTTCTTCGCCTTCTTGCCCAGCAGCGTCTGCGTGGCCAGCACGTGCTCGACCTCGGAGGTGCCGATGCCGTGCGCCAGCGCGCCGAAGGCGCCGTGCGTGCTGGTGTGCGAGTCGCCGCAGACCACCGTCATGCCCGGCAGCGTCGCGCCCTGCTCCGGTCCGATCACGTGCACGATGCCCTGGCGGTGGTCGTTCATCTTGAACTGCGTGATGCCGTAGGCGTCGCAGTTGGCGTCCAGCGTGTCGACCTGCAGCCTGGAGATCGGATCGGCGATGCCGTGGCTGCGGTCGGTGGTCGGCACGTTGTGGTCGGACACCGCCAGGTTCGCGCTGATGCGCCACACCGGCCGCTCGGCCAGCTTCAGCCCTTCGAACGCCTGCGGGCTGGTCACCTCGTGCAGCAGGTGCCGGTCGATATAGAGCAGCGTGGTGCCGTCTTCCTCGACGTGCACGGTATGGTCGTCCCAGAGTTTGTCGTAGAGCGTCTTGGCCATGTCGCGGGGGGCGGCGACAGCCTCGCCGAGGCGGGCCGGCACCGCTGATAGAAGTTGCGGGGAGGAGGTCTTCGCAGCGTCGGTGGCAGCGCGGGGCTGCGTGGCTGCGTTTGCTTGACTTCGGGGGGAATTATGCCGGAAACCCCGGCGAAACAAGGGTTTGGCGCCGCCAGCGATGTAATGTGATTGGCGAAAGGGGGATTTCGCGGATGGCGAAAACGGGGTTTTGGCGCCGGTTTTGACACCGTTCTCGAACGCCCCGTTTCGCAAGGCCTCGTTTCGCAAGGCCCCGTTTTGCAAGGGCGCGTTTTTCAGGGCCGCGCTTTTCGGGGCCTTGCAAGGCCGGCGGCGGGCGGCTGCCCGCTCGCCCGCCCCTTCCCTCCGTCAAGCCGTCGATGCCCTCAATCCAGCCTGAACGTCCGCACCACGCCGGCCAGCCGGCCCGCCTGGTCCTGCAGCATCGTGGCCGCCGCGGTCGACTGCTCCACCAGCGCCGCGTTCTGCTGGACCATCTGGTCGAGCTGCCCCACCGCCGCATTGACCTCCTGGATGCCGCGCGTCTGCTCCTGCGCCGCATGCAGGATTTCGGAGATCACCTGCGACACGCTGTTCACGTTGCCGACGATCTCGCGCATGGTCCCGCCGCTGCGCTCGACCTGCTCGGAGCCGGCGTTGACGCTGCTGACCGTCGACTCGATCAGCGTCTTGATTTCCCTGGCGGCCTGAGAACTGCGCTGCGCCAGCGAGCGCACTTCGCCCGCCACCACCGCAAAGCCGCGCCCCTGCTCGCCGGCGCGCGCCGCTTCCACGGCGGCGTTCAGCGCAAGGATATTGGTCTGGAACGCGATGCCGTCGATCACGCCGGTGATGTCCGACACCTTGACCGCCGCCTGCTGCACGTCGCCCATGGTCTGGACCGCGGCGTCGATCGCCTGCCCGCCCTCGTTGGCGACCTGCCTGGCCTGCACCGACGAGCGCTCGGCGGCGCGGGCAGACGCTTCGGACTGCCCCACCGTGGCCGTGATCTGCTCCATCGACGCGGCGGTCTGCTGCAGGCTCGCGGCCGCCGATTCGGTGCGACGCGACAGGTCGGCATTGCCGGCGGCGATCTCGTTGGCGGCCCCGTGCACGGCCTCGCTGGCATCGCGGATCTGCCGCATCACGCCGACCAGCTTGTCGGCAAACGCGTTGAAGGCGACGGCGATCTGCGCGACTTCGTCCTTGCCCTGCGCCGGCAGCCGGCGCGTCAGGTCGCCGTCGCCGCTGCCGATGGCCGCCATCGCATCGCGAATCGACGACAGGCGGCGGAACGAGACCGCCGTCACGGCCGCCATGATCAGCGCGGCGGCCAGCGCCACGACGACCAGCGAGATCACCGAGGCGACCAACACCGAACGCATGCCCGCGGTGGCCTCGGCCTTGTCCAGCGCGATCACCGCCATCCAGTCCGTGCCCGGAACGGCGGTGACGCCCAGCAGCTTGGCCTCGTCGCCGACCATCACCTCCATCGGCGTGTCGAGCCCCAGCTGCGCCGCCAGCTTGTCGCCGTCGAGACCCGGAATCAGTTCGCCGATCGGCTTGAGCATGAGCTTGTCGTCGCCGTACGCGACGATCTGGCCGTTGCGCGACACCAGGATGCCGAAGCTGCTCGGCGTCGGATGGATCGAGCGCACGTTGTTGACCACGCCGTCCATCGGCACATTGCCGCCGACCACGGCGCGCAGGCTGCCGTCGCGGACGATCGGCACCGCGAACGTCACCACCATCTTGCCGGTACTGGCCGAGACATAAGGCGGGGTGACCACCGGCTTGCCGGCGGCCGCGGCGAGCTTGTACCACGGCCGCGAGGTCGGGTCGAAGCCCGGCTTCACGCTCTCGGGATTCGAGAAATGGTGGCGCTTGTCGGGGTAGCCGACGAAGGTGTTCAGAAAGCCGCCGGCCTCGACGATCAGCTTCAGCACGGGGCCGGGTTCGTCCTGCAGCGCGGCCTCATGCAGCGCGGCCATGCTGGCCGTGTGGGCCGACACCCATTCGGCGATGGCATCGACATGGCCGGCCTGCACCGCGCGCAGGTTGTTGCGGATGGCTTCGTCGTTGTAGCGGGAGGCAACGAGGTGATTGACGAAGGCGTTGCAGACCAGCGCGACGACGACGATGGCGACGGAAAATCCAACGATGCGCGCGCGCAGCGAGGCAAACATGTGATTACCCCTTCTCTTGTGATGGGCCGGATGCAGAGGATTACTGCATCGATTTACGGCGCACTGGACGAAAGGGTTGAGTAGGGACAAATCCCTGTTCAGAAATCGCGCTCGCTAGCCGCGCCCCCAAAAAAAAGCCCCGTGCCGGAGCACGGGGCGTTCTTCGACGCGGAACGGGAAGCGGGAATCAGCGCTTGCCCATCTCCGGCACGTCGCGGGTCGCGGCGCCGTTGAACAGCTGGCGCGGACGGCCGATCTTGTACTCCGGATCGGTGATCATCTCTTCCCACTGCGAGATCCAGCCCACGGTACGGGCCAGCGCGAAGATGCAGGTGAACATCGAGGTCGGGATGCCCAGCGCGCGCTGGACGATGCCCGAGTAGAAGTCGACGTTCGGGTACAGCTTGCGGCTGACGAAGTACTCGTCTTCCAGCGCGATCTTCTCGAGCTCCATCGCCAGCTTGAACAGCGGGTCGTTGTGCAGGCCCAGCTCGTTCAGTACCTCGTGGCAGGTCTCGCGCATCAGCTTGGCGCGCGGGTCGTAGTTCTTGTAGACGCGGTGGCCGAAGCCCATCAGGCGCACGCCCGAGTTCTTGTCCTTGACCTGCTTGATGAACTCGCTGATGTTGTCGACGCTGCCGATCTCTTCCAGCATGTTCAGCGCCGCCTCGTTGGCGCCGCCGTGAGCCGGGCCCCACAGGCAGGCCACGCCCGAGGCGATCGCCGCGAACGGGTTGGTGCCCGACGAACCGGCCAGGCGCACGGTCGAGGTCGAGGCGTTCTGCTCGTGGTCGGCGTGCAGGATGAAGATGCGGTCCAGCGCGCGTTCGAGCACCGGGTTGACCTGGAACGGCGCGCACGGCGTGGCGAACATCATGCGCATGAAGTTGCCGGTGTACGACAGGTCGTTCTGCGGATAGATGTACGGCTGGCCGATGTTGTACTTGTAGGACATCGCGACCAGCGTCGGCATCTTGGCGATCAGGCGGATCGCCGAGATTTCGCGCTGATGCGGATCGTTGATGTCCATCGCGTCGTGATAGAACGCGGACATGCCGCCCACCAGGCCGGTCAGCACGGCCATCGGGTGCGCGTCGCGGCGGAAGCCGCGCATGAAGAACTGCATCTGCTCGTGAACCATCGTGTGGTTCATCACGCGGCCGACGAATTCTTCCTTCTGCTTGGCGTTGGGCAGCTCGCCCTTGAGCAGCAGGTAGCAGACTTCGAGGAAGTCGCACTTCTCGGCCAGTTGCTCGATCGGATAGCCGCGGTACAGCAGTTCGCCCTTGTCACCGTCGATATAGGTGATACGGGAATTGCAGGAGGCCGTCGACATGAAACCCGGGTCGTAGGTGAACTTGCCGGTCTGGCCGTACAGCTTGCGGATGTCGATCACGTCCGGGCCGACGGTACCCTTGTAGATCGGCAGCTCGACGCTGGGGGACCCATCGGAGAACGATAGCGTGGCTTTCACATCGGACGGCGTCATGTCGGTTCCTTCAAATGCTAAGAATAATAGTGTTGACCAAACTCACACCGAGCGCAGCAGGCCTAGCAGCTTGCGCATCGGCGGCGTGTCGAGCTCACCGTCCAGCTCCTTGCGGGCAAGCAGCAGGTCCATCAACTCGTTGTCGCTGAGCTCGAGCAGCTCGCTCAGCGATGCCACGTCCTCGTCGGACAGGCTCTCCTCGTAACGGTTGAAAAAACGTTCGACGATGATGTCGTTCTCCAGCAGGCCGCGGCGCGCGCGCCAGCGCAGTCGCGCCCGCTTGTGCGGGTCGGCCTGATGGGAGAAAGTGGTGGGGTGATCCGTCATATGGCTTGGCCTTCACGGACGACGCCGTGGGGCGTCGTCCGGTCCAGCAGGTTCAGACCGCGCGGCGAACCATCAATTCCCGAATCTTGCCGATCGCCTTGGTCGGATTCAGTCCCTTCGGGCACACATCCACGCAGTTCATGATGGTGTGGCAGCGGAACAGGCGATACGGGTCGTTCAGGTCGTCCAGACGCTGGTTGGTGGCCTGGTCGCGGCTGTCGGCGATGAAGCGGTAGGCCTGCAGCAGGCCGGCCGGGCCGACGAACTTGTCCGGGTTCCACCAGAACGACGGGCACGAGGTCGAGCAGCTCGCGCACAGAATACACTCGTACAGGCCGTCGAGCTCGTCGCGCTCTTCCGGCGACTGCAGGCGCTCCTTCTCGGGCGGCGGCTCGTCGTTGATCAGGAACGGCTTGATCGAGTGGTACTGCTTGAAGAACTGCGTCATGTCGACGATCAGGTCGCGCACGACGGGCAGGCCCGGCAGCGGACGCAGCACGATGCGGTCCGGCAGCTCGCGCATGTTGGTCAGGCAGGCCAGGCCGTTCTTGCCGTTGATGTTCATCGCGTCGGAACCGCACACGCCTTCGCGGCAGGAGCGGCGGAACGAGATGCTCTCGTCGAGCTTCTTGAGCTTGACCAGGGCATCGAGCAGCATGCGCTCGTGACCGTCGAGCTCGACCTCGTAGGTCTGCATGCGGGGCGCCGCGTCCTTGTCCGGATCGTAGCGGTAGACTTCGAAAATACGCTTCATTTCTGTGGGTCCTGTAGTCGTCTGTAGTCGCCTACGCGGTGCTTAGAAGGTGCGGGCCTTGGGCGGAACGCTTTCGACCGTCAGCGGCTGCATCTTGACCGGCTTGTAGTCGAGACGGTTGCCTTCGCTGTAGAACAGCGAGTGCTTGAGCCAGTTCTCGTCGTCGCGCGTCGGGAAGTCGCTGTGGGCGTGGGCGCCGCGCGATTCCTTGCGGGCCGCGGCCGAGATCATCGTGGCCTTGGCCACTTCGACCAGGTTGGCCACTTCCAGCGCCTCGACCAGCGCGGTGTTGAACACCTTCGACTTGTCCTTCAGGTGGATGTTGTCCGAACGCTCGGCCACTTCCAGGATGCGCTGCACGCCTTCGTCCATCAGCTTCTGCGTGCGGAACACGCCGGCGTGCGACTGCATGTTGCGGCGGATGTCGTTGGCGACGTCCTGCGCATACTCGCCCGACGAGGACGACTGCAGCTTGGCCAGGCGCGACAGCGCGCGGTCGGCGGCATCGGCCGGCAGCGGCTTGTGTTCCTTCTGCTTGAGCGCGGTCGAGATGATGTGGTTGCCGGCGGCGCGGCCGAACACCACCAGGTCCAGCAGCGAGTTGGTGCCCAGGCGGTTGGCGCCGTGCACCGACACGCAGGAGCATTCGCCGATCGCGTAGAAGCCGTTGACGACCTCGTTGGGATTGCCGTTCTTCGGCACCACCACCTGGCCGTAGTAGTTGGTCGGAATGCCGCCCATCTGGTAGTGGATGGTGGGCACGACCGGGATCGGTTCCTTGATCGCGTCGACGTTGGCGAACTTCAGGCCGATCTCGCGGATCGACGGCAGGCGCTTCATGATCTTCTCGGCGCCGACGTGGGTCAGGTCGAGCAGCACGTAGTCGCCGTTCGGGCCGCAGCCGCGGCCTTCCTTGATTTCCTGGTCCATCGAGCGCGAGACGAAGTCGCGCGGCGCCAGGTCCTTCAGCGTCGGCGCGTAGCGCTCCATGAAGCGTTCGCCGTCCTTGTTGCGCAGGATGCCGCCTTCGCCGCGCACGCCTTCGGTGATCAGCACGCCCGCGCCGGCCACGCCGGTCGGGTGGAACTGCCAGAACTCCATGTCTTCCAGCGGCACGCCGGCGCGCGCCGCCATGCCCAGGCCGTCACCGGTGTTGATGAAGGCGTTGGTCGACGCGGCGTAGATGCGGCCGGCGCCGCCGGTGGCGAACAGCGTGGTCTTGGCTTCGAGGATGTAGACCTCGCCGGTTTCCATTTCCAGCGCGGTCACGCCCAGCACGTCGCCGTCCTGGTCGCGGATCAGGTCCAGCGCCATCCATTCGACGAAGAAGTGGGTCTTGGCGCGGACGTTGCGCTGGTACAGCGTGTGCAGCAGCGCGTGGCCGGTACGGTCGGCCGCGGCGCAGGCACGCTGCACCGGCTTCTCGCCGTAGTTGGCGGTGTGGCCGCCGAACGGGCGCTGGTAGATCGTGCCGTCGGGGTTGCGGTCGAACGGCATGCCGAAGTGTTCGAGCTCGTAGACCACCTTCGGCGCTTCACGGCACATGAACTCGATGGCGTCCTGGTCGCCCAGCCAGTCCGAGCCCTTGACCGTGTCGTAGAAGTGATAGTGCCAGTTGTCCTCGCTCATGTTGCCGAGCGAGGCACCGATGCCGCCCTGCGCCGCCACCGTGTGCGAGCGCGTGGGGAACACCTTGGAGAGCACGGCGACGTTCAGGCCGGCTTCCGCGAGCTGGAGGGATGCGCGCATCCCGGCGCCGCCCGCCCCGACGATGACCACGTCAAAGCGCCGACGCGGCAATCCAGTCTTGACTGCGACCATGAATTACACCCTCCAGAGAATCTGAGCAGCGTAGCCCGCGCATCCGACGAGCCACAGAATCGTAAGAACTTGCAGCACGAGGCGAACCGCCATCGGCTTCACGTAGTCCATCCAGATGTCGCGCACGCCGATCCAGGCGTGATAGAGCAACGACAGGATCGTGACGAATGTCAGGATCTTCATCCATTGATTGGCGAACAGGCCCGCCCAGCCCTCATACGAGGCACCGTTCGACAACAGGAACGCCACCGCCAGCACGACGGTGTAGACCACCATCACCACGGCGGTCACGCGTTGCGCCAGCCATTCCTTCATGCCGTAGTGGGCACCGACGACCAGACGCTTGGGACCGATATTGTTATTTGCCACCTTGCATGCTCCTCAAAACACGCCGAACAGCTTCAGACCGAACACGGCGGTCAGAAGCAGGCTGACGATCAGCACGGCGATGGCCGACTTGGCCGACGACGGCTTGTCCACGCCGACGTGCATGTCCAGCAGGAGGAAGCGGATACCGGCGCAGAAATGATGCAGATAGCCCCAGATCAGAACCAGCAGAACCAGCTTGACGAAGCCACCGGACAGAAGGGCCGAGAACTTTGCGAAGCTCAGTTCGGAAGTGACGCTCTGCTCGAAGAGGTAGAGGATGAAAGGAAGGAGGAGGAACAGCAGCGCACCGCTGACGCGATGCAGGATGGACACCTTGCCGGCCCAGGGCAACCGGTAGCGTGCGAGTTGCCCGATACCGATATTCCGGAACTCCGGCCTGGCTTGTTTGACGGCTTCAGCCATGCGAGACCCCATTAGCGATAAAAAAACGAAAGAGCCGAATGCACAATGTGCAAATCCACGTGATTTTAGCGCCTTTGTTGCGCGGCGCACCAATAATTTTCGACTATCGCACACCAACATGGCAGCCGCGACAATCGCGCGCAACGCCATTGCGCAACGAATCTCGCGGTGCCGGATTTCGCGCCGCCGTCACGCATGCCACGCGCTCGCATCACGCATTGAACGCGCATTCAACACGCCACGCGACACGCAGCCGCGGCGCTCTCCACCACCCCTCGCCGCGCATTCCGATCGCCCTGCGCAATGCCGGCCGCCGTTGACGACAAGGCGCGCAACAATCGCCCGCGTCATGCGTTCTCTCGCGCGTGGGTGCGCGGGGCCGTTCAGCTCAGATCGTTCTGGTAATAGTGCCGCGTGGTCACATACAGCCCGCGCCGCACTTCGACGGGACGGTCGCCATAGGTGAACGAGACCCGCTCCACCGACAGCAGCGGCGAACCGGGTTCGACCGACAGCAGCGCCGCGGCGGTTTCGTCGGCGCTGACGGCGCGGATCTTTTCGGTGGCGCGCACCATGCGCGTGCCGTACTCGGCCTCGAACAGCGCGTACATCGGCCCTTTCCACTCGGTCAGCTTCTCCGCCGTCAGGCCCTTGAAGTTCGCGCCCAGCAGCCAGATGTCGTCGAGCACGGTGGCTTCGCCGGAGAAGAACAGCACGCGGCGGATCTGCACCACGCTGTCGCCGGTGCGGATGTCGAGCAGCCGCGCGATCTCGGCCGGCGCCCGCAGGCGCTTGCATTCGAGCACCCGGCTGGCGCCGTAGTGCGGCTCGCCCTCGTCGGGGACCAGCCGCAGGAATCGGAACTTGACCACGTCCTCGTGATGGGTCGTCACGAAGGTGCCCTTGCCCTGCCGGCGCGCGACCAGGTTCTCCGCCGCGAGCTCGTCGATCGCCTTGCGGACCGTGCCCTGGCTGACCTTGTAGCGGGCCGCCAGCTCCATCTCGCTGGGGATCATCTCGCCCGGCTTCCACTCGCCGGACTGCAGGCTCTGCAGGATCAGCGACTTGATCTGCTGGTAAAGCGGGCTGAAGGTCGGGGAAACCGCCTGGGAAGCGGCCTGGGAAGCGGCGGAGGCAGTGGCCGGGGGGACGGCCGCGGCACTGGCGGCGCTGGAAGCGGCCGGTGCGCTGGCGGGCGTGGACGCCGACGTCCCGGCGCCGGGCGTGGCGGCGCCATCTTGCGCGGCCGTCACGGCGGCGGCGGCGAGGGACGTGGGCAACGTGGACATAGGCGGATTTCACCACAGATCGACAAAGCGCGTCCAGCACTGCATCAAATGTCTTATGTCTTATATAAGACATATGAATTGACAGCCCATGCCACGGCGCCTACACTCGCGCCCTGTCGTGCGCCCGCGGTCCGCCCACGGATGCGCGTCCCCGGGTGCGCTGTGGTGCGGTTCGCCGCCTGCCTCGGCCGGAATACGGCTGGATGCGGTCCCCGGCTTCGCAGTAGACTTACGCCTTGTCGTCATCCGCGACCCGCCGCGGCACCTCCGCCCGCCCTGCCGAGCGCGGCGCCGGACGGTGCGCCGCCGCCCGTGGCGACAACCTCGCTCCCGGTGTGCCCCGGCGCAATGGCGCGACAATCGCGCGCCGCGCCTCGTGCCGCACCGGCCGGTTTCCCTTTCTTCGTTTGGAGACTTACAGATGGCTAAAGCCCCCATGCGCGTCGCAGTGACCGGCGCCGCTGGCCAGATCGGCTACTCCCTGCTGTTCCGCATCGCCAACGGCGACATGCTCGGCAAAGACCAGCCGGTCATCCTGCAGCTGCTGGACCTGCCGCAGGCCCAGAACGCCGTCAAGGGCGTCGTGATGGAGCTGGAAGACTGCGCGTTCCCGCTGCTGGCCGGCGTGGTGATCACCGACGATCCCAAGGTCGCGTTCAAGGACGCCGACGTCGCGCTGCTGGTCGGCGCCCGTCCGCGCAGCAAGGGCATGGAGCGCAAGGACCTGCTCGAAGCCAATGCGCAGATCTTCACGGTGCAGGGCAAGGCGCTGGACGAAGTCGCCAGCCGCAACGTCAAGGTGCTGGTGGTCGGCAACCCGGCCAACACCAACGCCTATATCGCGATGAAGTCGGCACCGAACCTGCCGAAGGAAAACTTCACCGCGATGCTGCGCCTGGACCACAACCGCGCGCTGTCGCAGATCGCCGCCAAGACTGGCAAGCCGGTGTCGTCGATCGAGAAGCTGTTCGTCTGGGGCAACCACAGCCCGACCATGTACGCCGACTACCGCTACGCGACCGTCGACGGCCAGAGCGTCAAGGACCTGATCAACGACCACGCCTGGAACAACGACGTGTTCCTGCCGACCGTCGGCAAGCGCGGCGCCGCCATCATCGAGGCGCGCGGCCTGTCGTCGGCCGCCTCGGCCGCCAATGCGGCGATCGACCACGTGCGTGACTGGGTGCTGGGCTCGAACGGCAAGTGGGTCACGATGGGCATCCCGTCGGACGGCTCGTACGGCATTCCGCAGGACGTGATGTTCGGCTTCCCGGTCACCACCGCCAACGGCAAGTACGAACTGGTCAAGGGCCTGGAGATCGACGCCTACAGCCAGGAAAAGATCAACATCACGCTGAAGGAACTGGAAGAGGAACGCGCCGGCGTGCAGCACCTGCTGGGCTGATACCCTTCCCTTCGCCGCATGCGAAACCGGGGCACCGCAACGAATCATCGAAGCGGGCCCCGGTTTTTTTGTTGCTCCTCGCGTAGGCGTACGTCCGATACCGGCCGCGCCGCCTTCGCTGTAAACGGGTTGTTCCGGCGTTTGCCGTCCTTGCCCTGATGTGCCGCGATGCGGCCGGGCAAGCCAGCCCCGCTTCCCGAATTTTCCCGATTCCCTCTCCCACCGTTAGAGACGAAGACGACGTGCATCCATCCGAAGTCTTGTTCCAGGGCGAAGCCGTACCGGTCCAGTTGCCGGTCTGCGACCACTATGCCGGCAGCGAGAAGCTGATGCGCAAATCGCTGGCGCTGCAGCAGGAGCTCGGCCCGGTATTCGACCTGACGCTCGATTGCGAGGACGGCGCCGCGGTCGGCAGCGAGCGCGAGCATGCGCAGCTGTGCGCGCAGCTGATCAACGGCCCGCTGAACCTGTACAACCGCGTCGGGGTGCGCATCCACGATCCCGCGCATCCGAGCTGGGGCGACGACGTCGATATCCTGGTCGCCGGCGCCGGCGCGCGGCTGGCCTATGTGACGGTGCCCAAGGTCACCGACGTGGTCGAAGTCGCCCGCGTGACCGACCGCGTCAACCAGGCCGCGCGCGCGGCCGGAATCGCCCGCCATATCCCGATCCACGTGCTGATCGAAACCCACGCCGCGCTCGAGCAGGTATTCCGCATCGCCTCGCTGGTGCAGGTCGAATGCCTGAGCTTCGGCCTGATGGATTTCGTGTCGGCGCATCACGGCGCGATTCCCGGCGAGGCGATGCGCTCGCCGCAGCAGTTCGAGCATCCGCTGGTGCGCCGCGCCATGCTGGAGATCTCGGCGGCCTGCCATCGCCACGGCAAGGTGCCCTCGCACAACGTCAGCACCGATATCCAGAACCCGGAGCGCGCAGGCGACGACGCGCGCCGCGCCCGCGCCGAGTTGGGCTTCCTGCGCAAATGGAGCATCCATCCGGCGCAGATCGCGCCGATCGTGCGGGCCTTCCAGCCGGGCGATGAGGAGATCGGCCTGGCCAGCGCGATCCTGCTGGCCGCGCACGAGAACAACTGGGCGCCGATCCGGCACCAGGGCGAGCTGCACGACCGCGCCAGCTACCGCTACTACTGGGCGCTGCTGCAGCGCGCCCATGCGACCGGCGCCACGCTGCCGGCCAATGTGACGGAACTGTTTTTCGGCTAGGCCGGCGCCGGGGGCATCGCCAATGACGGTGCGCCGGCGGTTCGGCAAATCGGCGAGAATAGCGGCGCCGCGTTTGGCGTGAACCCGGCAGACCGGCAGGCCGCAAGGCCAGGACCAAGATCCGGGGCCCGTATCCAGGACCCGGGACACGGGACTCAGGACCCAAGACTCAAGACCCAAGACCAATAAGCGCGACAGCGCAGAATCCGCAGATCCAGATCCAATTTCAGATTGAGACCTGCAATTTCCGCATCCACCCATCCATATCGAGGAAGTATCCGATGAAACACCTCCTTCTCGCCGCCTGCCTCGGCGTCTTCACGCTGTCGGCCGGAAGCGCCGCCATCGCCCAGGAAACCGCCAAGAAGGCCAGCACGGCCAAGAAGAGCGCCGCCAAACCGAAGGCCAAGGCCAGCAGCAAGAAAGGCACGACCAAGACCGCGGCCGCGGCCCCGGTGGTGCCGGAAGGCGAGAAGTGGCAGTGCGAACTGGGCAAGTCGCTGTACGTCGCCGGCAACATGCTGCGCGACGAAGTGATCACCGTGCACTGGGACGGCCGTAACCACCGCTTGCCCCGCCAGGCCACGGTGACCGGCGCCGACCGCTATTTCGACCCGCAATCGGGCCTGGACCTGGTGGTGATCCCCAGCAAGGCCATGCTGTTCGACCGCAACCACGGCCAGCGCCTGGCGGACGAATGCCAGACCACCGCCATGCTGGCTGGCGCCGCCGCGCCCACCCAGTCCGGCGCGCTGCGCGCCCCGGTAACTACGCCGCTGCTGGTCGCGCCGCCGACGCCGGCCACGCCGGCCCAGGACGGCCAGCCCGCCGCTCCGGCCGCTCCGTCGGCCGCCGCCCCGGCCGCGGCCGCCGGCGCCACCGAGCAGCAAGCGGCGCCGCGCCAGTAAGACGCGGTACCCGGCCCCGCGCTCGCATGCCGCGCGGGGCCACGCAGCACCACACCGAGGAGAAGTGTCGTGTCCGCAGCCAGTCCGAATCTCCGTCCAAATCCCCATCCGCAGGCCCGGCCCGAGCCGGACCAGGTGCTGGTCGACATCGCCGACTATGTGACCCGGTACCAGGTCAAGAGCGCCCTCGCCTACGACACCGCCCGCAACTGCCTGATCGACACGCTCGGCTGCGGCCTCGAGGCGCTGTCCTACCCCGCCTGCACCAAGCTGCTCGGCCCGATCGTCCCTGGCACCGTCGTGCCGCACGGCGCCCGGGTCCCCGGCACCCAGTTCCAGCTCGACCCCGTTCAGGCCGCCTTCAACATCGGCACGATGATCCGCTGGCTGGACTTCAACGACACCTGGCTGGCGGCCGAATGGGGCCATCCGTCCGACAACCTGGGCGGCATCCTGGCCACCGCCGACTGGCTGTCGCGCCAGCGCGTCGCGGGCGGCAGGAAGCCGCTGACGATGAAGGACGTGCTGACCGCGATGATCAAGGCCCACGAGATCCAGGGCTGCATCGCGCTGGAGAATTCGTTCAACAAGGTGGGGCTGGACCACGTGGTGCTGGTCAAGGTCGCCTCCACCGCCGTGGTCGCGCAGATGCTGGGCCTGTCGCGCGACGAGATCGTCGATGCGCTGTCGCTGGCCTGGGTCGACGGCCAGAGCCTGCGCACCTATCGGCATGCGCCGAATACCGGCAGCCGCAAGAGCTGGGCCGCCGGCGACGCCACCAGCCGCGCGGTGCGGCTGGCGCTGATCGCCAGGACCGGCGAGATGGGGTATCCCTCGGTGCTGACGGCCAAGACCTGGGGCTTCTACGACGTGCTGTTCGACGGCAAGCCGTTCCGCTTCCAGCGCCCGTACGGCAGCTACGTGATGGAGAACGTGCTGTTCAAGATCTCGTTCCCGGCCGAATTCCACGCGCAGACCGCGGTCGAAGCCGCGATGACGCTGCACGGGCTGCTGGACGGCATGGGGCGCACGGCGGCCGAGATCCGGCGCGTGACCATCCGCACCCACGAGGCGTGCCTGCGCATCATCGACAAGAAGGGGCCGCTGGCCAATCCGGCCGACCGCGACCACTGCATCCAGTACATGGTGGCGGTGCCGCTGCTGTTCGGGCGGCTGACCGCCGAGGATTACGAGGACAGCGTCGCCGCCGATCCGCGCATCGATGCGCTGCGCGAAAAGATCGCCTGTGTCGAGGATGCCGGCTTCACCGCCGACTATCACGATCCGGACAAGCGCTCGATCGCCAACGCGCTGACGGTCGAACTGACCGACGGCACGGTGCTGCCCGAGGTGGCGGTCGAATACCCGATCGGACACCGGCGGCGGCGCGAGGACGGCATTCCGCTGCTGGTCGAGAAATTCCGCACCAATCTGGCGCGCCGCTTTCCGCCGAAACAGCAGCAGGCGATCCTCGACGTGTCGCTGGACCAGGCGGCGCTGGAGGCGATGCCGGTGCACGAGTACGTCGATCTGTATGTCATATAGCGTCGCCTCGGCATCATTGGATGCCGCTCCGGCGCTTCGGGTCATCATCACCAGATGTGATTTTTTCCGCTCTTTTACTGGTATAGGATGCGCGAGGCCGAAGTGGCGTGCCGGTTGCCCGTGCCGAACGTGACGCATAAAGTAATGCTGATGCCGTCACGCCGGCGCTGCAGTCGCCGCCCGCCACGTCATGTCGATGCGCAGCGAAGTTCGCACAACGTCCGCACGAAGTCCCGCAAATAGCACCTCTTCGATTGGAGTCAGGCAATGCCCCACAACTTGAACGACACGCTCAAAGAATTCCAGATCGGCCCTTCCGCGAAGGGACAGTTCTACTCGCTGCCGCAGTTGGGCAAGACCCTGGGCGTCGCCATCGAGCGCCTGCCGGTGTCGATCCGCCTGGTCCTCGAATCGGTGCTGCGCAACTGCGACGGCAAGAAGGTGACCGAGGAACACGTGCGCCAGCTGGCCAACTGGGACCCGACCGGCGCGCGTGTCGACGAGATTCCCTTCGTGGTCGCGCGCGTGGTGCTGCAGGACTTCACCGGCGTGCCGCTGCTGGCCGACCTGGCCGCGATGCGCAACGTCGCCGAGAAGATGGGCCAGAACCCGAAGAAGATCGAGCCGCTGGTGCCGGTCGACCTGGTCGTCGACCACTCGGTGCAGGTCGACCACTTCCGCGAGAAGAAGGCGCTGGACCTGAACATGCAGCTCGAATTCCAGCGCAACAACGAGCGCTACCAGTTCATGAAGTGGGGCATGCAGGCGTTCGACACGTTCGGCGTGGTGCAGCCCGGCTTCGGCATCGTGCACCAGGTCAATCTCGAATACCTGGCGCGCGGCGTGCACCGCAAGGACGGCATCTACTACCCGGACACGCTGGTCGGCACCGACTCGCACACGACCATGATCAACGGCATCGGCGTGGTCGGCTGGGGCGTCGGCGGCATCGAGGCTGAGGCCGGCATGCTGGGCCAGCCGGTCTACTTCCTGACGCCCGACGTGGTCGGCGTGGAGCTGCAGGGCCGGCTGCGCGAAGGCGTCACCGCCACCGACCTGGTGCTGACGATCACCGAGATGCTGCGCCGCGAGAAGGTGGTCGGCAAGTTCGTCGAGTTCTTCGGCGAAGGCACCGCCAGCCTGTCGGTGCCGGACCGCGCCACCATCGGCAACATGTCGCCGGAGTACGGCGCGACCATGGGCTTCTTCCCGGTCGACGAGAAGACCATCGAATACTTCCGCGGCACCGGCCGCACGCCCGACGAGATCGCCGCGTTCGAGGCGTATTTCCGCGCCCAGGAGCTGTTCGGCATCCCGCGCGCCGGCGAGATCGACTACACCAAGGTGCTGACACTGGACCTGTCCACGGTGGCGCCGTCGCTGGCAGGCCCGAAGCGTCCGCAGGACCGGATCGAGATCGGCAACGTCAAGCGGACCTTCGCCGACCTGTTCAGCAAGCCGGTCGCCGAGAACGGCTTCAGCAAGGACCCGGAGGACCTGGAGCGCGTCTACAAGACCTCGGACGGCATTCCGGTGCGCAACGGCGACGTGCTGATCGCGGCGATCACCTCGTGCACCAACACCTCGAACCCGAGCGTGATGCTGGCCGCCGGCCTGCTGGCCAAGAAGGCCGTGCAGGCGGGGCTGCACGTGGCGCCGCACATCAAGACCTCGCTGGCCCCCGGCAGCCGCGTGGTGACCGAATACCTGAAGGCCGCGGGCCTGCTGCCGTATCTGGAGAAGCTCGGCTTCGGCGTCACCGCCTACGGCTGCACCACCTGCATCGGCAATGCCGGCGACCTGACGCCGTCGCTGAACGAGGCCATCGTGCAGAACGACCTGGTGGCCGCCGCGGTGCTGTCCGGCAACCGCAACTTCGAGGCGCGCATCCATCCGAACATCCGCGCCAACTTCCTGGCGTCGCCGCCGCTGGTGGTGGCCTACGCGATCGCCGGCAACATCCTGTGCGACCTGATGACCGAGCCGCTGGGCAAGGGCAAGAACGGCCGCGACATCTATATCGGCGACATCTGGCCGACCTCGGACGAGGTCAATGCGCTGATGCGCTTCGCGATGGACGAAGAGACCTTCAAGGACAACTACGAGAAGGTCAAGAAGCCGAGCACGCTGTGGGGCAAGATCAAGGGCACCTCGGGCCAGGTCTACGACTGGCCCAAGTCGACCTATATCGCGCAGCCGCCCTTCTTCGAGAACTTCACGATGGAGCCCGACAGCGGCGCGCGCAGCATCCGCGGCGCCCGCGCGCTCGGCATCTTCGGCGACTCGGTGACCACCGACCACATCTCGCCCGCGGGCTCGATCAAGGACACCTCGCCGGCCGGCAAGTACCTGCTCGAGAACGGCGTGCTGAAGGCCGACTTCAACAGCTACGGCTCGCGCCGCGGCAACCATGAGGTGATGATGCGGGGCACCTTCGCCAACGTGCGCATCAAGAACCTGATGATCCCGCCGCGGGAAGACGGCACGCGCGTCGAGGGCGGCTACACGCTGTTCCAGCCGTCCGGCGAGCAGCTGTCGATCTACGACGCGGCGATGAAGTACATCGCCGAGGGCACGCCGACGGTGGTATTCGGCGGCGAGGAATACGGCACGGGCTCGTCGCGCGACTGGGCCGCCAAGGGCACGCAGCTGCTGGGCGTCAAGGCGGTGATCGCGCGCAGCTTCGAGCGGATCCACCGTTCGAACCTGGTCGGCATGGGCGTGCTGCCGCTGCAGTTCAAGGGCGAGGACAGCGCGCAGTCGCTGGGACTGACCGGCACCGAAACCTTCGACATCGAAGGCATCGAGGGCGAGCTGCGGCCGCAACAGGACGTCACGCTGGTGATCCACCGCGACGGCGGCCAGACCCAGCGCGTGCCGCTGCTGCTGCGCATCGACACGCCGATCGAGGTCGACTACTTCAATCACGGCGGCATCCTGCCCTTCGTGCTGCGGCAGCTGCTGGTGGCGTAAACGCCGCGCCATGAAGGCCGCGCCATGGCCCCCGGTGGCATTCGCCGCCCGGGGCGATGGCGCGGTCATCGCCTTGTCATGACTCCGTCATCGCCGCTTCATGGCCGCATGTAAGTTCCACGCAAGCCTGCGCTGCCACACTCGGTCTCATCCATAGAACAGCGCGGCCCCTCCCTGGCGGCCGCCAACGAGACCTAGGAGACAAGCATGGCCAAGATCCTGATCGCCTTTATCGTCATCGCCGGCGCCGCCCTGATGCTGCTGATGCAGGGAGGCGGCGACGTCTCGATGGGTGGCGAGCAACACGGCACCGAGACCCACGCGCCGGCCTCGGGCGAGGCCAAGACCCAGAAGTGACCGGGCAGCCCTGACGGGCTTGTGGCAAGGCGGACACCGTTCCGATGCGTCGCCCGGCAGCACCGCGCCGGTCCGGCAGGCACCTGCCGTATCGCTTGCGGATGCGCACTCCATGCGGGCGATGCCGACACGCCGACGATGCGGCGCATGGCACATCCATCAGGGTTTGCCCATGTGTTGGCTGGGCCGTGTCAACGCAACGAGTAGAATACCGTTTTACCGAAAAACGGATGAACTCAGCATATGGCAGGTTTTCGCCCCAAGGCCTCTCAACGACTGTCGCCGGACGCCGAGCGTCTCGTCGCCGACGCGCTCGCACTCGATGCGTCGGGTAGCCGCATGGAGGACGCGTATTGGGAACGGCGCCTATCGCAACGCCTGGGCCGGCTGCTGAAAAACGGCAGCCAGTCGGCGCTGGACGCCGCGCTCGAGCATCTGTTCAAGCACAACGTCGACGCCTCCGACGTCCTGGCCGAGCAGGCCGAGACGCTGGCCGAGTCGGCCACCGTCGAGATCGACGGCGTGCGTTACGACGCGCTGCTGATCGCGGCGCCGATCCTGGCCCACACCCGCTACGCGATTCCGTCGGGCGCGCTCAAACCCGAGCAGGCGCAGACGCTGGCCGTGCACCTGCAGGCCCATGTGGTGGCCTCGAATGCCCGCATGGCGCTGTCGCCGTACCTGTACAGCATCGACCAGTTGCCGCGCACCCATAGCGACACCTTCGCGCTGACCCACAAGCTGATCTCGGCCGCGCTGGCCGGCGTCGCGCCCAAGGTCGATCTGCGCGACCTGCCCGAGACCGCGCCCATCCTGGCCGATCCGCGCTATCTGCTGGCGGTGGTGGTCGCCGAGCACGAGCAGCCGCTGTTCCGCTGGCAGGAGGAATCGAAGGAGCACCATGCCGAGCGCTCGGTGTGCCTGGAGCAATGGCGCACCCAGGTCCAGCCCTCGCTGGCGCTGCTGCTGCCGGGCTGCGAGTTCGAGCTGCTGCTGCCCGACGCCTTCTTCCTGTCGTGCCGCGAGTCGGACAAGAGCATCCGTCCGCTGACCGTGCGCGCGGCGGTCAACTATCTGTGCGGCACGCTCGATATCACGGCCGGCCAGCTGGCGGCCGTCACCGCGGCCTTCGGCGAGGACGAGGTCGAGGAATACCGCGTCGCCTTCACGATGCGCGGCGAGAAGGACGTGATCTACGGCATCGTCTGGCCGGTCTACGGCCGCGAGTCGGGCGAGATCGACGACAGCGGGCAAGGCAATCCGCTCGAACAGATCTGCGAGGAACTGCGCAACGCCGGCGTCGACGACATCTTCCGCCACGCCTCGCTGTTCGATCCCGAGTACTGCGAGGACTGCGGCACGCCGCTGTACGCGGACCGTTCCGGCGAGATCGTGCACGCCGAGCTGCCCGAGGACGCGCCGACGCAGCAGCCGCTGTTCCACTGAGCCGCGCGAGGCGGCAACGGAACGACCCGACGGCCCGCAACCTTGCGGGCCGTTGTCATTGCGGCGTGGCTCGTTGAGACGCGGACCGTTGCCCTTGCGCCGGGCCCGTTGTCATTGCGGGGCCGGCCCCTCGCTGACGCAGCGCCACAGCGGGTGGCCCGAGGCCTGGTACTTGCGCTCGAACGGCGTCATCGGCTGCGCCGGATGCCAGGGCTCGGTACGGGCGGGCCGGCCCACCAGCGCCAGCGCCTGCGCGAATTCGTCGATATACACCGGCCAGTTGCTGCGGCACTCCAGATAGTCACCGCAGGCGGCCAGCGCGGGAAACACCGCATGGCCGTGCCAGCGCCGTCCGAGATGCCCGATCTTGGGCCAGGGATTGGGATACAGCACGTAGTGGCGCGCCACCGCGATGCGGTCGCGCTGCAGCAGGCGCCAGACGTCGACCAGATCGGCGCGCGCCCAGACAAAGTTGTCGGGCAGCGCGCCCTGCCACCAGTCCTTGCCGGCGGTCAGCCGCTTCTCGGACTGATCGACGCCGATGACGAAATGGTCCGGAAAGGCCTGCGCCAGCCGCAGCGTGCTTTCGCCGACGCCACAGCCGGCATCGAGGATCAGCGGCGCGCCGCCGGCGGCCTGCCAGCTGGCCAGCGCCGCGTCGAGCGCGCGCCGGCTGACCTCGCCGATCGGCTTGCGGAACGGTTCGGCGAGATGGCGGGCGACGCGGGTGGCAAGCTGGTGGTGGGCATCGGTCTGGGCCGACGTGATCGAGCGGGAGTTGGCGAACATGGGCGCGATTCTACCGGGCGGGCTCCGGCGGGCGCTCGTTGGTGGACGTGCTTCGGTGTTTCGGTGCTTCGGTGCTTCGGTGTTTCGGTGCTTCGGTGTTTCGGTGTTTCGGTGCTTCGGTGTTTCGGTGTTTCGGTGTTTCGGTGGATGGGCTTCGGTGGGACGCGCGTCGGTTCGGGCGCGCCGTGCCTGCGCGACCCGCGCCTGCAGTCGCCATAAGCATATGACGCACGCATCGCACGCCGGCCGCGATTTATCGGCACAATGCGCACGAAGCCATCCGCGAACCCGCCTGCCCGGCGTGGCCGCCGTCCTCCCCAATGCGTCGATGTGTCGATGCGGGGACCGGCAAGCCCGCCTCCCGCGCAGGCCCGTACAGGAGCCAAGCAACGATGCCGCACCGCCACCGCCCCCTTCACAAGTCCCGCCAGACGACCCCCGCCCAACCGTCCCGCCGCGGCTGGCTGCGCACCAGCGCCGCGCTGCTGGCCACGCTGGGCGCCAGCGCGGCCTTCACGCTGCTGCCCGCGGGCGCCGCCCAGGCCGAGGACCTGCGCATTGGCCTGGCGGCCGACGTCACCTCGATGGACCCGCACTGGAACAACGCCGGGCCCAACAACGCGATCGCGCTGCATATCTTCGAGTCGCTGGTGTTCATGGACAAGAACGCCCGCTATATCCCGGGCCTGGCGTTGTCGTGGAAACCGATCGACGCCACCACCTGGGAAATCAAGCTGCGCCCCAACGTCAAATGGCACGACGGCTCGCCGTTCACCAGCGAGGACGTCAAGGCGTCGCTGCAGCGCCCCGAGAAGCTGACCAACGCGCCGGGCTCGTTCACCAGCTACACCAAGCCGATCGCGCGCATCGACACGCCGGACCCGCTGACGGTGCGGCTGACCATGAACGTGCGCAACTACGCCAACCTCGCCAACGACCTGAACAGCGTGCCGATCATGCCCAAGCGCATCGCGGCCACGCTGAATCAGACCGACTTCGACAGCGGCAAGGCGATGATCGGCACCGGGCCGTTCAAGTTCGTCCGCTTCGCGCGCGGCAGCGAGATCGTGATGGAGCGCAATCCGGACTACTGGGGTCCGAAGCCCGAGTGGGACCGCGCGGTGTTCCGCATCATCACCGACAGCGGCGCGCGCACCTCGGCGCTGCTCGCCGGCGACGTCGACGTGATCGAGAGCGTGCCGTCGGCCGACGTGGCCAAGCTGAAGAAGGACGCGCGCTTTCGCATCGAGCAGCAGGTCTCGTGGCGCACGATCTTCTGGCAGATGGACCAGTGGCGCGACGATCCGCCCTATGTGACCGACCGCGCCGGCAAGCCGCTCGGCAAGAACCCGTTCAAGGACGCGCGCGTGCGTGCCGCGATCAGCCATGTGCTGAACCGCGACGCGATCGTCTCGCGCATCATGGAAGGCCTGGCGGTGCCGGCCTCGTCGATCGTCTCGCCGCAGATCTTCGGCCATCCGGGCACCAAGCCGGACGCCTACGATCCGCAGCGCGCCAGGCAGTTGCTGGCGCAGGCGGGCTATCCGAACGGCTTCGGGCTGACGCTGCATGCGACCAACAACCGCTATCTGAACGATGCCGCGGTGGCGCAGGCCACCGCCAGCATGCTGACGCGCATCGGCATCCAGACCAAGGTCGAGACGATGCCGGTGGCGGCGTACTTCACGCGCGCGCGCCAGGGCGATTTTTCCTTCCAGATGCTGGGCTGGGGCTCGGCCGCGGCCGACGTCGCGCTGCGCTCGATCACGGGCACGCCCGATCCCAAGACGGGCTACGGCACGTGGAACTGGGGGCGCTACAGCAATCCGCAGCTGGACAAGCTGATCGAGACCTCGCTGACGACGATCAGCAGCGACAAGGCGCGCGAGGAGAACGCGCGCAGCGCGGCCAGGTTCGCGCTGGCCGACCACGCCATCATCCCGTCGCACAGCCAGCTGGCGATGTGGGCGATGCGCAAGGGCGTACGCTACGAAGCCCGCACCGACGAATGGTCGCTGGCGCAGTTCTTCCACAAGGAATAACGGCAGGCGGGAGGAACCACCTCGCTCTCCCCGACTCTCCCACCCCTCTCCCCCCTGATCGGGAGAGGGAGAACCCCTGAGCAGAAATCCGGCGAGAGGCGCCCCTCTACCGCGCGCGGGAGAGGGGCCGGGGGAGAGAGCCGCGGCTTAAATCCGCAGCCGCTCTTCCTGCCGCGCATTCGCGCGGCGCAAGCCCTTGACCCACTGCCGCGCCGGCAGCCCGGTCGCTTCCTGCACCACGCGCGCGCGCTGCTCCAGGGTCTCCCAGTCGATATCGATCGCCGGCCCGTTGAAGGCCAGCGCGATCACGTTGCCGTCGTGCACCTCCGGGAACACCAGCACGCGGTCCTCGAACGCCTCGCAGATCCGCACGATGTTCTTCGGGAAGCTGTCGTGGTCGCCGAACAGGTTGATCGTCATCACGCCGGGGGCCTTCAGCACGCGCCGGCAGGCCTTGTAGAAGGCCGTGGTGTCCAGCACCGGACCGCGCGCGGTGGCGTCGTACAGATCGACCTGCAGCACGTCGTGCGCGCCAGTGCTCGCGGGGTCCATCACATAGTCCCAGGCGTCCTGCTCGCGTACCGTCAGCCGCGCATCGTCCTCGCGCAGGCCGAACATGCTGCGCCCGGCGACGATCACGGCCGGGTTCAGTTCGACCGCGGTCACGCGCGCCCTGGCGAAATGCCGATGGCAGAACTTCGTCAGCGAGGCCGCGCCCAGCCCAAGCTGCGCGATATGGAAGTCGCGCTGCGACGGCGACAGGAACAGCAGCCAGGCCATCATCTGCTGCGCGTATTCGAGCTCGATCGCGTCGGGCTTGCGCAGCCGCATCGCGCCCTGCACCCACTCGGTACCGAAATGCAGGTAGCGCACGCCATTCCATTCGGAGAAGGTCACCGGCGCAAAGCGCGGCGTCATCCGTTTCTCGTCGCGGCGATCCTCCGCCGCACCGAGATCGGAGGCAGTGTCGCAATCGTGGCGGCGCGCATTGCGCTCCCGTTCGCCGCGCGCGGGACGGCGGGAAGCCACGGCTTCGATCGATTTTCGTTTCAACAGGGTCATCAGTCAGCAATGCGGCAGGCTACGGAAAGACAGCCCGGGTCCAAGGCGTCCAAGGAGTCCGACGGGCGGTCCGCGTCAAATCACGGCCGCGATTGTGACAGAAGCGCGCGCCACAGCTGCAGCTTCTGCTCGAAGGTGCGCGCGGCATGGGCGGGGCTCGACGAGGGCAGCACCACGGTCTCGTAGCCGGCCGCGGCGAATTGCGGCGCAAAGCGGCCGGATGTGCCGCCGTTGAAGCCGACGCGGCGCAGCGCCGGTGCAAGCTGCCGCAGGCGCTCGAAATCGTTCGCCTGCGGATGGCGGATATTGGAATCGAGGCTGCCCGGGCGCACGCAGGCGCCCAGCACGTCCCAGATGCCGACGCGATGTGCCAGCACGCGCGTCAGCCGCTCGGCATAGGGCAGCTCGGGCAGCGGCTCGCCGAGCAGCGCCCCCAGCAGCGGCCAGAACTGGTTGCGCGGATGCGCGTAGTACTGGCGCGCCGCCAGCGAGGCGGCGCCCGGGAAGCTGCCGAGGATCAGCACGCGGGTATGGCGGTCGATCACCGGCGGCAGACCTTGCTGCAGGTCCGCCGGTACCTCCGGTGTTGCAACGGGCGTTGCACCGGGTAGTGCCCCCGCTGCTGCCTCCGGTCGCGCCGCCCGTGGCGCCCCACGCCGGGCCGGCATCAGGCCAGCAGCTTGTTGATCCGCTGCACGTAGGCCGCCGGATCCTCCAGCATGCCGCCTTCGGCCAGCAGCGCCTGGTCGAACAGCACGTGCACGCGGTCGGCGAAGGCATCGGCATCGCCATCGGCCCCGGCGCCCGCGAGCTGGCGCAGCTTGCCGACCAGCGCATGCGACGGATTCAGTTCGAGGATCGGCTTGGTCTGCGGCGCCTTCTGGCCGGCCTGCTTCAGCAGCCGCTGCAGATAGCCGCTGATCTCGCCCTCGTCCGACACCAGGCACGAGGCCGAGTCGGTCAGGCGCAGCGTCACGCGCACGTCCTTGGCCTTGTCGGCCAGCACTTCCTTCGCGCGCGTCAGCACGTCCTTCCATTCGTCCTCGGCCTTCTGCTGCTCGGCCTTTTCCTCTTCGTCGGCCAGCGCGCCCAGGTCCAGGCCGCCGCGCGCGACCGACACCAGCTCCTTGCCGTCGAACTCGTTCAGGAAGGACAGCATCCACTCGTCGACGCGGTCGGTCAGCAGCAGCACCTCGATGCCCTTCTTGCGGAACACCTCCAGATGCGGGCTGGCCTTGGCGGCATTCCACGTGTCGGCGGTCACGTAGTAGATCTTGTCCTGGCCTTCCTTCATGCGGCCGACATAGTCGGTAAGCGACACGGTCTGCTCGGCCGAGTCCTGGTGCGTGGAGGCAAAGCGCAGCAGCTTGGCCAGCCGCTGCTGGTTGGCCGTGTCCTCGCCCAGGCCCTCCTTGAGCACCTGGCCGAACTGCTGCCAGAAGCTCGCGTACTTGTCGCGCTCGGCCTGGTCCTCGCTGTCGGCCATCGCCTCGAGCATCGACAGCACGCGCTTGGTGCTGCCCTCGCGGATCGCCTTGACGTCGCGGCTTTCCTGCAGCAGCTCGCGCGAGACGTTCAGCGGCAGGTCGGACGAATCGATCACGCCCTTGACGAAGCGCAGGTAGTTCGGCAGCAGCTGCTCGGCGTCGTCCATGATGAAGACGCGCTTGACGTACAGCTTCAGGCCGCCGCGATGGTTGCGGTCCCACAGGTCGAACGGCGCGCGCGCCGGGATGTACAGCAGCTGCGTGTATTCGTTGCGGCCTTCGACGCGGTTGTGCGTCCACGCCAGCGGCTTCTCGTGGTCGTGCGCGATGTGCTGGTAGAAGGCGACGTACTGCTCGTCGGTGATGTCGCTCTTGGCGCGGGTCCACAGCGCGCTGGCCTGGTTGACGCTCTCCCACTCGCCGGTGCGCTTGTACGCGCTGGTGTCGGCGTCCCAGACCTCCTTGGGCATGCGGATCGGCAGCGAGATATGGTCCGAGTACTTGCGGATGATGTCCTTGAGCTTCCACGCCGACAGGAAGTCGTCCTCGCCCTCGCGCAGATGCAGCGTGATGGCGGTGCCGCGCTCGGCGCGCTCGATCGCATCGACGGTGAACTCGCCGTCGCCGCCGCTCTCCCAGCGCACCGCCTCGGAGGCGGGTACGCCGGCGCGGCGGGTCTCGACCGTGACGCGGTCGGCGACGATGAAGGCCGAGTAGAAACCGACGCCGAACTGGCCGATCAGCGCGGCGTCCTTTTGCTGGTCGCCCGACAGCTGCTCGAAGAATTCCTTGGTGCCCGAACGCGCGATCGTGCCCAGGTTGCGGATCGCCTCGTCGCGGCTCATGCCGATGCCGTTGTCGGTGATCGTGATGGTGCGGGCCTTGCTGTCGGTCTCGATGCGGATCGCCAGGTCGGCGTCGTTCTCCAGCAGCGCGGGATTGGCGATCGCCTCGAAGCGCAGCTTGTCGGTGGCATCCGAGGCGTTCGAGATCAGCTCGCGCAGGAAGATCTCCTTGTTGCTGTACAGGCTGTGGATCATCAGATGCAGCAGCTGCTTGACTTCCGCCTGGAAGCTCATCGTCTCGTGCGTGGCGTTCATGGTTCTCCTCGTGAATGGATCCGGGCGCCGCCGCCGCGCAGGGCGGCAGCGCCATCGTGCAATTCGCGTCGCCGCGGCGGGCTTGGCATGGCGCTGGGCCAGGGCCGGCATGGCCGCGCCGGTGGCGGCCAGATAGGGACGCCCCGGCGGTTTTTCAAGTGGTGGCCGCGGCACGGCGGGGGCGGCTCGGTGGTGGCCGCGGCACGGCCCGGGGCGGCTCGGTGCCCCCCAAGCCAAGGGCGGGGCCCCGCCACGGCCAGGGGGACGCGGCACGGCTCCGGCCCCGGCCCCGGCCCCGGCTACAACCGATCCAGCTGGCGCGCCAGGAAGTCCAGCATCTGCGGATCGTGGCCGCAGGCGACATTGAAGCGCATCCAGCCCGACGGCAGCTGCGACGGCGAGAACAGGCTGCCGGGCGCGAACAGATAGCCCTCCTCGTGCCCCGCGGTGGCGATCGCATTGGTATCGCGGCCGGTATCGGCCCACAGGTACATGCCGGCATGCTGGCCCGGAAACAGCGTCAGGCCCAGCTTCTCCAGCGCGTGCCGGGTCTCGTCGCGGGCGCGCTCGAGCCGGTTGCGCACGCGCTCGACGTGCTTGCGGTAGTGCCCCTCGGTCAGCACCTTGTACAGCACGCGCTCGTTGATCTCCGGCGTGGCGAGCCCCGCCAGCAGCTTGGCGTCGGTCAGGCTCTGCACCAGTTCGGGACGGGCCGCGACGAAGCCGACCCGCAGATTGGCCGCCAGCGTCTTGGAGAAGCTGCCGAGGTAGACCACGCGCTTGAGCTGGTCCAGGCTCGCCAGCCGCGTGGCCGGATGGCCCGGCGGGCACAGGTCGCAGTAGATGTCGTCCTCGACCACCAGGAAGTCGTACTGCTCGGCCAGCCGCAGCAGCTGGAAGGCCTTGGCGGCCGACAGCGAGGTGCCGGTCGGATTGTGCAGCACCGAATTGAAGATCAGCAGCCTGGGACGGTGGGCCTGCACGATGCGCTCCAGCGCTTCGAGGTCCGGGCCCTCCGCCGTGTACGGCACGCCGATCACCTGCGCGCCCTGGGCGGCGAAGCGGGCGAACATCACGAACCAGGCCGGATCGCCGACCAGCACCGGATCGCCAGGCCGGACATACAGGCGCGCGATCAGGTCCAGCGCCTGGGTGATGCCCGAGGTCAGCAGGATCTGCTCGGGCGCGGCGCCGATCTCCAGTTCGGCCAGCCGCGTGCGCAGTTGCTGGCGCAGCGGCAGGAAGCCCTCGGGCGTGCCGCTGGCGAGGAAGTGGCTGCCCGGCTGGCGCGCCAGGCCGCGCAGCGCGCTGCCGATCAGCTCGCCGTCGAGCCAGTCGTTGGGCAGGAAGCCCAGCCCCGGCGCCTTGCGCGGCTCGGCCCGGTGGAACATGTTGCGCAGCAGCCAGGGCACGTCGATATTGCGCGACCCATGCGGCGCCGGCGGCGCGGCCTCGCTGGGCAAGCCCGCGCCCAGGCCCGCACCGATGCCGGGCCCGCGCTCGCGCACGAAAAAGCCCGAGCCCCGCCGCGATTCGAGGTAGCCCAGCGCGACCAGCCGGTCGTAGGCCTCGACCACGGTAAAGCGCGAGATGCCCTTGTCCTGCGCGAGCTGGCGGATCGACGGCATGCGCATGCCGGGGCGGAACACCCGCTCCTCGATCCGCATCCGCGCCCATTCGGTCAGTTGCCCGACCAGCGTCATCTGCGCCGACGGCACCGGGTCGGGCAGGCTGCCGGCGGCCGACAGCTCGCCGGATGCCGTGGGGGCCGACGGCAACACCAGCCGCAGCGGACGGCGGCTGCCGGCACGCGCGGCCTTGCCGGCAGCCTCGGCCTTCGCTTCGCCCATCGCGTGCCCGGCTGGCGGCGCTGGTTCGGTCTCGCCGTGCGGCGATCTGGCTTGGTTTCCTGTTTCCATGGACGGCCCCCGAAAACTGTACTGAGGATCAGCAGAATAACTGTATCGGTACTGTACCGACAACCTTGTCTAACATCGACCCACGTTGAAAGCCTGCCGGGCATCACCTGACGGCCGGCGCCAGGCTGTCCGGGCGGCACCGCCGTGCCGGGACAGGCGGCCGCACCGGTACAGGCCCAGAGGCACCGCCGACCCAATAGCGATACCCGAGCCGATACGCGAGCCGATACCCAAGCCGATACCGGCGATACTCGCGATACCGCTGATATCCCGCGGTATCCGTCGATATCCGCCGATATCCGCAATTTCCCCGCAGAACAAAGGAGACTCTCGATGTCCGACACCCTGTTGCCGCCGACGCGCAAGCGCTTCGACGAGGACGCCTATCTCGACCGCTGCAGCGCCACCGTGCTGGCGGTACTGCCCGAAGGCATCGTGCTCGACGAAACGGTCTGCTACGCGCGCAGCGGCGGCCAGGCCGGCGACACCGGGACCCTGACGCTGGCCGACGGCAGCACGATCGCGCTGGCCGAGACCCTTTACGCGGCCGACCGCAGCGCGATCCTGCACGTGCCCGCGCCGGACCAGGCGCTGCCGGCGCTGGCCCCGGGCGACCGCGTCACCGTGGCGATCGACTGGGCGCGCCGCCATCGGCTGATGCGCCTGCACACCTGCCTGCATCTCCTCGGCTCGCTGATCCCGGTGCCGGTCACCGGCTGCAACATCAACCCGGACACCGCGCGCATCGACTTCGACCTGCCCGAATCGACGCTGGACAAGGCCGATCTGACCGAGCGCCTCAATGCGCTGATCGCCGCCGATACGCCGGTTCGCATCGACCGCATCACGCCGGAGCAGCTGGCGGCCGAGCCGGACCTGGTGCGCACCATTGGCGCGGCACCGCCGGCGGGCACCAGCCAGATCCGCATCATCGAGATCCCCGGCATCGACCGCCAGCCCTGCGGCGGCACCCATGTCGCCGCGGTCGGCGAGATCGGCCCGGTGGTGGTGAGCAAGATCGAGAAGAAGAGCCGCACCAACCGGCGCGTGGTGGTGAACTTCGCCGAAGCGGCCGATCAGGCGATGATCTCCGACGCCGGTCCGGCGCGTGCCGCGGCATGAGCCCGATGCCGATCGATGCGTCCCTGTCCGCCTGGCTTGCGGGCCTGACCGCCACGCAGTTTGCCGCGCTGCTGTCGCTGATGACGGTCGGCCTGTTCACGCCCGGCCCCAACACCACCATCGCCGCGGTGACCGGCGCCAACTTCGGCCTGCGCGCGACGCTGCCGCACTGCATCGGCGTCGCGCTCGGCTTCGCCAGCATCCTCGCGCTGTGCGCGGCAGGGGTCGGTGCGCTGATCGTCGCCAGCCCCGTGCTGGCCATGATCGTCCATCTGGCGGGCGTCGCCTACCTGCTGTGGCTGGCCGCGAAGATCGGCCGCAGCGCCGCGCTCAGCGACCGGCAGGTACTGGCGCCGCTGTCGGTCTGGCAATCGGTGGCGCTGCAGTACGCCAACATCAAGGCCTGGATGCTGGCGCTGGCGATCGCCGCCTCCTACATGTCCGGGGCCGAGTCGCCGCTGCAGCGCGGCCTGCTGGTGTGCGCGGTGTTCGGCGTGTTCGGCTTCCTCAGCAATGGCGCCTACGGCGCGATGGGCGCGTCGCTGCGCCAGTGGCTGCAGGTCGGCCAGCGCATCCGCTGGTTCAATCGCGCGATGGGGCTGGCGCTGGCCGCGACCGCGCTGTGGATCGCCTTCGCGGGGCGGCCGGCGATGCCGTAGCGCACGCAAAAGCCGCCGCAAGAACAGCGCACAAGCACAGCCGCACAAGAACAGTCGCTCAAGAACGCCACCGAACACAGTCCCTGCCAGAACAGCCCCGCATGAACGCCCGCAAGACCACCCGCAAGAACGCCACCAGGACCCTGCCATGACGCAACGCGACACCGCCGCGCCCTGTCCCTCGCGCGCGGCCATGCCCGCCGAGGCCCCCAGCGGCGGCATGCTGCTCGGCTTCATCGGCGTGGCGATCTTCAGCCAGACGCTGCCGTTCACGCGCATGGCGGTGGCCGAGCTGGACGCCACCTTCGTCGCGCTGGCCCGCGCGCTGGTGGCGACGCTGCTCGCGCTGGCGCTGCTGTGGCAGCGCGGCGCGCTGTCCGCGGCGCGCCGTCCGCGCGGCGGCCAATGGTTCCGGCTGGCCGTGACCGCGCTCGGCGTGGTGATCGGCTTTCCGCTGTTCTCGTCGCTGGCGATGCGCGAGGTGCCGGCCAGCCACGGCGCCATCGTGATCGGGCTGCTGCCGCTGGCCACCGCGGTGTTCGCCGCCTGGTTCGGCCGCGAGCGGCCGTCGATCGCGTTCTGGGCCGCGGCGCTGGCCGGCAGCGCGCTGGTGGTCGGCTTCGCGCTGTGGCAAGGCGCCGGCGCGCTGCAGCACGCCGACTGGCTGCTGTTCGCCGCGATGGTGCTGGGCGCGCTGGGCTACGCCGAGGGCGGCAAGCTGTCGCGCGAGCTCGGCGGCCTCGAGACCATCAGCTGGGCGCTGGTCGTGTCGCTGCCGGTGGTGCTGCCGACGGTCGCCTGGATGGCCGCGCAGACGCTGCCGCAGATCGCCGCCGCGTCGGCGCGCGCATGGCTGGGCATGGCCTACGTCTCCCTCTTCTCGATGTTCATCGGCTTCGTCTTCTGGTACGCCGGACTGGCGAAAGGGGGCGTGGCCCGCGTCGGCCAGATACAATTGCTGCAGCCGTTCATGACGCTGGCCGGCGGCGCCTTGCTGCTGGCCGAGCCGCTCGACGCGCCGACCATCGGTTTCGCCGTCGCGGTGATCGCGGTGGTGGCGCTGGGGCGCCGGACCGCGGTGCGTGCCGCGCCCGGGTCCGCCACGTCGGCCACGTCGGCCACGTCGGGCCCGTCCGCTGCGTCCGCGGGCCTGCCGCCCGCACGATCCCGCTGAACCCTCACGAACTCTCGCACAACAGGAGTCTGCATGTCCGTCTATGACACCCTCGCCCGCCTGGGCATCGAACTGCCGACCGCCGGCGCCCCCGCCGCCGCCTACGTGATGGCCGCGCAGACCGGTAACACGGTCTTCCTGTCGGGCCATATCGCCCGCAAGGACGGCAAGCCGTGGGTCGGCAAGCTCGGCGACCAGCTGGGCACCGAAGAGGGCAAGGCGGCGGCGCGCGCGATCGCGATCGACCTGCTGGCGACGCTGCACGCGCACGTCGGCGACCTGAACCGCGTGACGCGCATCGTCAAGGTGATGAGCCTGGTCAATTCGACGCCGGACTTCACCGAGCAGCACCTGGTCACCAACGGCTGCTCCGAGCTGCTGGCCGAAGTGTTCGGCGACAAGGGCAAGCATGCCCGCAGCGCGTTCGGCGTCGCGCAGATTCCGCTGGGCGCCTGCGTCGAGATCGAGATGATCGTCGAGGTCCAATAAGGCCAGCCCCAACTTTTCAGGCGTGCGCGCAGCGCGCATCGCCGCACCGATTTGACCGACATCGCGCGGCGCCGCCGCGCGAGAACCACACCAAGAGACCATCATGCATTGGGCCATCTCCCGCCGGGCGCAACAACTGACCAGCTCGGCCATCCGCGAAATCCTCAAGGTCACCGAGCGTCCGGAAGTCATTTCGTTCGCCGGCGGCTTGCCGTCGCCCGCGACCTTCCCGGTCGCCGCGATGGAACAGGCGGTGGCCCGTGTATTCGCCGACAATCCGCACGCCGCGCTGCAGTACACCGCCACCGAGGGCTATCTGCCGCTGCGCGAATTCATCGCGCGCCGCCATGGCGTCGATGTCGAGCGCGTGCTGATCACCACCGGCTCGCAGCAGGCGCTGGACCTGCTGGCCAAGGTGCTGATCGATCCGGGCAGCCCGGTGCTGGTCGAGACGCCGAGCTATCTCGGGGCGCTGCAGGCCTTCTCGCTGTTCGAGCCTGAGTTCGTCTCGCTGCCGAGCGACGACCAGGGCCTGCAGCCCGAGGCGCTGACCGCCGAGCTGACCGCCGGCGCGCGCTTCCTGTACGCGCTGCCGAACTTCCAGAACCCGACCGGCCGCCGCATGCCGCTGGAGCGCCGCCAGGCGCTGGTGCAGCGGGCGCGCGAACTGAACGTGCTGCTGATCGAGGACGATCCCTACGGCGAGCTGAGCTACACCGGCAACCAGCTGCCCACGCTGCTGTCGATGAACCCGGACGGCGTGATCTACATGGGCTCGTTCTCGAAGGTACTGGCGCCCGGCCTGCGGCTGGGCTACGTGATCGCCCCGCCCGAGCTGCATTTCAAGCTGTGCCAGGCCAAGCAGGCCTCCGACCTGCATACGCCGAGCTTCACGCAGCGCGTCGCCTACGAGACGATCCGCGACGGCCTGCTCGATACGCATATCCCGACCATCCGCGAGCTCTACGGCAACCAGTGCCGCTACATGCTCGATGCGCTGGCGCGCCATATGCCGGCCGGCGTCAAGTGGAACCAGCCCGAGGGCGGCATGTTCATCTGGATGTCGCTGCCGGAAGGGCTGGACAGCATGGCGATCCTGCAGGAAGCGGTCAAACGCAACGTCGCCTATGTGCCCGGTGCCCCGTTCTTCGCCACCAATCCGCGGCAGAATACGCTGCGGCTGGCCTTCGTCACAGTGCCGCCCGAGCGCATCGAGCAAGGCGTGGCGATCCTTGGCAAGCTGTTCGCGGAGGCCATCGCGGCGCAGGCCGGCCACGCCAAGGCGGCCTGATCCGGCGCTGACTGGCCACGGCACCGACCAGAACAAGGAAGACCAATATGTTGCGCATCTGGGGCCGGCTCTCTTCGATCAACGTCCAGAAGGTCGTCTGGTGCGCGCGCGAACTGCATCTCGATCACGAGCGGATCGATATCGGCGTCACGCGCGGCGACCTGGATACCGAGGCCTACGTCCGCCTGAACCCGAACCGGCTGATCCCGGTGATCGAGGACTTCCGCGGCACCGATATCGGCGGCGAGCCGTTCGTGCTGTGGGAATCGAATGCGATCGTGCGCTACCTGTGCGCGCAGTACGGCGAAGGCACGCTGTGGCCGGAGGACGTGCGCACCCGCGCCTCCGCCGACCGCTGGATGGACTGGCAGAACACCGCCTTCACGCCGGCCATGGTCGACGCCTTCGTGCAGACCGTGCGCACGCCGGCGGAGCGCCGCGACGCCGACGCGATCGCCCGTTCGATCGCGCGGGCCGAGCCGCTGGCCGCCCTGCTCGACAAGGCGCTGACCGGGCGCGAATTCATCTGCGACGACCGCTTCAGCATGGCCGACATCTCGCTGGCCTGCGCCGCGCATCGCTGGATGGGCATGCCGATCCAGCGCGAGCCGCGCCCCGAGCTGGAGCGCTGGCTGGCGAAGATGCGCGCGCGGCCGGCCGCGTCGGGCATCCTGGTGCTGCCGCTGGCTTGAACACCTCCGATGGCCCCGGCGCTGGCGCCGGCGCTGGCCCCGGCGCTGGCGCCGGGCCAGCCGCCGGAACACCATCTCCTCAGCGGTTCCCTCCCCCGCAGTTGTTCCTTCCCCCGCCCGCCGTGCCGGCAAGCAGACATTTCCGTTCCGCAACAATTGGAGTACGCTGCACACCGGACGCGCGCCCCGGGCAAACCCTGATTCCTGAATCCGGTTCACGCCCATCGTGACGCGATGTATCGCGGGTGACCTATAGCCGTCCTTAAAATCCTTCGCTTGCTCGTGCGCGAAGCTTGGGTCACCCCTGCGCGTCCCTGTCGTGCGCAGGCAAACCGGCGAGGATCGCCCGCAGAAGGATGGCTCGCCGGCCCATCACTGAGGAGGATTCAATCGTGTGGAGTCAAGTCTACGACCCGCTCGGCAGCATGGCCCTGTCCACGCTCGCCGCGGGCGTGCCGGTCGCGGTGCTGTTGGGCGCGCTGGCGTTCTTTCATTTGCAGGCCCATCTGGCCGCCGGCCTGGCGCTGGTGGTCGGCATCGTGGTCGCCTCGGCGATCTTCGGCATGCCCGCCGCGATGGCCGGCAAGGCCGCCGGCCTGGGCATCGCTTCCGGCCTGTTCCCGATCGGCTGGATCGTGCTGAACATCATCTTCCTGCACCGGCTGACCACGCTGAACGGCTCGTTCAAGGTGCTTCAGGGCTCGATCGCCGGCATCACCGAGGACAGGCGCCTGCAGCTGCTGCTGGTGGCGTTCAGCTTCGGCGCCTTCTTCGAGGGCGCGGCCGGTTTCGGCACGCCGGTGGCAGTGACCGGCGCCATCCTGATCGGCCTGGGCTTCTCGCCGCTGGCCGCGTCGGGCCTGGCGCTGATCGCCAATACCGCGCCGGTTGCCTACGGCGCGCTCGGCTCGCCGATCATCGCGCTGTCGGCGGTGACCGGCCTTGACCTGCTCGACCTGTCGGCGATGATCGGCCGCCAGCTGCCGCTGTTCTCGGTGCTGGTGCCGTTCTGGCTGATCTGGGCCTTTGCCGGCTTCCGCGGCATGCTGGAAGTCTGGCCCGCCATCCTGGTAGCGGGCGTCAGCTTCGCGATCCCGCAGTTCCTGGTGTCGAACTACCACGGTCCGTGGCTGGTGGACGTGATCGCCGCGCTGGTGTCGATGGGCTCGCTGGCGCTGTTCCTGAAGGTCTGGAGGCCGAAGAAGATCTGGACCACCACCAAGATCCTCGGTCGCCACGACGAGTCGAAGGTCGACGATCCCGAAGCGGTCGCCGCCGAGGCGCGCGCCAACGCCGCTGCCGCCGGCATCTCGACCGCCAAGGCGTGGATGCCCTGGGTCATCCTGACCGTGTTCGTCTTCATCTGGGGCGTGCCGCAGATCAAGAAGGCCTTCGACGCGATCTGGTCCTGGAAGTATGCGATCCCGGGCCTGGACAAGGCCGTGCTGAAGGTGCCGCCGGTGGTGCCGCAGCAGGTCGCCGAGGCCGCGGTGTTCAACTTCAACGTGCTGTCGATGGCCGGCACCGGCATCCTGGTCGCCGCCGTCGTCGGCGGGCTGCTGATGGGCTATTCGGTGCCGCGCCTGCTGCGCGAGTACTGGAACACCATCAAGCTGGTGCGCTACTCGCTGCTGACGATCTGCGCGATGTTCGGCGTCGGCTACCTGACCCGCTATTCGGGCCTGGACGCGACGCTGGGCCTGGCCTTTGCCCACACCGGCGTGTTCTATCCGCTGTTCGGCACCATGCTGGGCTGGCTGGGGGTCGCGCTGACCGGTTCGGACACCGCGTCGAACGTGCTGTTCGGCGGCCTGCAGAAGACCACCGCGGAGCAGCTTGGCCTGTCGCCGGTGCTGATGGCCTCGGCCAACAGCTCGGGCGGCGTGATGGGCAAGATGATCGACGCGCAATCGATCGTGGTGGCCTCGACCGCGACCAAGTGGTACGGCCACGAGGGCGACATCCTGCGCTACGTGTTCTTCCACTCGGTCGTGCTGGCGATCCTGGTGGGCCTGTTCGTCACGCTGCAGGCCTATGTGGACCCGTTCACCCGCCTGGTGATCCACTGATCCACTGATCCACTGATCGACCGACGGCGATGCCGTTCCCGCGCAAGCGGGACGGCAAGTCCGGCAACGAAAAAAGCCCCGCTTCGGCGGGGCTTTTTCATGGCGGGACGATCCGCGTCGCCGGTGCTCCGCCGCTTCGTCGCCGGTTCTTCGGGGCGTTACGCACGCGAAGCGCCCACAGTGCTCAAAGCGCTGACAGCGCTCACAGCGCGCAGGTACGGAACCCCACGAAGGCCGCGTCTTCCTCGGGCGCCAGCGCCAGCCGCGCGCGCGCATGGCGCAGCCGCGTGGGCCCCACGAAGCAGGCGCCGCGCACGGCCTGGCAAAGGCCGAACCGCGCCTGCATCTCGCTGTCGCCGGGACCCGGGTGCGAGGGCACGTCGGCGAAGCCGGCATAGGGCTCGTACGGCGTCGCGGTCCATTCGCGCACCATGCCCCAGCGGAAGCCGCCGCGATTCTGCACCGCGGCCATCTCCCACTCGGCCTCGTCCGGCAGGCGGCGGCCGGCCCAGGCGCACCAGGCCTGCGCCTCGTACAGCGTCACGTGGCGCACCGCCTCGTCGGGATTGAGCGTGCGCAGCGTGTCGAAGCGCTGCGCCATCCAGGCGCGCGTCTGCGCATGGCGCTCCCAGTAGCGCGGCGCCGAGCGCTCCTGCGTCATCAGCCACTGGCGGCCGGCGGGCGACCACCAGTTGGGCCGCTCGTAGCCGCCGTCGTCGACGAATTCCAGGTATTGCGCGTTGGTGACCGGCGCGGCGTCGATCTCGAAGGCCGGCACATAGGTCGGCTGCGCGGGCAGTTCGTCGGGCATCGCGAAGCCGTCCGGCTCGCCCCAGCCCTGCGTGAAGCGGCCGCCGGGAAACTGCAGCGTGCCGGCGTCGGGCACGCTGACCGGCGGGCGGGTCAGCGCGGGATCGTCGGGCGCCATCGCCAGCGCCTGCAGCAGCGCCGCGATGCGCTCGATCTGCGCGTCCTCGTGCTGCAGGGCCCGGCGGAAGGGATACAGCGTGTCGTCGCCATCGTCGGGCAGCAGCGCGATCCGGCGCAGCACCGCGTCGAGCACCGAGGCCGCGTAGTGCTTCAGCGCGGCGACGTCGGGCAAGGCCACTTCCCAGCGCGCATCGGGGCCGATGCGCTCGGGATCGAACCATTCGTCGGCGCCGTCGAGCAGCGCCGGCGCGGCCGGCACCGGCAGCAGCACGCCGCCGCGCTCCTGCCATTGGACGTCGCGCAGGCACCACCATTCGGCATGCCAGGCGAGATGGCCGAGCGTCCATAGCGGGGGATCGGCATCGTACTGGCGCGGCACGATCCAGCCGCGGCGGGCCGCGCCGAACGCGGACAGCCAGGCCAGCGTGCGGTTGCGGCTGTCGACCAGCGCCTGCGCCAGCCCCTCGCGCGGCAGGCGCCGCGCGTCGCTCCAGTCGTGCCGGCCGCCGGTGAAATACAGATCGGGAAGCATGGTGAAGCCGCTCATCGGATTGCCCGTCTCGTCAAACGCCGCTGGAAAAACCGCTCGCAGCGCGGGCGGCATGTCAGCGGACATTATGACACCGCGGCTTTTCCCTTCCCCGGGCACGCCTTTGGCGCCGGCCCTTTGCCTCACCCTCAGGCCCGTCAAGCGCGTCGAGACCCTCAGGACCGTTGAGACCTCAGGCGCAGTGGGGCCATCGGGCCCGCTGAGACCATCAAGCCCGTCAAGCCGGCACCCGCGCGTGGAACACCGCGAACCATTGCCGCGCGTCGGTCCAGCACACCGGATCGGCAAAGCCCGCTTCCTCGAGCAGCGCGGCAAAGCCCTCGACGCGGTACTTGTGCGAGTCCTCGGTATGGATGCGCTCGCCGGCATGGAAGGCGCGGCCGCCGCCGGTCCAGTGGACCTCGACGTCGCGCACCGCTTGCAGATGCATCTGGATACGCGAGCCCTGCCGGTCGAAGCTGGCGACATGGCGCCAGTCGGCCAGCGCGAAGTTGGCGTCGATCGCGCGATTGACGTTGCGCAGCACGTTGCGGTTGAACGCCGCGGTCACGCCCAGCGCATCGTCGTAGGCCGATACCAGCTGCGCCTCGTCCTTGAGCAGGTCGACGCCGATCAGCACGCCGTCGCCCTGGCGCGCCGCCGCGCGCAGGCGCTGCAGCAGCGCCAGCGCGGCGTCGGGCGCGAAGTTGCCGATGCTCGAGCCCGGATAGAAGAACAGCCGCCGGCCCTGCCGGATCGGCGCCGGCAGCGCGAGCGGCGCGCACAGGTCCGCGCCCAGTCCCATCATCGGAATCTGCGGATGCTGCTGTTGCAGGCCGGCCAGCGTGTCGCGCAGGAACTCGACCGAGATATCGAGCGCGACGTACTGGGCGGGGCGCAGCACGCCGAACAGCCGCGCGGCCTTCTGGCAGTTGCCGGCGCCCAGGTCGATCAGCACGCCGCCGCTGCCGCAGCGCGCGCCGATCGCGGTGGCATGCGCGGCGAAGATCTCGGCCTCGGTGCGGGTCGGGTAGTACTCGGGCAAGGCGGTGATGGCCTCGAACAGCCGCGAGCCAAGCACGTCGTAGAAATGCTTGGGCTGGACGCTGGCGTGCGGCGCCAGCAGGCCGTCGATCAGGTCGGCGCGCTCGGCCTCGTCGTCGTGGCGGTACTGCTGCACGAAGGCGAGCGGATCGCCGAAACGCGAGCGGGCCCTGGCGAGGGACGAGGCCGCGGCGGCGGCTCCGTTGGTGGTTGGGGACGACGGAGAAGGGGATGAAGACGAGGACGAAGAAGGGGACGACGAAGAAGGGGACGACGAAGACGAGGACGATGAAGAGGCGGCGCGCGATCCGGATCCATTGTCCTGGCGAAGGCGGCGCGATGGCATACCGATGGAATCAGCCGGCATGGAGTTCTTCCTTCTGGTCGGTTGATGTGGCTGGATGTGGCTGGATGTCACTGGGCACTGCACAACCCCGAACCCCCGGCACACCGCCGCGGCAAGCGGCCGGTGCGGGCAGAAGGACGCGCCGCCATCGCTGTCCGGCGGCGCATCGGCCACTGCCGATCCGGTAAGGATAGGCGCTATCGGGCCCCTCTGCCTGCCCGGCTGCCTCCGACACGCCGCGTGGCGGCCCTCGCCGCACCGCCGCCGTGGCCCCGCCGTGGACCCCGCGCGATCGCCCCGGGGCCACGCGCCATGGCCCGCCGCGAGGGTAAACGCCATTTGCCGCAAAGGCGACAATCGCCATGGACCTCGTTTATAATCCGTGCCCAAGCAAGGCCGACCACGGCCAAGCCCCTTCAAAGGGGAGTAGCTCCAGGGCAGCCCGCCCTTAGCACAATCGTCATTACGAGCGCCGCGTCCCCATTGCGGCCTCCGGTTGTGCTGACCGTACCGGCGAATCGCCGGTCGGTCGAGCAAGACCTTTGCAACCTGGATTCATGGTTTGCAGAGGCTCCCGTCCGCGGCTGCATGACTCCAGGCGAACCTGTATTTCACGTTTCCAATAGGAGAGTTCATGGAGTGGCTTACCGATCTGTTCACGATGCAGTTTCTGACGGCACTGCTGTCGATCGTCGTCATCGACCTGGTGCTCGCTGGCGACAATGCCATCGTGATCGCGCTGGCGGCGCGTAATCTGCCGCCGCATCTGCAAAAGAAGGCCATCGTCTGGGGCACCATCGGCGCCGTGGTCGTGCGTTCGGCCATGACCATCGGCGTGGTCTGGCTGCTGAAGATCCCTGGCCTGATGCTGGTCGGTGGCCTCGCGCTGGTGTGGATCGCCTACAAGCTGCTGTCGGACGAAAACGGCGAGGACGAGCACGGCGCCCCGGCGACCACGCTGGCCGGCGCGATGAAGACCATCATCATCGCCGACGCCGTGATGGGCGTCGACAACGTGCTGGCCGTGGCCGGCGCCGCGCACGGCAGCTTCCTGCTGGTGGTGCTGGGCCTGCTGATCAGCATCCCGATCGTGGTCTGGGGCTCGCGCCTGGTGCTCAAGCTGATGTCGCGCTACCCGGTCATCATCTACCTGGGCGCCGGCGTGCTGGCCTTCACCGCGGCCAAGATGATCCTGGGCGAACCGCTGGTCAAGCCGTTCTTCGCCGCCAACCCGGCGCTGGCATGGCTGCTGTATGCCGTGATCATCGGCGGCGTGCTTGGCGCCGGCTATCTGGTGCAGAAGCGCCGCGCACCGGCGGTCGAAAGCCAGTAAGCAGCACGCTCGCTTCCCGCCCGCGCGGGAATGACGAGATCGGATCAAGGGGCGGCTCCACAGGGGCCGCCCCTTTTTTCATGCCGGCGCCCGTTCGAGGCGCATCGGCTAGAATGACGGCCTGGCCCGCATGCCGCCGCGCTGCGGCCCTTTTTCCTTTCCGACGCCGATGAAACAGTATCTCGACTTCATGCGCCATGTGTACGAGCATGGCACCGTCAAGGCGGACCGCACCGGCACCGGCACGCGCTCGGTGTTCGGCTATCAGATGCGCTTCGACCTGCGCGAAGGCTTCCCGGTGGTCACCACCAAGAAGCTGCATCTGAAGTCGATCATCTATGAGCTGCTGTGGTTTCTGCAGGGCTCGACCAATGTGCGCTGGTTGCAGGAAAACGGCGTCACGATCTGGGACGAATGGGCCGACGAGAACGGCGAGCTCGGCCCGATCTACGGCTACCAATGGCGTTCGTGGCCCGCGCCCAACGGCGAGCACATCGACCAGATCGCCCAGCTGATCGAACAGATCCGCGGCAATCCGGATTCGCGCCGGCTGATCGTGTCGGCCTGGAACGTCGGCGACATCCCCCGCATGAAGCTGCCGCCCTGCCACGCGTTCTTCCAGTTCTACGTGGCCGACGGCCGGCTGTCGTGCCAGCTGTACCAGCGCAGCGCCGACATCTTCCTCGGCGTGCCGTTCAACATCGCCAGCTATGCGCTGCTGACGCACATGATCGCGCAGCAGACCGGCCTCGAAGTCGGCGATTTCGTCTGGACCGGCGGCGACTGCCACATCTACAGCAACCACGAGGAGCAGGTGCGCACGCAGCTCGCGCGCGAGCCGATGGCGCTGCCGAAGCTGCAGATCCTGCGCAAGCCCGATTCGATCTTCGACTACCGCTACGAGGACTTCGCGCTGGTCGGCTACGAATCGCATCCGGCCATCAAGGCCCCGGTCGCGGTATGACGCTGCTGACGTTGATCGTCGCGCGCGCGCGCAACGGCGTGATCGGCCGCGACAACACGCTGCCGTGGCGGCTGCCCGAGGACCTCGCGCACTTCAAGCGCACCACGATGGGCGCGCCGGTGATCATGGGCCGCAAGACCTGGGAATCGATCGGCCGGCCGCTGCCGGGCCGCCGCAATATCGTGGTGAGCCGCAATGCGGGACTGCGGCTGGAAGGCGCGGAAACCGCGTCCTCGCTCGAGGATGCGCTGCGCCTGTGCGTCGGCGTCGAGCAGGTCTTCCTGATCGGCGGCGCGCAGCTCTATGCCGAGGCGCTGCCCAGCGCCGACCGGCTGATCGTCACCGAGATCGACGCCGATATCGAGGGCGATGCCCACTTCCCCGAGATCGATCCGCGGCGGTGGATTGCCACCGAGCGCGAGCGGCATCATTCGGAGTCGAACGGCTTCGACTATGCGTTCGTGACGTACGAACGGGCGCCGGAGTAAGCAGCAGCCAGAATCGGCCAGCGCTGAAGCGAGCGCACTGGCGATAACGGTACTCCCTCTCCCGCATGCGGGAGAGGGGAGAACACCGCCGCCGGCTTCGCTTGAGCGAGCGAGCTTTCCGCTCAATTCCCCGCAATCGTCATCTGCTCGATCAGGATCGAGCCGGTCTCCTTGGTGCCGCGCACCAGCGTGTCGGCGCCGATCGCGACGATCTGGCGGAACATCTCCGCCATGTTGCCGGCGATCGTGATTTCCTCGACCGGATACTGAATCACGCCGTTCTCGACCCAGTAGCCCGACGCGCCGCGCGAATAGTCGCCCGTCACGTAGTTGACGCCCTGCCCCATCAGCTCCGTCACCAGCAGGCCGGTGCCCAGCTTGCGCAGCATCGCCGGGAAATCGTCACCCGGCTGCGTCAGCTTGCTGGTCAGCGCCAGGTTGTGCGAACCGCCGGCATTGCCGGTGGTCTGCATGCCGAGCTTGCGCGCCGAATAGGTCGACAGGAAATAGCCTTCCACCACGCCGTCGCGCACCACGTCGCGGGCGCGGGTCTTGACGCCCTCCTCGTCGAACGGCGCGCTGCCCATCGCGCCCGGCACGTGGGGACGCTCATGGATGTCGATATGCGGGGCGAATACCGCCTTGCCCAGCGTGTCGTACAGGAAGGTCGACTTGCGATAGAGCGCGCCGCCCGATACCGCCTGCACGAAGGCGCCCAGCAGCCCCGCCGCCAGCGGCGCTTCGAACAGTACGGGGCAGCGGCGCGTCGACAGCTTGCGCGCATGCAGCCGCGCCAGCGCGCGTTCGGCGGCGTAGCGGCCGATCGCCTCGGGCTCGGCCAGCGCTTCGGGCGCGCGCTTGGACGAATACCAGTCGTCGCGCTGCATGCCGCTGCCGCTGCCGGCGATCGGCGCGCACGAGACGAAATGGCGCGAATACGGATAGCCGCCGACGAAGCCGCGCGTGGTGGCCAGCACGAACTGCGAATGCTGCGCCGACACGCTGGCGCCATCGCTGTTGCGGATGCGCGGCGACACCGCGAAGGCCGCGGCCTCGGCGCGGCGCGCGATCTCGATGGCCTGCTCGGCGTCGATGGCCCAGGGGTGGAACAGGTCCAGGTCGAGCGGATCGCGTTCGAGCAGTTCCTCTTCGGCCAGGCCCGCGCAGTCGTCCTCGGCGGTAAAGCGCGCGATGTTGTAGGCCGCCTCGGCGGTGGCGCGCAGCGCGGCCGGGGAGAAGTCCGAGGTGCTGGCATTGCCGCGCCGCTTGCCGATCATCACGGTCACGCCGACCACCTTGTCGCGGTTCTGCTCGATCGTCTCGACCTCGCCCTTGCGCACCGAGACCGACAGGCCGCTGCCCTCGGAAATCTCGGTGGCGGCATCGGTGGCGCCCAGTTCGCGGGCGACGCGCAGCACATCGGCTGCCATTTCGCTCAGTTGCGCCTGGGTGTAGGTGAAGTGGACGTTCTGGTCGGTCATGAGATCGGACATGCGTAAGTCTGGCGTAGGTCGGGCGTGGGAGGGGCGATTCCGGCGTCGGGCCGGAAGCCGGGGAGGCAAACGAAACCCAAACGGGAATCATAGCAAGATAAAATGCCGCCCATGACGCGACATCCCCGCCACTCCCCCGGCGCCGGCTTTCCCGGCGCCTTCGCCCCCGAGCCCGACGACGACTCGCCCAAGAGCAAATCGCAGCGCAAGCGCGACATGCATGCGCTGCAGGACCTGGGCAGCGAGCTCGAGGCGCTGCCCAAGGACCGGCTGGCGCGCGTGCCGATGCCCGAGGTGCTCGAGGACGCCATCCGCGAGGCCCGCCGCATCACCAGCCATGAAGGCAAGCGCCGCCAGATGCAGTATGTCGGCAAGGTGATGCGCGGCCTGAACGACGACGAGATCGACGCGATCCGGCGCGCGCTGGACGGCTTCAAGGGCACCAGCAAGGCCGAGACCGCACGGCTGCATCTGATCGAGCGCTGGCGCGAGCTGCTGCTCAAGGACGACGAGGCGCTGACGCGCTTCCTCGCCGAGCATCCGGCCGTCGACGTGCAGGCGCTGCGGAGCCTGATCCGCAACGCGCGCAAGGAGCAGCAGCTGTCCAAGCCGCCGCGGCACTTCCGCGAGCTGTTCCAGGCCATCAAGAGCGCGCTGGAGGCACGCGAGCAGCCCGGCGCGGCAGCGGCCGAGCCCTCACCCGGACAGGACCAGGAGCCAGCATGAGCGACCCCACCCAAACCCTCAGCCAAGCGAGCGGCCAATCGAGCAGTCAGGCGAACAGCCAGCCGATCAGCCAACCGATCGCCCGCCGCCATCCCGACGAGCTGCTGGTCGGCTTCGTGTCGATCTCGGACCGCGCCTCCGCGGGCACCTATCAGGACGAAGGCATCCCCGCGCTGCGCGACTGGTTCGGCCGCACGCTGACCTCGCCGTGGCAGGGCGTCGAGCGGCTGATTCCCGACGAGCAGGCGCAGATCTCGCGCACGCTGATCGAGCTGGTCGACGTGGCCGGCTGCGACCTGGTGCTGACCACCGGCGGCACCGGCCCGGCGCGCCGCGACGTGACGCCCGAAGCCACGCTGGCGGTCGCCACCAAGGAGATGCCGGGCTTCGGCGAACAGATGCGCCAGGTCAGCCTGCATTTCGTGCCGACCGCGATCCTGTCGCGCCAGGTGGCCGTGATCCGCGAGACGCCGAGCCATGCGGCGCTGATCATCAATCTGCCGGGCCAGCCGCGCGCGATTCGCGAGACCCTCGAAGGGCTGCGCGGCGACGACGGCAAGCCGCTGGTGCAAGGCATCTTCGCCGCGGTGCCGTACTGCATCGACCTGATCGGCGGGCCCTACATCGAGACCGACGAGGCCGTGCTCAAGGCCTGGCGGCCCAAGCACGCGATCCGTCCGTCCAGGTAAGCGAGCGCCGGGCCCCTCTCCCCGCGCCTCTGTCGCGCGTGGGAGGGAGAACACCAAGGGCGCTTGCTACCCGCTCCTTCCTTCCCCGCTTGCGACAGCGGGGTTGGCGGAGGGGGCCTGCAGGCCAACGCCCTCTACCGCAGTCCCAGATACAACCCCACCGGCACGAACACCACCGCCGCGATATTGCCCAGCAGCACGATCGAGGCCACCTGGTCCGGCTCCTGCCGGAAATGATCGGCCACCAGGAAGTTCAGCACCGCCGGCGGCAGCGCGGCAAAGACGAACAGCAGCCCGCGCTGCAGCTCGGTCAGGGGCACCACCGCCGCCAGCGCCAGCGCGCAGGCGATGCCGGTCAGCGGGCAGATCACCGCGCCGGCGAGCCCCATGCCCCAGTTGCGCAGATTGACGTCCTTCATCCGCACGCCGAGCGCGAACAGCATCAGCGGCACGGTGGCGTCGCCCAGCAGCTTGATCGACTGGTAGACCGGATCGGGCAGCGCAAACCACGGCCGCATCAACGACAAGGCCACGCCGGCGATCGTCGCCAGCACCATCGGGTTGCGCGAGATCTGCGCCAGCGAGGCATGGCGGTTGACGATCTTCAGCCCCAGCGTGAAGTGCATCAGGTTGGACGCCGCGAACAGCGCCACCGCCGGGGCCAGCCCGGCCGGCCCGAAGGCGAACACCGACAGCGGCAGCCCCATGTTCCCCGAGTTGTTGAACATCATCGGCGGCACGAAGGTGCGCGGGTCCGCGCCCATCAGCCGCGCCGCGCCCAGCGCGAGCAGGCCCGAGCCGAGCACCACGCCAACCGCGCAGGCCAGCAGCGCCAGCTGGTCGGCCAGCACGAACTCCTTGCTGACGAAGGCCGACACCACCAGCAGCGGCGCGATCACGTCCAGCGTGGCGCGATTGATGCCCGCCATGTCGGGATGGGCCTTGCGCCCGTACAGCCAGCCGACCAGGATGATCAGGATGACGGGCGTGATGATCGAGACGATGCGCTCAAGCATGGCGGGATGGGTGTGGGTGGAACGAGTGCCGGTGGACGAGTGAGGGCAATGGCGAGCGGGACGAAACCGGCGGCGGCATCATCCGCCGTCCCCGCGCAGGCGGGGACCAGCGGCTCGCGGCAGGTCGCCGGGGCCCCGCATCCAAGGGGACGACGGACCGGGATGGATCAGGCGCCGCCGGCGGAGGCGGCCGTGCCGCCCGTGTCCGCCGCGCCCTGCTCCGCCTGCTGGCTGCTGCGAATGAAATGCGTGCGGTAGTAGCGCAGCTCCTCGATCGACTCGAGGATGTCGGCCAGCGCCGTATGCAGCTGCCGCTTGATGAAACCCTTGTGAATCGCCGGCTCCCAGCGCTTGCACAGCTCCTTCAGCGTCGACACGTCGAGGTTGCGATAGTGGAAGAAGGCCTCGAGCTTGGGCATGTAGCGCGCCATGAAGCGGCGGTCCTGGCAGATCGAGTTGCCGCACATCGGCGACTTGCCGGCCGGCACCCAGCGCTTGAGGAAGGCGAGCAGCTCGGCCTCGGCCTGGGCCTCGGTCAGCGTCGAGGCCTTGACCTTGTCGATCAGGCCCGAGCGGCCATGGGTGCCCTTGTTCCAGTTGTCCATCGCGTCGAGCACGGCGTCGTCCTGATGGATCACCAGCACCGGGCCCTCGGCGAGGATATGCAGCTCGGAGTCGGTGACCACCACCGCGACCTCGATGATGCGGTCGTTCTCGGGCGACAGCCCGGTCATCTCCATATCGAGCCAGACCAGATTGTTTTCGCTCTTGACCGACTTGACGGCGGGCGTGGCGGAAGCCGGGGCCGGGACGGAGGCGGGAGCGGGTACGGAGGCGGCGGTGCTGGAGCTTGTCATCGGACTGCGTGAGGATCGGGAAGCGGGAGGGATCGAAAGAACCGGACTCATCGGATGATCGGAATGATCGGAATCTTCGGAACATCCGGTACGGACGATCGCGACCGGACGGCGGCACGAATGGGCTGCACGAATGGACAGCACGGACGGCGGCCCGGCGCGAAGACATATAATTCTCGCATATCGATGGCACTAGACCGCCCCACAAGGCAAGGACCCGATGTTCACGCTGCTTTTTCTCGTCGCCCTGGTGGTGATGGTGCTCACCAAACTCTGGCTGGCCGCGCGCCAGGTTCGCCATGTCGGCCTGCATCGCGACACCGTGCCGCCCCGCTTCGCCGACACCATCTCGCTGGCCGCGCACCGCAAGGCCGCCGACTACACGATCGCCCGCACGCGGCTGTCGATGCTCGAAGTGCTGGCCGGCGCCGCCGTGCTGATCGGCTTCACGCTGCTCGGCGGCCTGCACTGGCTGAACCAGTTCTGGTACGGCACCTTCGGTCCCGGCTATGCCTATGGCGTCGCGCTGATCGCCAGCGTCGCGCTGATCGGCGGGCTGGCGGAGCTGCCCTTCACGCTGTACGCGCAGTTCGGCATCGAGCAGCGCTTCGGCTTCAACCGGATGACGTGGCGGCTGTGGCTGCTCGACACCATCAAGATGCTGGTGGTGGCCGCGGTGCTGGGCCTGCCGCTGCTGCTCGCGGTGCTGTGGCTGATGGACCGGACCGGACCGTGGTGGTGGCTGTGGACCTGGGTGGTGTGGATGGCCTTCAACCTGGTGCTGCTGGTGATCTTCCCGACCTGGATCGCGCCGCTGTTCAACAAGTTCGAGCCGCTGACCGACGAGACGCTGAAGCAGCGCATCGAGGCGCTGATGCGCCGCTGCGGCTTCGCCAGCAAGGGCCTGTTCGTGATGGACGGCTCGCGCCGCAGCGCGCACGGCAACGCCTATTTCACCGGCTTCGGCGCGGCCAAGCGCATCGTCTTCTTCGACACGCTGCTGTCGCGGCTGAACGCCGACGAGATCGAGGCCGTGCTCGCGCACGAGCTCGGCCACTTCAAGCGGCGCCATATCGTCAAGCGCATCGTCGTGACGTTCGCGCTGAGCCTGGCCTTCCTCGCGCTGCTGGGCTGGCTGTCGACGCAGGCGTGGTTCTACACGGGCCTGGGTGTGCTGCCGAACCTGATGTCGGACAGCCATGCGCTGGCGCTGGTGCTGTTCTTCCTGACGCTGCCGGTATTCACCTTCCTGCTCGGACCGCTGTCGAGCCTGACCTCGCGCCGGCACGAGTTCGAGGCTGATGCGTTCGCCGCCGAGCACGCCGACGCCGGCCATCTGGTATCGGCGCTGGTCAAGCTGTACAAGGACAATGCCTCGACGTTGACGCCCGATCCGCTCTACAGCGCGTTCTACTACTCGCACCCGCCCGCGGCGCAGCGCATCGACCGGCTGCTGGCGCACGCATGAACCGCCCCGCCCGACAACGAGGCGGCGCCGCCGCCGGCCGCGGCGTGCCTGGCGCATTGCCAGGCGCATCGACGCGCGAGTCGAAACGAGACACCGCGCTGATCGTCGCCGCGCACGGCCGCCATTATGTGATCGAGCTCGACGATGGCGAGCGCACGCGCATGCATGCGTTTCCGCGCGGCAAGAAGAGCGAATGCGCGGTCGGCGATCGCGTGCGCGTCGAGCGTGCCGCGACGGACCAGTGCGTGATCGTCGAGGTCGAGCCGCGCCGCAATCTGCTGCATCGCTCCGACCAGTTCAAGTCCAAGCTGCTGGCCGCCAATATCGACCAGGTGGCGATCGTGCTGGCGACCGAGCCCAGCTTCTCCGAGGACCTGCTGGGCCGCGCGCTGGTTTCCGCCGAGGCGCTGGAGATCGCGCCGCTGATCCTGCTGAACAAGACGGACCTGACCGAACGGCTGGAGGAGGCGCGTCGCCGGCTGACGCTGTACCGCCAGCTCGGCTATCGCACCGTGGAGCTGTCGGTGCACGGCAACCCCGAGGACGCGCTGGCGCAGCTGCGCCCCCTGACCGCCGGGCGCGCGACCATCCTGATCGGCCAGTCCGGCATGGGCAAGTCGTCGCTGCTGAATCTGCTGATTCCCGGCGTGGAGGCGCAAACCCGCGAGATCTCGGCCAAGCTCGATTCGGGCAAGCACACCACGACGTTCACGCGGCTCTACCACCTGCCCGACGACTGGGGCCAAGGCGGCAGCCTGATCGATTCGCCCGGCTTCCAGGAGTTTGGCCTGCACCATCTGTCCGAAGGGATGCTCGAGCGCGCCTTCCCCGAATTCCGCCCGCGGCTGACCGAATGCCGCTTCTACAACTGCCACCACATCAACGAACCGGGGTGTGGCGTGCTGGCCTCGGTGGACGCCGGCGGCATCGCGCCGCGGCGGCATCAGCTGTATCTGCAGCTGCTGCACGAGTCGCGGCAGCAGAAGCCGTGGTAGGCAAGCCGTAGGGGTCTCTCCCCTCTCCCCAACCCCGTGCTAAGGTGTCCCGCATCCCCACTGCCGGTGACGCCGATGAAACTGCTGCTGTCGACGCCCTCGCTGGTGCATGCGGCCCACTGCCGCAATCTGCTGCTGGCGGCGGGCATTCGCGCGCAACTGCGCAATACCTGGCTGGCCGGGGCGACCGGCGATATTCCGTTTCAGGAGAGCGCGCCGCAGGTGTGGCTGCTCGACGATGCGCGCGAGGAGGAAGCGTGGGCGGTGCTCGATGCCGCCGCCAATCCGGCGCCGGGGCCGCGCTGGCGCTGCACGCGCTGCGGCGAATGGCACGAGGCGCAGTTCGGCGCCTGCTGGCAGTGCGGCAGTCCGCGGCCGTGAATCGGCGGCCGTGAGCCTCAGCCCTGAACCGCAGCACTGAGCCGGGGCACTGAGCCAAAGCGCCGAGCCGGGGCACTGTATCCGCAGCCATGAACCGGGACACTGAACCGCGGCCCGGGCATGGGCCGACTGCTCTGGCTGCCGACCCTCAGCCGACCCAGCTCGCCAGCGACAGCATCGCCAGCAGCAGCATCCACAGCACCACCGCGCGCCAGACCAGCCCGACCGCCGACTGCAGCGCCCGCACGCCGGGATCGGCGCCAAGTTCGGGCGCGGCCGGCTCGGGCACGCCGTCGTCCTCCATGCCGGGCGCATAGTCGAACGCGGCGCCGGTGCCGGGGCTGGCCAGCACCACGCTGGTGTCGTCCTCGGGCAGCGGCGTGCCGAGCCGCACGCCGAGCGCGCCGCCCCCGCTGGCCAGCAGGATGCCGTTGGTCTCGTCGCGCCACTTGCGCGCATGGTTGCGCCAGGCGTAGACGGCGTCCTCGAAGTTGCCGACGATCGCAAAGCCGATCGCCGTCAGCCGCGACGGGATCCAGTCCATCAGATGGAAGGCGCGCGCCGCGAAGCGGCCGAAGGCCGGGCTGCGCTCGGACGACGGCAGGTTCCACTGCCGCGACAGGTATTCGGCGACGCGGTACAGCACCACGCCGGCGGGGCCGATCGGCAGCAGGAACCAGAAGAACACCCCGAACACATGCCGGTGCACGGCGACGATGGCCGCCTCGAGCGTGTGGCGCACGATCTCGCTGATCGGCATGTCGACGGTATCGAGCCCGGTCCACTCGTGCAGCAGCGCGCGGGCGGTGGCCGGATCGTCGCGATTGAGCGCGTCGTGGATATCGGTGAAGTAGTGGCTGAACTGGCGGAAGCCCAGCGTCAGGTACAGCAGCAGGACGTTCCAGGCGAGCGTCAGCGCCACGCTGATGGTGGCCAGCAAGTGATGGACTACGAGCGCCGCCAGGGTCAGCGGCAGCGCCACCGTCATCCACGCCAGCGCCGCGTCGCGCGGCCGGCCGGTGTCGAAGGCGCGCTCGGCCCGTTCGGCGAGCGCGCGCACCATTTCGTGAATGGGATTGTTGCGGCCCAGGGCGCGGAACTGCTCGGCGATCAGCGCAAGAAGGACGGAAACGAAGGTCATCTCGGGTCGAAAATAGGCGGCGAGGCGAGCTGCCGGGGCGTCCCGGACCATGTGCCGGTCCGGGCGCTTATCTATAGCGAGAAGATAGCACAGCGCTTCCGCCTGCCCTGCCGGGCGGGACTTTGCGTTACATCTGCCTGCCGTCATCCCGCCGCCCCCGCGCATGCGGGCGCGCGGCGGCCTGACGGCACAGGGATGAGTCAGCGGGTCCCCGCTTTCGCGGGGACGACGCCTTGCATGTCACGGCAGGTCGAACACCAGCACCTCGGCGCCATCGCCTTGCGCCAGGCTGACCGCATCGACGCCTTCGAGCTTCGCGGCATCGCCGGCCTCCAGCGCCTGGCCGTTGACCGTGATGGCGCCGCGGGCGACATGCACATAGGCGCGCCGTCCCCGGGCCAGCGCCAGCGTGGCGGCCTCGTCGCCATCGAACAGGCCGGCGTAGAGACGCACGTCCTGATGGATCCGCACCGAGCCGTCGGCCCCGTCGCGGCTGCCGACCAGGCGCAGCCGGCCGCGCTTGTCGGCAGCGTCGAAATGCTTCTCCTCGTAGCCCGGCTCGATGCCGTTGCGGTCCGGCACGATCCAGATCTGCAGGAAATGCGTGGTGTCGTGCGCCGCGTGGTTGTACTCGGAGTGCCGCACGCCGGTGCCGGCGCTCATCCGCTGCACGTCGCCGGGGCGGATCACGCTGCCGTTGCCGATGCTGTCCTTGTGCGCCAGTTCGCCGGACAGCACATAGCTGATGATCTCCATGTCCCGGTGGCCGTGCGTGCCGAAGCCCATGCCGGGCGCGACGCGGTCTTCGTTGATGACCCGCAGCGGCCCGAACTGCACATGGCGCGGATCGAAGTAATCGGCGAACGAGAAGCTGTGATACGACTGGAGCCAACCATGGTCGGCATAACCACGTTCTGCGGACTTGCGAATTTCAATCATTTTGATGTCCTTCCTGGCTAGTGGTCCTCGGCTTCATCCTCCCGGACTTGCATATGGACCGTCTGTTCTGCAACGATGCTAGGAAGTTTAGGACGCCTGCGCTATATTGGCGGCGGGCCATTTGCAAGCACTCATTCAGAATTTCTGAATATGCCACTCTCTCTCGAATCCCTGGAAGTTCTCGACGCGATCGAACGCAAGGGCAGCTTCGCGGCCGCCGCGCATGAAATGGGCAAGGTGCCGTCGGCGCTCACCTATGTGGTGCGCCGGCTGGAGGAAGACCTCGACGTGCTGCTGTTCGATCGGCGCCGCCACCGTGCCGAGCTGACCCCGGCCGGCCGCGCGCTGCTCGACGAGGGCCGCCACCTGCTGCACGCGGCCGACGACCTGGCGCGCCGGGTCAAGCGCCTGGCCACCGGCTGGGAGGCCAGCCTCAATATCGTGGTCGACGACCTGATCAATTTCCGCGCGCTGCTGCCGGTGATCCAGGACTTCTACGCGGAGAACAGCGCCACGCGGCTGCGCTTCGCCAAGGAGGTGCTGGGCGGCTCCTGGGACGCGCTGGTCAGCAACCGCGCCGACCTGGTGATCGGCGGCGCCTACGACGCGCCCAGCACGCAGGGCTTCCAGATCCGCTCGCTCGGCGCGATGCCGTTCGTGTTCGCGGTCGCCGCTCACCATCCGCTCGCCACCGAGCCCGGCCCGCTGACCAGCACGCAGATTGCCCGCCACCGCATCGTCGCGGTCGGCGACACCTCGCGCAATCTGCCGGCGCGCACGCATGGCGTGCTGGCCGGGCAGGACATGCTGGTGGTGCCGACCATGCGCGACAAGCTCGATGCGCAGATCCGCGGCCTGGGCTGCGGCTGGCTGCCGGCGCCGATGGCGCAGCCGCATATCGAGAGCGGCGTGCTGCAGGTGCGCGAGACCGTCGAGGTGCGCGCGCCGGGCACCTTCACCATCGCCTGGCGCACCAGCCATCGCGGCAAGGCGCTGCAATGGTGGACCGACAAGCTGCAGAATCCCCGGCTGGCGCAGGCGCTGCTGTCGCAACAACCGGGCGCGCCGGAGTAGCCGGACATGACAGCAGTACCGGGGCAGACCGATCAGCCATCGGATCGTCGGCCGTCAGAACCCCGGCCCGCCGGCCGTCGGTCGTCCGATCTTCAGCCGTCCGATCTTCCGCCGTCCGACCGTCAGTTGCCGGATAGCCGGCCGCGAGATGGCCGGCCGTCAGATCCACCCTACCGCGGCCGCTTCGCCCCCTCCCCCACCGGGCCGCTGCATCTGGGCTCGTTGGTCACCGCGCTGGCAAGCTGGCTCGACGCGCGCGCCCATCGCGGCCGGTGGCTGGTGCGCATCGAGGACATCGACTATCCCCGCTGCGTGCGCGACGCCGACCGCCAGATCCTGCAGACGCTCGACCGCCTGGGCCTGCATCCGGACGAGGAGCCGGTCTGGCAGAGCCGGCGCGAGGCGCTGTACGCCGACGCGCTGCACCGGCTCGAGGCGGCCGGGCTGGTCTATCCCTGCGGCTGCTCGCGCAAGGAGATCGCCGACTCGCTGCGGCACGTGCGCGAGCGCCATCAGACCCTGGCCTATCCCGGCACCTGCCGCAACGGCCTGCACGGCAAGCTGCCGCGCGCCTGGCGCGTGCGCGTGCCGGACGGCGAAGCGGCGCTGCTGTGCTTCGACGATCGCTGGCAGGGCCGGCAATGCCAGGACCTGGCCACCGAGCTGGGCGACTTCGTGCTGCGCCGGGCCGACGGCCTATGGGCGTATCAACTGGCGGTGGTGGTCGACGACGGGCTGCAGGGCATCACGCATATCGTGCGCGGCGCCGACCTGCTGGATTCGACGCCGCGGCAGATTCATCTGCAGCGGCTGCTGGGGTTGCCGACGCCGGCCTATCTGCATGTGCCGGTGGTGGTCAACGAGATCGGGGAGAAACTGAGCAAGCAGACCGGCGCCGAAGCGGTCGACGCGCTCGCGCCGCTGGACGCGCTGCGCGCGGCCGGCGCGCATCTGGACTTGCGCAGCGGCCGCACCGATGTGGAGGGCTGGCTGGCCGAGGCGACGGCGCAGTGGGCCGCGAGGTGGGTGACACCGGCGGCCAGTTAGGGAACCGCGCCGTCGTCAGGCGGCGCGTCGTGACGAAACGCTTCGCCGGGAAGCGCCCGGAAGGCGAGCAGGAATCAGGACTTGCGCGGCACGCCGCCGAGCAGCGCGGCGACGGGGCGCTTCGGCCGGGCGCGTGCCAGGCCGACCTGGCGCGGATCGAGCGTCGGCTCCGCAGGCGCCGACGATGCGCTCGGGCTCGGCTCGTAGGGCCGCGAGAAGAAGGGATCGTCGGCCGGCCGGAAGGCGTTGCGCGCATTGCCGTGATCGGTCTTGCGCGGACGGTCCTCGCTGTCGGCGCGCGGGCGGCGCGGTTCGCTCGAGCGGCCGCGGCGGCGGTCGTCGTCGGCGGCACGGAAGCGCGCAGCCGCCGGATCGAAGCCCTCGAGCTGCGCCCGCGGAATCTGCCGCTTCAGCATCTTCTCGATATCGGCCAGCAGGCGCTCGTCGCCCGGCACGAAGATCGACAGCGCGTCGCCGGTGGCACCCGCACGGCCGGTACGGCCGATCCGGTGCACATAGTCCTCGGCGTTGAACGGCAGATCGAAGTTGATCACGCAGGGCATGTCGGCGATGTCGAGGCCGCGCGCGGCGACGTCGGTCGCAACGAGCGCGTCGATGTTGCCCTGCTTGAAGCCTTCCAGCGTCTGCATCCGCTCGGTCTGGGTCTTGTCGCCGTGGATCGCGGCGGCATTGATGCCCTCGCGCTCCAGATGGCGCGCCAGGCGCGAGCAGCCGATCTTGCTGTTGACGAAGACGATGCACTGGCGCGACAGGCCCTGTTCGGCGCGCTGCTTCAGCAGATGCACCACGGCCTCCTGCTTCTGGCCGTCCTGCACCTGGTACACGGTCTGGCGCACGTTCTCGTTGGCCGAATTGCTGCGCGCCACTTCGATCGTCACCGGCTGGTGCAGATAGCTGGCCGCCAGCTTCTTGATCTCGGGCGAGAAGGTCGCGGAGAACAGCAGCGTCTGGCGCTTGGCCGGCAGCAGGTTGATGATGCGCTGCAGGTCTGGCAGGAAGCCCATGTCGAGCATGCGGTCGGCTTCGTCCAGCACCAGCATCTGCACCTGCGACAGGTTGACCGACTTCTGCTGCACGTGGTCGAGCAGGCGGCCCGGGGTCGCGACCAGGATCTCGACGCCGCGCCGCAGCGCGTCGGTCTGCGGATTCATGTCGACGCCGCCGAACACCACGGTGCTGCGCAGGTCGGTGTGGCGCGCATAGCGGGCCACGTTGTCGTAGACCTGGTCGGCCAGTTCGCGCGTCGGCGCCAGCATCAGCGCGCGCACCGGGTGCCGCGCCGGCGAGGCGCTGGCGTTGGCCAGCGGCAGCAGGCGCTGGATGATCGGCAGCGCGAAGCCCGCGGTCTTGCCGGTGCCGGTCTGCGCCGCGCCCATCACGTCCTTGCCCAGCAGCACCACCGGGATCGCCTGCGCCTGGATCGGCGTCGGCTTGGTATAGCCCTGCTCCGTCAGCGCCCGCAGCACGCGCGGGTCGAGCCCGAAGCTGTCGAAGGTGATGTCGTCGGTGGAAGTCGGTACAGCAGTGGTGTTCGTGTTCGTGGTGGTGGTCATGGTATGGGTGTCTGGCGAAGGCGAACCCGGCGCCAGCGGACACGCATCGATCGAACGCAATGGAACTGGCGGAAGCCGCGCAGCACTTGGCCTGGGCGGCAAGGGCGGAGTGGGGCTGTGGGGTCGGCACCGCATTCCGGCGCCGATTTCGAGGCCCCTGCCGCGTCGAGATCGGCAACATCTGGCAAGCCGATCAATAGCGCTACAGAATCAAAGACTTAGATTCTACAACAGCGGGCAGGTGCGGGGTAGTGCGGCGCTCGGGAGTGTGGTACGGGCGCTCCCTGGCCCCGGCAAGCTATCGGGAGCGCCGCGGCGGTGGCCGGCGACCCTTGCCCGGCGCGGCGGCCCGCGTCAGCCACAGCGTCCGTGCCGCGCGAAAGCGCGCCCCCTCGGCCTCCAGCCAGCTTTCGATGGCAGCCACTTCCGGGCTCTGGCCGTGAGCCGAGACGAAGTAGTAGGCGGCCTGGCTGGGCAGATGCAGGCCGAACAGGTCGACCAGCCGGCCGGCCTGCAGGTCTTCCAGCACCAGCGCGGTCCGCCCCATCGCGACGCCCTGCCCCGCCAGCGCCGCGCCGATCGCCAGCTGCGACAGGTTGAAGCGCTGGCCCTGCGCCAGGTCCGGCACCGTGACGCCGGCCTGCTCCAGCCACGCGCCCCATTCGTCGAATTCTCCGGCGCCGTCCCAGGGGCTGGCGTCGTGCAGCAGCAGCTCGCCGCGCAGGTCGGCCGGCGAACGCAGCTCCGGATGCGCGGCGACGAAGGCGGGGCTGGCCACCGGCAGCAGCCATTCGTCGAGGAAGCGCCGCGCGTGCACGTCGCGGTAGGCACCCGGATCGAAGCGCACCGCCGCGTCGATGCCCTCGCGCAGCATCCGGCCGCGGTCCAGCGCCTGGAATTCGCCCTGCACGCGCAGGCCGATATCGGCATGGTCGCGGAAGAAGCTGCCCAGCCGCGGCGTCAGCCAGCGCATCGCGAACGAAGGGGAACAGGACAGTGACACCGGCCCCATCTCGCCGCGGCGGCGCAACTGGCCCAGCGCGCCTTCGATCGCTTCGAAGGAATCGCGCAGCACCACGCGCAGCCGCTCGCCCTCGGGCGTCGGCACCAGCGCGCGCGGCGTGCGCACGAACAGCGGGCGTCCCAGCCATTGCTCCAGGTGCTTGACCTGCTGACTGACCGCGCCCTGGGTCACGCACAGCTCGCCGGCGGCACGGGTGAAGCTGTGGTGGCGCGCCGCCGCCTCGAAGCAGCGCAGCCAGGCAAGGAGGGAGGCGGAGAGCGTCGTGGTCATCGTTGTCATTAGTGCGGCTAATGCATGGCGCAGCAGGAATGGTTTGCCGGAATCGGTGGTTGCGCGAACAATGCGGGAAAAGCGCCCCCGCAAGGTCGGCCTGCCTGACACCCGAAGAACAACGCAACTGTTTTACAACCGCACAGCAGCCGCGCTCCCGCACCGATGACCGAAGTGAACCACTCCAGCCCCAACTCGACGTTTTCCCTGCCCGAAAACACCGGCTCCGCCCCGGCGGCAAGCGCGGCGGCTCCCGCGGCCGATGCCGCGCTGCTGGCGGCGCTCGGCGCGGCCCGGCCCTGCCTGTGGACCAACCCGCTGCTGGCGCCGCAAACCCCGGCGGCAGTCCGCACGGGCGAGAAGGACATTAGTCTAGCTGATGTCCATGCAGCCCACGCCCGCTTCGCGCGTTTCGCCCCGCTGCTGCAGCGGCTGTTTCCGGAGCTGGCGGACAGCGCCGGCGCCATCGAATCGCCGGTGCTGCCGGCCGCCGCGCTGGCGCCCGCCATTGGCTTGCCTTCCGGCAGCGGCGCGCTGTGGATCAAGGCCGATCACAGCCTGCCGGTGGCCGGTTCGATCAAGGCCCGCGGCGGCATCCACGAGGTGCTGGAATTCGCCGAAGGACTGGCGCTGCAACACGGACTGGTCACCAAGGATGCGAGCCCCGACGACTATCGCCGGCTGGCCGAACCGACGGCGCGCGCGGTCTTCTCTCGCTACCAGGTCGCGGTGGGCTCGACCGGCAATCTGGGCCTGAGCATCGGCGTGATGGCGTCCGCGCTGGGCTTTCGCGCGGTGGTGCACATGTCGGCCGACGCCAAGGCGTGGAAGAAGGACCGGCTGCGCTCGCGCGGCGTCGAGGTGATCGAGCACGCGGGCGACTACCAGCAGGCGGTGGCCGCCGGCCGTGCCCAGGCGCAGCAGGACCCCTTCTGCCATTTCGTCGACGACGAGCGCTCGCTGTCGCTGCTGCTCGGCTACAGCGCCGCGGTGTTGCGGCTCGACGCGCAGTTGCGCGAGCACGGCATCGCGCCCGACGCGAAGCGTCCGTTGTTCGTCTATCTGCCTTGCGGGGTCGGCGGCGCGCCGGCCGGCATCGCCTTCGGCCTGAAGCAGCTGTACGGGCCGCACGCGCATTGCTTCTTCGCCGAGCCGACGCAGTCGCCCTGCTTCCTGGTGCAGATGATCGGCGCCGAGGTCAACGGCGCCGGCGGCAATCCTTCGGTCTACGACTACGGGCTCAGCAATCGCACCGAGGCCGACGGCCTGGCTGTGCCGCGCGCCTCCGAGCTGGCCGCGGCGGCGATGCGCGAACTGCTGTCGGGGGTCTATACCGTGGCGGACGAACAGCTGTTCCGCGACCTGTATCTGGCCAGGCGTGATGCCGGCATCGAGATCGAGCCCTCGGCCGCGGCGGGCTTCGCAGGGCCGGCGATGCTGACGGGCACCGAGGCCGGGCAGGCCTATCTGGCCCGCCATGGCCTGACCGACGCGACGCCCACCGCCACGCATCTGGTCTGGACCACCGGCGGGCTGTTCGTTCCGCCGGAGGAATACCGGCGCTTTCTCGCGCGCGGCGAGGCGCTGGCGGCTTCGCCGGCACGGCAGTAAGCGCAGCCGAGCGGGCCGCCATCGCCGGCGACCATCGAGCGGAGCCATCCAGCGCCGCCATCGACCGCAGGCATCTCCGGCGGCTATCGACGGCCGCCACCGACGTCCGCCACCGACGTCCGCCACAAAAAAGCAAGGGCCGGCGACCATACGATCGCCAGCCCTCACCCTACCCCGCTAAGAAGGCAAGCCACGGTGCGCCCATGACGGGCGCGGGCGTATCAGTCGCCCTTGATGCCGTTGTCCTGGATGACCTTGCCCCACTTCTTGTCGTCGGCGCGCATGCGTGCGGCCAACTGTTCCGGCGGCATATAGGCCGCCACCGTGCCCGCGCCCAGCATCTTCTGCTGGACGGTCGGATCGGCCAGCGCGGCCTTCAGTTCGGCCGACAGCTTCGCGATGATGTCCTTCGGCGTGCCGGCCGGCGCCAGCAGGCCGCCCCAGGCGGTCGCCTCGAAGCCCGGGAAGCCCTGCTCGGCCACGGTCTTGACCTCGGGCGTGAAGCTGACGCGCTTGGCCGAGCCCACCGCGATCGGACGCAGCTTGCCGGCCTTGATGTGCGGCAGCGCGGCGATCATGTCGGAGAACATCATCGGCACCTGGCCGGCGAGCAGATCCGAGATCGCCGGCGCGCTGCCCTTGTACGGCACGTGCTGCACGTCGAAGCTGCCCAGGTTTTGCAGCAGCTCGGTCGACAGATGGCCGAAGCTGCCGTTGCCGGCGCTGGTGTAGTTCATCTCGCCCGGCTTGGCCTTGGCCTTGGCGATGTACTGCTGCAGCGTGGTCACGTCGGGCAGCGCGTTCGGATTGACCACCATCACGATCGGCAGATCGTAGGCGGCGCCGATCGGCGCGAAGTCCTTGAACAGGTCGTAGCCCTTGCGGTTGATCAGGTGCGGCGCGATCAGCGTGGGCGTGGCCAGCACCAGCAGCGTGTAGCCGTCCGGCGCGCTCTTGGCCACGGTCTCGGCGCCGATGGTGCCGGAGGCGCCGGGGCGGTTGTCGACCACCACGGGCTGCTTCAGCGAATCGCTGAGCTTCTGCCCGATGATGCGCGCGGCGGTATCGGTCGGGCCGCCCGGCGGGAACGGCACCACCAGCCGGATCGGCTTGGAGGGATAGCTGTCGGCGAACGCCTGGGTGGCGCACAGCGGCAGGGAAAGGGTCAGCATGGCGGCGCCGAGGCGGCGCGCGAAGGTACGGCGGCTTGTGTTCTGCATGGCAACAAGAGAAACGTCATCCGAAATCGGCGCGGTCCGCGTCGGGGGCGCCGGCGAAACAGGCAACTCTCGGCGACTCGCGGGGCAGTCCATGGCCCGTGGAGCGCAAATCGATCCCGTCATTTCCAGTCGAAACAAGGCGTGGTTGGTCTCCTTGGCGTACTGCGTGGCCGGTGGTCCGGCCTTGTCGTTGTTGTGGAGGAAGGGCGGGCGGTGCTCCGCCCCGCGAAATCTTCGGGCTGCCGGCGAGCATCGGGCGTCGGCGGGTGTCGGCTCGCCTCGGCCCGCGTCGGCCGCGCCGGCCCGCCGGCGCGCGTCAGCCCGCCGTGGCGATCGAGAACGGCCCCGGCCGGAACAGGCAGGCATCCATCGTGCGCAGATCCGGCGCGACCGCGATCGGCGTCGCGCACTGCGCCAGCACATCGCGCTGCAGGTCCACGCCGGGCGCGATCTCGATCAGCGTCAGGCGCGCTTCGCCATTCGCATCGGCTCGCATCTCGAACACCGCTCGCTCGGTGATGTACAGCACCGGCACGCCCAGCGAGGCCACGTACGGCCCGTTGAAGCTCAGGTGCGAGACCTCGGGCACGATCTTCTTCACGCGTCCCTCGCGCGCGATCTGCAGCTGGCCGCCTTCGGCGCGGACCTCGAGCCCGCCCGCCGTCAGCGTGCCCATGAAGACCACCGCCTTGGCGCTCTGCGTGATGTTGATGAAGCCGCCGACGCCGGCGATCAGCGCCTGCGCGCCCTCGCCGAACTTGCTGACGTTGACGTTGCCGTGGCCGTCGAGCTCGGCGAGACCAAGGATGGCCAGGTCGATGCCGCCGCCCTCGTAGAAATCGAATTGCGCGGGCTGGTCGATCACCGCCTCGGGATAGGCCGACGCGCCGAAGCTCAGGCCGTCGGCCGGCGTGCCGCCGATCGGGCCGGCCTCGACCGTCAGCGTGAAGCCGTCCAGCCCCGCCTGCTCGGCCAGCATGCCGACCGCCGCCGGCATGCCGACGCCCAGATTGACCACGCGCGGCCGGCGCCTGGCCAGCTCCAGCACCGCACGGCGCTGCGCGATGGTGCGGGCGTCGAGTGTTGGGGGCGCGGGATCGATGTCGGGCACAACATCGGCATCGGGCGCGACGCCGGCTTTGGCAACCGCACCGGCCTCGGCAGTCGCCGCCTGCTGCGCCGCCGCCTCGCCGCGCCACGGCGTCACGTAGGCCGGATTGAAGCGCTCGGCGAAGGTCATCTGATGATGGGCCGGATCCTCGCTGACCACCACGTAGTCGACCAGGATGCCCGGCACATGGATGGCCTGCAGATTGTCGTGATGGTCGACCAGCTGCTCGACCTGCGCGATCACGATGCCGCCGGAGTTGTGCGCGGCCTGCGCCATCGCCAGCAGCTCGTGGTGGAAGGCTTCGCGATGCGTGCTCAGGTTGCCGCGCGGATCGGCCGCGGTGCAGCGGATCAGCGCGCAATGGATCGGGAAGCTTGGATAGAACAGGTAGTCGTCGCCGCGGAAGGACACCGCCTCGACCCAGTTGGCGCGGCCCTCGGCGATCGCCTCGCGGGCGCGCCGGTTGACGGCGCCGCCGTGGTAGCGCGGATCGCGCTCGCTGCGCGGATCGACGAAGGTGTGCAGGCCGATTTTTGTCATCACGCCGGGCTTGCCGCCGGCGATCGCGCGGTACAGGTGCGTCAGCACGCCCTGCGGCAGGTTGTAGCCCTCGCACTGCTCGGCCATTGCCAGATCCGCCAGCCGCGTCGCGGAGCGCCAGTGGCCACCGACGATCGACGCGGTCATGCCGGCATTGCCGAAATGATTGACGCCGCGTGCGCCGCGATCGCCCTGCCCGGCCGAGTAGACCAGCGTCAGGTCGCGCGGCAGGCCGCTCTGCAGGAAGCGCCGCTCCAGCGCCTCGGTCACCGCCTCGGCATGGCCGGCCCCGACGAAGCCGGCGCTTGCCACCGTCCATCGGTCCTGTACCAGGGCCGCCGCCTGGTCTGCGGTGATCACCTTCATGCTGTCTCCTGATGCTGCGGCGCGCGGGGCGCCGCTGTCGCCGTCGGCGCCCGGCATCGGAGCGCGCTTGTCGGCGGAATATTGCGGTTCGCGTTTTGCGAACATTTGTTCGCGGATCGCCGTATCATACGGACGACTGGCCGATTCGCGCAAGCCCGAAGTCGGCACTAGAATCGCCGCAATTCCATTTCGACGTATATTTCACGTCACTTCAACGCTCGATCCAGGACGCTCTCCATGCCCGAAGCCGAGGCCCCGACGCAGAAAAAGGATGAGTTGCTCGACTCCCTGAACAAGGGGCTGGCGCTGCTGCGGCTGTTCGCCAGCGGCGTCGAGAGCCTGTCGATGCAGGACGTGGCCGACCGCCTCGATGTCACGCGGGCAGCGGCGCGCCGGCTGCTGTTGACGCTTCACCACAACGGTTATCTGGCGCAGAACGGCCGGCAGTTCTCGTTGACCCCTCGGGTGATGGAGCTCGGCTACGCCTATTTCGCCTCGATGAGCCTGCCGCGGCTGGCGCAGCCGCATCTGCGCGCGCTCGCGAGCCGCTGCGGCGAGACCTGTTCCATCGGCATGCTGGACGACGACGCCGTCGTGCTGGTCGCGCGCGAAGAGCCGCGCCAGATCCTGCGCGTGGACATGGCGATCGGGCGGCGCATGCCGGCTTACGCGCATTCGCTCGGACGCGTGCTGCTGGCGGGCCTCGATGACGAGGCGCTGGAGCGCTACCTCGCGCACGCCGAGCTGCGCAAGCTGACGCCGTTCACCATCGATTCGCGCGAGGCGCTGCGCGCCACGCTGGCGCAGGTGCGCGAGGACGGCCATTGCGTGCTGGTCAGCGAGCTGGTCGACGGCTTCGCCGGCATCTCGGTGCCGCTGCGCGACCAGACCGGCAAGGTGGTCGCCGGCCTGGGCTTCAGCATGGTGCTCGGCAGCCGCAGTGCCGCCACGCTGGTCGAGCGCTATCTGTCGCCGCTGCGCGAGGTCGCCGCGGCGATCGAGGCGGTACTGCGCGCCCGCTGAGCCCAAACCCCGCCCCGTTCGGGCAGGCCGAGGGCGCAAACAAAAAAAGCCCCGCAAGCCGGGGAGCTGCGGGGCATCAGTGGTAGCGGGGTCGAATTGCATTCGCACCCACGGGCGCTATCTTGCTCAAGGATTGTCCGAAGCACATCACCCGAACGTAGGGCGCGATGGCGTTGCCGCTCACGAGAGGCGGCATTCGGCGTGTGCGCGGCCGACAAAACGCACACCGGCCAGACACCGGGCGCGCGACACAGCCGAGGAGCGCAAAGCCATCTTCGCTACCATGCAGCCTTCGAACACGACAAGAACTGGCAAGGGACCGCGCCATGGAACTCAGACAACTGCGCTACTTCGTCACCGTGGTGCAGCACGGCAGCATGGGCAAGGCGGCGCTCGAACTGGGCGTCGTCACCTCGGCCCTGAGCCAGCAGATCAGCCGCCTCGAGAGCGAGCTGTCGACGCGGCTGCTGCAGCGGACCTCCAGCGGCGTGGTGCCCACCGATGCCGGCCTCGCGTTCTGGCGGCAGGCTCAGCTGGCGCTGCGGCATATCGACGATGCCGCCGAGGCGGCCAGGCATGCGCGGCTGTCCGGCCATGTCAGCGTCGGCCTGGCGCCGACCACCGCCAGCGTGCTCGGCCTGCCCTTCATGCGGGCGATGGCCGAGCGCTACCCCGACGTGCGGCTGCGCATGGTCGAGAGCCTGTCGGGCTATCTCGCCTCGATGCTGAACGCGCGCCAGATCGATCTGGCAATGCTGTTCAACGACGAGCCGGCGCAGCGCTGGACGGTGCAGCCGCTGCTCGACGAACGGCTGTTCGTGATCGGCGTGCGCTCGCTCGCCGGCATGCCCGACGGCGAAGGCGTCGCCATGGCATCGCTGGCGGGGCTGCCGCTGGTGCTGCCAAGCGGCACGCACGGCCTGCGCGCGCTGGTGACGAGCTGCTTCCACGATGCCAAGGCGCAGCCGCGCATCGTCGCCGAGGTCGATGGACTGGCGGTGCTGATGGACGCGGTGCAAGGCGGTCTCGGCGCAACGATCCAGCCCGGCGCGGCGCTGGCCCGCACCCACAGCGACCAGCTCGCCAGCGTGCCGCTGCTCGCCGAGCGCGCGAGCCGGCCAAACCTGCTGGTCAGCCTGAACGACGACGAGCTGTCGCCGGCCGCGCTGGCCGCGCGCGTGGTGCTGACCGATGTCGCACGCACGCTGGTGCGCGAGGGGAAATGGCCGGGGGCGACGCTGCGGGTGGAGACGGCCGACGATGCCGACGGCGACGCCGACGCGGCGGCGAGCTGAAAAATGACCGTTCCTCGTAAATTCAAAATTATTGAATAACTATTTCGCAAAGAGCCCGGCTCCTCGAATCCTTTGGTCCGTATAGTTCACCCATCGCAGCAACACATCGGCACCACGGCGCGGTACCACAGCGCCAACAAACTGCAACAAGGCGCGCGCTGCGACGAATTCAATCAATTTCACCAAAGGAACCATCATGTCGAACCCGAAGCTCGAAGTCCTGACCCCGCAAAACAGCCAGCTGATCATCATCGACCACCAGCCGCAGATGGCCTTCGGCGTGCAGTCGATGGACCGCCAGCTGATGAAGAACAATGTGGTGGGCCTGGCCAAGGCCGCCAAGATCTTCGAGATTCCGACCATCATCACCACGGTCGAGAGCGAATCGTTTTCGGGCTACACCTATCCCGAGCTGCTCGATGTGTTCCCGAACCAGAAGACGCTCGAACGCACCTCGATGAATTCGTGGGACGACCAGAAGGTGCGCGACGCGCTGAAGGCCAACGGGCGCAGGAAGGTGGTCGTGGCCGGCCTGTGGACCGAGGTCTGCAATACCACGTTTGCGCTGAGCGCGATGCTCGAGGGCGACTACGAGATCTACATGGTCGCCGACGCCTCGGGCGGCACCACCAAGGAAGCGCACGACTACGCGATGCAGCGCATGATCCAGGCCGGCGTGGTGCCGGTGACCTGGCAGCAGGTCGCGCTGGAATGGCAACGCGACTGGGCGCGCCGCGACACCTACGACGCCGTGATCGGCCTGGCGCAGGAACATTCGGGCGCCTACGGCATGGGCATCGACTACGCCTACACGATGGTCCACAAGGCCGCGCAGCGCACCGCCACGCCGCACGAGTCGATCGCTCCGGTGGCGGCGAACTGAACGCCCGCCTGAACGCCCACCTGAACGCGACACGGAACGCGATCCACGGACGCGCCGGCGGCTAGAACAGCCCCAGCTGCCGGCTGACCACGTTGTCGAAGGCGTCGCCGACGAAGGGCAGGATCGCGTCGGCGACCGGCTGCAGCTGCCGGCTCAGGTAGTGGTCGTAGTCGATCGGGGCCCGGCGGACCTCCAGCGGTTCCGGCCCCGCGATCGTCATCACGTACTGGATCCACGCGCCCTGCCGGTATTGCAGCGGCCGGCCACGCTCGCGATTGAAGTCGTCGGCCACGCGCGCCGCCCGCACATGCGGCGGCACATTGCGCTGGTAGTCGTCGAGCTGCCGGCGCAGGCGCTTGCGATAGACCAGCAGCGCATCGAGCTCGCCGCGCAGCAGCCTGGCGACGTACTCGCGCACATAGTCCGCATACGGCTCGCCCTGGAAGACGCGCCGATACAGCTCCTGCTGGAAGGCCTGCGCCAGCGGCGACCAGTCCGTGCGCACCGCCTCCAGCCCCTTGAACACCATCTGCTCGCTGCCGTCCGCGCCGCGCACCAGGCCGGCATAGCGCTTCTTGCTGCCATCCTCGGCGCCGCGCACGGTGGGCATCAGGAAGCGCCGGTAGTGGGTCTCGTACTGGATCTCCAGCGCGCTGTCCAGCCCGTAGGCCTCGCGCAGGTGCTCGCGCCACCAGTCGTTGATGTGCGCGACCAGCTCGCCCCCGATGCGGTCCGCCTCCTCGTCGGCGTGGCGGCGGCCCAGCGCGACGAAAGTCGAATCGGTATCGCCGTAGATCACCGTATAGCCGCGCCCCTCGACCAGCTCGCGCGTCCTGCGCATGATCTCGTGGCCGCGCATCGTGATCGACGAGGCCAGCCGCGCATCGAAGAAGCGGCAGCCGGTCGAGCCCAGCACGCCGTAGAACGCGTTCATGATGATCTTCAGCGCCTGCGACAGCGGCTTGTTGCCGTCGCGCTTGGCGGCGTCGCGCCCCTGCCAGATCTCGGCGACGATGGCCGGCAGCGCGTGGCTGTCGCGCGAGAAGCGCGCGCCGCGAAAGCCCGGCACGGTCTGCGCCGGATCGGCGCTGTGCATGCCCTCCACCAGCCCGACCGGATCGATCAGGAAGGTGCGGATGATCGACGGATACAGGCTCTTGTAGTCGAGCACCAGCACCGAGTCGTACAGCCCCGGGCGCGAATCCATCACGTAGCCGCCGGGACTGGCCTCTTCCGGCTGGTCGCCCAGGTTCGGCGCGACATAGCCGAGCCGATGCATGCGCGGCAGATACAGATGCGTGAAGGCCGCCACCGAGCCGCCGCTGCGATCGGCCTCGAGGCCGGTGACGGTGGCGCGGTCCAGCAGGAACTGCAGCAGCTCGGCCTTGTGGAAGATGCGCGTGACCAGCTCGCAGTCCTTCAGGTTGTAGCGCGCCAGCGCCGCCTTGTCGGTGGCGAACATGCGGTCGATCGCATCCATCCGGTCGTACGGATCGTCGATGTCCTTGCCCTCGCCGAGCAGCGAGCGGGCGACGAATTCCAGGCTGAACGAGGCGAAGCTCCAGGTCGCCGATCGCATCGCCTCGATGCCGTCGATGATCAGGCGTCCGGGCAGCGCGGCGAAGTAGTGATGCTCGCGCGTGCCGTGCTGGCGCCATTCGAGCGGCGCGCCGCCGCGGCCCAGGCGCAGCGGCACCTTCAACTGCTCGGCATGCTGGCGCAGCACGCGCAGGTCGAACTGCACCAGGTTCCAGCCGATGATCGCGTCGGGGTCGTGGCGGTCGAACCAGGCGATCAGCCGGTGCAGCATCTCGGCCGGGTTGTCGCAGTATTCGAGGTGGAAATCGACGCCGGGATCGAGGCGGGGATCGACGCGGGAATCCTGCGTGCCGGCATCGCTGCCGGTCGGCGGACCGAGCATCAGCACCGTGCGATCGCCGCAGCCTTCCAGCGCGATCGAATAGAGATCGCCCTGCATGCTGGTCTCGATATCCAGCGACACGCAGCGCAGCTGGGGGCGATAGCTGGCGGCGGGCCGGATCTGCACGTCGACCAGCGCGCCGTCCGCATCGGGCCGCCCGGAAAACTGCACCGGCGCGGTGATGAAGCGCTCCATCAGGTAGCGCTCCGGCGGACGGATGTCGGCCTCGTAGACATCGATGCCGGCCTGCCGCAGCGTCTTCTCGATGCGCAGAAGGTGCCGGTAGTGGCGGCAATAGACGCCGGTGACCGGACGCAGCCGGAAGTCCTTCAGCGCCAGCGGCTTGAGCTCAACCTGGGGCTCGCCGCGCAGCAAGGCATCGGCGCGCAGCTGCTGTTCCTCGGGAATGAAGGCGACGCACGGCTGCGGCGGCAGGCGCAGGCGCCGCGGACCGTCATCGGTGGCCAACCAGATTTCGATCTCGGTGCCGGCCGGCGTGTCGTGCCAATGGCGGGTCAGGATGAAGCCGTGCTGCGGCGGGACCACGGTGGGGTGTCGGGGAAGGGTCGGAATCTGGACGTCGCCGGCGCATGCGGCCGGGGATCGGCGGCGAGTCTAACATGGGGCCTCGTGGGCCGAGGGACGCTGACCTGCCGCTCACCTGCCGCTCGCCCCCCGCTCACCGGCCGCTCGCCTGCCGCTTACCTGCCTCTTACCTGCCTCTTACCTGCCTCTTACCTGCCTCTTACCTGCCGCTTACCTGCCGCTTACCTGCCGACCATCGCGGCCAGCGTCAGGTGCGCCACCACGTGGGCGATGATGGCCGCCTCGAGGCCGTAGCGCCAGAACAGGAAGCCCGCGATCACGCCGAAGGCCGCGTTGGCCGCGGTCAGATGCAGCACCACTGGCCACGTCAGCGCCCCGGCCAGCCCTGCCGCGGCGGGCAGATGCGCGAAGCCGAACACCACCGCGCTGAGCGCGATCGCGATCCAGGCCAGCCCCGCGCCCGGGTTGGCGGCACCGCGTCGGAATACGCGCCACAGCGCCCATACCAGCAGGCTCATCAGTCCCCATCGGACCAGGACTTCCTCGGTCACGCCGCCGTACAGCAGCCGCACGGCCAGCGGCATCGTCGTGCCGTGAATCGGCGCCGCCGCTTGCGGCGCGGTCGCGATCAAACCCCACAGCAATACGCCGGCAAGCAGGCCCCCTATCAAGCCCGGCAAGCACTGCGGACGCAACGCGCCCCACGGCGCCCGGCCCGCCGCCAGCTCGGCCATGGCCTGCGCCCGCAGCCCGGCCTTGCCGGCGAGCCGGGCACCGGCGAAGGCCGCCAGCGCGAGCAACAGCGCGCTCTGCACGCCGCTGGCCACGCCCACCACCCACATCGGCACGGGAAGGACCTGGTGCTGCAGCAGCACCGGCACCCCCAGCCATGCCATGGCGATCACGCCGGGAAGGCCGGCACACCAGGTGAGGAGAAACAGGCGGCGGTTCAGGGTTCGCTGAGCGGTCCGCTCGGGGATTGGCTTCGTGTCGATCGCTTGGGTCTGCATCATGGTTCGTGGATGGACTCGTATTCGTAGGCGCCCAGGATGTAGTCGTTGAAGTATCCGCCCTTGGAGTCGGCGTCCATGAAATCGCGGTACACGCTGGCCGGGACGTCGAGATAGTGGTAGAGCTTGCCGCTGACGAACTCGATGCCGAGCACGCGCTTGCGGTAGTCGTAGCCGATGGCGGCCACGACGGACGATTCGACGGGATCGAAGTACATGGCTGTCGTTCTCATCCGGTGCCGAAGGCAGTGCTCAAGCCAGTGCTCAGGCCAGTGCTGAAACCAATGACGGAGCCGATGCCGGAGCACCAACAAAAAGGGGTTACGTTTGCACGTAACCCCTTTTTACTACAGTGGTGGGCCTCCCGTGAGTCGAACACGGCACCAATGGATTATGAGTCCACTGCTCTAACCAGGCATGAGCTAGAGGCCCCAAAAACCGATCCCAATAGCCGCCGCACCATGGATGCTTGCCGGCCATCAGGGCAGTTCTATCAGCTGCCTTCCAGGAAGCTCTTCAGCTTGTCGGAGCGGCTCGGGTGGCGCAGCTTGCGCAGTGCCTTGGCCTCGATCTGACGGATCCGTTCACGCGTGACGTCGAACTGCTTGCCGACCTCTTCCAGCGTGTGGTCGGTGCTCATTTCGATGCCGAAGCGCATGCGCAGCACCTTGGCTTCGCGCGGCGTCAGCGAATCGAGCACGTCCTTGACCACGTCGCGCATCGAGCCGTGCAGCGCGGCCTCGGCGGGCGCCAGCGTGTTGGTGTCCTCGATGAAGTCGCCCAGATGGGAATCGTCGTCGTCGCCGATCGGCGTTTCCATGGAGATCGGCTCCTTGGCGATCTTCATGATCTTGCGGATCTTGTCCTCGGGCATCTCCATCTTCTCGGCCAGCGTCGCCGGATCCGGCTCGTTGCCGGTTTCCTGCAGGATCTGGCGCGAGATGCGGTTCATCTTGTTGATCGTTTCGATCATGTGCACCGGGATACGGATGGTGCGCGCCTGATCGGCGATCGAACGCGTGATGGCCTGACGGATCCACCAGGTCGCGTAGGTCGAGAACTTGTAGCCGCGGCGATATTCGAACTTGTCCACCGCCTTCATCAGGCCGATGTTGCCTTCCTGGATCAGGTCCAGGAACTGCAGGCCGCGGTTGGTGTACTTCTTGGCGATCGAGATCACCAGACGCAGGTTGGCCTCGGTCATCTCGCGCTTGGCCTCGCGGGCGCGCTTCTCGCCCTCGGACATCTTGCGGTTGACTTCCTTGAGTTCCTTCAGCGGCAGCACCACGCGCGCCTGCAGGTCGATCAGCTTCTGCTGCAGCTCGTGCACGGCCGGCACGTTGCGCTCGACGATCGTGCTGTACGGCTTGTTGTCGGCGACGACCGTGTGGATCCAGTCCAGGTTGGTCTCGTTGCCCGGGAAGCGGGCCACGAAGTCGGCGCGCGGCATGCCGCACTTGTCGACCACGATGTTCAGGATCGCGCGTTCGAGCTTGCGCACTTCGTCGACCTGGCCGCGCAGCGTGTCGCACAGGCGCTCGACGTTACGCGCGGTGAAGCGGATGCCCATCAGTTCGTTCTGGATGGCTTCCTGCGCCTTGATGTAGGGCTTGGACTTGTAGCCTTCCTTCTCGAAGGCGCGGCGCATCTTGTCGAACTGGTCGGCGATCACGCGGAATTTTTCCAGCGCGGCCACCTTGAGCTCTTCCAGCTGGCGTGCCGAGGCACCGCCGCCGGCGGCGTCGTCGTCCTCGTCCTCGTCGGCTTCCTCGTCGTCCGATTCGAGTTCCTCGTCGTCGGAGGCCGCGGCGGCCGCCGGCGTCACGCCGACTTCCTCGACCGACTCTTCGGCGTTCGGATCGATCAGGCCGTCGACGAACTCGTCGATCTTGATCTCGTCATTGGCGACGCGCTCGGCGTGCGCCAGGATTTCCGAGATCGTGACCGGGCAGGCCGAGATGGCCATCACCATGTCCTTCAGGCCGGCCTCGATGCGCTTGGCGATCTCGATTTCGCCTTCGCGGGTCAGCAGCTCGACGGTACCCATCTCGCGCATGTACATGCGGACCGGGTCGGTGGTGCGGCCGAATTCGGAGTCGACCGTCGACAGCGCGGCTTCGGCCTCTTCCTCGGCTTCTTCCTCGCTGGTGGCGGACGGGGCATTGTCGTTGAGCAGCAGCGTCTCGGCGTCGGGCGCCTGCTCGTAGACGGCGATGCCGATGTCATTCAGCGTCGCGACCAGGGTGTCGATCGTTTCCGAATCGACCATGTCGTCCGGCAGGTGATCGTTGATCTCGGCGTAGGTCAGGTAGCCGCGCGACTTGCCCAGCTTGATCAGCGCCTTGAGCTTCTGGCGGCGCGCCTCGAGCTCTTCCTCGGTGCCCTGCTGGGCCGAGGCGAACTCCTTGAGCAGCGCCTTTTCCTTGGCCTTGCGGTCCTTGGCTTTCTGCTTCTCGGTCTTCGGAGCGGCCGCCGGCGCGGCGGCACGCGTGTCGTCTTCGTAAAGCTCGTCGTTCACGTCGTCAGTATGGCTTTCGTCTTGCAGCATCTCGGCCTTGGGCTTGCGGCCGCGCTTCTTGGGCTCCGGCGCGACGGCCGCAGCGGGACGCTGGGATGCTACGGGTGCGGAGGTGGCGGCGCGCGCCTTGGACGCCGCCGCGGTCGCGCCGGACTTGGCGCTGGCGGTCTTGGCGCCGGCGGCTGCCGTTCGCTTGCTCTCGACTTCGGTGTTCTGCTGTTTCGCCACGGGGATACTCTTGCCTTTAACAGGTTCGGACGCGGCACGTTTGCCGCCCGCTGTTGCCGTATGCGCGCTTGCGCTCGCGCTTGCATTGGCGTTCTTGCCGCTCTCGCGTGCCGAAGTCGAGGGCTGTTTCTCGGATGCGCGGGTTCTGGTGGGTGTCGTCGTTGCGGCCGCCTTGGCGGGACGCGCTGACTTGGCTGGCGCAGACCTGGCTTGCGTCGCAGATCGCGTGGCGGGCTTTTCCGCCGCGGTCGCTTGTGTCGACGCCTTGCCGCTCCCCGCTCGGGGAGCCTTAGTGGAAACCTTTTCGGTTGCTTTGGCCTTTGCCATTGGCACGCTCACTTTCACCAGAACTGGAGAGAAAGATTTCGCAATCCAAACCGGCTATTGTAGCACGTCGCCACTAGCCGGCCTTCCCGACAGGTGAGGTTTTCACCTGAAAAATCAAGGCTTAAGCCCAAAATCGATGGACTTTTGCCCTGTTTGTTGCCAGTTGGCCGCGTACCTGTCTCCGGTATGGCGGCCGAATTCCGTTTTTCAACCAAGGCGCTTGCGCCGGTGGATCTCCGCGATGAGCCAGCGCATGCGCGTCTTGCCCGCCTCGTCCGCGGTGCCGTTCTCGATCGCGGACTGCAGCTGCGTCAACTCGCGCTGCAGCGGCTCGACCAGCAGCTTGGCGATCGCCGCGTCGAACTCCAGCGTCGCCGGCTCCTCGTCGATGTCCTCGCGCAACACGCCGGCGCGCACATTGGCATAGACGTCGGCAAACGGCGACTGCGCCAGCTGCTCGCTGAAGGCGGCGAAGTTGACCTCGCCCTGCAGGGCGTCGCAGCTCGCCACCAGATGGGCCAGCACTTCGGAACCGCCGGTATCGGCATCGAGCAGCAACGCACGCGCGTCGTCGTCGAGCCGCGCCGACAGCGCCGGATAGCGCATCAGCAGCTGCAGCACACGCTGCTCCAGTCCCGCCGGGGCCTGCCGGCGTGCCCGCGCACGCGGCTGGGCGAAGCGGCCGACCCGCGCGGCGTCGCTGCCCAGACCGCACACCGCCTCGATCTCGGCCGGCGTGGTACCGGTGGCCTCGGCGAGCTCGCGCACGATCTGCAGGCGCAGGCCGCCGGGCGGCATCGCCTTGAGCAGCGGCTTGGCCTCGTACTGCGCACGCGCCCGGCCTTCCGGCTGCCGCAGGTCCTGCTCCTCGGTCACGCATTGCAGCAGGAAGCGCGACAGCGGCATCGCATCGCGCACCTGGGCGGCGAAGGCCTCGGTGCCTTCCTCGCGGACGTAGCTGTCGGGGTCGTGCTCGGCGGGCAGGAACAGGAAGCGGATGGTCTTGTTGTCGGCGACGTAGGGCAGGCACGCCTCCAGCGCACGGCGCGCGGCGCGGCGCCCGGCGGCATCGCCGTCGAACGAGAACACCACCGCGTCGGTCTGGCGCAGCAGCTTCTGCACATGCACGGGAGTACAGGCGGTGCCCAGCGTGGCTACCGCATTGGCGAAACCCAGTTGAGCCAGCGCCACCACATCCATATAGCCTTCGACCACCAGCACATAGCCGGTTTCCCGGATCGCATGCCGCGCCTCGAACAGCCCGTACAGCTCGGTGCCCTTGCTGAACAGCGGCGTTTCGGGCGAATTCAGATACTTGGGCTCGCCCTGCCCCATCACGCGGCCGCCGAAGCCGATCACCTGTCCCTTGGTATTGCGGATCGGGAACATGATGCGATCGCGGAAGCGGTCGTAGCGGCGCGGCTTGCCGTCGGCGTCGCGCTTTTCGCTCTCGATCAGCAGCCCCGCCTCGATCAGCGGGCCCGCAATCGCATCGTCGCGATAGCTGCCGAACACCGACTCCAAGCCCTGCCAATCGTCCGGCGCATAGCCCATGCCGAACTGGGCGGCGATCTCGCCCGTCAGGCCGCGGCCCTTCAAGTACTGGATCGCCGTCGGCGCCCCGCGCAGCTGGCGGCGATAGAACTCGCCGGCCCGCGTCATCGCGTCGGACAGCGCCAGCGACTTCGCCTGCTGCTCGGCACGCTGGGCCGGCGGCAACCGGTCGCGCTCCTCGGGCACGCTGAGGCCGACCGACTGCGCCAGTTCGCGCACCGCATCGGGATAGCTCTGCCCGGAGTACTCCATCAGGAAGCCGATGGCCGACCCATGCGCGCCGCAGCCGAAGCAATGGTAGAACTGCTTGGCCGGCGATACTGTGAACGATGGTGACTTCTCGTTATGGAAGGGGCACAACCCCATGAAGTTCGCGCCTCCCTTCTTCAGCTGGACATACTTGCCCACCACATCGACGATATCGACGCGGTTCAGCAGGTCCTGAATGAAGGATTGCGGAATCACCCGGTTGGCCGTCCTGACGACGCGGCCGCCGCAAACCTCGGGCAGCCCTTGTAGAAATGCAAGCCGGGCGGTGTTCCACCCGGCGAAGTGTGAAATTATTGTAGTGCGTCGATCGCAGCTTGCCAGAAATTTGTGACTATATTGCCACTATGCTGTGCCGCGGCATGCGATCGCACCGGCGCCGCGCCCGACTTGCCGGCGCTGTTTGCCGCACTACCTGCCGCGCTACTTGCCGGTCAACGCGGCCTTGACCTGGGCCGACACGGCGCTCATATCGGCGCGGCCCGCCAGCCGGCCTTTCAGCAGGGCCATGACCTTGCCCATGTCCTGCGGGCCCGCGGCGCCGCTCTCGGCGACCGCCTTGGCGACTTCGGCCGCCACCTCATCCTCGGACAGCGCGGCCGGCATGTAGACCTGCAGCACTTCGACCTCGGCGCTCTCCTTGTCGACCAGATCGGTGCGGCCGGCCTGCTGGAACTGCGAGATCGAATCCTTGCGCTGCTTGATCAGCTTTTCGACCACCGCCAGCACGGCGGCATCGTCCAACTCCGTCCGCTCGTCGACCTCGCGCTGCTTGATCGCCGCCAGCAGCAGCCGGATCGTGCCGAGCCGCTCGGACTCGCGCGCCCGCATGGCGGCCTTCATGTCATCGCTGATTCGTTGCTTGAGGGACATGGCAATCTTTCCAGGTGAACTCGTCGGCACAAAACCGCGACGAGCCAGGGCGGACAGGGAAGCGCAGCACCAACACAAAAACCCGCCGGAGCAAGGCCCACAGCGGGTCGGGATGCTGACGCGGAAAGGCGATCAGCCGATCGACTGGTCGATCAGTACAGCTTCTTCGGCAGCATCTGGCTGCGAATGCGCTTGTAGTGGCGCTTCACCGCCGCTGCCTTCTTGCGCTTCCGCTCTGCCGTCGGCTTTTCATAAAACTCGCGCGCCCGCAGTTCAGTAATCAAACCGTTCTTTTCAATGGTGCGCTTGAAACGACGCATTGCAACTTCAAACGGCTCGTTTTCTTTGAGGCGAATCGTGGTCATGTGCCAAAAAAGGAGTTAGCGGTTTTACGAAGACTTGGAGTCTAGCACGAAATCCGTCAAGCGTACCAGTTTACTTGGCGGCCGGGTTGCTTTTCGGCGCGTTCAGTTGGCGGCGGGTCTGGTCCGCAATTACGTCGAAGACGCGACCCCATCGCCGGATGCCTGGGCCACGGCCCGAACGTTCTCGGCCACCGCCTTGCCGGCCGCGACGCCGGACGCCCAAGCCCACTGGAAATTGTAGCCACCGAGCCACCCGGTGACGTCAACCACCTCGCCGATGAAGTACAGGTTCGGCACCGAGCGCGCCATCATCGTGCTGGACGACAGCGCGCGCGTATCGCCCCCGCCGCGCGTGACCTCGGCCTTGCGGTAGCCCTCGGTGCCGGACGGCACCAGCTGCCAGCGGTTCAGCGCCTCGCCCAGCTTGCGCAGCGCCTTGTCGGGCAGATCGTGCGGCAGCCTGGCGGCGTCCAGCCCTGCCGCCTGGCACCAGGCGTCGGCCAGCCGTGCCGGCATGCGCGCGGCCAGCAGATTGCCAAGATGCTTGCGGGTGCCGTTCTTGGCCTCCAGCAGCCAGGCCGCCGCGTCCTCGCCCTCGAACAGGTCGATGGTGATCGGCGTGCCGGGGCGCCAGTAGCTGGAGATCTGCAGCACCGCCGGGCCGGACAGCCCGCGGTGGGTCCACAGCAGATCCTCGCGGAAGGCGCCGGCCTCCTTGCCCTTGCCGGTGGCGATATCGACTTCCTTGGACAAACCTGCCAGCGGCGCGAACGGCTGCCAGGCGGCCCCATCGAAGGTCAACGGCACCAGCGCTGGCCGGGTTTCCACGATCGGCAAGCCGAACTGGCGAGCGATCCGGTAGCCGAAGTCGGTGGCGCCGATCTTCGGGATCGACAGCCCGCCGGTCGCGACGACCAGGGCGCCCGCGCGCACCGGGCCGTCGGGCGTCAGCAGTAGAAAATCGTCCCCTTCGCGCCGGACCTCGGCGACCGTGCAGCCGGTGCGCCAGTGCACCTGCCCCGCGCCGCACTCGGCGCGCAGCATCTCGATGACCTGCTCGGCGCTGTCGTTGCAGAACAGCTGGCCGCGGTGCTTCTCGTGCCAGTCGATCTGATGGCGCCGCATCAGCGCGAGAAAGTCCTGCGGCGTATAGCGCGCCAGCGCCGAGCGGCAGAAATGCGGGTTGTCGGACAGGTAGTTCGCGGGACCGGCATGCAGATTGGTGAAATTGCAGCGCCCGCCGCCGGAGATGCGGATCTTCTCGGCGAGCCGCGTGGCATGGTCGATCAGCACCACGCGGGCGCCCTGCTGGCCCGCGACCGCGGCGCACATCATTCCCGCCGCCCCGGCGCCGAGCACGGCGACGTCGTAGCGCCCGGCCCGGGACGATGACGACGGCTGGCGCGATAATGGGCGCGCCGATGGGGGCACTGCTGGGTGCGACTGTGGCATGACTGTCCTGCTGGAGAATCGGCGATTGTAGCGAAAAGCGGGCAATGGCCTGCTGTGCTACCCTCACAGGCTTTGCCCCGCAGCCACCTCGGGACTCCTGGACCCCGCCTTACACCATGCTCGTTCTCGGCATCGAATCCTCCTGTGACGAAACCGGCCTGGCCCTCTACGACACCGAGGCCGGCCTGCTCGCGCACGCGCTGCATTCGCAGATCGCGATGCACCGCGACTACGGCGGCGTGGTGCCGGAGCTGGCCTCGCGCGACCATATCCGCCGCGTGCTGCCGCTGCTGCAGCAGGTGCTGGACGAGGCCGGCCGCAAGCGCGGCGATATCGACGCGATCGCCTTCACGCAGGGCCCGGGCCTGGCCGGCGCGCTGCTGGTCGGCGCCTCGGTGGCCAACGCGCTGGGATTCGCCCTCGATGTGCCGATGCTCGGCGTTCATCATCTGGAAGGCCATCTGCTGTCGCCGCTGCTGACGCCGAATCCGCCCGCCTTCCCCTTCGTCGCGCTGCTGGTATCGGGCGGCCATACGCAGCTGATGGAAGTGCGCGGCATCGGCGACTACGCGCTGCTCGGCGAGACGCTGGACGACGCCGCGGGCGAGGCCTTCGACAAGACCGCCAAGCTGCTCGGCCTGGGCTACCCCGGCGGGCCGGAAGTGTCGCGGCTGGCCGAGTTCGGCCTGCCGGGCGCCTACGAACTGCCGCGGCCGATGCTGCATTCGGGCAATCTGGATTTCTCGTTCGCCGGCCTGAAGACCGCCGTGCTGACGCAGGCGCGCAAGCTCGGCAATATCTGCGAGCAGGATCGCGCCAACCTGGCGCGCGCCTTCGTCGACGCGATCGTCGATGTGCTCGCCGCCAAGTCGATGGCGGCGCTGAAGGTGACCGGCCACAAGCGGCTGGTGGTCGCCGGCGGCGTCGGCGCCAACCGCCAGTTGCGCGAACGGCTCGACGAGCTGGCGGCGAAGCGCCGCGCGCAGGTGTTCTATCCCGACCTCGCCTTCTGCACCGACAACGGCGCGATGATCGCCTTCGCCGGCGCGATGCGGCTGCAGGCCGCGCCGCAACTGGCGCAGCGCGAGTACGGCTACGGCGTCACGCCGCGCTGGGATCTGTCGGATCTGCGGCTGCCTGCGGTGCAATGAGCGGCGCCATGTGCCAGCAGGCCATGACCGGCGCAATAACCTGCGCCATGAGCCACGCCCTGACCTGCCCCGTGGCCCGCCCCATGACCCCCGCCTGAACCGCAGGGCGCATCAGCGAAAAAAAAACGCCACCCGGCCGGGTGGCGTTTTTCTTGGTGGGTGGCGACGAAGAGATCGCTCAGCCGGCCAGCTGGCTCACCCGCTTGTCGCGCTCGATCACCGCATACGCGCTGTGGTTGTGGATCGACTCGAAGTTCTCGGCTTCCAGCACATAGGCCACGATGCGCTCGTCGGCATTGAGCCGCATCGCGATGTCGCGCACCAGGTCCTCGACGAACTTCGGGTTCTCGTAGGCGCGCTCGGTCACGTACTTCTCGTCAGGACGCTTGAGCAAACCCCACAGCTCGCAGGAGGCCTCTTCCTCGGCCATGCGTACCAGCGCCTCGATCGGCAGATCGGCCGCCAGTTCGACGCTCATCGTGATGTGCGAGCGCTGGTTGTGCGCGCCGTACTGCGAGATCTTCTTCGAGCACGGGCACAGGCTGGTGACCGGCACCAGCGCCTTCAGCCACACGCGGGTGACGCCGTCGCGCGCTTCGCCGATCAGCGTGACTTCGTAGTCCATCAGCGAAGCGACGCCCGACACCGGCGCGATCTTGTTGATGAAATACGGGAAGGTGACTTCGATACGGCCGGCCTGCGCTTCGAGGCGCTGCAGCATCTTGTCGAGCAGCGCGCGGAACGAGGCCAGGTCGAGCGGCTCGCGCTCGTCCTCGAGCAGCGCGACGAAGCGCGACATGTGCGTGCCCTTCTGGTCGGCGGGCAGATGCACGTCGAGGTTGAAGGTGCCGACGGTCGGATGCACGCCCTGCGCGGTACGCATCGTGAGCGGATAGCGCACGCCGCGCACACCCACGCGCTGGATCGGGATCTGGCGGGTGTCCAGGCTCGATTGCACATCGGGCATCACGAAGGCCGGATTGATGTCATTCATGACGGATTTCCTCGGTTTCCTTTACGGTCGCGGCATCTTCGCAGTCCACCTTGCCGCGCAACGAGTGTGAAACCACGGGCGCGCCGGAAAACACGGCGGCGCCAGCCCGCAGCTGCGAACACGAAACCCGCGATTCTAAGGGAATTCGGGTGATGCCGCCCGCACCGGGCCGACAGCGGCCGGTGCGGGTGCGTGGGAAAAACCCGCTCAGGCGGCCTTGGTTGCCGCGGCAGAGGCGGCGGTGGCGTCCGTGGCAGCGGGCGCCACCAGGCCGAAACGCTCGCGCACCGAGCGCTCGATGCCGCCCGCGTCCAGACCGCATTGCGACAGCAGGAAGGCGGGATCGCCGTGGTCGATGAAGTGGTCCGGCAGGCCGAGCTGCAGCACCGGAATCTCGATGCCGGCCGCGGCCAGCGCCTCGAGCACCGCGCTGCCGGCGCCGCCCATCACCACGCCCTCTTCCACCGTGACGAGGTAGTCGTGCTCGCGCGCCAGCGTCTTGACCAGCTCCACATCGAGCGGCTTGACGAAGCGCATGTTGGCCACCGCGGCGTCGAGCTTGTCGGCCGCGCCGAGCGCGGGATGCAGCATCGAGCCGAACGCCAGCACGGCGACCCGCTGGCCGGCACGCGCGCCGCAGCTGCGCCGCATCTCGCCCTTGCCGACCGGCAGCGTCTCCAGGGTGGCCGCGGTCGCCACGCCCGGACCGGCGCCGCGCGGATAGCGCACCGCGGTCGGGCAGTCCTGCGCAAAGGCGGTGCTCAGCAGCTGGCGGCATTCGTTCTCGTCCGCCGGCGTCATCACCATCATGTTGGGGATGCAGCGCAGGTAGGCGATATCGTAGGCGCCCGCGTGGGTCGCGCCATCGGCGCCGACCAGGCCTGCGCGGTCCAGCGCGAACACCACCGGCAGGTTCTGCAGCGCCACGTCGTGGATCAGCTGGTCGTAGCCGCGCTGCAGGAAGGTCGAGTAGATCGCGACCACCGGCTTCAGGCCCTCGCAGGCCATGCCGCCGGCGAAGGTCACCGCATGCTGCTCGGCGATGCCCACGTCGTAGTAGCGGTCCGGGAAACGCTGTTCGAACTCGACCAGCCCCGAGCCTTCGCGCATCGCCGGCGTGATGCCGATCAGGCGCGGATCGGCCGCGGCCTGGTCGCACAGCCATTCGCCGAACACCTGCGTATAGGTCTTGCGCGCCGGCTTGGCGGCCGGGCGGATGCCCTCGGCCGGATTGAACTTGCCGGGGCCGTGATACAGGATCGGGTCGGCCTCGGCCAGCTTGTAGCCCTGGCCCTTCTTGGTGACGACATGCAGGAACTGCGGGCCGGCGCCCTCGAGCGCGCGGCGGCGGATGTTCTGCAGCGTCGGCACCAGCGAATCGAGATCGTGGCCGTCGATCGGCCCGATGTAGTTGAAGCCGAATTCCTCGAACAGCGTGGCCGGCACCACCATGCCCTTCGCATGTTCCTCGAAGCGCTTGGCGAATTCGAGTACCGGCGGCGCGACCGACAGCACGCGCTCGATGCCCTTCTTGGTCGCGGCATAGAACTGCCCGCTCAGCAGGCGCGCCAGGTGCCGGTTCAGCGCGCCGACCGGCGGCGAGATCGACATGTCGTTGTCGTTGAGCACCACCACCAGCGGCAGGTCCTTGTAGACGCCGGCGTTGTTCATCGCCTCGAAGGCCATGCCGGCGGTCATCGCGCCGTCGCCGATCACCGCGATCGACACGCGCTGCTCGCCGAGCGTGCGCGCGCCGAGCGCCATGCCCAGCGCGGCCGAGATCGACGTCGACGAGTGCGCGGTGCCGAAGGTGTCGTACTCGCTTTCGCTGCGGCGGGGAAAGCCCGAGATGCCGTTCCACTGGCGCAGCGTGTTCATGCGCTCGCGCCGCCCGGTCAGGATCTTGTGCGGATAGCTCTGATGGCCGACGTCCCACACCAGGCGGTCCACCGGGGTGTCGAACACGTAGTGCAGCGCGATCGTCAGCTCGACCGTGCCGAGATTGGACGACAGATGGCCGCCGGTCTGCGAGACCGACTCCAGCACGAAGGCGCGCAGTTCGTCGGCCAGCGTGGTCAGCTGGCGGCGGTCGAGCTTGCGCAGGTCCGCGGGGTCGTCGATGGTATTGAGCAATGCGTAAGTCATGGTATCCGTCCTGCCGCCGGATTCTCCCGTCCGGCTCGTCGTTTTACGGCGATCGGTCGCGCGGCGCGCAGTCAATGCGTGCGCAGCACGATCAGGTCGGCCAGGTCCGCCAGTCTTGCCGCGGGGGCGCCGAAATCGCCCAGCGCCTTGCGCGCGTCGTCGCGCAGCCGGGCGGCCAGTTCGCGAGCCGCATCCAGGCCCAGCAGCGACACATAGGTGGGCTTGTGCTGCTCGGCATCCTTGCCGGCGGTCTTGCCCAGTGTGGCGGTATCGGCGGTAACGTCCAGAATATCGTCTACCACCTGGAACGCCAAACCGATCGCGGCGGCGTAGCGGTCCAGCGCCGCCAGTCCGGCCTCGTCGATGCCGCCGCACAGCGCGCCCATGCGGATGCTCGCGCGCAGCAACGCGCCGGTCTTCATCCGGTGCATCGTTTCGAGCTGGTCCAGCGACATCGCCTGGCCGACATGCTGCAGGTCGATCGCCTGGCCGCCGGCCATGCCGATCGAGCCCGAGGCGCGCGCCAGTTCGCCGACCAGCCGCAGCCGCGCGGCGGGTTCGAGCGCGTCGGTCTCGGCCAGCACGATGAAGGCCTGGGTCTGCAGCGCATCGCCGACCAGCAGCGCGGTGGCCTCGTCATAGGCCTTGTGCACGGTCGGCCGGCCACGGCGCAGGTCGTCGTCGTCCATGCACGGCATGTCGTCGTGCACGAGGGAATACGCGTGGATCATCTCGACGGCGCAGGCCGCGGCATCGCAGGCCCGCGGGTCGGCGCCGCCAACCTCGCCCGCCGCATGGACCAGCAGCGGGCGCACCCGCTTGCCGCCGCCCATCGCCGCGTAGCGCATCGCCTCGTGCAGCCTTGCCGGCAGGCGGTCCGCCGCCGGCAGCGCGGCCGCCAGTGCCGCCTCGGTACGGGCGGCGCGGTCCTGCATCCATTGCGCGAAGGCGGTCATTCGGTCTCTGCCTGGCTGCCCGGCTCGGCCAGGGGCTTGAGGGTATCGCCCTCGAGCACCTTGACCTGCTGCTCGATGCGCTCGAGCATCTGCTGGCAATACTTGACCAGTTCGGCACCGCGCCGGTAGGCCGCCAGCGATTCCTCCAGCGGCAGGGCCCCGCTTTCCATGCTGGTGACCAGCGCTTCGAGCTCGGCCATGGCGGCCTCGTACGAGGCCGGCGGCGCGCTGGTGGGGACCTGGTCGCCGTCACCGGCAGGCACGGTGTTTGTCTTTGGCATAAAGGGGATTCGATCCAGAAACCGCGATTTTACGGCAAATCGCCGCGGCCAAGCCCGATCCGATGGAGGGGGCCGGCGCGGCCCGGCCGGCACGCCGATAGCCGGCATGTCACCGTGAGCATAAATCGCCACATTATGGCCGCCCAATGTTCGCGGTCGCGCCAAAAAGGCAAAAAAATCAGGCCCTTATCCCGGGGGTGGGGTACAATCCCCGGTTCGTCAGCGAAAACCGCGGCACCATGCCCCGGGGCTCAGGGTCTGACTGTCTTTCCCATATCGATTTCAATTTCGATGGTTGGGTTGTTCACTGCTTTCGCCTGTTTATTAGGGAGTGGGGATAATGTCCAATCTCAGCACCGCGCTGAAGCTTGCGCCGGCTGATACACAGCTGCCCGTCCGTGCGTACTTCGACGAGGCCTTGCATCAACAGGAACTGGATCTGCTGTTCAAGAAGGGCCCCGGTTATGTCGGCCACGCGCTGATGGTGCCCGAAGTCGGCGACTACCATACGCTGGCCGCCGAGGAAGAGGGCCGCATGCTGGTGCGCAATCCGGAGGGCATCGAACTGATGTCCAACGTCTGCCGCCACCGCCAGGCCATCATGCTGAACGGCCGCGGCAACGCCTCCAACATCGTCTGCCCGCTGCACCGCTGGACCTACGATCTGAAGGGCGAGCTGCTCGGCGCGCCGCATTTCGCCCAGCAGCCCTGCCTGCATCTGAAACGTTCGCCGCTGCAGAACTGGAACGGCCTGCTGTTCGAAGGCGAGCGCGATGTGCGCGCCGATCTCGCGCGCCTGGGCGTCTCGCAGGACCTGAACTTCGACGGCTACATGCTCGACCATGTCGAGGTCCACGACTGCGACTACAACTGGAAGACCTTCATCGAGGTCTATCTCGAGGACTACCACGTCGTGCCCTTCCACCCGGGCCTGGGCAGCTTTGTGTCCTGCGACGACCTGAAGTGGGAGTTCGGCGAGTGGTACAGCGTGCAGACCGTGGGCCTGCACGCCGGCCTGAAGCGCCCCGGCAGCGCGACCTACCAGAAGTGGCACGACGCCGTGCTGCGCTTCAACAACGGCGAGCTGCCCAAGCATGGCGCGATCTGGCTGACCTACTACCCGAACGTGATGGTCGAGTGGTACCCCAACGTGCTGGTCATCTCGACGCTGCACCCGATGGGCCCGCGCAAGACCCGCAACGTGGTCGAGTTCTACTACCCCGAGGAAATCGTGCTGTTCGAGCGCGAGTTCGTCGAGGCCGAGCGGGCCGCCTACATGGAGACCTGCGTCGAGGACGACGAGATCGCCGAGCGCATGGATGCCGGCCGGCTGGCGCTGATGAAGCGCGGCGACAACGAGGTCGGCCCGTACCAGTCGCCGATGGAAGACGGCATGCAGCACTTCCACGAGTGGTATCGCCGCGCGATGGGACCGGCGGCCTGAGCGCCGGCCCCGGCCCTGCCTGAGACGGACCGCCACGTCGGTCCGTTTTTCATTGGCGCGGACGCGGGCGTCGCTGCGTCGTACACTGCCTCGCACGCCACACATCGCCTCAACCGCCGCCTCCACCGCCGCCTCGCACGCCCCCTGGTGCGCCGCCCGGCACGCCGCTTCGCACACTCCTGGGCGATGACCGCGCATCCGCTTTGGTGCATTGCATCAGCACTGCTACAATCGGCTCGCCCAAGCGGCTGTCACCTCACTTGCCGCCCGGCACGCTGCCGCGCCGATGGGCGCCGCGCCGCGGTTCCCGACCTTCCCCGCTGTCCTCGCCTTTCCTCGCCATGCAATCGCTCTGGATGCTGTTCGCCGCCTTCTCGTTCTCGTTGATGGGGGTGGGCGTCAAGCTGGCTTCCGAGATGTACACCACCGGCGAGATCGTGTTCTACCGCAGCATGATCAGCATGCTGATCATCTGGGCGATCCTCGCCTCCAGCGGCATCTCGGTGCGCACCCCGCATATGACCACGCATATCAAGCGCAGCCTGTTCGGCGTGACCGCGCTGATGCTGTGGTTCACCTCGATCAGCCTGCTGCCGCTGGCCACCGCGATGACGCTGAACTACATGTCGCCGGTCTGGATCGCGCTGATCGTCGGCGCCGGCGCGGCGCTGGCCGGCACCGCTGGCGGCGCGGACCGCAAGCTGATCGGCGCGATCGTGATGTCGTTCGCCGGCGTGATCTGCCTGCTGCAGCCTTCCGTCGGCAAGGACCAGCTGACCGGCGGCCTGGTCGGGCTGATCTCGGGCATGTTCACGGCGCTGGCCTATGTCGAGGTGCGGCAGCTCGGCCAGCTGGGCGAGCCCGAAGGCCGCATCGTGTTCTATTTCTCGCTGGTCGGCACGCTGGCGGGGGTGGTCTGGATGATGTTCTCGGGCGTCAGCAGCCACACCTGGCACGGCGCCGGCCTGCTGCTGGGCATCGGCATCCTGGCCACCCTGGGCCAGACCGCGATGACGCGGGCCTACAAGCGCGGCAACACGCTGCTGACTGCCAACCTGCAGTACGCCGGCATCGTGTTCTCCAGCCTGTGGGGCATGATGATCTGGAACGACGCGCTGAACTGGCTGTCGTGGCTCGGCATGGGCCTGATCATCGCCAGCGGCATCGCCACCACGCTGACCCGCGCGCGCGAGAGCACCAGCCAGCCGACGGCGGCGACGCCGGTCAAGTCGGCCGAGGCGGAGGTGCATCCCGAGGTGTAGGCCCCCCTCGGCGTGGCACTCCCCTCGGGGAAGTCGCGGTCGTTCCGGGACGGCGAACGCCGCCCCACTCTCCCCGGCCCTCTCCCGCAAGCGGGAGAACGCCCCGCGCAAGCCGGCATGGCGCGCGCGCAGGCTGGCCCGCTCCGCGTCAGCCTCGGCCCGATAGCGGCAGACGCCACTTTCGGCGATCATCGGGATTCCTCGACGATCCGTCGCCACTAGACAGGTTTTACGATGCCCCAAGCCGTTTGGACCACGCTGATCTCCTGCGCCGACCTGCATGCGCTGCGCCAGGATCCGGGCCGGCACAGCGTGCTGATCGATTGCTCCTTCGACCTGACCGATCCCGCCGCCGGCCGCGAGGCCTACCACCAGAGCCATCTGCCCGGCGCCTTCTACCTGCATCTGGACAACGAGCTGTCGGGCGAGAAGACCGGCAGCAACGGCCGCCATCCTCTGCCCGATGCCGATGCGCTGACGGCGCGCCTGCGCGCGCTCGGCGTCAACGACGACACCCAGGTGGTGGTCTACGACGCCCAGGGCGGCATGTACGCCGCGCGGGCCTGGTGGCTGCTGCGCTGGGTCGGCCATCAGGCGGTGGCCGTGCTCGACGGCGGCAAGCAGGCCTGGGTCGCCGCCGGCCTGCCGCTGGAGAGCGGCACCACGCCGGAGCCCGAGGCCCTGGCGGGCGGCAACCTGACCCGCCGCCCTTCGCTGGTCGGCACGGTCGACGCCGATACCCTGATGGCCAATCTGCAGTCGCCGACGCGGCTGGTGGTCGATGCCCGCGCGCCGGATCGCTTCCGCGGCGAGAACGAGACGCTGGACCCGGTCGGCGGCCATATTCCCGGCGCGGTCAACCGCTGCTTCAAGGACAATCTGCAGCCCGACGGCCGCTTCAAGCCCGCCGAGGCGCTGCGCGGCGAATTCGGCGGCGTGCTGGGCGCGACGCCAGCGGAGCGCGCGGTGATGCAGTGCGGCTCCGGTGTCACCGCCTGCCACAATCTGCTGGCGCTGGAAGTGGCGGGACTGCCGGGCGCGGCGCTCTACCCCGGTTCGTGGAGCGAGTGGTGCGCCGATCCGGCGCGGCCGGTCGCGACCGGGGACCGGTAGGCCGGCGTCGGTCAAGCCAGCCGCCCTCGGGACTGGCAAGCCGGCGTCAGTCGAGTCAACCGCCCTCGGGGAGCGGTAGCCGGCGCCAGTCGAGTCGATCGCCCTCGGCGAGCGGTAGCCGGCGCCAGTCAAGTCAACCGCCCTCGGGGAGCGGTAGCCGGCGCCAGTCGAGTCAACCGCCCTCGGAGAGCGGTAGCCGCCGCCAGTCGACTCAACCGCCCTCGGGGCGCGGTAGCGGGCGCCGGTCCGGCGCTAGTCCAGCCAGCCGCCCGGGGAGAGCGGCGGCTGGACGAACTCAATGGTCGGTGTGCGCGTGCGCATGGTCGGCCGCGCCATGGCCGGCCTCGCCGTGGCCGTGGTGATCGTGGACGCCGTCGGTCACCCAGACGATCGCCGCGATCCCGGCGGCGACCAGCACCACCTGCACGATCGATTCGCGCCAGCGCGGCTTGCGCTGCATCTGCGGCATCAGATCGCTGACCGCGATATAGAGGAAGCTGCTGGCGGCGATCACCAGCACATACGGCACCCAGCTGCTCATCTCGTCGAGCAGGAAGTACCCCACCAACCCGCCGACCACCGCGGCCAGGCTCGACAGCAGATTGAAGGCAAACGCGCGCGCCTTCGAAAACCCGGCATTGAGCAGCACGATGAAGTCGCCCACTTCCTGCGGGATCTCGTGCGCGGCGATCGCCAGCGCGGTGACGATGCCGATCTTCGGGTCGGCCAGGAAGGCCGCGGCGATCACGATGCCGTCCGCGAAATTGTGGAAGGTGTCGCCGACCAGGATGGTCAGGCCGCTGCGGCCCGCCTCTTCGCGGTCATGCCCGTGATGGTGATGATGACCGTCGCCCTCGTGATGGTGCGAATGGCGCAGCAGCGAGATCTTTTCCAGCAGGAAGAAGCCCAGCAGGCCGGCCAGCAGCGTGCCGAACAGCGCGCGCGGGTCGGCGCCCGAGGCGAACGCCTCCGGCAGCGAATGCAGCAAGGCGGTGGCCAGCAGCACGCCGACCGAAAAACTGACCATGCGCTCCACCGCGCGCGATGCCGCGGTCAGGGACAGCAGGGCGGCACCGAGAATGCTGCCCACGCCGGAAATCGTGGTGGCCAGCAGGATCAAGACGAGCGTGGAAAAGATGATGGGCTCCCGGAGGGTTCGCCCCTGCCCGTGTCGCGGGCCGCGCGGCCTGGCCGCGTCGATCCGTATAAACGCAACACTGTTGCAAGAGGCGCAAAGCCCGCATTGTACGGAGGTCGGGGGCGGTTTTGCAATGGGCTTGACGCGTGCCGGCCCTTTGCGTCTTCGCTACTCTTCCGCCCAGGATGCGCCGGTCAAGCGATGAGCCTGTCCCAGATACTTTTCGAGTATCGAAAGGAGGCTCGTGGCCTGACCGGCGGAAATTGGGGGAAAGGGAGACGTGTAGCTCGTGCCGTTGCGCCGCATATGGGCATTGACCACAAAAGCGAATTCAGCATTGCTCATTCCGAGATCCGCACATACCCTCTGAATCGCCATATTGCGACCGGCATCGCGAATCCGTACCTCGTGGAACTCCAACACTGCCTGAACCACCTGGAAAAACCCTTCGTAGGCAATGGAAAAGACGGGCATTGGGGCTTCGTCAGCATCCAGTTGCCGCCCGGCAGCCAAATAGGCGCGCGCGTTGCGTAAATAGGCCTCCAGTGCGCCTGGCGTTCGAGGTTGCTCTGTAAAGCAGTTAAGACGAATCAGATTTTCATACTCATGTGGCCGGGACATCAGGTAGCACCCTCACGATCGATCCGGCGGCAATACGGGCAACGAGGGGGTCGCTGCTCACGAGATCCGCCCATTCGGCAGGAGAGTACGCATTCAGATGTACGGGGCGACCAAGTTCCACTCCGACCTTCAGCATTGCGTCCATTAACGCCATCATCGGCGCTGTCCCTATCACCATCAGGTCGATATCGCTGCGATGGCTGTCCTCCTCGCGTGCAACCGATCCAAAGAGAAAGGCCTCGGCGATTTCGGCTGCAAACGGCCGCAGCGCATTTCGTATCGGCTCTACCAAGCCAAACGACTTGCTGCAAATGCTCTGTAGTTCGGGATAAAGCGCAAACGCGGTATTGGCCCGGATGACGCGTTGGTTGCCGCGTCGCGGCTCCTCCGACAAGACGCCCGCATCAATGAGCCGTTGGACGTGGCGCTGACCGTTGCCACGCCCTCCACCGACATGCTCGATCAGTTCACTCAACGTGAACGTCCGCGTCGGCTCCCCGTAGACTCTCGCCAACACGCGTTGAACCCCCGGCGAGAACATGAAGTCAGCTAGTCCCACACATATCCCCAATTTAGGTACGATCGTACCCATTATAGGGATACTTGGACGGCGGTTGGCTCCCGGTGTCGTGGTTCTTTTGGTAGAGCTACGCCACCCCATGCTCCTTGAACCACGCCAGGCACTTCTGCCAGCCGTCCTTCGCGTCCGCCTCGCGGTAGCTCGGCCGGTAGTCGGCATGGAAGGCGTGGCCGGACTCGGGGTAGACGATGAACTTGGAGGCCTTGGCCGCCGGGTTGTTGGCCGCCGCCAGCGCGGCCTTCATCCGGTCGACCGCCTCCAGCGGGATGCCGGTGTCCTTGCCGCCGTACAGCCCAAGCACCGGCGCCTTCAGCTGCGCGGCGAGATCGATCGGATGGCGGGGCTGCAGCGGCGTGGTGTCGCCGTTCAGCCGGCCGTACCACGCGACGCCGGCCTTCAGCTGCCTGCTGTGCGCGGCGTACAGCCAGACCACGCGGCCGCCCCAGCAGAAGCCGGTGATGCCGACCTTGCCGAGATTGCCGCCGTTGGCGCCGGCCCAGGCCACCGCCGCATCGAGGTCGCCCAGCACCTCGTTGTCCGGCGTCTTGGCGATGATCTCGCGCTGCAGTTCCTGGATCGTGCCGAAGCTGGTCGGATCGCCCTGGCGCGCAAACAGCTCGGGCGCGATCGCCAGATAGCCCTGCTTGGCGAAGCGTCGGCAGGTATCGGCGATGTATTCGTGCACGCCGAAGATCTCGCTGATCACCAGCACCACCGGCAGGTCGCGCTTGCCCTGCGGCATCGCGCGGTAGATCGGCATCTTGAAGTCGCCGGAGGGGATGGTGACCTCGCCGGCCGTCAGCCCTTCGAAGTCGGTCTTGATCGCTTGCGCGGTGACCGGCAGCGCTGCGGCGGCGAAGGCCGAGCCGAGGGCGGTCTTGACGAAGCTGCGCCGGTCGAACGTCTGGCCGGGTACGAGGCTTTCCACTTCGGGCTTGAGCATGCGGGTCTCCTGATGTTGGCGAACGGGGGACGCTGCGCCAGCAGACGAGCCGGGGCATCAGGAAGGCGATTCTAAGCAAACATGGTGTCCAGCGCACGCTGCAGGCCGGCGGGCGGCGCGCGGTGCCCGCGCCCTTGCCGAGCGCATGTCGAGCTTCTACCGAGCCCCTACCAAGACCGTGCGGAGCCGCTGCGGAGCCCCTGCCGAGCCCTCCGCCGAGCCCCTGCCAGCCCCTGCCGCGCCTTTGCGGCGCCCCTCCGCGCCCGGCCCTTGCCGCGCCCGCCCCGCCCGGGGCGGCCAACCGCTCAGTGCAGCTTCACCCGCGGATTGGTCTTGCTGCGCAGCCAGTGCGCGACCGTATCGAGCGCCATGCGCACCGCACCGTGCAGCGCCATCACGTGCATCCGGTACAGCGACGAGTACATCAGCCGGGCCATCAGCCCCTCGATGAACATCGAGCCGCCGATCAACCCACCCATCAGGTTGCCGACCGCGGTGAAACGGCCCAGCGACACCAGCGAGCCGAGATCCTTGAACTGGAATTCCGGCAGCGGCCGGCCCTCCAGCCGCGCCCGCAACGCGTCGTACAGAAAGCTGGCCTGCTGGTGCGCGGCCTGCGCGCGCGGCGGCACCGTGGTCTGCTTGGCCGGCCACGCGCAGCTGGCGCAATCGCCGAACGCGAAGATGTCCGGGTCGTCTTCGCTCTGCAGCGTCTGCCTGACCACGATCTGGCCCTGCCGGCTCAACGTCAGGCCGAGCGTCTTCAGCACCGGCGGTGCGGTGATGCCCGCCGCCCACACCGTCAGTTCGGCGGGAATCCGTTTGCCGCTGGCGGTCAGCACCGCATCGGGCCCGATCTCGGTGACGCGCTCGCCGACCAGCATGCGCACGTCCAGCTTGCGCAGCAGTTCGGCGGTTTCACTCGACACGCGCTCGGACAGCGCCGGCAGGATGCGCGGGCCGCCTTCGATCAGCGTGATATGGATGTCGCGGCGGGGGTCCAGGCGGTGCAGCCCGTAGGCATTGAGCACCTGCGCGGTATTGCGCAGCTCGGCCGACAGCTCGACGCCGGTCGCGCCGGCGCCGACGATCACGACATCGACGTCCGGCCGGCCGTCGCCATCGTCGTCGTTCCGGCTGAGCCCGTTCTGCGCGCGGACACAGGCCGAGATCAGCCGGCGGCGGAAGCGTTCGGCCTGCTCGACGGTATCGAGCGCGATCGCATGTTCGGCCGCGCCGGGCGTGCCGAAGAAATGCGTGACCGAGCCGATCGCCAGCACCAGCGTGTCATAGGGAATGTCGCGCGCGGGCAGCAGTTCCAGCCCGTCCTGGTCGACACAGGCCGCGACCGAGATCGTCTTGCGCGTGCGGTCGAGGCCGGTCAGCTCGCCCTGCTGGAACTCGAAATGGTGCCAGAGCGCCTGCGCCGCATATTCGAGCTGATGGGTGTTCTGGTCCATGCTGCCCGCGGCGACCTCGTGCAGCAGCGGCTTCCAGATATGCGTGGGCGAACGGTCGACCAGCGTGATATGCGCGGCGCCGCGCTTGCCCAGCTTGTCGCCGAGACGCGTCACCAGTTCCAGGCCACCTGCTCCACCGCCGACTACGACAATCCGATGCGCGCTTGTTTGCATTGTTCTACCCGTTCTGAATGGTCGGACCGCCGGCATGCCGGCGGCGACTGCTGCCTGCTGCTGTCAGTTCTGTCAGTTCTGTCAGTTCTGTCGGCACCAGTTTGCTGCAATGCAGCAAACTTGGCAAGACGGCACCGGGCGAACACCTCAGTGCGCTTCTTCCCAATTCGCACCGACCCCGGTTTCGGCGACCAGCGGCACCCGCAGCGCCGCCACGCCGCACATCAGTTCCGGCAGGCGCGTGCGCACCAGTTCCAGTTCGGCGGTCGGCACCTCCAGCACCAGTTCGTCGTGCACCTGCATGATCTGCCGCGTGCCGAGCGACTCGCGCTCGATCCAGTCCTGCACCGCGATCATCGACAGCTTGATCAGGTCGGCCGCGGTGCCCTGCATCGGCGCATTGATCGCGGCGCGCTCGGCGGCCTGGCGGCGCGGGCCGTTGCCGCCGTTGATGTCCGGCAGCCACAGCCGGCGGCCGAACACGGTCTCGACATAGCCCTGCTCCCGCGCGGTCTGGCGCGTCTCTTCCATGTAGCGCGCCACGCCGGGATAGCGCATGAAATAGCGGTCGATATAGTGCTTGGCCGCGTCGCGCTCGATGCCGAGGTTGCTGGCCAGGCCAAACGCGCTCATGCCGTAGATCAGGCCGAAGTTGATGACCTTGGCATAGCGGCGCTGCTCGCTGCTGACCGCATCCGCCGCCACGCCGAAGATCTCGGCCGCGGTCGCGCGGTGGATGTCGTCGCCGCGCGCAAAGGCGCCGAGCAGGTTCTCGTCGCCCGAGATATGGGCCATGATGCGCAGCTCGATCTGCGAATAGTCCGCCGACACGATCGCATGGCCCGGCGACGCGATGAAGGCCTCGCGAATGCGGCGGCCCTCCTCGGTCCGCACCGGGATGTTCTGCAGGTTCGGCTCGGTCGACGCCAGCCGGCCGGTCACCGCGGTGGCCTGGCCGTAGCTGGTATGCACGCGTCCGGTGGCGGGATTGACCATGCGCGGCAGCTTGTCCGTGTAGGTCGACTTCAGCTTGGACAGCGCGCGATAGTCGAGCAGCAGCCGCGGCAGCGGATAGTCCTCCGCCAGCTTCTGCAGCACCTCTTCGTCGGTCGACGGCGCGCCGCTGCTGGTCTTCTTGACGACCGGCAGCTGCATCCGCCCGAACAGGATCTCGCCGATCTGCTTGGGCGAGCCCAGGTTGAACGGCTGGCCGGCGGCCTCGTAGGCGCGCTGCTCCAGTTCCATCATGCGCTGACCCAATTCGGCGCTTTGCGCGGCCAGGCGCGGCGCATCGATCAGCACGCCGTTGCGCTCGATCTTCTGCAGCACCACCGACACCGGCATCTCGATGCGCTCGTAGACGTAGCGCAGGCCCTCGGCCGCCTCCAGCTGCGGATACATCTTGCGATGCAGGCGCAGCGTCACGTCGGCGTCCTCGGCCGCGTATTCGGTCGCGCGCGCCAGGTCGATCTGGTCGAAGCACAGCTGGTTGACGCCCTTGCCGCAGACCTCCTCGTAGGTCAGCGTCTTCAGGTTCAGCAGCCGTTCGGCGAGGCTGTCCATGCCGTGATTGCGGTGCGAGGCCAGCACGTAGCTCTGCAGCATGGTGTCATGGCGAATGCCGCGCAGCGCGATGCCGTGGTTGGCGAACACATGGACGTCGTATTTCAGATGCTGGCCGACCTTGTGCCGGTCCGGGTCCTCCAGCCACGCACGCAGCCGCGCCAGCACGAAGTCGCGCGGCAGCTGGCCGCGGCCTTCCATGCCGGCCACGTCGGGGCCCTGGTGCGCGACCGGGATATAGCAGGCGATGCCGGGCTCGACCGACAGCGAGATGCCGACCAGTTGCGCCTGCATCGGATCGATCGATGTGGTCTCGGTATCGATGCAGGTCAGCTCGGCGCGTTCGATGCGGCGCGCCCATTCCTCGAGCGCGGACTCTGTGACCACGGTCTCGTAGCGGATCTCGGCCGGCGGGGTCTCCGCCACGGGCTCATCGGTGGCGGCCGGACCGTCGAACAGGCTCGCCTGCGGACCGCGCGACGCCGCGGCGGCAGCGGCCTGCGTGCGCGCATCGGGCAGGCGTTCGCCGGTCAGCTCGCGCAGCCAGGTCTTGAAGCCGTAGCGCGAGAAGAACGCGACCAGCTTCTCCTTGTCCTCGCCCATGTCGCGCAGCGCGTGGAAGTCGGGAATCGGTCCGGACAGATCGCAGTCGATCTTCACCGTCACCAGCTCGCGCGCGCGCGGCAGCCAGTCGAGCGTGTTGCGCAGGTTCTCGCCGACCACGCCCTTGATCTTGTCGGCGTTGGCCATGATGCCGTCGAGCGTGCCGTATTCGGTCAGCCATTTGACCGCGGTCTTCGGACCGACCTTGGGCACGCCCGGCACGTTGTCGACCGCATCGCCGATCAGCGACAGATAGTCGACGATGCGTTCCGGCGGCACGCCGAACTTGGCCACCACGCCCGGCGGATCGAGGACCTCGCCGCTCATCGTATTGACCAGCGTGACGCTGTCGTTCACCAGCTGCGCCAGGTCCTTGTCGCCGGTCGACACCACGGTGCGGATGCCCTCCGCGGTAGCCTGGCAGGCCAGCGAGCCGATCACGTCGTCGGCCTCGACGCCATCGACGACGACGATCGGCCAGCCCAGCGCGCGCACCGCCTCATGAATCGGCTCGATCTGCCGCGCGAGATCCTCGGGCATCGACGGGCGGTGTTCCTTGTATGCGGGGTACAGCGCATCGCGGAAGGTCTTGCCCTTGGCGTCAAACACGCAGGCGCTATACTCTGCCGGGTAATCGTTGCGCAGCTTGCGCAGCATGTTGATCATGCCGTAGATGGCCCCTGTGGGCAGGCCTTCGCCGTTGCGCAGATCCGGCAGCGCGTGATACGCGCGATATAGATAGCTCGACCCATCGACGAGCAGCAGTGTTTTAGGACTATCCGACATTCCCATGGACTCGAAATTGACTGGTGCCGCGGCAAGCGGTGAACCCACCGCCCCCGACCACGCCAACGGCGTGGCCGGCAGCCGCAGCAACCCCGTGACCGCGGTGGTCCGTGCCAACGAAGGCAAGATCACCACGGCTGCGGATATGGATGTGAACGTCACCGTCGGCCCCGCCGACGATGGCCCGGGCGATACCGCCTCGCCCGCCGAAGCGCCGGCGTCCGCCAAGGCGGCGCGGACCAACCCGCGCAAGATGATTCCCAGCCTGCGTGCGCTGGCCGACGAAGATCGCGCGACTGCAAAGAAGGCGCGCGCCTCGTGGCAAATGTTCACGATTATGGCAGAGTTCATCGAGGCGACCGAGTACCTGTCCGAGGTCCGGCCGGCCGTCTCGATCTACGGCAGCGCGCGCCTGCGCGAGGATTCGCCGTACTACCAGCAGACCATCGACATCGCGCGGCTGTTCTCCGACGCGGGCTTCGCCGTGATCTCCGGCGGCGGCCCCGGCATCATGGAAGCGGCCAACAAGGGCGCGCACGCAGGCAAGTCCGCGAGCGTCGGCCTCAATATCGAACTGCCGCACGAACAGCAGGGCAATCCGTACCAGGACATCGCCATGCGCTTCCGCCATTTCTTCACGCGCAAGGTGACCTTCGTCAAGAACTCGGACGCCTTCATCGTGATGCCGGGCGGCTTCGGCACGCTCGACGAACTGGCCGAGGTGCTGACGCTGGTGCAGACCGGCAAGTCGCGCGCGGTACCGGTGGTGATGGTGGGCAGCCGCTTCTGGAAGGGCCTGCTCGACTGGTTCCGCTTCACGCTGCTGCCGATGGGCCTGATTGCCGAGCACGACCTCGATCTGATGCAGATCGTCGACGAGCCGCACGAGGTGCTGGAGGCGGTCTACGACTACTACGAGCGCCGCGGCGGCGAAAACCCGATCCCGCCGAAGGAAGAGATGTTCTATCTGTGAGTGGCGTGGGCGGGCGGTGCCCGAGTGCCCGAACCGCCTCGCCACGGGCCCGCGGGCGGCAGGAATTGCTAGAATGCAAGCCTGATGCCCGAGTCGCGCCCGGCCCTGCCGCGCGCGGCGCCCATTCGGATGCGCCGGCACCCCGCGCGCATCGCACAGGAGCCCGAGATGACCTCCCTTTCCTTTCCGGCCGCCAGCGCGGACGAGCCGGAGCCCCTGCCGGGGGTTGCGCGACGCGGCCTGACGCTGGCCGCGACGGTACTCGCGCTGATCGCCGCGCCGGCCGCGCTGGCCCAGCAGTCCGCACAGCAGGCCGCCGACGACAACGGCGCGCTGTCCCAGCAGGAACTGAACGAGATCAACAACCAGCCCATCGCCCCGTCGGCGAAGACCCAGCTCAATCATCCGCGCGAGCCGAGCTTCCAGCTGAACGAGGCCGATGGCACGCAGGTGCGCGAATACCGCGACCGCCGCGGCCAGCAGGTCGATATCGAAGTGAAGTCCGGCGCGGGCACGCAATACCAGATGAGCCGTCCCGAGGACAGCTCGCCGCGCATCCGCGAACGGGAAGTCAATCGCGTGCCTTCGGTGCGCGTGCTGCAGTTCTGAGCCTGCCGCGGACGGGGCCGACCCGTCCGCGCGCGCCATCCGACGTTTCACCGCTCCCGGCCCGGGGGTTCGCTTCCGGGCCGCGCCGGACGCCGCTGTCCGCGGCGCCACGGCATGCCGCGGGCCTTGCCCGCCGGCGCCATCCGGCTTTACATCCGGTTCCAACCAGACAAGACAGTATGGCTGTATTCACCACGGTCTCGCACGACGAGATCGCGCAATGGCTGCTCGACTACGACCTCGGTACGCTGCGCGCGCTGCGCGGCATTCCCTCGGGCATCGAGAACAGCAATTTCTTCGTGACGATGGAGCGGGACGGCCAGACGCGCGACTACGTGCTGACCATCTTCGAGCGGCTGCGCTTCGACCAGTTGCCGTACTACCTGCATCTGATGGCGCATCTGGCCGAACGCGGCATCCGCGTGCCCGCGCCGATGCCGGGCAAGGACGGCGAGATCCTGCGCACGCTCAAGGGCAAGCCCGCCACCATCGTCACGCGGCTGCCGGGCAGCTCGCAGCTGGCACCGAACGCGCAGCAATGCGCCGAGGTCGGCGACATGCTGGCGCGCATGCACCTGGCCGGCCGCGGCTATCCGCGCCAGCAGCCGAACCTGCGCAGCCTGGCGTGGTGGCGCGAGACGGAAGGGCAGATCCTGCCCTTCCTCGACGACAGCCAGCGCGCGCTGCTGCAGGACGAGCTCGCGTTCCAGAGCGCGTTCTTTGGCGGCGCAGCCTATGCCGCACTGCCGGGCGGCCCCTGCCATTGCGACCTGTTCCGCGACAACGTGCTGTTCGAGGACGCCGGCAACGGCCAGTCGCGGCTGGGCGGCTTCTTCGATTTCTACTTCGCCGGCGACGACAAGTGGCTGTTCGATCTGGCCGTGACCGTCAACGACTGGTGCATCGACCTGGCCAGCGGCGAGCTGGACGCCCCGCGCGCGACGGCGCTGCTGCGGGCTTATCATGCGGTCAGACCCCTGGACGCGATCGAGGCCGCGCACTGGCAGCACATGCTGCGGGCCGGCGCGCTGCGCTTCTGGGTCTCGCGGCTGTGGGACTACCATCTGCCGCGCGAGGCCGACATGCTCGAGCCGCACGACCCGACTCACTTCGAACGCATCCTGCGCCGGCGCATCGCCGCCACCGCGCTCCCCTGGACCTGATGGGCGCCGCCGACGGCAGCCCCTGATCGCCGCACCTGATTCGGACCCGATTCGTCATGCAACTACTGGAAGTCCCCGCCAAGGAAGGCTACGTCTGGTTCCGCCAAGGTCTGTGGCTGTTCCGCAAGAACCCGCTGACCTTCCTGATGCTGCTGTTCATCTATCTGATCGCCGCGCAGATCGCCATCTTCATTCCGCTGATCGGCATCGTTGCGCTGCTGGTGGTGACGCCGGGCCTGTCGGTCGGCATCATGACCGCGTGCCGCGAGGTGATCCAGAACCGCAAGGTGATGCCCACCGTGCTGCTGGCGGGATATCGCAGCAACGGCAAGGTGGCCGCGCGCCATCTGCTGATCCTGGGCGCCATCTATGCGGGACTGGTGTTCCTGCTCAGCCTGATCGCCGGCACGCTGGTCGACATGCGCGCGCTGCTGCCGGTGCTGCTCAAGGAAGAGCCGCCGACCCCGGAGGCGATCCGCCAGCTGTATTACGCGCTGCTGGTAGGGGCGGCGCTGTACACGCCGATCGCGATGCTGTTCTGGTTCGCGCCGCTGCTGGCCGCCTGGCACAACGTGCCGCCGGTCAAGGCGCTGTTCTTCAGCTGGACCGCGTGCTGGCGCAACCGCGGGGCCTTCTTCACCTATGCGATGCTGTTCGTGCTGCTGCTGGTGGCGGTGCCCTTCTTCCTGGAGGCGATCTTCAGCGCCTTCGGCGCCGAAGGCGTGCTGTCCTTCCTGGTGACGCCGTATTCGCTGCTGATGCTGGCGATCCTGTACTGCTCGTTCTACGCGACCTATCGCGGCTGCTTCAACATCGCGCCGCCGAATGGGGACAGCGCGGCAGCCTGACACCACCCACCAGGCTCAATCGATCGCGTCCAGCTTCGCCACCGACAGCGCCAGCCACTTGGCGCCGTGGCGCTTGAACTCGATATTGGCGCGGGCATCCGCGCCCTCGCCTTCGAGCGCCTTGATCACGCCCTCGCCGAACTTGTTGTGGAAGACCTGCTGGCCGATGCGCCAGCCGGATTCGGCCTGCCGCTTGTGGTCGGCGTAGCCGTTGCCGGTGTCCATGCCGCCGGTCGCGCGGCTGCCGGTATAGGGCACGTCCTCGGCCCGCTTGTACCAGTCGCGGCCCCACGCGCTTTCCGATGACTGGCGCCGCTGCGCGCCGTAGTTCTGCGCCGGCGGGGTCAGCCACTTCAGCGCGCCCTCGGGCAGCTCGTCGAAGAAGCGGGAGCGGATGTGGTAGCGCACCTGGCCATGCAGCACGCGGCTCTGCGCGAACGACAGGTACAGCCGCTCGCGCGCCCGCGTGATCGCCACATACATCAGCCGGCGCTCTTCCTCGAGCCCGTCGGCGTCGAGCATGCTGTTCTCGTGCGGGAACAGCCCTTCCTCCAGCCCGCTGATGAACACCACATTGAATTCGAGGCCCTTGGCCGCGTGCACCGTCATCATCTGCACCGCGTCCTGCCCGGCCTGGGCCTGGTTGTCGCCGGCCTCCAGCGAGGCATGGGTCAGGAAGGCGACCAGCGGCGTCATCACCTCGGGCAACGCTTCCGGGTCCAGCACCTGCTGCGCCTGGTCGCCCTCGGCCAGGGCCGGCAGCGGCCGATCCAGGCTCTGCCGGCGGCTCACCGGAATCGCGTTGGCCGGCGCGTCGAGGCCGTAGCCCTCTTCCACCACGAAGGCCTGCGCCGCGGTCACCAGTTCGCGCAGGTTCTCGATGCGGTCCTGGCCTTCCTTCTCGGCCTGGTAATGCGTGATCAGCCCGCTGGTATTGATCACGTATTCGACCGTCTCCGGCAGCGTCATCTGCCGGGTCTCGAAGCGCATCTGGTCGATCAGCCGCACGAACGACGCCAGCTTGCCGCCGGCCGCGCCGGCGACATAGGCCACCGCCTCGGACAGCGCGCAGTTGTACTGCCGCGCGGCGTCCTGCAGCGACTCGATCGAACGCGCGCCGATGCCGCGCGTAGGGAAGTTGACCACGCGGGCGAAGGCGGCGTCGTTGCGCGGATTTTCCAGCAGCTGCAGATAGGCCAGCGCGTGCTTGACCTCGGCCCGCTCGAAGAAGCGCAGGCCGCCGTAGACGCGGTACGGAATGCCGGACGAGAACAGCGCGTGCTCGATCACGCGCGACTGCGCGTTGCTGCGATACAGGATCGCGATCTCCGCGCGGCTGGTGCCCTGGGCGATCTGGTCGCGGATCTCCTCGACGATCCACCCGGCCTCCTGCCCGTCGGTGCCGGCCTGGTAGACCCGCACCGGCTCGCCGTGGCCCGCGTCGGTGCGCAGGTTCTTGCCGAGCCGGCGCGCGTTGTGGGCGATCAGGTGATTGGCCGAGTCGAGGATATGGCCGTGCGAGCGATAGTTCTGCTCCAGCTTGATCAGATGGCGCACGCGGAATTCGTGCTCGAAATCGCGCATGTTGCCGACATTGGCGCCCCGGAACGCGTAGATGCTCTGGTCGTCGTCGCCGACCGCGAACACCGCCGCGGCATTGCCGGTGCCGAAGCCCGCCAGCAGCTTCAGCCACTGGTACTGCAGCACGTTGGTGTCCTGGAACTCGTCGACCAGCACATGGCGGAAGCGGTGCTGATAGTGCTGGCGGATCGCGTCGTTGTAGCGCAGCAGCTCGTAGCAGCGCAGCAGCAGCTCGGCGAAATCGACCACGCCCTCGCGCTGGCACTGCTCGTCGTAGGCGGCATACAGGTCGACGAAGCGGCGGTTGAAGTCGTCGTTGGCCTCGACGTCGGCCGCGCGCAGGCCCTGCTCCTTCGCGCTGTTGATGAAGTACTGCAGGTTCTTCGCCGGATATTTCTCGTCGTCGACGTTCAGCGACTTCAGCAGGCGCTTGAGCGCCGACAGCTGGTCCTGGCTGTCGAGGATCGAGAAGGTCTGCGGCAGCCCGGCATCGCGGAAATGCGCGCGCAGCATGCGGTTGCACAGGCCGTGGAAGGTGCCGATCCACATGCCGCGGGTATTGATCGGCAGCATCGACGACAGCCGCGTCTGCATCTCCTTGGCGGCCTTGTTGGTGAAGGTCACCGCCAGGATGCCGGCCGGCGACACGCGGCCGTTCTGGATCAGCCACGCGATGCGCGTGGTCAGCACCCGCGTCTTGCCGCTGCCCGCGCCCGCCAGGATCAGCGCCGGTTCGTCCGGCAGCGTGACGGCGGCAAGTTGTTCGGCGTTCAGATTGGCAAGCAGGTCGGACATCGGGAGGGGCCTTGAGGAATCGGGCCATTATAACGGCGCGCCTTTCCACGGCCTCGCCGGCCGGCTCAGCCGGGGGCCTGCCTCAGCCTGCCTCAGCCTGCCTCAGCCTGCCTCAGCCTGCCTCAGCCTCAGCCTCAGCCCGGCCTCGCCCGGCCTCCCGCGCTACGGCAGCGCCGCGTCGTCCAGTCGCTGCGGCTCGAAGCACGGCGCCAGGCAGGCCTTCAGCAGGCGCCGGGCCTCGGCGTGGATGCGCTCGCGCACCGCCTCGTCCTCGCCCTCGGCCAGGTCCATCAGCGCGGTCAGCACCTCGATCGCGCAGCGCGCGGTCAGGCGGGCATCGTCCTCGGCCACCTGCTGGTGCTGCATCAGCCAGCGCGCCAGCAGTTCGGCGACCTCGCGGCTGGTGGCATCGTGGATGCGGCGCAGCTCCGGCGACGACTGCATCGCCCGGCGCAGCGCGATGCTGCCCGGCTGGCGGCTGCGCGCGGTGCGGACCTGGTCGAACACCGCGTCGACCACCGCGCGCCAGTCCTCCACCGCCCCGGCCGAGGGCAGCACCGCCAGCGAATCGGCCGCGCGCTGGCGCATCTGGTGCTCGAACAGCGCATTGATGACCGACAGCTTGTTGGGAAAGTACTTGTACAGCGTGGCGATATTGATCCCCGCGCGGCTGGCGATCAGGTTGGTGGTGATCCGCTCGACCCCGACCTCGTCGAGCAGCAACGCGGTGGTATCGAGGATCCGTTCGAAGGTGACCCGGCCGCGCGCCCGCACCGGGGCCCGGCGCAGGCGCAGCAGCAGCGGCGCCAGGCTGTGGCCTGGGGCGCCGCCCTGATTGTGTTCGTTCTCGTTCTGGTTCATGTCCATGACCCGGCCGTCGGCCGACTGCACGCCGGGGGCCCGCCCGCGCCCCGGCAACCCGCCCGGACCGCCATGCGGCGTCCCCTGCCCGAGCCCCCAACGCAGACGATAGGCCCGGCGGCCTGCCGCGACCGTGCTCTAGCGAACGCATCGGCGTCCGCGGAGCGGCGATACTGCGGTTTGTCCTGCGGTGGATGTGGAGGCGGCGCGCGGCGGGCAGGCGCGCCCCGCAAGGGCATTTTGGGCGTCACCGAGCGGGCTCCCCTATAATTTAGGGCTTGTCTCCCTTTGGCCGCGCCCTGCAGGCGCGCACCAGACCGCGAGAGCCGCACCGGCTCGCCGGCCTTCACGCATCGATCGACATCCCAAGCATGACCGCCCAAGACCAGTCCCTAGCCAAGAGCTTCGAACCCGCCGCCATCGAGGCCAAGTGGGGCCCCGAGTGGGAAAAACGGGGCATCGCCAGGCCCACCCTCGACCCGGACCGGCCCGATTTCGCCATCCAGCTGCCGCCGCCCAACGTCACCGGCACGCTGCACATGGGACACGCGTTCAACCAGACCATCATGGACGGCCTGGCACGGCACGCGCGCATGCGGGGCGCCAACACGCTGTGGGTGCCCGGGACCGACCACGCCGGCATCGCCACGCAGATCGTGGTCGAGCGCCAGCTCGATGCGCAGGGCGTCTCGCGCCACGACCTCGGCCGCGAGGCTTTCGTGCAGAAGGTCTGGGCCTGGAAGGAGGAATCGGGTTCGACCATCACGCGGCAGGTGCGGCGCATGGGCGCGTCGATCGACTGGAGCCGCGAATATTTCACGATGGACCCGAAGATGTCGCGCGTGGTCACCGAGGTGTTCGTGCGCCTGCACGAGCAGGGGCTGATCTACCGGGGCAAGCGGCTGGTCAACTGGGACCCGGTGCTGGGCACCGCCGTGTCCGATCTGGAAGTCGAGAGCGTCGAGGAGGAAGGCTCGCTCTGGCATATCCGCTATCCGCTGGTCGAGCCGGATACGCGCACCGGGCTGACCCATCTGACGGTGGCCACCACCCGCCCGGAAACGATGCTGGGCGACGTCGCGCTGATGGTCCATCCCGAGGACGAGCGCTACGCTCACCTGATCGGCAAGATGGCGAAGCTGCCGCTGACCGATCGCGAGATCCCGGTGATTGCCGACGACTACGTCGACCGCGAATTCGGCACCGGCGTGGTCAAGGTCACGCCGGGCCATGACTTCAACGACTATGCGGTGGGCCAGCGCCACAACCTGCCGCAGCTGTCGGTGCTGACCCTCGACGCGAAGATCGCCGATGGCGCGCCCGCGCAATACGTCGGCCTGGACCGCTTCGAGGCGCGCCGCCGCATCGTCGCCGACCTCGACGCGCAGGGCCTGCTGGTCGAGGTCAAGAAGCACAAGCTGATGACGCCGAAGAGCGAGCGCACCGGCAGCGTGATCGAGCCGATGCTGACCGACCAGTGGTTCGTCGCGATGAGCAAGCCGGCGCCGGAAGGCACCTTCTACCCCGGCCGCTCGATCGCCGAGGTCGCGCTCGACGCCGTGCAGAGCGGCGAGATCCGCCTGATCCCCGAGAACTGGGTCAGCACCTACAACCAGTGGCTGGCCAATATCCAGGACTGGTGCATCTCGCGCCAGCTGTGGTGGGGCCACCAGATCCCGGCCTGGTACGACGAGGCCGGCAACTGCTACGTCGCGCGCACCGAAGAGGAAGCGCGCGCGCAGGCGCAGGCCGCCGGCTTTGCCGGGCCGCTGCGCCGCGACGAGGACGTGCTCGACACCTGGTTCTCCTCGGCGCTGGTGCCGTTCTCCTCCCTGGGCTGGCCCGAGCAGACGCCCGAACTGCAGCACTTCCTGCCGTCGTCGGTGCTGGTTACCGGCTACGACATCATCTTCTTCTGGGTCGCGCGCATGGTCATGATGACCAAGCACTTCACCGGCCAGGTCCCGTTCAAGGACGTGTACGTGCACGGCCTGGTGCGCGACTTCGAAGGCAAGAAGATGAGCAAGTCCGAGGGCAACACGCTCGACCCGGTCGACCTGATCGACGGCATCGAGCTGCCCGAACTGCTGAAGAAGCGCACCACCGGCCTGCGCCGGCCCAAGGATGCGCCGAAGATCGAAGCGAAGACGAAGAAGGAATTCCCCAACGGCATTCCGGCCTTCGGCGCCGACGCGCTGCGCTTCACCTTCGCCTCACTGGCCACGCTGGGCCGCAACATCAACTTCGACACCGGCCGCTGCGAGGGCTACCGCAACTTCTGCAACAAGCTGTGGAACGCGACCCGCTTCGTGCTGATGAACACCGAGGGGCACGACTGCGGCATGGGGCCGTGCAACCAGGACTGCGGTCCGGACGGCTACCTCGACTTCTCGCAGGCCGACCGCTGGATCGTGTCGTTGCTGCAGCGGGTCGAGGCCGAGGTCGAGAAGGGCTTCGGCGAATACCGATTCGACAATATCGCCAACGCGATCTACAAGTTCGTCTGGGACGAGTACTGCGACTGGTACCTGGAACTGGCCAAGGTGCAGATCCAGAACGGCACGCCGGCGCAGCAGCGCGCCACGCGCCGCACGCTGCTGCGCGTGCTCGAGACCGTGCTGCGGCTCGCGCATCCGATCATCCCGTTCATCACCGAGGAACTGTGGCAGAAGGTCGGCCCGCTGGCCGGTCGCGGCAAGGGCGACGGCAGCGAATCGATCGCGTTGCAGCCCTACCCGCTCGCCGCCGCCGCGAAGATCGACGAAACGGCCGAGGCCTGGGTCGCGCAACTGAAGGCGATGGTCGATGCCTGCCGCAATTTGCGCGGCGAAATGAACATCTCGCCGGCGCAGCGGATCCCGCTGTACGCGCATGGCGACAACGCCTTCCTGCACGCGGCAAAGAACTATATCCAGGCGCTGGCGAAACTTTCCGAGGTTCGCGTCTTCGAAGACGAGCAGACCCTGATGGCCGAAGGCGCCGGTGCGCCGGTCGCCATCGTCGGCGGCAGTCACCTGCTGCTGAAGATCGAGATCGACGTCGCCGCCGAACGCGTGCGCCTCGGCAAGGAGATCCAGCGCATCGGCGGCGAGATCGCCAAGGCCCGCGGCAAGCTGGCCAACGAGAGCTTCGTGGCCAAGGCGCCGGCCGCGGTGGTCGAACAGGAAAACCAGCGGCTGGCCGATTTCGAGCAGACGCTGGCCAAGCTGCAGGACCAGTTGCAACGGCTGCCGGCATGAGGTCGCCACCGGCCGCGTTCGCGTCGGTGGTGGCCTCGATGTCGGTGTCCGTGCCGGCAGCAGTGCCGGCAGCGCGGTCCAGGGCATGCGCCTTGCTTTAACGCAAGGCTGACGACATCAAAAACTGAGAAGGAGCCTCTTTTATGGAAACCCGCGTCACCAAGGCCGTATTCCCGGTAGCCGGGCTCGGCACCCGTTTCCTGCCCGCTACCAAGGCGAGCCCCAAGGAAATGCTGCCCGTGGTGGACAAGCCGCTGATCCAGTATGCGGTCGAAGAGGCGATGGCTGCCGGCATCACGGAGATGATCTTCGTGACGGGCCGCTCCAAGCGTGCGATCGAGGACCATTTCGACAAGGCCTACGAGCTCGAGGTTGAGCTGGAGGCGAAGAACAAGCAGGCGCTGCTCGAGGTGGTCCGCTCGATCAAGCCGTCGCATGTGGAATGCTTCTACGTGCGCCAGCCCGAGGCGCTCGGCCTGGGCCATGCGGTGCTGTGCGCCGAGAAGCTGGTCGGCGACGCGCCCTTCGCCGTGATGCTGGCGGACGACCTGCTCGACGGCCAGCCGCCGGTGATGAAGCAGATGGTCGACCTCTACAATCATTACAACTGCTCCATCCTGGGTGTGGAAGAAATTGCACCCGAGCAGAGTAAATCTTACGGCGTGGTCGACGGCCGCGAGTGGGACGAAGGCGTGATCAAGGTCGCCGGCATCGTCGAGAAGCCGGACCCGGAAGTGGCACCGTCGAACCTGGGCGTGGTCGGCCGCTATATCCTGACCCCGCGCATCTTCGAACATATCCGCAACCTGAAGCCGGGCGCCGGCGGCGAATTCCAGCTGACCGACGCGATCCAGTCGCTGCTCGGCCAGGAACAGGTGCTGGCCTACCGCTACCAGGGCGTGCGCTACGACTGCGGCAGCAAGCTCGGCTATCTGAAGGCGATGGTCGAGTTCGCGCTGAAGCATCCCGAGGTGCGCGACGAGTTCGGCAGCTATCTGCGCGAGCGGATCTGAGGCGTTCGGCCGCAAGATTGTCCGGGCAAGGGCGCCTGCGATCGCCGGCGCCCTTGCCCTCTCGCAGCCCTAAAACAAAAAGCCGCCCGAGGGCGGCTTTGTCGTCTGCGGCCCGAACTGCGGGACCGCTCGGTTGCTGGCCTGCTCGCCCGCTTACCGGCGCTTCATGTAGAACACGAACACCTTGTCGACCTCCTGGTGCGACAGCAGCTCGTTGCCGGTCTGCTTGGCGAAGGCCTGGAAGTCGCGGGTCGCGCCCGGGTCGGTGGCCAGCACCTTCAGCACTTCTCCGCTCGCCATATCGGCCAGCGCCTTCTTGGTCCGCAAAATCGGCAGCGGGCAGTTCAGCCCGCGCGCGTCCACTTCCTTCTGGAACTCCATGGTCTCTTCCTTGTTTCCCTGGTATGGGCGATGTCGGCAAGCCTTCCCTGAGGCTTCATGGCCGGTATTGTAGCGTCGCGCCGGCGCCCTCCGCCCGCGCGGCCTGGCGCGGGTCGGGAATGTCCTCGCCGGTCTGGCGGTCGAAGAAGCGCACCGGATAGCCGCGCGCGGCCAGCCAGTCGGCCACCGCGAAGCCGGTGCCCGCATTCCAGATCCGCATCTTTTCCGGCGCCACCAGCTTGTAGTCGGCCAGCTCCTCCGACAGCGCGATGGTGCCGGTCGCGCGCACGTGGTAGGCGATGATCAGCTCGTTCTTGCGCATGAATTCGTAGACGCCGATCAGCGAAACCGATTGCGCATCGAGATTGGTCTCTTCCTTCAGCTCGCGCGCCACGCCCGCCTCCGGCGTTTCGTCGCGCTCCAGAAAGCCGGTGACCAGCGCGTACATCGACGGCGGCCACGCGGCATTGCGCGCCAGCAGCAGCTTGCCCTCGTACTCGACCACCGCGGCCAGCACCGGCAGCGGGTTGTCCCACTGCACGAACTGGCAGCCGTCCTGCACGCAGGCCATGCGTTCGCGCCCGGACATGGGCAGCGCCATCAGCGGCGTGCCGCAGTGGGGACAGTAGCGATAGGAGGGCATGGCTCGATTTCCTGTTCGATGGCGCAAGGCGCCGGGGTCAGACAACGGTCCATATGGACACGCCGACAATCACGCGCCGGCAAGCACGCGCCGGCATCCACACGCCCGCAATCACGCGGCGCAGACCTCGCGCATGTCGGCCGCCAGCGCTTCGACCGTCTCGGGCCGCAGGTCCCACGAGCACATGAAGCGGCAGCCGCCGGCGCCGATGAAGGTATAGAAGCGCCAGCCGCGCCCGCGCAGCGCCTCGATCGCCGGCAGCGGCAGCTCGGCGAACACGGCGTTGGCCTGCGTCGGGAACATGATGCGCACGCCGGGAATGCCGGCGATGCGATCGTGCAGCAGCTGCGCCATCGCATTGGCATGGCGGGCGTTGGCCAGCCACACGTCGTTCTCCAGCAGCCCCAGCCACGGCGCGGAGATGAAGCGCATCTTCGAGGCCAGCTGCCCGGCCTGCTTGACGCGATAGGCAAAGTCCTCGGCCAGCTTGCGGTCGAAGAACACCACCGCCTCCCCGACCGGCAGGCCGTTCTTGGTGCCGCCGAAGCACACCACGTCGACGCCCGCGCGCCAGGTGATCTCGGACGGATGCACGCCCAGCGACGCCACCGCGTTGGCAAAGCGCGCCCCGTCCATATGGACCCGCAGCTGCCGCCGCTTGGCGATGGCCGAGATCGCGCGCACTTCCTCGACCGTATAGACGGTGCCGACCTCGGTCGACTGCGTCAGCGACACGACCTTGGGCTTCGGATAGTGGATGTCGCTGCGGCGCGTGACCAGCGCCTCGACCGCATCCGGCGTCAGCTTGCCGTTGGCGCCCGGCGCGGTCAGCAGCTTCGAGCCGTTGGAGAAGAACTCCGGCCCGCCGCACTCGTCGGTCTCGATATGCGCCAGCTCGTGACAGATCACGGAGTGATACGACTGGCACAGCGCCGACAGCGCCAGCGAATTGGCCGCCGTGCCGTTGAATACGAAGAACACCTCGCAATCGGTCTGGAACAGGTCGCGGATGCGATCGCAGACCTTCTGCGTCCACGAATCGTCGCCATAGGCCTGCTCGTGCCCGCTGCCGTTGGCTTCGAGGAAGTACTTCAGCGATTCCGGGCAGAAGCCGGCGTAGTTGTCCGAGGCGAAATGCTGCATGACGGTTCCGTACAGGGGCGCGAGGCGCCGGTTCGTGGATGCCCGGAGAAGGAACGATGACCAGGAACGATGGCGAGGACGATGTCGACGGGCGTTACTTCTTGTCGGCCCACAGCTCGCCGCCGGTGGCCCAGTTCTCGCGCTTGACGTCGGTGATGATGATGTCGACCGCGCCGGCCGAGCAGCCGAGGGTTTCGCAGGTGACACGGGTCACTTCCTCGACGAACTTGCGCTTCTGCTCGATGGTGCGGCCCTCGAACATCTCTACGTGGAAAGTCGGCATGGATGGCTCCTGTTGTTATGGATGAGTTATGGATGAATGGTGCAAGGACTGAAGCGGGCGCTGCCCTGCGTTGCGCTTGCTCGCGCTGCGTGGCACCCGTCGCGCTCAGTCGCGATACGAGGGATCGATTTTATCGAGTTTGCGCAGCAGCGATGGCCATTCCAGCGCGCCCTCGATGGCGCCGCCGTCGTCGAGCTGGGCCGAGGTCCGCGTCGCCACCTCGACCGAGGGCAGCACCACGCGCGTGGCGGTCAGCGCGCCGAGCTGGATTTCGCACGCCTTGATCAGCGTGGCCATCAGCACATGGGCCTCGGCCACGGTACGGCCGACCGTCAGCGTGCCGTGGTTGCGCAGCAGCATGGCGGGATGGCTGCCCAGCGAGGCGGTCAGCCGCGCGCCCTCGGCCGGCGTGAAGGCCAGGCCCTCGTAGTCGTGATAGGCGAGCCGGCCGTAAAAGCGCATCGCATGCTGCGACAGCGGCAGCAGCCCGTCGGCCTGGGCCGACACCGCGACGCCGGCGGTATTGTGCAGGTGCATCACGCAGACCGCGTCCGGACGCGCGGCGTGCACGGCCGCATGCAGCGCAAACCCGGTCACGTTGACCGGATGCGGGCTGTCGCCGACCACCTCGCCGCGGCCGTTGATCTTGACCAGGTCCGACGCGCGGATCTCGTCGAAGGCATGGCCGAACGGGTTGATCAGGAAGTGGTCCGGCTCCCCGGGCACCGTCGCCGAGATATGCGTGTAGATCAGGTCGTCCCAGCCGGCCAGCGCGCACAGCCGGTACGCCGCGGCGAGATCGACGCGCATGCGGCGCTCGGCTTCGGAAACGGTGGCCGAAGCGTTGGCGGAAGCGCCGGTGGCGCGGGCGGGTTGCAGGGCGAAGGACATCGATGGCTCCTTGCGCCGTCGGCGATGCCGGCCCGCGGGCCGGTTGCCGATGGCGGCGAAGGCGATACTGTAGCCGAAGCGCGCAGGGGCGTGGATTGGGCCGGCTCGCCGCGCCCAGCTGCTCGCCGGCCCAGCCCGCTCGGGTCAGCCCGCCCAACCCTGCCCGGCCTCCTCTACCCAACTCTGCCCCAGCTCTGCCCAGCTCTGCCCGGCCCAACTCTGCCCGGCCCAACTCTGCCCGGCCCAACTCTGCCCGGCCCAACTCTGCCCGGCCCAACTCTGCCCGGCCCAACTCTGCCCGGCCCAACTCTGCCCGGCCCAGCTCGGCCCGGCCCAGCTCAGCCCGGCTCAGGCATGCGGCGCCGCGGCGGACGGCAAGGGCGCGACCCGGCGCAGCCACAGGTAGATCAGCGCGCCGGCCAGCAGCGCCAGCGCGGCGCCGACCAGCGACGCGGCAAAGCCGCCGGTGCGGGCCACCAGCGCGGTGGCGAACGGCGGCCCGACGATCTGACCGAGCCCGTACGCGGCCGTCATCAGCCCGATCAGCCGCGGCGCCTGGCCGCCGGCCAGCCGGCGCGCCTCGTGCATGGCGAACAGCACCAGCGCGGTGAACGGCAGCCCCGCCAGCAGGCTGCTGAGCGCGAAACCGGCCAGCGTCGGCCACACCGCCGCGATCGCCACGCCCGCCGCCTGCATGCCATAGGCCAGCGCCAGCAGCACGCGGTTGTCGTGCCGCACGCCGATGCGCACGGCCGTCAGCGCGCCGAGCGCCACCGCGGCGCCGAACAGCGGCCAGAACAGGTCCGCCCACAACGAGCCCGGCATCGCCTGGCGCGCGATCACCGGCAGGAAGGTCGCGGTGATGATGTAGCCGAATCCGGCCAGCCCGTAGGCCACGGTCAGCGCCCAGGCCTCGCCGGACCACGCCGCCATGCGCGGCGGCGCGGCCGCGGCGGAAGCCGTGGCCGAGTGGGGAGCCGAGTCGGGCTGGAAGATGCGCCATACCGCCGCCACCAGCACCAGCGCCAGCACGCCGAACGCGATCCAGCCCCAGGCCGCGCTCCAGTCCATGCCGACCATGCCGAAGGCCGAAACCCCGGTGGCGACGATGCCGATGCCCGGTCCGCAGAAGATCAGGCCCCCGAGCGCCGGCTTGCCGGCCTCGGCCAGCCGCTGCATGCACCAGGCCGCGGTATAGACCAGCACGAAGGCGCTCGCGACACCGGCGGCGGCGCGCCACAGCGACCAGGACAGCATGCCCAGCGGCAACGCCATCGCCAGCGTCAGCGCGACGGTGGCCGCCAGGCCCCAGCGCACCATGCGCGCGGCATCGGGCCGGATCAGCAGGCAGGCCAGCGCGCCGACGAAATAGCCGATGTAGTTCCAGGTCGCGATCCACCCGCCCTGATGCAGCGTCACGCTGCCGTCGTGCAGCATCATCGGCAGCAAGGGCGTGAAGGCGAAGCGGCCGATGCCCATGGCGACGGCCAGCGAGACCAGGCCGCCGAGCGCGACCGCCCAGGCGCCGGGACGGCGGGCTTCGCTGCCGGCGAGCGTGCCGTGGACCAGCTCGGGATTGCGGGAGGGCGAGACTGACACGATGCGGATTCTCCGTTCTGGCGCGTCGGCGATCCCGCTATCGTACCCGCGGCGGGCAAAGCGCGACGGCGGCGCGCCAAGACCACGGCACCGTCCCGGGCAAGCCGTGTCGTGTCGCCTACACTGGAATGAGCGCCGCAAGGCGTTTCAGCGCCTCGACGAACTGGTCGTCCCCGCGCAGGCGGGGGACCCAGTGGCTGTCCAGGACGCCGCATTCCCGCTTTCGCGGGAACGACACGATGACCGTTGCAGCGCAATCGGCGGACGGCGCGCCACTGGGCGGCCACCGCGCAAGCAATGGTGCGAACGCTGGCGCGGCAGCCTTGGCCCCGCCGGCGCGAAGGACTTCACGAGCGCAGACCATGAACGCACAGGCAAGCTTCGCGCGGCGGCTCGCCGCCGTCCTGCTGCTGATCGTCGGCATGACGCTGGCTTTGGCCCAGCCCGGCGGCCCGGCCGACCGCGCGCGTGCGAAGCCGGGAGGCGTTGCGCCGGTCTACCTGATTCCGCTCAAGGGCGCGGTCGGCCCGGCCAGCGCCAGCTTCGTGCGGCGCGGCTTCGAGCAGGCGCGCCAGGCCGGCGCCCAGCTGATCGTGCTGGAGATGGACACGCCCGGCGGGCTGGACCCATCGATGCGGCAGATCATCCAGGACATCCTCGCGAGCCCGGTCCCGGTGCTGAGCTACGTCTATCCGGGCGGGGCGCGCGCCGCCAGCGCCGGCACCTACATCCTCTACGCCAGCCATCTGGCCGCGATGGCGCCGGGCACCAATCTGGGCGCCGCCAGCCCGGTACGGCTCGGCATCGGCGGCCCGGAACGGCGGGAGCGAGCCGAGCGGGCCGAGCGGCCTGCGGATACCCGCCCGGCCTCGGAGGGCGCCGCCAGCGCGCCCGGCCGCGCCGCTCCGGAAAGCAAGGACGACGGTCTCGACACCCTCGAGCGCAAGCAGCTGCACGATGCCGCCGCCTATATCCGCGGCCTCGCGCAGCTGCGCGGGCGCAATGCGGAATGGGCCGAGCGCGCGGTGCGCGAGGCGGTCAGCCTGTCGGCCGACGAGGCCGCGGCGCAGCGCGTGGTCGATCTGATCGCGCCGGACGTGCCGGCGCTGCTGCGCGCGGTCGACGGGCGCGCCGTGGTCGCGGCCGGCGCGTCGCGCACGCTGCGCACCGCGCAGGCCGGCGTGATCGAGCTGGAGCCCGACTGGCGCTATCGGCTGCTCGCCGTGCTGACCGAACCGAGCGTCGCGCTGATCCTGATGATGATCGGCATCTACGGGCTGATCTTCGAATTCTCGACACCCGGCATGGTGCTGCCCGGCGTGGCCGGCGCGATCTGCCTGCTGCTGGCGCTGTTCGCGCTGCAGATGCTGCCGATCAATTACGCCGGCCTGGCGCTGATCGCGCTGGGCATCGGCTGCATGGTGGCCGAGGCCTTCCTGCCGAGCTTCGGCGCGCTGGGCCTGGGCGGCATCGTGGCGTTCGCGCTGGGCGCCGTGATGCTGATCGACACCGACATCCCGGGTTTCGGCGTGCCGTTGTGGATGATCGGCACGCTGTCGCTGGCGGCCGCGGCGCTGAGCTTCGGCGTGTCCGCGGCCGCCGTGCGCGCACGCCGCCAGCCCGCGGTGATCACCGACACCCGCGTGGTCGGCAATGCCGGCCGCATCATCGATGACGGCTGGGCCGAGGTGCAGGGCGAACGCTGGCGCGTGCGCAGCGCGGCACCGCTGCAGACCGGCCAGGCCGTGCGCGTGACAGGCCGCCAGGGCCTGGTGCTCGACGTCGAGCCGGCCGACAGCCTGTCCACGGACGAATCCCCCGCGCGGCCGCCGCCCTCCCCCACGTCCCCCACCTCCCCACAAGGAGACCGACCATGATCTTCAGCCTCAGCGCCGGCACCCTCGTCATCCTGCTGGCCCTGCTGATCTTCTCCGCCTTCCGCGTGCTGCGCGAGTACGAACGCGGCGTGGTGTTCATGCTGGGCCGGTTCTGGCGCGTCAAGGGACCGGGTCTGGTGCTGGTGATCCCGGTGATCCAGCAGATGGTGCGGGTCGACCTGCGCACCGTGGTGATGGACGTGCCGGCGCAGGACGTGATCTCGCGCGACAACGTCTCGGTCAAGGTCAACGCGGTGGTCTATTTCCGCGTGGTCGATCCGCAGAACGCGATCATCCAGGTAGCCAACTTCCTCGAGGCCACCAGCCAGCTGGCGCAGACCACGCTGCGCGCGGTGCTCGGCAAGCACGATCTCGACGAGATGCTGTCCGAGCGCGAGAAGCTGAACCTGGACATCCAGAAGGTGCTGGACGCGCAGACCGACGCCTGGGGCATCAAGGTGTCGAACGTCGAGATCAAGCATGTGGATCTGAACGAATCGATGGTGCGCGCGATTGCGCGGCAGGCCGAAGCGGAACGCGAGCGGCGCGCCAAGGTGATCCACGCCGAGGGCGAGCTGCAGGCGTCGGTGAAGCTGCTGGAAGCGGCGCAGATGCTGGCGCGGCAGCCGCAGGCGATGCAGCTGCGCTATCTGCAGACGCTGACGCAGGTGGCGGGCGATCGCAGCTCGACCATCGTGTTTCCGGTGCCGATCGAGATGATGGAGGTGTTGCGGCCGCACGTGCGCGGCGCCGCGGCGCAGGCCGCCGAGGCTGCCGCGGCCACCGGCGCGACGATGGGGACCGCCGCCAGTGCCGCGGACAGCAACGAGCCGCCGCATTGAGTGGGGGGCATTGCGTCGGGCGCTTTGAATTGTGTGCATTGAGTTGGGGGCATTGAGTTGGGGGCATTGAGTTGGGTGCATTGAGCCGGTCGCAATGACTCGGGCGCAATGCGCCCAGCGCACCAGGCCCCGCACCACTACCGCGACACCGCCCCATCGCGCTGCGCCCAGCGCACGACATCCTCCCGCGAGGGGATCGCAATGAGGCCGCCGAGCGCGGCCGCCGCCGCGATGCGGCTCTCCTCGCTGCCGGACGACGACAGCGCCGGCACCAGCATGCCGATGCCCAGCGCCGGCTGCGAATCGGTGGCGTTGCCGATCAGCGTGGCGGCCGCCACGCCGGCCTCCCGCTGCGCCACGCTCTCGCGGCCCAGCAGCGCCGCCTCGGCGGCCTCGCGCAGGCGCCGCGGCGTGCCGGGGTCGCGGTAGAGCCGGTTCAGCGCCTGCACCGCCCGCTCACGCTCGCGCAGCCAATCGGTGATCTGCCGGATCACGTAGCGCGGCATCGGGCCGCAAGCGCTGCCGTCGGGCCCGGACAGCGACTGGCGCAGCCGCGCGATGCCGCCTTTGGTCCAGCCGTCCCACGGCCAGGCCAGCAGCCAGGGATGGGCCTCGCACAGCGCGGCCTGGCGCAGCTGTCCGCAGCCCGCGAGCTGGACCTCGGCAAGCGCGGGATTGTCGCGCGCCAGCGATCGCAGCACCGGCTCGGGCAACGCGGTGCAGTGACGTGCGTCGAGCCGGCTCAGCTGCCGGGCGCCATCGAGCCGCAATTCGCGCAACGCCGCGCAGCCGTCCAGCCGCAGCACGCGCAGCGCCGGCGCCTCCAGCCGCACCGTCCGCAGCGCGCCGTTGTCGCGCAGATCGAGCTCCTCCAGCGCGCGCAGAACGAGCAGCGGCGATTGCGGCGGGCCCGGCTGCGCGACCAGCGGCGCGGCGGCGCGCTCGGCCAGCGTCGGGTCGCCCGGCATCCAGTCGCCCGGCATCCGCATCGCTCGCAGGAGCAGCGTCCGCAGCCCGGGCGCATACGCTTCCACATGGCGCAGCGCCTGCGGCGACAGCCGCGAGCAGCCGCTCAGATCGAGCCGCCTGAGCGACGCGCCCGTGCCGCGCAACAGCGTTTCGAGCAGCGCGTCGGTCAGCGCCGCGGCGAAGGGACTCAGATCCAGGCAGACCAGCGCCGTGCCGGCCAGCGCCGCCAGCAGCCGGCGCTGGTCCTCGACCGCGATGGCGCGCGCGTCGGCATGCAGTGCCATGGCGATCGCGTCGAGCACGGCGGTGCGCTGGCCCGCGGGCAGCGCGGCGAAGGTGCGCGCGGCGCCGTCGCGCCCGCCCAGCGCGCCGAGCACGATGGCCGCGAGATCGCGCGCCGGCGATCCGGCGAGCCGCGACAACGCGCCGGCGGCCGACATGGTGCCGCCCGGCGCGATCTGCAGCGCATCGGCGGGCCGCCACGGCAGCGCCCGGGGACGCGGATGGATCGCCGTGAGGCCGAAGCGGGCGGCAAGTGCGCTTGCCGGGGCGCCTGCCTGGCCGCCTGCCTGGCCCCCTGCTCGGGCGCCTCCGCCGCCGGCATAACCCCCATCCGCGTCCGCGCCGGCAAGCCCCTCGTCGAGGCAGGCGAAGCGCGAGGCCGGTGCTCCTGGCTCGCTCGCGCGCACCGGATAGCGCGCGAACGCCGCCAGATACGGCACCGCCAGCTCCGGCGCGAGGCTGCGCAGCCAGGCGATACCCGTTGGCGCGATGCACATGCGCGCCGCCAAGGCCGCCATGCCGACGACGGTCTCGACGCGCTGCCGCAGCGCCGGCAGCGCGTCGGCCGGGATCGCGCCCAACAGGCCCGCATGCGGCGGCATGGCGTTCCCGTCCCCGCCTTCCGCGCCGGCAAACAAGGCGCCAAGATCCCGCTGCAAGCGGGCACCGTCCTCGAGCCAGCCGCGCAGCACCGCGTCCGGCTGCAGCCGCCCCACCTCCTCCAGCACGGCAAGGTCCAGCGGCTGCATCATCTGGTCCAGGCAAAACAGATGGCTGCGCACCGGCAACGCGTGCCGACCGGGCGCCGCCAGACCCATCGCGCCCATGGCGGCGCGCCCGTTGTCGATCCGCTTCAGCACCTGACGCGGACCGCGTTCGACCACGACATAGTCGTCGGCCTTGTCGTCGCCGGGCCCGCCGACCAGTTCCCGCAGCAGCGCCCGCGTAAACGAGGCGGCATCGATCGCGCGCAGCGCGGCCGGCTCCTCGCGCAGCAGTTGCGCCAGCGAGCGGCCCGCGACCGCTTCGATGACCTGCACATTGAAGATGCGCGTGCCGCTGCACAGCTGCATCGGCACACTGGCCGGCATGCCTCGCCCGCCGGTCAGGCGGCGGTCCAGCGCATGCCATATCGCCTCGCTGCCCGGCGCTTCCGGATCGAACTTGACCCAACAGACCTGCTCGCGCCCTTCGGCCTCGAAGGTGACCGGCAACACGCGGTGCGAGCCCGGCTGACCGGCGGGCTTCGGCAGGACATTGCCCTGCTCGTCGAACAACTGCCGCGCGATCTCGGGCACGAGCGTACGTACGCCGATGGCATGGGACGTCGGAACTCGCACCTGCACCGCATCCCAGGCGGCTCCCCATGCCGCCCTTGCGCTCGCGCTTGCCCCCGCCGCTGCCGCATTCCCCTCGTCGGCCAGCCAGCCATCGAGGCGCGCGCGAAACGCCGCCTGCCGTTCGGCCCATTGCGCGCGCCAGCCGTCGGGCCACGGCACCAGGCCCAGTGCGCGCAGCCGGCCTTCGTTGCCCGCCACCGCGCACAGCGCATCGCGCCAGACGCTCCAGCGCTGCATGGCCTCCTCAGGCGGCACGCCGGCCGTCGCCGCCTCGTAGTGGCGGCGCAGTTCGGCCGCCGGGGCGCGGCGCACCGCCAGCGTGGCGGCAAGGCTCCGCGTCGCCTCCAGCGACAACGTCCGGCCCGCCGCGCCGAGCACGAGCGGATGCAGCGCGGGATCGGCGTCGTCGAGCCGGCGCAGCGCGCGCACGGCCTCGCCGACCGGCCAGGGCGGGCGTTGACCGATGCCCGCGAACGCCGATAGCGCCGCCCGCAGCGGCAGCACCACGCGGTCGTGGACGGCCTGCAGCATGCGGCGATCCGACGGGCTCCATGCCGCATCGGCCCGTTCCGCGCGCCGGTTCGCCTGCAGCTGCAGCCGATAGCGCAGCATCTGTACCGCTGCCATGGCCCAGCGCCAGTCGGCCAGGAATGGCGCCGAGAACCGCTTGAGTGCGTCGAGCCGCGCCAGCGCCGCGCGCGGCGGCGTGTCGGGGTGGCCGGACAGCAGCGACAGCGACGTCAGCGCATGCACCAGCGGGCCGCGATAGCCGTGCTTCAGATCGAGGCCGCCGGCGGGCGGATGCGCCAGCGCGTCGCCGAGCCGCACCATGTCTGCCTGCAGCTGGCGCAGCGCCAGATCCTCGCGCGCGCACAGGCGGCCCGGGTCGTCCGCGCGCAGCGGCACGTCGAGCACGGCCGCCATCGCCGCCGACAGCCGCCGCATCAGCGTGGGCTCGCCATGCGCGAGGCATGGCGTCAGCAACGAGAAATGCAGCCCCTGGTCCGAATCGGGATGGGTGTTGGCGTTGGCCGTGCAGCGCTGGCGCAGCATGTCGGCAAGCTGCTCCGGCGTGCCCGTCCAGGCCAGCGCCGACGCCGCCACCCGCACGCCGGCGTCGACCTCGAATCCGCCCGGCGCCGGCAGCGGATGATCGCCGCCCGCCGCCGTTTCGCCGAGGCTGCAGACGGCCAGGTCGAACAGCCGCCCGAAGTTGGCGAACCATGCCTGCGCGAGGCTGCCGGCCGGTGCGGGCTCGGCCAGCAGCAGCGCATATTCGAAGTCGGAATACGGACTCATGTCGCCGCGGCTCATCGAGCCCAGTCCGACGATGGCGAACGCGCACGGCGGCTCGGTCAGCATCCAGTGCCGGCAGGCGCGCGCGATCTGCGCGACCAGCGCCTTGTAGCGCGCGGTCATCCGTTCCTGCAGTTCCTCGATGGGCAGCGGGGTTTCCCAGTCGCGCAACGCCGCGCGATCGCTCGGATCGGGCAGATCCACATGCGCCAGCTCCGCCGCGGCCTGGGCCCGCAAGGCCTCGAGGCTGTCGCGCAGCGTGCGCCAGACCGGCCGTGGCGGATCGGCGGGCGCCCCCGGCACCATCGATCCACCGCGCAAGGCCTGCGCCATGCGCCGATGCGCGCCGCAGTCGTAGTTCCTGAGCGAGGCCACGCACTCTTCCTGCTCGACGTTGCGCACCACGCTGTCGCACCACGCGGCGCCATGCGCGTGCAGGCCGATCGCGCCGGCCGATTCGGCAAGCAGCAGCACGCGCTGCGCGACGTCGACAAAGTCGATCGCACCTCGGGTGGTCCGGCGCAAGCGGTCCAGCGCCGCGGCGATCGCGATGGACAACTGGCGCGCCGGCAGGGCCTCGCGCGGGTCCTCCTCCGGCGCGAGCGCCATGCCGTGCGCGGCCATCAGCGCCTCCGTGCGCGCCACCGCCTGGAACAGGCAATGCGCGCGCTCCAGCATCCGCAATGGCGCCGCCATCGACGCGCACTGCATGCCGAGGTCGAACAGTGCGGCACGCAGTTGCACCTGCGCGCGCGGCGCCCACTGTGACAGATGCTCGCGCACCATCGCGGCTTCCAGCCGGTCGATCACCGCGCCGAGCTCCCCGGCGAGGCGGCCGCCGGCGGGCAGCAGGCGCCGCGCGTGATGCGCGTAGCAGAAGCCCTCCTTCCAATGGCTGCCGCGCGTCCACATCCGCACCAGCGCCTCGTACAAGGGCACCATGTCGTCCCGGCGGGTATGGTCCAGCGCCGGGTACCGCTGCAGCAGCAGGCGCAAGCAGGACAGGCAGGCCTTGGCGCAATCGGCGCCGGCGTCGCGGTACAGCGCGACCAGCTTGCCAAGCAGCCGCGGCACGCCGACGGGCGGATCGGCCTGCGCGCGCAGCATGCCTGCGATGCCGTGCAGGCCCTGCTGGACCGTCATGCCCTCGTGGTCGTGTGCCGCGCCCTCGTCGCCGCGGTCCTCGTCGACGCGGCCTTCATTGATTCGGCCATCGGCATCGGCAGCCTCGTCCGCGGCGTCGTGCGCCGCGTGCGGGCCGCCGGCACGCAGCGCGCCGAGCACCGCCGGATCGTATGGCACCTGGGCGGCGAGATCGAGCGGCGTCAAACCCTGCCGGTTCCTGGCCTTGCAGTCCGCACCCGCTTCCAGGAGGCAGGTCACGATGACGCGCCAGTCTTCGACGTCGTGGCGCCCCGCGGCACGAACCGCCCAGTGCAGCGACGAGTCGCCGTCGTCGTCGACGGCGCGCGCCAGCGCGGGCATGCCGGCCAGCAGGTCCTTGACCCGCCGCCGGTCGCCGGCGAGAACGGCATCGCGCAGCGCGTCCCGCTGCGTGCCGGGGGAAAGGCCGGCCCCCAGCTGGACCAGCATGCCGATACGTGTGCTGACGGTGGTGAACATGGCGATGCAACCCTCCCGGACCCGCTCCGTTCGATGGATGGCACCGCCTGGCTGCGGGCACCGGCGGCGCAGCGAACGGTAGGCGATGCCCCTGCCGACAACCAGTCGGCGCGGATCATTCGCGACAGAGACGATGCCAAATTCGACAGGGCACGGGGCGCGGGCCGTTAGATTCGGAGCCCGTCCGGTCTCGTCCGTATTGCGTCCACATTGCGTCCGCATTGCGTTCGCGTTCGTCGAGTTCGTTGCGCTCGTATTGCGCTCGTATTGCGTTCGTACTGCGTCCGTATCGCGCGCGCATTGCGCCGGTATTGCGCCGGTATTGCGCCCGTATTGCGTCCCCTCAGCCGGAGAACCGCCATGCTGTCCGTATCCGCTCACAACGCCCTGAGCGCGCGCGCCGACGCGCTGACGCAGCAGATGGCGCAGGCCGCCATCGCGCACCATCCAGTGGTGTCCCCGATCGAGGAACTGGAGCGATGGCTGAGCCGGCGCTCGCAGGTCGTGCATCTTCAGTTGACGCTGCTGCGCGACGATCGGGCCGATGATGCCGACGAAGCGCACTCCGCCGCGCCGCACGCGCAGCAAGCCCTGGCCAGGCGCTATCTCGCCCAACTGGACGCGCTGGCCGCCACGATCGCCGCGCGCTATCGCGAAACCATCGAGGCCCGCATGCCCGAAGCGAGGACCGCCCATGTGGTCGCCGAAGACGGCAGCGGCTTCGTCCGCCTCGACGCCGACGAAGTGGCGCGCCGCGTCGCCCGCTTCGATCGACGGCTCGCTGAAGAGATGGCCGTGCACCGGCGCTTCTCGTTCGGGCCGCCGACCCGGTGGGCAGCCTTGCGTGCCGACCTGGAACACGAGTGGACCGCGCTCGAAGCCATGCTGTGCGAGTTGAAAGACCAGCTCGATGCCTTGAACCTGCCCACGGTCGAGCAGCAGGCACGCGTCGCGCAGGCGCTGGCGCGGCTGCGCGGCGAGCGCCATGCCACGGTGGTCGACGCGGGGCTGCACCAGGGTTGGCTGCAGGCCTGCAGGCAGGGCCGTCTCGACGTGGTGCAGGCGGTGCTGCAGGCCGTGCCGGACGCCGAGCGCAAGGCCTTCATCGACCGGCCCGGGCCGGACGGGTGCAATGCCTTCCATCTGGCCTGCGAGCACCACGAACTCGCGCTCGCCGTGTCGCTGTTGCGGCTGGGTGCCGATCCACACAGGCGCACCGAGCTGGGCCGCCTGCCGATCCAGCTGGCCACGCACGAGGACCAGGGCGAACGCACTCGCACGCTGCTCGCCTGGCTGAAGATCCAGGGCGCCGATCCCCTGGCCCGCGACGACAATGGCCGCAGCGCGCTGAACGAAGCCGCCTATCACGGCAACCGTTCGGCGATCGGCTGGCTGCTCGAACAGGGCGCGAGCCTGGCCGAGCGCGACCGCCAACAGCGCACGCCGCTGCATGCGGCCGCCGCGGCGGGCCATGCCGCCACGGTGACGCTGCTGCTGGCGTGCGGCGCCGACCCGCAAGCGCGCAATGCCGCGGGCGAGCGGCCGATCTTCGAGGCTTGCCGGATGGGACGGGTCGACGCGATGCTGGCCTTTCTCGATGCCGGCCAATGGCTGGACGCGGACGAGCGCCGGCAATTGCAGCAGAGCGGGATGGTCGGCGAGACGGCGGTGGCGCAGGCCTGTGGTGCGCCGCTGCGGGCCGCGCTGGCACAGGCGGTGCCTGCGGTGCACGCCTCCGCCAACGCCGCTGCGGCGGGGGTCTACGGAGCAACGACAGGGAAAGGACTGGCGGAACAGCCGGTGGGAACGGCGGCCGGCACGGGCGCCAGGGTGGCGGTCACGGCCGACGCGGCCTCGAAGGTGGCCGCCGCCGCGGACTCCGCCTCAAAGGCGAGGCAGGGTCCGCGTCTGCCGCCGGCGCTGCGGCGCCTGCGGCAATGGTTCTGATCGCGGCGCGCCCGGGGAGAGCGCGCCGCCCCGCCGCAAGCATCGGAGCAAGCAGCGGGATCGTGCGGCGGCTTACTTCTTGTAGTTCGCCACGCCGTCGGTGATTTCCTTGTGCGCTTCCTCGATGCCGCCCCAGCCCTCGACCTTGACCCACTTGCCGGCCTCGAGCGCCTTGTAGTTCTCGAAGAAGTGCTTGATCTGGTCCAGCGTGTTCTGCGGCACGTCCGACAGGCCCTTCATGTAGGCCGTGGCCGGCGACAGCTTGTCGACCGGCACCGCGACCAGCTTGGCATCGACGCCGGCTTCGTCGGTCATCTTCAGCATGCCCAGCGCGCGGCAGCGCACCACGGCGCCGGCCAGGATCGGGAACGGAGTGATCACCAGCACGTCGACCGGGTCGCCGTCGCCCGACAGCGTCTGCGGAATGAAGCCGTAGTTGGCCGGATAGCGCATGCCGGTGCCGATGAAGCGGTCGACGAACAGCAGGCCGGTTTCCTTGTCGGCCTCGTACTTGACCGGATCGCTCTGGGCCGAGATCTCGATGATCACGTTGAAGTCGTTCGGGATGTCCTTGCCCGGCGGGACGAGATTGAAGCTCATGCGGTTCTCCAGATGCCTGTATTCGGCCGGTATTTGGCCAAGGTTTGACGATGGCCGGCATTATAGCGGCTCGGTCTGACCGGGAACTGACAAGCCCGGGGACGAGCCCGGCGGCCTTGCCGACGCGCTGCCGATGCGTTGCTGACGCTCTGGCGACGCGCTGCCGATGCGCTGCCGATGCGCTGCCGATGCACTGCCGATGCGCTGCCGATGCACTGCCGATGCGCTGCCGATGCACTGCCGACGCTCTGGCGACGCTCCGCCGACGCGCTGCCGATGCGCTGCTGACGCTCTGGAGACGCTCCGCCGGGGCGCTGCCGGCGGCGCGCCCTTGCAGCCGCGCGGCCCGGCTGGGCGATAATGCCGGCTTGGAATTTCAGCCGGAGCATGACGATGCACGCCCAGCACTTCGTTGCCAACCGCCTGATGGCGCCGGATTCCGGCATGCGCATCAAGGTGTTCGACCCCTCCACCGGCGCGCCCTTCGCCGAGATCGCGCGCGGCAACGCGACCGATATCAACGCCGCGGTCTATGCCGCCCGCCAGGCCTTCGATGGCGCCTGGGGCGCGCTGTCCGCCGCCGAGCGCGGCCGCCTGCTGACTGATCTCGCGCGCAAGCTCGCCGAGCACGAGGCCGAGCTGGCCGCGCTCGAGGCGCGCGACACCGGCAAGCCGCTGAGCCAGGCGCACGCCGACGCCCGCGCGATCGCCCGCTATTTCGAGTTCTACGCCGGCGCGGCCGACAAGCTGCACGGCCAGACCATCCCGTATCAGAACGGCTATACGGTGCTGACCGTGCGCGAGCCGCACGGCGTCACCGGCCATATCGTGCCGTGGAACTATCCGCTGCAGATCTTCGGCCGCAGCGTCGGCGCGGCGCTGGCCGCCGGCAACGCCTGCGTGGTCAAGCCCGCCGAGGACGCCTGCCTGTCGCTGCTGCGCGTGGCGGAACTGGCCGCCGAAGTCGGCCTGCCCGAGGGCGCGTTGAACGTGGTGACCGGCTATGGCCACGAAGCCGGCGCCGCGCTGGCGCGCCATCCCGGCATCGACCATCTGTCGTTCACCGGCTCGCCGCAGACCGGCAAGCTGGTCGCGCAGATGGCCGCCGAGAACCATGTGCCGGTGACGCTGGAGCTGGGCGGCAAGTCGCCGCAGATCGTGTTCGCCGACGCCGATGTCGATGCGCTGGTGCCGGTCGTGGTGCGCGGCATCGTGCAGAACGCCGGGCAGACCTGCTCGGCCGGCAGCCGGCTGCTGGTCGAGCGGCCGCTGTACGACGCGCTGCTGGACCGGCTGGCGATGGTGTTCGAGTCGCTGCGGGTCGGCCCCGCCGAGCAGGACCTCGAATGCGGACCGCTGATCAGCCGCAAGCAGCAGCAGCGGGTCTGGGACTTCGTCTCGGACGCGCAGCACGCCGGCATCCCGGTGATGGCGCAGGGCCAGATCGTCGCCGACGCGCCCGAGACCGGCTACTACCAGGTGCCGATGCTGCTGCGCGACGTGCCCGCGACGCACCGGCTGGCGCAGGAGGAGGTGTTCGGCCCGCTGCTGGCGGCGATGCCCTTCGACGACGAGCAGGACGCGATCGCGCTGGCCAACGGCACGCCCTATGGCCTGGTGGCCGGCATCTGGACGCGCGACGGCGCGCGCCAGCTGCGGCTGGCCCGCAAGGTCCGTGCGGGCCAGGTCTTCATCAACAACTATGGCGCCGGCGGCGGCGTCGAATTGCCGTTCGGCGGCTCCGGACAGTCGGGCCACGGGCGCGAAAAGGGTTTCGAGGCGCTATACGGCTTCACCACCCTCAAAACCATCGCCATCCACCATGGGTAATATCAATTTCCTCTCGGTCGCCTTCGCCATCTTCTTTTTCTGGATGGCTTGGCACGTCAATCACAAGCGCGCCACCAATCCGTCGGGCATGCCGCGGCTGCAGGTATTCAAGCGCAAGTGGGGCGAAACGATCGGCGACCGGGTGCACTGGTGCCTGTATGTCGCGCTGCCGTTCCTGCTGGCGCTGATGATGGTGGCCAATGCGCTGCGTGGGCGCGGGCCGTTCTCGGGCTAGGCTGGCCCAGCCGGACGGTGGCGGCGATGGCCACCGTCGGCCGATGCGTTGTGCGGGTGCGGGGATGCGTGTAATGCGTACCTGATGCCTGCCGGACCGTCCCTCAGATCGCCACCATCTCGAAGTCTTCCTTGCGGGCCCCGCATTCCGGGCAGGTCCAGTTGATCGGCACATCCTCCCACTTGGTTCCGGGCGGGATGCCGTCTTCGGGCGCGCCGGCGGCTTCATCGTAGATCCATCCGCAAATCAGGCACATCCAGGTCTTGTATTCCATAGGGTGGTGACGTCTCGATTAAAATTCAGCGCAGATGGTACCGAATCGACGCGCGGCGCGCCACCGGCATCCCGGTATTTGGCGCCGAAATCGATGGCGATTGACGCGGATTGCAGCCGATCGCAGACGGTTCGCGCGAATTGGCGTCCGCACGCCTCCCTCCCGGCGGCGCCCCCTCTCCTCTTCCAGGCAGATCACGACATGTCACGAAACCAGCAGCTTTTCGACCGCGCCCAGCAGACCATTCCCGGCGGCGTCAATTCGCCGGTGCGCGCCTTCCGCTCGGTCGGCGGCACGCCGCGCTTCATCGAGCGCGCCGAAGGTCCCTACATGTGGGACGCGGATGGCCAGCGCTACATCGACTACATCGGTTCGTGGGGTCCGATGATCGTCGGCCATGCCCACCCCGAGGTCGTCAGTGCGGTGCAGCGGGTCGCGGCCGGCAGCTTCTCGTTCGGCGCGCCTACCGAGGCCGAGATCGAGATGGCCGAGGAAATCTGCAAGCTGGTGCCGTCGATCGAGCAGGTCCGGCTGGTGTCGTCGGGCACCGAGGCCACCATGAGCGCGCTGCGGCTGGCGCGCGGCTTCACCGGGCGCGACCTCATCATCAAGTTCGAGGGCTGCTATCACGGCCATGCCGACAGCCTGCTGGTCAAGGCCGGCTCGGGCCTGCTGACCTTCGCCGACACCACGCAGAACGCGCCGTCGTCGGCCGGCGTGCCCGCCGACGTCACGCGCCACACGATGGTGCTCGAGTACAACAACGTCGAGCAATTGGAGCAGGCCTTCGCGCGCCACGCCGGCGAGATCGCCGCGGTGATCGTCGAGCCGGTGGCCGGCAACATGAATCTGGTGCGTGCCAGCGACGCCTTCCTGCAGGCGATGCGCCGGCTGTGCAGCGCCGACGGCGCGGTGCTGATCTTCGACGAGGTGATGACGGGCTTTCGCGTCGCGCTGGGCGGCGCGCAGGCGCACTACGGCATCAAGCCCGACATGACGTGCCTGGGCAAGGTGATCGGCGGCGGCATGCCGGCGGCGGCCTTCGGCGGCCGGCGCGACATCATGGCCAAACTGGCGCCGCTGGGCGGCGTCTACCAGGCCGGTACGCTGTCGGGCAATCCGCTGGCGGTGGCGGCCGGCATGGCGACGTTGAAGCTGATCCAGGCGCCCGGCTTCCACGACAGGCTGGCAGCGCAGACCCGCAAGCTCGCCGATGGCCTGGCCGAGGCCGCGCGCGCCGCGGGCGTGCCGTTTGCCGCGGACGCGGTCGGCGGCATGTTCGGGCTGTATTTCCGCGAGGGCGTGCCGGCCAGCTTTGCCGAGGTCACGCAATGCGATACCGCGCGCTTCAACCGCTTCTTCCACGCGATGCTGGACAACGGCGTCTACCTGGCGCCGTCCGCCTTCGAGGCGGGCTTCGTCGGCGCGCAGCATGACGACGCGATCCTCGAGGCGACCTTCGAGGCCGCGCGCCGGGCCTTCGCGGCGCTGTAACGAGGGCAGAGAGGCGCTGCGGCAAGGCGGTGCGGTGAGGCGCTGCAGTGAGGCGGTGCGGTGAGGCCGCGCAGTGGGGCGGTGCAGTGAGCCCTGCAGCAAGGCCGCGCTTCCCGCCGCTGCCTGTCCGCGCCGGCCCCCTCTCCCAGCCCGCTCCGTGGATGAATCAAGCGGCCGGTGCGCTACACTGGCGTTCCGATGATCCACGGAGTTTCCGATGCGCGCCTTCCTTTCCTCGTCGCCCACCTTCGCTTCGTCGCGGTCTTCCCTGTTGTCGCTGCGCCCCTTGCGCTGGCTGCTGCTGGCCTGGCTGGCGAGCCTGCTGAGCGCCTGCGGCTACAACGACTTCCAGGCCAAGGACGAAGCCATCAAGGCGGCCTGGGGCGAGGTCGTCAACCAGTACCAGCGCCGCGCCGACCTGATTCCGAACCTGGTCAATACCGTCAAGGGCTACGCCTCGCATGAGCGCGAGACGCTCGAGGCCGTGACCAAGGCCCGCGCCACCGCCACCAGCATCCAGGTCACGCCGGAAACGCTGAACGACCCGCAGGCCTTCCAGCGCTTCCAGCAGGCGCAGGGCGAACTGAGCGGCGCGCTGTCGCGGCTGCTGGCGGTCGCCGAGAACTATCCGCAGCTCAAGGCCGACGCCGCCTTCCGCGACCTGCAATCGCAGCTGGAGGGCACCGAGAACCGCATCACGGTCGCGCGCCAGCGCTATATCGCCGCGGTGCGCGACTACAACGTGCTTGCCCGCAGCTTCCCGACCAACCTGACCGCGATGATCTTCAACTACGAGGTCAAGCCGTCGTTCACGGTCGAGAACGAGAAGGCGATCTCGACGCCGCCGGCGGTCAAGTTCTGATCCTCGTGCCGATGACCTTCGCCGCAGGACTTCGGCGCTGGCTGCGGGCAGCGCTGGTGCCGATACTGGTACCCACGCTGGTGCCGATGCTGGCATCCCTGCTCGCGCTGGCCATGCTGCTTGGCGTGGCCGGCGCGGCGCGTGCCCAGGGCGACGGCTTCGTCGCGGTGCCGCCGCTGACCCAGCGCGTCACCGACCTGACCGGCACGCTGGCGCCGGCGCAGCGCAGCGCGCTGGAAAACGTGCTCGCCGAATACGAGCGCACGCGCGGCAGCCAGATCTTCGTACTGATGGTGCCGACCACCGATCCCGAGACCATCGATGCCTACGGCATCCGCGTGGCCGACGCGTGGCGCGCAGGCCGCCAGGGCATCGACGACGGCGTGATCGTGCTGATCGCCAAGGACAATCCGCCCGGCCTGCGCAAGATGCGGCTCGAAGTCGGCCGCGGCGTGCAGGGCTCGCTGACCGACGCGATGTCCAGGCGCATCCTGCAGGACATCATGGCGCCGCATTTCCGCCAGAACGATTTCTATGGCGGCCTCGCGGCCGGCATCTCGGCGATCCAGGCGACCATCGACAAGGAAGGCCTGCCCGGCCCGCAGGCGCGCCGCCAGGCGCAGCAGAGCGGGCTCGCGGACTGGCTGCCGGTGCTGTTTCCGCTGCTGATCATCGCCTTCTTCCTGTTCTCCGCCACGCGCGGACGCCGCCGGCAGATCGTGGTCGGCCGGCGCGGCTGGGATGCCGCCGCAGGCGGCCTCGGCGGGCTGGGAGGACTCGGTGGCCTCGGTGGCGGTTGGGGTCGCCATCATGGCGGCGGCGGTTTCGGTGGCGGCGGCTTCGGCGGCGGTGGCGGCTTTGGCGGTGGCGGCGGCGGCGGCTTCGATGGCGGCGGCGCCTCCGGCAACTGGTAAGGGAACGACATCATGCCTACCCGTTCTCCTTCCCCCGCCGGCGGACTGCGGCGCGCCCTGCGCCATGCGCTGACCCCCGTCTCGTTTGCGCACCGCCACTTCCCGCCCGATGCGCTGGCGCGGCTGCAGCGCGCCGTGCGCGACGGCGAACGCCAGCATCGCGGCGAAGTGCGCGTGGTCATTGAATCGAGCATGCCCGCGATGCAGGCCTGGGCCGGCGTGACGCCGCGCGATCGCGCCCGCGCACTGTTCGCCGCGCTCGAGGTCTGGGACACCGCCGACCACACCGGCGTGCTGCTCTATATCAACCTCGCCGATCATGCGGTCGAACTGCTCGCCGACCGCGGCATCGATGCCCGCGTCGAGCACGAGACCTGGGCCGCGCTGTGCCAGTCGCTGGCACATGGTCTCGCCAGCGATCTGTCGATCGAGCCCGTGCTCGCCACGGTGGCACAGGTCCACGCGCTGCTGGCCCGGCACTTCCCGCAGCACGGCGACGGCAATCCGAACGAGCTCGACGACCGGCCGATCGTGCTGTAACGGGGGGCGCCGCTACCGGCGCTCCCGCCTTCCTGGCGCACCGGCGCACCGGCGCACCGGCGCTCCTGCCCGCGGGCGTTCATGCGCGCCTGCGCCGCGGCGTTCCCGCGTTATGCCGCGGCCGCGCCGCGATACCGCCGCGCGCCCATCCAGTACCAGATCGCGGCCAGCGCCTGCAGCCCGACCAGCACGGCCCATACGGCCAGATGCGCGCGCACCGGATAGCGGCCCGCCACCGCCGGCCACAGGTCCAGCACCATGCCGATGCCGAGCTGGCAGAGGAAGATCGCCAGGAACACCGTCAGCGTCAGCGCGGTGGTCGCGCGCCCGATCATCGCGCCGTCGAACTGGCGCGCCAGCACCGCGTAGGTCAGGATGCCGGTCGAGCCGAACACGCCGTAACCCGACCACAGCAGCCAGGCGGGCAGCGGCGCGCCGGCCATCAGCAGCGCCTGCACCACGATGAACATCGTCATGCCGGCGCCCGCGAACGCGTACAGGCTGACGCCGAGCCGCTCCAGATGGCGCGCGGCCCAGCCGGTCACCACGCAGCCGCCCATCATCGCGAAGCCGATCAGCGAGACAAGCCTCGCGGCCTGGGCCGGCTCCACGCCGCCGACATCGCGCAGGAAGGCGCCGACCCACAGGCTCTGCACCGCGAGGAACACGCCCTGGTTCAGCAGCGTCAGCGGCACCACGCGCCAGAACGGCGCGCTGCGCAGGATCGCCACGGTGCCGCGCCATTGCGCGCCCAGGCTCTCGCGTGCGCCGGGCCGCGCGGCCTCGGGCGCGCCGAACCACAGCAGCAGCGCCATCGCCAGCGTGACGCCGCCCAGGCCCATGCAGACCGCGCGCCAATCCACCAGCGACAACAGCCAGTCGAGCGGCATACCGACGACCACCGCGCCGAGGCCGCCGATGGCCATCACCAGCCCGTTCAGCAGCGGCATGCGCGACAGCGGAAACCACATCGACAGCGCCTGGATCGCGGCGCCGAGGCAGACGGACACGCCCACGCCGATCAGCATGCGCCCCGCCGCCAGCGCGGCCATGCCCTCGCCCAGCGCGAACAGCAGCGTGCCGGCGGCCGCCACCAGCAGCAAGGCCGCCTCGGTGCGGCGCGGACCGAAGCGGTCCAGCAGCAGGCCGGCCGGCAATTGCGCGCAGGCAAAGCCGAGGAAGTAGCAGCTGGTCAGCAGCCCCAGATCGCTGGCCGACAGTCCCAGCTCGCGCGACAGGTACGGCGCGAAGCCGAAATTGACGCCGCGATAGACGTAGGAGACGAAGAAGCCGAGCGAGAAGATCGCCAGCACGCGCCAGCGCAGGCCGTTGGCCGCGGCGGGAAGTCCGGAAGGAGAAAGCGTTGCGGTTGTCATGCGCGGATTGTCGGCGCTCCGGCCCGCCGGCACCAACGAAGAATTCCCGCCCGGATTGTGAGTAAAATTTGACGGCCGACGTTCGATTGTGCCGCTGTCTCCATCTCGGTTTCCTCGATCTCGGCTTCGCCCCTCCCGGTTTCCTCCCTCCCTTCCCTCGACACCATGGCCCAGGTTCCGCATCTTCCACCGCTGCAGGCGCTGCGCGCGCTGGAGGCGGCGGCGCGCCATCGCAGCTTCTCGCGCGCCGCGGAGGAACTGGCGCTGACGCACAGCGCGATCAGCCACCATGTGCGCGCGCTGGAGCAGAGCCTGGGCACCAAGCTGTTCCAGCGGGCCGGCGCCCGCATGCTGCCCACCAGCGTCGGCGCGCGGCTGGCCGAGCGCGTACGCGCGGCGCTCGATGGCCTGCAGCAGGCGCTGAACGAGGCCGGCGGCGAGGGCGAGCAGCCCGCCGTCCGGCTCGAGGTCAGCGTGATGGCGGACCTGGCCAACGCCTGGCTGATCCGGCGGCTGCCCAGCCTGTACGAGGCGATGCCGATGCTGGACGTGCACCTGCGCCTGCATGCCGAGATCCCGCCGCCGGACCCGTATTCGGTGGACGTCGGCATCTGGCACCAGCGCGTCGACCTGCCCGGCTTCGAATGCCACCGGCTGATCGAGGACACCGTCATCGCGGTGGCCAGTCCCGCGCTGCTGGCCCGCTATCCGGGCTTCACGGTGGCCGACCTGCCGCGCCTGCCGATGCTGCGCTTCGCGCTGCGTTCCTGGCGCGACTGGCTCGAGCAGGCCGGCCTGCCGACGAACGAGCCGGAGCGCGGGCCGATCTTCCAGGATGCCGGCATGCTGCTGCAGTCGGCGGTGGCCGGCGTCGGCGTGGCCACGGCGCGCGCGCTGCTGGCCCACGACTATCTGGTCAGCGGCGCGCTGGTGCAGATCGGGCCCACGCGCATTCCGTCGACGCTGCAGTACTGGATGATCTGGCGGGAAGGCCATCCGCACGAAAGCGCGATCCGGCGCATGCACGCGTGGCTGCGGCAGCAGATCGAGGCGTCGCGCGTACCCGATGCCGGCGCCGCCGACTGACACAGCGGCGTATCGGCGACGGGCACCGGGTATTCCTTCGGCGCCGCTTTGTTTCAGGATCGGAACACTTTGGCCAGCCCGCGCAGGGCCATGCCGTAGGCGCACCGCCTACGCCGAATGGATGAGACCGGTCGGCGTTGGCGCCCCGCATGGGCATCGGGCGCCCTCTGCCCGCCCCCGGTGCCCCATGCGCCGGGCCGCCCATCCGGGCGATGCCGCGATGGCGTGGCGTATGCAGGGTTCCGCCTTGCCGTTTCACAGGTGGCACCACGCTGTAAAGCAAACGCAACCATTCGGCATCTCGGCGGACGCGCTGTCACATCGGCGAAAACCCTGCCTGGTCAATCGTGCCGATGAAGCCATCCGCCGGAGCGCATCCAAAGAACCGCCTCCTGCGCCACTTTCATCCCGAAGAATAAGAATCGTTCGCCTCATCCTTCGCGACTGATGCACTGGAGTGCATCACGCCGAAACAGGCCACCGTTCCAGGTCGGATACATGGTGTTACAAGATTTCATCGATGTAACAAGTGCGCAGAAATAAACGCAATAAAAATCAAGGACTTATAGTGCGTGGCACGCTCGTCGCTGGGTGAATCGTTACAAAAACGCGTGCGGTCTCGCAAGAAGGCACGCGGCAACGGCGGGCGGCAAGGCGGCACCACGACCGCTACCGCCCGACGCCGCAACACAGGCGATGCGCCACTGGCCACTGGTCATGTTTGAAGCAGCGGTCAGGCAATGGGAGGTTGCACATTGCCTGGTTGGGGATGGGCATCTTCGCGCGAGCGGAGAACGGCGACGGGCACGTCTGTCTGGGACGGCCCGCCGCCGGCCGGAACCGTGGCAGGCGCGGGACGTTGTCCGCGTCTGCCTCGGCAATAAGAAGAATCCGGGGGAATCATCATGAGCGGCGCCATCACCCGCCCGCTGCTGTTCGTATCGCAGCACCACGAGGCCAATCTTTGCCGCTTCCTCAGCCAGCGTGGCTGGAAGCTGCTGTTCGCCGCCACCCCGCACGAGGTGGAAGCACACCCGCTGGAGGAGCAGCCGATCGCCGGCCTGCTCGACCTCGGCGGCGATATCGGCGACGCCGATCTGGAGGCGCTCGAACCCTGGTTCGCGCAGCCCAACATTGCGTGGATCGCGATGGTCGGCTGTCGCGACCGGCTGACGCCGACGGCGCGCCGGCTGCTGGGGCTGTATTTCATCGACTATCTGACCGCGCCATTCGAATCGGCGACGCTGGCCCAGGGTCTGGGCCACGCCTGGGGCATGGTCCAGCTGCGCCACGACAGCCTGGCACCCAACGCGCGTGTACCGGGCCCGGCCGGCATGGTGGGCGAATGCGAGGCGATGCAGGCCTTGTTCCGCGGCATCGCCAAGGTTGCGCGCTGGGACGCGCCGGTGCTGATCGGCGGCGAATCGGGCACCGGCAAGGAACTGGCCGCGCAGGCGATCCATCGCGCCTCGCCGCGTGCCGCGCAACCGTTCGTCGCGCTGAACTGCGCCGCGATCCCGCCCGCGCTGCTGCAGTCCGAACTGTTCGGCTACGAGCGCGGCGCGTTCACCGGCGCGCTCAAGCGCAAGCCGGGCCGCATCGAGCTGGCCCAGGGCGGCACGCTGTTTCTCGACGAGATCGGCGACATGCCGCTCGAGAGCCAGACCAGCCTGCTGCGCTTTCTCGAAACGGGCTGCATCGAACGGCTGGGCGGCACGGACTCGGTCGCCGTCGATGCGCGCATCGTCTCGGCCACGCACGTCGATCTCGAGGCGGCCGTAGCGGCCGGCCGCTTTCGCCAGGACCTGTATCACCGGCTGTGCGTGCTGCGCATCCGCCAGCCCGCGCTGCGCGAGCGCGGCAGCGACATCGTGCTGCTGGCCGAGCATGTGCTCGGCGAGATCCGGCGGCAGGCGCCGGCACGCATCAAGGGGTTCTCCAACTCGGCGATGCGCGCGATGGCCGTGCATCCGTGGCCGGGCAATGTGCGCGAGCTGATCAACCGCATCCGCCATGCCGCGGCAATGTGCGAAGGCGGCGTGATCCGCCCCGCCGATCTGGACCTGCAGCCGCCCGCGGAGGCGCATCCCTGCACGCTCGCCGCGGTGCGCGAGGCGGCCGAATGCAACGCGATCCGCGAGGCGCTGCAACGCCATCACGAGCGGCTGATCGATGTCGCCGCCGAACTGGGCGTGTCGCGGGTGACGCTGTTCCGCTTGATGCGCGACTACAAGCTCCAGATACGCAGGCAGGACCTCGGGCTGGTGGTACGCGAGGGCTGAGCGCTGCTGCCCCCTCGCCGCCTGGACCCCGCACCCGCACCCGGCACCCTGCCCCGCGCCCGATCGAGTCTGCCCGCATGCCATCCGCCACCGCCCGGCCGCGCGCCACCGTCCGCCACACCGGCTTGCGCTACCTGCTGGTCGGCGCCAGCAATTCCGTGCTCGGCTTCGCCGCCATCTGGCTGGCGCTGCGCGGGCTGGACTGGCATCCGGCCGCGGCCAATGCCGCCGGCTATGCGGTCGGCTTCCTGTGGAGCTTCGCGCTGAACCGGCGCTGGACCTTCGCGCATCGCGGCCATGTGCCGGCAAGCCTGTGGCGCTTCGGCACGGTCTGCGTGCTCGGCTACCTGGCCAACCTGGCGACGGTGCTGGCCCTCTCGAACGTGCTGGCGCCGCGCAGCCTGCTGGCGCAACTCGGCGGCATGGCCGTCTATACGGGGCTGACGTACCTGGGGGCGCGGCATTGGGCGTTTCGCGGACATGTGGGCTGCACGCAGCGGAAGAAGATCGGCCGCGCCACGCGCGTCGCGGCAGCGCGCGCCGTCATGGCCAACGCGCCGTTCGTCGTTGCCGTCGCGGCCGGCTCCGCCCTGCCCTGGCTCGCGCCCTATCCCCCGATGATCGACCTGCCGCAGCATGCCGGCCAGATCGCCGCGCTGCGCGACCTGCTGGCCGGTACCTCGCCATGGCAGCAGGACCTGCGCATCAATCCGTTCACGCCCTACCTGCTCGGCTATGGCGCGGCGCTGGCGCTGTCGTGGTGGATGCCGGTGACGGCCGCGCTGAAGCTGCTGCTGTCGCTGGCCTATCTCGCCTGTATCGGCGCCTGTATCGCGCTGCGCCGGCAGGTTGGCGCCGATGCGCGGCTGGACTGGCTGTTCGTGCCGGGAATCTTCGGCTTCGCCTATGAATGGGGCTTCCTGACCTTCCTGCTGGCGGTGCCGCTCGGCCTGCTGTTCCTGCTGCCCGCATGGCGCCATGCGCGTACGCCCACGCTGCGTACCGGCGCCATGATCGTGGCCGGCGGCGCGCTGCTGTTCGTCGCGCATGGGCTCGTCTTCCTGTTCGCCTGCGCTGTGGGCGGCGCCTGCACGCTGATCGGACTGGGTGGCATCGTTTGCCGTGCCCGCCGTAGCGACGGTGCCCACCGCGCCCGCTCCTCGCACACGCCGCGCATCGTGCTGCGCGCGCTGATGCCGTACGCGCTGCTGGGCCTGGTCGCGCTGCTGTATGCATGGCACGCGCAGCGGTTCGACGCCACGCTGGATTACGCGTGGCCCGCGGTCGAATGGCGCTGGGACTGGATGCGCGTGCCGTTGCTGCTGGTCTCGCCCTGGGGCGCGTGGTCGACGCATCTGCCCTTCGCGCTGGCCACGCTGCTGATGCTGGCTGCGCCGTGGGCGATGGGCCTGCGGCCGCGTTGGCGTCTACCGCAGGCCTGGCTGCCTCTTGCGGCCGTGCTGCTGGTCTGGCTGTGCGTGCCGCACTACGCGATGCGCACCGCCTTCCTGTTCCAGCGCTTCGGCATCCTGCTGCTGCCGTGCTATGCGCTGCTGTTCGCGGCGCCGACGAGCACGAACGGTCCGCGCCGCGCGATGGCTGCGCACTGGTGCGCGCTCGCGCTGTGCGCGGCCTGCGCACTGCACCTGGGTTGGCAGGCCAGGCGCACGCTGGCTTTCGGCGCGGAGACGCGCGATTTCGACGCGGTTCTCGGCGCGGCCGCGCCGGGCCAGCGTGCGCTGATGCTGGTCTTCGATGCGGGCAGCGCGGCCGCCGCGCATCCCGGCGCCTATCAGCACTTCCCGCTGTGGTACCAGGCGCGGCGGCACGGACTGGTCGACTTCAACTTCGCCTGGTTCCTGCCGCAGATCGTCCGCTATCGCAGCGGCCATGCGCCACCGCTCGATCCCGCCGACATGCTCGACAACGCGTTTCCGGCCAACTTCGACTGGCATCGCCACGATGCCGGACGCTATCGCTATCTGTTCGTACGGCGCGCGACGCCGCTGCCCGCCGGCTATTTCGCCGCGGCCGACTGCCGCGTGGAACGGCTGCGTACGGCCGGCGACTGGTCGCTGTACGCCACGCGCGATTGCCCGCCGCCATCCGGGCGGCCGCTTCCCTAGGAGACCACCATGTCGCCGCAAGCCTATCTCGAAATGGCGCAGACCGAAGCCGATCACTGGTGGTTCCGCGCGCGCCGCGACATCGTCGCCGCGGTGCTCGAGCAATTGGCGCTGCCGCCCGGCGCTGCCATCCTGGAGATCGGCGCCGGCACCGGCGGCAATCTCGACATGCTGGCGCGCTTCGGCACCGTCAGCGGCCTCGAGATGGATGCGATGGCCCGCCGGCTCGCCGTGGCCAAGACCGCGGGCCGCTATGCCATCGCCGACGGCCGCTGCCCCGACGCGATGCCGTACCGCCCGGGCAGCTTCGACCTGGTCTGCCTGCTCGATTGCCTCGAACACATCGCCGACGATGCCGGCGCGCTGCTGGCGGTGCGCTCGCTGCTGCGGCACGGCGGCGCGGCGCTGATCACGGTGCCGGCGCATCCGTGGCTATGGAGCCGGCATGACGTGTTCCTGCACCATCAGCGCCGCTATCGCCGTACGGCGCTGACCACGCGGCTCGGCAACGCGGGACTGTGCGTGGAAACGGTGAGCTACTTCAACACCGTGCTGTTTCCGCTGGCGGTGGCGGCACGCTGGCACGACCGGCTGCGCGACCTGCTGCACGCGCGCCTGCCCGAGCACGGCGTGCCGGGCGAGGCCGGCGGCTCGACCGGCACGGCGATGCCGCCCGCCCTGCTGAACGCGCTGCTGTACACGCTGTTCCGCAGCGAGCGGCACTGGCTGCGGCGCGGCACCTTGCCGTTCGGCGTATCGCTGCTCGCGGTCGCGCGTGCCGTCTGACAACAGGGAGCAAAGCAGAACGCCGCGGCATCGCTGCCGCGGCGCCGGATCGCTTCCGATCAGCGCGTTCGACCTCGGCGCGATCGAGGTCAGCGCGCAAGAGGTCGGCACGCCGCGGAATCAGCGCGTGCGGGCCCGTTGCACCGCGGACAGCTCGATCACGCGGCGGCCGCCGAGCCCCTGCGTCGCCGGCCGCTCCTGGTAGCGCCGGCGCACCAGATAGATAGGACGGCCCTTGGTCTCGTGATAGATGCGGCCGACGTATTCGCCCACCACGCCGACGCCGATCAGCTGCAGCCCGCCGAAGAACAGCAGCGCACACAGCAGCGAGGCGTAGCCCGGCACGTCGACGCCGAGCCACAGCGTGCGGCCGACGATGAAGCTGCCATAGCAGAAGGCGGCGAAGGCGACGGCCACGCCGATATAGGTCCAGCAGCGCAGCGGCACCGTGCTGAAGCTGGTGATGCCCTCCAGCGCGAAATTCCACAGCCGCCAGCCGGAGAACTTCGACTGGCCGGCGCTGCGGGGCTCGCGCGTGTACGGCAGCGTTACCGTATGGAAGCCGACCCAGGCGAACAGGCCTTTCATGAAGCGGCGCCGCTCCGGCAGGCTCTTCAGCGCGTTGACCACGGCGCGGTCCATCAGCCGGAAGTCGCCGACGTTCTCGGGCAGCCGCAGTTCCGACATGCGGTTGTGCAGCCGGTAGTAGGCGCCGGCGGTCACGCGCTTGAGCCACGAATCGCAGGCACGGTCGATGCGCTGCGCCAGCACCACCTCGGCGCCTTCGCGCCAGCGCGCCACCATCTCGCCGATCAGTTCGGGCGGGTCCTGCAGGTCGAAGTCGATCGGCACCACCGCATCGCCGAACGCCTCGTCGATGCCGGCGGTCAGGGCGGCCTCCTTGCCGAAGTTGCGGGTCAGCTCGATCACGCGGATGCGCGCATCGGCGCGTGCCTGCGCCAGCAGCCGCGGCAGCGTGTCGTCGGCGCTGCCGTCGTTGACGCAGACGATCTCGAAGCGGATGCCCGGGATCGCCTCGAGCACCGGGATCACACGCGAGAAGAACGGCACGATGGCGTCGCTCTCGTTGTAGCAGGGCGCCACCACCGACAGCAGCCGGGTATCGCGGTGCCACGGCGTCTGGCGGTCGGGGCGCGCGGCGCCCATGGATCCGGCCGGCGCGCCGACGGCCCCCTCGGTCGCACCCTCGCCGCCGAGGCCGCCATGGAAGACACCGTGACAGCCCCCATGAGGGCCGCCATCAGAGCGGACGTGATTGCCACCGCCGACATTGCCGCCCTTGGGGGCGCCCTCGACGGCGCCCCCGGCGGTCCTCCTCCCTGCCCCCGTGTCCTCGCGGCGGCGCTGGCTTGCGGCGCCGATCCTGTCATGTCGCGACATGTCCCGTCCCCCCGCCCTTGCTGCCCGTATCGGTGTCCGTCCGCCAGGCGCGCCGCAGCACCGCGGCCATGCCCAGCGCGAGCAGTTGCACCCCGCCCTGCCACTGCTGCGCCAGCGCATTGGCGAACATCAGCATCGGCATGCACCACAGCGCGACCAGCAGCAGACGCTCGCCCGGCATCCAGCCGCGCCGCACGCCCTCCCCCGCCAGGCCCGCCACCGCCATGCCGAGCCACGCCAGCTCGTAGTACCAGAGATAGGGTGTGGCCAGCATCGCCGCCAAGGCCAGCGCGGCGGTACGCAAGCCGGTGTCGCGATGGCGGCGCCATACGCAGGCCAGCGCGCCGGCCGTCGCCAGCGTCAGCACCGCCTGCAGCGCATAGGCCAGCGCGGGCGGGCCGCCGGCAAGCCGCACCGAGGCCACCAGCGTCGGGCTGACGTACCAGGCGCGGATGCCTTCCTGAATCAGCAGGTCGGTGACCTGCGCGGTGGCGCTCACGAAGGCCGGCACCGTCTGCCAGCCGAACGCCGCGACGCTCGCGGCGGCCAGCGCTCCCGCCGTGACCGCCGCGGCCGCCAGCGCGCGCCATTCGCGCCCGGCGATCAATGCCACCGGAAACATCAGTGCCAGCTGCGGCTTGATCGCCAGCAGGCCGATCAGCACGCCGGCCAGCAGAGGCCGGCGCGGCAGCAGCACCAGCGCCCATGCGGCGAGCGCCGCGGTCAGCAGCGCGTTCTGGCCGATGGTCGCCGCCAGGAACAGGCCAGGGAAGCCGAGCAGCGCCATCACGATTGCGCCGCGCGCCGCGCGTGGCGGCGAGGCGAGTGCGGCCAGGCGCAGCAGCGCGGCGACATAGCCTGCCGCGGACAGGCCGATGAAGGCGACGTAGCTCCATGCGAACGGCAGCAGCGACAGCGGCAGCACGACCCACAGGAAGGTCGGCGGATAGAGCCACGGCAGATAGAAGCCCGAGTCGGGCGGCACGGCGCCATGCGCGGCGATCACCGGCTGCAGCTGCGCATAGTCGTAGACCGCCAGCGCGCCGGCGCCGCGCAGCAGATGCGAGGCGCTCCAGAACACCGAGAAGTCGGCACCTGGCCGAACGATGGTGTCTGCCGTGAAGCCACGCGTGATCCAGGCCCATGCCACCAGGATCAGGCATTGCGCCAGCAGCATCGCGCCGGCGTACAGCCGCACACGCTCCAGCGTCAGCCAGTGTCCGCGCGCGGTGGGCAGTGTGTTGGCAATCGAGGCGCGTTCGAGGGTCATGGGATCGCTCGGAAGGGGAATGGGCACGGCGACGCGGCATCGCGTGTCCTTGTTCTATCAGACGCGGCCCGCGGCGCAAGGCGCGCCGCCCGACGGGGCCGCGACGATCGAGGCGGTTTGCACGCCGGCGTTTCCGCGCGGAAGCACGGCACGGCGAACCGCCGCATTCGCCGATGCGAGCGGCCGATGCGAGCGCGCGCTGGCGCGCCGGCGCGGTGCTTGCGGTCGCCTGGCCGTCGTGTCCGTCTGCGCGCCAGGCGTGCCGACGCGGCTTCATGCAACGCCGCGGCACGCGGCAACGTTTCAAGCGGGAAACACGGCGCCGGCGCAAACCGGCTGCGCCAGACGGATGGCAATCGCCGCGCAACGGGCGGGCACGCATCATCGCCACCCTCGTGCGAAAGGATGAGGCGGGCATCCCGGCACGCCGCCACGTCACCGCCGCCTCATGGCGCGCCTCATCCTTTGCGGCGAGTGCCGGACGGAGGCGCGCGCCGCATCGCCGAACCATCATCGGCCAATCGTCCACCCATCGCACGGCATCGCGTTTCCGCTCGGAAACGAGCGGCCGTCCACGGGCCTGCTTTCGGCCTGCCGGTCGACACCCCGCTTGCTGCAAGGCCTTATCGCACAACGATTTCACATCGGCTGGCAAAGCTCTTGCCTTGATGTGGCCACACGGTCGCCGGCACAGCGCCGCCGGCCCCGGCAGCAGTTCCGAATCACGCGGCGGCAGCGCGAGCGCGCCGCAAGCGACAGGACATTGACCATGCTGACGAACCCGCACCGCCTCACGCAGCCTCCCGCCTCGCGGGGATCGCGGCCGCACCGCGCGCCGCGCCTGCGCTGCATGCATGGCGCCGATGCCTCGTCGCCGCGGCACGCCGCGCCGCGGCATGCGCGGCGCGACCACACGCATCGCCGCGCACGCCGCCTGGCGGCGAGCGGCCACCCGGCCCATGCGGACCGCCATCGGCACAGCCATCCCGCCGGACACTGCGGCGGCCATGGCCGCTGGCCCTTCGATGCCTGCGCGGCATGCGGGCCGCCGCACCGGCGAGCGCGTGCCATCACGCATCGCAGCGGGCAACTCCCCGCTGCCAACCGTAGCGAATCGACAGAGTAGTGCCCTGCATTCCAACCAAGGAGAGAGCCATGCAAGACCTGATGCAACAAGCCAAGCAGTTCGTCCAGGACGAAGACGGCGTCACCGCGATCGAGTACGGCCTGATCGCCGCACTGATCGCCATCGTGATCATCGCCGGCGTCAAGCTGGTCGGGCAGAACCTGAGCGCGGTGTTCGAGAAGGTGCAGTCCGCACTGAAGTAGGCGCGCTCCGGGCGCCAAACCCGCGCCGGCGAGATCGGCGCAAGCAAAACCCCGCGGGGCCACACGCTCCGGCCCCGCGGGCCTGCGACACCAAAGGGAGACACCGATGCGCGCGCTACCGAATGCCATCCGCACCTTCGTCGATGAAGACGGCGCCGTCACCAGCATCGAGTACGCATTGATCGCGATGCTGATCGCGCTGGTGATCATCGTCTCGGTCAGGGCCGTCGGCGAAACCCTGAGCACCATCTTCGACAAGGTCGCGTCGTCGTTCTGAACGACGTGCCCATGTCGCATCGAACGACCCGCAGAGAAGGATCTGCACCGAGCGGCCTTCACCGAACGACCCGCATCCAACGACTGGAGCCAGCCATGTCCCACCCGCACCTCGCCACGCTGATCGGACCCGCCGCGATGCTGCTGGTGTTGGCCGCGGCCGCGACCGACCTGCACAGCCGCCGCATTCCGAACTGGCTGACCTTCGGCGCCTGGCTGCTGGCGCTGCCGGTGCTGATGGCGACGACCGGCGCGCTGGCCGGCGCGCTGGCCTGGGCCGGCGGCTGGCTGACCGGACTGGCGATGTTCCTGCCGATCTACCTGCTGCGCGGCATGGCTGCGGGCGACGTCAAGCTGATGGCCGCGGTCGGCGCGTGGCTGGGCGCGGGCATGGCCTTCGACATCGCGCTGGCCGCCTTCGTACTCGGCGGCGCGTGGGCCCTCGCGTGGGCGCTGCTGCGCCGGCGCGGCCGCGAGCTGGGACGCAACATGCTGAACATCCTGCGGGCGCCCGGCGGATGGAATCCGGACCGGTGCAAGCCCGGCGCGCTCGATCCATCGGTATCGGTGGGCGCGATGCCGTACGGCATCGCCATTGCCGCCGGAACCGTCGCGATGCTGTTCGCGTCGGCGTAGCGGCCATGGCGACCGGCGAACCGGCCCATCGGGCAGGCAACCAGCACAGATCGGGGGATCTCATGATCGAGCAACAGCCGACCACGCCGCTGCACCGGCTGCCGACCGCGGCCGATGCCGGCGACCCTGCGCCGGCCGAGGCGGCGGAGACCGCGCAGCCCCAGCCCTGGCACGTGGCGCCGCGCACGGTCGCCGATACCGGCATCGACATCACGATGCTGGCGAGCCTGCTGATGAAGGCGGCTTACCTGTACCGCGACGTCACGCTGCTGCAACTGGCCGAGACGTTGCGCCTGCCCGGCTCGGTCATCGGCGAGATCGCGACCTCGTGCGTGCGCGAACGCCTGCTCGAGATTGCCCATCGCGGCGCCAGCGACCTCGACGTGCGCTACCGGCTCACCGATGCCGGCTACGCGCGCGCCGCCGAACTGGCCGCCCGCTGCAGCTATGCGGGCCCGGCGCCCGTCACGCTGGACGCCTATCTGGAAGCAGTGCGGCGCCATTCGGTGCGCCAGGCCAGCGTGTCGAAGGCGGACGTGGCCGCCGTGCTGGGCGACATGGTGGCCGCGCCGCACGTGGTCGACGAGGCCGGCATCGCGCTGAACGCGAGCGCGGCGCTGCTGCTGTACGGCCCGCCGGGCAGCGGCAAGACCTTCCTGGCGCGGCGGCTGCGCGAGCTGATGCCCGGCGCGGTGCCGGTGCCGCACGCGCTCACCGTGGCCGGCGAGATCATCCAGGTATTCGATCCGCTGGTGCACGTGCCCTTCGACGAGGGCACCAACCCCGGATGGCGGCGCGGCGCCGACCGGCGCTGGACCATCTGCCATCGTCCGGCGGTGCTGACCGGCGGCGAACTGACGCTCGACATGCTGGACCTGCGCTACGACCAGGTCGCGGGCTACTACCAGGCGCCGCCGCACATGAAGGCCAACAACGGCGTCTACATCGTCGACGACCTGGGCCGGCAACTGGTCGGCGTCAGCGAACTGCTGAACCGCTGGATCGTACCGCTGGACCGCGGCATCGACATGTTCACGCTGCACAGCGGCGTGCGCTTCTCGGTGCCGTTCGATGTGTGGCCGGTGTTCTCGACCAACCTGGAGCCCAGCGCGCTGGGCGACGACGCCTTCCTGCGCCGGCTCGGCAGCAAGCTCTATATCGGCCCGCTGGCCGAGGACGACTACCGCGAGGTCTACGCGCGCGCCGCGCACGCGCTCGGCCTGCACGGCGCCGACGAGGTGTTCCGCTTCCTGCTCGACGGCCTGCACCTGGCCGACGGGATTCCGCTGCTGGCCTGCATCCCGGGCGACCTGCTCAAGCTGATCGACTCGGCCCGGCGCTACCACGGCGACCCGCCGCGCGTCACCGAGGCGGCGCTGCGGCGCGCCTGGCAGGCGTACTTCGGCCGCGAGGCCGGCGACGGCATGCGCTGGCGCAGCGGTGAGCGAACGGCGCGGCGATAGCAGATCGGACGGACGCCGCGCCGACAAGGAAACGCGGAAGAACGCAGCGAACGCGCTGGGAATGAGGGAAACGAGGGAAACGAGGGCGACCTCAGGGAGAGCTTCCATGAAAAACGCACGGGCAATTCTGATGCTTCTGGTCGCACTGGCCGCGGGGGTGGCGGCGGTGATCGCGGCCTCGCGCTGGCTGATGCAGCAGTCGTCGAACTCGGTGGCGCAGGTGGTGGTGGCCGCCAGCGACATCAATCTGGGCCAGCCGATCGGGCCCGAGCAGTTGCGGATGGTCAGCTGGCCCAGCGGCAGCGTGCCGCCCGGCGCCTTCACCAACGCCGCACTGCTGCAGGGGCGCGTGGCCAGGACCAGCGTGCTGCGCGGCGAGCCGCTGCTCGAGGCCAAGCTGGCGCCGCAGGGCACCAAGGGCGGGCTGTCGGCGGTGATCGGCGAGGGCAAGCGCGCGATCACGGTGCGTGTCAACGATGTGGTCGGCGTGGCCGGCTTCGCGCTGCCGGGCAACCTGGTCGACGTGATCGTCAACACCGCGGCCGAGGCCAGGCGCAACGGCGCCGCCAGTGGCAACGGCGAAGCCAGCATCTCGAAGATCGTGCTGGAAAAGATCCTGGTGCTGGCGGTCGCGCAGCAGGTCAGCCGCGACGACACGCAGCCGAAGGTGGTCAATGCGGTGACGCTGGAGGTCACGCCCGAACAGGCCGAAAAGCTCGACGTCGCGCGCAGCGTGGGAACGCTGTCGCTGGTGCTGCGCAATCAGGTGGATCTGGCCGCGGTCGATACCGAAGGTGCAACGAAGACCACGCTGCTGGGCACGCCCGCCGCGGCGCCGGCAGCCGCGCCGCTCAAGCCGGTCAAGGTCAGCGCGCCGGTGCGTGCGCGCCCTGCCGCGCCGGCCCGATCCGGCCACTGCATCGGCGTGCTGTCGGGCGTGCAGGGCAGTCTCGAATGTTTCTGAGCCGGAGGGTTTCAGCCGGGACGGCAGCGGCATGACTGGGCATGCCGCGCAAGGCGGGTCGCACGTCAGGAACGATGTGCAGCGAATCGGGCAGCACCAATTCTCTCCGGGGGGAGATATGAAAACAAACCATGAGCAGAGGGACCGCGCGCGCACGGCGCGCACGCTGGGCGGCGCGGGCACGGCCTGCCTGCTGCTGGCTCTGGCCGGCACCGCCGGCGCGCAGACGGCAGCCGAAGCCGGCGCGGTGGCCAGGGGCACCACGCCCGCGGCCGGCACCCGCGCCGGCAGCAATGCCAATGCCAACGCCAATACCAACGCCAACGCCGGCATCGCCGCCGGCGCGCCGATGCAGATGACGATCAGCATGGCGCCCGCCCGCGCACCGGTGCCCGCCGCCGATACGCGCGGGCCCAACTGCAGCGGCGCGGTACGCGAGGAAAGCCATGTGGTGGTGCCGATCGGCAAGTCGACGCTGATCCCGCTGCCCGAGCCGGTGCGCAACCGGACCGTGGGCAATCCGGAGATCGTGCAGGCGACCATGGTGTCACCGCAGACGATGTATGTGCTCGGCCGCAGCCTGGGCACCACCAACATGATCGTGCAGGGGCGCAGCGGCGCCTGCAGCGTGATCAATATCGCGGTCAATGTCGATGCCGGCGGGCTGCAGGGCTCGCTGGCGCAGCTGATGCCCACCGAGCGCGGCATCCGCGTCGCCACCGCCGCCGACAACCTGGTGCTGACCGGCAGCGTCTCCAGCGCGCAGGCCGCCCAGCAGGCGGTGGAGATCGCGCGCGCCTATGCCGCCGTCGCGCAGGGCGACAAGGAGGCGAAGAACGGCGGCGTGCTCAACATGCTCAGCGTCGATACGCCGCAGCAGGTGATGCTCGAGGTCAAGGTCGCCGAGGTGTCCAAGACCCTGCTGAACCAGCTCGGCTCGCAGCTGAACCTGCAGGGCGGCTTCGGTTCGTGGACCGGCGGCCTGCTGACCTCGCTGCTGACCGGCTCGCGCACCGCGATCTTCGGCAGCAAGGCCAACAACCTGCCGCTCGACATCGCGATCGACGCGCAGAAGAACGACTCGCTGGTCAAGATCCTGGCCGAGCCGAACCTGGTCACGCTGAGCGGCCAGGAGGCGAGCTTCCTCGCCGGCGGCAAGATCTATATCCCGGTGGCGCAGAGCAACGCGGTGGTCGGCGGCGTCCCTACCATCACGCTGCAGGAAGAGGAATTCGGCGTGGGGCTCAAGTTCACGCCGACCGTGCTGGCCAACGGCCGCATCAACCTGAAGGTCGCGCCGGAAGTGTCCGAGCTCTCGCCCACCGGTGCCACCGTGACGGGAGCGACGCTGACCGGCCAGACCATCCTGCCGGTGATCACCACGCGGCGCGCCTCCACCACCGTGCAGATGCGCGATGGCGAGAGCTTCGCCATCGGCGGGCTGCTGCAGAACAACGCGCGCGGCACGCTGAAGGCGCTGCCCGGCGCGGGCGAGGTGCCGGTGCTCGGCGCGCTGTTCCGCAGCACGTCATTCCAGCAGGACATGTCCGAACTGGTCTTCATCATCACGCCGCGGCTGGTGCAGCCGATGCAGCATGCGGGCGCGCCGCTGCCGACCGACAGCTTCTCGACGCCGAATCCGCTCGAGCTCTACCTGCTCGGCAATATGGAAGGCTCGGCCGGCCAGCGCGCGGCCACCCCGGCCACGACGCCGGCCGGCAGCGGGTCCACGGCACCGCAGTCGCCGGCACAGCGCCCGCCGGCACAGCAGTTCCCGGCACCGCAATCGCCGGCCCCGCAGGCCCCCGCCCCGCAGCCCGCCACGCTGGCGCCGCCGCCGTCGACGCCCGCCTCGCCGTCTCCGGTGCCGCGCACCGCGCTGCCGGTGGGCCGGCCGCTGGGCGAGGCGCCCGCCGCGGCGCTGTCCGCGACACCGGCCGCTGCCACTACCACTGCACCGGCAGCGTCAGCGGCGACGCGCGCGGCACGGCCGGCCGCGCTGCCGACAACCGCCGCACGCGAGGAATCGCAGGCCGAACGCATCGCCCGCATCGAGGCCACCGCCTCGCGGCTCGCCAGGGCACGCGCCGCCGCCCCGGCGGGAAACGACGTCACCGGCGCCACCGACGGCAAGCCGGCCGCACTGAACTGAGCGCCACCGCAAGGAGAACGCCATGAACCAGCCTTCGCAATCGTCCCGCCTGCGCGCGCGCGGCCGCCCCGCGGCCCTGCTCGCCGCCCTGCTCGGCGCGCCGCTGCTCGCGGCCTGCATCAGCACCACGCCGATCTGGGACAGCCGCTTCGGCCAGTCCGTCAATGCGGTCAAGCAGGCCCAGATCATCAATCCGAATGCGCCGGCCGGCCTGCCTTCGCTGACCGGCGTCGACGGCAGGGCCGCGGTGGCCGCGATGGGCAATTACGACCGCTCGCTGCAACGCCTGTCGCCCGCCGGCGCCTATGGCAATGGCGCCGGCATGCAGGGCGGCATCGGCATGTCGGGCGGCATCGGCACGCGCTGAACGCGGCGGATGCAGGCGCGCAAGCCATTTCGCCAAGCCATGGAGGAACCCATCATGAAGCCGAACACAGCGGGATCGCGCATGCGCCGGCGAACCGCCATGCGGCAGCGCCAGCAGGGTGCGGTCGCGATCGTCGTCGCGCTGGCGCTGGTGGCGATGGTGGGCTTCCTCGGCCTGGCGCTGGACCTGGGCAAGCTCTACGTGGCCAAGAGCGAGTTGCAGAACGGCGCCGATGCCTGCGCGCTGGCGGCGGCGCGCGACCTGACCGGCGCCACGCCGCTGGCGGTGTCCGAGGCGGCCGGCATCACCGCCGGCTATCGCAATCTGGCGCTGTTCCAGAGCGAGTCGGTGCAGTTCACCGCCGACAGCAGCGTGACCTACAGCGACGCGCTGGCCAACCCCTTCTATCCGAAGAACAGCGTGCCCTATGCGCTGGACACCATCAAATACGTCAAATGCGCGGCCTCGCGCGCCGGCATCGCCAACTGGTTCGCCCAGGTGCTGAACCTGCTGCCGGGCGGCAGCGTGGGGCCGAGCACGGTGTCCTCGTTCGCGGTGGCCACCGTGGGCGCCGCGCAGACGGCGTGCGCGATCCCGGTGTTCGTCTGCAAGCCCGACACCATCAGTCCGCCCGAACCGCCCTACACCGTGGGCCAGTGGCTGGTGTCCAAGCTCGACGCAGGCAACAAGGGCGAGTATGGCGGCGGCAATTTCGGCTGGGCCGACCTGGCGGGCGGCAGCGGCACCAAGAGCCTGGCCGAGCAGCTCAAGGGCTCGGGCCAGTGCAACCTGCCGGCGCTCGGCACCGAGATCGGCACCACCGGCAACAAGTCGTCGCTGGCGGACGAGTGGAACAGCCGCTTCGGCATCGTCAAGGCCGGCAAGGTCGCCGGCGTGCCCGACTTCACCGGCCACGCCTACAACGACACCACCTGGCCCGCCAAGGCCAATGCCTATCCGGACTTCACCGCCAGGCGCAAGACGTTTGCGCCCTACCAGGGCGACAGCATCGCGATGATCGATACCAAGGGATCGCCGTCCAGCACCGCCGCGCATCAGGGCGGCGCCGACCGGCGCATGGTGCTGGCCCCGGTGGTCGACTGCAGCGGCTTCGCGGTGTCGGGCACGCACAAGGCCAGCGTGCTGGAGTGGGCCTGCCTGCTGATGATCGAGCCGATGCAATGGGGCGGCAACATCAACTCGGTGCGGCTCGAATATCGCGGCGTGTCGAGCTCGATGGGCAGTCCCTGCGCGACGCAGGGCATCCCTGGACTCGGCAGCGGACCCGGCCCGCTGGTGCCGGTCCTGGTGCAGTAGCGGCCGGGCACATCGACAAGCGACAGGAGGCCATCGTGAAGACGCCGATCCCCCGCTCCGCTGCCGGCAATGCGGCGCGCCATGGACCGCGCCACAACCTGCGCCGCGGTCCGCGCCGACTGCGCCGCGCCGGCGCACGCGAACGCCAGCGCGGCGTGGCCGCCGTCGAGTTCGCCATCCTGTTGATCCCGTTGCTGCTGATGCTGTGCGGCGTCGCCGAATTCGGCCGCGCGATCTACCAGTACGACGCGTTGACCAAGGCCACGCGCGGCGCCACCCGCTACCTGTCGCAGTTCTCGCCCGACGACGCCGGCTACCCCGCCGCGCAGGCCAAATGCCTGGCGGTGCATGGCAATACCGGCTGCACCGGCAGCCCGCTGGTCGGCGGCCTGAGCACGTCGATGGTGGTGATCTGCGACCGCGTCGACGCGGGTGGGTGCCCGGGCATGGCCTTCGCCAACGTCAATACCTACGACAACGGCGGCGGCGCCGGCGTGCCGGCCGGCACCGTCAACCTGGTGGCGGTCAAGATCACCGGCTTCGCCTATACGCCGATCCAGCCGCTGATCGATGCCAGCGGGCTGGTGTTCTCCGATGTGATGACCGTGATGAGGCAAGTGCTATGAATCCCGCTGTCCGCCCATCCGCACCGATGGCATCGCCATATCGGACGACATATCGGACGACACGTCGGCCGCCACATCGGTCGCCACACCGCACCCCAGCGCGGCCGCCAGGGGGCGCACCGCGGCCTCGCGCACGCCAGCGCGGCGCCACCGTGGTCGAGTTCGCGATCGTCGCGATGCTGTTCTTCACGCTGTTGATCGGCGTCGTCGAAATGGCGCGCGTGCTGTTCCACTGGAACACCGCCAGCGAAGCGACACGCTGGGGCGCGCGCATGGCCGTGGTCTGCGATGCCAATGCCGCCATCATCAAGACCCGCATGGCGGCGCTGATGCCGCAGCTGTCGCCGTCGAACATCGCGCTCGACTACGAGCCAGCCGGCTGCGACAGCGATCCCGATACCGCGCGCGCGAGCTGCGCCAGCGTGACGGTCCGCGTCACCGGCCTGACCGTGCGCACGCTCGTGCCGATGATTCCGATGACGCTGCCGGTGCCGCCCTTCGCCACCACGCTGTCGCGCGAAAGCATGAACAGCGCGACCGGCGGGCCGGTCTGCAGCTGAACGTGGGCAAGCATTGCCGCGCCCGCCGCGGCGCACAGGACAACGAACAGGAGAAGCCGTCATGCTGACGATTCTGATCGCCTCCGAGCAAACCGAACGGCTGGCCGAAATCGCGCGGCTGTGCGCGCAGTGCGGGTCGTTCCAGACGCTGGCGCTGAGCGAGGCGCCGGCGCGCATCGCGTCGCATGCGAGCCAGCTGGCGCTGGCCGACATGCTGGTGATCGCGCACGACAGGATAGGCCCGGCGCAGATGCAGGGCATCGAGACCATGCGGCAGCAGCATCCGGAGCTGCCCTGCATCCTGGTCACCGATGCGGTCGAGCCCGAGCTGCTGATCCAGGCGCTGCGCACCGGCATCCGCGACGTGCTGGCGTGGCCGCTGGAGCAGAACCAGCTCGGCGACGCGCTGCGCCGGCTGCAGGCGGCCAGCACGCAGCGGCGCCGCCGCAGCGCGCGGCTGGTGTCGCTGCTGTCGTGCAAGGGCGGCGCCGGCGTCAGCTTCCTGACCGGCAACCTTGGACATGCGCTGGCCGCCCAGGGCAAGCGCGTGCTGGCGCTGGACCTGAACCGGCAGTTCGGCGATCTGGTCCACACGATCTGCGACCGCACGCCGCCGGCGACGCTGCCCGACGTCTGCGCGCAGATCGACCGCATGGATGCGGCCTTCCTCGAAGCGTGCCTGACGCCGGTGGCCGAGGGCTTCGACGTACTGGCCGGCGCGGTCGATCCGATCAAGGCGGCATCGGTGCGCAAGGAACAGGTCGAATGGATCCTGTCGCTGGCGCTGCCGCACTACGACTTCGTGCTGGTCGACGCCGGCCAGGCCATCGATCCGGTGTCGATCGGCGTGCTGGACCGCAGCGACCGCATCGGCGTGGTGCTGCAGCCGACCATCGCGCATGCCCGCACCGGCCGGCGCCTGCTCGACATCCTGCGGGCGCTGCACTACCCCGACGACAAGGTGCGCCTGCTGCTGAACCGCGACGACCGCCGCAACGAACTGGACCGCGCCGCGCTGGAGCAGATCTGCGGCACCCCGGTCTGGCAGGCGCTGCCCGAGGACGCCGCCGCGGTGAACGCGGCGATCAGCCACGGGGAGCCGGTGCTGGCGATGCACCGGCGCAGCGCCATCGCGCGCGCGCTGCAGTCGCTCGCCACGCAGCTGGCCGCGGCCGAGCCGGAACCGCGCGCGGGCGGCGAGCCGTTGTCGCTGCGCCGGCTGCTGCTGCGGGTCAAGGCGGCGTGAGCGCGGCAACCCTATCGCTTCGTCGTACGCCACCTCGCCGCGCGCGCCCACACACCACACGCACCCACCTCTCGAGCCGGAGACCGCCATGTCGATCCGCGAACAACTGTCGAACGCCAGCCCGGGCTTCGCCGCCCTGCCCGTCAACGGCCACCCGGCCGCCGCGCTGCCCGTGGGCAGCGGCTATCGCGCGCTCAAGCGCGCCGTGCACGAGACCGTGCTCGAGCGCGTCGAGCTCGAGCGGCTGGCCCGCATCCCGCTCGAGCAGGTCCGGCACGAGATCGGCCTGCTGGTGGGCGCCATCGTCGACGAGGACAAGGTGCTGCTCAACGACGCAGAACGCCGGCAGCTGATCGGCGAGATCTACGACGAAATGTTCGGCTTCGGCCCTCTGGAGCCGCTGCTGCGCGACCCCACGGTCTCCGACATCCTGGTCAATACCGCGCGCCAGACCTATGTCGAGCGGCGCGGCAAGCTCGAACTGACGGACATCACGTTCTACGACGACGCCCACCTGATGAAGGTGATCGAGAAGATCGTCTCGCGCGTCGGGCGCCGCATCGACGAGACCAGCCCGATGGTCGATGCGCGCCTGCCCGACGGCTCGCGCGTCAATGCGATCATCCCCCCGTCGGCGATCGACGGCCCGCTGCTGTCGATCCGCCGCTTCGCCGTCAATCCGCTGCAGATCGCGGACCTGATCGCGTACCACAGCCTGACGCCGCCGATGGCGCAGCTGTTGCAGGCACTGGCGCACGCCAAGGTCAATCTGGTGGTGTCGGGCGGCACCGGCAGCGGCAAGACCACGCTGCTGAACATCGTGTCGGGCTTCATCCCGGCCGACGAGCGCGTGGTGACCATCGAGGACGCCGCCGAGCTGCAACTGCGGCAGCCCCATGTGCTGCGGCTGGAAACGCGCCCGCCCAATATCGAGGGCAAGGGCGAGATCACGCAGCGCTCGCTGGTGCGCAACGCGCTGCGCATGCGGCCCGATCGCATCATCCTCGGCGAGGTGCGCGGCGCCGAGGCGCTCGACATGCTCAATGCGATGAACACCGGGCACGAGGGGTCGCTGACCACCATCCACGCCAACACGCCGCGCGATGCGCTGACACGGCTGGAGAACATGGTCGGCATGGCGGGCATGAACGTGCCGCCGAAAGCGATCCGGCAGCAGATCGCCTCGGCCATCACGGTGATCGTGCAGGCCGCGCGCCTGACCGACGGCAGCCGCAAGATCGTCAGCATCCAGGAGATCACCGGGATGGAGGGCGACGTGATCAACATGCAGGAGATCTTCACCTTCCAGCGCACCGGCGTGGGACAGGACGGCACCGTGCGCGGCCACTTCCGCGCGACCGGCGTCTATCCGCGCTTCGCCGAGCGGCTGCGCGTCTACGGCGTGGGGCTGCCGGACGAGATCTACGATCCCGCGCGGCGTTTCGAGATCTAGCACCTGCCGGACTGACGGAGAGCGATCATGGACCTTGGCCGATTCGGGCAACTGGGGCAACTGGGGCAATTGGGACAACTGGGACACTACGCGCTGTACGCCTTCGGCGTGCTGCTGTTCATCGCGGTGGTGCTGGCCATCGAGGCCGTCTACCTGTGGTGGAACAGCCATCATGGCGCCTCGGCCCGCCGCATCGACGCGCGCATCCGCGCGCTGTCGGCCGGCGGCCAGCTCGGCCGCGAGCAGATGTCGATCCTGAAGGAGCGGATGCTGGCCGGCAGCCCGCGGATGCAGCGCCTGCTGATGCGGGTGCCGCGGGTGGCGGCGCTGGACCGCTGGCTGCAGCAGTCGGGCAGCAGCTGGTCGGTCGGACAACTGCTGGGCTTCAGCGCCGCGAGCCTGCTGATCGCCTTCGCCGCGCTGTCGCTGCTGCCGCTGCCGTTCTCGCTGGCGGCCGGCGGCGCGCTGCAGGCCGCCGCGCTGCCATGCCTGCGCACGCTGGCGCAGCGCCAACGGCGCCTGAAGCGCATGGAGGCGCAGCTGCCGGACGCGATCGACATGATCAGCCGCTCGCTGCGCGCCGGGCATTCCTTCGCCGGCGCGCTCGGCACCGTCGGCCAGGAGATGAAGGCCCCGCTCGGTCCCGAGTTCCGCCTGGCCTTCGAGGAGATCAACTACGGCGTCTCGCTCGACGATGCGCTGACCAGCCTGGCGATCCGGGTACCGGTCGGCGATCTGCGTTATTTCGTCATCGCGGTGCTGATCCAGCGCGACAGCGGCGGCAACCTGGCCGAGGTCCTCGACACCATCAGCCGCCTGGTGCGCGAGCGGCTCAAGCTGTTCGACAAGATCCGCGTGCTGTCCGCGGAGGGCCGGCTGTCGGCATGGATCCTCGGCCTGCTGCCGTTCGGCACCGCCGGGCTGATCTCGGTGCTGAACCCGGGCTTTCTCGACGTGCTGTGGCAGGACCCGGCCGGCATCCGCATGGCCGGCACGGCGCTGGGGATGATGGCGCTGGGCGTGCTGTGGATGCGCAAGATCATCCGCATCCGGGTATAGGAGGAATCATGCAAGCCATGCAGACACAACAATGGCTGTTGCTCGGCCTGGTGTTCGTCGCCGCCTTCGGCGCGGCGCTCGGCCTGATGCTGGTTTGTTCGCCGAACCGGCTGCGTGCGCGGCTGGAGCGGCTTGGCGGCGCCGGCACGGGCGCCGCGGGGACGGCGGGAACGTCGGCACGCAACGACTGGGGCGCGCGGCTCAGCGAGTGGGCAAGGCCGGTGTCGCGCCTGGCGCTGCCGAAAGAGGGCTGGGAGAACTCGGCGCTGCGGGTGCGCTTCATGAACGCGGGCTGGCGCGGCGCCGCCGCGCCCACGCTGTACTTCGCCGCCAAGACCGTGCTGGCGCTGGCACTGCCGCTGGCGGCGCTGGTGGCGACGGTCGGCACGCCGCTGGCCAGCGACGGCGCACTGCTGGCGGTGCTGCTGATCGCGATCTGCGCGGTCGGCTACTACCTGCCCAACGCGGTGCTGGCGCGCCGGATCGCCCAGCGCAAGCGCGCCGTGTTCGAGGAGTTTCCCGATGCGATCGACCTGCTGACCGTCTGCGTCGAGGCCGGGCTCGGCCTGGACGCGGCGCTGATGCGCGTCGCCAGCGAACTGTCGCTGCGCTGCCCCGTGCTGGCGGGCGAGCTGGAACTGATGCTGCTGGAGATGCGTTCGGGCTTTTCCAAGGAAAAGGCGCTGTCCAACCTGGCGCTGCGCACCGGCGTCGAGGACGTCGAGCGCTTCGCCGCGATGCTGGTGCAGGCCGACCGCTTCGGCACCAGCCTGGGCGAATCGCTGCGGGTGCTGTCCGACATGCTGCGCACCAAGCGGCGGATGCTGGCCGAGGAACAGGCGGCCAAGATCGCGCTGAAGCTGCTGTTCCCGCTGATCTTCCTGATCTTCCCCTCGCTGCTGGTGGTGCTGCTCGGCCCCGCCTTCATCCAGATCGTGCGCGTGCTGCTGCCGACCATGACCGGACAGGGCGGATAACGCCGCCGGGCTTCGGCCCTCGGCTGGCCGCCATCACCCCAGGCAGTGCGGACAGCCTTTGCCCGGACCCGGTCCGGGCTTTTTCGCTGGGAGTCGTTCTGCCGCGCCGCGGCGCGGGAACCCGCGCACTTGACCGGTACCGCCGCATGCTGAACACTCCGAAGGCACAGGCCCATTGGAGGCCGGCTGGAGGCGGCATGAAGCTACGCGTTCTGAGCGATCTGCACCTGGAACACCATACCCCCGAAACGGTCCCCGACTGCGAGGCCGATGTCGTCGTGCTCGCGGGGGACATCGCCAACGGCCGCCATGGCATCGACTGGGCGGCGCGGCACCTGCGCGGGCCGATCGTCTATGTGCCGGGCAATCACGAGTACTACGACAGCACCTTCACCCGGGTCGATGCGCAAATGGCCGCCGCCGCGGCCGCGCATCCGCAGGTGCATCTGCTGACCGGCGGCGTGGCGGTGTTCGAACTGCCGGGCCAGGCGCCGGTGCGCGTGCTGGGCACGACATGGTGGGCCGACTACGCGCTGTTCGGCCGCGAGCGCATCGACGACGCGATGCAGGCCTGCGCCAGGGTGATGCTCGACCATCGGCTGATCTCGGTCGAGGACGACAGCGCGGACGGCGGCGCGCACGACAGCGCGGATGACAGCGCGGATGACAGCGCGGACGGCCGCGGCGGCCGGCACGGCGGCATCCGCCGCTTCACGCCCGCCGACGCGCTGGCGCGCCACCGCGCCGAGTCGGCGTGGCTGGCCGGCGAACTGGACAAGCCCTTCGACGGCGCCACCGTGGTGGTCACCCACCATGCGCCGGACCTCGGCAGCCTCGACCCGCGCTATGCGCACGACCTCGCCTCGGCCGGCTTTATCTCGCGCCGGCCCGACCTGGTCCAGCGCGCCGACCTGTGGATCCATGGCCATACGCACACCAGCTTCGACTACCGCGTCGACCGCGCGCGCGTGGTCTGCAACCCGCGCGGCTATGTGCGGCGCGGCGACGGGGCGCTGGAGAATGCGAAGTTCGATTGGGGGTATGTGGTGGAGGTGTGAGGGTCGGTTGTGGTTCTCGCGGCCTTCTCTCGGGTTGGGGACAGGGAAGAGCCCCCGATAATCCCGCACCCGTCAGCCATTCCGACCGCCCCATACGCTCTGCCCCGGCAAGGAAGGAAGCCCCAAAACAAAAACCCCCACGGGCTTGCACCCGCGGGGGTTTCGACTGAAGCGACGACTCGCGCCGTCTCGGCAGTCAGGGCAGTCGGCCGAAGCCGACAGCCGGCGTGATTACATCATGCCGTCCATGCCGCCCATGCCACCCATGCCGCCCGGCATTGCCGGCGCCGACTCTTCCTTCGGCGTTTCGGCGATCGCGCAGTCGGTGGTCAGCATCAGCGACGCGACCGAAGCGGCGTTCTGCAGCGCGGTGCGGGTCACCTTGGTCGGATCCAGCACGCCCATCTCGACCAGGTCGCCGTACTCGCCGCTGGCGGCGTTGTAGCCGAAGTTGCCCTTGCCTTCGATGACCTTGGCCACGACGACCGAAGCTTCTTCGCCTGCGTTCAGCACGATCTGGCGCAGCGGCTCTTCCATCGCGCGCAGCACGATCTTGATGCCGGCGTTCTGGTCGGCGTTGTCGCCGGTCAGGCTCGAGATCGCAGCGCGGGCACGCAGCAGGGCCACGCCGCCGCCCGGGACGATGCCTTCTTCAACGGCAGCGCGGGTGGCGTGCAGCGCGTCTTCGACGCGTGCCTTCTTTTCCTTCATTTCGACTTCGGTGGCGGCACCGACCTTGATCACCGCAACACCGCCGGCCAGCTTGGCCACGCGCTCTTGCAGCTTTTCGCGGTCGTAGTCCGAGGTCGCTTCCTCGATCTGGGCACGGATCTGCTTGACACGGCCTTCGATCGCGGCGGCGTCACCGGCACCGTCGATGATGATGGTGTTTTCCTTGCCGATCTCGACACGCTTGGCTTGACCCAGGTCTTGCAGGGTCGCCTTTTCCAGCGTCAGGCCGACTTCCTCGGCGATCACGGTACCGCCGGTCAGGATGGCGATGTCTTCCAGCATGGCCTTGCGGCGGTCGCCGAATCCAGGCGCCTTGACGGCGGCGGTCTTCAGGATGCCACGGATATTGTTGACCACCAGGGTCGCCAGCGCTTCGCCTTCGACGTCTTCGGCGATGATCAGCAGCGGACGGCTCGACTTGGCCACTTGCTCCAGCACCGGCAGCAGATCGCGGATGTTCGAGATCTTCTTGTCGAACAGCAGCACGAACGGGTTGTCGAGCTGGACGACTTGCTTGTCCGGGTTGTTGATGAAGTACGGCGACAGGTAGCCGCGGTCGAACTGCATGCCCTCGACGACTTCCAGCTCATCGGCCAGCGACTTGCCGTCCTCGACGGTGATCACGCCTTCCTTGCCGACCTTGTCCATCGCTTCGGCGATCAGCTTGCCGATCACTTCGTCGCTGTTGGCCGAGATCGCGCCAACCTGGGCGATTTCCTTGCTGGTCGTGGTCGGCTTGCTCAGCTTCTTGAGCTCTTCGACAGCCGAACCAACGGCCTTGTCGATGCCGCGCTTCAGGTCCATCGGGTTCATGCCGGCGGCAACGTACTTCATGCCTTCGCGCACGATCGACTGGGCCAGCACGGTCGCGGTGGTGGTGCCGTCACCGGCGTTGTCGCTGGTCTTGGAAGCGACTTCCTTGACCATCTGGGCGCCCATGTTCTGCAGCTTGTCCTTCAGCTCGATTTCCTTGGCGACCGACACACCGTCCTTGGTCACGGTCGGGCCGCCGAAGCTGCGCTCGAGCACCACGTTGCGGCCCTTCGGACCCAGGGTCACCTTGACCGCGTTGGCCAGGATGTTCACGCCTTCGACCATCTTGTGGCGAGCGCTGTCGCCGAACACTACGTCTTTAGCTGCCATGTTCTAGATCTCCAGAATTCTGTACGGGAAATGTCCCGGGCGCGATTGCCGCCGCGGCGGAACCGAGGCGCCCAGGGGTTCCGGACGCGCGGCGCCCGGACAGCGACATCACTTGTTGATGACCGCCATGATGTCTTCTTCGCGCATGACCAGCAGTTCCTGGCCATCCACCTTCACGCTCTGGCCGGCGTACTTGCCGAACAGGACGCGGTCACCCACCTTGACGTCGAGGGCGATCGAGGCGCCCTTGTCATCCTTCTTGCCCGGGCCGACGGCCAGCACTTCACCCTGATCGGGCTTCTCGGCAGCATTGTCGGGAATCACGATGCCGGAAGCGGTCTTGGTTTCGTTGTCCAGACGCTTGACGATCACGCGGTCGTGCAAAGGACGCAGATTCATACGGACTCCTTAGTACAAGTGAGCATTTATTTGCAAAGTGGCCACCGCGGGAGTGCGGAGACCCTTGAAATCGGACACCGGATGCAGGCTACAGCACGCTGTTAGCACTCGCACCCGGCGAGTGCTAATTATAGGGACGGGGTTTCGGGTTTTCAAGACGAGGTCTGAATACGGGTTTACCCGCAGAAAGGAAGGAAAAACGTCGCGGCCCCGCGCCGGGCAAGGCCGGACGGGCATTGTCTCTTATATTGTGCGGCCAGTATTTTTTCAGGCGGATGTCGCCCGGGGAGTCGATCTCCCTCTACCGTCGTCCCCCCTGCAAGCGGCGACCCGGCGATTGTCGCCTTTCGAGCCGAGACACTGGGCCTCGCCGTCGCGGGGGGAGACACGGAAGGCTCAGGCCCCGCCCCGCAGCTGAGGCAAGACCGTCTGCGCGCAGGCGTCGATCCAGGCCTGCTGGTTGCCGCAGACGTTGTGCAGGAAGACCGCGTCGGCGCCCATGGCCAGGTCCTCGGCCAGCCAGGCCGCCTGTTGCGCGGCGTCGCAGGAGATGCGGACCGCGCGCTCGATGTCGTCCGGCGACACCGTACGGGCGCGGGCATCGAATTCGGCGGGGGTCGCCAGGTTCGCCGCCGTTTCGCTGTCGAACACATTGGTGCGCCACTGTTCGTAGGCCATTCGGCGGGCCGCCTCGTCGCCCTGGGTGGGGTCGGCATAGGCGATCTTGGCCTGGATATGGACCGGCTTGGCCTCGCCGCCGCCCTCGCGGAAGGCATCGATCACAGCGCGCATGGTCTCGCGTGGGGCCGAGATCGTGATCAGGCCGTCGGCCCACTGCCCCGCCCAGCGCGCGGTCTGCGCGGTCAGCGCCGCGGCGAAGATCGGCGGCGGACGCTGCGGCAGCGTATAGAGCCGCGCGCGATCGACCACGATGCTGCCGTGGTGCGTCACCTCCTCGCCGCGCCACAGCGCGCGCATCGCGTCCACCGATTCGGTCAGCATGGCCTGCCGCTCGGCCTTGGACGGCCACGGCCGGCCGGTGATGTGTTCGTTCAGCGCCTCGCCGGTGCCCAGCGCGATCCAGAAGCGGCCCGGAAACATGGCCTCCAGCGTCGCCGCGGCCTGCGCGACCACGGCCGGGTGGTAGCGGCCGAACGGGCACGCGACCACGCCGGTGGGCAGATCGACGGTCGCCATCGCGGCGCCGAGCCAGGACCAGGAATGGCCGCTCTCCCCTTGCCGCTCGCTCCACGGATGGAAGTGGTCGGAGCTGCTGAGCGCGGTAAAGCCGGCCAGCTGCGCGGCGCGCGCGTAGCGCAGCAGATCGCCCGGCGAGAACTGTTCGTGCGAGGCGTGATAGCCGATCAAGGGCATGGCGGACTCCTGGGCGGGATGGGGATGGGCCGGCCGTCTTCCGGTCGTGTTCTGGTCGTGTTCTGGTCGTCAGGTGAACGACAGTGGCCGGCAGTGGCCGTCAGCCGGCCGCTGCCGGAACCGGATACGCCAGCGTGGTCATCAGCGCCAGCGCGGCCTGGCGCGAATCGAGCCGGGTGTGCTGCACGACGATCGGCACGTCGGACTCGATCACGCTGGCGTAGTCGGTGTCCTCGGGGATCGGCTCGGGGTCGCGCAGATCGTTGAAGCGCAGATGCAGCGTGCGGCGAGCCGGTACCGTCAGCCGGTAGGGGCCCACGGGCTCGCGGTCGGCATAGAAGATCGTCACGGTGACATTGGCCTCGGTATCGCCGGTATTGAGCAGGCAGGCCGCCTCGTGGCTGTTCAATTGCCGGCTCGCGGCCGGGTCGGTCGGCGGCAGATAGCCTTCGGCAATCACCCAGCGCCGTTGTCCGATCGCTTCCATCGGTTTCTCCTTTGTTGTTCGCCAGTGGCGGGATTGGCAGTGTCCAGGCCGTCCACCGTGTCGACGATCACGGCGCAAAGCACGGCCGCTGCCGCAGCCAGCGATAGCCGTAGGCACGCAGCTTCAGCGCATGGGCCCCGTTCTGCTGCGGCGGATACGGGCCGTCGACCAGCATGTCGCGCAGCTCGCCGACCTCGACATCGGGCAGCCCCACCTCGACGTCCTGGCCCGACAGATTGGCGAAGGTGAAGACCACCTGTCCATCCAGTTCGTGCCGCAGCGCCAGCACCGCCGGGCAGCCCACGTCCATCACCGTGCATTCCCCGTAACCGATCTCCGGCATGCCGAGGCGCGCGCGGATCATCTTGCCCGTCCTGGCCAGCAACGAATCGTCGCGCAGCGTTTGCTCGTAGATATTGACCTTGTCGTAGGCGAACGGCCCCTCGCGGATCACCGGCACCGGCAGCGAGTCGGGATCGGCGGGCGAGAAGCCGCCATTGACCTCGTCGGACCATTGCATCGCGGTGCGCACCGCGTGGCGTTCCTTTTGCGACAGATCCTCCCCCATGCCGATCTCCTCGCCGTAGCGCAGGATCGGCGTGCCCGGCAGAGAGAACAGCAGCGCATGGACCTGCGCGATGCGGCGCTGGTCGCCATCGAGCATCGGCGGCAGCCGGCGGCGGATGCCGCGGTTGTAGACGCGCATGTCCTCGTCCGGCGCGAAGCGCTGCATCACCTCTTCCCGCTCGGCCTCGCTGAGCCGCTCCAGGTCGAGCTCGTCGTGATTGCGCACCCATACCGCGTATTGCGCGCGCTCGGGCGGGTCGGGCTGCTCGCGCAGCGCGCGCTCGATCGGCTCGGCGCGCTCGCGCGCCAGCGCCAGGAACAGGAAGTTGTTCAGGAAGAAGTTGGACACCAGCGTCAGGCGATGGCCCTTGCCGAAGTAGCGCGCGTAGTCCTCGGCCGGCACGTCGACCTCGCCGAGCAGCACCGCGTCGGAACGACGCAGCGTCGCGAACGCGCGCAGGTCGTTCAGCAGCCAGAAGCCGTCGTCGCGCGGGTCCGCTTCCTTCGCCCCGTCGATCATGTGTCCCGCCGCGTCGATGCGGAATCCCGAGACGCCCAGCCGCAGCCAGAACGACATGATGTCCTCGATCTCGGCGCGCACGGCCGGGTTGGCGATATTGAGATCGGGCTGATGCGAATAAAAGGCGTGCCGGTAGTATTGCCCCGCCTCCTCGTCCCAGGTCCAGACGCTGTCCTCGACGGTCGGGAAGATCGGCTTGACGTGGGTCTCCTCCGGCTCGTCGGCCCAGACGTAGTAGTCGCGGTACGGCGAATTGCGGTCGCGCCGCGCCTCCTGGAACCAGCGATGCTGATCGGACGTGTGGTGCGCCACCAGTTCCACCATCACGCGGATACCGAGTTCCTCGGCCTTCTCCAGCAGCGCCACCATGTCGGCCAGGTCGCCGAAGCGCGGGTCGACCGCGAGATGGTCGGTGACGTCGTAGCCGCCATCGCGAAACGGCGACTGGTAGAACGGCGACAGCCAGATGCAGGTCACGCCGAGCCCGCGCAGGTATTCGAGATGCGCCGTCAAACCCTGGAGATCGCCCCAACCGTCGTTATTGCCGTCGCGAAATACGCTGACGTCGATTTGGTAGATGATCGCATTGCGGTACCAGAGCGAACGCATGGACTCTCCTTCCTGACGATTGAACGGCGACCTCGGGCGCGCGGTGCCGCGCCGCCCGCATCGATTACGGCTGCAGCGGCTGCCGCTGTTGCTGCGGTTGCGGCCGTGGCCGATGCAGCGGCTCCAGCAGGACGGCCTGCTCCGGCTGCAGCATGCCGTCGAAACGGCGGTCCGGACCTTCCGGCAGGCTGTCGATCGCGACGCGCCAATCGCCCTCGAGATCGATCGGCAGCGGCCGTTCGGCGAAGTTGATGCAGACCACGCGGTCGCCGTCGCCATGCCGGCGGCGATAGGCCAGCACCTCGGGCGGCGACGGCAATTCCTCCCAGCTGCCCAGGCGCAGCGCCGGGCTGGCGCGGCGCGTCTCGATCAGCGTGCGGTACAGATGCAGCATCGACGAGGGCTGCGACCATTGCGACTGCACCGACAGCGTCGCGGCCTCGGGCGGGAACGGCAGCCAGGTGCGGGCCGCGCGCCAGCCATGCGGCGGCGCGAAGTCCCACGGGATCGGGCCGCGCGGACCGTCGCGTCCGCCCGGATCGACGCGCTGGCCCGGCTCGACCACCACGTCCTCGAGCCCCAGTTCCTCGCCCTGGAAGATGAATGGCGTGCCGCGCAGCGTCAGCAGCATCACGGCGGCGGCGCGGGCGCGGCGCATCGAGCCGCCGTAGCGGGTGCGATGGCGCTCGTTGTCGTGATTCGACAGCACCCAGGTCGGCCACGCCTGCGCCGGCTGCAGCAGCGCATCGACCTCGCGGATGCAGGTGCGGAACACCACCGGGTCCCAGGGCGCATCGAGCGGCGGGAAGTTGAACGACATGTGCAGCTCGTCGCCGGCCCCGTAGTACTGCACCACGGTGGCGGTCGAGCGGATATTGACCTCGCCGACCAGCACGCGATCGCCGGGATAGCTGTCGACCAGCTTGCGGATGCCGCGCAGCACCTCGTGGCTGTACGGGTCGTCGTTGAAGTCGGCCAGCGGCTCGCCCGCCAGGCAGCGCGGATGGTCTGCGAAGGTCGGGTCCTTGCCGGTGCAGTGCGCGACGTCGATGCGAAAACCGTCGACGCCGCGGTCGAGCCAGAAACGCAGCACGCCGTGCATGGCCTGCACGACCTCGGGATTGCGCCAGTTCAGGTCCGGCTGCTGCGGCAGGAACAGGTGCAGGTAGTACTGGCCGGTGGCCTCGTCCCAGGTCCAGGCGCTGCCGGCACCGAGCGCCGCGCGCCAGTCGTTGGGCTGGTCGCGCCAGATGTACCAGTCGCGCTTCGGGTTGTCGCGCGAGGAGCGCGATTCGATGAACCACGGATGCTGGTCCGAGGTGTGGTTCGGCACGAAGTCGAGCAGCACGCGCAGGCCGCGCGCGTGCGCCTCGCCGATCAGCCGGTCGGCATCGGCCAGCGAGCCGAACACCGGATCGACATCGCAGTAGTCGCTGATGTCATAGCCCGCGTCGGCCATCGGCGAGCGATAGATCGGCGAGATCCAGATCGTGTCGGCGCCCAGCGCGCGCACATGGTCCAGCCGCTCGATGATGCCGGCCAGGTCGCCGACACCGTCGCCATTCGCATCGGCGAAGGAGCGCGGGTAGATCTGGTAGACCACGGCGCTCTTCCACCACAGCGAGGTGTCGCGCGTCGCTTCGACGGTCTGCGAGGGATCGGCGGGCGGGCCGGGCATGGCCCCGGCCGGTACGGTGGCACGGACGTTCACATTCATGGGCACGCTGGCAATGACGGTTGTCATCCGCCCATCGATGCAGCTTCCATGCCTGTCTGGCGGCATCTGCGGGTTCGTCCGAGGCCCCACCGATATGGACGCCGGGGCGCCGTGGGACCGATGCGCAAATCCTGCGCGGGCGCGGTAATTTTTTCCGACGGGGGATCAGGGGGATGGAAGGGAGACGGAAAGCGTGCCGACGGAGGCGGCTGGAGGAGCGGACAGCGGCGCGGCAGGTTTCAAGCGGCTAGGACAACAGCCCCGAGTCCTCGATATACCCGAGGGCCTGCCGTATCTCCCGGCGTGCCTTCAGGCTGTAGCAGACCTGCCGGTCCCGCACCGTCAGCGCAACGATGTCCGCCTGCAGCAGCTCCTGGAAGATCCGCCCCGCGCGGCGCAGGTTCAGGCCGACCGCCGCGGCCAGGTCGGCAGCGGGCATGCCGTCCTCGCCGGCCTCCAGCAGCGCGCGGCAAATGTCGGCACGCGCCGGATCGGTCAGCAAGGCATAGCTCAAGGTGGCTTCCTGCTTGGGGTCCATGTCCGTACATTAGGCGCCACATCCGGCAATGGCAAGCCGCGTTCGGGGGATGACACACGCCCGCATCCACGTGCCGCTTGAACAAGGCAAACAAAAGCGGCCGGCCCCAACCAGGGTCGGCCGCTTCCGCTTTCCGCGACGCAGCAGCCGCCGCCTACGCCATCACGAACGGCAACTGCCGCTGGCGCTTGCCGGTCAGCTTGAACACCGCATTGGCGACCGCCGGCGCGATCACTGGTACGCCCGGCTCGCCAAGCCCGGTGGGCGGGTCGTCGGACGGCACGAAGTGCACCTCCACCGGCGGCGCATCATTGATGCGCACCGGCGGGAAGTCGCCGAAGTTGCTGTTCCTGACCGCGCCGTTGTCGATCTCGATGGCAAACCCGGGCCGGATCATCGCCAGGCCGAACACACAGCCGCCCTCGATCTGCGCGCGCGCCGACAGCGGGTTGACCACGCGATTGGCATGCACGCCGGCGGTCACGCGATGCACGTGCGGCTGCCCGTTCTGCAGCGAGACCTCGACCACATAGGCCACCGCCGAATCGAAGGACTGGTGCACCGCGACGCCCCAGGCGCGGCCCGTCGGCAGCCTGCGCTTGCCGTAGCCCGACTTCTCCACCGCGAGCTGCAATGCCGCCCGCTGCCGTGCGCCCTTGACCGGATCCAGCTGCGCGAGCCGGTAGGCCACCGGATCCTGCTTCGCCACCGTCGCCAGCTCGTCGATCAGCGTCTCCTTGACGAAGGCCGTGTGCGTGTGGCCAACCGAGCGCCACCACAGCACCGGCACCTGCACCTTCGGGTGATGGACCGACAGCCGCAGCGGGAAGCCATAGTCATGGTCGACGATGCCCTCGGTCATGGTGTGGTCGACGCCGTCCTTGACGAGGAAGGCCTCGAACGGCGAGCCCATCGTCAGCGACTGGCCAACGATCGCATGCTCCCAGCCCAGCACCCTGCCCTGCGCATCGACGCCGATGCGCGCGCGGTGCAGATGCAGCGGCCGGTAGTAGCCGCCGCGGATATCGTCCTCGCGGCTCCAGATGACCTTGACCGGCTCGCGATGGCCCTTCGCGACCCAGGCGCGCATCACCTGCGCGGCCTCCACCAGATAGTCGGAGGTCGGCACCGCACGGCGGCCGAAGCCGCCGCCGGCCATCATCGTCACCACCGAAACCTGCTCGGGCGGCAGGCCGAAGGCCTTGGCCAGCGCGCCTTGGTCGACCGTCTGGAACTGCGTGCCGGCCCAGACCTTGACGCGGCTTGGCTTGCCGCCGGCCACCTCGGCCTGCATCGTGCAGTTCAGCGGCTCCATCGGCGCGTGCGCCAGATACGGGAAGCGGTACTCGGCCTCGATGGTGCGCGCGGCGCCCGCCAGGTCGAAGGCATCGGCGCGCGGCGTCCTGCCGGGCTGGCGCGCCAGCTTGGCGTATTCCTCATACAGCGCCGCGGTCGAGACCGTCGAGCCGCTGTCGTCCCATTCGGCCTGCAGCGCATCGCGCCCCTGCTTGGCCGGCCAATAGCCGTTGGCAATCACCGCGACCCCGGTGCCGCCGCCATCGGTCGGTACCTCCAGCACCTCGGCCACGCCCTTGATCGCGCGCGCCGCGTCGGCATTGAAGCGGCGCACCTTGCCGCCGAAGCGCGGCGGGCGCGCGACAACGGCGACCATCAGGTTGTCGAGCTGCGTGTCGATGCCGAAGCCGACCGAGCCGTCGAGCTTGCCGCGCGTGTCCAGCCGCGGCGTCGGCTTGCCGATCAGCGTGAAGCGCGACGGATCCTTCAGCGTGACCTGCTGCGGCACCGGAAGCGCCATCGCGGCCTGCGCGAGCTCGCCGTAGGTCGCGCGGCGATTGCCGGCGGTGACCACGCCTTGCGCGGCGGTGCACGCGGACGGCTCCACCTGCCACTGCTGCGCGGCGGCGGCCACCAGCATCGCGCGGGCACGGGCGCCGAGCTCGCGATACTGCTGGTACGAGTGCTTGACCGCGGTCGAGCCGCCGGTCATCTGGATCCCCATCGCGGAGTCCTTGTACGGATCGCCGGCCGGCGCCAGCACCGCGCGCACGTTGCGCCAGTCGACGTCGAGCTCCTCGGCCAGCGCCATCGGCAGCGCGGTGTGCACGCCCTGGCCGAATTCGAGCCGGTTGACCGCGACCGTCACGGTGTTGTCGGGCGCGATCACGATGAAGGCCTGCGGCGCGGCGGCCGGGCCCTTCGCGGTGGGCGCGGCGGCCTCGTCGGCGTGCACTTCGCCCAGCGGCGCGATGCCTAGCGCCAGTCCGCCGCCGGCCATGCCGGTCAGCTTCAGGAAGGTGCGCCGGTCGATGCCGGCGGCCGGCGCGTCATGGCTGTCGTGCGCGCCATGGGCGTCATGCGGGCCGTCGCCGGCGCCGCCGGATAGCGCGGCAATCCGCGCGCCAAGTCGTTGCATTTGCATGGTGTCTCCGGTAGCCGATCAGCCCAGCGTCTTGGCCGCGTCCTTGATGGCGGCGCGGATGCGCTGGTACGTGCCGCAGCGGCACAGGTTGCCCGCCATCGCCTGGTCGATATCCGCATCGGTCGGCTTGCGCTTGTTGCGCAGCAGCCCGATCGCGCTCATCACCTGCCCGTTCTGGCAATAGCCGCACTGGGACACATCGTTCCTGACCCAGGCATCGAGTACCGCGCGGCCGACCTTGTCGGTGCCGGCGCCTTCGATCGTGGTGATCCGCGCGCCCTGCAGCGCGGAGATCGGCGTCACGCAGGCGCGGATCGGCTGGCCGTTCATGTGCACCGTGCAGGCGCCGCAGGCCGCGATGCCGCAGCCGAACTTGGTGCCCGTCATATGCAGCTGATCGCGCAGCGCCCACAGCAGCGGCGTGCTCGGATCGGCGTCGACCTGCATCGGCTTGCCGTTGATTTCCAGCGTCGTCATGGGGATCGTTCCTTGTCATGCCGCCCCCTTGTCGAACCGCCAGCCACGCGCGCCGCGACAGGGGGCGGAATGCCGGTGGCGCGCTAAAACGACGCAAGCATAGTGCAAAGTCGCGCGTTTGTTTGGCGCGAAATCGATGCTGTCAGCGGAGCGCAAGGTTGATGACAGCCTGGTGTCAGATTGGTCGCGCTGCCGGGAAAGACGCTGGGTCCCCGCCTGCGCGGGACGCCCGGGACCAGGCCAAATTCCCGATGTTGCGGTCAGCCGGGCGGAGCATTCATTGAGCCAATGAACCGTGGACAAGTGGTGTAAAGCCACCGATAGCGGGCAACGGAATGGCTATTGCGCGTACTAGGGAGCATCCGCCAGGTTCCGAACCCAGGCGCCAAAGTTCTCGTTCTCGAATTCGTACAAGCCCCGAGGCGACTTTGACACGACGCCCTTCTCGTCGAGGCGTGCGAGCGCCTTCTGCACGTGGGCAGCGCCAAGGACCTCGATTCCAAGTTGCTCCCTGAAGGCTGCGAGCAGGGAGCGTGCGAAAGGCTTGACGGCTGGGTTGTTCGCAAACTCTTTTACCAAGAGACGTTCCAGGGCGCTCAAGTTCGCCCACGTGGCCTCGTGATTCTCGGCCAGCGCCAGCTTCTCCAGTTGTAGGGCAACCGCCTTGGCAAAGCTCATCTTCGGCTGCATCATCAGCGTCACGGCGACTTCGAGCAGCGGCTCCGGTCGCTGATGGAACTGCTTGAACGCTGCCTTTGCCTTCTTCAGATCGAGTGTGCGGCCGGTGGAGGCGGCAAACTGCTTGGCGACGAACTCGACAAAATCGTCGTCCAACAGCGGAAAGTCCTGCAGCGGGTGGCCTGCCGAGTAGAGCGGAGCCCGCGTATCGGTAAAGACGTGACCCAGTTGGGTGCGCGACGAGCCGGTGAACACTACGCGGAGCCGTTTGTTGTACTTGGTCAGAGCCGTGCGAAGGGCACGCGCCACATCCTCGCCCTCCTCACTGCGCCCCAGAGACTGGGCCTCGTCGATCAGCAGCAGAACCTGACTGTCGTTTGTCAGGCGGCCAAGCAGGTCATCCAGTCGCAGCGCCATGTCGACGGCCAGCCGCCCCTTCTCGTCACCCAACTCGATCGTCCCTTCGACGGATCCGGCGCCGACGGATGCCTTCCCCTTGATGGACTTGATCGAAGGCGACAGTTTCGCCTTCAACCTGCCGGCGAACGTCCTCGGCGTCTTGGCAGTCTCCAGGGCGTGCAATAGTGCGGCACCAGGAGTTTGCCTGGTCTGCCAGAGATCGACATATACGACGAGGTAGCCGTCCTTCTCCGCGGCAGGGGTCAAGTCATGCCGCAGGAACACGGTCTTGCCCGTGCGCCGTGGCGCGAAGATGGTCAACGAGGCAAGGATTCCCGCGTTCAGCGCCGCCAGGTACGACCGGGCGAGTTGAGGCCGGGGGAAGTGCCAGAGGTCCGTGAGCTTCATGGCATTACACCGAATTATACGTGGTGGGCATAATTATACCCACGACGGATAATTATGGATAATTCAGGATCCCGATAAGCGGCAGGCGCCACACCTGGATGGAGTTGTCCAGGCCTATCCAAGTGCTCTGGGACCAAGACGGCGCCAGCGCTGACCGCGATGTCGCTACCCCTACACGCACGTCTCGATACCGCTTGCGACGAGAGATAAGAATGATATTGCTTCTGCCGTTGACATCGCCTGCCCCTGCGCCAAGCTCCGCGATGGTGCCGTGGTGTCGCAGGACAAGTGCGCGAGCGTGGCGGCGATTAAGCTCGAAGTTGTCGAAACGATGCGCGATAGTCGATCGGCTCCAGATGGAGGTGGCGGCTCACATCGCCACGGAGCATGTAGAGAGATGGCGATTGCCGGAAACTGAAGATGCGATACAGGAAGAAGGCGTCCCCCATTTCGCGGGCGCAGCGTAACTCATTCCGGCTAATGACAAAGGGGGACTCGTGGGGTCCGTTGGTCGTCTTCACTTCGATATAACGCGGAGCCCCCGGTGCATCATATGACAGGATGTCATAGCCCATGCCGTCGCCAAGCTCGTCCGAAATCCATTCAACCCGGTCGAATAGCTCGGGGCAACCTGCGTCTGTCAGGCGTCGCTGCTCGAACGCGATAGCCCATTGTTCGCCGGCGCGACCCAGTCGCCTGTTAACTTCGTCCCGTGCGGCGAAATCGACCTTCCTGGGCATTGGGACCCAGGGCCGTTGGTCGTCATTGACCTTGATGATCCGCACGCGCGGAGGGTCAACCAGCACAGCTCTGAAGGGTTGCTCCGCTGGGTCTCGCGCTTCCTGAAGCGCATTGACAATTTGCGTCAGAGTATCGGGGTGGGTCAGGATGAACTGATGGACCTCCTTGCGAAGCAACAGCTGCACGTTACCCCGAGGCTTGTAGCCGGGGATGAAGGGCAGATCCATATCGTGGAGAACCGCGCTGATGTTCTGATGCTTGAGCTCCACCGCGGCTTTGCTTCGTCCGTTGAGGCGCTCACGCAGTGAGGCGTTGAACTGCGTCTTGGTGTAGGGATGCCCCCGTGCTTCGAGATTCAACATTTCGAAGTACGATGAAACGGTCGCCCTCACCTCCTCAAGCGACCAATCTTCACCCGTCCGCGTCACTGCAAAGCCGAGTGCCTGCAGTTTCACCGCGATCGCGTCGCCATTGGTGAGGTCGGTCGGCTTCAGTGGGCCGCTCTCTGGAAATTGCTTGCCAAACGCGACGGCAACGATGGCCTTGGCGTCGCACAGCGTGCCGGTTTGTGGATCGCGAACGAGATAGTCCCGAGCCTTGCCAAAGCCGTAATGTTCGAGGAATCCGGTTCTCCCCTGTGCAACGAACTCATCGAGAGCGGTCTGGACCGCTGCGGGGCTCTGCAGCTGCGAAAGCAGAGTTGTCATGGCGCCTGATTGATCGAGATGGCAGTGTTGTACTCGTTTCGCTGGATGACCGGCATGATGGCAAGGGGCCAAATATGCCTTCGATAGAGCAGCGCAACAGCGCGCATTGTGCCATCGAGTGACAGCCGTTGACCGAGGCACCGGCGATGAGGGCACGACGTCGACGGGCGGAGGGTGGTCCATCGGCATCTGCGATTACCGACCCTTGTTCCCCTTCCTGTCCGATGGGCGTTCAGCATTGCGGGCGAAAGGAAGGTGCGTCGAACTGGGGAAAGCGGCAACCGCCGCCTGGACTGCTGGCCCCTCATTGGTGTCGAGTGAGGTCGGCGGCCAACTCGATGTCGAATTGAGCGGGGTATGAAAAACCGCCCGCATCGGCGAGCGGCGTGGGGCAAGGCGTCGAGTCCGGGCGCTCAGGCCATCGCGCTGCGCTGCCCTTGCGCGCGGCGCAGGCCCACCCACTGCAGGCACGCGAACACCGCCACGCCCCAGGCCTGCAGCAGCACGAAGGCGCTGCCCAGCCAGGTCGGCGACAACCAGCCGGCGGCCAGCAGCAGCATGCAGTCGATCGCCCACAGCGCATTGCAGGCGATCACCGCCAGCACCAGCGCGCGCGGCATCGGATTGCGCGTCGCAAGCAGGCCGACGATGGCGGCATAGGGCAGCAGCACCAGGCCGGCATAGCGCAGCCAGGACGCCGGAATGGCGAACCAGTGGGACAGCACGTTGGCGTCGAACACCATCAGCAGGCCCATCAGGCCGCTGACGATGGCGTCGGCGAGAAGGACATGGCGCAGCAGGCGGGTCGGTTGGACGGTTTGCATGGTCGATCTCCGTAGGGTGAAGGGAAGGCTAAGGGAAAACGAAGGGAAAAACGAATGGCGGTTGCGATGGCTTCATCATCGTCGCTGGCCGCGCGCAATGCGATGACCTGCAAGGTAATCGCCGCAATACCGCGGCAATACCGCCGCCCTTCCACCGCCCTTCCACCGCCCTTCCACCGCCCTTCCACCGCCCTTCCACCACCCTTCCACCGCCCTTCCGCCGCCCTCCGCCGCCCTCCGCCGCCCTCCGCCGCCCTCCGCCGCCCTCCGCCGCCCTCCGCCGCCCTCCGCCGCCTTTCCGCCGCCTTTCCGCCGCCTTTCCGCCGCCTTTCCGCCGCCCTTCCGTCCCCCTTCCGCCGCCAATCCGCACGGCCCCTACCTCAAAACGCCGCCGAGCGCCATCCCCAAATGCGCCCCGACTTTGCGCCTTATCGGCGCTTGGCCGGCATCGGCCTGTCGCTATAGTCGCCCGATGCTGCCGGACCCGCGTCCGGCGTGGCCCCCGTTGCCCGGCACCGCGCCGGATGGCACGGGATGCCTCCTGGCCCCGCATCTTGTCCGCCCGTCGCCGGCACCACGCCATGCGCCAACACACCTTCCCATGACGTCCGCTCAGGAAGCCCCGCCCCTGCCCGCCCTGCCTCGCTGGCAGCGCGTATCGCTTGCGTCCGCGCTGTTCTTCCTGCTGGCGATCGCCGGCATCGCGCTGACGCGCTATCCCGGCAATGCGGCGATCGTCTGGCTGGCCACCGCGTTCGGCGCCGGCGTGGCGCTGCACCAGCGGCCGCGCGAGCGCGCCTGGATGCTGGCAGGCATGCTGGTGTCGGGCGTGGCCGCCAATGCGATGTTCGGCGACCCCTGGTGGCTGGCGCTGGTGCTGGGCGCGTCCAATGTTGCCGAGATCCTGTTCGTCGCGTGGCTGGCGCCGAGCATCAGCGGCGGGATCGGCCGGGCCAGCGCGGTGCCGCTGGCCCGCTTCGCGCTGATGCTGGGGGCGACCTGCACGCTGGCGCCCGTGATCGGCGCCACCATCGGCGCCGCGGCCATCTCCGCCGCCTATGGCCGGCCCATCGGCGACATCTGGTCGACCTGGTGGAGCGCCGATGCGATCGGCATGCTGATGCTGGTGCCGCTGTCGGTCACCTACTCGCGCGAGCGCCTGCGGGAGACCTTTTCCCGCGCACGCCTGCCGCGCGTGGCCGGGCTGCTGCTGTTGACCGCCTCGGTCGGCGGCCTGTCGGTGCTGCAGACCCACGACCCCTTCGGCGTGCTGTCGCTGCCGCTGGTGGTCGCCGCGCTGTTCACCAACCCCTTCACCACCGCATTGCTGACGCTGCTGTCGATGCTGGTCACGGTGATGCTCGGACTGGCCGCGGCACAGGCGGGCCTGGTCGACGCGCCGGCATTCCTGACCCATGCGATGAAGCTGTCGACCAGCCTGATCCTGGTGTTCCCGGTCTGCATCGCCTACCTGAGCGAGCAGAATCGCCGCGACCGCAGCGAGCTGCGCGGCAGCGAACGGCGCTTCCGCCAGGCGATGCAGCATTCGGCGATCGGCATGGCGCTGGTCAGCCTCGACGGCCGCTGGCAGCAGGTCAATCGCGCGATGTGCGAGCTGTTCGGCTACAGCGCGGCCGAGCTGAGCCGCATCGCCTTCCAGGACATCACGCACCCGGACGACCTCGCCGCCGACCTGGCGCAGCTCGAACGGCTGGTGGCCGGCCAGACCGACAGCTACCGGATGGAGAAGCGCTACCGCCGCAAGGACGGGAACTTCATCTGGACGCTGCTGGCGGTATCGCTGGTGCGCGACGAGGCCACCGGCGCGCCGCTGCATTTCATCGCGCAGGTCGAGGACATCCATGAACACAAGCTCGCGCAGCAGCGGCTCGAAGCGCTGTCGCGGCGCACCGAGCTGGCCGTCGAAGCGGGCCGGGTCGGCATCTGGGAATGGGACATCGCCGCCGGCACGCTGTCATGGGACCGCCGCATGCACGCGCTGCACGGCACCGAGGCCGTCGGCGGCGCACCGGACCTGGACGGCTGGATCGCGATGGTGCATGCCGACGACGTCATGCGCGCGCGCCACGAGATGCGCCAGGCGGTCAAGGGCACGCAGCCCTTCGACACGCAGTACCGGATCGTGCGGCCCGACGGCGAGGTGCGGCATATCCGCGCGATGGCGGTGGTCTCGCGCGCCGACGATGGCACGGCGCTGTCGATGGTCGGCACCAACTGGGACATCACCGAGCACCATCGTCTGACGGAGGCGCTGTTCGAGGAGAAGGAGCGCCTGCATATCACGCTGCGATCGATCGGCGATGCGGTGATCTGCACCGACGCCGCGCTGCGCATCACCTTCATCAATCCGATCGCCGAGCAGCTGACCGGCTGGACCATGGCGGAGGCCGACGGCCGGCCGCTCGCCACGGTCTTCCACGTGGTCGACGAGACCACCGGCCAGCCGATTGCCTGCCCGGTCGCCAAGTGCCTGCAGACGCTGCGCCCGGTCTATCTCGAAGACGGCGCGGTGCTGATCAGCCGCCATGGCGAGCGCCACGACGTGCAGGACTCCGCCGCGCCGGTGCTGACGCCGCGCGGCGACGTGATCGGCGCGGTGCTGGTGTTCCAGGACATCACCACCGCGCGCGCGCTGCAGCGCAAGCTCGCCCATTCGGCGATGCACGACGCGCTGACCGGGCTGCCCAACCGCATCTGGTTCGAGCAGCGCCTGCGCGAGGCGTGCGAGTCGGCGCGCGAGTTCGATCAGCAGCATGCGCTGTGCTTCATCGATCTGGACCGCTTCAAGATCGTCAACGATACGGCGGGCCACGCGGCCGGCGACGTGCTGCTGCGCGAGCTCGGACACGTGATCCGCAGCCAGGTGCGTCCGGGCGATCTGCTGGCGCGCCTGGGCGGCGACGAGTTCGCACTGCTGCTGCGCAACTGCTCGGTGGACCAGGGCGAGCGCGTCTGCCTGAAGGTCATCGATGCGATCCGAGCGCGGCGTTTTCCGTGGGAAGGCCGCGTCTACGACGTCGGCGCGAGCGTCGGCATCACGGCGATCGATCGCGAGGCGCCACCGCTGGGCGAGCTGATGAGCCGCGCCGACGTGGCCTGCTACGCCGCCAAGGCGGCGGGCCGCAATCGCGTCTCGGTCTATCGCCGCGACGAAAGCGATGCGTGCCGTCACCATCGGGAGCTGCAGGTGGCCGCGGGCATCCACTCGGCGCTGGAGGCCAACCGCTTCCGGCTGTTTGCGCAGGAGATCCGCGCACTGGCGCCGGAGGCCGGGGGTACGCCGCCGGCATCGACGACAGCATCGTCCTCTGCATCGGCGTCCGCATCGATGCCGGCATCGGCGTCCGCATCTGCGTCCGTATCGGCATCCGCATCTGCGTCCGCATCGCCGGCTGCGTCCTCCCCTCCGACCCATATCGAGATCCTGGTGCGCATGGTCGATGAGCATGGCAGCCTGGTGATGCCCGGCGCCTTCATCCCCGCGGCCGAGCGCTACGACCTGATGGGCCATGTCGACCGCTGGGTCATCCAGCACGTGCTGCGCGATTTCGGCGCGCGGCTGCTGGCGGTGCCCGGGCTGTCGGTGTCGATCAACCTGTCGGCCAATTCGCTGGGCGAGCCCTTCCTGCTGCCGTTCCTGCATGCCGAGCTGTCGAACTCGGTGCTGCCGGCCAGCCGCATCCGGCTGGAGATCACCGAGACCGCGCTGATCAACAACATGGCCGCGGCCAACCGGCTGGTCGCCGACATGCGCAAGGCCGGCTGCACCATGGCGCTGGACGACTTCGGCGCCGGCCTGTCGTCGTTCGCCTATCTGAAGCAGTTCCCGGTCGACTACCTGAAGATCGACGGCAGCTTCATCCGGCATCTGGCCGCGAGCGCGGTGGATCGGGAAATCGTCAGTTCGATCAACGACATCGGCCACCGGCTGGGCATCCGCACCGTGGCCGAATCGGTCGAGGACGAAGCCACGCTGGACGTGCTGCGCGAGATCGGCGTCGACTATGCGCAGGGCTATGCGATCGGCCGGCCGATGCCGCTGGAGGACTACCTGGCGCGCTGCGCGGGCAGCGTGCCAGGCGAGACGGCGCAGCGGCAGTCGCGGTAGCGACAGCTCGCCGCGGTTTCGCCGCGGTTTCGCCGCGGTTTCGCCGCGGTTTCGCCGCGGTGTCGCCGCAGTTTCGCCGTGGGGTCCCGCCGGGCTCGCGGCAGGCTCGCGGCGCGGTCGCGGACGATCGCCGCAGATCGCCGCTGCCGGCCCGGCCTGATCAGCTCGCACTGGCGGTGGCGGCCATCCGGTGCAACAGCGGCACGCGGTCGTCGCGCACATCGCGTTGCACGCCGCGCTGTGCATCGTCCGGCGCCTCCACCGGCGGCTCCGACGCGCCATCGGCATCGCGCGTCGACACAGCCTCCTGCTCGCGCCCCGGATCGATGCAGCGGCCGTCGAGATGACGCAGCACCAGCTTGATTGCCAGCCGGCATTGCTCAGGCGTCTGCGCGGACTCGATCGCGGCCACTACTTCGGCATCCGCACCGAGGGTGCGCATCAGCGCGCGTGCCAGGCTGCGCTCGGCCAGCGCCTGCGCGGAACCGCGCGCCTGCAGATGCTGCATCACGCGTGCCGCGATCACATGGCGGTGATCGGCCGCGTTGCCGGCATCGAGCTGCGCGCAGGCCGCGGCGATCGCCTTGGCGGCGGCGGCGTCGTTGCCGGCGGCGGGCGTCAGCACCTGCCGGGCCGTCAGTGCGGCGTCCCGCAGCGCGCGCCGGCTCTTGACCCATTTCACCATCCGGTAGACCGCGAAACCGAGCCAGCACAGCCCCAGCACCCCGCCCACCACCATCAGCCCCGTGCCCGCGGTGGCCGCGGTCACGGTGGTCAACGCGGCCACCGTCAGTCCGAGCACAGCGCCGTTGACGCCCAGCGTGCCGGCACCGTACGCGATGCGCAGGCCGGCCTTGCGCACATCCTTGTTCGCGGACTCGATCGCCTCGCCGATCTGGCTGTCGCAGTACTGCATCACGGTTCGATAGAAGTCCGCCGTCTGCCGCAGCTGGGCGGGGTCGGCCTCGCCGACGATGCGCTGCCGCCGCGGGGACAGCGGCTGCGCCTTGCAGACGGTGGCCGCAGCGCCGTGGCGCTCAAGGCCGTCCAGGGCGGCGGCCAGCGGCGAACGCCGCAGGACCTCGCGCCGCTGATGCAACGCCGCGCGCTGCCTGGCCGAGTCTCGCCACTGCATGACACCGGTGACGATTTGGGCCGTCGACATGGCCACCGACGCCGCGCATCCCGCGATGCCGGTCCAAGGCAGCGCGGCCGCCACGGTGGGAAGCATCCGGCTGAGCACCTGCAGCACACCGGACGAGGCGGCCACGCCCTGCACGACGGCATCGCGCGCCAGCGTCAGGCCGCTGCTGAACAGCTTGCCGTCGTTGTCGCCGCGCTCCGCGCGCGAATGGCGATACAGCAGGAAGGCGTCGAGGCTGCCGTCGTCGCACAGCGCCTGCCGCTGCTGCCGCCGCACCGCGCGCTCGGCGGGCAGCGCCGCCTCGGTGCGCGAAGCCAGCCGCTGGCGCAGCGCCGCTTCGCACCGGGTGTGGTCGGCGGCGGTATCCCGGAGCCGCGCGTCCAGACGGCCGCGCTTGCGCACCACCTTGACGAATCGTGCGATCGCCACGCCAGCCTCCAGCGCCGCCAGCACCGGCATCGCGATTCCGATCCGAAAGCTGCACGTGGCGAGGATGCCGGCGCTCGGAACATCGCGCAGCATGGCGGGCAGTTGCGCGCCGCGCACGCCGGTCAGCGCGGCGGCCAGGAGCCCCCAGAACGGATAGAGCACGCATTCGGTCTTGCCGAGCCGGCCGATCGGCTTGGTGGCCTTGTCGGCGGTGATGCGGCAGGCCACGCCGGCGAGCACCGCGGCGTCGGCGCCGACCTTGCCCGCGGCCGCAGGCGGCGGCAACGGTCCTTGCCGCAACGGTCCTTGCAGCGGCCCCTGCGGCAATGGGGCCGTCAGCGGCAAACCCGTGAAGGAAGGTGCAAAGGCAGTCGTAGGCATGATGGTCGTCCCCGCAACGGCCGCCAGGCGCTGCTGGCGACACATCGCAAATACACTGCAGACACAAGACCGACGCACCGTATGGTGCGGCGCACTATCGAATTCGGGATGGCGGGAATGTACGACGTGTGCAACTGCAAAAGTCACGCGGAATGCGTGCTTCTTTAGTTTCCGGGCAAGCGAATCGGAAGGACCTCGCCTCGATCTTGATCCGCAAAGGTGGGATGGCATCGTGCGTGAACGCACAGAGACCGGAAGTGCGGCCTCGCTACGCTGGGACCACGCCCGCTGGGCCCATCCGCGCTACCGGAAAAGACAGGAGACCGCGCCATGCCGCCACGCAGGCCCGCCCACGCACCCGACGCCCGCATCGAAGGCGTGTTCAGCCGCATCGAGGCGATGACGCTTGAGGACTGCCCAATCGAACCGGGCTGGGTGCGCGCCGGCCGGCCGCATGCGCGCGCCGCGACCCATGCGATGGCGCGCGACGGACTGGCGTCGACCCATCTGTGGGAATGCAGCGCCGGCGCGTTCGCCTGGCGTTTCAGCGTCGAGGAGACCGTGGTGATCCTCGACGGCGAGGTGCGGGTGACCAGCCCCGGCGGACAGGTGCGCACGCTGCGGGCCGGCGACGTCGGACATTTCCCGGCGCACACGACATGGCTGTGGGAGGTCGACCGCCATGTGCGCAAGATCGCCTTCTGCCGCCGCGAGGTGCCGTGGCCGCTGAGGCTGGCGACGCGGGCGCTGGATCGGCTGCTCGAACGTGCCCGGGCACTGAGGTCGGACAGCGGCGCGGAACCGCGCGGCGGCCGGGACGCCGGGATGTCGTCGGCGCCTTGAGGGCCTGGAGGCCCTGCGCGACCGGGGGATTTGGTGCCCGGAGCACCCGGGCACCTTGAGCACCTTGAAGCACCTCGAGTACGGAGCACGCGGAGCACTGAGGACCTGCGGACCTGAGGACCAGGCCATCTCCCGTCCGCCGTTCGGAAATCCGAACACGCCCACACCACGCCCGCTCGGAAATCCGAACGCGGTCGCCAGCGCGCGAAACTTTTCCCTTTCGTTTCAATCACTTGCAGGCTGCTGTCAGCCTGGCAAAGCTGGCACGCCTCGTGCGAACTAGGCCCCCCATCTATAGCGTCGCCGCCCCCGGCTGCGCCACAACGATGGAGGAAACGACATGGCAGCCCCCACCCCGCCCGCCCGGCCCACACAGCGCCCCCGATTGCGTCCCCGCCGGCTGACCTGAAGCCGGCCCGCGTCGCCGCCCGGGCGCTCCGGCGCCCGTCGAGCTGTGCGGGGCGGTACGCCGCCTTGCGCGTCTTTCGTTTCCCAAGCTGTCCGGCCCGCGCCGGACGCCCCAGGTTTGAATCACGATGAAACTGAACCGACTGCCCACCCTGATCCTGTTCGCCATGCTGCTCGGCCTGCTGGCCGGCACCACCGCGCACCACCTCGCGCCCGATGCCGCCGCGGCCAAATCGATCGCCGGCCATCTGTCGATCCTGACCGACGTGTTCCTGCGGATGATCAAGATGATCATCGGCCCGCTGGTGTTCGCCACGTTGGTCAGCGGCATCGCCAGCATGGGCGACGGCAAGGCGGTCGGCCGCATCGGCCTGAAGGCAATGGGCTGGTTCGTGATCGCGTCGGTGACCTCGCTGCTGCTCGGCCTGGTGATGGCCAATCTGCTGACGCCCGGCCATGGCATGAACCTGCCGCTGCCGCCGGCCGACGCCACCTCGAACCTGAAGACGGGCGCGCTGAACCTGCGCGACTTCGTCACCCACATGTTCCCGAAGAGCATCGCCGAGGCGATGGCCAACAACGAGATCCTGCAGATCGTGGTGTTCTCGCTGTTCTTCGGCTTCGCGCTGGGCGCCGTCAAGGACGGTCCGGGCAAGCCGCTGCTGGCGGCGATCGATGGCCTGGCCAAGGTGATGCTGAAGGTCACCAACTATGTGATGGCGTTCGCCCCGGTCGGCGTGTTCGGCGCCATCGCCGCGGTGATCACCGCCGAGGGCCTGGGCGTGCTGACGGTCTACGCCAAGCTGCTCGGCAGCCTGTATCTGGCGCTGGCGCTGCTGTGGGTCGCGCTGATCTTCGGCGGCTATCTGTTCCTCGGCCGCGACGTGTTCCGCCTGCTCAAGACGCTGCGCGCGCCGCTGATGATCGGCTTCGCCACCGCCAGCAGCGAGTCGGCCTATCCGAAGGTGATCGACCAGCTGACCCGCTTCGGCGTCAAGGAGCGCATCACCAACTTCGTGCTGCCGCTCGGCTACTCGTTCAACCTCGACGGCTCGATCATGTACACCTCGTTCGCGGCGCTGTTCGTCGCGCAGGTCTATGGCATCGAGCTGACGCTGACCCAGCAGATCACCATGCTGCTGGTGCTGCTGGTCACCAGCAAGGGCATCGCCGGCGTGCCGCGCGCCTCGCTGGTGGTGGTCGCCGCCGTGCTGCCGATGTTCGGCCTGCCGGAGGCCGGCATCCTGCTGGTGCTGGGCATCGACCATGTTCTCGATATGGGCCGCACCGTCACCAACGTGCTCGGTAACGCCATTGCCACGACCGTCGTCGCCAAAAGCGAAGGCGCGATCGGCGCGCCGGTGCCGGAAGAAGCGGACGACACCGCTGAAGACGGCGCTACCGACCTGGCACCCGTCCAGGTCCTGGCGAGCAAGTAGCCTCCCTGCCTGCTCCACGGGGCGTGCCAGGGGCCCGACCGCCAATCCGGCGGCCGGGCCTTTTTCATTCGGGGCGCCGGGTGATGAAGGGCAGCGGACCCGAGCGTCCGGGCCGGCTCACCGGGTGTGATAAAAGAGAGCGCATGCAGATAACCGCCATGCCGAACCGCCAGTCTTCCGCCGTGTCTTCGCCCCGTTCCGGCCCTGCCGCCGCTGCTGCTGCCACCGCTGCTGCCGTCCCCTCCCGCCCGGCCCGCCCTGCGCACCATCGTCCGCCCCACCGCGAGCGCGGACTGGCCGCCGCCGCGCAGCTGCTCGCGCTGCTGGCGCTGGCCGGGCTGGTGGGCCTGGCCGGCTGGCTGGGCTACCGCTATACCTTCGACGCCGCGCTGGCCCGCCAGGCCGAGCGCGGCCAGGTGCAGCTGCGGCTCTACGGCCAGGCCCTCTCCAGCGAACTGGCGCGCTACGACTTCGTGCCGAGCCTGCTGTCGCTGGACGACGAGATCAGCTCGCTGCTGGCGCGGCCCGAGGATTCCGCCCGCGTCGCCGCGGCCAACGCGCACCTGGCCGCGGTCAATGCGCGCGCCGGCACGCTGGCCGTGTTCGTGCTCGACCGCCAGGGACGCGTGCGCGCCACCAGCAACTGGCAGCGCCCCGACAGCTATCTGGGCGAAGACCTGAGCTTCCGCCCCTACTTCCAGGCCGCCATCGACGGCCAGTTGGGACGCTTCTACGGCGTCGGCACCACGCGCGATGAATCGGGCTACTACCTGTCGGCGCCCCTGGGCAATGGCAACGGCCAGCGGCCCAGCGGCGTCGCGGTGGTCAAGGTCGGCCTCGAGCCGCTGGAGCAGCGCTGGCAGAGCGCCGACATGCAGATGCTGCTGTCCGACGAGAACGGCGTGGTGATCCTTGCCTCCGAGCCGTCGTGGAAGCTGCGCGCGCGGCGGCCGCTGAGCGCCGCGCAGCGCGAACGGCTGAACCGCAGCCTGCAGTACAACCGCGCGCCGCTGGAGCCGCTCGAATTCACTCGCGTGCGGGCGATGAACAACGGCGACGCGCTGGTACGCATGCGCCGCGGCCCATCGATGCTCGAGCAGAACGCGATGCTGCCCGGCACCGAATGGCAGCTGACGCTGCTGACCGATACGTCGCAGGCACGTATGGCGGCGCTGAACACCGCCGCGCTGTGCGGCGTGCTGACCGCCTTCGTGCTGCTGCTCGGCGCCGCCTGGAACGTGCGCCGGCGCATCGTCAGCGAGCGGCTGGCCGCGCGCGCCGCGCTCGAGGCCGCCAACAGCGAGCTCGAACGCAAGGTCGCCGAACGCACCGCCGACCTGACCAGCGCCAACCATCTGCTGCAGACCGAGATCGCCGAGCGCATCCGCACCGAGCGCGAACTGCGCCAGGCCCAGGACGGTCTGCTGCAGGCCGGCAAGCTGGCGGCAGTCGGACAGATGTCGACCGGCATCGCGCACGAGCTGAACCAGCCGCTGGCCGCGCTGCGCACGCTGTCGGGCAACACCCAGAAATTCCTTGCGCGCGGCGACCTCGCCACCGCGCAGGCGAACCTCGGCACCATCATCGGCCTGGTCGAAAAGATGGGCCGCATCACCGGCGCGCTCAAGTCCTTCGCCCGCAAGCCGGGCCGCAACGGCAAGGGCAGCGCGCTGCTGGCCGATGCGATCGACAACGCGCTGTTCCTGCTGGAGACGCGCGTGCAGGCGGTGCAGCCGCAGATCGTGCGCGATGTCGACCGCACGCTGGCAGTCGCCTGCGATCCCAACCGGCTCGAACAGGTGCTGGTCAACCTGATCGGCAATGCGCTCGACGCGATGGCGGCCGGCCCGGCGCAAGGTGCCCAGCCGGCCCGTCTCGAGCTGCGCGCCGCGGTGGCCGAAGGCATGGTCCGCTGCACCGTCCGCGACAACGGCCCGGGCCTGTCCGAGGAAGCGTTCGCGCGGCTGTTCGAACCCTTCTTCACCACCAAGCCGGCGGGACAGGGTCTGGGCCTCGGCCTGACGCTGTCGGCCGGGATCCTGGACGAATACGGCGGCACGCTGGTCGCCAGCAATCATCCCGACGGCGGCGCCTGCTTCACGATGGTGCTGCCGATGGCCGGCAAGGAGACACACCATGGCGCCCAAACTCAATGACCTGTCGGTACTGATCGTCGAGGACGACGCCGACGTCCGGCTGGGCTGCGAACAGGCGCTGCGCCTCGAAGGCATCGCCACGCGCGCCGTCGGCACGGCCGAGGCCGCGCTGCAGACGGTGGCGCCGCACTTCCCCGGCATCGTCGTCAGCGACATCCGCCTGCCCGGCATCGACGGCATGGCGCTGCTGGCGCAGCTCAAGGCCCGCGACGCCGCGCTGCCGGTGGTGATGATCACCGGCCATGGCGACGTCGGCCTGGCGGTGCAGGCGATGAAGCAAGGCGCCTACGACTTCCTGGAAAAGCCCTTTGCCCCCGAGCGGCTGGTCGAGGTCGCGCGCCGCGCGCTGGAGCAGCGCCGCCTTGCACTTGAGGTCGCCGAACTGCGCGACCGGTTGGCCGGCCGCGAACGGCTCGAGGCGCGGCTGATCGGCGTGTCGCCGGCGATGGAACGGCTGCGCCGCCTGATCGCCGATCTTGCCGACACCAGCGCCAATGTGCTGATCCACGGCGAGACCGGCACCGGCAAGGAACTGGTGGCGCGCTGCCTGCACGACGCCAGCACCCGCCACGCGCGCAACTTCGTGCCGATCAACTGCGGCGGGTTGCCGGAGCAGCTGTTCGAGAGCGAAATCTTCGGTCACGAGGCCGGCTCCTTCACCGGCGCCGCCAAGCGCCGCATCGGCAAGATCGAACACGCCGAGGGCGGCACGCTGTTCCTCGACGAAATCGAGAGCATGCCGATGTCGATGCAGATCAAGCTGCTGCGCGTGCTGCAGGAGCGCGTGGTCGAACGGCTCGGCTCCAATACGCCGGTGCCGGTCGACGCCCGCGTGGTCGCGGCGACCAAGGCCGACCTCAAGGCCCTGGCCGACGCCGGCCAGTTCCGCGCCGACCTCTACTACCGGCTCAACGTGATCACGCTGGAACTGCCGCCGCTGCGCGAGCGGCGCGAGGACGTGCCGCTGCTGTTCGACCACTTCGTCGCGCAGGCGGCGCTGCGCTTCGAGCGCGACGCGCGTCCCGCCTCCCCCGCCGAACTCGCACGGCTGGTCGCCTATCCGTGGCCCGGCAATGTGCGCGAGCTGCGCAACCTGGCCGAGCGGCATGTGCTTGGCCTGGGCTGCAATCCCGAACAGGGCACCGAGGAACCGGCCCTATTGCCGCTGGCGCAGGCGGTGGAGCAATTCGAGCGGGCGTTGATCGCGGATGCGCTGCGGCGGCATGAGGGGAATTTGAGCCGGGCTAGTGAGGCGTTGGGGGTGGCCAAGACGACGTTGTTCGACAAGGTCAGGAAGTACGGGCTGTAAGCCGCCGTCGGCAGCCGCCGGCAGCCCCCGCCCGGGCCCGCGCCCTCTGTCGGCTAGCGAACAGAGCGGCGGCCACCGCAACAGGGATACTCAGCGCAAAAGCGCCGCGGCCACGATTCTCGGCGCCATGCCCGGAGCGGCCGCACGGCGGCCGGCCCGGCCCGTTCCCTGCCAGGAAGCCACGCGATGAAGCCCGATCCCAGATCCTGCGCCGGCATGTCGAGCCACCGGTCGCCGTTCGAGAGGACCGTGCTGACGCGCGGCAAGGCGACCCTGATCACCTATATGGGCGCCGGCGATTCGCACCCGACGCTGGTGCTGTGCCAGGTCGAGCGCCTGCGCGAGAGCGACCTCGAGCCGCTGGAGAAGCTGCAGTCGTTCTGCACGGCGCGCCATGTGCTGTTCGCCGTCGTGGCGCCCGACGAGGCTGCGCGCGGCATGGCGGAGACCTTGCAGCGCTGGGGCATCATGGTGTTCCTGAAGGCGCCGACCGACGACGAAGTCGAAGCCTTCGTGCGGGTGCAGCGATTGATGCGCCATCCGGCGGTGTGGATCTGAACCGCGGGCGGCGCTTGCGCTCGGGCCGGTCGCCCAGTCAAGACGCTCAGTCAAGCAGCCCAGTCAAGCAGCCCAGTCAAGCCGCTCAGTCGAGTCGCCCAGCCGCGCCGCTCACCCCGGTCGCTTAGCCCGGTCGCTCAGCCCGGTCGCTCAGCCAGGTCGCTGGCGCGGCTCCATCAAGCGGCCGCCCGCCGCGTGACCGGCGCGCCGTCGGCTTCGTCCTGCCGCATCAGCCAGCCATATAGATCCCGCGTATCGTCGGGCGTCGCCACCAGCTCCACATAGCGCCCCGCGTGCCGCGCGCAGGCGGCGGCGTGCAGCCAGCGCAGCGTCGAATAGTCTTCCAGCGCGAAGCCCACCGAATCGAACAGCGTCACGTCCTCGACCGCGGTGCGGCCCGGCACCTCGCCATTCAGGATTCGCCACAGCTCGATGACCGGGAAGTCCGCCGGCATCTGCTGGATCTCGCCTTCGAGCCGCGACTGCGGCTCGTATTCGACCGCGACGCGTGCGCGCCGCAACAGCGCCGGGTCGAGTTCGGTCTTGCCGGGGCAGTCGCCGCCGACCGCGTTGATATGCACGCCGGGCGCGATCTGCTCGTCGCGCAGGATGGTGGCGCGGGTCTTGTCGGCGGTCACCGTCGACACGATGTGCGCGCCGGCCAGCGCCTCGTCGATCGACGCCATCGGCAGGATGCGCAGCGCGCCGGTATCGGTCAGGCCGGCCAGGTTGCGCTGCAGCTTGGCGGTCGCCGCTGGGTCTACGTCGTAGGCGCGGATCTCGTGCACGCCGAGCATCGCGTGGAAGGCCAGCACCTGGAATTCTGCCTGCGCGCCATTGCCGATCAGCGCCATCGCGGTGGTGCCGTGCGGCGCCATCGCCCTGGCGGCGACCGCCGAGGTCGCCGCGGTGCGCAGCGCGGTCGCCAGCGTCATGTCGGCCAGCAGCAGCGGAAAGCCGGTCGAGACCTCGGCCAGCGCGCCAAACGCCATCACGGTCGGCATCGCGTGCGCGGCGTTGCGCGGATGGCCGTTGACGTATTTGAACGCGTACTGTTCGCCGTCGGTGACCGGCATCAGCTCGATCACGCCGACCGGCGAATGGCTGGCCAGCCGCGCGGACTTCTCGAAGCGCTGCCAGCGCAGGAAGTCCTGCCGCACGTGCTCGGCCAGCTGCCGCAGCGCGGTCTGCACGCCGATGCTGCGCACCAGGGCCGCCACCGCCGTCGCGTCCAGGAAGCGGGTCATCGCGGTCTCCTTCATCGTCGTCTCCTTGTGGTTCTGTGCTGAAGCCATGGCCCTGGCCCCGTCAACGGTCAGGCCGCCGCGACGCTGGCCCGGCCGCCGGACGCTTGCTCGATCCCTTGGCGCGCCCCGCTGCTGCGATCGAGCCGCAGCGTCATGCAATACGCGCCGCCGCCGGAAAGCATGAACGGCGCGAGATCGACCTCCTGCACGCGATAGCCGCGCTTGCCGAGCGCATCGCGCAGGCGAGGCGTGGTGCGCGCCATCACGATGCGGTCGTGCAGATTGACGGCGTTGACGCTGAAATGCCGCAGGTCGTCGGCGCTGGCCTCGATGCGCTGGCTGGCCGGCAGCCGCGCGTGCAGCTCGCGCAGCGAGGCCTCGGTGAAGGCCGGCGGGTAGTACAAAATTTCGCCGCCGGCCAGCGGGCAGAAGCAGACGTCGAGGTGGTAGCTCTGCGCGGTGGCGAGCTCCAGGGCGACCACTTCGCGTCCGAAATAGGCGCCGACCGCATCGGCCGCGCAGCGGGCCGAACGCGGCCCGAAGCCGGCCCAGAAGTGGCCGCGCACCGCATCCCAGATGCAGTCGCCCGCGCCCTCCTGGTAGCAGCCGTCGGCCAGCGTGGCCACCTCGTCGAGCAGGCCACGCTCGCGCAGCCCGGCGAACAGGCGCGCGAACGGCGCTTCCTCGCCCTGCCGCTGCGGGTAGCGAAAGCGCGCCAGCAGCGCGCGGCCGTCGAGCACCACCGCGGCATTGGCGGGAAACACCATGTCGGGCAGGCCGGGCTCGCCCGCGGCGACCTCGACCGCGAAGCCGGCCGCTTCAAGCGCGTCGCGCAGCTCGGCGAACGCGCGCAGCGCGCCCCGATGCATGCCCTGCGGATCGGCGGCCCAGCGCAGCGGATCCATCCACGGATTGATGCTGTACGACACGTCGTAGTGGGTCGGCTCGACAAGCAGGATGGTGGGTTCGGTGATCACGCCGCACTCCTTCCGGTTCGGGTTATTGTCGGAATGGATTGTGGTGCACACGCGCGCCAGCGGATAGCGCACAAACTGCGCAAAAAGCGCGGTCCCTATGACAGAATGGCGGCATGGGCCGGCGTTTTGCCAAGCCATCCGCCGGGAACCTGCGAGCCGGCATGGGCCGGCGTTTTCGAAGCCATCCGCCGCGAGACCTGCGAGCCGCCATGGACGATATCGACCGCCAACTGCTGGCACTGCTGCGCGACAATGCGCGCACGCCGACCACCGCGCTGGCCAAGGCGCTGCGGCTGTCGCGCGCGACCGTGCAGAACCGGATCGACAAGCTGCAGGAGGCGGGCGTGATCGTCGGCTACACCGTGCGGCTCAAGCCCGAGGCGGAGCCGCACCGCATCCGCGCGCTGACGACGATCTCGGTGGAAGGCAACCGCATCGGCAAGGTATTGCAGGCCCTGCGCGGCGAGCCGAACGTGCAGACGCTGCATACGACCAACGGGCGCTGGGACATCATCGCGGAGCTGCGCGCGGACACGCTGGAGGCGTTCGACCGGACGCTGGACCGGATTCGGCTGATCGAGGGGATTGCGGCGACGGAGACCAGCATCCTGCTGTCGACCTACAAGCTGTGAGGGCGGTCGAAGGTCAAGGGGATGGCGATTGCCATTGACCCCTGCCGGGGTGATTGGCGGACAGCGAAGGAAAGCAGCGTTCGCCATCCAGCGGCGAAGCCCCGCTTTCGTGATCCCAAAGCCACATACTGAAATTCCGATATATTGACGTGTTTCCCGCTCCCAATGCGGGTAGTTGGAGATCTGTTCGAATGACGTCCGGCAATCCGGTTGAAAAGTCGATGGAGCGGGTCCCGCCGGGCCCTGCCGTCACCGACCGCGCCGAGCTGGACCGGCTGGTGGCCTGCGAATATTGCGACGCGGTCTACCGCCGCCTCGTGCTCGGCCCCGGCGAACGCGCGCAGTGCCTGCGCTGCGGCGGCGAGCTGTACCACGAGAGCCGGCGCGCCTATCGGCGGCTGCTGCCGCTGGTGCTGACCGCGCTGATCCTGTTCATCGTGTCGAACGCCTATCCCATCGTCGAGATGGACCTGCAGGGCGTGCGCACGCGCACCACGCTATGGGGCGCCGTCCAGGCGCTGCAGGCCGACAACATGACGCTGGTGGCGCTGCTGGTGTTCGCCACCACCATCGTGTTCCCGCTGGCCGAGATGCTGATGATGGCCTATCTGCTGGTGCCGCTGATGCGCGGCACCGTCCCCCCGGGCTTCGAACGCATCATGCGCGGCATCCGCCAGACCCGTCCGTGGGGCATGCTCGAGGTCTTCATGATGGGCGTGCTGGTCACGCTGGTGAAGCTCTCGACAATGGCCCAGGTGCTGCCCGGCATCGCGCTGTGGTCGTTCGGCGCGCTGGTGATCGTGCTGGCGACGATGCTGACCTACGATCCGCGCGACCTGTGGCGCCATGCCGAGCGGCGCCAGGGGGAGGCGCAGCGATGAATCCGGGCGATCCCAAACCTTCCGTGCGCCAGCGCGCGCTGCGCCGCTCGCGCGAGGTGGTCGCCGGCGTCGTGCAGGAGCTCGCCGACGACGACGAACGCACGCCGCTGCCGGAGGTGCCGACCGCGACGTCGATGGGCCTGCTGTCCTGCCACGCCTGCGACGCGCTCAGCCCGATCGACCAGGAGGGCCAGCCGTGCCGCCGCTGCGGCGCGACGCTGCACCATCGCAAGCCGGCCAGCCTGACGCGGACCTGGGCCTTCCTGCTGGCGGCCTACATCCTGTACATACCGGCCAACGTGCTGCCGATCATGATCACCCGCTCGATCCTCGGCACGCAGGAGGACACGATCCTGTCGGGGATCATCTATCTGTGGTTGTCGGGCTCGCGCATGCTCGCCATCGTGGTGCTGATCGCCAGCATCGTGGTGCCGCTGCTGAAGATGATGATCCTGACCTTCCTGCTGCTGTCGGTGCATCTGCGCTCGACCTGGCGGCTGCGGCAGCAGACCAAGCTGTACGGGCTGGTCGAGCTGATCGGCCGCTGGTCGATGCTCGATATCTTCGTGGTGGCGCTGCTGGCCTCGCTGGTGCGCGCCGGCGCGCTGGCCCAGGTCGACCCGGGCACCGGCGCGGCGGCGTTCGGCATGGTGGTGGTGCTGACCATGCTGGCCTCGCTGTCGTTCGATCCTCGCCTGCTGTGGGATGCGCACGACCACGCGGAGGGCCACACGCATGGCCGCGCCGCCGGCCACGGGCAACGCGAGGCGCCCGGCGGCGCCGCCCCGGCTTCGGCACGGGCGAACGACTGAGCCGCCGCGACGGCTGCCGAACATCGATACCGATACCGATACCGATCCGATACCGAACACCGATCCGATCACCCATACCGAACACCGACGTACGCTGGACTTTTATCGATGCCCGATCCGGACAACCTTTCCTCCTCTCCTCCGCCCGCGCGGCCGCCACAGCCCGGCGAGCCGGCGCGCCGGCGCCGCGCGCGCTGGCTGCCATCGGTGGTCTGGCTGATTCCCATCGTCGCCGCCGTGGTGGGGCTGTCGCTGCTGTTCCATACGCTGTCGCAGCGCGGCCCCGAGATCCAGGTCACCTTCCGCACCGCGGAGGGGCTGGCTCCAGGCAAGACGCCGGTGCGCTACAAGGACGTCGATATCGGCCTCGTCAAGTCCGTGCGGCTGGCCCCCGACCGCTCGCATGTGGTCGCGACGATCGACCTGACCAAGGACGCGGACAACTTCGCGGTCAAGGACACGCGTTTCTGGGTGGTGCGGCCGCGGCTGGCCGTCAGCGGCGTATCGGGACTGGAGACGCTGCTGTCCGGCTCCTATGTCGGCGTCGACGCCGGCAAGTCCGAGGAAAGCCAGCGCGAGTTCGTCGGCCTGGAAACCCCGCCGGTGGTCACCACCGACTCGTCCGGCAAGCAGTTCGTGCTGCGCGCCGCGGACCTGGGTTCGCTCGACATCGGCTCGCCGGTCTACTACCGGCGCGTGCAGGTCGGCCAGGTGGTCGCCTATCAGCTCGAACCGGCCGGCCGCGACATCACGCTGCGGGTCTTCATCAACAAGCCCTACGACGAGCTGGTCACCGCCGACACGCGCTTCTGGCATGCCAGCGGCGTCGACCTGAAGCTCGATGCCGGCGGCTTCAAGCTCAATACGCAGTCGCTGGTGACGATGCTGCTGGGCGGAGTCGCCTTCCAGGCGCCGCCGAACTCGAACGTGACCGAGGCCGCCAAGGAGAACACCCAGTTCCTGCTGGCGGGCGACCAGGCCGACGCGATGAAGGAGCCCGAGGAACTGGCGCCGACGCTGGCGGTGCTGAACTTCGAGCAATCGGTGCGAGGCCTGGCGCCCGGCGCGCCGGTGGACTTCCGCGGCGTGGTGGTCGGCCAGGTGCGCTCGATCGGCATCGATTACGTGCGCGAGACCAAGTCGTTCCGGCTGCCGGTGGTGGTCGAGCTCTATCCGTCGCGGATGGGCTTCCGCGAGCGCGACCTTGCCGACCGCGAGCGCGCCCGCCAGCTGATGCTGGGCCTGATCCAGCGCGGCCTGCGCGCGCAGTTGCGCACCGGCAACCTGCTGACCGGCCAGCTGTACGTGGCGCTCGACTTCTTCCCCAACGCCAAGGCGGTCAAGCCGCCGGCCGATACCGCAATCGCCGAGCTGCCGACCATGCCGGGCGCGCTCGACGAACTGCAGGCCAAGCTCGGCAGCATCGTCGGCAAGATCGAGAAGGTGCCGTTCGATGAGATCGGCCAGGATCTGCGCAAGACGGTGGCGCAGCTGAACACGACGCTGGCCAGCGCGGACAAGCTGGTCGCGCAGCTGCAGGGCGACGTCGCGCCCGAGGTGCTGGCGGCCCTGCAGGACGCGCGCCGCACGATCCAGTCGGCCAACGGCACGCTGGCCTCGGACGCGCCGCTGCAGCAGGACACGCGCCGCATGCTGCAGGAACTGACGCGCACCGCGATCTCGCTGCGCACGCTGACCGACTATCTCGAACGCCATCCCGAAGCGCTGCTGCGCGGCAAGACGGAGACTCAACGATGAAGGGCTCGCTTATCCTGTCCCGCCGGCTGCGTGCCGCGACGTTTGCCACGGCCTGCGCCGGCGCCCTGCTGCTCGGCGGCTGCGCGTCGTCGTCGGAGCCGCGCTACTACACGCTGGCGCACGGCGGCGAGGCCGCTGCGGCCGGCGCGGCGATGCCCGCCACCGCGGTGGTGAGCGGCACCAGTTCGCCCACGGGCACAGGCACGGGCACAGGCACGGGCACAGGCACGGGCACAAGCGCCGCCAGCCAGCCGCTGTGGATCGAGGTCGCGCCGGCGCGCGTGCCGGAACGGCTCAATCGCCAGCAGATCGTGATCGGCGGAGCCGACGGCCGCGTGACCCCGCTCGACATGGCGCGCTGGTCGGCGCCGCTGCCCGACGAGTGGCGCGATGCGCTGTCGCAGCGCCTGCAGATCGTGCTGGGCGCGGTCGATGTCTATCAGCAGGGCTTGAGCGGCGTGCAGCCGCTGTACCGCATCACCACCGAGGTGGTGCGGCTCGATGCGCAGCCCGGCACGCGCGTCGGCGCCACCGTCAACTGGACCGTGCGCCGCCTGCCCGATGGCCGCACGCTGGCCGGACGCACGCAGGCCGAACTGCCCGCCACGGGCAGCGGCGACGACATCGCCGGCGTGGTCGCGGCGATGCGGCAGGTGGTGGCCGACACCGCCACGCAGATCGCGGCCGGCGTGGCGTCGTTGCGGACGGAGCCGGCGACGGTCAGCGGCAAGCCTTAGCGCTTCGGCGCCGTCAGCGCCAGCCTCCAGGGTCGCCAGGCGCTTCAGCCTATCTGGACTTTCAGCGGCTCCGGCACCTTCACGCCTCCAGGTCCTTCAAGCTCTCCGGGTCCTTCACCGCCCCGAGGGCCTTCAGCGCCTGACGCCGGCGCCCGCCGCGGCCATCGCCGCCAGGCACTGCGCCGGCCCGCCCTGCACCAGCTGCACCGAGCAGGCCAGCATCAGGTTCTTGCCCAGGCCGAAGTCCTCGACATGAAAGCCGCGCGCGTCGAGCGGCCTCCCCTCGGCGTCATGGCCCACCGCGGCGCGCTCCACGATGGTGCCGCGGTCGCCGGTATAGGCCCACACCGGCTTGCCCAGCGCCACGGCGAAGCCCACCTCGAAGGCCGTGCCGGAATCCGGCTCGGCCGGCCCCCGAAAGTCGTCCAGATTGGCCATCACCAGATCGGCACGGCGGATCAGCGCGACATTGGCCTGGTAGATCCAGCGCGCCGCGGCCTCGCCGGCCAGGCCGGATGGCAGCTGATGGTCCAGCGGAAACAGGCCGGTAAAGCCGTGCTGCGCACAAAGATCCTTCAGCGCCTGGCCATGGGCCATCGCATCGGGACGGAACACATCGGGGCCGGCGAGGTAAACGGTGGGCATGGGGTTCGGATTCGGGATAGGCGGTAGAGACGCAGTTTTGCCGACAAACGTGGTCGTCCACGCGAATACGGGGACCCGGTGGCGCTTGAAGACGCCGGATTCCCCCTTTCGCGGAAGCGACGGCATGGTGCTGCGCGGCAAGCACGCCAGCAAGCCCGCCGGCGAGGCCGCCGGCACGGACAAGAGGCCGTCCGGCAGGATACACTCTGCTGTCCTTTTCCCGTATCCACTACACCATGCCTGCCATCGACCTGATCCAGATCGGCCCGCTCGCGCCGCACCTCAACGCCACGCTGCAGGAGCGCCACGGCGCCGCCGCGCTGTGGGAGCAGGACGACTGGCCCGCCTGGCTGCGCGAGCATGGTGCGCAGGCGCGCGTGGTGGTCACCTCGGCCCGGCACGGCTGCAGCGCCGCGGTCATCGACGCGCTGCCGCAACTGGCGGCGATCGTCAGCTTCGGCGTCGGCTACGACAGCATCGCGCTGGACGCGGCCCGCGCGCGCGGCATCCAGGTCAGCAATACGCCGGACGTGCTCAACGATTGCGTGGCCGACCTCGCCTTCGGCCTGATGATCGATGCCGCGCGCGGCATCTCCCACGGCGACCGCTTCGTGCGCGACGGCCGCTGGCACCAGGGCCCGTTCCCGCTGACGAGCAAGGTATCCGGCAAGCGCCTGGGCATCCTGGGCCTGGGCCGCATCGGCGAGAAGGTCGCGCGCCGCGCGCAGGGCTTCGACATGGAGATCGCCTACAACAACCGGCGTCCGCGCGAGGGCGCGCCGTGGCGCCATGAACCCGACCTGCTGGCGCTGGCCGCATGGGCGGACTTCCTGGTGGTGACCTGCGTCGGCGGCCCGGAAACCGAAGGGCTGGTGTCACGCCAGGTCATCGAGGCGCTCGGGCCGAAGGGCGTGCTGGTCAATGTCGCGCGCGGCAGCGTGATCGACGAGGGCGCGATGGTCGAAGCGCTGCGCGATGGGCGCCTGGGCGCCGCCGGGCTCGACGTGTTCCGCGACGAACCGCGCGTGCCGCCGGCGCTGATCGGGCTGGACAACGTCGTGCTGGCCCCGCACATGGCCAGCGGCACGGTCGAGACGCGCGGCGCGATGCAGGCGCTGATGCTCGACAATCTGCGCGCCTTCCTCGAAACCGGCAAGGTGCTGACGCCGATCGTGTAAGACCCTTCGGCGGGCTTGCCGCCCTGCCCGATGCCGCGGCGCGGCGTTCCCCGGGAGCACCGCGCCGCGTGATTTCGCGTTTGCCGATTGCCGATTCCCGTTTCCCGTTTCCCGATTCCACGCCTCGCCCTCGCGCCAGCCATGCCACGGCATTTTCTTTACCTGTTCGTCTTTATCGCGCTGTACGCGTGCTTCGACCTGGTGTTCGACTACGACGAGGCCGAAGGGCTGCAGCACGTCATCATCGATGCGATCGGCACTTCGATCACGCTGGCCGGCGTCTTCATGCTGGCGCGCGAACGGCTGCGCACCGATCAGGAAATCCGCCAGCTGCGCGCCTCGCTGGGCGAGGCCGAGCGGACGCTGGCGCAGCGCGACGCGGCCGCGCATCAGGCCGGCCTGCAGATGCGGCATGCGATCAGCAGCCAGTTCGATCGCTGGAACCTGACCACCAGCGAGCGCGAGGTGGCCTATCTGCTGATCAAGGGCCTGTCGCTGGAAGAGATCGCCGGCGTGCGCGACAGCAAGCCGAAGACGGTGCGCCAGCACGCCACCAACATCTACGCCAAGGCCGGCCTGCGTGGCCGGCACGAACTGGCGGCCTACTTCCTCGAAGACCTGCTGGTGCCCGAGGTGCCCTGAGCGGGGGCCGATTTACCGCGTCCAGGGTATCGGCTGCCCTGCGCCGGCGTGCATTGACGCCCCGCTATATACCACCGTATATTGCGCTCGATGTGACTCGGGTGTCGCCCAGCGCCTGGCCTCTGCGGCTGGGCGCCTTCGATGGCCCCGGCCGCTGTCCTCACCGACTCCCCGAATCCGGAACACCTGCCATGCCTGCTCGTCGTTCTCCCGCCATTGCCGCCGCGCCCATCCGCGCGCGCTCGCGTCTGTCAGGCGCCTTCGTGGCGGCGGCGCTGGCGATGCTGGCGATCCTGCCGGCCCGCCCCGCGGCGGCCGCCGAACTGGTGGTGTCCGCCGCGGCCAGCCTGACCAATGCCTTCCGCGCGGTCGCCACCACCTATGAGCAGGCGCATCCGGGCACGAAGCTGGTGCTCAATTTCGGCGCCTCCGACGTGCTGATGCAGCAGATCGTGCAGGGCGCGCCGGCCGACGTGTTCGCCTCGGCCGACCAGCAGGCCATGGACAAGGCGCAGGCCGAGCACGTGATCGTGCCGGGCTCGCGCCGCGATTTCGCCGCCAATGCGCTGGTGCTCGTCGAGCCGGCCGACAGCACGCTGAAGCTCGCCTCGCCGCGCGACCTGCTGCGCGACGACGTGCGGCGCGTGACCTACGGCAATCCGGCCTCGGTGCCGGTGGGCCGCTACACGCGCGACGCGCTGGAGGATGCCCGGCTGTGGCAGGCCGTCTCGGCCAAGGGCGTGCCGGCGCAGAACGCGCGGCAGGCGCTGGACTACGTCGCGCGCGGCGAGGTCGATGCCGGCTTCGTCTTCGCCACCGATGCGGCCGTGACGCCGGGCAGGGTCCGCGTCGTCGCGCACGTGCCGACGCGCACGGCGGTCACCTACCCGATCGCCGTGACCGCCCGCTCGCGCCAGAAGGACGAGGCTGCGCGCTTCGTCGATTTCGTGCTGTCCTCGGAAGGCCAGGCGCTGCTCGCGCGCCACGGCTTCCGGCCGCGCTGAACGTCGCCCTGGACTACCCGCTGATGGAATCGGTCTGGGTCCCGCTGGCACTGTCGCTGAAGGTGGCCGGCTGGGCCACCGCGATCAATGCGGTGCTCGGCGTCGCCGCCGCGGTGGCGCTGTCGCGCTGGCGCTCGCCGCTGCGCGACCTGGTCGACGCCGTGCTGACGCTGCCGCTGGTGCTGCCGCCGACCGTGCTCGGCTATTACCTGCTGGTGCTGGTAGGACGCCGCGGCGTGTTCGGCGAATGGCTGTCGTCGCTGGGCATCGAACTGGTCTTCACGTGGCAGGGCGCGGTGCTGGCCGCCACCATCGTCGCCTTTCCGCTGGTACTGAAGTCCGCGCGTGCGGCCATCGAGGGCGTCGATCCGCAGCTGGAGCACGCCGCGCGCGTGCTGGGCGTCAGCGAGACCGGCATCGTCTTTCGCGTGACGCTGCCGCTGGCGGTGCGCGGCATCGCTGCCGGCGTGCTGCTCGCCTTCGCGCGGGCGCTCGGCGAATTCGGCGCGACGCTGATGGTGGCGGGCAATCTGCCCGGCCGCACGCAGACCCTGTCGGTGGCGATCTACGAAGCGGTGCAGGCCGGCGACGACGACACCGCCAATCTGCTGGTGCTGGTCACCTCGCTGACCTGCGTGCTGCTGCTGGTGATCGCAGGCCGCCTGGTGCCGAGCACGCGCCAGGCGGTGCGTTGAACGGAGGCTGCATGTCTGCCCCCCTGCCTGGCTCCCTCCCGGTCACCGCACCTCCGGCTACGACGCTGCAGGTCGAAGTCAGCAAACGGCTGGATACCGCCGACCGGCATTTCGCGCTGGATATCGGCTTCTCGTCCACCAGCCGCCGCATCGCGCTGTTCGGCCCCTCGGGCGCCGGCAAGACGCTGACGCTGCGCGCCATCGCGGGCCTGCTGCGGCCGGACCGCGGGCGCATCGTGCTCGGCGAGCGCACGCTGTTCGACGTGGCGGCGGGGGTCGATGTGCGGCCGCAGCAGCGGCGCGTGGCCTATCTGTTCCAGGACTATGCGCTGTTCCCGCATCTGACCGTCGCGCAGAACGTCGCCTTTGGTCTCGCGCGCGGCTGGCGCAATCCGCCGCGCGGCAAGAGCCATGACGATGCCGAACGCTGGATCGACGCCTTCGGCCTGCGCGAGGTTCGCGGCCACTATCCGGCCGAGATTTCGGGCGGACAGAAGCAGCGCGTGGCGTTGGCGCGCGCGCTGGCGACGCGGCCCGATATCGTGCTGCTCGACGAACCCTTCTCGGCGCTGGACCCGGCGCTGCGTGCGCGCATGCGGGCCGAACTGCGCGCGCTGCAGACCAGCCTGGAGGTGCCGATGCTGGTCATCTCGCACGATCCCGACGATGTCGCGGCGCTGGCCGATCATGTGATGGAGATCCGCGACGGGCGGATCTATGCGCCGCAGGGCTTGAGCGCTTAGTGGCGTTGTGGGGAGAGGGGCGGTCTCGAACCACGGCGGCCGGCCCTGCGAGCGCCGCTTGCCCTCCCCCAGCCTCCCCCAAAGCGGGAAACGGACAAACCGTGGACCTCAGTCCATCGTCCCCAGGATCACGCTCGACGCCTTGAAGATCGCCAGCGCCGGCGCGCCTTCGGTCAGACCCAGCTCGTCCAGCCCGGCATGCGTGACGATGGCCGCGATGGTGGCGCCGCCATCGAGCGCGAGCACGACCTCGGCATTGACCGCACCCGGCACGATGCGCGCCACCGTGCCAGGCAACTGATTGCGCGCCGACAGCCGCAGCCCGGGCGACGGCACGCCGATCAGCACCGACGACGCCTTGACCAGCGCGAACGCCTCGCTGCCCGGCGCCAGGCCCAGCGTCTCGACGCTTTCATGCGTGACCGTGGCGACCACCTGCTGCCCGCCGGGCAGGGCCAAGGTGACCTCGTCGTTCACCGCGCCGGTCCGCACCTGGGTCACGGTGCCGAACAGCCGGTTGCGTGCACTGGTCTTGATCATCAGTCGCCGGATCAGATGGATGTCGTGTTGCAGCGCGTCGGCGGCCGTCGCGTCGAGCTGCTCGCTGACGCGCGACAGCTGCGCGACGAAGGCGCGGTGCTCGGCCTCGAGCGCGCGGTAGGTGCGCACCAGCCCCTCGCCGCGCGGCGTCAGCATGGTGCCGCCGCCGCCCTTGCCGCCGGCGGCGCGCACCACCAGCGGTTCGCCGGCGCTGTTGTTCATCGCGTCGACCGCGTCCCACGCCGCCTTGTAGCTGAGTCCGACCGCCTTGGCGGCCGCCGTGATCGAGCCGTGTTCGGCGATCGCCGCGAGCAGCGCGATGCGGTCCTTGCCGCCGAGGTCCCGGCTGCCGGCGCGAAACCAGATCTTGCCCTGTAGTTCGAGCATGAGGGTGGCGCCGCCACGGACGGCGCGAGGGTGTCGGAACGGCGCTATGTTACCGCGCCGGTCGGGCGGGGCCGCGCTGGGACGCGCTGGGACGCGCTAGGACGCGTTGGGCGGTGCTGGCCGAGCCAAGCCGGGCCGGGTTGGGCTCGGTTGGGCTGGGCCGCTGGCCAAGCCGAGCCGAGCCACGCCCGGCCACGCCGAACCAAGCCTGGTCGCGGCGCCGCCGGCAAGGTATGTCATCACGTGATACATTGACGGCTTTTTTGCGCGACGCTTTTTTTGCTGCGTCGCGGCACGCGCTGGCGCCTTCATGTCCTCCCGAACCTCTCCCCTTCTAGCCCTGGCCGGCGAAGTCCGGTTGCGCTGGCGCGGCTGGCTGGCCGCCTTCGTTCCGATGCCGGTGGCGGCAAGCAGCCGTGAGCGGTTCAAGAGCTGTCTCGGCGCGATATTCGCGCTGGCCTGCACGGAGTGGATCAGCCGGCATATGCTGGGCGGGCACAACCCCTGGTTCATCGCGCCGATGGGCGCCTCCGCGGTGCTGCTGTTCGCCGTGCCTTCGAGCCCGCTGGCGCAGCCGTGGTCGGTGATCGGCGGCAATCTGCTGGCGGCGCTGGTGGGCGTGACCTGCGCCCGCTGGATTCCGGACCCGGGACTGGCGGCCGCCGTTGCGGTGGCCGTGGCGATCGGCCTGATGTTCCATCTGCATTGTGTGCATCCTCCCGCCGGAGCGGTCGCCATCACCGCGGTGTTCGGCGGCCCGGCGGTGGCCAAGCTCGGCTATGCCTTCGTGCTGTTCCCGGTCGCGCTCAATTCGATGCTGATGCTGCTGATCGCGCTGTCGTTCAACAACCTGACCGGCCGCCGCTATCCGCATCGGCCGCCGCCCCCGGTGCCGGGACACGGCACCAGCGATCCGCCGCCGGGCCAGCGCGTCGGCTTCACGCGTGCGGACCTGGACGAAGTGCTGGCGGCGCGCGGCGAATTCCTCGACGTCGATCGCGACGATCTCGAGGAGATCCTGGTCGCGGCCGAACTGCGCGCGTTCGGCCGCCGCTTCGGCGACGTGCGCTGCGGCGACATCATGTCGCGCGACGTGGTCGCGGTCCACGCCGACCAGCGCATCGGCGAGGCATGGACGCTGCTGACGCGCCACCGGCTGCAGGCGCTGCCGGTAGTGTCGCCGCGCCAGCGCCGGCTGGTCGGCCTGATCGCGCTGCCGGACCTGTTCGTCGGCGACCCCGCCAAGGGCCAGCGCCGGCCTGACGGCCTGGTGCGCGACGCGATGCTGACCGAGCTGCCGACCGCGCGCCCCGACCAGCCCATCGTCGAGCTGGCCGGCGCGATGTCGGATGGCGGCTGGCACCTGATGCCGGTGGTCGACGAGCAGCGGCGGCTGCTGGGACTGATCACGCAATCGGACCTGCTGGCGGCATTGCTCAAGCGGTGACGGAAGCGACGGGTCCTCTCCCGGGCCCTCTCCCCGGCCAGCTCCAGCCAGCGAGACTTGGCCGGCGAACCCACATCGCGGTTTCCATCACACAACGCTGGCAAAATAGCGGCCCATGAAACGTCTCTGGTCGCATCTTCTGGGCTTGCTCGTGCTGGTGGTGGCAACCTGCGCGCTGCTCGGCACGCTCGCGGTGGTGGTCGCCAGCCGCCAATTGCCCCCGCTCGACGCCATCGCCGCGTTCCGCCACTCGGCCGGCTACGTGCCGCTGGACAAGATGCCGCCCGCGCTGACGCAGGCCGTGGTCGCCATCGAAGACGAACGCTTCTATTTGCATGACGGCATCGACTACGTCGGCGTGATCCGCGCGGGCGTGGCCAATCTGTCCGACGACCTGTCGCAGGGCGCGTCGACCATCACGATGCAGGTCGCCCGCAACTTCTTCCTGTCGCGCGAAAAGACCTATACCCGCAAGCTCTACGAGGCGCTGCTGGCCTACCGCATCGAGGGGGCCTTCAGCAAGGACGAGATCCTCGAGCTGTACATGAACAAGGTCTATCTCGGCGAAGGCGCCTATGGCTTCGCGCAGGCGGCGCGGACCTATTTCGGCAAGCCGCTGGCCGAGCTGACGCTGGCCGAATCCGCGATGCTGGCCGGCCTGCCCAAGGCGCCGTCGGCCAACAACCCGGTCGTCAATCCCCGCCGCGCGCGGCAGCGGCAAGCCTATATCCTGCTGCGCATGCTGGAACTTGGCCGCATCGACCGGCACCAGTACGATGCCGCGCTGCTCGAGCCGCTGCGGCTGCGCTAGGTCTTTCTCCTTGCCCGCGCTGCTCGAACGGCTGAGATAGCTACGGGTTTTCCCCCTTCCGGCACCGCTGTCAGCGCCCACCCGACGGCGCCGCCCGGCGCGCCATGCTAGCCTGCTGGCAGCCGGGTTCCGCCTGCGCCGAACCCGTTCACCACGCCGCAACGGCGGACTCTCGGGGAGGCAACGATGGATGGCATCTGGTCAGACATGCTGAGCGCGCTGCGCACGGAGTTCGCCGACATTCCGGACATCGAGGAAGCGACCCGCGTCGTGGTCCGGCTCGGCATGGCGATGCTGCTCGGCGCGATGATCGGCTACGAGCGCGAAGCCGCCGGCAAGGCGGCCGGCCTGCGCACCCATATGCTGGTCGCGCTCGGCTCGGCGATGTTCGTGCTGGTACCGCTGCAGGCCGGCGTGCCGCTGGCCGACATGAGCCGCGTGCTGCAGGGCATCGCCTCGGGCATCGGCTTCCTCGGCGCCGGCGCCATCATCAAGCTCAACAGCGAAGAAAGCATCAAGGGCCTGACCACCGCCGCCAGCATCTGGATGGTGTCCGCTATCGGCGTCGCCGCCGGCATGGGCCGCGAGGCCACCGCGCTGCTCGCCACAATTTTTACGCTGGTGATTTTGGAGATTCTGCAGCGGGTGAAGTAGCTTTTTTGCCCTGCCGTCAATCCACCAAGGCCGCGTAGCGGACCGCGGGTGATCCGCTGACATCCATGCGGTCGGGGTGCGCCGGACCGCGCCCTGCTGACGCTGCCGCAGGCGTTTCCCGAGCTGCAGCGCCAGCGATCGCATTCAAGCCGGCGCTCGGGCCGGTGTCCAGCCGGCCGGCCCTCAATAGACGCTTGAATCAGTGCCTCAATACACCTGCGGCACCCACATCTCGTCGGGCACCGGCTGGCGCGCGTAGTCGTTGCTGCGCTGGCGCTCGGGCAGCACGATGTTTGGCTGCTCGATCTCGCGATAGGGAATCAGCGTCAGCAGATGGTGGATGCAATTGAGCCGCGCGACCTTCTTGTCGTCGGCATGCACCACCCACCAGCGCGCCTCGGGGATATGCGTGCGCGCCAGCATGATTTCCTTGGCCTTGGTATAGGCCTCCCAGCGGCGGCGCGATTCGAGGTCCATCGGACTGAGCTTCCACTGCTTGAGCGGATCGTGGATGCGCGACAGGAAGCGCAGCTCCTGCTCCTCGTCCGAGATCGAGAACCAGTACTTGATCAGCCGGATGCCCGAGCGCACCAGCATCTTCTCGAACTCGGGCACCGTGCGGAAGAATTCCTCGTACTGGTCGTCGGTGCAGAAGCCCATCACACGCTCGACGCCGGCGCGGTTGTACCAGCTGCGATCGAACAGCACGATCTCGCCGGCCGCCGGCAGATGCGAAACATAGCGCTGGAAATACCACTGCGTGCGCTCGCGATCGTTGGGCGCCGGCAGCGCAGCCACGCGGCAGACGCGCGGATTGAGCCGCTGCGTGATGCGCTTGATCACACCGCCCTTGCCCGCGGCATCGCGCCCTTCGAAGACGATCACGATCTTCTGGCCGGTGGCGACCACCCAGCTCTGCAGCTTGACCAGCTCGCCCTGCAGGCGGAACAGCTCGCTGAAATAGTGCCGGCGCGATTCCCGGTCGGCCGCGCCTCCGGGCAGCGATTCGGAGTTCAGCAACGCCTGCGCGTCGCCATCCTCGAGCGCGAGCTCGAATTCCTCATCGTAGTGGTCCGCCACCTCGCGGTGAATGCGGCGTACCAGTTCCTCTTCGCTCGGGGTCATCGTCGCGCTCCTTCACGTCCATCACGTCTATCACGCCGCTCACGTCGGCCACGTCCTCGGCGACCGCCGGCAATGCCGCCACCGGTCCCGAAGGCCCGCCGCCGGAAGCCGGAAACCGGCAGCCGGCCGGTCGTCCGCAGCCCGCGGGCTCGCCAGCGTAGCCGCCCGGTATGTCAGCGCCGTGAAAGCACGCGGCCGAGGCAACGTCACGGCGCTCCACAAGCGTAGACCAGAAAATCGCGCAGCAGCTGCGCGGGCTCGCTCAACGGCTCGTCGCGCCGCCAGATCAGCCCGACCTCCATGTCCGGCACCGCGTCGGCCAGCGGGCGCGCCTCGATCTCCTTGCCCTCCAGCGACCACGGGCGGAACACCATGTCCGACAGCACCGTGATGCCGAAGCCGTGCGCGACCAGCCCGCGCAGCGCCTCCATCGAGGTGGTGCGAAACGCAATGTCCGGCGTCAACCGCTTGCTCTTCCAGTAGCGCAGCGTCGAGGTTTCGCCCTCGTCGACCGTCAGCAGGATGTACGGGTAGCTGGCGACTTCCTTCAGCGTCGGCGCGCCGCCCTGCAGCAGCGGATGGCCCGGCGGCGCCCACAGCTGACGGCGGGAGCGGATCAGCGTGCGGTGGGCGAAGCGCTGCGGGCGCGAGACGTTCGACAGCAGCACCACGCCGAGCTCGATCTCGCCGGACAGCACCGCCTCCTCGATGTCGACCCGGTCGAGGTCGCGCAGGTCGAAGACGATCTCCGGATAGTGCGAGCGAAAGCGGGCCAGCAAGGCCGGCAGCAGATAGCCCAGCACCGTGTAGGAGGCGGCGAACGACACCGTGCCCTGCTGGCTCGGGCCCTGCAGCGAGGGTTCGCGCAGCATGTCCTCGACCGAATCGAGAATGCCCGCGACCCGCTGCAGCAGCCGGTGTCCTTCGGCGGTCAGCGCGACGCCATGCGGCAGCCGGTCGAACAGGCGCACGGCCAGGCGCTGCTCCAGCGCCAGCACCGCATTGGTGATGGCCGACTGCGACACGTGCTCGCGCGTGGCCGCCATCGAGAACTGGCCGGTCTCGGCGGCGGCCTGGAAATAGCGCAGCTGCCGCAGCGTGATGTCGCGGGCCAGCGGCGCCGGACGGGTCTTGGCGTCGCGCGAGGCCCCGCCGGTCATGGCGGGGGAAATGGCGGGAGAAGTGGGTCGGGTAGCCATGCGATTTCCAAATATCAGCGCTCTGAATTTGTGATTTTACGATAGCGAGGCGCTTTCCTACACTCGTTCGGCAAACCAGAACGCGCAGATCCATGGATCGAATGCGCGCACCGCGCAAGACCACGCGCACACGGCGCCCGCTCGCGGAACCGCATCCCGAGCGCGCACAAAAACCGCATACCGAACGATACCGCCCGACCTTGTCAGCGAGATATCGGGCGAGATATCGGGCGAGCTATCGCCCCCCGCCGGAGACACCCCCCATGAACAGTCCGCTTTCGCCCGCGCAGCAACAGGCCCTCGCCGACGCGCTGGCCAACGTCAGCCTCGACGACAAATACACCGTGGAAAAGGGCCGCATCTACCTGAGCGGCACCCAGGCGCTGGTGCGCCTGCCGATGCTGCAGAAGGCGCGCGACCGCGCGGCGGGGCTCAATACCGCGGGCTATGTCTCCGGCTACCGCGGCTCGCCGCTCGGCGGGCTCGACCAGGCGTTGTGGCAGGCGAAGACGCATCTGGCGGGCAGCGACGTGGTGTTCCAGCCCGGCCTGAACGAGGACCTGGCGGCCACGGCCGTCTGGGGCACGCAGCAGGTCAACCTGTTTCCCGGCGCCACGCGCGACGGCGTGTTCTCGATGTGGTACGGCAAGGGGCCCGGCGTCGACCGCTCGATCGACGTGCTCAAGCACGCTAACTCCGCCGGCTCCGCGCCCCACGGCGGCGTGCTGCTGCTGGCCGGCGACGACCATGCCGCCAAGTCCTCGTCTGTCGCGCACCAGTCCGAGCACGTGCTGATCGCGGCCGGCATTCCGGTGCTCTACCCGTCCACCGTGCAGGAGTATCTCGACTACGGCCTGCACGGCTGGGCGATGAGCCGCTATTCGGGCCTGTGGGTGGCGATGAAGTGCGTCACCGACGTGGTCGAGTCGAGCGCCTCGATCGAGATCGATCCCGAGCGCGTGCAGGTCGTGCTGCCGCAGGACTTCGCGATGCCCGAAGGCGGACTCAATATCCGCTGGCCCGATCCGCCGCTGGCGCAGGAAGCGCGGCTGCTCGACCACAAGTGGTACGCCGCGCTCGCCTATGTGCGCGCCAACAAGCTGAACCGCGTGGTGGTCGATTCGCCGCGGGCCCGCTTCGGCATCATGACCGCGGGCAAGGCCTATCTCGACGTGCGGCAGGCGCTGACCGACCTCGGCCTCGACGACGACACCTGCGCGCGCATCGGCATCCGCGTGATGAAGGTCGGCTGCGTGTGGCCGCTCGACGCGCAGGACGCGCGCGAATTTGCCACCGGCCTCGACGAGATCCTGGTGGTCGAGGAAAAGCGCCAGATCCTCGAATACGCGCTGAAGGAAGAGCTGTACAACTGGCGCGACGACGTCCGCCCGCGCGTGTTCGGCAAGTTCGACGAGCGCGACAACGAGGGCGGCGAATGGTCGGTGCCGCGCGGCAGCTGGCTGCTGCCGGCGCACTACGAGTTGTCGCCGGCGATCATCGCCAAGGCGATCGCGCGCCGGCTAGACAAGGCCGACCTGCCCGACGACGTGCGCGCGCGCATCGCGGCGCGCGTCGCGCTGATCGAGGCCAAGGAGCGCGACGCGTCGCGTCCGCGGCTGTCGGTCGAACGCAAGCCCTGGTTCTGCTCGGGCTGCCCGCACAATACGTCGACCCGCGTGCCCGAGGGCTCGCGGGCGCTGGCCGGCATCGGCTGCCACTACATGGCGATGTGGATGGACCGCAATACCGACACCTTCAGCCAGATGGGCGGCGAGGGCGTGGCGTGGACCGGCCAGATGCATTTCACCGACGAGAAGCACGTGTTCGTCAATCTGGGCGACGGCACCTATTTCCATTCGGGCCTGCTGGCGATCCGCGCGGCGATCGCGGCGAAGGCCAATATCACCTACAAGGTGCTGTTCAACGACGCGGTGGCGATGACCGGCGGCCAGCCGGTCGACGGCGTGCTGACCGTGCCGGGTATCGCGCATCAGGTGCTGGCCGAAGGTGCGCGCGAGATCGTCGTGGTGACCGATGAACCGGACAAATACGCCGGCGGCGGCGGGCTGCCTGCCGGCATCGCCGTGCATCACCGTGACCGGCTCGACGACGTGCAGCGGCGCCTGCGCGAGACGCCGGGCGTCACCGTGCTGATCTACGACCAGACCTGCGCGACGGAGAAGCGCCGCCGGCGCAAGCGCGGCGACTATCCGGATCCGGCGCGGCGCGCCTTCATCAACGACGCGGTCTGCGAAGGCTGCGGCGACTGTTCGGTGCAGTCGAACTGCCTGTCGGTCGAACCGCTGGAGACGCCGCTCGGCACCAAGCGCGCGATCAACCAGTCGTCGTGCAACAAGGACTTCTCGTGCCTGAACGGCTTCTGCCCGAGCTTCGTGACGGCCGAGGGCGCGCAGGTGCGCAAGCCGGCCGGGGTGGGGACGCAGACGGGAACGCAGACCGGATCGAAGAGTGCAATCGATCTGGACGCCCTGCCCTCGCCGACGCTGCCCGCGCTGGAGCGCGCCTACGGCATCGTCGTGACCGGCGTGGGCGGCACCGGCGTGGTGACGATCGGCGGCATCCTCGGCATGGCGGCGCATCTCGAAGGCAAGGGCGTCACGGTGCTCGACATGGCGGGACTCGCGCAGAAGGGCGGCGCCGTGCTCAGCCATGTGCAGATCGCCGCCACGCCGCAGGCGTTGCATGCCACGCGCGTCGCCACCGGCGAGGCGCGGCTGGTGATCGGCTGCGATGCAATCGTGTCGGCATCGGCCGAGGTGCTGTCCAAGGTCCGGCGCGACATCACCGCCGCGGCGATCAACAGCGCGCGCACGCCGACCGCCGACCTGATCGCCAATCCGAAATGGCGCTTCCCCGGCGCCTCGGCGGAGCAGGACCTGCGCGACAACATCGGCGAGGCCTGCGCGTTCATTGACGCCAATGCGTGGGCGGTCCGGCTGCTGGGCGATGCGATCTTCGCCAATCCGCTGCTGCTGGGCTTCGCCTGGCAGCGCGGCTGGGTGCCGCTGTCGCTGGCCAGCCTGACGCGCGCGATCACGCTGAACGGCGTCGCGGTACAGAAGAACCTGCTCGCCTTCGCTTGGGGCCGCGCGCTGGCGCATCGCGGCGAGACGGCCGTACGCGCGGCGCTCGACGGCGCGGGCCAGGCTTCGCGCCAGGCCGGCGCCGCGCCGACGCAGGTGCTGCCGCTTCCGCAGACGCTGGACCGCCTGATCGAGGACCGCGCCGCCCTGCTGCGCGCCTACCAGAACGACGCCTATGCCGCGCGCTATCTGGCTGCCGTCCACAAGGTGCGGCAGGCGGAGCTGGCGCTCGGCGCCGACCGCAAGCTGCCGCTGACCGAGGCGGTCGCGCGCAACCTGGCCAAGCTGATGGCCTACAAGGACGAATACGAAGTCGCGCGGCTGTACGCCGATCCGGCCTTCCTCGACAAGCTGCGCGCGCAGTTCGACGGCGAGCCCGGGCGCGACTATCAGCTGAATTTCTGGCTGGCGCCGCCGCTGCTGTCCGGCGAAACCCGCAACGGCCGCCCCGTCAAGCGCCGCTTCGGCCCGCGCACGATGACGCTGTTCCGGCTGCTGGCCAAGCTCAAGGGGCTGCGCGGCACGCCGCTCGATCCCTTCGGCCGCACCGCGGAGCGCCGCGAGGAGCGGCGGCTGGTGGACGAGTACCTGGCGATGGTCGACGAGTTTGCGCGCAGCCTCGATGCGCAGCGGATCGACACGGCGCTGGCGCTGGCGGCGCTGCCCGACGATATCCGCGGTTTCGGGCCGGTGAAGGAGGCCAGCATGCGCAAGGCGGCCGAGCGCCGGGCCGAGCTGATGGCGCGTTACCGCGGTGGCGTGGTCGCGGACGGCGAGCGCGCCGCGGCTTGAGGTTGCGTTGTCGCGGCGGCGACGTCGCGAAGACCGAGCGTGCCGCCGCTTGATGCCAGCGTTATCGCGGCGGCGGCGCGACGCGGCCGGCGCGCACCGGCTTGATGCCGCGAGCGCGCGGGTCGGCTACGTCATCACGGCATCACGTCATCACGGCATCAAGCCGGCGCCGCGGCACGAGGCGAATCGCCCCGCTCCCATTGCGCGCGCAGATCGTCGAACGACAGCAAGCGGCCCGCGATGGCGCTGGCTGCGACCGTCGGCGGACTCGCCAGCCACACCTGCCCCGGTCCCGAACGGCCGGGGAAATTGCGATTGACCGAACTGACCGTGACCTGCTCGGGCGCGGTCGACGAGCCCGGCCCGCAATTCGCGCAGGCGCCGCAGGAAGGCTGCAGGATCTTCGCGCCGACCGCGTCGAACGCATCCAGATAGCCCTGCGCGATGCAGTAGTCGCGCACCGCCGTCGTGCCGAACTGCAGGTACAGCGTGACGCCGGCCGGCACCTGCAGGCCGCGATCGGCGGCCCAGCGCAGCACCGCGTGATAGTAGTCGAAGTCCTCGCGCTTGCCGGCCGTGCATGAGCCGCCGTAGGCGATATCGATCCGCACCGGCTCGTGCGTTTCCGACAGCGCGGACAGCGCCAGGCCGTTGCCTGGATCGCCGGGGCGCGCCACCATCGGGGAAAGGCCGCTGCAATCGACCTCGATCGTCGCGGCATAGTCCGCGCCCTCGTCGCTGCGCATCCACGGCTCGATCGCGAAATCGACGCCGCGCCGGGCCTTCAGGAAGCGCACCGTTTCCGCGTCGGGCGCGACGATGCCGGTGAAGCCGCCGAGCTCCGCGCACATATTGGTCAACGTCGCCCGTTCGTCGGTCGACAGCGCCGACACCACCGGGCCGGTGAACTCGAACACCTTGCCGACGCCCGCGCCGCTGCGAATCTCCGGCAAGGCCAGCAGATGCAGCACCACGTCCTTGGCCGTCACGCCGGCGGGCAACGCGCCGTCCAGCACGATCCGCAGCGACGCCGGCAAGGTCATGCGCACCGCGCCGGTCACGAAGGCATTGGCCATGTCGGTCGTGCCGACGCCGAACGCCACGCAGCCGAGCGCGCCGCTGTGCGGCGTGTGCGAGTCGGTGCCGACCACCAGCTGCCCGGGCAGCGCGTAATGCTCGGCCATCATCGCATGCGAGATGCCGGCGACATTGCTGCCGTCGTCGCGCAGCGCCTCGTCCTCGGTCAGTGTCCGGTGGACCCGCAACGCGTAGTCCGCGACGAAGCGCCGCTGGGCGTCCCGCATCTGCACGACGTTCCCCACCAGGCCGCCGCGCACATGGGCGGGACTTTGCTCGACGTAAGAGGTGTGGTCCTCGAACACGACGACCCGCTCGGGCGCGTGCAAGGTAAGCGGCCGACCCAGCGCGGCGTGCAGCATATGGGCCGCCATGCCGGTGTAGTACTCGTGGATGAAGCGCCAATCGGCGCGCACGAAGATGCCGTCGCCCGGCGCGGGATCGGCCGGCGTGACCGCGGTCGCGATCGCATGGCGGGCGACGATCTTCTCGAACAGCGTACGCGGTCGCTCAGCGGCCGGCGGCGTGGGCTGCGTAGTCTGCGTAGTCTGCGTGGGCTGCGTGGGCTGCGTGGGCTGCGTGGGCTGCGTGGGCTGCGTGTGCTGCGCGGACTGCGTGGGCTGCGTGGGCCGCGCGGCCGGCGCGCGGTCGCCGGCGAGGCCGCGCAGATGCCGCTGGCCGAAGCGCAGCAGGCCGCCCTCGCGCAGGATCTGCGCGGCCAGCGCATCGCGGCCGGCCAGCAGTTCCTCAAGGGCGATCGCCTCGCCCGCCAGCAGGCGCGGGATCAAGCCAAAGTCCGTCGAGGTCAGCAGGCCGATATTGTCGGCGTTCTGCCGATAGATCCGTTCGAAGCTGCGGGCGATCACCAGCCGGATGCCGGCCAGCTTCTCGGCCGCGGGACTGTGCTCGCGCGACGAGCCCTTGCCGTAGCGGTTGCCGGCGACGGTCACGGCAAACCCGCCCTGCCGGATCGCATCGACGCCGATCGGCTGCGCGCCGCCCGCGCGAAAGCCGGTATAGGGATAGCGCCCGAGCTTGTCGTCGAAATGGGTCAGGATCGGGACCGGCGTGATCTCGTCGGTCGAGACATCGTCTCGCAGCGCGCCGGCCTGCTCCAGCGTCAGCGCCTCGCCGTGCAACTGCCGTTCGATGGTCCGCGGGCAATCGGCAAGGAACAGAATGCGGCCATCGATCTGCAGGCGGTCCATCGCGGTCTTCTCCAGTCTCATCGGTGAACGTCGGCACAGTGCCGAACATCGCCGAATCTACGCGCGGCGTCGCGTGGCGGCCAAGCGCCGATGCGGCATCGGGGTTATCTTCGGCAGAGATATCCGGGTAAACGCGCGGCCCGGCCGCCGACGGGACAGCCCGGCGAAAACGGCGCGCGGCGAGCCGCCCTTGTCCCGCGCCGCGGTTTTGCGGGACACTTGCGCGGCCAAGGCAAGAGCCATCGGGCCGTTCCATGGTGATCCCATTGCGGTCCCATCGCCGTCCCATGGCGATCCCATGGCGATCCCGCGGCCCGCCCATGGACGCCCGATGGCCGCCCCATGATCGCCCCATGATCTCCCCATCGTCGCCCACTCCTAAGTCCGAGTCCGCATGCACCGCATCGATCCCGTCAGCATCCAGCTCTTTCTCGCCGCCGCGCGGGAAGGCTCCATCAAGCGCGCCGCCGAAACCGAGCACATCGCGCAATCGGCGCTGAGCCGGCGGATCGCCGATCTGGAGCGCAGCTTGGGCGTGACGCTGCTGGTGCGCTCGCCCACCGGCGTGGCGCTGACCGAGGCCGGCGTGCGCGCGTTGGAACTGGGCCGCAAGCTGAACGAGGACATCGCCGCCTTCGCCCGCGAGGTGCAGGACCTCGGCGACCAGGTGGCCGGCACCGTGCGGCTGTCGGCCAGTCCTTCGTCGATCGTCGGCTTCCTGCCCGAACGGCTGCACGCCTTTCGCGCCAGCCATCCGCATGTCGATATCGCGCTACACGAGCGCTCCACCAGCGACACGCTGCGCGCCTGCCTCGACGATCATGCCGACGTCGGCGTGGGCGTGGCGATCGACGGCGCGCGCGGGCTCGAATCGTGGCACTTCGCGCAGGATCCGCTGATGGTGCTGCTGCCCGCGGGTCATGCGCTGGCCGACCGCGCGGGACTGCGCTACGCCGAGGTCCTGCAGTATCCGCTGGTGATCGTGCAGCAAGGCGGGGCGCTCGATACCGAGCTGCGCGACCGGGCCGCCGAGGCGGGCCTGCCGATGCGGCAAAGCGTGGCGGTGTCGAGCTTCGAGGCGGCGTGCCGGATGGTCGAGGCAGGGCTAGGCCTGGCGGTGATTCCGCACAGCGCGACCACGGCCTACGCGGGCACGCGCGGTTTCGTGCGGGTGCCGCTCGACGAGCCGTGGCGGCAGCGCGAGCTGCGCGTCTACGCGCCGCGCAAATCGCCGCGGCTGCGGGCGGTGGATGCGCTGATCGCCGCGTTGCGGGCCGAACCGGCGGCCGAACCACGAGCCTGATGATCGCCGGGCCGGAACGCAGGCCGAACCACGGGCCGAACCGCAGGCCCAACCGCCGACCGAACCGCCGCCGAGCCGCCGTCGGCACCGTCCGCCTCAGACTGACGCCGCGCGGACCGATATCGCGGAACGCGATACCCGGTCCGTCGCAACAGCATTTCTTGCGGGCAAGCCGACCGCTCTAGACTGGCGCGCAGAGGAACCGTCCACAGGTTCCCGCCTTGCGACAACGGAGACAGCATGCCCCCCTTCCTTCGCACCGTCGGCCGCCTGCGCCGCACCTTGCCTTCCCTGCGCCACGCCCTGCTTCCCCTGCGCCGCGGCGTTCGGCTGACCTCGTCCCTGACCGCGGCCGCCACCTTCGCCGCTGCCTTCGCTGCCGCATTGGCCGCCGCGCCCGCGGCCCACGCGCAATCGCCCGATGGCAAGCCGCTGCGGCTGATCGTGCCGACCCAGCCCGGCTCGCAGGCCGACGCCGTGGCGCGTGCGCTTAGCGAATCGATGGGCCGCCAGCTGGGCCACCCGATCGTCATCGAGAATATCGCCGGCGCCGGCGGCATCCCGGGCACGCAGCAGATCGTGCGCGCGCCCAAGGACGGGTTGACGCTCGGACTGGTGTCGTCGAACCACGTGATCAATCCCGCGATCTACCGCTCGATGCCGTTCGACTCGCTGCGCGACATCACGCCGATCACGGTGATCGGCACGCTGCCGCTGGTGCTGGTGGTCAATCCCTCGGTGCCGGCCAACAACGTGCAGGAACTGATCGCGCTGCTCAAGAGCAAGCCCGACCAGCTGAACTACGGCTCATCGGGCAACGGCACCGTGCTGCATCTGGCCGCCGAACTGTTCTCCAGCGAGGCCAAGGTCGAGGTCCGCCACGTGCCCTACAAGGGCGCGGGAAACTACACAACCGACCTGCTCAGCGGCCAGGTGCAGATGGGCTTCCTGACGGTGCCGGCCGTGCTGCCGCAGTTGAAGGCCGGCAAGCTGAAGGCGATCGCGGTGTCCACGCCGAAGCGCATCCCGATGCTGCCGGAGGTGCCCTCGCTGGCCGAGTCCGGCCTGCCGCGCTACAGCTTCGACGCCTGGCTGGCGATCGTCGGCCCGGCCGGATTGGCGAAGGACAAGACGGCCGACCTGCAGGCAAGAATCAAGGCCGCGCTCGACGAGAAGCCGGTGCAACAGAACCTCGCCGCCCAGGGCCTCGTCATCATCGGCAGCACGCCGGATCAGGCGGCGCCGTTCTTCAGCAGCGAGCTGGAGAAGCACGCGCGCATCGTCAAGGAGGCAGGGGCGACGCTGAATTGAGCGGTACGGCGCGTCAGCGCGCAAACGGCTACGATGCCTTCGGCAGATGCGCGACGTCCGCGACTGCCTGACGGCAATCCAAAAAAACAAAGCCCTCGCATGGAGGGCTTTGCTGCTTGCGCTGGAGAACGCTCAGCCAGCGAAGTTCTTGCCGACGAAGTCCCAGTTCACGACGTTCCAGAAGGCCTCGACGAACTTCGGACGGGCGTTGCGGTAGTCGATGTAGTAGGCGTGTTCCCACACGTCGCAGGTCAGCAGCGGCGTGGCGTCGGTGGTCAGCGGGGTGGCGGCGTTCGAGGTCGACACCAGGTCCAGCGAACCGTCGGCCTTCTTGACCAGCCAGGCCCAGCCCGAACCGAAGGTACCGACCGCGGTCTTGGTGAACTCTTCCTTGAACTTGTCGAACGAGCCCCACTTGGCGTTGATGGCGTCGGCCAGCGGGCCGGTCGGCTGACCGCCGCCTTGCGGCTTCAGGCAGTTCCAGAAGAAGGTGTGGTTCCACACCTGGGCGGCGTTGTTGAAGATGCCGCCGGACGATTTCTTGACGATCTCTTCGAGGGTCGCGTTCTCGAATTCCGTGCCCTTGATCAGATTGTTCAGATTGGTGACGTACGTCTGATGATGCTTGTCGTGATGGAACTCCAAGGTCTCCTTGGACATATGCGGGGCCAGCGCATCATGGGGGTACGGCAGCGGGGGGAGAGTATGTTCCATTGTTCTGTCTCTGTGGGTTGTGGGACGGGAGACACCGATTGTAGGTGACTTGCCATAGTGGCGCAAACCAGCGGCAAAACCCCTTCAAGGCGCGGCAGTATGCCGCTGCGCGCCCCGCCGCGCCGCGCCTGTGGGGCACCTTCCGGGGCAACTCAACCGGCCATCGCGGCCTGTAGATCGGCCCTATAGATCGAGCAGTTTGGCCTGCACGCTGGCGATGCCGATATCGGCCACGCCCTCGGCCAGATGGACCTCGACGCGGCCGCCGGCGCGCAGCTCCGACGGGGCCCGCAGCGCCTTGCCGCGCGGGTCCAGCAGCACCGCATAGCCGCGCTCGAGCGTGCGTTGCGGCGCCAGCAGTTCGAGCGCGCCGGCGGCGCGATGCAGGCGCTGCGCGGCACGTTCGTGCTGGCGTTCGCTGGCTGCCTGCATGCGCGCGGCGAGCCGTGCCAGTTCTGCCTGGCGCATGCCCGCATCGGGACGCTGGGCCGTCCACCGCATCGACCACAGCTGCAGCCGATGGCGCCGCGCCACTACGCTGTCGCGCCATGCCGCGCGCAAATGTCGCGCGAGATTGTCGAGCTGTCCGCGCCGCTCCTGCAGTTGCGCCTGCGGGCTGCGCACGCGCCGCGCCAGCCAGTCCAGATGTTGGGCGCGCCGCTCCAGCTGGCGGCGCATGCATTGGCCGAGCGCGTCGCGCGCCCGCGCGGCCTGCGCCAGCAGATGCGCGCGATCGGGGCTGACCAGTTCGGCGGCGCCCGTCGGCGTCGGCGCGCGCACGTCGGCGACGAAGTCGGCGATGGTGAAGTCGGTCTCGTGGCCAACGCCGCAGACCACCGGCAGCGTGCAGCGCGCGACCGCATGCGCGACCACTTCCTCGTTGAACGACCACAGGTCCTCGATGCTGCCGCCGCCGCGGCACAGGATCACCACGTCGCACTCGGCGCGTTCGCTGACGGTGTCGAGCATCGCCGCGATCTTGTCCGCGGCACCGGCGCCCTGCACCGGCACCGGATAGACCAGCACCTGGATATGCGGCGCGCGGCGGCGCAGGGTCGTCAGCACGTCGCGCAGCGCCGCGGCCTGCAGCGACGTGATCACGCCGATCGTGCGCGGATGCGAGGGAATCGGCCGCTTGCGTGCGGGATCGAACAGACCGTCGCGCGAGAGCTTGTCCTTCAGGCGCAGGAAGGCCTCGTACAGATTGCCGACGCCGGCGCGCCGCATCGCCTCGACGCTGAGCTGCACCTCGCCGCGCGCCTCGTACATCGACACCAGCGCGCGCACCTCGACGGCCTCGCCTTCGCGCACCGGAAAGTCGACATGCTGGTTTCGTCCGCGAAACATCACGCAGCGGATCTGCGCGCGGGTGTCCTTCAGCGAGAAATACCAGTGCCCGCTCGCGGCGCGCGTGAAGTTGGAAATTTCTCCACGCACCCAGGCCAGCGGAAAGTTGCGTTCGAGTACCGATGCGATCGCATGGTTCAATTCGCCGACCGGGATCACATCGCGCCCGCCGGGTGCCGTCCGGGAGACTGGCGAAGGCGGAAACGAGAATGGTTCAGACATGGCAGATCGCCGCCGAAGCGGCGTCAGATGGACATGTCCACAGCATAACCGCTATGTCAAGCCCATCGCTGTAGGGTGGCTGAAACGGCCTGTATATCGAGGGGCTTGACACAAGCCATTGATTCTTAATGACTTTCCCGAACATCACTTTTTAAGCAATGTAAGAATTTCTCTTACGCGTCAATCACTTACCATTTGTCCACACCAGCTTGTTCACAAAGTTATCCACAGGAACTCTGGACAACTACAGAGCGGTAACACGGACCGTACGGCGGCACACACTGCCTCGTGACCGAAACGTCGCTCTCGCACCGAAACCGAAGCACCCGGTTCGGGAAGCGGCGAGGCTCGCGGCCTGCCGTGTTGCCACTTTATTAGGCAGCCCGGGGAATTCCGTTACGGATCAAACCCTTGCCTCGCTTCTCCCGCGCTTATCCACAGGCGCTCCACAACACTGTCCCGTTGAGATGTGGAAAGAAGTCGACTTTTGAATTTTTGTTGCCCAACGCCGACGCCGCAGGCCGTTTGAAGCCATCTGCACAATTTTTAAGCAAGGCGTCGGAATACCATATGGATCAAGGACTTGGCACGCTTGTCAGGCGTCTGTCCACACTTGTTCCACAATCCTGTCCCGCTGCGGTGTGGAAAGCCGGGACGCGGCATCGGCAGGATCGGCACGTCCCGTGGCCTCGGACAACCACGGCGCGCCCGCCGCCGCTTCTGCCCATATTTTAAGCAAGCCGGCGTTCGCCCTTTTGAATCAAGGACTTGGCGAGGCTGTCCGCCTGCTTTCCACAATCCATCCACAGCACTGTCCCTGCCGGGTGTGGACATGTCGGCGAAGTGGATGGCAGGTGGATGGCGCGCGCCATCGCGGCTTGCCCCGCGGGGGGCCGCGCGTTAGAGTGGCGCCTGTTTTTTTACGCCGGCCTGCCGCAGTCCTTCCCTTCGCGCCGGCAACTCGGGGTGTTCTTGTGTTTTCCATCATTGAAGCGGCCGGTTGGCCGATCTGGCCGTTGCTGCTCGCCTCGGTCATCGCGCTGGCCTTGATCGTCGAACGTTCGCTGAGCCTGAAGCGCAGCAAGGTGCTGCCGGCGAAGCTGTACGACCAGGCGCTGACGGTGGCGCGGCAACGGCGCGCGACGCCGGACGTGGTCGACTCGCTCGAACGCGATTCGCCGCTGGGCCGGGTGCTGGCCGCCGCGCTGCGGCACGTGATCGCCCAGCCCGACACCTCGCGCGATGCCGCCAAGGACGCCGTCGAGGAAGCGGGCCGCGCGGTGGCGCACGAACTGGAGCGCTATCTGAACGCGCTGGGCACGATCGCCTCGGTCGCCCCGCTGATGGGCCTGCTCGGCACCGTGATCGGCATGATCGAGATCTTCGGCAGCCAGGGCGGTACCGGCGCAAACCCTGAACAACTGGCGCACGGCATCTCGGTGGCGCTGTACAACACCGCCTTCGGCCTGATGGTCGCGATCCCCGCGCTGATCTTCTGGCGCTATTTCCGTCGGCGCGTCGACGACTATGTCGCCGAGCTGGAATCGCGCGCGGCCACCTTCCTCGACGCGATCCTGCCGCAGCGGCGCGCCTGAGACGGATGGCGGCCATGCGATTCCGTACCCGTGCCAGGCGCGACGAGCCGGAGATCAATCTGATCCCGCTGATCGACGTGCTGCTGGTGATCCTGATCTTCCTGATGATCACGACCACCTATTCGCGCTACACCGAGCTGCGCATCCAACTGCCGACCGCCGAGGCGGAAACGGCCCTGCAGCGGCCGCGCGAGATCGTGGTGTCGGTGTCCGCCAGCGGCGAATACGCGATCGACAAGGAGCGCGTGGGGGCGCGCGATGTCGCGGGGCTCGCCGAGCGGCTGCGCGCGCTGGCCGGCACGGCGGCGGCGCAGGCACCGGTGCTGATCGTCAGCGCCGACGCCCAGGCCAGCCACCAGTCGGTGGTCAACGTGATGGAAGCCGCGCGGGTCGCCGGCCTGTCGCGGCTGACGTTCGCGACGCAGAGCGGCGGGACGCGCTAGGCGTCCTGCCTTCCCACGAAGGCCCGGGCGGGAAGCAGCATCATCCCGACCCGATACACTGTGGCGATAACCGTTCTTCCTGGAACCCGATGCCCGCTGCCCGCCATCTCCTGTCCGACTTCGTTACCCGCCAGTGGCAACGCCGCGGCTGGTTCGCCTGGCTCATGCTGCCGTTCGCCGGCCTGTTCGGCGCGATCAGCGCGTTGCGGCGGCTGGCGTATCGGCGCGGGTGGTTCGAGTCGACGCGGCTGCCGATGCCGGTGGTGGTGGTCGGCAACGTGACGGTCGGCGGCACCGGCAAGACGCCGGCGGTGATCGCGCTGGCCGATGCGCTGTGCGAGGCCGGGCTGCGTCCCGGCGTGGTCTCGCGCGGCTATGGCGTCAAGCTGGAACGGCCGCGCCGCGTCAAGGCGACCTCGAAGGCCGAGGACGTCGGCGACGAACCGCTGCTGATCGCGCGCTCGACAGACGTGCCGGTCTGGGTCTATCCCGATCGCGTGGCCTGCGCGCAGGCGATGCTGGTCTCGCATCCGGGCATCAACGTGCTGCTGCTCGACGATGGCCTGCAGCACTATCGCCTGCAGCGCGACTTCGAGATCGTGATGTTCGACGGCCGCATGGGCGGCAACGGCTGGCTGCTGCCGGCCGGGCCGCTGCGCGAGCCGCTGTCGCGCCGCCGTGATGCCACGCTGATCAACGATCCGTATTTCCGCGCGACGCCGGACCGGCCGGAGGTCTACGGCATGCGGCTCGAGCTCGAGCAGGCGTGGCAGCTCGCCGATCCGACCATGGTGCGGCCGCTGTCGACCTTCGCGGGGCGGCGCGTGCTGGCGGCGGCCGGCATCGGCAACCCGGAACGCTTCTTCGCCAGCCTGCGCGGCGCGGGCCTGCAGCCCGAGACGCTGCCGCTGCCGGATCATTACGATTTCGCCGAAGACCCGTTCGTCGACCATCCGGCCGCGCAGGCCGCCGAGGTGATCCTGATCACCGAGAAGGATGCCGTAAAATGCGACCGGCTTCGCGAGCCGCTCGACCCGCGCATCTGGGTCGTCCCCACCAGGCCCGTGATCGATCCGGGTCTGATCGATCGAATTCGCCGCACGGTCATCGCGCGCTGCCAGGCAGCGCCGACCGCGGCCACCGGCGCCGCTGCCGCGGCCAGCCACACCAAGGAACACCAAGATGGACAACCGGCTGCTTGAAATCCTGGTTTGCCCGCTGTGCAAGGGCAAGCTCGAATACGACCGCGCGGCGCAGGAATTGATCTGCCATGCCGACAAGCTGGCCTATCCGATCCGCGACGGCATTCCCGTGATGCTGGCCGACGAGGCCCGCCAATCGGTGCCTGGCCGCGCCATCGATCCGACCTGAGGCCTGGCTTCGATGTCGCTCGCCGATTTCTCCGTGGATTTCACCGTCGTCATTCCCGCGCGGCTGGCGTCGACGCGTCTGCCTAACAAGCCGCTGGCCGACATCGGCGGCAAGCCGATGATCGTGCGGGTCGCCGAGCGCGCCCACGCCTCGGCGGCCCGCCGCACCGTGGTCGCCACCGACGCGGACACCGTGCGCGCGGCCTGCGCCGAGCACGGCATCGAAGCCGTCATGACGCGCGCCGACCATGCCACCGGCACCGACCGGCTGGCCGAGGTGGCCACCCTGCTGTCGCTGGACGACGATGCGATCGTGGTCAACGTGCAGGGCGACGAGCCACTGATCGCGCCGGCGCTGATCGACGCGGTGGCCCGGCATCTCGCTGCGCATCCCGAATGCGCGATCGCCACCGCCGCGCACCCGCTGCACGAGATCGGCGAGGTCTTCAATCCGAACGTGGTCAAGGTGGTATGCGACAGCGCCGGCCGCGCGCTGTACTTCTCGCGCGCGCCGATCCCCTGGGCGCGCGATGCCTGGTCCGGCGTACCGTCGGCCCCGGCCGCGAACGCGCAGGTGCCGCTGCCCGACATGCCGGTGCTGCGCCATATCGGCCTGTACGCCTATCGCGCCGGCTTCCTGCGCCGCTTCCCGACGCTGGCCGCCGCGCCGCTCGAGCAGACCGAAGCGCTCGAACAGCTGCGCGCGATGTGGCACGGCGAACGCATCGCGGTGCTGGTCACCGAGGCCGCGCCGGCGCCCGGCGTCGATACCCCGGCCGATCTCGAACGCGTGCGCGCGCTGTGGTCCGAGGCCGCGGCGCAGCCCGGCCGCTGAGCGCAAACGGGCGCAATCCCACGCGGGGCGGGCCATTCGCCCGCTCCGGTTTACACACCGTTGACCGCCGCGGCGGGCCGAATTCGGGCTCCCTCGTGGCATAATGCTCGCCAATAAAGAGCCGCTGTCGCCGTCAATACGGGCGACGACGCAAGCTCGGTGGGGAGATGAAGAATGAGCCGTCCGGCTTGCGCCCATGCCAACCGCATGCGGACCGCGCCGGTCACCAGCCATGGCGGCGCCTGCGTGCCTGACCATCGCGCGGTAAGCCACACGTCAAGTTTCGGCGTTACCCTCCTTCCATTCCCCCGCAATACCGGATTCAAAACTCTGAGGACCCGTAAATGCGTTTGATCCTGTTGGGCGCGCCCGGCGCCGGCAAAGGCACGCAAGCCAAGTTCATCTGCGAGAAGTTCGGCATCCCGCAGATCTCCACAGGCGACATGCTGCGCGCCGCGGTCAAGGCCGGCACCCCGCTGGGCATCGAGGCCAAGAAGGTGATGGACGCGGGCGGTCTGGTCTCCGACGACATCATCATCGGCCTGGTCAAGGACCGCCTGAAGCAGGACGATTGCCGCAACGGCTATCTGTTCGACGGCTTTCCGCGCACGATCCCGCAAGCCGAGGCGATGAAGGAAGCCGGCGTACCGATCGACTACGTGCTGGAAATCGACGTGCCGTTCGACGCCATCATCGAACGCATGAGCGGCCGCCGCGTGCATGCCGCCTCGGGCCGTACCTACCATCTGAAGTACAACCCGCCGAAGACGGCCGGCGTCGACGACGAGACCGGCGAGCCGCTGATCCAGCGCGACGACGACAAGGAAGAGACCGTGCGCAAACGTCTCGATGTCTACGCGCAGCAGACCCGTCCGCTGGTCGACTACTACTCGGACTGGGCCGCCAAGGGCGCGCCGGGCGCGAGCGTCGCGCCGCCGCAGTATCGCAAGATCAGCGGCGTCGGTTCGGTAGACGAGATCACCGCGCGGGTGTTCGAGGCGTTGAAGTAAGGCGCCGAAGTTCGGGCGATCCGGAAGAACGCTCCGGAAGAAGCAAAGGCGGCCACTGGCCGCCTTTTTCTTTGCCCCGGTTTCTTCGCCCCGGTTTCTTTGCCTTGGTCGCTTTGCCGTTGGTCGCTTTGCCCTTGGTTGCGTCCCCCTTGGTTGCTTTCTTGCCCTTGGGGGAGCGCCTAGCCCCCATGCGCCCGGGACCGCGGCGCGTCGGCCGTCTCCGCACGATGGAAGATGCCCTCGCGCCAGGCCGCCTGGGCGCCGTCGCCGTGCAGGTAAAGGAAGATCGTTCGATAGGCCAGCTCGAAGCCGGCGTGCTTGAGCAGCGTGGTCGACAGCTTCGGCATGCCGAGCGCCTGCAGCAGGGCCGACGTTTCGAGCCGGGACGCCTTGCCGGCGGTCTTGCCGGCGCTCTTGCCGGCAGGCTTGTCGGCCGCATCGTCGATCAGCAGCCGCCGCGTCAGCACCGCGGCCTGCCAATAGCGATTGCCGGACAGCGCCGGGCAATCGCGCCGCAAGGACTCGAGCTGCGCCACGCTGCATTGCGACAGCCTGTCCGCGCACAGGCCCCGCGCGGCGCCGCGCCGGACCGCATCCGCCAGCCGTTCGCGCTCGCGCGTATCGGCGCGGCCGCGCATGAAACGCATGGCGATCCTGATCAACGTGAACAGGAACCAGGCGCCGCCGAGCACCCCGCCGATCGCCACCAGCGCGGCGCCCACGGGAGTCGCCAGCACCGCCGTGCCCAGTATGGACACCATCGCCATGCCGGCGCCGGACAACAGCACGGTGCCGACGCCATAGGCGATACGCCCGACGGACCAGCGCGTCAGCTCGCCCGCACGCTGGCGCCAGCGGCGCTGTCCGTCGGCAAACCAGCGCAGCGCCTCGCTGGTGGCGGGCGATTGCAGCCGCTTGCTTCGGGCCGGATCGGCCGACAAGCGGCGCAGATTGTCGCCGACCGCCTGGCCGATTTCCCGCAGCGCCCCACGGCGCCGCCTGGCCTCCGCCAGTTCGCCGATGCCGCAACCGACATGGGCCAATCCGATCGCGGCGCCGAGGCCGAAGGAGAACACGTCGCCGGGGATCAGGCCCAGGTCCAGCGGCGCATCCCAAGCGCTGTCCGCCAGCGGACTCGCTTCGTAGCCGACGCGCAGTCCCTGCAGGCCGCTGTCGCGCAGGCAGGCGACGGCGCTGCCGCGCAGCCGCCGCGTCGCGCTGCGATCGGCGCGCGTGGCGGCGTCGTGCTCGAGAAGGTCGGCGGCATGTTGGCGCAGGATGGCGTCGCGTTCTCGGTCGATGGCCGCCAGTTCGCGCTCGATCACGCCCAAGGCGGCCTTGCCGAGCGCGGCGGCATCGCGGTTGCCGGCGGTCAGGGCCTGGCGGAACGTGTCCGGAATGTGCGCGGCGCCGTCCTGTCGGAGCCGATGCGCGGCGAGGATCGGCGCCGGTGCGCCATCGTGCCGAGCCGGGGTCGCCAAGCGGGCGCGGATCCAGTGGCGCGTCGTCTTCAGGGCGGCCTTGCGCCGCTCGACCTCTTCCGGCAGCCGCGCCCGGGCCAACGAGGCGACCGCAAGGCGATAGCCGGGCTCGGACGCGCAGACGCGCCGCCAGGTCTTGACCTTGTCCGCCGCCGTCCCGGCCAGATCCACCACGCCCAGCACGGCATCGCCGGCCGGCAGCAGCTGGCCGGCCTCGACCAGGTCCGGCGAAATCGCGTCAGTGGCCTCGAACAGCGGCTCCACCTCCTGCACGGCCGACGACATCAGCGACACGCCAGTGGTATCCAGATGCAACGTCAAGGTCGGCCGCGCCGCGCGCAGATCGCGCATGAACTGCCGCAACAGGCCGGCTTTCCCCTCTGGCTCGCTCGGATAGCGCCGAATGACGGCGGCCGGTGGCGCCGCCTTCGCCGACATGGGGTCGCAGGCCGGGAAATCTTCGAACCGATCCGCCCCTGGCGATGACGGACGGCTGCGAATCCAGGATGCGCGGAGCTCGCTCACGGCAGGCCTCCCGAGGTGTGACGTGGGCGCACTCTAGCCAGTCAAGGTGCGGACATCTCGCGCTAACGGTTGCGGGCTTACGATTCTCGTGACCGCTATCGGGGCGCCGGCCGGGCCTTTACAATACGGCGCGATGCTTGACGTTTACGTAAACGTTATATTCAGCGTTACGTTCGCCGTGAAGTTTGGTGCGATGTTTCTCACCTTCAGGCGCCGGCGCGGTATCGGTCGGCGCCCCCCAACCCCGAGGAGACAGTTCATGCAGATCCGAGACAACGTATTCATCGTGACCGGCGGCGCGTCCGGCCTGGGCGCGGGCACCGCCCGCATGCTGGCCGAACAGGGCGGCAAGGTCGTCATTGCCGACCTGAACGAGGCCGCCGGCAACGCACTGGCGCAAGAGCTGGGCGGCCGCTTCGTCCGCTGCGACGTGACCTCGGAAACCGATGGCCAGGCCGTCGTCGACGCCGCGGTGGGCCTGGGGCGGCTGGCCGGGCTGATCAACTGCGCCGGCATCGCGACCGCCAACAAGACCGTCGGCAAGAACGGTCCGCATCCGCTGGACGCCTTCGAGAAGACCATCCGGATCAACCTGATCGGCACCTTCAACATGATCCGGCTGGCCGCCGCGGCGATGGTGCAGAACACCCCGGACGAAGGAGGCGAACGCGGCATCATCGTCAACACCGCCTCGGTGGCGGCCTTCGACGGCCAGATCGGCCAGGCCGCCTATGCCGCCTCGAAGGGCGGCGTGGTCGGCATGACGCTCGCGGTGGCGCGCGACCTGTCGCGCGACGGCGTGCGCTGCATGACGATCGCGCCGGGGATCTTCGAGACGCCGATGCTGCTGGGCATGCCGCAGGAGGTGCAGGAGGCGCTCGGCAAGATGGTGCCGTTCCCCCCGCGGCTGGGCCGTCCGGCGGAATACGCCCAGCTGGTGCAGGCGATCATCGGCAACACGATGCTCAACGGCGAGGTGATCCGGCTGGACGGCGCGATCCGGATGCAGCCGAAGTAAGCCGGCACTCTCCCGGGGAACGGCGGCGCGGCGGCAGCGGAGCAGCAGAGCAGCAGCACGGCGGTCAGCCCTGAGCCGTGAGCCGTAAGCGTGAGGCGGTGCGGCGGTGCGGCGGTGAGGCGGTGCGGCGGTGAGGCGGCGAGGTGGCGAGGCGGCCCTTCACCGCCGCCCGGGACGTGAGCGCGCGGCCGGATTGTGCTGTGCATGACACGGCGGCCGGTGGCAGTGACTACAATCGCTGTACCTCATAGGCCTCAAAGGGAGTGCAGCATGCCGCCACGTTCGCCGGTTCCGCCGTTCCTTTCCACCGCAGCCGCCCATCAGGCATTGGCGCCGACAGCCATGCTGGCCGGCGCGCTGGCTGCGTTGCTTCTTGCCGGCTGCGCCGCCCCACAGGCTGGCAAGGAGGCCGGCACAGCGGCGGCGACCCCAGCCGCTGCCAGCGCCAGCGCCAGCCCCAGCCCCAGCGCAAGCGCAAGCGCCAGTGCCACCCGCAGCGCGGGCGCCACCTCCCCAAGCACCACCACCCTCCCCCCGGCCCCCGAAGGCGCCTCCGGCTGGACCGACAAACCCGGCTGGACCGCGAGTTCCTTCATGGTCGCCGCCGCCAATCCGCTCGCCACCCAGGCCGGCTACGACATGCTGAAGGCCGGCGGCACCGCCATCGACGCGGCCATCGCCACGCAGATGGTGCTCAATCTGGTTGAACCGAATTCCTCCGGCATCGGCGGTGGCGCCTTCCTGATGCACTTCGACGGCAAGCAGGTCCAGGCCTACGACGGCCGCGAGACTGCGCCGGCCGCCGCCACCGACCGGCTGTTCTACGGCCCCGACGGCAAGGTGATGCCGTTCCGCCAGGGGCTGGTTGGCGGCCGTTCGGTCGGCGCGCCGGGCGTGCTGCGCATGCTGGAGCTGGCGCATCGCCAGCATGGCAAGCTGCCCTGGCGGCGGCTGTTCGAGCCGGCGATCCGGCTGGCCGAGCAAGGCTTCGCGATCAGCCCGCGGCTGGCGACGATCATCGCGCAGGACCAGGACCTGATGAAGGACCCGACCGCGCGCGCCTACTTCTACAACGCCGACGGCACGCCCAAGGCCGCCGGCACCGTGCTGCGCAATCCCGAGCTGGCGGCGGTGCTGCGCAGCGTCGCCGCGCGCGGTGCCGACGCCTTCTACCGGGGCGACGTCGCCCGCGATATCGCCGCCAAGGTCCGCTCGCATCCGACCAACCCCGGCGTACTGACCGCCAAGGACATCGCCGACTACCGTCCCAAGGTGCGGCAGCCGATCTGCACCGACTACCGCCAGTGGACCGTCTGCGGCATGCCGCCGCCGTCGTCGGGCGGCATCGCGGTCGCGCAGATGCTGGGCATCCTGCAGGCGCTGCCGCCGGCGCGCCAGATCGCGGCGGCCAGGCCGCAGCGCAACGCCGTCGGCCTGGAGCCGTCGGTCGAAGGCGCGCATCTGTTCGCGGAAGCGGGCCGGCTGGCCTACGCCGATCGCAACCAGTACGTTGCCGATACCGACTTCGTACCCCTGCCCGGCGGCGACTGGCGCAGCCTGGTCGATCCACGCTATCTGGCCAGCCGCGCCGCGCAGATCGGCGAACGCAGCATGGGCAAGGCCAGCCCGGGCACGCCGGCTGGCGCGACGGTGGCGATGGGGCGAGACCGCGCGCCGGAGTTTCCGTCGACCTCGCATATCTCGGTGGTCGACCGCTACGGCAATGCGCTGTCGATGACCACCACGATCGAGGACCAGTTCGGCTCGCGCCAGATGGTGCGCGGCTTCCTGCTGAACAACCAGCTGACCGACTTTTCCTTCGTCGCGGAGGAGGACGGCAAGCCGGTGGCCAACCGAGTGCAGCCAGGCAAGCGGCCGCGCTCGTCGATGGCGCCGACGCTCGTGTTCGACCGCCAGACCCGCGAGCTGGTGATGACGGCCGGCTCGCCCGGCGGTTCGGCCATCATCAATTACGTGGCGAAGACGCTGGTCGGTACGCTCGACTGGGGTCTGAACGTGCAGCAGGCGATCTCGCTGCCGAATGTGGGCTCGCGCAACGGCCCGACCGAGCTGGAGAAGGGACGCGTGTCGGACGCTCTGGTGGAGGGCCTGAAGGCGCGCGGCCATGACGTGCGCGTGATGGACCAGACCTCGGGCCTGCAGGGGATCATGCGCGTGCGCGTCGACGGCAAGCCGATGTGGTTCGGCGGCGCGGACCCGCGGCGGGAAGGGGTAGCGATGGGGGATTGAGCGGCGATGGGGGGAAACGGCACGGCGACCACCGCTGCCGTCCCCGCCCGTTTCACGCGCGGGACACGCCAGCAAAGCGGCGCCGTCGGCATGAGCCGGCCACCGCCATCGATGCAACGTTGCTGTCCCTCGCCCCTCATGGGCACAGGGTCATGGAGCGGGCAAGCTCCGCTCTCTCCCAAACCTCACGCCGCCGGAATCGGCATCGTCCTGACCATCTCCCACACCGCCGCGGCGGCCGGCGACAGCGAACGGTCCTCGCGGCGGACCATCACGATGCGCCGCTCCTCCTGCGGCACCAGCGGGCGCCACACCAGGTTCGACGCGGCCGGCAGCGGCAGCGAGAACGACGGCAGCACCGACGCCCCGATGCCGGCCTGCACCATGCCGAACACGCTGGCCGAGTGGCCCAGCTCCTGCACCACGCGCGGCGTCACGCCGTGCATCGCGAACACGCGGTCGATCAGCGGGCGGCTGCCGGAGGCGAAATCCAGCAGCACCAGCGGCACCCCGTCGAGCGCGGACCACGACACCGTGTCGCGTCTTGCCAACGGATCGTCGTCGCGGCAGACGAAGCAGAACGGATCGGTGCCCAGCGGCACGGTCTCCAGCCCTTCGCTGGCCAACGGGTCGATCAGCACGCCGAAATCGACCGCGCCGGCGCGGATCTGCTCGAGCCCGTCGGCCTGCACGTTGTCGCGCACCGACAGCCGCACCTCCGGATATTGCCGCGCGCAGGCGGCCACATAGAGCGGCATCAGCCGTGCCGAGATGGTCGGCGCGCTGGCGATCACCACCCGGCCGCGGTAGCGCTCGCCGAGCTGGCGCGTCTCCTCCAGCGTGTCGTCGAGCTGGCCCAGCAGCCGCTCCAGCGCCGGCACCAGCGCCTGGCCGGCATCGGTCAGCACCACTTCACGCGTGGTGCGGTCCAGCAGGCGCAGCCCAAGCGCCTCTTCCAGCTCCGCCACGCCCCGGCTGACCGCCGGCTGCGTCAGCCCGACCGCGTCCGCCGCCCGGCTGAAACTGCCGTGCGACGCCACCGCCAGGAAGACCCGCAACTGCCGCAAGGTGTAATTCATGCGCCAACCATATCAATGAATACGACAAATGAATTTGCATTCTAGACAGGACTATCGTCCAATACCAGCGTTAACCCTGATTCCACCGTTTTCTGTCTATTTCTTCTTCTTTTAAACCCTTCGTTCCGGCGCGCCGCTCCGGTGCGCTTCAGTCCACGCAGTCATGTCCTTCCTGCTGAATCCCTTCAAGAAACTCTACGATCTGATCGACGGCTTCGTGCTGATCATGCTGGCCGCGATCGCGCTGGCGCTGGCCGCCCCCGAGGTCGGCACCGGCGACGGCCCGCTGCACCTCGGGCTGGTGACCAGCCTCGGCGTCGCGCTGGTGTTCTTCCTGCACGGCGCCGCGCTGTCGCGCGACAAGCTGGTCGCCGGCGCGCGCCACTGGCGCCTGCACACCTTCGTGCAGGCCTTCACCTACGTGGTGTTCCCGCTGATCGGCGCGGTGCTGATGTTCGCGCTGCGCGACCAGCTGCCGGCCGACCTGCTGCTGGGCGTGTTCTTCCTGTGCGCGCTGCCGTCGACCGTCTCGTCGTCGGTGGCGATGACCTCGATGGCGCGCGGCAACGTGCCCGGTGCGATCTTCAACGCGACCATCTCCGGCCTGATCGGCATGGCGCTGACCCCGCTGCTGATGGGCCTGGTGATCAGCGCCAGCGGCGCGTCGATGCCGCTGGGCAAGGCGCTGACCGGCGTGGCGCTGCAACTGCTGCTGCCGTTCGCGCTGGGCCAGCTGGCCCGTCCGGTAATCGGCGCCTGGCTGGGGCGACACAAGGCCATCACCAGCAAGATCGACCGCGGCGTGATCGTGCTGATCGTTTACTCGTCGTTCTGCGATGCCACCTCCGAGGGCCTGTGGCACCAGTACAGCTGGCAGACCATCGCCGCCGTGATGGCGCTGGCCGCGGTGCTGCTGTTCGCGATCCTGGCCACCACCACCTTCGTCGCTCGCCGCCTCGGCTTCTCGGTCGAGGACGAGATCACCGCGGTGTTCTGCGGCTCGAAGAAGAGCCTGGCCAACGGCATCCCGATGGCCAAGATCCTGTTCGCCGGCCACCCGGCGCTGGGCCTGCTGGTGCTGCCGCTGATGGTCTATCACCAGCTGCAGCTGATCGTCTGCTCGGTGATGGCGTCGCGCTATGCCAACCGCGAGCAGATCGAAGGCGCGGTCGCGCGGGCTTGACCGGGACGGCGGCGCCGTCCGGTGCCGACGCTCCCGCGACAGCGAGAGCCCAGCGTCCTGACAAGCCACCGGGTCCCCGCCTTCGCGCGGACGACAAGCGTGTCAGCAAAAGGAAAGGCCGGCGATTTGCCGGCCTTTTTCTTTTGGTCGTTGCGTCGATGGCTGGGCGCCCTCACACCGACGGGCTGCGCGCGAGCGGCGGATTGCGCGCGAAGTAGCCGCGGATGCCGCGCAGGATCGCGTTGGCCAGCTGCTCCTGGTGGGCCTCGTCGTTGAGCTTGCGCTCCTCCTCCGGGTTGCTGATGAAGGCGGTCTCGATCAGGATCGACGGGATGTCGGGCGCCTTCAGCACGGCAAAGCCCGCCTGCTCGACATGCGCCTTGTGCAGCTGATGCATGCCGCCGATCTCGGACAGCACCGCCTTGCCGACCCGCAGGCTGTCGTTGATCTGCGCGGTGGTCGACAGATCGAGCAGCACGCGCGCGACCTGCGCGTCCTTGTTGTTCATGTTGGCGCCGCCGATCAGGTCGGCCGCGTTCTCCTTGTTGGCCAGCCAGCGCGCGGCCGAGCTCGAGGCGCCGCGCTCGGACAGCGCGAACACCGAGGCGCCGCGCGCCTCCGGCTTGACGAAGGCATCGGCATGGATCGACACGAACAGGTCGGCCTTGACCCGGCGCGCCTTCTGCACGCGCACGTTCAGCGGCACGAAGAAATCGGCGTCGCGCGTCATCATCGCCCGCATATTGGGCTGCGCATCGATCTTGGCGCGCAGGCGCTTGGCGATCTGCAGCACCACGTCCTTCTCGCGCGAGCCGGCGGCGCCGATCGCGCCGGGGTCCTCGCCGCCGTGGCCCGGATCGATCGCCACCGTCAGCAGCCGGCGCATCTTGAAGCGCGACGGCGCGGGATCGTCGGCGGGGTCGTTCCTGCCCGGCTTGTCCTGCGCCAGCGGCGCCTGCGGCGCGGTCGGCTGGCTCGGCGCGGTAGCGGCGGGCGGCTTCGGTTTGGCGGACGCCACCGGCGGATTGGCCGGCAGCGGCGGCGTGGCGGGGGTCTTCGCCTGGTCCTCGAACTGGCGCACCAGCGCGGCGATCGCATCCTCTTCGCTGCTCGACGGCGCGCCGGCCACGCTGTCGGCGCCCTCGGTGGCCGGCGTCGAGGCGAAGCGGCGCTGCTTGTCCTCGGTCTCGCGCACCAGCTTCCACAGCGGATCGGGCGGATTGACCGGGTAGAGATCGAACACCAGCCGGTTGCGGTACTGGCCGATCGGCCCCAGCGTGAAGACCTGCGGCGCGATGTCTTCCTTCAGGTCGAACACCAGCCGGACCACGCGCGGCCGGTTCTGGCCGACGCGCACCGACTGGATATAGGGATCGTTGGGAGTAATCTTGGCGACCAGCTCGCGCAGCGTCGGCGACAAGTCCAGGCCATCGATATCGACCACCAGCCGATCGGGATTGCGCACCATCGTGTGGACCGCGGCGAGGCGCTCGTCCGATTCGATGGTGACCCGCGTATAGTCCTCGGCCGGCCAGACACGGACCGCGACGATGCCGGCGCCGGCCGCGATCTGCGGACCCGCCAGCGTCAGCACGACCGTTCCGGCGCCGGCTTTCAGGCATTGCGCCAGCCATTTGCGGCGGGCGAGCAGCAGTTCATCGGGACGGTCGGTGGCGAGGCGCTTGATCAGCATGCGTGCAGCAGGAGAAGTCCGGTTGGAGTATAGGCCCGCAGGATCGCGACTCGCCGATCGGCGGCCTCATCGCTGGGCGAGGTGTCCGATTGGAGCAACAGGTGCAGGTCGGGTTCCCCAAGCAGCGACGCGGCCTTCTCCGGCCACTCGACCAGATTGAAGGCCGGCTCGGCAAAACAGTCGCGAAATCCCGCGTCGAGCCATTCCTCGGGATCGGCGAAGCGATAGAGATCGAAGTGATAGACGGTCAGCGGCGAACCGTCGGCGCGGGCGACCTGGTACGGCTCGCACAGCGTGTAGGTCGGGCTGCGGACCTTGCCGGCATGGCCGAGCGCGCGCAGCACCGCGCGCGACAGCGTGGTCTTGCCCGCGCCGAGATCGCCCGAGAGCTGGACGTGCACCGTCTGCGGCGGCATGGCGCGCACCGCGCCGGCGAGCGCCGCGCCGAGGCGGTCGGTGGCCGCTTCGTCGGGCAGGATCACGGTGCGTTGTTCGAGCAGGGGCATTGCGTACAATTGACGGATGATCGACCGAGCAGCACCGGCGCCTGACGCCGTTCTCAGCGGGACGCCAGCGGCGCAGCACGCCACCGGCGCGGATCCGCATGCGCTGGTCGCGCAGATTCGCGCCTGGGGCGCGGCGCTCGGCTTCGACGACGTGCGCGTCGCCGACGTGGACCTGAGCCATGCCGAAGCGGGTCTGCTCGCGTGGCTGGCGCAGGGTTGCCATGGCGACATGGATTATATGGCGAACCATGGCCTGAAGCGCGCGCGGCCGGCCGAACTGGTGCCCGGCACGGTGCGCGCGATCGTCGCGCGCATGCCCTATCTGCCCGCCTCCACCGATGACGAAGACGATCGCAACGACGGCAACGACGGCGATCGCGACGACTGGCGCGAGCGCGAATTCGCGCGGCTCGCCCAGGTCGAGGCCGGCGGCACCGCGGCCACGATCTCGCTGTACGCGCGCGGCCGCGACTATCACAAGGTCCTGCGCACGCGCCTGCAGCAGCTGGCCGGCCGCATCGAGACGGCTATCGGCCCGTTCGGCTATCGCGTCTTCACCGACTCGGCACCGGTGATGGAGGTCGCGCTGGCCGGCCAGGCGGGGCTCGGCTGGCGCGGCAAACACACGCTGCTGCTCGATCGCGACGGCGGCTCGATGTTCTTCCTCGGCGAGATCCTGGTCGATCTGCCGCTGCCGATCGACCCGCCCGCCTCCGCGCATTGCGGCCAGTGCCGCCGCTGCATCGACATCTGTCCGACCCAGGCCATCGTCGGCCCGTACCGGCTCGATGCGCGCCGCTGCATCTCCTACCTCACCATCGAGCACAAGGGCGCGATTCCCGAGCCGCTGCGCGCGCCGATGGGCAATCGCGTCTACGGTTGCGACGACTGCCAGCTGGCCTGCCCGTGGAACAAGTTCGCGCACCGCGCGACGCTGCCGGACTTCGCCGTGCGCAACGGCTTCGATGCGCCCGACATGGTGGCGCTGTTCGGCTGGAGCGAGGAGGAATTCAATCGGCGGCTGGAAGGCAGCCCGATCCGGCGCATCGGCCACGAACGCTGGCTGCGCAATCTGGCGGTGGGTCTTGGCAATGCGCTGCGCGGGGCCGGCGAGCCGGCGCAGGCCGAACGCATCCGCGCGGCCTTGCTGGCGCGCGCCGGGCATCCCTCGGAGCTGGTGCGCGAGCACGTGGCATGGGCGCTGGCGCAGCGGCCGCAGTAGCAGCGCGCACCACCATGGTCGCCGTCACGGCCACGATGCCGGTTGCAGTGGGGCCGCTGCAGTTATTGCTGCTGTCGCTATTGCTGCTGCCGCTATTGCTGTCGCTGCAGCCGCCCCAGCCGCCTAGCTGACCAGCGCCAGCCACATCGGCGCGGTGAAGATCGCCGACACCGTCATCGCCGAGATCGCCGCGGCCACCATCGGCCCGTTGCCGCCCATACGGACCGCGAGGATGTACGCGCTCGAGGCGGTCGGCATCGCGGCATAGAGCACCGCGATCTGCAATTGCAGCGGCGACAGCGGCAGATGGCGGCCGACGGCCCAGGCGAAGGCCGGCATCGCCAGCAGCTTGACCCCGGTCCACCAGGCCACCGGCCCGACCGTGCCTACCGCGCCCCGCATCTGCAGGCCGGCGCCGACCGTCATCAGGCCCAGCGCCGTCGAGGCCGAACCCAGCCGGGCCAGCGTCATGCCAAGGACTTCGGGCGGATGCAGGCCGAGCAGATTGGTGATCAGGCCGCCGGCCGTGGCCAGGATCAGCGGATTGCGCGCCAGCTCGCGCCACAGCCGCGCCTCGCCGTGCCTGGCCAGCGCCCACACCGCGGCGACATTGCACATCGGCACCACGCAGCCGACGATCACCGCCATCATCGCCAGCCCTTCGCTGCCGCCCAGGCGGGAGGCCAGCGCCAGCGCGATATACGAGTTGAAGCGGAACGCCGTCTGCAGCCCGGAGGCGAAATCGACCGGGTTGGGCCGCAGCACCCACTTGACCGCGTAGCCGGAGGCCATACCGAACACCGTGGTCAGCACCGCCAGCCCAAGCATCGCCGAGGTGGTCGAAAAATCGAATACCGCGCTGTTGGTCGCCTGCAGCAGCAGCGCGGGAAACAGCACGAAGTAGACCAGCCGTTCGACGCCGGACCAGAAAGCGCGGTCGAACGAGGTATAGCGCACCAGCAGCCAGCCGATCAGGATCAGGCTGAAATCGGGCACCATCAGCAGAGCAGGCGACATCGGCGTCTTGTTGTTGTCGGGACGCGGGGGCGCGTCGGAGGATGTCAGGAAGGATGGCAGGAGCCCCGTGCGGACGGCGCTCCGCGAGCGAGGCGAAGCGGCCCGGAGTGCGCCCTAGGGCAGATACGGATTGGTATTGTTTCAGAAAACCCGGAAGATGGCACGCTCCGGATTTCCGTCGATCTTGTTCCGCCTGCCATTCCGTTCTCGATGTACCGCCCCGCCATGCCCGCCTCCCGCCGCCCTTCCGCCCGCGTTCCGTTCGATCGGACCGGAGGAACCGCACGGACCGCACGCCGCCTGCGCCAGTGGCTGGCGATCTGCTGCGTGGCCGTCGCGGGCGCGCTGCCGATGGCCGCTGGCGCGATGGAGATCGAAGGCGTGCGGCTGGACGAGGCGACGCGCCTCGGTGGCAAGGAACTGCAGCTGAACGGCGCGGGCCTGCGCTCGGTGTTCATCGTCAAGGGTTATGTCGCCGCGCTGTACCTGCCCGAGAAGGTGCGCAACGCCGCCGTGGTGCTGGGCGCCAAGGGTCCCAAGCGGCTGCAGATCCGGCCGCTGCGCGAGGTGGAATCGAGCACCTTCGTCAAGGCGCTGAACGAAGGCATGCGGGAGAACCACAACGAGGCGCAGCTGGAGAAGTTCGCCGATCGCCTGCACCAGCTGGAGCAGGCGATGAACCAGGTCGGCACGGCGCGCAAGGGCGACGTGATCGACTTCGACTACACGCCGGACAGCGGCACGGTGATCGCCGTCAATGGCACGCCGCGCGGCAAGCCCATCCCCGGCGAGGATTTCTACCAGGCCGTGCTGCGCATCTTCCTGGGCGAACGCCCGGTCGATCGCGACCTGAAGCGCGGCCTGCTCGGCGGCTGACGGGCCGCCGATGCATCGCGCCGGCGCGGCGGGCCCTACCGGGTCCCTGGCCGGCATTTTCAGTTCTGGACGGACACTCTCCGTCCGGCTTCACGACGGGAGACACGATCTCATGCAAACCAAGCACATTGCCCTGGCCCTGGGTCTGGCCGCCTGCGCCTCGCTGGCACAGGCACAGAGCAACTATCCGACCAAGCCGATCAAGCTGATCATTCCGTTCGCCCCGGGCGGCACGACGGACATCGTGGGCCGCGGCGCGGCCGACCAGATGAGCAAGATCCTGGGCCAGCCGGTGGTGGTCGAGAACCGCGCCGGTGGCGGCGGCTCGATCGGCGCCGACGCGATCGCCAAGGCGGCGCCGGACGGCTACACGATCGGCATCTCGACGGTGTCGACGATGGCGGTCAACCCGGCCTGCAATCCGAAGCTGTCGTACGACCCGATCAAGGACTTCAAGCCCATCACGAACCTGGCCAACGTCGCCAACGTGATCGCGGTCAACCCGAACTTCCCGGCCAAGGACTACAAGGAATTCCTGGCCACGCTGAAGGCCAACCCGGGCAAGTATTCGTACGCGTCGTCGGGCACCTGCGGCTTCGGTCACATGCTGGGCGAGCAGTTCAAGGTCTCGACCAAGACCTTCATGGTCCATATCCCCTACCGCGGCGCGGGCCCGGCACTGAACGACGTGCTGGCCGGCCAGGTGCCGATCATGGTCGACAACCTGCCCTCGTCGATGCCGCACATCAAGGCCGGCAAGCTGCGCCCGATCGTGGTGGCCGCCGAGAAGCGCCTGGACTCGCTGCCGAACGTGCCGACCTTCGGCGAAATGGGCCTGAAGGAGCCGAACGATCCGGCCTGGTACGGCCTGGTGGCGCCGGCCGGCACGCCCGACGACATCATCAAGAAGCTCAACGAGGCCGCCGTCAAGGCGCTGCAGGACAAGGGCTTCCGCGAACGCCTGATCGCCGCCGGCGCCGAGCCGTCGGGCAACACGCCGGCCCAGCACGCCGCCGAGATCAAGAAGGAGTTCGACAAGATGCGCAACCTGGTCAAGGTGCAGAACATCAAGCTCGAGCAGTGATGGCCTGACGCAGGCCGCCGTCCATCGGCCGGCGCCTGCCCGCAGGATCGAAGAGGGCTCCGCGGAGCCCTCTTTTCTTTGCCAAGCCGCGCGGTCGAGGCAACAGGCTCGCCTCTCCCGCCAGCGGGAAAGGCGCACCCGATCAGCACGGGGAGCGTCAAGGCACTAGAATCCGGTATCCGGATCGACCGTTGTCACGCCATGCATTCCCATTCGGATCCGTCCACGGATTCCCCGCCCGCGCCGCGCCCCGACACCGACAGCAATGCGCAGTTGCGCGACGCCAGGCTCGCCGCCCGCTTCGATGCCATCCTCGCCGCGCCGTTCGGCCGCATCGGCGTGCGCGCGGACGCGCAGTGCGTCCACGCGATCCATTTCCTTCCCGAGCGTTTCGCACCGCGCGACTCCGACCTGCCGCCGATCCGGCAGCTGGCGGCGCAGCTCGAGGCCTACTATGCCGATCCCGATGCGCCGCTCGACGTGCCGCTCGCCGGCACCGGCACCGACTTCCAGCGCCGCGTCTGGCAGGCGATCCGCAGCGTGCGGTGCGGCCGCACCGCGACCTATGGCGAACTCGCGGCCAATATCGGCGGCACCGCGCGCGCGGTGGGCCAGGCCTGCGGCGACAACCCCTTTCCGCTGGTGGTGCCCTGCCATCGCGTGGTCGGGGCCAAGGGTCTGGGCGGCTTCGCCCATCACGGCGAGGACGGCTTCCATCTCGAAGTCAAACGCTGGCTGCTGCGCCACGAGCGGGTGATGCTGCTGTGAGCGCGCGGCACCACAGCACGGCGGCGCTGGCGGACCCGCCGGTGCCGAACAATGGCCCGAACGGTGGTCCGAACGATGGACCGAACGGTGGCCCGAACAACGCCCGGAACGACGACCGGGAAGCCCAGCTCGAAGCCGACATCGCCGCCGACCTGACGCTGGTCGACCGCTTCTGCGACGCGCTGTGGCTCGAGGACGGCCTCGCGCGCAACACCATCGACGCCTACCGCCGCGATCTCGCGCTGCTGGCGCGCTGGCTGCGCGGCGAACGCGGGGTGGCCCTGCTGGCGGCCGACGACGGCGCGCTGTCCGGCTACTTTGCCGCGCGCCATCCCGACACGCGCGCCTCGTCGGCGAACCGGCGGCTCGCGGTATTCCGGCGCTTCTTCCGCTGGGCGCTGCGCGAGCATCTGGTCCAGGCCGACCCCTGCCTGCTGCTGCGCGCCGCCAAGCAGCCGCCGCGCTTTCCGAAGACGCTGAGCGAGGCCCAGGTCGAGGCGCTGCTGCAGGCGCCGGACATCGACACGCCGCTCGGCCTGCGCGACCGCACGATGCTGGAGCTGATGTACGCCAGCGGCCTGCGCGTGTCCGAGCTGACGCAGATGAAGACGGTGGAGATCGGCCTGAACGAGGGCGTCGCGCGCGTCGTCAGCGGCAAGGGCAACAAGGAGCGGCTGGTGCCGTTCGGCGCCGAGGCCGGCGTCTGGTTGCGCCGCTATCTGGCCAGCGCCCGTCCCGCGCTGCTCGGCCAGCGCGGCAGCGACGCGCTGTTCGTGACCCAGCGCGGCGAGGCGATGACGCGCCAGGCCTTCTGGTACCTGATCAAGCGCTATGCGCGCCAGGCCGAGATCCACGCCCCGCTGTCGCCGCACACGCTGCGCCATGCCTTCGCGACGCACCTGCTGAACCATGGTGCCGACCTGCGCGTGGTGCAGCTGCTGCTGGGGCATGCCGACATCTCGACCACGCAGATCTACACGCACGTCGCGCGCGAGCGGCTGCGCGTCCTGCATCAGCAGCATCATCCGCGCGGATAGTCGCGCCAAGGCGCGGCGCATCCCCAGGCACGACAAGACGAACCCGGCAAGACAGAGCAAGACAGAGCAAGACAGAGCAAGACAAGGCAGACACGGGCACAACATGGCCAAGTCCAGACACATCTCCGAAACGCCCGCCACGCAGATGCTGCGCCAGCACGGCATCGCGTTCGGCGAGCACCCCTACGACTACGTCGAGCACGGCGGCACCGAGGAATCGGCGCGGCAGCTCGGCGTCGACGAGCACCACGTGGTCAAGACGCTGGTGATGGAAGACGACAAGGCGCAGCCGCTGATCGTGCTGATGCATGGCGACCGCACCGTCTCGACCAAGAACCTCGCGCGGCAGATCGGCTGCAAGAGCGTGCAGCCGTGCAAGCCCGAGGTCGCGCAGCGCCACAGCGGCTACATGGTCGGCGGCACCTCGCCGTTCGGCACGCGCAAGCGGATGCCGGTCTATGTCGAGGAAGGCGTGCTGGCGCTCGAGCGCATCTATATCAACGGCGGCCGGCGCGGCTATCTGGTCAGCATCGAGCCGGCCGTGCTGACCACGCTGCTCGGCGCCAGGCCGGTGCAATGCGGGCTGGCGGAGGGCTGAACACGCCCGCGCGCCGGCCTGTGCGTTCCTCCGTGCCCGGGTAATCACGGTCGTGAGCGCCACGCCGGCGCGCTACAATCGCGCCAGTTTTTTGCTCCCGTTGCGGTTCTCCTCCGCCCTTCCGCTGCTTTTTCGACCCCGTCTTCGACCCCGCCCATGGCCAATCTCGCCAATCCGCTGTTCGCCCTGCTCGCCTACCTGATCGGTTCGATCTCCTTCGCTGTCGTGGTCAGCAAGACGATGGGGCTGCCCGATCCGCACTCCTACGGCTCCGGCAATCCGGGCGCGACCAACGTGCTGCGCACCGGCAACAAGAAGGCGGCGCTGCTGACGCTGCTCGGCGACGGCCTCAAGGGCTGGCTGGCGGTCTGGCTGGCGCAGCGCTTCGGGCCCGACTACGGCGTCGACCAGACCGGCATCGCGCTGGTCGCGGTGGCGGTGTTCCTCGGGCATCTGTTCCCGGTGTTCCACCGCTTTGCGGGCGGCAAGGGCGTGGCGACCGCGGCCGGCATCCTGTTCGCGATCCATCCGTGGCTGGGGCTGGGCACGCTGGCGACCTGGCTGATCATCGCGGCCTTCTTCCGCTACTCGTCGCTGGCCGCGCTGGTGTCGGCCGTGTTCGCGCCGTTCTTCTACGTGCTGATGTTCGGCACCGACGTGGTCGCCGCGGCGATCCTCGCCATCAGCGCGCTGCTGATCCTGCGCCACCGCCAGAACATCGCCAAGCTGCTGGCGGGCCAGGAAAGCCGCATCGGCGAAAAGAAAAAGCCGCAGCAGTAAGCCGCGGCTGCACGTTGCTCGTCGCCTCCGCGCAGGCGGGGCCCCGGTCTTTCGCCCGCACGCGATCCATCGCAAGTCACCGGATCCCCGCCTTCGCGGGGACGACGGCATGCCTCAGGCCGCCTTGGCCAGCTGCGCGAACGGGAACACCATCTCGACGCGCAGGCCGCCCTCGGGCCGGTTGGCCAGCGTCAGCCTGCCACCGGACTGGCGCACCAGCCGATCGACGATCGCCAGCCCCAGGCCCGAATGCGCATTGCCGCCGCGGGCCGGGTCCAGCCGCACGAACGGCAGCGTGACCTTGTCGAAGGCATCCTCCGGAATGCCGCCGCCCGCGTCCTCGACCACCAGCTGCCACCCGTCCGCCACGCGCGCGGTGCGGATGCTGACCGGCGGCGCGCCGTAGTGGTAGGCGTTGTCGACCAGGTTGCCGATGATGCGATCGAGCTGCGTGGCGATCAGCCGGAAGCCTTCGCCGGCCTCCAGCGACAGGTCCACCGGACGCTCCTGCTCGGCGAGCGACGCCGCCAGCTCCGCCATGCGGCGATCGACCGGCACCGGCCGCGCGGTCGGCTCGGCGCTCTGCGCGAAGGCCAGGAACTGCTCGACGATCGCCGACATCGAGTCGACGTCGCGCGTGACGCCCGCCGCCGCCTTCGGATCGGCCAGCATCTCGGCGCGCAGCCGCAGCCGCGCCAGCGGCGTCTTCAGGTCGTGCGCGATGCCGGCCAGCATCGTGTTGCGCTCCTGGTCGATGCGCGCCAGGTCGGCCACCATCTTGTTGAAGCGCTCGATCAGCTGGCGCAGCTCCAGCGGGCCGCGCTCGCGCAGCGGCGCCACCGGCTGCTGGCGCGACAGCTGCCCGGCGGCATTGGCCATTTCGCGCACCGGCCGCTGGATCTGCCATGCGATCAGCAGCGCGAACACGATCGCCACGCTGACCACCAGCATCGCCCCGGGAATCAGCCGGTTGTCCAGCGGCGGGTTATGGACCCACAGGATCGGCATCGCGATCCAGTCCTGGCGCGTCGGCAGCTTGATCCAGATGCGCGGCGTGTCCTCGTCCTCGATACGCACCTGGGTGCCCGGCGGCAACCGGCCCGAGAAGCGTTCGACCAGCCGGCGCGAGCGGTCGGTCGGCGCGCGCGCATGTTCCTCGGCGCTGGCCTCGCCGGCGACCTCGACCAGGCTCGGCAGCTTCGCCGGCGGCCTGGCGTCGAGCGCGCGCTGGATGCTGTCGAGCTGGAACAGCATCTGCTCGACCGAATATTCCATGCGCTGCTCGCGGCGGTCCATGCGCAGGATCGCCAGCCACGAGAAATGGCTGATCACCAGCACCGCGGCAATCAGCAGCGCCATGCGGCCGAACAGGGTGTCGATGCGCAGCTTCATGACGCGGCCTGGTCCGCCTGCTCTGCCTCGTCGGGCACGAAGGTGTAACCGCGCCCGCGCACGGTCTGGATATAGCGGGGCCGCTGCGCGTCCTCGTCGAGCAGCCGGCGCAGGCGCCAGATCTGCACGTCGATGCCGCGGTCGCTGACGCCGCTGGCCGCGCCGTACATCAGCTCGACGATGCGCTCGCGCGACAGCACTTCGAGCGGATGCATCAGCAGCAGCTTCAGCAGCGCGAATTCGGTGTCGCTGATCGGCAGCGCCTGCCCGGAGCGCACCAGCGTGCGCTGGCGGAAGTCGACCTTGAACGGGCCGAAGGTCGCGCTGTCGCGGTCCTCGGGCGCCGCCGCCGGACGCGCCAGCTTGCGGCGCAGCACCGCGTTGATGCGGGCCAGCAGCTCGCGCGGGGAGAACGGCTTGCCCAGATAGTCGTCGGCGCCGATCTCGAGGCCGACGATGCGGTCGATCTCGTCGCTGCGCGCGGTCAGCAGGATCACCGGGATATCGTCGTTGCGGGCGCGCAGCTTGCGCAGCGCGGTCAGGCCGTCGACCTTGGGCATCATCAGGTCGAGCACGATCAGGGCCGGGCGTTCGCGTTCGAGGCGGGCCTGCAGGCCGTCGCCGTCGTGCAGCACCGAAACGGCGAAGCCTTGCTGGGTCAGGTACTCGCGCAGCAGGTCGCGCAAGTCGGGATCGTCGTCGACGACCAGGATCTGGGTGGGCTGATTGGGTCGCATAGCCGGATGATAAACAGGCACGCCGGCCGGGCCGCCGCAATGTTGTTTCGGCAAGTTACACGGGGCGCGCTGGTAATTATCTGTAATAAAGCCCTTCCCCGCCGACATAGGTCTGCCCCGCCTCACGCCGTATCCTTGCCACGTCGCCGCAGGTCGCCCCCGCTCCGCATCCGGAGCCGCCTCCGACCGTTGCGGCATACTTCTGCGTCTTTCCATCGATCGACAGGGCCGCGCAGCGCCGCGTGCGCAGGCCCCGCATCCGGATCTGCTTCAGGACCCGCTCCAGGACCCCAGTGAATGGCCAATTCCGATTCCAACCAGCCCGCCAAACCCACGACGCACGGCGAGAATCATCCGATCGACGCCTCCACCGAGGCGCCCGCCGGCCGGCCCGCTGATGGCCGCGCTGACCGCCCCGCTGATGGCCCCACCATCCGCCCGGATGCCGGCCCCGAGCGCCGCAACGGCCCCGTCCCGCCATCCGAGCCTGGCCATCCGCGCCGCCGCCGCGGCATCTGGATCGCCGGGCTGCTGGTGCTGCTGCTGGCCGGCGGCGGCTGGTACTGGTACAGCCACCGCGGCGCGCCCGATGCCGGCCAGGCGGGCCAGCCCGGCCCGGGCGGCCGCATCCCCGGCGGACCCGGCGGACCCGGTCGCGGCATGAGCGGCCCGGCCGCGCCGGTGGTGGTCAGCCCGGTCGTGCAGCGCGACATGGACGTGGTGCTCAACGGCCTTGGCAACGTGACCCCGGTCGCCAACGTCACGGTACGCGCGCAGGTCTCCGGGCCGCTGCTGCGCGTGCTGTTCAAGGAAGGCCAGATGGTCAAGGCCGGCGACCTGCTGGCCGAGATCGACCCGCGCCCGTTCCAGGCCGCGCTCGACCAGGCGCTGGGGCAGCTGGCGCGGGACCAGGCACTGCTGCAGAACGCGCGCATCGACCAGCAGCGCTACCGCACGCTGCTGGCGCAGGATTCGATCGCCAAGCAGCAGGTCGACACGCAGGACGCGCTGGTGCGCCAGTACGAGGGCGTGGTCAAGACCGACCAGGCCAACGTCGACAACGCCCGCCTGCAGTTGGGCTACACCCGCATCAAGGCGCCGACCTCGGGCCGCATCGGCCTGCGCCAGGTCGACCCGGGCAATATCGTCAGCACCTCCGACGCCAACGGCATCGCGCTGATCACGCAGATCCAGCCGATCGCCGTGCTGTTCTCGATTCCGGAAGACAACCTGCCCAGCGTGCTCAGGCAGCTGAACGCCGGCCAGACGCTGCCGGTGCAGGCCTGGGATCGCCAGGCGCGCAACAAGCTGGCCGACGGCACGCTGCTGACCACCGACAACCAGATCGATACCACCACCGGCACGGTGCGGCTCAAGGCCGTGTTCCGCAACGACGACGGCATGCTGTTCCCGAACCAGTTCGTCAATGTGCGGATGCGCGTCGATACGCTGGCCGGCGCCACCGTGGTGCCGGTCGCGGCGATCCAGCGCGGCCAGCAGGGCACCTTCGTCTATGTGGTCGACCAGGAGAACAAGGTCAAGGTGCAGACCGTCGCGCTCGGACCCAGCGACGGCGAACAGACCGCGGTGCTGCGCGGCCTGCAGCCGGGCCAGCGCGTCGTGGTCGACGGCGCCGACCGCTTGCGCGAGGGCATGACGGTGCAGACCGTCGATCCGGCCGCGCGCGCGGCGGCGGTGGCGCCCGCCAGCGAGCCGCGTGCGCGTGGCCGCCGGCGTGCGGGCGGCGCTTCGGGTCCGGAGGCGGCCGGTCCGCGTGGTCCGCGCGAGCAAGGCGGCGCGAGCGCGCCGGCCGCGGGGTCGGCACCAGGCGCGGCGCCCGACGCGGCCCCGAGCGCAGCCCCAAGCGCAGCCCCAAGCGCAGCCCCAAGCGCGACGCCGGGTGCGGCTCCGCGCGCGGCCTCCGCCGCCGCGCCGGCACCACGACAATGAGCCCGCGCCGTAACGAGGACGCTGCATGAACCCGTCACGCCTATTCATCGAGCGGCCGGTCGCCACCGCGCTGCTGATGCTCGCGATCCTGCTGTCCGGGCTGGTCGCCTACCGGATGCTGCCGCTGTCGGCGCTGCCCGAGGTCGACTACCCGACCATCCAGGTCACCACGCTGTATCCGGGCGCGAGCCCCGACGTGATGACCTCGGCGGTGACCGCGCCGCTGGAGCGCCAGTTCGGCCAGATGCCGGGCCTGAAGCAGATGTCCTCGTCCTCGTCGGGCGGCGCGTCGGTGATCACGCTGCAGTTCGACCTGACGCTGCCGCTGGACGTCGCCGAGCAGGAGGTGCAGGCCGCCATCAATGCCGGCAGCAATCTGCTGCCCGGCGACCTGCCGATGCCGCCCGTCTACAGCAAGGTCAATCCCGCCGACGCGCCGATCCTGACGCTGGCGATGACCTCGGACACGCTGCCGCTGCCCAAGCTGCAGGACCTGGTCGATACGCGCGTGGCGCAGAAGATTTCCCAGATCCAGGGCGTGGGCCTGGTCACCATCAGCGGCGGCCAGCGCCCGGCCGTGCGCATCCAGGCCAACCCGACCGCGCTGGCCGCGCTCGGCATGTCGATCGACGACCTGCGCACCGCGATCGGCGCGGCCAACGTCAACGGCGCCAAGGGCAGCTTCGATGGCCCGGCGCGCGCCTCGACCATCGACGCCAACGACCAGCTGCGTTCGGCCGACGAATACCGCCAGATCATCATCGGCTACCAGAACGGCGCGCCGATCCGCATCACCGACGTGGCCACCATCGTCGACGGCCCGGAGAACTCGCGGCTGGCCGCGTGGGCCAACGGCAAGCCGGCCATCGTCGTCAACATCCAGCGCCAGCCCGGCGCCAACGTGATCGCGGTGGTCGACCGCATCAAGGCCATGCTGCCGCAGCTGCAGGCCTCGCTGCCGGCCTCGGTCAAGGCCGAGGTGCTGACCGACCGCACCACCACCATCCGCGCCTCGGTGCACGACGTCGAGATCGAGCTGCTGCTGGCGATCGCGCTGGTGGTGATGGTGATCTTCCTGTTCCTGCGCAACGTGCCGGCGACCGTGATCCCCGGCGTGGCGGTGCCGCTGTCGCTGGTCGGTACCTTCGGCGTGATGTACCTGGCCGGCTTCTCGATCAACAACCTGACGCTGATGGCGCTGACCATCGCGACCGGCTTCGTCGTCGACGACGCCATCGTGATGATCGAAAACATCATGCGCTACATCGAGAAGGGCGAGTCGCCGATGGCTGCGGCGCTCAAGGGCTCGAAGCAGATCGGCTTCACCATCATCTCGCTGACCTTCTCGCTGGTCGCGGTGCTGATCCCGCTGCTGTTCATGGGCGATGTGGTGGGCCGGCTGTTCCGCGAGTTCGCGGTGACGCTGGCGGTATCGATCCTGATCTCGGCGGTGGTGTCGCTGACGCTGACGCCGATGATGTGCGCGCGCATGCTGCGCCATGTGCCCGAGGACCAGCTGCCGCGCTTTCATCGCGCCACCGGCGCCTTCTTCGATCGCGTGATCGAGCGCTACGGCCGCGCGCTGAACTGGGTGCTGGAGCGGCAGCGCGCGACGCTGCTGGTGGCGATCGGCACGCTGGCGCTGACCGTGGTGCTGTACCTGGCGATTCCGAAGGGCTTCTTCCCGGTGCAGGACACCGGCGTGATCCAGGGCGTCACCGAGGCCTCGCAGAGCATCTCGTTCCAGGCGATGGCGCAGAAGCAGCGCGCGGTCTCCGAGGTGGTGCTGAAGGACCCGGCGGTGCAGAGCGTGTCCGCCTTCATCGGCGTCGACGGCACCAACACCACGATGAACGCCGGCCGCATGCTGATCAACCTGAAGCCCAAGGGCGAGCGCGACGACATCGCAACCGTGACCGAGCGGCTGCAGGCCGCGGTCGAGGAAATGGGCGGCGTTTCGCTGTACATGCAGCCGGTGCAGGACCTGACCATCGAGGACCGCGTCTCGCGCACGCAGTACCAGTTCACGGTGGAAGACCCCGATCCGCAGACGCTGGCGACCTGGGTGCCGAAGCTGGTCGAGCGGCTGAAGGAGGAACCCGAATTCCGCGACGTCGCCACCGACCAGCAGAACAACGGCCTGCGCGTCTATGTCGACATCGACCGCGACGCGGCCGCGCGCTTCGGCATCACCACCGCGGTGATCGACAGCGCGCTGTACAGCGCCTACGGCCAGCGGCTGGTATCGACGATCTTCACGCAGGCGAGCCAGTACCGCGTGGTGCTGGAGGCGATGCCCGAATTCCGCGACAACCCGCAGGCGGTGGCCGAGCTGCGGCTGCCCTCCTCGTCCGGCGGACAGGTGCCGCTGGGCGCGTTCGCCCGCATCAGCGAGCGCACCGGCCCGCTGGTGATCAACCACCAGGGCCAGTTCCCCGCCGCGACGATCTCGTTCAACCTGGCGCCGGGCGCGTCGCTGGGCCATGCGGTCGACAAGATCAAGCAGGTCGAGCAGGAGATCGGCCTGCCGATCTCGATGCAGACCACCTTCCAGGGCGCGGCGCTGGCCTTCAGCGCGTCGCTGTCGAACACGCTGTGGCTGATCCTGGCCGCCGTGGTCACCATGTACATCGTGCTCGGCGTGCTGTACGAGAGCACCATCCATCCGGTGACGATCCTGTCGACGCTGCCGTCGGCCGGGGTCGGCGCGCTGCTGGCGCTGCTGCTGGCCGGCCATGACCTGGGCATCATCGCGATCATCGGCATCATCCTCCTGATCGGCATCGTCAAGAAGAACGCGATCATGATGATCGACTTCGCACTGGAGGCCGAACGCGAACGCGGCATGGCGCCGCGCGACGCGATCTTCGAGGCGTGCCTGCTGCGCTTCCGCCCGATCCTGATGACGACGATGGCGGCGCTGCTGGCCGCGCTGCCGATGATGCTGGGCACCGGCATCGGCTCCGAGCTGCGCCGGCCGCTGGGCATCACGATGGTGGGCGGCCTGCTGGTCAGCCAGGTGCTGACGCTGTTCACCACGCCGGTGATCTACCTGGCGTTCGACCGGGTCGCCGGCCGGCTCAAGGGCTGGCGGCGCCGCCGCTTCGGCGATCCCGACGCCGACGTCGATGCGGACTTCGGCCCGGGCGGCACGCCGGGGGGTACCCCGGGCGGCATCCCCGGAGCCCCGCCGCCCGTCGACACGCCGAGGGCACCATGAACCTGTCGGCCATCTTCATCCACCGGCCGGTCGCGACCGCGCTGCTGACGCTGGGCATCCTGCTGGCGGGGCTGGCCGCGCTGCGGATGCTGCCGGTGTCGCCGCTGCCGCAGGTCGACTATCCGACCATCTCGGTGTCGGCCTCGCTGCCGGGCGCGAGCCCCGAGACGATGGCCGCCACCGTGGCGACGCCGCTGGAGCGCGCGCTCGGCTCGATCGCCGGCGTCAACGAAATCACGTCGAGCAGCTCGCTCGGCTCGACGCGGATCGTGCTGCAGTTCGACCTGTCGCGCGACATCGACGGCGCCGCCCGCGACGTGCAGGCGGCGATCAATGCCTCGCGCGCGACGCTGCCGAGCAGCCTGCCGGGCAACCCGACCTACCGCAAGGTCAATCCGTCGGACGCGCCGATCATGATCATCGCGCTGACCTCGCCGACGATGACGCGCGGCCAGCTGTACGACGCCGCCTCGACCATCCTCGCGCAGAAGCTGTCGCAGATCGAGGGCGTCGGCCAGGTGACGATCGGCGGCGCCTCGCTGCCGGCGGTGCGGGTCTCGCTCAATCCCACCGCGCTGAACAAGTACGGCATCGCGCTGTCCGACGTGCGCAACGCAATCAGCGCGACCAATGCGAACCGGCCGCTGGGCGTGGTCGAGAACGACAGCAAGGCGTGGCAGATCTACGCCAACGACCAGGCGATGAAGGCGGAGGACTACATGCCGCTGATCATCCGCTATGCGACGCCGGGCAGCTATTCGACCACCACCGCCGGCGCGCTGATCGCCAGCACGTCGAGCGCGACCTCGGGCGGCACGGTGCGCACCACCACCGTCAACGGCGTGACGACCACCACGGTGACCGCCGGCGGCACGACCACCACGACCGTCAACAATGCCAGCGGCAGCAATGGCGCCACCAGCGGGCCGAACGCCTTCGCGGTGCCGGTGCGGCTGTCCGACGTCGCCACCGTGACGGACTCGGTGCAGGACGTGCGCAACGCCGGCTCCGCCAACGGCGAGCCTTCCGTGCTGCTGGTGCTGAACCGCTCGCCGGGCGCCAACATCATCGAGACCGTCGACCGCGTCAACGAGATGCTGCCGACGCTGCGGCAGATGATCCCGGCCGCGATCTCGATGGACGTGATGATGGATCGCACGCCGACCATCCGCGCGTCGCTGCGCGAGGTCGAGCACACGCTGATCATCTCGGTGGCGCTGGTGATCATGGTGGTGTTCCTGTTCCTGCGCAACGTGCGCGCCACGCTGATTCCCAGCGTCGCGGTGCCGGTGTCGCTGATCGGCACCTTCACCGTGATGTACCTGGCCGGCTTCTCGCTGAACAACCTGTCGCTGATGGCGCTGACGATCGCCACCGGCTTCGTCGTCGACGATGCGATCGTCGTGCTGGAGAACATCTCGCGCCATCTGGAGGCCGGCATGCGGCCGGTGCAGGCGGCACTGCGCGGCGCAAGGGAGGTCGGCTTTACCGTGATCTCGATGAGCCTGTCGCTGATCGCGGTGTTCATCCCGCTGCTGCTGATGGGCGGCATCATCGGCCGGCTGTTCCAGGAGTTCGCGATCACGCTGTCGGTGGCGATCCTGGTCTCGCTGGTGGTCTCGCTGACCACCACGCCGATGATGTGCGCGCGGCTGCTGCGCGAGCCGCAGCGGCAGCGCCCGCCTGGCCGCTGGTATCGCGCCAGCGAGCGCGTGTTCACCTGGATCAACGAGCGCTATGCGCGCTCGCTGTCGGTGGCGCTGCGGCACAGCCGCCTGGTCTGGCTGATCCTGCTGGTGACGATCGGCCTGAACGTCTGGCTCTATGTGATCGTGCCGAAGGGCTTCTTCCCGCAGCAGGACACCGGCCGGCTGATCGGCTTCATCCGCGCCGACCAGGCCACCTCGTTCCAGGCGATGCGCCAGAAGCTCGACAGCTTCATCCGCATCGTGCAGTCCGACCCCGCCGTGGTCAACGTGACCGGCTTCACCGGCGGCTCGCAGCGCAATACCGGGCAGATGTTCGTCACGCTCAAGCCGCTGTCGGAACGGACCGAGACCGCCAACGAGGTGATCGCCCGGCTGCGCGGCAAGCTTGCCAGGGAGCCCGGCGCCAGCCTGTTCCTGGTGCCGGTGCAGGACATCCGCATCGGCGGCCGGCAGAGCAGTTCGCAGTACCAGTTCACGCTGCGCTCGGACGACCTCGAGGTGCTGCGCGCCTGGGAGCCCAAGGTCCGCAATGCGCTGTCGAACCTGAAGGAGCTGGAGGACATCGACACCGACACCAACGACAAGGGCCTGCAGACCTCGGTGATCGTCGATCGCGACACCGCGTCGCGGCTCGGCGTCACGATGCAGCAGGTCGATTCGCTGCTGAACGACGCCTTCGGCCAGCGCCTGGTGTCGACGATCTACCATCCGCTGAACCAGTATCGCGTGGTGATGGAGCTCAGTCAGGAGTACCTGCAGGGGCCGAACGCGCTGAAGGACATCTATGTGGTGACCGGCGCGGGCAATCGGGTGCCGCTGTCGGCATTCGCGCGCGTGGTGCCGACCAGTACGCCGCTGGGCGTCAACCACCAGGGCCAGTTCGCGGCCTCGACGATCTCGTTCAACCTGGCCGAGGGCGTGTCGCTGTCGCAGGCGACCGAGCGCATCCAGCACGAGATGGCCCGCATCGGCGCGCCCGAATCGCTGCAGGCGAATTTCGCCGGCACCGCCAGCGCCTTCCAGGAGTCGCTGCGCAGCCAGCCGCTGCTGATCCTGGCGGCGCTGATCACGATCTATATCGTGCTGGGCGTGCTGTACGAAAGCTACGTGCACCCGCTGACGATCCTGTCGACGCTGCCGTCCGCGGGCGTCGGCGCGCTGCTGGCGCTGCTGGCCTCGGGCACCGAGTTCAGCGTGATCGCGCTGATCGGGGTGATCCTGCTGATCGGCATCGTCAAGAAGAACGCGATCATGATGATCGACTTCGCCATCGATGCCGAACGGCGCGAGGGGCTGACGCCGCGCGAGGCGATCTATCGCGCCTGCCTGCTGCGCTTCCGCCCGATCATGATGACGACGATGGCGGCGCTGCTCGGCGCGGTGCCGCTGGCGCTCGGCCGCGGCGACGGCGCCGAGCTGCGCGCGCCGCTCGGTATCTCGATCGTCGGCGGCCTGCTGGTCAGCCAGCTGCTGACCCTGTACACCACGCCGGTGGTCTACCTGACGCTGGACCGCTGGCGCCTGAAGTGGCAGGCCTGGCGCAACCGCCGCCAGGCCCGTCGCAACAGCGGCGGCGCGCCGTCCGCGCCCACGCCTGCCGGATTCGATTCGTGACGATGACCCAGAAAGCGATGACCCGCCCCTCCTCCCTGCCCCGCTGCGTCGTGATGGCCTGCGCGCTGCTGCTCGGCGCCTGCGCGGTCGGCCCCGACTACCAGCGGCCCGATGCGCCCGTGACGCCCACCTTCAAGGAGGCGCCGGCCGAATGGGGCCAATGGAAGCCCGCCGAGCCGGGCGACGCCAGCCAGCGCGGCGACTGGTGGACCGTGTTCGGCGATCCGCAGCTCGACGCGCTGATGGCGCGCGTGAAGATCTCCAACCAGACCATCGCCGCCGCCGAGGCGCAGTACCGGCAGGCCACCGCGATCCTGCGCGCGGCGCGCTCGGGCTACTTCCCGGTGGTCGGCGCGCAGGCCAGCGTGGACCGCTCGCGCAGCGGCAACGGCAATATCAGCAGCGCGCAGACGGCGACGCTGTCGGCCAGCTGGGAAGTGGACCTGTGGGGCCGCGTGCGGCGCCAGGTCGAAAGCAGCGAGGCCAGCGCGCAGGCCAGCGAGGCCGACCTGGCCTCGACGCTGCTGTCGACGCACGCCACGCTGGCGCAGACCTATTTCCTGCTGCGCGTCGCGGATGCGCAGCAGGCGCTGCTGCAGCGTACCGTGGCCGACTACGAGAAGTCGTTGCAGCTGGTGCGCAACCAGTACCAGGCCGGCATCGCGCAACGCTCGGACGTGCTGCAATCGGAGACGCAGCTCAAGAGCGCGCAGGCGCAGCTGATCGACATCCAGATCGAGCGCGCGCAGTACGAGCATGCGATCGCGGTGCTGACCGGACAGCCGCCGGCCGCGTTCTCGCTGGCGCCGATCGACTTCACCGAGACGGTGCCGCGCGTGCCGGTCGCGGTGCCGTCGCAGCTGCTCGAACGCCGCCCGGACATCGGCGCGGCCGAGCGCCGCATGGCGGCCGCGAACGCGCAGATCGGCGTCGCGCAGGCCGCGTATTACCCAACGCTGAGCCTGTCGGCCGCGGGGGGCTTTACGTCCAGTTCGCTGGAGCGCTGGCTGTCGCTGCCGAACCGGATCTGGTCGTTCGGCCCCGAACTGGCGATGACGCTGCTGGACTTCGGCGCGCGCAGCGCGGCCAAGGAACAGGCCATCGCGGTCTACGACCAGACCGTTGCCAACTACCGCCAGACGGTGCTGACGGCGTTCCAGGAGGTCGAGGACAACCTCGCCGCGGCGCGCCTGCTCGAGCAGGAAGCGGTGGTACAGAACGAGGCGCTGCAGTCCGCGCGCGAGGCGCTGTCGCTGGTCAACAACCGCTATCGCGCGGGTACCGCCGGCCTGCTCGACGTGCTGACGGCGCAGACCGCGGCCTATACCGCCGAGCGCACCGCGCTGTCGATCGCCGGCCGGCAGTTGAGCGCCAGCGTGGTGTTGATCAAGGCGCTGGGCGGCGGCTGGCAGGGGCCGGGGACGGCGGTGGCGAAGGAAGCCGGGGACGGCGCGGCGGTGGCGCGCTGAGCGGTGCGCCGGCGGGATGCCGGCGCCCTTGCCCTCTCCCCCGCCCCTCTCCCGCTTGCGGGAGAGGGGAGAGAACCGGCGTATTCACCCACGCATCGCCAGTTCCAGCGATACCGTGCTCCCCTCTCCCGCTTGCGGGAGGGGGGGGCTGGGGGAGAGGGCAAACCCGCCTGCCACCTTGCTGCGCAACTCATCCCCCTGCGCGCCGCCGTGGCGCCGGCTGCGGCAGCGGCTGGTGGCTGACCCGCTCCTGCAGCCACGCGCCGGCCTTGCCGAGCGGGCGCTGCTTGTGCCAGACCAGCTCCATCGCCACCGGCCAGTCCTGATCGTCGAAGTCCAGTTCGGGCGAGACGAGTTGCGCGGCGGCCGGCGAATTGGCGGCGACGTGCCACGGCACGAAGGCCCAGCCCAGTTCGCGCTTGACCAGCTCGACGATGACCCAGTGGCTCTCGACCCACCAGACCTCGGCGGCCACGCGCAGGCGCATCTTCTCCTCGCTGTCGCTGCGCACCGCCACCATCAGCTGGCGATGGCGCTTGAGCTCTTCCCAGCCGACCCGCTGCTGCGCCGCCAGCGGATGGTCGGGCGCGCAGATGATCTGCATCGGCACCCAACCGAGCCCGCGGAACGCCAACGCGGGCGGCAGCACCTCCTGCCGCCACATCAGGCCCAGGTCCGCGCCGCCCTCCAGCACCAGCCGGCTGACGTCCTCCATCACCGGGAACAGCAGCTCCAGCTCGACCGCGGGAAACCGGTGCGAGAACTCCTCCAGCAGCACGCCCAGCGTCTCCTCGGGATACAGCTCGTCGACCGCCAGCACCAGCCGGCTTTCGACGCCCTCGCCCAGGCTCTTGGCCACGCCGCGGAAATGCTCGCAGCGCTCCAGGATCACGCGGGCCTCGACCAGCAGGCGCTCGCCCGCCGGCGTTAGCGCGGGATAGCGGCCGCTGCGGTCGAACAGCGCGTTGTCGAGATCGATTTCGAGATTGGACACGGCGGTGCTGACCACTGACTGGGCCTTGCCGAGGCGGCGCGCCGCCGCGGAAAACGAGCCGGTCTCGGCCGCGGCGACGAAGGCTTGCAGTTGTTCTAGGGACAGGCTCATGGCGGGTGCTCGGCTGGGTGCGGATGAAGCGGAGGAAGGCCCCATGGTGCCACAGTTCCGGCGATCCATCTGGATAAGCGATACTTTCCAACTTGTATCTGCTGCTCTACCCGATAGACTGGGCGTCATTGTCTTTCATGGAGCAGCACAATGCGCGGTACGCTCGACAGAATCCGTCACACGGTCGGCTTCGAACTGATCGGCCTGCTGATCTTCGCGCCCCTGGGCAGCTGGGTGTTCGGCTACGCCCTGCACCAGATGGGCGTGATCGCCGCGGTCGCTTCGCTGATCGCCGCGGTCTGGAACTACGTCTACAACCTGATGTTCGACAAGGCCATGGTGCGGCTGACCGGCTCGGTGCGCAAATCGCCGGCGGTGCGCGTCTGCCATGCGCTGCTGTTCGAGCTGGGCCTGCTGATCGTGTTCCTGCCGTCGGTGGCGTGGTATCTGAAGATCAGCCTGCTCGATGCGCTGCTGATGGATCTGGCGGTGGCCGGCTTCTACGTGGTCTACGCCTTCGTCTACAACTGGGCCTACGACATCGTGTTCCCGGTGCCGGGCCGCGCGGTCCCCGGCGAGGCCTCGGGCAGCGAGCCGGCCTGACCGGCGCGAGGCCAACACAGACGGCATCAACGACAACGCCCCGGGCCAGAGGCCGGGGCGTTCTGCTTTTTGGCGCCGCCAATGCGGGACGAATCTGCGGGCAAGCCGCGCGCCCTGCGGTGGCGCGCTGTGGTGGCGCGCTGTGGTGGCGCGCTGCGGTGGCGCGCTGTGGTGGCACGCTGCAAGGGCTCGCTGCGATGACTCTGCTGGCGGCGCGCTCGCGCGATCCCTGCTTCTTGTCCCTGCTTGTTGTCCCTGCTTCTTACTTCTTCTTGTCGTCGGTCAGCACATTGCCGACCACGCCGCCAAGCGCGGCGCCGCCCAGCGTGGCGCCCGGCCCGCCGATCAAGGTCGCGCCCGCGACCCCGCCCACGCCCGCACCGATGGCGGTGTTGCGCTGCTTGGCGGTCATGTCGGCGCAGCCCGCGGTGGCGAGCAGCGTGGCCAGCGCGAACGACAGGGTAAGGGTACGCATCGAGAGCTCCTTGTACGGGCGAGAGGTAGTTCGATTGTGCGGGGGCGTGGCACACGGCAGGCAGACGATGGCCACCTATGTCGGTGTCAGATAAATCCCACATGGGTCGCCGCACCGTTGGCGACGGCGGCGTGGCGCGACACCTTGTCATCGGTGCGCGTTAGACTTCGGGCGCGCCACTGCGAGCCCGACCATGCTGCCGATTCTCATGCCGCTTCTCCTGCCGATCCGCCTGCCGATCCCCCTTCGCCTCTGCGCCTTGCGCCGCCCCTTCGCGGCAGCGCTGCTGCTGTGCCTGAGCCCGCTGGCATGGGCGGCGCGGCCGCTGGTCACCGACGACGCGCGCATCGTCGATCCGCAATCGTGCCAGCTCGAATCGTGGCTGCGCTTCAACCGCGACGGCACCGAGCGCTGGGCGCTGCCGGGCTGCAATTTCACCGGCAACTTTGAATGGACGTTCGGCGGCGCGGTGCAGCGATACGGCGACGGCCCCGGCAACGCGATCACCGATCTGCAGTTCCAGGGCAAGACGGTGCTCAAGCCGGTCCAGACCAACGGCTACGGCGTCGCGCTGACGCTCGGCATGACCGAATATCCGAAGGCCGAGCGGCGCAGGACCCCGGGCGGGCTCTATCTGAATCTGCCGCTGACGGTGTCGATGCGCGACGACCGCCTGCTGCTGCATGCGAACCTCGGCGCCACCCACGATCGCGCCGAACGGCAGACCCGCATGACCTGGGGCGTGGCCGGCGAGGCGGCGGTCAGCGAGCGCTGGGCCATGATCGCCGAGAGCTTCGGCGAAAGCGGAGACAAGCCGTGGATCCAGCTGGGCGCCCGGGTGTGGATCGTGCCGCAGCGCGTCCAGGTCGACATGACCTGGGGCACGCAGCTGAACCAGCCGCGCGAAACGCGCTTTGTTTCGATCGGCCTGCGCCTGCTGTCGCCGAGCTGGGGCAACTGATCCCGGCCGGCGTACCGGCTCGCGCTTGCGCACGTCGACGATTTAGTTATACTCCATAACAATTCGTCGACCATCAAGATCGAAAGCGGATCGCCCGTCGCGCGCAGGTCCGCCACAGGAGACACCATGCGCATCGCCATCGCAGGCGGCGGCATCGGCGGGCTGACGCTCGCGCTGCTCTGCCATCGCCACGGCATCGACGCCGAAGTCTGGGAAGCCAGCGAATCCCTGAAGCCCCTCGGCGTCGGCATCAACCTGCTGCCCCATGCGGTCCGCGAACTGGCCGAGCTCGGCCTGCAGCCGGCGCTGGCGCAGATCGCGATCGAGACCAGCTCGCTGTCCTACTACAACAAGTTGGGCCAACGGATCTGGCACGAGCCGCGTGGACTCGCCGCGGGGTATCCCTATCCGCAGTTCTCCGTGCATCGCGGCGAGCTGCAGATGCTGCTCTATCGGACCGCGGTGGAAAGGCTCGGCGCCGAGCGCGTGCATACCGGCCATGCCTTCGAGACGGTGCACGACACCGGCGCGCGGCCCGGCTCGCCGGTGCGATTCACGCTGCGCCGGCGCGCCGACGGTGCCGAGGTGCAGGCCAGCGCCGACGTGCTGGTCGGCGCCGACGGCATCCATTCGGCGGTGCGGCGGCAGTTCTATCCGAGCGGCGACGAGCCACGCTTTTCGCGGCGGATGCTGTGGCGCGCGGTCACCGAGGCGCCGCCCTATCTCGATGGCCGCTCGATGTTCATGGCCGGCCACCAGGACCAGAAGTTCGTCGCCTATCCGATCTCCGAGCCGCTGCGACGGCAGGGCCGTTCGCTGATCAACTGGATCGCCGAGCTGCGCGTGCCGGACGACGCGTCGGACACGCCGCCGCGCAGCGACTGGAACCGGCAGGTCGACAAGTCGGTGTTCCGCGAGGCCTTTGCCGGCTGGCGCTGGGACTGGATCGACATTCCGGCGCTGATCGACGGCGCTGCCGCGATCTACGAATTTCCGATGGTCGACAAGGACCCGCTGCCGCGCTGGACCTTCGATCGCGTCACGCTGCTCGGCGACGCCGCGCATCCGATGTACCCGATCGGCTCGAACGGCAGCGCGCAGGCGATCGTCGATGCGCGCCATCTGGTCGACTGCCTGCTCGGCACGCCCGATACCGGTTACGCGCTGCGCGAGTACGAGGCGGAGCGGCTGCCGCGCACGGCGGGCATCGTGCTGCGCAACCGGCTCAACGGTCCCGAGCAGGTCATGCAATTGGCCGAGCAGCGTGCGCCGCAGGGCTTCACCGATATCGAGCAGGTCATTGCGCGCAGCGAACTCGAGGCGATCGCATTGCGCTACAAGCAGTTGGCGGGATTCGATCGCCAGTCCGTGCAGGGCGGCGCCCGCTGACCGCCCGCGCCATCATAAAAAAGGGAGACATTCGATGACACTTCGCCGCACCACGCTTGCGCGCCTCGTTCTGGCGCTCGCCGCCACCGGCGCGCTTGCCGGCCCCGCGCTGGCCGACGTCACCGTCGGCGTCAGCATTTCGTCGACGGGGCCGTCGGCATCGCTGGGCATTCCGCAGAAGCAGTCGCTGGGCCTGCTGCCGCAGCAGATCGCCGGGGAGACGATCCGCTATGTAGTGCTCGACGACGGCTCCGATCCGACCCAGGCGACCAAGGTCGCGCGCCGCTTCGTCAGCGAGGACAAGGTCGACATCATCCTCGGCTCGTCCGCGGTGGCGCCGTCGATTGCCATCGCCGAGGTCGCCGACGAGAGCAAGACCGTGCAGTTGGCGTTCTCGCCGATCGAACTGAAGCCCGGCCGCGGCGAATGGACCTACCGGCTGGCCCAGCCGATCAGGCTGATGGCCGACGCCGTCGCCGCGACCGCCAAGGCCAGGGGCATCAAGACGATCGGCTTCATCGGCTTTGCCGACGCCTATGGCGAGACCTGGCTGAAGGAATTCACCACCGCGGCGGCGGCCAACGGCATCCGCGTCGTCGCCACCGAGCGCTACGCGCGCTCGGATACCGCGGTCACCGCGCAAACGCTGAAGCTGATCTCGGCGCGCCCGGACGCGATGCTGATCGCCGGCGCCGGCACCGGCGCCGCCCTGCCCCACACCACGCTGCGCGAGCGCGGCTATCGCGGGCCGATCTACCACACGCACGGCGCCGCCACCAAGGACCTGATCCGCATCGGCGGCAAGGCGGTCGACGGCGCCATCCTGCCGGCCGGCCCGGTCATCGTGCCCGAGCAGCTCGCCGCCGACAGCGCGCCGAAGAAGCCGGGCCTCGACTACGTGAACCGCTACGAGAAGCAGTACGGCGCGGAGAGCCGCACGCAGTTCGGCGCGCATCCCTACGATGCCGGCCTGGTGCTGCAGCGGATCGTGCCGGTCGCGCTGAAGCGGGCCAGGCCGGGCACGCCGGAGTTCCGCGCGGCACTGAAGGCGGCGCTCGAAAGCGAGCGCGAGATCGTGGTCTCACACGGCGTGCTGAACTACACCAGCCAGGACCACTTCGGCTTCGACCAGCGCGGCCGCGTGATGCTGACGATCGACAACGGCAACTGGAAGCTGCTCAAGTGACGACGGCCGATTTGGTGTTGCCCACGCCGAAGCTCGAGCATGTCGCCGACTTCAGCTTCCGGCTCGATCCGGCGATCGAGGTCGGCGCCAGCGCGGTGGGGCAGCGGCGCGTGATCCCGATTCTCGATGGGGTCGTCGATGGACCGCTGCTGCGCGGCCGTGTGCTGTCCGGCGGCGCCGACTTCCAGCTGGTCCGGCCGGACCTTGGCGACGGCGTCACGGTCGCGGAGATCGAAGCGCGCTATGTCGTGCAGACCGATGACGGCGCACGGATCTACATCGTCAACGCCGGCCTGCGCAGCGGTCCCGCCGATCTGCTGGCGCGCCTGTCCGCCGGCGAGACGGTCGATCCGTCGCGGATCTACTTCCGCACCGCCCCGCGCTTCGAAACGCAGGCGCCCGCCTATCGCTGGCTGATGCAACACACCTTTGTCGCCACCGGCGCGCGGTTCCCGGACCGCGTGCAGATGCGATACTTCCGCGTCGCCTGAATGGATCGCGGGCTTCGCGTCCGCCATCCCCTGCTCCATGTCCGCTTCGCCGCCCTCCTCGCCGCCCTCGCCCTCGTCCCCTTCTTCCCGGGCCGCGCGCAAGACCCGCGATACGCTCGCGCCCGACCCCGCCACCGAAGCCGGCGGCTTCGATCCGCATCTGCCGGACGTCGACTACGGGGTTCTGGACGGCCTGATCGGCTACGCGATTCGCCGCGCGCAAATCCGGCTCTACGAAGACTTCGTGCGCTCGCTGGCGCCCTGGAACATCACGCCGCCACGCTTCTCGGCACTGGTGCTGATATCGCGCAATCCGGACCTGAAGTTGACCGACCTGGCCAGGATCATGGGCATTGCACGTTCGGGGGCGGTGCTGCTAGTCGATGCGCTGGAGGAAATGAAGCTGGTGGCGCGACGGCCGGCCGCCAACGATCGGCGGGCGTTCAGCCTGGTGTTGACGGCGGCGGGACGCCGAACGCTGGAGGCGGCAACCCGGGCGGTTTGCGACCACGACGTGAAGATGGCGCGCGCCCTGTCGGAGCAGGAACAGCAGACGCTGAGAGGGCTGTTGGCGCGACTCGGCTGAGGCTCTCGCCTCCCCGACAGCCGCCGGATATCGCGACGCCGCCCGGGGTCGCTGAACCATCGGTTCAAATTCTTTAGCGGCCGCCACGATTAGAACAGCGGCGTCGCAGTGCGGTGGGTAGGCTTCGCTGTCCTGAAGCCCCAGCCAACGTTGCCGTCCATCGTTGGCGTTTCTCCACCCCACCGCCGCGACGACATGTTCCGTATCTTTGCCCAGCCTCGCTCCACCGAAAATCCCGCCGGCTCCCTCCCGGACACCAGTTCAATCCACTCCGAAGCCCATCCTCAGCCGCATGAGATCGAGCCGTCCCGCGTCGATGCCGCGGCCGCCAATGGCGCGCAACACGTGCAACCCACCGGCGCTGTCGAGCACCCGCCGGCGCCCCGTGTGATCGACCTGCTCGATGCCGGCTGGCAGGAGCTCACAAACGCGGTGCATTCGTTGCCGGATACGAGCCGCAAGGCCGAGATCCTGAGCAGCGCGGCACGATGCGGCAAGAAGATCGCGGATGCCCAGTCTGCCGCTGCCCGCATCGAAGCATGGGATCTGCAGCAACACAACGACGTACGTATCACGCGCCAGGAACTGCTGCGGCTGCGTGCCGATATCAAGCAGTGCGCGAAGTCGGTGGGCGATGCGCTGGCCGACCTGGATCAACTGGCCACCGATGTTCGCGACTATCCGGACAACGAGGCGCCCGGCGCCAAGGCCATCCTGTTGCTGGGCATCGCCGGCATCGCCAGCGCACTGGCGATGCTCGTCGTCACGGTCGCCTTCCCTCCTCTCGGTCTCGTGCTGCTCGGAGCGCTCGCTGCCGGGGGCGCGGCGGGGGGCGGCTATCTGATTCACAAGATATGTCAGGCCGCATCCGCTCACGAGGGCTTCGAAAGAGCGAACAGCGACGTGTCCGGCGCCCTCCGGCAATCGCTCGAACAGGCCAGGGCCCTGGAAGCCCGGTTCAACGACGAATTGCTGCCCGCGTTGATGCGGAACGCGAAGCTCCGATCCACGGAGGACCTGCAGGAATTCTTCGCCGACCAGATGGCGCTGAATCGGTTTGCCAGTTATGGCGATGTCACGAAGCAAAGGGCGGAATGGCGGCGGGATCTGATTGCTCAGTTGCAGGCCGACATTCCAAGGGATCAGTCGGAACTGGTGTATCCGTGCGAGATCGCCAACGAGCGATTGATTCCGCCAGGCTTCGGTGAGGGGCTTGCAGGGCTGCCGGTGGAGCAGCAGCAGAAGGAGATCCAGAATCGTCTGCCGGGGGCTGTGGATATCGCCATGGAGAAGATCCACGCGGCCGCCGAGGGCAACGATGACACGTTCGATGCCCTGCTGTATCTGATCACGCAGCGGCCCCGCAGCGCAGTGGAGAACGCGGCGACGATCGCGCTGGCCAGGGCCATTGGACTTCCCGAGGCGATCACGACCGCCGCGGGGCAAAAGATCAACCTCGTGCAGATAGCGTGCGATGAAAGCGGAAGAGCGATCGGCGGCACGATCACCTACAAGCTATACCAGCCGGCGCCCGACATCGGCACCGCGTTGCATATCATGCCGCTGGCGGCCGGCAACATCGTGCCGGCGCCGGAAGATGCCGGTCTTCGTGCTGTCGCGACGTTCGCGTTGGAAGGCCGGAGCATCAAGATCACGTCGCTCAAGTTCAAGGCGACGCTTTCCATCCTTGCAGCCTGCGCCGAAATGTTCGCGCACGAGATCGACCGGTTGGCGCAGTCGGGCGACCCGCGGCATTTTGTGTTTGACGAGAAGCCGTCCAGCAGCAACGTTCCGGTACCCGGCGATCTGTCCGCTGGCGGCGGCTGAGCACTGACGAGCGAGCCCGATCGGCAGACCGGATCGGCTCGACGGCGGTATCGGGGCAATCCATGATTCAAACCTGGGAGGGAACTGCATATGCCATTGGTACCGACAGCATCGACGCACACGGCCAGGCCGCACGATCTCTACGGAACGGACCATCACGACCGGCCACATTCCAATCGACCCGGATATCTGGGCGCCCTGCCGACGGAATTGAAGCTCGCGGTGATCGATGCCGATCCGGACGCCGCGCTTGCCTTGATGGATACCACGCACGAATTCGAGGTGCTGGTTTGCGGCGGACCACTGCGCCCGCTTTTCCAGTACTTCGAACGGTCGCCCGGCCGCCTGCGGTCCTTCTTGCAGGCAGGTATCCGCTCGGGAAAGACGGCCAGCCAATTCGTGCGCCTGGCGACGGTATTCGACGAGGTGACGAGCGCCCCGCCCGAATGCATTCGTTATGCCGCGCGATACCTGGTGGAGTTGGGAATGCTGACTCCACGAATCTACAACGCCATGTGTCCCGAATTCGTGCATCTGCTGTGCGACAAGGACACGTTGACGTTCTCGTTTTCGCGCCGCTTTCCCTTGCTCAGCGAAGGCGAGTTGGCCGAGCATCAAAACATGCTGCAGCCGTACGCCGACGAGCACGCGGTCAATCATGTTTCCGAACTCGATATCGTCCTGCTTCGTATTGCACCCGCGCTCGGTGAAAGAGGACTGCTCGGACTTGCTTTTGAACAGTTGTTCGATCGGGACCGCTTCGGCCGCTTTCTGGTCCCCAACGGATTCGCTGATCGTGAGGAGGCCTACACGTATTCAAGAATCGACTCGGCGGCTCTTGCACAAATGTTGAAGCGGTTCTATTGCGCGCTGGACCTTCGGGTCATCAATTTCGACCGAAGCGCGCGGGATGGTGCCCTCTACCGGACCGCCTTCGGCAGCGCGGGAAGCTCGTCCGCCGGCTGTCAATCCACGGCGTCGCAGTCATCGCCCCGTGTCCGTATTCTTCCCGGGGCAGGCAGGCGTCACACTCGGGACGACCAGCGAATCTGGCTGTTTCAGCTGTTCCGCCAACTCTGAAGCCAACGCACGGAAGCCGGGATCTGGCAGCGCTTCCTCGCCACCATGAGCAGGTGAGTCGGGCATCGGGGTCGCATCGTTGCAGACGACTACGGTACCATGCTGCCCATGCCTGCTCGCCCCCTTCTCGCCCGCAGCATGGTGCCATTCCTGGCGTTTGCCCTGGCAATCGGCGCCGCTGCCAACTCCGAAGCCGCCACCAAGCGGTCCAAGTCAAAGGCCGCCGCTGCCAAGGCAGCGGGGCCCTCGTCGTCGACAAGGGTGGCGGCATCCAAAGCCAGGCTGCTGTCGCTCGCACAGGATCAAACGGGCCTGCCACCGTCCGTGCTGCTGGCGTTGCGGCAGGCGGGCGTACCGCTTTCCGCCACCAGCTTCTACGTCGTCCGCCAAGGCGCGCCGACGGCCACCGCCAGCTGGAACGCCCAGACGCCGATGAACCCGGCCTCGACGATGAAGCTGATCACCACGTTCGCCGGCCTGCAACTGCTGGGCCCGAGCTACCGGTGGCAGACCTCGCTCTATGCGGATCGCGAGCCCGGCGCGGATGGCGTGGTCGGCAACGTCTATCTGCGCGGCCAGGGCGACCCGAAGCTGGTGCCCGAGGAAATGGCCAAGCTGGTCGCCGGGGCGCTGCGCGCGGGCGTGACCACCATTGCAGGCGACATCGTGCTCGATCGCAGCTACTTCCAGAATGGGCTCGACAACGGCGGCACCATCGACGGCGAGACCCATCGCGCCTACAACGTGGCGCCGGACGCGCTGCTGTATTCGTTCAAGACCCTGTCCTTCACGCTGACGCCGGATGCCGCCACGCAAACGGTCGGCGTTTCCGTGACGCCGCCGCTCGCGCAACTGCGCTTGGACAATCGGCTCGCGCTGACCAACGGCCGCTGCGGCGACTGGCGCGCCGGCGCGACGCCGACGCTGTCGCCGCAGACGGACGGCACCGTGGTGGCCGCGTTCGAGGGAAGCTACTCGGCCGATTGCGGCGAGCAGGTGCTGAACTTTGCCGCGCTCAGTCATGACGACTTCATCGGCGGCGGCTTCATCGCGCAATGGCTGGCGGCCGGCGGTACCTTCGCCAGGCCGCCCGCGGTCCGCAGCGGCCGCGTGCCGCGGCCCGCGTTCCGGCTGACGCGCCACTACGGCATGCCGCTGGCCGACATCGTCCGGGACATCAACAAGTACTCCAACAACGTGATGGCGCGCCAGCTGTTCCTGACCGTCGGCGCGGAGATCGATCGCGGCGGCCCGGCCAGCACCGCGCGCTCGGCGGCGGTGGTCCGCCGCTGGCTGTCGCACCAGGGCCTCGACATGCCGGGGCTGACGTTGGACAACGGCTCGGGACTGTCGCGGCAGGAACGCATCAGCGCCTACGATCTGGCGCGCCTGCTGCAACAGGCGCTGGCGAGCGAGGCGGCGCCGATCTTCGTGAACTCGCTGCCGGTGCTGGGCGTGGACGGCACGCTGCGCAACCGGTTGACGCGCAGCAGCGCGGCCGGGCATGGCTATCTGAAGACCGGCACGCTGGCCGATGTGCGGGCCATCGCGGGCTATGTCGATGCGGCCGACGGCGGACGCTATGTCGTCGTCAGCCTGATCAACCATCCGAATGCATCGCAGGCGCAGCAGGCGCATGACGCGCTGCTGGAGTGGGTGTATCGGGGCGCGCCGGCGTCGGCGGCGCATTAACGGTCCAAAGCACTAACGGTCCAAAGCACTACGGTCTGGAGCACCAACGGACCACGGCACTAACGCATTGACGCACTGACGCATTGACGCACTAACGCATCGACGCATTCCCACACTAAGGCATTCACGCACCGGCGCACCAGCGCCCCGCCACCGGCCGCCCAGCGCTAGTCCTGGAACGCGGCGGCGGCCCGCTGCAGGCGGTCCCGTACGCCCGCCCACTCGTGCCCCTCGGGCAGGGGCTCGACGTACAGCCGGGCGAAGCCTTCCTTGTCGAGCCGGCGCAGCAGCCGGTACAGCTCCCGCGCATAGGCCCTGGCATCCGCCGGGGCCTGCACCCACACGCAGCGGGGATCGTCCGCCGGCGCGGCGGCGACCCAGGCCACGCGGGCATCGGCCGGCAGCGTGGCGAGGTCGCGTGCGAGCGCACGCGTATCGGCCAGATACAGCGGCGTGCGCGGCGCGTAGTGGGCCTTCAGCGTGCCGGAGGCCCGCGGCGCGGCCGCATCGGGCGGCAGCGGCGCGGTGCCGAGCACGTCGGCCATCATCGCCGGCGTGATCGCGCCCGGGCGCAGCAGCACCGGGCCGACGCCCTGGTCCAGCCGCGACAGGTCGACGATGGTCGATTCGATGCCGACCTCGACGCCATCGCCCTCGAGCACATAGACGCTGTCGCCGAATTCCTCGCGCACATGCTGCGCGGTGGTGGGGCTGACCTGGCCGAACTTGTTGGCCGACGGCGCCGCGATGCCGCCGCGGCCGCGCTTGAAGCGCGACAGCAGCGCCTGCGCGACCGGATGCGAGGGGCAGCGCAGGCCGATGCTGTCCTGACCGCCGGCGACATCGGCGGGGATATGCGCGGCACGCTTCAGGATCAGCGTCAGCGGCCCGGGCCAGAAGGCATCGATCAGGCGCTGCGCGGCCTCCGGTACCTCGTCGGTCCAATGGCCGATGTCGGCGCCGTCGACCACGTGAACGATGATCGGATGGTTGGACGGCCGTCCCTTGGCCGCGAAGATGCGCGCCACCGCCTCCGGGTTCTCGGCATCGGCGCCGAGGCCATAGACGGTTTCGGTCGGAAACGCGACCAGCTGCCCGGCCTCGAGCAGGCGCGCGGCCTCGTCGAGTTCGGCGGCGGTCGGCATGCGGGAGGCATCGGAAGCGGCGGCCATCGTCATCACCCTGTGCAGGAAATCAGGGCGCGATATGCAGGATCTGCAGCGCCGCGTCGAAGGCGCGCTGCGCGTCTTCGGCACGCTCGCCGATGCAGTTGACGTGGCCCATCTTGCGTCCGGGCCGCGCATCGCTCTTGCCGTACAGATGCAGCTTGGCGCCGGGCTGGCCAACCACCGCATCCCACGCCGGCTCGCGCTCGAGCCCGTATTCGTACCAGACGTCGCCCAGCAGGTTCAGCATCTTGCCGGCCGAATGCTGGCGCGTGCTGCCCAGCGGCAGCCGGGCCATCGCCCGCACCTGCTGCTCGAACTGGCTCGTCTCGCACGCATCCATCGTGATATGGCCGGAGTTGTGCGGGCGCGGCGCCATCTCGTTGGCGACCAGGCTGCCGTCCTGCAGCACGAAGAACTCGATGCACAGCACGCCGACATAGCCCATCTCGCCGGCGATGGTCGCCGCGGCGGCACGCGCGCGGTCGGCGATCTCGGCCGACACCTGGCGCGACGGCATCACCGTCGAGAACAGGATGCCATCGCGATGGACGTTCTCGGCCAGCGGCCATGTCGCGGTCGCGCCGTCGACGCCGCGCGCGGCCAGCACGGAGACCTCATAGGCCAGCGGCAGCATCTGCTCCAGCACGCACGGCACATGCTGCATCGCGTTCCAGGCGGCGCGCACGTCCTCGCGGGTCTTGACGCGGGCCTGGCCCTTGCCGTCGTAGCCCATGCGCGCGGTCTTCAGGATGCCCGGCAGCAACTGTTCGGGCAGCTGGTCGATATCGGCATCGTGCTGGATTACCCAGTGCGGGGCCGGCGGCACGCCGGTGCGCTCGGCGCAGGCGGCGAAGAACTTCTTCTCGCCGATGCGGTTCTGCGCGATCGACACGCAGTGGCCGCGCGGCGCGACGAACGCGCCGAGCTGCTCCAGCCGCTCCAGCGACATCGACGGCACGTTCTCGAATTCGGTGGAGACCGCCTGGCACAGCTTCGCCATCTCGGCCAGCGCGGCCTCGTCGGTGTAGGCCGCGCAGATATGCCTGTCGGCGACCGCGCCGGCCGGGCTGTCCTGGTCGGGATCGAGCACGCAGACCTTGTAGCCCATCGCCTGGGCGGCGTGGGTGAACATCCGGCCCAGCTGGCCGCCGCCGAGCATGCCGAGCCAGGCGCCGGGCAGGATCGGCGCGTTCGGGCCGCCGACGCCGAATTCGGCGCGCGACTCCGGCGTGTGCGCTTCGATCAGATGGGGATGGATATCGGTGGGCATGCTCGTGCGGATTCCAGGGGAACGGTTCGCGGCCGCCGGCGACGGCCGCGGGGCGTGATTCAGCGAGTCGGCAAATCAGTGAATCGGTGACTCAGTCAATCGGTGAAGCGGATCGGCGTCGGGCGCTCACAGCGGCAAGGTCATCGCCCGCGCCGCTTCGGTCTGGCGCGTGCGGAACGCTTCCAGCGCCGCGGCCAGCGCGTCGTCGGTGGCCGCCAGCGTGGCGATCGCGTGCAGCGCGGCATTGGCCGCGCCCGCCTCGCCGATCGCGAAGGTGGCGACCGGCACGCCCTTGGGCATCTGCACGATCGACAGCAGCGAATCCTCGCCGCGCAGGTATTTGGACGGCACCGGCACGCCGAACACCGGCACGATGGTCTTGGCCGCGATCATGCCCGGCAGGTGCGCGGCACCGCCGGCGCCGGCGATGATCGCGCGCAGTCCGCGCGCGCGCGCCGTCTCGGCGTAGCGGAACATCTCGTCGGCCATCCGGTGCGCCGATACCACCTGGGCCTCGAACGGGACGCCAAAATCCTTCAGCATCGCCACGGCGTGCTGCATCACGTCCCAGTCCGAGCTGCTGCCCATCACGACGCCGACCAGCGGCTTGTTTGTCTGGCTCACTTCCAATCCTTGCTTGCGTGGCGTGCCGGCGGCCGCCCGGTTATTGCAGTTCCTGCCCGGTCAGCCGGGTCAGCGCCTCGCGGTACTTGGCCGCGGTCTTCTCGATCACCTCGGCCGGCAGGGCCGGCGCCGGCGCGGTCTTCGGCCACGGCTTGCCGTCGATGCGCACCGCCTCGAGCCAGTCGCGCACGAACTGCTTGTCGAACGACGGCGGGTTGGTGCCCACCTGGTAGGAGTCGGCCGGCCAGAAGCGCGACGAATCGGCGGTCAGCACCTCGTCCATCAGCGTCAGCGTGCCGTTCTCGTCCAGGCCGAACTCGAACTTCGTGTCGGCGATGATGATGCCGCGCGTGGCGGCGTAGTCGGCCGCTTCCTTGTACAGGCGGATCGAGATGTCGCGCATCTGCGCGGCCAGCTCCTTGCCGATGCGCGCCTCGACCTCGGCGAAGCTGATGTTCTCGTCGTGCTCGCCCATCTCGGCCTTGGCCGCCGGCGTGAAGATCGGCTCGGGCAGCTTCTGCGCGTTCTGCAGGCCCGCCGGCAGCTCGATGCCGCAGACGCGGCCGGTCGCCTGGTAATCCTTCCAGCCGGAACCGGCCAGATAGCCGCGCACCACGGCCTCGACCAGGATCGGCTTCAGACGCTTGACCACCACCGCGCGGCCGCGCACCTGCGCGACTTCGTCCGGCTGCACCACGGTCTCGGCGGCGATGCCGGTCTCGTGGTTCGGCACGATATGGGCCAGCTTCCGGAACCAGAAGTTGGCCATCTGGTTCAGCACGCGGCCCTTGCCCGGGATCGGCTCGCCGAGGATCACGTCGAACGCCGACAGGCGATCGGTCGTCACGATCAGCAGCTTGTCGTCGCCGACGGCATAGTTGTCGCGCACCTTGCCATGGCCGAGCAGCGGCAGCGAGCGGATGGAGGACTGATAGAGAGCGTCAGACATAGAAATAGGTCGGCGAGCCGGAGAGAGGGAGAAACAATGAGGGGCTTCGTGCAGTCGCGAAGCCCCATCGGTCGATGCACTGGCCACGCCATGGCGTCGGCCATGGCCCGGCCCTCATGCGCTGAAGGCCGGGCCGCGACGGCTCAATGCACCGCTTGCCGCATGGCCTGATGCACGGCTTACTGCACCACCTGCGACAGCTTGCCCGACTTGTACTGCTCGGCGATGTCCTTCAGCGCGATCGGCTTGATCTTGCCGGCCTGGCCTTCGCAGCCGAACGCGACATAGCGCGCCTTGCAGACCTGCTTGGCGGCCTCGCGGGCCGGCTTCAGGTATTCGCGCGGGTCGAACTTGCTCGGGTTCTCGACGAAGAAGCGGCGGATCGCGCCGGTCATGGCCAGACGGATATCGGTGTCGATATTGATCTTGCGCACGCCGTACTTGATCGCTTCCTGGATTTCCTCGACGGGCACGCCGTAGGTTTCCTTCATGTCGCCGCCGAACTTGCGGATTTCTTCCAGCAGTTCCTGCGGGACCGACGACGAGCCGTGCATCACCAGATGGGTGTTGGGGATGCGGGCGTGGATTTCCTTGATGCGGCTGATCGCCAGGATGTCGCCGGTCGGCTTGCGGGTGAACTTGTACGCGCCGTGCGAGGTGCCGATGGCGATCGCCAGCGCGTCCAGCTGGGTCGCCTTGACGAAGTCGGCGGCCTGCTCGGGGTCGGTCAGCAGCATCGAGTGGTCGAGCTTGCCTTCGGCGCCGATGCCGTCTTCCTCGCCGGCCTCACCGGTTTCCAGCGAGCCCAGGCAGCCCAGTTCGCCCTCGACGGTCACGCCGACGGCGTGGGCCATCTGGACGACCTTGCGGGTCACCTCGACGTTGTACTCGTACTCGGCCGGGGTCTTGCCGTCTTCGCGCAGCGAGCCGTCCATCATCACCGACGAGAAGCCCAGGTCGATCGCGCCCTGGCAGATCGCCGGCGACTGGCCGTGGTCCTGGTGCATCACGACCGGGATGTGCGGATAGGCTTCGACCGCGGCCTCGATCAGGTGGCGCAGGAAGTGTTCGCCGGCATATTTGCGGGCGCCCGCGGAAGCCTGCATGATCACCGGCGCATTCACTTCGTCGGCGGCCTGCATGATGGCCTGGACCTGCTCCAGGTTGTTGACGTTGAATGCCGGCAGACCGTAGCCGTTCTCGGCGGCGTGGTCGAGCAACTGGCGCATCGAAACGAGTGGCATGTCAGACTCCTAAGAAAAGAATGGGGTTCTCGGTATTGGGATGTTCTTCGGGCTGCCGGGCTGTCGCCACGGTCCGCCGCTATCGTGGCAAGTTTCCGTGGGGCGCGGCACCGGGCTGTGTTCCCCAGCGCACCGTGCTCGCCATCATGGTTTGCGTCATGGTTCGCGTCATCGGCATCGCCTCCCGCTTGATGGTCGGCCTTGTGGTCGCCCTTGTGGTCGCCCTTGTGGTCGGCCTCATGGTCAGCCCCAGGCTCGGCATCAAGCTCTCCGTCACAGCCCGACCCGGACGATCTTCAGCGTATTGGTGCCGCCCGGCTGCCCCATCGGCTCGCCGACCGTCAACACGATGAAATCGCCGCGCTGCACCACGCCCTTGGCGAGCAGCAGCTCCTCGGCCTGTTCCAGCGCGGTGTCGCGGTCGGTGCTCGATTCCAGCGGCAGCGGCACCACGTTGCGATACAGCTGCATCTTGCGCTGCGAGGCCAGGTTCGGCGTCATCGCGTAGATCGGCACATGGATGCGGTGACGGCTCATCCACAAGGCGGTCGCGCCCGAGTCGGTCAGCGCGGCGATGGCCTTCACTTGCAGATGATAGGCGGTGAACAGCGCGCCCATCGCGATCGACTGGTCGATGCGGGTAAAGGTCTGGTTCAGGAAGTCGGTGTCGAGCTGGACCACTTCGGACTTCTCGGCCTCGACGCAGACCGCGGCCATCGCCTCGACGGTCTCGACCGGATAGCGGCCGGCGGCGGTCTCGGCCGACAGCATCACGGCATCGGTGCCGTCGAGCACGGCGTTGGCGACGTCCGACACCTCGGCGCGGGTCGGCACCGGGTTGACGATCATGCTTTCCATCATCTGCGTGGCGGTGATGGTCAGCTTGTTGGCCTCGCGCGCGAGCCGGATCATCCGTTTCTGCAGCGCCGGCACCGCGGCGTTGCCCACTTCCACGGCCAGGTCGCCGCGCGCCACCATGATGCCGTCCGAGGCCGCGAGGATTTCCTCCAGCACGCCCGGCCGGATCGCCTCGGCCCGCTCGATCTTGGCGATCATCCGCGCCTTGTGGCCGAACTGCTGGCCCGCCACGGCGGCGAGCTGGCGCGCCATTTCCATGTCGGTGGCATTCTTCGGGAAGCTGACCGCGATATAGTCGGCGCCCAGCGCCATCGCGGTCTTGATGTCTTCCATGTCCTTGGCCGTCAGCGCCGGCGCCGACAGGCCGCCGCCCTGGCGGTTGATGCCCTTGTTGTTGGACAGGTCGCCGCCGACCTTGACGGTGGTGAAGATCTCGTTGCCGATCACGCGGTCGACGCCCAGCACGATCAGTCCGTCATTGAGCAGCAGCTGGTCCCCGGGGCCGACATCGCGCGGCAGGTCCTGGTAGTCGAGGCCCGCGCGCTCCTGGTTGCCGAGCTTGCAGCCGGCATCCAGCACGAAGGGGTCGCCCGCCTTCAGCGTGACCTTGCCGTGTTCGAACTTGCCGACGCGGATCTTCGGCCCCTGCAGGTCGGCCATGATCGCCACCTCGCGGCCGCAGGCCTGGGCGGCCTCGCGCACCAGGCGCGCGCGCTCGAGGTGGTCTTCGGCCACGCCGTGCGAGAAATTGAGCCGCACCACGTCGACCCCGGCCGCAATCATGCGGGTCAGCATCTCTAGCGTGCTCGAAGCGGGGCCGATGGTGGCGACGATCTTGGTCGAACGGGTCATCTGGTTTCCTTGTCCTTGGCGTGTCGCGGCGGGTTGCCGGCGGGTCGCCGGCGAGCGCTGCGGCTGCGGCCGCGTCCCGCGTCCGGTGAACGGCGGGCGGCCGGGTCCGGCGCTCAGCCCGCGGCGCGCTGCTCCAGGACTTCGAAGGCCGGCAGCTTCTTGCCTTCGAGGAATTCGAGGAAGGCGCCGCCACCGGTCGAGATATAGCCGACCCGGTCCGCGATGCCGTATTTGGCGATGGCGGCCAGCGTGTCGCCGCCGCCGGCGATCGAGAAGGCCTTCGATTCGGCAATCGCTTCGGCCAGCACCTTGGTGCCGTTGCCGAACTGGTCGAATTCGAACACGCCGACCGGGCCGTTCCAGACGATGGTGCCGGCGGCCTTCAGCTGCTCGGCCAGCATCGCCGCGGTGCGCGGACCGATGTCGAGAATCATGTCGTCGTCGGCCACGTCCTTGACATCCTTGACGGTGGCCGCGGCGTTGGCGCTGAACTCCTTGGCGCAGACCACGTCGACCGGGATCGGCACCGAGGCGCCGCGGGCTGCCATGATGTCGATGATGGCCTTGGCTTCGGCGGCCAAGTCCGGCTCGGCCAGCGACTTGCCGATCTTCAGGCCGGCGGCCAGCATGAAGGTGTTCGCGATGCCGCCGCCAACCACCAGGTTGTCGACCTTGTCGGCCAGCGACTTCAGGATGGTCAGCTTGGTCGAGACCTTCGAGCCCGCGACGATCGCCACCAGCGGCCGGGCCGGCTGGCCCAGCGCCTTGCCCAGCGCGTCGATCTCGGCGGCCAGCAGCGGGCCGGCACAGGCGATCGGCGCGTACTTGGCGATGCCGTGGGTGGTGGCCTCGGCGCGGTGCGCGGTGCCGAAGGCGTCGTTGACGTAGATATCGCAGAGCTTGGCCATCTTCTGCGCCAGCTCGTCGCTGTTCTTCTTCTCGCCCTTGTTGACGCGGCAGTTCTCAAGCAGCACCACCTGGCCGGGCGCGACCTCGACGCCGTCGACCCAGTTCTGCACCAGCTTGACGTCCTTGCCCAGCAGTTCCGACAGGCGCTTGCCGATCGGCGCCAGCGAATCGGCCGGCTTGAATTCGCCCTCGGTCGGGCGGCCCAGGTGGGAGGTCACCATCACGGCGGCGCCGGCGGCCAGGCAGGCCTCGATGGCGGGCACGGAGGCGCGGATGCGGGTGTCCTCGGTGATATGGCCGGCGTCGTCCTGCGGCACGTTGAGGTCGGCGCGGATGAACACACGCTTGCCGGACAGTTTGCCTTGGGAAATCAGGTCGGATAGACGCAGGACAGAGGTCATGGCTCTTGCGGGAAAGATCGGAAAAACCGGCATTTTACCTGAACGGGGACCCCCTTTTGCGCAATTGCAACGGGGTTGCGACGCCCAGCGCACAAAGGCAGGTGAAACCCTCATCACATCCTGCTGACGGCCACGCGTCAAACCCGTACCATAGCTTCTCGGCCACCGCAGGCGCCCTCGGGCGCCGCCATCGAGAAGCCGTCCCAATCAAGAAGAAAGAAGAAAGAAGGTCGAAGCCGACCGGGCCGTCGCAAGAGCCTGGCGGCGCATTGCTTTGTCGTCGGAACCAGGGGTAGTCGATGAACCAACGGGAAGTCCATGGCGCAGACCATGGGCGGCGCCAGCCTTTGCACGTGCCGCCCGCCGCCTGCCGCGCCATCGCGTCGATGCGGAGGCGGCAATGAACGACAGCGACATCCACGACACGATCCGCGGGCTCTACGAGGGCATCGTCGATCCGCAGGCGTGGCAGCGCAGCCTGCAGAACCTGCGCCGCGCGAGCGGCAGCACCCAGATGGGCATGGTCGTACTGGACAGGCGCAATGACCGCATGTCGGTGACCGAGCTGGCCAATCCGGTCGAAGGCCTGGCTCAGGCGTACCAGCAGACCTTTCAGGCGCTGGACCCGGGACGATCCTTCGCGCCGCGGATGCCGGTCGGCGGCTGGTACATCGATGCGCGCGAGCTGGGTGCGGGCACCATCGCGCGGCATCCCTTCTACGGCGACTTCCTGCACCGCTACGGCATGGGCTCGGTGATGGCCTGCCTGGTCGATCGCCAGCCCTACTACGAGGTCTATTTCTCGCTGCAGCGGCCAGTCGATGGGCCGCTGTTTGCGTACGAGGACGCGCGGGCGCTGGACTGGGCGATTCCGCATATCCGCCAGGCGATGGCCCTGCGCGAACGCACCAGCGCGCTGACCGCGCTGCAGCGCATGTCGATGCAGCTGCTGGACCAGCTGGCCTTCGGCGTGATCGTCTTGACGGCCGACGCGCGCGTGCTGCTGCACAACAGCGAGGGCGAGGCCTGGGTGCGCCGCCTGGTGCCGAATCCGGCCGCGCCGCGCACCGGTACTGGCGCCGGCACGGGCGACGAATGGAAGCTGTCGCGCCCGTTCACGGCGATGGTCCGCGCCGCTTGCGACGCCAACGCGCCGGTGCCGGCCCAGGCGGCGACGGCGCAGTCGCGCCAGGGCGCCCGCGCCCAGGTCATCGTGCTGCCGCTGCCGCCGTCGCACGCGATGGGGCAGGCCTGGCAGCAGCCGGCCGCGCTGGTCGCGATCCACGACGCCCGCGGCAGCTCCCCGCTGCTGCCGCAGGTGCTGCGCGATCTCTACGGGCTGACGCCGGCCGAAATGCGGCTGGCGACGCTGCTGACCACCGGCATCGGGCTGCCCGAGGCCTGCGAGCAGTTGCAGATCGGCCGCGAGACCAGCCGCACGCAGCTGAAGTCGGTGTTCATCAAGACCGGCACCAACAGCCAGGCGCAGCTTTCGCACCTGCTGACGCAACTGAGCGCCACGCTGAAGGCGCCGCGGGCCGCGCCCGATGGGGGCGGCTGACGTCTGCCCAGCGCCTGCCCAGTGCCTGCCCGACGTCTGCCCGACGTCCGACGTCTACCCGAGGCTGCCCGATGGCTGCCCGATGGCTGCCCGATGGCTGCCCGATTGCTGCCCGATGGCTGCCCGATGGCTGGCCGAAGCTGCCCGATGCTGCCCGACGCCTGCCTTAGGCCTGCCTGACGGCTAGGCCAGCAATCGCAACGCGGTATAGACCGCCATGCCGACCGCGATCATGCCGAGCATCTTGCGGGTGGCGAGGTAGAACAGCGCCGCCGCGATGCCGGCGATCAGCTTGTAGTTTTCCAGGCCGACGGTGAAATGGCCCTGCCAGGTCATCAGGTCGGGCAGGATGATGGCGGCCAGCGCGGCGGCGGGCGCGTAGCGCAGCGCCCGCTGCAGGCGGTCGGGCAGGCTGACGTGCTCGCCGGCCATCAGGAACAGGGCGCGCGTGACGATGGTCACCACCGCCATGCCGATCAGCGCGATCCAGATCTGCCAATGGCTCATGCCTTGTCCTCCGCCGACGACGCGGCATGGCTGGCCCGAGTGCCAGCGTCCTTGCCGAGGTTCATGTTGACCGTGCCGGCGGCCTTGTCGCGCCGCCGCTTGTTTTCGATGCCGCGCAGCGTGGCGCGGGCCGCCATCTGGTCGCTCGCCATGCCGGCCGCGATCGCCCCCGCCACCGCCACCACCAGCCCGAGCCGGTACGGCAGGTCGAAGAAGAACAGCGCCAGCACCGCCGACACCGCGACCGCCATCAGCGTCGAGCGGGAATTGATCGTCGACACCATCACCGGGATCAGCGCCAGCGTGCCGGCCAGCGCCAGCCCCCAGCTGTCGGGAAACAGGCTGGCCAGCAGGATGCCGGCCAGCGACGAGACCTGCCACATCACGAAGTTGGTCAGCGCCATGCCCCAGAAATAGCCTTCCTTGCCGGGCTCGTAGCCCGGCGCCTGGTAGCGCTGCATGAAGAAGACGAAATGCAGGTCGCCGTTGAACGACCCGAGCAGCGTCCGGCGCCACAGCGGCAGATAGCTGAAGTGCGGCTGCAGCGCGGCGCTGAAGATCACGAAGCGCAGATTGACCACGGCCGCGGTCAGCCAGATCGTCCACAGCGGCATGCCGGCGGCGAACAACGGCAGCACCGCCAGCTGGGCCGAGCCGGCGTAGACCAGCAGGCTCATGCCGATCGCCTCGGGCACCGTCATCACCGACTTGCTCATGGCGACGCCGGTCACCAGCCCCCACGAGAAGGTCGCCGGCAGCGACGGCGCGAAACGGCGCGCGCCGGCCAGGAAGCCGGTGCGCTCGGCGGGCGGAAAGCGGGTCCAGAAATGGTGCAGGACGCCTTGCGTGGCACGATGCCAAAGGCGCAGCCAGGCCGGGGGCCGAGGGGATGTCATGGAGCGGACGCGGTGAGGATTCCGGCCGATCGCGCGACGGCGATCCACGCGCCGCGCCGGCATCGCCGGACACCCCGCCGCGAGCGCGGCGGGTAAGGCGCCATTATAGGGCCTGGCGGGAATTGGGTAAGTGGGCGCTTAAATGATGCGGGCGGACAGCAATCACGCGCACTCTTTGGCCGTACGGGACGGGGACGAGGGCATCAATTCCGGTCCCCCGCCGACGCGCCCAGTTCCGCGATTGCCGCGTTCATGTCATCGACCGAAACGGGTCTGCCCGGTTTCGGCACAACGCCCTTCAGCCGCTTGACCGACCGGTGCGCCGAAATTGCCTCGTCGTTGCCTCTGGCTTCGTTCAGTACCGCGCTGCGCATGGCCTCCGCATCTTTTGCCGGCGGCATGCCGAACAGGCGGCGGTATTCGCGCGTGAACTGCGGCACGCTTTCGTAGCCCACGGCAAAGGCGGCACTGCTGGCCGTCATGCCGTCGGCCAGCATCAGGCGGCGCGCTTCGATCAGTCGCAGCTGCTTCTGGAATTGCAATGGCGACAGCGACGTGACCGCGCGGAAGTGCTGGTAGAACGACGATGGGCTCATGCCGGCGACGCCGGCGAGCCGCTCCATCGGCAATGGCCTGGTGAACTCCTCGCGCAGCACCGCCACGGCGCGCGCCACGCGCCGTGCATTGCCTTCCGGCCATCCCAGTTCGCGGATGGCCGCGCCATGCCGGCCGGCCAGCAGCCAGTAGTGCAACTCCCATACGCGCTGTGCATGGAGCACCGGCACCGCTTCCGGCCGCTCGAACAGGCGCATCAGCCGCAGCGCGGCGTCGGCGACCTCGGCCTCGGTCGGCTGGTACCGCACCGCCCCGCCATCGGCCGCCGGCAGGCTCTGCATCTGCGTGGCGAGGTCCGCGATCACGGCCGGCTCGAGGTCCAGCACCAGCGAGAGATACGGCGCTTCGGGGCTGGCCCGCGTGACCTGGCTGACGGTCGGCACGTCGGCGGTGATCAGCAGCGAGTCGCCCGCCTCGAAGGTGAAGGTCTGCGTGCCCATGGTGACCTGCTTGCTGCCCTGAAGCACCAGGCAGACCAGCGGCCGCGCGATGGCATGGAGCAGTCCGCTGGGCGCGGTCGCCCTGATCGTGGTCAGGCCGGGCACGGGCGTTTGGGCAAGGCCCTCGGGGTCGGCGTAGGCGTCCGTGTACCGGCGGACGGCATCGAGCAGGTCGGCGTTCATGGACGCAGCATAGCGCTGCCCTCCGGCGACGGCGAGCCGGCTCGGAGATTCAGGCAAGAAAGCGGGAGGAATTGGCTAAGACTATTGGCGTCGGAACTCCAATAATTCGAAGCACCATCCACCGAACCAAGGAGTGATCGCCATGACCAGAATTGCCCTCGTGACGGGCGCCAGCCGCGGGCTGGGCCGAGCCACCGCCCTGAGCATCGCCCGCAGCGGCGGGGATGTCATCGTGACCTACCAGCGCCGGGCCGACGAGGCGAACGCCGTCGTCGCCGAAATCGAAGCACTGGGGCGCAAGGCCTGTGCGCTGCAGCTCGACACCGGGGACGTCGGCAGCTTCGCAGCCTTCGCGCAAACGCTGCGCGCCGCCCTGCGCCAGACATGGCAGCGCGACACCTTCGACCATCTGGTCAACAACGCCGGCCACGGCGACTATGCGTTGATCGGCGACACCACGGAAGCGCAGTTCGACGCGCTGGTCAATGTGCACTTCAAGGGCGTCTTTTTCCTGACGCAGACGCTGCTGCCGCTGATCGCCGACGGCGGGCGCATCGTGAACCTGTCCAGCGGGCTGACGCGGGTGTCCTTCCCCGGCTACGCGGCGTACGCCGCCGTCAAGGGCGCGGTGGAAGTGCTGACCCGGTATATGGCGAAGGAACTGGGCGCGCGCGGCATCGCGGTCAATACCGTGGCGCCGGGCGCGATCGAAACAGACTTTGGCGGCGGCGCCGTGCGCGACAACCCGGAGATCAACAAGCTGTTCGCCGAGATGACCGCGCTGGGCCGCGCCGGCGTGCCCGACGATATCGGGCCGATGATTGCGGGCCTGCTGTCGGAGAGCCACCGCTGGGTCAACGCCCAGCGGATCGAGGTGTCGGGAGGACAGGGGATCTGAGGCGGCACGCCTGCAGAACGTGGCCGGCACATGCCGTGTGCATGGCCGGGACATGGCGGGCACATGGCGGGCAGGTGCCGGCGCCCCGGACCCTGACCGGGGCTGCTGCCTGGCGGGGCCGACCGGCGGCGGTGCCGCCAGGCGATCCCAATCCATCTCAGTCGATCGACGCCCCCACCGTCTTGACGACGTTCGCCCACTTCTGGCGGTCGGCCTTCACCGTGGCGCGGAACTGGTCGACGGTCTCGACGCGCGGCGTGTTGCCCGCCTCGACCAGCTTCTGGCGCACCGCCGGGTTTTCCAGCGCGACGCGCACGGCCTCGTTGACCTTGCGGGCGATCTGCGGGTCCAGCCCCTTGGGTCCGAAGAAGCCGAACCAGATCGTGCTGTTGTAGTTCGGCACGCCGCTCTCGGCGATGGTCGGCACGTCGGGGATCACCGGCACGCGCTTGGCGGTGGTTACCCCGAGCAGGCGCACCTTGCCGGCGCGGTATTGCGGCAGCACGCTCTGCACCTGGTTGAAGATGCAGCAGACCTCGCCCTTGAGCACCGCCTGCAGCGCGTCCGGGCCGCCCTTGTACGGCACGTGGACCATGTCGAGGCCCGCGCGCGCGTTGAATTCCGCGAAAGCCAGATGCGTGCCGGTGCCGTTGCCGGTGGACGCGTAGTTGTACTTGCCCGGATTGGCCTTGACCTTCTCGATGAATTCCTTGACCGACTTGACGTCGATCACCGCCGGATTGACGGTCAGCACGTTGGACACCTCGACCAGCGGGGCGATCGGCGTGAAGTCCGCCTCGGCATCGAACGGCAGGTTCTTGTACAGCGCCGGGTTGATGCCATGGGTGGCGGCGGTGCCCAGCAGCAGCGTATAGCCGTCCGGCCTGGCGTGGGCGACCACTTCGGAGGCCACGTTGCCGCCGGCGCCCGGCCGGTAGTCGTACAGGATCGTGGTCTTGAGCGACTTCTGCAGCGAGTCCTGCAATGTGCGGCCGACCATGTCGACGCCCGAGCCAGCGGTAAAGCCCATCAGGATCGTGATCGGCTTGTTGTCGGGCCAGTTGGCCGGACCCTGGGCGTGCGCGGACGGAGCCAACGACAGGCAGGCGAGGCTGCCCAGGCTGGCCAGAGTGGCGGCAAGACGGGTCACGAGGCGGCGGGTCGAAGTGCGGGTCATGGCGGCAGGAATCGAAATACCAGGATGGAAAGGCAGGAACAGAGCCAAAAACGGCTCGGCCGGCGCGGCCCGCTGCCTGCATGCGCTGCGGGGGCCGGATTCCAAAGCAAGTACGATACCAATGAATCGCCACTTTCCAAACGATTGAGTTCGCTTGAGCGTATGCCGTGCCGATATAAGCCCGGCACCACGGCCACTGGATCGGCCCCGATCCCCAGCCTGGCGGCGCCATACCGCCGCCTCGCCGCGTTGGCACGGGGTGTGCCGGGGCTTACAATGTCGCCTTTGCACCTTTTTGACGTTTTTGCGGGAGACGAGCATGTCGATGGCCGATCGTGACGGAAAGATCTGGATGGATGGCAAGTTGATCGATTGGCGCGATGCCAAGATCCACGTGCTGACCCATACCCTGCACTACGGCATGGGCGTATTCGAGGGCGTGCGCGCCTACAAGACCCCGGCCGGCACCGCGATCTTCCGGCTCAAGGAGCACACCCGCCGGCTGTTCAACTCCGCCAAGATCTTCCAGATGGAGATCCCGTTCGATCAGGCGACCCTGGAGGCGGCGCAGCGCGAGGTGGTCAAGGCCAACCAGCTCGAGTCCTGCTACATCCGCCCGCTGGTCTGGATCGGCTCGGAAAAGCTCGGCGTCTCCGCGCGCGGCAACACGATCCACGTGGCGATCGCCGCCTGGCCCTGGGGCGCCTACCTGGGCGAGGAAGGCATGGAGCGCGGCATCCGCGTCAAGACGTCCTCGTTCACCCGCCATCACGTCAACGTGTCGCTGGTGCGCGCCAAGGCCAGCGGCTACTACATCAACTCGATCCTGGCCAACCAGGAGGCGACCAGCCTCGGCTACGACGAGGCGCTGCTGCTCGACACCGACGGCTATGTCAGCGAGGGCTCCGGCGAGAACGTCTTCATCGTGCGCAACGGCGTGATCTACACTCCGGACCTGGCCTCCTGCCTGGATGGCATCACCCGCGACGCGACGCTGACGATCGCGCGCGACCTGGGCATCGAAGTCCGCGAGAAGCGCATCACCCGCGACGAGGTCTATTGCAGCGACGAGGCCTTCTTCACCGGCACCGCGGCCGAAGTCACGCCGATCCGCGAGCTCGATGACCGCGTCATCGGCGAAGGCCGCCGCGGCCCGATCACCAAGCAGATCCAGGACGCGTTCTTCGCCGCCGTCGGCGGCACCAACGAGAAATACCAGCACTGGCTGACCCTGGTCTGATGCCGGCGGCCCGGCCGCCCAAGGCGCCGGGCCCCGCCGCAGCACGAGCCAGAACCCTCCCCTGACAAGACTGACCCCGCAACACCATGACGCAAACCGCAAACGTCGTCGAAATCGGCGCCGAAGACCTTCCGCTGCACTGCCCCACGCCCAATACGCCGACCTGGAACTACCATCCGCGCGTGTTCCTCGATGTGGCGGACACCGGCCAGGCCAAGTGCCCGTACTGCGGCACCGTCTACCAGCTCAAGCCGGGCACCGTGCTCAAGGGCCACCACTGATCGCCCGCTCGTCCGTTCCCGCGCGCGGCCACGCTGGCGTGGCCGCGCCCGCGCCGCAACCAGCGCCGGCCCCGGCCGCCTTACCGGCAGGGGCCGCTTCGCCCGCCGGCGCCGAACGCCCCGTTTCGCTCTCGCCGCTCTGCCGCCCCGGTCACCTCCCGGGCGGCACGGCGGCGCCTTGCTTATGAACAAAGCCCTCGTCATCGCGCCCAACTGGATCGGCGACGCCCTGATGGCGCAGCCGCTGTTCGCGCTGCTCAAGCAACGCCATCCGCGTCTGGCCATCGATGCGCTCGCGCCGAAATGGGTCGCGCCCGTCCTCGCGCGCATGCCCGAGATCGGGCGCGTGTTTCCCAGCGACCTGGCGCACGGCAAGCTGCAGCTGTCGGCGCGGCTGATGTTCGCCCAGCAGCTGAAGAACGAAGGCTACGACGTCGCCTACGTGCTGCCCAACTCGCTGAAGTCCGCGCTGATCCCGTGGCTGGCCGGCATTCCGCTGCGGGTCGGCTATCGCGGCGAGGCGCGCTTCGGCCTGCTCAACATCCGCCACGCCAATCCGCCGAAGGACAAGCGTCCGCCGATGGTCGAGCACTATGCGCGGCTGGCGCTCAAACCCGGCGCGCGGCTGCCCGAGGGCCTACCCGAGCCGCGGCTGCGCGTCGATCCGGCGCGCGTGGTCAAGACCGCCGAGCGCTTCGACATCGCGCCGCAGACCCGGCTGATCGCCTTCTGCCCGGGCGCCGAATACGGTCCGGCCAAGCGCTGGCCCGCCGCGCATTTCGCCGAGCTGGCGCAGATGCTGCGCCGCTCGTACCCGTACGCGCAGATCGTGACGCTGGGCTCGGCCAAGGACGGCGAGATCGCCGCCGAGATCTGCGCCGGCGCGCCCTTCGTGCGCAATCTGTGCGGCCAGACCTCGCTGGACGACGCGGTCGACCTGCTGGCACTGTCCGAGGCGGCGGTCTGCAACGACTCCGGCCTGATGCACGTGGCCGCCGCGCTAAACCGGCCGCAGGTCGCGGTATTCGGCTCCAGCGATCCGCGCCATACGCCCCCGCTGTCACAGGCAGCGAGTATCATGTGGCTCCAGCTCGAGTGCAGCCCGTGTTTCCAGCGCGAATGTCCGCTCGGCCATCTGCGCTGCTTGCGGGAGATCGAGCCCGAAATGGTCTTCGTGGAACTGCGCAAGCTGCTGCACCGGCCCTGATGGAACCACCGCTGACTGAATAGCTGAACTGCGAATAGCTGAACCGCGTGCGCCGACCCGGCGCCGCCAGGCGCGTCCGGCGCGCCGTTGATTGACCCGCGATGGCCGTCCCCGCCCACACCGCCAGACACCGGCGACCGGGACGGCTTCGATTCATGGCCCGGCCTGCCGGCAGGGCCCACCGACCGATCCCGCCATGCCTCGCTTCGCCCGCCTGTTCGATTCCGCCGAAGACATCCTGGAAGCCTTTCGCGAGGCATTGAAGCTGCGCGATGCCGAAGGCGCGCTGAAGCTGTGGCTGGACGAGGATTCGATCACCTGCGTGATGCCCGACGGCCAGCGGCTGATCGGCCACGATCATCTGCGCCAGGCCTTCCTGCAGCTGCTGGACCGCCAGCCGGTGCTGATCGACGTGCTGGAAAGCAGCAGCCATTCGACGCTGGGCGTCTCCATCTTCGACGTCACCGAGGCGCTGCGCTTCGCCACCGACCGCGTCGAGGCCGACCTGTACGTGCACACCACCTACGTGCTGCTGCAGAACCACGAGGGCTGGCGCCTGGCACATATCCATTGCAGCCCGGCCAACGCCGCGCAGGTCACGATCTCGACCGCGACGGCCAAGCAGGCCCTGCACTGAACCGGCCGGGGAAACGCCCGGCATCCGACCACCCGCCGTCATGTCCCGCCCCGCCGACCTGCTCCGGCATCCGCCCTCGCCGCTGGCCGACCCGCACGGTTTCGACGCCCACGCGCGCATGCCATGGTGGCTGCGCGACGGCCATAGCCAGACCATCATCCCAGCGAGGCTGACGCGCCGGCCGCGCGTGAGCTTTCGCCGCGAACGCTGGGACACGCCCGACGGCGACTTCATCGACCTGGACTGGACCACGCACCCGGTCGCGCCCGGCACGCCGCTGCTGGTGCTGTTCCACGGGCTGGAGGGCAACTCGACCAGCCACTACGCGCAGTCGATGATGGCGGCGCTGCGCGAGCGCGGCTGGCAGGGCGTGATCCCGCATTTCCGCGGCTGCTCCGGCGAGCTGAACCTGGCGCCGCGCTTCTATCATTCCGGCGACTACGTCGAGATCGACTGGGTGCTGCGGCGGCTGCGCGAGCGGCATGCGGCCGATGGCCGGCGGCTGTATGCGCTCGGCATCTCGCTGGGCGGCAATGCGCTGCTGCGCTATCTGGGCGAGGCCCAGTCGAGCGCCGGTTTCCTTGCCGGCGCCGCCTCGGTGTCGGCGCCGCTCGATCTTGCGGGCGGCGGCGCGGCGCTGTCGCGCGGCTTCAACCGCGTCTATACGCAGATGTTCCTGCAGACGCTCAAGCGCAAGTCGCTGGACAAGCTGGCCCAGTACCCTGGCCTGTTCGACCGCGCCGCGCTGCTGGCCAGCCGCGACCTCTATGCCTTCGACAACGTGGTCACGGCCCCGCTGCACGGCTTTCGCGATACCGACGACTACTGGGCGCGCGCCGCCAGCAAGCCGGTGCTGCGCCATATCGCGGTGCCGACGCTGGTGCTGAACGCGCGCAACGATCCCTTCCTGCCGGCGCACTATCTGCCGGGCGCGCGTGACGTCAGCGGGCAGGTGCTGCTGGACCAGCCCGAGCATGGCGGGCACGTCGGCTTCCTGGCGCCGCCGCGCGACTGGCGGCGCCATCTGCCGCTGTCGTCGCTGCTGCCGGGCGGCGGCCATACCGACTGGCTGCCGGCGCGCGTGCTGCGATTCTTCGATAGCCTGGGCTGACAGGGTCTACGCTGGGAACGTAGTGTATTGCGGCGTATAGCGGGCGTATAGCGGGCGTATTGCGGGCCTGGTGCAGGCCTGCTGCGGGCCTGGTGCAGGCCTGCTGCGGGCCTGGTGCAGGCCTGCTGCGGGCCTGGTGCAGGCCTGCTGCGGGCCTGGTGCGGCCCTTCTGTCGGCCTGCTACGGGCGGGCGTACTGCAACGAGGCCGCAAGCCGCGCAGCCAAGGAGTTCAACAGGAGACGAGCATGGACGAAATCGTCAAGCAGGCGATGGCCCGCTGGCCCAATGTCCCCTACTGCTATGGCTGGCTCGCGCTGGACCGGCGCGGGCAATGGCGCATCCGCAACGAATACGCGCAGCAGCATGGGCTGTCCGGCGATCCGCTGCGGCATCCCGCGCTGGTGGCCTTTATCGAACGCAACTACGTGTGCGACGAGCATGGCGCCTGGTTCTTCCAGAACGGGCCGCAGCGCGTGTTCGTCGAGCTCGCCTATGCGCCCTGGGTAGTGCGGCTCCACCAGGGACAGTTCCACACCACCTCGCAGCGGGCCTTCACGCCGCGGTCCTGCCATGCCGACGAGCACGGCAACGTGGTGCTGGTGGGCGAGATCGAGGGCGAGATCGAGGGCGGGAATGAGGGCGGGAATGAGGGCGGGAACGAAGGCGGGAACGAGGGCAGGAACGCGCTTCATGCCGCGCTGCTGCACGACCACGATCTCGACGCGTTCAGCAGCAGCTGCGACTGGCACGGCGAGGCCTGCGGCACGGACCTTGGCGTCTTCCACTTCGGCGGCCACGATCTGCCGATCGAGCCGATCGCCGAGGCCGAGGTGCCGCGGCGCTTCGGCTTCGTGCGGCAGCCGCGGCCGGCACCGCAGCAGCAGACCCAGGAACCGCCGCCGTCCCGCTGAGGCGCGGGATGGCGCGCGCGGCGGCGGCGGGGGCCGCTTTGGCTTTGGCTTTGGCTTTGGCTTTGGCTGCGACTACGACTGCGGCTGCGGCTGCGGCCGCCCCAGCCGCCGCGCCTCAGTTCGGCATGCCCTTGTTGTCCTGCCGCTCTTCCCGATACTGCCGCTCGAGCTGGTGCAGCCGGGCATCGACCTCGGACAGCGTATAGAAGTCGCCGTCGCCGGCCTTGCGCGCGATCTGCAGCTGTTCGATCGCGGCCTGATAGGCGCCGTCGCGCGCGTACTTCTCGGCCAGCGCCTGATGCTGCTGCACGCGCTTGCCCTGCGCCGCGTAGGCGCGCGCCAGCAACTCCCACCATTCCGCGCGCGCGCTCTCCTCGCGGGTGCGCGAACGCAGGAACGTCACCAGCTCGTCGGCACGGCCGGCTCCCAGCAGCGTCTCCGCATACGACAGCGCGACCGCGTGCGACAGCGGGAAGGTCTTCATCGACGCCAACGCCTGGCGGACCGCGTCCGGCACGCGGCCCTGCGCGCGCGCCAGCTCGATCGCCATCACGTCGAGCATCGGGCTGCCCGATGACGCCCCGGGAATATTGCCGTACAGCCGGCGCGCCTCGGCCAGCGCCTGCTCCGCCTGAACCAGCCGGCCCAGCCGCTGCTCGGCAAACGCAATGCCGTAGTAGATCGCCGGCTGCCGCATCGGCGATGCGCTGGACAACTGGGCCTGCAGCGCGGCGCGCGCGTTCTGGATATCGGTGGGATTGGCTTCCTGCAGGATGCGCGCGCGCACCCGCGCGAATTCGTATTCGGGCGTGCTGCCGACCTTGCGCGCCGGCAGATGGCTGGCGCGGTCCTGCATGTCGGCGATCCGCTCGGAGGTCAGCGGGTGGGTGCGCACATACGACGGCACCGAGCTTTCCGAGATGCCGGTGACGCGCTGCAGCCGGCGGAAGAAGTCCGGCATGCCCTGCGGATCGAAGCCCGCCGCCGACAGGATCTGGAAGCCGACCCGATCGGCCTCGCGCTCGGCGCCGCGCGAGAACGACAGCTGGTTGGCCAGCGCCGCGCCCTGCCCGCCCATCGCCAGCGCGGCCGCGGCGTCGGGGCTGCGGGTCGCGGCCAGCCCGGCCAGCACCATCGACGCCAGCGCGATCCACATCGACTGATCCTGGCTGGTGATGCCGCGCGCGATATGCCGCTGCGTGACGTGGCCGATCTCGTGGCCGATCACCGACGCCAGTTCCGACTCGGTGTCCGACTGCACCAGCAGGCCGGTATGCACGCCGATATAGCCGCCGGGCAGCGCGAACGCGTTGATGGTCCGATCGCGTACGGCAAACAGTTCGAAGCCGGTGGCGAAGGTGCCGCCGCCGGTGGTGCCTGCAAGGTTCTGGCGGCGCGCGGCCTGGATCAGCTTGTAGCCGAGCGCGTTCAGATAATCGGCCAGCAGCGCATCGGTGACGTACTGCGGATCGCGGCGGATGTCGCGCATGATGCGGTCGCCCAGCCGCTTCTCCATGTCGGGCGACAGCGCCGCGGTCGACGGGTCGCCCATGTCGGGCAGCTGGATGCCGTTGCTCTCGACCACCGGGTTGCCGCTGCGCAGGCCGAAGTCGGACTTCTGCCCAGCCTTCACGCTGCGGTTCAGGTTGTCGTAGACCTGATCGCTGGCGTGGCCCGGCAAGCCCAACAACGGCGGCGCGATCGTCGGCACCGCCTTGCCCGCCGGCGCCGATGCGGCCTGGGGCCAGGCCGGCGTGGCCAGCGCCAGCATCAGCAGCGCCGCCAGCGGGCGACGCAGCACGGCAAGGCGGGGCCCGGCATGGGGCGATGCGGGCGCCGAGCGTGAACGTCCGGCGGCACGGGCATCGGCACGGCGATCGGCACCGAGATCGGCTCCGAGATCGGCTCCGAGATCGGCACCGAAATCGGCACGGAGATCAGCACCGAAATCGGCTCCGAGATCGGCTCCGGGATCGGTACCGGGATCGGCACGGGAATCGGCGCGAAGATCGGCGAGCGAAGCGCGCCGGGCGACGGGGCGGAAAATCAGCATGTTGCTATGATAGCGGCCTGGCGCGACCGTTCCGCGCCCGGCGGGCACCCCTGCCCTGCCGTCCTGCTTTCCGGATTTCCTGCGATTTCCTTCGATCCCCTCCCGCTTCGGTCCCAACCGTTCGACCCCAACCGTTCGACCCCAACCGTTCGACGCCAACCCTGCGACGCCAATCATGAGCAAGCTCACTCACTTCGATACCGCCGGCCAGGCGCATATGGTGGATGTCGGCGCCAAGGACGCCACCCACCGCGTGGCGATCGCCACCGGCACCATCACGATGGCGCCGGAGACCTTCGCGCTGGTGCGCGACGGCACCGCGAAGAAGGGCGACGTGCTCGGCATCGCTCGCATCGCCGGCATCATGGCCACCAAGCGCACCGCCGACCTGATTCCGCTTTGCCATCCGCTGGCGCTGACCAAGGTTGCGCTCGAATTCGCGCTGGACGAGGCGGCCAGTTCCGTGCACTGCACCGTGCGCGCCGAGACGCGCGGCCAGACCGGCGTCGAGATGGAAGCGCTGACCGGCGTGCAGGTCGCGCTGCTGACGATCTACGACATGTGCAAGGCCGCCGACCGCGGCATGGTGATGGGCGGCATCCGCCTGCTGGAGAAGCATGGCGGCAAGTCGGGGGATTGGGTGGCGCAGTAAGAGCGGCACGCCGAGGCCCGCAAGAGGGGCAATCAAGCCAGGCAGCACGCCGGGCGGCCCCGCTTCCCTGCTTCCCTGCTTCCCTGCTTCCCTGCTTCCCTGCTTCCCCGCTTCCCCGCTTCCCCGCAGCCCCCGCCGCCCCGCTAGTGGCGCAGACCGAACGCGGCGACGTGCCGGCCCCCGGCGGGCAGATTGGCGGCCGCCAGCAGCGCGTCGGCGAGCAGGTCCTGTCCTTCCGGGCTCAGGTGGATGTCATCGAGATAGGCCACATCGCGTGCGCGGCGCTCGGCGTCACGCATGCTGACGACCGGCACCTCGTATTCCTCGCACAGCCGGGAGAAGGCCTGCAGGCCGGCCGGCAGGCCGGCGCCGTCCAGTTCGTCGCGCTCGTAGTGCTGTACCAGCCGGACCTGCACGCCGGCCCTCCTGGCCATCACGATCAGTTCGGCCAAGTCGCGCAGCGAGGCGGCGCGATCGGCATCGGTCGATTCGCGCGCCGGTCCGGACGACTGATCCAGCCCGAGATAGGCGGGCAGATAACGGGTGGCGCCCTCCACCAGCGCCGACAGCGGCGGTTGCGAGGGATGGGTATCCGGCCGCAGCGGCGCGAAGGTCGGCACATCGCCATAGTCGGCGCCGTTGACGACGATGATCGCGGTATCGGCGTCGAGAAAACCGAAGCGCCGCGCGTAGGCGAGCCAGTTGCCCGGCCCCCAGCTGAATGCCGCCACATTGCCCACGGTCGCCACCCGGCTGGTCCGGCCCAGCCGTACCCGCAATTGCTCGGTGGCGAGGCGCCCCTGGTCGACCTGCGCGCCGCCGTTGACGACGGAATCGCCGAACACCAGCACGCGCCGCTCCCCGGGCACGCCTTTCTTCGGCTCGAAATCGTCCGAGCGCATGCCGTAGCGGTTGACCACATAGCGATGGCCGAAGCGCTTCACGCGCTGGTTGGGCTTGAGCAGGTACTCGATTTCCGGATCGGTCTGATAGAGCGGCGGATCGCCCAGGCCGAGGCCGGCGCGCGCCAGCACCTCGGTGGTGATGATGGCCACCAGTCCCAGCACAGCCACCGTCAGGATCCTTCGCTTGCCAGTCCGCATTCGTCTCTCCCGTGTGACACAGGCACCGGGCGAGTCTAGGGGCCGGAACTGGCGTGACAAATCGTGCCGACGGATGAAATGCCTCGGCGCGGCGCTTCTCCGGAAACGAAGCCGCGCACGGCTTGCGGCAGCGCGGCATTCCTCCTTCGGACTACCGCCCTACCGTGGTATCGGTGTGGCGGCCCGGCGGCGCTGGACCCACTCGCAGAATTCGCGCGGCCGCCTGGCAGCGTCGACGCCCTCGCAATAGCCGGCGACGCGGGCGAACTGGGCGGCCTCGTCGCCGCGATAGTAGTAGCGCAGCCGCTCGAGCCATTCCCGGCCCTGCTCCGGCTCGCCATTGAGCGCCAGCAGCCAGGCGCCGCGCGCGATCACCGTCGGGGTGGGCAACAGGTGGATCGCGGCGATATGCGGCGGCAGCCACGCATCGGCGCCGTCGGCGGTCAGCGGCGCGAGCTCGGCCCGGTGCGCCTCCGCGTGCTGGCCGAACCACAGCTTCGGCGCCGGCAAGGTGTCGACCCGCGCGGGGCTGGCGTACTCGCGCGCCTCGACGCGGCGGTAGTCCTGCCACATCGTCGCGAGCACCAGGGCCGCGGCCAAGCCGGCCACCGCGGGCCCCATCGTGGCCAGCGCGCGCGGCATGCGCGTGACCGCCAGCGCGGCGGGCTCGAGCCAGCCCAGCAGGAAACAGAACGGCAGCAGGAAATACAGGTAGTGCAGCGGATATTCGAGCATCGAATGCACGCACAGCATCGCCAGCCACGTCAGCGCCGCCGCCGTGCGGGCGCGTTCCGCCGTATCGGCACGCCACAGCCTCGCGCGCACCACCCGCCATAGCCAGGCCGCCAGAAACAGCGCGACGCCGGCGGTGCCGACGATCCCGGTCTTGGCCAGCAGGTCCAGCACGGCGTTATGCGCGTGCAGCGACATCTCGACGGTGATGCCCAGGCGCGCCAGCTGCTCGAACTGTGCCCAGCCGAATTCGCCCCAGCCGACGCCGAACCACGGATGCGCGACGAACATCGCCCAGGCATGCGCCCACAGCGCGCCGCGCGCGGAAATCTGGTCGCCGGCCTGCAGTTGCGCCATGGTGTCGAACAGCGACCAGCCGAACGCCTGCCCCGCCGCCTTGATCGCAGGCTGCAGCAGCATCAGCATGGCCACCAGCGCCGCCGCCGCAAACACAAGGCCGGCGGGGGCGCGCAGGGACCAGCGCGCTGACGCCGGCGCCACGTCCTGCGCGGAGCGCGCCAGCCAGGCCGCGACCAGCGCATAGCAGGCGGCCAGCCCCACGTGCAGCACGCCAGTGCGCGAGCCGGACAGCACGACACCGCTTTCGACCAGCGCCACCGCGACCAGCCACGGCAGCGCGCGCAGCTTGCCGCGCGAGGCGAGCCACACCGACGCCGCCAGCGCCAGGCCATGCACGGTCGCCTGGTGGTTGGGCTGGTTCAGATTGCCCCATAGCCGGCGATTGGCGTCGTAGAAGTAATCGGACACCAGCCCGAAGCTGTCGCCCTCGAGCCGGAACAGTTGCACCCATTGGGCGAGCGTGCCGAACAGCCCTGCCGCCAGCCACGCCGTCGCGAACGTGGTCAGCACCACGTCGGCGTCGAGCGCGCGGCGATAGCGATGGCCAGCCCAGATCGCGCCGGTGGCGAGCAGCAGCGCGGCCAGCGTCAGGCTGCGGCTGCCGGTCACGTCGGGCTGACCGGCCAGCGTGGCGCCCGTGCCCAGGGCGATCAGCCACAGGCAGAACGCGGTCACGAACGGAACGCCGGCGGGGGTGGCGGCACCAACGGTGGCATCAACGGGGGCACCAGCGGGGGCACCAGCGGCGGCACCGGCAGCGGCACTGCCGGCGGCCCCACCGGCGGCGCGCAGCGTCGCGGACCACAGCACCAGCACGACGAAGGCCAACGCCGACGCCCACTCGCCGTAGAAGGTGGCCAGCGGCAAGGTGTGTTTGGAGACCAGCGGCGGCAACGCGACGGCCATCGCCAACAGCGGGCACGCCCAATCCAGCGCAACGTTCCTGCGCAAATTCACATTCGATTCCCGACGAAGGCGACACGCCCATGGGCGCGTCGCCGAGATGATCCTTGCGCAGTCCGGCGTGGCTGGCGTCGTCCGTCATGACACCGGCCCGGCTACCCGACTACGCCCTCGCCTGCGATGTATCGGCGGGCGACTGGCTGTTCCTGAGGACATACTGCCTGGCGACCGCGTTCTCGATCGTGGTGGTGATCTCCCAGCTGACCGAGGTCGCGTTGACCGATGGCCGCAGCACGATCTCCCTGCCGTCGACCCCGGCGCCGAGCCCGCTGGCGGACAGCGTCAGCGTGATCACGCCCGGACCGCTGACGGTCGCCTGCGCGATCTCGCGGCTCCGCGCGAACGGCGGAATCGCGGCGGCCGCGTTGTCGTCATTGCAATCGTCCAGCACGCCGCCCGCTTCCTGCGCGCACAGGCTGACCGCCATCTTCAAAGGCGCGGCCGCGGTCAGCACGCTCGACAGCCTGGCCCGAATTGTATCGTCCCGATATTGCGGCACCGCGATGGCGGCCAGGATGCCGATGATGGCGACCACCACCATCAGCTCGATCAGCGTGAAGGCGCGATGGGTTCGATGAGTTCGAGGGGCCCGATGGGCATGATGGGCATGATGGGCATGATGGGCATGATGGGCATGATGGGCGTGATCAGCGCGGCGGCCCCGCGGCAAGCGTGCGGCGACTGGCATGGAGCGGCTCCCGAACGATTGGAAGGCCGACAGTATCGAGGGGGCGGACCGCGTTTCGCCGTCCATTCACAAAATTTGGCATCGAAGCCTTGCCGGGGGCCGGCGGCAGCGTCCATGAAAAAGCCCGGCAACGCTGGCGCGTGCCGGGCTCGGTTCGCATGGCCGCACCTGCCCGCAAGAGGGCAAGCGCGCCGGGCGGGGCGTCAGGCGGTCTGCGCGCCGCGCTTCTGCATCAGCTTGCCGATCACCACCACCAGGATCGCGCCGATGGCGCCGAACACCAGGTGGGCGTGGGGCACGTGCACCTCGAACCAGGCGGCGTCGACCGGATCGCTGACCAGCATCTCGCCGGCCAGATAGCCGAGCAGCGCGGCGCCGGCCACGATGATCACCGGGAAGCGTTCCATCACCTTCAGCAGCAGCGTGCTGCCGAACACGATCAGCGGAATCGACAGGCCCAGGCCGATCACCAGCAGCAGCAGCTGGCTGCCCTCGGGGCCCTTCTGCGCGGCGGCGGCGACCGCCACCACGTTGTCGAGCGACATCACCAGGTCGGCGATCAGGATCGTGCGGATCGCGGCCCAGATGTTGTCCTTGGCGTCGTGGCCTTCCTCGTCGTCATCGCCGGTCAGCAGCTGCACGCCGATATAGACCAGCAGGATCGCGCCGATGATCTTCAGGTACGGCAGGCTCAGCAGCTTGACCGCGGCGACGGTCAGCACCACGCGCATGATGATCGCTGCGGCGCTGCCCCAGAAGATCGCGCGCTTCTGCTGCGCCGGCGGCAGGTTGCGCGAGGCCAGCGCGATCACGACGGCGTTGTCGCCGGACAGCACGATATTGGTCAGGATGATGGATCCCAGTGCGATCCAGAACGTGGTGGACGACAGCAATTCCACTGCGTGGCTCCTCGAAGTCGATATTGGAATTGGAATGAAGACGGAGTGTCAGGGCCCAGCCAGCAACGGGACTTGCCCGTCCGCGATTGCGGCCTTTCGGATGTCTGACGCCCAAGACATTGAGATGTACCGCAGAAACCTTTCGTTTTGATTTCAACAAACCGGCAGATACATCAGAGAATGATCTATTGGTCGTTCCAGTGGCGCCAAAACGACAATGCCCTCGCGTGGAGCGAGGGCATTGCAGGGGAGCCGCGGCGGACCGCGGCCCCGGCCGATGGACCGGCAAGGCCGGCCCCGGCCCGTATTACAGGATCGACTTCAGGAGACGGCCCATTTCCGACGGGTTCTTGGTGACCTTGATACCGCAGGACTCCATGATCTCCAGCTTGGCCTGCGCCGTGTCGGCACCGCCCGAGATCAGCGCGCCGGCGTGGCCCATGCGCTTGCCCGGAGGCGCCGTCACGCCGGCGATGAAGCCAACCACCGGCTTCTTCATGTTGTCCTTGATCCAGTAGGCGGCATTGGCCTCGTCCGGACCGCCGATCTCGCCGATCATCACGACCGCATCCGTGTCCGGATCGTCGTTGAACATCTTCATCACGTCGATGTGCTTCAGACCGTTGATCGGGTCGCCACCGATGCCGACGGCCGACGACTGGCCCAGGCCCAGCGCGGTCAGCTGGCCCACGGCTTCATAGGTCAGCGTGCCCGAGCGCGACACCACGCCGATGCGACCCTTCTTGTGGATGTGGCCCGGCATGATGCCGATCTTGATTTCGTCGGGCGTGATCAGGCCCGGGCAGTTCGGTCCGAGCAGCAGCGTCTTCTTGTTTTCGCGGCGCATGCGGTCCTTGACTTCCATCATGTCGCGCACGGGGATGCCTTCGGTGATGCAGACCACCAGGTCCAGGTCGGCGTCCACGGCTTCCCAGATCGCGGCGGCGGCGCCTGCGGGCGGGACGTAGATCACCGACACGGTGGCGCCGGTCTGCTGCTTGGCTTCCTTGACGCTCGCGTAGATGGGAATGCCCTCGAAGTCCTCGCCGGCCTTCTTCGGGTTCACGCCGGCGACGAAGGCGTTCTTGCCGTTGGCGTAGTCGCGGCAGCCACGGGTGTGGAACTGGCCGGTCTTGCCGGTAATACCTTGGGTGATGACCTTGGTGTCTTTGTTGATCAGAATCGACATGCTGTAATCCTTTGCTTGGCTGTCGCGGCGGGCGCCCGGCGCCACGCCGCTCGCTTTCGGTTTCGCGTCTGGCTTACTTGCCTGCGGCCGCGGCCACCACCTTCTGGGCCGCTTCTTCCATGGTGTCGGCGGAGATGATCGGCAGGCCCGACTCGGCCAGCATCTTCTTGCCGAGGTCTTCGTTGGTGCCCTTCATGCGGACGACCAGCGGCACGCCGAGCTGCACCGCCTTCGAGGCCGAGATCACGCCTTCGGCGATCACGTCGCAGCGCATGATGCCGCCGAAGATGTTGACCAGGATGGCCTGCACGTTCGGGTTCTTCAGCATCAGCTTGAAGGCCTCGGTCACCTTCTCGGTGGTGGCGCCGCCGCCCACGTCGAGGAAGTTGGCCGGCTCGCCGCCGAACAGCTTGATGGTGTCCATGGTGGCCATCGCCAGGCCGGCGCCGTTGACCAGGCAGCCGATATTGCCGTCGAGCGAGATGTAGGCCAGGTCGAACTTCGAGGCTTCGATTTCAGCCGGATCTTCTTCGTCCAGGTCGCGGTAGGCGACGATTTCCGGGTGGCGGAACAGCGCGTTCGAGTCGAAGTTGAACTTGGCGTCGAGCGCGATCACCTTGCCGTCGCCGGTCAGGATCATCGGGTTGATTTCGGCCAGCGAGGCGTCGGTGTCCCAGAACGCCTTGTACAGGCCCTGCAGCGCCTGGCGGGCTTGCGACAGGCTGGCGTCGGGCACGCCGATCTTGCGGGCGATGTCGTCGGCGTCCTTGTCGGTCAGGCCGATCGACGGCTCGATGATCAGCGTGTGGATCTTCTCGGGGGTCTGCGCGGCGACTTCCTCGATGTCCATGCCGCCTTCGCTCGAGGCCATCAGCGCGACCTTCTGCGACACGCGGTCCACCACCAGGCTGACGTACAGTTCCTTCTTGATGTCAGCGCCTTCTTCGATCAGCAGGCGGTTGACCTTCTTGCCTTCCGGACCGGTCTGGTGCGTGACCAGCTGCATGCCCAGGATGTTGCTGGCGTAGGTCTTGACCTCGTCCAGGCTCTTGGCCACCTTGACGCCGCCACCCTTGCCGCGGCCGCCGGCGTGAATCTGCGCCTTGACGACCCACACCGGGCCGCCAAGCTGTTCGGCCGCCTTCAGCGCTTCTTCGACCGAGAATGCGGGGATACCGCGGGGAACCGGCACATTGTATTTGCGCAGGATTTCCTTGCCTTGGTACTCATGGATATTCATGCGTGTTTCCTTTCGGGTAGGCGTAAATGGGTAGAAAAGCCGGGTAGTAAAGCGGGTGATGAAGCGGGAGAGGTCGAGATCTCGTGGGGATCCCGGAACCTCACCCGGAGGTTCCGGTGGACCGGTGCGGAGCGCCGCCGTCGTCGTCGGCAATCGCCTGCGGGGCCTGCGGTGACTGCGGCGGCGAGGCCGGCGGCGCATCGGCCCGGGCTCTCGGTTTCGGCTGGTGTCCGTACCAGCGCGGATAAAACTGGCGAACCACCTCGCCTTCGAAGTGCAGCGCATAGCAGCCATGCAGCTGGTAGGGCGGTTCGGGATTGCTGTCGTCGCTGGCGCCGTCGCGAATCTTGAAGACGTCGCCAGCAAAGGCCTGGATTGCCGTCGTCGGCAGGATCCCGGCCAGTTCGGTCAGATGGGTGCAGCCGGCCACCCCGCCCAGGCGTTCGCGCACGGCCTTGCGGAAGCCCTTCATCAGGTTCAGGCCGATCAGCTGGCGGTAGGCCGGGCCGATGGTGTCGCAGTGGCCGGGATAGGGAACCCAGTCGGAGCAGGCCTCGGCGTCGACCACGTTCATGCGCAGGTCGATGGTCACGCGCAGCCACAGGTCGTGCAGCGGCTGGCCGATCGGACGGACGCCGCCGCCGGCGAGCGGAATGTCGCGGGGCTTGGTGTCGGTAAGCCGGGCCTCGATGTCCCACAGGCCGTCTTCGCGGAGATACGCCTCGGCCGTGATGGCGCGACGATGACGCAGGGCGCGATTGACGGGGGCGGAAAGCGGCATGGCACCAGGCTGTGACAAGGGAAGGCGCGGCGGAACCGGCCTGAAGACGATTTGCTGCGGGCGCACGAATTCGCGCCGCGCTTGCGGAAAACTCGTGGAGTTTAACATGCCGGACCGCATTGGCCGGGAATACCCGGATGTGCGCAATGTCGAGCCCGATTGTCGGCGCGGATGATCGGACTGACCGGGCGGACTACGGCGGCGGACTACCGCGTCGGACTGACGCGCCGGACTGACGCGCCGGACTGCCGCGTCGGACTACCGCGGCGGCTGCATCACATCCTGCACGCCTGCCGCTCCGGCACGCCGTTCCATCGGTCTTTCACTCGCCCTCCTCGTCCGGCGGCCGCTCGGCATCGCGGATCACCCGGCTGATCGTCGCCTGGGAGAAGCCGCGCGCGGTCAGGAAGCGCAGCTGTTTGGCCTTCTCCTCCGGCGTGGCCGGCACGACGCCGAAGCGCTTGCGCCAGACCTCGCGCGCCCGCTCGAGCTCGGTGGCGCGCAACTGCTGCTGCAGGTCGGCCAGCTGCTCGCCGTCGAGCTGGTGAGTGCGGGCCTCCTGCATGACGCGGGAAGCGCCATAGCGGCTGGCGCGCCGGTGCACCAGGCTCTCGGCAAAGCGGGCGTTGGACAGCCAGTTCTCGCGCTCCAGCGTATCGAGCAGGCGCTCCAGTTCCTCCGGCGACTCGGCATGCGGCGCCAGCTTGCGCGCCAGTTCCGCGCGGCTATGCTCGCGGCGCGACAGATAGCCGACCGCGCGCGCTTTCAGGGACAGCGGAGGACGAGGCATGGGGTTGGGAGGGAACGGCGGAGCGGCGGGGCAAGGACGGCAGCCGGGACGGGACGCCCTCTCCCGCTGGGCGAAAGGGGTGGAGGGCGAGCGAACGCGGCGCTTGCAGGCCCGGCGGAGCCGGACCCACAGCGCCGCAAACCCGGCTTACTCTGCCGCCAGCGCCGGCGTACCGTTCATCGGCACCACGCCGAGGGCGGCGCGGACCTTGTTCTCGATTTCGTCGGCGATATCGGGATTCTCGCGCAGGAATTCGCGCGCATTGTCCTTGCCCTGGCCGATCTTCTCGCCGTTGTAGCTGTACCAGGCGCCCGACTTCTCGACGATCTTGGCGTCCACGCCGAGGTCGATGATTTCGCCCTGGCGCGAGATGCCCTGGCCGTACAGGATGTCGAAGAAGGCCTCGCGGAACGGCGGCGACACCTTGTTCTTGACCACCTTTACCTTGGTCTCGTTGCCGATCACGTCGTCGCCCTTCTTGATCGAGCCGATGCGGCGGATGTCGAGGCGGACCGAGGCGTAGAACTTCAGCGCATTGCCGCCGGTCGTGGTTTCCGGCGAGCCGAACATCACGCCGATCTTCATGCGGATCTGGTTGATGAAGATCACCAGGCAATTGGTGCGCTTGATGGTGCCGGTCAGCTTGCGCAGCGCCTGGCTCATCAGGCGGGCCTGCAGGCCCGGCAGCGCGTCGCCCATCTCGCCTTCGATTTCGGCCCGGGGCACCAGCGCCGCCACCGAGTCGATCACGATCAGGTCGACCGAGCCCGAGCGCACCAGCGCGTCGGTGATTTCGAGCGCCTGCTCGCCGGTGTCCGGCTGCGAGATCAGCAGATCGCTGACGCTGACGCCCAGCTTGCTGGCGTAATTGACGTCCAGCGCATGCTCCGCGTCGATGAACGCGCAGGTGCCGCCCAGCTTCTGCATCTCGGCGACCACCTGCAGCGTCAGCGTGGTCTTGCCCGACGATTCCGGGCCGTAGATCTCGACGACCCGGCCGCGCGGCAGGCCGCCGACGCCCAGCGCGATGTCCAGGCCCAGCGAGCCGGTCGACACCACCTGGATGTCCTGCTCGACCTCGCCGTCGCCCATCCGCATGATCGAGCCCTTGCCGAACTGCTTCTCGATCTGGGCCAGCGCGGCGGCCAGCGCCTTCTGCTTCTCGGCGCTCACGCCAGCTGCCTTCTTGCCGTCATCCATGGTCGTCCTTCCGTCAATGGTGTATAAATAGGCCGCATGCGGCGCGCCGCCTGCTATTCGATGCCGATATTGTGCGGCACCTCGTTACGCAGACCCACGCGCCCGACCCGCGCCACCCCGGCGTCTGCATCGTCGGAGCGCGCTGCGGCAACGCATTCTAGAGGCGGAGCATGGCAGCCGTGAATCAGCATCGGCTCAAAAATGCAGCCGGGTTGGACCACGGCACCGCCCGGCTGACCGGCGCCCTCCGTGACGCGTGGCCCCGGTTGCGATCCAGCCCCATGCGCTCGCCTGGAATCAGCGGGTACTGTATAAAAAAACAGTATGCTTGGCAAGCCCCATTTCATCCCATAGTGCGCATGACGATCGGGAGGACAGGGGAAACAGGGCGGCCCGCGCGGGCCGGCGCCCGCCTGCCGAGCCAGGGGAGACCACCATGCGCATTCTGATTGCCGAAGACGACGACGTGCTGGCCGACGGCCTGACCCGTTCCCTGCGCCATTCCGGCTATGCGGTCGATCATGTGGCCAACGGCATGGAAGCCGATTCGGCGCTGTCCACGCAGGCCTACGACCTGGTCATTCTCGATCTGGGGCTGCCCCGCATGCCGGGGCTCGAAGTCCTGAAGCGGCTGCGCGCCCGCGGCGCGATGGTGCCGGTGCTGATCCTGACCGCTGCCGACAGCGTCGACGAGCGGGTCAAGGGCCTGGACCTGGGCGCCGACGACTACATGGCCAAGCCCTTCGCGCTGTCGGAACTGGAGGCGCGCGTGCGCGCGCTGGTACGGCGCGGCACCGGCGGCGGCGCCACGCTGATGCGGCACGGTCCGCTCGCATTCGACCAGGTCGGCCGCATCGCCTATCTGAACGACCAGATGCTGGACCTGTCCGCGCGCGAGGTGGGCCTGCTCGAGATCCTGCTGACGCGCTCGGGGCGGCTGGTGTCGAAGGAGCAGCTGGTCGACCACCTGTGCGAATGGGGCGAGGAAGTCAGCAACAACGCGATCGAGGTCTACGTGCACCGGCTGCGCAAGAAGATCGAGGTCGGCGGCATCCGCATCGCCACCGTGCGCGGCCTCGGCTATTGCCTGGAGAAATTCCAGCCGGCCCCGGCCGCCGCGCATTCCTGATTCCGCCGACCGCAGCGGCGCCCGGGCTTTCCCTTCGAACCTGCCCGGCGCGCCTCCGCCCTCCGCCCCTATCTCCCACGCCCTTCGCATGTATCCGCTGCGCCTGCCCTGGAAACGCCCGTCGCCGGCGCTCGGCGACACGCGCCGCCGCCGCGCCGCCGCGGCGGCCACCGCCGAGGACGAGGTGACCGACGAGATGCTGGCCGACGCCCTGCCCCATCTGGAGGACGACGCCGGGCACGCGTCGCCGCGCTCGCTGTTCGGCGAGATCCTCGACTGGATGCTGGCGCCGCTGCTGCTGCTGTGGCCGCTGAGCATCGCGGTGACCTACCTGGTCGCCAAGTCGATCGCCAACGGCCCCTACGACCGCGCACTGGAATCGAGTGCGATCGTGCTGTCGCAGCAGGTGCGCGAGGTCAATGGCGGCGTGACGCTGCAGCTGCCGCTGTCCGCGCGGGAGATCCTGCGCGCCGACGAGACCGACGCGGTCTACTACCAGGTGGTCGGCACGCGCGGCGAGCTGGTGGCGGGCGATCGCGATTTGCCGCTGCCCGTCGAGGAAGACCGCGGCCACGCCGGGCTGGTGTCGCTGCGCGACGACCAGGTGGCCGGCAACGACGTGCGCGTGGCGTATACCTATGTCGAGATGCCGGCGGTGCCCGGCGGCCATCCGGTGCTGGTGCAGGTCGCCGAGACGCTGGACAAGCGCGCGCGCCTGGCCAACGAGATCATCAAGGGCGTGATCCTGCCGCAGTTCGTGATCCTGCCGCTGGCGGTGCTGCTGGTGTGGTTCGGCCTGTCGCGCGGGCTGGCGCCGCTGACCGCGATCCAGCAGCGCATTCGCGCGCGCAATCCGGGCGACACCAGTCCGATCGACGAACAGGCCGCGCCGCAGGAAATCACGCCGCTGGTGGCCTCGTTCAACGAACTGCTCGAGCGGCTCGATCAATCGGTGCAGACGCAGAAGCGCTTCATCGCCGATGCCGCGCACCAGATGAAGACGCCGCTGGCCGGGCTGCGCATGCAGGCCGAACTGGCCCAGCGCGAGCAGTCGCCCGAGGAACTGCGCAAGTCGCTGGCGCAGATCGCCGGCAGCTCGCAGCGCACCGCGCATCTGGTCACGCAGCTGCTGTCGCTGGCGCGCATGGAGAACTTCGCCGGCAGCGGCAACATGGCGCCGCTGGACCTGGCCGCGCTGGCGCGCGAGGTGGTCAAGGACTGGCTGCCGCAGGCCTGGGCCAAGCGCATCGACCTGGGCCTCGATGCGTCCGACCATCCGGTGATGGTCCAGGGCAACCGCCTGATGCTGACCGAGATGCTGAACAACCTGCTCGATAACGCGATCCGCTACACGCCGCCGGGAGGCCACGCGACCGTTCGCGTCAGCGCCGATCCGTTCGAACCGTTCGCCTATCTGGACGTGGAGGACACCGGGCCGGGCATTCCGCCGGCCGAGCGGCCGCGCGTGATGGAGCGCTTCTATCGCGTGCTGGGCACCAGCACCGAGGGCAGCGGCCTGGGGCTGGCGATCGTGCGCGAGATCGTGCAGCAGCATGGCGGCGACGTCGCCATCGAGGACCACGTCTACCAGCAGCAGCCGCGCCTGGCCGGTGCGCGGCTGCGCGTGACGCTGCGCCGTCCGGCGTCCGCGGAGGCGGCATGAACGCGCCCGATCCGGTACGCCTTGCCCGCCAGCAGCGCGCCGCGGCCGCCTGGCGCACCAACCTGCGCTGGACCGCGGTGCTGCTCGCGCTGTGGTTTGCCGGCACGTTCGGCGTCAGCTGGTTCGCGCGCGAGCTGCGCTTCGACTTCTTCGGCTGGCCCTTCTCGTTCTGGGCCGGCGCGCAAGGGCTGCTGATCCTGTACGTGCTGATGGCCGCGGCCTATGCCTGGCGCATGAACCGGGCCGATCGCGAGATCGGCGAGCCGGCGGACGAGCCGAGGGACCAGTCGAGAGACCAGTCGGGATACGAGCCGAGCAACGATGCCGGGCACGCCGACGACGGCGATGCCGCACGGCACCGCTGAACGCCGCGAACGCGCTCGTCGCCCTGCGGGCCGTTCTGCCGGCCGCCCTGCGCACCGCCCCTGCGCACCGCCCCCCCCAGCACCCCCCGCAGCATCGCCTGCAGTACCGCCTGCAACACTGCTCGCCGCGTGCTCGGGACCTGCAGCGTCCCGCATCGCAGCATCGCTCTCCCCCCACGAAAGGCGGGTGCCAGCACCGCGCGACGCTAGCGTATACCCCGAGCAATATCGGCCCCCGCGCACCCTCCGCTGTCAGAACGCCGTAAGTTTCGCCTCCCAGAATCCACACACATTCGACGGCCCGCGCCGGAACGCGGCGTGTCCGCCTGCCTTGCGCGGCCGTGCGAAGGACCCCTGAACAGTAGGAGGAGACAAAATGGCTAATGCCCCGAATGTCGCGGTGCCCGGAGGCAGCGCGCAGAACACCCCGATGACGGCCGAGGAGAGGAAAGTCATCATCGCCTCGTCGCTCGGCACGGTATTCGAGTGGTACGACTTTTATCTGTACGGTTCGCTGGCGGCGATCATCGCCAAGCAGTTCTTCGCCGGCCTGGATCCGACCTCGGCCTTCATCTTCGCGCTGCTCGCCTTTGCCGCCGGCTTCATCGTGCGGCCGTTCGGGGCGCTGGTGTTCGGCCGCCTCGGCGACATGATCGGACGTAAATACACGTTCCTCGTGACGATCCTGATCATGGGCGTGTCGACCTTCATCGTCGGCCTGCTGCCCAGCTATGCCACCATCGGCTGGGCCGCGCCGATCATCCTGATCGCGTTGCGAATGCTGCAGGGCCTCGCGCTCGGCGGCGAGTACGGCGGTGCGGCGACCTACGTCGCCGAACACGCGCCGCACGGCAAGCGCGGTTCGTACACCTCGTGGATCCAGACCACCGCGACGATGGGCCTGTTCATGTCGCTGATCGTGATCCTGGTGTGCCGTCAGCTGACCGGTCCCGACTTCGAGGTCTGGGGCTGGCGCATTCCGTTCCTGCTGTCGATCGTGCTGCTCGGGGTCTCGGTCTACATCCGGCTGTCGATGGCCGAATCGCCGGCGTTCCAGCGCATGAAGTCGGAGGGCAAGACCTCGAAGGCGCCGCTGACCGAATCGTTCGCGCAATGGCGCAACCTGAAGATCGTGATCCTGGCGCTGGTGGGCCTGACCGCCGGCCAGGCCGTCGTCTGGTACACGGGCCAGTTCTATGCGCTGTTCTTCCTGACGCAGGTGCTGAAGGTCGACGCCAAGACCGCCAACCTGCTGATTGCCGGCGCGCTGGTGATCGGCACGCCGTTCTTCGTGTTCTTCGGCGCGCTGTCGGACAAGATCGGCCGCAAGTGGATCATCATGGCCGGCTGCGCGCTGGCGATGCTGACCTACTTCCCGCTGTTCAAGGCGCTGACGCACTACGCCAACCCGGCGCTGGAGCGCGCTCAGCAGTCGGCCCAGATCGTCGTCACCGCCGATCCGAAGCAGTGCTCGTTCCAGGGCAGCCCGATCGCCCGCGAGATCGACTTCCGCAGCTCCTGCGACATCGCCAAGCGCACGCTGGCGCAGTCGTCGGCCAGCTACGAAGTCGTCGAGGCGCCGGCCGGCACCACCGCGACCGTCAAGATCGGCGATCGCGAGATCCAGTCCTTCAACGCGTCGCTGGTGCCGCAGGGCCATAGCTTCGAGCCGGAGAGCAAGGCCAGGATCGACGCCTTCAAGAAGGAGGTCGCCGGGGCGATGTCCGCGGCCGGCTACCCGACCAAGGCCGACCCCGCCGAGATGAACACGGTGATGGTGCTGGTGATCCTGGTGATCCTGGTGATCTACGTGACCATGGTCTACGGTCCGATCGCCGCGATGCTGGTCGAGCTGTTCCCGACCCGCATCCGCTACACCTCGATGTCCCTGCCCTACCACATCGGCAACGGCTGGTTCGGTGGCATGCTGCCCACCATCTCGTTCGCCCTGGTCGCGCAGAACGGCAACATCTACTACGGCCTGTGGTACCCGATCGTGATCGCCGGCATCACGCTGGTGATCGGCTCGCTGTTCATCCGCGAGACCAAGGACGTGGATATCTACGCGAACGACTGATATCCGCATCGCGCCACGCCGGCTCCCGTGCCGGCGGCGAAACGGAGACGAAACCGGCGGTCCGGCAGGGCCGCCGGTTTTTTTGTGGGATAGCTGCATCCGCCGCCACCGCGGCCGGCAGAACCGGATGCAAGGGCCCGTACAAAAGTGTTGACAGCGATCCAACGGCCCGTATAATGGCGGTCTTCGTCGGCGAATTAGCTCAGTCGGTTAGAGCGACGGAATCATAATCCGCAGGTCCGGGGTTCGAGTCCCTGATTCGCCACCAGTATTTCGAAGGGGTCAGCGCAAGCTGACCCCTTTTTGTTTTGGTGCCGCGGGGTTGCGCCACGGGTTTTGGTGGCGCGGCGGCTTGCCGCCGTGCCGGCGCCGCGACCCAGGGGGATCGGAAGCCGATCCATCGCCCCCTTCCGAGCCCCCTTCCGAGCCCCCTTCCCAGCCCTCCTTCCCAGCCCCTCCTTCCCGCCCCCCCTTCCCCAGCCCGCTCAGCTCCTGCAGTAAGCCCGCGCCATCGTCTTGACCTCGTGCGCCAGCGCGCGCCGCAGCGAGACCGGCTCCAGCACCTCGGCCTGGGGCCCGAAGGAGCGCAGCCAGCGCACCAGCCAGTCGGCCATCTCCACCGTGCAGCGGACCACCAGCGAACCGTCCGGACCGATCTCCTCGGTCTGGTCGGGCGAGATCGGCGCATCGCGCACGATATCGCCGCAGCCCTTGGCGAAGCGGACCGCCAGCTTGATATTGCCGTCCGCGTGCAGGCCGAATTCGGCCGCCTCTTCCACATAGTCGGCCAGCGAGAAATGGTCCGGGTAAATGAAGCGCTCTTTCAGCGCGTGCGCCGCATGGACCCGGTCCAGCCGCAGGCATTGGGGCGCGGGGTCCTCGTCTTCCAGGCCCACCAGGTAGACCATGCCGGCCTTCTCGACCACGCCCAGCGGCATCAGCACGCGCTTGCGCTCGGGCTCGAAGCGCGGCCGATACACGACCTCCAGGTTGCGCTCCTCGAATACCGCGGTCAGTACCGGCAGCAGCACGGTCTCGCGCAGCCGCGGCGGCACCAGCGGCGAGCTGCGTTCGACCACCGACAGCTTGCGATGCCAGGCGATCCGGCCGGCGCAGCCTTCGCGGCCACGCCGCCGCAGCTGCGACTCGGCGGCATCGAACAACGGCCGCAGCAGGGTCGCCATCACCGAAGTGATCTGGCGGCCGGCGAACCGCTTCAGCACCTGCAGGGCGAGCGCCTCTTCGTCGCTGAGCCAGGTATCGGCGTTGGCCAGCACCTTGCCGGCACATTCGGCGCGGCGCCACATCAGGCCGCGCCCTTCCGCGCGGCACTCGGCCGAGCCGTCGGCGACCAGCAGCACCAGGCGCTGCTGCAGCACCTCGGCGGGCGGCTCGGCCACCTCCAGGGCGGTCAGGCCGCGTGCCACGTCCTGGGTGCTCATCCAGCGCCGGGGACCGCCGTCGTCAAGCAGGACGGAAAGAATGGAAACGTCGAGTTGCGAATCGAACTGGTGGGCCATAAAGCGCAATGAAAGGTTGGTCTGCGTGGGGAGAGCGAAGCCTATCAAGCGGGGCGTCCGGAAATGAAGGAAATGGACAAGGAACGACGGTTCCCGGCACGCACTTCGGCCCTCCGAATCGAAAGTGCGAGCAACAGCCTATGCGATGCGCGCCGGCACGCGGAGTGAGCAGCGCCCACGCCGGGCCCGCACAAGCATGCGCATTGTTAAAAACTTTGAATAGCTGATACGAGGCGGTCGTGCGTTGCCTCCGGGATGTGAGCCTATTCTTCTCCCATCGGCTGACGACATCCCCAAGCAAAACGATTCTCAAAAATTCAACAACTGGAGAAAATCATGAAGATCACGACCGCCCGCCTGGTTCTCAGCGCTGCCATCGCCGGTACCGCCCTGCTGTCGCTGAACAGCGTGTTCGCCGCGCCGGTGCGCGGGTCGCATGCCGGCGACGACTATGGCTACACCTTCCGCGCGGTGGACCGCTTCGCCGAGGGCGCGCGCGCCTTCGACGGCTACGCGGAGGGCGCCCGCACGCACGACGTCTTCAGCGAGGGCGCGCGCTCCCGTGCCGACTATCCGGCGCCGATCGGCGAATGAAGGACGGGATGAAGGAAGGAATGAAGGAGCAAGCGATGAGCCTTCGAGACAATGCACTGATCGTCGCGGCGTGGATCGGCGCCTGCCTGGCCAGTGGCTGGCTGGTCACCTTTACGGGGCTGCTGCTGTCGCAATAAGTGCCGAGACGGGCATGAAGGTAGGCCAAGTGCCGAGTTTTTGACCGGAATCATGGCGAGATCGCCGCCTAGCTGCCATCATGAATTCAGCCAGGCAAGGCGCCGCCGAACCGCCTGGCCGTCGACAACGCCTGCAAGGCCCGTGATAGGAGAACCCTCGCCATGACCCATATCGTGCTCGCCACTGACGGCTCCGCCTTCAGCGACGCCGCCGCCCGCTTTATCGTCGAAGGGAAGCTGCTGCAGGGCGAAGTGACCGTGCATGTGGTGCACGTCGCCCCGGAGGTCACCGGACAGGTGCGCGCCTTCGTCAGCAAGGACGCGATCGACGACTGGCATCGTGAAGAGAGCGAGAAGGCGATGCGCTCGGTGTGCGACATCCTGGGCGCCGCGCAGCTGCGCGTGGAAAAGCATGCGCTGAGCGGCTTTCCGCCGGACCGGATCGTGGCGCTGGCCAAATCGGTGAACGCCGATGCGATCGTGATCGGCACCCATGGCCGCGGATCGTTCTTCGATGCGGTGCTCGGCTCGGTCGCGGGCCGCGTGGTGGCGCACGCGTCGTGCCCGGTCATCCTGGTGAAGGCACCGGACAAGGCCTGACGGCCCGACGCAGGGCCATTCAAAGGTAGAAGTGGGAGTAAGACCGGGCGCTGCCGCGGCGCCCGGGACAGTTGCCCGGTCAGCCGTTCAGCTGGACCACAGCGGCGGCTCGTCCATCAGCGCGATCTGCTCGCGCAATTCGAGGATGCGGTCCTGCCAGTAGCGCGCCGTGCCGAACCACGGAAACGCCGCCGGAAACGCGGGATCGTTCCAGCGGCTCGCCAGCCAGGCGCTGTAGTGCAGCAGCCGCAGCGTACGCAACGCCTCGACCAGATGCAGCTCGCGCGTCGAGAATTCGGCGAAATCCTCGTAGCCGGCCACGATATCGGCCAGCTGGCTCTGCATCGAGGCGCGGTCGCCCTCCAGCAGCATCCACAGATCCTGTACCGCCGGGCCGGTCCGGCTGTCGTCGAAATCGACGAAATGCGGACCCGTGCTGCCACCGCGGGCCTGATCCGCTTCGATCCACAGCAGATTGCCGCGATGGCAGTCGCCATGCAGCCGCAGCAGCGCCACGTCGCCGGCGCGCTCGTAGCAGCGCCGCACGCCCTCGATGGCGAGATCGGCGGCGGCCTGCCAGGCCGGCCGCAGATCGGCGGGAATGCAATCCTGTGCCAGCAGCCAGTCGCGCGGCGCCACGCCGAAGGTCTCGACATCGAGCGCGGGCCGGTGGACATAGGGCTGAGTCGCGCCGACGGCGTGGATGCGGCCGATGAAACGGCCAAGCCAGGTCAGCGTATCGGCCCGGTTGAGCTCGGGCTCGCGGCCGCCGCAGCGCGGGAACACGGCGAAGCGGAAGCCGCCATGCGACAGCAGCGTGCTGCCGCCGCAATCGAGCGGCGGCACGGCCGGGATCTCGGCCTCGGCAAGCTGCCGCACGAAGGCATGTTCCTCGAGGATGGCGGCATCGCTCCAGCGCCCCGGCCGGTAGAACTTCATCACCATCGGCGCGCCGTCCTCGACCCCGACCTGCCACACCCGATTCTCGTAGCTGTTCAGCGCCAGCAGCCGGCCGTCCGGCATGAAGCCGGCCGCCTCGAGCGCATCGAGGATCAGGTCGGGTGTCAGCCCCGCGAACGGAATGTCCGGCGAGGCGGCGGGATCGGGCGACGTCACCATGGCTAAGCGCTAGCTTAGGACACCGCGCGCGTCAGGACCCCTGCCGCGAGCGCTGTCCGCCGAGCAGCGCGGCCTGCGGGCCGGGCCGGCGGTTGCGCGAGGGACCATTCGACTCGGACGCCGCGCGCGGTGCCGACTGCGAACGCTCGCCGTTGCCGGCCGGGCGGGCACCGCCCTTGGGCTGTCCGCTGGGTTGACCGATGCGCTGACCGCCGGGCTTGCCATTGCGTTGGGGCGCGGCGCCGGCCTCCTGCGGCTGGCGGGCTGGACGCGGCTGGCGCGGCGGCCGGGCTTCCGCCCGGCGCTCGCCCGAGGGCGCGCCGGCAGCGGGCCTGCCGCCACCATTGCCACCACCATTGCCCCCGCCATTCCCCTGCGGACGTCCCCGTCCTCCACCGCCATTCTGGCCGCGCGCCTGGCGGCCCTTCTGGATCGGCTCGGGGGCGATGGTCGGATCCGGTTCGAAGCCCGGCAGCACGATCTGCTCGAGCTGGCGCTTGATCAGGCGCTCGATGTCGCGCAGCAGGCCATGCTCGTCGACGCAGACCAGCGACACCGCCTCGCCCTCGGCGCCGGCACGGCCGGTACGGCCGATCCGGTGCACATAGTCTTCCGGCACGTTGGGCAGGTCGAAGTTGACCACATGGGGCAGCTGGTCGATATCGATGCCGCGCGCGGCGATGTCGGTCGCCACCAGCAGCCGCAGCGTGCCGGCCTTGAACTCGGACAGCGCGCGCGTGCGCGCCGACTGGCTCTTGTTGCCGTGGATCGCCAGCGCCGACAGGCCTTCCTTGCTCAGTTGCTCGGCCAGCCGGTTGGCGCCGTGCTTGGTGCGGGTGAAGACCAGCACCTGATGCCAGTCGTGCTCGCGTACCAGGTGCGCCAGCAGTTCGCGCTTGCGCTCGCGATCGACCGCGTAGACGCGCTGCGCCACGGTCTCGGCCGTGGTGTTGCGGCGCGCGACCTCGATCGAGGCCGGATTGTCGAGCAGGCGGTCGGCCAGCGCGCGGATCTCGTCGGAGAACGTCGCGGAGAACAGCAGGTTCTGCCGCTTGGGCGGCAGCACGTTCAGGATCTTGCGGATGTCATGGATGAAGCCCATGTCCAGCATGCGGTCGGCCTCGTCCAGCACCAGCATCTCGACATGCGACAGATCGATGGTGCGCTGGCCCACGTGGTCCAGCAGACGACCCGGCGTGGCCACCACGATATCGACGCCGCGCTTGAGCTGGTCGATCTGCGGATGGATGCCGACGCCGCCGAACATCACCATCGAACGCAGGCGCAGGTACTTGCCGTAGTTGCGCACGCTCTCTTCGACCTGCGCGGCCAGTTCGCGCGTCGGCGTCAGCACCAGCGCGCGGATGCGGGGCCGCTCGCCGCGCGCCGGCGGCTCGGCCCGCGACAGCAGCTGCAGCATCGGCAAGGTGAAACCGGCGGTCTTGCCGGTACCGGTCTGGGCGCCGGCGAGCAGGTCGCCGCCCTTCAGGATCGCGGGAATGGCTTGCGCCTGGATCGGCGTGGGCGTGGTATAGCCCTGCTCCGCCACGGCGCGTACAAGCTTGTCAGACAAGCCTAGTTCGGAAAAAGACATGGAATTCGTTTCGGCCGCCCCTTGCGCACGGATGCGCCAATCGTCGGGGCCGGCATGGATAGTGGCGACTGGCCGGCTGCCGCCGTCACCGCCTGCTTGGGCGGGGCGAAGGGCGCCGGGGAAGCGGAACGACTGCCTCCGCTTCCAGGTTCGGAAGGCCCGTAGTGTATCAGCCCCGGCGCATTCGCACCGGACGCCCCATGTGCCGAGCGGGTAGAATAGCGGGCTGTCCCGCCTGCCCCGTCCCCGCCTGCCTGTCCGCCTGTCCACCCGCCTGGCGCCGGCCCCCGCGGCGGGCCGCGCGGCAGGCCATGTAACGCCCCCTGAAGCATCCGATGCCCCCAGGTCAACCACTGAGATCGGCACCATGAATCCACGTCCCCAAGACACCCAGGCCGCCCCGGCCCAGCCCGCCGCCGCCCCTGCCGCGCCCACGAAAAAGGTCTTCGTCAAGACCTACGGCTGCCAGATGAACGAGTACGACTCCGACAAGATGGTCGACGTACTGCACGCCAGCCAGGGCCTGGAAAAGACCGACAACCCCGAAGACGCCGACGTGATCCTGTTCAACACCTGCTCGGTACGCGAGAAGGCGCAGGAAAAGGTGTTCTCCGAACTGGGACGGATGAAGGCGCTGAAGGCCGCCAAACCCGACCTGGTGATCGGCGTCGGCGGCTGCGTGGCCAGCCAGGAAGGCGCGGCCATCGTCTCGCGCGCGCCGTATGTCGACGTCGTGTTCGGCCCGCAGACGCTGCACCGGCTGCCCGAGATGATCGCGCGCCGCCGCCAGAGCGGCCATTCGCAGGTCGATATCTCCTTCCCGGAGATCGAGAAGTTCGACCATCTGCCGCCCGCGCGCGTCGAAGGCCCGAGCGCCTTCGTGTCGATCATGGAAGGCTGCTCGAAGTACTGCAGCTACTGCGTGGTGCCCTATACCCGCGGCGAGGAAGTGTCGCGCCCCTTCGACGACGTGCTGGCCGAGATCGCGGGCCTGGCCGACCAGGGCGTGCGCGAGGTCACGCTGCTGGGGCAGAACGTCAACGCCTACCGCGGCCGCATGGGCGACACCAGCGAGATCGCCGACTTCGCGCTGCTGATCGAATATGTGGCCGAGATCCCGGGCATCGAGCGGATCCGCTACACCACCAGCCACCCGAAGGAATTCACCGCGCGGCTGATCGACGTCTATGCGCGCGTGCCCAAGCTGGTCGACCACCTGCACCTGCCGGTGCAGCACGCCTCGGACCGCATCCTGATGGCGATGAAGCGCGGCTACAGCGTGCTCGAATACAAGAGCATCATCCGCAAGCTGCGCGCGATCCGGCCGACCATGTCGATGTCGTCGGACTTCATCGTCGGTTTCCCCGGCGAGACCGATGCCGATTTCGACAAGCTGATGGCGATGGTCGAGGAGATCGGCTACGACACCTCGTTCTCGTTCATCTTCAGCCCGCGGCCCGGCACGCCCGCTGCCAACCTGCACGACGACACGCCGCACGAGGTCAAGCTGCGCCGCCTGCAACGGCTGCAGGCGACCATCGAGGAAAACGTGCAGCGCATCAGCCGCGGCATGGTCGGCACGGTGCAGCGCATCCTGGTCGAGGGCCCGGCGCGCAAGGACCCGACCGAGCTGCACGGCCGCACCGAGAACAACCGCGTGGTCAACTTTGCGCTGCCCGGCGTGCCGCAGGCCAGCCGCGACCGGCTGATCGGGCAGATGGTCGAGGTGACCATCACCGAGGCCTTCCCGCATTCGCTGCGCGGCGAGATCGTGGTGCGCCAGTAGTGCAAGGAGTGCCGGTAGTGGGACGATCGAAGGCACGATCGCCGGGCCGCGAGTCCGCCGAGGACCGCGGCCGGCACGTGGCCATCGCACGCCCAACGACGAACAAGAACGGAGCGCTCTCCCGATGAAAATTCCTTCCGCTGAATTCGTGGCGCCCAAGGACGACAACGCCCGCCTGCAGAACCTGTGCGGGCCGCTGGACGAAAACCTGCGCCAGGTCGAACAGGCGCTGGACGTCACGATCCAGCGGCGCGGCCACAAGATGACGGTGCGCGGCGCCAATGCCAACGAGGCCGCCGCCGCGCTGGAGCGCTTCTACAACCAGGCCCGCACCCCGCTGTCGATCGACGACGTGCAGCTGGGCCTGATCGAGACGCGTCAGTACGCGGCGCATGTCGCGGGCCCGCCGGGGGCGGAGAACGACGTCGGCGGCGACGCCGACGACGAATCGCCGGTGCTGCATACCCGCCGTACCGGCCTGGTCGGCCGCACCGCCGCGCAGCGCGACTACCTGCGCAATATCGTCTCGCACGACCTGACCATGGGCATCGGCCCGGCCGGCACCGGCAAGACCTATCTGGCGGTAGCCTGCGCGGTCGATGCGCTCGAGCGCGACGCGGTCAAGCGCATCGTGCTGACCCGGCCCGCGGTCGAGGCCGGCGAGCGGCTGGGCTTCCTGCCCGGCGACCTGGCGCAGAAGGTCGACCCGTACCTGCGCCCGCTGTACGACGCGCTGTACGACCTGCTCGGCTTCGACCGCACGCAGAAGATGTTCGAGCGCCAGATGATCGAGATCGCGCCGCTCGCCTATATGCGCGGCCGCACGCTGAACCACGCCTTCATCATCCTGGACGAGGCGCAGAACACCACGCCGGAGCAGATGAAGATGTTTCTGACGCGGATCGGCTTCGGCTCCAAGGCGGTGATCACCGGCGACACCACGCAGATCGACCTGCCGCGCGGCCAGAAGAGCGGCCTGATCGAAGCGCAGCACGTGCTGCGCGACGTGCGCGGTGTCGCCGCGACGCGCTTTACCAGCATCGACGTGGTGCGCCATCCGCTGGTGGCACGCATCGTCGAGGCCTACGACGAATACCATGCCCAGCACAAGGACACCTGATTTGACCAGCAAGAACCCAGCGCCCAGCCTGATCCTGTTCGACGGCGAAGGCCGGGCCCGCAAGAGCGCCGCGCGCGCGCTGCGCGTGCAGCTGCCCGACGGCCGCAGCCTGACCGTCGACCTGTCGCAAGCCGCCGACGGCGTGGTGTCGCTGCTGGCCGAGCACAGCGACCCGCGCCAGCGCGCGGGCCTGCTCGCCCGCCCCGACAGCCACGATGCGCTGGCGGTGGCGGTCACCGCCACGCCGCAGCTGACCACCACCGGCACGCCGGCCACGCCGCCCGAACTGACGCTGGACGTGCAGTACGGCGACGGCATCCGCGGCCGCCGCGGCCTGCCGCCGCGCGCGCGGGTGCAGACCTGGCTGCGCTCGGCGCTGTTCGCCGATGCCCAGCTGACGGTGCGCTTCGTCGACGAGGACGAGGGCCGCGCGCTGAACCGGGGCTTCCGCGGCAAGGACTACGCGACCAATGTGCTGACCTTCGCCTATGCCGAGCACGACGACGACCCGGTCAGCGCCGACATCGTGCTGTGCTGCCCCGTGGTCGAGCGCGAGGCGCGCGAACAGGGCAAGCCGCTCGAGGCCCACTACGCGCATCTGCTGGTGCACGGCGCGCTGCACGCCCAGGGCTACGAGCACGAGGACGACGCCGAGGCCGAGGAGATGGAGGCCATCGAGACCGAGACGCTGCTGGCGCTGGGCTTTGCCGACCCGTACCGCGACGACCGCGGCCCGCGCCTGGGGCACTGAGTCCCGGCCCGGGACCGAACCGGGACCGAACCGGGCCCGGACCGAGATTCGGCCCGAGATCCGGCCCGAGATCCGAGCCGAAATTCGGACCCAGCCCGCCTACCGAAACCTTGCCCCCGCGCCCCGTACGGGACCGGCGCGATCCCTCCGGCGCGGCGCCGCCCGTGCGACCCCGGCGCCGCATCGGACCGGCGGGGGCGCCAACCCCCGGCCGCCCCCGGTCTGAACCGAAAAACAATTGGTGTATGCTTGCTCCGGTATCCACCACGCGCAACTTGCGCCATGAACGACCCTTACCCTAGTTCGAAACCAGTCGACCGGCCCCGGTCCCTGCTCGAACGACTGAGCGATCTGATTTCTCCCGAGCCCGAATCGCGGGCAGAATTGCTCGAAGTCCTCCAGGACGCCCACGCCCGCAATCTGATCGACGCCGAGTCGCTCTCGATGATCGAAGGCGTGTTCCAGGTCTCGGAATTGACCGCGCGCGACATCATGGTGCCGCGCGCCCAGATGGACGCGGTCAATATCGCCGATGCGCCGGAAGCCTTCATCCCCTTCATGCAGGAGACCGCGCACTCGCGCTTTCCGGTCTACGAAGGCAGCCGCGACAACATCATCGGCATCCTGCTCGCCAAGGACCTGCTGCGCTACTACACCGACAGCGACTTCGACCTGCGCGAGATGCTGCGGCCGGCGGTCTTCATCCCCGAGTCCAAGCGCCTGAACATCCTGCTGCGCGAATTCCGCAACAACCGCAATCACATCGCGATCGTGGTCGACGAGTACGGCGGTGTCGCCGGGCTGGTCACCATCGAGGACGTGCTGGAACAGATCGTCGGCGACATCGAGGACGAATTCGATCTCGACGAAGATGACGACAATATCGTGCCGCTGCCCGACGGCAGCTGGCGCGTGCACGGGCTGACCGAGATCGAGCAGTTCAACGAGGCCTTCGGCACCCAGTTCCCCGACGACGACGTCGATACGGTCGGCGGCCTGCTGACCAACCATGTCGGCCACGTGCCGCACCGCGGGGAAATCATCACGCTGCCGCCGCTGCGCTTCGAGGTGCTGCGCGCCGATGCGCGCCAGCTGCACCTGCTGCTGGTCCGGCGTGAAGCGCCCGCGCTCACCGACGCCGTGGCCAACGCATGAAGCGGCTGGCGCAGGGCTGGAACGGCGCCGCCGCTGCCGAACTCGAAACACCGCTGAGCGACACCCACCGCCGCGCGCGCTGGGGCCATCTATTGCTGGCCGGCGTGCTCGGCGTCGCCCATACCCAGGCCTTCGCGCCGCGGGACTGGTGGTGGCTGCAGCTGCTGGCGCTGGCGGGACTGGCCGCGCTGCTGTTCGACACCCGCCGCGCGCGCGATGCCGCCGCGCTTGGCTACGCCTTCGGGCTGGGCTGGTTCCTGTCCGGCATCTGGTGGCTCTATATCAGCATGCACGTCTACGGCGAGATGCCGGCCTGGATGGCCGCGCTCGCGGTGCTGCTGTTCTCGGCCTACCTCGCGCTCTACCCCGCGCTGGCGGCCGCCGCCTGGCATCGCGCCACCGCGCCGCGGCGCTTCGATCCGGCCCGGCGCGCCGGCTGGTTCGGCCTGCTGGCCGCGCCGCTGGCATTCGGCGCGGCCTGGGGCCTGACCGAATGGCTGCGCGGCGTGATCTTCACCGGTTTTCCGTGGCTGGGCAGCGGTTACGCGCACACCGACGGTCCGCTGGCCGGCTACGCGCCGCTGCTGGGCGTCTACGGCATCGGCGCGCTGGCCGCCGTCTGCGCGGCCTGGCTGGCGGCGCTGGCGCGCGTCGCCCGCCCGGGATCGGCGGAATCGCCCGGATTGCCGCAGGGCGAGCGTGCCGCCGCGCCGTCGGCGACCCTGTCAGCGACCCTGTCGGCGACGCTGTGGGCAAGGCTCGCGGTCCCGCTCGGACTGGCGGCCGTGCTCGGCGCCGGCTGGCTGCTGGCGGGCCGCGCCTGGACCGAACCGGTCGGCAAGCCGCTGTCGGTGCGGCTGCTGCAGGGCAACGTGCCGCAGGACATCAAGTTCGAAGCGGCCGGCATCGCCCGCTCGAACGCGCTGTACCGGGACATGATCACCGCCGCCCCGGCCGACCTGGTGGTCACGCCCGAGACCGCGTTTCCGCTGATCCTGCAGGACATGCCGCCGGAGATCGCGCTGGCGCTGCGGCAGTTCAGCACCGGCACCGGCACCGCGCTGCTGTTCGGCGCGGCGGGCGCCGACTCGCCGATCGACTTCACCAACAGCGTGTTCGGCATCGGCCCCGAGATGCAGGGCCTGTACCGCTACGACAAGCACCACCTGGTGCCCTTCGGCGAGTTCATCCCCTGGGGCTTCCGCTGGTTCGTCGACATGATGAAGATGCCGCTGGGCGACTTCCGCCGCGGCGACCTGGCGCAGGCGCCGCTGCCGGTGCGCGGCGTCATGGTGGCGCCCAATATCTGCTACGAGGATCTGTTCGGCGAGGAAATCGCGCGCACGCTGCGCGGCCAGCCGCAGCCGGCCAATGTGCTGGTCAACGTCACCAACCTGGCCTGGTTCGGCGACACCATCGCGCTGGACCAGCACCTGCAGATCTCCCGCATGCGCGCGCTGGAAACGCGCCGGCCGATGCTGCGCTCGACCAATACCGGCATGACGGCGGTGGTGGCCCCGGACGGCAGCGTGCCGGCGCGGCTGGCGACCTTCACCACCGGCACGCTGAGCGCGCAGGTACAGGGCACAAGCGGGCTGACGCCCTATGTGCGGGTCGGCAATGTGCCGGCGGTGCTCGGCTGCCTGCTGGTGCTGCTGGTGGTGGCCTGGCGCGCGCCGTCGGCCCAGGACCGTGGCCGGAGCGGCGGCGCCTGAGCCTGTGCCGAGGCCGAGCCGGTGCTCAGCCCTGGCGGTCCAACCTCAGTGGATCACGCCCGCCACGATCGATACCGCGGCGGCGGCCGCCATCACTGCCAGGGCGACCCGATAGGGTTTGCGCGAGAGAAACGACATGATGTTTGTCCCCGTTGTTGGCGCCGACGGTCACCGCGGGGCGCCGTCCGCTGCCTCTGTCGAACAGCTTTTCAATAATGTATACAAAAATCGATAACGGCAGGCCCTTCCGGAACTTGAGCGCCCTCGGGATTTACCCGAAGTCCTCGCCCACCTGCCTCCCCCTTCCCTTCGGCGGCTGCCGGGCAAAAACCCGCTAGAATTCTGGGTTTGGCAACGGCGGGACCGGCCAGCCCGGCCGCCGTCCCCTGCCCGCTTCCGCTTCGGTGGCCCGCCGCCGGGCCAACTCTCCGCGATCCGTCGTCTTCGTTATGCTGACCTTCCAACAAATGATCCTGACCTTGCAGTCCTACTGGGACCGGCAAGGATGCGCGCTGTTGCAACCCATCGATCTGGAGGTTGGCGCCGGTACCTCGCACGTGCATACCTTCCTGCGCGCGATCGGCCCCGAGCCGTGGCGCGCCGCCTATGTGCAACCGTCGCGCCGCCCCAAGGACGGCCGCTACGGCGAGAACCCGAACCGGCTGCAGCACTACTACCAGTACCAGGTGGTGCTCAAGCCCGCGCCGGAGAACATCCTCGAGCTCTACCTGGGCTCGCTCGAGGCGCTGGGCCTGGACCTGAAGCAGAACGACATCCGCTTCGTCGAGGACGACTGGGAAAACCCGACGCTCGGCGCCTGGGGCCTGGGCTGGGAGGTCTGGCTCAACGGCATGGAGGTGACCCAGTTCACCTACTTCCAGCAGGTCGGCGGCATCGACTGCAAGCCGATCACAGGCGAGATCACCTACGGCATCGAGCGCCTGGCGATGTATCTGCAGGGCGTCGAAAACGTCTACGACCTGGTCTGGACCGAGTGGGAGGAGAACGGTAAGACCCGCCGCCTGACCTACGGCGACGTCTATCACCAGAACGAGGTCGAGCAGTCGACCTACAACTTCGAGCAGAGCAATACCGAGATCCTGTTCCGCCATTTCGCCGAGCACGAGGGCGAGGCCAAGCGGCTGATGGGCGTCGGCGCGGACGGTGACGCGGCCGAGGCGGCGGGCGTCAGGCTGGCGCTGCCGGCCTATGAACAGGTGCTCAAGGCCGCCCACACCTTCAACCTGCTGGACGCGCGCGGCGCGATCTCGGTGACCGAGCGCGCCGCCTATATCGGCCGCATCCGCAACCTGTCGCGGCTGGTCGCGCAGGCCTACTACGAATCGCGCGAGGCGCTGGGCTTCCCGATGTGCGGACCGGCCGGTGCCAACGCCGCGAGCGACGCGTCGACGGCCGCCAGGCCCTCCGTCGAGGCCGCCGCATGAATTCGATGGCACGCCGTGCGCTGTGCTGCGCGCTGGCGGTGGCCGCCGCGGGCGGCGCGCACGCCATCGTGCCGTCGGCCTATGCCCAGGCCTCGCAGGTGCTCTACCCCTCGGCCGAGCAGGCCAATGTCTGCGAAGGCGATTCGCAGGCGCTGCAGCAGGCCATCAACAAGCATCTGCAGCCGCCCGCCAATGCGATCGACCAGTGGACGCAGCTGGTGCGCTCGATGTCCTGCGACCTGTCCGGCTCCAGGGACCTGGGCTGGCGGCGCGTGCCGCTGCGCGCCTACGAGAGCGCGATCCGCTATCCGCTGACCTGGGTCGAGACCGTGCACCGCAACGGCCGGCAACGGCGCCTGGTGCGGACCTATCATTCGGCCTCGCAACTGCCGCCGCGGATCGATTTCTGGATCGGCGGCCGCATCGACGAGATCCGCTACGATCGCCGCCATCACCGCCTGTACGCGCGCTTCTCCGCCAACAGCGAGAAGCTGGCCGGCAATGCGCAGTCCGCGTGCCGCTCGACCACGCTGCAGTTTCGCCAGCAGCACGGGCTATGGCTGCTGTCCGGCGTCGAACCGCGCTGTTGAGCACCGCTGAACCCTTCCGGCGCCGCCGATGCCGGCGTGCGCCACAAACCGTTGGAACCGATTCATGTCGCAACCCCTGACCGATTCGCTGCTGATCGAACTGTTCACCGAAGAGCTGCCGCCGAAGGCGCTGGCGCGCCTGGGCGAGGCCTTTGCCCAGGGCCTGTTCGCCGGCCTCGCCGAACGCGGCCTGCTCGATGACGGCAGCACGGTAACGCCGTACGCCACGCCGCGCCGCCTGGCCGCGCTGATCAGCGGCGTGCGCGCCAGCGCGCCGGACCGCGAGCAGCGCGAGAAGGTGCTGCCGGTGTCGGTGGCGCTGGACGCCGCCGGCGAGCCGACCGCGCCGCTGGCCAAGAAGCTGGCCGCGCTGGCGAAGTCGGTCGGCGTCGAGGCGATCGACTGGCAGACGCTGGAGCGTGCCTCCGACGGCAAGGCCGAGGCGCTGTTCTACCGCTACACCGCGCGCGGCGCGGTGCTGGCCGACGGCCTGCAGGCCGCGCTGGACGACACCATCGGCAAGCTGCCGATTCCGAAAGTGATGAGCTACCAGCGCCCGGACGGCAGCACGGTCAACTTCGTGCGCCCGGCCCACCGGCTGATCGCGCTGCACGGCGACAAGGTCGTGCCCGTCTCGGTGCTCGGGCTGGCCGCGGGCAACCGCACGCTGGGCCACCGCTTCCTGTCCGAGGGCGAGATCGAGATCGCGCACGCCGAGCGCTACGCCGCCGTGCTCGAGAACCAGGGCAAGGTGCTGGCCAGCTACGCGCAGCGGCGCGAGCGCATCCGCGAGCAGCTGCTGGCCGCCGCCGGCGCGGACCGCGTGATCATGCCGGACGCGCTGCTCGACGAGGTCAACGCGCTGGTCGAATGGCCGGTGGTCTACGCCTGCCATTTCGAGGAGGCCTTCCTCGCCGTGCCGCAGGAATGCCTGATCCTGACGATGCAGACCAACCAGAAGTACTTCGCGCTGACCGACGCCAACGGCCAACTGCGCAACCGCTTCCTGATCGTGTCGAACCTGGCCACCGACACGCCGCAGTCGATCATCGGCGGCAACGAGCGCGTGGTGCGCCCGCGCCTGGCCGACGCCAAGTTCTTCTTCGACCAGGACCGCAAGAAGACGCTGGCCTCGCGCGTGCCGCAGCTGGCCAACGTGGTCTATCACAACAAGATCGGCACGCAGCTGGACCGCGTGCAGCGGCTGCAGCAGATCGCCGGCCATATCGCCGATGCGCTGGCCAGGGCCGGCGTGCCGGTCGACAAGGCGGCCGCGATGCGCGGCGCGGAACTGGCCAAGGCCGACCTGCTGACCGATATGGTGGGCGAATTCCCCGAACTGCAGGGCACGATGGGGACCTACTACGCCCGCCACGACGACGAGGCCGAGGAAGTCGCGCTGGCCTGCTCCGAACACTACCGTCCGCGCTTTGCCGGCGATGCGCTGCCTTCGAACGCCGTCAGCATCGCGGTGGCGCTGGCGGACAAGCTGGAGACGCTCGTCGGCATCTGGGGCATCGGCCTGCAGCCGACCGGCGAGAAGGACCCGTTCGCGCTGCGCCGCCATGCGCTGGGCATCCTGCGCATGCTGGTCGAGACGCCGCTGCCGCTGGGCATCGACGCGCTGCTGGCGCTGACCGAGCAGGCCTTCGCCGGCGTGCCGGCGGTCAAGCCCGCGCGCGAGGACATCACCGACTTCCTGTACGACCGCCTGCGCGGCTACCTGAAGGACAAGGGCTACACCACCAACGAGGTCGAGGCGGTGGTCAGCCTGCGCCCGCAGCGGCTCGACGACATCCTCGGCCGCATGGAGGCGGTGCGCACCTTCGCCGCGCTGCCCGAGGCGGCCGCGCTGGCGGCCGCCAACAAGCGCATCACCAACATCCTGCGCAAGAATACCGAGGCCGTCGGCGAGGTCGCCCCCGCGCTGTTCCAGGAGGATGCCGAAGGCGCCCTGCATGCCGCCATCGACAGCGTGCGGCCCGGGGTCGAGGCGGCGTTCGCACGCGGCGACTTCACCGCCGCGCTGCGCGACCTGGCCCGGCTGCGCGAGGCGGTGGACCGCTTCTTCGACGGCGTGATGGTGATGGCCGAGGACGCAGGGCTGCGCGCCAACCGCCTGGCCCTGCTGGCCTCGCTGCACGCGCTGGCCAACCGCGTCGCCGACATCTCGAAGCTGGCCGCTTGACCCGCGCCCGCAGCACGACCAGCAGAACCAGCAGCATCGACCGTACCCGTTACCGAAGCGCCGCCATGCCGCAGACACCGCCCAAATTCGTGATTCTGGACCGCGATGGGGTCATCAACGTCGACAGCGACCAGTTCATCAAGACGCCGGACGAATGGATTCCGATCCCCGGCAGCCTGGAAGCGATCGCCGCGCTGAACGAGGCCGGCTACCGCGTCGTGGTCGCCAGCAACCAGTCGGGCATCGGCCGCGGCCTGTTCGAGATGAGCGCGCTCAACGCGATGCACGAGAAGATGTACAAGGCGCTGGCCCGCCTCGGCGGCCGCGTCGAGGCGATCTTCTTCTGCCCGCACACCGCGGCGGACGATTGCGACTGCCGCAAGCCCAAACCCGGCCTGATCCAGCAGGCGGCGCAACGCTTCGGCATCGAGCTGCGCGGCGTGCCGATCGTCGGTGATTCGCTGCGCGACCTGCAGGCGGGCGTCGCCTTCGGCTGCACGCCGCATCTGGTGCGCACCGGCAAGGGCGAAGCCACGCTGGCCAAGGGCGGCCTGCCGCCCGGCACGCTGGTCCACGACGATCTGCGCGCGTTCTCGCGCTGGCTGCTCGAAGGCGAAGGCGCGCGCCACGGCGCCGCGGCATCGCACGCGGGCACGGCCGCTTCGCCATCCGCCACGTCACCGGTTGACTCGACGAACCCTCGATGATCTTTCTACGCTCCCTGCTGTTCGCGTTGTACCTGCTGGTACTGACGCCTCCCTATGCCTGTGCCTGCTTCCTGGCCTTCCCCTTCATGAGCGCCAACCGGCGCTATCGCTTCGTGCGCGGGTGGCCCAAGCTGGTGATCGGCGCCGCCTGGCTGATCTGCGGCATCCGCTACCGCATCGAAGGCGGCGAGCATCTGCAGGCCATGATCGACAAGCCGGTGGTGCTGCTGTCCAAGCACCAGTCGGCGTGGGAGACCGTGGCGCTGGTGGCGACGATGCCCAAGCCGCTGTGCTTCGTCTTCAAGCGCGAGCTGCTGTTCGTGCCGTTCTTCGGCTGGGCGCTCGGCATGCTGAAGATGGTCCATATCAACCGCAAGGACGGTTCGCGCGCCTTCGCCTCGGCCGTGCGCCAGGGCCGCGAGCGGCTCGCCGAAGGCGCGTGGATCATCATGTTCCCCGAAGGCACCCGCACCCCCGCCGGCATGGAAAACCCGCGCTACAAGAGCGGCGGGGCACGCCTGGCGGTCGAGACCGGCGCCTCGGTAATTCCGATCGCGGTCAACTCGGGCCGCCTGTGGCCGCGCAACTCGTTCCTGAAGTACCCCGGCACCATCACGATCTCGATCGGCCCGCCGCTGTCGTCGGCGCACAAGACCGCCGACATGCTGAACCAGGAAGTCGAGCAATGGATCGAGCGCGACATGCGCCGCATCGATCCGGAGAGCTACCTGCGAGGGCAGCCTGCATGAAGCCGGCACGCCGCGCCCCGGAACCCGCGGACGGCCAGATGGAACTGCCGTTGATGGATTCCGGCGCCGGCACGTCCGTCGCGCGGCCGGCGGCCAGCGCGCTCGATGGCACCACGTCGGCCGGCCCTGCCACGGCACCCTGGCCGGCGCCCCAGCCCAACGCCCGGCTGCTGCGGCTCGGCGAACGTCCGCTCCACTACACGCTGAAGCGTTCGTCCCGGCGCACCATCGGTTTCGTCATCGATGACCGCGGGCTGTCGATCACGGCGCCGCGCTGGGTCACGATCGCCGACATCGAGGCAGCTATCGCCGAGAAGCAGCGCTGGATCTTCGGCAAGCTTGCCGAATGGCAGCAGCGCGACGCGCAGCGCGTGCTGCCCGCGGTGCAGTGGCGCGACGGCGCGACCCTGCCCTTCCTCGGGAAACCCATCACGCTGCGCCTTGATTCGCCGACCGGTACGCTGCTGTTCGATGGCGAGGCACGCGTGCTGCATCTGGCGCTGCCGGAGCAGGCCGACGAGCAACAGATCAAGGACCGCGTGCAAGCCTGGCTGCAGCACCAGGCCAAGCGCCTGCTGGCCGAACGGCTCGATATCTATGCGGAAAAGCTCGGCGTGCGCCACCGCGCCTTCGCGCTGAGTTCGGCCAATACGCGCTGGGGCAGCTGCACCTCGGACGGCAAGATCCGCCTGAGCTGGCGGCTGATGCATTTCCCGCTGTCGGTGATCGACTATGTGGCCGCGCACGAGCTGGCGCATCTGAAGGAAATGAACCACAGCCCGCGTTTCTGGGACACGGTGGCGTCGATCTTCCCAGAGTTCCGCGACGCCCGCGCGCAGTTGCGCAGCCATCCGCCGGAAGCCCTGCCGGCGTTCTGAAGCGGCGCCCCGGCTGTCGCTGTCGCTGCCCCCACCGCTGGCCCTACCGCTGCCCCCACCGCTGGCCCTACCGCTGGCCCCACCGCTGGCCCCACCGCTGGCCCCACCGCTGGCCCTACCGCTGGCCCTACCGCTGGCCCTACCGCTGCCGCTCGCCGCGCTGGCGCCGCCCCCGCGCTAGGCGGAGGCGAGCCCCACCGTCTTGTCGCGACTGGCTGCGCCGCATTGGCGCAACTGCGACAGCCAACCGTCCCGCCTCCAGCGCTCCGCCAGCGAACGCAGCGTTTCCCCGCTGGCCAACGGCGTGTTGATCCAGGCATCGCGTCCATGGCGCAGGAATGCAATCAGGCGGCTGAACGGATTGCGCGCCCTGGCCTTTTCCCGCAGCTTGCCGAGCAGCAGATCCATGTCGCGTCCCACCTCGATGGCGTTGTCGGCGATGGCCTTGCCGAGCAGCTCGCGCGCTTCCCGCGGGTCATGCCATTGCGCGCCTGCCCTGAGCGCCTTGACGATCCGGTTCCAGTCGCCGACGCTCGCCGCGTCGCGCAGCAGGCGCTGTCCCGCCTTGCCGCCAACCGATATCCCGGTGGCTTTTTCCAGCCGATCGACGACCGCTGCCGGACAGCACAGGGCCAGCGCCAGCAGCTGGGGCGCCAACGGTTCGATCAAGCGCTTTGCAGCGGTCCGAGGACCGCTGGCGAGGCAGTCCACCAGGTCGACAACGACGGCGTCGCGCCGGGCCAGGGCATCCCATCGTTTCGGATCGAAGCCGTGTATCGCCTCCACCCGCTGCAGACACGCGATCAAGGCTCGGATCGTTCCGGCGCCACGGTTCACGATGGCGCCGATCCGGTCGGCCCTCATCCCGGCAACCACCGCGGCGGCCACTTCCGGAGAGCCCTCGGCGGCCACGACATCGAGCGCGGTCCGGCCGTCGGCAAGCGGGGCCAGCAGCGAGTCCCCATGCTCGAGGCAGGCGCGCACCAGTTCGACATCGCCGCACTCGACGGCGGCAACGAGCAACGTCGCGCCTCCGCGGTGATCGACCGGTATGTCGGCATGGCCGCCTTGCTCGATCCACCACCGCGCGAGCCGGCGCCAGTCCTCGTTGTCGGCCCGATAGTCGTCGCGAATCATGCCGGGCAGTTCCCTTAGCACCTCGGCACGGTCCTGTTCGTCCAGGCGATGCCATATAGCCTTGGCGATTTCGTTGCGATGCGATCGCAGCGCCATCACCAAATGGCGCGCTCGCGGCTTGACCTGCGGCCAGTGCAGCATGCGCAGGACCTGCACATCGGTGTGCACTGCGCCCAGCACCGCCATCAACGCACGATCGGCGGTCTCCTGCGTCGCGGCGTGCTGTTGGACCCAGTCGATCGGCCGGACACGGAAGGCGAGCTCCTCCAGCGCCGCGGCGCCGTCATTGCCAAGGGCCCCGCGCCACTGCCACAGGCAGGCGACCAACCTGGACGCGAACACCGCATTGGCCGGGTTCCGCAGCCAGTCCCAGGGGATCGCGGCGGCCGGGGAGATGCCATCGCGCGCCGGCAGCGCCAGCAAGCGCCTCATCATCCGGCCGCTGTCCGCGCTGATCGCGCGCTCCCACGCGCCGCGCAACCAGGCCGGATAGGCCTTGGCGAATGGCGGTTGCGCGAGCCACGCCGCCAGGCGGTCGCCCCCGCCGGCGACGATTGCGCTGTCGAGAATCGCATCGATCGACGCTTCGGGCCAGGATCCGGCGCGCTCGGGGGAGAGCGTGTCGAGAATGGGTACGAGCAGCGGTGTGCAAGGGTCGAGCCGCCATACCGCCGTCAGGGCATCGATCCGCTGTGCCTGGCTGCAATGGGGCAGCATCAACGTCCACAGCGGCACATTGCGGCCGCGGATGGCGGCGTCCATGGAGGCCTTGGCCAGCCGGCCATCCGGTGCCCAGCGGCAACCGGCATCGAGCAGGATGCGCGTCAGGTGGTAGGCCGATTCCGAATCGGCCAGCGTACTTGCCTGATGCAACAAGGACTCGCCCGAGCATTGCCATCTCGCCGCCACGGCCAGAGGCGACTGGATCAGGTACGCGAGCAGCTTGTGGCGGCCAGTACGGATCGCCGTTTCGATCGCTTGCCACGGCAAGCTGTCCCGCTGGCGGGATGCCAACCATGCGGGCGAGACGGCCAGCAGCAGGCGGCACAACTCGACGGCGACGTCGTCCGGTGCCTGGCAGGCCGCGCGGATGGCCTCGTCCAGCATGGCGTGCAGGCGCGGACCGGCATCGCGGGCGGCGTGCTGCAGCAGCAAGCCGACCATGGCGATGTCCCCGCGCGCGATCGCCAGGGACAGCAGCGGCACACGGTGTGCTGTCATTGCGTTGGGATCGGCCCCTTGTTCGATCAGCCATGCCGCGATGGCGTACTGCCCCTTCTCGATCGCATGCTTCAATGGCGGATCGCCGCTCAGGTCCCGGAAGTGCGGCCCCGGCGTGTCCGGCAGCGCGGCCTGCACGGCATCGAGCCTGCCGGCGCGAATCGCGGCGATCGTCTGCGCCTGCGCGTCCAGCGTCGCCTGCACGAAGTCTGCCGCCTCGGGATGGCCGCTGCGCCGGGCCAACTCGATCGCTTCGTAGGCCACCGGCGCGAGCTGCGCTCCTCCGGCCATCAACCCGGCCAGCATCGCGACGTCGCCGGTCTTCGCGGCCCCGAGCAATGGCGAGCGGGCTGGATTGCGGCGCACGTGTTGCCAATCGCCCTCTGGCGCGCTTCGCCGCTGCGCCGCGCAAGCCAGCAACGGCAGGCGGTAGCGCAGCGCCAAGGCGAGCCAGCGTGATGCGGTGGAAGCCGGCGCCGGCTCGCTGGCCGCCATCGGCGCCATCGCTGCCATCGACGCCATCGCCGAGACAAGCCGTTGCTGGAACTGCGTGAACGCTTGCGGCGAACGCCTGAGCGCCTCGATGATGGGGTCAAGCCCCTCGGCGCCGGCCGGATCGCCTTCGGCGCCCTCGGCAACCGCGGCGACGCAATCGCCCAATGCGTCGACGATGGCGCCGTCCGGCGCGGCGTCCGCTCGGCGCAGCAGGTTGCCGGCGTGCCGCAGGAAATCTTCCGCATCGAACGGTCCCGGAAGCATGCGCATGCCTTCGTAGAGGTGGCACAGATCGCTCGGCTCCAGCAGACGCACGGCATGGTCGTCATGGACGCTCTCGATCCAGAAGACGTCGGCGAAGCGATGCAACTGCATGTCGCGCGGCCGCCCGCCGCGTTGCAGCGGCGCTTCGCTCCACTGGCGCAACACGTCGGACTTCACGCCGGTCAGGACACCGATGTCGCGCAGCGTCCGCGCCAGGTTCCATTGCAGCAGGGACCGGTCAGGACACAGCTGATACCCGCCGCCGGGCTCGTCGGGCCCGAGCTCGCGCAACAGCGACCCCAGTTCGATGGATCCGAAGTCGCGCAGCAGCGCATCGTCTTCGAGCAGGGGCATGATCTCCGCCGCGACGGCGGACTCGGAAATCGCCTGCCCGGACCACAATGGATGCTCCGCGCCGATACGCGTCTTGAGGGCCTCCATATACTCGTCGGCCAATTGGGCCAGCATCGCTCCGGTCAAGCGCGCCACCTCTGCCGGTTCGGTGATGGCCGCCAGCGCCTGCCGGTCGGAGTCCTCCAGCGGACGGTCGGCGACGAATGGATCCTTGACGACGGGCTGGCCAAGCCATTCGGACAGCGCGTTCAGGCAAGCCTGCAAACGGTGCGTGTCCCAACCGCGGTGGCCCTGGCGCAGTACCAGCCGAAGCAGCTGCTCCGTCATGACATCGTGGAAGATCGCCCTCGCCCTGCCGGCCAGCGAGCTGTCGCAGGCGAGATCGAGCTTGTGGGCGGCCATGGCGATGCCATTGATCGCGCCGGGCCCGCACTTGGGCACGCTGTCGGCCAGGGCAAGCATCACCCGCGTACGCAACGGCATGCAGACCCGGGGATCGTGCAATCGCGCAGCGATCCGCTCCAGCGCCGGCTTGACGACGGTATAGGCAAGCTCCAGATGCGGCTGGAAGCGCGCCCCGGGGCCATCGACATCGTCGCCGAAGAGATCTTCCACCAGTGCATGGATGGCGCCGCGCAGCGGATGATTGAGGTCCTCGGCCATGGCGCAGGCCGCTATGCTGGCGGCCGCCTTCTCGCACTGCTTGCGGAATCGCGGGAATGCCGGGGATCGGCCAAAGGCCTTCACGTCGCCATGCGCGGCGGGGTCGTAGTACACGGGTTCGTCGGGGCCAGCGCCCGCACGCCGCGGCTCCCCATTTGCCGCGGCAGGCCCCATGCCGCCGGGATTGCCTTGCGCAAGGACCATCATCACCATCGCCGCTCTCCGATCCGCCGTTTGAAAGGCGCCCATCTTAGGTGGCTGCGTCAGCTTTGCTTAACACATGGCGCCCGCATGTCGGGTTTCGACGGCGGCCGGGCCTCGGCCGCGGGTTCCGCATCCGGATCCCGCTGCGCCGGCGAAGGGAGGCGGCAAGGGGCCGCGGGGAGGGACCGTCGCCCTGCTTCACCGGTCAAATGCGACTAAACTACGTCCTCGCCTATAAAACGACCCACAAAGGTTTCAATTCATGCGACTCCTCCACACCATGCTCCGTGTCGGCGACATGCAGCGCTCGATCGATTTCTACACCCGCGTGCTCGGCATGCAGCTGCTGCGCGAGAGCGACAATCCCGAATACAAGTACCGGCTCGCCTTCGTCGGCTACGGCCCCGAGAGCGAGACCGCGGTGCTCGAGCTGACCTACAACTATGGCGTGGACAAGTACGAGATGGGTACCGCCTACGGCCATATCGCGCTGGAAACGGACGATGCCGCGGGCGCCTGCGAGCGTATCCGCGCGGCGGGCGGCAAGGTCACGCGCGAGGCCGGCCCGGTCAAGGGCGGCACCACGGTGATCGCCTTCGTCGAAGACCCGGACGGCTACAAGATCGAGCTGATCGAGCGCAACTCCACGCGCGACGCCAGCCGGCCTTGACGGCCCCGGGGCCTCGGCGCCCCTGGGCACGCGGTGACACGCCGGGCCGCGGTACCGCGGTGCGCCGCGGTCGGCGCGGCGCGGCGCACCGCGGCCTCAAAGGATGGTGCAAGTGCTCTTGCCCTCCGCCGCCCGACGGAGATTGCTTTCGCGCTGATAGTCCCTGACGGTCCGGCCCTCGCCATCCACCATGTCGGTCCGCGCCCCCGCCATGATGATCTTCAAGATGAAGCCCAGCGGCTGGTCGCCCAGGTGCGCGTACATCAGCGGCGTGCGTCCCAGCCGATCGCGGCCGTTGATGTTGCCGCCGGCATCGCGCAGGCTCTTGACGATGTCCAGGTGTCCGGCCGACGCTGCCGCCATGATCGGCGTGGCGCCGGTCTCGTCGCGGGCGTCCGGGTGGGCGCCGTAGGACACCAACTGCCGCACGGCATGCAGCTGACCTGACGCAGCGGCGAGATGCAGCGCCGTGAGGCCGAACGGCCCCTGGACATCGACGGGGACGCCATGGAGCAGCAAGCGCGCGAACGGCGCGCCGGCCTTGAGCGCTACCGCTGTCATCAACGGCGTCATGCCGAGCTGGCTTTTGGCCTGTTCCAGCACGACGCGATTGTCCACCGCCGCGGCCAGGTCGATGATGTCGCAGGCCACGCGCGGCGCCTCGTACCGCAAGGCCAGCTGCAACAGATCCAGCTCTTCCGCCAGCGGCATATCGAGGCACCAGCCGCCGGTGGTCACCAGGTGCCGCACCGCGGCCGCATTGTCGGCATCGATCGCGGCCAGCACACTGGTGCGAAACCCTTCCATCCACTCCACCAGCGCCGACTCCAGCGCCGGCAGAACCGCCGCATGGCCGGATGCCGGCGCGCCGCCCACATCCCTGCCGAGCTCCAGCGCGGTCCTGCCGTGCCGGTTCGGCTTGCCGAGCGCGCCGAGCCCGATGCCGCCGCCGAACCAGCGCCCGTGGTCCAACAAGGACTGGACCACCGCCGGCATGGTCGGGCGCATGCCCAGCGCCAGATGCATGCAGGTATCGCCGTCGCCGTTGGTGATGGCGGGATCGGCCCGATGGGCAAGCAGCGTATTGATCAGCTCCGGTTCGCAACGCGACCGGATCGCCGTGTGCAAGGGCGTGTTGCCCTGCTCGTCGCGCCAGCCGACCGCCGTCGGCTCGCGGGCAAGCCACTCGCGGACCGCCGGCCCATCGTGGCGCCGCAGCGCCAGCGTCAGTTCGCGGCCGGCTTCGGAGCCGCCGGCGCCGCGGTCAGCACGGTGGACGGCGTCAGGCACGGGGCCGGGCTGGAACAGCGGTGGCTGGGTCGTGGTAAGGCGTGCATGCATGCTCGCGCTCCTTTGCGGTTGAGGGATCGGGCGACGGGGCATTCGGCCTGTCGCGGCGCGATTCTCATCCGCGCCGGAGGGCGGGCTTTAGCATTCGGGCGGGGTTCTTTCGCGCGCTGCAGCGGTGGTCGGCTGGACCGCGGCCGCCGGCGAACCGGGAAGGAAGGCAGAGGAAAGCGAACGGCGAAGGGGACGGCGGAGGGGACGGCGAAAGAAGCGGCAAAGGAAGCCCGCAAGGGCAACGGCGGGGCCGCCTTACCCGCCGATGCGATTGGCCAGCTCGACGTATTCGGCGACCGGCACCTCTTCGGCGCGGCGGCCCAGGTCGAAGCCGATCGCGTCGAAGTCGACATGATCGCGCAGCATCGACAGCGTGTTGCGCAGCACCTTGCGGCGCTGCGAGAACGCGGCGGTGACGAGATCGCCCAGCACGGTCATGTCGCAGGCGGCGTACGGCGAGCGCAGCCGGCCGTCCTCATGGCGCGGCCACGGAATCATCCGCACCACCGCCGAATCGACCTTAGGCGGCGGGTTGAACGACTCCGGCGGCACGTCGAGCACGTACTCCATGTGGTAGCGCACCTGCAGCATGATCGACAGCCGCCCGAATGCCTTGCTGCCCGGCTCGGCGACCATCCGCTCGACCACTTCCTTCTGCAGCATGAAATGCTGGTCGCGCACGTGGTCGGCGAACTCCATCAGGTGGAACAGCAGCGGGCTGGAGATGTTGTACGGCAGGTTGCCGACGATGCGCAGCGGGCGGCCGGGCTGCTTCAGTTCGTCGAAGTCGAAGGCGAGCGCATCGCCGGCGTGGATCGTCATGCGGTCGCCGTGGCGGCGGCGCAGCCGTTCGACCAGATCGCGGTCCAGCTCGATCACGTGCAGATGATCGAGGCGCTCCAGCAGCGGCTCGGTCAGCGCGCCCAGGCCGGGACCGATCTCGACGACGAGGTCGCCGGCCTGCGGGTCGATAGCATTGACGATGCCATGGATGATGCTGTCGTCGACCAGGAAGTTCTGGCCGAATCGCTTGCGGGCCGTATGGCCCTGGTGAACAGGGGAACGCATCGATGTCTCTTCAGTGTCCGGCCGGCGGCTCGCCGTGCAGGCGCCGCCCGGTATGGCCGACCATCCCGATCGCGCAGCGGATCGCCTCGATCATGCTGCCGTGCTCGGCGCGGCCCGTGGCGGCCAGGTCCAGCGCCGTGCCGTGGTCGACCGAGGTGCGGATGAACGGCAGGCCCAGCGTGATATTGACGCCATGGCCGAAGGTGCCGTATTTCAGCGGCGCCAGGCCCTGGTCATGGTACATCGCCAGCACGCAGTCGGCATCGCGCAGCAGCCGGGGCTGGAACAGCGTGTCGGCCGGATAGGGGCCGCGCGCGTCGATGCCCGCCTCCCGCGCCTTCGCCAGTGCCGGCGCGATGATGTCGATCTCCTCGCGCCCGAGGTGGCCGCTCTCGCCCGCGTGCGGGTTCAGGCCGGTCACCAAGATGCGGGGATGGGTCAGGCCGAAGCGGCCCCGCAGATCGTTGTCGACGATCGTCAACGTCTCGAGCAGCATCGGCACGTCCAGCGCATCGGGCACCGCGCGCAGCGGCAGATGGGTGGTGGCCAGCGCCACCCGCAGCATCGCGTTGGCATGCGCCGGCTGCGGGCCGGCCAGCATCATCACCACGCGCGACACGCCGGCCCGCTCGGCCAGATATTCGGTATGGCCCGTAAACGGCACGCCGGCGTCATTGATGGTGCTCTTCTGCACCGGTGCGGTGACCACCGCCGCATAGCGGGCGGCCTGCCCTGGTTGGGGCAGCAGGCCGGCCAGCGCCGCATCGAGCAGCGCCAGCACATGGCGGCCGTTGCGCGCGTCGAGCACGCCCGGCGTGCAGGGGGCCGCCAGCGGAATATCTTCGACCACCGCCTCGCCCGCATCGAGCTTGGCCTGCCACGCCTGCGCCAGTCCGAGCGCCGCGGCCCGCTCGGCCAGCAGCCGCGCGTCGCCCAGCACATGGAAGCGCGGACCGCCCTGCCCGCCGGCCAGCTCCAGCACCGCGCGGATCGTGATGTCCGGCCCGATGCCGGCCGGCTCGCCGGTCGTGATCGCGATCGGCAGCGGCGCGGCCGGATGCGATGGGACGGACGGGGCGGGCGAGGCGGAGGGTGTGGCAGGCGGCGCGGTCATCGTGGTCGCGAAACGGAGCCCTTGGCGGGTCCCATCGCAGGTCCTATGGCGGGTCCTGTGGCGGGTCCTGTGGCGGGTCCCATGGCCGGTCCGTTCGCGAGTCCCTTAACGGGACGCCTCGCGATTGGTCCGGTATTCGACATAGGCGGCCTCGCGCAGCTGGCGCAGCCAGTCCTCGTAGGCGGCGCGCAGCTTCTGCTCGCGCACCTCGGCGCGGGCGAAGTCGCGCTGCTTCTCCGGCGACACCTCGACCTCGCGGCGGTTTTCGACCTGGATCAGGTGCACGCCGAACTGGCTGGTGACCGGCTCGGAAACCTCGCCCGGGCGCAGCCGGTTCATCGCCTGCTCGAACTCGGGGACCAGCTCGCCGGGCGACACCCAGCCGAGCTCGCCGCCGTTCTGTGCCGAGCCGTCCTGCGAATAGCGCTTGGCGACATCGGCGAACTGCGTGCCGTGCTGGATGCGTTCACGCAGCGTGGACAGCTGGCGGCGCGCCTCGGCCTCGGGCATGTTGGGGCCGGTGCGGATCAGGATATGGCGCACCTGGGTCTGCGTGATGCGGCTCGGCGCGACATCGCCGCCGGCAGGCGCGGTGCGCTTGCCGGCGAGCTTGAGCACATGGAAACCGGCGGGGCTTTCGACGACCTCCGGCACCACCTTGCCCGGCTGCAGATCGAGCACGGCGTTGGCGAACTGCGCCGGCAGGCGGCCGATTTCGCGGTAGCCCAGCGAGCCGCCCTTGGGACCTTCGGCGCCGTCGGAATTGTTCTGTGCCAGCTGCGCGAAGTCGGCGCCGCCCTGGGCCTGCTTCAGCAGCCCTTCCGCCTTGGCGCGCAGCTGCGCCTTCTGCGCCTCGCTGGCGCCCTCGGGCACGCGCACGAAGATCTGGGCGACGTCGTACTGCGGCTCGCCGGTCGGGGCGGCACCGCTGCGTGCCGCGCGCGCGGCCAGATAGTTGTCGATCTCGCCGTCGAACACCTGCACCTTGGAATCGACCTCGCGCTCGCGCAGCCGGATCACCTGCACCTGCTTGCGCAGCTCGCTGCGGTACTTGTCCCACGTCATGCCGCTGCGGTCGACCTGCGCACGCAGATCGGCCACGCTGATGCGGTTCTGCTGCGCGACCGATTCGATCGCGCGGTCGACCTCCTGGTCGGTCACGCGGATGCCGGCGTCCTGCGCGGCCTGGGTCTGCACGCGCTCCATCACCAGCCGTTCCAGCACGTCGCCGAGCAGTTCCTCCCGCGGCGGAATCGGACGGCCGGCCGTACGCAGCTGGTTCTCGATCTCGTCGGCGCTATCGAGCAGCTCGCGCCGCGTGATCACGGTGTTGTTGACCACCGCCACCACCTCGTCGACCAGTTGCGAGCGGCCGGTGCGCTGCCCCGAACCCAGCCGCGGCTGGGTGGGCGAGGTCGGCGGCGTGGCCTGCGAGCCTTGCGGCACGAAGATGCCGGTGGCGCGCGGTGTGGAGCCGGACCCGCCGGGTGCCTTGAGCTGCGCCGCCGCCGGAACGGCCACGCAGGCTAGCAATGCCGACAGCACGATGCCGCGCGAACGCCGCGACGAAGCCGCGGCAACGGAAAATACGGAAACTGCTTGACGCTTCATCATGGTCTGTCATTCGTAATGGTCGAACTGGGTCTGAGGGATCGGCGCGGCCGAGACAGGCTCGTAGCCCGGCACGTTCAACCTCATGATATCCAGCGGATTGGAGCCGATCTTCGACAGGCCGCGGAACTCCACCTGCAGAAACACCCGGCCGGTGTAGCCCTGCGTGGTATTGCGAAAACGCTGGTAGGCGATCCGGCCGACCCAGCAGTCGGCGGCGTATTCGAGCCCCAGCAGCGTATCGACCAGCTGGTTGGCGCTCATGTCGTAGGCGACACGCCCGATGCCGTAGGTCCGCCGCGTGATCGGCCACTGGCTCGAGATCTCGAACTGGTCGATCGCGGTATTGTCGGTGACCGCGGTCGGGCGCCGGTAGCGATAGCCGATGTTCAGCAGCTTGCGCGCCTCGGGCCGCCAGGCGAACGCGATGTTCGACTGGATCACCCGGTCGTTTTCCGGGTTGTACTGCATCCCGGCATTGATGTAGTAGCCGCGGAACAGCTGGATCGTGGTGGCCGCCAGCAGATCGGAATAGCCCCGCTCGGCGTCGTCCAGCGTGCCGGTCAGCTGCACGCGCTGGCCGCTGAAGTCGAAGCGCTGCGCCAGCGTACCACGGAAGCGTTCGATACCCGTCTCGGACTCGATCAGGCGGGTGGTCACGCCCGCGGTCAGCTTGTTGTTGTCGGCGATGCGGTCGTAGCCGGTGAACGGGTTCTCGCTGAAGATCTGCCCGTAGCCGAAGTCCGACTGCACCGTATCGAACAGCGGGAACGCGCTCTGGTCGCGGAACGGCGTGTAGACGTAGAACAGGCGCGGTTCCAGCGTCTGCAGGTACTTGGTGCCGAACAGCCGGCTGATGGTCGGCGCGTCGCGCTCGAACGTCATGCCGCCGTCGAGGCTGAAGGTCGGCACCGAGCGCGTCAGCGTGTTGTTGGCGCCCGGCGTGTTGGTCGACGGCTCCATCTGGTACTGGGCCGCGTTGAACATGACCTTGGGCGTCACGAACCAGCCCGGGCGCACGATCGGATAGCTGATCGACGGCTGGATGAAGACGCGCTCGCCCTGCGGCTGCTGGAAGCCGGTGCTCGTCAGCGGGATGCGGAAGCGCGTGTAGTCGGCCTCGACCTGCACGTCGAAGCCGCCCCAGTTGTAGCGCGTGAACTTGCCGTTCAACTGCGGCACGCGCTCGTAGGTCGGCTGGCTCGGCGCCAGCGTCTGGAAGGTCTGCACCCGCGCCAGCAGCGAGAAGTCCTGCCAGTTGTAGGTGACCCCGCCCTCCTGCGTGTACTGCCGCAGCGTCGACTGCGCGACCGTACGCGTCAGGTCGTCCGGATAGCGGTCGTCCGATACCCGGTTCAGGTTCACATAGGCGTTCAGGCCCTTGGCCAGGTTCTGGCTATGCTGGATCGAGTACAGCCAGCGGTCCGAGTTGGTCTTCTGGTCGTTGGGCAGGAACTCGCCGCGGATGCGCCCCGCATAGCCGTTGCCGATATAGCGGAAGTCGCCGCCGAGCTGCACGCCGCGTTCGCTCATCACGCGCGGATACAGCGTCAGGTCGCGGTTCGGCGCGATATTGAAGTAGTACGGCACCGTCAGGTCGAAGCCCGAACGGGAGCTGTAGGCCATCAGCGGTGCGAGGAAGCCGCTGCGGCGCTCGTCGGTCAGCGGGAAGGTCACCGCCGGCGCGGCCAGGATCGGCACATCGAAGAAGCGCAGCACGGCGCCGTGCGCGGTGCCGACCTGGCGGTCGCTGTCCAGGTCGAGCTGGCGTGCGCTGAAGTACCAGTCCGCGTTGTCGGGCGAACAGGTGGTGTAGGTGGCGCGCTGGATGGTGCTCTGGTCCTTGGTCAGGAAGTCGATGCGCTCGGCCGTGCCCGAGCCGCCGGTCTGCTGGAAGTAGTAGTCCGGCGACAGCATGTAGCCTTCGTTGGCCTCGACGCGCAGCCTGGCCTCGGGGCCGACCGCCAGCGTGCCTTCGCGCGAGAGCCGGACGTTGCCGGTCGCCAGCGCCTCGTCGCTGTCCTGGTCGTAGGTCAGCTTGTCCGCCTTGATCACGGCGCCGTCGCTGCGCAGCTCGGCATTGCCCTGCAGTTCCAGGCCGCGCTCGTTGTATCCGGTCATGCTGTCGCCGGAGACATAGGTGGGCGCGCTGGGATCGCCCTCGGCGCTGCGCCAGGTGGCCGGCTCCGACAGGTAGGGGATCAGTTCGCCGGGGCGCGGGGGCTGGCGCGGGTCCGCTGCCTCGGCCGTCGGCTCCGCCGCCGGCAGCGCGGGAATCGCCGAGCCGACCGCCTGGCCTTGCGCCTGCGCGCCCAGCGACCAGCCGGCCATGGCCAGCACCAGCGGACGCAGGGCCCGGACTGGCCGGCGCCCGGGCTGGCGGCCCGGCGCCTGGATTGCGGTGTGATTCGGTGATCGTTGTTGTTCGGTCATGCGAGCGGGTCGTCGGTCGGACGGCGGGACGGTTGCGCAGAACCGCCGCAGCCACCGTCCAAACAGGCTGCCAGGCACAGGACGGCCCACCTGGGAGCCGCCCGGCGCCCGGGTCTGGTCGGGTATTATACGGGGCAACTTATCGACCCTTTCCGGCATGGCAGCACTTCCCCTCGACCCGCGCCAGGACCAGCTCAAAGCGTGGGTGTCCGGACTCGCTCCGGATTGGTCCATCGATCCCGAATCCTGCGTACCGGCTTCGGCCGACGCCAGCTTCCGCCGCTACTTCCGGCTGCGCACCGACAATCCCGCGCATCCGACCGTGATCGCGATGGACGCCCCGCCCGCCCGCGAGGACTGCCGCCCCTTCATCCATGTCGCCGCGCTGTTCGGCGAGGCCGGCGTCACGGTGCCGACCGTGCTGGCGCAGGACCTGTCGCAGGGCTTCCTGCTGCTGGCGGACCTTGGCAACACCACCTATCTGTCGAAGCTGGACATCACCACCGCGCGCACGCTGTACGGCGACGCCGCCGCGGCGCTGGTCAGGATCCAGGCCGCGACCCGGCCGGGCGCGCTGCCCGCCTACGACCGCGAACTGCTGCAGCGCGAGCTGGACCTGTTCCCGCAGTGGTACGTGGCGCGCCATCTGGGCGTGGAACTCGATGCCGGCCAGCAGGCGGACCTGAGCGAGGTCATGCAAACCCTGCTCGCCAACAACCTGGCCCAGCCGCAGGTCTACGTGCACCGCGACTACCATTCGCGCAACCTGATGGTGCTCGACGGGGACGACAAGGGCGGCAACCCCGGCATCCTCGACTTCCAGGACGCGGTGATCGGCCCGATCACCTACGATGCGGTCTCGCTGTGGCGCGACGCCTATATCGAATGGGACGAGGAGCTGCAGCTGGACTGGCTGATCCGCTACTGGGAGCGCGCCCGCAAGGCCGGCCTGCCGGTGGCCGGCGACTTCGGCGAGTTCTATCGCGACTTCGAATGGATGGGTCTGCAGCGCCATCTGAAGGTGCTCGGCATCTTCGCGCGCCTCTACCATCGCGACGGCAAGGACGGCTACCTGGCCAACATGCCGCTGGTGCTGAAGTACGCGCGCGCGGTGGCCGGCCGCTACGGCGAGCTGCGCAAGCTGGTGCGGCTGTTCGATACGCTCGAAGGCGTCGAGCGCCCGGCGGGCTATACCTTCTGATGGACGCGGAAAGCGGCCCGACCCGGCGCGGTGAATGGTGGGCCGGCGTGCGCGCGCTGGCGCCGATGCTGCTGGGCGTGGTGCCGTTCGGCCTGATCTACGGCGTGCTGGCGGTCGGCGCCGGCATGCCCGCGTGGCTGGCCTGCGCGATGAGCGCGATCGTCTTCGGCGGCGCCTCGCAGATGATCCTGACGCAGTTGTGGGCGGCGGGCACGCCGGCGGCGATCGTCGCCACCACGGTCGCGATGGTCAATCTGCGCCACGCGCTCTACTCGGCCACCATCGCTCCCGCGCTGGCGCATCTGCCGCGCCGCTGGAAGGCGCTGATCGCCTATCTGCTGACCGACGAGGCCTTTGCCGCGATGACCCGGCGGCTCGGCGACGACCCGGTGCAACGGCGCTACCGGCACTGGTACTTCTTCGGCGCGGGCTTCGCGCTGTGGAGCAGCTGGCAACTGTCGACGCTGGCCGGCGTGCTGGTCGGCGCCCAGGTGCCGCGCCACTGGCCGCTGGACTTCTTCCTGCCGCTGACCTTCATCGCGATCATCGTGCCCGGCCTGAAGCACCGCTCGCACATCGCCGCGGCGGTAACCGCCAGCGTGCTGGCGGTGCTGTGCTTCAACGTGCCGCACAAGCTCGGGCTGATGGCGGCGGCGCTGGGCGGCATCGCGGTCGGCATGCTGCTGCTTCCGCGCCAGAGCGGTCCCGCCGGCAAGGAGCGCGCCGCATGAGCCCGTGGATGCTGCTGGGCGTGATGGCGGCCGCGGGCCTGGCCACCTATCTGATCCGCCTGTCCTTTATCGCCGTCGAAGGCAAGGTGCGTCTGCCGGCGTGGTTCCGCACCGCGCTGCAGTTCGTGCCGGCGGCGATGCTGTCGGCGCTGATCGCGCCCGACCTGCTGATGCGCGATGGCCAGCTGGCCATCGGCCTCGACAATGCCCGCCTGATCGCCGGCGTGGTGGCCATCGTGATCGCCGCGCGCACGCGCAGCATCGGCTGGACCATCGCCGGCGGCATGGCCACCCTGCTCGTCCTGGAGACCCTGATTTGAAAGCGATGATCTTCGCCGCCGGACGCGGCGAGCGCATGCGCCCGCTGACCGATGGCTGCCCGAAGCCGCTGCTGCAGGTCGGAGGCAAGCCGCTGATCGTCTGGACCATCGAGGCGCTGGCCCGCGCCGGCCTGACCGAGATCGTCATCAACCACGCCTGGCTCGGCGAGCAGATCGAGGCGGCGCTCGGCGACGGCAGCCGCTTCGGCGTGCGGCTGGCCTATTCGGCGGAAGGCGAGGCGCTGGAAACCGCGGGCGGCATCGCGCAGGCGCTGCCGCTGCTGCGGGAAGGCACCGGTGGCGATGGCGAGATCCGCGATGGCAGTGCGGACGACGGCACCGGCCGCGATGGCAAGGGCGAGATCTTCGTCGCGGTATCGGGCGACATTTATTGCGACTACGACTTCCGCGCGCTGCTGCCGCGCGCCGCGGCGATGGCGGTCTCGCCCGAACCGCGCATGCATCTGGTGATGGTGCCCAATCCGCCGTTCCACCCCGAGGGCGATTTCGCGCTCGGCGCCGATGGCAAGCTGTCGCTGCCGGGCGAGGCGCCGCTGGCCGAGGGCGCTGCGCGCCTGACCTTCGGCAATATCGGCCTGTACGACACGCGCACCTTCGCCGGCATCGCGCCCGGGCAGAAGGTGCCGATGACGCCGTTCTACCGCGCGGCCATTGCGGCGGGCCTGGCCACCGGCGAGCGCTTCGCGGGCCGCTGGGAGAACGTCGGCACGCCCGCGCAGCTGGCCGCGCTGGACGCCGCGCTGTCGCGCTAGGACGCGC
>NZ_CP080294.1:0-2275253 GCF_026210475.1 Cupriavidus cauae
GGGTGTCGTCGATGTCCCGGCGGCGCCGCAGCCGGTAGACCATCGCGTCGGGCGGCAGCTTCAGCGCCGCCTTTTCCTCATCGTCGGCGCTCGCCCGTTCGCGGCTCAGGACGGTATCGACCGGCAGCCGCCGTGCGCCATCGGCGCGATCGACCAGGCGGAAGAAGCTGGTGAAGGCGCGCTCGTCGGTGGCGCGCGCGACAAACGTGCCGCGGCCGCGATGGCGCGTGACCAGGCCCTGTCCGCTGAGGACGTCGAACGCCTTGCGCACGGTGCCGACGCTGACTTTCAGTTCCCTGGCAAGCGCCTCTTCGCCGGGCAGCAATTGGCCGGGCAGCCATTCCCCTCCGATGATGCGTTCGCGGATATGCCGGGCAAGGCGGACAAAGGCCGGGCTCAGGTCGATGGCGGTCATCCGCGAATTCTATATAGAACATAGAAATAACACTACAGAATTTGATTCCCAACGGCGGATCGACTCCCTACAGTCACCATCCATCTGCATCGCAAATTGCACAGCGGTGACCACGCAAATTCACCGCCAATTCACCGCAAAGTCATCGCCAATTCCGGCATCGGCATCGATGCAGCGCCAATAACCGGCCGCGAACAAACAGCCTGGAATATCCGACCGGGTCTACGCGCAAGGCCGGAACGACCGAGGAGACAACAGCCATGAACCAACCATCCACCGCCGCGCGCCTGCTTGGCGCGCTGACGCTGGCCGCCGCCTGCGGCGCCGCCCTTGCGCAGACCGCGTATCCGACCCGCCCCGTGACCATCGTGGTGCCCTACTCGCCCGGCGGCACCACCGATATCGTCGCGCGGCTGGCCGCGCAATACCTGTCCGAGTCGCTGGGCAAGAGCTTCGTGGTGGACAACCGCCCCGGCGCCAGCGGCACCATCGCGGCGGGCATGGTGGCCAAGGCCGCGCCCGACGGCTACACGCTGCTGGCCAACGAGGTCGGCCAGACCGCGACGCCGGCGCTGTTTTCCAACCTGAAGTACGACCCGGTCAAGGACCTGACGCCGGTCACGCTGATCGCCGAAACGCCGGTGGTGCTGGCCGTCACGCCTTCTTTGCCGGTACGCACCCTCAAGGACCTGCTGGCCTACGGCAAGGCGCATCCGAATGCGCTGAACTACGGCTCGGGCGGCGCCGGCAGCGGCCCGCATATCGCCGGCGAGCTGTTCAAGCAGGTATCGGGCATTCCGGTCACGCACGTCCCCTACAAGGGCTCGGGCCCGGCGATCACGGATCTGATGGCCGGGCAGATCCAGATGCTCGCCTCCGCCGCGCCGACCATCGCGCCGCACGTGGTCAGCGGCAAGATCCGCGCGCTGGCCGTCGCCGGACCGCGCCGCGTGCCGACGCTGCCCGATGTGCCGACCGCCGCCGAGGCCGGCCTGCCGGGCTTCCAGTTCAGCATCTGGTTCGGGCTGGCCGCGCCCCATGGCACGCCGCCCGAGATCGTCAACAAGCTGAACACCGAACTGCAGAAGATGCTGCAGCAGCCGGCCATCCGCGAAAAGCTGTCGGCCGCGGGCGCCGATCCGGTCGGTGCCGGTCCGGAAGCCTTCGGCAAACGCATTGCCAGCGAAACCCGCCGCTGGGGCGACCTGATCCGCCAGTCGGGCATCAAGCTGGATTGATCCAATACATCGAATTGCCATGAACAAGTCCATCCATCGCATTACCTCGGTCGAAGCCCTGCACGTCGGGCAGTTCCTCTATGCCCGCATCCGCACGGAGGCCGGCCTGACCGGCTATGGCGAGGCCGGTTCCTGGGGCCATATCGAGGCCGCCAAGGCCGCGCTGGAGAAATTCGGCCAGTATCTGGTCGGCAAGGACGCGAACCAGATCGAGATGCACTGGAACGTGATGCAGCGCTTCTCGCATTTCCGCGGCACGGCGGTCAATGCCGCGGTATCGGCCATCGATATCGCACTGTGGGACCTGCTGGGCAAGCGCCTGCAGGCGCCGGTCTGGCAATTGCTGGGGGGCGGGTATCGCGACAAGCTGCGCGTCTACGGCCACGTCTACGCGGAAACGCTGGACGAGGTGCTGGCCGACTGCCGCCGCCTGCGCGCGGAGGGCTTTACCGCGGTCGGGCATATCAACCCCTTCCTCGACGAACCGGAGGGCGAGGCCTATTTCCGCTCGCACGCCGGCAAGGTGCGCGACGCCAGGGAGCGCGTGATGGCCTTCCGCGAGGCCGTCGGTCCCGATGTCGACCTGCTGATCGAGATGCATCGGCGCCTGAGCCCGGCCGAGGCCATTGCCATCGGTCAGGTGCTGGAGCCGCTGACCCCGATGTGGCTGGAGGATCCGCTGCGGCCCGAGTTCTATCCGCAGATGACGACGGTCGGCCATGCCATCCGCGTGCCGATCGCCACCGGCGAGCGCTTCTGCACGCCGGCCGAATTCCATCTGCAGCTGGCCGGCGGCGGCGTGCGTTTCGCGCGCACCTCCGTCTGCGTCTGCGGCGGCATCACCGGCGCAAGGAAGATCGCCGCGCTGGCGGAGGCGCAGAACGTCGATATCGCTCCGCACAACCCGCTGTCGCCGATCAGCCTGGCCGCCTGCATGCAGGTCGCCGCGGCGGTGCCCAACTTCGCGATCCAGGAATATCCGACCGGCTTCGAGAACCTGGTGCTGAAGTCGGGCCAGAAACTGCTCGGTGCCGATCTGGTCAAGCGCTATCCGGTGCCGGAGAACGGCTTTATCGCCGTGCCGGACGCGCCGGGGATCGGCATCGAGCTGGTCGACGACGTCGAGCACAAGCGCGCCCCGCTGTATCGGCCGGTGTCGATGCGGCGGACCATCGACGGCGCGCCGCTGGACCAATAAGGCGCTATCGCGCTCTACAGCTGCGCAGCGACCGTTCCAGGCCCGCTCCGAGCCTGCGCTACGACGGCCCTACGCCCGCTCGCCCACCTGGCTCTCCAGCTCGGCGAGCCGCTTCTTCAGCGCCCGCTCCTCCTGGAAGCGGGCGGTCTCGTCGCGGATCACCGCGACGATCCCAGTCACGGCGCCGCCCGCGTCCTTCAGCAGCGCGACCGTGAAGGCGATCGACATTGCCTTGCCGTCCTTGTCGATCGCCGGTACCTTCAGCAACTCGCTGCCGTAGCGGGTCGTGCCGGTCGCCATCGTCTTGTCGTAGCCCTGCCAGTGCCGCGCGCGCAGACGCTCCGGAATGATCAGATCGAGCGATTGGCCCAGCGCCTCGGCCTGGCTATAGCCGAACATCCGCTCCGCCGCTGGATTCCATAGCGTGATGGCGCCCTGGGCGTCGGCGATCACGATGGCATCGCCGATGGCCGCCACCAGTTGCGCATAGTCGATCGGGTCCGGCATGGGGGTCTCCTTGTTGTGGGGCATTCGTTCATTCGGACATTGCGGGGGCGTTCGTTGCACCCGGTCCTGAACCGACGGTAGCCCGATCCGCGCCGCCCCGCAATGGCGGCCTTGACGCCAGCGTGGAATATCCCATTCGCCCCGGTACTGGGCGCCATTCGATGATTTCGCTTGGGAATCAATGGGAGGCCATTTAAGATGCCGCCCTGGGCCAGCCCGCATACGGCCGATGGCCCCACCGCTTGTCCCAGACTGCCCGTCCCGTCGACCTGTCGTCGAGACCTGTCACTACCGAACAAAATGCTGCGAGCGCGTATACGTATTCTTCTGGCGTCGTTGATCGCCTTGCTGATGATTCTCCCGGCCAGCGCGAGTACCGGGAAGCTGGATGCCCGCCTGCAAGCGGCGGCCGCGAACGGCGATGCCGCCGCCATTGCCCTGCTGATCAAGCAAGGGGCCAATCTGGAAGCGCGGGACGAGAGCGGCGCCACGCCGCTGCTGATCGCGACCCGCCACAACCATGTCGACGCCGCCAGGGTGCTGATCGACGCCGGCGCCAACGTCAATGCCAAGGACCGCATCCAGGACAGCGCCTACCTCCATGCGGGTGCGCGCGGCCACAACGAGATCCTGAAGATGACGCTGACGCATGGCGCCGATCTGAAGAGCACCAACCGCTATGGCGGCACGGCGCTGATTCCGGCGGCCGAACGCGGCCATGTCGAGACCGTGCGCATCCTGATCGCCGCGGGGGTGGACGTCAATCACATCAACAGGCTGCATTGGACCGCCCTGCTGGAAGCGATCATTCTCGGCGATGGCGGACCGAAGCACACCGAGATCGTCCGCCTGCTGGTCAATGCGAAGGCCGATGTGAATATTCCCGATGGCAAGGGCGTGAGCGCGCTGCAGCATGCGCGGCAGCGCGGCTATCGGGAAATCGAGAAGATTCTGGTCAAGGCCGGCGCGCGGCAATAGCGCGGCGCCCGGCGACGGCGCGGGTGCTGCGAGGCCTAGCGCTGCATGCCCCAGCGCCGCACCGTGGCCGCCTCCAGCGTGCGGAACACCAGCCCTTCGACCAGCAGGCCGATCAGGATCACCATCGCCAGGCCGGCGAATACGCGGTCGGTATAGAGCTCGTTGCGGTTCTGGAAGATGTACCAGCCCAGGCCGCCCTTGCCCGACGACGCGCCAAACACCAGCTCGGCCGCGATCAGCGTGCGCCAGGCGAAGGCCCAGCCGATCTTCAGGCCCGACACAATGGCCGGCAGCGCGGCCGGCACCAGGATCAGCAGCACATAGCGCAGCCCGCGCAGGCCATAGTTGCGTCCCGTCATGCGCAAGGTCTCCGGCACGCCACGAAAACCCGCATAAGTATTCAGCGCCAACGGCCACAGCACCGAGTGGATCAGCACGAAGATCAGGCTGCCGCTGCCCAGGCCGAACCACAGCAGCGCGAGCGGCAGCAAGGCGATCGCCGGCAAGGGGTTGAACATCGCGGTCAGGGTATCGAGCAGGTCGCGCCCGATCGTCGTGGAGACCGCCAGCGTGGTCAGCACGAAGGCGAGCGCAATGCCGGCGGCATAGCCTTGCAGCAGGATCGTCAGCGAGATCGCGGCCTTGTTCAGCAGCTCGCCGGTCGTCAGCCCCTCGATGAAGGCCTGTGCGGTGGCAAGGAAGGATGGCAGCAGCAGATCGTTGTTCTGCAGCCGGGCGACGGTCTCCCACAGCGCCGCCAGTACCAGAAGGATCACGGCGCGACGCAATCCGCTGTTCTGCCACAGCCGCTGGCGCAGCGGCAGCGCCCGGGCGACCGCGGTGGCGGTGAAGGGTTCGAGCTCGCGTTCGTACTCGGGCCGCAGCGGCGGCAGGGACTGCGTTGTCGTAGTGGCGATGGTCGTCATGGCTGTCCCCTTCAGCGTGCCCGCGCGGTACGCGGCGGAATGTCGGCGGCGTCCGCGATGTCAGTGTCGGCGGCGGCGTCCGGCCCCGGCGTATCGAACAGCAGCCGATGGATGCGCTGCGCGGTCTGCTGGAAGGCCGCGCTGCCCTGGCTGCGCAGATCGAACTGGTGGCTGTTCAGCTCGGCGCGTACGCGCCCCGGATGCGGCGACAGCAGCAGGATGCGGTTGCCGACCACCAGCGCCTCCTCGATCGAATGCGTGACAAACAGCAGCGTGAAGGCCGCGTCCTGCCACAGCGCCAGCAGTTCCTCCTGCATGCGGCGGCGGGTCAACGCATCGAGCGCCGCGAACGGTTCGTCCATCAGCAGCACCTTGGGCCGCAGCGCCAGCGCCCGGGCGATCGCCACGCGCTGTTTCATGCCGCCGGACAGCGTATGCGGATAGGCGTCCGCGAAGTTGGCCAGGCCCACCTTGTCCAGGTAGTGCAGCGCCACGTCGGCCGCTTCGGCACGGCGCAGTCCGCGCGCCTGCATCAGCGGGAACATCACGTTCTGCTTGACCGTCTTCCACGGCGGCAGCTGGTCGAATTCCTGGAACACGACGATGCGATCCGGCCCCGGCGCGCGCACGCGTTCGCCGTCGAGCCGGATCTCGCCCTCGATCGGCGGGACGAATCCCGCCACCGCCTTCAGCAGCGTCGACTTGCCGCAGCCCGAGGGACCCAGCAGCACGAAGCGGTCGCCGGCGTGCACATCGAAGCTGACGCGGTGCGTGGCGCGCACCACGCGCTCCGGCGTCCGATACTCGAGCGAGACGTCGTCGATCTGCAGCAGGGGGCCGCGTTGGCCGGCGGCGCCGACCACGCGCAGCGGTTGCGAGACGGTGGCGGTCATGATCAGCTCCCTTGCGCGGTGGCCGGATCGGCGAAGAAATAGTCCTGCCACGACTTCGGCTGATTGCGGATCGCGCCGACGCGATGCATGAATTCCGCCAGCACGAAGGTGTTCTGCGGCGCGATACGGAATTGCACCTGCGGGTTCTTCAGGATGCCAACCAGCAACGTGCGGTCGATCTTCGCCTTGTTCGCGCGGATATAGAGGTCGGCGGCGGCCTCGGGATTGGCGGTGGCAAAGCGCGCCGCTTCGGCCAGTGCGTCGACGAAGGCGCGGTAGGTCTTCGGGTTTTCGTTGCGGAATTTCTCGGTCGCGTACAGCACCGTCGACGAACTGGGACCGCCGAGCACGTCGTACGAATTGAGCACGATATGCGCGTTCGGATTGCCGGCCAGTTCCTGCTCCTGGAACGGCGGATTGGCGAAATGCGCGGTGACCTCGGTGCCGCCGTTGATGATGGCCGACGCCGCCTCGGGATGCGGCATCGCCACGGTCCACTTGTCGAGCTGGTTGAAGGCCTTGTCGCCCCACTGCTTCGCCGCGGCCAGCTGCAGCACGCGCGCCTGTACCGACACCGTGACCGCCGGCAATGCGATGCGATCCTTGTCGGTGAAATCGGCCAGCGTCCTGACCTTCGGATTGTTGCTGACCAGGTAGTACGGGAAGCTGCCGAGCGAGGCGATGCCCTTGACGTTCTGCTTGCCGCGGGTGCGGTCCCACAGCGTCAGCAGCGGACCGACGCCCGCGCCGCCGACGTCGATCGCGCCCGACAGCAGCGCGTCGTTGACGGCGGCGCCGCCCGACAGCCGGGTCCATTCGACCTTGATGTCAATGCCCTGCTTCTGTCCCTGCTTCTCGATCAGCTGCTGTTCGCGGGCGACGTTGAGCAGCAGGTAGACCACGCCGAACTGCTCGGCGATGCGGATCTGCCCTTCGGCGTGGGCCGGTCTGCCAAACGCCAGTGCGCCGGCGCCGACGCTGGCGCCGACGGCAAGCGCAATCAGGCGGCGGCCCAGTTTGCTGAGCAGGGACGAACGGGGATACGGTGCTGCCATGGTGGGGCTCCGGAGAAAATTCTGGTTGTCTTGCGAAGGGGTAGTCGGACCGCCAGGAGGCGGTCCATCAGGCTGGCCAATCCCGCCACTGCGGGCCGCTTCGGATCGGCCCCGGGGTTGTCCGTGCCGTCAGAACGGGATGTCGCCCTCGATCGTGGTGCGGTACATCACGCGGCGCTGATCGGCCGGACAGCCGGCCGCCAGATGCAGCAGCGAGCGGTTGTCCCAGAACACCAGATCGTGCGGCTGCCAGCGGTGGCGATAGACGAATTCCGGCTTGACGCTGTGCGCGAACAGCGCGTCGAGCAGCGCGCGGCTTTCATCGTCGGGCAGGCCGACGATCCGCGTGGTGAAATGCTCGCTGACGAACAGCGCGCGCCGGCCGGTCTCCGGATGCGTGCGCACGACGGGCTGCAGCACCGGCTTGACCTGCGCGATCTGCTCGGCCGTCAGGTTCGGGCGCCACGGGCTGCGCTGCTGCAGCTCGGCATAGCGCGCGAGATAGGTGTGTTCGGCCTGGCGCCCTTCGACCGCCCGCTTCAATTCGGCCGGCAGCGTCTCCCAGGCCAAATGCTGGTTGGCGAACAGCGTGTCGCCGCCCTCGGCCGGCAGCTCCTGCGCATGGAGAAGCGAGCCCAGGCTCGGCTTTTCCTTGTACGACAGGTCCGAATGCCAGAAATGGCCGGCATCGCCAAGGCCGATCGGCTTGCCGTCCTTCAGCACGTTGGAGACGATCAGGATCTCCGGATGGCCTGGCAACTGGAACTGGTGCAGCACGTGGATCTGCAGCGGGCCAAAGCGCCGGCTGAACGCAATCTGTTCGTCGGGCGTGATGCGCTGGTCGCGAAACACCAGCACGTGGTGGTCCAGATGGGCACGGTGGATACGGGCGAAATCCGCGTCCGACAGCGACTGCGACAGGTCCAGCCCCACGACTTCGGCGCCCAGCGGCGCGTCGAAGGGACGGATCTCGAAGCCGGTGCCGGCGCGTGGCGTCACGACGGGAGGACGCGCCGGCCGTGCCGCCTGGAGGGAAACGGTCATGTCTGGATACGGAGTTCGAAATGGATCAAGGCACGATGCAAAGGCGGTGCTCGCGCTGGCATCGAATGGGATCGATGCTAAGGAGACCGCCCATCGCCAGTCAACGAATCAAATCGTTCGGCCTTATCCGTTCTTCGCATATGGGCGCGCCGTTCTGACCGCCTGATGAGACCAGCCTGCTGACACCGGCCTGATGAGGCCGGCCATCTGCCATGAACTTTACTGTTATCTCATGGTCACATCGATCCGCTTCTTTCTCCGTGCCAACGGCCTCGCCGCCGACGCCGTTCCCGACCATCTGGAGTCTTGCATGAATACGACCCCGCCCCGGTTGTTGCCGCTATCGACGCTCGCCGTGTCGCTGGCCCTGACCGCGACGTTGCCCGCCGCCATGGCGGCCGAGCCCGGCTCAGCCAGTACCCCGCCTGGTGCCGTCACCCCCTACGGCCCACAACTCGAAGGCTTCCCGTACCCTCACCCGATCCAGCGCTTCACCTTCCAGTCGCAGCAACAGGACCTGTCGATGGCCTTCATGGACGTCGCGCCGAAGGGCAAGCCCAATGGCCGCACCGCGGTGCTGCTGCACGGCAAGAACTTCTGCGGCGCGACGTGGGAAGCGACGATCGACACGCTGACCAATGCCGGCTTTCGCGTGATCGCGCCGGACCAGATCGGCTTTTGCGCGTCCACCAAACCGCGCGGATACCAGTTCAGCTTCGCGCAGCTCGCCGCCAATACGCAGGCGCTGCTGCAATCGCGCGGCGTGACGCGCGCCACCGTGATCGGCCATTCGATGGGCGGCATGCTGGCCGCGCGCTTCGCGCTGCAGTATCCGAAGACGGTGGAGCAACTGGTGCTGGTCAATCCGATCGGGCTGGAAGACTGGCAGGCCGAGGGCGTCCCCTATGCCACCGTCGATCAGCTGTATCAGGGCGAGCTCAAGACCAGCTTCGATTCGATCAAGGCCTATCAGCTGCGCTTCTACTACAACGGCAAGTGGCGGCCCGAATACGATCGATGGGTATCGATGCAGGCCGGGATGTACGCCGGTCCCGGCAAGGAACAGGTGGCCTGGAACCAGGCGCAGACCTCCGAGATGCTGTTCACGCAGCCGGTCATCCACGAGTTCTCGCGGATCGGCGTGCCGACGCTGGTGATGATCGGCGAGAAGGACCGCACCGCGCCGGGGGCCAATCGCGCGGCGCCGGACATCGCCGCGAAGCTCGGCAACTACCCCGTGCTCGGACGGAGCGCGGCCCGCACGATTCCGAACGCAACGCTGGTCGCCTTCCCGGAGCTGGGCCATTCGCCGCAGGTCGAATCGCCGGCGCAGTTCCACAATGCGCTGCTGCGCGGGCTCGGAGTTGCGGACGGCCCGCGTTGAGCGCGCAGGCTGACGGGCCGCGGTGATGGAGTCGGCGGGATGGAGTCGGCGACCCGCTGTGATCGGTCAGTTCCGATCAAAAGGTGACATGCCCGCAAGTGGAGCTCGGGGGCCGGCATCAAACTTGGTGCCGTTTTTCCCACCCGGCGACTTCCATCCAGCACCGCAGGGTCGTCGCTGGTCACCTCTCCTGGAGAACGCCCATGTTGCACGCCATCGTCAACCGTTCTACCCCTCCCTCCGCTCCCTCTGCGGTGGTTCAATTTCCTCAGACAGGTCGATAAGTGGAAAATCACGATCGACGAGGAAAAAGACCGAACCATGAAGCAACGCCGCAAATTTGACCCTGCCTTCAAGCTGGAGGTGGTCCGGATGATCCGGGATCAAGGCCTGTCGGTGGCCGAGGTGTGCCACTCGATGGCCATTGGCGAGACGGCCGTACGGCGCTGGCTGGCCCAGTACGACGCCGAGCTCAAGGGCGAGAAGGGGATTGGTAGGCCGCTGACGCCGGAGCAGCAACGCATCCGTCAGCTGGAGGAAGAGAACCGGCGCCTGAAGGAGGACAACCTGATCCTAAAAAAGGCATCGGCCTTCTTCGCCCGCGAACTGAAGTGATGTATCACGCAGTCAGTGGTTTGCAGAAGGAGGCCATTCCCCTGAGCCGCGCCTGCCTGGCGCTGGGTGTCAGCCGCGCTGGCTATTATGCGTTCTTGCGCCGCCCCGGTGGCGACGCCAAGCGGACCAGACAGATGGTGTACGTGCGCGCCGCATTCGAGGCCAGCGGGCGCACCTATGGCAGCCGGCGGGTGGCGCGGGATGTGAGCCGGCAAGGGGTCCAAGATCGGCCGGTATCGCGCTCGCACGCTGATGCGTCAGGCCCATCTGCGTCCGGTGTGAAACGCAAATTTGTGGCAACGACCAACAGCCGGCACGACCGGCCGGTCGCGCGCAACGTGCTGGATCGACAGTTCAGACCCGCGGCGCCAACCAGGCGTGGGTGTCGGATATCACGTATATCCGCACGCTAGAGGGCTGGCTGTACCTGGCGGTGTGCTGGACCTGTACTCCCGCAAGGTCGTGGCTGTCCATGGCCGCGCCATGCCGTCCACCCTGGTGGTAAGCGCGTTGCAGATGGCCATTGCGCACCGCAAGCCGGGGCGGGTCTGATCGTGCATTCGGATCGTGGCAGCCAGTACGCCAGCGACGAGTACCAGAGCTTGCTGGCGCGTCACGGGATGGTCTGCAGCATGAGCCGCCTGGGCGACTGCTGGGACAACGCGGTGGCCGAACGCTTCTTCCTGAACTTGAAAATGGAGCGCGTGTGGCAGCGCCGCTACGCCGACCGGGCCGAAGCCCGGCGCGACATCATGCAGTACATCGTTGGCTTCTATAACCCCATGCGTCTGCATTCGACACTGGGGTATGAGTCGCCGCAGGATTACGAGGACAAGTTCAACCAGACCACCTTAACGACTGTCTGATAAAACTTGACCACCGCACCCTGCTCCCCTCGACACGAGCCCTGCTGCCTCCCCGCAAGAATCGACAACGCCGACACCCGCGGACTTCGACCAGCTGATCCTCGATCTGCAACAGGGCAACGGCGCCGCCGCCGCAAGCCGGCTGGCCCGGCAGCCGGCTCTGGCGACCATGACCGACTCGCAGGGCAACACCGCCTTGATCGTCGCCGCGGAACACGGCGCACTCGAGGCCGTCTCTTGCCTGCTGGAGGGCCCTGAGCGCGCCCGCCTCGATGCCGCGAACAACGCGGGCGACAACGCCTTGCTGCTGGCAACCGTTCACAACCATCTGGAAGTCGTCCGCCAGCTCATTTCCGCAGGCGCCAATCTCGAGGCGAGTGGCCGATACGGAAACACACCGTTGATTCTGGCCGCAGACAGGAATTGGACCGATGTTGCCGACGCGCTGATGGATGCCGGCGCGAACGTCAATGCCGCAAACCATAAAGGCGACACCGCATTGATCTTCGCGGCGATCCACGGCAATCGTCACCTGTTGCTTCGGCTGCTCGCGGCTGGCGCACACGTACACACAAGGAACAGCGTCGGACACACCGCCGTGATGATGGCGGCGCGCCAGAACCACGCAGACATGGTGCGGGATCTGATCGAGGTCAATGCCGATATCGATGGAGCCAGCCATGCCAGATACACGGCCCTGATTCTTGCCACGGAATTCTTGGCGATAGACACCGTTCGTGTACTGCTGGATGCCAACGCCAACGTCCATCTCAGAACCGAGAGCGGGAACACGGCGCTGAGCCACGCCGCGCAGAAAGGCCACGTTGCCATCTTCGACGCGCTGGTGAAGGCCAACGCCAACGTCGATACCATGAACAACGCCGGCGCTACGCCGATGATGCTCGCGGCCGAAAATGGGCATGTCGATGTCCTGGTGCGCCTGCTGAAGGCCGATGCCAATCGCGACGCCACCGATCATCTCGGCAACACGGCGTTGATCCGGGCCTCGGAAAAGGGCCAGCATGAAGTCGTCCGGACCCTGATTGCCGCGCGAGCCAATGTCCATGCGCGCGACCACCACGGGAACGCCGCGCTGATGACCGCGGCCGCCAACGGAAAGACCGACATCGTCAGGCAATTGGTCAACGCCGGCGCAAACGTCTACGCCCGGAACGAAGCCGGCCACACAGCCGCCCAGCTGGCGCTGCACGCCGGCCACCGTGATGTCGTCAAGCTCCTGGAGGCCCCGCCCTTAGGCTGACGCGATACCGACACCCGCCGGCGGAAGGCGCCGAGGGCTTCTACGGCACCCTCGGTTACACCGACGCCGGCAGCAGCACGACCTTGGCCGCGGCCACCCGTCCGGCGGACAGATCGTCGAATGCCTGAGGGCCGTCGGCCAGGGATCGGGTCTCGACCCATTCCAGGTCGCCAAAACTGCCGGCGTCCAGCGCCGCCACCGTCGCGCGCATATCCGCCATCGTGTAGGTGTAGGTGCCGAGCAAGGTCAGCTCGGCGAGCGTCAGCTTGCGCATGTCGATCTCGCTAGCCCAGTCCTGCAGGCCGATATGCATCACCACGCCGCCCGGGCGTGCCGCGCCGATGGCGAGATTCCGGGTCGGCTTGGCACCGCGCCACCCCACTCTCCGCCCAGTCCGATGCCCTGCGCGATCCGGCAGATCAGCAGCAGGATGGGAGCCCAGACGCCGATCTGTTCGTAGGTCGGGATCAGGCCGATGGCGGTGGTGGCGACGCCCATGATCATCAGCGTCAGGACCAGCATGCGCTTGCGGCCGAGCGTATCGCCGAAGTGGCCGAAGATGACGCCGCCGAGGGGACGGGCGACAAAGCCAGCGGCGAAGGTGGCGTAGGCGAGCAGCGTGCCGACCAGCGGATCGGTGGACGGGAAATAGAGCTTGTTGAAGACCAGGCCGGCCACCACGCCGTACAGAAAGAAGTCGTACCACTCCACCATCGCGCCGATCGTGCTCGACGTCACTACCTTGCGCAGCTTGCGCCCCGGGTCCTGCTCCGCGGTCCGCGTCGTCATGGCTGTCTCCTGTGAGTCTTGTCATGGGGGCGCGCTGGACGCCCTTGTATCGATGAGGCCGCGTGCGGGTTCGCCGTCTGCGCCGGCCGTTGCCTATTTCGCCGTGTACCCTCCGTCGACCATGAAGGTCTGGCCGGTGATATAGGCCGCCATATCGCTGGCGAGAAACGCCGCCAGCCCCTGCAGGTCTGCCAGTTCGCCATTGCGCCCGATGCAGGTGCGGGCGGCGTGATGCTGTGCCAGCGCCGCGTCGGCAAATACCGGCCCGGTCAGCGCGGTCGGAAAGAAGCCCGGTCCGATCGCATTGCAGGTAATGCCATGCGAGGACCACCGCTCGGCGATGGCGCGCGTCAGCTGGACGATGCCGCCCTTGGCGGCGCCGTATGGCGCGCTGTTGGCGAAGGCCCGATACGACTGCAGCGACGCGATGTTCAGAATGCGTCCCCAGCCGGCATCGCGCATCGCGGGCGCCAGCGCCTGGGTCAGAATGAATGGCGCGCCGAGGTGCGTATCGAGCTGAAGGCGCCAGGACGCGGGCGTGACCGCTTCAAACGGCTCGCGCAGGTTCATGCCCGCGGCATTGACCAGGATATCGATATGCCCGTGCCGGTCCCGCATGGCCGCAACGGCCGCCGGGATGGCGTCGAGATCGGAGACGTCGCAGGCCGCCGTGTCGACCGCTATCCCGAGCGCATCAAGCCGGCCCGCCGCGGCATCGAGCTGAGCCTGGCGGCGCGCGGCCAGCAGGATGCGCGCACCGGCGCGGCCCAACGCCATCGCGATCGTCTCGCCGATTCCCGAGCTGCCGCCGGTGACAAGGGCCTGACGGCCGTTCAGCGCGGCGGCAAGCCGGGTAGCGGATGCCGGGCCATCAAGGACCGACATGGTCAGACCTCCACCGGCGCGCCCATCTCCGCGCGGGCACCCGGAAAGTACTTCGCCATGCGGTCGTCGGCGGTACGCGCATGCGCCTCCATGCCCTCCAGGCGCGAGATGCGGGCGGTGACCTGCCCGATCTGCCGGGTCGCCTCGCGCGTCATCCTTTGCCACGTCAGGGTCTTCATGAACTTGTGAACCGACAGGCCGCCCGAATAGCGGGCCGCCCCCTTGGTGGGCAGCACGTGATTGGGCCCGCTGGTCTTGTCGCCGAACGCCACCGTGGTTTCCTCGCCGAGGAACAGCGAGCCATAGCACGTCAGGTTGGCGAGCCACCAATCGAGATCGCGGGCATGGACCTCCAGGTGTTCGGACGCGTAGCGGTCGGAGATGTCCGCGACCGCTTCGCGGCTGTCGCACAGGATGACCTCACCGTAGTCGCGCCACGCGGCAGTCGCGGCATCCCTGGCTGTCGGGGGCAACGCGGCGATCAGGTCCGGGACCAGCGCCATCACCCGTTCGGCCAGCTCGCGCGATGTCGTGAACAGCCAGGCGGGAGATTCGTGCCCATGTTCGGCTTGCCCGACCAGATCGCTGGCCACGATGGCGGCATCGGCGCTGTCGTCCGCGATGACCGCAACCTCCGACGGCCCTGCGAACACGTCGATGCCAACCTGGCCGAACAGCGTGCGCTTGGCTTCCGCGACGAACTTGTTGCCGGGGCCCACCACCACGTCGGCCGGTTTTCCCGTAAAGAGGCCGTACGCCATCGTCGCGATGGCCTGCACCCCGCCAAGGGTCAGAATCAGGTCCGCGCCCGCCGCCTGGAAGGCATACAGAACGTGAGGATGGATACCCTGGCCGCGGAACGGGCTCGAGCATGCCACTACGGTCCTGACCCCCGCAGCCTTCGCCGTCGCGACGCCCATATAGGCGGAGGCGATATGCGCATAGCGGCCGGCGGGCGCATAGCACCCGACCACGTTGACGGGAATCACGCGCTGACCTGCCGTCACGCCCGGGTGCAGTTCCACCGAAAACTCCTGCAGCGACGCCTTCTGCGGGGATCAAGACGATCCTGACCTGGTCGCTGTCCAGCCACTATCCCTGTATCGGCTTCGACAACGTCGAGATCGGCGCGCTGGCCGCCAGGCACCTGTATGACCTTGGCCACCGCGACTTCGGCATGATCTCCGGGATTGCCCAACACAACGATCGGGCGCGACTACGTACCGAAGGATTCCTCGGCACGCTGCGTGCACTGCGGATCAAGCCGGACGCCGGCGCGCTGTGCGAGCAGCCCTACAGCTTCGCCGGCGGCCGTGCCGGCCTGCGCCACATACTGCAGGCGTCGCCGAGCCGGCCGACCGCCATCTTTTGCGGCAACGATGTGCTGGCGCTCGGCTGCCTGTTCGAGGCAACCGCGTTGGGCATCCAGGTGCCCGATCAGCTGTCCATCGTCGGCTGCGACGACCTGCCGATCTCCGCGGAGATCACGCCCGCGCTGACCACCATTGCGCTCGAAAGCGCGACGCTGGGCCGCATGGCCGCCCAGGCGCTGCTGTCGTGGCTGCAGGACGGCGTGGAGCCGGGCCGGACCGAGCTGCCGGTCACGCTGGTAGAGCGTCAAACCACCGCGCCACCGGCCGTCCGCGCCTGATCGCGGCCTGACCATCGTCGCGTTCCAGCGCCTCCCTCCTCGGTGGTGCCCTGCATGGTCTTGCCGCTGATTTCGCCGGCATAACGCTGATCGCCCGCGACGAACTAGATGCTGGTGCCGGCGATGCGGCCGTCGCTGCTCGACCACCCGCCCTCACCCCATCCTCACCGGCAAGCGGGAGAGCGAGTGTGATCGCGCCCCGACGGACCGCCGGACACCATACCGGAGCGGAGGCAAGGGAAAACACCGATCCATCCGGACATTGATTCGCAAAAGAATCCATACCTATACTTCGAACGTACCGCAAATCGCATCGAGTCACCTGCCGAAAAAGGGACTCGATCTTTTTTTAACCCGGCAATGAAACGATTCATCACGCGCTTCCCGTAGCGGTCTTTGCAAGGACCTCTCCATTCTCTTTCCTCTGTTTCGGCCCAACGATGCAGAGGAAGGGGGCGTTTCGCGCGCGGCGCCGCGGCGAGACGCGTGCTCCCGGATCCTCGTCGATCCCTCCGATTCAAGGAAAACCATGGCCCGCATTCCGTACTTCGACATGTCGCAAGCCCCCGAGTCCTATCTTCGCCTGATCGGTTCGCGCCCGCCGCTGAACCTCTACCGCATGCTGCCGCACGCGGGCAAGGCGGCCGAAGGCTTTCTGGCGCTGGGCGGCGCGATCCTGCGCGAGAACGGGCTCGATTCGAAGCTGCGGGAGATTGCGATCCTGCGCGTGGGCATCCTCAGCGGGGCCGGCTACGAGGTCCACCAGCACAAGCGCGTGGCACGCCGGGTGGGACTGGCCGACGAGAAGATCGCCGCGCTCGAACAAGGAGCCGATACCTCCGCGCTCGACGAGACCGAGAAGATGGTGCTGGCCTACACGGACCAGGTGCTGTTGCACGTGAAAGCGCCCGACGCGATGTTCCACGCCTTGTGCGAGCGGCTGAGCCCTGGCGTCGTCGCCGAGCTGACGCTGGTGATCGGCTTCTACATGCTGGTGAGCCGTTTTCTCGAGAACTTCGAGGTCGACATCGAGCCGCCGGGCACGATCGCTTGACCGGATCGGTTGACCGGATCGGTTGATCGACATCGGGCACCGTCGCATTCCCCCGCCAACAAGACAGATCGAAGCCATGAACCTTGCTCCCCACGAAGTCGACCCGGGCCTTCAGATGCATGACGAGACGCTGGGCCGCGCGCCCGGCCGCGGCCGCCTGCAGGGCCGCCGCGTACTCGTCATCGGCGCCGGCCAGCGAGAAATACCCGAAGACGATCCGCCGGTCGGCAATGGCCGCGCGATCTCGCTGCTGTTTGCACGCGAAGGCGCCACCCTGGCCTGCGTCGACATGTCGAAGGCCGCCGTCGACCATACCTGCGCGCAGGTAGAGCGCGAAGGGGGAAAGGCCTTTGCCGAGGTCGCCGATGTACGCGACGCCGATGCCATCGCGCCGCTGGTGCGGCGCTGCGCCGAGCGCCTGGGCGGGCTCGACGGACTGGTACTGAATGTCGGGATCTCCAAGGCGCTGCCCCTCGCCACCCAGACCGCCGCCGACTGGGATGAGGAGTATGCGGTCAACGTGCGCAGCCACATGCTGTTCAGCCAGGCGGCGCTGGAGGCGATGGCACCGGGATCGTCGATCGTGCTGATGTCCTCCCTCGCGGCGGTGCGAAACACCGGGCGCAATCCGGCCTACGAATCGTCGAAGGCCGCGCAGGTGGCGCTCGCGCGCGCGATCGCCGTGGCGGGCGAGCCCAGGGGCATCCGCTGCAATGCGGTGCTGCCGGGCCTGATGGATACGCCGATGGGCCGGGATGCATCGCGCCGCCGGCCGAACCGGGCAGCGGCCGTACCGTTCGGCCGCCAGGGCACCGGCTGGGAAGTCGCCTACGCCTGCCTGTTCCTGATTTCGCACGAATCGAGCTACGTCAACGCCCATGCGCTGATGGTCGACGGTGGGCTTGGTGTCGGCGTGGCGCGCGCCTGAACGTGTCTTCTGCCTTCAAACGCTGACCATGCCTTCGGCATCGGCCCCCTCCAATCGCTCGGCATCTCCATCATGAATACCATTTCCTCCGCTGCCCTCACCACGCCCCACTCCGAACCGGCCAGCAGCAGTCTCGAAGGCCGCGTGGCCATCGTCACCGGCGCCGGCTCGCGCACCGCCGACATCGGCAATGGCCGCGCCGCGGCCATCCTGCTCGCGCGCCGTGGCGCCCGCGTGCTGCTCCTTGACATGCAGCTGGACGCGGCGCGCGAGACCGAGCGCATGATTGCGGCCGAGGGTGGCACCGCGCTCGCCGCGGCATGCGACGTGTCGGTTGCCGAACAATGCCGCGAGGCGGTGGCCACCGCCGTCAAGGCCTGGGGCCGCGTGGACATCCTCGTCAACAACGTCGGCATCGGCGGGCCGGCCGGCACCGCGGTCGAGCTGGACATCGAGCAGTGGGACCATGCGCTGCGCGTCAACGTCACCTCGATGATGCTGATGGCCAGGTACGCGATCCCCGAGATGCGCAAGATCGGCCGCGGCGCCATCGTCAACATTGCCTCGGTGGCGGGGCTGATCGGCGGTACGCCCGCGCTGCTCTATCCGACCTCCAAAGGGGCGGTGGTAAACATGACCCGCGCCATGGCCGCGCATCACGGCGTCGAGGGCATCCGCGTCAACTGCGTCGCGCCCGGCATGGTCTATACGCCGATGGTGGCCGGACGGATGACGCCGGAGGTGCGCGAGCTACGCCGCAAGCGCTCGCTGCTGCAAACCGAAGGCTCCGGCTGGGACGTCGGTCACGCCGTCGCCTACCTGGCCAGCGACGAGGCACGCTGGGTCACCGGCGTGATCTTCCCGGTCGATGCGGGGACCACCGCGGGCAACGCCCCCTCGCCCGGCCTGAAGCCCGATGCCGCGACCCAGGCGAAGTCCGCCTGAACGCATTCCGGAACCCCCCATGCCACGCATTCCCCTGTTGCCCGAGCACCCTGAAGATACCGCCGCGAAAGCCCTGTTCGACCACGTTCGCGCGGCGCGCGGGGCCGGCTTCAAGATGCCCTATCTCTACCGCGTACTGGGCACCGCGCCCGAGATGTTCCGCGCCTGGCTCGACTCTGCGTGGCCGCTGCGCCTGAACGCCAGGACTTCGCGTCCGTTGCGCGAACTGCTGATCCTGCGCGGCGCGCAGGTCGCCGGCACGGCTTACGAGTGGGCACACCACCTGCCGATGGCACTCGAGGCCGGCGTCAGCGATGCGCAGATCGATGCGCTCGCGCACTGGCGCCACACCGACCTGTTCGATGCGAGCGAACGCGCGGTGCTGCAGCTGGCCGAGGAGGTCACGCTCGGCCCCAGCGCCTCGGAGGCGACCGTGACGCAGCTCAAGGCCTGCGGCTTCGACAATGCGGCCGTTGTCGAGCTGGTGTTGACGGCGAGCTTCTATGTCTGCGTCGGCCGCTTCCTGCAAACGATGGAAATCGAACTGGAGCCTGGCTACGAAGCGCATCGCGCACGGATGTGAGCGGGGCTACCGGTGCGGGGTTCGCGCAGGATCGGCAACCCCGATGGCCATAAAAACGGAGGAGAACCAATCAAAATGCAGAGGAATTTCATCGCGACGCGTCGACAGATCTGCGTCCTGGCGATCGGCGCCGCCGCCAGCGCCGCGCTGTTGACGAGTGCCGGCGCCATGGCACAGGAAACGGGATTTCCGGATCGGCCGCTCAGGATCATCCTGATGTTTCCTGCCGGCAATGGACTGGATACCAGCACGCGCAATTTCGCCGACGCGCTGTCCAAGGAGCTGAAACAGCCGGTGGTCGTTGAAAACCGCCCCGGCGCCAATGGCACCATTGCGTTCTCGGCCGCCCGGATGGCGCCGGCCGATGGCTACACGTTGCTCGTTGGCAGCTCCTCGGGAATGACCATCCCGCTCGCCTTCGGCCGGTCCCTGCCCTACGATCCGGTCAAGGACTTCAAGCTCGCGGGCGGCATGCTGCGCGCGCAAGCCATCCTGACCGTGCCGGCCAATTCCGAGATCAAATCCATGCGCGACCTGGCCCAGGTCGCCAAGGCCAGGCCCAACCCGATCACCATCGGCACTTACTCCGACGGCTACTACCTGACCTCCCAGCGGCTGGCCAAGATGGTGGGCATCCACCTGCAGAACGTCCCTTACAAGGGATACCCGATGGCGCTGCCCGATCTGGTGGCCGGGCGCATCGACATGGCGTATGGCGATGCCACGGCGACACAGGAGCTGATCAAGACCGGAAAAATCCGCCCGCTCGCAGTAACGGGCACGTCGCGGCATGTCAATTACCCTGACGTTCCGACGGTGGCCGAGAGCGGGTATCCCGATTTCTCCTACTACAGCTGGGATGTGTTCCTGGTGCGCAGCGAAACGCCGGCCCCGGTCACCGAGAAGCTTAGGACCGCGATCCGCCGCGTGCTCAATGGCCGCGAGTACCCGGCCTCGCTCCGTGCGAACGGGTCCGAACCCATGCTGGACGACCTGCCCGCGATTCAGCGCATGATCACCGAGGAGGTGACGCTCTACAAATCGCTGATCGCGAGCCTGCCAAAGCGGGAGTAGCATTCGGCCGCCATGACACCGAGATGGGCGGCGACGGCGCGACCATGGCCAGACGATGGTGTGGCGGGTCGCTTGCCGCCCTGCTCGACGTGGAGCCTTCCGATGCTATCCGCCAATGCCATGCGTGGCGACGTCGGTCAAGGCTTCATCAAGGTCGCGTTCCAGCGCCCTCCCCCTTCGGTCGTGCCCTGCATCGTCCTGCCGCTGATCTCGCCGGTATAACGCTGATCACCGGCCACGAACGTGATCTTCGTTCCCGCGATGCGGCCGTCGCTGATCGGCGTGCTGGCGCCTTCCTCGCGCAGCGTCCCTTCGACCATCTGGTACTTCTGCGTCAGCACCAGCTGCTTGTCGCCCATCCGCCAGGTCCCCTGCACCTTGGCGGGAATCACCCATTTGTAAGCGGTGCAGTGCCCCGCGCAACCCTGCGTGACCTGCGCCGTCTCGTCGGGCTCCCAGTCGTCCATCGTGAAGGTATTGGAGACGACGCGCGTGCCCGGCTTCATGTTCAGCAAGGTCGGACGCAGCCGGAGATTGAGGTCCGGCAGCAGGAACAGCGTCACCACGGTGGCGTTCGAGAAGTCCGACTTGAAGATATCGCCCTGGTCGAACCGCGCACGATTGCCCACGCCTTCGGCCTGCGCCGTCCGGCGCGACAGCGCCACCAGGTCGGGATTGAACTCGATGCCGCGCGCGCTGGCGCCGCGCTTGGCCGCGGTGATCACCAGCCGGCCATCGCCCGAGCCGAGGTCGACCAGATGGTCCCTTGGCGTGAGCTCGGCCATGTCCAGCATGCGGTCGACCAGCGCCTGCGAGGTCGGCACCCACACCACGTCCTTGCCGGACTGACCGACGGACGGCTTGTAGACCGAGGTCACCTCGGACGCCGTCTCCGTCTGCGCCAATCCGGGTCCGCTGAATGCCATCGCCCCCGCGGCGACAAGCGCGGCAGCGACGAAGGACTTGTGCAAGATCGTCATCGACGTTCTCCTGTTCTGAGGGTCACATGGGGTCCGGTGAAGCATCCTGTCTCTCCGCGGCTTCGACCTGCTTGCGCTTGAACAGCAGGATCGGCGCGCCCGCGGCGAGCATCGCGACCCCGATCAGCGCCGCGGCGCCGGTATAGGCCACGCTGGCATACAGCATGTACAGGCAGGTCAGGCAGAAGATGATCGGCGTGATCGGATACAGCGGCACGCGATACGGCAAGGCGCGGCCGGGATGGCGCCAGCGCAGCACGAACAGCGAGAGGCCGACCAGCAGCAGAAAGCCCCAGAACACCGGCGCGGTGTAGTCGACCATCGCCTTGAAGCCGTCGCGCGTGATCGCCCCCACCGCGATCAGCGCCAGCGCGATGATCCCCTGCGCGATCTGGCCATTGGCCGGCGTCTTGCCGCGGCCGTTCCAGATGCCGACCCATTGCATGACGGTCATGTCGCGCGCCATCGCGTAGAACACGCGCGAGCCGGTAAAGATGGTGGCGTTCAGCGTCGAGATCGCGGCGACCACGATGGCCGCCGTGACCACGCGCTCGCCGATCGGCCCCGCCACCACGCGCATCATGTCGGCGGCCACCGCATTGGACTGGCGCAGCCCGTCCAGCCCCAGGACCGACAGCAAGGCGAGGTTGGCCAGCGTATACAGCACCACCAGCAGGACCGTGCCGCCCGCCAGCACCTTGGCGATATTGCGCGGCGCGTCCTTCAGTTCGCCGGTCAGATAGGCCGCCTCGTTCCAGCCGCCATAGGTCAACAGCACGAAGATCATCGCCATGCCGATCGCCGCGGTCTCCGGCGGTATCGCAGGCGCGGTGCGTTCGGCAGTCTCCGGCGAGCCGAACAGCCCGAACAGGATGATCGCGCCGATGGCGCCGATCTCCAGGAAGGTCACCACCACCTGCAGGTTCTTGCCCTCGATGGTGCCGATCACATTGATCCCGGTCAGCACGATCACGGCCAACGCGGCATAGATCGCCGGGCTGAAGGGATCAAGAGGGCCGAACAGACCGGCAGGCAGCAGCTGCGCCACGTAGTCGCCCAGCATGAAGGCGACCGCCGCAATCGCGCCGGTCTGGATGACGGTACAGCGCGCCCAGCCGAACATCATCGCGGTGGAGCGGCCGTAGGCACGCGACAGGAAGTGGTATTCGCCGCCGGCGTTGGGATGGGCCGCCGACAGTTCGGCGTAGCACAGCGCGCCGATGAAGGTGATGATGCCGCCGACGATCCAGACCACGATGAACATCGCCTCGGAATCGACGCTGCCCGCGACGATCGACGGCGTGCGGAAGATCCCAACCCCGAGGACGAGGCCCACCATGATCGTGATGGCATCGAAGACCGACAGGATGCCCTGCGGTCGGGGCTGGTTCGGATCGGTCATCCCTATCCCTCGGACGGATGGAGCGAAATCGGCTTGCGAAATGCGCTTGCATTCCGGAACCTGCATTCCGGGGCGCGCATTCCGGGGCCTGCATTCCGCGCTCGCATCGCTGCCGTGGCAGGCAGCGAACTTGTCTGCCTGTCCACAATACGAAACATCCGAAGGGGTGACTAGGGGTGCGGCGGCCTCCTCCGCGGCCCGGTCATTCGACGTGACGAGGGGGACGCTCCAAACCCGCCGAAAATGACATCGGTGTCATTCAACGTTGGCCGAAAGCCGCACCCGCGAACAGGTCCTTGAACTCGCGCGGCTGCGAACGCCAGTACTGCTTCGGCGCCTGGACCTGCGCGCCGAGCTTTGCCGCGGCGTGCCACGGCCAGCGCGGGTCATACAGCATCGCCCGGGCCAGCGACACGGCATCCGCCTCGCCGTTGGCGATGATGCTCTCGGCCTGCTCCGGCTCGGTGATCAGCCCGACCGCGATGGTCGGCAGTCCCACCTCGGCCTTGACCCGCTGCGCGTACGGGACCTGATAGCCCGGTCCCAGCTTGATCGCCTGCTGCGGCGACACGCCGCCCGTCGTCACATGGATCGCCGCGCAGCCCCGCCGGGCCAGCTCCTTCGAGATCGCCACCGTGCCCTCGATATCCCAGCCGTTCGGCACCCAGTCGGTCGCCGAGATGCGCGCCCACACGGGACGGTCGGCCGGGAAAACGGCACGCACCGCATCGAACACTTCCAGCGGAAAACGCATCCGGTTCTCCAGGCTGCCGCCGTACTCGTCGTCGCGATGGTTCGCGATCGGCGACAGGAACTGATGCAGCAGATAGCCATGCGCGGCGTGGATCTCGATCGCATCGATGCCCAGGCGCGCAGCGCGCTTCGCGGTCTCGACGAAATCGCGCTTGACGCGCTCGAGGCCGGCGCGGTCCAGCGCAACCGGCGGGACTTCGTTCGGCCCATGGGGAACCGCGGACGGCGCCTCGGTCAGCCAGCCCTGCGGCTCGTCCGGGCGAATCTGCGAGCCGCCATCCCACGGCGCGCGGCTCGACGCCTTGCGGCCCGCATGCGCGATCTGCATCGCGATCTTGATCGGCGAATACGCGCGCACCGCCTTCAGCACGCGGGCCAGCGCCGCCTCGTTGTCGTCCGAGTACAAGCCCAGGTCGTAGGGGGTGATGCGGCCCTGCGGCGAGACCGCGGTGGCTTCGAGAATCAGCATGCCGGCGCCGGACAACGCCAGATGGCCGAGATGGATCAGGTGCCAGTCGGTGGCATTGCCCTGCTCCGCCGAGTACTGGCACATCGGCGCGATCAGGATGCGGTTGTCGAGCTGCAGCTTGCCGATCTGCAGCGGGGTAAAGAGAGCGGACATCGAGAACCTCTTCTTGTTCGGGTTGGAATCGGCCCTGTCCCGGGCTTGCCAGGCGGGCCAGGCAGGCATTGTGGGGCAACTGAGCGTTTGCTGCAGGGAGCGGGCACGGCCCTGACCGACGCATCCTGGTGCGTGGCCCGCCGATCGTGGTGCTGCGACTCCCGCCGATGGTGCCCGCCGAGGGTGCCGCCCCTGATTCCCGCTGACCGCCTCGCCGCGTTTCGAGCGGGACGCTCCGCGCCATCGCCGCGGCGGTGCAGGAATGGCGATGGCATATCACTTGCTTTGGCAGTCCCGACGTCTCTTCCCGCCGCTTCCCTACTCAGGAGCCTTGCCAGTGAACTGCTTCGCCTGCGCTTTCGCATCGATGTCGACCGCCGCTTCGTCCCCCACTGCCGCCTCGGCATCGGCCACCCGCCCAAGGCTCGGCACCATCGGCGCGGCGATCGCGCTGTCGCTGCTGGCCTTGCCGGGGTCCGCGATGGCCGAGAAGGTCTTGCGTATCGGCATGACGGCCGCCGACATTCCGCGCACGCTGGGCCAGCCCGACCAGGGCTTCGAGGGCAACCGCTTCAGCGGCATTCCGATGTACGACGGCCTGACGCAATGGGATCTGTCGAAGAGCGATGGTCCGAGCCTGCTGATCCCGGGCCTCGCCACCGAATGGAAGGTGGACGCGAAGGACAAGACGAAGTGGGTCTTCAAGCTGCGCCCCAACGTCAAGTTCCATGACGGCACGCCATTCAACGCCGATGCGGTGGTGTGGAACGTCGGCAAGGTACTGGACAAGACCGCGAAGCAGTTCGACCCGAGCCAGGTCGGCGTGACCGCATCGCGCATGCCGACGCTGCGCTCGGCGCGCAAGATCGACGACCTGACGGTGGAGCTGACCACCTCCGAGCCCGACTCCTTCTTGCCGTACAACCTGACCAACCTGTTCATGGCGTCCCCCGCGCAATGGGAGAAGAAGTTCGCCGCGGTGCCGGCCTCGGTCACCGACCCGGTCGAGCGCTCCAAGCAGGCGTGGGTGGCCTTTGCCGCCGACGCGGCGGGCACCGGACCCTTCAAGATGAGCCGCTTCGTGCCGCGCGAGCGCCTCGAGGTCGTCAGGAACGCCCAGTACTGGGACGCGAAGCGCGTGCCGAGGATCGACAAGGTCGTGATGATGCCGATGCCGGAGGCCAACGCGCGCACCGCGGCGCTGCTGTCCGGGCAGGTCGACTGGATCGAGGCACCCGCACCGGACGCCATCGCGCAGATCAAGAGCCGTGGCTTCCAGGTCTACGCCAACGCGCAGCCGCATATGTGGCCGTGGCAGCTGTCGTTCGCGCCCGGCTCGCCCTGGCTGGACAAGCGCGTGCGCCAGGCGGCCAACCTGTGCGTGAACCGCTCCGGCCTGAAGACGCTGCTGGGCGGCTACATGGCCGAGGCCAAGGGCATCGTCGAGGCGGGCAATCCGTGGTGGGGTAATCCCAAGTTCGACATCAGGTACGACCCCGCCGGCGCACGCAAGCTGATGCAGGAGGCGGGCTATTCGGCGGCCAAGCCGGTCAAGGTCAAGGTGCAGGTCTCCGCCTCGGGCTCCGGCCAGATGCAGCCGCTGCCGATGAACGAGTACGTGCAGCAGAACCTGAAGGAGTGCTTCATCGACGTCGATTTCGACGTGGTCGAATGGAACACGCTGTTTACCAACTGGCGCATCGGCGCCAAGGACCCGAGCGCCCACGGCGCCAATGCGATCAACGTCAGCTTCGCCGCGATGGACCCATTCTTCGCCATGGTGCGCTTCGTCAGCAGCAAGACGCAGCCGCCCGTGTCGAACAACTGGGGCTACTTCAGCAATCCCGAGTTCGACAAGCTGATCGAGACCGCGCGCACCTCGTTCGACGACAAGGGCCGCGACAGTGCGCTGGCCAAGCTGCATGCCCGCATCGTCGAGGAGGCGCCCTTCGTGCTGATCGCGCATGACGTCGGCCCGCGCGCGATCTCGAAGAAGGTCAAGGGCGTGGTGCAGCCGCAAAGCTGGTTCATCGACATCGCCACGATGTCGATGGACTGATCGAACGCGACCGACTGCCCCGGACCCGCCATCATGTCCTACCTGCTTCGCCGCGCGCTGTATGCCTTGCCCATCCTGCTGGGCGTCGCGCTGCTGTGCTTCTCGCTGGTGCATATCGCGCCGGGCGATCCGCTGGTGTCGGTACTGCCTCCCGATGCCTCCGAGGAGATGCGCCAGCAGCTGGCCGCGCTGTACGGCTTCGACAAGCCCTTCATCGAGCAATTCGTGCACTGGCTGACGCGCGCGCTGCACGGCGACCTGGGCACGTCGATCGCCACCAGCCGCCCGGTGATGCAGGAGGTCGCCACCGCGGTCGTCAATTCGGTCCGGCTGGCGGCAGTGGCCACGCTGATCGGCTTTACCTTCGGCTGCCTGTTCGGCTTCGTCGCCGGCTACCTGCGCGATTCGGCGGTCGACCGCGCGGCTTCGTTCCTGTCGGTATTCGGCGTCAGCGTGCCGCATTACTGGCTGGGCATGGTGCTGGCCATCGTGTTCTCGGTGATGCTGGGCTGGCTGCCGGCGACGGGCGCCGGACCGGGCGGCTCGGGCGACTGGAGCTGGAACTGGGAACACGTCCAGTACATGCTGCTGCCGGCGATCACGATGTCGGTGATTCCGATGGGCATCGTCGCGCGGACCATCCGGGCGCTGGTGGCGGAGATCCTGTCGAACGAGTTCATCGTCGGCCTGAAGGCACGGGGCCTGTCCGACCTGGCGGTGTTCCGTCACGTGGTCAAGAACGTCGCCCCGACCGCGCTGTCGGTGATGGGTCTGCAGCTTGGCTATCTGCTCGGCGGCTCGATCCTGATCGAGACGGTGTTCGCCTGGCCCGGCACCGGCTTCCTGCTGAACTCGGCGATCTTCCAGCGCGATTTTCCGCTGCTGCAAGGCACGATCCTCGTGCTGGCCGTGTTCTTCGTGCTGCTGAACCTGGCGGTGGACGCGCTGCAGACGCTGTTCGATCCGCGCATCCAGCGCAACTAGCCATCCGGAGCACGCCATGGAAATGACGCTGGACAATGCCGCGGCGCCCGCCGCGGTGGAGCGCTCCCCCGGCTACTGGACCACGGTAGGTCGCCGGCTGTTGCGCAACAGGCTGGCGATGGGCGCGGCCCTGATCCTGCTCGCGCTGATCCTCGTCGCGATCCTGGCGCCGTGGCTGATGCCGGCCGATCCCTACGCGTCCTCGATCCTGAAGCGGCTCAAGCCGATCGGCACCGAGGGCTATCCGCTCGGCACCGACGAGCTCGGCCGCGACATGCTGTCGCGCCTGATCCTCGGCGCGCGGCTGTCGCTGTTCATGGGCATCACGCCGGTGCTGATCGCCTTCGTGCTGGGCAGCGCGCTGGGCATCGTGGCAGGCTATGCCGGCGGCTGGACCAATACCGCGATCATGCGGGTGGTCGACATCTTCTACGCCTTTCCGTCGGTGCTGCTCGCCATCGCGCTGTCGGGCACGCTCGGCGCCGGCGTGGGCAATGCGCTGCTGTCGCTGACCATCGTCTTCGTCCCCCAGATCGCGCGCGTGGCCGAGAGCGTCACCACCCAGGTACGCCATCGCGAGTTCGTCGACGCCGCACGGGCCTCCGGGGCGTCCGCCCTGACCATCGTGCGCGCGCACGTGCTGAACAACGTGCTGGGACCGATCTTCGTGTACGCCACCGGCCTGATCTCGGTGTCGATGATCCTGGCCTCCGGCCTGTCGTTCCTGGGCCTTGGCGTCAAGCCTCCCGAGCCCGAATGGGGGCTGATGCTGAACACGTTGCGTACCGCGATCTATACCCAGCCTTGGGTGGCCGCATTGCCCGGGGCGATGATCTTCGTGACCTCGATCTCGTTCAACCTGCTCGCCGACGGCATCCGCTCGGCAATGGAAATCAAGGACTGAGCCGATGCCGATGTCTATGTCGATGACAATGTCGATGTCATTTTCCGCGCCGAACGCCGACCTCGGCGGCCCTGCGCAGCCGCTGGTGATCGCGCGCGACCTGGTCAAGCATTTCCCGCTGAAAGGCAGGATTCCCGGGCGCCGCGCCGGCGCGGTACGCGCGGTCGACGGCGTCAGCTTCGACGTGCTCAAGGGCGAGACGCTCGGCGTGGTGGGCGAATCCGGCTGCGGCAAGTCGACCACGGCGCGGCTGCTGATGCAACTGATCGAGCAGGACAGTGGCGAGCTGATCTTCGACGCGCTGGGCGTCGGTTCCGCCCAGCTGCCGCTCAAGCGCTACCGCAGCCAGGTGCAGATGGTGTTCCAGGACAGCTATTCGTCGCTGAACCCGCGGGTGACCGTGGAGGAATCGATCGCCTTCACCGCGCGGGTGCATGGCGTTCCGGCGCGCGAGGCGACCGAGCGGGCGCGCCAGCTTCTCGCCCGCGTGGGCCTCGAGCCGTTGCGCTTCGGCGGCCGTTATCCGCACGAGCTGTCCGGCGGCCAGCGTCAGCGCGTCAATATCGCGCGTGCGCTGGTGCTGCGGCCCCGGCTCGTGATCCTCGACGAAGCGGTCTCGGCGCTCGACAAGTCGGTCGAGGCCCAGGTGCTGAACCTGCTGCTGGACCTGAAGGCGGAGTTCGACCTGACCTATGTCTTCATCAGCCACGACCTCAACGTGATCCGCTATCTGTGCGATCGCGTGATGGTGATGTACCTCGGCAAGGTCGCCGAGATCGGCGATACCGAGGCGATCTACGCCGATCCCGCCCATCCCTACACGCGCGCCCTGCTGGCATCGATGCCGTCGATGGACCCGGCCCGGCGCACGCTGGCGCCGCCGCTCGCCGGCGATCCGCCCAATCCGATCGACCCGCCGTCGGGATGCAGTTTCCATCCGCGCTGCAGCTTGGCCGAAGCCGTGTGCGGACAGCGCGCGCCCGTGCTGTCCGACGCGATGGCCGGTCATCCGGTGGCCTGCCTGATGGCCGACCCGGACGGCGGCCATTCGCGCCCGCTGGTACGGCAGCCGGCGGCCATCGCCGCCGCTCCCTGCTGACGGAGGCCGGCATGCAATCCACCGTATCCGCATCGACGCCGGACGCCGCGCCGTCCTGCACCGCGCCTTCGTCCGCGACCCCTTCCACCGCCGCGCCTTCCACCGCCACGCCGATGATCGCCGTGCGGGACCTGCATGTCGCCTTCGACGCCGGCGGCAAGACCATTCGCGCCGTCAACGGCGTCTCGCTGCAGGTGGCCCCGGGCGAGGCCGTCGCGCTGATCGGCGAATCCGGCTCGGGCAAGAGCGTGACGTTGCGCGCGCTGATGCGGCTGCATCCGCCCCGCCGCACCACGATGACCGGCGACATCCGCATCGATGGCACCGACCTGATGCGGCTCGATGCCAGGGGCCTGGCCAGGATCCGCGGCGGCACGGTCGCCATGGTGTTCCAGGAACCCTTGCTCGCGCTGGACCCGGTCTACACCATCGGCCAGCAGATCGTCGAATGTATCCGCGCGCATGCCCGCGTCTCGGCCGCGCAAGCGCGCCAGCAGGCCCTGCAGGCGCTCGAGGCCGTCCGCATCCCGAGCCCCGAGCGGCGCCTGGCGGCCTATCCGCACGAGCTGTCGGGGGGGATGCGCCAACGCGCGATGATCGCGCTGGCCTTGTCCGCCAGGCCGAAGATCCTGCTGGCCGACGAGCCCACCACCGCGCTCGATGCCACCGTGCAGATCCAGGTGCTGATCCTGCTGCGCGAGCTGCAGCGCGCGCTCGGGCTGTCGATCGTATTCGTGACCCACGATATCGGCGCGGCCGTCGAGATCGCCGACCGTGTCGCCGTGATGTACGGCGGCCGCATCGTCGAGGAAGGTCCGATCCGGACGCTGCTGCGCGATGCGCGCCATCCGTACACCGTCGCGCTGCTGCAAAGCCGCCAGCACGGCATGGCACGCGGCGAGCGGCTGACCGCCATTGCGGGATCGCCGCCGGATCTGGCCGCGCTGCCCGCCGGTTGCAGCTTCGCGCCACGGTGCGCCCATGCGCGGGCCGAATGCCTGGAACGCGTGCCGCAGCCCGTCTCGCTGGGCGACGGCCATCGCGTCAGCTGCGTGCTTGCCGCCGCGGCAGAGCCCGCCCAGGCCGTGGCTTGACACCCTGGAGCGGCCCCCCCAACCATCGCGCATCGTTCCGCCTCTCGCGGTCGGCGGTCGCGTTCGCCGAACACGGGGTCCCGCCCGCCGCGTGAGCGAGGCGGTCGCCCTGGCCCGGAGATGGGCTGAGCCGAGCCACGATCTGAGCCCGGCTACGGCACGGGCCCTTCCCCGCTTTCCCTACCGCGTCACGTCCAGCTCCCATCCGGGCTCGATGTGGTCCGGATTCTGCGCGAGGTTGTACTGCGGATTCAGGTTGATCAGCTCCCGCAGCGCGTAGGCGGCGACCTGCTCGTCCGTGGTCATCGCCTCGGCCTCGGCCTCCTGCTTCTGCCCGTCGGACAGCAGCGTATCGAGGTTGGTCGCCGCGATGCCCCACAGCGTCCCGCTCTCGACGCCGGCATGGTAAGGCTGCACGACTACGCGTCCGTTGCGCGGCCGCGGGTGTTGCGGAGGCTGGGGTTCCGGTTTCTGCGGAGGCGGTTCGGTGGTCGTCGGCGGCTCCTTGCTCGGCGGCTTGGGCTCTTCGGACGGTGTTGCCGAACGCGGCGGTTCCTGCGTCGCCGGCTGCGTCGGCGACGGGTCCTGCGTCGAGGGGACCGATGGCGTCGACGACGACGGCGTCGGCTCGGGCGTCGGCGTACGCGGCTGGTCTTCCTCGTCGCTGCCCAGCGTCTCCAGCAGTATCTTCATGCCGAAGTTGACGATCACGCCGCCGCCCAGCAGCACCAGGCCATACGGCATCGCGCGGCCGAAGAACTCCCATTTGCGCGGCAGCAGCGACTGGTCCGGCTTGAGCTGGATATTGCCGCCCTTGTCGGCCGCCAGCTTGTTGAACTCGCGGTTGGCCACGCCGCGCTCGACGCGCGACTGCAGGAAGGCGCCCACGCCGAAGGTCGCCAGGCTGGCCGCGCCGATGCCGCCGGCCACGCCGCCGTATGTCATCACGTCCGTGACGGCCAGCGGGATCGCGCCGGCCGCATACATGCTCATCACGAACTTGCGCGTATGGGCGGCGGGCAGCGCGGGCAGCTTGACCTTGGCGTGGTGGGCGATGCGGTTGGCGACATTGAAGGTCGCCAGCACGCCGTTGGCCGCCAGGAAGGCCGTGTTGCTGTAGGTCGCGACATTGCCCAGGTCCACGCCGTGATGCATGAACCAGGTCACCGTGGTGGCGTTGTTGATCGCGAGCGTACCGATCTGCAGGCCATCGTTGAAGCGCCCGGCGACGGTGTCCGGCGTCAGCAGCGCCGTGCCGGCCTGCTTCAGCGCCTGGACCGCGGCCGCGACCTCTTCCGTCGAGGGCTTGCTGGTTTCGGCGCTCACATGGCGTTCAAGAACGTCGAGATGCTTCGCGAAGGCCTCGCGATTTTTCTCGCTGATCCCCCACATCGCCGCGCGGTCGCCCGTCAGGGCCTTGCGCAGCCAGACAATGTCGGCCGGGGTCTGCCGCTCGACGTGGCGGATCACGCGGTTGCTGAAGGCCGTGCGGCCGGCCGCGACGCCGCCGCGATAGATGAAGCAGGAGCCGGCCACCACCACCGCCGCGGCGGTGCCGGGCGTCGGCATGAACGGCATGGCCGCGGCCCCGGTGGCGAAGGCCCCGCCGACCGAAGCGGCGACGGTGGCGCGCAGCTTCCATGGGCGCGGCGTCGGCGTGGGTGCCGAGGAAGACGGTGCCGGCTGCGGGGTAGCCTGGGGCGGCTTGCCGGCCTGGCTGGCGCCCTCGGCGGCGGGCGGCTGCTCGGTATCGGGATCGGGCCTGGCGGGCTGTGCCGGCTTGGCTGCGCCGGCAGGATCGCCGGCAGGATCGCCGGAGTGGGCAGCCGCCTCGGCGGCCGCGGTCTCTTCAGGCTCTGGGACCGGCTTGGCGGATTTTCCGGACTGCGCCGCGTTGGCGACATTGGCGGCATTGGCTGCCTTGGCCGCGCTGTCCGGATCCGCAGCCCCGGCCGGCTCGGCGGACTCGGCCGACGTACCCGACTCGCTCGACTCGTTCGGCTCCGGCAATCCCGCCCCCTCGGGCTCCGGCTCGCCGCCATGCCGGAACGTGGCCGAGCGCACCGCGCCCTGCGGATCGGTCGCGACGCGGGCGACGTTGGCCTGCGCTGCCTCGCGCATCCTGGCCAGCACCGTCACCACGGCCTGCCCATGCGCAGCCAGGCCGCCGCCGGGCTCGACCGACATCACGTCGGCGATCTTGACGCTGCCATCGGCGAAGAAGGCGAATTCGACGTCCTGCAGCAGCAGGCCGCGGCCGTCCGCGCCGTTCTCGATGCCGTGTTCGATCGCATCGAGATCGCGCAGCGTGCGCGCGTTCATCCGTGCCGCGTACTGCGGCCGCAGATTGCCGCTGCCGTCCAGCAGCTCCGCGCTGCCGGCCAGATAGCGCTCATAGACGATGGCCGGATGGCCGAGCACCGTATCGCCGTCGCCACCATGGATGCGCAGCGTCGGCATGCCCAGCGCCTGCACCTGGGCCATCGCCTCGCGTTCGGCGCCCATCGGGAAGGCCGCGATCATGCTGTCGTTGCCCAGTCCCACCGCATGGCTGTTGCCCAGCGCAAACACCGTCTTGATCGCGCCCGAGCCGAGCCGCGGGCCCAGATAGTCGGCCAGATCGACGGGCGTCTGGCTGCCGTCGTCGTGAATCAGCCGCACCGCGTCGACACCGTCGACCGCGAAGCTGCGGTTGGCATGGCGATACGGTTGCGGCTGCAGCGTTTGCCATGCGACGCCGTCCTGATCGAGCTTCAGGACGGGCTTGGGCGGGCCGCCTGCATTGGCGTCCGTATTGACGTCCACGGGCCGGCCCGCGGCGCGCTCCAGCGTATCGAGCTTGAAGCCCGCCGCGGGCAGCATCACGTCGACGCCCATCACGTCGGCCATCTTCTGCGCAAAGGCGTGCCGCGCATGCTGGCTGCCGCCGTCGACCGCCAGCACGACCGCTGCGCCCTTCTTGCCCGCGTCGGCAAGTTCCAGCGCGAGCCGGTGCGCGCCCACCGCTTCGCCGTCCGCGTCGAGCAAGCCGCGTTCGGGATCGAAGCGCCCCAGCACGACGTTGTAGTCGTCCGGCGCCATCACCTTCAGCGGCGACGCGCCGAACCGCGCATCCGCATGGCGCGGCGGGGCGGCACGCCAGCCGGCCGGATGGCTGGCGTTGGCGTTGGTGTTGGTGTCGCCGGCGCGCACGGGAGCCGGCGCATTGCCTCGCGGCATGACGAAGGCGCTTTCGGGCAGCGCCCGTCCGCCTTCGTTGACGCCGACGATCGGCAGGGCCGGCATCGCACCGTAGAAGCGTCCGCCGTGGCTGTGCACCGGTGCGTCGGACTGCGCCATGGCGTCAGGCGTCGCATCGACGTGCATCGCGCCGCCGAATACCGTATCGCCATCGCCATACCAGCCGCGGATCTCCCACTTGCCGTCGGGCGCGTGGACGCGCGCGTTCAGCGCGGTGGCCAGTTGCTGCGCCAGTGGCAGCGGACCGTCCATGCCGAAGCAGTCGTAGATCAGTACCGGCATGCCTTCGCGATAATCCGGATGCGAGCGGATCCGGTCGGCCAGCGCCGCCGCGTCGTAGTCCGGGCGGCCGCTGCCGTCCATGTCCATCCGCACGCCCTGGTAAGCGCCCTCGGCCCGCACCGTGAAATAGCCCGGCACCTGCGGCACCGAGATCGGCATCGCGCGGTTGTCGAAGGTCACGTAGCCCGCCTCGGCCGCGAGATCCAGATGGGCCCGCGCCCGCGGGAAATGTCCCAGCTGCTGCAGCACGTCGATCCGCTCGCCGCCCTCGTTGCGCACCAGCGGCTTGCCTTCGGCGAACCCCTCGGGCAGCGCCACGCGGATATCGCCTTCGTAGGCGCGGTTCAGCGCGATTTCGCCCGGCACGGTGCGACCATCGCGCCGCGACAGCGGCACGGTGCCGATGGCATCCTCGGCGGACGGCACGCGGCCGGCCCGGTACTGCGCGTCGGGCACGACCTGCAGCCGCACCTTGACGCCGACCGCCGCCTGCCGGTCGAGCTGCGCCGCGGCCTGCTGCGGCGAATCGAAGGCGCCGATCACCTTCGGCCTGGCGTTGACAGAGTCGGCTTCCCGCACCGCCACGTACTTGACGTCGGCAAGCCGGCCGCCGGTCGCGTGCACGCTGTCGATCACCGTGGCGATCGCCGTGTCGCCGGGTACGCCATCGCGCAGCGACCAGCTGCGATCGACGATCGGGGGAACCTGACGCGCCCGAGCATGGCCCGGCCCGCCGTCGTCGGCGCCATGGAAGGGACGGCGCAGCCCGTGCGCGAACAGGTCTTCCAGCACCGCGCGAGGCTGGCGGCGCGGCATCGCGGTGCCCATCAGCGCAGGCACCGGCGCCCCCGGCCCGGTGACCGAGTCGGCGCCGGCCCAGAGCCGCAGGAAGCGGTACACCGCCGCATGGACCTCCGGCGAGAAACCGTCGACCGTGGGTACCTGCTGCCGCGACACACCGTCGACCGCGCCCGCGTGGACCGATGCCTCGATGGCCGACAGGATCTGGTTCTCGGTGGGCATCAGATGGGCCCTGCCGAGCTGGCGCAGGAATGCCGCGCCGATCGCATAGGCGCCCCAGTTCGACACGCTGGCGGTCACCAGGATATCGGTCCTGACGGTCGAGGCGATCGGCGTGCCGTCCGGCGCCAGCGGGACGAACGCCGCCACATTGCCCATGCCCGCTTCGTTGCCGCCGTCGCCCACCGAGGACGTGCCGATGCCCATCTCCTGCGCCGCCTTCAGGAAGGCGTCGATACCCGGCGTGAAGTCGTCGAGGTTGACCCCGCGCATATTGTGCTTGGTGCCGGCCGCCGTGCGTCCCGGCAGTTCGATCGACGACACGTGGTCCGGCTGCATCTCCTCGAGCATCGCACGCACCACCGGCGACGTGCTGTCGGCATGCTCGTCGAACACGTGGACCGAATCGAGCGGCTGCCCCATGTCGGCCAGCGCCGCTTCGAGGATCGGCTGGTTGGCCGAGTCGACGATATAGCTGACGCGCTTGCCGCCTGCGCGCAGCATCGCGCCCAGCGCCACGGTCCCCGGGGGGCCGTCGGTCTCGGGCATGCCCCTGGCCACCGAGAAGCCCGTCAGCAGCACGATGTGCTCGACATCGGAATCGGCCATGGCGGCGGCAGCGCGCAGCGCCCCCTGCGGAATCGCCAGGCGGTCGATATTGCGGCCGGTATACGCGGTCACCATCGCATCGATCGCGGCCGGCATCCGGTTGGCGTCGAGAATGCCGCGGATCTGGCCCGGGTCCGTGCTGGCGCTGAACTCTGGCACGCCGAACGCGCGCGCCCGCGGATCCTCGGTCATGCCCTGCGCCAGCCGCACGACCTCGCTGGCGCGCCCGGTGGTCACCGCCAGCAGCGGGAGCATGTCGTGCGCACTGACCTCCTCGAACGGGATCGGCTCCGGCAGCAGGTCTTCCTGCTTGAGCACGCCGCGCTCGATCAGCCGATCGACCAGCGCCCTGGCCTGGTACTGCATCGGGTCGATCACCTTGACGTGGCCCAGGCCGCTGGCGTCGAGCTGCTGGCGGATCAGCTTGGCCAGCGCGGGATAGTGCGTGCAGCACAGCCACAGCGTCTCGGTCTCGGCCGGAATGCGATCGGCGTTGATGTACTTGGCGACCAACTTCTGGATCGCCACCAGCTCGGGCCCATCGGTGGCCTGGTGCTGCAGCGCGTTGACCGCGGCGGCCCACTCGTTGGCGCCGATCTCCAGCACGTTCTGGCCGGTGCGCAGCGCGCCCACCGCGTCGCGATAGGCATGGCTGTTGACGGTGCCCGGCGTGGCGACCAGCGCGATATTGCGGCCGCCGTCCGCCTTCATCGCGCGGGCGGTGGTATGGATCAGGTTGATGAAATCGCGCTCATCCAGCCCGCGCCAGCCTTCCGGATAGGTGATGCACGCCGTATTGCAGCCGAGTGCGTTGGCGTCGGCCTGCTGCTGGTGCATCGCGTGCAGGCCGTCGTTGACGCGGAGGATCAGGTCGTCGCGCTCGCGCCCGCCGTAGGTGCCCGCCGCGTGATCGCCGTACGCGACCAGTTGCACGCGCTTGCCGGTCATCGAGAAGATATGCCGGGCGATGTTCATGGCGGCCAGGATGCCGCCGTTGCTCGAATCGAAGACCGTGACCTCGATGATGTCGTCGATCACCTTGATGCCGAACTGCTCCGGGTCCACGCCCTTCGGCACGAAGCGGCGCTGCATGCCATCCAGCATCTGCGCCAGGTCCAGGCCTTCGGGCAGCTGCTTGGCCTGTGCCTGCAGCAGCTCGTACACGCCCAGGTAGCTGCGCTTGTCCAGGCCGCGCATGCTGGTCGCGCCGCGCTCCAGCGTGATGCTGTCATAGGCATGCAGCGCCGCCATGCGGTCGATCATCGCGGCGACGCGCTCGGTCGACGGCATCGCATGGTCGGCGCCGGAGGCACGCTGCAGCGCGAAGCCGACTGCCTGCGCCGCCAGGTTGGTGTTCATGCCGACCACCGGGTGACTGGCGCCGACCGCCGACCATTGGTCGATATCGGCAGGCTCGACATGCAGCGACGTCATCGCGCGCTCCAGCGCGGAGCGCATGCCGGCGGTATGGCTGTCGGCGCCGATCGCCACGGTGACCAGGTCCTTGGCGTTCGCCTCGACCAGCAGCTGGTCGACCCGCGGCGCGCCCTCGAGGCGTTCGCCGTTGGCCAGCCGGTATTCGCCGACGCGGTTGCGCCCGGCCACTTCGACCGCGACCACGGCCTGGGTCCGGTACTTGGCCAGCAGCGCCTGCGCCTGCTGCGCGGCCCGCGTCGAGTCGGTGGCGGTGAAGGTCTCGATGCGGGCATCGGCGACGCCCAGCTCCCCTTGCAGCAGGTCGGCCAGCAGCGCCTCGTGCGCGGGGTCGGTGACGTAGACGACTTCCTTGCCCAGCGCGCTCAGATAGGCGCCGAGCGACACCGCACCGAGCGGACCGTGCGTGTCGGCGCCGCCGTGCAGCGTGGCGGGCGACGTCGCGATCAGCACCGTGTCGACATCGTGCAGCGCGCGTGCCGCCAGTTCGGCGCCATAGGGCACGGACAGCGACATCGCGCGGCCGTCCATGCCGGACACGCGGTCCAGCGGCGAGATCGCGTTCTGCAGCACGATCGACGGCTCGGCGCGCGCGGCCTCCAGCACGGCGGCACGGCCCCCGCCGCCATGTGCGAACACCGCGCTGCGGACATTGGGCCGGGCATCGCCGCGTACGTCCGAGCGTGCGTCGGCGCGGCGGCGGCTGCGGCCGCTGGTGTTGGTCCGGCTGGCCGCCGGCGGCGCGTCGCCGTGCCGGCTGCGTTCCCCCGCCTCGCGCATGTATTTGGTGACGGCCTGCTGCATCGCCCGGTCCATCATCCGATTGACCACGCCGTCCTGCAGCCGGGCGCCCTGCGCCACCGCGGCGTCGAAGGTCAAGCGGCTGGCCAGCTTGACCGATTGCCACGTGCCCAACTTCTGCGGGGTAAAGCTGCGCGAGCCGGTGCCATCGGTGGCACTGGCAGCGCTGCGAGGGGTGGGGCTCGCATCGGCGGGCGGCTCCGCCGCGACGCGCGGCGGCACGCCGTCGGCCTCGCCATCGCGCCCCGGCACGGCCGCCGGCCGGCCCGTGGCGCCGTGCTGCTGGCCCGTCCCATCCTCGCCCGCGCGAAGCGGGCCGGCCGTGTCCGCCGGTTGGCGCCCCTGCGCCGCGCCATCCTGACCCGGCCGCACGCGCACCGGCACGTCGGCATCGCGACCGTTGACCGGGGCATCGCCCGCCTGCATCGCCTGCTGCAAGGCCTGCGCCTGTGCCGCGGCCTCGGCGGCGGGATGGCGTCCGGTGACGCGCCGCGCGGCGTTGTGCAGCGCCTGCGCGCTGCGGATCTGGATGCCGGCGGGCATCATCTGCGTCATGCCCATCAGCAGCATCGCGCCGTTCTGCAGCTTCTCGGTCAGCGTCATGTCGCCGCCGTGCTGCGCGAAGGTGATGGCCTGCTGGCCGGTCATGATCGCACCGGAGCCGAACGCGGCGCCGTTGAACACGCGGCTGCCGATCGCCATGCGGTTGGCATTGCCGGCCAATGTCCTGGCCGCCATCTGCGAGAACGTCGACGAGTTGCCGCTCAGCGTGCCACCGGCCCGCATCGCCAGCGACGCGCCCTTGCCCAGGCCCAGCCCAGCCATGCCGGCCACCGAGCCGAAGCCGTTGGCCCACAGCGAAAACGCGCGGGCATTGTCCAGCGGATTGAGCGAGCGTCCATGCGTCGCCATGTCATTCGCATCGACCGCCGTCACCGCCAGGCCATAGCCCATCGAGCCGAGCATGCCGCCCCAGGCGGCCGCCACCAGCGGCGTCAGCGTGCCGCCCGAGGCCACCATCACGCCGATGCCGCCGATCGCGCCGACCGCGGCCACGCCGATATCGAGCCAGGCGCGGAATTTCTCGCCATCGGTGACGATATGCGCGTCGATATCGTCGAACTCCGCATGCCCGTCGGCACCCAGGCTCAGGTCCCTGGCCAGATACACGGTGCCCTTGTCGTGCAGCTCGTTGTTTTCCTGGAAGTCGCGCTCGGCCGGCTGATCGCCCTTGCCGTAGACCGCGCCCTGGTCGTCGACCCACAGCGTCTTGCCATCCTTGCCGACGAATTCGAAGACGGCGCTCTGGTATGGCGACATGCCGGGCCCGGTCACGTACATCGGAATGACCTTGATGGTCGCGCCCTCCGGCACGTCCTCGGCCAGCTGTTCCTTGATCAGCTTCGGATCGGCGTTGGGCGCGGCCAGCGCGATCGCATTGTCGAGCGCCTTGTCGTCGCCGGCCTTGACCGTCAGCTCGTCCTTGCGCAGCGCCAGCGAATCGAAGGTGCCCTGCAGGATCTCATCCTTGTCCAGTTCGAACCGGCGCTGGTCCTCCTTGGCCTTTTCGGTGCCGCTGTACTTCTCGTGGCCCCGATCCATCGCGCGGGTCAGGTCGTAGTCGGCCATCGGCGGCGCGCGGTCGTGGTCCTTCAGCTCCTTGGCGAAGGCAAGCGACAGGCTGGTGTGCCCCTTGGCCGCGGCATCCTCCGCGCCGCCATAGATGCGCCCCTGCGTGCCGCCGACCTGGTTCTGCATCACCATGGTGAAGACGTCGTTGTCCTCGTTGGCGAGCCAGCTGGCGGTCGAGGTCGCGGCGGGGCCGGTGCCGAGTTCGGAGCCAGGATTGCGCGCGTAGTAGCCGGCGTCGGCGGCGTCGACCACCGCGGCCAGGCCATGGTAGAAGTCGTTCCAGTCGTTGTAGCTGCCGCCGGACGGCGCGACATTGCGGCCAGTCCAGTCGTTGCTGTATTCGCTCTTGACGGTATCGAGCAGCGTGGTGGCGTCTTCCTCGGTCAGATACGGCGCGACCTGCTGCATGTACTGGCCGACCCGGTCGGCGTACATTGTTTCCTGCCCGATGATCGGCTTGTAGTTGTCGTCGTGCGTCTTGCCTTCGAGGTCCTTGCGCATCGACGCCTCGATCTGCGCGCGGAAGGCCTCGCCGTCAAAGCGATTGCCGTCCACGGCGAGATAGCGCTCGCGCTCCTGTTCGGTCTGCGCGGCATTGGCCGCGCCCTGGCGCAGCTTCAGTGCGCCGACGAAGTCGCCCGCATCGAGCTTCTTGCTCAGGTTGTCCTGCAGATAGCCCTCGCGCAGCGGCACCGAGCCTCGCATCAGCGACAGCATGCGCTGCATGCCCGCTGCCGCGGCGGCGCTGTCTTCCTTGCTGACGCCCTCGCCGCCTTCCGCGCGCCGCTGCGTCTCGGTGAACGCGTACATCACCAGGCCGGAGTTCTTCACACCGGCCTCGAACGCGCGCCGCGTCGGATCGTTCGGCGGCGCATTCTCGGCGGGGACAAGGTAATCCGCTCCCAGCGACTTGTACATGACATAGGCCGCGGGGTTGAACTCCATCAGGTCCCGTTCCTGCTGCGACAGGTCGCGCGGTGTCGCCGAGTTCGGATCCATCCTGGCGTCCGGATCGAGCGTCAGCCCCTGGACCTGCGCCATCGCCAGCGTGGTCGGATCGGTCTGCGCCAGCTCGCGTTCGAACTCGTTCTCCGGGGTCAGATGCTCCATCTCGCCGGCGATCCGCCCTTGCATGTCGGCGGTCGCGATGACCGTGCGCATGCCCTGGTCGCTGCCATAGCGGCCCTGCAATTGCTCGATGGCCTGCTGCCGGTAGCTGTCGGGCACCTTGACGCCCTTGCCGGCCTGCAGCGCTTCGAGCTGTGCCTCGGCATCGTCGACGCGGTTTTGCGCCTCGGTCAGGTCGTAGCCGCGATCCGTCATCGACTGCGAGCGGTCATGCGGCTGGTTGCGGACGTCGCTCAGCTTGGTATCGGCATCCTTCTTGTAGAGCTGCGTGGCCAGCGTATCGATCTCGACGCGCATCGTGCCGAGATAGGTCTCCTCGGCCTTGTCCCGCGTCTGCTGCGCCTCGTGCACGGCCGCGCGCGCGTCGCTGACGGCCTGGCCGCTCTCGGGATCGGCGCGGCGGATGCCCATCGGGATCTCGGACAGCGCCTTCTCTTCCCGCTGCAAGGTGGCTTCGGCCTGGTCGAGCCGCTCCTCGGCGAGTCCCAGCTGGAAGCGCGCCCCCTGCGTGTCGCGCGCTTCCTGCGTCGGCTCGGCCTTCAGGAAGCCATCCTTGATGCTGTCGAGGTTCTGGTCGAGCACCGGATCGTTGTAGCGCTCGCGGATCTCCCTGGCCTTGGCGTCGACCGCCGCGGTGATCGCCTTGTCGTCGCCGCCGCTTGCCGCGGCCTGATTGGCGGCCACGCGCAGCTCGTTCTGCGCGCCGGCCATCACCATGCCGTATTTCTGCTCGATCGGCTTCCAGTCGGCATCGGTCATGGTGCCGGCATTGCGCTTGGTCTCGCTGTCGTCGTACGCGCCCTTGGCGTCCTTGTGCCAGCGATCGGTGTGCCCCTTCGCCTCGTTCTGCTTTTGCTCTCGCGCTTGCTGCGCGGGATCGGTGGCCGGCTTGTCGCCGCCCGGACCCTTGACCTGCACCACGCCGGCCGGTTGCGTTTGCGGAGTGTAGAGCGCCGGCGTGTCGACGGGCTGATTGTTCGCCGCGCGATCCGGCTGCTGTTTCTGGTCGGCCTGCTGCGTCTGGTTTGCCTGCTGCGCCTGCTGGGCCTGCTCCGCCTGTTGCGCCTGCTGCGCCTGGTTGTTCTGTTCGTTGCGCCGGGCGCTTTCCGCTTCCTGGGCCTGCCGCTGCCGCTCCGCCTCGCGAGCCTGCGCGCGCCGGGCCTCCTCTGCCGCCGCGCGTGCCGCGGCTTCGGCGGCGGCGCGAGCCGCGGCGAGAATGGCTTCGCGGGCTTGCATCAGGTCCTTGAAATCCAGCATGACGCTCTTCTCCTGAGGAACGGGGGCGATGCGAACGGCGTTAAGGCAGGCATGACGTGGGCGCGCGGCGGACCGCGCCTGGACGCACTGCGGCCAGCGTGACAGGCCATTGTCTGCCCGGTGTCGCGCGATACCAACTAGGGAGAATCGTAGGCTGAGGGTTCAGCCGGCCACCGGGAGGGCATGGAACTACGTGAATACGTAGTCGAGGACCGCAAGGCGCCGCGACCGGGGGCAACGACGCGCAACGCTGTCATCGCCCCGTCATGGCAATCGTCTACAGCCGGTTGTTGTCGAGGTCGGTGACCAGCATGCAGCCCGGCGCGTGCGTGATGCAGATCTCGGGCCGGGCTTCGCGGATCACGGCCTGGGGGGTCACGCCGCAGGCCCAGAACACCGGGATCTCGTCCTCGTCCACCGGCACCGCGTCGCCGTAGTCCGGCGCCTCGATATCCTCGATGCCGATCAGCCGCGGATCGCCGATATGCACCGGCGCACCGTGGACGTCCGGATAACGCGCGGTGATCTCGGTAGCAAGGATCGCGTCGGCGGCCTTCAGCGGCCGCATCGACACCACCAGCTTGCCGGACAGGCGCCCGGCCGGCCGCGTCTCGATCGAGGTGCGGAACATCGCCACGTTGCGGCCGAGATTGATGTGCTTGAGCGGAACGTTGGCGGCGATCAGCGCATGCTCGAACGAGAACGAGCAGCCGATCGCGAAGGCCACGAAATCGTCGCGCCACAGCGAGGCGATGTCGGTGGTCTCCTGATAGTCGGTACCGTTGCGGTAGACGCGATACAGCGGCACATCGCTGCGGATGTCGACGTCGACGCCGAGATTGCGGAAGACCGGATCGCCCGGCTCGGTGACATCGATCAGCGGACAGGCCTTGCGGTTCAGCGCGCAGAACTGCAGGAAGTCGTAGGCCCAGTCGCGCGACAGGATGACGATATTGGCCTGGACATAGCCCCTCGCCAGCCCGCTGGTATGGCCGCGATAACGGCCGGAGCGAATCAGGGCGCGCAGTGCGGCGGGGTCTTCGGGCAACAGTCCGTTGGCTTGCTGAAGGGGCAGGTTCATGGTCGTCGGCGTGGAGTCGTGCACGCGAGCGCAACGCGCGCTGTTCGCGAGGTGTGCAACGATTCTGGACGCCGCGCCGATGCACTGTCCAACAAATCTTTTGGATGCAGCGCGATAAGGCTTTTCGATGACAAAGGCAAGTCGGGCTTGCCTTTGGCGATCCCAGGTGCCGGATCTCAGGCGTCGCTCGCGCGATCGCCACCGGTGTCGCGCGCGGTATCGCGGCCGGTATCGCGGCCCGTGTCGCGCCCGTTATCGCCTTCGCCATCGCCGCCGCTGCCCTGCGCGGCCGCATTGGCCATCAGCATCGCCTTGTCCTCGCCCGCTTCCGCGCAGAACGCGGCCACCACGCCGACAGTCAGCGCGATCACGGCCTCCGACAGTTCCAATCCTGCACCGGTGCGCCACGAGGCCACGATGTCGAGCGACGGCGGATGGCTGTCGATATCGACGATGGTCAGCGTGCCGTCCTCCAGCTCGCGCCGCACCAGCACCGGCGGCACCGCGCCGATACCGAAGCCCTCGCCGATCAGCCGCGTCATCGCCGCGACCGAATTGACGCAGCTGATGCGCGGCGACGGCACGCCGTTCAGGTGGAACAGGCTCAGGATGTCCTGATGCGGACGCGAGTTCTTGACGAAGGTGATCACGCGTTCGCCGGCGAGGTCGTCCAGCGAGCGATACGGCCGGTCATAGGCCGAGCCCCTGGCGACGATCCAGCGGATCGGGTACTTGGCCAGCTCGATATTGCGCACGGTCTCGACGCGCAGCAGATCGGTCTGGAAGATGATGTCGAGATAGCCCTTCTGCAGCTGATCGCAAAGGTTCAGCGCCGCGTCGGCGGTCAGCTCGATCTCCAGCGACGGGTAGGCCTCCATCACGCGGCGGACCACCGACGACAGCCAGGTATGGATCACCGAGTCCATCGCGCCGATGCGCAGGCGCCCCTCGCTGACGCGCGTGGAGTCGATCGACTGGCGCAGCCGGTGCATCGTGTTGACCATGCGCTCGGCGTATTCCAGCACCTGCTGGCCCTGCGGGGTCAGCGAAACGCCGCGCGAATCGCGCAGGAACAGCTTGACGCCGAGGTCTTCCTCCAGCACGGCGATGCGGCTGGAAATCGAGGCCTGGGTGGTGAACAGTTTTTCCGCGGTCAGCCGGAAGCTTCGCAAACGGGCGACCCAGACGAACGTCTCGAGAAAGCGCAGGTTCATGTCGACAGGGGTTGGACACGGGAATCACGATGCGGCTGGCGCGGACGAACAACACCGGCATCGCGCGCCGCGGCGCCCTGCACGCGCACCGCGGCCGTGTCGCTCAACTTCCCTGCGTCGACGGACGCGCCGCGTCGGTGGACTCGCGCACCGGGTACGCCGGCGCGGCATCGACCGGCTGCTCGGCCAGCACCTTGATGCGGCCCAGCCCCTTCTGCATTTCGTCGCCCAGCGCCTGCGGGTACTCGGCGCGAGGACCGGCGGGCACGGACAGCGGGTCGAGCCACATCTGCCACGTTACCACGGCGGTGCCGGCATCGGGACCGGGACTTACCTGCAGCCGCCCGCGCGTATGGTTGGACAGCTTGCGGTAGACGTAGGAATACGGTCCCCTATCGACGAGCACGTCGACCACCGGCGGCCCGCCGTTCTTGCGCTCGGCGCGGCGGACGGTACCGGGAGAGCCGTCGCCCAGCACCACGCTGCACGAGCGCAGCGCGGTATCCCACTTGGCGATCGCACAGTAGTCGCCGGCCTGGCTCCATACCTGCTCGGGCGTGCGGTGGATCAGGATCGAGCGCTCGACCGGGACCAGTTGGGCGTGGGCGGCGGGCGCGATGGCCAGCGACGCCAGCGCGGCCAGGGCCGCCAGCGGCACGCCACGATGGCGCCGCCGTGCAAGAACGAGGGATGAGTGGTGGTCGGGCATGCCGGCGGAAGGATCGGTCGTCGGAGAAAGGATGGTGGTCGGTGCGAGATGCGCCAAGGCGCTCGGTTTCGCGTGGATGCGCGTCCCTGCGCGTCCCTGCATGTTCCTGCACGTCCATGCGCATCCATGCCCGGCCATCGCGGCCGGGCTCGGTGATGGCGTAGCGTACCGCGAGCGGCGCGCCTTGCCATCACCGAAGCTTCGTAGGACGGGGAACTTCGCGCGGGTCCGTCAGCCCTGGCTCGTCTGCGGCGGTGCGATATCGACCAGCCAGCCCGGCACGATGCGGTCCGGATCGCCGATCGACGCATTGAGCTGCAGCAGATGATCGAGCGCCCGCCTGGTCTGCCCGATTTCGCCCAGGGACGCGGAGGCGGCTTCGCGGTCGGCGGCCAGCAGGGTGTCGCGATGGCTGCGCGCGATCTCCCACAGCGTATCGCCCGGCGCCACCTGGTGGTAACCCGCCAGCACCGCGGCGGCGCGCCGCGACAGGTTGCGATGCGGCGGCTCGATCGTCGGCGCCGTGGGCTGCCGTTCGGCCCGCAGCTGTGGCGCGGTGCCGCGCGCGGTATCGGCCAGTGCCGCACGATGGCGGCCGGAAGACCCGAGCAGGTCCGGCCACTGGAACTCCTTGTTCAACGTGATCGCGTCGATCTCGCTGACGCGGGACTTCGACAGGTCCGGTCCCTTCAGGTACCACAGCTGCGCCGGGCCGACCTTGCTGCCGTACTGGCCGATCTGCAGGCGGTTGGCGGTATTGGAGCCGTAGAAGCGCAGCGGGCCGATATTGGTCGCGTCCATCAGCACCGGCGTGACCGGCCACGACCACGTGGCCTGCCCATCCACGTCGGTCAGCCTGCCGTTGGCGAAGTTGGTGCGCAGGATGTTGTGCTTGACGTGGCCGACGCGCAGGCTCGCCATGCCCATCTTCGACAGCCATGGCAGGCCGAAGCGATAGGCGACGCCACCCTCGAGGATATTGACGCCGTCGCGCGTGCCGACCGTCGTCTTGCCGTCGCGCGAGAACGCGAACGGCGTGGTGCTGCCGCCCACCCACAGCGACTTGATGCCGCCGATATTGAGCCACAGCGTCATCGAGTTCAGCCCGTCGCGCGAACGGAAGGTGATCTGCCAGCCGTCGATGCGCGTGGTGTCCGGCAGGTTGTACTTGCGCAGCTCCCGCGGATCGCGCGAGACGTCGACCTGGCCGGTCGCGGCCGCGTAGGCGCCATGGGCCAGCGCCGCCGCGCGCGCGCCGCGCTGCAGGCCGCGGCGGACCTGGGCGAAGGTCAGCGCGCTGTCGCCGCTGGCGTTGGCGAGGCCCCCCTGCAACGCAGTGGGCGCCGTGCGCGCGAGCCGCTGCCGCACCGGCCCCAGCGACACCGTGCCCAGCCGCGCATCGGCGCGCTGCTGGCGCTGCGCCCATGCCAGCAGGCTGTCGGCGGCGCGCGGGTTGGCGACCGCCAGCCGGGCCAGCGCGCCGTCGCCTCGGCCGAAGACGGCGCGACGGGCTTCGGCCGCCTCGCGCCGGGCCTCGCGATGGCGGGCCGCGGCCTCGTGCATCGCTGCGCGCAGGTCCTGGCGATTGGCCGGGCGATTGGCCGCGCGATCGGTCTGGCGACTGGCCTGGCGATTGGCATGGGAACCCTCGCTTGTACGTTGCGCGCGCCGCCACGCCTGCGTGGCCTGCTGCTCGGCAATGCGGGCATCCGCCCGCTGCCATTCGGCGCGCCGCCACTGGCGCATCGCGGCTACGCCCTCGCCGACGCGCGTCAGGCGCGGATCGGCGGCGGCCTGCCGGGCCAGCTCGCGCAGGTGCACGGCCTGCGCCTGCCATGGCGCGTCGGGACCGCCCTGCTGCGCGAGCCGTTCCATCTGGCGTGCCGCACGCTCCAGCACGCGACGCCACGCCGCAGGATGCGTGTCGCGCAGCGCCGCCAGCGCGCCGTCCGCCGGCGGTTGGCTCCCTGAGCGGCGCTGCGCCGCGCCGGCTCTCGGCGCCAGCCCCCCCTCGCGGAACGGCGGTTGGCTCCCCGCGCCGCGCTGCGTCTGCGTCGCCCCGGCCCTCCGCGTCAGGCCGCCCTCGCCGAACACCGCGCGTCCGGCGCGCTCGGCGTTGGTCTCCGCGAGCCGCTGCGCCTGCGCCGCCAGCGCATGCTGGCGCGTCAGCGCGCGATGGGTCGCGGTGCCTGGCGTCGCCGTCCGCAACTGCGCCGACAGCGCGTCGGTCACCCGCGCGGCATCGTTGGCGCTGCGCAGCGCCTGCCGCCAGGCGCGCAGGCTGGCGGCCGCGGCGCGCCGCGTATCGCGCTTGCGTACCCGCGCCGCGGCAAGCTGCAGCTCCGCATAGGCGCGCCGGACCTCGCGCGCCGAATCGCTGCCCCTCGCCTCGGCACGGCTGGGCACGAAGCCCTGCCAGCGACGCACCGTCCCGGCCTCGCCGCCCTGGTAGCGTTCGCGCACACCGCCCGCCGCGGCGAGACGGCGGGCCACGTCCGGCGAATGCGCGGCCACGGCATCGACGAAGGCCTGCCATGCCGCCAGCTTGGACTTGGTATTGCCAGCCGCCGCGGCCTTCGCCGCCAGCGCGCTGGCGCGCTCCTGGTAGAAGATCGCGCGGCCGGCATCGAGCCGGTTCAGCGCGCCGTTGCGCGACGCCCGGTTACCGTCCGCGCGCGGGCGTGCCGGCCCCGATCGCATCACGGCCGACCACGTCATGCCGTCGGCAGTACGAGCGGCGGTCCCCCTCGCGGCATTTGGCGCGAAGCGCAGCGACCCGCGCGGCGTCGGCATGCCCAGCCGCCGCGCCTGCAGCCACAGCAGGCCGGTGCCGGCATCGGCCATCCCCATGCGGAACCGTTGCCGCAGCGACGCCGCCACGGCGCGTCGCCAGCGTGGCGGCAGTGCGGGCATCGCCGCGGCCGGATCGGCCGAGCGGCGCGGCGCGACCGCATGGATATCGCCGTCGATCGATGCGCGAACCGGCTTGGTCGCGCCCTTCGGCACATAGTCGAGCACCGCATCGCGATTGGCGCGCATCGCGTCGAGCGTCTTCGATACCAATGCCGCGCCATCGGTGAGCGCGGTGCGATGGCTGGCGATCCGGGACACCAGCGCTTGCGCATGGGCCACGTTGCCGGCGTCGCGGGAGACAGCCGCTTGCCGTGCCGGCAGCGCGGCCCGCCACTGCTGCAGCTCGCCACGCAAATGCCGGGTGGCCTCGGCGCGCGGCGTCAGCACGGTATCCGCGCCCTTGAAATCGCGCTGGTTGGCGGCGAGGCGCCGCAGCTCCTGCCGCAGGCCGGTCGCCAGCAGCGGATGCCAGCTGGTGGCCAGCCGCTGCGCGGCCGTGTCGAGGCGGCGCAGGTCGCGCACGATCGCCTGCTGGCGCGCGGCATCGGTCTCCCACCGCAGCCGCGCCAGCTGCGACTGCGCGCGTGCCTCGATCTGCCGCATCTGCTGGCGCATCGGCCCGGACAGCCAGCGGTGCAGCGCGTGCCCGTCCTCGAACGCGGTCTCGCGCGCCACGCGCACCAGCTTGGCCTCGGCATCGCGCTGCTTGCCGATCGCCTGCGCCGCGCCGCGGCGGCCGGCGTCGAGCCAGTTCAGCATGCCCAGCGTGTCGACGCGGCTGAGCCGGTCCTGTACCGCGCGCCAGCGGGTGCGCGCGACGGGATAGCCGTGCGGCGGGGTTTCGGTGCGTGGCTGGGCCGCCGACGGGCCCGGCGTCGCGGGTGGCCGTGCCGCGCCGGCGGGATCGGTGCCCTGCCGTCTCGCCGATCCAGGCAATCCCGGCAAACCCCGCAATCCCGGCAATCCCGCCAGCCTCGACAGGCTCGGCAGCCGCTGCGCCAGCGTGTCCTGCCATTGCCCCAGGCGCATGCGCGCCGCCGCCAGCGGCGTCTGCGCGGCATTGCGCAGCGGCATCGCCAACGTGGACAGCGCCTGCGCGCCGCGGTCCAGACCTGCCACCGTGCCGCGCCATGCCGTCGCGACATGGCGCGTGCCGGCCAGCGCGCCGGTCGCGCCCTGGCGGATCCATCGTCCGCTGACCGGATTGATCATGAACTGCACGCCGCCGAGCAGCAGCTGCGTGCGCGTGGTCGCGCGCTCGCCGGGCGTCATGTTTTCCCAATTGGACACGGCCGAGTACGCGGTATAGCCATAGGTACCGGCGCCGATCGCCAGCGCCTGGCGGCCGCTGCGGGTGGCCTGCTGCTGCAGCGCCTGCGTGCGCAGCGCGAGTTGGCTGGCCTCGTCGGTCAGGCCGCGGCTTTCGGCCACCAGCGCGCGCTGGCCGCTGCGCGCCGCGCTGACGCCGGCCACGCCCGCACGCACGCCCAACGCCGCGGCGAGGATATTGAGCCCGTCGATCAGCATCTGCGGGTTCTTGTCCGGATTCCAGCTCTGGCCATGCGAGATCTGGTCGGCAATGCTGGCGGCCGAGGTGCCCACGCCATAGGCGGTCGCCGCGCCGGCAGCCGCCATCGCCACCGGCGCCAGCGCGCCGCCGGAGCCGACCACCAGCACCACGCCGGCGACGATGCCGACGCCGGCCGCCACCGTATCGAGATGGGTCTTGCGGCGGAAGCTCTCCCAGCCGCTCTCGATGCGCGCGTCGCCGATCTCCAGCTCGATATTGCCCTTGCTGTCCACCGTGAACTCGCCGTCGCGCGGCATCGCCAGCACGGCATCGGCGGCCGGCAGCGTATTGTTTTCGCGGTAGTCCTTCAGGTCGTCGTAGGCGCGTCCGGCCTCGTCGACGAAGCGCGGCCCCTGGTCCGTCTCGACCTTGAACAGCATCGTGCGCGTGATGCCGCGCTCGCGGCTGGCGTAGACCACCGGCAGCAGCGTGACCCGCGCGTGCTCGCCGCCCTGCTCGATCAGCTGGTCGGCCACCACGTCGAGCATGTCGGCGTAATCGTCGTCGATGCCGGCAAAGATGTCCTGCTTGCGCAGCGTCTCCGTCTGCGCGTCGGCGTCGCCCGCAAGCTGGACCTCGGGCGGAATGCCGAGCGCCAGCCCCGCCATATTGCGGGCATGCGTGCGGCCCGCCATCTCGTAGGGCCGGCCGCCATAGTCGACGTAATGCTGGTTGATGACGCCCTGCGCCATCGCGCGCGGTTCGGAGACGAACAACTCGTACAGCGCCGCAGGGTCCTCACGCTGCTCGGGTGTCAGCGTCGCGGTCAGTGCGCGGGTCTCCTGCGCGGCGCCGGCCTGCGCGGCCTCCTGCACCAGTTGCTGGCGCGCGGCGTCCTCGTTGTCGAGCGCCTGTTGCAGCGGGGCCCAGGTTGGCGCGTCCTGCTCGCGCAGATAGGGATGTTCCTGCTTCCATGCCTGGTGCTCGTTGCGCAGCCGCTCGACGTCGTCGCTGGCCGCGCCGCTGTCGCGCTCGCTGCGATAGCGTTCGAGCTCGGCGGCGCTGGCCGAGGCCGTGGCACGCGCGCGCTCCAGCGCCTCGCCGGTGGAGATCACGGTCTCGTCCTTGTCCGCGTCGACACCGCGGTCGCGCGCGCGGTCCTCGGCCTCGAAGCGGGCGCCCAGCGCGGCCAGCAGCGCGCGATGGTCGGTGTCGACCTGCGCGGTGAGGCGGGTCAGTTCGGGGTCGTTGTTGGCGTTGTTGGCGTTGTTGGCGTTGTTGGCGTTGTTGGCGTTGTTGGTATTGGGACCATTGGGACCGTTGGCGCCATTGGCATTGGCATTGGCATTGGCATTGGCCGCCGCGTTACCGTCGCGGCGCGCCTGCGCGATGGCCTGCGCGTCCTGGTTCAGCGTCTCGTAGTCGCGCCACGCGGTGTCCTCCACCGAGATCGCCGACTGCAGCTGCGCATGCGCTTCCCAGACGCGCGCGGTAACCGGGTCCATTTCGACGCGCGCCGGGCCTTGCCCCGGGATCGACAGCGTCGTCGACGAAGCGGGATAGCTGCCATACTGGGTCAGCGACGGCGCCGAAAACTGCGCAGGGTACTGGACATACCATCGCCCGTTCTCCTTGACGGCAACCGGTGGCGAGCCGGGCGGCGCCAGCAGCGGTGCGGCGCTGGACGTGGTCGGCGTGGCCGAGCTGGCCGGCGTCGACGACGTGGTCGACGGCGATGGCGCGGACGGCTTGTCGCCGGTGGCATTGCTGGCCACCGGGTCGCCACCGCCCGGCAACACGGTCCAAGGCGCCGGCCGCGCGGCTTCGCCGAGGTTTGGCGCGCCAAGGTTCGGCGTCAGCAGCGGCGAGGTCGACAGCGACGGGGCCGTGCCCGGCGACGATCCCGGCGGCTGCGTGGACGGGGCGAGCGGCCCGGACGGCCCCGACGGTCCGGACGGTCCGGACGGTGTGAGGGGCCCGGACGGCCCGGCCGGTCCGGATGCCGAGAAATCGTGCGTGCGATGGGCCTCGAGCGCCAGCGCATATTCGCCCTCGGCGGCGCGCCTTGCCTCGGTGGCGGCCAGCGCGTCGCTGCGGTCGTGCGCCAGCGCCTGGGCCAGCCGCGTTTCGTCGCGGCGCTCGCGCGCAGTGTCGATTTCCTGCTGCGTGGCACCCGGGCGCCGCACCGTCGCCTCATAGGTCTGCGCCGCGTTGGCGGCGGCCTCGTCGGCGGTGGGCAAGGCTCGCTGCGCGGCACCGCCGTCCTTGCGCCATTCGTCGGTCCGGCCCTGCCGCAGCGCGTCCGCCGCGTCGCCGTTGGCGTTCGCAACCGTCCCCTGCACGTTGGCGCGCGCGTGGCTGGCCGACTCGCGCAGCGTGGCGATGCGGCCGTCGTCCGGCGCACCGGTTCCGCCCTTCTCTCGCGCGCGCAGCCCCTCCATCAGCGCCGCGTCGGCCAGCTGCGAATGGCGCAGCGCCTGCAGCGCGTCGTGGTCGCCTCGGGCGGCCTGCATGCGGTCCTGCGCGTCGGCGTAGGGGATGCGCGCCTTCTCGCGGGCGTCGGGATCCGCCGCGCCTTCGTAGGCCGTGCGGGCCTGCCCGAGTCCGGTCTGCGCCTCGCGGTACTCGGTGTCGATCCCGGCGGCACGGTCGCGCAGGGCCTTGCGCGCGGCCTGATCGTCCTTGGCCGACTGCGCCTCGGCCAGCGCCGTCTGCGCGGCCGTATTGCGTTGCTCCAGCGTCTGCCTGGCCTGCCGGACCTCGGGCGGTTCGACCAGGCACTGGTTGGCTCGCGTCTCGTCGACGCGATGCTGCTCTTCCTTGGCGGCGAGGTCGTTGGCGGCCACCTGCGCGTCCCACGAGGCCTGCGCGGCGACTGCCTGCCGGTCCGCCACCCACCATGCGTCCAGCGCCGCGCCGTAGGCATCGTCGGCGCGCTGCAGCGCCGCGGCATCGCCCTCCGTGCGGGCACGATCGCGCGCCGCGCCGGCCTGCTCGAGTTCGCGCCCGGTCCTGGTCAGCTCGCGCTGCGCGGCATCGCGCTCGTAGCGGCGCCATTCGGTTTCGAGTGTCGCGGCGGCGCTGTCCGACTGCCGTCGGGCGGCAGCGGCCGTTTCGCGCGCCTCGGTCAGCGCCTGCCGGTCGGCGGCATCCAGCTTGCTCGGATCGCTGCCCGGCGGCGCCAGCGCCGTCACCGCGCGGTCGGCGGCGGCCAGTTCCGCATCGGCCCGCTTGGCGGCGACATCGGCGACCGCGACCCCGTGCAGTTGCTGCGCATCGTCGTACGCGGCCTGCGCCGTGTCGACCTTGGCCTGGTTCCGCGGACCCGGCTCGCGCAGCGCCTCGGCCCTGGCCTCGTCGAGCGCGATGTGCTTGTCGTGCGCGTCCAGTTCGAGCGCGGCCTCGTTCAGCTCGGCCTTGCGCGTTGCCGCGGTGGCTTCGGCGGTCTCGGCCTTGGCGATATCGTCGCGCGACTGCGAGCGCTCGGCGGTCTCGCGCGCGGCTTCCGCCTGCTGGCGCGCGGCCGCCTCCGCCTCCTGCGCCTGGCGCAGGCGTTCGAGCATCGCGGCAATCTGTTCCCGCATCTGCTGCAGGCGCGCCTGCAGCTCGGCCAGTTCGCGCTGGCGCTCCGCGGCCGAGTTCGCCTCGGCCTCGGCCGCGCTCGGCGGCGGCGCGGACGGTGCCGGCGGCGGTGGCGGCGGAGGGGGCGGGACCATGACCGGGCGCAGCATCGAGGGACCTGACAGATCGGCGGGATAGCTCATCGTGACCTCGCAAGGAAGGCCGGGCGAGGCACCATGCCGATGCGGGCGCGCCCTGACCCGGGGCGCCGCCATCAGACCGCTCGTCGATGAAGGCCCCGTGACGACACGAACCCTCGTGGTGCAAAGCGCCGCCGCTGCTGCGCTGCACAGCGATATCCCTACGAGTCTCCGTAGCGCATCCCCTGCCCCGCTTGTCACTGGCGCGCCGTATGCTTACGCGTTGCTTTCGATGAGCCGAACCGACGGGCCGAACGACGCGCCGAACGACGGGCCAAGCGATGGGCGAACGGAGGGTGGGCGGTAAAGACGTTGGGAGGCGTGCGGCATCGCCATTTGGCGACATCGCGTCATCGGGGAAAACCCGATATCGCCCCTGGAGCGCGGGAATGCCAGATCAGGCCGGGGCCCGCGTATTGACTGAGATTTAGTGGTGATCTCAATTTTTTCTTATGAGGACCCAAGCTAAAAAATAGTTGGACGAGGCGCCCGGCTAATTTGAAGAATGCAGATGCCGGGGGACGTCCATCGATGCATGACAGGTTCCCGCAGACCGCCGCGAGTCAAGCGACATCGCCGCGGGCCACCGCGATCGCGCGCCGACTCTCCAGGCGCGCATCGGCACACCGCCGTGCCATCGCGGCCGCCAGTGCGCGGGAACCAGAACAGCGACGACGATCGTCGACCGGCCGGCAGCACCAGCGGTGCCAGCCCGCCCAATCTGCCGAGCTTTGCCGCGCATTGCCGATGCGCATTGCCGATGCGCATTGCCGAGATTTGCCGCGATGGCCCGATTTGCACGCAATCCGCCTGCAATTGGGGACACGCGTTCTGGCCCGGATCAAGCCTGTACCGACGCACCGCGACGAGACACCACGACGAGGAACGCATGGAAACGCAGATTGGCAGCATCCAGGGGGAGCAGCAAAGCCGACCGTCGACCGGCCTCTTTGCCTGGTATCGCGATATCACGCCGGGCGAGCGCCGCACGTTCTGGAGCTGCAAGGTCGGCTACGCGCTCGACGCGATGGACACGCAGTTCCTCAGCTTCGTCATTCCGACGCTGATCGCGACATGGGGCATCACGCGCGGCGACGCCGGCTTCATCGGCACCGCCACGCTGCTGACCTCGGCCGCGGGCGGCTGGATCGCCGGCATCCTGTCCGATCGCATCGGCCGCGTGCGTACGCTGCAGCTGACCATCGTCTGGTTTGCCTTCTTCACCTTCCTGTGTGGCCTGGCACAGAACTACGAGCAGCTGCTGATCGCCCGCGCGCTGATGGGCTTCGGCTTCGGCGGCGAATGGACCGCGGGTGCGGTACTGACGGGCGAGGCGATCCGCTCGCAGGACCGCGGCAAGGCGGTCGGCATGGTGCAGGCCGGATGGGCGCTGGGCTGGGGCATGTCCGCGCTGCTGTATGCGCTGGTGTTCAGCATCCTGCCGCCTGAAACCGCCTGGCGCGCGCTGTTCCTGATCGGCCTGCTGCCGGCGGTGTTCGTGATCTTCCTGCGGCGGCTGGTCAAGGAGCCCGAGGTCTATGCCGAGCACAAGGCCAGGGAAGCCGCCTCCGCCGAGAAGACCTCGTTCGCCGCGATCTTCTCGCCGAAGCTGCTGACCATCACGCTGCGCGCCGCGCTGCTGACCACGGGCGCCCAGGGCGGCTACTACGCGATCACGACCTGGCTGCCGACCTTCCTGAAAACCGAGCGCGGACTCACCGTGCTCGGCACCGGCGGCTATCTGGCGATGGTGATCGTCGGCTCGTATCTGGGCTATATCACCAGCGCGTACCTGACCGACCGCATCGGCCGCAAGCGCAATTTCATGCTGTTCGCACTGTGCTCGATGGCGATCGCGCTGATCTACACGCAGATCCCGGTCAACGACACGGTGATGCTGATCCTCGGTTTCCCGCTGGGCTTCTTCGCTTCCGGCATCTTCGCCGGCATGGGCGCGTTCCTGACCGAGCTGTTCCCCACCAGCGTGCGCGGCTCCGGCCAGGGCTTCTGCTACAACGTGGGCCGCGCCATCGGGGCGCTGTTCCCCTTCCTGATCGGCCATGTCAGCCAGACCATGCCGCTGGGACAGACCATCGGCGTGTTCGCCGCCGGCGCCTATGGCGTGCTGATCATCGCCGCGCTGACGCTGCCGGAAACGCGCGGCAAGACGCTCGAAGCATGAGGGAACAGGCAATCCATGCCGGCGGCGATAACCCTTCAAGACTTAAGGAAAGTGGCGGATATACAACATCATCGCCGCATCGCATCAACCGGCCGCAGGCCTTGCCGCGTCGCGGCCCGCGGGCATCGCGGCGGATGGCAATGCGGCCCCGCATCGCACGGTTGGAATGCGCGCTCGATGTCGTGACATCTTGCCTTGCAATAATTTGGCCGGCGCCGGATGGCAGCAGCCAGCGATGGCGCCATCACGGTATCGCACCACCACAGCATCGATAGCGATAGCGATAGCGGCCGCGCAACGCACGGCACGCACAACACCGGGCACGCCGCACCGCGGCGCCATCCGGGTTTTCCGACGGGAATGGGTCAGCAGTATGTTGGGCTTCGCCTGAAGGCCGGGCCAGCGAGTGCCATGTCGCTCGCGGATCGGGCCGAGGCAAGCCTTCACGCTGCCGCGTCAACGCGGCGGCCATACGCATTTGTCGGAGGCGATCGATGGAAAAAGAAGTGGAAGCCGGCCTGGGCCGCGACACCAGCCTGTCGCGGACCCTGAGTGCCGACCTGCCGCGCGCCACAAGCGGCGGCACGTCGGCCCGCGGTCCACGTGGCCTGCCGCCCGTGGTGGGCCCCCACGGCATCAAGGTATTCGGCGAACGGCATATCGTTCCCGTCCAGCGGCGCACGCGCCAGGGCGGCATGCCGGGACTGGTCGAGGCGATGCTGCGCGAAAGCTCGCATGAATCGCGCACCGCGCTGATGCAGTCGGCGATCCGGGGGATCGGTTTCGACTGGCTCGGCTATGGCACCGCCACCACCGTGGGCGGGCAGGTGCAGATGCGCACCTTCCTCGATACCTATTCGCATCCGGGCTGGCGCGATTACTACCTGCGCGAGCGCTATTACGAGGTCGATCCGCGCCAGCCGCGCCCGGGTACTTACGGGCTGCCGCTGGTGTGGGACGTCAGCGACCTGGAGCGCAGCACCTCGGGCGGCACGCAGGCGCTGCGGCTGCGCCGCTTCCTCGACGACCTGCGCGACGCCGGCATCCGCAGCGGCGTGTTTCTGAACCTGCCGATGCCGGGCACCAGCGACTTCGTCGCGATCAGCTTCGCCTCCGGCATCGAAAGCCGCCGCTGGATCGGCGACCCGGTGATCGGCCAGGCGCTGACGGTCGGCTTCGCGCTGCACGAATTCCTGACCTGCCACGCCGATATCCCGGCGCTGGGCGGCACGCAGCGCGACGGCCTGTCCGAGGTCCAGCGCGACATCCTCGCCTGCCTGGCGCAGGGGCTGTCCGACAAGCAGATCGCCAACCGCATGGAGATGTCGATCTTCAACGTCGACTACCACATGCGCCGGCTGCGCAGCCATTTCGGCGTGCGCAATCGCGTGCAGCTGGCGCATGCGGCCACGATGCAGGATCCAACCTTGATCGCCACGGCGGTGGAAAGGATGGATCGGGCGGAGCGGATGGAACGCAGTGGCGGCGGCCTTCGCGAACGGACGGCGGCGCGGTATTGCGCGGAAGAGGCGTTTCTTGACGGCTGAGGGGCTGAGGGGCTGATGCGCTGATGCGCTGATGGCGAGGCGCGCGGTGAGTGGATGCCATCCTCCGCCCTTCATCGCCCTGAGCCTTCTGCAGCCCTGCCCTTAGCCGCCCTTCGCCCAACGCATCAGGTCCGCCACCCGTTCGAACAGCGAGCGATCGATGAAGCGGTCCAGCGGCACCGTCAGATAGAGCCGCTGCGCCAGGTCCGAATCGAAGGCCGACGGGATCAGGTAGTCGGCCGCGGCCTGGCGGATGCGGGCCGCAACCTGGCCGCCGCCCTTGGCCACCACCTTGGGCAGCGTGCCGGGCCCGTCGTAGCGCAGGGCCACCGCGTACTGCGTGGAATACACGACCGCGGTGGACACCCGCACCCGCTCGCCGACGCCGAAGAACGCCGCCTCGAAGAACGCGGCGCGGCGGCGTCCGGCGATCATCGGGTCGCCCTGCGTGTCCTTGTACTCGCGCCGGTACTCCTCCACGCTCATGCGCTGGCGCTTCATGAACTCGTAGCGCTCGTGCACGTAGTCGATCACCGCCATGATCAGGTAGATCACCGCGGCCCAGCAGCACATCATCAGCAGGATATGGGCGATCAGCAGCAGGATCTCCGCCGGCCGCGCATAGCCGGTGCGTACGCCGTCCTCGATCGCGCGCAGCGCCAGCACATAGATCAGCCCGCCGAGCAGCGCGATCTTGATCACCGTCTTCAGCAGATTGACCAGATTGCGCACGGCGAACATCCGCTTGAGCCCCTCGGCCGGATTCAGGCGCGCCAGTTGCGGCTTGATCTGCTCGAACGCGACCAGCGGCCCGACCTGCACGAAGGCGCCGACGATGCCGCAGACCAGCGCGATCGCCGCGATCGGCAGCACGCCCATCAGCAGGAAGCGCGCCCCGGCCTCGCCAAGCGCCAGCATCTGCTGGTCGGCGAGATGCTGGTCGATCGCGCCCATCGCGCTCAGCCACAGCGCCTGGAACAGCCGCACGAAATAGCGGCCGAGCAGCCATAGCGCGATCAGCACCCCGAGAAAGACGAAGGCCGAGGTGACATCGCTGCTGCGCGGCACCTCGCCGCGCTTGCGCGCGTCGTCGAGCTTGCGCCGTGTCGCTTCGAGGTTCTTTTCGCTATCGGCCATGGCGCGGCCTCACTGGACGCCCGCGCGTCCGCGCAGCAGGTCGATCAGCGCGTTGTCCGGCCGCAGGAAACCCTGCAGCGTGTCCACCATCACCGACAGCATCAGCACCAGCATCAGGAACGCGACCGTGATCTTGACCGGCTGCGCGAACTGGAACACGTCGAACTGCGGCACGAAGCGCGCGATCAGCGCGAAGCCCAACTCGACGATCACCAGCAGCAGCAGGATCGGCGCCGCCAGCTTGACGACCCACGAGAACATCGTGCCCGCATAGATATTGGCGAACTGGAACGACGACAGCGACACATCCGGGCCGAAGGACATCACCGGCCAGAAGGCAAACGATTCGACGATCACGCCGGTCATCGCGAACAGGCCGCCGAAGGAGGCAAACAGCGCGATGCCCAGATGGGACAGCAGGTTCTCCATCGGCCCGTCCTCCTGCTGCGTCACCGGATCGAAGAAGGTGGCGTTGCCCGAGCCGGTCTGGAAGTCGATCAGCTCGCCGATCATCTGCAGCGCGACGAAGAACAGGCCGAACGCCATGCCCAGCAGCAGGCCGATGAAAGCCTCCTTGAAGATCAGCAGCAGCCAGAGGCCACCCGCCACCGCGTCGATGTCCACGCGGGCGCCCGGCGAGACGAACAGCGCAATCGCGAGCACGATGCCGTTGCGGGCGACACCCGGGATCGACTGGTGCGACAGGAACGGCACCACGGTAAAGGCCGTCAGCAGCCGCGGCATCACCATCAGGATGGGCATCACGGTCTCGCGGCCCCACTGGAAGAACATCGCCGGGTCGATCATGCCTTGATGCCTGCCCCCATGCCCCGCTGCCAGACCCGCAGCGCGGCCTCCTCGGCGGCCTCTTCCTCGCGGCGCTCGATGTCGGCGCGTGCCGCGGCCTGTTCGCGGTCGATCAGTTCGCGCGTGCCGGTCAGGCGAGCCTGCGCCTGGGCCCACAGCCGACGGCTCTGCTCGAACTCGGCGCGACGCTGGCCGGCGATATCCAGCGCCTGCGCCAGCGCGGCGTTGGCGCGCGCGATGCGGGCGTCGAACGACGCCTGCCACGCCTGCGCATCGAGCAGCCCCGAGATCGCGACCCCCTCATGCGCGGCGCTCTCGCGCAGGCGCTGCAGGAAGGCCGCGCGCTCCGACAGCGCCGCGCGTACCGCGCCCTGTGCCGCCTCGGCGGCCCGCATGCCTTCGAGGAAGGCATCGCGCTTCTGCCGCATCTCGCGATGCGCGTCGTCGTGGCGGCGTTCGCGCACGCGTTCGAGCTGGCGCAGCGGTACCGTGGTCGATTGGCCGTTCATCGTTTGGCCTCCTGCTGAGCGGCGGCGCGCCCTGCCGCGGCCGTCGCTGGCGTAGCCGCCGCAGCCGGCGGCGTGATCGCGCGTTCGAGCGTGCGCAGCGTGGTCTCGTAGGTGTCGAGCCGGCCCGCCGGTTGCGCCAGGAAGGCGCGGATCTGGCCGATCGATGCCACCGCCGCGTCCGCCACCGCATCGGCCCCGGGACGGTACTCGCCGATCTGCAGCAGCAGTTCGAGCTCGCGGTACTTGGCCAGCAGCTCGCGCAGCCGGGCCGCGTGGCGGGCCTGCTGGTCCTCGACCACATGCGGCATCACGCGGCTGACGCTGGCCAGCACGTCGATCGCCGGATACTGGCCGGCGCTGGCCAGCTTGCGCGACAGCACGATATGGCCGTCGAGGATCGAGCGGACCTCCTCGGCGATCGGATCGCTGTCGTCCTCGCCCTCGGTCAGCACCGTGTAGGCCGCCGTGATCGAACCGCGTGCGGCGGTGCCGGCGCGTTCGAGCAATTGCGGCAGCATCGAGAAGACCGATGGCGGATAGCTGCGGCGCGTCGGCGGCTCGCCGCTGGCGAGGCCAATCTCGCGCTGCGCCCGCGCCAGCCGGGTCAGCGAGTCGACCAGCAGCAGCACGCGCTTGCCCTGGTCGCGGAAGTGTTCGGCGATCGCGGTCGCGGTATACGCGCACTTGACCCGCTCCATCGGCGCCCGGTCCGAGGTCGCGACCACCAGCACCGTGCGCGCCAGCCCCGCATCACCGAGGCTGTATTCGATGAATTCGCGCACCTCGCGGCCGCGCTCGCCGACCAGCGCCACCACGTTGACATCGCTCTGCGCGCCGCGCGCCAGCATGCCGAGCAGCGTGCTCTTGCCCACGCCCGGCGGCGCGAAGATGCCGACGCGCTGGCCTTCGCCCAGCGTCAGCAGGCCGTCGATCGCGCGCACGCCGGTCGGCAGCGGCGTGCGGATCAGCGCGCGGGTCAGCGGATCGGGCGGCTCGTTCTCGACCGGCACCTGGCTGACGCCCACCAGCGGACCGCGGCCGTCGATCGGGCTGCCCAGCGCGTCGAGCACGCGCCCGAGCAGCGCGGCGCCCGCCGGGCAACGGTAGCCATGCATCTGTGGCACGACCTCGGTCACCGCCGACACACCGGTGGTGCGCCCCAGCGGCGTCAGCAGCGCGGTCTGCTGCTCGAAGCCAACCACCTCGGCCAGCAGCGGCGGCTCGCCCGGCGTGACCAGCTGGCAGATCTCGCCGACATGCGCCTGGATGCCGGTCGCATTGATCAGCATGCCGACCGCCTTCGAGACGCGCCCGCGCATCGCCACCGGCGTGAAGTGGTCGAAGGCGCGTTCGAGATCGAGCGCGGCGTGCTGCAGCGCGGCCTTCAGGTCGGAGGTGGGGAGCGGGTCGGCCATGGGTCGGGGAATAAAAGACGCGGCGTGATGCGATCGGTCGGGCATGGGCAGGGAATCAACCCGCCTGCACACGGCGCGCAAAGGCTTCGAGCTGGGCCTGCAGCCCCACCTCCATCGTGCCGGACGGGGTCAGGATGCGGCAGGCGTCGGGCTCCAGGCTCGGCTCGACCACGACGTTGGCGCGGCGCGGCCAGTCCAGCGTCTCTGCCATCGCGTCGAGCAGGTTGCGCACCGCCTGCTCGCGGCCCAGCGGAATCTGGATGGTGATGAAGGGCTCGCTGCGCACCAGCACGTCGATCCGCTGCAGCGCGACCTCGAGGATGATGTCCGGATCGAGTTCGCCGGCAATCTGCTGGACCGCCTTCATCACGATATTGGCCATGGTTCTGCGCATCGCGCCGAGCTGGCGCTCGGCCTCGGCCGCGGCGCTGACCTGGGCGGCGGCGTGTTCGGCCTGCGCCTTGGCCCACCCCTCGCGGTAGCCGTGCTGGCGCCGCTGCTCGGCGTCACGCTGCGCGTCGGTGGTGATGCGGTGCGCCTCGCGGCGGGCGGCCTCGATGACCTCGGCCGCGTCCATCAGGGCCGCGTACTCCGCCTCCTTGAGGACCTTGCGCTCGGACAGCAGCTGCAGGTTCTCGCTGGTAATCAGAAAAGCCAGTGCCATGTCGGAAACCGTTCGGGAATCAGATTGAGCAGCAGCAGCTCGCGCAGCTGCGCGGCCTGCGGACGGCTCAGCGCGGGCACCGGCAGCGCGGCGAGCCGGCGCGGGAACTTGCGGCGTACCGCATTCAACAGCGCGGAGGCGACATCGCCCTGGGCCGCACCGCCTTGTACCGCGCCCCCTTGTGCCGGGCCCCCTTGTGTCGCGCCCGGCGTCGGCGGCAGCGTCTGCACCAGGCCGCACAGCAGCCGGTAGCCACGTTCGGCCATCACGCGGGCGGCGGACGATGGCCGGGCGCGGATGGGATCGAGATTCATCGGCAGGTCCGGCAGGTCGGGCACGCGCTTCAGGATGAAGGCCACCGCCTGCGGATCGAAGCGCCGCGCGGCGCGCCGCAGCCGGTAGGGCACGGTGCCGATCAGCGGCTGGGCCAGCGCCCCCAGCCTGCCGTCGAGCTGCTGCGCGAGACGGCTGCGTTCGCTGGCAAAGCCCGGCTTGTGCACGGCCATGCCGCACCAGATGGCGAGCAGCCGCAGTGCGCTGCGATCGAGCAGCACCAGACGCGTCAGCGGATCGCCGCGCTCATCGAGCAAGGTTTGCAGCAACAGCGCGCGCGCTCTTTCGTCGCCGCCGCCAAGCGCCAGCGGCCCGGCCAATACCTGCGCAGCGGCCGCGCCGAAGCGGTCAGCGCTGCGCAGCGGCAGCGGCCATTCGCGCGGTAGCCAGCTCGGATGCTGGTGCGCGAGCGGACGCTGCGCAAAATCCGCGACCGCCCGGGCCAGCGCAAGCGAGGGCACATGCGAGGATGCATGCGCGGCATGCGGCAGACCCGGCGCGGCCAGCGCGGCCATCAGGCACGGCTCCTCATCGATGACCGTGCCCCCAGGCGGCCCAGCGCCTGGCGCAGGCCGCCGCGTTTCCACGCCAGCACGCCGAGGCCGGCCAGCGCCAGCGCGGCGATCACCGCCCCGGCGATCGCGGCGAAGCGGCCCACCGGAAAGCCCTGGCTGGCGGGCGCGCGGGCGACCGGCCCGATCGGCGTAAACGGCCGCGCCTCGACCAGCGACAGCGAAACCTTGTCGTGCGTCACGCCCTCGATGCTGTGGGCGACCATGTCCTTGACCGTCGGCACCAGCAGCCGCAGATCGGTATCGGGACGATGCTTGATGAAGACCGCCGCGGAAGACGGCCGGATCTTGTCCGACAGCGGATCGGTGGCGGGGATCACCACGTGCACCCGCGCCGTGACCACGCCGTCGATATTGCGCAGCGTCTCCGACAGCTCCTGCGACAGCGCGAAGATATAGCGCATGCGCTCTTCGGTCGGCGTCGCCACCAGGCCCTGCTTCTGGAACACCTGGCCCAGCGACGAAAAACGTTCGCCCGGCAGCCCTTCGCTGCGCAGGATTTCGAGCGCAGCCGGCAGTTGCGCCTCGTCGACGCGCACGCTCCAGCCGGTCTCGCCGGCGCGCACCTTGTCGGCGTCGATGCCCTCGGCGGTCAGCACCGCCAGCATCTGGTTCGCTTCGGCCTCGTTGAGCGAGGCGTACAGGTCGACGCGGCAGGCGGCCAGCAGCAGGGCCAGCGTGAGCGGAGCGAGACGGGCAAGACGGCCAAGCGGCAGCCGGCGGGCAGCCGGCATGCCCGAAGCCGGAGAGATCGGCGTCATTGCTGGTTCTTGAGCAGGCTGTTGAACAGATTGGTGCCCGCGCTGCCGATGCTCGACGTGACATGGATCGACGAGAACAGCTCGAGCGATTCGGTCTGAAGCATCATGGCCTGATACACCACGTCGCTGGTGCTGCCCTGCTGGATCGCGGTGAACATGCTCTCGCGCATCTCGTCGAGCCGCGCGGCCTGGCGTGCCGCCTCTTCGCCCGCCGACACATAGGTGGTGCGGATCGCGGCGCCGAGCGAGGACGCGCTCGGCTCGCTGGCCGTGGTGCCGCCGGCGGCGCCATGCTGCACCATCTCGGCGAAGGTGCGCGCATCGGCCGGATCGGCGGCCTGGTTGGCCTGCGGCGCCTGCTGGTGCGCGGACACGGTAGCCGCCTCGGCGGCAGCGCCTTGCGCGGCGATCGCGGTGGGATCCATCGCTGTTCTCCTGGACTGAAATGAGAGACAAGCCGGTCAGGGTGCGCGGCGCGCCGGACCGGCCTCGTGGCCGTCCGGCGACGCGCGCGACCCCGCCGCCGTCAGTTGGTCCTCGACGTCTGCTTGACGTCCTGCATCGCGCCCTGGACCAGGTTGGCCTTCTGGGTGTTGTGCGCCATTTCGCTGCTGACCACGGCGTTCTGACGGGTCAGCGTGTCCTGCAGGGCCATGATGTTCACCGAGAACTCCTGGGCCTTCTGCTGGATTTCCTGCATCTTGGCGTTCAGATCGACTTCACCAGCCATTTCCATCTCCTTCGTCAAGTGGTACTGCCAAACACTCCGCATCGGCGATGCGGAACCGATCTGCCGCGGCCCCCTTCAAGAAACAAGGGACCACGGCGAATGCCAGCGGCGCTCAGCGCTGCGGCGGCGGCTCGCCGCCCTTGCCTTCCTTAAGCACCAGCCCGTCCGCTTCGATCTTCTCGATCTCGGCGCCGTTCTTCAGCACCGCTCCTTCGAAATACCGGCTGCCGTTCGCGAGCTGCACGTAGCGCGTGCCGTCGCCGTTATCGGTGATGCTGACCACGCGCGCGGGAAACACGCCCTGCCAGTTGTCCCAGCGGCCTTCGCGCAGATGGCGGCGCCGGCTGTCGGCGGTCTCGCGGTAGTCGATGCGATCGGACACCAGCACGCCGGGATGCAGATCCTCGATCACGCGCTTGACCTTGTCGCGGCCGGCCACCGGGTCCGCCGTGCCGGTCAGCACCACGCGGCCGTTGCCCTGGTAGGCGATGCCCACACCGGGCTCGTCCACGTAGCGCTGGATATGCTCGATGATGTCGTCGGCCGATCTGACCTGCTGCTGCACGCCTCGGCCGAACGGCGCCAGCGCCTGCGCGATGCGCTGCCGGTCCACCCGCGAATTGACGAAGCCGCGCACGGTGACCGCGCCGTTGGGCAGCGACACCACCTCCAGTTCCGGATAGCCCGCGACGGTCTCGCGCACCGCGGCGGGGTCCACCTGCGCGGTACGGGCAAAGCCGCCGTCTTGCGACAGCGTGGCGGCCAGCCAGCCGGCACCGATCAGCAGCGCCACCACCAGCACGCCGATGCCGCCCAGCACCCAGCGGCTGGACCGGCGCACCGGCTCGTCGCTGTCGGCGCGCGCGGCGCGGCGGCCCGATTCGGCCCAGGCGAACAGCGTGTCGGTGGTCTCTGACGCCGCCGGCGCGGCGCGCAGCAGCTCCATGTCGAGCGAGCCGACCGTCAGGATGTCGCCGCCGGCCAGCGCGATCACGCGCTGCGTGGTGTCGCGGCCGTTGACCTTGACCTGCGCCTCGCCGATGCGCTCGGCCGAGACCGCCAGCTCGCCGACGTTCAGCACCAGATGGCGCGGCTGCACGTCGTCGCCTGGCACGCTGATGTCGACGTCGCTGGCGGCGCCCAGCACATTGGCGCCGCGCCGCAGCGAGATCACGCGGCCGTAGACGGCGCCGCCCAGCAGCCGCAGCGTCCAACCGCCAACGCCGGCGTCATGGCGCGGCGGATCGGCCCGCAAATCGGCGCGCGGCTCGCCGTGCGAACCGGCGAGCGGATCGACTTGCGATTCGACGTGCAAGGCGGCGGCCATCAGCTCATCCCCGGCATCACCAGACGCGGTGTCAGCAGGTAGAAGCGCTCCATATTGGCCTGGCGCTTCTCCTGGTACTTGAACAGGTTGCCGATGATCGGCACGTCCTGCAGGAACGGCACGCCCGACGACGCGCGCAGCTTCTCCTCGACGGTATAGCCCGCGATCAGCAGGCTCTTGCCCTCATCGACCATCGCCTGCGTGGTGATCGAGCGGCGCCGCACGATCGGAATGTTGTCGACGGTCTCGCCGGACAGGTCGCCATCGGCGATATCGATGCTGAGCATCACGGCGCGCCCTTCGCGCTCGTCGATCACCAACGGCGTCACGCGCACCGCGGTACCGGCCACGACGTTGAACAGGCCCGCGTCCTGGAAGCCGTCGACGCGCACATAGAACTCGCGCATGTTCTCCAGCGCGGCCTCGGTGTTGTCGAGCGTCAGCACCTTGGGGCGCGCGACGAAGTTGGCCTGCCCGCGTTCGGCCAGCGCCTTGACGCGCGTCAGCAGGTACCGCGTGACGTCGTTGCCGATCGCGCCGGTGAACTGCAGGCCCGAGCCGGCGGTATTGCCGGTGGTGCCGCCCTCCGAGCGGGCATTGCCGAAGGTCAGCGGCGAACCGCCGCCACCGCCGAGCTGCAGGTCGACGTGGCGCGTATGCAGGCGCCAGTCCACGCCCAGGCTGTCCAGGTTCTCCTGGCTGATGTCCATGATCGTGACCTCGATCTCGATCAGGCGCGGCTTGATGTCGAGCGACGAGATCAGGCGCTGGTACTGCGCCATCCGTTCCGGCACATCGCGCACGATCACCGCATTCAGGCGCGTGTCGGCCTGGAACTGCGGCAGGCCGCCGAAGCCCCAGTTGCCGAAGCCGGGCTGGCCGATGCCGGTGGAGCTGTCGGCCATCGACTCCAGCACCTGGCGCGGATTGGCCTGCGGCAGCGTCATGTTGTTGGCGCCGCCGCTGCGCAGCTCGGCCATGCGGCTGGCGCCGCGGCTCGGGCCCATGCTGACCGGCGTGGTGGCGGTACCGGCGCGCTGGCGTCCGTACAGGCTGCGCAGCACCGTGACCACGCCCGGCACCGTGATGTCCTTGCCCGAGCGGTTGATGCGGAAATCGGACGCCCACGAATACTTCAGCGGGAAGATCTGCACCTCGGCGCGGTCGTCGTTGACGGCGCGGTCGTCGAAGGCGCGCACCGCGGAACGCACGGTCTCGACATAACGCTTCGGCCCCGACACCATCACGGTGCCGTCGTCGTCGTTGATCGTGATCGGATAACGCGAGTCGATGACCTGCATGTGTTCCAGCGCATCCTGCAACCGGTCCCCCGCCCCGCGCGCGAATGGAATGACCTCGCTGCGCGCTTCGCCGGCCGGCTCGATATAGAGCAGCGAGCCGTCGTAGTAGTAGGTCAGGCCATAGCTGGCGCAGACGCTGCGCAGGATCGACAGCGGCGAATCGGAGAAGCGGCCGCTGATGGTGCCGTCCACGCGCGAATCGACCACCGCGGTGGTGCCCTGCGTCGACGCCAGTTCGCGCAGGAAATCGGCCACGCGCTTCTCGCTGGCCGAGATCTGGAACGGCTTGCCGGGCCAGTTCAGGTCGGCGGCGTGCAGCGGCGCGATCGCGCCGAACCACAGGGCCAGCAGCAGCGCCACCGCCACCACCATGCGCAGACCGACCGCATATCGCGGCGTTAGTGGCTTCTTATCTGTCGACGGACCGCCTTGCATTGCGCCCGCCATGGCCAGACATCGAGGTCCGAACCGTTCGCTTGTCAACATATCCTCCCCGGTTTTCCACTGCATCAGTGTGCGTAACTGCCCTGCGAATCTGTCGTCGAAACTTCGTTATAGAAAGGTCAGCATGGTCTGGATCGCCCGCTGCGAGAACCGCATCACCTCGCCGCCGAGCCAGCCGCCCAGCAGCACCAGCGACACCAGCACCGCGATCAGCCGCGCCGAGGTGCCGATGCTCTGGTCCTGGATCTGGGTGACCGCCTGCAGCACCGCCACCACCAGCGCTACGAGCGTGCCGATCAGCACCACGGGCAGCGTCACCCACAGCACCACCAGCAGCGCCTCGCGCGTGATATCGAGAATGGTGTCGGCGCCCATCGCTTACTCGACCTCGGGATTGCGGATCCAGCCGACCGGCACCAGGCGCACGTCCTCGTCGACTTCCTGATAGGACAGCACCGGCAGGCGCGGCGCGACCGGCTCGATCAACCGCTTGATGTAGCGCCGCACGTCGACGCTGACGACCACCACCACGCGGGCGGCATTGGCCTTCTCCAGCAGCTGGCGCAGCTGCTCGCGGATCTCGCGCGTGACGTCGTGGCTCAGCAGCAGCAGGTTGCCGCGCGCGGCCTTCTCGATCGCGCCCTGCACGCGCTGCTCCAGCGCGGGCTCGAACAGCACCGCGTCGATCGCGCGTTCGCCGCCGACATGGCGGCTGGTGATCAGGCGGCCGAGATCGACGCGGACCAGCTCGGTCAGCGCGATCGCATCGGTTTCCTTGGGCGCCCACGTCACCAGGCTCTCGAAGATCGTGCGCAGGTTGCGGATCGGCACGTCTTCCTGCAGCAGGCGCCGCAGCACCTCGGTGACGCGCTGCAGCGGCACCACACGGGCCAGTTCCATCACCAGGTCCGGGGCCTCGGCCTGCACCACGTGCATCATCTCCTGCACGTCCTGGATGCCGAGCAGCGGCGCGGCATGCTGCTTGATCACCGCGCCGACGTGGACGGCCAGCACTTCCTCGCACGACAGCGTCCGGGGTGCGCCGGGCGCGGGCACATCGCTGGCGCCTTCGCGGCCGCCGCGGCCGGCGGGCTTTTCCTGCGGAATCCAGACCGCCTCGGCGAACGGCCCGAACGGCGCGCCGACCACCGCGCGGCCCTGGTCCACCAGCGCCCGCGACCCCGGCTCGACCAGCTCCATGCCGGGCCGCAGCGCGCCGCGCGAGGCCACCACGTCCTGCACGCGGATCGCGTAGGCGTCGGGCTCGCCCAGCGGGCGGTATTCGATCCGCAGGCGCGGAAAGACCATGCCCAGGTCCGACTCGACCTGGCTCTTGGCGATCGTCATGCGCTGCTCGAACTGGCGCATGTCGAGGCGATCGCGCAGCGTCGGGTCCAGGTCCAGCGCCAGCGCGGGCGCCACGGCCGAGCGCGCGTCTTCTTCCTTGCGGTCGTCCGGCATCTCGATCCACGTGACCGTGCCGGCAGTACGCTGGCCCCGGCGCATCAGCCAGTAGCCGCACCCCGCCACCACGAGCGCCATCGTGGCGAAGGTCCATTTGGGGAAGCCCGGTACCACCAGGAACACCGCGATGGCGACGCCCGACACCAGCAGCGCCTTCGGCTGCGCCAGCAGCTGGCGGCCGATCACGGTGCCGAGGTTGGCGGCGCGGCTGTCGCTGTCGTCCGACGACACGCGCGTGATGACGACGCCGGCGGCGATCGACACCAACAGCGACGGGATCTGCGACACCATGCCGTCGCCGATGGTCAGGATCGCGTAGCGCTGCAGCGCGTCGCCGATGCTCATGTCCTTCATCAGCGTGCCGATCGTGATGCCGGCCAGGATATTGACCAGCGCGATGACGACGCCGGCGATCGCATCGCCCTTGACGAACTTCATCGCGCCGTCCATGGCCCCGTGCAGCTGGCATTCCTGCTCCAGTTCGCGGCGCCGCTCCTGCGCCTGCGCGGCGCTGATGGTGCCGGCGCGGACATCGGCGTCGATGCTCATCTGCTTGCCGGGCATCGCATCCAGCGCGAAACGGGCGCCGACCTCGGCCACGCGCTCCGAGCCCTTGGCGATCACGATGAACTGCACGATCGCGATGATCAGGAACACCACGCCGCCGACCACGACGTTGTTGCCGACGATCAGCTTGCCGAAGGTCTCGATGATGTGGCCCGCATTGGCGTGCAACAGGATCAGCTTGGTCGACGCGATATTGAGCGAGAGCCGCAGCAGCGTGGTGAACAGCAGCAGCGAGGGGAAGGTCGACAGCGACAGCGCTGACGGAATATAGGTGGCGACGATCAGCAGGGTCAGGCTGATGCCCAGGTTGATCGTCAGCATCAGGTCCAGCAGGAAGGTCGGCAGCGGCAGCACGAACAGCGCGATCACCGCGAACAGCAGCAGCGTCAGCGCGATGTCGGACTGGCGCGAGGCCGCCGCAGCCATCTGCTGCAGGCCCGGCGCGGGGCCGATCCCCTTGGTGAATCCCGACAGTTTTGCCATGACGCGGTATGTGGGCTGCTGCGATGGTTCGATCGGCCGTTCGCCGGGACGGGCCCGGACTGTCCGCGCTCGATGGCGCTACCTGGGTGGAGGCCACGCGGGCCACGCGGGCCACGCGCGCCACACGCGCCACGCAGGCCGTGCCGCCGCGGCGCACCCCTGGCGAACGGTGAGCGCAGTGTATGGCGGCTGCGCCACGCGACCAATACCGAGGATTCGTAGCGGCGGGGCTGCGGACGCGGCCGCCGCAGTCCCACTACCAAGGCTCGTAGTGGACGGGGCTGCACCTGCTTCCGTATCGTTCTTCCCGTATTTCCGTCTTGTTTATTTCGGTCTCGCTTGTTTCGGCCTCACCAACTGGCTGCGACCGCCGCGGTCCTCGCCGCCGCCGGCGGGCCTTGCCATGCCTCTGCCATCCATGACGTCCATTGCGCTCAGCGAACCTCCTGCGTCGGCAGGTCCCATGTCGGCGGGCCGCCGCGGGCCTGCGCGTGCGCGCGTGCGGCTGCATCGCCCAGGCAGCGGCGAGGCGGCGATCCGCGAGCTGGACGCCGCGCCGGAGCTGCCGCACGTCGAGGCGGATGTGGCGGCCCTGGCCAACCGCCTGCTGTGCCGGACCGCGCCGCTGCGGCTGCGGGTGGCCGGCGCCGACTGGTTGCTGCATTTCGAGCCGCATGAGAGCCCCGCGGCGGGCGGCTTGCCCTCGTCCAGCGGCGGGGGTAACGCCCGTGCAAACCCCAACCCCAAGGTCAGTGCCAACGGCGGGCTCAACGCAAGCGCCAACGCCTACGCCTTCACGCTCGGCGAGACGCGCGGACAGTTGCTGTTCGATGTGCCGAGCGAACGCCGCCTGCTCGGCGTGGAGGGTGCGGCGGAGACGCTGCCGGCCCTGCTGCGTCAAGCCTTGATGGCCGATGCCCTGGCCCCCGTCGCCGACGTGGTGGCGGCCACGGCCCGGCAGCCGTTCGCGTGGCACGGGGACGGCGGCGGCCTCCGCTCTGGCGCGCCGTGCTTTGGGCTGACGCTGCGGCGCATCGGGGATGGAGCCGGTGGCGCCGATGCGGGCAATGCAGGCAATGGCGGCAACGACCGCCATGTCGCGGCCGCCAGCGAGACGCTGCACGCCACCCTGCAACTGGACGAGCCCGAGCGCCTCGGCGCGCTACCGCTGCTGCAACGCGAGCCCGACGCCTCGCTGCCGCCGTGGCTGGCGCAATTGCAGGTGCCGCTCGCCGTGCGCATCGGCACCACCGCCATCGCGGTCGGCGAGATGCGCGACATCCGTCCGGGCGACATCGTCGGCATCGAACACTGGCAGACGCATGGCGGCGCGCTCGCGGTCCATTGCACGACCGGTGCCGCGGGCCTGGGCTGGCCCGCGCTGGCCGAGGGTCGCCGCATCACGATTCAACGCCCGACCGGCGCCCCCGCCGCGCCGTCGGCTCACGGAGACAGCATGGAAGACCGCAACAACGGGCAGCGCGAGCTGCCCCATCCCGACGCCGCGCCGGCCGCGCTGGACCGGCTGGAAGAGCTGGAGGTGTCGCTGCGCTTTGAGGTCGGCGATGTCTCGCTGGCGCTGGCCGACCTTCGCGAGGTGCGGCCCGGCTATGTGTTCGAACTGCCCCAGCCGCTGAAGCAGAGCGAGGTACGCATCGTCGCCGGCGGCCGCATCCTCGGCACCGGCACGCTGATCGCGGTGGGCAACCGGCTCGGCGTGCGCGTATCGAGCTTCGCCGCGGGCGACGCATGAGCGGCAATCTGTACAACCCGGTACTGATCCTCACCGTCATCCTGGCGTTCGGCATTGCGCCGTTCGTCGCGCTGATGGTGACGAGCTATACCAAGCTGGTGATCGTGTTCGGGCTGCTGCGCGCCGCGCTGGGGCTGCAGCAGGTGCCGCCCAATATGGTGCTCAACGGCATCGCGATCATCCTGACCGCGTACATCATGGCGCCGATCGGCGCCGATGCCTTCGACGCGATCGAGCGGCGCGCGCAGAGCAATGCGCCGTTCAACGTGGGGGATGTGGTCACCGTCTACGACTCGGTCAGCGGGCCGCTGAAGGAATTCCTGATCAAGCATACCGAGGAGCGCAACCGCACCTTCTTCGTGCAATCGGCCAAGCGGATCTGGCCCGAGGGCCGCGCCGACGATCTGCAGCCGGACGACATGATGGTGCTGATCCCGAGCTTCACGCTGTCGGAGCTGACGCGCGCGTTCCAGATCGGCTTCATCATCTATCTGGTCTTCGTCGTGGTCGACCTGATCGTGGCGGCGATCCTGCTGGCGCTGGGGATGTCGATGATCGCGCCAACGACGATCTCGGTGCCATTCAAGCTGCTGCTGTTCGTGATGCTGGAGGGGTGGACGCAGCTGATCCAGGGGCTGGTGCTGTCGTACCGCTAGGGCGCTGCGGCTGCGGCATCGGCGGCGACCTCGCTCTCGGCCTCGGTCGGTCACCGCCGCCTCAGTCAATCACCTCGGCCCCATCACCACCTCGGCCTCAGTCAATCCCCTCAGCCTCAGTCGATCACCTCGGCGCAGGCATCGGTCGGCAGCGCGGCGACATCGCCGATCACGGGCACGATCTTCAGGCCCGCGGAGGCGACCCGACAGGGGGCGGCAAGCACGCCGCAGCCACCCAGCGCAAAGACGGTTGCAAGGACCAGCGGCAACATCATCAGCAATCGTTTCATCGGGCACGGCCTCGTCAGCGGGAACGCGCATTGTGCACGATTCCTTGCCTGCCGGCATCCTGGGCTAGCATATGGACTGGTACGCCATTCCGGATCCCTGATGACTGTTGCCGAAACGTCCCACCTGCACGCCCTGCAATCGCCCTTCCCCGTTCTGCTCGCCCGCTGCCGGCGCTGGTATGCCGGCGCGCTGACCGCCTTGCCGATGGTCCTGCTGGCCGCCCTGCTGGCAAGCTTCGCCACCGGCGCACTGGCCCAGCCCCTGTGGTTAGCCAATGGCAAGCCGACTCCCGCCGCGCAGCAGGCGGTGGCCGCGTTGGTCAATGCACCCGCCGACGGCCTCGATGCCGAGGACTACGATGCCAACATGCTGCGCGACGCCGTCGCCAAGGCCGCCAATGGGCCCGCGCTGGCACCCGAGGCGGCCGATCGCCTCGATGGCGCCCTGACCGCGGCGATGCAGCGCTACCTGTCCGATCTGCACCGCGGCCGCGTCGACCCGCGCAAGGTCCATGCGAACTTCAATATCGCCGAGGAAAAGCCGTTCGACCCGGACAGCTATCTGCGCGCGGCGCTGGCGGCGAACCGCCTGCCGGCCGCGATCCGCGAAGCCGCGCCGACGTTCCCCCTGTATGGCACCTTGCGCGATGCGCTGGCCCGCTACCGCCAGCTCGCCACGCTGCCCCACTGGAAAACCCCGCTGCCCGCGCTGCCCGAAGGCAAGCTGACCGAGGGCAAGAGCTACGAGGGACTGGCCGCAATGGCCCAGCGCCTGACCGCGCTCGGCGATCTGCCCACGGGCACACCGGTTCCGGCGACCTATACCGGACCGCTGGTGGCCGCGGTCAAGGCGTTCCAGGGCCGTCACGGCCTCGAAGCGGACGGCGTGATCGGCCCGGCCACGCTGGCCCAGCTCAATACGCCGCCGTCGGCGCGCGTGCGGCAGATCGTGCTGACGATGGAGCGGCTGCGCTGGACCCCGCTGGCGGAGGGCTCGCGCATGATCGTCGTCAATATCCCCGAGTTCATGCTGCGCGCCTACGAGTTCCACGAGGGCAAGCTCGATATCCGGCTGGAAATGAAGGTGATCGTCGGCAAGGCGCTCGACACGCGCACGCCGCTGTTCAAGGAGGACATGCGCTATATCGAGTTCAGCCCGTACTGGAACGTGCCGCGCTCGATCGCGCAGAAGGAAATCATTCCGCGGCTGCAGCGCGATCCGGCCTATTTCAAGCGCCAGGGCTTCGAGTTCGTGGCCGGCAACGAGGTCATCAAGCAGCTGAACGCGGCCAATATGCAGGCCGTGCTGGACGGGCAGATGCGCATCCGCCAGCGGCCGGGGCCGCTGAACGCGCTCGGCGACATCAAGTTCGTGTTCCCGAACAACCAGGCCATCTACCTGCACCACACGCCGGCGCCGCAGCTGTTCAAGCGTGGCCGGCGTGATCTGAGCCATGGCTGCATCCGGGTCGAGGATCCGGTCGCGCTTGCGAAGTTTGTGCTCAAGGACATGCCGGAATGGACCGAGGAGCGGATCCGGCAGGCGATGGGCGCCGGCAAGGCCAGCACCGTCTCGCTGGTCAATCCCTTGCCGGTAACGTTGGCTTATGGCACGGCCATCGCAAGAGCCGATGGACGGGTATACTTCCTCGCTGACATTTACGGCCAGGATAAAGTGCTCGGCCAGGCGCTGCAGCAGCGCGCCGCGCGCCGAGCCTCGCATACGCCGGCCGTCAGGGCAACGCCGCCGGCCAACCGCGCGGCCAGCGCCCCACCCCCCTGACCTCCTGAGACAAGCAACATCGAGCCAAACGAGCTAGAACATCACATCATGACGTATTCACGTGATCCGGCACGGCGCCGCTTCCTGCAACGCACTGGCGGCCTGGCGCTGAGCGCCGGCCTGACGGCCCTGGCGCCCAAATTGGCGCTCGCCAATGTGCCGGGCGCCCGCGCGCTGGCCTTCGACCACACCCACACCGGCGAGCATCTGTCGCTGGTCTACGCGATGGGCGAACAGGTCCTGCCGCAGGCCCACCTGAGGCTCAATCGCTTCCTGCGTGACCACTATTCTGGCGACGTCGGCACCATTGATCCGGAGCTGTTCGGCGTGCTGTACCAGCTGCGCACGGTGCTGGGCAGCGACAACCCGTTCCAGGTCATCTCCGGCTATCGCAGCCCCAATACCAATTCGCGCCTGCGCAAGACGCGCGGCGGCGGCGTGGCGAAGCACAGCCTGCATATGGACGGCAAGGCGATCGACATCCGCCTGCCCGGCGTGGCGCTCGACGATCTGCGCGACGCGGCCGTGTCGCTGCAGGCCGGCGGCGTCGGCTTCTACCGCAGCGAGAACTTCATCCACATCGACACCGGCCGCGTGCGCCGCTGGGGTTGAACGTTACGCGGCCTTCAGCGCGGCGGTCCCGGCCCTGAAGGTGCGCTTCAGCGATCAAGACGCTGCGCCCCCGCCTTGGCGGGCGCAACGGATCTTGGCGCGGCGGTAGAATCCGCCGTCTCCGGGAACGGCGGGACCGAGCGACCTTCCGCCTCGATCCCGACTCCCAACATCCGATCGGCAATCCGATACGCCGTATTGACCGAGTCCGTCACGCCCAGGTGGCCGTGCCCGACTGCCAGCCACAGTCCGGGGTGGCCATCCGCCGGCCCGACGATCGGCACCGAGTCCGGCATGCAGGGCCGATGGCCCATCCAGCGGGCCGGCGCCGGATCGTCCAGCCCGTCGAAGGTCTCGCGCGCGATGCGCTCCAGCATCGCCGCGCGGCGCATGTCGGGCGGCCGCGACAGCCCGCCGATCTCCACCGTGCCGCCGACGCGCAGTCCCTCCTCCATCGGCGTGACGAAGACCTTGCGGTCCGCAAGCACCACCGTGCGCGTTACGGTGCGCGCGGCGTCGCGAAACTGCACGTGATAGCCGCGCTGGCTTTCCAGCGGAATTTCGAGCCCCAGCGGCGCCGTCAGCTTGCGCGACCACGCGCCCGCGGCCACCACGACCTCGTCGAAGCATTCGTCCTCGCGGTCATCCGCCTCCACCACGCACCAGCGCGGCCGGCCCGCGAAGTCCGCGCGCCGCAGCGCGCGCACCTCGGTCCTGCGCCGCTGTCCGCCGCGTTGCTCGAACGCCCGCACGATGGCCTTCACATAGCGCCCCGGATTGACGATGGTCGCGTGATCCTGCAGAAAGACGCCGACCTGATAGCGCTTGCCGACATTGGGCTCCAGCGCCTCGATGCCGGCGCGATCCAGCGTCTCGAACTCGTAGCCGAATTCCTTGCGCATGCGCCAGGAGGTGGCGTCCTTCTCCAGCGCCCCCGCATCGGGATACAGATGCAGATGGCCGCGCTGCATCAGCAGCTCGGGCGCGCCGATCTCCTGCGTCAGCTGCCGATGCCGCTGCACCGCGTTGACGTGGATGGCATGCAGCCGCTCGGCGGCCTGCTCGACGCGACGCGGCGACGCCGACGCGATAAAACGCAGCAGCCAGGGCAAGGCCCGCGGCAAATACGACAACGGCAGATACAGCGGACTGCGTTCGTCCAGCAGCATCTTCGGCAACGAGGCGAGCACGCCCGGCATCGCCAGCGGCGCGACCGAACCCGGGCTGATCGCCCCGGAATTGCCGTAGCTGCAGGCTTGCCCCGGCTCGTCACGATCGATCAGCGTGACCTCGGCCCCGCGCTTCTGCAGTTCGTACACGATCGCCGACCCGACGATGCCGGCTCCCACCACGGCAACGCGTGGCGGGCGGGACGGTGGGATCGGCGCGTTCTGATGTTCCATGGAAATCGGTGTATGGGTGGATGTCTTGACGGCTTCGAATGTAAGTGGCTCACTATCGCGGGCGCAATAGCGGATATCGGTATGCGATATCTGTGGCAAATCAGGGCGGGAGAATCGGGAAATGGGGACGGCGAAGGCAGTGCGGGGATCGAAGGCCCGGATCGCCGGGGCGAACGGCGGTGGCAGGCATCGCGATCAGCGCAGCAATGAGCTAGGCGATGAGCGCGGCAACGACAGCCGCTCCGCCAATCCGCTCTTTATCGCCTCGATCGGCAAGGCCTTCGAAGTGCTCGAGCGCCTGGCCGACATCGGTCGCCCGGTCGGCCTGACCGAGCTCTGCCAACACGCGTCGCTGAGCCGCAGCGCGTTGCAGCGCATCACCCATACGCTGACCGCGCTCGGCTATCTGCGCCAGGACCCGAAGACCCGCGCATTCACGCTGTCGGGCAAGGTGCTTCATTTGAGCCACGCGATGCTGTCCAGCGATTCGCTGCGCGACCGCGCCCTGCCCCATCTGGAAGACCTGAATCGCCGCACTGCAGAGACCGTCAACCTGATGGAAATGGAAGGCGACGAGATCGTCTATGTGGTGCGCTTTCCGGGCTTTCGTGCCGTCAGCGTCGATCTGCATGTCGGCTCGCGCCTGCCGATCCACTGCTCCGCCGCGGGGCGCGCGATCCTTGCCGAAATGGACATCGACGACGCGATGCGGCTGCTCGCACGCGTGCCGCGCCGCGCGATGACGCCGCATACGCGCACCGAGCTGTCCGACTTGCGCACGGCCCTGCAGACCGCGCGCAAGCGCGGCTATGCGTTGAACGATCAGGAGTCCTTCATCGGCGATATCTCGATCGCCAAGGCGATCCTGAACCGGCAGCGCGAGCCGATCGGCGCGGTGAACATCGCGGTGTCGACGTCGCGCTGGACGGTCGAGGAAACGCTGCGGCAAATGCTGCCGCAGTTGCTGGTCACGGCACGCGCGATCGAGCGGGACGTCAATGCGCGCTGAGGGCGTTGAGGGGCACTGCCGGCGCTGAGGGCGTTGCGGCCGCTGCCGCCGCTGAGGGCGCTGAGGACGTTAAGGACGCTGAGGGCACGGAGGCCACTGAGGGCACCGCGCGGGCCGAAGGCCATCCACCCCGCTGTCAAAAAACTGTCATCAACGCTGCCTACCATCCCGACTGCGCTCCGAAGAGCGGTCCCACTCGATGCCCGGCCACCCGCCGGGCATCGTCGTTTGCAGCGTCGAACTTTCAGATTGCTTTCAACAACATGAAGCCAACACCGAATCCATCTCGCCGCACCATTCTCAAATTCCTCGCCACCTCCCCGATGCTGCCGCTGGGCTCGGCCTCGGCCGCACTGCTGGCCGGCTGCGGCGGCGACGACGACGCGGACACCGCACCGAACCCCGGCACGCCGACCGCCACCTTCACCACCGCCGAATTCATCGGCATGAGCGCCCCGACGCTGGCGGCGCCGGCGGCCATGGCCACCACCACGGTCGGCTCCGAGCTGAAGGTCTCGTTCAGCGACGGCAGCAGCCAGACCTACAAGCTCGCCTATCAGCCCTTCTTCATCACCGGCGATAAGGTGCCCGACGGCAAGGGCGGCACCGTCGTGGCCGGCGGCTACTTCGACATCCACAACCAGCCGATCGTCGACCGCTCGGTGCCCGGCAGCGAGCGCCAGTTCTTCTCCGATTGCGTCGACGGCAGCTCGCTGCTGACGCTGGCGGACGCCAACGTGCCGGGCGTCAAGGGCAAACCGGTGTTCGCGGTCGTGCAGTTCGAATACACCACGCGCGACCAGGCCGGCGCCTCCACCTACGGCATGCTGCCCTCGCCGATCGCGATCCTGACGCTCGACCAGGACCCGGCCACCGGCAAGTTGACGCTGGTCAAATACCACAACGTCGATACGTCGTCGGCGCGCGGGCTGTGGATCACCTGCGGCGCCAGCCTGTCGCCGTGGAACACGCACCTGTCGAGCGAGGAATACGAACCGGACGCCTTCACGATCGCGTCGAACACGCAGTTCCAGCGCTTCAGCAGCTACACCTTCGGCGATCCAACCGCGGCCTCGCCGTACGACTACGGCCATCTGCCCGAGGTCACGGTCAACCCCGACGGCACCGGCTCCATCGTCAAGCACTACTGCCTGGGCCGGATCTCGCATGAGCTGGTCTGCGTCGCGCCCGACGAGCGCACCGTGCTGATGGGCGACGACGCCACCAATGGCGGCGCCTTCATGTTCATCGCCGACCGCGCGCGCGACCTGTCGTCCGGCACGCTATACGTCGGCAAGTGGAATCAAACGTCGGGCACCGGCCCGGGCTCGGCCACGCTGAGCTGGATTCCGCTGGGCCACGCCACCAGCGACGAAATCCGCGCGCTGGTGCGCGGCGGCATCCAGGCCACCGACATCTTCGACGTCAAGACCACCGATCCGGCCGATGCCGGCTATACCCGCATCCCGTTCAACGGCGGCTTCCAGTGGGTCAAGCTGATGCCCGGCATGGAAAAGGCCGCGGCCTTCCTCGAGACGCACCGCTACGCGGCGCTCAAGGGCGGCAGCCTGGGCTTCACCAAGTGGGAAGGCACGACGATCAATGCGCGCGACAAGGTCGCCTATATCGCGATGTCCCGCATCGAATCGTCGATGCTGAACGGCTCAGGCGGCGTCAAGGTGGAGGGTCCCTATTCGGGCGCGGTCTACGCGCAGAACCTGCGCGGCGGCCAGGCCGATACCACCGGCGCGCCGATCAACTCGGAATGGGTGCCGGTCGATATGGCCGCCGTCCCGGAACTGATCGCGGAAGACTTCGGTGGCGGCAAGCTCAAGCAGCAGGACGCGCTGGGCAATTTCGCCAACCCTGACAAGATCGCGACGCCCGACAACCTGAAGTTCTCGGAAAAGCTGCGCACGCTGTTTATCGGCGAGGACAGCAATACCCACGTCAACAACTTCCTGTGGGCTTACAACGTCGATACGAAGAAGCTGTCGCGCGTGTTGTCGACGCCGGCCGGCGCGGAATCGACCGGCTTGCATGCGGTCGACGAGATCAATGGATGGACTTACGTCATGAGTTCGTTCCAGCATCCGGGGGATTGGGAATCGCCGTTGCATGACATCGTCAAGCCGACGCTGGATCCGCTGGTTCGGGCCAATTACAAGGATCGGTTTGGGGCGGCAGTGGGATACATCACGGGCGATGCGACTTCGGTGAAGTTGGCGAAGGGATAAGCCTCTGACGCGTCAAAAGAAGCCCGGGCGAGAGAAAACGCCCGGGCTTTTTTATTGACGTCCGGTTGCCACGGCGACCGCGAAACGGATGTTGAAAGGAAAGACGACTAGACTGTCGCCCTCGGCTGCATCCCGCATGCCGTGCCCCCCCGAGGGGGCCGGCCCTTTCACCTATCCCTCAATGACTGACAAGACCCGACAAATCGCCATTGCCCTGATCCTATTGGCGGTCATCGCCATGCTGTGGCTGGTGGGCAACGACCAGAACAATGCCAGCGACACCGCCTCCTCTGCCGTTGCGGACGCGTCGCAGGTTCCATCCGCCAGCGCGGCGGGCGGCATTTACCGCGGCGGCACACTCGAACCGTTCAGCATCGACCCAACGCGATCCGCCGATCGCCTGCAGGTGTACCAGGCGGCCGCGATCCTGCAAGACTATCGCGAAGATCGCGACAGCGCCGACCAACGTTATCGCGGGGCGTACTTCATCGTCGAGGGCGTGGCCAGCGGGATTCGACGCGAGGGCGATACGCGGGTCTATCTCGATATCCGCACGACCGTCCCGGATCAGCCGGTACGCGCGAACCTGCTGGAACAGCAGAACTGCGGCGCCGCTCGGCCGGTCTGCGAAGTGGAAGCGCGCGCCACGATGGTCCGGCGCGGACAGAAGGTCGCGGTCGAGTGCACCGGGGCGGGCATCGTGGGTACCACGCCGGTGCTCGACGGCTGTCTGCTGCGGGGCGGTGCCAATTGAGCTGAAGAGATCCGGGGCCGGCCGCCTTCCCGAACGCCTTCCTGCTGGGCCCTCCCCCAGTTTCATCCTGCTGTCATTTGCGCCGCGCACAATCGCCCCTGTTCGGCCACCGATGCCGATCGCATGACCGCGCCGGCTTTTTTGCGGCGCACCGCACCACCGGTTGTCCTTGACACCGGTTTTTTTGCGGCTTGAATGAAAACGTTTTCATTTACCCCCCCACCCCGGTTCCAGCCGAATGCCTCGTAAACCCGCACCCCTCGCCACGTCGTCCGCGTCGCCCACGCCGTCCAATGGCGCGACCCTGATGAACGTTGCGCAGGCGGCGAGCGTGTCGCTGGCCACGGCATCGCGCGTGTTCAGCAATCCGGAACTGGTCCGCCAGGACACCGCCGAGCGCGTGTTGCGGGCGGCGGGCGAACTCGGCTTCCGCCCCAACCTGTTGGGTGCCAAGCTGCGGGCGCAGCGCACGCGCATCGTCGGCGTCATGCTGCCGACGCTGGAAAATGCGGTATTTGCCGAATGCTGGCGCGGCATCGAGGAGGCAGCGCTCGCGCAAGGCTATTCGCTGATGCTGGTGACCAGCCGCTACGACCCCGCGCGCGAACGCGAGCGGATCGAATATCTGCTGCGCCATCGGGTCGACGGCATGGTGCTGACGGTGGCCGATGCAGCCCGCAGCGCGGTGCTGGACCAGCTCGATGCGGAGCGCGTGCCGTATGTGCTCGCGTACAACCAGGGGACGCGCCGCGGCAAACACTACTGGGTATCGGTGGACAACCGCGTCAGCGCACGCGCCGGCGTGGAGACGCTGATCGCCGCCGGGCATCGGCGCATCGCGGTGGTATCGGGCGCCTTCGCCGCATCGGACCGCGCCAAGCAACGCTATGCGGGTTATCAGGACGCGATGCGCGCGCATGGCCTGGAACCGCTGCCACCGCTGTCGCTGCCGGCCCACACGCCCACGCATACGCCGGAGGAGGCCGAACACATTCGGCGGCTCGTGACCGCGCCGCGCGGGCCCACGGCGCTGTTTTGCACCAACGACATGCTGGCGATCGGCGTGATGTCCATTCTGAAGCGCCTGGGACTGTCCGTGCCCCGCGATATTTCCGTGCTCGGCTACGACGGCATCGAACTCGGCAAGCTGCTGGAGCCGCCGCTGTCCACGGTCGTGCAGCCCAACAACGAGATCGGTGCCCGCGCGCTGGCATGCCTGCTGGCACGGCTGAACGCCGCCGGCGCAAACGCCGCGCCGGACCGTGGCCCCCCACGCGCAACGCTGCTGCCGCACGCGATACGTGCGGGCGCCACCGTCGGACCACCCGCCTAGCGCCCGCCGCAGCCGAACCGGCGCGCTTCACTCGCATCGACTTGTGCCGTTTTCCACCACCGTCGTACCTAGAAAAGGAGTGCATCATGCAATCGACTTCGTCCTGGCTGCGCCGCTTGCGCTGGGTGCTGCCCACGCTCGGCGCGGTCGTATTCAGCCACGCCGCGGCCGCGCAAACCGCCATCTGCTACAACTGCCCGCCGGAATGGGCGGACTGGGCCGCGCAAATCCGCGCGATCAAGGAAAAGACCGGCGTCACGGTGCCGCACGACAACAAGAACTCGGGTCAGTCGCTGGCCCAGATCGTCGCGGAAAAGGCCAACCCGGTGGCCGACGTGGTGTATTACGGCGTGACGTTCGGCATCCAGGCGCAGAAGGAAGGCGTGACGGCGCCCTACAAGCCGGCCAACTGGAATGACATCCCGGACGGCCTCAAGGACCCGCAGGGCCACTGGTTCGCGATCCATTCGGGCACGCTGGGCCTGATGGTCAACGTCGATGCGCTGCGCGGCAAGCCGGTGCCGCAATCGTGGGCCGACCTGCAGAAGCCCGAGTACAAGGGCATGGTTGGCTATCTCGATCCGGCCAGCGCCTTCGTCGGCTATGTGGGCGCGGTGGCGATCAACCAGGCCTTGGGCGGTTCGCTCGACAATTTCGGCCCGGCGCTGAAATTCTTCAAGGACCTGCAGAAGAACCAGCCCATCGTGCCGAAGCAGACCGCCTATGCGCGCGTGCTGTCCGGTGAAATTCCCATCCTGCTGGACTACGACTTCAACGCCTATCGCGCCCGCTACAAGGACCGCGCCAATGTCGCCTTCGTGATTCCCAAGGAAGGCACGCTGGTGGTGCCCTACGTCATGAGCATGGTCAACAAGGCGCCGCATCCGGCCGAAGCGCGCAAGGTGCTCGACTTCGTGCTGTCCGACGCCGGGCAGGCGCTGTGGGCGAATGCCTATCTGCGGCCGGTACGGGCCAAGGCGGTGTCCAAGGAGGTGGAGGCGCGCTTCCTGCCCGCTTCGGACTACGCCCGCGCCAAGACCATCGACTACGGCAAGATGGCCGAAGTCCAGAAGGCCTTCAGCGACCAATACCTGAAGGAAGTGCGCTGACGCAACGCCGGGGCGCACGTCGCTCCGGCCAGCCCCTATTTCCGGCTCCTTTCGGTTGGAGACACCCTCACCATGCGCCGTCGCCCCTCTTCACCAAACGCCCGCACGCTGATCGTCTTTGCATTGCCGGCGCTGATCGTTTTCCTGGCGTTCTTCTGCCTGCCAATGGCCAAGCTGCTGGCGGTCAGCGTGGCGGGCGACGACGGTGCCGGCGTCTATTGGACCGTGCTGTCCAGCCCGCGCTATCTGCACAGCCTGCTGTCCACGGTGCTGCTGTCGGCATCGGTGACGCTGGTCACGCTGGCGATTGCCGGCGTGGCGGGAACTTTCCTGCAGCGGCATCCGGTGCCCGGCAAGTCGGTACTGGTTGCCATGCTGACCTTTCCACTGGCATTTCCCGGCGTGGTGATCGGCTTCGTGGTCATCATGCTGGGCGGCCGCAACGGCCTGCTCGCTTCGATCGGCGATCTGCTTGCCGGCGAGCGCTGGACGTTCGCCTATGGCATGGCGGGACTGTTCGTCGGCTACCTGTATTTCTCCATTCCACGCGTGATCCTGACCGTGATGGCAGCCGTGGAGAAGCTCGACGCCTCGCTGGAGGAAGCGGCCCGCTCGCTGGGCGCCAACCGCTGGCGCGTGGTGCGCGACGTGATGCTGCCCGCGCTGATGCCAGCCTTGATTTCCAGCGGCGCGATCTGTTTTGCCACCAGCATGGGCGCGTTCGGCACCGCCTTCACGCTGGCCACGCAGCTCGACGTGCTGCCGCTGACCATCTACAACGAGTTCACCAACTACGCCAACTTCGGCATGGCCGCCGCGCTGTCGATCCTGCTCGGTGCCGTGACCTGGGCCCTGCTGGCGGCGGCTCGGCATCTGTCCGGCAACGCGGTTGCCGCCACCGCATAGGAGCGCGCCCATGAATTCCGTCCGTCGTGGCTATGCCTATTGGGCGCAATTGGCACTGACGCTCGCCGTCTGCGCCTTCATGACCGTACCCGTGGCCCTCTCCGTGCTGGCGGGCCTGACCAACAATATCTTCGTCGGGCTGGAGAGCGGCCTGACCACGCGGTGGGTCCAGGAGGTGTGGGGCCTGTACCGCAACACCATTTTCCTGTCGCTTGGCATTGCGCTGGCGTGCCTGGCCTGCACGCTGGTGCTCGGCGTTCCGGCCGCCTACTACATGGCGCTGCGCCGCAGCCGCGTGACCCGGCTGATCGAAGAGCTGCTGATGTTGCCGGTGGCGATCCCCGGCCTGGCGACGGCACTCGGCCTGATCCTGCTGTATGGCGGCCTGCCATGGTTGCGCACCAGCTGGGTCTTCATCCTGATCGGGCATGTCTTGTTCACCTTGCCCTTCATGGTCCGCTCGGTACTGGCCATCATGTCCGCCATCGACATCCGCACGCTGGAAGACGCGGCCGCGAGCCTCGGCGCCACGCGCATGCAGCGATTCTTCACGGTGGTGCTGCCCAATTGCCGGCAAGGCATTCTCGCCGGCGCACTGATGGTCGTGACGCTGTCGGTCGGGGAGTTCAACCTGACCTGGATGCTCCATACCCCCACCACGCAGACGCTGCCGGTCGGACTCGCCGACAGCTATGCATCGATGCGGCTGGAAATCGGCTCCGCCTACACCATCGTGTTCTTCCTGATGATCATCCCGCTGTTGGTGGTGATGCAGATCGTGTCCGCCATGGGGGCGCGCGCCCAGCGACATCCTGTGCAGGACACGCCCGTGCCGTTCGCCGGCACCGTCACCACTTCGCTGAACCCACCAGTCGGTCTGGACAGCGCGCCGCAGTCCCAGCCCCAGCCACAAACGGAGGCCCCCCGCCATGCATGAGCCCACCACCATCGCGCTGCGCCGCTGCGGCAAGACGTTTCCCGACGGCACGCGCGCCCTCGAACCGCTGGATCTGGACATCGGCGCCGGCGAAACCGTCGTGCTGCTCGGCCCCTCGGGCTGCGGCAAGACCACCACGCTTCGCATGATCGCGGGCCTCGAATTTCCCGATGTGGGTGGCGAGGTGCTGTTCGGCGGCGCCCCGGTCACGCATCTGCCAATCGAGCAGCGCGGCGTCGGCATGGTGTTCCAGAACTACGCCCTGTTCCCCAATATGACGGTGGCGGAGAACATCGGCTACGGCCTGCGCGTGCGCAAGGTCGATGCGCAGACTCGCCGCCGGCGCGTCGACGACATGCTGGCCATGATGCAGTTGGGCATCTTCGCCAATCGGCGGGTCGACCAGCTGTCCGGCGGCCAGCGCCAGCGCGTGGCCCTGGCGCGCGCCATTGCCGTGCAGCCGCGCGTATTGCTGCTGGACGAACCGCTGACCGCGCTCGATGCCAAGCTGCGCGACGCCCTGCGCGCCGACATCAACCGCTTGCTGCGCAGCCTGCGCATCACGACCGTCTATGTCACGCACGACCAGGCGGAGGCGATGGCGCTGGGCGATCGCATCATCGTGATGGACAAGGGGCGCATCGCGCAAAGCGGCACGCCGCAGGAGGTCTACCGGAATCCGGCCAACGCCTTCGTCGCGGACTTCATCGGCACCATGAACCGCTTGCCGGCGGCCGCGGCCGACCATGTGTGGCGCGTGCCGGGAGGCGCGTTGCCGCGTGAGGCGCAACACATCGAGGTGGCGTTGGCCGAGCTGATGTTCCGGCCGGAGGACGTGTCACTGACCGACGCGCCCGGCGCGCCCGATGTCCATGTGACCGGCAGCGTCGTCACCGCCCTGTTCCTGGGCCATGCGACCAGGCTGCTGGTCGACGTGGGCGCCTCGGCCCCGATCGTGCTCGATACCGCGCGACGCGACCGCTGGACGGCCGGCGACCGCGTCGGCCTGCGCATCGATACCAGCCATCTGGTGACGGTGCCCGCCGAGCCGGCACGGAGCGCGGCATGATGCAGACCGTTTCCCAGGCTACGCCCTACCTCGTCGCCCACATCACGGACCTGCATATCAAGGCCGGCGGCAAGCTGTCCTACCGCCGCGTGGATACCGCGGACGCGCTGCGCCAATGCATCGATACGCTGTTGGCGCTGCCCCAACGTCCCGACATTGTCGTGGTGACCGGCGACCTGGTCGACTTCGGCAGCGAGGACGAATATCGCTTCCTGCGGGGGATTCTGGAAGCCCTGCCAATCCCGGTGCGGCTGATGCCCGGTAACCACGACAGCCGGGAAGCGCTGCGTCGCGTATTCGCCGATCACGCCTATCTATTCGCTGCGGGCGATGGTGAGGCGCCCGTGCACTATCGCATCGACGCCGGGCCGTTGACGCTGATCGCCTTCGACTGCACCGTGCCGCGCCACAGCGGCGGGCGCGTGGACCCGGATGCGCTGCCATGGCTGGAAGCCGCGCTGGCTGTCGCCCCGGAACGCCCTACGCTGCTGATGCTGCATCACCCCCCCTTCCACACCGGCATCGGCCATATGGACCAGCAGGGCCTGGAGAACGCCGCGCTGCTCGAAGCCGTGGTCCGGCGCCATCCGCAGATCGAGCGCGTGCTATGCGGCCATCTGCATCGGCATATCACCCGGCGCTTTGGCGGCACCATCGCCATGACCGCGCCCGGCCCGGCGCATCAGGTGGCACTGGACCTCGATCCGCAGGCGGCTTCGCGCTTTCGGATGGAACCGCCGGGGTTTCTGCTGCACTGGTGGCATCCGGTGCATGGGCTGGTTACCCATGCGGCGCCGATTGGGGATCATGGGCCGGTGTATCCGTTTTTTGATGAGGGGGGGAGGTTGATTGATTGAGGGGATAGGGGCAACGGAGGCGATCGGTGCAAGCGGTTTGCGGCTTCTCGGAACAACTTTTCAGGTCGCGAGCAGTACTTGGTTTGCACGGGACATTGCCCGCTATCGGCCATCAGCAGACATGGCATCCCTCTCTGTCACATTGCCGCCCTTTGCCTCGCAATCATGAGACATTACGACACTATTGAATTTATGACAAACGCACTCTCATGATCGCCGCATGCGGAATCCAGCCCTCCGAAAGTGGGGAATGCTGCTGAGACACAACATGCAGCTCGACCCTCTCGGCATAGGTCCGAGGCTTTAGGCCTGGGATTTCGCGAGAGTACAATAGCCCCGAACCAATCATGCTGGCGGTAATGGCAAAAAATTGTGCATAGAATGGAGGAGCTCGTCATCGCGCTCGCACGAGATACGCACGATCAGCAGGACCTGAGACCCTTTTCTCGTTTGTAAACTGCGACAGCACGCCTGACACGGCATTCATGTACAAAGACGCACTAACGATCCTTGTGGCCGAACGGGATATTGTCGTGCGATCGCTCGACGGCAAGGGGCGGTGCCGATCGCGGTACATCTCTGATACCGATTTGGTGTGCACACCAAATCTGTTCCACCTACACCTAAGGTGCGGTTGTGCGCAGACCGCACGGATTCAAGCCTCTACCAGCAGTAACGGACTTACAAGGCACCATGACGATCGCAGACTCCCTTTCGCAGTTGCTCAAATCACACAGTTCAGGCCCCTTTCTCTTCGCGGGCTCCGGCCTATCGCGGCGCTATCTTGGTTTGGAAGACTGGGATGGACTGCTGCGCAGGTTCTGTCAACATATCAAACCCTACGAGTATTACCTGTCTTCCGCCGACGGCAATCTCGCAACAGTGGCGGGCTTGATGGCCGACGACTTCCATGAGGTCTGGTGGAGTCATCCAGACTATCAACAGAGCCGGGAAAGGCACCAAACTAAAATTGCCGATCGTACTGGACCGCTACGCGTAGAGATTTGCGACTATCTAAAGAGCGTCAAGCTTGCTGATCACGCCAAAGGTCAGTATGGAGATGAAGTAGCAGCTCTAAGTCGCCTGAACGTAGATGGGATCATCACCACGAATTGGGATACGTTTCTGCAGTCACTATTTCCGGACTATAGGGTGTATGTCGGCCAGGACGAATTACTCTTTTCCAACCCGCAGTCGATCGGCGAAATTTACAAGATTCATGGTTGCGTCAATACGCCTCGCAGTCTAGTTCTCACGCAGCACGACTATCATGATTTCAACGAGCGAAATGCGTATCTCGCGGCGAAACTGATCACCATTTTTGTCGAGCATCCCGTGATCTTCATGGGCTACTCTCTGAACGACGACAACATCATCGCTTTGCTTCGCGCGATCTGCGCCTGCATCGGCCAGGACAAGCTCCAGCAACTTAACAACAACCTAATCTTCGTACAGCGCTCGAAAGATGGCAAGGACACGATGTCTCCGACGATGATCGCCCTGGACAAGGTACAGATACCCATCACGCTGATCCGGGCGACATCGTTCGTAGGGGTGTACGAAGCAATCGAGTCAACCAAACGGAAGATCCCGGCGCGCGTCCTGAGATATTGCAAGGAGCAGCTCTACGAACTGGTGAAGACCACCGACCCTCATGGAAAACTCGTCGTGGTGGACGTGGATAGCGTCGAAGGCAAGGAAGACATCGAATTCGTGGTCGGCATCGGAGTGGCCGCCGAAAGGCAAGAACAGGAACGTGTTCAACTGGGCGACGTCGGTTATACAGCAATTTCCACCGTCGACATCTACAGCGACTTGATACACCGGGATAAGGGGTACGAGGCAGAACGCGTATTGCGCGAAACACTGCCGCGACTTTCCAGAAGCCTAAAATTCCTGCCGATATTCTTCTTACTGCGAGCAGCCGGCGTCAACAATTCTGAACAGTATCGGGCATCGGGCTTTGATGCCGACAAGTATGTCAACCTGTCGCCGATCGACTTTCAAACCAAAGCACTGAGCAAGGGATTTCGCCGGAACTATCGCGGCCTATCTGTTCCCGAGATGATCGGAAGGCTTACGCCGGAAATCGTCGCGCAATATTTGCCTTTCGTACAATGGACACGCGACGACTATCCGGAAATTCAGAAGTTCCTGGCGGAACATTCGGACCGATTCGCCACGGGCGCCTACTCTACGGCGTTTCGCAAGCTGGCTTGTCTCTACGATCGTGCGATGTATGGTTGGGAATGAACGCTTTGCGGAAGCGCTCGACGAAGGCTTCCGCGGCGCGAATAACAGTAGCGGGAAGGGATTGGCTTCAGCGCATTGAACGACCAGATCAAATGCACGTCACCGGAGCTTGAAACACAATTCGCGCCGGCGTGCCGGAAGCATTCCTTTGTATCAAGACGCAAATGGCGAAGTACCGTCGCACGTCTATGATATTTGCTGAACGCGGTTTGCTTTTTTGGAACATCAAGCGCCCTGCCAGTTGCTCGCAGGCTCGGTCGAACTCTGGATGCGCATGGCAAAAGATGGGACGAATACAGTTCCGCCCTTGGCTGCGAAAGCCATTGACGGTCGATTGCACAAACGCTCAGTACGATGGGGTTTCCAGAAAGATCGCACTTTCCCCTGCTCTAATTGGCGTAATAATTTACTAGACAACGAGTTTTTCCCATGATCCAAAGTATAAGATGTGCTGTCGATTTTGATCGACAGACAGGTGACGCTCATTATCGTAGAGTCGGATGGGAAGAACAAAGGAAAATATTCCTGCAAATAATGCAGGACGCACTGAAAAGTCTCCATCAGACGATGCAACAAAATGAAGGAAGTGCTTCGGGTCAGGAGTCGCCGCTGACTCTGGTAGGATCAGCGGATAGTGTTGGGGTCCGCCACCAGCGTTTGCATTACCTAGAGTCTGAGAGCGACCTCGCAGCCCTCAAGATCTTGGTAGTGGTGTAACACGCGTGGGCTGAAACAGGCAATCCCGTCCGATAAGTCCAGCAGTCCCTGGTCATAGAGTGTGTGCAAGTCTCGTCGAAGCAAGATGCCGTCCGCGGCCCTATTATGCCCCGCCCGCCAATCACGGCCGACCAGGTGGGCAGCTTCAAGGGCCTCGGGAACGTCGCAACGTGAAACCGCACACCGCCCCCGAAAGGCCAAAAATACCGCCTTCCGGAATGCCGCTTGCTGTTGCCGAACCTCGACGCTCATGAACCGAGCGACACCTTCTTCAAGCCCATCGTCGTTGACTTCACCAGCTCGCAGCATGATGCCATTGTCCGCTTCGCCCTGCGGTACGGCGGGCACGGCTTTGGGCTCGGTGGACGACCAGTATGCGTAGCAGCGCTCGCGCTCGGCCTCATCGTCCGTGATACCGAAGACCTCCTTGAATTCCTTGGAGCATCGTCCGGTATCCTTGTCTACGACCAGTGCAGTGATCACCGGCTCGTTTGTGGCAACGCACGCTTGACCGAGCTTCTTCAGGCTCGTGAACAGTGTTCCGTACCACAAATCGAATCGCTGCATCAACTCGGCATATTTCACCGGCTTGCGACTCCTGGCAACGTTGATCAGCCACTCCCTCATGCACGGAAGTTTTTCGCTGACTGTGGCGGATGACAGCCCCGACTCCAGTTGCTTGTCTATGGGGAACGGGCCGCTGCACGGAGTGGTCCGGTGGGTTGCTGCATCGATCTGGAAATCGCGAGCGTCCAGAACCCTCGAGTAGCGGGCATAGAATGTACCCTCGTCATCCACCTCGAGGGAGGCGATGGCAAATAGAGCATCCCTGTACGACTTGATGGACCGATCTGGCGAACTTGGATCAACGGCTGTCGCTATCACCGTGTAGGCCGCAACATCGCCACGCCATATCGCCTTTAGATGCTGTACGCGTTCATCAAGGCCTGCCGATACGCTCTCCACTAATGTCCTTTGATGGAGCACGGCGACGCGCCGCTCACGAACGTTACACTGGTCTGCCCAAGTTCGAAGGACGATCTTGTGGTCCTTTTCAGCGCCCCATGACCAGCGTCCGTTGTAGAGAGGCATGCCGATCTCTTCGAAAAAGCGATTGATTGATCTGTTCATTCACTAGGATCCGCAGCGTGTAATCACATCGAGTAGTGCGCCTTGAGATGCGCAGGCAGATGCACAAAGTTCGCGGCCGGCCGGGGCTAGCAAACGAGACTGATGTGCTCAAATACGTCGGCCGGAGGGTAGACCGACTATGGGCTCATTACCATTGAATCGACCTCTGCGTTCCCCAACAAGCACCAACGCCTCGCCCGGCGTTTGCCGGCCAATAGCAGTAGTTTGCATACGCCAGAAGCGGAAATTCAACCATCGACCCTCCAACCTAGAAGTCATGACGGTTTTGCGACTTTTTAGCGCGATTGAGGGCTCCGTATACTTCGCGGCCGTAAATTCGGCAACTCACCAACGCATCGGAGAATCCCGCCGCCGCGCACAGCCGGCCGCGGCATTGCTTGGGGGGCTACTCGTGCGATGGCATTTTTCCAGGCCGCCCAAGAACCTGCCCTCGTCCCAGGAGTCGGAGCTCCAACGTGCTAACATCACCGCCGCGCGAAGCTTGACCCCGCATGGCCGCCCCCCAATGATCACCATGACTGCCAATTCCGTGTCGCCGCATCCGCGCGAAACCGTTCGCGCCACCGCCCTGATTGCGCCGAGGCCAGCATCGGTGACTCCGCCCCCCCTGGTGCTTCGCGACCGCGAGATTCGGGAAGCGTTGCGTCTGCACTTGGCGCGTCGCATACCCGCCCCGGCTCGGGTGATCGAAGAACTTGGCGTGCATAATGGCAACGCCAAGGCCGATCTGGTGGCCATCTATCGAGAAATGCATTGCTTTGAAATCAAAGGTGCGACCGACAGCATACGGCGCCTGATTCGGCAGGCCAGCTATTTCGATCAGACCTTTCCCAAGGTGACCCTCGTCACGACTGAGAACCACCTGACTTGGTGTCTACGTTACCTGCCGGTCTACTGGGGCATCATGGTAGCCACGCGCAAGCAGCAGGGCATCGCACTACGATATGTCCGAGCCGCACTGAGCAGCCCCCGTTTCGCGAAGCAGAAGGCGCTGATGATGCTGTGGAAGGCAGAATTGACCAGCATTGCTACGGACACCGCGAAGATCCCGGTGAAGCGCGCCTACACGCGCGAGGATCTAGCCATCCATTTAAGCCGGGCGCTAGACAAACGCCTCACTCTCGCATCAATCCAAGACGCGATCCGGAGCCGCTCAGGGGAGGAGTACATCACCGAGGTAGGTGATATGACTGGCGAGCGTTGACTTCACCCACGAGCCGGCATTGCCGGCCTTGGCTGGTCGCTTCGCACTGCTGGCGCTTCGATCGTAAATGTACTGGTCGCCAAAGGAATAAGACGCACCCCGAAAGAAGGGTTGCCGCTGGATCAGGTCGGCGATCTCGAAATACTGTCCATTCCCCAACGGATGAGCCTTGAATGAGATGCCTCGTACTGCAAGCATACTGTCGCCATGCGGATAGAAGGCGCGAGGTGTAGAGATAGTCCGCAGCAGTTCCGGCTGCAGTTCGACGTCCGAATACTCAGGACTGACGACACCGTAGTCGCCAAATCGAACGTCATGCATGGCTGCCTCCGCCACGAGATGGCGCCACAGATGGTATTCAAGCCGAGGAACCATCTTCGCACCGCCTGTTTCAATTAGCTCACTAATATTCGACGGGATTGAAGAGCCTGTTACCACAAAGGTGTGCGCGTAAAATTCGGCGCGGAAATTCTTGAGGAACTCTGCTATACGCGTCGCGGCCGTTGCATAGTCCGTCAGTACGCGCGCATCGACAATAACGTCAATACGCTGTGCTTTACAGCGCGTCAGTTCGCCCCACAAGCCCACAAGCTTTCGCTTGAGCAGAGTCCAGCTTTCGATATCCTCCAGTTGGAGGCGTACGCCGACCGGCCCTCCGACTTCCAGGAGATACTCAAAAGCGGCGGGGTTATGATCTACGTGGCGATCCAGCGCGATAATTGGTATCGCTCGAAAGGGCTTGAACGTCGCGAGGATATAGCGATACTGCGGTGTACCTTCCAACTCCAGATCATCGTCAAGATCAAAATTATCGATGTAGAATGGGAATGTACCAATGCGCTCGCATAGACTCGTCATCTTGGTCAACCCAATTCGAACGCGGTCTAGAATCTCGTCCGCATTCTGGTTCTTGCTAGTGCGCGGCACATCAAAACAAGGACAAATCTTCGCTCGCGTGTCGTCAGAGAGCGTCCCCACGCCGAGGATTTCGTTCTGTTTAAGTTTGAGGAACGGAAAATAGACACTCATCCTTGGAGCCCCAGTTCATGGGCGACGTCGATCGATTGGACCAAGTCGCTGTACATGGTGTAATTTTTTTCGCGGTACCGCAGTAGTCCTGCCGCAACCGCGACATGAACGTCGGCTTGCCTTGCGTATTCCACTAAGTGGCTACGCGAATCTCGCTGCAACACCATCTTTCGCCAGATGTTGCGCGGCACCAGAGTATCCATGGCCAGCCGATTGGCCGCGACTTCCACTTCCCCATCATCCTCTTCCTCCAAATCGTCCAGGATCGGCGTCGACAGATGATCGTAGTGCAGGCAGATGTGGGCCATCTCATGCATCAACGTGAACCAAAAGTTGTCGTAGCGGTTATAGCGCAGACTCAGGCCGATCACGGGAGTGCCGCTGTTGAGCGTCAGTACGCAGCCATCCGTACGCATCGCCGGAAACGCTCGCTCTACTACGAGGATGACCCCATATTGCTCGGCGAGAATGGTAGGCAAGCGGCGCAGATTGCGCACATCAGTGCTATAGGTAGCGAGCCGACGAAAGTCGTCGTCGCTGGGTGGACGAAATGGCTCGACCGTTCGCGTCAACGCCGCCGCGCGGGCCGTGTTCTTGACGATAGACAGCCAGGCGGCAGTGAGGAAAGGATTGGCGCGCGGATTCTGGCGAAACAGCGCGGGGCTTTCTTCGCCCGCCGTGATAGCCGTTCTTAGCAAAAAGGCCGACTCCGATTCGCTAGCGCCCTTCCGCGCGGCAATGTCCTTCGACTTGAGATGGCGTTTGAGTTGACCGTAGAGTTCAAAGATTCGATACGTTGAAGATGCGGCTGCCGGGTAAACCGAGAAATCGTCGTCAAGCATAAGCACGCTCCAGCACCGCCCTGGCGCAGACTTCGCTGGCTTCAAAATAGCGAAGTCCCTCCTTATTAGCGTCGCAATCGTATGGCGTCATGCCGAGCCGCGAATAGTAACTCTCGGCGGTGGGTAGAGCGTGCAGCGAAAAACCGGGGCGGTAACCCAATACGCGCACGGCATGGTCAACCGCATAGGTGATCAGGATGTGGCCGATGTTCGAAAACCGGCGTTTGTACCCGGGACGATTTCGGTTCCAGTACGCCGCGGCGATATAGTCAATGTAGAATATCTTTTCGCCATCTTCGCGACTAGGCTTCGGGTGAAAAATGATGCAGACACCTTGGACCTTGTCCTCGGCCATCAGATAGAACCACTGGTAATCGTTCGTCGCAGCGTGGTGGGCCTTGTTGAGCCAATTCCAGTGCAAGTCTACGAGGTTGTATTCCGCCACTGCCGAATCAAACTCGTCTTGACTGGTGAATCCGGTCGGAAAGCGCTCACACAATACGTTAAAGGCTTCAGCCTTGGCGGCCGACCAGTCCGCTTCCAGCGTCAACGTGAGCATGCGATCCAAGCCTGTCCGGATGACATAGGGCACGTTGTTGGCCGTATGGTTGCACAGTAGCTGACCGTTCCCCGAGCAAATTGGCGTCATTCGCGTGTTTTCATTCCTGCATTGCGTTCTTCAAGCACAGACATCGCCGCAGGTTTTATGGACTATTAGCGATGCCGAGCATCGCATAAAATTATGGGCAGCCGTACCCTACTTCTGTAGGAGAATAGCCTCACTGCCTTTCTCGCGGGAACCGACCACAGCGGGACCCCGCATCTGCTACTTCGCCGTCCCGCAAACATGACAGCGCCAATCGAAAACCTTAGCCTTGCGCCTTGCACCGCAGTTCGAATGTATGTAACGACAACTCCGCTAAGAAGCTGTGGTGGAGTTTGCGAGCGATGCCATGACGCGATGCGCCTGCGCAGAATTCCATGGGCCGCATGACTGCCCTTTTTGATACACGCGCAGCCGGTCATGCTCGCCTCTTGCAATGCCTCATATTTCCCCCACCCTCCCCGGCACCACCCCCACATACCGCCCCCGCGGCCGTATCACCTGCCCCACTCCCAATTGCTCCAGGCTATGCGCCAGCAGTCCAATGCTGCGCGCCGTAGCAAACATCGCGAAAGCAGCATCTTCCGGCAACCCGTAATGAATAACCATCGCCGCCAACGCGACGTCGATATTGGGCTGCAGCCCCGTCAGCCTAGTCGCCTTCTCGATAAAGCGCGCTATCGCTTCCGGCGGCTCGAACATTGCCAACAACGCTGCGGCCCGCGGATCGCCATCGGGATACAAGTGATGACCGAAACCGGGCAGAGGCAATCCCGTAGACAGATGATGTGCAATCACCTGTTCCTCGCCCTGCCGCTCCACTTCATCGAATAGCGCCTTGACGCGGCCCGAGGCGTCGCCGTGCAAGGGGCCGGAGAGCGTCGCAAGTCCCCCGAGCAGGCAGGCCGGCAGGGATGCGCCGGTGGATGCCGTGATACGGGCGGCAAAGGCCGAGCTCGTCAGCTCGTGGTCGATCAGAAGGACCATGGCCGTCCGCAAAAGCTCGGCCACGTGCGCCGGCTGTTTCCACCCTTGTGCAAAGCGCAGGTGCAACGGTTGCTGCCCCGGTTGCGCGCCGAACGCGTTGGCGAGTTGGCCGACCAGGCTTTGGCATTCGACATGCAGGACCCTTGTCATGCGCCCATGCGTGGAGTGGCCGGTGGCGGCCAGCGTGGCGAGGGTCTTGAATGCCGCTACACGTCCGGGATTGGCGACTCGGGCCGAGCATGAGAAGTCCACCGGCTGCTGCGCGTCCCACAGCAATTGCGCCACGTCCTCAAGCGTGGCCGAGCCAGCGAGGGTCACCGCGTCCTGCCCTCGGTAGTACAGCCGCTCGCGCACGAAGGTGGAAAGCGCGGTCGGGATGCTGGGTTCCGCGCCGAACAGCGTATTGGTTGCGAGGGTCTCGTGCTTGCGGCCGGCCTGCTTGCGTTTGGCAAGCCCGGCGACGTCCTCCGCGCGGTACAGGCTGCGGCGCGTGTCGGCCGGGTCGGTCATGACTTCGAGCTTGCCGCGGCTGACGTAGGCGTAGATCGTCTGCGGTCGCACGCCGAGCTGTCGGCATGCCTCGTCCATCGAAATCCAGGAGCTCATGGTCGTGGTGGGAATGTTATATGTTGATTTTATAGATCAATATTGCCATCACGATCAAGTATTACCTACTATGCCGTCAACGTTCAACGCCTCGCTCAAACACCAACACGCTGACGCACATGAAGCCGCAGATCCTGCAACTGAATCCGATCCTGATCCCCGCGATCAATGACGAGCTCGCCTCGCTATACACCGTCCACAAGTACTTCGAGATCGCCGATCAGGCGGCGTGGTTGCGGGAGTACGGGCCTTCCATTCAGGCCGTCATCACCGGCGGGCACACCGGGATTTCGCGGGCGATGCTGGAGCAGTTGCCTGCGCTGAAGGTGGTGGCCATCAATGGCGTGGGCACCGATGCGGTGGACCTCGAATATTGTCGTGGCCGCAATCTGCCCGTTACCGCGACCCTCGGTGCGCTGACCGAGGATGTCGCCGATCTCGCGATCGGTTTGCTGATCGCGGCCTGTCGCAATATCTGCGCGGGGGACCGTTTCGTGCGCGATGGCCAGTGGGAGCTGTATCCGCAGCCCAGCGCGATTCCGCTTGCCCGCCGCTTCAGCGGCATGAATGTCGGCATCGTCGGCATGGGGCGTGTCGGCCGGGCGGTGGCGACGCGGGCGGCGGCCTTTGGCTGTCCGATCCGCTACACCGACCTGCGCCGCATGGAGGACGTGCCACACGAGTTCGTGGCGGATCTTCGCGAGCTGGCGCGCCGCAGCGACGCGCTGGTGCTTTGCGCAGCGGCCGACAAGGCGGAGGGGATCGTCGACGCCGCGGTGCTCGACGCGCTGGGGCCGCGCGGGTATCTCGTCAACGTGGCGCGTGGTCGGCTGGTCAATGAGGCGGACTTGGCCGAAGCCGTGGCGGCCGGCCGCATCGCGGGGGCGGGTCTGGACGTGTTCGTCGACGAGCCGCGCGTACCGCTGGCCTTGCGGGAATCCGATCGCACGACGCTGCAGGCCCATCGTGCCAGCGCCACCTGGGAGACCCGAACCGCGATGGCGCAGATGGTGTTGGAAAGCGTGGCGCAAGCGCTGGCCGGCGGCCGGCCGACGATGAGCCTGACCACCTGAGCGCGAGGCAATCGGTCCCATGCCCCACCGCCCGGGCGCAGGGGCTCACGGGCTCACGGGCTCACGGGCGCATGAGCACATGGGCGCACGAACGAACGAACGCACGAGCACGCACGAGCACGCATGAGCCTTCCAGCCTCACACCCCATTAAGGAGACCCGCCCTTGAACGCCTCAAGAAAAATCGCCCTCGTCACCGGCGCCGGCAGCGGCGTTGGCCGCCTCAGCGCGATGGCGTTGCTGGAGGACGGCTGGACGGTGGTGCTGGCCGGCCGCCGCGCCGAACCGCTGCAAGCGCTGGCCGCCGAGGCTTCCGCGCGCGGACAGCATGCGATGCCCGTCCCTGCCGATGTCACCGACCCCGCCAGCGTGCAGGCGCTGTTCGATACCATCGAACAGGAATTCGGGCGGCTGGACCTGCTGTTCAACAACGCCGGCGTCAATGCCCCGGCCGTGCCGATGGACGAGCTGCCGGTGGACGCATGGTTCAACGTGATCAACACCAATGTCACCGGCGTCTATCTCTGCGCGCGAGCCGCCTTCGGCTTGATGCGCCGGCAGTCGCCGCAGGGCGGACGCATCATCAACAACGGCTCCATCTCGGCGCACACACCGCGCCCCTACACGGCCCCCTACACCGCCAGCAAGCATGCCGTCACCGGCCTGACGAAGGCACTGGCGCTGGACGGCCGCCCGTTCAACATCGTGGCCGGCCAGATCGACATCGGCAACGCCCTAACGGAACTGTCGGAGCGGATGACGCGCGGCGTGCTGCAGGCCAATGGCACGACAGCGCCGGAGCCGATGATGGACGCCACGCACGTCGCCAATGCCGTGCGTCATATGGCATCGCTGCCGCTGGAGGCGAACGTGCTGACCATGACCGTCATGGCCAGTGCCATGCCTTTCGTCGGGCGCGGCTGATATCGATCAATCCGTCCCGGCTTCCCGGCTTCCCGGCTTCCCCGCGCCCCGGCGTAACGGCGCCCCGGCGTAACAGCGCCCCCGGCGTACCGGCATTCCGGACGCCGCCCCAGAGTTGACACAACAGTTGACCAGAAACAGAGGAGACAACCATGCCTTTCACCAAGCTGATCACGACGGTAGCGATCCCTGCCGCGCTGATCATGGCCCCCAGCCTGTCGTCGGCAGAGACGCCGAAATACCCGACCCGCCCCGTCACCATCATCGTGCCCGCACCGGCAGGCGGCGGCATCGATCTGATCGCCCGCGTGGTCGGAGAAAAGCTGGCGGTCAAGCTGGGGCAGCCCTTTATCGTCGAGAACCGTCCCGGCGCATCGAACAACCTCGGCACCGCGGTACTGGCCAATGCCAAGCCGGATGGCTACACGATCGGCATCGTCGGCGGCAGCCACAACATCAATAAATACCTCTTCAAGAATCTCGGCTGGGATCCGGAAAAGAGTTTCGAGCCGATCGTCTATACCCACGTGATTCCGCTGGTGTTCGCGGTCAATCCGAAAATCCCCGCCAAATCGGTGCCCGAACTGGTCAATTGGATGAAGGCCAATCCGGGCGAGGCCAAGGTCGCGACTTCAGGACGTGGCAGCGCCCAGGAGATGGCCGCGGAAATGTTCCGCATGGTCAGCGGGGCCAACATGCTGCTGATTCCGTACAAGGGCTCGTCCGCCGCGCACCCCGACCTGGTGGCCGGGCGCACCGTACTCTTCATCGACACGATCAGCGCGATCCAGGAGCAGGTCAAGGCCGGTAACGTCCGCGCCCTCGCCGTTTCGACGCGGAACCGTTCCAAGGCCCTGCCCAATGTCCCGACCGCGGAAGAGCAAGGACTGAAGGGCTACGACGCCAACACCAATGGCGGCTTCCTGGCGCCCGCCGGCACGCCAAAAGAAATCGTTGCCAGGCTCAATACCGAGATCAATGCGGCATTGAAGCTGCCGGAGGTCCGCGCCAAGCTCGAGGCGGCCGGGATCGAGGTCCAGGGCGGCACGCCGCAGGATTACGCCGCGCTGATCAAGTCCGACTTGGCGAAATGGGGGAAGGTGGTCAAGGAGGCCGGCATCCAGCAGGAATAGCGGCCATTAAAAAATTGGTCAATTCTTTGCCCACCGGCCCTAAAGTTTTCCACCCCTCTGCCGTCAATCCGCGTTGAGCACAAAAAACCGGACCACGCAGTCCGGCCCGGCGAAGGCGTCCGCCTTTGGGCGCCAACCCACACCAAAGGGGAGCGGAGGCAGAAATGCATATCGGAAACTGGACCATCCGAGCGCGGCTCGGGGCATGTTTTGGCGCGGTGCTGCTGGTATTGGCGATCGCGCTGGGAATGGGCGTCACGCAGCTGCGCGCCATCGGCGAGGCGGCCCATGCGGCCGATACCGCGGCCGACACCGCGGCCAAGGGCGCGGCCTCCCTGTCCCAGCTGGATCAACAAATCACCACTACCACCGAATGGATGGCCGGCCTGGGCATCGCCGCCCTGCTGCTGGCGGTGGCAAGCGTCCACGCGCTGTCCAAGGGCATCCAGCAGCCGCTGGCCGAAGCCGAACTGATCGCCGAAACGGTCGCGGCCGGCGACCTCAGCCAGGAATTCGAGACCGAGCGTACCGGCCCCTTTGGCGCCCTGCTCGGCGGGCTCGGCCGGATGGAGGACATGCTGACCGACCTGATTACGCGGATCAAGACGTCCACCGACTCGATCACCGAGGCGTCGCACCGGATCGCGGCCGGCAACACCGACCTGTCGCAGCGCACCGAGCAGCAGGCCGCGACGCTGCAGGAAACGGCGTCCAGCATGAGCGAGCTGACCGCGATGGTGCAGCAGAACACCGAGCGCGCCCGCGAGGCGAACCGCTTTGCGCAGTCGGCGTCGGGCATCGCCGAGCGCGGCGGCGAGGTGATGACCGCCGTGGTCGACACGATGCAGGCGATCGATACCAGCTCGAAAAAGGTCGCCGACATCGTCGACGTGATCCAGGGCATCGCCTTCCAGACCAATATCCTCGCGCTCAATGCCGCGGTCGAAGCGGCGCGCGCCGGCGAGCAGGGTCGCGGCTTCGCGGTGGTGGCCGGTGAAGTGCGCACGCTGGCCCAGCGCAGCGCCGCGGCGGCCCGCGAGATCAAGGACCTGATCGACGATTCCGTGCAGCAGGTCGGCAGCGGTTCGACGCTGGTCGGCAAGGCCGGTCAGACGATGCAGGAAATCGTCGGGGCGGTCCGTCACGTCACGACGCTGCTGGGCGAGATCGGTACTGCGTCCGAGCACCAGAGCAGCGGCATTGCACAGGTCGCCGAGGCGGTGACCCAGATGGATACCGTGACGCAGCAGAATGCCGCGCTGGTCGAACAGGCGGCCGCTGCATCGAACGCGCTGGCCGACGAGGCTCGCGAGCTGCAAAGCGTGGTGGCGCGATTCCGGCTGGAGGCCGGCCCTGCGCCGATGTCGGCATCGCGCGCGCCGTCGCTGCAATTGGCGGCGGCTCGGTAACCTGGGACGTCACGCTATTGGTCCAGGCCCGGGTCCGCATTGCCGACCCGGACGGCCGATAGCACGCAACCTCCGTGGCGGCCTCCGATGCCGCCGTCAGTTCAGGCGCTGGCCCGACGCCGCATCGAACAGGTGGACATGCTCGGCCCGAGGCGTCAGCTTCAGCGCGGTGCCGGGGCGAGCGTCCACGCGCCCCCCCGGAATGCCGCCACCACCTGATGGCGTCCGAGCTTGGCCGCGATCAGCGTTTCCGCGCCGGTCGGTTCGACCACCACGACCCCGGCTTCCAGCGTGCCGCCCTCCTGCAACGCGAAATGCTCGGGCCGCACGCCATACAGGACCTCATGGCCATCCACTGCCTCGGGGAGACGATGGAGCGGCAGCCGCAGGCCATCGTCCGTCAGCACCGCCGGCGCGCCATGGCGTTGCACACGCCCGCGGAAGAAGTTCATGGCCGGCGAGCCGATGAAGCCAGCGACAAAGGCGTTGCGCGGGCGATCGTAGAGCTCCAGCGGCACGCCGGATTGTTCGACCACCCCATCCTTCAGCACGACGATGCGGTCGGCCATCGTCATCGCCTCTACCTGATCGTGCGTGACGTACAGCGTGGTGGTCCCCAGCCGCTGGTGCAGCGCCTTGATCTCGGTGCGCATCTGCACGCGTAGCTTGGCGTCGAGGTTCGACAGCGGCTCGTCGAACAGGAAGGCTTCCGGCTGGCGCACGATCGCACGACCCATGGCCACGCGCTGGCGCTGCCCACCCGACAGGCGACGCGGCGTGCGGTCGAGTACGGCGGAAAGGCCAAGCGTTTCCGCCACGGCCTGCACGCGCCGCTCGATCTCCGCCTTGGGAAGACCCTGCAGCTTCAGCGAAAAGCCCAGGTTCTGCGCCACCGTCATATGCGGATACAGCGCGTAATTCTGGAACACCATCGCGATATTGCGGTCGCGCGGCGCCACGTCGTTGATCAGCCGGTCGCCCAGCCGGATCTCGCCCGCCGTGATCGGCTCGAGGCCTGCCACCATGCGCAGCAGCGTGGATTTGCCGCAGCCCGACGGGCCAACCAGCGCGACGAACTCGCCGTCGCGGATATCGATCGACAGGTCGTGGATGACCTCGGTGCTGCCGTACGCCTTGCGCAGATGTCGGAGAGAGATGGAAGCCATGAGTCTTTCGGAATGGGAATTGCGGGCCCGCCGTCAGTCCTTGACGCCGCCGGCGGTCAGCCCCCGCACCAGGTACTTGCGCACCAGCAGCGTGAATGCCACCACCGGCAGCATCACCAGCGTGCCGCCCGCCGCGATCTTGGTCCATTCCCATCCTTCGTATTGCAGGAAATTGACGATCGCGACCGGCGCGGTGACGGCATGGGTGCGGGTCAGGATCAGCGCATAGAAGAAGTCGTTCCACGAGAAGATGAAGCACAGCACGGCGGTGGCGGCCACGCCCGGCGCCGCGAGCGGCAGCGTAACGCGCCAGAACGCACTCCAGACACCGCAGCCATCGATCCACGCGGCCTCTTCCAGTGCGGCCGGTACCGCCTCGAAGAACCCCTGCATCAGCCAGATCACCACGGCCAGGTTGAAGGTCAGATAGACCAGGGCCAGTCCCCAGACGGTATCGAGCAAGCCGATCCAGCGGTAGGCAAGAAAGAACGGGATCGTGAAGGCGATCGGCGGCGCCATCCGCGTGATCAGGATCCACAGCGCCACCCGGCCGCGCGCGCGGAAACGCCACCGCGTCAGCGCGTAGGCGGCCGGCACGCCGATCGCCAGCGACAGCACCGTGGACAGCGAGCTGACCAGCAGGCTGTTGGCGAACGAACGGGCGAAGTTGCCTTCCAGCAGCGCGCGGAATGCCTCGAGCGTGGGCGTAAACAGCAGGCTGTCGTCGAACGCGCCTTCGGCCGGCCTGAAGGCGATCTGCACCAGCCACAGGAACGGGAACATCAGCACCAGCAGCAACACGACTGCCAGCGCCGCGCGGCCGTGGCGACGCAGCCAGGCCAGCGGCCTTGCCCCCGGTCGCCGCAACGCCGGCACATCGTGCTCGGCGGCGCTGTCGCGGGGTGGCAATCGCAGCGTGTCAGTCGTGGCGTTCATTCCCATCGCTCCCCTGAAACCGGCTGATCGACCAGCTGATGGCAAACACCGCCACCAGCATCACCACGGCAATCGCGCTCGCATAACCCCAATACGAGAAATTGAACGCCTGGATAAAGCCGTAGAAGTTGGTGACCTCCGTCACCGTGCCCGGTCCGCCATTGGTCAGCACATAGATCAGCGGAAACGCCTTGAAGCTGTCGATCAACCGGAACAGCGCGCACACCACCAGCACCGGCCGGATATACGGCAGCACGATGTAGCGGAACAACTGCCAGCGGTTCGCGCCATCGATGCGCGCCGCTTCCAGCGGCTCGTCGGGGATCATCTGCAATGCCGCCAGCACCATCAGCATCGTGAACGGAAACCACTGCCAGGTCTCGGCAATGGTGATGGCCCACAGCGCGGTATCCGGATTGGCGATCAGCGATCGCAGCGGCAGGCCGATCTGCTCCAGTGCCCGATGCAGCGGGCTGACGTCGGGCGTGTACAGGATCTTCCAGATCAGCGCGACAACGATCGGCGGCAGCACCATGGGGATCAGGAAGACCGAGCGAATCGCCGCCAGCACGCGGGAGTTCGCGTTCAGCAGCAGCGCGATGGCCAGGCCCAGGGCGAGCTGCAACGTCACGCTGGACAGCGACAGCCGCACCTGCACCCACAACGAGCCGATAAAGCGTGGATCGTCCAGCAGTTGCCTGTAGTTGACGAGGGGATCGTCGAAGCGGAACGTCCCTGCCGGGTCCAGCAGGTTCAGCGGCGTCAGGCTGATCAGCAACAATGCCGCGGCGGGCACGAGCGTGATGGCGCCCAGTATCAGCAGCGATGGCGCCAGGCCAAACAGGAAGGCGCGCCGCCGTTCGGCTTCCCAGCCGCGCGGCGGCGCGGCGTGCCGGATGGGAACGTAGGCCGCCATCAGACTGCCACGCCGGCCCGTTTCAATTCCGCGAGCGCCGCTGCCTGCGCCTGCTTCATCGCGCCGGCCGCACTCTGCTGACCGGAAACGATCAGCTCGATCGCCTTGTTCAGCTGCTGATCGACCTGCGGATAGACCGAGACGGTGCGGTATTTCATATGCCCCTGCTTGCCGGACAGCTCGATGGAATCGGTGCACAGCTTCGCGATGTCATAGCCGTTGACGACCTGCCGCTTGCGGAACACGTCGGCGTCGATGTCCGAGCGGCGCGACGGCGAGCCATAGCCGGCGGCAACCGCCCGCCGCGTGATCGTCTTCGAGGTGGCCCAGACGATGAACTGCCAGGCCGCATCCTTGTTCTTGCTGCCGACCGGTATGCCATAGCCGTGCACCGCCGTCCCCGGGAAACGGCCCGCCTGCCCCTTCGGCACCAGGCCCCACGCGGCGGTTTGCGCGGCCTTGCTCGAAGCAGGGTCGCCGACCTGCGACAGATAGATCTGGCCTAGCGTGCTGAAATTGCTGCGGCCGGCCTTGAGCGCCTGCACCGCCTGGTCCGGCGTATACGAGACGGCCCCGTCTGGGCCGAACTCGCGCAGCAAGCGCGCGAAATAATCGGCCGCGGCAATTGCTTCCGGTGTATCGAGCGTGGGATACAGGTCGTCCGGCGCCTTGCGGAAGACGTCGCCGCCAAAGGCATGCAGATACGGCGGAAAGGTCCAGCCGTAGTGGTTGTCGGTGACGAAGCCGGCCACGCGCTCCTTGCGATTGACAGCCTTCAGCGTCTTGACGAGATCGTCGGTGGTATCCGGATAGGCGAGTCCCGCCGCCTTCACCAGATCGAAGCGCGACGAGGCGCTGATGGTCACCTCGGCGGTCCACGGCACGCCGTAGAGCTTGCCATCGCGGCCCGTCTCCGGCGCGCGGGCGCCGGGCAGGAAATCGTTGATATCGAAGTCGGCTGGCGTGCGGCCGGGATCCTTGATGAAATCGTCGAGCGGCGTCAGCCAACCGGATTGAATCCAGCGGCTCGAATAGATGAACGTCACGTTCACCACGTCGAAGCCCGAGCCCTTGGTCGACAGTTCCAGATCGACGCGCTGGTTGTAGACCGGAAAGGACGGCGTGTCGAAGTTGACCTTGATGCCGGTCTGCGCCTCGAACTCGGGCAGCCATTGCCGCAGCAGCTTCTGGTAAGGCGCGCTGAATGCGGAAACGTTGAGCACGACGCCGGCGTACTTCTTCGCGCCTTGCGCGAATGCCGGCGCGCCGAGCACGGCACCGGCACCCAGTGCCGCGCCGGCGCGCAGCACGCGGCGGCGGCCGATGTCAGGCGCCGTCGACGGCCGGTGGTCGGTGCTCAAGACAGGCGCAGTGGCGGAATCGTCAGACTCGATGGCAGTGGTCATGTCATGTCCTGATGCATTGGCATGAATCACTGCTGCGCGGCGGCAGTCAGGTCGACACTGCGGCGGCCGTCGACCCCGACCGGCACGTCGCCGCTGACGGTCACGCGCCGCACCACGCGGTGCTGGTCGCCGTAATCGTTGAGCGCATAGTGTTGCGTGGCGCGGTTGTCCCAGATCGCCACGTCGCCGGGCGACCAGCGCCAGCGCACGGTGTTCTCGAGCCGTACCACGCGGTTTTGCAGGACCTCGAGCAGATGGCGGGATTCGCTAGTGGAAAGCCGCGACAGCCGCTTGATGAAATGGCCGAGCAGCAACGCGCGCTCGCCGGTTTCCGGATGGACCCGCACGACGGGATGCTCGGCCTCGATGACCGTGCGCGTGAAGACGGCACGATACTTCTTGCGCCCCTCCGCCTCCTGCTCGCTCGCGCCGTCGTCGACGCGGGTCTCGGCGTAGTCGAAGTCGTTGCCGTGGACGGCCCACAGACGATCGGCGATCGCCTTCAGTTCTTCCGGCAGCGCGTCATAGGCGGCCACCGTGTTGGCCCACACGGTATCGCCGCCTACCGGCGGCAAAACCACGGCCCGCAGGATGCAGACCTTGGGCGGCGCGACCTTGAAGGTCACGTCGGTATGCCAGGAATCGGCGCGGCCGCCATGGCGCGAGTCGAGTTCGAGGAAGGTGGTGCCGTCGGGCGCGGGCACGGTGGGGTGCGATTCGATCTCGCCCCACAGCCGGCCGAACGCCTGGTGCGTGGCGTCGTCCAGATGCTGCTGCCCGCGCAGGAACAGCACGCGATGTCGCAGCAAGGCGGCCTTCAGCGCCTCCAGCGTGCTGGGGTCGAGCGAGCCGGACAGGCGCAATCCGCGCACTTCGGCCCCGATGCGGGGCGAAACCGGAACGATGTCCAGCTCGCTGGACGTGATGGCAGGACGATCCTGGATGACGGCGCTCATCGCTTCTCCGTGGCATGAATGGGACCAGACAATGGTATGGGTCCCATTCCGCCAGGAGAACGAAGCAAAACGTATGTCGATATGCGCGTGGACTACTTCACCGGCGTCAGAATCGGCGCGCCCTGCTTCTTGATCAGGAACACCACGAACTTGGCCGGCTGCGTCTTGCTGGCGTTGCGCCCGACGGTGTGGATGTCGTTCGGGCCCTCGTGGAAGGTGTCGCCGGCCTTGAGCGTGACCTCCTTGCCGCCCTTGACGCCCATCACGATGCTGCCCTCCAGCACATAGACGAAGCCGTGTGCGTCATGGCGATGCACGGGGTCGGCGCCGCCCGGCGCGTAGTCGACGACGATCATCTCGACTTCCTTGCCGGGGTACTCGGGCAACGGCTGCGTCAGCAGCGGCTTGACCGAGACGCCTTCTCCGGCCGCGATGGCGGGCTGCCCCATCATCACGGAGGACAGCAGCAGCGTTGCGGCAAATGCAGTGACTGGCTTCATCGCATTACTCCAGGTTGGCCTTGTCGAGGCCGAACGCCTTGTCGGACGAGCCCGGCACGGTGCGGAACGCGACGTTCAGGCGGTTCCAGGAATTGATCGCGCCGACCAGGAAGGTCAGGTCCGACAGCTCCTTCTCGCTGTACTGGGTCCGCACGCGTTCGTAGATGTCGTCGGGCACGCCGTGGGCCGGGATATGGGTCAGCACCTCGGCCCACGCCAGCGCGGCGCGCTCGCGCGGCGAGAACAGCGTCGATTCGCGCCAGACGGCCAGATGATGCAGGCGCAGTTCGCGCTCGCCGTGGATCTTCGCCATCTTGATGTGCATGTCGACGCAGAAGCCGCAGCCGTTGAGCTGCGACGTGCGGATCTCGACGAGTTCGCGGATATGGGGCTCGATCGTCGTCTTCTGGAACATCGTGCCGAGTTCGATCAGCTTCCTGGACAGTTCCGGCGATTGCTGGAAATAGTTGAGGCGTTGGGTCATGGTGGCTCCTGGTGAGCGGAAATCAGTGTTGTCTTCACCGAGGCCGCATCGCGAATCGATGCGGCTCGGCTTGGATGGCATCGTAGGGTTGGGGCCGTTTCCCCGGTAGTACCGCCAAGGTGCGCACGCTGTTGCCGCTTTGGCACCAATCACGGATTCCCGTCCTCAAACCGACACGGTGATGACGGTGCGAATGCCTTCGCGCGCCATCTTGGCGTAGGGACAGAAGCGCTCGGTATGGCGAACGAGTTCTTCGGCGACCGGCTTGTCGACCCCCGGCATGCGGATATGGATCTCGGCAATCAAGGCGTAGCCGCCGTCGCTGGGATCGCGGCCGAATGAGACCTTCGCCGCGACGGTCATCGCGGTGACATCGATCTGCTCGCGCTGCGCCAGCAGGCTCAAGGCCCCGTGGAAGCACGCCGCGAAGCCAGCGGCAAAGAGTTGCTCGGGATTGGTGCCGCCGCCCGGGCCGCCGAGCGCCGCCGGCAACCTCAGTTCGAGTTGCAGGTTGCCGTCATCGGACCGCGCGATACCGGAGGCTCGGCCGTGCCCGGACTCGCCTCCCGATACCGTCACGGTGGTCGTGTACAGCGTGGCAAAGTCGCGTCCGCGATAGCGGTCGAGCAGCGTCAGCGGTGGCGGTTTGAGCCCCTTGTTTTCCATCGGCACGCCGCGCCTAGTGGGCTTGCGACTTGCGCATCCAGTCTTCGAAGCGGACGCGCCCGAGATGCGCCTGGCCCTCCGGCACCAGCGTGCCCGTCTGCAGCTCGGCGCCGAAGTAGCGCGCGGCGGGATCGACCTGCACGGTCCGTGCATCGCCGATCGCCTTCAGATAGCGCTGCACGAGGTCGCTCATCTTGAACTGCTCGGGACCGGCAATCTCGACGATGCCGTTCGCCGGCGCGGCCAGCGCGCGCTCGGCCACGGCCTGCGCGACGTCGTCCGACGAAATCGGCTGGATCAGCGCCGACGACAGCCGGATCGCGTCGCCCTGCGCCGCGGATTGCACGATGCCGCCGAGAAACTCCATGAACTGGGTCGAGCGGACGATCGTGTAAGGCACGCCGGACTGGCGGATCAGCGCCTCCTGCGCGATCTTGGCGCGGAAGTAGCCGCTCTGCTGCAGCTTGTCGGTGCCCACCACCGACAGCGCGACGTGGTGCGCCACGCCCGCTTCCTTCTCGGCAACGGCGAGATTACGCCCCGAGGTCTCGAAGAAATGCAGGACCGCCGCGTCCTCGAACGACGGCGAATTGGCGAGATCGACTACCTCCTTCGCGCCCGCCAGGGCCTCCGCCAGGCCTTCGCCGGTCAGCGCGTTGACGCCGGTCTGCGGCGCGGCGGCAATCACGTCATGGCCCTGCGCCGACAGTCTCGCCACGACCTTCTTGCCGATCAGGCCGGTCCCGCCAATGACAACGATCTTCATGATGCGTCTCCCTGCTGTGTGTGGAGTGAGTGGAAATGGAACAGCTCCACCTCATGCTAGGGGTCGCGGGAGTTGGGCACCAGACCGAAGCGCGGACCACGGTGTTTCCCGTTTGGCACCAATCGCGCGGGCAGCAGGCATCCCGGCCGCACTGCTTGTCGCGGCGGCGGGACGCGGGACGGAAATCGCAGGATGGCTCGAAGGCGATGCGCGGATCAGCGATTGACCCGCAGCCGGTATTCGCTGGGCGAGAGCCCGAAGTGCCTCTGGAAGGCGACCCGCATGCGCTCCTCGCTGCCAAAGCCGCATTCGCGCGCGATCTGGTCGACCGGCTTGTCCATGTCCTGCAGCAGGCCGCGCGCTGCTTCCATGCGGAAGTGCTCGACCCCCTTGGCGGGCGTGCGTCCGGTCTTTTCCTTGTAGACCCGCGCGAAGTTGCGCGGACTCATGCCGACGCGATCGGCCAGTTGCTCGACGGACAGGTCTTCGCGGGACAGATTCTGGACGATCCACAAATGCAGCGTCTCGAACAGCGGTACCTGCCGGCTCTGCGTGATCAGGATCTCGCTGAGCTGTGGCTGTGCCCCGGGGCGCTTCATATAGACCGCCAGCTCCTTGGCGACGTTGAGCGCGACCTCGTGGCCGCAATCGGCCTCCACCATGGCGAGCGCCAGATCGATGCCGGTGGTGACGCCGGCCGAGGTCCACAGATTCTGCTGCTGCACGAAGATCGCATCGGCATCCAGGTCGACCGTCGGGAACATCTCGTGAAACCGCTGCAGCATCGCCCAATGCGTCGTGGCCCGCTTGCCATCGAGCAGCCCGGCGTGGGCCAGCAGGAACGCCCCGCTGCAGACAGAGGCCGTGCGACGGACCCTGGCGGAGGCCATGCCCAGCCATTCGATCAGCGATCCGGAGTCGATGGCGACCTGGAGAATCTTCGGCGAGCCCGGCACGATCACGGTGTCGACCTCGCGCAGGTCCAGGGTATCGAGCGCCACGGTCTGCATCGCCGTGCCCTCCACCGCCGCGACCGCCCCGCCGGACTCGCTGGCGACATGGCAGCGATAGCCCGGCATGCCGCGCTCGTGGGCGTAATGGGATGCGGCCCAGAACACGGTCTGCGGGCCGGCGAAATCGAGCAGGCTGACCTCGGGATACAGCACAAACACGACATTGCGCGGCATGGGTTCAATGGGCGCGGAGGCGGAGGGCGAGGGATTCAATTCCATGGCAGCCGAGAAGAGGACACCGGATGTTATGTCGTGCCGGCGATGGCGTGCAAGCGCGCGCAAGCGTGTGCAACGACATGCAAGGGCGTGCGAGCAGCGTATCCATGCGGCGCCCCATGCGGCAATGCGGCAATGCGACGCCGTTTCCATTTCTGCACCAATCTCGATCGCACATGGCAAAGCGCGCGGAAACCCGATGGCAGCCTGGCAGAAAATCAGGGAACGCTGTCATTTACCGTACACCGGCGCCTGATTAGCATCCAGGCACGCCTCATTTCTTGCGGCGATGCATTCAGGGAGTGCTGAAATGAACGAACCGGAAACAGCGGAACGCGCCTTCCGCCTCAGCCTGCCCAATCGCGCCGACGCGCTTTCCACCAGCTTTGCGGCGAGCTATGCCGGCATCATGGCGTTCATGGCTGTCGCCAGCGAGGGCAGCTTTGCCAAGGCCGGCGAGCGCCTGGGCATCGGCCGCTCCGCGGTCAGCCGCAACGTGCAGAAGCTGGAGACCCAGCTCAGTACGCGGCTGTTCCTCCGTACCACGCGCACCACGCAGCTGACGCGCGAAGGTCAGCGCTTCTTCGAAAACTGCCACCAGGGCGTGACGCATATCGTCGAGGCGATGAACGACATGCTGGAGCTCCGGGAAGGTCCGCCGCGCGGCCTGATCCGCATCAGCTCGACGGTCGGCTTCGGCAGGAAGATCGTCGCGCCGCTGCTGGAACGCTTCATGAAGGCCTATCCGGATATCGCCATCGACCTGCTGCTCGACGATCGGCCCACCGACTTCGCCTCCGAGCAAATCGACGTGGCATTCCGCAACGGTCGCATCGAAGATTCGAGCATCATCGCCAAGCGGCTGATTCCGATGCAGATGGCGTTGTGCGCTTCGCCCGCTTATGTGGCCGCGCACGGATTGCCGCAGACGCTGGAACAACTCGCCGAGCACGATTGCATCAATTTCCGCTTTGCCAGCGGGCGGATATTCGAATGGGAATTCAAGGTCGATGGCGCCGTGCGCAAATACATGCCCACGGCGCGGCTGACCTTCAACGACGCCGATCTGGTGCTCGAAGCGGTGCTGCAGGGATGGGGCATCGCGCAAATGGCGGGATACCAGATCTGCGATCACATCGCGGCCAGTGAACTTGTCGTGGCGCTGGCCCGGCACGCGCCGGACGATCGCGGCCACTTTATCTGCTATCTCAGCCGCCAGCACCTGCCGACCCGCATTCGCGTCTTTATCGACTTCATGACCGATCAGATCCGCGCGCTGGATCTCGATTGCCTGACGGGATTCAACGCGAAAACGCTGGAGCAGGAACTGGCGGCTTGATATCCGGTTCAACGCCCTGACAATCCGACGACCTGGCGCCCCGACGAACTTGACGGCCTACGGGCCTACCGGCCTGGCCGCCGACCGTACTATCGCCCGACAAACCTCGGCACCCGCTTTTCCTTCCAGGCGATGGCCCCCTCCTTGATGTCCTCCGATTGCACCGAGCGCTGCATATCGGCGGCCAATGCTTCGACGTCCAGCACGCCGCGCGCAATCGCATTCAGATGCTTCTTCATGCCGAACACCGAAATCGGCGCCAGCGACGCGATGGTGGACGACAGTTGCTCGACGCGTTCGCGCAGCGCCGAAGCCGGCAGCAATTCGGTCAGGAAGCCACAACGGAACATCGCCTCGGCATCGATCTTCTCGGCCGTCAGGAACAGATGCTTGGCGGCATTCAAACCCAGCCGCGAGACATAGCGCTCCATGCCGCGCTGATAGAAATGCAGGCCCAGCCGAGCGGCCGGCATGAACATCTCGGTGGCGAGTGTCCCGATGCGGAAGTCGCATGCCAGCGCGAGATCGGTGCCGCCGCCGTAGACCCCGCCGTGAATCTCGGCAATCGTCACGGGGCGGCAATCTTCCAGCGCATTGACCAGCGGCTCGAACCCGGCGCCGCGCTGACCCGCGGCCAGCTTGCCGATATCGAAGCCGCTGCAGAAATACTTGCCGCTGCCGCGGATGCGCAGCACCAGCACGTCGGCCTCATTGACCGTGTCGACATGCTGGCGCAGCGCGGCCAGGTCGTCCGGGCCGAGCCGGTTGGCGACCTCCGGCCGGCTCAGCGTAATGGTGGCGATGCGGTCTTCGATTTCCAGAATGGGGAGCGATCCGGTGTCTGACATGGGCTGGCCTTGCAATGAGAGGGAGTGGTCGAATCAAGGGGAAAGCAATGCGGCTTACGCGCTTGCCACGGCGGCATCGAAGCGATCGATCCGTGCTTCGGCAAACGCGGGACGTGCCTGCACCCGCCGCCACCAGTCGGCCACGGCGTGCGCGGAATCCGGCGACAGTGCGTCGGCATCGAGTTCGGCAAGACGGGCCACGAACGGCACGGCGGCGATATCGGCCAGCGTGTAGCGATCGCCGAACAGCCAGGGGCCGTCCTCCAGCATCGCCTCCATCTTCGGCACGATGGCCTTCAACTGGTCCAGCGCGGCGCGCTTCTCGTCGTCGGTATAGGGCCGTCGCGCGACGCGCAGCCACGCCTCGCGCCGCTGCGCGGTCGGCACGCGGGCCAGCCGTTCGGCCAGCTCCGCGTCGGTCCATTGCGACGCCTGCGCCTGGAATACCAGGCTCCAGTTCAGGATCAGCAGATTCGGCAGCGCGCGCTCGTCGGTCCAGCGAATGAAATTGCGCATCTCGGCGCGCCGATAGGGATCGGCCGGCCGCAGCGGCGGCTCCGGATGCGTGTCGTCGAGGTATTCGCAGATGGTGCTGCTTTCATGCAGCGCCCGGCCGTCGTCCAGTACCAGCCCGGGCACCACGCCGTTGGGATTGACGGCCAGATAGGCCGCGGAGTGATGCTCCTGCCGGCGCATGTCGACCGGCACGCTGTCATAGCAGATGCCCTTCTCGGCCAGGCACAGGCGCACGCGGCGCGACGCGCTGGACAGCCAGCTGTGATAGAGCTTCATGCCGCTTCTCCTGGTGATACGGTTTCCATCGCCGGCGGGACTACGGAATCAGCACCACGGCGCCGCTGGTCTGCCGGGCTTCGAGCTGCCGGTGGGCCTCGCGCGCGTCGGCAAAGGCAAAGCGCTGGCCGACTTCGAGCCGCACATGACCGGCACCGACCGCCTCGGACAGCGCGGCCATGCCTTGGCGCAGCGAGGCGGCATCGGCAATGAAGGTGCGCAGCGTGGGACGGCAGACCATCAGCGACTTCGCGTGCAGCAGCTGCAGGTCGAACGCCTCGACGTCGCCGGACGCGGTGCCATAGTTGATCGCCATGCCCAGCGGACGCAGGCACGACAGCGACGGCACGAACACATCCTTGCCGACGGCATCGTAGACCACCGCGACACCGCGGCCGTCCGTCAGTTCAAGCGTGCGGGCGACGAAGTCCTCGCGCCGATAGTCGATGACGTGATGGCAGCCATGGGCCAGCGCGATCTCTCGCTTGGCCTCCGAGCCGACCGTGCCGATCACCGTCGCGCCCAAGGCACGCGCCCATTGGCACAGGATCACGCCCATGCCGCCGGCCGCCGCATGCACCAGCACCGCATCGCCGGGTTGGACCGGGGAAATCCGGCGCAGCAGATATTCCGCGGTCAGGCCGCGCAGCAGCGTGGCGCCTGCCACGTCTTCGGGGATCTGCGCGGGCAATGGCACCACGCGTGCCGCGGGGACGTTGCGCACGACCTGATAGGCCCCCGGCTGGAAGCAGCCGACCGATTGCCCGACCTCCAATCCGCTGACGCCGGGCCCCACCGCTTCGATGCGGCCCGCCCCCTGCGAGCCGAGCACGATCGGGAACGAGGTCGGCTGATGCGGCCCATGGCTGCCGCGCCGTTGATAGATGTCCGCGAAATTGACGCCGATCGCGCTCTGCCGGATCTGGACTTCGCCTTCGCCCGGCGGCGGCACGGCGACTTCGATGAACTCCAGTTCGTCCGGCCCGCCGTTTTTCTGTATTTGTATTGCCGCCGATTGCATACGATTCCTCGAAGAGGGACGCACGCTGGTCGCCCCGAAGTCACTTATTGGTGCCGCACCTTGGCGTGCGAGCGATCAGAGGCGGCCGTGGGGAACCGCACAGCGGAAAGTCTAGGACACCGAGCGACGCTCCGCATCCATACAACCCCCTATTCGTATACATACGATTGTTGTGCGTATACTCGCCGGACCCAATCATCCTTCCCCTGCCATGGCCCAATCCGAATCCCAACTTCCATTGCACGGCATCAACGTCCTCGACCTGACCGTCGCCCGCGCCGGCCCGGCCGCGGTACGGCTGCTCTCCGACTGGGGCGCCAATGTCATCCGGCTCGAGCCGCCGCCGCCAAAGGACCACGGCTCAGTGACGGGCCAACGCCGCGGCTCGGATGAGCAGAACCTGCACCGCAACAAGCGCAGCATGTGCGTGGACCTGAAGACGCCGGAGGGCGCGCAGATCCTGGCGCGGCTGCTGGAGAACACCGACGTGGTGGTCGAGAACTTCCGCTCGGTGGTCAAGGCCAGGCTCGGGCTGACATACGAGGCGCTGAGCGCCCGCAATCCGCGCGTGATCCTCGCCAGCATCTCGGGCTTCGGGCAGGATGGCCCCTACAGCGAACGGCCCGGCGTCGACCAGATCGTGCAGGGGATGTGCGGGCTGAGCTCGGTCACCGGCGAGCCGGGGCGCGGCCCGGTCCGCGTCGGCATCGCGATCTCGGACACCACGGCGGGCATGTTCCTGGGCCAGGGGATTCTGCTGGCGCTGTTCCACCGCGAACGGACCGGTCGCGGCCAATGGGTCCATACCTCGCTGATCGAGTCGATGCTCAACAAGCTCGATTTCCAGGCGGCGCGCTACACGGTCGACGGCGAAGTGCCGACGCAGCAAGGCAACGCCCATCCGACGCTGGTGCCGATGGGCACCTATCGCGCCAGCGATGGCCTGGTCAATATCGCGGCCAGCACGCAACGGATGTGGGCCAACTTCTGCCAGGCGCTGGAGGCGCACGATCTGGTCGACCACGCCGACTATCGCGACGCGCGTTCGCGTGCCCGCAATCGGGCCGCGCTCGACGAAGCGATCCAGGCCCACACCTCGCGCTTTACCTGCTCGGAATTGATGGCGCGGCTCAATCCGGCCGGCGTGCCTTGCGGCCCCGTGCTCGATATCGGGCAGGCCTTCGAGGACCCGCAGGTCCGCCACCTCGGCATGACCCGTACCGCGCGCCATCCTGTTTTAGGCGAACTCGACCTGCTGCGCTCGCCGATCAACCTGTCCGCCGCGCCCCACCCCGAGCGCTTTGCGCGCGCGGCGCCGGACCCCGGTGAGCAGACCGACGAGCTGCTCGGCGAGCTGGGCTTTGCGCCGGAGCTGATCGCGCAGTGGCGCGACAAGGGCGCCATCGCCTGACGATCGACGAGGAGCCGCAGAGCCCCATCGACCCATACAACATGACAAGGAGACACCGATGCACAGCCATTCCACAGCGACCTCCGCGGCCTCCAGGGCCTTTAGGGCTTCCAGGGCCTCTGCCACTGTCGCGGCCCTGGCGGCCGTGGGTCTGATCGCCGCCATCGCGCCCGGCGCCGCGATGGCCGAAGGCTATCCGAACAAGCCGATCCGGCTGGTGATCGGCTACACGCCGGCCGGCGCGGCCGATTTCGTTGCGCGCGTGGTCGGCGAGGCCATGTCCAAGGAGCTGGGACAGCCGGTGGTGGTCGAGAACAAGCCCGGTGCCGGTAGCACGCTCGCATCGGCATGGCTCGCGCAGGCGCCGGCGGACGGCTATACGCTGGGGCTGGCCACGGCGACGATCTATGGCATGGACCAGCACCTGTACAAGGTCAAGTACAAAGCCGACAGCTTCACGCCGATCACGCGGCTGACCATCTCGCCGCTGATCCTGGCCGTCAACAAGGACCTCGGCATCGCCGACGTGAAAACGCTGGCGGCGAAGGCCAAGGCGAATCCCGGCAAGTTCAACTACTCGTCTTCGGGCATCGGCGGCTCGCCGCATGTCGCCGGGCTGTCGTTTGCGAACGCGGTCGGTGTCGACATGACCCACGTGCCGTACAAGGGCGGCGCGCCGGCCTTGCAGGCGGTGGCGGCGGGCGAAGTGGAGTTTTCCTTCGGCACGGCATCGTCGGTGCTGCCGCTCGGCACGCAGGGCGTGGTCAAGATGATCGGCGTCACGACGCCGCAGCGCTCCGCCGTGGCGCCGGGGCTGCCGACCATTGCCGAGCTCGGCTTGCCGGGCTTCGACTACACGTTCTGGTTCGGGCTGTTCGGACCGGCGGGGCTGCCGAAGGAGGTCACGGACAAGCTCTACGCCGTCGCCACCAAGGTGCTGGCCGATCCGGCGATTCGCACGCGTCTGGTCGACAACGGCAGCGAACCGGCACCGTCGCGCTCCCCAGCCGAGTTCAAGCAATGGGCGCAGCAGGATGGCAAGAACGCGCTGCAACGCACGGTGCAGGCGGGCGTGAAGATCGATTGAAACGCGCGGCGCCGGCTGGCGCGGTTGTTGGTGCGCAGGCTGGCGTGTCTTCTGTCGCGCTTGCTGCCGCGCTCGCTGCCGTGCTTTCTCGCGCTTGCCTGGGCGCCCCGGCTCAGCGCGCCCCCTTGGCGCCGACGGCCTCGTCCGGCATCGACGCGATCATGTCCGCATAGACGTTGCCGCCGGTCGAGATGTGCTCGACCATCGCCCGCGCCGCCGCCTCTTCATCGCCGCGCAGGATCGCCTCCATCACCGCGCCATGTTCCTCGAGCGAGGCGCGAATGCGCGCGGGCTTCTCGAAGCGGTAGTCGCGCATGCCACGCATGCGGGCCCGCATCGTGCGAATCTGCGCGCTCAGGATCTCGTTGCGGCAGGCCTCGTAGATGACCGCGTGGAAACGATCGTTGGCCTCGCGATAACGGTCGGCGCTGGCCTGCGCCGCCGCCTGCTGGCAAGCCGCATAGGCTTCCCGCAGCGCCTCCCGTTCGGCCTCGGTGATACGCCGCGCCGCCAGCTGGGCCGCCAATGCCTCGAGCTGCACCAGGATCTCGCTCATGGCAACGTATTCGCGCAGCGTGATGGCGGACACAATGGCGCCGCGGCGCGGCACCAGATCGACCAGCCCGGCCGACGCCAGCCGGATCAACGCCTCCCGCACCGGCGTACGCGATACCGAGAAACGCGACAGCAATTGCTGCTCGTCGAGTTGGGCGCCGCTGGCCAGCTTGCCGGACAGAATCTCCTGTTCGATGGTGGCGCGGATCGTTTCCGCCAGACTCGTTCGCTCTTCGGGCATGCGGCAGGGACATCGGTTTGAGTGGGGGCAATTCTACTACGGGGGCCACTCGAAACGCCGTTTTTGCATGCACTGCGCGGCGTTATGTGTACGGAGACGTGGCCGGACGTTGAACTGCCTGCCAAGCCGGCCACCGGGCCGAGCGTTTTTACCGTCGCATGCAATTTTTTCGCCGGCCTTGTCGCCGCCCTGGTCGCCGGCCATACGCCGACCGATATGCGGCGGTGTCATTGCGATGGCGCACGACATCCCAACGCCAGCCTTGTGCAGGCCCTGCACAAGCCCCAGCAAGCCCTGCGCGAGCCACGGGGCGAAGGCGGTGATCGGCGAGGCCGGCGTTGGGCGCGGATATTGCTGATTGGTCGAACCCATCCACCTTCAAGGGAGAACACGCCATGCCTATCCGTACCGCAGCACTCAGTGTCTTCAGTACCGCCGCCTGTTCCCTGCTGCTGTCCACCGCGGTGATGGCGCAAGGCACCAGCACCGCGCCGAAGAACACGGCGCCCGGCAATATGCCCGCCACGACCGCAACGGATCAGACCACCACGCGAGGCACCGCGGGCGACACCAGCAAGCTGGTGCGCGCCGACCGCAGCTTCCTGGAAAACGCCGCGCAGGGCGGCCTGGCCGAGGTCGAGGGCAGCAAGCTGGCCGAACAGAAGGCTTCCAATGCCGACGTCAAATCGTTTGCGGCCCGCATGATCAAGGACCACACCGCGGTCAACGAGGAGCTGACCAAGCTGGCCTCGAGCAAGGGCTATACCCCGCCGACCGAGCCTTCGGTCGTGCAGCGCACCGAGCTGAAGGGGCTCAGCGCTCTCGATGGCGAGCGCTTCGACAAGATGTACGCCAGCCGGATCGGCGTCGCCGCGCATGAAAAGACCGTGAAGCTGTTCCAGGAAGCCGCGAAGAACGCGAAGGACCCGGACATCAAGGCCTTCGCCGCCAAGCACGTGCCCGATCTGGAGCAGCATCTGCAGATGGCGCGCGACCTGAACAAGAAGGTCGGCAACGACAAGTAAGGTCCCGTCGTTAGAGGCCCCGTCGTCAGGCCCTCTTGCGGGGCCAGTCGTAAGGCCCTGCTATCAGTCCCAGTCTTGCCGCTGGCAGGCCGCCGCATCTGACCGCGGCGGCCTGCTGGTCCGGTCGATCACCGCTCCGCTTCGCCCCAGGCCTATCCGCCGCGCCGCCCGCGCCCTCACTCCGATGCCGCACCGCCATGGCAGCAATGGCCCCCCTGCACCGGCGCTGCCTCCGTGCCGCAGCAGTTGCCCGGCAACACCGGCGCCTGCACGCCGCTGTGATTACAGCAACCGCCCTTCCACCAGCGCGCGCCCTCGCCTTCGCAGTACTTCGCATCGGCATCGACCATCCGCATGAACATCGGGTGGTAGTTGCGACAGACCTCCAGCTCGGTCTTGACCCAGTGCAGCGGGTCCTTTGCATAGTGCGACCAGTAGTCACCCTGCATATTGATGCCCGGCACCGCCGGATTCCAGCTCTCGTCGAGCCACAGGTCGGGATCGCCGTATTTTGCGCACAGCTTGCGGATGGTGGGGTCGTCGAGCGCCAGCAGGCGGCCGTTCTCGATGATGTTCTCGTTGTCGCCGGACCGCTCGGTGGTGTACGTGGGGAAATACAGGTGCAGGTGCCAGTGGCCGACCAGATGCCCCATCCTGGCGGCCTCGCGCTCGGCCATCGAGGAGATGATGGTGCCGAAGCCCATATGGATGACGCCGGAGCGCACGCGCTCGTACAGGCAATTGACGAAGCCCGATGGGAAGTCCTTGCGCGGCCGATGGATATGCGGATTGGTGCCGATCGACGCCTCCCACCAGTACATCAGGCCCTTGCCTGGGAAGGTCGGATACTGGATGTCCCGGGTCTGCTCCATCACGTTGCGCAGCTTGTCGCCAAAGTCGCCGCCGGCGTTGATGCGCGTGATCTTCGAATTCTCGACCACGAGCTGGGTCCAGTCGCACGGCGCGATATGGTTGGTGGTGCCGGCGATCACGCCGCAGCCGTCCTCCTTGAACGGATGAAACATCCACGGCCGCCCGGTGATATGCCCCGGCAGATAGGTCTTGCCGAAATGCTCGTTGCCGCGCCAGGTCGCCGCGGTCAGGTCGGGGTGATAGAACTCGCGCCGCGCGTCCCAGTAGTCGTCGTGATTGGTGAAGCTGATGTCGGTGCCCTCGGGGTCCGTAATGCGCGCCCGCCGCGCGGTACGGATGCGGTCCCAGGTCCAGCGGTCGATCGCGTTGATGACCTCGATCGGCATCGCATGCGCGGGCGAGGCCAGGATCTCCGGCGTGATGAAGGGCATGCGCTGGATCTTGATGAAGCGTTCCGCGAGCACCGGGCCGCCGTAGCCCATCAGGATCTTGTCGTACTGCTGCTTCTTTTCTTCCTCCTCCCACATGTCCATCCATTGCGCCAGCTCGCGCGTGCGGAACAGGTAGTAGTCGACCTCGTCGGCCCCGACCCAGGTCGGAATCGGGCCGCGATCGATCTTCTGGATCTCGTACCTGACCTTGTACTTCTCCAGGATGCGCTGGCATGCCTGGATCGTCAGTTCGCTGTGCCAGTTGTCGACGCGCAGCAGCACGCGCTCGCCCTCCTTCAGGTCCCAGCAGGCGTTGAGCCCGTGGTTGTACGGACGGCGCGCGACGTGTTCGAGATACGGCAGCAGCTGGTCGGCATCGGTGATCTCGACGAACGGCGGGCATCGCGGGCGGCGGCTGTCCTTCAGCGGCGGACGGTCGTAGTGCGGCAGGCCGCTGCGATCGTCGGCGGCAGGCGAGCGATGGACGGCGTTGGCGTTGGCGTTGGCGTTGGCGTTGGCGTCGGGCTTGCGGTCGGAATGGGCGTTCATCTCTCTCCCGGTTCTTGCGATGGAATGGCAGCCGGTCGGGGCGGCGGGGACGCCGAGCCCTCGGCGATCAATCGACGCTGGCGCCGGAGCGCTTGACCAGCGCCCCCCAGCGGTCATATTCGGCACGAACGAATTGCGCGAAGGCGGCGCTCGATTGCGGCACCGGCTCGGCGCCTCGATCCAGCAGCTGCTGCCGCAGCGAGGGGTCGGCCAGCGCCTTCTGGATCGCGGCGTGGATCTTCGCGACGACTTCGGCCGGCGTGCCCTTCGGCACGAAGATGCCGTCCCACGCGCTGACCTCGAAGCCGGCCAGGCCCTGCTCCGCCACGGTGGGCGCATCGGGAAAGCTCGGCACGCGCTGCGCGGTCGTCACGGCGAGGCCCTGCACCTTGCCGCCGCGCACCGCCGGCATGACGTTGGGCATCACCTCGATCATCAGGTCGACCTGGCCGCCCATCAGGTCCGTCAGCGCCAGCGCGCCCCCGCGGTACGGCACATGGACCATCGAGACGCCGGCCGATGCCTTCAGCAGTTCGGAAGCCAGATGCGAGGTGGTGCCGTTGCCGGCCGACGCAACCGTGTATTTGCCGGGATTGGCCTTCAGCACCTGCAGCAGTTCGGGGAAGGTCTTCGCCGGAAAGCCGGGCCGCGTGACCACCATCGTGGCGATGCGCGTCAACTGCGCGACGGGCACGAAGTCCTGCATCGCATCGAAGCCGGTGCGCTTGTACAGCGCGTGATTGATGGCGAAGGTGCCATTGGTGCCGTACAGCAGCGTGTAGCCGTCCGGCGCCGCCTTTGCCGCGGCCTGGGAGCCGATATTGCCGCCGGCGCCTGCCACGTTCTCGATCACCAGCGACTGGCCCAGCTCCTTGCCGACGCGGGTCATCACGAGGCGGGCCAGCGTGTCGCCGCCACCGCCGGCGGGGAACGGCACGATCAGGCGGATCGCCTTGGACGGATACGGCTCGGACGCGGCAAGGGCTGCAGCGGGGCCAGCCAGCAGTCCGGTTGCCACCGCCGCGAGCGCGAAGGCCGTCGCACGGCGGCGCGGGGAAACGACGGGCGAGCGCGGGGCTTGCCGCCGCCGCAGGAATCGGGATGGCACGGCGCTTGTCTCCTGTCCGGCATTTTGTCGCTGTTTGCATGCAAACATGCTCGCCAATGCCTTGTATCGTCTATCTATGATGACTTTTGCATGCAGTATTGGCGATGCACCCGGCTGCGTCAAGCTGGCCTCATGCCATAATGAAGCCCCACATGTCTGCCAAAATCCACTTTTGACCGATGGCCTCCCAGATCGAACGCGTGACGATGGAATTGCGGCGCCGCATCCTGGCCGGCGACCTGCAGGCCGGCGAACGGATCCGCGAGGTGCAGTTCTCCGGGGAATTGGGCGTGTCCCGAACCCCGCTGCGGCTGGCACTGGGCGAGCTGGAAAAGGAGGGCCTGCTGGAGCGGCTGCCGACGCGCGGGTTCCGCGTGCGCCAGGTCACGCTGGACGAAGTGGCCATGGCGATCGACGTGCGCGGCACGCTCGAAGGCATGGCGGCACGGCTGCTGGCCGAGCAAGGCGTCACCAGAGAGATATTGGCGGTGCTGCAGGCCTGCGTCGACGAGGGGCGGCTACTGGTCGAGCAGGCGCTGCTCGGGAAGGATGCGCCGGTCGATACCGCACGCTGGGCGGCGATGAATGCGCGCTTTCATCGGGCACTGGTCGAGGGCGCGGGCAATCCGGCGCTGGCATCGGCGCTCGACCATATCGCCAGGACGCCGATGGCGGGCCCTGGCGCGCTGGGCGCGGCGGGAGTGCAGCCATCGCTGGAACTGGCCTTCGTGCAGCGCGCGCAGTTCGATCACGAGGATGTGGTGCGGGCCATCGTCGCGCATGAAGGGGCGCGGGCCGAGGCGCTGATGCGCGAGCACGCGCGCCGCAGCCGGGACAACAAGCGCGCGCTGGTGCAGGCGCTGCATCCGGCGACGTAGCGGGCCAAACGCCCGGCCCAGTCCAGCCCAGCCTCGCCTCGCCTCGCCTCGCCTCGCCTCGCAGCGCAGCGCAGCGCAGCGCAGCGGCCTACAGCATATGGGCCAGAAACTCCCGCGTGCGCGGATGCTGCGGCGCGCGGAAGAATTCCTCGGACGGCGCGCTCTCGACGATGCGGCCCTGGTCCATGAAGACGACCCGGTGCGCGACTTCGCGCGCGAAACCCATTTCGTGCGTGACGACCAGCATGGTCATGTGGTCGTCCGCCAGTTGCCGCATCGTGCGCAGCACCTCCCCGGTCAGCTCCGGATCGAGCGCCGAGGTCGGTTCGTCGAACAGCATGATGTCCGGCTCCATCGCCAGCGCGCGGGCGATCGCCACGCGCTGCTTCTGCCCGCCCGACAGGCGCGACGGATAGTTGTCGCGCTTCTCCAGCAGGCCGACCTTGCGCAGCAGCGCATCGGCGATCGGCACGATGGCATCGCGCGCCATGCCCTTGACCGTCATCGGCGCCTCGATGATGTTCTGCAGCACCGTCATGTGCGGGAACAGATTGAAGGACTGGAACACCATGCCCATCTTGCGGCAGATGCGGCGCACCTCGGCGTCCGGCACGTAGCGGCTGCGCTGGTCCGCGCCGGGCTCCGCCAGCGTCTCGCCCTCGATCTCGATGCTGCCGCCGTCGATCGTCTCGAGATGGTTCAGGCAGCGCAGCAGCGTGCTTTTGCCCGAGCCGGACGGCCCGATGACCGCCACCACCTCGCCCTTGCGCAGCGTCAGCGAGACGCCGTGCAGCACGCGGTTCGTGCCGAACGACTTGACGATATCGCGGGCGCGGATCATCACCGGGCGCTCCTGCCCTTCGCCGCCGCGGGCCTGCGGCTCATTGATCGTGTGCGGCATAGCGTTTTTCCAGGCTTTGGAACATCCAGGTCAGCAGCAGCGTCATCAGCAGATAGAACGCCGCGGCGACCAGGAAAGGCGTGGTGGTGAAGTCGCGCTGCACGATGCCGCGCGCGGTGCGCAGGATGTCGTTCAGCGCCAGCACGTAGATCAGCGAGGTGTCCTTGACCAGCGTGATGGTCTCGTTGCTGACCGGCGGCAGCACGCGCCGCACCATCTGCGGCAGCACCACGCGGCGCATCGTCTGCAGGTAGGTCATGCCGAGCGCCTTGCTGGCTTCGTACTGGCCGCGGTCGACGGACTGGATGCCGGCGCGGAAGATCTCGGCGAAATACGCCGCGTAGTTCAACGCGAAGGCGACCACCGCCGCGGGGAAGTCCGGCAGGCGCACGCCCACCACCGGCAGCAACGGCAGCGCGAAATAGACGAACAGCAGCTGCAGCATCAGCGGCGTGCCGCGCATCAGCCAGATATAGCCGTTGACGGCCACGCTCAGCGGCCGCCATGCCGACAGCCGCGCCAACGCGAGCGCCAGGCCCAGCGGCACCGACAGCGCCAGCGTGATGAAGAACAGCGAGAGCGTGATCCGCGCGCCCTGCGCCATCGGTCCCAGCAGGGAGAGAACGTAGTCCATGGATCGAAACCCGGCGCGCGGGATCCAGAAAAAAGCGGCGCCCCGTGAAGGGGCGCGGCGGGCTTACTTGATCAGATTCGCGCCGAACCACTGCTGCGCGATGCGGGAGGCCGTGCCGTCCTGCTTCATCTCGGCCAGCGTCTTGTCCAGCTGCGCCAGCAGTTCGGTGTCGTCCTTGCGCAGGCCGACGCCGTAGTCCTCGGTGCCGAAGTTCTCGTCGAGCACGCGGTACTCGCCGGCGCGCTTGCTGACCAGATAGCGGCCCACGACCTCATCGACCACGATGGCGTCGAGGCGGCCGGCGGCCAGGTCCATCAGCGCCGTCACGTTGTCGCCGAAGGTCTTCAGTTCCTTGATGCTGGCGGCCACCTGCGCCTCCTTGCGGATCGCGTCGACCGCGCTGCTGCCGTCCTGCGCACCGACGATGCGGCCGGCCAGGTCGGCCTTGGCCTTGATCGGCGAGGCGCTGCCCACCACGATGATCTGGTGGTTGCTCATGTAGGGCGCGGTGAAGCTGATGTTCTTCTTGCGCTCGTCGGTGATGGTCAGGCCGTTCCACAGCACGTCGACGCGCTTGCCGTTCAGTTCGGCCTCCTTGGCGCTCCAGTCGATGGGCTTGAACTCGACCGTCATGCCGAGGCGGCGCGCGGCTTCCTTGGCCATGTCGATATCGAAGCCGACCAGTTCATTGTTGGCATCGCGAAAGCCCATCGGCGGGAAGTTGTCGTCCAGGCCGACCACGACGGTCTTGGCGGCCGCGGCCGGCGCACCGGCGGCGGGGGCTTGTTCGGACTTGCCGCAGGCGGCGAACAGGGCCACGGCGGAGACGATCAGGAGGGCTTTCAGAGTTTTCATGGTGGGAGAGGCGCAGAGGGAGATCAGGGCGTCAGAGCAGAGGGCGGGCGGTGCCCGGCAGCCGTCCGCATCCCGCGTTGGCGCGGTGACATGGCGGCAAACCCGCCATTATACGAAAGGCTGAGGCAGGCGTGCAGACGAAGCGTCGACTATTCTTTAGCAATACGCCAACCCGAAAGGTGACGACATGGCCGCACGCTCCATTGCCTCCCTCTCGCTGAGCTTCGGCTTGGTTTCCATCCCGGTCCGGGTCTTTTCCGCGACCGAAAGCAAGTCCGGCATCGGTTTCAACCTGCTGCACAAGGGCTGCGGCTCGCGGCTGCGGCAGCAGTACATCTGCCAGCGCGAGGGCGTGGTGGTCGAGCGCGCCGACATGGTCAAGGGCTACGAGTTCGAGAAGGACCGGTACGTGGTGTTCACGCCCGAAGAGCTCGACGCGCTGGAGACCGGCGCGCGCCACACCATCGACATCGTCGCCTTCATGCCGATGGGCGCCATCGACCCGATCTATTTCGACAAGGCCTACTATCTGGCGCCCGACAAGCGCGGCGCCAAGCCATACAGCCTGCTGACCGAAGCGATGCGCAAGACCGGCACCTGCGCGTTGGCCACCTGGGTGTGGAAGGGCAAGCAGTACATGGTGCAGGTGCGTGCCAACGACGAGGGCCTGGTGCTGCAGCAATTGCTCTATGCGGACGAGGTCCGCTCGATGGCCGACCTGAACGTCGAGCGCACCGATATCCGCCCCGCCGAACTGACGCTGGCCGAGCAGCTGATCGAGCAGAGCACCGTGGAGGCCTACGACCCGGCCGCCTATCAGGACGAGGAAAAGCAGCGCGTGCTGGCCGAGATCGACAAGAAGATCGAGGGCAAGAAGATCACGGTATCGGCGACGGCGGAGCGGCCCAGCGAGGGCGGCGAGGTGATCGACCTGATGGCGGCGCTCAAGGCGAGCCTGAGCAAGTCGCAGGCCACCGCGAAGAAGCCTGCGCGCGAGGCGGCGCCGCGCAAGGGCGCCAAGCGCGCCACGGAGGCCGCGACCCCCATCCGACGTACTGCCAGGAAATGAGCGCGGTCGGCAAGGACAGCTTCACGCTGAAGGACATCGAAGGCACGTTCGGCGTCTCGCGCGGGACGGTGGCGAGCCTGACGCGGGCGGGTTTGCTCGAACCGATCAAGGGCAGCCGCGGCGAGCGCCAGTTCTCGTTCCAGGACGTGGTGCTGATCCGCACCGCCGATTCGCTGAAGAAGGCCAATGTGCCGCCGCGGCGCGTCACGCGGGCCTTGCAGCGATTGAAGGCGTGGTCGCAGGACCGGCCGCTGTCGGGTGTGCGGATCGCGGCGGTCGGCAATGGCGTGGTCGTCTCCGAAGCGCATCGCCAGTGGGAGGTCGAGACCGGCCAGCTGGTGATGGAATTGCAGCCGAGCCGGTCGCAGCCGGGCGCGGTGCTGTCGATCCAGTCGGCGAGGAAGGCCGACAACCCGGCCAAAAACAGCGCTGATGACGGCGCTGACAACCGCGCTGACAACCGCACCGACCCCACCGAGCACCGCGCGGAGGAGCATACCGGCCACGGCCCCGACGCCGGTACATGGTTCCAGCTCGGCTGCCAGCTCGAAGCACAGGACATGCGCAAGGCCGAACAGGCCTACCGCCGCGCGATCGCGATCGCCCCCGACTACGCCGATCCCTATTTGAACCTCGGCTGCCTGCTGACCGAGGCGGGGCGCGTGCAGGAGGCCGAATCGCTATATCGGGACGCGCTCACCGCGATCGGCGACGAACCGCTGCTCCACTTCAATCTCGGCGTCACGCTCGAAGATCTGGAGCGATACGAGGACGCGCTGCGCAGCTATCACCGCTGCATCGACATCGCGCCGGACATGGCGGATGCGCATTTCAATGCGGCCCGGCTGCATGAGCAGCTGGGCGACGCGCATCGCGCGATTCGGCATTTCAACCAGTATCGGAAGTACTGTCGCTGAGGGCTGCCGATGATGGGCTGCCGATGAGGGGCTGCCGATGAGGCTCGGCCGCTGAGCGTCTGCCGGGGCTGTGGCACGGGCTCTGTCGAGGGCGCATGGTGCGCCGCAGGGTTGAGACTTCTCAACGGCTATGGGATACTCGGCCTGCTTTCAGCCGTTTTTCGCCGGTTTTCCGGGCCGATGGAGCAAACGCTCCACCGAAAACACCGGCTCACTCCTTCCTCTTCTTCGCGACCGAATGCAACTCGTCCTGCGCCGCTCCGCCCTTTTCCAGCATGCCCTGCATGCTGTGGCGGCACGCGCGTACGGCGACGCTTGCGGCTTTGCCGCGCGCCAGGCCATGGTCGCCCGCACATCCCATATTCCCGCCGTGCTTCTCTCAGCCGTGCGGGGAGTCCGGGACTAGCACCAACAGTCCCACACCGGTCTCCCTGGCACGGCACATTGCCCGGGGATCGCCATCGACGATCGGCGATCCACTGTTCAACGTGCAATTGGGAGAGCGCATGTCCGCCAAGACCAGAAAATCCGCCGTCGTCTATCGCCGCGCCCTGCTCGCCATGGCCGGCATTGCCGCGCTTTATCTCGCGGTTGAATTCATCGTGATGAATCCGCTGTAGGCGGTTTGAACGCGGTTTCCCTCCGCGCCTCCCTCTCCCGCGTGGGGAGAGGGAGCGCGGCATCGCGCTTGCATTCGTGCGTGCCACCGCCCAAGGCACGACAGCCCCCACCCTTCACCGACTACCGAGGTCCCGATGTCCATGGAACTCACCCAGAATTTCGTCAAGGCGAAACGCCCCTGCGCGGACGGCTACAAATGGTTCCTGCGCAACCGGCATGACGGCAGCGACTACCAGCGGCTGCTCGATGCGCTGGTCGATGCCGGCCGCGTCGGCGATGCGTGCTGGCTGCTGGACCAGTTCGGCCCCACCGATGCCGTGCTGACGCTCGATGCACTGAACGCCGGCGCGCTGGTGTTCGCCGGCACGCTGGTCGTGCGCGGCGCCATCGATGTCGATTCGGTGGTCCGGGCCGGCCGCACGATCCGCGTCGGCGGCGGCATCCGCGCGGGCACGGCGATCATCGCCGGTGAAGATATCGACTGCGCCGGCAATCTCTACAGCGGCGGCGCCATCGAGGCGGGCGGCGACATCAAGGCCGCATGGGGCATTGACGTCGCGACCTTCCTCGATGCCAAGGGCAGCGTGCGCGCGGGCTGGGACATCAGCGCGGGCGAGCACATCCACGTCGGCCGCAATCTGCGCGCGGGCGACAGCATCGCCGCGCAGCACGCGATCCGCTGCGGCGGGACGCTGAAGGCCGACGGCGATCTGCAGGGCCACGGCATCAGCGCCGGCCAGGGCATCGAGGCCGGCGGCGCGATCCGCAGCAGCCACCATATCGAAGCCGGCTGGGGCATCAAGGCAACGGGATCGATCGTGGCGGAGAGCGCGATCAAGGCCGGCGAAGGCGTGCAGACCGACGAGGACATCGTCACCGGGCCGGGATATGGCATTCATGCGGGACTGAACGTGCGGATCGATATCTGGGACGTCAGCGCGCGCATCGTTGCCCGCCGCAAACCCGAGAACCTGGTCAGCGGCGCCTGGCAGAGCGGTTGACGACGGCCATGTCCTTCCTGCTCGCCCATGCGGCCGCCGGCCCCGCTTCATGGCCGGACTCGCCGCGACAGCGGCATACAAGCCGCCCCACCCTCGCCCGCCTGCTGCGCGCCATCGAACTGCGCATCGATGTCGATCACGCCCCCGACGCGCTCGAGGCCGAATTGCAGACGCTGTACGACCGGCTCTACCAGCCCGGCGACTGCCTCCACGGCATCGCGGCCACGCCCTCGGCCCTGCCGGGGCTGGTGGTGCGCTACCGAGAGGCGGATGGGGAGTATTACTTCTATGTCGAAGACACCGTGCGGCGCCGGCTTGCCGGCTATACCGTCTTCAACCGGCTGGTCGAACTGGACCGCCGCGCCGACCGCCATCTGCGCGCCCCGCATTCGAAGTTCGCCCCGCCCTACCAGCGCCGCGGCCTGGCCTCGGCGATCTATCGCCGGTATCTCGATGCGGGACACTGCCTGATCACCGGCGCACGCCAGTCGCCCGGCGCGCATGCGCTATGGCATGCCCTGGCGGCGGACTACGAACGCGGTTATGTGGAACTACGCGACAAGGCGCTGCGCGACCGGGGAGCGGAGGTATCCGAGCCGGTGCTAGACGACCTGCATACCCGCATGGTGCTGCTGGGACGGGGATGGACGATGGCGGCGCTGAGGGCCGCGACGGGGATGGTGGTGTAGATGGAACAAGGGCCCGCGCCTTGCCGTGCGCGGGCCCTTCGTTTTGCTGCGCTACGCGATCAGCCCTTCGCGCTCAACACGCCGGCGATCGCCTTCGCGACCACCGCCACATTGCCGTGGTTCAGGCCGGCCACGCACATGCGGCCCGAGCGGACCAGATAGACGCCGTGCTCGGTGCGCAGCGTATCGACCTGCTCGGCGGACAGGCCGGTATAGGTGAACATGCCCCGCTGCGCCAGATAGCGCGACAGGTCCGCATCGCCGACCAGGCGCTGCAGATTGTCGTGGATCGCCGTGCGCATCGCCGCGATGCGCTCGCGCATGGCGGCCAGTTCGGCCTCCCACGACTGGCGCAGCGCCGGCGTGGTCAGCACCTTGCCGACGATGCGGGCGCCGTGCGTCGGCGGGTTGCTGTAGTTGGCGCGCACCGCGCCGGTCAGCTGGCCCAGCACGCGGCCGGCTTCCTCGGCGTTCGCGCAGACCACCGACAGCCCGCCGCAGCGCTCGCCGTACAGCGAGAAGTTCTTCGAGAACGAATTGGCGACCAGGCACGGCACGCCTTCGCGCACGAGCTCGTGGATCACGAAGGCATCGTCCTGCAGGCCGGTGCCGAAGCCCTGATAGGCCATGTCGACGAAGGGCAGCAGCCCGCGCGACTTGACCACGGCGATGACTTCGCGCCATTGCGCCTCGTTCAGGTCCACACCGGTCGGGTTGTGGCAGCAGGCGTGCAGCAGCACCACATGGCCCTTCGGCACCTGGCGCAGCGCGTCGATCATCGCGTCGAAGCGCAGGCCGCCGGTGGCGTCGTCATAGTACGGATAGCTGTTGACCTGGAAGCCGGCGCGCTCGAACACCACGCGATGGTTGTCCCAGCTCGGATCGCTGATCCACAGCTGCGCCTCGGGGAAATAGCGCTTCAGGAAATCGGCGCCGACGCGCAGCGCGCCCGAGCCGCCCAGCGTCTGGATGGTGGCGACGCGGCCCTCGGCCAGCGCGGGGCTGTTCTCGCCGAACACCAGCTGCTGCACGGCCTGGCGATACCCGGCGATACCGGCCATCGGCAGATACGGGCGCGGACCCTGGTCGGCGACCAGCGCGGCTTCTGCTTCGCGCACCGCGGCCATCAGTGGCAGGCGGCCTTCGTCGTCGAAGCAGACGCCGATCGTCAGATTGACCTTGTCCTGACGCGGGTCTTGCGCGAAGTTCTCGTTCAGGGACAGGATGGGGTCGCCGGGGTAGGCGTCGATATGAGCAAACATGAAAACCTCAAGCCAGATTGAGATCGATGCAAGATCGGAGATGACGCGCGGCGTCGCGGGCGGCGCCGGGCGCCGCCTCGCATTGCCGTCACTGCCTCAGCGCACCGGTGCGCCCTGCGGCAGCGCCTGCGCCGCGTCCTTGTTCCGCAGCCGGTAGCACACGGCCAGCACGCCCAGCCACACCGGGATCAGATAGACCGAGAGGCGCAGGTCCGGCGTCAGGTACATGATCACCAGGATGCCGGCCATGAAGACCAGGCATAGGTAATTGGTCAGCGGGTAGCCGAAGCTCTGGAAGCGCGTGGTCAGGCCGGCGCTGCGCTTGTGGGCGCGGAACTTCAGATGGATCACGCTGATCATCGCCCAGTTGATGATCAGGGCCGACACCACCAGGCCCATCAGCAGCTGGAAGGCCTTGCCCGGGATCAGGTAGTTGATCAGCACGCAGACCGCGGTGGCGGCCGCCGATGCGCCCAGGGCCACCACCGGAATGCCGCGCCGGTTGACCTTCAGCAGCGCCTTGGGGGCGTTGCCCTGGCGTGCCAGGCCGAACAGCATGCGGCTGTTGCAGTAAACCCCGCTATTGTAGACCGACAGCGCCGCGGTCAGCACCACCACGTTCAGCACGTTGGCGACCCAGTTGCTGTTCAGCGCGTGGAAGATCAGCACGAAGGGGCTGCCGCCGCTGGCGACGTTCTCCCACGGGTACAGCGACAGCAGCACGCCGAGCGCGCCGACATAGAAGATCAGGATGCGATAGATGACCTGGTTGGTCGCCTTGGGGATGGTCTTCTCGGGCGAATCGGCCTCGGCCGCGGTGATGCCCACGAGCTCCAGGCCGCCGAACGAGAACATGATCACCGCCATCGCCATCACCAGGCCGGACACGCCGTTCGGGAAGAAGCCGCCGTGCTGCCACAGGTTGGCGACCGAGGCCTGCGGGCCGGCCTCGCCGGACACCAGCAGATAGCCGCCGAAGCCGATCATGCCGATGATCGCCGCGACCTTGACGATCGAGAACCAGAACTCGGTCTCGCCGAAGGACTTGACGCTGGCCAGGTTGACCGCGTTGATGATCAGGAAGAAGGCCAATGCCGACACCCAGGTCGGAATCTCCGGCCACCAGTACTGGACGTAGATGCCGACCGCCGACAGCTCGGCCATGCTGACCAGGATATAGAGCACCCAGTAGTTCCAGCCCGACATGAAGCCGGCGAAATGGCCGTAGTACTTGTCGGCGAAATAGCTGAAGGAGCCCGCCACCGGCTCGTCGACCACCATCTCGCCGAGCTGGCGCATGATGAAAAAGGCGACGATGCCGGCGACGGCATAGCCCAGCAATACCGAGGGGCCCGCCATCTTGATGGTCTGAGCAATGCCCAGGAACAGGCCCGTGCCAATGGCACCGCCCAGCGCGATCAGCTGGATGTGCCGGTTCTTCAGGCCGCGCTTGAGCGAGCGGTCCGATTGATCTGCATGCATGAAGTGTTTCCTCTACCCATTCTTTTGGAATGTTAGCCGGGCGCCTCTATGGGGGCGGACGCTTAAGGCTGTGCGCTGCCGCGGCGCGGGTAGCGCCGGGCAGTCGGTGGATATGACCCTGTGAACAATCCCGACGCGAGCGGCCGGGGTCGCCGACGAGCTGACGGATCAGACGTTCAGCACGCCCCGCTCGATCTGGTCACGCTCGAGCGATTCGAACAGCGCCTTGAAGTTGCCTTCGCCGAAGCCTTCATCGCCTTCGCGCTGGATGAACTCGAAGAACACGGGACCCAGCAACGGCTTCGAGAAGATCTGCAGCAGCAGGCGGCGCTGGCCGCCTTCGGTGGTGCCGTCGAGCAGGATGCCGCGGGCCTGCAGCTGGTCGACCGGCTGGCCATGGCCGGGCAGGCGCTTGGCCAGGTTGTCGTAGTAGTACTGGTTCGGTGCGGTCGCCAGCGGCACGCCCGACAGCTGCAGGTTGTCGATGACCTCGATCAGGTTGTCGCACAGGAAGGCGATGTGCTGGATGCCTTCGCCGTTGAACTGCATCAGGAATTCCTCGATCTGGCCGCCGCCCTTCTGCGATTCCTCGTTCAGCGGAATGCGGATCTTGCCGTCCGGCGCGGTCATCGCCTTCGAGGTCAGGCCGGTGTATTCGCCCTTGATGTCGAAGTAGCGGATCTCGCGGAAGTTGAACAGCTTCTCGTAGAAGTCCGCCCAGTACGCCATGCGGCCACGGTAGACGTTGTGCGTCAGGTGGTCGATCAGCTTCAGGCCATGGCCCACCGGGCGGCGGTCCACGCCTTCGATGAATTCGAAGTCGATGTCGTAGATGCTCTTGCCGTCCTCGAAACGGTCGATCAGATACAGCGGCGCGCCGCCGATCCCCTTGATCGCCGGCAGGCGCAGTTCCATCGGGCCGGTCGGGATCTCCACCGGCTGCGCGCCGAGCTCGAGCGCGCGGGCATAGGCCTTGTGCGAGTCCTTGACGCGGAACGCCATGCCGCAGGCGCTGGGGCCGTGCTCGGCGGCGAAGTACGCGGCCAGGCTGTTCGGCTCGCGATTGACGATGAAATTGACGTCGCCCTGGCGATACAGCACCACGTCCTTGGAGCGGTGGCGGGCGACCAGCGTGAAGCCCATCTGTTCGAACAGGGGCTCCAGCACATTCGGCGTTGGCGAGGCGAATTCGACGAATTCAAAGCCCATCAGCTGCATCGGGTTGTCAAAGAGATCGCTCATATCGTCTTCTGGCAAGTGGGTTGTGGGTCCGGGATGCCGGGGCATCCCCCGGGAAATATTATTTCTGCTGCTCATGCGTCGAACGGCGCCGGCGGGTGTCGGGTCCCAGCAGGGCCCCGACATATCGCCTGAGGGTCGAACGCATGCAGCGATGCGATGCAGTTTATATTTCGCGGCGCCAAATTGGATTTCGTTAAAACCACAGGGAAACCCTAGGATGTGAGATAACATTTCGTCCATCCGCTCCCTGGAGAAATAAAGATGCATTCGATCGAACTGGACCGTACCGACCGCCGCCTGCTGGACGTCCTGCAGGAGCACGGCCGCGCCTCCAACCTGGAACTGGCCGAGGCCATCAACCTGTCGCCGGCCCAGACATTGCGGCGTCACCGCCGCCTGGAGGAAAGCGGCATCATCAAGCGCTACGAGGCCCGGCTCGACGGCGCCATGCTCGGCTTCGGCGTGGTGGCCTTCATCCATGTGACGATGGAGCGCGGGCATATCCGCGACCTGTCGAAGTTCAAGGGCCTGGTGACCGAGCTGGCCCAGATCCAGGAGTGCTTCTCCGTGACGGGCGATATCGATTATGTATTGAAGGTGGTCGCGCGGGACCTGAAGTCGCTGTCGGACTTCCTGCTCGATACGCTGATGCGGATTCCGGGCGTCAGCGGCGTGCGCTCCAGCGTCTGCCTCGACGAAATCAAGTGCACCAGTGCGATGCCGCTGGATTTGTAGACGTCTTTTTTAGACAACTCGGGGACGCCGCCGAGGCCTCCCACGCCAGGACCGGCGCGGTGCCGCAATTTTCTGCCGCGACACAGGGTTAGCCCGAGCCGCAATCGCAACATCCTGTTGGGCGCGTCGCCATACACTGGGCGCCGGCCGCATCGGCCGACATACATCGGGACGCCGGCCGCATCCGCCGACGTCAACGGCGCGATGCAATGCATTCCCAGGAGACCTGACATGGCATTCGACTTCCACGACAAGACCGTCCTCATCACCGGCGCGGCCGGCAACCTCGGCCGTGCCGTCGCCGACGCCTTCGCGCATGCCGGTGCCCGCCTGGTGCTGGTAGATCGCCCCGGCGTCAGCCCCGCCCTTCCGGCCGGCGCGCATCTCGCGCTGGAAGCGGACCTGCTCGACGCCGGCGCGGTGAAGCGCGCGATCGAACAGGCGATCGGGAGCTGCCAGCGCATCGACGTGGTGTGCAATCTGGCGGGCGGCTTCGGCATGGGTCCCGTCGTCGGCGAAGGCGCCGATGCCCAGTGGGAGCGGATGTTCGACCTGAACCTGCGTACGGTGCTGAACGTGTCGCGCGCGGTGGTGCCGCATATGGTCGCCGCCGGCGGCGGCAGGATCGTCAATGTCGGCGCCAACTCGGCCGCGCGCGGCCTGGCGCAAATGGGGGCCTACTGCGCCTCGAAGGACGCGCTGGCGCGGCTGACCGAGGCGCTCTCTGCCGAGGTGCGCGACCAGGGCGTGCACGTCAACGCCGTGCTGCCCGGCGTGCTCGACACCCCGGAAAACCGCGCGGCGATGCCGGACGCCGATGCCTCGCGCTGGGTCGATCCCGCGGCGCTGGCCGACGCGATCCTGTTCCTGGCCTCGGATGCGGCCCGCGCCATTCACGGCGCGCTGCTGCCGGTAGTGAACCGGGCCTGAAGGCGGCATCGGCGGCATGGGCGGCCTCGCGCCGCCCGCCGCGCTCGCCTGGGCCGACTTCGGCTCGTCGGCCCCTCGGCCCCTCGGCCCTCGGTTGACCTCGGCCGACCTCGAATGAACTCGGCTCCCCTCAGCCCACCCGCGTGCCGGTGAGCGCGACCACCTTCGCCCAGCGGGCGATCTCGCTCTGCAGGAAGCGCGTGAATTCGGCGGCATCGCTGCCGACCGGCACCAGCCCCTCGCCCTGCAGACGCTTGCGCATTGCGGGCGAGGCCACCGCGGTGCGCACGGCCTTGCCCAGCTGCCCCACGGTATCGGCGGGCATGCCGGCAGGCCCGAGCAGGCCGTACCACGAGCTGTAGTGGAAGTTCGGCACCACCTCGGCGATCGGCGCCAACTCCGGCATCGACGGCAGGCGCTGCGCGGTACTGACGCCCAGCCCCTTGATCTTGCCGGCCTGCAGCAGCGGCTGCACCGTCGCCACATTGCCGAGCAGCAGATCGGCCTGGCTGGCGACCACGTCGGCCACCGCCGGCGCGGCGCCCTTGTACGGCACGCTGATCATCTCGATCCCAGCCTCGCGCTTGAACATCTCGCCGGCAAGATGGTTGGCGCTGCCGACGCCGGCCACCGCCAGGCTCAGCTTGCCGGGCCGCGACTTGGCCAGCGCGATCAGCTCGCGCACATTGCCGACGCCCAGGTCGGGCCGGGACACCAGCACCAGCGGCGAGCTGGCGATCAACGAGATCGGCGTGAAGTCCTTCAGCGGATCGAACGGCTTCTTGTCGAACAGCGCGGGGTTGATCGCGTGGCTGGTATAGCTGAGCAGCAGCGTGCCGCCGTCGGGATCGGCCTTGGCCACCGCCATCGCGGCGATATTGCCGGCGGCGCCGCCGCGATTCTCGACGATGAACGATTGCTTGAGCCGCTGCTCCAGTTCGGCGGCCAGCGCGCGGGCCACCAGATCGGTGCCGCCGCCCGGTGTCGCGCCGACCATCATCCTGGTAACGGCGGCCGCCTGTGCCGCGCGGGGCCATATCGCGGCCGCAGCGAGCAGCCCGAGGAAATCGCGTCGTTGCATGGTTGTCTCCCCCTGGGGGTTTTTATATAGGTCTGTCGATCGATGGGCGCGCTAGTGGACGGGAATTGGCGCTCAGTCGTCGCCGGCATACCGCCTGGCGGTGTCGAGCAGCTCGGGCGTGCCGAGCAGCGCGTTCAGCGCATCGAAATCGTTCATCTCGCCGGCGAAGGCGCGCGTGGTGCCCGCCGCCTTGAGGCCCGCGAAATAGCGTTGCAACTGGCGCGAGGCGAAGCGTACCGTGCCGCCGGGATAGATGACGATGCGATAGCCGCGCCGGCCCAGTTCGGGCGCGCTCTGGATCGGCGTCTTGCCGCCTTCGACCATATTGGCCAGCAAGGGAATGCGCGCGGCGAAACGGCCGCAGACGCGGTCCATGTCCTCGGCCGACACCACCGCCTCGATGAACAGCGCATCGACGCCGCAGGCCAGATAGGCCTCGGCGCGCTCGATCGCGGCGTCCAGACCCTCCACCGCGACGGCATCGGTGCGCGCGAGGATCAGCGTGTCGGCATCGTGCCGGGCATCCAGCGCGGCCCGCAGCTTGCCGCACATCTCGGCGGTCGACACCAGCGACTTGCCGGCCAGATGCCCGCAGCGCTTCGGAAAGCCCTGGTCCTCCAGCTGGATCATCGCGGCGCCGGCGCGCTCGAACGCACGCACCGTGCGCTGCGTGTTCAGCGCGTTGCCGTAGCCGGTATCGCCATCGACGATGATCGGCAGCGAGACGCGGTCGGCGATGCGCGCCAGCACGTCGGCGGTCTCGGTCGCCGTGGTCAGGCCCACGTCGGAGCGCCCCAGCAGCGTGTAGGCGACCGCGCCGCCGGACAGATACAGCGCCTCGAAGCCGGCCTGCTCGGCCAGCAGCGCGGACAGCGCATCGTAGACACCCGGCGCCAGCACCGGCTCCGCCTGCGCTTGCATCAGCCGCGCCTTCAGCGAGCGGGACCGTCCCGCTTCCCCCGCGGCGCCGCTCATGCGACGGCCACCGTGTTGGCGTAATCCGCCAGGATGCGCGCCATGTCCTCCTGCCGAATCTGCGGGCGCCACGGCTCGAACAGCATGTTCAGCGCCGCGGCCTGCCGCTTCTCGTAGTCCAGGAAGGCCTGTGTGATCGCGCTGCCGCGCACGCCGCCGCGCACCGAGCCGGCGCGCACGTCCCCGTAGTACTCCTTCCAGTCGTCGGGCAACGGCTGCGAGCCGGGCACCGCCAGCCACAGCCGGAACAGGTGGCGCTTGCGGTCAGGCTCGTCATGGTCCTCGAACGGCGTGCGCGAATGCAGCGTGACGTAGTTGTTCAGCAGCTGCATGTCGCCCTGCTCCAGCTCCATCGTGTAGCACAGCAGCTCGCTTGGCATCAGCTCGTCGAGCAGGTCCAGCGCCTCGATCTGCTGCGGGCCCAAGCGCGGCAATTCGGGAAAGTCGCGCTGCGCGGCCACGGTGTTCTTGCGGTTGGTGCGCGCGGCGAAGTACTCGGGATGGCTGCCGAAGATCGGGCAGCGGTAATACGGCGGCTGGCTCGGGTCCTGCGTGCCCTGGTAGCTATGGAAGAAGGTGCCCTTGAGCACCGGGATCAGGTCCGGGCGGCGGCGCTGGACCTCGTCGTACAGCGCGATCGAGCTGATCACCTTGCTGGTGCCGCCCGCCTTGGCCGTGCGGCGGCACAGCAGGCCGACCACATCGCAGGAATCCTGGTGGAAGTCGAGTCCCGCATTGGTGTTGTAGCCGCGGCCGCCCTTGACCTTGTACTCGCCGCCTTCGTTGCGCACGTCGTTCATGATCTCGCTGGCGCGGTTCTGCGTGCGAGCCACACCCATATGCAGACTCATGCCCCAGTAAGCGAGCCTTGCCTCCTGCTCGGTCCACTCGTCGACCGGGAAGCCCTTGAGCAGGCACATGCCCCAGCGGCCCTGCGTGGTGTCGATGGCTTGCCGCAGCACGTCGCGCGCGGCGTCGTTCAGCGGGAAATCGGCCTGCTCCATCTCCAGCAGCGGCTTGTTGACGGCCTTGGCATGGGCCAGTGCCTCGCGCATGCCCTGGACCTGCGCCGCGTTCAATCGCAGGACCCAGGAGCGGTCCTCGCTGGCCTGCCGCGCCGTCCAGGGCTGCGGACGTTGCGCGCGTTGCGCGGGTTCGGTTGCGGCGGTGACTGCCATCGGGACTCTCCACATGTTGTTCGATACGTTGGGAACAAGTCTAGCGAGCCGGCGTATGATGAGAAAAGCGAACTTATTTGAGATGCTTCATAAGGATTTTTGATGAAGATCGAGACCTTCCATACGCTTGCCGCCGTGCTGGAGACGGGCACCTTCGCCGCCGCGGCGCGGCAGGCCAACGTGACGCCGAGCGCCGTCAGCATGCAGATGAAGCAGCTGGAGCAGTATCTGGGCAGGCCGCTGTTCGACCGCTCGGGACTGCAGGCGCGCCCCAATCGGCTGGCTCATCAGGTTTCGGAGACGATGCAGCAGGCACTGCAGAACCTGGAGGCCCTGCGCGCGGGCAACAGCATTGCGGTGGAAGGCGTGGTGCGTCTGGGGATCATCGAATCGTTGCAGCCGGTGCTGCTGCCTGGCATCGTGCGCTTCGTGCGGGAGCGCCATCCTCGGCTCGAATTGCGGCTGGAGCGCGGCCGCAGCAGTACCCTGACCGCCTCGGTCAAGGCCGGCGAGCTCGATGCGGCGCTGGTCGCGCAACCGCCCTCGGGCGGAACCGCGCGCTTGCGCTGGACGCCGATGCTGCGCCGCGAACTGGTGCTGATCGCTCCGCCGGGCGCGATGGAAAGCAATGTGGCGTCGCTGTTCCGCCTGTACGACTGGATCCGCTACGACCGCAATACCGTGTCGGGCGCGCTGGCGGCGCAGTATGTCGGCAACCATGTGCCGGAGATCCGTGGCACCGTGGAATTCGACAGCGCGCCGGCCATCGTGGCCATGGTCAGCGCGGGACTGGGCGTGTCGATCGTGCAGTCACCGGACCCCGTGGTGCTGCAGGGATATCCGGTACGCATCGTCCGGCTCGGCCGCGCGGCGCCGGTGCTGACGCTGTCGATGGTGACCCGCAAGGCCGATGACGACAACCGCTCGGTCGCCGCCGTGCGCGACGCGATGCGGCATACCGCGGTGTCGTTTCAGCGTGCCGTGGCGGCGGCGCATTGACGCGGAGGGTCGTCAAGGGCGGTCCTTCGGGACGGTCGGTCAGGACGGTCGATCAGTAGGGTCGTTTCGGGATGGTCGTTTCAGGAAGGTCGTGCCGGACAGTCAGGACGGTCATCCAGCGCCATCGTCATGACGCCCGCCGCCGCGACGATGCGCCGGCCCGCACCGGCCCGAAGCGCTCTTCATACAGCGCCGACACCCAGTCGACAAAGACCCGCACCCGCGGCGCCAACTGGCGCTGCGAGGTGTACATGACCGACACCGGCAGCTCCGGACACGGCCAATCGGCCAGCACCTGCACCAGCCGGCCCGTGCGCAGATGGTCCTCGATGCGGAAGCGCGGCACCTGGATCAAACCGCAGCCGGCCAGCCCGGCCTGCGTATAGCACTCGGCGTCGCTGACGGTGATCCAGCCGCGTGGCTGGTATTCGACCACCTCGCCGTCGACGCGCACGGTGAACGGATAGCGGTAATCGTGATTGCGGGCGAAAAAGCCCACGCCCTGATGCCGGGCGAGTTCGTCCGGGTGGCGGGGCACGCCGTGCCGGTCCAGATAGGCCGGGCTGGCGCAGATCACCTCGGTCAGGTTGGCGAGCCGTCGCGCCACCAGCGAGGACTCGCGCGGCACGCCGGCCCGGACCACGCAATCGATGCCCTCGCCGATCAGATCGACCAGCCGGTCGCCGCTGCTGATCGCCAACTCGATATGCGGATAGCGTTGGTGGAATTCGCCGATGCGCGGCAGGATGATCATCGCCGCGTGCGTGCCATGCAGATCGAGCCGCAGCGTGCCGCGCGGATCGGTGGCGTGGCTGCTCAGCGAGGTCTCGGCATTCTCGAGTTCGGCGAGCACGCGCTTGCTGCGCTCGTAGAACGCCTGGCCGTCGAGCGTGGGGCGGACCTGGCGTGTGGTGCGTTCCAGCAGCCGGGCGCCGAGCCGCGCCTCCAGTTCCTTGATCGCATGCGTGGCCGTGGCGCGCGGGATATTGAGCGCATTGGCGGCACCGGAGAAGCTGCCGAGCTCCACGATGCGGGTAAACAGTTGCAAGGCGTCGAAGCGGTCCATGCCGTTGGGATCGATCTGCATTGAAGGTCCGGCAGAATTAACAGATCGATCGGGCGGCGGTCAATCCTTTCCTTGCCGTGGCGGCGCGCTGCCGCCGGGCCGCGCCGGGCCGTGCCGGCCTGCTCTAGGCCCGCCGGCGCGCATGCAGCGCGGCATCGACCGACCACGCTCCGCCGCCTCGCGCGGCGATCAGCAGCACCACGGCCAGCAGCACCAGCGGATATTCCATGCCCCGGTCGATCCACGCGAAGTGCTGCCGGTGGATATAGCAGATCGCGATCATCTGCACCGTCATCAGCGCTGCCAGCGGCCGGGTCCATGCCCCGGCCACCAGCATCGCACCGCCGAAGGTCTCAAGCACGGCCACCAGCCAGGCGAGCACCGGCGCGCCGGGCAGATGCAGGACCTCGGCAATCAGCCGCGTCGCGCCCGCCATTGGATCGGCCATCGAGCCGTGGCTGGTGCCCAGCAGCTTGGGAAGGCCGTGGGTCATCATCACGATGCCGAAGACGATGCGGAGCAGCAGATAGGCGACGGGTTCAAAGCGCGCGCCAGCGGCGTGCCGGCGCCGCACCGATCCATCGGACATCCCGGCAACTGCCGGCCCCGGCTGCCCCTCTTCGATGATTCGCTTCGTCATGTCTCTCTCCACCACTGCGGCACCCCGGCCGCGATGGAGCCCATTCTGTCGATGGCGGCCGGAGCGGACAATCCGGCCGCCATTGGCTTGTGTTTCCAATGGACTCCAACAATCAGGCAGAGCGCGGCACGGCAGCGGCCGGCACTACCGCATCGCGCCGATGCGCGAGCCGATACAGCACTGGCAGCACCAGCAGCGTCAGCGCGGTCGATGACAGGATGCCGCCGATCACCACGGTGGCGAGCGGCCGTTGCACCTCGGCGCCGGTGCCGGTGGCGATCGCCATCGGCACGAAGCCCAGGGAGGCCACCAGCGCCGTCATCAGTACCGGGCGCAGCCGCGTCAGCGCGCCGAGCCGGATCGCCTCGTCGAGCGGCTTGCCTTCGTCGCGCAGCGTGCGGATGAACGACAGCATCACCAGGCCGTTGAGCACCGCGACGCCCGACAGCGCGATAAAGCCGACCGCCGCGGTGATCGACAGCGGCAAGCCGCGCAGCCACAACGCCAGGATGCCGCCGGTCAGCGCGAACGGAATGCCGGTAAACACCAGCATGCCGTCCTTGATGTTGTTGAACATCGCGAACAGCAGCACGAAGACCAGCAGCAAGGCGACCGGCACGACGATCTGCAGCCGGGCCGTGGCCGAGCGCAACTGCTCGTAGGTGCCACCCCAGCCCAGCCAGTAGCCGGCCGGCACGCTGACCGCCTTGTCGATCGCGGCCTGCGCTTCGGGCACGAAGCTGCCGATATCGCGGCCGCGGACATTGGCGCTGACGACGACGCGCCGCTTGCCGTTCTCGCGCGAGATCTGGTTCGGGCCGGGCGCGATCTCGATCGTCGCGACCTCGGCCAGCGGGATATAGCTGACTCGAGCATCGGCCCCTCCGCCCTTGGGCAATGCGATCGGCAGCCGGCGCAGCGCCTCGATGTCCTGCCGGACCGTATCGGGCAGCCGCACGATGATGTCGAAGCGCCGATCGCCCTGGTAGAAAATGCCCGCCTCCTTGCCGCCGATGGCGATCGCCACGGCGTCCTGGATATCGGCCAGATTGAGCCCGTAGCGCGCCGCCTTGTGCCGGTCGATGCCGACGGTCAGCATCGGCAGGCCGGTAGTCTGCTCGACCTTGACCTCGGACGCGCCGGGCACGTCCCGCAGCACCGCCGCAATGCGTTCGGCGGTCCGGTCGAGCACCGCCTGATCGTCGCCGAAGATCTTGACCGCGACGTCGGACCGAACGCCCGAGATCAGCTCGTTGAAGCGCAGCTGGATCGGCTGCGAGAACTCGTAGCGGTTGCCCGGCAGCCTGGCGACCTCATCCTGCATCGCTTCGAGCAGCGCCTCGCGCGTCCTGGCCGGCTGCGGCCATTCGGATCGCGGCTTCAGCATGATGTAGCCGTCGGAGATATTGGGCGGCATCGGGTCGGACGCCACCTCCGCGGTGCCGGTACGCGCAAACACGCGCTCGATCTCGGGGAATTTCGCCATCAGCGTCGTTTCGAGCTGCTTCTGCATCTCGATCGACTGCGACAGACTCGTGCCGGGAATGCGCAGGGCCTGGATCGCGATATCGCCCTCGTTCAGATTGGGAATGAACTCGCTGCCGAGCCGGGACGCCATGGCCAGCGAAAGCACGACGGCGACGCCGGCAAAGGTCAGCACGACCGGCGCATTCGCCAGCGACCGCTCCAGCCAGACCGCATAGCGCCGCTTCGCCCATGCCATCAGCCGGTTCTCCTTCTCGGCGACGCGCTCGCCGATGAACAGCGCGACGGCGGCCGGCACGAACGTCACCGACAGCAGCATCGCCCCCAGCAAGGCCAGCACCACGGTGAACGCCATCGGGTGGAACATCTTGCCTTCCACGCCGGTCAGCGCAAAGATCGGCAGATAGACGATCATGATGATCAGTTGGCCGAACAGCAGCGGCCGCCGCGCCTCGCGCGCGGCCGCGAACACCTCTTCGAAGCGCTCCGACCGGGTCAGCGGCCTGCCGCGATGCGCCTGCGCATGGGCCAGTCGCCGCACGCAGTTCTCGACGATTACCACCGCGCCGTCGACGATGATGCCGAAGTCCAGCGCGCCCAGGCTCATCAGGTTCGCGCTGATCCGATAGCTGACCATGCCGGTAAAGGTAAACAGCATCGACAGCGGAATCACCAGCGCCGTGATGATGGCCGCGCGGATATTCCCGAGAAACAGGAACAGTACCGCGATCACCAGCACCGCGCCCTCGAGCAGGTTCTTCTTGACGGTGGCGATCGCCTTGTCGACCAGCCGGGTCCGATCGTAGACCGGCACGATGCGGACGCCCTGCGGCAAGGTGCGGTTGATCGCATCGACCCGCTCGCCGACGGCCTGGGCCACCGCGCGGCTGTTCTCGCCCATCAGCATGAAGACGGTACCCAGCACCACCTCCTTGCCGTTCTCGGTGGCGGCGCCGCTGCGCAGTTCCCTGCCGATGCCGACCTCGGCGATATCGCGCACGCGGATCGGTTGCCCTTGTGCGCTGCCGACGATCACGTCGCCGATGTCGGCCTCGCTGCGGACCTGGCCTGGCGCCCGCACCAGATACTGTTCGCCGCTGCGCTCGATATAGCCGGCGCCGACATTGTCGTTGTTGCGGTAGAGCGCGCTGACGACATCGGCCAGCGTCAGTCCATACGAGGCCAGCTTTTCCAGGCTCGGCGCGACCAGGTATTCCTTGTCGAAGCCGCCGATCGAATTGACCTCCGTGACGCCCGGCACATTGCGCAATTGCGGCTTGACGACCCAGTCCTGCAGCTCGCGCAGATCGGTCGGCGTGTAGGGCGAGCCATCCGGCTTGCGCGCGCCCTCCTCGGCCTCGACGGTCCACAGATAGATTTCGCCCAGTCCCGTCGAGATCGGCCCCATGGCCGGCGACACGCCGGCCGGCAGCCTCTCCGTGGCCTCCTGGATGCGCTGGTTCACGAGCTGGCGTGCGAAATGAATGTCCGTGCCTTCGTGGAAGATCACGGTGACCTGCGACAGCCCGTAGCGCGAGAGCGAACGGGTCTGCTCGAGGCCCGGCAGGCCCGCCATCGCGGTTTCGATCGGATAGGTGATCCGCTGCTCCGTCTCCAGCGGCGAATAGCCCGGCGCCGAGGTATTGATCTGGACCTGGACGTTGGTGATGTCGGGCACGGCGTCGATCGGCAGGCGCGTGTAGCTGAGCGCGCCCAATACCGCCATGCCGAGCACGGCGAGCAGCACCAGCCAGCGCTGCACGATGGCGAAACGGATGACACGTTCGAACATGGCGACCTCCCGTGTCAGTGCTCGTGCCCGGCAGCGTCCTTGCCGAGGTCGGACTTCAGCACGAAGCTGTTGCGGGCGGCATAGCGCACGCCCGGGCGAAGCCCCTCGCGGATCTCGACCAGCTGGCCGTCGCTGCGTCCCGGCACGACGCGTTGCGCGACAAAGCCCTTCGGGCCGGCGACGAACACCACGCGCTTGCCGTCGACTTCCTGGATCGCATCGGCCTGCACCGCGACGGGAACTGCCGCCTTGGCGGTCAGCACCTCGACCGTGACGAACAGGCCGGGCCGCCAGGCCAGATTCGGATTCGTCAGCGTCACGCGCGCCTTGGCCGTGCGGGTTTGCTCGCCCAGCAGCGAGCCGACATACGAGATCTTCCCTTCGGCCTTGCCGTCGGACGCGGCCGAACGGATCCGCGCCGTCTCGCCGACGCGCACGTGTTCCAGATCCTTGGCGGCAACGACGAATTCGGCCCAGACGGTCGACAGGTCCGAGATCGTGAAGATATTGGCGTTGTCCGCCACGGCCTCGCCCAGGGCCAGGTGTTTCTCGACGATGACGCCGTCGAATGGCGCGCGCAGCTCGAACTGGTTGAGCCGCGCCGCCGAAGGCGTGGCACCGACCGCGGTCAGCTTCTGCTGCGCGTTCTGCACGGCGATGCGGGCCTCCTCCAGCGCCGCCCTGGCCTGCAGATAGTCCTGCTCGGCGGAAATCTTTTCTTCCCACAGCTTGCGTTCGCGCTGGTAGGTCGCGCGGGCAAGCTCCATGCGGCGTTGCGCGGCAAGCAGCTCGCTGCGCTGATCCGACAGCGCGGTGCTGGCGATCACCGCCAGCAATTGCCCCTTCCTGACCTGCTCGCCCAGCGTGGCCGGCACGCTTTCGGCGACGCCCGCCAGACGCGGCACCACGTGCGCGGTGCGGTCCTCGTTGAAGCGGATTTCGCCGGGAAACTGCAGTCCCGACTGGATCGTCGCGGGGCCGGCGGTCTCGATCGCGATGCCGGCGCGCTGGATCTGTTCGTCGGTCAGCGCGATGGGCGCGTCGGCGTCGGCATGCTTGTCCGCGGCCGGCGTCGCGGCGGAAGCGGATGCCTGCCCGGCGCCATGCGCGTGCGCGTCGCCGTGGGCGTCATGCGCGCCGTGTGGGTCCGAGCCTGAGCGGCCGGTCAGCAGCACGGCCGCGGTCGCCAGCGTGCCGGCCGCGAGAATGGCCGCGATGGCGGCCTTTTGCTTCGGTGTGATTGCCATGATTGAAATCGGTCCTGATCAGCGTCCGACGATGCGGTCGATGGTGGTAGCCGCCTGATAGGCGCGGGCCAGCACGCCGAGGTAGCGGATGCGCGCCTGGAACAGCGTGCGCTGGGCGTCGAGCACGTTCAGGAAGTCGAACTTGCCGGCCTCGAAGCCGCGCGTGGCGGCCTCGTAGGCGCGCTCGGCCGCGGGCAGCACGGTGGTCTTGAGCGTCTGCGCGGAGCTGCGCGATACCGTCAGCTGGTTGCTCGCCTGTTGCAGCTCGTTGGTCAGCCGGATGCGGTTGGCGAGAAATTCGTCCGCGGCCTTGTCGGCGCGCCGGATCGATTCGTACAGATTGCCCTGGTTGCGGTCGAACAGCGGCAGCGGTATCGCCACGCCGAGCACCGGCATGGTGCGATTGGCCTCGTTGTCCCGCTTGGTGCCCACGCTGACCGTGATATCGGGATAGCGGCGGCTGTGTTCGACATCGACCAGCGCCTGCCGGCGTCCCACTTCGAGACGGCTGCTCTGCAGCAGCGGCGAGTCCTCCAGCGCGGCCAGCAGCTGCTCGGGCGCGGGACGGGACGGCAGCGCATCGAGGTCGCCGCGGACTTCGGTGAATTGCGGCGAGGCATTGCCCCACAGCGCGGCCAGCGCCTGCCGGGACGACTGCAGTTCGGCCGTGGCGTCGGCCAGTTCCAGTTCGGCATTGGCCTGCTCCACCGCGGCCCGGGTCTCCTCCAGCGGAGAGACCTTGCCCGCGGCGACGCGTCTTGCCGCCGCATCGGTGCCCTTGCGCGCGATGTCGACCGAGGCGGCGGCCAGCCTGACGCGCTCCTGGGCCACCGCCACGCCGAAGAAGGCGGCGATCACCGTGGCGCGCAAGTCGGCCTGGGTGCTGCGCCATTGCGCCTGGGCGACGTCGCGGCCCAGCTCGGCGGCGGAGATGCGGGCCGCGCGCTTGCCGCCCAGTTCGATCGGCAGATTGAGCTGCGCCGTGGTGGCGCGGGTCTCGCGCCGCGTGTCCTCCATGGCGAGCGCCACTTCGGGATTGCGCAGCGTGCGGGCCTGGCGGATCGCGCCTTCGGTGGCGTCGAGCTCCCTGGCCGCGGCCGAAAGCGAGAAATTGCCCGCGGCGGCCAGCGCCAGCGCCGTGTCGAGCGTCAGCGGTTCAGCGGCCTCGCGTGGCCATGCGGAGGGCCCGGGCGCGGCTGGCTGTGCTTGTGGGTATGGCTGAAGGTATGGCTGAGCGTATGGCTGAGAGGCTGACTGCGGGGATGGCTGTGCCCCAGCCCGGCCCGGACCAACAAGAATCGCCGCCATGCACAGCGGCACCATGAATCGTCGCATCGAATTGCACCTGGAAAAGACACCAAGGGAATCCGGCGAGACGGGAATTCAGCAGGAAATCGAACCGTTCGTCTCGCCGCTCAAGCGAGACGACGCCACTGCGGGCGATCGGGGGCGCGGGGATGGAGAGAGGTGTAGTGGAAATCGTGCGTCACCAGCACGGTCCGCGGCAGGCGCAGCGCCGGCAGGACGGCCGGCTCGGGGCAGGCGAACGGCAGCGAAGCGAGATGGCAGGTGCCGCAGTCGGGATCGAACAGGCCCTTGGCGTCGGTGCCGTGATTGGCGTCGGCCCTGGTGGTGGCGTTGTGATCGGCGTTGTGATCGGCCGCGTTGTCGGCACCGAGATTAGCTCGGTTATCGGCTCCGCCAACGACCTTGGCGTACGTCCCGGCCTCGGCGTTGCCGTCGCCCCGATGCTCGTGCTGATGATGGCCCAGATGCCATTTGGCCGCCGGCCGCTGTTCGTGCTGGCAATACGCCGTGGCCGCGGCCCAGGCGGACTGGAGCGGCAACAGCAATACCAGAAGGATCAGGAAGAACCGGCGCATCGACGATCAGGACAAGGGCTGCGGGCGGCGCAGGGCTTGATGCCCCCGTGGTGCCTCCGCGAGCGGCAAAGTGTACCGCAAACATCCCCTGCCCTTCAGACCGATGCGAAGCGTCGGCCGGCGATGTCAGTCCCGCGCGTCGGGATCGCCGTGTGTCGCCAGCGCGCGCAGCCTGTCGAGAAAGATGTCGACGACCCGGGCCGCGTTGCCATCGGAAAAACCGGCGCTGTGCGGCGTCACGATGACGTTGGGCATGTCCCACAGCGGCGATTCGGCCGGCAAGGGCTCGTGGGCGAACACATCCAGGTAGGCGCCGGCGAGCCTGCCCTCGCTTAGCGCGGCGATCAGGGCCGGCTCGTCGACGACTTCGCCGCGGGCGACGTTGATCAGGTGCGCCCCTTCCGGCAAGCGCGCCAGCGCATCGGCGCCGACCAGCCCACGGGTTTCGTCGGTCAGCGGACAGGCCAGCACCAGCCAGTCCGTGCGCGGCAGCACCTCGGGCAGCGTCCGGTATGTCACGGTCTGATAGTCCGGGCCGGCTGAGTCGGGACGTTGCCGCACCGCCACCACGCGCATGCCGAGGGCGTGCAGGACCGCGCCGATCTGCTGGCCGATCGGTCCCCAGCCGACAACGGTCGCCGTCTGTCCGTGCAGGTCGCGCGGCATGCCGGTGGCGATCAGCGGCGCCCATTGGCGTTCCCGCTGCGCAGCCAGCATCCGGGGAAACTGGCGCGCCAGCGTCAGCAGACCGGCCAACGCCGTTTGCGCCACCACGCTGGCATTGGCACCGGACGAGGTGGTCACCTTGACGCCGCGCTCGCGCAACTGGATGTAGACCGGCCGGTCCGCACCGGCCGAATGCACATGGGTCCAGCGCAGCGACGGCGCCTCGAGCAGCGCGGTGTAGAAGCGCTGCGTCGACGGCAATACCTCATGCTTGGTCGACAGGCCGGTGACATCGCGCGAGACGAAGGCGATATCGGCGTCGACGGCGCGCGGGTCATCGATGGCGGGCGCGAGCACCGCGGTCCACGGACGGTCCTGCAGCACCGCGGCGATGGCCTCGCCATGGGCCTGCAGGGCCGGCTCGGACAACAGGATGCGCAATGGCGCGGGACGCGGAGAAGCGGTCATGGTGTCGGCGTATCGGATGCGGGGCTTCAGTCTACCGAAGCGCCCGAGGCGCGCACGACGAGCTTCCACTTCTCGTATTCGGCGCGGGTGAACTTGCCGAACTGCTGCGGCGTGCCGCCGACCGGATCGGCGCCCTCGCGGATCATTTGCGCCTGCAGCGACGGCAGCACCTCGTTGACGGCGCGGTTGATCTTCATCACGACGGCCTCGGGCGTGCCCTTGGGCGCGAAGAAGCCAAACCACGAACCGGCCTCGAAGCCGGGGAAGCCCTTCTCGGCGACCGTCGGCAGATCGGGCAGCGAACGCGAGCGTTTGGCGCTGGTCACGGCCAGCGCGCGCAGCTTGCCGCTCTGGATGTGGGAGATCACCGACGGAATGGTGGCGAACATGAACTGCACGCGGGCGGACAGCAGGTCGTTCAGCGCGTCTGCGCCCTTGTAGGGGATATGCGTGGCGGATGCCCCGATCCGCTCGGTCAGCATGAAGCCGGACAGGTGCGAGGAGGTGCCCACGCCCGTCGAGCTGTAGTTCAGCTTGCCGGGGTTGGCCTTCAGATAGGCGACGAACTCGTCCAGGTTCTTGACGGGCAACGAGGGATGGACCACCAGCACGTTCGGCACATCGGCGATCTGCACGACCGGCACCAGATCCGTCAGCGGGTCGTAGCTCAGCCGCTTGTACAGCGTCTGGTTGATCGAGATCGGCCCGACCGAATTGACCAGCAGCGTATAGCCGTCGGCCGGCGCGCGGACGACGAACTCCGTGCCGATATTGCCGCCGGCGCCGGGACGATTGTCGACGACGAACGACTGCTTGAAGCGCTGCGCCAGCTGCTGGCTGACATTGCGCGCCAGGATGTCGGTGGTGCCGCCAGGGGTGAAGGCCACCACCACGCGTACCGGCTTGGTGGGATAGTCGGCCGCATGGACCTGCGGTGTCAAAGCCGCGGTGGCGGCGATCATCGCCGGCGCGATGGCGCGGACGATCGGTTTGGTGAAACGGAACATCGTTGTCTCCTCGTTGCTTGTTGTGTATGGCCGACCGCCGTGTGTCACGGACCTAAAAGCCGTAGAGCCGCGCCGGATTGGTGACCAGCACGCGTTCGCGCGCCTCCGCGTCGGGCAGCCAGCGCGCCAGCAGGTTGAACAGCACGCCGTCGTCGGGCATCAGGTGCGGCTCGAAGTAATTGATATGCGGCCAGTCGGAGCCCCAGACCACCTGGTCGGGATTGGCCTTCAGCAGCGCCGTGGCGAACGGGTCCACCTCGTAGTAAGGCGCGCCGCCGGGATTCAGGCGATCGGCTCCGGATATCTTGGTCCAGGCCACGCCCTCGGCCAGCATCGCGCACAGCGTCTGGAAGCCGGGGTCGCCAACCCCGCGTGCGGTCGACATCCGGCCCATGTGGTCGACCACCAGCGGCAAGCCAAGCGCCTTCAGGCGCGGACCCAGTTCGACCAGGTCCGGCGCGTGAATCCAGATCTGCGCGTGCCAGCCGCGTTCGCGCAGGCGCGGTGCCATCGCTTCGAGCACGTCGATGCCGACGCCGTTGCGGTAGACCGCATGGCCGTCGACCCGATACAGGTTGATGCGCACACCCCGCACGCCGGCCTCGTGCCAGGCATCGAGCTCGGCGTCGGTGGTATCGGCGCACGGCACGGCGATGCCGCGCAGCCGCGTCGGATAGCGCCGCAGCGCATCGACGACCACGGCGTTGCCCGCGCCGGTGCCGCTGGCGCTGGCGGTCACCAGCACGCCGCGCGTCAGGCCGAGCGCGTCGAGATGCGCGATGAACGCCTCGGCGGGATAGGCCGCCGGCGTATAGCTGCGATCGCCGGCGAGCGGAAATCGCTCGAACGGGCCGAACACATGGGCATGGCTGTCGCACGCGCCCGGCGGCGCGCGAAAGGCCGGCGGCGTGATGTGCTCGCGGGCAGGCAGGCAGGGGCGCGTCATCGCGGCAGCTCGCAAGCGGGTTTCATGCCGGCGCTCATTCCGCGGCCTTCAGCCGGCCCGCGGACGCCAGCGTCTGCGCGCGCGCATCCTCGCGCTGCAGCAGCGTCGACAGCTCCTGCGGCGACGATGGATGCGCGACGCTGCCGACCGTCAGCAGCCGGCTCTTCACCGCCCCTTCGGCCAGCGCCTTGCGCAGCGCGGCGTTGATGGTGTCCACCACCGCGGCCGGCGTGCCGGCCGGCGCCAGCAGGCCGGTCGCGGTGGTCGCCTCGAAGTTGGCCAGGCCGGCCTCGCGCAGCGTCGGCACCTTGGGCAAGGCCGCATCGCGCTCGCGCGACATCACCGCCAATGCGCGCAGCGCGCCGGACTGGATATGCGGGGCCGAGCTGGTCAGCTGGTCCACCACCATGTCGATCTGGCCGCCCATCAGGTCGACCAGCGCCGGCGCCGAGCCCTTGTAGGGCACCTGATTGAGCCGGATGCCGGCTGCGTCTTCCAGCTGCAGCATCGCCATATGGTTGGTCGTGCCCGGACCGGCATGGCCGGCGGCGAGCTTGCCCGCGTTGCTCTTCGCGTACGCCAGCAGCGACTGGATATCGCGGAAGCGCTTGTCGTCGCCCTTGACCACCACCACCAGCGCGGTGGTCGACACCAGGCCGACCGGGTGGAAGCTGGCCAGCTTGAAGTTGGTCTTCGTCATGCGCGGCAGCACCACGATCGCGTTGGGCGTGGTGACCAGCAGCGTGCTGCCGTCGGGCTCGGCCCGCGACACCAGCGTGGCGCCGATCACGCCGCCGGCGCCGGGCCGGTTGTCGACGATCACGTTGCGGCCCAGGCCCTGCTCCAGCGCCGGCGCGATCGCGCGGGCGACCACGTCGAGGTTGCCGCCCGGCGCAAACGGCACCACCAGCGTCACCGGCTTGTTGGGCAGCGACTGCGCACGCGCGGCGGTCATCACCATGGGGGCGGCGCCAAGCGCCAGCATCTGCGCCAGCAGGCGTCTGCGGTTCATCGTGGTCTCCATCCTGCAAACTTGTTCTTGTTCGGCGGGGGGCGCCGCGCTCAGTCCCGATAGCTCGGATCGATCCGGTCCAGCTTGCGCAGCAGCGCCGGCCACTCCATCACGCCGTAGGGGCGCCGCGTGCCGGGCTGGTAGTTGTTCCAGGTTTCCTCGAGCACCTGCTGGCCGACCTGCTGCAGCGGCGTGTTGCACGACATCGCGCCGATCTGGGCGCGGCAGGCCAGTTCGAGCCGGTGCATCCAGTTGAAGGCCTCGCCGACGGTGTTGCCGACCGTCAGCGCGCCGTGATTGCGCAGGATCAGCGCCTCGCTCTTGCCCAGGTCCTCGATCAGCGAGGCCTGTTCCGCGGTATCGAGCACCACGCCCTGATAGTCGTGGTAGCCGATCTTCAGGAAGCGCATCGCGGTCTGCGTGAGGGGCAACAGCCCGCATTCCAGCGCGGACACCGCCATCGAGGCCCAGCTGTGGGTGTGGATGACGCAGGCCACTTCGGGGCGCGCCGCGTGCACGGCGCTGTGGATCACGTAGCCGGCCTTGTTGATGCCGTAGTTCAGCGCGCCGAAGTCGGGCTTGGCGAGGATGTTGCCGTCGTGATCGACCTTGATCAGGCTCGATGCGGTGATCTCCTCGTACATCATGCCGTAGGCGTTGATCAGGAAGGCGCCTTCCTCGTCCGGCACGCGCACCGAGATATGGTTGGCCATCATGTCGGCCATGCCATAGAGCTCCACCAGCCGGTAGCAGGCCGCGAGATCGACGCGCGCCTGCCATTCGGCATCGCTGCAACGGTCGCGCATCGAGGGGATGTTCAACACGCCTGGTTTGGTCATGGTCTTTCTCTCCTTGTGTTCGTTCGATCGATCGTTCGATCGCCGGACTCAGTCCGACCCCAGCGCCAGATCGCTGGGCCGGCGTTTTTCGATATGCCATTTCAGCAGCGCGGCGCTGCGATAGATGCCGTGCGCGAACTTGCCGTAGGGCAGCGTCAGGAACAGCGCCATCACGATGCCCAGATGCACCGCCAGCAGTGCCGCCATTGCGCCCGTATCGCGCCAGGCCAGCAGCGCCAGGCCGCTCGCGCTGGTCAGGAACAGCAGCGCGATGAAGCCGCGGTCCATCGGACGCTGGTCCGGGTCGCCGGTGCGCGGATCGCGGCGCAGATTCAACCACAACAGTCCCGCCGGACCGATCAGCAGGCCGATGCCGCCCAGCGTGCCGAGCACCACCGGCAGGCTGGTATACGCATACGGCGCGTGCAGGCCCAGCGCATAGTGGTAGAACGTCGCCACGGTCGTCGCGGCGAAGCACAGCATGAAGCCGTAGAAGGTGAAATGGTGGAAGCGCCGGCGGGCCAGCGTGAAGGCGTCGTCCTCGTTGTTGCAGCCCTCGCCGTGGCCGCCGTCGAGATAGCGCAGGCGCAGCGCGTCATTGGCGGCGCCGGTCGCGGCCGCGGCGCGCGATTCGCCCGGCCGCGTGCCCGGGGAGACCTGCCGCCAGAAGCGCGTCACGCCCACGCCGAGCGCCACGATCGCGAACAGGAAGACGACGCCGAACATCGTCGCCAGCAGGTTGTGCGGGAAGATCGCGTAAAAATTGCCGGCCAGTGGCTCGTGCCACAGGCCGCCGCCCATCGCCACCGCCATCAGCAGGAACAGCGCGAGACCCGCGGCCAGCGCCAGCGCGGTCGCCAGCCCGGCGCGCCGGTACAGGCCGCCCAGCGCGGCAGGAAACGCGTAATCGCCATAGGTCTGCACGCGGACCTTGGCCATCGCCTGCGGAATATTGACCGCGAACTCGTGCGGCGGCGCGTACTGGCACGCATGAAAGCAGGCGCCGCAGTTGTGGCACAGGTTCGACAGGTAGTGGATATCGGCCTTGCCGAATTCGAGCCGGCGCGTCATCGCCGGGAACACCGCGCAGAAGCCCTCGCAATAGCGGCAGGCATTGCAGATCTGCAGCGTTCGCGCGACTTCGCTTTCGTCGGCCGTCAGGGGCAGCGCGGCCTGCGCCAGCGCCGCCGCTTCGCGCGTCAGGGCTTCAAGATGTTGCATGTTGCTGTTCCAGAGATTCGGTGCGGGGCGCCGCGGCGGCGCCCCGTTGTGCGGCGGCGGCCCGCGCCGCCTGCGTGCCGGCGATGCGGCCGAACGCGGTGCCGATCGACATGCCGACCCCCGCCGTATAGCCCTTGCCCAGCACGTTGCCCGCCATCATTTCGCCGGCCACGAACAGGTTTGCGCTGGGCTTGCCGCCGAAATGCACGGCGGCCTTGTCGTCGACCTTCAGGCCGAGATAGGTGAACGTGATGCCCGGGCGCAGGGCATAGCCGTAGAACGGCGGCGTGTCGATCGGGCGGGCCCAGTGCGTCTTCGCGGGCGCGAGGCCCTCGGTATGGCAGTCGTCGAGCACCGTATGGTCGAAGGTGCCGACGCGGCAAGCCGCGTTGTAGTCGCCGACGGTGCGCATGAAGGTGGCCTCGTCGAGGCCCAGCTTGCGCGCCAGCTCGGGCAGCGTGCGGGCCGTGACGCCGGGAAAGACCGGCGGCATGAAGCGGCCGATCGCCTTCGCGTCGATGATCGAGTAGCCGATCTGGCCGGGCTGCTGCGCCACCAGACGGCCCCAGATCGCATAGCGCTTGGGCCAGAAGTCCTCGCCCTCGTCGTAGAAGCGCTCGGCGTTGGCATTGAGCACCACGCCCAGCGAGACGCAGTCGATGCGGGTGCAGATGCCGCCGTCGTACAGCGGCGCGCGGGCGTCGATCGCCACGCAGTGCGATTGGGACGGATCGCCGATCGCGTCCGCGCCGGCGTCGATCATGTACTTGAGCAGCACGCCCTGATTGAAGCGCGTGCCGCGGATCAGGAAATTGTCGGCGGGCCATTCGCCGCGCTCGTTCTGGCCCCAGGCCTCGCGCAGCCATTCGCGGTTCGATTCGAAGCCGCCGGCCGCCAGCACGCAGGCGCGCGCCTCGATGCGCTCGCCGCCGACGCGCGCCGCGACGAAGCGGTCTCCGTCAAGCTCGATCGCATCGACCGGCGCCTCATAGCGGATCTGCACGCCCAGCTTCTCGGCGCTGCGGTAGTAGGCATTGACCAGCGCCTTGCCGCCGCCCATGAAGAAGGCGTTGGTGCGCGCGACATGCAGCGCGCCCGACAGCGGCGGCTGGAAGCGGACACCATGGCGGCGCATCCAGTCCCGGCAGTTCGACGACGCGCGGATGACCAGGCGGGCCAGGTGCTCGTCGGTGATGCCGCCGGTCACCTTCAGCAGGTCCTGCCAGTATTCCTCTTCGGGATAGGCGTCGACCAGCACGTCCTGCGGCGCGTCGTGCATGCAGCGCAGGTTGCGGGTGTGCTGCGAATTGCCGCCACGCCATTCGCGCGGCGCGGCCTCAAGCAGCAGCACGGAGGCACCGGCTTCGCGCGCCATCAGCGCGGCGCACAGGGCGGCGTTGCCGCCGCCAATGACCAGGACGTCGATCATGCGGCGTCCTCGGATGAGGGCATGGGGAAGAAAGGCACGGTTCGGTCTTGTCGATGTTTGACGCGACTCTACCGATACCTGGGGGCCCTGCTAAGGCGCCGGACGGAATGGGGGCTTCACGATTTGTGAAGGGTACGGCGGGGAGGCGCCGCCGGGCGTTTCAGCGCTGGGCTCGGCACACCTGGAGCGCACGATGTACCGTCCCCGATATCCGCTTCTGGTCGGCTTCCTGGTCAGCTTTCCTCGACATTGTATTTGGCAGGACCGGACACTAAGCTCGTCGTACGCATGCATGTCGGCGCAAGCCCGGAGCGGCTTGCAACCCACCACGACTCACTACGGAAGAGGAGTCGACGACATGAACATCCTACGGCGATGGCCCAGGATGGCGCTCGCATGCGCCATGCTTGCGGCCCTGACAGCATGCGGCGGCGGCCACGACGATGACGACGGCCCCGAAGCGGCACCTACCATCCAGCTGCTTTCCTCCTCACCCGATCACGTGACCGGCGGCAACGCGTTGATCGACATCACCGTGCCGCGCCAGATCAAGCTGGACCGCCGCCCGCTGCGGATCGAACTCAACGGCAACGACGTGACGCGGGAATTCCGCCCGCTGCTGGACGATCTTCGCCATCTGCAGGCCGTCGTGACGGGTCTGCGCGATGGCGAGAATACGCTGACGGCCAAGATCGGCCGCGAAACGGCCACGCTGAGAATGACCAACTACCCGATCACCGGCCCGGTGATTTCGGGGCCGTGGCAAACGCCGTTCATCTGCCAGACCGAGAGCTTCGTGCTGCCGGACGGCTCGCGTCTCGGTCCGCCGCTCGATGCCAACTGCAGCGTGGCCACGCGCGTGCATTACGTCTATCAGAAGAACACCGGCGGCGCGCTGGTGCCGATGCCGAGCACGACTTCCCTGCCCACCGATGTCGCCAGCACGACGACGCTCGACGGCCGCACCGTGCCCTTCGTGGTGCGCGTGGAAACCGGTACGGTCAATCGCGGCATCTACCAGAACGCGGTGCTGCACGACCCCACCAGGGAGTCGGCCCCCACGCCGCTGAAACCGCCGAAGGCATGGAACAAGCGGCTGATAGCGGTAGAGGGCTTCGGCTGCCCGGGCGGCTGGTACATCCAGGGCGCGGCGCAGGGCAACATCTCGGTCGCCGGGTTCGACTTCACGCTGCTCAATGTCAGGCGGCTCGGCGAGGGCTACGCTACCTTCGCCAATACGCTGCAGCACGCGTCGAACAACTGCAACGCGGTGCTGGCCAGCGAGGCGGCGATGATGTCCAAGGAGGCGGTAATCGAGACCTTCGGCGTGCCGGTCTTTACCGTCAGCGCCGGCTGCTCGGGCGGGTCCTATGGCAGCGCCCAGCCCGCCGACCGCATTCCCGGCCTGTTCGACGGCGTGCTGATCGCCTGCACCTTCCCCGACCCGCTGTCGATCGCACTGTCGGGCTCGGATGGGCACCTGATCACGCACTACATCATGGGGAATCCCAACGCGCTGACCGATGCGCAGATCGCCGCGGTGACCGGCTACAAGAGCCGCAAGGCCTTCGAGGACGCCGCCAATCAGGCGGGACGTACCGATCCGGCCCCCGCGCGCCAGGATTATCCGGGCTATGTGTCGGGCGTGTTCAACGCCGCCGTGCCGCAGGAGGTGCGCTATCACCCGGTCAATAACCGGACCGGTGCACGGCCGACCGTGTACGACGCCGCCAGGAATATCTATGGCATCGACAAGGCCACCGGCTTCGCGCTGCGCCCGTTCGACAACGTCGGCGTGCAATACGGACTGGCGGCGCTCAACGGCGGAGGGATCACCGTCGATCAGTTCCTCGACCTGAACGAGAAGGTGGGCGGCTACGACCAGGACGCGAACTACGTCCCGGCGCGCTCGCCAGGCGATCTCGGCGCGATCCTGCGCGCGCAGCAGTCGGGCCTGCAACTGGGCGGCAACGGCGGACTGGCGACGATCCCCGTGGTGGACGTCACGGGCGTCTATAACGAGGACACGGCCTACCACTACCAGTGGTTCCATTTCGCGCTGCGCGAACGGATGCTCGCCGCCAACGGCGATACCGCCAACCACGTGATGTGGCGCGGCAATCCGGTGCCGGCCGATACCGCCTGGGACATGTTCATCCGGTGGGTGGCTGCCTACAAGGACGACAAATCGCAGGCGCCGCAGAGGCAGCGGGTGGTCACGCACAAGCCGCGGGATGCGGTGGACGGTTGCTGGCGTTCGCAGACCGATTTCGTCGCCGAGCCGCAGACCCTGAGCAGCACGCCGGACACGACCTGCAATTCGCTGTTCCCGTCGTGGACCGCGCCCCGCATCGCAGCCGGCGGCCCGATCGCCGGGGACGTGATGAAATGCACGTTGAAGCCGGTCAATCCCGCCGACTACAGCGTGCCCTTTACGCCCGACCAGCTGAACCGCCTGCGCGCGATCTTCCCGACCGGCGTCTGCGACTGGACCCAGCGCGGGGTCAACCAAACGGGCGTGGTGCCGAATGGATCGTTCGGCCCGTCGCCGGTGAATCTGGTGTTTGATATTACGAAGTCTTGAGATTGGCGGTAAGTACGGGAGCGGGGCCAGTTCGGCCCCGCTTCCCTACCGCGCCGCGTGCGAGGCTATCGAGTGCTGGCCGAAAAGGCCATGGATGAGCGCACCACCCTCCGCCTGGAGGAAAGCGGCTACGGGAGGATTCCGAGCCGAATCTTCATCTTGATCTCTCCCAGCCAATCTTCCCTGTAATGCCGAGCTAGGCGACCGATCTGCCCCGGCGTGGCGCCCGACGTTCGAGCAAGATGTTCGAGCGACGTCAGCGAATCGATCCAGCCGAGACGACCCGTCGCGACGATCGCCGCCTTGTCCGCCGTGGACAGCAGGATCAGGGCTTGCGGCAGCAGCTTGTTCGCGTGCAGCCAGGCGAGCAAATGCAGCTCTCCGTCGTCCAGGGTTTGGCAGTGAGGATAGGCCAGTACCAGGTCGACCAGTTCGCGCCTGCCAACGGCATGCCTTCCACTCAAGCCGGCGACCAGGGCGCTGCGGTCCACCGGAATACGCCGGGGATCCGAAAGATCTCCGGTAAGCGCCTCCTCAATACACTTCTCTACCGTTTCAATCGCGTAACGCTCGCAGACGGCGAACCAACATCCCGTCCGGAACGCTTCCAGGATGATGTTGGTGTCGACGAACACCCTGACCTTCGCCATGCGATGCCGGTCCTCATAGCTCGAACGGTGCCGGCAACGAATGCTCGGCGAACAGGTCGTTCAGCATCGGCAGGCTCATGCCCATTGCCTTGGCCGCCTTGCGGGCAGAGAGTTGGCCGCGGTCGATGGCTGTGTGAAGCATGCTGACGAAGCTGTCCGAGAAGCGCTTTGGCTTGCGACCTGCACTGGATCGTTGACGCTCTTTGCGCAGTCCTTCCCGCGTAGCAGCGTCGATACGCTTCATGTTGTACAGACGCCAGGCCAGCGCAATGGGACAAACGCGCAATTCGGCGGCGACATCGACTAGATGATCGATATCCGAGCATCGCCGCGGGTCGATCAATTGCTGCAGAGACTGGCTCGGCATCAGCAGCGCCGCGGCGAAGTTGTCCGCAAGCTGCTCGATGCGTTTTGCCCTGCCCCGGGCTTCGAATGAGTTTGACTCCCGGTGGTCGGGTTTCATGGCGTCCCATGTCAATGCATGGAACAGTTCATGAGCGAGGTCGAAGTAGCGGCGAGCCTCGGATTCGTTGCGATTGATCAGGATCACGCCGAGGTCCTGCAAATGACAGGTCGCCCCCGAAATGGAGTCGCCCCTGGGTGTTTCGACGGCGTCGACAAACAGGACCGGGATATCCAGATCCCGCTCGATACGCTCGGCAAGCCGCTCAGCGGGCACCATGCCCAGGTCCAGCGCGGAGACCAAGGCTTCGGCGCGCGCGATGGCATCCTCGAACGATGACTGCGCGCTCAGGCGCAAGCTGTGCTTGAGTGGATTGGTGCCGCCGCGCTGGCTCTCGCGTAGCCAGCGCAATAAACCGATCCATTTGCCGGCGCTCGATTCAAACCCATCGAGCTCTTCTTCCGGCACGCTCGGGGCCGCTCGCCAGGAAAACTGAGCCTCGCCCGCGACGGCGAATGGATCGAGAAAAAAATCGACGTCGCGGTCCAGCAGTTCGGATATGGCCAGGATCTCGTCGGACTTGAGGGCGCGCTTGCCGTTTTCGATGTCCGACACCGATTGGCGGTCGTTCAGGCCGAGAGCCTGGGTGAGCTGATCCTGTGTCCATGCCTTGGCCTCGCGTGCCGCCTTGACCCGATAGCCGATCAGCTTTTGCGAGATTCGTTCAAACATCGTCACCTCCCCGGGGAGAAAGCATTCTATTCTTGCGCATGGCGTTTCGCAAGATATTCATGCAGAACCAGGATCGCAGGACGGACTAGCACCGCCTTTCCGATGAGATTGAGCGGTTCCATGGCCGAGGCAACGTACGGGGTGCTATCGTCGGCACTTGGCATCCCGTGCCACACCCAGACATTGTTGGAAGGAGACAACCTTGAAGCCACGCATCACGTGCCTGGCGGCGATTGCCTTGATGGCGAGCGCCGCGGCACACGCCGCCTATCCCGAACGCCCCATCAAACTGATCGTGCCCTTCCCGCCCGGGCAGGCGACCGACATCTTTGCGCGCGCGCTCGGCGAGCGGCTCGGCAAGCAGCTGGGGCAATCGGTGGTAGTCGAGAACCGCGCGGGCGCCGGCAGCAATATCGGCATGGAACTGGCCGCTCGCGCCGCGCCGGATGGCTATACGCTGGTGATGGCCGGCAGTGCGATGGCGATCAACCAGACGCTGTACGCATCGATCGGCTACGATCCGCGCCGCGATTTCCAGGCGATCTCGGGCGTGTTCTCGGTGCCGCTGGTGTTCCTGTCGACGCCCGCGTCCGGCATCACGTCGCTGCGCGATCTGGTGAGCAAGGCCAAGGCGGCGCCGGGCAAGCTGAGCTACGCGAGCGCCGGCATCGGCGGCACGCAGCATCTGTCGGCCGAGATGCTGAAGGCGCGCGCCGGCATCTTCATGGTCCATATCCCGTACAAGGGCAGCGGCCCCGCGCAGGCGGACTTCCTCGGCAATCAGATTCCGGTGATGGTCGACTCGATCACCGCGGCCTTGCCGTTGATCCAGTCGAAGAAGGCGGTGCCGCTGGCCGTGACCGCGGGCAAGCGCGTGCCGCAGCTGCCGAACGTGCCGACCGTGCAGGAGCAAGGCGTGCCCGACTTCGAGGCACTGGGATGGGCGGTGCTGATGGCGCCGGCCGGCACGCCGCCGGCCATCGTGTCGCAGCTCAATGCCGAAACGGTGAAGGCGCTGCAATCGCCGGAGCTGCAGAAGTTCATCGTCGACCGCGGCTCGGAGCCGATGCCAATGTCGCCGGAGCAGACCGCGCGCTTTGTCGACAGCGAGATCCGCAAATGGTCGACGGTGGTCAAGCGTTCGGGCGCGAAGGTCGATTGAGTTGGTCGTCTCCCGTGCGCAGGCAGGGGGGACGGCTGCACGGACGCGTCGTCCCGCCTGCGCGGGGGACGACGTGGCGTCGTTACCGAGGCCTCTGCCCTGGCCTTCCGGCGCAAGTCAGAGGAACCACGACCACCTGGGCTTTCAGGCGCCAGTCAGAAAATCGACGACCGCCTGCGTGAACCGCTCCACCTGCTGCAGATTCGACAGGTGGGCCGCCTCCAGTTCTACATAGGACGCGCCCGGAATCGTCTCGGCCATATAGCGGCCGTCGGACGGCGGCGTCGGAATATCGCCCGAGCCCGCGATCACCAGCGTCGGCACCGCGATCCGATGGATGTCGGCGCGCAGATCGTTGTCGCGAATCGCGCGGCAATTGGCCGCGTAGCCGGCGGCATCGGTCGCGCTCAGCATCGCGCGCAACTGCTGCACCCGTTCCGGATGCGCGGCGGCGAAGTCCGGCGTCAGCCATCTGTCGACGACCGCGGCCGCGATCGACCCCACCCCATCGCGCTCGACCGCCGCGGCGCGGTTGGTCCAGTTCTCCGGCGGGCCGATGTAGGCCGCGGTATTGCACAGCACCAGCTTGTTCAGCCGCGCTGCGTGGTTCAGGCCCAGCCACATGCCGGTGATGCCGCCCATCGACAGCCCACAGAAATGCGCGCGCTCGATCTGCAGCGTATCGAGCAGCGCGATGACGTCGCCACCGAGCTGGGCGACGCTATAGGGGCCGGCAGGCACGGACGAGCGGCCATGGCCGCGCGTGTCGTAGCGCAGCACGCGGAAATGCTGCGTGAAGGCCGCGATCTGCGGCTGCCACATGTCGAAGTTGGTACCCAGCGAATTGGACAGCACGAGCACCGGCAGGCTCGGGTCGCCATCGAGCTGGTAGTGGAGGCGAACGTCGGAAAGGTCGGCGAAGGGCATGGCAGAAGCGGTTCTCAGCGGTTCTCAGCAGTTGTCGGCGGTACCCAGCGATTCTCGGTGATGCTCGGTGATGCTCGGCGATTCGCGGCGGTACTCGGGACGACGATCGATCGATGCCCCGCGCGGCGCGGGAAAGCGCCCACACGGAGCGACACAGACATCAGTTCTGCGCGATCGCGGAACCGTGTTGCGCCAGCGGCGTGACCTTCATCTCCATATACGGATACAGCGGCAGCGAGGTCAGCAGCGTATGCAGCTCGTCGTTGTCCTTGACGTCGAAGATGCTGACGTTGGCGTACTGGCCCACCACGCGCCACAGGTGGCGCCACTTGCCTTCGCGCTGCAGCTGCTGCGAAAACGCCTTCTCGTCGGCCTTCAGCTTGTCGACGGCCTGCGGGTCGGCCGAATGGGGAATGCGGACGGTCATTTCAACCATGAACAGCATGGCGATCTCCTTGTTGTAGCGGTACGGTGAAGAGAGTAAGCGAGGTCATACCGTGGCGATCGGCGTCACGGGCGAGCCCATCGCGCCGGGCAGGCGCAGCGGCGGCGCGGTCAGGAAAAAGCGCGAACGCCTTTCTGCGCGCAGGCACGCGGCGAGATCGCGCAGATACCACAGCTCGCCCAGTGGCAGACCCAGCTTGAACAGGCAGTGATGATGCAGCGGCAGCATCGGCACCGCGCCCTGCCCCGGCGCCGGTGGCCGGGCCGGAAAGCGTTCGACCGCGTAGTTGTCGGCGGCCAGCGCGGCGATGCCCGCATCGGTGATCCATTGCAGCAGCCGCTCGTCGCGGCCATCGAGCGCGCAGCAGCTGTGATGCAGCGCGTGCGCATCGGGCCTGCCGCCCATCTCGAGCACCATCTCGGCGAAGCCGGTGCGCAGCACCAGGATGTCGCCGGTCTCGACGGCGACCTGATCGGCGTCCATCACGCGCATCAGGTCGTCGTAGCCGACGGTGCGGAAATCGCGGCCAAAATGCTCCGCCAGATCGACCAGCACGCCCCGCCCCTGCACGCCATGCACGGCCAGCGTCTCGATGCCCAGCGCATCGGCGTGGCTATGGTCATGCCCGCAGGGATGCGCGGCGAAATCATCGGCCTCGGCATAATCGACCGGCCCGACGATCTCCGCATTGGGCCGGAAACCGTTGTAATAGACGCGTTCCGCCACCCCATCGCCGTCGGCATCGAACAGCGCGCCGACGTGGGCCAGCGAGTCCCACTGCGTCGAATACTGCAGCGACAGCAGGACCTGGTCGTCGCTGAGCACGTCGAGCGCATTGGCATCGACCCTGGCCAGCGGGAAATTGACGTACGGAATGTCGTCGCGATAGGTGGGCCGCAGCACCGGCGGATGCCGGCGCACGTTCAGCGCATTGCCACCCGGCAGATCGAGCGGCAGCGACAGGCAGAACGTGCGGCCGCTGCGGATCTCCTGCGCGGCGGCGCGGATCTTGTCCGCGGTGATCAGGTTCAGACGGCCGAGCTGGTCGTCGGCGCCGAAATCGCCCCAGTTGGAGCCTTCCGGCCGTTGTTTCCATCGCATCGGGGATAGCCTCCGGCACGGACGCGCCGCGGTGCCAGCGCCGATGCGCCGGCCCGCGCGGTCCGATCGATCGGGATGTCAGTCAGAGACAGCAGACGCCATCGAGATAGGCCTTGCGCCAGCGCGTGATCCGCACTTCGGCGAACAGGCCCGCCTGATGGAAGGGATCGGCTTCGATCAGCGCCTGCGCGGCCTCGCGGGTCTCGACATCGACGATATAGAGACCGCCGCCCGCATCGCTGCCATCGTCGTTCAGCTTGGCACCGCAGGCCAGCAGCAGCGACTTGTTGGCTTCGAGGAAGTCCAGATGCGCCGGCCGCTGGGCCTTGCGCACGTGCTGGTGGTCGGGCTTGTCGAAGGTCTCGATGATGTACGGCATGGTGTCTCCTGTGTTGTCGTTGGCAAAGCGCGGTGACCGATGGCCAGACCCGGATCGTCAGATCTGCGCGCCCCACGCCAGCATGGCGACGATGTAGATCAGGCCGACCCAGAACATCATGATCACGGTGTAGCCCATCACGTCCTTGAGCTTCAGCTTCGACAGCGCCAGCGCCGGCAGGATCCAGAACGGCTGCACCAGGTCGTTCCAGGCATTGCCGAGCATCACCGACATCGAGGTCTGCGCGACCGAGCTGCCGATTGCCTTGGCCGCATCGATCATGAACGGTCCCTGGATGACCCAGTGGCCGCCGCCGGAGGGCGCGAAGAAGTTGATGAAGAACGAGCTGACCAGCCCCCAGAACGGCAGCGTCTGCGGCGTCGCGATATCGACGAACACGCGCGAGATGGTGTCGACCAGGCCCGATCCGGCCATCACCGCCATGATGCCCGCATAAAACGGATACTGCAGGATGATGCCCGAAATCGTCTTGATGCCCTCGTTCAGCTTGGCCACATAGTTGGCCGGCGTGCCGAGCAGCAGCACGCCGATGAACAGGATCAGGAAGTTGATCAGGTTCAGGTCGAGCGTGCCGCCCTGCGTGAAGTACAGCCCCACGTAGGCCAGCCCGCAGACACCGATCACCAGGCTGAGCAGCCGGCTGTTGTTCATCCGCGTGGCCAGCGTGTTCTCCAGCCCCATGCTGTGGCCGCCGGCCGCACTGCCCTGCTCCGCGCGCGTTTCGGCTTGCGCATTGATTTCGGTCACGTCCTTCGGATCGCGCGGATGCAGCATCGCGTTGAGCAGTGGCAGCGTGATGATCACCGCCAGGCTGGTCAGCAGCATCGGCGTCGAGAAGATCGTGTCCTTCAGCGCGATCACGCCCATCAGCTTTTCCATCGGATGACCCGGCGTGGAGATCAGCACCGGGATGCTGGCCGACAGGCCGAGGCCGTACAGCGTGAAGCCGCTGTAGGCCGCGGCGATGATCAGCGGATAGTGGACGCCCTTGACCCTCAGCGCCAGCTTGCGCGCGACGATACCGCCGATCACCAGCCCGAAGCCCCAGTTCAGATAGCTGCCGATGCCGCCGACCAGCGTGGCGACGATCACCGCGCCGCGCGGCGTGGCCACGCGTTCGACGATGCGGTCGAGGAAACGGTCGACCAGCGGCGCGGTCGCCAGCACGTAGCCCATCGCGAGGATCACGGCCATCTGCGTGGTGAACGCCAGCAGGTTCCAGAAGCCCTTGCCCCATTCCAGGATCACGGCGGGCGCGGCCTGTCCCTGCACCAGCATGGCCATCACCATGCTGAGCAGCGTCAGTCCGATGGCAAAAACGAAGGGGTCCGGCAAATACCGGCGCATCAGTTCAGTAAAGAACCCGGCGACCTTGCTCAAGATCTGTCTCCAAAAACGTGCCGAAAGGTGTCCGCGTGTTGCTGCGCTAGTGCCGCATTTCGAACTAGCGTTCTATATACGAACACATTGGCTATAGGACGGGGATCGTAGAGGCGTGTTTACGCAAGGTCAAGTCAATGAAGAGCAGGATTGAATCGGTTTTCGCAATAACGGAAGCGGGTCAGTGACGAACGGGCCATTGCTGCGATGCGGAATAACGACACGGTGACCGGGACTTCGGTCTTACTCTTCTCCAGGCCGGCGCTTGTCGCGCCGCAGCATGCCGGAGCACGAAGCCGGGTTACCGGCGCGCTATCGCAACCCCAGCATCCTCTCGATATCGAGCATCAGCGCGCGCAACTGCGGCCCGGCCTGCTTCTCGATCGCCGCGAAACTGCCCTGCGCGGCCGGCACGCCGCAGTTCAGCACGAACAATTGCGAGCCGACCGGCTGGCACATTGGCACCGCGAAGCCGTAGACCTCGGGACGCCATTCGGCGCGGTTGGCGCAGTAGCCTTGCCGCTCCAGGTCGCGGCGGGCATCGGCCAGGCGCGGCTGTGCGCGGGCGAAGGCGTCGGGGTCCTGCAGCCGCAGCTGATTCAGCACCGCATCGCGTTCGTGCGCCGGGGCGTGGCTGAGCCACGCGCGGCCGATGGCGGTGGACAGCATCGGCAGCGCGGCGCCGATCTCCGGCGTCACGATCAGGCTGTCGGTCGAGCGCGCGGTCTCGACATAGATCATCTGCGTGCGATCACGGATACCGAGCGATACCGCGCCGCACAGCCGGTCCGCCAGCGCCTTCATCAGCGGCCGCGCCAGCTGGCGCAGATGCATGCTGGCCAGCAGCGGATAGCCCATCGACAGCACCGCCGCGCCGAGCCGGTATTTGCGCAGCGCCGTGTCGTGGCGAAGATAGCCCAAGGCTGTCAGCGTGTGCGTCAACCGGGCAACGGTGGTCTTCGACAGCCCGGTACGCTCGGCGAAATCGCGATTGCCGAGCATCGCATCGCCGCTGTCGAAGGCCAGCAGGATGTCGATGCCGTTGGCCAGCGTGGCGGCGAACTGCCGGTCCTTGTCGGCCGGCTCGTTGGAGCGCGGCAGGGGCTGCGCCGCGCTGGCGCGGGAACCGGGCCGCGAGCCGGCGCGCACATCGGAACGCTCGCCCGAGCGCGCGTCGGTCCGCGAGTGGGAGCGCGAGTCTTGGCGCGACTCCGAGCGCGAGCCGGAGCGCAATCCAGGGCGCGAGTCAGAGCGCGAGCCAGGCCGCGTCATCGGCTCCTCCTCAGCGCGGCCTCGACCTTCGCGACCATCCTCAGCAGCCGAGGCCCCATCTGCCGCTCGAGCTTGCGCGGGGTCATCCGCACGCCGAGCACGCCGCAGTTGAACACCATGACTTCCCCATCGATACGCGTCGGCAGCGGCGCCGCCACGGCATGGATGTCGCTCTGCCATTCGCCGCGCGAGGTACAGAAGCCGAACTCGGCCATCTCTTCCCGGGCGCGCCCGAGCGCGGACGCCTGCCGCCGGAATTCCGCCGGATCGGCCTTGCGCAATGCCGCCAGCACCGGCGCGCTTTCCCGCGGCAACGCCGTGCACAGCCAGGCGCGCCCGATCGCGGTCGGCAGCATCGGCAGCGTCGCGCCGATATCGGGCCGGAACGCCATCGCGTCGTGGCCGCGGCTCGTCTCCACGTAGACCATCTGCGTGCGGTCGCGCAGGCCCAGCGACACGGAACCGTCGATCTCGTCGGCCAGCTGCTTCATCAGCGGCCGCGCCAATTGCCGGATGCGCAGCGTGGCCAGCAGCGGGTAGCCGAGCGCCAGCGTGGTCGATCCCAGCCGATAGCGGCGCAATTGCGCGTCGTAGCGCAGCAGGCCGCGTGCCGCCAGCGTGTAGGTCAGGCGGCTGACGGTCGCCGGCGACAGGCCGGTGCGCTCGGCCAGTTCCTTGTTGCTGAGCACGCTGTCGCCGATGCCGAAGCACTGCAGCAGCGACAGGCCGTGCGCCAGCGTGGTGGCGAAGGCGGGATCGGGATGATGGGGGCGTGGAGCCATCGGCGGCGCTTCGGGAGGTACGGCAACAAGAGGCGGCACGCCGCGCGCATCGCCCCACTGGCCTCGATCATAGCGCGCCGGGCCAGCCTGGCAATGGCGAGTTGTTCAAGATAGCGAAACAACGATCCACTATTTCCGCCCGCATTGCTACGCTGCCTTCCACTCCGATGTCGGACCGCGGGGCATGTCCCGCGCTCCACCGCCAACCCAAACAGGAAGCCATCACGATGATCCGAGACCCCGAGACCTACCCCGCATTCCTGGCGCAGCTGCGCCGCTTCGTGCAGCAGCGCCTGGTGCCGCGCGAGGCCGAGGTGGCATCGCGCGACGAGGTGCCGGCCGACCTGGTCAAGGAGATGGCCGACATCGGACTGTTCGGCTTCTCGATTCCGGAGACCTACGGCGGTGCGGGCATGACGACCGAGGAACTGGTGCTGGCCGCGATCGAACTGTCGCAGTGCTCGGTGGCCTTCCGCGCGCGCGTCGGCACCAATACCGGCATCGGCTCGGAAGCGCTGGTTGCCGATGGCACGCCAGAGCAGAAGCAGCGCTATCTGCCGCGCCTGGCGAGCGGCGAGATCACCGGCTCGTTCGCGCTGACCGAGCCCGAGGCCGGCTCGGATGCAACGGCGCTGACCACGTCGGCGCGCCGCGATGGCGACCACTATGTGCTCAACGGCACCAAATGCTTCATCACCAATGCGCCGATCGCCGGGCTGTTCACGGTGATGGCGCGCACGGATCCCGAGACCACCGGCGCCTCCGGCATCTCGGCCTTCCTGGTCGAGCGCGGCACGCCGGGCCTGAGCACCGGGTCGGCCTACCGCAAGATGGGGCAGGAAGGCTCGCCGGTGTCTGAGGTCCATTTCCACGATTGCCGCGTGCCCGCCGCCAACCTGATCGGCGGCGTCGAGGGCCAGGGCTTCCGTACGGCGATGAAGGTGCTGAACAAGCAGCGCATCCATCTGTCGGCGCTGTGCATCGGCCCGGCCATCCGCATGCTCGACGATGCGATCCGCTTCGTCAGCACGCGCAAGCAGTTCGGCGAGCCGCTGTCGAGCTTCCAGCTGGTGCAGGCGATGATCGCCGACTGCCAGACCGAAATCCACGCGGCCCGCGCGCTGGTGCTCGAGACCGCGCGCCAGCGCGACCGCGGCGAGGACGTGACGATGCAGGCGTCGATCTGCAAGTACTTCGCCTCGGAGATGTGCGGGCGCGTCGCCGACCGCTGCGTGCAGATGTTCGGCGGCTACGGCTATATCGCCGACTACGGCATCGAGCGCTTCTATCGCGATGTGCGGCTGTTCCGCCTGTACGAGGGCACCAGCCAGATCCACCAGCTCAATATCGCCAAGCGCACGCTGGCGCAGGCCGGCGCTTGATCGGCGCTTGATCGGCGCTTGATCGCACGCTTGATCGGACATTGGATCCAGCGGCCCGGCCGATAAAACACAACAGGAGACACCATGCTCAAGACCCTTGTCGCCACCATCGCCCTGGCGATCGGCACCGCCACGCTGAGCGGCGCGGCCCGCGCCGACGCGGCCTATCCCGGCAAGCCGATCCGCCTGGTGGTGCCGTTCGCGCCCGGCGGTTCGTCCGATATCCTGGCGCGCCTGCTCGCCGATCGCCTGAAGGCAGAGCTGGGCCAGGTGGTGGTGGTCGAGAACAAGCCCGGCGCGGGCGGCAATATCGCCGGCGAAAACGTGGCGCGCGCCGCGCCCGATGGCTACACGCTGCTGCTCGCCGCGGCAGGCCCTACCGTGATCAATCCGAGCCTGTACAGCAAGATGCCGTTCGATCCCGCGCGCGATCTGGCGCCGGTCACGGTGCTGGCGCGCGAGCACAACCTGATGGCGGTGAGGGCCCAGCTGCCGGTGCGCAACCTGTCCGAGTTCCTCGCCCATGCGCGCAGCCATCCGGGCAAGCTGTCGTTCGGCTCGCCCGGCAACGGCACCGTCGCCCATCTCGGCGGCGAGCTGCTGAACCGCACCGCCGGCCTGAAGATGCAGCACGTCCCCTACAAGGGCAGCGGCCCGGCCGTCGCCGACCTGATGGCGGGGCATATCGACCTGATGATCGACAACATGCCGGCGCTGCTGGCCCAGGTGCAGGCGGGCAAGCTGCGGCCGATCGCGGTCGCCAGCGACAAGCGCGCCGCCGCGCTGCCCGATGTGCCGACCTTCGACGAGGCGGGCGTCAAGGGCTATCTGGTCACCGCGTGGAAGGGCCTGATGGCGCCGGCCGGCACGCCCAAGCCCGTCATCGACAAGCTGCATCAAGCCTGCGCCCGCATCCTGGCCACGCCGGAGATGCGCAAGCGGGTGATCGAACTGGGCGCCGAGCCCGTCGGCAACAGCCCCGAAGCGTTCGCCGCGCAGATCCGCAGCGAGACAGCCTGGTGGGACGCTCAGGTCAAGGCGACCGGCACGCGCCTCGATTGAGGCCCCTTCGCTGACAACGCCAGAACCCCCGCCACGCAACTGGCCGCGTTTTGCGCGGCCAGGGTGATCTAGCGGGGACTGCCTGCAACGTTGGGCGCGCCGCCTGCGGCCGCGTCGCCCATTGCGGAATTACATGCCGCTGTAAGAACGACGCGCCCGCATGGACGGCATGCGGTGCGCGCCGCCGATATCACAGCGTGCCGCCGCCGGACAGCCAATACGGCTCGCGCTCGTAGTACTGGTGCAGCTGCGTTCCCCATTGCGGGTCCGCCATGCGCGGCCACTGGTCCTTGTTGAAGCCGGGCGCCGACTTGATGCGGTCGGCCGTGATGCCGAGGCGGAAGCATTTCTGGTCGGTATCCATGACCAGCGCGTTCCACGGGATCGCGTGCAGCGTGTCGCCCATGCCCAGAAAGCCGCCGGTGGTCAGCACGGCATAGGCAATGCGGCCGCGCGGTACGTCGAGCATGATTTCGCTGATCTCGCCGACGTGCTCGCCGTCGGACGAATAGACCTTGGTGTCCTCAAGGCTGGAGGCCGCCATCACTTCCGGGCCGGGGCCTTCACCGACGCCCGATCCTACGATGCTGGCACCGCCCTGATTCGTGCCGGGTTGCGAGGGATTCATCGCCATCTCCTTGATCGTTGGTACGCAGGAACCGGTGTTCCGCAACGACCATGCCATCCCGCTTGCCTCGCGTCTGCCGCGCGTCCGCCGCACGCCTGTCCCGGCCGGCGCCGGCTTTCATCATTCTTTCGCAATCGCCCGCTAAGGTCCTGCCTTTCCCTTCCCCACACCCGAGAGGCAGGACATGACCCGATCCCCCTACCCCCGTCGACGTTTCCTGATCCACACCGGCGCGCTCGGCCTCGGCACCAGCCTCGGCCTGACCGCCTGCGGCTCCGACGACTCGCCCGAGGCGCCGGCGGTCATCGTGCCCGACAGCGAGCGGCCCAAGCTGCCGTACGGCATCCAGATCGGCGATGTGGGCGATGGACGCGCGGTGGTCTGGGCGCGCGCCGACCGCGCCGCGCAGCTGCGCGTGGAGTACGACACCACCGACAGCTTCCGCAATCCGCGCAAGGTGCTCGGCCCCACCGTCAGCGCCGCGTCCGATTTCACCGGCCGCGTGGAGCTGTCGGGCCTGCCGGCCGGCGAATCGATCTTCCTGCGCGTAGCCTGTGACAGCATCGACAATCCGCGCGCGACCGGCGTGGTGGTGCCGGGCCAGTTCCGCACGATCCCGCGTACCGACGCCAATCGCCCCGTGCGCTTCGTCTGGGGTGGCGACGTCGCGGGCCAGGGCTGGGGCATCAATACCGAGTTCGGCGGCATGAAGATCTTCGAGGCGATGCGCCGCCGCGAGCCGGACTTCTTCCTGCACAGCGGCGACACGATCTACGCGGACGGCCCGATCCTGGCCGAGGCCACCGCCGAGAACGGCCGCGTGTGGAAGAACCTGGTGACGCCGGAGGTCTCCAAGGTTGCCGAAACGCTGGACGAATACCGCGGCCGCTATCGCTACAACCTGATGGACGAGAACGTGCGCCGCTTCTCGGCCGAGGTGCCGCAGATCTGGCAATGGGACGATCACGAGGTCACCAACAACTGGTCGCCGACCAAGGACCTGAGCGCCGACGCGCGCTACACCGAGAAGAACATCGCCACGCTGGTCGCCCGCGCCACCCAGGCGTTCCGCGAATACGCGCCGATGCGGATCGGCAGCACCGCGGCGGAGCAAACGCTCTATCGCAAGGTTTCCTACGGGCCGCTGCTGGACGTGTTCGTCCTCGACATGCGCACGTATCGTGGCGGCAATACCGCCAACCTGCAGACCACCGAGAACGGCGACACGGTGTTCCTCGGCAACGAGCAGCTGGAATGGCTGGTCAACGGCGTGAAGCAATCGCAGGCCACGTGGAAGATCATCGCCGCGGACATGCCGATCGGCCTGTGGGTGCCGGACGGCAAGGACGCGGCCGGCAACGCCCGCTGGGAAGCGATCGCCAACGGCAACGACGGCGCGGCACTGGGCCGCGAGCTGGAAACCGCGCGGCTGCTGCGCGCCATCAAGGGCGTGCCCAATGTGGTCTGGCTGACCGCCGACGTGCACTATTGCGCCGCGCACTATTACGATCCGTCGAAGGCACAGTTCACCGATTTCTCGCCGTTCTGGGAGTTCGTGGCCGGCCCGCTGAACGCCGGGACCTTCGGCCCCAACCAGCTCGACGCCACCTTCGGCCCCCAACTGGTCTTCCAGAAGGCGCCGCCCGCGGGCCAGGCGAACCTGTCGCCCTATTCGGGCTTCCAGTTCTTCGGCGAGGTCAATATCGATCCGTCGACGAAGGCCCTGACGGTGGACCTGCGCGACCTCGATGGCGTCAGCGTGTTCAGCAAGACGTTGCCGGTGGCTTGAGGTTGGGCGCCGGCGGACCGCCGGCACTGATTCTTGCCGGCGGAATTCTCCCTCCCCCTCACGGGGGAGAGGGTTGGGAGAAGGAGGTTGCGGTGGTCAAGTTTTATCAGACAGTCGTTAAGGTGGTCTGGTTGAACTTGTCCTCGTAATCCTGCGGCGACTCATACCCCAGTGTCGAATGCAGACGCATGGGGTTATAGAAGCCAACGATGTACTGCATGATGTCGCGCCGGGCTTCGGCCCGGTCGGCGTAGCGGCGCTGCCACACGCGCTCCATTTTCAAGTTCAGGAAGAAGCGTTCGGCCACCGCGTTGTCCCAGCAGTCGCCCAGGCGGCTCATGCTGCAGACCATCCCGTGACGCGCCAGCAAGCTCTGGTACTCGTCGCTGGCGTACTGGCTGCCACGATCCGAATGCACGATCAGACCCGGCCCCGGCTTGCGGTGCGCAATGGCCATCTGCAACGCGCTTACCACCAGGGTGGACGGCATGGCCGCGGCCATGGACCAGCCCACGACCTTGCGGGAGTACAGGTCCAGCACCACCGCCAGGTACAGCCAGCCCTCTAGCGTGCGGATATACGTGATATCCGACACCCACGCCTGGTTGGGCGCCGCGGGTCTGAACTGTCGATCCAGCACGTTGCGCGCGACCGGCCGGTCGTGCCGGCTGTTGGTCGTTGCCACAAATTTGCGTTTCCACACCGGACGCAGATGGGCCTGACGCATCAGCGTGCGAGCGCGATACCGGCCGATCTTGACCCCTTGCCGGCTCACATCCCGCGCCACCCGCCGGCTGCCATAGGTGCGCCCGCTGGCCTCGAATGCGGCGCGCACGTACACCATCTGTCTGGTCCGCTTGGCGTCGCCACCGGGGCGGCGCAAGAACGCATAATAGCCAGCGCGGCTGACACCCAGCGCCAGGCAGGCGCGGCTCAGGGGAATGGCCTCCTTCTGCAAACCACTGACTGCGTGATACATCACTTCAGTTCGCGGGCGAAGAAGGCCGATGCCTTTTTTAGGATCAGGTTGTCCTCCTTCAGGCGCCGGTTCTCTTCCTCCAGCTGACGGATGCGTTGCTGCTCCGGCGTCAGCGGCCTACCAATCCCCTTCTCGCCCTTGAGCTCGGCGTCGTACTGGGCCAGCCAGCGCCGTACGGCCGTCTCGCCAATGGCCATCGAGTGGCACACCTCGGCCACCGACAGGCCTTGATCCCGGATCATCCGGACCACCTCCAGCTTGAAGGCAGGGTCAAATTTGCGGCGTTGCTTCATGGTTCGGTCTTTTTCCTCGTCGATCGTGATTTTCCACTTATCGACCTGTCTGAGGAAATTGAACCACCGCAGGTGGTTTCAAACTGCAGCGACATGGCGGCTGCCGTTTGCCCTCTCTCCCGCCCCTCTCCCGCAAGCGGGAGAGGGGAGAAAACCCACGCTGCCCCATTCGCCGCTACCGCAGCATGAACGACATCGCCGACAGGCAGTTCAGCATGCGCACCGCGTCGGTCACGCTGGGCGCATCGAAACTCAGCGTGACACCATCGAGCCGCCGCAGCGTGGGCCATTGGCAGAACAGGTCGGCGTGCGCGGGCGTCAGGGTGCGCAATTGGCACGTGACGGGGCCCGGAATGGTGAAGGGCCGGGCCCCGGCCGGATCGGTCCGCAGCGCGCGGACCGCGGCTTGCGCGGCCGCGCCGATCGCCTCGCACGCAGCCGCCGGCGTCATCGAATCCCCGCTGCCCTGCCCCTGCGCGCGCTTGGTGGCCACGTAGCGCACCCACGGCATCAGCGCCGACGTTTCGTCGACGAAGACATCGTCGCCGCTCGCCATCAGCACCGGCACACCGGCCTCGCCCGCCAGCGCGGCGTACAACCCCGCTTCGCCGAGTTCGATGCCGCCGATCGTCACGCTGGCGAACGCGCTGCTGTTGATCGTATGCGCCAGGATGCCGCGGCCTTGCGCGCGGCCGTGATAGCCGATCATCAGCACGCCGTCGCAATCCTGCTCGATCCCGCTCATCATGCCGGCGTAGCGCGGCTTGCCTAGCACGATGCGCACACGGGGGTCCAGCAGGTCCGGCAGCAGGTTGCGGAAGCCCCCATGCGAGTCGTTGACCCAGACGGCCTCGGCCCCGGCCGCGAAGGCGCCCCGCGCCGCGGCGTCGGCTTCGCGCGTCATCCAGGCGCGGGCACGCTCGTACTCGCCATTGCCCGGGCGCGTCTGTTCGGGATGGAAGACGCCGGCGACGCCCTCGATATCGGTGGAGATCAGGATCTTCATGGAAATGGCGCGCGCAAAACGCAGCGGCGACGCACGCGGGAATGGCGCGCGCCGGCCGCAGCGGCGGCGTGCGCGGTTCAGTCGGCGAAATTCAATTCAGGCATCCACGACAGCAGGCTGCGGCGGCAATGGCCGTCGCGGCCGCCGACGGTCTCGGCGTGCCACAGCGCATGCAGGGTGGCCTGCTCGACGCTGTCGGCCACGGCGTGGAACAGCGGATCGAGCTCGGTCTCGTGGACCATCGCGACGGCCGGCATCGGCGTGGCGGCGTCGTGCGGCACGGTATAGGCGGTGCTGAAGGCCAGCGCGATATCGCCGGAGCCATGACCGTAGACCGATCCGGTGCGTGCCAGCCCCGCGCCGGCACGCCGCGCCAGCCGTCCCAGCTGGCGGGAATCGAGCGGCGCGTCGGTGGCGACGATCATGATGATCGAGCCCTTCTCCGGCCTGGCGTCAGCGGCAGTCTGCGCGGCGTCCGTTGCGGCCCGCCCCGCGTCCGTTGCAGCGGGCGCAGCGTCCGTTGCGGCGGCATTCGTTGTGGCGGCGTCCGTTGCGGCGGCGTCCGTTGCAGTGGGCGCGGCCAGCCGCTGCGCCAGTTCGGCACCGACCCGCCTGCCGGCGACCGTCAGCATCGACGGCGTGCCGTAGTTCGCCAGCACCAGCGCTCCCACGCGGTAAGGCCCCGCAAGCCGGGACGCCGTGCCGATGCCGCCCTTGACGCCGAACGCCGACATGCCGCGCCCCGCCCCGACCGCGCCCTGCGCAACATCGGCGCCGGCCGCGGCGCAGGCCCGCAGATAGTGCGTTTCGCCGACGGCAATCGCCTGGATGTCGTTCAGATAGCCGTCATTGCATTCGAACACCAGCGGATTGACGGTGGGCCAGCCGCGGCCGATCTCGGCGTGGGCCGCGATCGCCTGCCGGATCTGCGCCTGCGCCACGGCGCCGACCGCAAAGGTGTTGGTCAGCGCGATCGGCGTCTCCAGGACGCCGAGCTCGTCGACCTGCACCAGCCCGATGCTCTTGCCGAATCCGTTCAGCACCGCGGCCGCGGCCGGCACCTTGTCCAGGTACGGATCGCCGGCGTGCGGCAGCACCACCGTGACGCCGGTCTGCACCGCGCCATCGGCCAGCGTGCAATGGCCCACGCGAACGCCCGGCACATCGGTGATCGCATTGCGCGCGCCGGCCGGCAGCTCGCCGATATGCGGAGGAACGCCCGGTGCAGGCGAGTCCGGCGCGGCGGAGGGTTCGTGCGGCATCGCGATGGCCCTCCGTCAGCGGCGATCGATCTTCGGATCGAGCGCGTCGCGCAGCCCGTCGCCCAGCAGGTTGAACGCGAGCACGGTCAGGAAGATCGCCAGGCTGGGAAAGATCGCCACATGCGGGGCCGTGACCATGTCGGCGCGCGCCTCGTTCAGCATCGCGCCCCACTCGGGCGTCGGCGGCTGCGCGCCCAGGCCGAGGAAGGACAGGCTGGCCGCGGTGATGATCGAGGTGCCGATCCGCATCGAGAAATAGACGACGATCGACGATATCGTGCCCGGCAGGATATGCCGCATCAGGATGGTCCAGTCGGACGCGCCGATGCTGCGCGCGGCCTCGATATAGGTCAGGCGCTTGAGCATCAGCGTGTTGCCGCGCACCAGCCGCGCGAACGCCGGGATGCTGAAGATCGCCACCGCGAACACCACGTTGACCATGCCGTTGCCCAGGATGGCGACGATGCCGATCGCCAGCAGGATGCCCGGAAACGCGAACAGCACGTCGGAGATCCGCATCACGATCCGGTCCCACCAGCCCTCGTAGTAACCGGCCAGCAGGCCCAGCAGCGTGCCGACGATGGCGCCGACGATCACCGAGAAGAAGCCGGCGGCAAGCGAGATGCGCGTGCCGGCCAGGATGCGGCTGAAGATGTCGCGGCCCAGCGAATCGACGCCGAACCAGTGCGCCGCCGACGGCCCCGCGTTCAGCGCGTCGTAGTCGAAGTAGTTCTCGGGATCGTAGGGCACCAGCTGCGGCGACAGCACGGCGACGATCACCAGCAGGATCACGAACACGCCGGCGGCGAGTGCCAGATGCTGGCGGCGGAACTTGCGCCAGAATTCGCTCCACGGCGTGCGGACGGGCTCGGCCTGCGCCGCCGCGCCCGGCACGGCGGCCTCGTTGGCCACGGTCGATAGCTCGGTCATGGACGGCCTCACTTGTAGCGGATGGTGGGGTTGATCACCGTGTACAGCAGATCCACCACCAGATTGATCAGAATGAATTCGAGCGAGAACAGCAGCACCTCGGCCTGGATCACCGGGTAGTCGCGCATCTCGACGGCATCGACCAGCAGCCGGCCGAGGCCGGGCCAGTTGAACACCTTCTCGACGACGATCGAGCCGCCCAGCAGGAAGCCGAACTGCAGGCCCATCATCGTGACGACCGGGATCATCGCGTTGCGCAGGCAGTGCTTGGCGACCACCAGCGACTCGCGCACGCCCTTGGCGCGCGCCGTACGCACGTAATCTTCCTGCAGCACCTCGACGAACGACGCCCGCGTAAAGCGCGCCATCACGGCGGCCACGGCGGCGCCGAGCGTCAGCGACGGCAGGATGTAGTGCTTCCAGCTTTCCGCGCCGATCGACGGCAGCCAGCCGAGCTGGACCGAGAAGATCTCCATCAGCAGCATGCCGAGGGCGAAGGCCGGGAACGAAATGCCCGACACCGCCAGCGTCATGCCGATGCGGTCCGGCCAGCGATTGCGCCAGACCGCCGAGCCGATGCCGATCAGCATGCCGAACACCACGGCCCACAGCATCGAGGCGACGGTCAGCCACAGCGTCGGGAAGAAACGGTCGCCGATCTCCTCGCTGACCGGGCGCTTGGTGCGCAGCGAGTTGCCGAACTCCCCTTGCAGCGCATTGCCGAAGAAGGTGACGAACTGCTCGTGCAGCGGCTTGTCCAGGCCCAGGTCCTTGCGCACCAGTTCGACGGTGGCGGCATCGGCCTCCGGCCCCGCGGCGAGCCGCGCCGGATCGCCGGGCAGCAGATGCACGAACAGGAAGACCAGCACCGCGACGATCAGCATCGTCGGCACCACGCCCAGCACGCGCTTCAGAAAGTAATTCAACATGACGACTCCGTGGGTCCGCGCCGATCAGCAATCGGCGACCGGCGCGGACACCGGGGGGCTTGCAACAATGGCAATGAGGATGGCCGCAAAAGACCGCCGGCCGCCCGCCCCGCCCCCGCATACCTGGGGCGGGCGGCGCTGCGCGGCTTACTGCGAGCTGCTCTTGATATCGATGTTCTCGAACTCGAACGAGCCATCCGGCATCACATAGGCGCCGCTCAGCCGCTTGCTGCGGGCATACAGCACCTGCTCGGTCACCAGGAAGGCCCACGGGGCGTCGGCCCAGATGCGCTGCTGCGCGTCCTTGTACAGCCGCGCCTTCTCGTTGCGGTCGGTGGTACGCAGCGCGCCGGCGATGTCGGCATCGACCTGGTCGTTCTTGTAGTACGCGGTATTCAGCAGCTTGGGCGGCATCGATTCGGACGCCAGCAGCGGTCGCAGCGCCCAGTCCGATTCGCCGGTCGACGAGGACCAGCCGACGTAGTACATGCGCACGCCGGCGTCCTCGGGCCTGGGCACGCTCTCGACCTTCTCGACGCGCTGGCCGGCCTCGAGCGCCTGCACCGAGGCCTTGATGCCGACCTGCTGCAGCTGCTGCTGCACGAACTGGATCACCTTCTGCGCGGTGGTGTGGTTATAGGCGGACCACAGCGTGGTTTCGAAGCCGTTCGGATAGCCAGCCTCCTTCAGCAGCGCGCGGGCCTTGGCCGGATCGTACGGCCACGGGCCCAGCTTCTCGGCGAAATCGACGCCCGGCGGCACCACGCCTTCGGCCGGCACCGCATAGCCGGCGAACGCCACCTTGGCCAGCGCCTGCTTGTTGATCGCGTAGTTGATCGCCTGGCGCACCTTGGGATCGTTGAACGGCTTGACCTGCGTGTTGAGCGACAGGTAGCGCTGGATGATCGACGGCGCGGCGATCAGGTCGACCTTCGGGCTGGCCTTGAGCACCGCGGCCTGCTCGAACGGAATGCTGAAGGCGAAGTCGGCCTCGCCGGTCTGCATGATGGCCGAGCGGCTGTTGTTGTCGACCACCGGCTTCCAGGTGATGGTGTCGATCTTCGGCAGGCCGCTCTTCCAGTAGCCGGCAAACTTCTTGCCGCGCAGGTGGTCGGGCTGCTTCCACTCGACGAATTCGAAGGGACCGGTGCCGACCGGGTGGAAGGCGATGTCCTTGCCGTACTTCTTCAGCGCGGTCGGCGAAATCATCACGGCCGACGGGTGCGCCAGCACGTTGATGAACGGCGAGAACGGCTCCTTCAGCGTGATCTTGACGGTGGTCGGGTCGACCACGTCGGTGCGCGCGACGCGGTTGAACAGCGTGTAGCGCTTGAGCTTGTTGGCCGGATCGGTGACGCGGTCCAGATTGGCCTTGACCGCGGTGGCGTCGAAGCTGGTGCCGTCGTGGAACTTGACGCCCTTCCTGACCTTGATGGTATAGACCAGTCCGTCCTTGCTGACGTCATAGCTGTCGGCCAGCACGTTGACCAGCTTCATGTCCTTGTCCAGGCCGAACAGGCCCTGGTAGAAGCTCTTGGAGACCGCCTGCGACAGCGTGTCGTTCGAATCGTAGGGATCGAGCGTGGTGAAGGTAGAGGCCACCGCCATCACCGCGTCCTTGGCGGCGAAGGCCGGTCCGGCCGCAAACGCGGCCATCAGCAGGCCGCCGGCAAACAGGCGCGCGGCGCCACGTCGGGACAAACTGGCTTGCATCATTGTCGATTCTCCTTGGTAAGACTGGCAGGGTGATCGGGCTGGGTCGGCTCTTGGCGGCCTTGCAGCCCGGGTTGGCTCAATACGGTTGGCTCAATACGGTTGGCTCAATACGGTTGGCTCAATACGGTTGGCTCAATACGGGTCGGCACAATGCGGGTTGGCGCGGGCAGCCTCAATAGGCGCCGCCGACGGCGTGCCGCGCAACGAAGTGGTCCGGGGCGACGGCCACCAGCGGCTGCACCACCGGCTCGTCGCCGATCGCGCGGATCGGGCTCGGCAGCTCGTCGACCTGCGGCTCGCGCCGCAGATGCCGGCGCGCGGGGTCGGCCACCGGTACCGCCGACATCAGCTTCTTCGTATAGGGATGCTGCGGGTTCTCGAAGATCGCGCGGCGCGGGCCGATCTCGACGATCTGCCCCAGATACATCACCGCGACCCGGTGGCTGACGCGTTCGACCACCGCCATATCGTGCGAGATGAACAGGAAGGCGATGCCCATCTCGCGCTGCAGGTCGAGCATCAGGTTGACGATCTGCGCCTGGATCGAGACGTCCAGCGCGGACACCGACTCGTCGGCGATCACGACCTTCGGGTTCAGCGCCAGGGCGCGCGCGATGCAGATGCGCTGGCGCTGGCCGCCCGAGAACTCGTGCGGATAGCGGGCGGCATGGGCAGGTGACAGGCCGACCTTGTCGAGCAGCCAGGCCACGCGCTGCTCGGCCTCCTTGCCGCTGGCGACCTTGTGCACCAGCAGCGGCTCCATGATCGAATAGCCGACCGGCACGCGCGGATCGAGCGAGGCGAACGGGTCCTGGAAAATGAACTGGATATTGCGGCGCAGGCTCTGCAGCGCGGGCCCCGACAGTTCGCCGATGTTCTGGCCGGCGAATTCGATGGTGCCGCTCTGGCTTTCGACCAGGCGCAGCAGCGAGCGGCCCGTCGTCGATTTGCCGCAGCCCGATTCGCCGACCAGCGCCAGCGTCTCGCCGGGATACAGGTCGAAGCTGACGCGCTCGACCGCATGCACGCGGCGCGTCGGCCGTCCCAACAGCCCGCCCGGCACGTCGAAGCGGGTCACGAGATCGCGCACGCGCAGGATCGGCTGGGCCGAGGCATCGGGACGCGTGGCCGCGGCCGGTCTATCGCCGGGGACTTCGGCGCCCGCATGCCCATCGCCGCCCTCCACCCGCACCAGCGGAAACTTGGCCGGCAGATCGGTGCCTGCCATCGCGCCGAGCTTGGGCACCGCGGACAGCAGTGCGCGCGTGTAGGGGTGCGCGGGCCGCGCGAACACGGTCGGCGCGTGGCCCTCCTCGACCTTCTCGCCGCGGTACATCACCAGCACGCGGTCCGCCATTTCGGCCACCACGCCCATGTCGTGCGTGATGAACAGCACGCCCATCTGCATCTCGGCCTGCAGATTGCGGATCAGCTGCAGGATCTCGGCCTGGATGGTGACGTCCAGCGCGGTGGTCGGCTCGTCGGCGATCAGCAGCGCGGGCCGGCACGACAGCGCCATCGCGATCATCACGCGCTGGCGCATGCCGCCGGACAGCTGATGCGGATAGCGGTCCAGCACGCGGCGCGCCTCGGGGATGCGCACCAGCTCGAGCATGCGCAACGCCTCGGCGCGGGCCGCCGCGCGGCTCTTGTTCTGATGCAGGCGGATCGATTCCGCGATCTGCTCGCCGACCGGGAACACCGGATTGAGCGAGGTCATCGGCTCCTGGAAGATCATCGCGATATCGGCACCGCGGATGCCGCGCATCGTGCCGGCGTCCGCGCTGGCGAGGTCGAGCACGTCGCCGCCACGGCGGCGCAGCAGCATGCTGCCGCTGGCCAGACGTCCGCCGCCATGTTCGACCAGGCGCATCAGCGCCAGCGAGGTCACCGACTTGCCGGAGCCCGACTCGCCGACCACCGCCAGCGTCTCGCCGCGGTCGATATGGAAGGACAGGCCGCGCACGGCTTCGACGGTGCGTTCGGAGGTAGCGAAGCGCACCGTCAGGTCGTTGACGGACACGACGCGCTGCGGCGGCAGCGCGAGGCTGGATGCGGAAGGCGCGGAAGACGTGGAAGACGATGTAGCCATGGAGTGTTCCTCGAAACCTGCGGGCATGGGGTCAGCGGTAGATCGCCACGTGGACCGGCTCGCCAACGCGGGCATGACCGCGGTACATGCCTTCGGTGTTGAACGGCAGCGCGACATTACCGGCCGCGTCGATCGCCACCAGCCCGCCCCGGCCCTGGATCGCCGGCAGGCTCTGCATCACGACCGCATGCGTCGCGGCCTCCAGCGAGCTGCCGGCATAGCGCATGCGCGCCGAGATGTCGTAGGCCGCCACCGCGCGGATGAACATCTCGCCGGTGCCGGTGGTCGACACCGCCACCAGTTCGTCGGCATAGCAGCCGGCGCCGATTACCGGCGTATCGCCGACGCGGCCGAGCTGCTTGTTGGTGATGCCGCCGGTGGACGTTGCCGCGGCGAGCCGGCCCTGGGCGTCGAGCGCGACCGCGCCGACGGTGCCGAACTTGGTGCCGGGATCGAGCGGCTCGCCGCCCGCCTCATCGGCGTCGGCGCGCGCGGCCAGCGCGGCGGCGTCGTGATCGAGCAGGGCCATGCCGCTGCCCGCGCGGGCGCGTTGCCATTGCGCATGGCGCTCCCGCGTGTAGTAGTAATCCGCCTCGACCAGCGGCAGGCCCTGCGCCTGCGCGAAGGCTTCCGCGCCGTCGGCGGCGAACAGCACATGCTCGCTGCGTTCCATCACGGCGCGCGCCGCCAGCACCGGATTGCGCAGGCGCTTGACGCAGGCCACCGCGCCGGCGTCGCGGGTGGCGCCGTCCATTACCGCGGCGTCGAGTTCATAGGTGCCGGCGTTGGTCAGCACGGCGCCCTTGCCGGCATTGAACAGCGGACAGTCCTCGAGCAGCCGCACCGCTTCGGTCACGGCATCGACGGCGCTGGCGCCGTCCGCCAGCAGGCGCTGGCCCGCGCGCAGGGCCTGTTCGAGCGCGGCGATGTATTGGGCTTCCTTGTCCGCGTCCATCGCGGCGCGGGTGATGGTGCCGGCCCCGCCATGGATGGCGATCACGGGCGTGGGCTTGGAGGTCGATCGGTCTGCGTTCATGGTGCTTGGTCGGCCTGCACGGCAGGCAACTCGGTGAGGCTCGGGAGCGTTATTCGGTGCCGGGGTCCGGGCGCCGGCGCCGTGGCGCCTTGCCGGACCCCGGACGGGGCTTGGTCTGCGTGTCGCCCGCCGCGGCGGTGCGGCTGGAATCGCCGCGGGCATGGGTCTGATGCAGCCAGGGCAGCACGAATTCGGTCATGTCGGCGGCGGCCTTGACCGAGCCGGTGGCGCGGTGTGCCACCGCGCCGCACAGCGCCTCGATCATCGCCAGCACGGCCGCATCCGAGTTCGGCGACAGCTGCCGGCCGGCGCTGACATACAGCGCGATATCGGCAAACGGCGCCAGCGGCGAGGTCGGCCCGTCGGTCAGCGCCAGGATGCGGGCACCGTGGGCGCGGGCGCGCTCGGTCAGCGCGACGCTGTCATAGACATAGCGGGGAAAAGCAATCGGAATCACCAGATCGCGGCTGGTCAGCTTGAACAGCTGCCGCGCCGCCGTCGACGCGCCGCCGACGCCGGCGACCGTGATCACCGTGCGGCAGTACATGTCGAGCCCGTGCTGCAGCAGGCCGGCCAGATAGCCGCTCGCGCCGAAGCCCAGCACATAGACATGCTCGGCCTCGAGGATCGCCGTCACCGCGCGTTCGCAGGCATCGGCATCGAGCGCGCGGCGGGTCGCCTGCAGGTTGCGCTCGTTCTCCTCCAGCGAGGCCGCGATGATTTCCGTGACGGTGGCCGGGCGCTCCAGTTCGGTGCGCAGCTTCTCGACCGGCGCCAGCGTGGCCTCGAACCCGCGCACCAGTTCGGCGCGGAACTGCGGGTAGCCGTCGAAGCCCAGCGCATGGGCAAAGCGGTTCGCCGTCGCCACCGACACCTGCACCGCCTGCGCGAACTCGTCGATGCGCATCGTCGCCGCGCGGAACGGGTTGGCCAGCACGTAATCCGCCATGCGCTGGTGCGCCGGCGTCAGCGACGGAAACACCTTCGCGATGCGCTGCGAGACCGTGGTCTCGGGCGCGGCGTCTGGCGCGGAATCGGCCGGCCTGGCGGCCGGGTCCGGACGGGAAGCAGTCATGGCTCTGCGGTGGGCCGGGCGCAATCTGGTGCATCCGGCGAACAGCTATCGATGTAAACAAATTTACACGCAATAGCCGTGCCATGAAAATAGAGTTTACGAGAGCAAGGGTTAACCCCGACTTCGTCATTCCTGGACGACTGCCCTGGGTCCGCCGCCGAACCTGCGGAACGCTTCTTGCAGCTTTCGAACTTCCCCCGAAAAACAGGAGGCACCCATGCCAGCGCAACGCCGAATCCTGGTGGTCGCGACCAACGTCGACCAGTATCAAAAAGTGGGCTTTCGTACCGGCCTGTGGCTCAGCGAACTCACGCACTTCTGGGATGTGGCCGAGGAAGCGGGCCATACGCTGCAGCTGGCGTCGCCGTCGGGCGGCATGATCCCGATCGATCCCGAGAGCCTGATGCTGTCGGAACTTGCACGAAGTGCCGGCATGCGCAGCAGTGTTTTCAAACGCTATGAGGACCGGATCTTCATGGACCTGCTGAACGACACGGTCAACGTGGCGTCGGTCGATCCGGGCGAGTTCGATGCCATCTACCTGACCGGCGGGCATGGCGTGATGTTCGACTTCCCGGGTTGCGAGCCGCTGGCGCGGCTGATCGCGGCGATGTACGAGCAGGGTCGCGTGGTGGCCGCGGTGTGCCACGGCCCGGCCGGCCTGCTGGACGTCAGGCTCGGCAATGGCGAGCTGCTGGTGCAGGGCAAGCGCGTGACCGGCTTCTCGTGGAACGAGGAGATCATGGCCAAGCGCGACTTTGCGGTGCCGTTCGGGCTCGAACAGGAGCTCGGCAAGCGCGGCACGCAATACAGCAAGGCGATGCTGCCGTTTGCGCCTTATGTGGTCGAGGACGGGCGCCTGATCACCGGACAGAACCCGGGCAGCGCGTATGGCGTGGCCAAGGCGGTGCTGCGCACGCTGCGGCTGTCGGAGCCGGCGGCCGAGCCGGCTTGAACGGCCCGGCTTGAACATGCCAGCTCGAACGACCGGACTCGAAAGTGCCAGCCTGAGCCTGCCAGCTCGAACGGCCGGACTCGAAAGTGCCACCCCGAGCCTGCCGGCTCGAACGGCCCGGCTCGAAAGTGCCACCCTGAGCCTGCCAGCTCGAACGCGCGGGCTCGAGGCCGCCGCCTGAACACCAGCGCGGCGGCCCGAAAGCTCAGCCGCCCTCGCCCATCGCCGGCAACACCCGGCCCGGATTCATCAGATTCTTCGGATCCAGCGCCCGCTTGACCTGCCACATCAGCTCGAGCTCGACCTGCGATTTGTAGCGCCGCAGATCATCGCGCTTGACCGCGCCGATGCCATGCTCGGCCGAGATCGAGCCGCCTTCGCCGTGGGCAAGGCCATCGACCAGATCGGATACCGGCTTGTACCACTGCGCGAGGAAGGCCTTGGCGTCGGCGTCCTTCGGCCGCAGCGGATTGAAGTGGACGTTGCCGTCGCCCATATGGCCGTAGATCACCATGCGGGCATCGGGCACCAGTTCCAGCACGCGACGCGAGGCCTCGTCGACGAAGTCCGCGATGCGCGACAGCGGCACCGACACATCGCACTTGATGCTGCCGCCGGTGCGCGTCTGCGCGTCCGAGATTTCCTCACGGATGCGCCAGAAGGTCTGCGCGTCCGCAACGCTGGCCGCGATCGCGGCATCCTGCACCAGCTGCTGTTCGTAGCCGCTTTCGAGGATTTCGAGCAGCGTCGCCTCGAGGCTGGCGGCGTCCGCGCCCGAACTCAACTCGATCAGCACCATCCAGTCGTGCCGCTGCGCCAGCGGCGAGGCGACATTGCCCAGATAGTCGAGCACCAGGTCGAGCGCCGGGCCCGAGATCAGCTCGAACGCCGTGACCGCGCCCCCGGACAGCCGCTTGGCCTCGCCCAGCAGGCGCACGGCCGCATCCGGCGACGCCACCGCGACGAAGGCCACCGCGCTCGCGCGCGGCTGCGGCATCAGCTTCAGCACGGCGGCGGTGATGATGCCGAGCGTCCCTTCGGCGCCGATGAACAGATGCTTCAGGTCGTAGCCGGTGTTGTCCTTGCGCAGGCCGCGCAGCGACGAGTAGATGCGCCCGTCGGGCAGCACCGCCTCGATGCCGAGCACCAGGTCGCGCATATTGCCGTAGCGCAGCACCGCGGTACCGCCGGCATTGGTCGACAGATTGCCGCCGATCTGGCACGAACCCTCGGAGCCGATGCGCAGCGGAAACAGGCGCCCGCCCTCCTCGGCCGCGGCGCGGGCGGCGGCCAGCGTCACGCCGGCCTGCACGTTCAGCGTGTCGTTGACGGTGTCGATCGCCAGCACGCGGTTCATGCGGCTCAGGTTCAGCACCACGGCATCGCCGCGCGTGTCCGGCACCGCGCCGCCCATCAGCGAGGTATTGCCGCCCTGCGGCACCACGGGCACGTCGTGCGCATGGCACCACGCCATCACCGCGGCGACCTGCTCGGTGCTCGACGGCAGCACCACCACGCTGGCCTTGCCGCGGCTGATGCGCCGGTAGTCGGTGACATAGGATTCGGTATCGGCGTCGGCGACGAGGCAGGCGTTGTCGCCGACGATGGCTTGCAGCGCGCGCAGCGTGGCGTCGCGTGTGGAACTATCCAGGGACATGATGCGGAGAAATCGGGAAATCGTTCAGTAGGCGGCGGACGGCCGTTGTGCGGGGACGGCGCCTTCCTCTCGGAAGGACGCGGCCAGCTGGCGCGCGGCCTTCGCGAACAGCAGCACGTCGACGCCGGTGGCGACGAAGGTGCAGCCCAGCTCCAGATAGCGCCGCGCCAACGCGGCATCGGAGGTCAGCGTGCCCGCGGCCTTGCCGCTGGCGACGATGGTGCGCATCGCGTTCTCGATCGCCGCTTGCACTTCCGGGTGGCCGGGATTGCCGCGATGCCCCATCGATGCGGCCAGGTCGGCCGGTCCGATAAAGACGCCGTCGATGCCATCGACCGCGCAGATCTCTTCCAGGTTTGCCAGCGCGGTCACGGTCTCGGCCTGCACCAGCAGGCAGACCTCGTCATCGGCGACATCGAGATAGTCGGTGCGGCCGCTCCAGCGCGAGGCACGCGCCACCGCGCTGCCGACGCCGCGGATGCCCTGCGGCGGATAACGCGTCGCGCTGACCAGCATGCGCGCCTGCTCGGCGGTATCGACCATCGGCACCAGCAGCGTGGTCGCGCCGATATCGAGCAGCTGCTTGATCAGCGGCACGTCGCCTGCCACGGCGCGCACGACAGGGGCGCTCGGATAGGCCGAGACCGCCTGCAACTGGGCCAGGATGCTGCGCACATCGTTGGGGGCGTGCTCGCCGTCGATCAGCAGCCAGTCGAAGCCGGCGGTGGCCGAGACCTCGGCCAGATACGGCTCGGCCATCGACAGCCAAAGGCCGATTTGCGGCCGGCGGGCGGCCAATGCGGTCTTGAAGGGATTGGATGCGGGCATGACGGGTCCTGTCAAAGCAATGCGGGTTCGATGGGCCTGGCGACCGAGCCTTGTACGGCGGTGTACGGCCTTGTGGGTTTCCTGCGGCGTTCTACGGCTGCGGCCGGCCTCAGTCCAGTTGCCCCTGGCACAAATACTTCAAATGCAGGTAATCGTCCAGTCCATGGCGCGAGCCCTCGCGCCCGTAACCGGACTCCTTGACGCCGCCGAACGGCGCGGCCTCGGCCGCGATGGCGCCCTCGTTGATGCCGACGATGCCGGTCTCCAGCGCCTGCGCGACGCGCCAGATGCGGCGCACATCGTTCGAATAGAAGTAGGCGGCAAGGCCAAACGGCGTGTCGTTGGCGTGGCCGATCACCTCGTCCTCGCTCGCGAAGCGGAAGATCGGCGCGACGGGGCCGAAGGTTTCTTCGCAGGACAACGCCATCTGCGGCGTGGCCCCGATCAGCACGGTGGGCGCGTAGTAGTGCGGACCGTCCGCGGTACGCACGCGCTTGCCGCCGGTGACGACGCGCGCGCCCCGGGCCACCGCATCCTCGACATGGCGGGCGATCTTGTCGACCGCGCGCGCATTGATCATCGGGCCGATCTGCGAGCCCTCCTCGCTGGCCGCGCCGACCTTCAGCGCCCCGACGCGGCGAGCCAGCCGTTCGACGAAATCGTCGTGAACGGCCTCGTGCACGTAGATGCGGTTCGGGCAGACGCAGGTCTGGCCGCCGTTGCGAAACTTCGATGCCATCAGCCCTTCGACCGCGGCGTCGAGGTCCGCATCCTCGAACACGATAAAGGGCGCGTTGCCGCCGAGCTCCAGCGACAGCTTCTTCAGCGTCGATGCGGATTCGCGCGCCAGGTGCTTGCCGACCGGCGTCGAGCCGGTGAACGTGATCTTGCGCACGCGGCTGTCGGCGAGCCAGACGTCGACCACCTCGGGCGTGCGTTCGCGCGACGCAGTGACGATGTTCAGCACGCCCGCCGGCACGCCGGCAAGCTCGGCCAGGTACACCAGCGCCAGCGCGGTCAGCGGCGTGTCCTCGGCCGGCTTGGCGACCACGGTGCAGCCGGCCGCCAGTGCCGGCGCGATCTTGCGCGCGATCATCGCCAGCGGAAAGTTCCACGGCGTGATCGCCGCCACCACGCCGACCGGTTCCTTCAGCACCAGCATCTTTCGGCCCGGCACGGCCTCGGCCACGATGTCGCCGCAGATGCGGACCGCCTCGGCCGCGAACCATTCGACGTACGCGGCGCCGTACTGCACCTCGCCGCGGCTCTCGTGCATCGGCTTGCCCTGCTCGGCCGAGATGATGCGCGCCAGGTCTTCCTGGTGCTCGAGGATCAGCGCATGCCAGCGCTGCAGCAGACGCGCGCGCTCCCGGGCCGGGCGGCGGCTCCAGTCGGCGAAAGCCGCGTGCGCGGCATCGGCGGCGCGGCGCGCGTCCTCGGCGCCGCTGTCGGCAACCTGCGTCAGCGTCGCGCCGTCCGCGGGATTGGCGACATCGAGGCGCTCACCGCGCGCGGCAGGTTGCCACTGGGCGCCGATCAGGTTCTGGCCGCGCAGCAGCGCGGCGTGGGAAAGCTGCAGGGACATGATGCGATGGAGGTCTTGGAGAAGGACGGTAAGCGGGTGGACGCGGCCGCATGCGGGCGTAGGTGGCCGCATGCGGCCGAAGAAAACGCCGAAAGCCGCCGCAAGCAGCCACGGGCGGCCACAAGCGACCGCATATGGCCAATCAGCTGACGATGCCCATATGCCAGGGCACGAACTCGTTGTCGCCCAGGCCGAGCAGCTCGCTGCGGGTCTTGTCGCCAGAGGCCACACGCAGGATATGTTCGAAGATACGTTGCCCCATCTCGGCGACGGTCAGCTCGCCGTCGACGATGACGCCGCAGTTGATGTCCATGTCGTCGGCCAGGCGCCGGTACATCGGCGTGTTGGACGCCAGCTTGATCGTCGGCGCGGGCTTGGAGCCGAACATCGAGCCGCGGCCCGTGGTAAAGCAGATCAGGTTGGCGCCGCTGGCGATCTGGCCGGTCACCGCGACCGGGTCATAGCCGGGCGAATCCATGAAGACGAAGCCGGCCTTGTCGATCGGCTCGGCGTATTCGTAGACCGCCTGCAGCGGCGTGGTGCCGCCCTTCATCGCGGAGCCCAGCGACTTCTCGAAGATGTTGGCGAGGCCGCCCTGCTGGTTGCCGTGGCCGACCACGCCGTTGAACTGCGCGTTGTGGCCGGCGGTGTAGCGCTCCCACCAGGCCAGCCGGTCCAGCAGCTTCTGCCCGACCTCCGGCGTGACGGCGCGCCGCGTCAGCATGTATTCGACGCCATGAATCTCGGGCGTTTCCGACAGGATCGCGGTGCCGCCGTGGCGCACCAGGATGTCCATCGCCGCGCCCAGCGCGGGATTGGCGGTGATGCCGGAAAACCCGTCGGAGCCGCCGCACTCCAGGCCGATCTTCAGATGGCTGGCGGACACCGGCTGGCGTTGCGCGGCATTCGCTGCCGGCAGCATCGACTCGATCGCGCGGATACCGGCGGCGATGGTCTCGCGCGTGCCGCCGGTGTCCTGCATCACCATCGTATGCAGATGGCTGCCGGGCTCGAGTTGTTGCGACTCGACCAGCGAGGCGACCTGATTGCGCTCGCAGCCAAGCCCCACGATCAGCACGCCGGCCAGATTCGGATGGCGCGCATAGCCGGCCAGCGTGCGACGCAACAGATCGAAATGCTCGCTCGGCGACGACATGCCGCAGCCGGTGCCATGCGCAAACGCGACCACGCCATCGACATTGGGATAGGCCGCGAGCCGCTCCCGCGTGAAATGGTCGGCGATATGCCGGATCACCGTGGCCGAGCAATTGACCGACGACAGGATGCCGATGAAGTTGCGCGTGCCGACGCGGCCGTCGGCGCGCACGAAGCCCTGGAAGGTCGCGCGCTCGGCCTCGGGCACATAGTCGATCGGCCGCACGTCGGTGCAGAAGGCCGGATCGCGATAAAAGTCGACCAGCTTCAGGTTGTGCGAATGCACGTGCTCGCCCGGCGCGATATCGCGGTCGGCGACGCCGATCACGGTGTCGTACTTGCGCACCGGCTCGCCCTTCGCGATCGCGCACGCGGCGATCTTGTGGCCGGCCGGCACCTGGGCCCGCGCACGCACGCCAAGCTCGGGCAACGGCTGTCCCAGCGCCAGGTCCTGGCGCGCGATCAGCACGTTGTCATTGGCGTGCAGGCGGATGACGGCATTGACGTTCACGTCGAACAATTCCTGTGGTTGGCGGGGGCAATCGGCAATCGGCAATCGGCAATCGGCGGTCGGCGGTCGGCGGTCGGCGGTCGGCGGCTTGCGGGATCAGCTCTGCTGCAGCATTTCCTTCAGCTTGAGCCGCTGGATCAGTTGGGTCTCCTGCTCGTAGACCGTCGCCACGTACTTCTTGTAGTCGGGCCCATCGAGGTACATCACCGGCGCGTCGATGCGCGCGGCCACCTGCCTGAATTCCTTGCTGGCGACCGCGGCGCGGAAGGCGTCGCGCAGCTGCTTCTCGATGGCCGGGTCCAGCCCCTTCGGTGCGCCGATGCCGTTGGGCGCTTCGACCACGACGTCGTAACCGAGCTCGCGCAGCGTCGGCGTGTCCTTGAAGCGCGGCGTCCGCTGCTCGCCCCAGGTCGCCAGCAGCCGAAGCTTGCCGGATTCGACATGCGGCGCCCACGAGCTGGAATCGGCCAGCAGGTCGACCTGGCCGCCGAGCACGTCCTGCAGCGCAGCCGAGCCGCCCTTGTAGGCGATCGCGTTGAAACGCACGCCGGCGGCCAGCGCGAACTGCTCCATGCCGACATGGGTCGCACCGCCGATGCCGGCGTGGGCATAGGTCAGCTTGCCGGGATTGGCCTTGGCCGCCGCGACGACTTCCTGCAGCGTCTTGTACGGCGAGCTGGCCGGCACCGCGATGCCGAAGGTCTGGCCCGACGTGCGCGCCAGATAGGTCAGCTCGGTGCGCGGATCGATCTCCAGCATGCCGAGCTGCGAGAAGCGCGTTACCGAGATCGGAATCTGGCCGATGGTGTAGCCGTCCGGCTTGGCCCGCGCCAGCGCGCGGGTGCCGATCATGCCCGAGGCGCCGGCGCGGTTCTCGACGACGATCGATTGCTTCAGGATGCCCGAGGCGACCTGGCACAGCGCGCGCATCGACTGGTCGGCGGTGCCGCCGACCGGCCACGGGCAGATGAAGGTGATCGGACGTTCGGGATAGGTGGCGGCACTGGCGCCGCGTGCCAGCAGCATGCCGGCGGTACCGGTGGCAGCCGCCGCCGCGGCCGTGGCAACACCGGCGCTGGCGCCGAGGAGCAGGCGGCGGCGCGCGGGATTGGTGGGGGAACCTTGGTTCATTGTCATCCTCGCACTGTGTTATCGGTGGTGCCCGGCGTGCATCGAGGCAACGCCATGGGCGGCATTGTGTCCGGCAACGACATAACGATCCAATCCAATATCGTCATTGCTTCATAACCTTTCCGTTAAGTAGGCCGCGAGGTAGACTGCGCGGCATGCCCCATATCGACCGCGCGCTGCGCTCCAATATCAAGCTACGCCATCTGCAGTTGCTGGTGGCGCTCGACGAGTTCCGCCACCTCGGCAAGACCGCCGAATTCCTGTCGATCAGCCAGCCCGCGGTGTCCAAGACGCTGACCGAGGTCGAGAAGATGCTGGGCCTGGTGCTGTTCTCCCGCTCGACCCGCGGCACCGAGCCGACCGCGGCGGGAGAAGCGCTGATCCGCTTCTCCCGCCGCGTGCTGGCGCAATACGATCGCACGCGCGAGGAGATCGAGGCGGTCGACACCGGCGCGGCCGGGCGCGTGCGCGTCGGCGCGATGGGCGCGGCGCTGCCGGTGCTGCTGGCGCGCGCCACCGCCCGGCTGAAGGCGCGCTCGGCGCAGGCCACCGTGCTGATCGAGGAAGGCGATCTCACGCATCTGCTGCCCAAACTACGGCTGTCCGAACTGGACCTGATCGTGGGCCGGCTGGAACCGGGCTATGCGGCGCCGGACCTGGCCACCGAGGCGCTATACAACGAACCGATGGTGGCCGTAGTGCGGCCCGGGCATCCACTCGCCGGCAAGCGCAAGGCCGGCTGGGCCGACCTGGCGCAGCTGCCCTGCGTGATGCCGCCGCCCTGGGCCTCGCTGCGGGTCAAGCTGGAGCAGGCGTTCCTCGCCCAGGGCCTGGAGCCGCCGTCGGACCGGATCGAGACCTCGTCCTATCTGGGGGTGTCCACCTTCGTCACGCAGCGCGACGCCGTCGGATTCCTGGCACGCTCGGTGGCGAAGCAGTTCGCCAGCGAAGGCAGGCTCGAGCTGGTGAATATCGCCGTGCCGATCGAGCTGCCGCCGGTCGGGATCATTACGCTGCGTGCATCGCGCGAGGCCGGGCTGGGCGCGAGCGCGGAGCATCTGATCGATTGCCTGCGGCTGGCGGCGGCGGAGATGGACGCCGGGGAAAAGCCGCGGCGACGGAGCGCACGACGCGGGACATGATCCGGTCGAAGGGTTGTCATCGCCCCTGCCGCGCTGCCGCGCCGCCCTTGACCAGCGCCTCGATCGCCCTCGCCGCCGCCAGATGCTGCGGCACCGACAGGCCTTGCGTCGCGTTGGCCGGGGAGATCTGCGCGCCTTGCGCGCTGCCGCGGGCGGTGAAGTCCGCGCCCGGCGCATAGACGTTGCGCGCGATCGCGCCGACCTCGGCGTCGGACAGATCGGCGGCGACCAGCAGTTGCGCGGCGACGGCCACGGTGGCCACGCTGGCGGCCTGGTTCGCATAGGTGCCTGCCGGCACCGTATAGCGGAAATAGCCGCGGCCCGAATCGGCGAGCGCGGCGGCGGCCTTGTCGCCGAGCGGCAGCAGGCGCAGCGGAATCGCGGCCAGTGCATCGCGGATGCTCTCCGACGGCACGCCGATGATCTGGATCACGGCGTCGACCTCGCCCTGCCGAAGCGCCACCAGCGAGGCGTTGATGCCCAGCTCGCGCCCGGCAAAATCCGCTGGCTTGAGGCCGTGCGCGGCAAGCACACGTAACGCCGTCCGTTGCGACGCGCCGCCCTTCTCGCCGATGGCGATGCGCTTGCCGCGCAGGTCCGCCACCGTCTTGACGGCCGCATCGGCGCGCACGAGAACATGGACCGCCTCCGGATACAGGCTGCCGATCGCGCGCAGCGACGTGAACGGGCCATCGGCGGCGAAGTCGCCGTCGCCGCGATAGGCGTCGAGCGCGGCATCGGCCTGCGCCAGCGCGAGTGAGGCCTTGCCCTGCCGCAGCATCCGCAGGTTCTCGTCGCCGCCGCGCGTGACCAGCGGCACCACGCGCGCGCCGGGATTGGCGGCCAGCGCTTGGGCGAAGCGCAGGTATTGCCCGCCCTCGGCGCCCGCTGCGAGCGGGTAACCCTGCTTGGCGCGAGCGAGCCGCGCGCGGATGCTGGCATGCGCGGCGGCAAGTTCCTGCGTGATCATCGCGTGCTGCTCTGGCGACGATTCGGCCGGCACGGATTCGACGATGCGGCGCACGGCCTCCAGCATCGCGGCCGCGCCTTGCGGGGCGCTGGCCGCATAGGCAGGCGCGGTGACCGGGCGATAGCCGCCCGGCACCACTGGCACCCATCGCCCATTTTCTTCGCGGTACACCGCGGCGCCGTGCGCGCGGATGATGTCGCCCGCCTTGTTGCCGCCCAGCGCGATGCCCTGCACGCCCTTGGGCGCCGCACCGAGCGCCGAGATCAGGCCGGCGACGCCGGGCGCATCCCATGCGCCGAAATCAAAGTCGCGCGTCAGCTTCAGCTCGGCGTCGAAGTAGACGACACGCCGGTCTTCGCCCGGAGGACCGCGCCGATCGGTCTGCGAGCCCTGGCGCCGCAGGTCCGCCACCTCGACCGTTCCCGGCGGCAGTGCCTGGGCCAGCCGCGCGGCGACGTCCTTGCGCAGCACGTCGGCGTCCGGGCCGCGCTCGCATCCCGCCAGCAGCGACGCGACGACCAGGGCAAACAGCGCGAAGAACAGGCGGCGCACGATCAGCCTCCCATCCATGGCATCGCCAGCATCAGCGTCAGCACGAAGGCATTCATGATGTCGACGAAGAAGGCGCCGGCCAGCGGCGCGACCACGAAGCTCTTCGGGGCCGGTCCGTGCTTGGCGGTAATTGCCTGCATATTGGCCATCGCGGTGGCGGTCGAGCCCATATTGAAGCCGATGAAGGCGGCGGACAGCACCGCGGCCTCGTAGTCCCGCCCCATGAAGCGGAAGCAGACCAGCACCACATACAGCACGATAAAGACCACCTGCATCGCGATGATCGCGATGAATGGCCCCGCGGACAGCGCCACGTCGACCAGGTCGAGCGCCATCATCGTCATCACCAGGAACAGCGACAGGCTCACATTGGAGATCAGCTCGGCTGGCCGGTCGTCGAAGCGCACGCCGGTCAGCGGCAGCAGGTTGCGGATGGCGATGCCGGTCAGCATGCACCACAGGAAGCCTGGGATCGTGATGGCCTGGCCCGAGAACAGCGAGGCGAGCCAGCGGCCGACCACTACCGCCACCAGGATGCCGCCCAGCGCGCCGACGGCTGCGACGGTCGTGATCGGAAAACCATGGGCCTCCGCCTCGACGCTCGCCTCGTCCTCGCCCTGCGAGCGCAGGCGATATCGCGAGATCAGGTACTGCGCGACCGGCCCCGCAATGATGCCGCCGACGATCAGGCCGATCGTCGCCACCGTCATCGACAGCTCCATCACGGACTGCAGATTGTTGATCTCGGCGAAGCGCTCGGCATAGGCGGCGCCGGTGCCGTGCCCGCCCACCAGCGTGATCGAGCCGCCGACCAGCCCGAAGATCGGATGCAGGTCCAGCGCCTTGGCCATCGCGACGCCGACGGTGTTCTGCACCACGATGTAAGGAAACAGCACGATCAGGAAGATCACCAGCGCCTTGCCGCCCTGCTTCAGCGCGCGCAGGTCCGCCCCCATGCCGACGCCGGCAAAGAACATCAGCAGCAGCACGGGCTTGATGGCGGCGTCGATGACGACGCGGAAGTCGAACAGCGCGACCGCAATCGCCGCGACCGCGGCAAACAGGACCCCGCCGGTGATCGGATCGGGAATGTTGTAGCGCGACAGAAAGGCGACCCGGCGATTGATCAGCGTACCGAGCAGCAGGACCAGCACGGCGATCAGCACCGAGGTGACCGGATCGAGGCGAATCTGCATCGAGTTCCCATCCTTGCCCGCCTGTGCCGGCGGAAAAGTGACGCGTATGGATCTATGCCAGCATAGACGCGCCAAATGCGAACCGCAATGCGCAAAAAAAATGCCGGACGCGATCGACCGCGTCCGGCATTCGGGCAAGCGCGACCGGAGGTTACGCCGCCGACTGCGTCAGCTCGGGCGTGCCCGGGGCGGCGGGCGCGACGGCCTCGCCGGCCATCGCCTTGCGCAGCTGATCCTTGTCCAGCTCGCCTTCCCAGCGCGCGACGACGATCGCGGCGGTCGCATTGCCGACCAGGTTGGTCAGCGCGCGGCATTCCGACATGAAGCGGTCGACGCCCAGGATCAGCGCCATGCCGGCGACCGGCACCGAGGGCACCACCGCCAGCGTGGCCGCCAGCGTGATGAAGCCCGCGCCGGTCACGCCGGCCGCGCCCTTGGAGCTGAGCATCGCGACCAGCAGCAGCAGGATCTGGTCGCCGAACGACAGGTGGATGTCGCAGGCCTGCGCGATGAACAGCGCGGCCATCGTCATGTAGATGTTGGTGCCGTCCAGATTGAACGAATAGCCGGTCGGCACGACCAGGCCGACCACCGACTTGGCGCAGCCGGCCCGCTCCATCTTCTGCATCAGCGTCGGCAGCGCGGCCTCGGACGAACTGGTGCCCAGCACCAGCAGCAGTTCCTCACGGATATAACGGATCAGCTTGACGATCGAGAAGCCGTTGTAGCGCGCCACCAGGCCCAGCACGATCAGCACGAACAGCAGCGACGTCAGATAGAAGGTGCCGACCAGCATCGCCAGGTTGGCCACCGACTTGATGCCGTACTTGCCGATGGTGAACGACATCGCGCCGAACGCGCCGATCGGCGCGACCTTCATCAGGATCGACACCAGGCGGAACACCGGCAGCGTGACGGCCTGCAGGAAATCGACCACCGGCTTGCCGCGCTCGCCGACCAGCGCCAGCGAGATGCCGAACAGCACCGCGACGAACAGCACCTGCAGGATGTCGCCATTGACCATGGGGCTCAGCACCGTGGTCGGGATGATGTTCATCAGGAAGCCGGTGATGGTCGAATCGTGTGCCTTGGCGACGTAGCCGGACACCGCGTTCGAATCCAGCGAGGCCGGATCGATATGCAGGCCGTGGCCGGGCTGGACCACGTTGCCGACGATCATGCCGACCGCCAGCGCCAGCGTCGAGAACGTCAGGAAGTAGATCATCGCCTTGCCGGCGACGCGGCCGACCTTCTTCAGGTCCGACATGCCGGCGATGCCGGTGACCACGGTCAGGAAGATCACCGGCGCGATGATCATCTTGACCAGCTTGATGAAGCCGTCGCCGAGCGGCTTCATGCTCGAGCCGATATCGGGCCAGTAGTGGCCCAGCGCGATGCCGGCGACGATGGCGACCAGCACCTGCACGTACAGATGGCGATAGAACGGACGAGGCTGCGCGGCCGTGGCCGCGGCGGTGTGGGTGTCGATCATGCGGGTGTCCCCTGCCAATGGGCTGCCGGGCGCCATGCGGGGGCACGCGGCGGCGAGTTTCTTGAAATATCCTGGCCGAGCGGATGCGGCGCCGGACCAGCCGCTATCGCAATGCGTGTGCCAGCCGAATGTCTTTCACAATTCGTTGATCTTTAAGGGAAAAATTCGGAAGCGCCGTGCGGCTCGCTGGCGTTTGAGTGGAAATCCACATAGAATTCGGGCCGCTTGTATGGAAATCCACACAACTTTTTACGCACACAACCCCGCGTTAGCATCGGACGTGCGGGCCTGACCACTCCGCTACCTCCGCGCTCACTTCGCCAGCCGATGGCCCGACCGCCCGCCTCGACCCTGCCAACCGACCAAGCGCGCGCGCGCCGGTCCTTCTCGCCGCGCGCCGCGGCGGGCGTCGCGCTGGCCGTGCTGCTGATGCTGGCGCTGACGGTCGCGGTGCTGCGGATGGTCGAGCGCACGGCGCATCGCGAGGCCACCGCGGCGGTCACCCAGCGTGCGCTGACGGCCGCGCAGTTCAACGTCGCCACGCTGCGGCGAGATCTCGAAAAGCATCGCGCGCTGCCGTTCGTGCTGGCGCAGGACCCCGACCTGAAGACGGCGCTGGCGACCGCCGACCCGCGGCGCCTTGCCGCGCTGAACGGCAAGCTCGAGGCGCTGGCGGCCGGCACGGGCGCCTCGGTGATCTACGCGGTGGACCGCCGCGGCCTGACGGTCGCCTCGAGCAACTGGCGCGGCCCCGACAGCTTCGTCGGCGAGAACTACGCCTTCCGCCCCTACTACCAGGGCGCGATGGCCGGCGGCGCCGCCGAGCACTTCGCCCTGGGCACGATCAGCCGCCGCCCCGGCCTGTACCTGTCGCACCGGCTCGACGATGCCGGCGGACAGCCGCTGGGCGTGGTGGTCGTCAAGGTCGAGTTCCCCGGCCTCGAGGAAGACTGGGCGCACCTGGCCGAGCCGATCTTCGTCACCAACAGCGATGGCGTGGTGCTGTTGACCAGCGAGCCCGGCTGGCGCTTCCGGTCGATGGTGCCGCTGGGCGAGGCGGCGGCCGAGCAGCTGCGGCGCAGCCTGCAGTTCGGCGATGGCACCTTCGCCCCGCTGCCGATCCGGCCGTTTTCCGCGGCAGCCGGTGCCGCGCCGGCGCGCAGGCCGCCGTCCAGCGGCGAAGAGATACTTGCCGACGTGCCCGGACACCCGCCCGGCGACAGCTATCTCCACGTTGCGCTGCCCGTACCGTCCACGCATTGGACCTTCCATCTGCTGGCGCCCAGCCGCGACGAGCGGACCGGCATCGCGGCGCGGATGCAGGCGCAGGCGCTGGTGGTGCTGCTGCTCGCCTATATCGCCATTGCCAGCGCGATCTACGCGCGGCGCCGGCTGCGGCGGCACAATGCGCAGCAGGCCGCGATCCGCGCCGAACTGACCGCGCGCGTGCAGGCGCGCACCGCCGAACTGCAGGCCGCCAACGACCAGTTGCGCGCCGAAATGGAGGAACGCCGCCAGGCCGAACTGCGGCTGCATGCCGCGCAGGAGGAACTGGTGCAGGCCAACAAGCTGACGTTCCTCGGCCAGATCGCCGCCGGCGTCGCGCACGAGATCAATCAGCCGGTAGCGGCGATCCGCAGCTATGCCGACAACGCCGGCAGCTATCTGGAGCGCGGCGAGGCCGACGGCGCGCGCGCCAGCCTCGCGCGGATCGGCGCACTGACCGAGCGCATCGGCGCCATCACGGGCCAGCTGCGCGCGTTTGCCCGCAAGGGTTCGGGCGCGCGGGAGCCGACGCCGGTGGACGACGCGATCGAAGGCGCGCTGCTGTTGCTGGGGCCGCGGCTGCGCACGCAGCCCGTCACCCTGGTGCGCTCCGGCGACAAGGGCCTGCGGGTGCAGGCCGAACGGTTGCGGCTCGAACAGGTGCTGGTCAATCTGCTGCATAACGCGCTGGACGCCGTCGCCGGCCGCGACGATGCGCGGATCGACATCGCGACGCATGCGGACCATGCGGACGGTGCGAACGGTGGGGACGATGCGCGCGTGCGCATCGAGATCGCCGACAACGGCCCCGGCATCGCGCCCGAGATCGCCGAGCGGCTGTTCACGCCCTTCTCCACCTCGAAGCCGGAGGGCATGGGACTGGGGTTGGTGATCAGCCGCGACATCGTCGCCGAGTTCGGCGGCACGCTCGATACGCGCCCCCGCAGCGGCGGAAGCGGCAGCGGCAGCGGCAGCGGCAGCGGCGCGATCTTCACCATCACACTGAATTCAGCTCCATGATGCAAACCAGCGAAGCGCAAGCCGGTCAGGGTCCGGTACGCCGGGTCGCCCTGGTCGACGACGACCACGACGTTCGCGCCGCAGCAGCCGAAAGCCTGACCCTGGCCGGCTATCGGGTTGACGCGCACGCCAGCGCGCAATCCTTTCTCGACAGCCTGCGCGACGGCTATCCCGAGGTACTGGTCACCGATATGCGGATGCCGGGGCTCGACGGCCTGCAACTGTTCGAGCGGGTGCTGGAGCGCGACGCCAGCCTGCCGGTGATCTTCATCACCGGCCATGGCGATATCGCGCAGGCGGTCGAGGCGATGCGCCGCGGCGCCTACGATTTTCTGGAGAAGCCCTACGCCACCCATCGTCTGCTGACCGCCGTCGGCCATGCATGGGAACAGCGCCGGCTGGTGCTGGAGAACCGCCGGCTGCAGGACGCCGCGACGCAGGCCGAAAGCGCCTGGCCACTGATCGGCGTGACGCCGGCGATGGAGCGATTGCGCCAGACCATCCGCCATATCGCCGATGCCGATGTCGACGTGCTGGTGGTCGGCGAAACCGGCAGCGGCAAGGAAATGGCGGCGACCGCGCTGCATCGCTGGAGCCGGCGCAGCGCGGGCGAACTGGTCGCGCTCAATTGCGCGGCGCTGCCCGAGAGCGTGATCGAGAGCGAGCTGTTCGGCCACGAGCCCGGCGCCTTCACCGGCGCGCAACGCAAGCGGATCGGCCGCATCGAACACGCCAACGGCGGCACGCTGTTTCTCGACGAGATCGAAGGCATGCCGCCGTCGGTGCAGCTGAAGCTGCTGCGCGTGCTGGAGACGCGCAGCGTCGCGCCGCTGGGCACCAACGAAATGCGGCCGGTCGATCTGCGCGTGATCGCGGCCAGCAAGGTCGATCTGGGCGACCCCGCGCAGCGCGGCGATTTCCGCGAGGATCTGTATTACCGCCTCAACGTCGTCACGCTGTACATGCCGCCGCTGCGCGAGCGGCGCGAAGACATTCCGCTGCTGTTCGAGGTCTTCACCGGCCAGGCCGCGCGCCGCTTCCAGCGCGAGGCGCCGCCGGTCACCGACGCGGTACGGCGCTACCTCAATACGCACGCCTGGCCCGGCAACGTACGCGAACTGCTGCATTTCGCCGAACGCTTCGTGCTGGGCGTGCATACGCTGCCGACGCCCCCCGCCGCGCAGGCCGCGACCTCAGGCGACACCAGCGCCGAAGGCACGCTGGCCGAACGGATGGACCGCTACGAGGCCCAGCTGATCCGCGACACGCTCGCCGCGAACGGCGGCAATGTTCGCGCAACGCTGGAATCGCTGGGCATCGCGCGCAAGACCTTCTACGACAAGCTGCATCGGCATGGGATCGAGCGGCGGGAGTATTTGTCGGAGAAGGCGGAGTCGTGATGGAACGATCCGACGGTGACGCAAGCTGATTCGGCTAGTGCAATCTGGGTTGGTATGCCACTCCGAAGCGTTCGGCCAATTCGGCCAACCGCTTATCGAGCGACCATAGCTTTGCGCTTGGCGTGATAAGGGTGGATGCCAGCAGCACCATGTCGACCAGGCCACATCCGAGTCCATACAGCCTTTCCCGCTCGATAAACTGCATCACTTCATGCAACGTCGCTTGATTGCATGGCTGCAACAAGCCAATGTCGTTGAGCGTTGTAAGGCGCGGTGCCGGCGGCGTTCCGCAGGCGAGTTCGGCGACCACCATGGGGTGCGTCAGGGCTTGGTCCATCACGATCAGGTCGATCAGCGCCGCGTTACGGTGCCTGAAGTGATCGACCCATACCGAGCTATCGATCAGCACACTCATTTTGCCGGCGGCTCCTCGCGGCGGCGTGGAACGTCCTCCATATCGGGAGCTGCACCGCCTAGGGCAGCAAGGCGCTTCGCCGCCTGGACTCGTACAAACGTCTTGATCGCTTCTCGGAACAGATCCGATTTATCCATGCCGGGGTCCGCCATCTCCAGTGCCTTTTCGTAGAGTGCATCATCGATCGTCACTGTGGTGCGCATGGCTGATCTCCGCTTCAATATTGAAGCCAATATGCATCAATTTTGGCATCAATACAAGCGTCACAGTTGGGCGCACGCCAAAAGACCGCAGTCCTCACGGTTACGGCCGGGCGCACCCCGACATTTGACCGCGCTGGAACTGACGCCCCCGCCTCGTCGCCCCTCAATCCACCGTAATCCCCCGCTGCCGAATCACCCCGGCCCAGCGCGTCGTCTCCTTCTGGATCGTCTCGGCCAATTGCCGTGGCGTGCCGCCGCCGACGTCCATGCCGAGCGTCGCGAGCTTGCTCTTCAGGCCCGGATCGGCCAGCACTTCGCCAGCCTGGCGGCTCAGCTGCTCGACGACCTCGCGCGGCGTGCCGGCGGGCGCCATCAGCGCGTACCAGGACACCGCCTCGAACTGCGGAAAGCCCTGTTCGGCGATGGTCGGCACATCGGGCAGCACGGCCGAGCGCCTGGCGCTGGCCACGCCGAGCGCGCGCAGCCGGCCGGCCTGGATATACGGCAGCGCCGCCGACATCTGCGCGAACATCATCGTGACCTGGCCGCCGACGAGGTCGGTCATCGCCGGGCTGACGCCCTTGTGGGCACGTGGATCAGCTTGACGTTGGCGTCGAGCTGCAGCAGTTCACCGGCCAGATGCGCCTGGCTGCCGGCCCCGGGCGAGGCGAACGTCAGCTTGCCGGGCTGCTGGCGGGCGAGCTTGAGCAGATCCCCGAGCGACCTGGCCTGGACGCCAGGGTGGACCACCAGCACGTTCTCGGCCGTCGCCAGCATCGTGACCGGCACCAGGTCGGCCGCCTTGTAGGGCAGGTTCGGCATCAGCGAAGGATTGACGGCGATATTGCCGACCGGCACCACGGCGAGCGTATAGCCGTCGGGTGCCGCCTTGGCGACCTGATCGACGCCGATCGTGCCCGCCGCGCCGGCCTTGTTCTCGACGACGACCGGCTGGCTCCAGCGTTTCGACAGGCCATCGCCCACCGCGCGGCCGAGCACGTCGGCCGGGCCGCCGGCGGCAAAGGGCACCACCAGCCGGACCGGCTTGGCGGGATAGGCTTGCCCGCCGCCGCCCTGCGCCGATGCGCCAGGCGGCACGCTTGCCGCGAGCAGCGCGCCCAGTATCGTGGAAAGCAAACGCATCATCGTGAATCTCCCGAGTGAATCAGGCCAATGGATCGGAGGGGTGCGGCAAGGGCTTCGACAAAGGTTCTGACAGCGGCTCCGACAGCGGCTGCGACGACGGTCGCGACGATGGCTGCGACAGCGGCGACGAAAGCCCCTGCGCCACCGGCGTCGCCGCGGTCAGCGCGACGCCCGCGTGGTCGGCCTCGCGCGCCCACCGGACCAGGCGCCGGTAATCGCCCGGCTCCACCGCGGCAAAGCGCGCCAGCCGCAGCGTGGCGAGCGCTTCGGCACAGTCCGGATCGCGATGCGCGTCCAGCAATGCCCCGCGCAGCCGCGCGGCAATCTCCTCGTCGATGCCGGGCGAGGCGACCAGCGGCGGAATCGGCGAGGACTGCGTCACCGCGAGCGTGCGCAAGGCGGCGATCCGCCCGGGCGCATGCAGACGCAGCAGGTCCAGCACATAACTGTCGACTACGCCAACCTCCGCCCTCCCTGCAATGACGGCATCGATCACGTCCTGCGGGGTCGGCGTGGCCGCTTCGGTCGGCAGATACAACGCCCCGTCGACCAGTCCGAACTCCATCAGATAGCGGCGCGGCGCGTTATAGCCGGAATTGGATTCCGGCAGCATGCACGCAAGGCGCGTGCCGAAGGTCTGCGCCAGCGAGGCGCACGGCGAATCGGCGCGCACGATGAACTCGCTGAAATAGCGCGGCAGGCCGCCATAGCGCGGCAGGTCGGGCACCGGCGCCGCCAGCAACCGGTAGCGCACCGGCGCCGTCGCAAACGGATAGCCGCACATCAGCACGCAGGCGCAATCGTCGCGCTCCCACAGCGCGCGGATCGGCGCCGGCGCATCGTGCTCGACATAGGCCAACTCCACGCCGGCGCGCTGCGCCACGCGCATCAGCAGCGTCCGCCAAGCCGCGCCGGCCTGCGGCGACACCGAGTACATCCGTGCATTGGCGATCATGCGTAGACCAGCCTTTTCCCGATGCCCATGCGCTGCGCCTTCTGCATGATCGCGTGGCCGAGCGCGATATCGCTGAGCGACAGGCCGCGATGCCAGAACAGAGTGGTCTCGTCGTCGCTCTGCCGCCCGGGCTTGCGGCCGGCGACGATCTCGCCGAGCTCGGCGTACAGCGTCTGCTCCGACAGCTTGCCGGCCTCGACATGCGCACGCAGCGAGCCGAACATGCCGCCCTTGCACTGGCTCCAGTCGTCGACCACCAGCTTGTCCATGATGTCGGTCAGCGACAGCTCGACCGCGCTCATCGTGCCGTAGGGCACGACGAAGGCGCCGCGCGAGATCCATTCGGTCTTCAGCAGCGGCGTCGGCTGTTCCAGCCGCGAGGCTTCGACGACGATATCGGCGCCGCGCACGCACGACTCCCAGTCCTCGGTCACCACGATCGGCTTGCCCAGGTCGCGCTCCAGGCTGGCGGCGAACGCGTTGCGGCTTTCGGGGCGGCGCGAGTGCACACGGATCTCGTCGAAGTCGAACAGGCTGTCGAGCAGCCGGATATTCCAGTACGAGGTCCCGCGCGCGCCGATATGGCCCAGCACCTTGCTGTTGCGCCGCGCCAGATGACGCGCCCCCAGCGCGGTCAGCGCCCCAGTGCGGGCATCGGTGATGAAGGTCGCGTCGATCACGGCGACCGGCATGCCGGTGCGCGGGTCGAACAGGTTCAGCAGCGCCATTTCCGACGGCAGGCCCTGCTTGTAGTTGTCGACGAAGTCGCCGACGATCTTGACCCCCGCCAGCCCGAGCGGCGCGACATATCCGCGCAGCACATTGAAGTGCCCGTTGAAGGCGGGGTCCGGGATCAGATGCATGCGCGGCTCGATCACGGTCTGCCCATTGCCCTGCGCCACCAGCCCCTGCTCGACCGCGGCAAGGATCTCCGCGTCGGTCATCGCCAGCTGCGCGATGTCCTTGCCGTTGAGGTAGGTCAGATGGATGTCGCTCATACCGTCTCCTGATGTCGTGGATCGTCGAATCGTGGATTCGTCGAAATCAGTGTAGGGAGCGCGGCCATGACTGTCATATGCTTATATATCGGTGACGCTTAACATCGTGTTATGTCATGAAAATCAATCTGCGCCAGATCGAAGTCTTTCGCGCGGTGATGCTGACGGGCTCCATCAGCGCCGCCGCCAAGCTGCTGTACGTCTCGCAGCCGGCAATCAGCCGCCTGCTGTCGCATACCGAGCAGCGCCTGGGCTTCGCGCTGTTTCGCCGCACCAAGGGAAGGCTGTATCCGACGCCGGAAGCGCGCCGCATGCTGGCCGAGGTCAACTCGGTCTACGAGGGCATCGAGCGCGTCAACGAGATCGCCGAGGACCTGGCGGCGAACCGCACCGGCAGCCTGCGTGTGTCGTGCAGCCCCAATCTGGGGCAGACGGTGCTGCCGCGCGCGATCGCGCGCTTTCGCCTGGCGCATCCCGAAGTGCGGATCGTCGTGCGCACGCAGATTCCGGCCAATATGCTGCGCGCGCTGCTGTCGGGGCAGGTCGAGTTGGGCGTGTCGACCATGCCGCTGACGCACCCGAATCTGGAGGCGCGCGTGCTGGCGCGCAATCCGCTGGTCGCGCTGGTGCCCGAGGGCCACCGGCTTGCCGGGCGCAGTGCCGTGCGGCCGGCCGAACTGGCCGGCGAGGCGCTGATCGGCTACGGCGACGACGTGCCCTTCGGCCTGCTGATCCGCGAGATGTTCGGCGGCGAGGCGGACCAGCCCGATTTCAGCGTGCAGGTGGAACAGGCCCACGTCGCCCGTGCGCTGGCGCAGGCGGGCGCCGGCATCGCGCTGGTCGACGCGATGACGGTATTCGGCCAGAGCTGGCCCGACATCGTCGCGGTGCCGGTCAGGACCCGCGTCACGGCATCGGCGCAGATCTTCCATGTCGAGACCGAGCCGCTGTCGCGGCTGGCGCTGGACTTCGTCGATACGCTGGTGGCGATGATGAAGCGGTAAGGCGCAATGCTGCACGCCACCGCACAGCGCCGCGCACTGCCGCTCACCGCCGCCCACCCCCCGCTCACCGCGGCTCACGGCCGCGCTCCGCTTGCCGGCCTTCCGCTAATGCACGATCCCGCCCTTGACGAAGCGCACCGGCTCGGCGTCCATCCGCAACAGCAGCGCAGTCAGCCCATCGGGTGCAGGCTTGCCGCCCGATGCTGACTTCGCCGGCTGGCCCGACTCGCACAGCAGATCGGCATCGGACCAGCCCTTCTGCTGCGGCGTGCCGCGTGCACGCAGCCAGCCGTTGCGATCGGCCAGCAGCTCGGTGCCGGCAAGGCGTTCCGGCGCGACGCCGCCAAGCCGCGCGACGATATCCCAGGCCTGCGGCGACACCGCCGTGCACTCGCTGCGAAACTGCGGCACGGCGGCGGGCGGCCTGCCGTCGGGCGTCACCAGCAGCGTGAGAAAGCGTGGATCCTCGAGCGGAATGCGATCGGGCGAGCCGTCGAAGGCGACCAGCCGCAGCCGCTGGCCGTCGCGCCACCGCGCCAGCCGGCGCGGCGCATCGGCGCCGCAGCGTATCGCCATATCGGGAACCGGTACCGCCATCGGCCAGCTGCCGGCCGACTTCGCACCCTCGCCCGCCGCGAGCGCCTTGGCGTAGTCGAGCACGGCCCAGATTTCGTCATCGCGCAATACGCCGGCAAACGCCGGCATCACGAGGCGGCCATCGTCATCGCGCATGCCATCGGCGATATGCCAGAACAGCTCGCCATCGGCACGGCGTCCGAGCAAGGGGCCGACCAGCGTTGGCGGCCAGCGCGGCAGCGACGCCGCCAGCGGCCCTTCGCCGCGGCCGTCGTCGCCGTGGCAGGCCGCGCAATGCTGTCCATAGATTCGCGCGCCGATGGCAATCGCTTCCACCGAGAATCCGGTCGGACTCGCATGGAAGCTGGTCGGCGCCGCCGGCACGAATAGCAGCGCCGGCGCGGGCCAGGGCGCAAACAGCAGGCCGGCGGCGGCGATCGTCAGCAACAGCACGCGCCGGCGCCGCCATGGCAGCGTGAGCACAATCGCCACCAGCGACAGCGCGACGGCGATCCCTGTCCACGCCAGTTGCCTCGCCACGCCGAGATCGATCAGCAGCGTTTCGTCGGCGATGCGATGGCCCCAGGGCCAGGCCGGCTGTCCGTGCGCGTCGCCGGTCAGCCCCAGCCAGTGCCATAGCCGCAGCAGGCCGAACTGCGCCTGCTCGACGATGGCCAACAGCGTATCGAGCCAGGGCGGCAATACCACGCCGTTCATCGAACCGTTCGCGCCGCGGCGTCCCCGAACGCTTCCCCCAACGCTGCCTTCAACGCTTGCGCCAACGCCTCCTTCAACGCACCCTTCAACGCCCCCTCCAACGCCTCCCGCAACGCTTCCTCCATCACCAGCTCGCGTCCAGTCCCAGATGCCGCAGCGCCTCGTGCCGCATCTCGGTCAGCCGCGGATCGCCGCGATGGCGCGGATACGGCAGATCGACCTCGATCTCCGCGCGGATGCGCGCCGGCCGATCGCTGAACACGATCACGCGCTGCGCCAGGAACAGCGCCTCCTCGACATCGTGCGTGACCAGCAGGGCCGAGAACCCGGCGCGTTGCCACAGCGCGACCAGCTCGCTCTGCATCGCCAGCCGCGTCAGCGAATCGAGCTTGCCGAGCGGCTCGTCCAGGACCAGCAGGCGCGGATCGTTGACCAGCGCACGTGCCAGCGCCACGCGCTGCGCCATGCCGCCCGACAGCTGATGCGGAAAGGCGCGCGCGAAGTCCTTCAGGCCCACGCGTTCGAGCGCCGCGTCGACGCGATGATGTTCGCGGCCGAGCAGCCCGCGCGCCTGCAGGCCCAGCGCCACGTTGTCCCAGACGCGCCGCCACGGAAACAGCGTCGGGTCCTGGAACACGACGATGCGCGACGGGTCCGGCTCGGCGATCGTCGCGCCGTCCTGCAGGATTCGACCCTCCACCGGCGCATCGAGGCCCGCAACCAGTCGCAGCAAGGTCGACTTGCCGCAGCCGCTGGGCCCCAGCAGCGCAACGAATTCCCCCGGCTCTACCTTCAGATCGACCCGGTCGAGCACCTGCAGCCGTGTCTCGCCGTCCCCGAACCAGTGGCTGACCTGTCGTACCTCGATGCGCGCGCCGGCTCCCTCGCGCTCAATGACCCCACCCGTCCCGTCGTTCTTTTGTGGATGCAACCCTGCCGGTCCCTGCACCGCGGTCGCCTTTGCCTTGTCCGCAATCGCCGCGCTCACCATTTGACGGTCCCCTTCTGCCACGACAGTGCCCGGTCGCGCAGCGCGAACAGCAGCGTGATCACCCCGGAAAACAGCAGCGCCATCACGATCAGCGCCGCGTACATGTTGACGTAGGAGGCCCAGCCCTGCGCCCAGGTCAGGTACCAGCCGAGCCCCGACTTGACGCCCATCATCTCGGCGGTGACCAGCACCGAGAACGACGCGCCCAGCCCCATGAACAGGCCGACGAACACCTGCGGCAAGGCCGCCGGAATCGCCACGCGGAGCACCAGGAACCAGCCCGACGCCCCCATCGTGCGCGCCACGTCGTAGTAGCGCTTGTCGACGCTGGCAACGCCCGACCACGTCAGCACCGCCACCGGAAAGGCCGTGGCCAGCGCGATCAGGAACACCGCGGCCGAATAGCTGGACGGGAAGAAGTAGAAGGTCAGCGGCAGCAGGGCCGTCGACGGCAAGGGGCCGAGCACGCGCAGAACCGGATGCACCCAATAGCCGATCCGCCGCGACCAGCCGATCGAGACGCCGATCAGGAAACCGACCACCGCGCCGTGCGCGACACCGAAGCCGAGCAGCTTCAGCGTGTTCAGCGCGCTGTCGCCGAGCCGGCGCCAGTCGTCGAGATAGACCTCGATCAGCGCCTGCGGCGGCGCGAAGAACGGCGTCGGCAAGGTTCCGGTCTTGGCGGTCAGGAACTCCCAGCCGGCCAGCACCAGCGGCAGCGCGACCAGCCAGGGTCCGGCGCCGCGCAGCGCCGTCCAGCCGCGGCGCCCCGCCCACACGCGCGCACCGATTGCCGCGGACAGCGCCAGCGCCGCCGCCACGGCCAACGCCGCGACGCCGAGCTCGGCGGTATAGGCCCAGTCGCTGAAGCCGGCCACGCGGTTGGGCCAGCGCCAGGTCAGCAGGCCGAAGCCCGCCCATGCCAGCGCGGCAACGTAACCGACGGGCCATTGTGCCGGCGCGGCCGCGCTCGCAGCTGCGCCGGCAGCCGTGATCGAAGCCACCGAGGGCGAGGCGGAGGCCGAAGCGCGTGCGGCCCGGCGCGCCGCCCGGCCGGCATCGCGCGCGCCCTCGAACGCAGGTTGATGCGTACTCATGATTTATCCCAGGACATTGGCATAGACGTGCTGTGCCAGGCGTTGCGGATCGGTGGTCTTCTTGATCACGCCGATCCGGCGGAAATCGTCGGCATAGAACGCGATCTCGTCGCGCAGGTCGATGCCGGTCGGATGATGCGTATAGGTCAGCGTCGCGTAGAGCTTGCGCAGATCGTCCAGCGAGATCTTCGGCGAGTACTTGGCGAACACCCTGGCGGCCTCGTTCGGGTTCTCGTGCACGAAGTCGGTGGCCTGCACGATCGCGCGCGCCAGTGCCGACGCGGCGGGACGGTCGTTGCGCACCAGTTCGCCGCGCGCGCCGACCACGCAGCAGACCTTGCGCGCATACTCGCCGCTCAGGTTGGTCGCCAGTTCGACGTAGGCGCCGTTGGTGCGCTTCTCCAGCAGATAGAGATTCGGATCGCCGTCGGCAATCGCCTGGATCTCGCCCTTGTCGACCGCCACGCCGAGCAGGTCGGCCGGATACTGGCGCCAGGTCACGTCCTTGTCCGGGTCGATGCCGTTCTTGGCCAGCAGGATCGTGAAGAAGTGCTTGCCCGGCGCGGCCAGGTCGCTGACGCCGACGGTCTTGCCCTTCAGCGCCTGCAGACTGGTGACGCCAGCCGCCTTCGCGCCGACCAGCCGCACGCAGCCGCCGTGCGAGCTGCCGATGATCTTGACGTCGAAGCCCGCCTCCAGCGGCTTGAGCCAGCGGTGGATCATGCCGACGGCCGCGTCGGCCTTGCCGGTGGCGATCGATTCGAGCAGCTGGTCGGTGGAGCCGCTGTAGTTGATCAGATCGACCTGCAGGCCGTTCTTCTCGAAGAAGCCCTTTTCCTGTGCGACCACGATCGGCGTCAGGCAGAACGAGTTCTGATTCCACGCAAAGGTCAGCTTGCGCGGCGCGGACCAGGCGCGCCGGCCGAGCATCAGCGCCGGTGCGGCGAGGGCCGCGGCGCCGGCCAGGCGCAGCACGTCGCGCCGCCGTCCGGCGGCGGGCTTGGCATCGGCGGGGGATTCGAGTTGGCTCATGGTGATACGGCTCCCGTGGTTCCAGGTGTTCCTGATTTCGTCTTGGTTTGGTCGTGGTATGTGTTGTCGCGCATTGCGGGCGCGGCAATCGGCTCATGCCGCTTGCCGTTGCCCCTGCGCGTGTTCAAGCGCCCGCTGCGCCTCGCGTTCGGCGACCAGCGCGCGCAGCCGCGGAATCAGCTCGCGGCCGTAGTCGATCGCATCGTCGAGCGGATCGAAGCCGCGGATCAGGAAGGTGGTGACGCCGAAGTCGTAGTAGTCGAGCAGCGCGTGCGCGACCTGTTCGGGCGTGCCGACCAGTCCGGTCGAATTGGAGCGGCCGCCGGTCTCGCGCGCGATCGCGGTCCACAGCCGGGTATCGACGCGATCGCCCTGCTCCGCGGCGGCCAGCAGGCGGCGTGCGCCCTCGCTCTGCTGCGGCCCGCCGCGGCTGTAGCCCTGCTGCACGCGCAGCGCGCGGGTGCGTTCGAGAATGCGGTCGGCACGCTCCCAGGCCTTCTGCTCGTTGTCCGCCAGCACGGGGCGGAACGACACCGAGAAGCGGATCTGGCGGCCGTGCTTCGCCGCCTCCGCCCTGACCCGCGTGGTCAGCTCGCGCACCTGCTCCAGCGATTCGCCCCACAGCGCATAGACGTCGGCGTGCTTGCCGGCGACTTCGATCGCCGGCGCCGAAGCCCCGCCGAAGTAGATCGGCACATGCGGCCGCTGTGCGGGCTTGACCTCGGAGAAGCCGCGCTGGAAGCGGTAATAGCGGCCCTCGTGATCGAAGGGCGCGTCTTCGGTCCAGATGCGGCGCAGGATGCCGAGATATTCGTCGGTGCGCGCATAGCGCTCGTCGTGATCGAGATAGTCGCCATCGCGCTTCTGCTCGTCGTCCGAGCCGCCGGAGATCACATGCACGCCGAGCCGGCCGCCGCTGAACTGGTCCAGCGTCGCGATCTGCCGCGCGGCCAGCGTCGGCGCGGTAAAGCCGGGGCGATGCGCCAGCATGAAGTGAATGCGCTCGGTCACTGCGGCCGCATACGAGATCGTCAGCGTGGCCGACGGCCCGGTGGAATGATGCGGCACCAGGATGCGGTCGAAGCCGGCCTGCTCATGCGCCTGCGCGAAAGCCCGCACATAGTCGCGATCGACGGCGGGCCCGCTGGGTGGATGGATCTCGGATTGCTTCTGGCTCTGGATCATGCCGATGATGTCGACGCTCATGGGTTCTCCTGTGTCGCCCGCTGCAGCCACGGCGGCGGAATCTGGCGACAAACGTAAGGCAAACCCGCGCGCGGCCGAACGAATAAAAACGAGACTCCATATTCGATTTGCATCGTTCATCGAAGCGGCATCGCGGCGTTACGCTAGGCGCCGATCCGAATCCGCACAGGGAACCACCGCCATGCCTTCCTCCGCCTTGCGCCGGCTGCCGAGCAGCGAGCCGCGCCTCGATGAAACGCTGGATGTCTTGCGTGCCACCTTCTCCGCCAACGCCGCGCGGCACGATGCCGACGGCAGCTTCGCGCACGAGAACTTCGCGCTGCTGCATCGCCATGGCCTGATCGCGCAGGTCGTGCCGCAAGCCCATGGCGGCGGCGGCGCGAACCTGGCGCAGGCGCGCCGCATCGTTGGGGCAGTGGCGGCGGGAGATGCCGCCACCGCGCTGGTGCTGACGATGACCTATCTGCAGCACCGCGCGATCGCGCGCGACGACCGGCATTGGCCTTCGGCGGTCGCGCAACAGGTATTCGACAGCGCCGTGTCCGAGGGCGCGCTGATCAACGCGCTGCGCGTCGAGCCCGAACTGGGCTCGCCTTCGCGAGGCGGACTGCCGGGCACGGTGGCGACGCGCACCGCCGACGGCTGGCGGCTGCGCGGGCGCAAGCTCTATTGCACCGGCATCCCGGCCCTGCGCTGGCTGGCGGTCTGGGCGCGCACCGACGAGCCGCAGCCGCGCGTCGGCGTGTTCCTGGTGCCGGGTCCTGCCGATCCGGCACGCGGCATTCGCGTGATCGAGAACTGGAACCACCTGGGGCTGCGCGCGTCGGGCAGCCACGAGACCGTGCTGGACGATGTGTGGATTCCGCCGGAATACGCGGTCGACATCCGGCCGCCCGAGCAATGGGCGCCGGCGGCGGCCAGCCAGGCCGATACCGACGGCAATGCCGATCAGCAGGCCTGGATGGTGGTGCTGCTCGGTAGTCTCTACGAGGCAGTGGCGCGCGCAGGCTTCGACTGGATTCGCGACTTCGTGCGCAACCGTGCGCCGGCAAGCCTGGGCGCGCCGTTGGCGACCCTGCCTCGCGTACAGCAAACCATCGGAGAAATCGCCGCGCTGCTGCAGGCAAACCGGGCGCTGCTCGACGACGCGACCGCGCGCGTCGATGCCGGCCGGCCGCCGTCATTCGGCGACAGCGGGCTTTTGAAATTCACAGTGACCGGCAACGCCATCCGCGCGGTCGAACTGGCGCTGCAACTGGCCGGCAATCATGGACTGAGCCGCAACAACCCGCTGGAGCGCCACTATCGCGACGTGCTCTGCAGCCGCGTCCATACGCCGCAGGACGACGCGATCCTGATTGCAGCGGGCAGGCACGCGCTGGCATGAGGCCGACGGTCGTAAAGGCACGCTCGTAAAGTCATGCGCATAGAAGTCACGCTCATGAAGCGGGGCGCCCGGCGATATGCTCGCTGGCGCCGCGCTCCAGCAGGCGAGCGGCCTGCTCCGCCGGCACCGGCGGACTGAACAGGTAGCCCTGCCCCTCGTCGTAGCCCTCCTCACGCACCGCGGCGAGCTGGCTCGCGGTCTCGATGCCCTCGGCGGTGGTGACAAGCTTGAACGCCGCGCCGAGGCTCGCCACCGCGTGCAGGATCGCGCGCCCCTCGTTGCCGCCGTGAAGATCGGTGACGAAGGAGCGATCGAGCTTGATCTTGTCGAAGGCAAAACTGCGCAGATAGCCCAGCGACGAATAGCCGGTGCCGAAGTCGTCCATCGCAATGCGCACGCCGATCTGGCGCAGCGCCTGCAGCATCGACAGGTTCGACTGGCTCTCCTGCAGCAGCACCGATTCGGTGATCTCCAGCTGCAGCCGTTGGGGCGATATCCCTGCGTCGCGCAGCGCCTGCCGCACCGTATCGACCAGCGCCGGATCGCGGAACTGCAGCGGCGACAGGTTGACGGCCATCGACACCGACGCCGGCCACGCCGCGGCCTGCCGGCACGCCTCGCGCAACACCCAGGCGCCGAGCGGCACGATCAGGCCGGTTTCTTCGGCCATCGGCACGAACTCGGCCGGCGAAATCATGCCGCGGTCGGGATGCTGCCAGCGCAGCAGCGCCTCGAAGCAGCGGATCTGTCCCGAACGGAGGTCGTACACCGGCTGGTAATGCAGCAGGAACTGTTCGTCGGCCAGCGCCTGGTGCAGATCGCGCTTGATCGCCACGCGGGCGCGCAGTTGCGCGTCCATGTCGGCGTGGAAGGCCAGCACGCTGGACGCGCCCTCGCGCTTGGCGTGGTCGAGCGCGATATCGGCGGCGCGCAGCAGGTCGTCGGGCCGGTCGCCGTGTTCCGGCGCGAGCGCAATGCCGACGCTCGCGCCGATGGTGACGGTATGCCCTTCGATCGTGAACGGCTCGGACAGGCATCCCTGGATGCGGCGCGCCAGCGCGGCCGCCTCCTCGCCATCGGCCACGGGCGTCTGTACCACCACGAATTCGTCGCTGCCCAGCCGCGCGACGGTATCGGCCTCGGTCAGGCAACTGCGCAGCCGGTCGGCAACCTGGCGCAGCACGGCGTCGCCGACCGCATGGCCGAAGGTATCGTTGACGGCCTTGAAGCCGCTCAGGTCGAGGCAATGCAGGGCGGCGCGGCTACGCTCGCGCAGCAGCAGGTCCAGATGCTCGCGCAAGGCGACGCGATTCGGCGTGCCGGTCAGCGCATCGTGCCGGCTCAGATAGGCCAGGTGCTGTTGCGCGGCCAGGCGCTCCTGTTCGGCGCGGCGCCGTTCGGTGATGTTGCGGAAGAAGATCGACAGGCCCTCGGGCGTCGGATAGGCGTGCACCTCGAGCCAGATCGCCAGCGGCGGCAGGTATTCCTCGAAGGCCACCGGCACCTGCTCGTCCAGGGCGCGCCGGTAGTGCCGCGCGAACACGCCGTCCGCTTCCTCGGGAAACATGTCCCACAGGCTGCGGCCGATGGCGGGAGCGCGCTCCTGCAAGGCGCGCGCGGCGTTGCCGTTGAAGTAGGTCAGGCGCCAGTCGCGATCGATCACGATCACGCTGTCCATGGTGCTCTCCAGCACCGCGGACAGCCGCTGGGCCAGCTGCTGCGCCTCGCGTTGCGCGCGGTCGGCGGCCTCGCGGGCCTCGCGCGCCTCGGTGGCGTCCAGCGAGATCGCCAGCAGGCGGGCCGGCCGGCCCTGCTCGCCGGGAATCGACGCCGTCACCGTGTCGAGCCACTGGACGGCGCCGCTGCGGGTATGGCGGCGGATCGTGAAGCGGCCGATGCCGCCCGCGCGCGCCGCGTCCAGCGCCTTGCCGGCATTCGTACGGCAGCCTTGCGGAATCAGGTCGATCCAGCGCTCGCCGAGCACCGGTTCGTCGTCTTCGATCTCGAGCAGGCGGTAGGTGGTCGCGTTGGCGTACAGCACGCGTCCGTCCAGATCGAGCACGCGGATGCAGTTCGGACTGTTTTCCAGGATGCTGCGGCTGAATCGTTCGCTCTCGCGCAGCGCCGCCTCGGCGCGCATGCGATCGTCGATGTCCTCCAGCGTGCCGTACCAGCGCAGCACGCGGCCCTCGCCGTCGCGACGGGCGGCGGCGCGCGAGCGGAACCAGCGGTATTCGCCGCCGCGCATGCGCAGCCGGAAGGCCTTGTCGAACGGCGCCCCGCTGTCGACGCTGGCCTGCCAGCGCCGCAGCGTTTCGTCGAGATCGTCGGGGTGGACCTGGCCGGTCCAGCCGGTCCCCATGCCCTGCTCCACCGCCATGCCGGTCAGTTCCTCCCAGCGCGGCCCGGCTTCGGACACCAGGCCTTGCGCGTCGGCGGTCCACTGCACCTGTGGATTGAGTTCGACCGAATGACGGTAGTGCTCTTCGCTCTCGCGCAGCGCGCTCTCGGCCCGGCGGATGTCGGTGATATCGATGATCGAGGCGATCACGACGGGCATCGGGGCCCCGCCCGGTCCGGCCAGCATGACGCGGCGCTTGCGGGTGGCCAGCACGCGCTTGCTGCCGTCGGCGGCGGTCAGGGTCTCCTCGACCTCGCGCTCCTCGCCGGTGTCGAACACCTCGTCGTCGACCGCCCAATAGCCGTCGGCCTGTTCCTTGGGCAGGAAGTCGTGATCGGTCCGGCCGAGCAGGGTCGCGCGGCTGTGGCCCATCAGCTCGCACATCTGGTCGTTCAACAGCAGCCAGCGATGCGCGCGGTCCTTGACCAGTACCGGATGGGGCAGCGCGTTGAGCAGCGCCTCGAGGGCGGCCGCGCCGCGGTCGCCGCGAAACAGCGCGAAGGGTTGCCGGCCATCGTCCGATGGCGCTTCTTGTCGGCCAGGCGCGGCGCGAGGGGTCATGGGCGTGGTGATGGTTGCATGGCGGACGGAAGGCGCGTCGTGGGGGCCGACTGGGCCGGTACCGGGCCATTGGGCGGCACTGTAGCGCACCTCCGATGCCCCTCGCTATCCAGCGCTGTCCGACACTCGATGAGCGGCCATCCGGGCAGGAAGACCCAGGCGATAGCGCTTCGCCGCTGCCTGAGGTCGAAGTGGACTCTCGCTATGCAACTGATTGCATAGCACCCTGCGCACTGCTATTCTTATTGCAACTGGTTGCATAGCGCGAACACGCCGGGCATACGGATCCGGGCTCGCCGTAGCGCCAACCGGTGTCCCCCACCCGAAGAGGAGAGCCTGATGGAAGTCGACGACCAGCCCCTGTCCGACGCCGCCCGCCGCACGCTGGCGACCTGGCATCGGTTGCTGGAACGCAATGCGATGGAGGAACTGGACCCGCTGCTGTCGGACCGGATCGTGTTCCGCTCCCCGGTCGCGCATACCCCCTACCCGGGACGCGACGCGATCAAGCTGGTGCTCAAGACCGTCAATACGGTGTTCCGGAACTTCCGCTATCACCGCACCTTCGCCAGCACCGACGGCAGCAGCGTCGTGCTGGAATTCAGCGCCGAGGTCGACGGCAAGGCGCTCAAGGGCATCGACATGCTGCGCTTCGACGAGGAAGGCCGGATCGTCGAGTTCGAGGTAATGGTGCGCCCGATGAGCGGGTTGCAGGCGCTGGGCGCGGCGATGGGCGAGCGGCTCGGCGCCGCGAGGGAAACGCTGACGGGCAAGGCGCCGCGCGCGAAACCGTGACAGGGAAGGCGCCGCGGCATTGAGCCGGCGGCGCCGTGGGATGTGCCCTGGGGGGCGTGCCCCCCCAGGTGTGTGGCACTGGGGTGTGCCCTGGTGTGGCCGCGAGGGGCCGGTGCTCGCCGCTCAGTCGGCGAAGGCGCCGGCCTTGCGCAGCATCGGCTGCCACTTGTCGCTTTCCGCCTTGAGCCAGGTCTTCAGCCCTTCGGGCGTCTGCTTGGCCGGCGGCACGATCTCGGCGCCCAGCTCGTCCAGGCGCTTGACCACCGCCGGGTCCTTCAACGCGGCCTGCAGCGCGGCGGTCAGGCGCGCCACCACCGGCGCCGGCGTGCCCTTCGGCGCGTACACGCCGTGCCACACCTTCATCTCGAAGCCCTTGAGCCCGCCTTCCTGCAAGGTCGGCGCATTGGGCAAGGCGCGAATCCGCTGCGGCGTGGTGACGCCGTACAGCTTGACCTTGTTGGCGGCGATCTGCGGCAGCGTCGCGGTGGTCTGGTCGCACAGCACGTCGACCTGACCGCCCAGCAGCGCCGTCATGGCCGGCGCCGTGCCCTGGAACGGAATCACGTTCAGCTTGACGTTGGTGGCCTGCTCGAACAGCAGCCCGCACAGCTGCGAGACCGCGCCGAGGCCGGCGTTGGCCAGATTGATCTTCGACTCGTTCTGCTGCACGTAGCGGACCAGTTCGGCGGTGTTGTTGGGCGGCAGGTCCTTCTTGCCCAGCAGCGTCATCGGCACGTCCGCGACCTGGCCGATGTACTCGAAGTCCTTCAGCGGGTCGTACGACAGCTTGCGGTACAGCGCCGGCGCGGTGGCCATGCCGTTGTGGTGGATCAGCAGCGTATAGCCGTCGGCCTCGGCGCGGGCGACATAGGCCGGCGCGATGGTGCCGCCCGCGCCGGTGCGGTTCTCGACCACCACGCTTTGGCCGAGGTGCCTGGACATGGCCTGGCCCAGGCTGCGCGCGACCACGTCGGTGGGACCGCCCGCGGAGAACGGCACCACCAGGGCGATCGGCTTGTGCGGGAAGGGATCGGCCGCCTGCACGCCGGCCGCGGCAAACAGGCCGAGCGCCGCGACGGTCAGGCGGCGCAGCGAAGCGAGCGGTCGAAGGGAACGGGTGGACGCAGTAGGAACAGCCATGGCGATGTCTCCGGATGTAATGCCCTGCGTATCCAGGGCTCGAAATCGCCGTAGTGTCGGCCAACCGACCGCTTCGGCGCCATCTGCCATTGCTTAAGCCATCGTACGGGTCAGCGGAAGCCGGGTTTATGCGGATCGTTGGTACCGGGGGTGCGGCTGCGCTCTTGCGGCGCCCCTTGCCGCCGGTCCTTGCTGCGGACCGCCGTTGCGCTTGCCGGTGGGGCGTCGCCGAAGACGGATCAGCGCTGCAGCGCGTCTTGCCCGTCGTCGGCCGCCATCCGCTGGAGATGCGCCACCAGCATGCGCGCGGCCGGCGACAGGCTCTGCTCGTCGCGGAAACAGATCGCGAAGCGCCGATGCGCCCAGCCGTCGGTCAGCGGCACGACGCGCACGTCCAGGCTCGCGGCGACCGGTTCAACCACCTCGCGCGGCATGATCGCCAGGCCCAGCCCGGCGCGCACGCAGCGCAGCGAGGCGTCGAAGGTCGACACCACCGCCCGATAGGTCACCGGCCGGCCGACGATCGCTGCGTGGCGCGCCAGCATGGTGTGCACCGCGGTCTGCGCCGGCAGGCCGATATGGTCGAAGTCCAGCGTATCGGAGAACGCGCATTCGTTTGCTTCGGCGAGCGGATGCGAGGCGTGCACCACCGCAGCCAGATGGTCGGCGCGATAGGGCCGCGTGGCGAGCCCTTCCAGATCGGCGGCATCCCAGCAGATGCCGAGCGGCGCCGAGCCCTCCCGCACGGCCCGCACCACCTCTCGGCTCACGCCCTCCTCGACCGAGACGCGGATATCGCGATGCTCGGGCTGCTGCAGGAAGCCGGCGATATCGTCGGGCAGCGACTCCGCCATTGACGACACCGTGGCCAGCAGCCTGACCTGCCCCTTGATGCCCGAGCCGTAGTCGGCCATGTCGCGCGCGACCCGATCGGCCGCGGCCAGCATCGCCCGCGCATGCTCGAGCAGGATCTCGCCGGCCGGCGTCGGAATCACGCCGCGCCGGCGCCGCTCGAGCAACTGCGCGCCGACCGTATCCTCCAGCTGCGCCAGCCGCTTGCTGATCGCCGACGCGACGATATGCTGCTGCTCCCCGGCCCGCGCCATATTGCGCGTCTCGCAGACCGCGACAAACAGGCGCAGGCTGGTCAAATCCAGGTCCCGCATCGTGGGCTTGCTCCTTGGCAACGCTAACGGCTCGTCAGGGGGCAAATCATAGCGCGCCGTTTCCCGGCAGGAGGCATATCCCCTTCGCTGAACGAGAACGTCATCGCCAGCGGCGACAGGAGCAAACCCACGCTGCATCACCAGGTGTATTTCACCCCCACCCGGACCACGTACTGGTGATAGCTGTGCTCGCCCCACGCGCCCGCCAGGTTGGCCCAGCCGGTCCAGCGCTTGTCGAGCTGCGCGTTGACGCCGAGCTTGGCCTCGTAGCGGTTTTCGGGATACAGATCGCCGACGGTGACCCGGTCGAAGGTCATGCGGCGGTCGGTGTCAGCGTGCCACCAGTTCAGCGTCAGATAGGGCTGGATGCGGCGCGTGTCGCCCTGGACGAACGTGCGATGCAGGCGCACGCCCAGGCGCGTGATGGGGCCGTCCGCATCGCCGCCGGCGATCCGTGTGCCGTTGGCCTCGGCGATGTCGTCCTGGCGATAGTCGACATAGATCAGCTGCGCCTGCGGCTCGATCACCCAGCCGCCACGCAGCGGGATCGCATAGCCGACCTCGCCCGACACCGCCAGTCCATGCGCGTCGTACTTGACCGCCGGCAGCCCCGCTCCCTCCACCCGCTGGTCGAACCACCCGTACTGGAACCAGGTATCGGCATAGGCGCCGAGCTTGTTGTGGTCGTTCTGGTACCAGGTGCCATAGACGCCCGCGCTGAAGCCGTCGACCTTGCCGCGGGCGCGAGCCGGATTGCCGGCGGCCTCGGCGTCGGTGCTCGCCGCCAGATAGCTGCCCATCACGCCGAGATGGACGCGGTCCGCGGTGCCGAACAGCGCCCACTTCGCCAGCTCGGCGCCGCCCTGCAGCAGAAAGGTATCGGTATCGACCTGGAAGTTGCCGTCGCGGCTGTGGCTGCCCTCCCACTTGCCGACCACGCGCAGCCACCCGGAGCGCGGCTGCTGGCTGGCCGGCGCGAAGCCCTGCGAGTCGACGAACTGCGGCTCGCCGAGCCGGTCGTGCAGGCTGTGCACGAACATCTCGCCGGCGACGCGGCGATTGGCGAGGTACGCCGCCGCTTCGGGCCGGAACAGCGGCCGCGGCGGCAGCGGCCCGGGCGGCGTCGATTCGCGCTCGGAACGCAGATACCACGACTGCGGCGACGAGGGATCGAGGCTGCCGCGAAACAGCCGGTACTCGTAGGCGCCGGCCACCACGCGGCCATCGAGCGCGAAGGCGTCGGTCGTGGTGGTGGCGCCGCTGGTCGCCTCGACCACCTGGATGCCGTTCGCGGTCGTCAGCGCGCCCGCACCGCCGGCGTTGACGATCCGCAGCCGTGACTGTCCGCCGGCACTGCCCTGCACCACCAGCTTGTCCGACGGCGAATCGTCGGCATCGAGCCGCGTGTTCAGCGCGATCAGTCCGCCGACCCCGGTGTATTGCTGCACCGTCAGCGTCTTGAAGGCACCGGCCACCGGCGGCGCGAATACGACCTGGCTCGCATCGATTGTCAGCCGCGTCAGGTTGGAATTGCCGGTCATGTCCCAATGCGTGTTCCGTCTCAGGCTCACATCGGACACGCTGCCCGGCTCGGTCAAGGCCGCGCCGGTGATGCGGCTGTTGTCCGCGACGATCGTGCCGAAGCCCGGCTCGGGGCCGGTGGTGACGATCGTGGTGCGGGTCGCCATCGACGGATCGCGTTCGGTCGCCAAGGGATTCGAGGATGCCTCGTTGTCCCGCTGCTCGCCCGGCGGCTGCATCGTGCGGCGGGCCGCCGCGGCAAAGGCGTCGTTCGGTCCGACCCGCAGCCACAGCGTGCCGCCGCTGACGGCGGCATCGCCCAGCCCGACCGTTGCGGTGCCCCCCGCTACGGCGATGGCAGGACCGGAGGCGCTGGTCAGCCGACTGCCGCCAATCAAGTCGGCGCGCGAGTGGGTTCCCGACAACCCCGTGAGGAACAGGGTCGAGGCATCGGTGCCGCTCGCCTCAGCCGTAATCCCCGTCGCGGTGACCGTGGCCCCCTGGTACACCGCAAAGGCATGGGCGCCGTTGCCCTGCGTGCCGACCGCGGTGCCGGCGAGCGCCGCCGACGATCCGTCGCCGATCGCGCTCAGGCCGTGACTGCCATCGCCGGTGGTGCGCACGGTGCCACGCGCCATCGCCAACGTGCCGGCGCTGAACACGGCGGCGCCCGGTGCATCGGCGCCGGCGGTCGACACGGTGACCTCGGTGGCGTTGAGCGTGGTGCCGGCATCGCCGACGAACAGGCCGACCGCGCGCTCGCCGCCGGTCGTCACCGCGCCACGCAGCAGCGCGATGCTGCCGCCTGCGCGGGCATAGGCGCCGTAGCCGTCGATGCCGGCGGTGGTCACGGTGCTGTCCGTCGCGGCAAGTTGGCCGGTGTGGGTGGCAAACCAGCCGGCGGCACTGTCGCCGCGGATATTGGCCGTCGTGCGCACGGCGTCGATACGCGCGCCGTCGGTAGCGAAGGCGCCGTGCGCGTTGCTGCCGGCGGTCGCCACAGTCGCGTCGGCGATCGCGATCCGCGCGCCCGGCCCGCCCATGCCCGAAGCACGCACCGCAGTGCCGGTTGCCCCTTCCGTGACGATCGATCCGCCATTCATCGTGATGGACGCACCCGTCTGCGCGTTCAGGCCATAGCGGCCGGCGGCCGCGGCCTGGCGCACCGTGATGGGCACGCGGGTCAGCGTCAGCGTGCCGCCGCCGACCGCCATCGCCCCGCTGCCGCCTCCGGTGGTGGTGATGGACCCTTCGACCAGCGCCGCGCGGCTGCCGGCGCCCTGAACGAATACGCCGTGCGCACGCAGATCGCCGCTCGCGCCGCCGGCGGTCGCGATCGCCGCACCGGACAAGGCGACGCTGCCGCCGGAAAACACGCCGACGCCGAATTCGCCGTTCGCACTGGTGCCGATCGACAGACCGCCCGGCGAGCCGGCGCCCGGCGCCGTCTCCACGACCGCGTTCTGCTCGACGCGCAACGCCTGGCCCGCGGTCGTGCGCGTCGCCAGGCGAATGGGCCCTTGCGTGGTATCGAACACCACGCGGCTGCCGTTCCTGGCAACCAGCGCCCAGCCCGCGCCGGGCGTGGCAGGCACGTCGATCGTGGTACCGCCGGCCACGACCGCGTCCTGCGCGTCGAGAATGATGGAATTGGTGATGAGGCCCGGGCCGATCGGCGTCTGCGCCTGCGCCTGCGCGCCGATGGCGCCCAGTGCCGCGAGTCCCATGCGTCCGATGCAATGCCTCACCAGTGGTTTGCCGCGCCGCGTGGGCGAGGGACGCGGGGGACGCACCCCCGCTTGCTGACAACAGGTTGTGCGCATGACAGTCTCCCCGGTTTCGAACGACATGCCGGCGGACCATCGTCGTCGGATCCGTGCCGCGGCCTTTCGCCGAAGGCCTGCGTGGGCCCGCCTGCATGGCGGTCTATTCTGCGACTGTCACGCGCAGAGAGTGCGCGTTTTTGTGCCGGGGATTTTTGATCTGCGGCGCTACCGTCACCGGGCGCGCCCTGCTGTCGGCGCATGCCCTGTTCGCATGCGCCGGCGCGAGACCGGGGACTTCAATCGAGGCTGAGCTTCGCCTGCGCGGCGACCTTCTTCCACTTGGCGATTTCGGCGCGGCGGAAGGCGTCGAGCTCGGCCGGCGTCGAGCCGACGGCCTCCGCGCCGAAGCCGGCAAGCTGTTCGGCCACGACCGGGTCCTTCAGCACCTGCGCCAGCGCGCGCGAGACCTGCTCGACGATCGCCGCCGGCGTGCCCGCCGGCGCGAACACAGCGTTCCACTCGTAGCTCTCGTAGCCCGGCACGCCCGCCTCCGCGATGGTCGGCAGTTCTGGCGCGGCCTTCGAGCGCTTGGCGCCGCCGACGGCAACCGCACGCAGCTTGCCGTTCTTGATGTGCTGCCACGCGGAACCCATGCTGGCGAACATCACCGGCACCTGCCCCGCCATCACGTCGACCATCGCCGGACCGCCGCCCTTGTAGGCGACATGCTCAAGCCGCGTGTTTGCCATCAGGTTGAACAGCTCGCCGGCCAGATGCTGCGCCGAACCGTTGCCCGCCGAGGCGAAGTAGACCGGCTTGCCGGCGTTGGCCTGGCCCAGCTTGATCAGGTCGGCCACCGTCTTGACCGGATACGACGGCGTGACCACCAGCGCATTGGGCACGCGCAGCAGCAGCGACACCGGCGCGAAATCCTTCAGCGTGTCGAACTGCATGCGGCTGTGCAGCGCCGGGTTCTGCGCGTGATTCGAGGCATCTAGCATCAGGGTGTAGCCGTCCGGCTTGGCGCGCGCGACATAGGCGCCGCCGATCATGCCGCCCGCGCCGCCGCGGTTGTCGATTACCACCGGCTGGCCGAGCACGCTCGACAGCTTCGGCGCCAGCAGGCGCGCGACCACGTCGACGGTGCCGCCGGGCGGATAGGTGACGACCAGCGTCACCGGCCGCTCGGGATAGGCCGCGGCGGCGGGCGTGGCAACACCGGCCAGCAATACCGCCGAGGCGGCGAACAGACAGGCGCCGGCGCGGCGCGACAGCGTGCGGAACAGGGCAGGCAGCATCATGCGGAGTCTCCTTGGAATTGGAATAGGTTCAGCGCGGTATCGCCGAGCAATTGCCGGCGCTGCGCGGCATCGTCGATCCAGTCGTCGAGCCATTGGCGGGTAGCGCCGTAGGACACGTGTGGATGTTGGGTATGGGGCCAGTCGCTGCCCCACAGCAGGCGCCCGGCGGTGAAGGCCTCCAGCAGCCGCTGTGCCGCAAGCCGCCCCGCCTGCGCGCATTGCGCATCGGGCCAGTTGCGATAGGCGCCGGACAGCTTGACCCAGACCCGTCCGCTGTCGGCGTGGCGCAGCAGAGCGTCGAAACCCGGGTCAGCCACGCCGAGCGCCGGATCGGGCCGGCCGAAATGATCGACGACGATGCGGCAACCGGCCGCCAGCAGCGACGGCATGACCTGCTGCAGTCGCGCCGCCGGCAGATGCAGATCGACGTGCCAGCCACGGGCATGGATGCGCTCCAGCAAACCCCGCCACGGCGCCGAGCCGAGGTCCGGCGCCGGCAGGCCGATCAGGTTCAGCCGGATGCCGACCACGCCGGCGGCGGCCATGGCGTCGAGTTCCGCATCCTCGATGGCCGGGTCCACCACCGCCACGCCGCGCAGCCTGGCGGGCTCCGCACGCAGCGCCGCCAGCAGGTAGCGGTTGTCGGTGCCGAGAAAGCTCGGCTGGACCAGCACGCCGTGGGTCAGGCCATTCGCGTCGAGCTGTGCCAGATAGTCGCCCAGCAGCGCGTCGTGGTCCGGCCGGTAGCGCCGGACCGCCGCCAGCGCCAGGCCGTGCTCGAACACATGGGCATGCGAGTCGACGGCGGGTCGCGTCGATGGCGGCGCGGATGGTGACGCAGGCGGCAGCACTGATGGTGACGCGGATGGTGACGCAGGCGGCGGCGCGGATGGCGAAGACTGGGACAAGGCGCGGCTCCGGATGGAAAACGGCTGAACGGACAAACGATAGTTCGGACGGATTCTAGGGAGCGCGGGTATAGTTTTCCATTATCCCGAATCTGTTTATTCATACCGTTTCGATATGGAAACCCGCCACCTGCGCTACTTCCTCGCCGTGATCGACCATGGCAGCGTCAGCCGCGCCGCCGACTGGCTCGGCATCGCGCAGCCGGCGCTGAGCACCGCGCTGGCCCGCATGGAGAAGGACCTGGGCGTCCGGCTGTTCGAGCGCTCGCGCCGCGGCGCGCAGCCGACCGCGGCGGCGCTGGCGATCCTCGACGATGTGCGCACCAGCGTCGAACGCATCGACGCGGCGGCCCGGCGCGCGCAGGAGATCGGCCGCGGCAGCGCGGGGCAATTGACGATCGGGCTGGTGTCCTCGGCGCTGTTCGATACGCTGCCGCGCGCGCTGCGCGAGCTGCGCCGGCGCGCGCCGGGCGTGCGCGTGATCCTGCGCGAGATGAGCAATGCCGAGCAGGCCGAGGCGCTGCGCACCGGCGCCATCGATCTCGGCCTGATGCACACGCCGGTGGCGGTGGGCGGACGCATGCGGGAGCGCCCGCTGCTGCGCGACCGGCTGGTGGCGGCGATTCCCGACGAGCTCGCGCCCGGACCGGACGGCAAGGTGTCGCTGGCGCAGATCGCCGAGGCCGGGCTGGTGATGTATCCGCAGGCCCAGCTGCCGGCCTTCTATGCCGGCATTCTCGATGCGATGCGCAAGGCCGGCCACGAGGCCCACGTCGCGCAGGAGGCCAACCGGACGCTGACCGTGCTGGCCTGCGTCGCAGGGGGCTGCGGCGTGGCGCTGTTGCCGAGCTGGATCCGTTCGCTGAACTTCCGCGGCGTGCGCTTTTGCGAGGTCCGCGACGGCGATGCGCTGCCGACCTTCGACCTGTCGGCGATCTGGCCGGCGCGCTCGGTGCCGACGCTGGCGGATCTTTTCGCCAGCCTGGAGATGGGACCGGCGTAGCAGCGCGGCACGGGCGCGGACAGGCACCGCGGCGAGCAGGCACGGCGGGGACGGGCTCAGCGTCCGACACACTCGCCGGATGACACGCTCGGCGGATAACAGGTTCGGCAGGGGATGTCGCCGTGGCATGCCGTTTGCATCGTCACCCCGCACGATTGCCGATCCGCGAAGGAGTGACCATGCGTCCGTCCCGTCCCGTCACCATCGTCATCACCGGCGCGTCCAGCGGCATCGGACGGGCCACCGCCGAGGCCTTCGCCCGCAGAGGCGTGCGCCTGGTGCTTGCGGCGCGCGGAGAAGCGGCGCTGCGCGAAGTGGCCCATGTCTGCGCGGCGCACGGCGCCGACACGTTGATGGTGCCGACCGACGTCGGCGACGCGGAAGCCGTCGCGGCGCTGGCCCGGCTCGCGGCCGACACCGGCGACGGCCGCATCGACGTCTGGATCAACAATGCCGGCGTCGGCACGGTCGGCCTGCTGGAACAGACGCCGGTGCATGCCCACGAGCGCGTCCTGCGGACCAACCTGATCGCCTACCTGTACGGCGCGCACGCGGTGCTGCCCTACTTCAAGCGCGAGGGACACGGCACGCTGATCAATGTGCTGTCGATGAACGCCTGGTCGCCGTCGGCCTATGGCGTGTCCTACACCGCCAGCAAATATGGGCTGCGCGGCTTCAGCGAGGCGCTGCGCGCCGAGCTGCTGCCCTTCCCCGGCATCCACGTCTGCGACATCTTTCCGGCGGTGGCCGATACGCCGGCCTTTCGGCATTGCGCCAACTACACCGGCAAGGCGATCCGGCCGCCGCGGCCGCTGGTCGATCCCCGTGCCATCGCCCGTGCGATCGTGCGGGCGGCGGCGCGGCCGCATCGCCAGGCGACCACCATCGGCAGCGTGGCGTGGCTGTCCCGCGTCGGCAATCTGGTCACTCCGGGCCTGACGCGGCGCTTTTCCCAGCAGCTCGCCCAGCGCTATCTGGACCGGGCCGACCCCGCGCCGCGCACCGACGGCAATCTGTTCGATCCGACCGAGGGCTATATGGCGGTGGACGGCGGCTGGCGGAACCGCAACGAGGGCTCGCGCGCCACGCAGGCCGGCCTGATCGGCGCCGGTCTGCTGGCCCTGGGCGTATCCCTGGGCATATTGGCCCGGCGGCGCCGCCAGGCCGACTAGGGCCTGGCGAGAACCCTCCGAGAACCTTCCAAGAACCTTCCGAGAACCTTCCGAGAACCTTCCGCGAGCCTTCCGAGAACCCTCTGAGAACCCTCTCAGAACCCTCTGAGAACCCTCTGAGAACCCTCTGAGAACCCTCCGAGAACCCTCCGAGAACCCTCCGAGAACCCTCCGAGAACCCTCCGAGAACCCTCCCAGAACCCTCTCAGAACCCTCTCAGAACCCTCCCAGAACCCTCCCAGAACCCTCCCAGAACCCTCCCAGAACCCTCCCAGAACCCTCCGAGAACCCTCCGAGAACCCTCCCAGAACCCTCCCAGAACCCTCCCAGAACCCTCCCAGAACCCTCCGAGAACCCTCGGAGAACCGTCCCGGAACCCTCCGCATGGCGGTGCCGTCATGCTGCGTCGCAGCACGGCCGCGCGTTTTGCTTCACAATAACGGCCAAACCGGCCGCCCGGATCGCTTCGCTCGCTTCGATCGCGACCGAGCGTGCCAGCGGGCCGCAGAGCCCGCGCTCCGGTTCATCACAAGGTCCAAACAACACGCGTCCGCGCGATCTCTTGCAGTCATCTCCTCATGTCCGCCCCTGACGGTAGCCCATACGATCCGATCGACTCCTTTTCACACGACGCTCCCGCCCCTTCCCCAGCCGCTTCCTCCGCCACCAGCAAGGCGGAGCGCCGCGCCGGGCGGCTCGCGCTGCTGGCGCTGGGTGTCGGCGGCTTCGCCATCGGCACCGGCGAATTCGTCATCATGGGCCTGCTGCCCGACGCCGCCAGCGACCTGGCCATCACGATCCCGGCCGCCGGCCACCTGATCAGCGCCTATGCGCTCGGCGTGGTGATCGGCGCCCCGCTGCTGGCGGTGCTCGGCGCGCGGTTGCCGCGCCGCACCCTCCTTCTGGCGCTGATGGCGGTGTTCGCGATGGGCAACTTCGCCAGCGCGCTGGCGCCCGGCTACGGCTCGATGATCGTCGCGCGGCTGCTGACCGGCTTTCCGCATGGCACCTACTTCGGCGTGGCGGCGCTGGTCGCCGCCAGCCTGGTCGCGCGCGAGCGCCGCGCGCAGGCGGTCGGCATGGTGATGCTGGGCCTGACCGTCGCCACGCTGGTCGGGGTGCCGATCGCCGCGGCGATCGGCCAATGGCTGGGCTGGCGCTCCGCATTCGCGCTGGTCGGCCTGATCGGCGCACTGACGGTGTTGCTGGTCTGGCGCTGGGTGCCGTTCGTGCCGGCCGACCGCCACGCCAGTCCGCTGCGCGAGCTGTCGGCGCTGGGCCGCAAGCAGGTCTGGCTGACGCTCGGCATCGGCGCGATCGGCTTCGGCGGCATGTTCGCCGTGTTCAGCTATATCAAGCCGACGATGATCGAACTGGCGCACATGCCCGCCAGCGGCATCCCCTTCGTGCTGGCGCTGTTCGGTGTCGGCATGGTGATCGGCAATCTGGCCGGCTCGAAGCTGGCCGACAAGGCGCTGATGCCGACCATCGGCGGCGTGCTGGTCTGGTCCGCTGCGGTGCTCGGCGCCTTCGTGCTGACCGCGCCGCACGCCTGGCTGGCGTCGGCCAATGTGCTGCTGATCGGCACCGTGGTCGCGCTCGGCCCGGCCCTGCAGATCCGCCTGATGGACGTCGCCGGCGATGCGCAGACGCTGGCCGCGGCGCTCAATCACTCGGCCTTCAACATGGCGAACGCGCTGGGCGCCTGGCTCGGCGGCGTGACCATCGCGGCCGGCCTGGGCTGGCAATCGACCGGCTGGGTCGGACTGCTGCTGGCGGCGGGCGGCCTGGTGGTCTATCTGCTGTCGCTGTCGGACGCCTCGCGCCGCGGCGCACCGGCCACCGCCTGAGGACGGGCCGCAACCGGGCACGACGGCCCGCGATGGCCTGCGATGGCCGATCGATCATCGCGCTGCGCTACCATGGCGTTCCCTGCACCCGAGCCCACGCCAGCCCCATGGAGCCAGAACCGATGCCGGCCACCGACGGCCATACCCTCGCCCCGCATCGCCATCCGGTCTGGGAGGTATTCCTGGCCTTCCTGCGGCTGGGCCTGACCTCGTTCGGCGGACCGGTCGCGCATCTGGGCTATTTCCGTCAGGAATTCGTGGTGCGCCGGCGCTGGTTCGGCGAGCGCGTCTATGCCGACCTGGTGGCGCTGTGCCAGTTCCTGCCGGGGCCGGCCAGCAGCCAGGTCGGCATGGCGATCGGGCTGTCGCGCGCCGGCTTTGCCGGCATGCTGGCCGCCTGGGTCGGCTTCACGCTCCCGTCCGCCATCGCGCTGATCCTGTTCGCGCTGACCTTGTCGGCGTGGGGCAATGTGCTGCCCGCCGGCATGCTGGCCGGGCTGAAGATCGTCGCGGTGGCGGTGGTCGCGCAGGCGGTCTGGGGCATGGGCCGCTCGCTGTGTCCGGACCGTCCCCGCGCGACGATTGCCGCGGTCGCGGCCTGCGTGGTAGTGCTGGTGCCCGGGCCGCTGGCCCAGGTCGCGGTGATGGCGGCAGCGGCGCTGCTGGGCCGCGCGCTGCTGAAGACGGCCCCGGCCGGCGAGCACGAGGCCTTGCCGATTGCGGTCGACCGCCGGCTCGGTGCCCTGATGCTGTCGATCTTCGCCGTGCTGCTGGCACTGCTGCCGCTGGCGGCGCAGACCTGGCCGGGCCAGGCACTGGCGCTGATCGACGCCTTCTACCGGGCCGGCTCGCTGGTGTTCGGCGGCGGCCACGTGGTGCTGCCGCTGCTGCAGGCCGCGGTGGTCCCCAACGGCTGGGTCGACAACGACGCCTTCCTGGCCGGCTATGGCGCGGCGCAGGCGGTACCCGGTCCGCTGTTCACCTTCGCGGCCTTCCTCGGCGCGGCGATGCGGATCGAGCCGAGCGGCGGGGCTGGCGGCGCCCTGTGCCTGGTCGCGGTCTTCCTGCCGTCCTTCCTGCTGGTCGCCGGCGCCCTGCCGTTCTGGGAACGGCTGCGCCGCAGTCCGCATGCCCAGGGTGCACTGGCCGGCGTCAATGCGGCGGTGGTCGGCGTGCTGCTGGCAGCCTTGTACGATCCGGTCTGGACCAGCGCGATCCACCGCCCGGCCGACTTCGCGCTGGCGCTCGCGGCGCTGGTGGCGCTGATGTTCTGGAAGCTGCCGCCGTGGCTGGTGGTGGTGGCCTGCGCGCTCGGCGGCTGGGGGCTGTCGCTGTTGCCGCTGTGATCCTGCCCGATCCCGTCCGAGCCGATCGGATGAAGACCGAGGATCGAGGATCGAGGATCGAGGATCGAGGATCGAGGACCGAGGACCGAGAATCGGGATCGGAATCGCGGTCGTGGATCGAAGACCAGGATCAGCGACCCAGGATCGGCGCTCGGCGCCGTTGGCATGCGGCGTGCTTGAAACGAGCAACGCGGCTCGCCAGCACCGCTGCCCACGCGCCATGTCCTCACCATCCCGCCCAACTCCACCCGACGACGCGCCCGACCCCGCACCGGAACCGTCCGACCAGCGGCCGGCCACGCTCGATGCCTGCCGCCGCTGCGACCTGTGGCGCAATGCCACCCATGGCGTGCCCGGCGACGGCCCGACGCCGGCGCCGGTGATGGTGGTCGGCGAACAGCCCGGCAATCAGGAAGACCTCACCGGCAAGGCCTTCGTCGGGCCGGCGGGCCGGCTGCTTGACGAAGCATTCGAAAAAGCCGGCTTGTCGCGCGAGTCGGTATTCCTGACCAACGCGGTCAAACATTTCAAATGGGAGCTGCGCGGCAAGCGGCGGCTACACAAGACACCGGCACAACGGGAGATCGAGGCCTGCGGCTATTGGCTCGAGGACGAATTCGAACGGGTGGCGCCGCGCGTGGTGGTGGCGCTCGGTGCGACGGCGCTCAAGGCCGTGCTGGGCGTCAAGGCGACGGCGCTGCGCAAGGTGCTGGGCCAGCCGATCGAGCACGAAGGCCGCACCGTGATACCGACCTACCACCCGTCCTATGCGTTGCGCGTGCCCGATCCCGCGGCGCGCGAGGCCGCCTTCGATGAAATCGTCGCAGCCTTGAAGCTGGCCGCGAAGGTCAGCGGCAAGGCGGCGCGCAAGGGCGCCGGCAAGACGGTCGCGAAACGCGCCGTCGCCAAGTCGCCGTCGGCGTCGTCGTCAGAGTCCGCGCCCAAGCCCAGGCCCAGACCAGGGCCAAAACCAAAACCGGCCGCGGAACCCTAGCGCTGCTCGATGCCGTCGTCGTCCTCCGGCTCGGCCTCCGCGCCGCGATCGGTCAGCCACGGCCGGCCGCGCGTGACCGGATGGACCGGCACCCGTTGCTGCATCGCCGCCTTGGCCAGCATATGCGCGCTGATCGGCGCGGTCAGGAACAGGAAGGCCGTCAGCAGGATCTCGTGCAGGCTCCAGCCCTCACCCAGGCTGCTGAAGTAGACGACGGACGCGATCACCACCCCGCCGACGCCGAGCGTGGTCGACTTGGTCGGCCCGTGCAGCCGCATGAAAAAGTCCGGCAGGCGCAGCAGGCCGATCGCGCCGACCAGCGTGAACAGGCTGCCGATCAGCAGCAGCGCGCAGACGATGGCCTCGAGGTAGAACGGCATCGCGGGGCTCCCTACTTCAGCTCGATGATGTCGCCGCGCTGCAGATACTTGGTCAGCGCGACCGTGCCGATGAAGCCCATCACCGCGAGCAGCAGCGCCACCTCGAAGAACTGCGCGGAGCCGAGCCAGATGCCGAACACCACGATCAGCGCGATCGCATTGATGTTCAGCGTGTCGAGCGCGACGATGCGGTCCGGCAAGGTCGGGCCGATCAGCAGCCGCAGCAGCGTCAGCAGGAAGGCGATGCCGAGCATCGCCAGCGAAATCGGAATCACGACGGCAAGCATAGGAAGATCTCCCTCAACGGCGCCTCGTAGCGCGACTTGATGCGCGCGATCATGTCGTCCGCATCGTCCAGATCGAGCACATGGATCAGCAGGCAGCGGCGATCGTCGCTCAGTTCGGCGCAGACCGTGCCCGGGCTCAGGGACACAATGCTGATCAGCGCGGTCAGCGCGATCTCGTGCTCGGATTCGAGCGGAAGCTCGATAAAGGCCGGTTGCAGGCGCGCGCCACGCACCAGCACCAGCCAGGCGACATGCACGTTGGCGACGACGATGTCGACGGCGACATGCCAGATCAATCGCAACGCGAGCCAGGGCCGCGCCAGCCGCAGCGGCCGCAACCACAGCCGCCGGCCGACGCGCAGGCCAATGGCCCACGCCAGCAGCGCGCCCAGCAGCCAGTCGCCCGGCGCGGCGGCATTGCCGAGCAGCAGCCAGACCGCGAGCAGCATCGCGCTGAGCCAGGGATGGGGCAACAGGCGCCGCATCATCGTGCCGGCTCCGTCGGCGCGCCCAGCACCGCCCGCGTATAGGCGGCGCGGTCGAACAGTTGCAGCGCGGTTGCGTCCAGATAGCCGGACAAGGGCCGCGCGAACACGACCAGCGCCACGCTGCAGGCCAGCAGCAATGCGCAGCAGACCAGCTTGGCCGCGTCCGGGCGGCGCACCGGCGGCGTACTGGCCTGTGGCCGCGTCACCATGCCGTGCTCGTGCGCGGCGGCGGCTGCCGGCCCCTGCCACAGCAGCCGGCTGCCGGTGCGGCTGATCGCCACGATCAGCGCCAGGCTGGACACCAGTACCGCGGGCCACAGCACCGCCGCGCCGTTCCACTCGCCATACAGCGGCACCGCCTGCATCAGCATCACCTTGCCGATGAAGCCCGACAGCGGCGGCAGCCCCACCACGGCGATCGCGGCGGTCAGGTACAGCGTGCCGGCCAGCCGCGAAACGCCGCCGCCGACGGGCATCCTGCCGGACGGCAGCTCGAGCGAATCGGCCAGCAGGAACAGCGCGGCGGTGCCCACCGTGGTGCTGGCCAGGTAGTACAGCGTCGCGCTCCAGGCCTGCGGCGTCTGCATCGAGACCCCGGCGCACAGCAGTCCGACCGATACCAGCACGAGGTAGCCGGTCAGCCGTTTCATCGAACGCGCCGCCAGCGCGCCGCATGCGGCCAGCACCATCGTGACGATCGCCAGCCACCACAGCCAGTGGTGCATGAAGGCGCCGAACCAGCCGCGCCCGCCGTCGAACAGCAGGGCATGGCAGCGCAGGATGGCGTAGATGCCGACCTTGGTCATGATCGCGAACAGCGCGGCCACCGGCCCGGCCGCCGCGGCATAGGCACGCGGCAACCAGAAGGACAGCGGAAAGATCGCCGCCTTCAGCCCGAACACCAGCATCAGCATCGCGCCGGCCGCCAGCGCCAGCGGTACCTCCGATGGCGCCAGCCGCGCCAGCCGCTCGCCGAGGTCGGCCATGTTCAGCGCGCCCGTGATGCCGTACAGCACGCCGATCGCCAACAGGAAGAACGAGGAGCCGACCAGATTGAGCACGACGTAATGCAGGCCGGCGCCAATCCGTTCGCTGCCGCCGCCATGGACGAGCAGCGCGTACGAGGCGATCAGCAGGATCTCGAAGAACACGAACAGATTGAACAGATCGCCGGCCAGGAAGGCGCCGTTCAGGCCCATCAGCTGGAACTGGAACAAGGCGTCGAAATGCCGGCCGGCACGGGTATCGCGCTCGCCTGCGCTGAGCACAGCGGCCGCGCCGAGCAGCGCCGTCAACAGCAGCATCAGCGCCGCCAGCCGGTCCAGCTGCAGCACGATGCCGAACGGCGCCGCCCAGTTGCCCAGCGCGTAGACCGCGATGTTGCCGCCGGCTGCCTGGCCGACGAGGCCGGCCGCAATCGGCAGCAGCGCCAGTGTCGCCAGCACGCCCAGCCAGCGCGAGCGTGCGCGCCAGCGGGCCGGCATCACCACCAGCAGGCCGCCGCAGAACAGCGGCAGCAGGATGGGCAGCAGCATGGCGTGGTTCATCGCGCCTCCTCGCTGGCCGGGGACGGAGCGGTCGATGGCGCCGTTGATGGTCCCGTTGGTGGCGCCGTTGGTGGCGCCGTCGAGGGCGATGCCGAGCGCGCGCGCTCGGCATCCTCCGGACGTTCGGGCTCCGGCGGCTGCCCGGGTACCGCCGACGATGGATCGGCCGGCTCGTCGCCGTCCACATGGTCGCTGCCGCGCAGCGCACGGGAACGCAATGCCAGCACCATGATGAAGGCCGTCATCGCGAAGCCGATCACGATCGCGGTCAGCACCAGCGCCTGCGGCAACGGGTCCGCATACTGCGCGCCGGGCGCGATGATCGGCGGCTTGCCGGTGGTCAGCCGGCCCATGCCGAGCAGGAACAGCGTGACCGCATAGGTCAGCAGCGTCAGTCCGAGCACCACCGAGAAGGTACGGGCGCGCAGCACCAGATAGATTCCGCAGGCGGCGAGCACGCCGATGGCGGCGGCGAACAGGGCTTCCATCAGGCGGTCTCCGCGATCTCGCGCGCGGCGGCCACCCGCTTGTCGCGCACGCCCAGGTGGGACACGATCAGCAGCACGGTGCCGACCACGGTCAGATAGACGCCCAGGTCGAACAGCAAGGCGGTCGCCAGTTCGATCTCGCCGATCCCGGGCAGATGGAAGTGGCCGAAGGCGGTGGTCAGGTACGGATAGCCGAACGCCCAGCTGCCCAGGCCCACCAGCCCGGCGATCAGGATGCCGGCGCCGGCGATGGCGCGATGGTGCAGCGTGATGCGCGACTCGGTCCACAGCACGCCGCTGGCGATGTATTGCAGCAGCAGCGCCACCGCGGTGATCAGCGCGGCGACGAAGCCGCCGCCGGGCAGCTGGTGCCCGCGCAACAGCATGAAGATCGCCACCAGCATCGTCAGCGGCAGCATCAGCCGTGCCAGGATCGCGAGCAGCAGCGGATGGCTCTGGCGCGACCACGGCATGTCGTTCGGGCCGGCGGTCGGCGCCGGCAGGCGCAGGCCCTTGAGCAGCGCATGCACGCCGAGGCCGGCGATCAGCAGCACGCAGATCTCGCCCAGCGTATCGAAGCCGCGGAAATCGACCAGGATCACGTTGACGACGTTATGCCCGCCGCCGCCCGGCACGCTCTGCGCGATGAAGAAATCGGCAATGGTCTGGTGCGGGCGCGTCATCACCGCGAACGCGGCCACGCCGACGGTGCCGCCGCCGGCCAGCGCCAGCGCGGCATCGCGCAGATGCCGCGCGGTGCCCGCGCGCTCCGGCAGGTCGACCGGCAGGAAGTACAGCGCCAGCACCAGCAGGATGACGGTGACCACTTCGACCGAGATCTGCGTCAGCGCCAGGTCGGGCGCCGAGAAACGCGTGAACGCCAGCGCCACCATCAGCCCGCACAGGCTCGCCATCAGCAGCGCCACCACGCGCTGCCGGCGCGCCGCGACCACGGCGATGGCGCCGATCGCCAGCAATACCAGGCCGGTCGCCGTGACCGGGTCCGCAGGGGACAGCGGCGCCGGGCCCTGGGCCTGCTCGAGCTCGAACAGATAGCGGGCCGGCAGCAGCACCATCGCCGCAATCGCGAAGGCCAGATAGCGCTGCAGCGAACCGTTCTCGAACAGCAGCGCCACGCGGCCGGCGGCGCGCTCGACGCGCTCGATCGCATCCTCGAAGCGGTCGCGCGCGTTCAGCTGCGGCAGCTTCGCGTGATAGTGGCGGAACGAATCGCGGCGCAGGAAGAACAGCGCAGCGCCCGCCGCCATCGACAACGCGCTCATCGCGAGCGGCAGATTGAAGCCATGCCAGGGGCTCAGGCTGTAGATCGGCAGCGGCGCGCCCATGGTGCCACGCGCGGCCGCATCGAGCAGGCCGCCGACGGTGTGGTTGGGGAAGAGCCCCACCACCAGGCAAGTGACCACCAGGATCTCGACCGGGATCTTCATCCAGCGCGGCGGCTCGTGCGGCGGATGATGGGGCAGGTCGTCGGGCTCGCCGTCGAAGAACACGCCATGGATGAAGCGCAGCGAGTACGCCACCGTCAGCGCGCCGGCGGCGGTCGCCAGCGCCGGAATGGTCCAGTTGAACGGACCGAGCAGGCCCTGTGCCAGCGTCTCGCCGAAGAACATCTCCTTGGAGAGGAAGCCGTTGAGCAGCGGCACGCCGGCCATCGCCAGCGAGGCGACGATGGCCAGCAGCGCGGTGTGCGGCATGTAGCGGCGCAGCCCGCGCAGGCGGCCCAGGTCACGCGTGCCGGTCTCGTGGTCGATGATGCCGGCGGCCATGAACAGCGAGGCCTTGAACACCGCGTGGTTCATGATGTGGAACAGCGCGGCCACCGTGCTCAGGCCGGTGTCGAGCCCGAACAGCAGCGTGATCAGGCCCAGATGGCTGATGGTCGAATATGCCAGCAGCCCCTTCAGGTCCCGCTGCACCAGCGCCATGCCGGCGCCCACCACCAGCGTGGCGAGGCCGGTCAGGCTCAGCATGTAGAACCACCAATCGGTGCCCTCGAGCACCGGATACAGCCGCGCCAGCAGGAACACGCCGGCCTTGACCATGGTGGCCGAGTGCAGATACGCCGAGACCGGCGTCGGTGCCGCCATCGCGTGCGGCAGCCAGAAGTGGAACGGAAACTGCGCCGACTTGGTGAAGACCGCGAGCAGCACCAGCACGATCATCGGTGGATACAGCGGGTGCTTCTGCACGGTGCCCGCGCTGGCGATCACGTCGGACAGCTCCATGCTGCCGCAGATATGGCCGAGCAGCAGCACCCCGGCGAGCAGCGCGAGCCCGCCGCCGCCGGTGATTGTCAGCGCCATGCGCGCGCCCTTGCGCGCATCGGAGCGATACGACCAGAAGCCGATCAGCAGGAAGGAAACGATGCTGGTCAATTCCCAGAACACGACCAGCAGCAGCAGATTGCTCGACAGCACCACGCCGAGCATCGCGGCCATGAACAGCAGCAGCAGCGCGAAGAAGCGCGCGGTCGACTGGCTGCGCGACAGGTAATAGCGCGCGTACAGCAGCACCAGCAGGCCAATGCCCAGCACCAGCAGCGAGAAGGCGAAGGACAGGCCGTCCAGGCGGAAGCTCAGCGCGAAGCCCAGGCCGTCGAGCCACGGCATGCGCCAGGCCAGCACCTCGCCGCTGAAGATCTCGTGCCGCACGCTGGCCAGCAGGGCCAGCCCGAGCATCGGCGTGCCCAGCACCAGCGGCGCGGTCAGCGCTCGCAGATGGCGGCCGACCAGCGGCGTCAGCATGGCCGCGACCAGCGGCAGAGCGATCAGCCACAGCATCACCATCTGTCGTCTCCGGCAGAGGGTGCGGGAAGGCGAAGGGAAGGCGGCGGGCCCAGCCGCGCCGAGCATCGTGTGCGCAACATGCGGCTATTGTGCCCCATGACACTGCCGCCGCGGCAATCGTTATGTCTGCCCTAAAAATAATTCACATCGAATCCGGGCCATTCGGCGCGGGCCTGCATGCCGCACCGTTTGTATCACCGCATTCCAAAGATCGCGGCCATTCGGGATAGCACGAGGTTGGATCGCCCCCCGGCGCCTACATATACTGGCATGCGGCCTGCATCGACGGCCGCACGACGCATCGTCCACGAGCAAGCACACGCACCGCGCCACTACCCCTGTCGCGCGGGACGACCGCACAACACCGAACCGGGAGCGGAGAATGGGGATGCTGACTGAAGAACAATACCAAGCCACGCAGGAATCGCGCCGCGCCGGATTGCGCGCGCTGCGCGCCGCGCTGCTGAAATCCCACAAGGAGATCATCCAGCACGACCGTAACGAATATGAACGCCTCTATGGCCCGATCCCCGCGGGCCAGTTCGTGCAGATCGTCACCGAGGACAACTACTTCCGCTGGCTAGACCCGCTGTCGCGCCTGATCGTCGAGATCGACGAGGAGCTCGACGGGCCGAAGCACCATGATGGCACCTGCCGCGCGGTGGCCGAGGCGGCGGCGCGGCTGTTCAGCACGCAGGGCGATCCGGCGTTCCGCGAGCGCTATCACGAGGCGCTGCAGGACGAGCCCGCGGTCACCGTGGCGCACGGGCAACTGATGTCGGTAATCGCACAACTTCGCAAGCTTCCCTAGGGGACGCGCAAGACAAGACGCGGGAGCCTTGCGGCTCCCGCGTCTTTGCTTTTGCGTACGCCCAGGACCCGGCAGGGCCAGTTGCGCGACCGATCCTCGCGGTCAATCCTGCCGGGCAACCCCTGCGGCCAATCGCCGCATCCGGCCCGGGCGATCAGCCGGGGCCACCAGCCTGGCCGCCCTTGCGCGGCCTGCCGCCCTGCCCTTCACTGTCGTCCTTGTCGGGCTCGACCGCGATCGGGTCGCTGGCCGGGAACGTTTCCTCCAGCGCCTCGTCGAGGTTGCGCTCGGTATGGTCCTCGGCCGCCCCGCCCTTGCCTTGCTGGCCGGAGCGGGGAACCGCGGTGTCGGGCTTGCCGGGCTGGCTCATCGTCTGTCTCCTTCGCGTGGCGGTGGCGGGCGGCGGCCTCGGCCGCTCAGGTCGCGCGATAGCGGTTGCGCAGGTCGCGCACCAGGTCATGGTTGCGCAGCACGCCGTGATACTGGCGTTCGATCAGCGCGCGCACTTCGAAGCTCAGATCGTCGTGCTGGAGGGCGTCCGCGTATTTCTTCTTGGCCACGTCCTCGCCGCGCTCGCATTCCTCAAGGATAGACAGATCGGTGCGATTCGCGACCGCGCTGCGCAGACTGACCCAGCCGCGATGCAACGCGCCGGCCACGCTGCCGCCCTCTTCCGGCCGGCCACCCAGCGCGATCACCTGCGACTGCAGCTCGCGGATGGCGGCGCCGATCTCGGTCGCGCGGCTGGTGAACAGTTCCTTCAGCTCGGGATTGGTGGCATCCTCGGCGGCCTTCAGGAAACCTTGCTCGCCGTCGCGCGACACCTCGATCAGATCGTTGAGCACATCGACGTTCTTGTCTGCCATGGCGACTCCTCGTTATCGTGATGCCGCCGCATGCCGCGGCGGCGGTTGCAGGACGGTTGCAGCGAGGCTGCAAAACGGCGCGCACCGCGTGCGGTGCGACCATGCCTTCACGATAAGAGAAGCGGCGGGCGGGGACTGTAAGCAGGCCGCCCGAGAAGCTGTCGGCCGATGCCTACAGGGTTGCCCCCAAGGACCGGGAGCGGTGTCGCGCGCGTTCCCGGACGCGTTGTCGGGCGAATTGTCCCGCGTTGTCCGGTGCGCCGTCAGTCGAGCAGATGCCCGAGCCGCACGCGCTTGGTGGCCAGGTACTTTTCGTTCTCGGCGTTGGCCGGCACGCTGTGGCGCACCTGCTCGAGCACGGTGATGCCGGCCTCTTCGAGCTGCTGCCGCTTGCGCGGATTGTTGCTCATCAGCCGGATCGATTTGACGCCCCATTGGCGCAGCAGATCGGCGGCGAAGGCATAGGTGCGGGAGTCGACCGCCTGCCCAAGCGCCAGATTGGCATCGACCGTGTCGAGCCCGCCATCCTGCAGGCTGTATGCGCGGATCTTGTGGCCCAGGCCGATGCCGCGGCCTTCGTGGCCGCGCAGGTACAGCAGGATGCCGCGGCCCTCTTCGGCGATGCGCTCCATCGCCAGCGCCAGTTGCTCGCCGCAATCGCAGCGGCACGAACCGAATACGTCGCCGGTCAGGCATTCCGAATGCAGCCGCGTCAACACGCCCTCGCCGGCGATGTCGCCGACGCTGAGCGCCAGGTGTTCCGTCCCGCTGGTCGCGCCCTTGAAGGCGTGAGCGGTGAACTCGCCGAAGCGGGTCGGCAGCCGTGCCGAACCGATCAGCGTGATTTCCGTGTCGTTCATATCATCTTGCCAATGCGTGTGCGCCGGATGCCGTGGCAGCGGCCGGGATGGGGTCCCGGGAGAGTCCGCTGCCGGCTGGGTGATGCCTGCCGATGGCCCCTTCCAGGGCGGCGCCTGACGGCAAGGATACCGCGAATCGGCAAAGGGCCGCTCGGGGCCCCGTGTCGGGCCCTTCACCCGGGCCGCGCTTGCCGGCCCGGCGCGCAGCCCCTACAGGATCGGCGCGAACAGCTTGGCCACATGCATCGCCACGCGGCGGGGCCCCGGCGCGGCCAGGTATTCGTCGCGGCCGATCTCGCGTGCCTGGGCAAAATCGGCCAGCAGCATCCCCTCGACCTGGCTCGCGAAGGCGCGATCGGCCGTCATCACCGTCAGCTCGAAATTGAGCCGGAACGAGCGGTTGTCGAGGTTCGCGGTGCCGACCGCGGCCAGCTCGTCGTCGATCAGCATCACCTTCTGGTGCAGGAAGCCCGGGATATAGCGATAGATGCGGATGCCCGCGCAGATCGCCTGGTAGGCGTACAGCGTCGAGGCGGCGAACACCACCTTGTGGTCGGCGCGTCCCGGCATCAGGATGCGCACGTCGACGCCGCGCAGCACCGCCAGCCGCAGCACCGCGAACACCGCCTCGTCGGGCACGAAGTACGGCGTCGTGATCCACAGCCGGTTGCGCGCGGCCTGGATCGCCTCGACGAAGAACAGCGAGCAGGTCTCCTGCGAATCGGCCGGCCCGCTCGGCACCACCTGGCACACCATCGCGCCGGCCGGTTCGGGCGGCGGCAGCAGCAGCGTCGGCACTTCACGCGCGGCCCAGTACCAGTCCTCCGCGAAGGTCATCTGCAGGTCCAGCACCGCCGGTCCGCGCACCTCGATATGGGTATCGCGCCAGGGCGCCAGCGGCGGCCTGCGGCCCATGTATTCGTTGCCGACATTGTGGCCGCCGATGAAGGCCCGCTCGCCATCGACCACCACCAGCTTGCGGTGGTTGCGGAAGTTCAGCTGGAAGCGATTGACGAAGCCGCGGTGCGGCGCGAACGCGCTGACCTTGACGCCGCACTCGGCCATGCGGCGAACGTAGTGGCCCGGCAAGGCATGGCAGCCGATGCTGTCGTACAGGAAATAGATCTCGACGCCCGCGGCCGCGCGCTCGCACAGCAGCGCCTGCAGCTCGCGCCCGAGCTCGTCGTCATGGACGATGAAGAACTGCACCAGCGCGACGCGGCGCGCGGACTTCAACGCGGCGAAGATCGCCGCAAAGGTGGCCTGCCCATCGACCAGCAGTTGCACATGATTGCCGGACAGGCAATGCAGCCCGGTCAGCCTTGGCAGTGCGCGCAGTCCCGGATGATGCGGCTGCCGGACGATGCAGGCCTCGCGCTCGCGCGGCTCCATGCCGTGGCGCAGTTCGCGCATCTGGGCGCGATAGAAGCGCCGCGCATTGACATAGCCGACGAAATTGCTGCTGCCGAACACCAGGTACGGCACCAGTGCCAGATACGGTATCAACAGCAGCGAACCGGCCCAGGCGATGGCGCCGGGCGCGGTGCGGACCGTCATCACGGCATGCATGGCGGCGAACACGCCGATCACGTGGAAACACAGGACAATCGTCGCGACAACGCTGGTGCTCAATAACATCGGCTGCCATCCGCTGCGGAATGCGGTTGAACGATGAACGGTGAACGATGATGAGTGAACAGTGAACACTGAACTGCCGCGCATTGTGGCATAGGCGGCCCGCATCGCGCCCGTCCATGTATGCAACATGGACGCGCTGATGACCTCGGCGCCTGCGTTTGCATTTTTTTTAGGCAGTCCGATGGGGCGACGCGCCGGCGCGCGCCTGGCGCCGTGGCCGGTCGGGTTATCCACACAATCTGTGGATAACCCGAACGCCCGTTCGCGAGCCGGGCGCTCGCCGGTCGCTCAATGTGGACGGCCCTCGCTGCGCTCTTCCGACGGACCGCCCGGCCCCAGCGTCGGCGTCAGGTCGACCACCGCGAAACCGCTCGGGTCCTTCTTGGCATCGCGCTTGGCCGCGGCCGCGGCGGCGGCAATATGGCTGCTGCCCAGGCGCCAGCCGTCGGTCTCGGTGCGGGCCACCCCGTGGGCCACGCGGACCGCGCCGATCGCCATGCTGACCATCGGGAAGAATGCGGTGCGGCCATGGCGGTCCTCGCCATGGATGCCCCCTGCCGCGCGGTCGTCCACGTCGTACAGTTCGCGCGCGGCGCGATTGAAGCGCGCGATCGCGCCGCGCGCCCGCTGGTTCCAGTCCGGGCTCTGGTACAGCACCAGGAAGTCGTCGCCGCCGACATGCCCGAGGAAGTCGCGCACCGGATCGCAGGCATCGGCCAGGATCGCGGCCGCGCCCTTGATCATCTCGTCGCCCTTCCAGTAGCCGTACTGATCGTTGAAGGGCTTGAAGTGGTTCAGGTCGACATAACAGGCGCAGAACGCCGCGCCCGCATCGAGCAGCCGGTCGACATGCTGGTTCAGCGGGATGTTGCCCGGCAGGAAAGTCAGCGGATTGGCATAGCGCGCCGCCTCCATGCGGATCTCGGTGACGGCGCGGATCAGGTCCGCGCCGGTGCCCAGGCCCGCATAGCGGCCGCCATCGGTGATGATGAAACCGTCGGCCAGATAGCGCTGGTTGCCGCTGGCCAGGCTCTTGGCCGTGGTCTCGATGGTGGCCTCCCGATCGAAGCAGACCGGCTCGCGATGGGCCATCAGGATGCAGGCCTTCTTGCCATAGAGCTCGCGATGGAACGGCGCGGCATAGCGGTCGATGAAGCTCTGCCGGTTGATGATGCCGATCGGCCTGCCCTCCGGATCGAGCACGGCCAGCGCATGCAGCCCGGGATGGGCGTGGAACAGCGCCAGCACCTCGTTGTTGGTCTGCTCCGGCCGCACCGTCGGCGCGCGCCGCAGCAGCTTGCCGGCATTCGGCCCGGTCCAGCCCGAACGCACCACCTGCGGAAACACCGCGATCTGGCGCGAGCCCAGCGCCTGCACCACGTCATGCGGCGGCGCCTGCGACGGCTCCGGCAATGGCCGCCCCAGCAGATAGCCCTGGCCGAACGGCACGCCGAGATCGCGCAGCACCGCCAGCTCCTCGTTGTCCTCGATGCCTTCGGCAATCACGCTGATGCCCAGCGCATCGGCCAGGCTCAACACCGTGCGCATCAGTTCGAGCCGCCGCGAGCATGAGGCCACGCCGTGCACCAGCGACTTGTCGAGCTTGATGAATTGCGGCGTCAGCTGGACCAGCAGATCGAGGTTGGCGTGGCCGGTGCCGAAGTCGTCCAGCGCATAGCGCAGGCCGAGATCGCGCAGTACCGCCATCGCGTCGGCAAATGCCGCCATGTCGCCGATGCGGGTCTGCTCGGTCAGCTCGATCACCACGCGCCCCGGGGCCACGGTGTTCGCCAGCAGCGCCGCCATGCCGCGGCCATGATCGGCCAGCAGATGGCGCAGCGTCATCGGACTGAAATTGACGAACAGCGCGCCGGGCAACTGCAGCTCGGCGAAGCGCGCCAGCGCGGCCCGGGCCGCCTGCACTTCCAGCGCCATCGTTTCGGCCGGGCTGACGGCCAGCCGGAACAGCGCTTCGGGCGAGGCCAGCGGCGAGCCCTCGGGTCCGCGCAGCAGCGCCTCGTAGCCGAGCAGATCGGCCGACTCGAAGCGCACGATCGGCTGGAAGACGGCGCGCAGCGGCGGCAGACGCATCGGCGCAGCCGCTGCGGCGGATTCGATCACGGCAACGGACATGGGGATCTCGACAACGGTGGCAAGGACGCCGGGATGGACGCGGCGACGGCGTGTGTGGCCTGCGCCGGCATCGAGGAGGCGCGCGGCAAGGCAGCCTATTTCATGACAGTCACATGACCGCCCTATGACAACCCCGCCGCATGGCGGGACGTCACGGCAACGTCACATCCCGTCGCCAGCATCAGCCCAAAACAACAATTCACGGGCGCCGCATGCGGCGGGGGAAAGCCATGTTGCAAATATTCAGAACGGGGTGGCCGCGCTGGCGGTCAAGGTTTGGTTTGCGGTCGAGCACGGGCGCGGGGATCGCACCGATGCTCGGCACCGCTGCCACGGCGGACACGGCGCCAGCGGGCACGTCGCCATGGGGGCCATCCGGGCCACCGGGGCCGGCGTGGCAATCCGGGCCATCGGAGTCCTCGGAGTCCTCGCCTTCCTCGGCGGCCCGGCGCCGGCCACGCCTGCCGCTGGCCGCGCGCCTGGGCACGGCGTTCGTGCTGGTCTACCTGTTCGGCGCCGCGGCCGCGGTCAGCGGCATCGTCAATCTGGTCGCGCTGAAGGACAAGACCGACACGCTGTATCAGCGCGACATGCGTGGCTCGGTCGCCGCCGAGCGCGCCCAGTCGGCGCTGGCCGGCCTGGGACACGCCCAGCTCGCGCTGACGATGGCCACCAGCACGGCCGAGCGCGATACCGCCGCCCAACAGATCGCCCAGGCCCTGCAGACACTCGACACCACGCTGTCCGGCGTCGGCCGTGCCGCGCCGGATCAGGCCGAGGCGCTGGCGCGCGAGTGTGCCAACGCGGCGCAACTGATGCACGGCTATGTCGAGCTGTTGCGCAAGCAGCCGCTCGACGCGCTGCAATTCGACAGCGCCGTCTCCGTCGAGGGTCACTTCGTCGCCGAACAGCTGGCGAAACTCGGCACGCAGATCGAGCAGGCCCGTGCCCGCCTGGAGAAGCAGGCCGCCGATACGGTGGCCTCGGTGTCGTACAGCCAGGCCCGCGCGCAGTGGATCACGATGGCGATGCTGGCCGCGAGCCTCGCGGCGGCCGCAGTGCTGGCATGGCAGGCCGCGCGCGCCCTGCTGGCCGAACTCGGCGGCGAACCGCGCGAGGCGGCCGACGCCGCGCGGCGCATCGCCGCCGGCGACCTGACCGAAGGCCAGCGTCTGCGCCGGCGCGGCGCGCGCGGTCTGCTGCAGGACCTGGCCGCGATGCGCGACGCGCTGGCCGCGATGCTCGCGCGCATTCAATCCTCGGCGCGCCAGATCCACGGCGCCAGCGAGCAGATCGCCGCGGCCAATCGCGATCTGTCCGAGCGCACCGGCCGCCAGCTGGCCGCCGTCGAGGAAGCCGCCACGAGCATCGGCGAACTGCGCGGGCTGGTCGAGCAGATCCACATGCGTGCGCACGAGTCCAGCGCGATGGCCAGCCAGGCGCGCGACGCGGTCGGTACCGGCAGCGCGGTGGTGCGCAGCATGCGTGCGTCGATGGATGCGGTGCAGGCGCGTTCGCGCGACATCTCCGAAGTGGTAGGCGTGCTGCAGGGCATCGCCTTCCAGACCAATCTGCTGGCGCTCAACGCAGCGGTCGAAGCCGCGCGCGCCGGCGCGGCGGGCCGCGGCTTCGCCGTGGTGGCCAACGAAGTCCGTGCACTGGCGCAACGCAGCGCGCAATCGGCGCGCGATATCGGCGCGCTGCTCGGCGAAGCCACGCGCGACATCGAGGCCGGCGCCGGCCTCAGCGGCGAGGTCGAACAGGCGATGGCGGCGATCGAGCAGGCGGTGCTGCGCAGCCATACGCTGGCGGAGCGGCTCAATGGCCTGGCGCAGCAGCAGGCGGTGGGGATTGCGGTGGTCGACGGCGCCGTCGCGCGCCTGGACGGCACCAGCCGGCAGAACGCCGAACTGGTGACCACGGTGGCGCAGCAAGCCGAATCGCTGGACTGGCAGGCCGGCGAACTGGCCGCCGATGTGGGGCGCTTCCGCTTCTGAGCCGGGCCCGCCGGGAGGCGAGGCGCTCCGCCGTCTTGGGACGCTGGTGGACGCGTCCCGCCATCGGATTTGGCTGTTCTGCAATGCAGAACATAGATTCTGCATTGCAGTTGACGGCATCATCGAACGATGCAACCATCGCGGACAGACCAAGCCGGCGGCCACGCCGGCAACGCCATTCCGGAGACTTCGATGAGCAGCACCTTCAGCGCCAATGCCGGCGCCAATGCCGGCCCCAATACCGGCGCCAATTCCCCCGCCGCCTCCACGCCCGCTTCCCGGCCCTCCGCCGCCACGGCGCAGTTCGTGCCGCCCTACGCGCGCCTGCACCAGGCCATCGCGCCCTGGGCCGCCGACCGCCCGGACGTGGTCGCGCTGATGGATGGCGAGCGCTCGATCCGCTATGGCGAGCTGGAGGGCGCGGTGCGCCAGAGCGCGGCGGCGCTCGCCAATGCCGGCGTGCGCGGCGGCGACCGCGTGGTGCTGGTGACCGAGAACAGCGTCGGCTGCGCGGTGCTGATCCTCGCCCTCAGTTCGCTGGACGCGTGGGCGATTCCCGTCAACGCCCGACTGTCCGCGCGCGAGATCGACAACATCATCGAGCACGCGGGCGCCCGGCTCGCGCTGTATCTCGACAATGCCTACCCCGAGGCGCGCGAGCACGGCCTGGCGCGCGGCGCGCAATGGGCCGAATGGCCGCATGTCGGTCGCCTGTTGATCGGCAGGCTCAATGGCGAGGCGGTGCCCGAACCGGTGCAGGCCGACGCGCGCGAACAGGTGGCCGCGGTGATCTACACCACCGGCACCACCGGCGCATCGAAGGGCGTGATGCTGACGCATTCGAACCTGATGTTCATCGGCCACAGCAACCGCGTGCAGGCGCGCGTGCAGCCGGGCGACCGCGTCTATGGCGTGCTGCCGATCTCGCATGTCTACGGCCTGTCGGTGCTGCTGGTCGGCCCGCTGTCCAACGGCGCCACGGTCTACTACGAACCGCGCTTCCGGCCCGAGCGGCTGGCGCGCGCGCTGGTCGAGGAGAACCTGTCGGTGCTGCACGGCGTACCGGCGATGTACGCCAAGCTGATCGAATGGGGCCGCAGCCAGCCCACGCCGCTGCGCGCGCCGGCCTTGCGCATGGCGCAATCGGGCGGCGCGCCGCTGACCGCGACGTTGAAGGCCGCGTTCGAGCAGACCTTTGGCATCACGCTGCACAACGGCTACGGCATGACCGAAACGTCGCCGACCGTCAGCCAGACGCGCGTCGATGCGCCGCGCAGCGACTGCTCGGTGGGCCAGGCGGTGCCTGGTGTCGAGGTGCGGCTCGGCGATCCACTGCCGGACGGCAGCGGCGAACTGCTGGTGCGCGGCCCCAACGTGATGAAGGGCTACTACAAGCGCCCCGATCTGACCGCGCAGGCGATCGACGCCGACGGCTGGCTGCATACCGGCGACCTCGCCAGGATCGACGACGACGGCGCGATCTCCATCGTCGGCCGGTCCAAGGAAATCATCATCCATTCCGGCTTCAACGTGTATCCCGAGGAAGTCGAGCAGTCGATCAACGCGTACCCGGCGGTGGTGCAATCGGCCGTGGTCGGACGCGCCGTCGAAGGCAACGAGGAGGTGATCTCCTTCGTCGAGGTCCGCGCCGGCATGACGCTCGACCCCGCGGCGCTGAAGACCTTCCTGCGCGAACGGCTGTCGCCGTACAAGATCCCCGCGGAAATCAAGGTGGTCGCACAGCTGCCGGCCGCGCCGTCGGGCAAGATCCTGAAGGCCAGGCTGCGCGAGATGCTGGCCGCCGGCGAGTTCTGAGCGCGGATCGCACGAGCACCATGGCAAGCGACGATCAGGCCCAGGCGATGGCGACCGAGGCGGCGGAGCGGGACGACGTCCGCAGCGGCATCGGCAGCGGCGCGCCCCGCCACAAGGAAGACCGCCACTTCGTCACCGCGCTGGCGCGCGGCCTCGATGTACTGGCCTGCTTCCGCGGCTTCGACGCGCAATTGGGCAACGCGGAACTGGCGCAGCGCTGCGGCCTGCCAAAGTCCACCGTGTCGCGGCTGACCCATACGCTGACGGAACTCGGCTATCTGCGCCTGGAGCCGGACGCCGGCAAATATCGCCTCGGCAGCTCCGCGCTGGCGCTGGCGCCGACCGCGCGCGAAGGCGCCGATGTGCTGGCGGTCGCGCGGCCGCATATGCAGCGCCTGGCAGATCTGTCGCAGGGCGTCGCCTCGCTGATCCTGCGCGATCGCGGCCGCATGCTGATCTTCGAGAACTGCCAGGCCGAGAGCTATCTGACCTTGCGCGTGGCCGTCGGCACGCGCATCTCTGGCCTGACCACGGCCGCGGGCCGCGCCTATCTGCAGGCGCTGCCGGCCGCCGACGCGCGCCAGGCGCTGGCCGCCTTCCGCGCCAGCGACGGGCTGCCGGAGGCCGAGGCCCAGGCGGTGCTGGCGCGCAGCCGCGAGGAAGTCCGGCGCATGGGCTGCACCACCTCGTTCGGCGACTGGCTGCCGGACATCAATTCGATCGCGGCCGCCTTTCATCCGGGCCCCGCGCTGCCGCCGATGACGTTGAGCTGCAGCGGCCCCAACGCGGTCGTCCCGCCGCGGCATCTGCTCGACGTGGTGCGGCCGGTGCTGATCGAATGCGTCGCGCGGATCGAGCGCGAACTCGGCGGCGCGTAATCGGACGGCCGTAATCGGGCGGCGCGACGAGCGGGCGACGCGACAATCGGGCGACGCGGAAGCGGCCGGCCTGCCGCGACGGTGACGAAACCGCGATCGCGCGACGAGCAGGCTACCGTTTGCCATACGGACCGCGCCAAATTCGCAAGAACGCGGCCAGCATGCCGCCATGATTCCGGTGTCCCGCAAACCGATTGGCCCCGCCTGGCAGGCGCGGCCGATCGGACGCGGCAATCCCACTGCCGCGCGCCAGTGCGGCGTTTTCCGGAGCGCCCCCATGCCCACTCTGCCCTGCCTTGCGCGCCCCGTCCTCGCGGCGCACTATTCGACCGCGCACGAATTCTTTGACGCCGTCGCCAAAGGCAGCGACGAATCCATGCTGAAGCGGATCGTCCTTCAGCGCGGCTCGTTCTTCGTCGGCGGCCGCGGCTACCGGCTCGTCGTCGAGAATGCCGCAGTCGCGAACGCCCGCCAGCCTGTCGATGTCCGGCTGGAGCGCAACTGGCGCGAATTGGGCTGGTTCCGCCGCGTCGTGCTGACGCTGCTGAGCTGCGTCGTGCCGCGCGACAGGTATCGCTGCGAGCGGCCCTGTCACGGGCAGGTTCCCGCCGTATTGCACACCATCACGCGACTGCGCCAGCGGGCCGGCATGGCTGTCTCGACTGTGCCGCCCTCCGCCAACGAAGCACGCGTCCCTTCTGGCACCGGCGTTGACGTCGACGAACCGCGCCCGCGGATTTCCCCGGTGCTGTCGCCCGAAGCGCGCCGCGTGAGGCTGAATTTCCTGGCCGAGCGCATCCGCAAGGCGGACCGCTGCAAGCTGTTCGCGCACAAGGGGAAATGGTGCAAGGTGGTTCGCGCGATCGCCGGCAATGATCCACCCGAGTGCCTGGACGTCGCCGCCGCCGCGGTGCTGGCGCAGATGGCGGCCGTGGTCAGGTACCTGCGCCGCAACCGGTCGGAGAGCGCATCGGCCTATGCCGAAGTGATGGGCGTTCTGCAGGCGCTTCGCCAGTCGGCCGACGCCAAGGACGAACAACTGGCGGAACTGGCCGCTCGCCTGACCGACGTGTGGAAGCAGCACTGGTGGCGCGGCGAGATTCCGAGGTATTCGGCCTTCGCGGACTTCCGGCTGCCCGTGGGCGTGGTGCAGCGCATCGGCGCCTGCTTGCGCGAGGACTGGCTGCTCGTCAACGATGAGTTATGCACGCTGGACCTGCGCGACCGCCAGATCAAGCGTCTGCTCGCCGCCGCGTCGGCGAAGTCGACCACCACCACCACCACCACCACCACCGCCACAACCACCGCCGGCGCGGGCAGCGCTCCGGCGGTCCCGTCGCTTGCTACTGGCTGAGCCGCATCGCCGGCGTGATCTGCCGCGGGTCGGTGCACAGCTCGAGCAGCGCCGGCCTGCCTGCGGCGCAGGCGCGCGCAAAGGCGTCGGCAAACCCGTCCGCGCTGGTCAGCCGCTCGGCCCAGGCCCCACAGGCCTGCGCCAGCGCGACGAAATCCGGATTGACGATGCCGGTGCCGCTGACGCGGCCCGGATAGCGCCGCTCCTGATGCATCCGGATCGTGCCGTACATGCCGTTGTTGACGACCAGCACCACGACATTGGCGCCCACCGCGGCCGCGGTGGTCAGCTCCTGCGGATACATCTGGAAGCAGCCGTCGCCGGCGAAGCACACCACGGTGCGCTCGGGATGGCGCAGCTTCGCCGAGATCGCAGCGGGCAGGCCATAGCCCATCGCACCGCAGGTCGGAGCCAGCTGCGTGCGCGGCCGGCGATAGGGGAAGTAGCGATGCAGCCAGACCGCATAGTTGCCGGCCCCGTTGGTGACGATCGCATCGTCGGGCAGCGTGCGGTTCAGATGGTCGACCACCGCGGTCATGTCGACACCAGTGGCGTCCGCGTGCGGCGCGGCCGGTGAGACAAAACCCTGATGATCGGCGCGCGCCGCGGCCGTCCATTCGCGCCAGTGTATCGTCGCCGGCGCCGGCAGGCCCGCCAGCATCGCCGCTCCCGGACCGATACCCGCGTGGATCGCCAGATCGGGCTGGTACACCCGGCCCAGTTCCGCCGCATCGGCGTGGATATGCACCAGCCGCTGGCGCGGCCGCGGGGGTTCGAGCAGCGTATAGCCGTCGGTGGCCACGTCGCCGAGCCGCGTGCCGAAGGCGACGATCAGGTCGGCGCCGCGCACGCGCTCGGCCAGGCGCGGATTGACACCCAGGCTCAGATGCCCGACGTAGTGCGGATCGCGATTGTCCAGCACGTCCTGGCGGCGGAAGGCACAGGCCACCGGCAGGTCCCAGGCATGCACGAAGCGGGCGAACGCGGCCGCATCCTCGTCGCGCCAGTTAGCGCCGCCGGCGATCACCAGCGGGCGCTGCGCTGACGACAGCAGCTCGGCCAGCGCGGCCGCATCCGCGGCCGACGGCGAGGCGACCACGGGCCGATACGCGCCGGTGTCGCGGCAGGCCGCATCGCCGTCGAGCACGTCCTCGGGCAACGCGAGCACCACCGGTCCGGGCCGGCCCGAGGTCGCGACCTGGAAGGCGCGCGCCACCAGTTCGGGGATGCGCGCGGGGTCGTCGATCTCGGCGACCCATTTGGCCATGCCGCCGAACATCGCCGCGTAGTCGACCTCCTGGAACGCTTCCCTGCCGCGGTGCTCGCGGGCGATCTGCCCGACGAACAGGATCATCGGCGTCGAATCCTGCGCGGCGATATGGACGCCGACGCTGGCATGCGTCGCCCCGGGTCCGCGCGTGACGAAGCAGATGCCGGGACGTCCGCTCAGCTTGCCGTCGGCCTCGGCCATATTGGCCGCCGCGCCTTCGTGCTTGCAGACGATCAGGTCGATGGCGGGCTGATCGTGCAGGGCGTCGAGCACGTCGAGGAAGCTCTCGCCCGGCACGCAGAACACACGCTCGGTGCCGTGGATGCGCAGCGCATCGACCAGGATGCGGCCGCCGCTGCGTGGCGCGGGCGCCGGCGTGCCGGCGGAGGACGATCGGAGATCGGCGGTAGGCTGGGTCATCGGCTGGCTCATCGAATCGGAAACGGGACGAAGATCGGGAACGGTATCGGGAACGACAACGGGAACGACATCCGGAACAGGCTCGCGAACGGGATCGGAACGCGATCGGAACAGGTCCGAACGGAATCGGGACCTGAACCCTGCATCGCCCCATTGTGCAGGCGAACGCGAAACGGCAGGCAAGGCAGGACCGATTATCGCGCCAAAATTCGGGTTGGCCGCCGGGGTGACCGCCGCGCGCCCTCGCCGGGCGTTGGCCTGCCCGTGGCACGGCGCTTATCATGACTACCGCCGCGAACGTCATCGCCGCCGACAGCGGCAGTGCGCCGGGGAACGAACCGAACACCGATGCCTCGACGCACCCGGCGTTTTGCCCGCTGTCTCTTCCCGCCAACCGACGGAGTCCCCGATGCCCCATCTCGTCATTGAAATCACCGAAAACGCGCGCCTGAACTGCTCGCCCGAGGAACTGCTGGATCAGGCCAACGCCGCGCTGCTGGCCTCCGGGCAATTCCAGGAGCCCGATATCAAGTCGCGCTGCATCACGCTGGAGACCTACCGCCAGGGGACCGAAGCGGTCGAGCGCGCCTTCGTCCATGGCCGGCTGTCGATTCTCGACGGCCGCGACCTGGCGACGCGGCAGGCGCTGGGCCAGGCGGTCTGCGAGGTGATCGCCGAAGCCGTCCGCTCGGGCGCCAACAACACGCCGGTGCAGATCAGCGTCGAGGTGCGCGAGATGGAGCGCGCCAGCTACGCGAAGCAGGTGATCGGCGGCTGAAGGCCGGTCCGCGCAGGATGGCGGACCGGGACCGTTACCGGGATGCCGTCGGGGATGTCGTGGGGGATGCCGAGCCCGATTCAGCAGGGGATGCAGGGGATGCGTCATAGGATGCCGCGGCCGATGCGGTGGCCGAGGTGGTGGCCGAGGTGGTTGGCAATGCGGTGGCCGAGGCCGTGGCCGGTACCGCCCCAGCGGCCCCGTCCAACCCCAGCACCGACAACATCACGCCGGTCTGCCATGCGAAATACGGGTTGTAGGTCAGCCGCGCGTGCACCTTGCCGGGCTCCCGATAGCCCCAATCCGAATACCAGACCTCGGCGCCATCGACGCAGCGCTGGTACTCGGCCGGCTCCTGACCGTTCAGGCACAGCCGCAACGAGCCCTGCCGCCCATAGAGCGGATTGGCATCGGAAAACAGCACGCCCATGTGCGAGAACTGGCTGATGCGCTCTGCCGGCAGGCGGTCCGGGCGGACCAGCACGCGGCCGGTACCGGCGCTCCCGTCGGCCTTCGCATCGCGGCTTGCACCGACGCTCGCATCGACGCTTCCAGCGAGGCGCACATCGGCCCTCGCATCGACAAGCACATCGCCGCTCGCATTGCCCTGCTCCGCCCCATACCAGATCAGCCGGCTCGCCGGATGCGTGAAGCGCGTACCGAACACTTGCCGCACGTAATGCGAGTCGACCACCGAATCGTGCTCGGCGACGATCAGCAGCGCCGGCTTGTCGTAAGGGCGCGCGTTCAGCGCCGCGCGCGCCGCGACATTGCTGCGGTAGTACTGCGCGAATCCATTGGTGGGCGTGTTCAGATAGCGGACCGGCGTCTGCTGCGGCCGGTCGTCGCCGGTCGACAGCAGCCACGGCATCACCGGTGCGAGCCACGGCGTCAGCCATTCCCATCGGCTGCCGGAACGCAGCGCCGGCGACACCAGCAACAGCCCGGCGATCTCGGCATGGGCCTGCGCATAGTCCAGCACCAGATTGGCGCCGGTGGAGAAGCCGCCGAGATACAGCGGCCCGTCGCCAACGGTGTCCCGCAACGCCGCGACCTGCTCGCGCAGCACGCGCTGCCAGTCCTCCAGCCTGATGTCCATCAGGTCCGCTGGCGCCGTGCCATGGCCGGGCAGCAGCACCGTGCGCACCAGCAGGCCGCGCTCGGCCAGCCGCGGCGCGATATCGACGAAGGACCACGGCGAATCGCCGAGCCCGTGCACCAGCAGCGCCCCCCCGCGCGGCGTGCCGGCGGGACGCCATTCGCGCGGCAGATTCCATTCGGTCTCGGCTTGCATATCGGCCGACACGTAGCGGCGCCGGCTTTCCAGCGCGGCGAGCGCTTGCGCGCGATGCGCGGCGAAGGTCGGTGCGATGGCGGGCGCGCGCGCCGCGCTGTCGTCCAGCCCGTTGTGGTCCTGCCGGCTGTGGTCCTGCCGGCTGTAGTCCTGCCGGCTGTGGTCGTGCCGGCTGTGTTCGTGCCGGCTGGGGTCCCGCCCGCCGTGGTCCTGCGCGGTGAGGCTGCAGGCCGAAGCCAGCACCATCAGCCCGGCCGTGGTCGCGGCCAGCGCGGCGACGACGAGGCGCCGGACACGCCTTGCCATGCGCACGCGCCGCGGCGTGCGCGTCTTGCCGCCGCCGATCATGCCGTGGCCGCCTGTGTCAGCGGAGGCAGGCTGTCGGACGTCGGCGCCTGCGGCGGCAGCGCCGGCAGCGTCAGGCCGATGCAGACCACGCCGCGCGACTGGCGCGCGAACACCGCGCCGCCATGCATTGTGGCGATGGCCTTGACGATGGCCAGTCCGAGCCCGTGGTTCTGGCGGCTGTCGGCGCGCGCGCTGTCGACGCGGTAGAAGCGGTCGAACAGCCGGTCCATCTGCGCGGTGGACAACGGGTCGGCCTCGTTGCGCACCGCAATCGTCACCACGCCGGCCTCGTCGCCGATCTCGACCGCGACCGGACGGCCATGCAGGCCATGCTGCAGCGCATTGCCGAGCAGATTGGTGATCGCGCGCTGCAGCAGCGAGGCGTTGACGCGGGCCCGCGCGTCGCCAACGATCTCCAGCGTCGCGCCGGCATCCTCGAACAGCATGTCGAGGAAGTCCGCGCTGCGGCGCACCTCGTGCGCGACCGACACCTCGACCAGATCGCGCGCCAGCGCACCGCGGTCCGATTGCGCGAGAAACAGCATGTCGACGACGATGCGGCCGAGCCGTTCCAGATCCTCCAGGTTCGACTGCAGGATGTCCTCCAGCTCGCGCGCGCTGCGTGGGCGTGACAGCGCCACCTGGGTCTGGCCGATCACGTTGCCCAGCGGCGTGCGCAGTTCATGCGCGACATCGGCATTGAAGGCGGACAGCTGCACGTAGGCGCGTTCGAGCTTGTCGAGCGCGCCGTTGAACGCCAGCACCAGGCCGGACAGCTCGGCCGGCAGATCGGTATCGGGCAGCCGCTCCAGCTTGCGCGGATTGAGCTCGCCGGCATGGCGCGACAGCGCCTCGATCGGCGCCAGTCCGACCTTGGCGATGCGCCAGCCGAGCACCGCCACCGCCAGCACGCCCAGCACCGAGCAGACGATCAGGGCAACGCCCAGCACGCGGCTGGTCTGGTAGAACGGCGCCTGATCGACCGCAACCACCAGCGCCAGCGCCGGGCGCTCGTCCAGCGCGGGGATGATCCGCTTGAGCATCAGGAAGCTGCGGTCGTCGAACTGCACCGTCCAGACATCCGGCGCACGCTGCACGGTGACCGCGTCGCGCGGAAACGGCTTGCCGAAGCGGAAGCGCGCATCCGGCGTGTCGACGAAATAGCGCAGGCTGTCGTCCTCCGGCGTCATGCCGGTCAGCACCGCGCCGAAGCGCTCCCATTGCGGCTGCGTGCCGTAGTGGGCGGCCTTCGGGCCGATCAGCTGGAAGCGCGCCTCGAGCTCCTCGAGCTGGCGCTTCTCGAGCTCGACGCACTGGACGTAATACATCACGAAGCCGGTGACCGAGAACACCAGCGCCGCCGCGAGGGCGAACATCGCGGCCAGCCGCGTGGCGATCGAGCGGCGGCGGCTCACGCGATTTCCTCGGCGCGGCATTCGAGCACATAGCCCATGCCGCGAATGGTATGCAGCAGCTTGGGCTCGCCCGGCCAGTCGAGCTTGGCGCGCAGGCGCTTGATCGCCACCTCCACCACATTGGTATTGCAGTCGAAGCTGATGTCCCAGACCAGCTCGGTGATCGCCGTCTTCGAGACGATCTGCGACTGGCGCCGCGCCAGCACCGACAGCAGCGTGAATTCGCGCGCGCTCAGGTCGAGCCGCCGGGTGCCGCGCATCGCGCGCCGCGACAGCAGGTCGATGCGCAGGTCGCCGACCGTCAGCTGCGAGGGCTCGCTCTGGCGGCCGCGGCGGGTCAGCACATTGAGGCGGGCCAGCAGCTCGAGGAAGGAGAACGGCTTGGCGAGGTAATCGTCGGCGCCGGCGTCGAAGGCGTTGAGCCGGTCGTCCAGATCGTCACGCGCGGTCAGCATGATGACCGGCGTCTGCTGCTCGCGCCGCAGCGACTTGAGCATCGACACGCCGTCGAGGTCGGGCAGCATCACGTCGAGCACGATCGCGTCGTAGGGCTCGGTGCAGGCCATGTGCAGGCCATCGACCCCGTTGGTCGCCGTGTCGACCACATAGCCGTTTTCCGACAGCCCACGGCGCAGATAGTCGACGGTCTTGATCTCGTCCTCTACCAACAACAGTTTCATGGGTCCGGCCCTCCAAGTCCGGCAAGTTCGCGGCAAAGTTGCGGCCAAACAGTTGGCGCCAAACTCGCGGCACAGCCGTCGCCCGCAATGTCCGCGCCAACGGCTTCCGCCCGCCATTTCCGGCAACTATAGGTGAAAGCCGCCGCCCGAACCTGTCAACGTTGTCAGCTTGCCGCCGGCGTGGGCATCACCGTGCAAGCCGTGCTGCCACCGGGTATTTGTCCGGCCACGCGCGGTGCGCGGCGCGCCTCCGATCCTGACGCAATTGTCAGGCTGGCGTCACCGCCGCGTCCGGCCCGGTTCGTAGACTGCTAACCGTGCTTGGCCAAGCCGTCTCCCCTCGTCAAGGTTCCCAGAACCGCCCCGGATCCCAATCTGAAGGAGTGTTGCCATGACTCGAACGACCCCGACCACCGTGCCTCACCGAGCGTCCGGCGCCCCGCCCCGTCCGCGTCCCCCGCTGGCGGCGCAGCGGCTGCGCGCGTTGCGCCAGCGCTGGCATGCGCGCCGCCGCGCGATGCTTGCCGCGCTGCTGCCCACCGTGGCGATGATGATCGGCGCCACCGTCTCGCTGTCGGCCAAGGCCGCAACGCGCACCGCCGATCCGTACACCGACGGCGCGCGCAGCGCGACCCAGAAGTTCGATGTGTTCACCGAAGGCGCCAGCCGCCTCGGCCCGCGCGACAGCTTCACGCAGGGCGGCCATGGCGCGGACCATCGCGATCGCTTCAGCGACGGCGCGCATACGCAGGACACGCCGGCGGACCATAGCGCCTAGCACGGGGCGCCCCTCGCCCTGCTGGCCATGAGTGGTCGGCGTGGGCGAATGCCTGACGGTTAATTGCAATATCCAAGGCGTCGCGCCGTAGGTCGATTGGTTTCGGCCCGAGCCGCTGCAGCGCAATTCGTTCGTCGCGGCCCGATTCGTTGTCCGCCGATTCGCCTCGGTGCATTCCTCGCCGACGGATCGCCAATGGAAAAGGGAGCCGCATGCGGCTCCCTTTTTTCACTGCTTGCCGCGACCGGCATCCGCCTGTCGCGGTCACGTCGGATGACGTATTACGCGGCAGCGTCCTTCAGCTTCTTCAGCGGACGGACCTTGACCTTGACGCTGGCCGGCTTGGCCGGGAACCAGCGCTCTTCGCCAGTGAACGGATCCTTGCCGAAGCGCTTCTTCTTCGCCGGCACCTGTTGCGCGGTGATCTTCAGCAGGCCGGGCAGCGTGAATTCGCCGGCGCCCTTCTTGTGCAGCGCGCTGACGATGGTGTTTTCCAGATGGGCGAGCACCGTCTTCACGGCCTTCGGCTCGACTTGCGTCTGCGCGACCAGGTGAGCGACCAGGCTGGATTTGTTGAAGGTGTCCTTCAGCGGACGCGGGGTTGCGGTTGCGGGCGCAGCGGCCTTCTTCGCGGCAGCCTTCACGGGCGCCTTGGTTGCCGGTGCCTTCTTGGTCGCGGCGGTCTTGGTTGCAGCTTTCGCGGTCGATTTCGCTTTGGTCGCCATATTGGTCAGATAGAGTTGAACGGTTGGCGCCGCAAACCCCGCGAAAACAGCGTACGGCTGCGGCGGCCACCGAATCATAGCGGAAAGTGACGCATTTCCAAGGGGGTTTGGCCCGTTACCCCCCTGAAACCCCGTAAAAACCCGGTGAAAAGTCCTGCTTTCTGTCGCGCCGATGCATCGACGCACGTGCGCGGCAACGCCCCGGCCCTCCTGTCGGCGCGCATCGCCGTGCTTCGCAGTGTCGAGCGATGACCCGCTCCTTGCGCGTGCGATACCGATTCAGTGCGCGTGCGCCTCCATCCGTTCGCGCGTTTCGCGCGCCAGGCCGAGCGCAAAAGCCGTCTCGGCGACCAGGAACAACGGGCCGATCAGCAGCCCGACAAGATCGTCGACGAAAGCCGGCTTGCGCCCTTCGTAATAGTGGCCGACGAACTGGATCACCCATCCGAGCACGAACAGCCCGATACCGATCGCCAGCCAGGCCGCGGTCGACAGTCCTCCGATCAGATGGCCGACATAGACGAACAGGGCAAGGATCAGCGTCATCGCGATGCCGAACCCCGCCGACAGCCGCAGATAGAACAGACAGGACAGCACGTAGACCACGATCGCCGGCGTCAGCACCGCGGCGCCGCCACCGAGCGGGATCTGCGGACGCGCCAGCAGCGCCGTGACCGCCAGCACGATCATCGGGATGCCGACGAAGTGGGTCGCGACGTTGCGGCTGTCGCGGTGATAGGCGGCGTATTGGGATAGATGGTCGACCAGCGTTTTCATGGCGTCTCCTCCTGTCAGCGGGGACTACGAACGGCATGCCGTCGGACCGATCCCGCGCAATACGGGCGCAATACGGGCGCAGTACGGGCGCACCACGGGCGAACTTCGGCTGCATTCCTGGCGCACCTCCGACGCATGGCTGGCGCGCTCCAGCCCGGCATGATCGATTTATAGTAATGGGCGCGCCGGACGCGGTCTGTCCGAATTTTGACAGTCCGGGCTTGTCCCTGGGCTTGTCCCTGGGCTTGTCCCTGGGCTTGTCCCTGGGCTGGTCCTTGACCTCGTCCCCGGCCCTTGCCGAACTCGCACCGGCGCACGCACCGACGCTCGCACGGACTCACCTCGACCCTGCCCTGCGTCGCGATGACGATGGAGACCACCATGGGCATTCCGCCCCTTGCCTGCCCCACGCGTGGCACTGACAACCCCGCCGATTCGCTCGCCCCGCTGCGCACGGGTAGCTGGTTTCGCGGCCTGCCCGAGGACATGCGCGCGGCCCTGCTCGAGAGCGGCACGATGCGCCGGCTGGAACCTGGCGAGGTCCTGTTCCAGCGCGGCGATCCCTTCGATGGCCTGTACGCGGTGATCGCCGGCGCGGTTCTTGTGCATGCGCACGATGCCGGCGGCAAGGCCGCGCTGCTGGGCATGCTGGAAGGGGGCGCATGGTTCGGCGAGATCTGCCTGTTCGACGGATTGCTGCGCACGCATGACGCCCGCGCGGCAACGCGTGCGGCGGTGTGGCACGTCCCGCGCGCCCGGCTCGACGCGATGCTGGCCGCGCAGCCGGCGTGGTGGCGCGAGTTCGGCAAGCTGCTGGCCGGCAAGACGCGCGAGGCGTTCCGCTATGTCGAGGAGGCGCAATTGCTGCCCCCGCTGGCGCGTACCGCCCGGCGGCTCGCGGCCATCGCGCGCTCCTATGGCGACACGCCCGCGGCGGCCGAAGACCCCGCACGGCAGCCCCATCGCTCGATCCATCTGCCGCAGGAACAACTGGCGCAGATGCTCGGCCTGTCCCGGCAGACCGTGAACCACGCGCTGCGCGAACTGGAGGCACGCGGCCTGCTGCGGCTGCGCTACGCCGATATCGAACTGCTCGATCTGTCGACCCTGGAGACCTTGACGTGACCACACCGGTGAACCCATCGGCCCAGCCGAGCCTGGATGCCGACCGGCTCGACGCCTATCTGAACCGCATCGGCCTGCGCGAGCGCCCATCGCCCAGCCGCGAGGCGCTCGACGCGATCGTTGCCGCGCATCTGCGGCGCATTCCGTTCGAGAACATCGACGTGCTGCTCGGCCGCCCGATCGACATCGCGCTCGACGCGGTGTTCGACAAGCTGGTGACGCGCGGACGCGGCGGCTACTGCTTCGAGCACAACACGCTGCTGGCCGCCGCGCTGACGGCGCTCGGCTTCGAGGTGGTGCCGCTGGCCGCGCGCGTACGCTACGGCGTCGACGAAGGCGTGCCGACGCCGCAGTCGCATCTGCTGCTGCGCGTGCGCATCGCCCACCGCGACTACATCGCCGACGCCGGCTTCGGCGGCCCCAATCCGCCCTGCGCGCTGCCGCTGTCCGAACCGGCGCCCGAGGGGCTGCCGTACCGGCTGGTCAGCGCACCGCCCGGTGCGGCATCCGGCGGCGCGTTCCACCTGCTCGATCTCGAACTGGCCACCGCCGACGGCTGGGCCAAGCTCTATCGCTTCGACCTGTCGCCGCAGGCGTGGATCGATTACGCGGCGCGCAACTGGTATGTCTGCACCCATCCGGACAGCGTGTTCCTGCACCGGCTGATGGCGGCGCGCACCGACGGCAACGTCCGCCTGACGATAACCAACGGCGAGCTGACCGAGCGCGATGCCGATGGCGCCAGCCACCACCTGCTGCTCGACACGCCGGCGGAGATCGTCGCCACGCTGCGCGAACGGATCGGCGTACGGCTGGACGACGAGACGGCGGCCGGCCTGCGGGAATGGCTGGCACGGCGGGCCTGAGGCATGTGGGCGGGCGCCCCGCACACCGGCCACCCTGCGCACCATGCACGCCGTGAATCCCCCGCAGAAAGAATGCTGATAAGGGCCGAGGAACGCGCGCCGGCCTGTGGACGCGGCCAGACCCACCGACCATAATGTGCCGGTCGCCGCCGCCCGTGCAACGCGTGCCGCGGCGCCACACCAACATCAGAGTCCACCGGAAAACGGGATCGGTAGAGGAGACACCCCATGTCATTGTTCGATCTGAGCGGCAAGGTCGCCATCGTCACCGGCTCTTCGCGCGGCATCGGCCGCGCGATCGCCGAGCAGATGGCGGTCCAGGGCGCCAAGGTGGTCATTTCGTCGCGCAAGGCCGAGGCCTGCCAGGAAGTGGTCGACGCCATCAACGCCAGGCACGGCGACGGCACCGCGATCGCCGTGCCGGCCAATATCTCGTCCAAGAGCGACCTGCAGCATCTGGTCGACGAGACCAACCGCGTGTTCGGCAAGATCGACGTGCTGGTCTGCAATGCCGCGTCCAACCCCTACTACGGTCCGATGGGCGGGGTCACCGACGAGCAGTTCCGCAAGGTGCTCGACAACAACGTGATCTCCAACCACTGGCTGATCCAGATGGTCGCGCCGCAGATGATCGACCGCAAGGACGGCTCGATCATCATCGTGTCGTCGATCGGCGGCCTGCGCGGCTCGCCGACCATCGGCGTCTACAACATCTCGAAGGCGGCGGACTTCCAGCTGGCGCGCAACCTGGCCGTCGAATTCGGCCCGCACAATGTGCGCGTCAACTGCATCGCCCCGGGCCTGATCAAGACCGACTTCGCCCGCGCGCTGTGGGAGGACCCGGTGCGCTACAAGCAATCGACCGAGAACGCGCCGCTGCGCCGCATCGGCGAGCCGGTCGAGATCGCCGGCGCGGCGGTCTACCTGGCCTCGAGCGCCAGCACCTTCATGACCGGCCAGGCGCTGGTGGTCGACGGCGGCGTGACGATCTGAGCGGCGCTCACGCTCGCCGCCCGATGGCACCGCCGACCCGCAGTTCACAGGGCAGTGCGCAGGGAGATTCGCCGGCCTGGCCGGCGATCTCGCTGGCCGAAGCCCATGCCCGCCTGACCGCTCCCGGCGCACCGTTCGAAACCGAGGTGCGCGAGATCCGCGGCATTCCAACCACGGTCTGGAAGCACGCGCCGCCGACGCTGCGCGACCTGTTCCTGCAGGCCCGCGCGCGCGGCGAGCGTACCTTCGTCGTCTACGAGGACCAGCGCGTTTCCTATGCGGGCTTCGCGCGCGCCGCGCTGGCGATCGCGCACGCGTTGATCGCGGACGGCGTGCGCCCGGGCGACCGTGTCGCGGTGGCGATGCGCAACCTGCCCGAATGGCCCGCGGCCTTCTACGGCGCGCTGCTGACCGGCGCCATCGCGACGCCGCTCAATGCATGGTGGACCGGCCCCGAGCTGCAATACGGCCTGGCCGATTCGGGCTGCAAGGTCGCCATCGTCGACGACGAACGGCTCGAGCGGCTGCGTCCGCATCTGGCCGAGTGCCCCGCCCTGCTGCGCGTCCATGTCTGCCGCTTCGGCGCCGATGCCGGCAATGCCGCGATGGCCGGAGATGTTGATCCGCGCGTGGTGCCGCTGGAGCGGACCACCGGCGACGTGATGGCCTGGGACGCGTTGCCGGATCTGCCGCTGCCCGACGTGGCGATCGATCCCGAAGACGACGCCACGCTGTTCTATACCTCCGGCACTACCGGCAAGCCCAAGGGCGCCATCGGCACGCACCGCAATGCGACCACGGTGGCCTTCTGCGGCGGCTTCGGCCCGGCGCGCAACTTCCTGCGCCGTGGCCAGCCGATTCCCGAACCCGACCCGCAGGCGCCGCAGAAGGCCACGCTGCTGTCGGTGCCCTTTTTCCACGTGACCGGCTGCATGTCGGTGCTGAACGGCGCCTTGCACGCCGGCAGCAAGATCGTGCTGATGCGCCGCTGGGACGCGCTGCGCGCGCTGGCGCTGATCGAGCGCGAGCGCTGCACGGTGGCCGGCGGCGTGCCGACCATCGCCTGGCAACTGGTCGAGCATCCCGAGCGCGAGCGCTTTGACCTGTCCTCGCTGGAGGGCGTCAACTACGGCGGCGCGCCGGCCTCGCCCGAGCTGGTCCGCCGCATCGTCGAGGTGTTCCCCAAGTCGATGCCCGGCATCGGCTGGGGCATGACCGAGACCTCGGCCACCTTCACCAGCCACAACGCCGAGGAATACCTGCATCGTCCCGACAGCAGCGGCCCCGCGCTGCCGATCGGCGAGATGAAGGTGGTCGACGGCCGCGGCCGCGCCCTGCCGCCCGGCGAGGTCGGCGAGCTGATGGTGCGCGGCGCCAATGTCGTGCGCGGCTACTGGAACAAGCCCGAGGCCACCGCCAGCACCTTCGTCGACGGCTGGCTGCGCACCGGCGATATCGCGCGGCTGGACGAAGAAGGCTTCCTCTATATCGTCGATCGCGCCAAGGACATGCTGATCCGCGGCGGCGAGAACATCTATTGCATCGAGGTCGAGAGCGCGCTGTACGAGCATCCCGCGGTGATGGACGCGGCCCTGGTCGGCATCCCGCACCGCACGCTGGGCGAGGAACCGGGCGCGGTGGTGGGCGTCAAGCCCGGCGCCAGCGTTACCGAGGCCGAGCTGCAGGCCTTCGTCGCGCAGCGGCTGGCGGCGTTCAAGGTGCCGGTCCGCGTGATCGTGCGCGACGAGACGCTGCCGCGCAACGCAAACGGCAAGATCCTGAAGTCGGAATTGCGCAAGCTGTTCGACAATGGCGCGAGCGCGTAGCCACGCGCCACACGCTCTTTCACGACAACCGGGAGCCCCATCTTGGCCATTGCCGCCTCGCCCTTCCGCGCCGCCTGGCGCGGCACCCTGTCCGTCTTTGCCGTCGCCGCCTTTCTGGCAGGCGCCTACGGTTGCGCCAGCCAGGGCCCCATCAGCCGGGCCGGCGACGTGCCGGAACTGCGGCCGGGCGTTCTCGCCGGTTACCTGCCCGCGGACCAGCGTCCCGACAGCCTGCGCCTCGTGCCGCCACCGCCTGCGCCCGGCTCGCAGGCGCTCGCCGCCGACGAGGAAGCCGCGCGCGCGAACCTGGCCAAGGCGGGTACGCCCCGCTGGCAACTGGCCGTCGAAGACGCCAACCTGAAATTCCCGCAGGCGGCCGAGACCTTCTCGTGCGCGCTGGGCGTGCCGATCAACGAACGCGATACCCCGCAGCTCTACCTGCTGCTGCGGCGCAGCCTGGTGGACGCCGGCCTGTCGACCTATCGCGCCAAGGAGCACTACCGGCGCCAGCGTCCCTTCCTCGTCAACCACCTGCCGACCTGCACCCCCGACGATGTCGCCAAGCTGGCCAAGGACGGCTCCTACCCGTCCGGCCACAACGCGGCGGGCTGGGCCTGGGCGCTGATCCTGACCGAGGTCGACCCCGAGCGCGCCGACGCGATCCTGGCGCGCGGGCTCGCCTACGGCCAGAGCCGCCTCGCCTGCAACGTGCACTGGCAGAGCGATGCCAACCAGGGCCGCATCATGGGCGCGGCCACGGTGGCGCGGCTGCATGCCGACCCGACCTTCCGCGCCGACCTTGCGGCCGCACGCACCGAGGTGGCGGCCGCGCGCGCCAAGGGGCTGAAGCCGACGCGCGACTGCGCGGCGGAGCGGGCGGCGCTGGGGCAGTAGCGCCCCCCCACGAAAGAGAGCAGCGCTCAGCGCAGCGGGATCGGCGTGCCGGCCTCCACCGGTACCGCCGTCACGCTGTTCTTCGGGCTGCCGGACACGATGCGGTCCGAATAGGTCAGGTAGACCAGCGTGTTGCGCTTGCGATCGACCACGCGCACCACGTGCAGGGTCTTGAACAGGATCGACATGCGTTCGGAGAACACATTGTCCTGCTGGCGCAGCGGGCCCTTGAAGGCGATCTTGCCGACCTGCCTGCAGGCGATCGAGGCTTCGGCCGGGTCCTCGGCCATGCCGAGCGAGCCCTTGATGCCGCCGGTGCGGGCGCGCGAGACGTAGCAGGTGATGCCGTCGACTTCGGGATCGTCGTAGGCCTCGATCACGACGCGGTCCGAGCCGGTCACGCGGAAATGCGTGTTGACGCTGCCGATTTCTTCGGCATGCGCGGGCGCGATCGTGGCGAACGCCAGCGCCCCAACGAACGCACCAACCAACGGACGAACCAGCGGACGAACCAGCGCACCAGCCCGCACGGCAGCCAGCGATGCGGCCGAACCTGCGGCCATCGGACGACGGGATGCGCGCGCCATGGTCAGCTCACCGCACCCTGGATCTGGTCGTGCCGGTGCTCCATCTCCTGGCGCAGCTGGCGGCGCAGTTGCGCGGCGGCGAAGCGCTGGCGCTCGACCTCGTCGCGCGGCACCAGCGGCGGCACCTCGGCCGGCTTGCCGTCGTCGTCGACCGCGACCATCGTGAAATAGCAGCTGTTGGTATGGCGCACCAGCTTGCTGCGGATGTTCTCGGTGATGACCTTGATGCCGATCTCCATCGAGCTGCGCCCGGTGTAGTTGACCGCGGCGAGGAAGGTCACCAGTTCGCCGACGTGGATCGGCTGGCGGAACACCACCTGGTCGACCGACAGCGTGACGACATAGCGGCCCGCGTAGCGGCTGGCACAGGCATAGGCGACCATGTCCAGATATTTGAGGATGGTGCCGCCGTGGACATTGCCGGAGAAATTGGCCATGTCCGGCGTCATCAGCACGGTCATCGACAGTTGATGCGAGAGGTCGTTCATCGGGAGCGGCGCGGAGAAATCGGCGCGGGTGGGTTGAGATTGGGGTGGCGAACTGCGGCGGTGGCGGAACGCGCTTGCAGGATGCGAGTGTAGCGCGGCGCGGCGACGGCGGCGCCAAATGAAAAAGCGGCCCACGTGGGCCGCTCTCTCCGGTTGGCATCCGAGGATGCCCGCTCTTACTTCTTCTTGTTCACAGCGTCCTTGAAACCCTGGCCGGCAGAGAACTTGACCGTCTTGGCGGCCGGAATCTTGATCGTTTCGCCGGTGCGCGGGTTGCGGCCGGTACGGGCGGCGCGCTTGCCGGCGCCGAAGCTGCCGAAGCCCACCAGCGTGACCGAATCTCCCTTGGCAACCGCCTTCTTGATGTTTTCCAGCGCGGCGTTCAGGGCGCGCTCTGCTGCAGCGTTGCTCAGTTCCGCGTCTGCGGCGATGGCAGACACCAGTTCACCTTTATTCATGGCTGTATCCCTTGTTGGTCGTCGTCACCGGTGACCAGCCTGAGCCGTTTCACCGACCGGCGCAGTCTAATCCGCCGCTTGCGCGTTGGGCAATCCCCAGTCGCACCGACGCAACGAAAATGCCGGAAATCCTTCCGTCAAGCGGCTTTCGGGGAGATTTACCCCCTCAATTCGGGGCTTTGACGCGGGTCCGACAGCGGGTTATCCCGAACCTGCGGCAAGGGCCGCGGCGCCCCGCGTCGCCACGCCTCCCCGGCCGGCAGCCTATTCCGCGGCAGCCACCACGGCGGAACGACGGCCGAACGTGCGCATCAGCACCGCCCCGATGCCGGCGATGGCCATCACCACGCCCAGCGGCAAGGCGGTGCCGTCGTGCCACAGGCTGACCGCGGTACCGGCCAGCGTGCCCATGCCGAATTGCAGTGTGCCCATCAGCGCCGATGCGGTGCCGGCGCGATGGCCCTGATGCGCGAGCGCCAGCGCCGACGCGTTGGGCGTGATACAACCCAGGCCCGCCACGAAGATGAAGAAGCCGACCAGCAGCACCGGCAGCGCCGCCACGTTGGCGAGGTTGACCAGCGCGAGCAGCAGTCCCGCGCCGCACGGCGCCAGCAGCGCCAGCTGCAGCACGCGGTCGAGCGAGCGGCCGCGCACCAGCGCCGCATTGATCTGCGACATCGCGATCAGGCCGAACGCATTGGCGCCGAAGACGAAGCCATAGTGCGAGGGGTCGATGCCGTGCAGTTCGATCAGCACGAAGGGCGAGCCGGCAATGTACGCAAACATGCCCGACTGCGCGAAGCCGGCACACAGCGAGTAGCCGAGAAATTCGCGATCGCGCAGCAGCGCGCCGTAGTTGCTAAAGACATTGCCCAGGCGCAGCGGCGTCGCGCGGCGCGGGTCCAGCGACTCCTCCAGGCGGAAATGCACCAGCAGCAGGACCAGCGTGCCGACCGCGGCCATCACCCAGAAGATCGCGCGCCAGCCCAGCGCGGTCAGGATCGCGCCCCCGACGATCGGCGCGAGGATCGGCGCCAGGCCCATCACCAGCATCAGCGACGAGAACGCGCGCGCGGACTCGTGCGCCTCGAGCCGGTCGCGCACCATCGCGCGCGCCATCACCATGCCGGCGCAGCCGCCGGCCGCCTGCACGAAGCGCCAGGCCATCAGTGCGGGTGCGTCGCCGGACAGCGCGCAGGCCACCGACGCCAGCACGTAGAGGCTGAGCCCGACATACAGCGGCGCCTTGCGGCCGAAGCGGTCGCTGACCGGACCGTAGAAGGACTGCCCGATCGCCAGGCCGACCAGGAAGGTACCGAGCGTCAGCTGCACGCTGCCGATGTCGACGCCGAGGTCGGCGGCCAGCGTCGGGAACGCCGGCAGGTACATGTCGATCGACAGCGGCGCCAAGGCGGTCAGCGACGCGCAGATCAGCAGCCAAAGCGGAAAACGCGGCGTCGTGGCCGTGCGGGAGGATTGGGTCATTGGCGGACGACGGAACGCCGTCAAGCGAAAGGCGCAATTGTTGCACACCGTGATGTATTGCGTGCCTGCGGGTTCCGCCTCACGGGGCCGGCGGGTACAATGCACCCGGTCGACACACTGCCGGTCCGTCTTCATCGCCGGTCTCGATCGCGGGACTTCAGCGCAGCCCCAGCCCCGTGCCGTTCCAGGCGTTCTTTCCCTGCATGCGAACCATATCGAACCACACGACTGCATCGATCGCCCGAGGAACGTCGGCCTCCATCGGGATCGCTACCGCAACCTGGTTGCTGTGGGCCTCGTCCGCCTGCGCGGCGCCGGTCACGGCGCGTACTGTCGCGGCACATCCAGCCGCGAGCGCGGCCGTGGTGGTCGATGAAGCCGATTCGCTGACCCGCATGCTGCGCGGCGCGGCCACCGGCCAGAACACCGGCGCGGCCGGCGTCCCCGAATTCCTGCGCAGCTCGCGCCGGCCCGATACCGTGCTGGCGCGCGCCTGCCGTCAGCTCAACGACGCGCTGCCGATCGAGATCGACAAGGAAACGCGTCTGCGCCGCTGCCAGGCGGTGCCCGGCAAACACATCCTGTTCCAGCTGGAATTGACCAACTACAGCGGGCCGATGCTGGACCTGGCCAGCTTCGAGGTCAGCTACGCCGCGCCGCTACAGCGCAATATCTGCGCGAATCGCGACGTCGAGATCCTGACCAAGCTGGGCGTCAGCATGATGTTCCGCTACATGACACGCAAGGCCCGCGGCGAGCGCCGCGTCGGCGACGTCTATATCAACGGCCCGATCTGCACGGCGGCGCTGCGCTGAGCGTCCCGTCTCGCTTCCATCGGCGATGGCATGGCCACCGCTCCTGCCCTCTGTCCCAACCCCTCTCCCCCAACCCTCTCCCGCATGCGGGAGCGGGGAGCGAGGCATTGAATCGGCGTTGGCGGTGGCAGCCGGCGTTTGGGTTCTCCCTCTCCCTCACCGGGAGAGGGAGAGGGAGAGGGAGTGGTGTCCGATCAAGCCGCCGCACTCCCCCGCGGGCGCAGGGGCACGACATTGGCCGCGCGGCGCAGCAGCGCGCGCGTGGCCTTCCAGCCGTCGTCGGCCAGCGGCGACGACCACACCGCCTCGTGCAGCCGCGACAGCGCCAGCGGATCGTTCAGCAGCAGCAGCTTCTGCTTCGCGCTCAGATTGCCGGGGCCATTGGTCAGCGCCTGCCGCACCAGCACCGCGTGCTGGCGCTGCGTGCTGGCCGGCTGCACCACGCGCGTGGTCGCCGTTGCGCACATCAGCGCATTGGTGACCGGATCGACCACCGCGTCGACGAAGCCCGGCGTATCGCCTGCCTCCGCCACATGGCGCTGCGTGTCGACGATCTCGCGCGGCGGCTCGATTTCTTCCGGAATCACGAACAGTCCGGCACGGCGCGTGGCGCGGCCCAGGCTGACGCGCGAGAGCCAGACCGACAGCGGGATCGACAGCGCCAGCGCGCCGACGATCGGCAGCAGCCACCAGACGAAGCCCGGATCGAGCCAGTACACCAGCGCGCCCCAGCCCAGACCCAGCACGGTATGCCAGCCGTGGCGGCGCACCGCCTCGCCCCAGCTCGTCTCGGCGTCCTCGCGCGGCGGCGACTTCCACGAGATGCCCCAGCCGATATAGGCGGCGAGCACGAACTGCGTATGGAACAGCATCCGCACCGGCGCCAGCAGGGCCGAGATCACGACCTCGATCAGCATCGACAGCATCAGCCGCAGCGCCCCGCCGTAGCGGCGCGCCTGCTTCATCAGCAGCACCACGCCGAACAGCTTCGGCAGGAACAGCAGCGTGGCGGTGGCCGAGAACAGCGCGAGCGCCTTCTCCGGATGCCACTCGGGCCAGTTCGGATAGAACTGGTACGGCTGCGAGAAGTACTCGGGCGGCACCAGCGCATGCTTGGCCAGCATCGCGGTCGACAGCAGCAGGAACAGGAACCACAGCGGCGCCGACAGGTAGGCCATCACGCCCGTCAGGAACACCGCGCGGTGCACGGCGTGGAAGCCCTGCTTCATCCACAGCCGGAAGTTCATCAGGTTGCCCTGGCACCAGCGGCGGTCGCGCTTGACCTCGTCGAGCAGATTGGGCGGCAACTCCTCGAACGAGCCCGGCAGATCGTAGGCAATCCACACCCCCCAGCCGGCGCGGCGCATCAGCGCGGCCTCGACGAAATCGTGCGACAGGATCTCGCCGGCCAGCGGCCCCTTGCCGGGCAGCGGCGCCAGCGCGCAATGCTCCATGAAGGGCTTGATGCGGATGATCGCGTTGTGGCCCCAGTAGTGCGATTCGCCCAGTTGCCAGTAATGCAGGCCGGCCGTGAACAGCGGTCCGTAGACGCGCGTGGCGAACTGCTGCACGCGCGCGTACATCGTCTCGCGGCCGGTCGCCAGCGGCGCGGTCTGGATGATGCCGGCGCCCGGGTTGGCCTCCATCAGCCGCACCAGCGTGGCCAGGCAATCGCCGCTCATCACGCTGTCGGCGTCGAGCACCACCATGTAGCGATACTTGCTGCCCCAGCGGCGGCAGAAGTCGGCCACGTTGCCGGTCTTGCGCTTGACGCGATGACGGCGCCAGCGATAGAAGATGCGGCCGAAGCCGTTGACTGCGCGGCAGGTTTCCATCCACGCATCGGTTTCCGCGGTGCGCAGGTCGGGACTGCCGCTATCGGACAGCACGAAGAAATCGAAGTGGGCGAGTTCGCCGGTGCGTTCCAGCGATTCGTAGGTCGCGCGCAGGCCGGCGAAGACCCGGGTCACGTCCTCGTTGCAGATCGGCATGATGACCGCGGTGCGCGCCTCCTGGGCGATCGGCGCGTTGCCGCTCGCGGAGCGCGAGATCAGATGGCGATCGCCCCCCTTGGCCAGCACCAGGAAGCCCATCATCGCGGTCCAGAAGCCGGCCGAGACCCACGAGAACAGCACCGTGAACAGGCCCAGCGTGATCATCTCGAGGGTGTCGTTGCCCTTGTACGGCAGCACCGTCGACATGAAGTACGTCGCCATCATGGTCTGCACGATCACCAGCAACAGCAGCACCCAGCGGCGGTGCGCACCGGCCGGATGCCACTTGCCCTCGGCATCGGGGCCGTCGTGCAGCGTGTCCCAGGTCTCTGGAACGGGCGGCTTGCCGAACAGCTTGCGCACGCCGTTGCGCACGAAGGCCGCGACCAGGTGCGGTGGCCACGGCCGCGGCACCATCGACGCACGTTTGGGTTCGGGGCCGGTGGCCACATGGACCGTGCCGTCGGCGCGCCGCTCGATCAGCGGTTCGCCGCCGACCTTGGGCTCGCCGTAGGCGAGTTGCAGGCGGCGCTCGATCGAGCCGTAGGCCGCGCCGGCGGGAGAAGCCGCGCCGTCGCCATTGGACAGCGCCTTTTGCAGCGAGCGCACGCCGGGATCGTCGCCGGTGGCATCGCCCTTGATGACGATGCCTTCATGCAGCGCGGTATCGGCGAGCAGGTCGCGGCGCTGTTCCGGCGATACTGGCAGGCGGTCGACATAGCGCTCGCACGCCGCCGCGGCCGAGCGCTGCTTTAGCCTGGGGGTAAGATGTAGCTCCATGTCTCTGACAGGGTTGTGTTGCCGTTGCGAAGATAGCCGCGCAACTCGACCGGCTTGTTCTCGTCCTTGCGGCGCAGGAACATCGTCATGCGCCAGCCACCGGTGGCCTCGTTGCGCTGCGTCGTGGTGCGCAGCAGTTCGGCGTTGCCATCGGCCGATACCACCGCATCGATATGCGCGGCGGGATCCAGCTTCTTGAATGCGGGCCCCTCGAAGTCCACCAGCAGCGAGAAGCTGGTGTCCTCCTTGTTGCGGGACAGCCCCTGCCCGCGGCGGGTCTGCGTGACCCACGACAGCGGCGGCATGCGCTCGCGGTCCTTCTGCCACAGCAGCCGGTATTCGAGATCGAACGGCTGCTTCGGCTTGGGCGGGTTGTCCGGGACCCAATAGGCCACGATGTTGTCGTTGGTCTCGTCCGGCGTCGGGATCATCACCAGTTCGACGCGCCCCGAACCCCAGTTACCGCGGGGTTCGACCCAGCCGCTCGGCCGGCGTTCATACCATTCGCCGATTTCCTGGTAGCTGGCGAACGAGCGGTCGCGCTGCATCAGGCCGAAGCCCTGCGGATTGGTCGCCGAGAACGAGGTCACCAGCAGGCGGCGCGGATTGACGAGCGGACGCCAGATCCATTCGCCGGTACCCAGCTGGATCGACAGGCCGTCGGAGTCGTGCACCTCGGGACGGAACTCCGGCGCCGCGGGCGGCTGGTTTTCGCCGAACAGGTACATGCTGGTCAGCGGCGCCAGGCCCAGCTTGGTCACGTTCTCGCGCAGATACAGGCGTGCCTTGACCTCGGTCTCGGTGTCGGTGCCCGGCTTGATCACGAAGCGATAGGCGCCGCTCATGCGGCGCGAATCCATCAGCGCATAGATGACCAGCTGCTTGTCGCCCGGTGCGGGACGCTCGATCCAGTACTCGACGAAGCGCGGGAATTCCTCGCCCGAAGCGAGCGCGGTGTCGACTGCAAGACCACGCGCCGACAGCCCGTACCACTGATCCTTGCCGACGCCGCGGAAATAGCTGGCGCCGACGAAGGACACCACCTCGTCCTTGTGCTTGCCGTTGACCGGATGCAGCACGCGAAAGCCCGCAAAGCCCAGGCCCTTGAGCATCTCGGGGTCGAACTTGTGCGAGCCGTAGTTGAAGTCGGCCGGATTGAAGCGTATCTCGCGCACGCGGTTGCCGGTGACCTCGTTGATCTTGACGGGCTGGTCGAACACCATGCCCTCGTGGAAGAACGACAGCTCGAACGGCAGCTTGGTATTGCGCCAGACGAAGCGTTCGGGCTTGTACTGGATCTCGCGATAGCGCGGGTACGACAGTTCGCGCAGCTCGGTCGGCAGATGGGCCTTGGGGGCCTTGTACGGGGAATTGGCGAGCTGGCGCGCGCGCGCCGCCACGGTATCGAAGCTGAACGCATGCGCCGCCATTGCGAAGCAGGCCAGCGCACCGGCACACAGCCAGCGTCCCAGTCGCACGCCGTCGAAGCGCGCCGACGGCATGGGCCGGCGGGAACGGGCGGAGAGCGGCGAGGAAATGGCGGAGTCGATCATGAATGCCGTCATCAAAGGCGGTAGTCGGTAATGCAATTGGTTATTCGGGAAGCCGCGGACAGTGGCGCGGAAACTCGTCGATGGCCAGGCCGGAGAACCGGTGCCTGAGCCGCCCCATGACGGACGTTGCCGGGGGCTGTGACTTTGGTGACGCTTGGAAGGTGTTGGATTTGCTGCAATGCGGGACAAAACCTTAACAAATTTGCCTACCAAAAGTCACGTTTCGGTCACGCAACGGTTGCAACAATTTGAAACGTTTGTTGCTTATCCGCCTCTTGATTGATCAACGTCGGGTATCCTCCTCATCAGTCAAATGGCGCCGAAGTTGCACCGCAACAAGGCCCATGGCCACGACGGGCGCGCACGGCCTGTCCGCTCCTTTCGTCCTGCGCGCAGGAGCAGCGAATCGGTGTCGGGATCGGATGCGCGCCGGACGGCACGCGGTCGGTTGCGGATGCGGCCGTACCGTGCGGGCGGCAAGCGCCGGAACACGAACGTGCCGCAGCGGGCGCGACGATTGAAACTAGGCCCGTGTCATTGCGGCGTCAATCGGAGGCTGTCCGACAAAACCCTGCCTTGGTGGGACGGAACACGCAGGCCGGCGCGCGGCGGCCGCGCCCCGTGTCGACGCGCACTACAATCGACCGATCCGTTCGATGGCGCGCCCGCGTGAAACCGGGCCACCACGCCCACCACGCTGACAAGGGGGATGCGATGCCGCACGCAGCGCCTGCCCGCCTGCCGATGCCGCATTCGGCGCGCGCCCGCCTGCCGCTGCCGCGGCGCCTTGCGCCTGCACTGGCGTTTGCACTGGCGCGTGCACTGGCGCGTGCACTGGTGTTTGCGCTGGCCCTGTGCGCGGCGGCGCCGACATGGGCTTATGTCGACCACTATCTGACCAGCACGATCGTCGGCACGATGACGCAGAGCGAGGCGCGCGCCTTCGCCTCCGCGGTCAATCGCGCATTGAACACGACCGAGGACGGCACCCCGGTCTCGTGGCGAACCCAGGCCACGCCGCGGCGCCCGGCCACCTACGCCCGGATCACGCCGCTGCAGAGCAAGACCGACCACGGCCAATCCTGCCGCCAGATCCGCAGCGAGCTGCAGCGGTCCAGCAACGAGGAAAGCTGGACTGGCTGGTTCTGCAGGCAGCCGGACGGCCGCTGGCGGGCGCGGGCTGTCGACGAAGAATAGGAAACAAGGAAAAGCCGTTCGGCGCAGTGCTCAGCGGCACAGCCGCGCCATCATCTCGCTGGCCAGCGAGCCCGATGAGGCCACCTGCGGCGTGGCCCGCTGCGGCGAACGGATCGTATAAAGCGGTTCGCCGCGCGCGAAACGGCGCGGGAACAGCGTCTGCTCGACCACCGCGTACATCGACGTGGCGCAGTCCAGCACCATGCGCCGCAGCGACGACTGGATCGGCTCGCCGCTGGTCGTGTGGATGGCGCCGCCGACCGGCGCGTTGCGCATCACGACGACGCCGATGCGCGCGCCCTTGCGGCGCACCGAACGCTGGTCCAGATAAGAGATCACGCCATTGGCGCCCATCAACGGCAGCCAGCGCTGCGGATCCGGCGCGGACGGGTCCGGCGCGGCCAGCGTCACGCAGCCTTCGCGCGGCGTCGAACGGAATACGGTGCCGCCGTTCGGACCCTGGCATTGATAGAGCCCGGCGGCCGCCGCGGGCAGCACCTTGCCGCGAGCGGTGTCGGCGTGGGCATCGGGACTGAGCGCGGGCGCCAGCGTCAGCGTGACTGCCAACAGCAGCGGCGCGATCGATCTGGATGCGGTAGATTCGGCGGAACGGTAACGAAGCGACGCGACGCCGGCGCTGAGAGCGCGGCGACGCGGTGCGGGCGTGGCGGCACGAGACGACATGATGCGGGGCGCGTTGGTGAAACGGGGACGGCCCGGGGACCGGCGGCGGGCGCGGCCCACGATGATGCATGGGCCGCGCGACAGGCGGCATTGTCGCACAGCGACGCGCCGCCGCGGCCGGAACGGTCCGCCCCCTGGCCTCAGTGCCCCTGCTCTCGCCAGGCCACCAGTTCGGCGATGGTCAGCACCGGCAGATCGTGCTGCGCGGCGAAGACCAGCGCCTGCTCGTAGCGGGCCATCGTGCCATCCGGATTCATCAGCTCGCACAGCACCGCGGCCGGAGACAGGCCCGCCAGCCGCGCGAGATCGACCGATCCCTCGGTATGGCCGCGCCGGGTCAGCACGCCGCCGTCGGCGGCCACCAGCGGAAACACATGGCCGGGACTGACCACCGCGTCGAGCCCCGCGTCGTCGGCGATCGCGGCGCGGATCGTGGTGATCCGGTCGGCCGCGCTGACGCCGGTGGTGACACCGGTGCTCGCCTCGATCGACACCGTGAACGCGGTGCCGTACTGGCTGCGATTGTTCTCGACCATCGGCCGCAGGCCCAGCCGCGCGACTTTCTCGCGCGTCAGGCACAGGCAGACGATGCCGCTGCATTCGCGGATCAGCATCGCCATATTGCCCGGCGTCAGCCGCTCGGCGGCGACGATCAGGTCGGCCTCGTTCTCGCGGTCGTGGTCGTCCATCAGCACCACGGGACGGCCCTCGCGCATGGCCTGCAGGGCCTGCTCGATGCGGGTCGGCAGATCGTGGGGAAGCGCCGGCACGATGGCGGCGGCAGGGTCGACGGCGGCCTGCGCGGAGGCGGCGTGGTCGGGGGAAGCGATATCGTGGGAAGAGATAGCGGACAGCATTGAAACGCTCCTTGCGTAAAGATCAACGGGCGTTTCAGGGGATTGGCGTCACAAGCGGGAGCGCGCACGAGAGCCGGCCCGAAGCCGGCCTGCGTGATCGTTCACGACGCCGCCCACTCGCGCATGGCAAGGCAACGAACCGCGGAGCCGCATGCACGAGGCACCCGACCGTGCAGGCCCGCGCCGTTCCAGCCTGACCGCAGTGAAGCGGCAGTGAAGCGGCAGCGATGCTTGCTCGCCCATCTTCTTTCATCCGGACTATGACCGTCGGCCCTGGCCTCTCACCAGGTCTGCTGACCCCGCGCGAATCCATGTACCAGACAAAGGAAAACATGGATCGACGCGGGCGCTCGCGGGCTCGCCGGCGCGTCGGAGAACGCGTTCGGCATACCGCCGGTGGGGACTTTCACCCCGCCCTGAAGACGTAACGAAACCGGCGAAACGCGCTTGCCCTTCGAGGAATCGTGGCCCGATTCCCGGGGGCGGAGGCCCGCGCCGGCGTTGCGATGTTAGCACGCGATGCGGCGTAAGCGCCCGATCTGTACTACAACTAAACGACTTGCGCCGACGCCGCGCCCGCCATGCGGGCATCGAAATCCCGGCGCCGTGCAGGCTTTCCGCGCTCTCGCCCGCGTTTCCCGTTCCCGTTTTTCTTGCCGCGATCACGATGCCATTCGACGACAATCCGCTTGCCCGCCTGTCCCGCCGCCCTTCCCCTTCCCGTCATGCCACGCGCGCGCTGCGCTGGCTCGCCGCCCTGCCCCTGCTGATTGCCGGCAGCGCGGCATGGGCCGACCCCACCGTGCAGATCGGCTACGGCACCGACAGCCGCACCGACGTGCGCAAGGTCGATATCGCCTTCGGCTGGGACTCCGGCTTCGGCTGGGGCGACCCGATGGGCCTGCGGCTCGGGCTCTCGTGGGAGCTCAATGTCGCGCGCTGGGACAGCACCAGCGACGCCAATCCGCGCAACCTGTGGGAGATCGGCGCGCAGCCGGTGTTCAGGCTGGCGTGGCAGCGCCATCGGTGGGTGCCCTTCCTCGAGGCATCGATCGGCGTGCGGTTGATGAGCGGAACGCGAACGTCGGACAACCACACCATGTCGACCGCGTTCCAGTTCTCGGACATGGCGGGCGTCGGCATCGCGTTCGGCAAGGACCAGCGCTTCGCGATCGGCTACCGCTACCAGCACATCTCGAATGCCGGCATCAAGAAGCCCAATCCCGGCTCGGACTTCCATACCGCCTACCTGCGCTACCGGTTCTGAACGGCGGCGGGCTCGGCGTCGCGCCCCAGCGCCTCGAGCGCGAGGCGCGACGGTTCGTCGGCCGGGAAGAAGCATTCGATCCGCAGTTCCTGCAGCGTGACGTCGTGCGGATTGCCCAGCGTGGTCAGCGTCGAGAACAGCGAGGCCTGGAAGCCCTCGGCGCGCAGCACCACCGGCAGCACCGGCGGCAGCGGGCCCTCGCTGGCTTCCTCGTCGGCATGCGGCACGCCGCCCGGTCCGATCATCTCCGGATGCCATTGCGCGATGCGGGCGAAGATCTCGCGTGCGACGCGGTCGTGCGCCTGCGCCTGCAGCTCCTGCCAGACCCGGCGCAGCAGATAGCGGCCGACCTGATGGGCGTTCTCGATCAGCGGCCACAGGCCCTGCGGATCGAACACGGTCAGCATCAGGTTGATGCGCGGGCCGCCGCCGGCATCGTTGCCCAGGCCCTCGGGCAGCACCGCCGCGGGACGTCCGTCGAGCAGCGCGTCGACCATGCGGCGATAGGCACGGTTGGCGTCGCTGATATTCCAGAAGCGGTCCAGCACCACGGCGGGGTACGGCTCCTGCTTGGCCAGGATCAGCGCGATGGCCTGGCGCACCATCTGCAGCGGCGGTTCGGCCAGCGCATGCTCGCTGTACGCGGGGGCGAAGCCCGCCGCCAGCAGCAGCCGGTTGCGCTGGCGCAGCGGCACGCCGAGCCGGTCCGACAGCGCGAGGATCATCTCGCGGCTGGGCCGGGCGCGGCCCGATTCGAGAAAGCTGATATGCCGCTGCGACACGCCTGCGGCAAGCGACAGCGCCAGCTGGCTGTAGCCGCGGCGCCCGCGCCAGTAGCGCAGCAGGGCGGGAAAGTCGAGGGCGGTTTCGGAGGCGGGAGTCAGCGTGTCCATGGCCGCATTACAGCATGCGGTGCGCGCGCTGGCGATAACCTGCCAGGTAATGAACGCCGGACCGAAGCCGGACCGAAGCCGGACCGAAGCCGGACCGAAGCCGGACCGGCCACATGCCGATGTTATGCTTGACGGCTCGACAACACCCGCGCGCGTAGGGCGCGCAACCCGATGGAAATAGCCATCCTGCTGGCGCTGATCCTGCTCAACGGCGTGTTCGCCATGTCGGAGATCGCGCTGGTTTCGGCCCGCAAGGCCCGCCTGCAGAAGCTCATCGACGAGGGCGACCGCGGCGCGATCGAGGCGGTCAAGCTGGGCGAGGATCCGACCCGCTTCCTGTCCACCGTGCAGATCGGCATCACGTCGATCGGCGTGCTCAACGGCGTGGTGGGCGAGTCCGCGCTGGCACAGCCGCTCGGCATCTGGTTGCAGGGACTCGGTATGGCGCAGCCCACCGCGGGCTATGTGGCGACCGCGATCGTGGTCGCGGGCCTGACCTACTTTTCCATCGTGCTCGGCGAGCTGGTGCCCAAGCGGCTGGGCCAGCTGGCGCCCGAAACGCTGGCGCGCGCCGTCGCGCGGCCGCTGTCCTGGCTGGCGATCGCCTCGACGCCCTTCGTCAAGCTGCTGTCGAGCTCGACGCGGCTGGTGCTGCGGCTGATCGGCGTCAAGAGCGGCGCCGGCCCCGCGGTCACCGAGGAAGAAATCCACGCGCTGCTGGTCGAGGGCTCGGAGGCCGGCGTGATCGAGCGCCACGAGCACACGATGGTGCGCAACGTGTTCCGGCTCGACGACCGCCAGCTGACTTCGCTGATGGTGCCGCGCGGCGACGTGATCAGCCTCGACGTCGAACTGCCGCTGGAGGAAAACCTGCGCCGCATCGAGGAGTCGGACCATTCGCGCTTTCCGGTGGTGCGCGGCGGCATGCACGACGTGATCGGCGTGGTCAGCGCGCGCCAGCTGCTGGCGCGCAAGCTGCGCGGCGAGGCCACCGACCTGGCGGCGGTGATGCAGGCCCCGGTCTATGTGCCCGAGAGCGTCACCGGCATGGAGCTGCTCGAACATTTCCGCTCGTCCGGCGGGCAGATGGCGTTCGTCATCGACGAGTACGGCGAGGTGCTGGGCATCGTCACGCTGCAGGACCTGATCGAGGCGATCACCGGCGAGTTCAAGCCGGACATCGCCGGCGACGAATGGGCGGTGCAGCGCGAGGACGGCTCCTGGCTGCTCGACGGCCTGATCCCGATCCCCGAGCTCAAGGACCGCATCGGCCTGCGCAGCGTGCCGGAGGAGGACAAGGAGCGCTATCACACGCTGTCCGGCATGCTGTTGCTGCTGCTGGGACGGCTCCCGCAGATCGCCGACTCGGTCAGCTGGCTGGACTGGAAGTTCGAGATCGTCGATATGGACGGCAAGCGCATCGACAAGGTGCTGGCCACCCCGCTGCCCTCCGAGGAAGGGCCGGAGCCCGATACGACCGGCTAGCGGGAGCTATACTCAGCAGCGGACGGCGCCCGCCGTCCGCTTCCATGCGTTCCGTCCGCTGCCCGCCCGCTGCCTGCCGTTACGGAGATCCGCCATGTCCCGCCTGTCCCGCTTGTCCCGCCTGTCCGCTTTGTCCCGCCCGTTCCACCGGTTCCCATCGATGCGCGCCGCCCCGTTGGCCGCGCTTTCCTGCGCCGCGGCGCTCGCCGCCCTGCTGGCCGGCCCGGCCGCCGCCCATCACGGCTGGTCCAGCTATGACGACAGCAAGCCGATCACGCTGACCGGCAAGCTGACCGAGGTCAAATACGAGAACCCGCACGCGATGGTGCGGATCGATGCCAACGGCAAGCGCTGGCTCGCCGTGCTGGCGCCGATCTCGCGGATGCAGGCGCGCGGGGCGACCGCCGACAAGGTCGCGGTCGGCCGCGAGGTCACCATCGTCGGCTATCCCAGCAAGGAACACGGCGACGAGATGCGCGCCGAGCGGATCGTGCTCGACGGCCAGACCGTCGAACTGCGCTGATCGGCCTGCCCCGCCCGCCGTGGCATCGCTGACGGAACTCGGCGCGACGCTGGCGGCGTTGCCGCTGTCGAGCGCGCTGCGCGCTTCCGCCTGGGCCTATCCGCTGGTCGAGATCGTCCACCTGGCCGGCATGGCGCTGCTGTTCGGCACCATCGCCGTGGTCGATCTGCGCCTCGCCGGGCTCTGGCGCAATCTGCCGGTGACGGCGCTGCTGCGCCAGGTTCTGCCGCTGACGATGGCAGCCTTCGTCGCGGTGGCGATCAGCGGCGTCCTGCTGTTGCTGGCGCATGCGGACGAACTGGCGACCAATCCCGCGCTGTATGCCAAGCTGGCCCTGATCGCCCTGGGGCTGCTCAATGCCCTGGCGTTTCATTTGTGGCCGTACCGGGCCCTGCAGCGGGCGGCTGGCCCGGGCGAGGCCCGCAGCGGCGCTGCCGTGGCCGACTGGAACGTCGGCGTCCGGCCGCCGCGCGCGGCCCGCACCGCGGCGGTGCTGTCGCTGCTGACCTGGACGCTGGTGATCGCGGCCGGAAGGCTGATCGCCTACGTCTAGGGAGGGCACCGTCCCCCCTTCGTTGCCCCTTCCGGCACCTTCCGCATCCGTTTTGCGTCCGCTCTGCGCCCCTTCGGCGCCCTGCCCGTTCGTCCGCCCGGCCGGCCGTTACAAATAGCCACACTGCCCTGTGCGCAGCGGGCCGCACCAATTGTAAAATCGCCCCGTTCGCAACATCTCAAAAGGAGCGCAGTGTGAAAAAAGGTTGGATTTTCGGTCTGATGCTGGCTGTGCTGCTGACCGGCTGCAACACGATGGCCGGGCTCGGCCAGGACATCCAGCGCGGCGGCCAGAAGCTCGAAGGCGCGGCGGATCGTCACAAGTAAGCCAGGCAGGCAACCCGGCAGGCCGCCCGCCAGCTGCGCGGCGGCCTGCCGGCGCCTCCAGTAGTCGGCGCCTTGCTGCAATCGGAGCCTGGGCAGCGGGTGCCTTGATGCAGCCGGCGCCTTGCCGCTGCCGGCGGCTTACAGCAGCTCTTCCGGCGTAAAGGGCGTCAGCACGTCGATCCAGAAGCGCTGCGACCAGGTGGTATCCGGCTCGGTATCGAGCACCACCGCCTGCTTGCCCTGCCCGTCCACCCATTGCAGCTTGTCGTCCTCCGACAGCCGCAGGCGCCAGCTGTTGACGCCGATCGCGCCCGTGAACAGCTGCGCCACCTGCCCCGCCAGCCGCTCGTTGCGCACGATGATGCCGGTCTCGGTGTTCTGCGTGATCGAGCGCGGATCGAAGTTCATCGAGCCGACGAACAGCGTGGTGCGGTCCACCACCGCCGCCTTGACGTGCAGGCTCGCCTGCGAGGACTTGAAGTCCCCCACCGCGCGCTGCTGCCGATGCAGCCGTGACTTCAGCTCGTGCAGCTCGACGCCGGCGCGCAGCAGTTCCTTCCGATAGCGCTTGTAGCCAACGTGCACGATCGGCGAATCGGTCGCCGCCAGCGAGTTCGTCAGTACGCGTATCTTGACCCCGCGACGGGCCAGGCCGGTCAGCCATTCGACGCCGCGCTTGCCCGGCACCAGGTACGGCGAAATGATGATGATCTCCTGCCGCGCCTCGTTCATCATCCGCGCGACCTCGTCGGCCAGCGTGTCGTCGCTGTCTGGCAGCTTGTCGGGCTCGACCTTGGCGGGGTTGTCGACCAGCACGCTGGCGCGCGCCCATTCGAAGTTCAGCTTGCCGCCGCGGATCAGCTCGCGCGCCAGGAAGCTCTTGTTCGGATCGATCTTCTGCGGCGCCGTCATGCCGCTCGCCTCCAGCCGCTTCTGCTCGGCCTCGCGCTGCGCGGCCTCGTCGACCAGCGCCTGCTCGGGCGCGGGCGGCGAAGACGAACCGCTCGAACCGGTCGATCCGCCGGAGCCCGAACCACCAGAGCCCGATGCACCGGAGGGCGATCCGCCAACGCCCGATCTGCCGGAACCCGAGCCGGACGATCCGCCCGCCCCTTCCGTTTCCCGATTACCGGCGGCCTGCACGCCCGAACCCGGCGGCGTGCCCGCCGGTCCCGGCGCCGCCTCGTTCGGATTGGCGAGTGCCTCCACCGGATAGGCGTACTGGCTGTTCCAGTACTCGTCGAAGCCCGCCGACAGCCTGCGCACCGCGGGGCCGGCCACCACCACGTCGAGATCGACGAAGTTGGTATCCGGCGCGCGCAGGAAATACGCGTTGCCGATATTGCGGCCGCCGGTCATCGCCATCGCGTTGTCGGCGATGAAGACCTTGTTGTGCATGCGCCGGTTGACCCGGCGGGCGTCGCCGACCACGCTGATGAAGCGCGTCAGCTTGGAGAAGCGCCCCGCGGGAAACGGATTGAAGTAGCGCACCTCGATATTGGGATGGCGTGCGAAACGCAGGAAGGCCGGGTCCTTGCCGTCGCTGTGCAGGTCGTCGACCAGCAGCCGCACATGCACGCCGCGCTCGGCGGCCGCGCGCACGCGGCGCAGGATCTCGCGCGACGATTCGTCGGCGGCAACGATGTAGTACTGCAGATCGAGGGAACGGGTGGCGCGGTCGGCCAGCGTGATCAGCGTGCCGTAGGCCTCTTCGCCGGACGACACCAGGTGGAAGCCGGACAGTGCCGGGTCCGGCGTACTGCGGGCGACGACCTGGCCCAGCGGCGTATCGGCCCAGCCGGCGAAGGCGGTCGAGGGCCGGCGTGGTACATCCTGCGGCAGGCTGGCGCAGGCGGAAGCGCTCAGCGCCAGCGTCACCGTGGCGAGCCAGCGCAACCAGCTCGCCGTGCGCGGCCTCGCTTTCCCCCACGACACCGCAAACGCCGTCATGCCGACTCCATCAGTCCGGATGCTGTCAGCTTAGGTGGCGCCGACGGCCCGGACAATCCGCCTTTGTCCGACAGCAGGCCAACGGCCGTGCTGCAGCGCGCGAGGCGCGCCGGGCTGGCGCATGCCGAGCGCTTGCCGGCGCCGGACGGACCCGGACAAGCGCCGGACGAGCGCCGGACGAGCGCCGGACAAGCGCCGGACAAGCGCCGGACAAGCGCCGGACGAGCGCCGCACGAGCGCCGCACGAGCGCGAAAGGCGCTCGAAAGAAGGACCGAAGGAGCGCCGAAATTGCGCGGCAGGAAGCCGGCGCTCAGCTGCGCCGCAGCGCCGCGGCCTCTTCCGCCAGCGAGCGGATGCGCGCCCAGTCGCCGCTGGCGACCGCGTCCTTGGGCACGACCCAGGAGCCGCCGACGCAGACCACGTTCGGCAGCGCCAGATAGGCCGGCGCACGCGCCGCGTCGATGCCGCCGGTCGGGCAGAAGCGCAGCCGCGGCAGCGGCCCGTTCAGCGACTTCAGCATCGGCATGCCGCCGGCGGCCTCGGCCGGGAAGAACTTCAGGAAGGTAAAGCCGGCCTCGAGCGCGGCCATCGCCTCGCTGGCGGTGGCCACACCCGGCAGCAGCGAAATGCCGGCATCGCGTGCGCCTTCGGCGAGCCGCGGTGTCAGCCCGGGCGAGACGGCGAACTGCGCGCCGACATCGCGCACCGCATGCAGCTGCGCGACATCGAGCACGGTACCGGCGCCGACCACTGCCTGCGGCAAGGCCGCGGCGACCGCGCGCATCGCCTCGATGGCGACCGGCGTGCGCAGCGTGATTTCGAGCACCGGCAGGCCGCCGGCCACCAGCGCCTCGGAGACGCGCAGCGCCTCGTCGACGGAGTGGAACTCGAGCACGGGAATGACCGGCACGCCGGCCAGGCGGTCGATCAGAGAGGGAGATTGGCTGGGCATGGCGTTATCGGGAAGGAAGTCGGTACGGGTTGAAAGGAAGCGTCGTCCGCCGTCGCACGGCAACGCCGCACGGCAGCACCGCGAGCGCGGACCGGCGCCATCATCGGATCACCGAGACGGATTCGGCCAGCCGCGCCAGCACCGTTTCCGCCGAGGGAATCGGCGCGACCGCGCCATAGCCGGTGGTCGACAGCGCGGCGGCCACGTTGGCATAGCGGGCCGCGTCGAAGGGATCGTCGCCGGCGGCGAGCCGCGCGACGAAGCTGCCGCCGAAGCAATCGCCGGCCCCGGTGGCGTCGAGCGGCTGCACCGGATACGCGGGCACCAGGGCGCGCGCATCCGTCGTCGCCACGTAGGCGCCCTCTTCGCCCAGCTTGAGCGCGACCAGTTTCACGCCGCAGCCGAGCAGATGGTCGACGATGGCGTCGCGGTCGTCGAGCCCGGTCAGCACCGTGACATCGTCCCAGCTCGGCAGGCAGATATCGGTCATCCCGAGCGCTTCGCGCATGATGCCGCGCGCGCGGGCCAGCGACCACAGCCGCAGCCGCAGATTGGTGTCCAGCGAGATCTTGACGCCCGCCTTGCGCGCCAGCTCCATTGCCGCGAGCCCGGCATCGCAGGCGGTGTTGCTGATCGCCAGGCTGATGCCGGACAGATGCAGATAGCGCGCTTCGGCGATCGCCTGCTGCGGCAGATCGTCATGGCTGTAGCAGCTCGCCGCCGAGCCGGCGCGCAGATAGTCGAAGCGATGGCCGTGGTTGTCGTGGCTGACGAAGTAGACGCCGGTCGGCGCCCGCGGGTCAGTGCGCACATGGCGGGTATCGACACGCTCCTGCGTCCACAGCGCCAGCAGGCGCTCGCCGAAACTGTCGGCGCCCACCGCGCTGATGAAGCCCGTCTGCGCACCCTGGCGCGCGGCGGCGATGCAGAAGTTGGAGGTATCGCCGCCGAAGCCCTGCAGATAGCGTTCGGGCGCGTCGGGCTGCTGGTTGAACTCGACCAGCGCTTCGCCGAAGGCCAGGATATCGATGCTCATGGTGCGATCGCGGATACGGGAGAAAGGGGAACGGAAGAACCGCGGAACCGGAGGACCGGAGGACCGAAAAAGCGGGAAACTTCAGAAGAAGGTCTGCACGATATCGACCACGCGCAGTTCGTCGTCCAGCACCGGAATATGCCGCCACTTGTCGAAGGTCAGGCAAGGGTGCGAGATATCGAAGGCGATCATGTCGCCGACCCGCACATCGTCCCCCGGCGCGATCCGCAGATAGGCGTGCTGATCCATCATGCCGGTGATCTCCCAGTGAGAAGGTATGGACGGCGTATCGACCGGCGCGGTTCCCCGCGCGCTTGCCCCGTCCTTTGCGTCGCCCTTTGCGCCGCCATCAGCCGAACCGGCACGGAAGTGCCGCGCCGGAATCGGCATGCCGGCATCGAAGGCGGCGTCGCGCTTGCCCATGCCGACGATCGCGCGGTCCGGCTCGGGGATCGACTGCACATAGGCCCATAGCTGCAAGGCGGGCAGCAGACCCTCCCGCATCTTCCGTGCCACCGGGTTGCTGGCCAGGATGCGCTGCTGCGCCTGCCGGTAGATGCCGACGTCGTGGGTCAGATAGCAGCCCGGCCGCAGCACGATGTCGACGGGGGCGCCGATGTCGGCGCCGGCAAATTCCTCCGCCACCACGTCGTACCAGGCCGAGCCCGCGCCGGACAGCACCACCGGGCGAGGTTCGGCACCCGCGCCGAAACGGCCCTGCGCGGCAAGTTCGCGCGTCACCGCGACGGTGCGGCGCAGGAAGGCGCGAATATCGGCCTCCTGCTGCAGCACGCCCTCGTAGATCTCGACGCCGGCCAGCGTCAGCGCGTCGGACCAACGGTCCAGCGCGTCCAGCACCTGCTGCTGTTGCGCGGCGTCGCGCACGCCGGTGCGCCCGCCCTCCACGCCCAGTTCCAGCAGCACCTGCAGGCGCTGGCCGCGCGCGCGGAAGAACGTGCCGAGCTGGTCCACCAGTTCGGCCGAGTCGACCAGGCAGAAGAATTCGAAATCGGGATCGCGCAGCAGGTCGGCGACGATCTCCATATTGCGCCGGCCCACCAGCTGGTTGGCCATCAGCACGCGCTTGACGCCATGCGCATGGGCGGCGGCGGTCTGCTGCGCGGTCGCCAGCGTGATACCCCAGGCGCCGGCCTCGAGCTGCCGCGCGAACAGCTTGGGCGCCATCGTGGTCTTGCCATGGGGCGCCAGCTTCACGCCGTATTCGTCCATGAACCGGCGCATCCAGGCCAGGTTGTGGGCCAGCCGGCTTTCGTACAGCACCGCGGCCGGCAGGCTCAGTTCCTCGTCCAGCAGGCGCCAGCCGGTGGCGGCCTCGGCGGGCGCCAGCGGCGCCTCCAGCTTGCCGAGCGCCTTGTTCAGCGGATCGATGATCCCGCTCTGGTACTTTATATCACGCATGCCGTTGTCCGCCTTGCCGCGCCCAGCCACACACTGTGGCGCGCTGCCGAAATTTTCGATTGACGTAATGATAGCGGCGAAATTACGATATTTCATCCTTGTTATAAAGTAACACGCTGCGATGCCCCGGCCTCACCGAGGCCAGGCCCGACGTCCGGCACCCCTTCGCCAAGCCCATGCCCGCTGCCTTCGACATCCTGACCCGCATCGCCGAGCGCGGCCCGACGCTGCGGCTGGCCGAGCAGAAGGTGGCCCAGGTCATCCTGGAGGACGTCGCCGGCGCGGCCTCGGCCAGCATCAATGCGCTGGCCCGCAGGGCCGGCGTCAGCGAGGCCAGCGTCACGCGCCTGGCCAAGGCGCTGGGCTGCCGCGACGTGCGCGACCTGAAGCTGCGGCTGGCGCGCGCGACCGCGGTCGGCCAACGCTTCCTGCAGCACGAGCCCGGCACCGTCGGCGCGGACTCGGGCGCGGAAGCGGCTCCGCCCTCGCTGACCGACCGCCTGCATGGGGACGTGGTCGCCGTGCTCGAGGCCAATCGCCAACTGATCGACGAGGCCCAGATCGAACGCGCCGCGCGCCTGTTGCAGGACGCGCGCATGGTCTACGCTTTCGGCATGGGTGGCGGCTCGACCTGGCTCGCCGACGAGGCGCGCTATCGATTGGCGCGGCTGGGCCGGCCGGTCGCGAGCTATCAGGACGCGGTGCTGCAGCAGATGGTCGCGGCCACGCTCGTCAAGGGCGATGTGGTGCTGGCCTTCTCGGTCAGCGGCAGCGTGCCCGAGATGCTGGCCAGCTGCGATGTCGCGCGCGAATACGGTGCGCGCGTGATCGCGGTGACCGCGCTGGGCTCGCCGCTGGCGGCGCGCGCCGACGTGCTGCTGCCCGTGCGCGCGCTGGAGACCGATTTCATCTTCAAGCCGTCGGCCTCGCGCTATGCGATGTTGCTGGTGCTGGACGTGCTGGCCACGCGGCTGGCGTTGCTGCAGCAGGACGACAGCCAGGAACGGCTGCGGCGGCTCAAGTACGTGCTGGACGCGCATCGGGGCAGCGGCGAGCGCGGCAGCGCGGGGATGCGCGACAGCCGTCAGCCGCTCGGAGACTGACCATGGCAGCGAGCTCGGACACCCTCTTCGCCTATGACACGCTGATCCGCGGCGCCACCGTGATCGACGGCTCGGGCGCCGCCGCGCGCGTCGCCGATGTCGGGCTGCGCGACGGCCGCATCGCCCGCATCGTCGACATCGATGCCGACGACGATGGCGGCGAACGCATCGCCGCCGACGCCGCCGCCGAGGTCGTCGAGGCCGACGGGCTTGTGCTGGCACCGGGCTTCATCGACGTCCACACGCACGACGACACCAACGTGGTGCGCCAGCCCGAGATGACGCCGAAGCTGTCGCAGGGCGTGACCACCGTGGTGGTCGGCAACTGCGGCATCAGCGCGGCACCGGTGGCCCTGCGCGGCGAGCCGCCCGATCCGATGAACCTGCTGGGCGATGCGAGCGCGTTCCGCTATCCGAGCTTTTCGGCCTACGTCGATGCCATCGCCTCGGCGCAGCCCGCGGTCAACGTGGCCGCGCTGGTCGGCCACACGGCGCTGCGCAGCAATCATCTGGACCGGCTGGACCGCGCGGCGAGCGCCGACGAGATCGCCGCGATGCGCGCGCAATTGCAGGAGGCACTGGACCACGGCGCGCTCGGCCTGTCGACCGGCCTCGCCTATGCCAACGCCTTTGCCGCGCCGACCGAGGAAGTGCTGGCGCTGGCCGAGCCCCTGGCCCGCGCCGGCGCGCTGTACGCCACGCATCTGCGCAGCGAATTCGCCGAGATCCTCGACGCGATGGACGAGGCCTTCCGCATCGGCCGCCATGCCCGCGTGCCGGTCGTGATCTCGCACCTCAAATGCGCGGGCGTGGACAACTGGGGCCGCAGCGGCGCGGTGCTGGACGCGCTCGATGCCGCCCAGCGCTGGCAGCCGGTCGGCTGCGACTGCTATCCCTATACCGCCAGTTCGTCGACGCTGGACCTGAAGCAGGTCACCGGCGACTTCGACATCATGGTGACCTGGTCCACGCCGCATCCCGCGATGGGCGGACGCCTGCTCGCCGATATCGCGGCCGAATGGCAGGTGGATCTGCACGAGGCGGCCCGCCGCCTGCAGCCGGCGGGCGCGGTCTATCACTGCATGGAAGACGCCGACGTCGACCGCATCCTGGCGCATCCGGCCACGGTGATCGGCTCGGACGGGCTGCCCAACGACCCGCTGCCGCATCCGCGCCTGTGGGGCGCGTTCCCCCGCGTGCTGGGCCACTATGCGCGCGACCGCGAGCTGTTTCCGCTGACGATGGCGATCGCCAAGATGACCGGCCTGTCGGCCGAGCGCTTCGGCCTCGCGGGACGCGGCTTCGTGCGCGAAGGCCATTGGGCCGACCTGGTGCTGTTCGACGCCGCGACGATCCGCGACGCGGCCACGTTCACCGAGCCGATGCAGCCGGCCGAGGGCATCGCCGCGGTGTGGGTCAACGGCACGCTGTCTTGGTCGCAGCGGCACGCCACCGGCGCGCGCGCCGGGCGCTTCCTGCCGCGCGGCGAGCCGGTCCCCGCCGTCGCGGACACCATCGCGAACCGCAACGCGGACAACATCGCGGACACGTAAGGCCGCACGCTCCCCCCTGTTTCAAGCTCACCGTTTCCCGTATTCAGTTCGAAGGAGTCTTCATGGATATCCAACGCTTTGGCGTCGAAGGCGGCACCGGCACCGGCGGCCAGCACATGCCGTTCGCACGCGCGGTCGCTGCCGACGGCTGGCTGTATGTGTCCGGCCAGGTGCCGATGGTCGATGGCGAAGTCGTCGACGGCGGCATCGTCGCGCAGACCCACCAGGCCATCAGGAACGTGCTGGCGATCCTGGCCGAGGCCGGCTACGGCCCCGAGCATGTGGTCCGCTGCGGCGTCTGGCTCGACGACGCACGCGACTTCGCCTCGTTCAACAAGATCTTCAAGCAGTATTTCGGCGCCAATCCGCCCGCGCGTGCCTGCGTCCAGTCGAGCATGGTGGTCGACTGCAAGGTCGAGATCGACTGCATCGCCTACAAGCGTCCGGGCGGCTGAATCCGCGGAATCCGCTGATTCAGCCGATTCGCCGATTCCGCGCATTGCCCTGATCCCGCGGATACAGGCGGATACAGCGAATCCAGGCCGCCTCCCCTTCCCTTTTCCCAACCGGGCCGCGCCAGCGGCCTCTTTCATACGCCGCGGCGCCGACCGGCCCCGCGCACCCCAAGGAGACAACATGGTCCCAGTCACCGGAACCACGCTGTTGCTGTATGCGCTGATCGCCGTGATCGCGCTGGTCGTGCTGATCGCGCGATTCAAGCTGAACCCCTTCATCACGCTGGTGGTCGTCTCTGTGCTGCTCGGCTTCTCGGTCGGCATGCCGATGAACGAGATCGTCAAGTCGTTCGAGGCCGGCGTCGGCGGCACGCTCGGCCATATCGCGCTCGTGGTGGGCCTGGGCACGATGCTCGGCAAGATGATGGCCGAGTCCGGCGGCGCCGAGCGCATCGCGCGCACGCTGATCGCCTTCTTCGGCGAGAAGAACGTGCACTGGGCGATGGCGACCATCGCCTTCATCGTCGGCCTGCCGGTGTTCTTCGAGGTCGGCTTCGTGCTGCTGATCCCGATCGCCTTCAATATCGCGCAGCGCACCGGCACCTCGATGGTCAAGGTCGGCATCCCGATGGTGGCCGGCCTGTCCGTGGTGCACGGCCTGATCCCGCCACATCCGGCGGCACTGCTGGCGGTGACCGCCTACGGCGCCGACATCGGCCGCACGATCCTGTACGCGCTGATCGTGGGCATCCCCACCGCGGCGATCGCCGGTCCGATCTTCGCGAAGCTGATGGACCGCCATATCAAGCTGCCCGCCGACAACCCGCTGGCGGCGCAGTTCATCGAGGAAGCCGACGACACCGCGCCGGCCCAGGCGCTGCCGGGCTTCGGCATCACGGTCTTCACGATCCTGCTGCCCGTGATCCTGATGCTGATCGGCAGCGGCGCCGACCTGGTGACGACGCCGAAGACCTGGGCCAACGACTTCCTCAAGCTGATCGGCAACTCGGTGATCGCGCTGCTGATCGCCGCGCTGGTCAGCTTCTACACCTTCGGCAAGGCGCGCGGCTTCAATCGCGAGGCGATCCTGCGCTTCACCAACGAATCGGTGGCGCCCACCGCGATCATCACGCTGGTGGTCGGTGCCGGCGGCGGCTTCGGCCGCATCCTGCGCGACTCGGGCATCTCGAATTCGATCGTGGAAGTGGCCACCGGCGCCAACGTCTCGGTGCTGGTGCTCGGCTGGCTGGTCGCCGTGATGATCCGCATCGCGACCGGCTCGGCCACCGTGGCGATGACCACCGCGGCCGGCATCGTCGCGCCGATCGCGGCCAGCGTGCCGGGCACGCGGCCCGAGCTGCTGGTGCTGGCCACCGGCGCGGGCTCGCTGATCCTGTCGCACGTCAACGATGCGGGCTTCTGGCTGGTCAAGGAGTACTTCAACATGACCGTGGCGCAGACGTTCAAGACCTGGACCGTTTGCGAGACGATCATCTCGGTGGTGGCGCTGCTGCTGACGTTGGGGCTGGCCACCGTGATCTGAGCGGGAGGAAGGCCGCGGCGGCGGCTGTGCCAAATCGGCGCGTCTTACCTACAATGGCCGGGAAGTTGCCGGCTCGCCAGGAGACGCCATGCCCATCGATCGTCGCCGCTTCCTTGCCTGCTCCGCCGCGCTGGCGGGCACGCTGACGTCCGCCGCACGGGCCCAGCCCGGCCAGGCATCGGCCTCCGCGTCCGCAGCCCCCGGCACGCCGGCCGCGGGCGGCAGCGCGGGCCCGCTGCGGCGCGCCATCCCCGGCACGCGCGAAACGCTGCCGGTGATCGGCCTGGGCACCGCCGACACCTTCGACGCGCCGACGCAGGGCCTGCAGCAGAGCCCGCTGTCCGAGGTGATGTCGCTGCTGCTGCGGATGCCGGGCGCCGTTCTCGATACCGCGCCCAGCTATGGTGCCGCGGAGGCCGTCACCGGCGAATTGTTGCGGCTGCACAATGGCCGCAGGCAGGTCTTCCTCGCCACCAAGATCTCGGCGTCGAGCAGCAGCGCGCCGGCGCAATGGGCGCGCTCGCAGCAGGAGCTGGGCAGCGACACCGTCGACCTGCTGCAGGTCCACAACCTGATCGACTGGGAAGAGAACCTGCGTTTCCTGCGCCGGCTGCAGGAACAAGGCAAGACCCGCTATATCGGCGTCACGCACTATCGCGCCGATGCGCACGAGCGGCTCGAGCAGATCGTGCGCAGCGAAAAGATCGACTTCGTGCAGATCAACTACTCGCTGGGCGAGCGCGAGGCCGAGCGCCGGCTGCTGCCGCTGTGCCGGCAGCGCGGCATCGGCGTGCTGATCAACCGGCCGTTCCAGGACGGGCGGCTGTTCCGCGCGGTGCAAGGACGCCAGCTGCCGCCGTGGGCGGCCGAGCTCGATTGCAGCAGCTGGGGCCAGCTGTTCCTCAAATTCATCGTCAGCCATCCGGCGGTGACCGCGGCGATTCCGGCGACGTCCAATCCCCGCCATATGCGCGACAACCTCGGCGCGGCGCTCGGCCGCATGCCGGACGCGCAGCAGCGCGAGCGCATCGCGGCGCTGCTGACCTAGCGCCCGTCCACCGCAATCGCCGGGCATGGCAGCCGCCCCGCCTCCGCACCCCAACCCTGGCCACGGCCCCGGCCGCCTCGGCGCGCTCGGCATCCGCCCGGGCGAACACGCGGCCGTAGTCGCGGCATTCGGCTTCTTCTTCTGCCTGTTCGCCAGCTACTTCATGCTGCGGCCAGTGCGCGAAACGATGGGCATCGCCGGCGGCGTGCAGAACCTGCAATGGCTGTTCACCGCGACCTTCGTCGTGATGCTGGCCGCGATTCCGCTGTACGGCCTGTGCAGCTCGCGGCTGCCGCGGCGGCGCTTCGTGCCCTGGGTCTATGCCTTCTTCATCGCCAATCTGCTGGCCTTCGCGCTCGCCACGCGCGCGCGGCCCGACGATGTCTGGCTGGCGCGGGTGTTCTACGTGTGGCTGTCGGTGTCCAATCTGTTCGTGGTGTCGGTCGCGTGGAGCCTGATGGCGGACGTGTTCCGCCCCGAACAGGCGCGCCGGCTGTTTCCGGTGATTGCGGCGGGCGCCAGCGTCGGCGGGCTGACCGGGCCGCTGCTGTCGGGATGGCTGGTCGGGCCGATCGGGCTGACCGGGCTGATGCTGCTGTCCGCCGTGCTGCTGGCGGCGACGCTGCCGGGTTGCGCGTGGCTGTTCCGGTGGCGGGCGCGGGCCGGGGCCGGTGCCGCAGCCGGTGCCGCAGCCGGTACTGCGATCGGTACCGCAACCGGTACTGCGATCGGTACCGCAACCGGTGTCGCGACCGGTGTCGCGGGGGCCAGGGCTGACATTGGCGGGGGATCCATCGCGCCGCGCGATGCCGCGGCGAGCGCCGCACCCACGCACCATGCCGGCCCCGCGCGCGACGATCCGCGCGATCCCATCGGCGGCAGCCTGCTGGCCGGCCTGACGCTGATCGCCCGCTCGCGCTATTTGCTCGGCATCGCGCTGTTCGTGATCCTGCTGTCGACCGCCAGCACCTTCCTGTACTTCGAACAGGCGCGGCTGGTCGCGGAGACTTTCCCCGACCGCACCGAGCAGACGCGCGTGTTCAGCGCGATCGACGCGATCGTGCAGGCCGCCACCATCGCGATCCAGCTGTTTTTCTCCGGCCAGATCGCGCGGCGCTACGGCGTGACCGCGCTGCTGACGGTGGTGCCCCTGGCCGTGGCGGGCGGCTTCGTGCTGCTGGCGATCTGGCCGGTGTTCGGCGTGCTGGCCGGCGTGATGGTGCTGCGCCGCGTCGGCGAGTACGCGCTGGTGCGGCCCGGCCGCGAGATGCTGTTCACCGTGGTCGATGCCGAGACCAAGTACAAGGCCAAGAACGTCATCGACACGATGGTCTACCGCGCCGGCGATGCGGTCAGCGCCTGGGTCAAGACCGGCATCGACGCGCTGGCCGGCCATCCGGCGGTGGTCGCCCTGACCGGTGCCGTGCTGGCCCTGGTCTGGGGCTTGCTTGGGTGGTGGCTGGGCCGGCGCCACCAGGGCGCCGCCGACCTGCCGGCGCGGACAGCGACCGCCCCGGCCGAGGCCGCGGCCCGCATGCCGGGCCGCTAGCCCTCGCATTCGGCCAAAATGGCGGCTTGCGGGGCCAAGCGGGCAGCATTGCCCCGCCGTGCCGATGCCGCAGGCATTACAGTGTCGGCCGAACCCCGTGGAGCCGAGCGGTGCTGGGTGGTGCCGCGCGGTGCCGTGCGATAACGCGCGATGCCGCTACTGCCGCTGCTGCCGCTGCTGCCGGCCCCGCGTCCGCCATCGATCGAACCCGCCACGCGCCCCGCGCGTCGCCACCTTAGGAAAGCCGCCATGAAAACCAAAGCCGCCGTCGCCTGGAAAGCAGGCGCCCCGTTGACCATCGAGGAAGTCGACCTGGCCGGACCGCGCGCCGGCGAGGTGCTGGTCGAGATCAAGGCCACCGGCATCTGCCATACGGACTACTACACGCTGTCGGGCGCGGACCCCGAGGGCATCTTTCCCGCCATCCTCGGCCATGAGGGCGCCGGCATCGTGACGGAGGTCGGCCCGGGCGTGACCTCGCTGAAGCCCGGCGACCACGTGATCCCGCTCTACACGCCCGAATGCCGCCAGTGCAAGTTCTGCCTGTCGCGCAAGACCAACCTGTGCCAGGCGATCCGCGCGACCCAGGGCAAGGGCCTGATGCCGGACGGCACCTCGCGCTTCTCGCTCGACGGCAAGCCGATCTTCCACTACATGGGCACGTCGACCTTCGCCAATCACATCGTGGTGCCGGAGATCGCGATGGCCAAGATCCGCGACGACGCGCCGTTCGACAAGGTCTGCTATATCGGCTGCGGCGTCACCACCGGCGTCGGCGCGGTGCTGTTCACGGCGAAGGTCGAGGCCGGCGCCAATGTGGTGGTGTTCGGCCTGGGCGGCATCGGGCTGAACGTGATCCAGGGCGCGAAGATGGTTGGCGCCGACAAGATCATCGGCGTCGACATCAACCCGAACCGCGAGGCGCTGGCGCGCCAATTCGGCATGACGCACTTCGTCAATCCGAACGAGGTCGAGAACGTGGTCGACCATATCGTGCAGCTGACCGACGGCGGCGCCGATTACTCGTTCGAATGCATCGGCAATACCAAGGTCATGCGCCAGGCGCTGGAGTGCTGCCACAAGGGCTGGGGCAAGTCGATCATCATCGGCGTGGCCGAGGCCGGCGCCGAGATCTCGACCCGTCCGTTCCAGCTGGTGACCGGCCGCGAGTGGAAGGGCTCGGCCTTCGGCGGCGCGCGCGGCCGCACCGACGTGCCCAAGATCGTCGACTGGTATATGGACGGCAAGCTGAACATCGAAGACCTGATCACGCACACGCTGCCGCTGGAGCGGATCAACGAGGGCTTCGACCTGATGAAGCGCGGCGAGTCGATCCGTTCGGTGGTGCTGTACTAAGGCCGGAGGCGCGACGCTCATGCTCGAACTGCTCTCCGAGCACGGCTGCTTCGGCGGCGTGCAGCGCTTCTACCGGCATGCGTCGACCGCGGTCGGCCTGCCGATGCGCTTCTCGGTCTTCCTGCCGCCGGCGGCGCTGGCCGGTGTCGGCACGCCGCGGCCGGCGCTGTTCTACCTGGCCGGCCTGACCTGCACCGAAGAGACCTTCATGATCAAGGGCGGCGCGCAGCGGCTCGCCGCGCAGCTCGGCCTGATCCTGGTTGCGCCCGATACCAGCCCGCGCGACACCGGCATCCCCGGCGAGGCGGACGAATGGGACTTCGGCGCGGGCGCGGGCTTCTATCTGGACGCGACGCAGGCGCCGTGGAACGCGCACTGGCGCATGGAAAGCTATGTCGCCGGCGAGCTCTACGATCTGGTGGTCGGCGAACTCGGCGCCGACCCGCGGCGCATCGGCATCTTCGGCCATTCGATGGGCGGCCACGGCGCGCTGGTGCTGGCGCAGCGCCATCGCGAGCGCTTCCGCTCGGTGTCGGCGTTCGCGCCGATCGCCGCGCCGTCGCAATGTCCCTGGGGCGAGAAGGCGTTCAGCCGCTATCTCGGCGACGATCGCGCGCAATGGCTGCAGTACGATGCCAGCGCGGTGATGCAGGCGCAGCCCACCGCGCCCTTCCCCGGCGGCATCCTGATCGATCAGGGGCTGGCCGACAAATTCCTCGCCGACCAGCTGCATCCCGAGGCCTTCGAGGCGGCCTGCGCCGCGGTGGGCCAGCCGCTGACGCTGCGGCGGCATCAGGGCTACGACCACGGCTACTACTTCATCTCCACGTGGATGGAGGACCATCTGCGCCATCACGCGGCGCAATTACAGGACGGCTGACCGGGCGGTGGAAGGCGCTTCGGCATTTCGGTGCTTGAGCGCTGCGGTGCTTGGGCGCTGCGGTGCTTGGGCGCTGCGGTGCTTGGGCGCTGCGGTGCTTGGGCGCTGCGGTGCTTGGGCGCTGCGGTGCTTGGGCGCTGCGGTGCTTGGGCGCTGCGGTGCTTGAGCGCTTCGGTACTTGAGCGCTTTGGTGCTTTGGTGCTCGGGTGCTTGGGTGCTTGGGTGCTTGGGCGCTACGCCGCCGCGCCAAACCGCTGGCGATAGTCGCGCGGCGTGATGCCCAGATGGCGCAGGAAGGCGCGCCGCAGCGCTTCGTCGGAACCGAAGCCGCTGCGCGCGGCCACCGCCTTCAGCGGCAGCTCGCCCTGCTCCAGCAGGCGGCGTGCCGCTTCGAGCCGCGCCGATTCGATGAAGGCGGTCGGGCTCGCCCCGGTCTCGCGCGCGAACACACGGCGGAAATTGCGCTCGCTCATCGCGGCCCGCGCCGCCATCTCGCTCATCGTGAACGCGCGGGTCAGGTCGCGCAGGATCCAGTCCTGGACCTCGCGCACGCCGGCGTGGCCGGTGGTCTGGCTGGCCAGATGCACGCTGAATTGCGACTGGCCGCCCGGACGCTTCAGGAAGACCACCAGCTCGCGCGCCAGATCGAGCGCGATCTCGCGTCCGAGGTCCTCTTCGACGATGGCCAGCGCCAGGTCGATGCCGGCCGTGACGCCGGCCGAGGTCCACAGCCGGCCCTCGCGCACGAAGATCGCATCGGGATCGACCGCCACCGCGGGATAGCGCTGCCGCAGCAGCGGCGCCACGCTCCAGTGCGTGGTCGCGCGCTTGCCGTCGAGCAGACCAGCGGCGGCCAGGAAGAACGATCCCGAACACAGCGCCACCAGCCGGCCGATGCGCGGGGCCACCGCGCGCGCCCACGGCACGATCTCCCCCGCTTCCTGCAACACCCCTTCGATATCTCGCGCGCCGACGATCACCGCGGTGTCGGGCAGCAGCACCGTGTCGAGCCGCGCGGTGGCCTCCAGCGTCATCAGCGTGTCCGAACGCACCGGGCCCACACGCGTCGAGACGATGCGCGTCCGATAGGCCGGCGGCTGGCCGCGCCGGGCCAGCTGCAGGTTGGCATAGTCGAACACCGTCATCGGTCCGACGGCCTCCATGGCCTTGAAGCCGGGATAGACGACGAGATCGATCTGATGGGGTGCGGGGGACGGCTGGGACATGAAGCGGGAACGGCGGGCAGCCCGCGGAAACGAACCGCAGGAGGACCGCGATCTTTGGAAAACGAGCGAAGGCGACAGTGTAAACGACGCCCCGTTGCCGCCCGTGCGGGGAGCCCGGCCGCATCCGCTTGCTATCATGGACTGCAGACCGTTGCGCCACCGATCCCCCGATCACCCCTGATCACTTCGCTGCGAGCCGCCCGTGCCCCATGAAGTCAGCCTGATCACCACCATCGCCGCCGGCTTCGGCCTGGCGCTCGTCTTCGGTTTCATCTGCGCCCGCCTGGGCGCGCCGGCACTGGTCGGCTATCTGCTCGCCGGCATCGTGATCGGCCCGGCCACACCGGGTTTCGTCGCCGACATGGCCCTGGCCGGCCAGCTCGCGGAGATCGGCGTGATGCTGCTGATGTTCGGCGTCGGCCTGCACTTCTCGCTGGAAGACCTGCTGTCGGTCCGCCGTATTGCGCTACCGGGTGCGATCGTGCAGATCGCCTTCGCCACCGCGCTGGGCGCAGGCGTGACCAGGCTGTGGGGCTGGCCGCTGGCCGATGCGCTGGTGTTCGGCCTGTGCCTGTCGGTCGCCAGCACCGTGGTGCTGCTGCGCGCGCTGGAGCAGCGCGGCGCGCTCGATTCGGTCAACGGCCGGATCGCGGTCGGCTGGCTGGTGGTCGAGGATCTGGTGATGGTGCTCGTGCTGGTGATGCTGCCCGCGCTGGCCGAGGTGTTCGGCACGGTGCCGTCAGGCCAGGCCGCGGCGATCGCGGCGGGCGGCAACGGCGCCATGCAGCCCGAGGCCGGCGCGTCGCTATGGGCGACGCTGGGCGCCACGCTGGGCCGCGTCGCGATCTTTATCGCGCTGATGCTGCTGGTGGGCCGCCGCGTGTTTCCATGGCTGCTCTGGCAGGTCGCCCGCACCGGCTCCAACGAACTGTTCACGCTGTGCCTGGTCGCGGCGGCGGTCGGCATCGCCTACGGCTCGGCGGTGCTGTTCGGGGTCTCGTTCGCGCTCGGCGCCTTCTTCGCCGGCATGGTGCTGCGCGGCTCGGCGCTGAGCCATCGCGCCGCGCAGGAGACGCTGCCGCTGCGCGACGCCTTCTCGGTGCTGTTCTTCGTCTCGGTCGGCATGCTGTTCGACCCCCGCGTGCTGCTCGACGCGCCGCTGCAGGTCATTGCCACGCTGGCCATCGTGATCGTCGGCAAATCGCTGGCCGCGCTTGCGCTGGTGCTGACGATGCGCTATCCGCTGAACACCGCGCTGACGGTGTCGGCGAGCCTTGCGCAGATCGGCGAGTTCTCGTTCATCCTGGCCGGGCTCGGCGTCACGATCGGCATGCTGAGCCCGCAGGGACACAATCTGGTGCTCGCCGGCTCGTTGATCTCGATCGCGCTCAATCCGCTGGTGTTTCGCACCGTGGAGCCGCTGCAGCGCTGGATCCGCGCGCGCTCCGAACTGGCGCGCAAGCTCGAGCGCAGCGCCGATCCGCTGGCCGAGCTGCCGGCGACGGTCGATCAGGCGCTGCTGACGCGGCAGGTGGTGCTGGTCGGCCACGGCCGCGTCGGCCGCCGTATCGTCGGGGCGCTGCGCGCGCATGGCGTGCCGGTGGTTGTGGCCGACCAGAACCGGGAGATCGTCGAGGCGCTGCGCGCGCAAGGCGTGCCGGCGGTATCGGGCGATGCGGCCGAACCGTCCGTGCTGATCCAGGCCCATATCGCGCGCGCCGGCATGCTGGTGATCGCCACGCCCGATACCGTCGGCGTGCGGCGCATGGTCGAGATCGCCCGCACGCTCAATCCCGGGATCCGCATCCTGGTGCGCACGCACAGCGAGGACGAGGCCGCGCTGCTGCTGAAGGACCGCGTCGGCGAGGTGTTTCTCGGCGAGCAGGAACTGGCGACGGCGATGATCCGGCGCGTGCTGGAGAGCGCGCGGCAGGACGCCGCCGCGGCCGTCGATGCCAGCGCGAAGGGCAGCGTGAACAACGGCGCGAACCGCGGCGCCGACACCGGCGACCGGCGCGCCGACGCGCCGCACTGATCCCGTCCGCTGCGCCGCGCGCTCAGTCCGCGGCGGCGTGCATGCCGCGATAAACCCCGGGCCGCAGCCCGGTCCAGCGCCGGAACGCCCGATGGAAGGCGCCGGGCTCGGCAAACCCCATCTCGGCGGCGATCTCGGTGATCGGCAAGTCGGTATGACTGAGCGCCTCGATCGCCAGGTCGCGCCGCAATTCGTCCTTCAGCTGCTGATAGGTGGCGCCCTCCTCCATCAGCCTGCGCCGCAGCGACGAGGCAGACAGATGCAGCGCCGCCGCGAGCGCCTCGAAGGTCGGCCATCCATCCGGCCGCGACTGCCGCAGCAGCCGGCGAACCCGCGCGGCCACGCTGCTGCGGTCCGAGTACTTGACCACCACGTTATGGGGCGCGTCGCGCAGGAAGGCCTTGACGCTGCGCTCGTCGTGCCGCACCGGATGGTCCAGCCACGCCGCGTCGAAGATCAGCGCGGTGCAGGGCGCATCGAAGGCGAGCTGGCGTGAGTACATGACGCGGTATTCCGCGCTGTAGTCGGGCTCCGGATAGCGGAACGCGGCCAGCCGCACCGGCACCCGCCGCCGCGCCAGCCAGCACATCAGCCCGTGCAGCATGATCAGCAGCGTCTCCTGGGCGAACACGCCGGGACGGCGGCGCGACGGCTCGGTCAGCACCAGCGCGGCGCGCTCGGGGCCGGCGCCGGGCGCGTCGCCATCGTAGCGGCGCAGCAGCTGCACGCCGATATCGTCGAGCAGCAGGCCGAAGCCGCGCGCGACGCGGTCGAGCCCCTGCCCCACGGTGCGGCTGCCGGCCACCGCATGGCACAGCAGCGCGAAGCTGCCGGGCTTCATCGCGCGCGAGTCCTGACCGAAGAACTCGTCGCCAAGCGCCGCCGATACCGCCAGCCACAGCCCGCTGTAGCTTGCCGCGGACACGCGCGCCTGCGCGACCGCCAGCATCGCCGGCGCGATACCGGCGGCGCGCAGCACCGGCTCCGGATCGATGCCGCGCGAGCGCAGCCCGGAAATCGCATGGTGGACAAAGCAGATCGCGACGCTACCTTTTTCCATCGGCACGCGAGGCAGTAACGGGACGCAACAGCAAAGACATGGAGACGATCCGTAAGGTGGTCGGGATGCCGGCTGCCGCCGTCACGGCAAGCGGCGGGCAGTGGCAAATCAGTTCAGCACAGTTGGCGGATTTTGGCATAGCGCGCGCCGGCATCGCCTTTCTACACTGCCGTCATTCCACGACCGCCCCACGGCGACCGCACCACGACGACGCACCACGAAGACCCCGCAACCACGCGACCACAGCGCCATGTACAGCGAATACACCGAGCAGCAACGCATGATCCGCGACACCGCGCGCGCCTTCGCCGAGGAACGGCTCAAGCCCAACGCCGCGCAATGGGACCGCAGCGGCCAACTGCCCGACGAGATCGTCGCCGAGATGGGCGCGCTCGGCCTGCTCGGCATGATCGTGCCCGAGCAATGGGGCGGCACCTATACCGACTACATCGCCTACGCGCTGGCGATCGAGGAGATCGCCGCCGGCTGCGCGGCCTGCGCGACGCTGATGAGCGTGCACAGCTCGGTCGGCTGCGGCCCGATCCTGCACTACGGCAGCGAGGCGCAGAAGCAGCGCTATCTGCCGGCGCTGGCCAGCGGCGAGCTGATCGGCGCGTTCTGCCTGACCGAGCCGCAGGCCGGCTCCGAGGCGCACAACCTGCGCACGCGCGCGCGGCCGACCGACGACGGCTGGGTCCTGTCGGGCAACAAGCAGTTCGTCACCAACGGCCAGCGCGCCGGCATCGCCATCGTCTTCGCCGCGACCGAACCGGAGCGCGGCAAGCGCGGATTGTCTGCTTTCCTCGTTCCGACCGACACGCCGGGCTTTCACGTCCATGCCCCGGAGAAGAAGCTCGGCATCCGTGCTTCGGACACCTGCGCGATCACGCTGGAGGACTGCGTCGTGCCACACGACGCGCTGCTCGGCGACACCGGCGAGGGCCTGCGCATTGCGCTGTCGAATCTCGAAGGCGGCCGCATCGGCATCGCCGCGCAGGCGATCGGCATCGCGCGCTCGGCCTTCGATGCCGCCTGCCGCTATGCCGGCGAACGGGTGCAGTTCGGCCGGCCGCTGCGCGAGCATGCGCCGATCGCCAACATGCTGGCCGACATGGCGACCGAGCTGAACGCGGCGCGCCTGCTGGTGCATCGCGCCGCGCGCATGCGCAGCGACGGCCAGCCCTGCCTGTCCGAGGCCTCGCAGGCCAAGCTGTATGCGTCGGAACTGGCCGAACGGGTCTGCTCCAAGGCGCTGCAGATCCATGGCGGCTACGGCTACCTCGAGGACTACCCGGTCGAGCGGCACTACCGGGACGCGCGCATCACCCAGATCTACGAAGGCACCAGCGAGATCCAGCGGATGCTGATCGCCCGCTCGCTGTAGTTCGCGCCTCGCCTTTCCTGACGACTTGCACGACCAGACAAACGATGGAGACACCATGACCACACAGCCCGCCACCGACACCGCGATTCCGACAGTCAAGCTGCTGATCAACGGCGAATGGGTCGAATCGGCCGCCACCGAATACCGCCAGGTCGTCAATCCGGCCACGCAGCAGGTGCTGGCGCGCGTGCCGCTGGCCACGCAGGCCGAGGTCGACGCCGCCGTCGGCGCGGCGCAGCGCGCCTTCGCCAGCTGGCGCCATACGCCGATCGGCGCGCGGCTGCGCATCATGCTGAAGTACCAGGCGCTGATCCGCGAGCACAGCAAGCGCATCGCCGCGATCCTGACCGCCGAGCAGGGCAAGACGCTGTCCGACGCCGAGGGCGACATCTTCCGCGGCCTCGAGGTGGTCGAGCACGCCGCCTCGATCGGCACGCTGCAGCAAGGCGGCTTTGCCGAGAACGTGGCGGCGACCGTGGACACCTACACGCTGCAGCAGCCGATCGGCGTGTGCGTCGGCATCACGCCGTTCAATTTCCCGGCCATGATTCCGCTGTGGATGTTCCCGATGGCGATCGTCTGCGGCAATACCTTCGTGCTCAAGCCCTCCGAGCAGGACCCGCTGTCGACGATGGAACTGGTGGCGCTCGCGCTCGAAGCGGGCGTGCCGCCCGGCGTGCTGAACGTCGTGCACGGCGCGAAGGATGTGGTCGACGCGCTGTGCACGCATCCCGATGTCAAGGCGGTGTCGTTCGTCGGCTCGACCGCGGTCGGCACCCACGTCTACAACCTGGCCGGCAGCCACGGCAAGCGCGTGCAGTCGATGATGGGCGCCAAGAACCACGCGGTGGTGCTGCCCGACGCGCACAAGGAGCAAACGCTGAACGCGCTGGTTGGCGCCGCCTTCGGCGCGGCGGGCCAGCGCTGCATGGCGACCTCGGTGGCGGTGCTGGTCGGCGCGGCACGCGACTGGGTGCCCGAGCTGATCGCCAAGGCCCGCACGCTGAAGGTCGGCGCCGGCGCCGAGCCCGGCACCGATGTCGGACCGGTGGTGTCGGTCGCGGCCAGGCAGCGCATCCTGGGCCTGATCGAGGCCGGCGTGAAGGAAGGCGCGACGCTCGCGCTCGATGGCCGCGAGGTCAGCGTGCCGGGCTATCCGGACGGCAACTTCATCGGGCCCACCGTATTCACCGACGTCACCACCGAGATGTCGATCTACACGCAGGAGATCTTCGGGCCGGTGCTGGTGGTGATCGGCGTCGACACGCTCGACGAGGCGATCGCGCTGGTCAACCGCAACCCCTTCGGCAACGGCACCGGCGTGTTCACGCAGAGCGGCGCCGCGGCGCGCAAGTTCCAGAGCGAGATCGACGTCGGCCAGGTCGGCATCAATATCCCGATTCCGGTGCCGGTGCCGTATTTCAGCTTCACCGGCTCGCGCGGCTCGAAGCTGGGCGACCTCGGCCCCTACGGCAAGCAGGTGGTGCAGTTCTACACGCAGACCAAGACCGTGACGGCACGCTGGTTCGATGACGAGACCGTCAACCAGGGCGTCAATACCACCATCGCGCTGCGCTGAAACCGGCAACGCACAGGAGACCTCGATGCAGCAGACCTCGATGCATATCGCCTTCATCGGCCTGGGCAACATGGGCGCGCCGATGGCGCGCAACCTGCTGAAGGCCGGCCACACGCTGACGGTATTCGACCTGAACGCGCAGGCGCTGGCCGCGTTGCGCGAAGCCGGCGCCAGCGGCGCCGATTCGCCGCGGCAGGCGGCCGCGGAAGCCGATATCGTGATCACGATGCTGCCGGCCGCGGCCCATGTGCGCGGCGTCTACACCGGCGAGAACGGCGTGCTGGCCGGCGTGCGTCCCGGCGTGCCGCTGGTCGATTCCAGCACGATCGATCCGGCGACGGTACGCGAACTGGCCGCGCTGGCCGCGCGTCAGGGCAATCCGTTCGCCGACGCGCCGGTGTCCGGCGGCACCGGTGGCGCGCAGGCCGGCACGCTGACCTTCATGGTCGGCGCCGAGGCGGCGCTGTTCGAGCGGCTGCAGCCGGTGCTCTCCGGCATGGGCAGGAACGTGGTCCGCTGCGGCGACACCGGCACGGGCCAGGTCGCGAAGATCTGCAACAACCTGATCCTGGGCATTTCGATGATCGGCGTATCCGAGGCGATGGCGCTTGGCGCCCGGCTCGGCATCGACACCACGGTGCTGGCCGGCATCGTCAACACCTCGACCGGGCGCTGCTGGTCCTCCGACACCTACAACCCCTACCCCGGCGTGATCGACACCGCGCCGGCCGCTCGCGGCTACAGCGGCGGCTTCGGCGCCGAGCTGATGCTCAAGGACCTGGGGCTGGCCAACGATGCCGCGCGCGCGGTGCGGCAGCCGCTGTTCCTCGGCGCCCTGGCGCAGCAGCTGTATCAGGCGATGTGCCAGCGCGGCGATGGCCAGCTCGATTTCTCGGGCGTGATTCGGCAATACCTGGATGCCGATGGAGGGACGGCGTGAACGCAAGGGCCGAAACCATGCCGCACGCGGTGGATGCCAAGGGCACAGACGAGGTCCGCTTCGACGTCATCAATCGCGTCGGGCTGGTCACGCTGAACCGGCCGCGCCAGCTCAATGCGCTGTCGTATCCGATGATCCTGGCGCTGCGCGAACGACTGCGGCAATGGGCATCGCGGGACGATGTCGTCGCCGTGGTGCTGCGCGGCGCAGGCGACAAGGCGTTCTGCGCCGGTGGCGATATCCGCGCGCTGTACGACAGTTATCGCGACGACGTGGCCGGCCGAGGCGATGACGATGGCGGACCGCTGTACCGCCGCTTCTTCGTCGACGAATACCAGCTCGATTTCGAACTGCACCGCTATCCCAAGCCGGTGGTCGCGCTGATGGATGGCATCGTGATGGGCGGCGGCATGGGGCTGGCGCAGGCCGCGCGGCTGCGCATCGTCACCGAACGCGCGCGCGTCGCGATGCCGGAGACCGGCATCGGCCTGGTGCCCGATGTCGGCGCCAGCCACTTCCTGTCGCGCATGACGCCCGAGCTGGCGCTCTATGTGGGCCTGACCGGGGTGACGCTCGGCGCGGCCGACACGCTGCTGTGCGGGCTCGCGGATGTCGCGGTCGACAGCGCCGCCTTGGCGGACTTGGAGGCGACGCTGGCCAGCATCGACTGGTCCGGCTGCGCCTGGCCCGGCAACGGCGACACGGTGCTCGCAACCCTGCGCCGCGCGCTGGTCCCCGCATCGCCGGTCACGGCGGCCGACGCCCCGCTGCTGAAGGTCCTGCCCGCCCTGCTGCGGCATTTCCGCGCCGACGCGACGCCGGCGGCGATCCTGCGGGGACTCGCGGGCGAGCAGGATGCCTGCTGCACGGACCGGGCGGAGCGCGCCGACCGGGCCGACCGAGCCGACCGAGCTGATCGCGCCGACCAAGCCGACCGGGCCAACCGAGCTGATGGCGCCGACCGAGCCGATGGTGCCGACCGAGCCGATGACGCCGACCGCACCGGTGGCTCCGATGGTCCCGAAAGGGCCGAATGGGCCGAATGGGCCGCCAAGACCGCCATGCTGCTGCGCGGGCGCTCGCCCCTGATGACGGCGGTCACGCGCGAACTGCTGCTGCGCGGCCGCCGGCTGGACCTGGCCGACTGCTTTCGCATGGAGCTCGACGTGGTCAGCCACGCCTTCACCGACGGCGATTTCATCGAGGGCGTGCGCGCGCTGATCGTCGACAAGGACCAGACCCCGCACTGGCGGGTCGGCAGCCATGACGAGGTCGATCCCGATGCGGTACGCCGGTTCTTCGTATCGCCGTGGCAAGGGGAGCGGCACCCGTTGGCATCGCCCGCCTTGACTTGCTGATTCCCCCGCTCGCGCGGGCGCGACGACCTACCCCTTCGCCCCGCCCCCGCGCGCCGGCTCATGCGCGGCCGGCGCGACCAGCCCATCGGCGCGGAACATCGCCTTGATGCCCCGCACCGCCTGCCGAATGCGCGATTCGTTCTCGATCAGCGCGAAGCGGACGTAGTCGTCGCCGAAGTCGCCGAAGCCGATGCCCGGCGATACCGAGACCTTGGCCTTTTCCAGCAGCTGCTTGGCGAACTCCAGCGAGCCCAGCGCGCGATACGGTTCGGGAATCCGCGCCCAGATATACATCGACGCCTTCGGCAGCTCCACCGGCCAGCCGGCTTCGTTCAGGCCGCGCGCCAACACGTCGCGGCGCGACTGGTATTGCGCGGCGATTTCGCGCACGCACTGCTGGTCGCCTTCGAGCGCGGCGATCGCGGCGATCTGCAGCGGCGTGAAGGTGCCGTAGTCGTGATAGCTCTTGATGCGCGCCAGCGCCGTCACCAGGTCGGCGTTGCCGGCCATGAAGCCGATGCGCCAGCCGGCCATGTTGTAGCTCTTGGACAGCGTGAAGAACTCCACCGCGATGTCCTTGGCGCCCGGCACCTGCAGGATCGACGGCGCCTTCCAGCCGTCGAAGACGATGTCGGCATAGGCCAGGTCATGCACGACCAGGATGTCGTGCTTGCGCGCCAGCGCGATCACGCGCTCGAAGAAATCGAGCTCGACGCATTGCGCGGTCGGGTTGGACGGAAAGCCCAGCACGATCATCTTGGGCTTCGGATAGCTGCCGCGGATCGCGCGCTCGAGCTCGGCGAAGAAGTCGACGCCCGGAATCAGCGGCACCGAGCGGATATCGGCGCCGGCGATCACCGCCCCATAGATGTGAATCGGATAGCTCGGGTCCGGCACCAGCACGGTGTCGCCGCGATCGAGCGTGGCCAGCATCAGATGCGACAGCCCCTCCTTCGAGCCGATCGTCACGATGGCCTCGCGTTCCGGATCGATCTCGACGTCGTAGCGCTCGCGATACCAGTGCGAGATCGCGCGCCGCAGCCGCGGGATGCCGCGCGAGGTCGAATAGCCGTGGGTATTGGGGCGCTGCGCCGCCTCGGTGAGCTTGGCCACGATATGCGCGGGCGTCGCGCCATCGGGGTTGCCCATGCTCATGTCGATGATGTCCTCGCCGCGACGGCGCGCGGCCATCTTGAGCTCGGCGGTGATATTGAAGACGTAGGGGGGAAGACGATCGATGCGCGCGAAGCGGCGCTGGCCCGAAGTGCTCGAGCCCGGGGATGCCGGAATGGCTGACATGGTTGTCCTTGTACGTAAGCGCCCGGAACCGTCCGAGCGACGTTGGCGGTTGTCAGTGCCGCCGGCAACGATGTTAATCGGGTTACGGGCGCGCGTCCACGGCTATCGCGCAAACGCGATGACGCTCTCGTCGGCCCGCTGGGGCGCCGCAGCTTGTGCCGAGCGTTTCTCCCCTCTTGCTCGCGCCGCGCTTCGGCGGTAAGCTTCGCCCACGCTTTGTATGCAAAACTTGAACACAAAAAAAGGAGACATAGCGCGATGGATCTCGCTGCCGCTCAACTGCCGATGGTGCTCAATGGTCTGGAATGGTCGGGCTGCGCGCTCGCGATGAGCGGCTCGCTGCTGGTGGCGCTGCACAACAAGGCGTCGCGCTGGGGCTGGATTTCGTACCTGTGCTCGAACATCGTGTGGAGCGTGTTCGCGCTGGTGACCGGCACCTATGGCTTGTTCGTGCAGCAGCTCGGCTTTACCGCGACCAGCCTGTACGGGCTCTACCGGCATACGCAGTTCCATCGTCAGAGCGGACACGCCGACTCGCACTGAGCCGGAGCGCCCCAGCCCTGCGCGGGGCTCAGTCGTCGAGCGTCTCGTGCACGCCGACCGCGCCGTGCTTCCAGTAGGCCGACGCGCGGATGCGGCGCTTGTCGATGCCGCGCTCGTCAACCAGGCAAGCGCGCACCGCGCGCATCTCGGCGGCTTCGCCGGCGGCCCAGACATAGCCCTCTCCGGCCGGCAATTCCAGCCGGCGCAGCGTCGTCAGCAATTCGTCACCTTCGGCGCGATACAGCCAATGCAGTTCGCAGTCGGCATTGCTGCGCAGATCGAGACGCGCCTCGCGATCCTCGACCTGGACCACGACCACCACGCGCTTGCCGGCGGGCAATTCCTCGAGACGGCGGGCGATCGCGGGCAGCGCCGCTTCGTCGCCGATCAGCAGGTGCCAGTCGAACGCCGACGGGATCACGAAGGAACCGCGCGGCCCGCCGATGCCCAGCCATTGGCCCGGCTGCGCCTGCGCCGCCCAGCTGGCGCCGGGACCGTCGCCGTGCAGCACGAATTCGATATCGAGCTCGCGCGTCGCGGCGTCGTAGCGGCGCGGCGTGTAGTCGCGCGCGATCGGGCGCGGCTGTCCCTCGGGGAACATCGGACCGTCGGGTCCCATCTCGGGCAGCACCGGGCGCTGCTGTCCGGGCGCGGGCAGGAACACCTTGATGTGGTCGTCGAACGAGGCCGAGACGAAGTCGGCGAGGTCGTCGCCGGTGAAGGTCACGCGCAGCAGCGCCGGTGAGAGCCGCTGCGTGCGGACCACCTGGATGTGGCGGAACTTCAGCGGATGGCGGACGCGTTCGACGGTGAGCGCGGCGGCGCCGCGGCTATCGAGCGGACTGGCGGTATCGCCGGTGTTGGCCGTATTGGCCGTATTGGCCGTATTGGCCGTATTGGCCGTATTGGCCGTATTGGCCGTATTGGCCGTATTGGCCGTATTGGCCGTATTGGCCGTATTGGCGGTATTGGCCGTATTGGCGGCATTGGCGGTATTGGCGCGATCGGTAGCGGACATGCATTACCTCGGTTGGCGTGGTCGGGTGGGATGCGGCGGCACGGCGGCTGCCTCGGTGTCTTCGATATCGGCGACGGCGCGCAGCAGGATGTCGGCGATGCGCCGTTGTTCGGCCGGCGAGGCATCGGTGCGCAGCAGCAGCGCGCGCTTGAGCGCCATGCGCGCCTGCACGAACTCCGGCAGCCAGCCGTTGCCCTGCTCGTCCGGCTCGGGCGGCGGCTCGCCGGCAAGCGCGCGGCGCACCCATTCCATCTTGCGGGCGGCATGACGCAGCCCGTTCCACAGCAGCGCCAGGCGCTCGCGGTTGGCCTGCAGGAACTCGCGGCCGGGCTCGGCCAGCCGATAGCACTTGCGGTTGCCGTCGACGTCTACCTCGGCGTGGCCGATCTCCTCCAGGTACGTCAGGGCGGGATAGATCACGCCCGGACTGGGCTTGTAGAAGCCGGCGCTGCGCGCTTCCAGCGCCTTGATCAGCTCGTAGCCATGGCTGGGCTGCTCGGCCAGCAGGTCGAGCAGCAGCAGTTGCAGGTCGTCGGCGCCGAGCTTGCGGCCGCGGCGCAGGCCGTCGGCGTCGGAGCCGAAACCGCCGAATCCACCGAAGGGACCGCCGGGTCCGTGGCCGTGCCGGCCGTGATGATGGCGAGGAGGCATGGGTCAGTCGTCCGTTATATCGAAAAACATATCTTACGATATAGTTGGCGGCACTGCAGGTCAAGCCTCGGCCCTGCTTGGGGCAGGGTCTTGCCGGGCGCGCTGTCCGCCGGTCGCCCTTTGGGTGGGCCGTCCTATCCCGTCGCCCTGTTCCGTCGGCCGCCCTTGTTCCGTCGACCGCCCCTGTTCCGTCGGCCGGCCCGGTCCCGTCGGCTACCCTATTCCCCCAGGAACTCCGCCACGAACTCCAGCCCTTCGATATGGTCGGCCACCACCTTGGCGATCACGGCGAGCGGAATCGCCAGCAGCATCCCCCACGCGCCCCACAGCCAGGTGAACAGCAGCAACGCGACGAACACCGCCACCGGATTCATCTTCGCCATCCGCCCGGTCATCCAGGTCTGCACCACCGAGCCGATCAGCGTCGCGATCAGAATCGAACCCCCCGCTGCCGCGGCGGCCAGCCCCAGCGTGCCGAACTGCATGAAGGCCGCCACGCCGAGCGCGATCGCGGTGGCGCCCGAGCCGAAGTACGGAATCAGATGCAGCGCGGCCGCGGCCAGCGCCCAGGTGCCGGCGTGCTGCAGGCCGATCGCCTTCAGCAGGAACCACGTGCACACCCCCAGCGCGGCATTGGTGATCAGCAGCATCAGCATGTAGCGCTGGATCGCCCGGTTGATCTCGCCGAGCATATGGACGTTGACCTTCTTCTGCGTCAGCGTGCGGCCCGTCATCTTGACGAACTTGCGCTTGAACATGTCGCCCGACACCAGCAGGAAGAAGGTCAGGAACAGCACCACTACGGCCTGCCCCGCCGCCGCGAAGGCGCTGACCGAGCCGGCCAGCACCATGTCGTGCAGCGCGCCGGCGGGCTTCTCGATCACGACGGGCGCGCCGCGCGAGAGCTGTGGCGTGCCGCCGGTCAGCACGGTCGCCGCGCGCTGGATCTTCTGCCACATCGAGTCGTCGCCGCTGAGCAGCGCCGACAGGCTGCGGGAGAGCTTGCGGGCGATCTCGGGCAGACGGTCGACGATGGCCTCCACCTGGCCCTGCAGCAGATAGGCGCCGCACAGCAGCACCGCGACCAACCCCAGCAACACCAGCGTCGCGCCGATCGGACGCGGCAGCCGCTGCCGATGGAGCGCCGACACCAGCGGATCGAGCAGATAGGTCAGGATGACCGCCAGCACCACGGGAATCACGAAAGCCTTGGCAACATGCAGCGCGTACAGGCAGGCCAGCGTCGCGAGCACCACCAGCGCCAGGCTGCCGCGCTGGATCGCCACCGGCAGCATGCGGGCGCTGGCCGGGCCGCGGGCCGGCTCGGCCGCCGATGTGGCGGCCGATGAGGCTGCGGATGAGGCCGCTCCGGACTCACCATCCCGGGCGCCCACGGCGATGGCCGATGCGTCCCGCTGTGCGGTCGCCCCAGGCTCGCGCTCGCGGGTATTCGCGGCGATGGCCGAAGCGTCCGGCTGTGTGCCTGTCGCTGGCTGGCCGTCGCGGACATTCGCGGCGATGGCCGAAGCGTCCGGCCGTGTGGCCGCCGCCTCGCTCGCCGCCGTCGCCCCGGCCAGCGGCTCGACTGCTGCCTCGTCCCGCGATGGCACCGCCCGCGCGCCACCCGTGGACGGTGCGGATGGCGCACCGGGCTGCGCGGACGGATTGGGCGTGGCATGCATGGCGAGGGGGACGGTGCGGGGGCTGGGGAGCGCCGCGCGGGAAGCGCGGTGCATCACTGTCAGCATAGTCGGCGGCTCACGCCCCCCGCAGTCGGACGGCCGCCGCAAGCCGTGTAGGACAAGCGCGACAGCGTCCCCCGTGGCCCACGGCGCTCCGAACACGGCACGGGGACCCGGGCAGGGACCCGCGGCACGGGGACCCGGGTAGCGGTCCGGCACCCGCGGCCGCGCGCCACGGCACGGTTTGACAGCCCGTCCCGATCGACCGATGATGCCCCGCGCCTCACGCCTTTCGGCCCACCGCCCCTTATGGAGACCTCGCCGTCATGCCCGATCACCGCCCTGTGCCTTCCGCCGCGACCGACCTGCCCGTCCTGCGCGATCCGGCGGGACTGCCCGCCCTGCCCCCGATCGCCGAGCCCGGCCAGCCGTGGCAGGCGATCGACACGCCGGCGCTGGTGCTGGAGCTCGATGCCTTCGAGCGCAATCTGCAGCGGATGCAGCAGGCCGCGGATCGGGCCGGCGTCGCGCTGCGGCCCCATGCCAAGGCCCACAAATGTCCAGACATCGCGCTGGCGCAAATGACGCGCGGCGCCGTCGGCATCTGCTGCCAGAAGGTCAGCGAGGCGCTGCCGTTCCTGCGCGCCGGCGTCGCCGACGTCCATATCAGCAACGAGATCGCCGGCCCGGCGAAGGCCACGCTGCTGGCCCGGATGGCGCGCCACGCTCGGATCAGCGTCTGCGTCGACGCCGTCGTCCAGGTGCGCGCACTGGCCGAGGCCGCCGAACGCGAGCAGAGCGGGCTGACGGTGCTGGTCGAACTCGACATCGGCCAGGGCCGTTGCGGCGTGGCCGATGCCGACGCCGCGCTACGGCTGGCCGAGCGCATCGCCGCGCAGCCGCGCCTGTCGTTCGGCGGATTGCAGGCCTACCATGGGGGCATCCAGCATGTGCGCGACCACGCCGCCCGGCGCGAGGCCGCGGCCCGCGCGGCGGAGCGTGCCGGCGCGGTGGCGGCCCGGCTCGCAGCGGCCGGTGCGCCGTGCCAGGTGGTCACCGGCGGTGGCAGCGGCAGTGTCGAATTCGACCTGGCCAGCGGCGTCTTCACCGAGATCCAGCCCGGTTCGTATGTCTTCATGGACGGCGACTACGGCAGCAATGCGCGCGGCGACGACGGCGCGGCCGAGGCGCTGCGTTTCGAGCACAGCCTGTTTATCGCGACCACGGTGATGAGCACCGCGGCGCAGGGCCAGGTCGTGGTCGATGCGGGATTGAAGTCGATGGCGGTCGACTCGGGGCTGCCATGGGTATGGGAACGCAACGGCGGGCAACGCAACGGCGTCGATCACAACAGCGGGGAGCGTAGCGGCGGGCAGCGCAACGTCGGCACGCGCAGCACGCGGCTGGCCTATGTCGCCGCCAACGACGAACACGGCATCGTGCGGCCGGTGCCGGGCGCCGGCGGCGAGGTGCCGGCACTGCCGCAACTGGGTGAACCGCTGTGGCTGGTGCCGGGCCATTGCGATCCGACGCTGAACCTGTACGACACGCTGGTCGGGGTGCGCGACGGCAAGGTGGAATCGCTGTGGCCGATCTCGGCGCGCGGTCTCAGCCGTTAAAACGGGTCGTTAAAACCAGGGTTACACGCGGCCATTAAAGGCAGGCCGTTAGAGGCAGCCCGTTAGCAGCAGCCGTGCGAAGCAGCCGTGCGAAGCAGCCGTCAGAGTAAGCCGTTTGGACGCAGCCGTCAGAGGCGAGCCGCCAGATATAGGCCGCAGATCCGCGGCCAGGCGGGGGGCAGCAAGGAGGAATGACATGATCGATCGCAGCGGACGGCCCATCGACACACCCTCCACGCGGCGGCGCGATGCACTGCGCATCGCGGCCCGCGTCGCCTGCTGGACAGCGCTCGCATCGGCGATGCCGGCCAGCGTGTCCAGCGCCCTTGCGCAACCGCTCGGCACGCTGCCCGTCTCGGCGCTGGCCCGTCCCAATGTGGTGGTGTTGCTGCGGCATGCCAATGCACCCGGCATCGGCGACCCGCCCGGCTTCGACCTGCAGTCCTGTCCGACGCAGCGCAATCTCGATGCGAGCGGCCGCGCCCAGGCACAACGCCTCGGCGCGGCGTGGCGCGCGGCGGGCTTTCGTCCCAGCGCGGTCTGGAGCAGCGCCTGGTGCCGCTGCCGGGACACCGCGCGCCTGATGGACCTCGGTCCCGTCACGGTGCTGCCGGTGCTCAATTCCTTCTTCGGCGACGCCGGCGCCCGCACGCATCAAACCGCCGCGCTGTCCCGGTTTATCGACCAGCTGGATCCGCGCGGCGGGCCGTATCTGATGGTGACCCATCAGGTCGTCATCACGGCCCTGACGGGACAGGGGGCCGACAGCGGCGGCGGCGTCGTGTTCGAACTGTCGCCGGACGGCCAGCCACGGCGCCTGTATCGGCTGCCCGCGGGCTGAGGTCAGTCGCCGGGGTCGCCGCCGGTCGCGGGGTCGCCGAATCGCCGAATCGCCGAATCGCCGAATCGCCGAATCACCGAATCACCGAATCGCAGAATCGCCGAATCGCCGAATCACCGAATCACCGAATCACCGAATCACCGAATCACCGAATCACCGAATCACCGAATCGCCGAGCCGCCCGGTCGCCGGAGCCGCCGCGGGCTACTTGCCGCCGCTCCGGCCGAACGCCAACTACAACGTCGAACCGTGCTGATGGCGGTATTCCTGCGTGCGGCCGCCATAACCGTAGGCCGCGGCCCGGGCGTCGATCACATGGATGTACGAGCAGTCGTGCACATTGCCGATCAACTCGGACAGCGCGCGGTGCACCGCTTCGAGATAGCGGGCCTTCTCGGCCTTGGTATTGGTCTCGTCGGTCACGCTGATATCGAGATGGAAGGCATTGCGCTCGAGCGCGGACAGCGGCTGGCCGTCGATGAACCAGGCGTCGTGCGGCACGTACTGGACCGCGACCGCCATCACTTCGGGCTTCTTGCCCAGCACGGTACGGGTCAGCTCGGCAACGGTGGCGGCGGCCTTGGCGGTCAGCGCGGTATCGGGGCGGCCGGAGATCTGCAGTTGGAGATGGGGCATCGCGGTTTCCTCCTTGAATGGTTGGTGAAGTGGTCGGTGCATGGAATCGCAGGTGGCACGGGCCGGCTCGATATCGCCGTGCCGACCCGCCACTGACTCGATCCTAGTGCCCCGCCTGCCATCGGAAAAGCGGGAAGATTTGATACCATCCATCGGTAATGCCGAAACCAGGAGCGGGCGATGCGCGGCTTCGATCTCGAACAATTGCGTACCTTCGTCGCGGTGGCCGACAGCGGCAGCCTGTCGGCCGCGGCGCCGCGGCTGTTTCTGTCGCAGTCCTCGGTCAGCGAGCAGTTGCGCAAGCTGGAGGAGCGCGCCGGCGTGCCGCTGCTGCTGCGGGGCCGCCGGGGCGTGCAGCCCACCCCGGCCGGCGAGCGGCTGCTCGGCCATGCGCGCCGCATGCTCGATCTGGACGCGCTGGCGATGCAGGACATCCGCGGCGAGACGCTGGCGGGCGAACTGCGGCTCGCCATCACCGACTACTACCGCACCAGCGAGATTGCCGGCATGCTGCGGCGCCTGCGCGAGCGGCACCCGCAACTGCGGCTGCACGTGACGGTGATGAAAAGCGCAGCGATCGATGCCAGCGTCGACGACGACGCCTTCGATATCGGCCTGACCATGCGGGTGGTGGGAGCGCGCAGCGGCGCCGCCGATCGGTCGCGCGGGTCCCGCGGGTCGCGCGGGTCGCGCGCCGGTTGGCTCCCGTTGCGGCGGGAGCCGCTGGCCTGGGTCGTCGCGCGCGGGGAGACGGACAGCATCGCCATGCCGCTGCCGCTGGTGCTGCTGCCGGACACCTGCTCGCTGCACCAGTACGTCGTCCGGACCCTGAAGCGTACCCGCGTGCCGTACCGCGTCTCGCACTCCGCGTCGGGCGTGGCGGGGCTGCAGATGGCGCTCGCGGCCGGGCTCGGCATCTCGTGCCTGAACCGCTCGGCCATTCCGGCCGGCGTGGCCGAGCTCGACGCGGCGACCGCATCGTCGCTGGGCCTGCCGGCGCTGCCCGAGGTCGAGTTCTGCCTGCTGCCGCCGCGCCGCGGCGAAGCACCGGTGGTACAGGCCGCGCGCGAGGTCCTGGCCGAGCAGCTCGGTTGACCGGCGCGGCCGCATGACCCGGCTCGATGACAGTCCCGTGTCGTCACAAGGCACTGTCATATTGCGCGAGTAGACTCGCAACATCGTTCCGTCATACGGACCGGCGCGGTCGCGGCGCGCCGCTCGCCGTCCGCCCAACCGCCGCGCAACTTCCGCCCAGCTTCGGCCCAACTTCCGCCCGACTGCCCCGATGCCCCTTCCCGCCTCCGACAGTTTCGCCGAGCTCGATCTGCTGCGCGCACTGCTGGAAGTCGGCGCGGCGCATTTCGATATCGAAGTCGTATGCGAGGCCAGCAGCCATGGGCGGCGCTTTCCGGTGTACCTCGCCGGCATCGGCTCGCGCGATCCCCACGCGCCGGCGATCGGCCTGTTCGGCGGCATCCACGGCCTCGAACGGATCGGCACGCAGCTGCTGCTCGACTATATGCGGGCGCTGCTCAAGCGCCTCGAATGGGACGAGCTGCTGCACCTGCAATTGCGCAAGGTCCGGCTGTTGTTCATGCCGATCGTCAACCCGGCCGGCATGTGGGCCGGCCGGCGCGCCAATCCGAACGGCGTCGACCTGATGCGCAACGCCCCGCAGGATGCCGAGGGACGCGTGCCCTTCCTCGCCGGCGGCCAGCGCATCGGCCCGTGGCTGCCGTGGTACCGCGGCAGGGCCGGCACGCCGATGGAGGCCGAGAGCACCGCGCTGCTGCGCGTGGTGCAGGCGCAATTGCTGACGCGCCCGCTGAGCTTCGCGGTCGATTGCCATTCGGGCTACGGCTGGCGCGACAGCATCTGGTTTCCCTACGCGCGGACGCAGGCCGCGATGCCGCATCTGCCCGAGATGTACGTGCTGAAGACGCTGTTCGAGCAGGCCCACCCGCATCACGGCTACGCCTTCGAGCCGCAGAGCCACCAGTACCTGGTGCACGGCGACCTGTGGGACTACGCCTATGACCGCACGCCCGCGCCGCATATCTTCCTGCCGATGACGCTGGAACTGGGCTCGTGGCTGTGGATCAAGAAGAATCCGCGGCAGCTGTTCTCGCGCGACGGCTTCTTCAATCCGGTCAAGGCGCATCGCACCGCGCGCGTGCTGCGCCGCCATGTCAGCCTGTTCGACTTCCTGGCGCGCGCCGCCTTCGCGCCGGCGCGCTGGCTGCCGACCGGTGCGGCGCGGCAGGCGATCTGGCGCGAGGCCAGCGAACACTGGCGCGCCCCTGCCGGCAGGCCGACACGATGAGCGACTGGATCCTGTTGCGCGGACTGACGCGCGAGGCGCGCCATTGGGGCGACCTGCCGGCGGCGCTGCGGCGCGGCGGCGCGGTCGGCGATGACGATCGCCTGACGATGCTCGATCTGCCGGGCAACGGCAACCAGGCCCGCCGGAGATCGCCGGCGACGGTGGCGGCCATCGTGTCCCACCTGCGCGCCGACGCGGCACGGGCCGGCCTGCGCCCGCCGTACCGGCTGCTGGCCATGTCGCTGGGCGGCATGGTGGCGACCGCGTGGGCGCAGCAGCACGCGCATGACATCGAACGGCTGGTGTTGATCAACACCAGCATGCGGCCGTTCGGCGCGCCGCATCAGCGCATGCGTCCCGGCGCGTGGCCCGCGGTGCTTGGCCTGATGCGCTCGTGGCACGACGGCGCCCGTTGCGAGGCCATCATCCATCGGCTGACCTGCGCCCGCACCGATGCACTCGAATCCGACGTGGCGCGCTGGACCGCGATCCGCACGGACGCGCCGGTCAGCCGCGGCAATGCGCTGCGCCAACTGCTGGCGGCGGCCCGCTTCCGGGCCGGCACGGCGCCGCCACACTGCGCCACGCTGCTGCTGTCGTCGGCGGCCGACCGGCTGGTGTCCCCGGCCTGCTCGGCGCGATTGGCCGCGGCGTGGTCGGTCCCGCATCGCGTGCACCCGTGGGCGGGACACGACCTGCCGCACGACGATCCGCAATGGGTGGCGCGGGAGGTGGCACGCTGGATCGCGTTGCCGGCCAGCTAGGCATCGCTCTCCAGGCCGTGATCCTCCCGATCGCGAACCGCCGCGACGATGCCGTCGGCGTGCATGTCATTGAGCAGCGCCATGCCGGCGGCGACGAAGGACGGCAAGTCCGGTACGCCGCATTGACGCCCCAGTTCGTGCAGCAGGCTGTCGGCGGTCACCGAGCCGCCCGACTGCCCGATCTCGTGCAGCAGTTGCCAGGCGAGCGGACTCAGCTCCGAGAATCGCACCTCGTCGTCGGCGGTCCTGCGCACCAGCAGGAAGGTCCCCAGGGCCGGCGGTTGCGACGGCCGATACGCCGGTCCGAGCCGATGCACCGGCCAGCGATAGGCCAGGGGCCAGGCCAGCGGGCACAGTCGCAGCGGCAGGTCCAGGGCCGGCGCGCCCATTGGAGTACCCATTGGAGCGCTCATTGGAGTACCCATCGGAGCGCCGATTGGAGCGCCGGTTGGGGCCCGGATTGGCGCGAACAGGTCCGCGCCGAGCGGTTGTGCATCGCTCTGCAGCAGCGCCATTTCCACCCACTCGTAATGCGCCAGCTCGGCGAGGAACGGCCGCCGCATCGGCGCCGGCAAGGACTCGAGATCCAGCGCGTCGACGAAGGCGACAAACTCTTCGGCAATCTCGCCGAAGCGCGGCGTGTGCGAACGGTGGTCCCGCAGGAAGCGCTCGACCAGCCAGCGCCAATGCTCGGCTCCCAGCAAGGACACCAGCACCGGAAAGGTCCCGCCCAGCAGCGATACGAGGTTGCCGGTCACCAGTTCGCGATAGATCCGCACGCGGGCCGGGTCCATGCCCGGCGGTGACGGATGGCGCGACGGATCGCGCAGGTGGCGGGTCAGCGCCAGCTGCTGCTGCAATGAAGTGCGCGCGATCTCAGCCATGGGCGATTCTCCTCGCGGCTCCATCCGCACGGGCCTGCAGTTCGCGGATATGGCGCAGCTCCCTGGCCAGCTCCGCATAGTCGGGAAAGTTGAAGTCGCGCTCCAGCACGGTGGGATGCACGCCAAAGCGTGCATAGGCGTATTCCAGCAGCGCCCATACCTCGGCCTTGACCGCGGCGCCATGGGTGTCGATCTTCAGGTCGTCGGCTTCGTCGTAATGGCCCGCCACGTGATAGGCGGCCACCCTGCCCGGCTCGAGCGCATCGAGGAAGGCATAGGGATCGAAGCCGTGGTTGATCGCGTTGACGTAGACGTTGTTGACGTCGAGCAGCAAGACACAGTCCGCCTCGCGCAGCACGGCATTGGTAAAGGTGGCCTCGTCCATGTCCTGCCGCGGCGCGGCGTAGTACGACACGTTCTCGATTGCCATCGTCCTGCCGAGGATCTGCTGTGCCCGGCGAATGCGGGCGACCACATGTTCGATGGTCTCCGCCGTGAACGGCAGCGGCAGCAGATCGTACAGATGCGCGTCGTCGGTGCAGTAGCTCAGGTGCTCGCTGTAGAGCGGCACGCGATGGCCATCGAGGAAGCCGCGGATCTCGGTCAGCAGGCCTTCATCGAGCGGCGCGATGCCGCCGAGCGACAGCGACAGTCCATGGCAATAGAGCGGATACCGCCCGGCCAGACGGCCCAGCGCCTTGCCATGGGCGCCGCCGACGCGCAGCCAGTTCTCGGGAGCCAGCTCGAGGAAATCGAAGTCGCCGGGCGGCGCCTGCTCCAGCTGCGGGATCAGGGCCCGGCGCAGCCCCAGGCCGACGCAGGCGGTGGGCGCGGAGCGCGGTGACAGGACGGACGAACGGATCGGCACCGGCACGGTGGATCTCCTTGGATCGTTTGGGGGGCATGGGAAAACATGGGGGGGCATGGGGCCACCGGGGGGCCCGATGCAGGGCTTGCGCAGCCGCGCCACACCGATTCGATCCGGCGCGGCGCAGCCGCACGGGACGGCTACTTCTGCAGCTTGGCGAACAGGTTCTTCGGTACCGGCTTGCCGTTGGCCTGGTAGGTGGCGCGCAGATACTCGTAGGCCTCGGCCTGCGAGATGTTGCCGTCGTGGCTGGTGTCGATCTTGTCGAACTCCGCGGCGCGCGTCGGCGCCACCGCCAGGAACTCGGCGCGCGAGACGAGGCCGTTCTTGTCGGTATCGGTGCGCGAGAAGGAGGCGTCGCCGCATTTCCCTTCGCCGCATTTCCCTTCGCCGCATTTGCCCTCGCCACACTTGCCTTCGGCCTGCGCGCCCTTGCTGGCGCCGCGCGACACGCGCGTCGTTTCGGCACCGCACTTGCCTTCGCCGCACTTGCCCTCGCCGCATTTGCCTTCTGCCTGCGCGCCCTTCTTCGCGCCGCGCGGTGCGCGCACCGTTTCCGCACCGCACTTGCCTTCGCCGCATTTGCCTTCGGCGGCCTTGCCGTCGGCCGCGGCCACCAGATAGCCCTGCGCCAGCGGCTGCATGGCGAAGACCGGTCCATTCAGCAGCACGCTGCCGGCCAGCGCGGCACCAAGCAGGCCGAGCGTCGTCTTGCGGGAGGAATGAGCTTGTGACATGGCGAAACTCCTGAGTCAATGCACGCGGACGTGCGGGTCTGTGCCACGAGGCGTGGCGAACGGAATCGTTTCGATTGGGGTGGTCGTCTATGGCGGGCTCGCGCAGCGAAGCGCCGCATATCGAGCGGCCGGACGGCGAGACCATCAGGCGCTGGCCCTGGCCCTGGCCCGGCTCAGCGCGGCCAACGCGATGCCGATGGCGATCAGCGCACCGCCGGCCCATGGCAGCAGAAGCGCCAGCGGCAGGCCGAGCAGGATCAGCACGGCGGACCAGACGGCATGGCCGGCATGGGTTGCAGCAGCGGCCGGCAGCGCGTTGCCACGCGCCCACCGGTGCATCAGCAAGCCGTCCAGGCTCAGCGGGCCGGCACCACGCAGCAGCAGCGGCAGCAGCATGAGCACATACAGCAGCGGCAGCTTGAAGTTGCCGTAGCCCTTGTCGGTGACGGCGTAGCCCTGCCACAGCTCGGCGAGGCTCGCCCACTCCGTTGGCCAATGGACCGCGTAGGTTGCGACCACGGTCAGCACGATCAGCGCGTAGGCGACGAAGCGCGTACCCAGGCCCAGCAGCAGCGCGACGGCGCCCAGCAGTTCGAGCCAGGTCGCCAGCGTCCAGTTGAGGTTGGCGCTCAGCAGCGAGAACGGCAGCGGGAACTGCCCGGCGAGCTGGTCGAACCAGTTCTGTCCGAGCAGCTTCTCGCGGCCCGACTCGAAGAACTCCCAGGCGAGGATCGCGCGCAGTCCGATCGGCGCCAGCCAGTGGCCGACGGTATCGAGGCGGGTTGTCAGCGGGATGGGGATGGGCCGGTCTTGCACAGTGCGCTCCTTGAAATGGCGTCGTGGATTCGATGTCGCCATTTCAGGGCGGGCGTGTATCGCGGATGTGTTTGCCGGCGCGCGGGATTGTCACGGAGTTGCATCGCGGGCGGTGGCAGATACAGTGCAATACAAAGCGCGGGCGTTCTCGGTGGTTCGCGGTCCGCGGTCGTTCTCCACGGTTCGCGGCAGTCGCACCGTTGCACCGTTGCACCGTTGCACCTTTTGCGCCTTTGCACCATTGCACCGTTGCACCTTTGCGCCTTTGCACCGTTGCACCGTTGCACCGTTGCACCTTTGCGCCTTTGCGCCTTTGCGCCTTTGCGCCGTTGCACCGTGGCACCGTGGCGCGGTTGCGCGGTTGCGCGGTTGCGCCGATGCGCCGATGCGCCAATGCGCGCTTGCACCGATGCACCGATGCGCTTGCCGATGGAAAAAAAAATCCGGATTGGCCTGCCAACGCAACAGGCAAATCCGGATCGGGCACCACGGGGCGCAGCCGAAGCCGCGGCTACGGCGCGAAGCGTGTGAACACGTAGTCGCGGTCCTTGACGCGGGCCGCATGGCAGGCGAAGCAGGTTTGATGCTGGGCCGCGTCCACCGCCACGCCGTTGACGAAGCGGCCGAAGCCCCAGCCTCCGGTCGACGCATACCGGCGCGAGTCCTTGACCATCACCTGCACCGTGGTCGGCTGCCCCGGTATCGTCGCGGGCTCGAAGTCGGGCGATGGCTTGCGCTTGTAGGCCAGCTTGACCAGCACGGCCCCGTCCGGGAAGCGCTTCGCGGATCGTTCGATGGCCGCCATCGCTTCCGGGTTGCCCAGCACCACACGCAGCTCATCGAGCGGGGCGGCCTCTTCGGCGGGTGCGATCAACTGCCATTTACGGTAGCCGTGGGGAATGGTGACGCCATAGATGGGGGAGGCCGATGGCTTGGCGGTCGGCTGTGTGGCGGTTGGCTGCGTGGCGGTCGGCTGCTGGACGCGCTGCTTGGTGGCGGGCTGCTGGGCGGTCTGATGCTCGGCAGGCTGCTTGCCGGTCTGTTGCTGCGCGGTGTCGCTGGCGGCATGGACCGCTGGCTGCGCGGTGTCGCGCGCGCCGTGGACCGATGGCTGCGCCAGGGTCGGCTGGCCGACGGCGGCGCAGGCGAGCAGCGTAAGCCCGGCGAGGGTCGTGGGTAGTCGGAGACGTTGCATGCGAGATCCCCTCGCTCAAAGCTGCACGACCTGCAACACCGCGTCGGCGAATGCGCGCGGTGCTTCCTGCGGCAGGTTGTGGCCGATGCCGCCGCCGATGTCCCGGTGCTGGTACTTGCCGGTGAACATGCCGGCGTAAGCGGCGGGCTTCGGATGCGGGGCACCGTTCGCGTCGCCTTCCATCGTGATGGTCGGCACCGAGATCTTCGGCGCCGCCGCCAGGCGCTTCTCCAGCGCATCGTATTGCGTCTCGCCCTGGGCCAGCCCGAGACGCCACCGATAGTTGTGGATCACGATGGCGACGTGATCGGGGTTGTCGAACGACTGCGCCGAGCGGCGGTAGGTGGCGTCATCGAATCGCCACTGCGGCGAGGCCAGTTGCCAGATCAGCCGGTTGAAGCCATCGAGATTGGCCGCATAGCCGGCGGCTCCGCGTTCGGTCGCGAAGTAGAACTGGTACCACCATTGCAACTCGGCCTGCGGCGGCAAGGGCTTGCGGTTGGCTTCCTGGCTGCCGATCAGATAGCCGCTGACGGATACCAGTCCAAGGCAGCGCTCCGGCCACAGCGCGGCGACGATATTCGCGGTGCGGGCGCCCCAGCCGAAACCGGCAATGATGGCCTTGTCGATCTTCAGCGCATCCATCAGCGCGATGACGTCGAGCGCAAGCGCGGCCTGCTGGCCGTTGCGCGGCGTGTCGGCCGACAGGAAGCGGGTCGAGCCGTATCCACGCAGGTACGGCATGATCACGCGATAGCCGGCCGCCGACAGCAGCGGCGCGACCTCGACGAAGCTATGGATGTCGTACGGCCAGCCGTGCAGCAGGATCGCCACCGGACCGTTGGCCGGCCCGGCCTCCGCATAGCCGATGTTCAAGGTGCCGGCGTCGATCTGGCGAATGGGACCGAAGGAGGCGGCACCCGGCGTTTGCCGAGCACCGGTCGCGGCCGGCCGTGCCGACTGCGTCGACTTTGCCGATTGTGCCCGGGCCGCGCTGCCCAGGCCCAGTTCCAGCAAGCCGATGCCGGCCAGCGCAGTGGTCGAGCCGAGCAAGCGGCGGCGTTGTGCGTTCACTGAATCTGACATGGTCGTTTCTCCGAAAAGGTGGGTGAGAAACGCCAGTGGACTCCCGCGCGGTATCGTCGGCATGTCCGAATTCCGCCGCCGCGCATCGCCGTGTATCGATCGACGGGGTCGATACACGGCGATACAAACTCGCCGCCGGATTGCGTGATGGTCCGACGTGGCCGGTGCTAACGGAGGATGGCACCATGGCCCGGACTCGCGCCGGAGGGGCCGCCGCCCCGTGCCACCTCGGCATCCACCAGTCCGGCGCTGTGCCAGATCCGCTGCGCCTGCACGCGCACCGCGGACTGCCGCGCCCGCACGCCGGCGATCCCCGCCATCGCATCGCGCAAGGCCTGCTTGCCGGCGTCGTACAGCGCCTCGCGGATGTCCAGCAGCTTGCGGCAGGTGCCCCAGGCGTTCAGATCGAGCCGCTGCAGCGCGTCGCCGAGACGATGCAATTGCGGCTCTGTCAGCCGGGCACCTGCACGTGCCAGCAGATCGTCCACACGCCGCTCGATCTCCGTGAGCACCCCCTCGCCCGCGCGCTGCCGCGCCAGCGTGCGCAAGTTGTGGACCAGCGAATCGATGGCAGCACCGATCTGGTCGGCATCGCTACCAGGATCAAGCAGCAGGTCCGTCAATGTCTGCATGGCGGCCGGCGGCGGACTGCTGCGGGGCTTCTCGTTGACGCGACTCGACGCGGCGCCAGCCGCTGCGGCAGCCGCCGCTGCCTCGTCCGGCCCGGCGGCACTGGACGGACCCGAGGGCGGCGCTTCCTGGGCAATGCCAAGCTGCGTGCGGATCAGCACCAGCGCGGTATCCCGCTCGAGCACGCGAAAATCGTCGGCATGGCGGGTCATGCCGCTCACGGTCAGTTCGCGGGCTTCCGACGCCCTGCATAGCGCTTGCGCGGCTGTCGCCCATTTCGCGGCCAATGCCTGCGTGAGTGCCAGGTCGCCGTCCGCCATCCCGAAACGGCACACCGCCTCGACCGAACGTCGGAACATGTCGAAGGTGTCCGCAGCGTACGCACCGCCGGCCAGGAACTTGCGGTCGCGCGGGCGCGGGCTGACCCAGTCGTCGCGAAGGCGCGCCAGGTCCAGTACGCCCTTGCCGTCGCGTACCTTGGCCAGTTCGCGGTCCAGCTGCATCAACACATGACCGACGCCAGCCGCGGGCACGATGCTGTCCGGCTCGAACCTGCGTAGCGCTTCCCTCGCGGTCGCCTCGATCATGGCCTTCGCCGCCGTTGTCGCGGCCGCATCGTCCGCCGCGGCGTCGTTGCCGAGGTCCGATGCCGGATAGCCGCGGGGGTCCTGGCACCAGTCCACCATCGCCTGCAGGGTGTCCCTGCTGCACCGGGCACAGAATGCGGCAAGCGCATCGGGCGGCAATGGCGTCAGCTTCTCGGCGATCGACTTCGCCGTATCCCGGTCGGACAAGGGCGGCGGCGTGGAAACGTAGGTGATCCGGGGCAACGGCTGACGGCCGCTGGCTACCGTCTGCGCGCGCCGGCCGCGCCAGAAGAACAACGCGCGCAGAAGCCGGGACCAGAGGCTGGTTCGCGCGGTTGGCGCGCCGCATGCAACGCCGCATGCAATGCCCGAGGATGGCGCGGCTTCGGACCGCACCTTGTACCTGACGCCCAGGCACGGACCGAAGAATCTGGACACGACTTGCAACATCCCATTCCCCCAAACAAGCAAAAAAAAGCATTCCGCGCGGCCCCATCGAGGCCGCGCCCTGACTAACCATGTGCGTGGATCAGGCCCGGACCCAATCGAGCGGCATTTCGGCCGGAGTCTCCGGCGCGGGGTCGGTAGCGAACAGCTGCCGGAACAGGACGTTCGCCGCAGCGACTGCGCCCGCTTGCGCGGATGCCGATGACGCGCCGTGCGGTGCCTCCGACGAAGTGGAATCGGCTTGGCGGGCATGGGCCAGGCCCTGGTCCGAGGCACGCGCCTTGCCTGCGGCGCGTGCCTTGGCGTCACTGGCGCTCGGCAAAGGCGCTGCTGCAGGCTTCGTCTTCTTATTTGCCGCTTCGCGCTTGGCTGCCGGCGCCGCTTGCCACGCCATGCGCATGGCGAGCAAGGCGGACAGCTGATCGTAGGCGGCCAACCAGTCGCCCAGCAGCCGACGTTGGCCGGCGAGCGCGCTGGCGGCGCGCGACGTGCCCGTGTCGTGGCGCTCGCCGGGGCGCGCCGAGCGGTGGACCATGGCACGCAGTGCGAGCATGGCTGGCGTCGTCATCCAGCGATGCAGATTGGCGATGTCGTTCGGCTTCAACGCCGCCAGCCTCGTCGCCAGCGCGTCGTGCAGCAGACTCTCCGGCGCGCTGTCGGCAGCCGGAAAATCGGAACCGGTGCCGGCCCGATCCGCATCGCCGATGAGAGCCCGTGCGCTGTCGGCCAGCTTGCGGGCGCTGGCCCCCAGCGCAGCGAGTTCCGCGAGAAGGACCGCATCGCCGGCGTGCTGACTCGCGTCGGCCGTACAGTGGCCGGCATGCCGACAAAAGCGGTCCAGCGTGTCTGTTGCCACGCTGGAGAGCGTGCTGCCCGCTTGCAGCATCGGCTCCAGTTCCGGGCCGAGGACCGGGCACTGCCGCAGCGCCAACCGCTGCGCGGCGTTCAGCCCGTGACCGCCCTCGAGCACCAGGCGGTGCAGCGCCGCGCGCAGTGCGGGCGGAAAGCGGTCGGCAGACGGCGCTTGCCCGCTGTTGCCGGCCAGCACCCTGACATGCGCCAGCAGCATGTCGATCTGCCTGGCCGCCGCCTGGCGATCGGGCAGCCGGTCGCTGTTGATCATCGCGGCAAGGTCCCATGGGGGGCCACCGACGATCGCGCGAAGCGCGGCATCGCCCCGCTCCCGCAGCACGGCATGCTCGCGGCCGTAGGGAATCGCCTCCAGCGTGCCGACCAGTTCGTCTACCGCGTGCTGCAGCGTGGCGGCGTCCGCGGATGGTTCGGTCTGCAAGCGGTCCCGCAGCGCAAGCGCCTGTGCGATGGCGCGGCGCCCCGGCTCCGAGGCGGCAAGCGGGCTCGACGCGGCGAGCGGCCCGGCCGGCTTGCCATCCGCCAGCAGCGCGTCGAGCAGCGCGATGGCGGCAGCCCGATCGCTCGGCAGGCCGGTGGCGAGACGCTCGGCAAGCGGCACGCCGGTGCGCCGGCGCAGCAAGGTCAGCGCCGCGTCGACATGGCTGGCAGGATCGGGCGCGTCGAGCGGGACGCGCGTTGGCACGGGTTCTTCCGGAAGCGGTGGCTGGTACAGGCCCAGTGCCAGGCATGGATGCATCGCGTCCGGCGCGGATTCGGCGCGCTGGCCATCACCGTGGGATCGCCCCGGTTCGGAACGGAAGAATGGCTGGCCGAACTGGCCGAGAAGACGGCCGAAGGAGGGAAAGGAAGAGGGAAACACGATGGCGGTCGCCTCGGCAGTCGAGCGGGATGGCGCAATGTAGCGCTTCCGTGCGAGCTTGCTGTCGAGACTGGTCCGACTCTATAGAGTCTCGCCGACGCACTGCGATGCAATGTTTCGGAATCTATACAGACAGCCTCTGCGGCACCGAGTCGCAGTGCATGGCAGGTGCTGCGCCTGACCCTCGATCCCCTAGCGCTGCGCCGTCGCGAGCCGTACCGCCAGACCGGCGAAGACGGTGCCGGCGAACCAGTTCAGCGCCCGTCGCGCGCGCGCCGAGCGCAGCAGCAACGTGCCGAACAGCCCCGAGAACCATGCGATCGCGCCGAACACCAGCAGCGTGGCGAGCATGAAGACCGCGCCCAGCACCGCGATCTGCATGGCGATCGGTCCCTGCGCCGGCGAGACGAACTGCGGCAGGAAGGCAAGAAAGAAGATCGCGACCTTGGGATTGGTGACGTTCATCACCACGCCACGCCGATACATCTGCCAGCCGTTGCCGGCGCGCTCGCTTGCCTGCACCGGGGCATCGACCGGCGCGCGAAACGCCTGCCACGCGAGCCACGCCAGGTACAGCGCGCCGCAGATCTTCAGCACGGTGAAGGCGGTGGCCGACGCCGCGAACAACGTCGCCAGTCCCAGCGCCACCGCGGCGGTGTGGAACAGCAGGCCGGTACACAGGCCCAGCACCACGGTCAAACCCGCCCGCGGCCCGCGCATGGCGGACTGCAGCAGCACGAAGACGTTGTCCGGCCCGGGCGCGAGGCCGAGCAGCACGGCAATGCCGAAGAAGGCGATCAGCGTATCGAGCGTGGGCATCTTGTCTCCTGGAACGGTGGAACGGTGGAAGGCGGGATCGCCTGGGGTGCTGCTGCGCCGTCAGACCAGCGGGGACGGGTCCGTGTGCGGCGCGACGGCCTGGCCGCCGGCCATCACCAGCCGGTTGCGGCCGCCGCGCTTGGCCGCATAGAGCGCAACGTCGGCGGCGGCCACCAGTTCCTCGACCAGCGGCGAGTCCGGAATGCGGGAGACTGCGCCGACGCTGATGCTCAGGAAGGGATGCGACGGGTCCGCGCCCACATGCGGCATTTGCAGCGAGCGCACTGCCTGCAGCATGCGCATGCCGATGGCACGGGTGCGATCCGCATCGGCCTGGTGCAGCACCACGGCGAACTCCTCGCCGCCCACGCGCGCGCAGAAGCTGGCCGCCTCGTCGAGCGTCTGCGCCAGCGTCGCGCCGATCGCGCGCAGGCATTCGTCGCCGCGCAAATGGCCGTAGATGTCGTTGTACTGCTTGAAGAAGTCGATGTCGATCAGCATCAGGCCGAGCGGCGTGCCGCGCTCCTGCGCCGCGGCGAGCAGCACACCGGCCTCGCGCTGGAAGAAGCGCCGGTTGAACAGGCCGGTCAGCGGGTCGCGATACAGATCGCCTTCGATGCGCAGCAGCTTGTCGACGGTTTCGTTGAGCCGGACCGCGAGATTGGAGTTCTCTTCCACCAACGCATGCTCGCGCGTGCGAAAGGCGCTGACATCGCGCACGAAGACGATGCGGCCGATGACCCGCTCCTCCAGATTGCGCACCGGCTCGACCGTCAGCTCGTAGTCCGGCACGCCCGCCACATACGGCCGGGTCGCCAGCCACGAAGCGGGCGCGGGATCGCCGCGCCGCAGTCCGGGCAACATGCGTTGGGCCGTGCGGTTCAGATCGGCGATGCGGTCGCGGTCGTCCACGATCACACAACCTTCGCGCAGCGCGTCGAACACGCGCAGCCGCGCATAGTGGCCCACGTCGCCCAGATGTGGCCGCAGCGCGCACAGCCAGACCAGCAGCGCCATCACGGAAAACGTCGCGGGCGTCAGGTCGCCGCCCACCGGCGTGGTCCAGCCTCGCAGATAGGCGACATTGGCCAGCACCGGCAGCAACAGCCCGGCGATCAGCACCGCCCTGCCCCCGCGCGACAGCCTGCCGCGGGGGCGTGCCGTCACCAGGAAATAGAGGCTCGCCAGCAGCAGGCCATAACTGTAGGCGGCCAGGGCCCAATAAGCCGGGCCGTGGGAGAACACGGCGCGCGTATGCAGGCCTTCGCCCCCGAACCACTGGATCTGCGGCCAGACCAGCCCATGGCGTTCGTTGGTCAGCACCAGGATCATGCTGGCGACGCCGATCGCCAGGGCCAGGGTCAGCCAGCCGCGGCCGATCACGTGATCGGGATGCGTCAGCCGCACGACCGACAGCAGCCAGCCCACCGGCACCATCAGGATGCCCGGATATTGCAGCTTGGCCCAGACGATGCGTTCCGCGACGTTGGGAGCCTGGATTTCCAGCATGCGTCCGGCACACCAGATGCCGGCGCCGACAGCCAGCAGCAGAAAGGCCCGCACGGTGGGATCGTCGCGCCGCGGCCAACTCGCGATAGCGATCGCGGCGCACACCAACAGTGCGCCGGCCATCAGCAGAATCAGCAGGGAAATCGCCATCGGGCAGGATTGCAACACGGCTGGCCCGAGTGGGCAACCGCTGCAGCACAGGAGTGGGTATCGAGGTCTGCCGGGGCGCAGACCCGAGGTCGCGGGCCGGTCGCGAACTGCCGGCGCCGACGCCAGAGGTCGGCGCGCGGCGCCGCCGCGCTCAACCCGTGGCCGCTTCGGCCGGCTGTTCGGCGGCGGACGTCGCGCCGGCGGGCTTGCCGACCGCGGCCAGCAGCATCTGCGCCGCGGCTTCCCAGCGCTCGGGCGAGCGGAACAGGCGCGCCGAGATCAGGCCGCTCTGCAGCGCGCCGAAGATCACCATCGCCAGTTCGGCGGCCGAGATCGGCTGGGCCGGTGCGCCTTCGGCACGGGCCTGTTCGATCATGCCGGTCAACAGGCGCTCGTGCAGCAGGAAGAAGTCCTTCAGCACCGCATGAACCGCTTCCGGCAGGCACTCGGTTTCGGTCGCCAGCATGCCGCACATGCAGATCTGGTCCGGATCGAGCTTGCGGCGCCAGCCATTCAGGTAGAGCTCGGCGCGTTCGAGCGGGCTCAGCGCCGGGTCGATATGGCTCAGTTCTTCGGCGATCCGGGCCGTGTATTGCCTGGTCGCTTCCAGCGCCAGGTCTTCCTTGCACGGGAAGTAATAGTGGATGCTGGACGTCTTGACGCCGACCAGGTCGGCGAGGTCGCGATAGCTGAACCCATTGAAACCGCGCCGGCGGATCAAGGCGAAGGTGTGGTCGAGCAATTGCTCGCGGACGGATTGCGCTTTCATGACGCCACTTTATCTACCAACAGATAGGTTAGCAATGAGGGATAGCCCCGGATTGCCGGCATGCCTGCCGTCAAGCGTCATGCAAGATGCGAGCCATTGCCCGGCATCAAGCGGGCAACACTTGCGCGATCGCCGTGACTAGCCAACCACTTGCTCCGCAGAGCAACAGCCAACCGGACACAATCAGAACACTGTCGCGAATTCCCATGATCGACTCCTGAAAACAAGCCTAGCCGCGATGCTGGCGGCCTGGCCACGATGAGCGCGCGGCGGGTTGCCCCGCCGCTCCCGTCAGGCGTGGGCGCCGTCGGTGTAGGTGTCCACGCTGCGCGCGCCGTCGGTGTACGAATCGAAGCGGCGCGACGGCGAGGCGGACACGCCGCTGCGATCCAGGCCGGCGCTGCGGAAGCTGTCGGTGAACGGATCGGTCTTGCCGACGCGGGCGCCTTCGGTGAACGGATCGAACTTGCCGGCACGCGCGCCTTCGCTGTAGACGTCGAACTTGCCGGCGCGGGCGCCCTCGCTGTAGACGTCGAACTTGCCGCTGCGCGCGCCCTCGCTGTACGGGTCGAACTTGCCGGTACGCAGTTCGTAGCCGTAGCGATCGGCCGGCACGCCGCCCGCGCTGGCGGCGGCAGCCTGGCCGGCAACGGTAGCGGCGGCGACGGTGGCGATGGCAATCAGGGTCTTGGCGAACTTGGCTTGCATGATGGTTCTCCTGGCTTCGGTGGGCGCGCAGGCAGGTGGTAGTCCCTTGATTCCTGCGTCCGCCCGGGCAACGGGTGCATCGGCGCTTTTTCCGGCATCAGTATCTACTCGTAGATAGATAACCTCTGTCAAAAAAATAGCCTCGGCGGCTCGGTAATGCTGGTGGACCAGGAGTCCGTCGATTTCGTCAACGCACTGCGGGTTCCATGTCCTGCATGTTATCTACCGATAGATAGATAGTCAAGGAAAATATTAAGGCGCCCCGGATACGACCCGCATCCCCGAAGCGCCACGTGAAGCCAAGTTCATAAATCGGCGTGCCAAGGTGCGGCACATCGGACAATCTACCCTGCCCCGCCGCGATCCGACAATCCGTCATGGCGCGTGGTTGTGGGCGATCCGCGACGGATGCGGTGCGCCGCACATGGCCGAGGTGCATTGGCGTCTATATTGGATCGCATGGCCTGAGAGGTTTTTCGACCACAAGGATCATCGAATCCAGTACGGGAGGTACACCGCCATGCGTTCGCTTGCATCACTGTTCATTGCGCCCAGCCCGGAAAAGATCGCCGCCAAGGAGTTGCAGGACATGCGGCTCGCGCTGTTCCAGGCCGAGCGGCGCCTGCTGGAGGCGCAGATGCAGGTCGACTACTACCGCGACATGGTCGGCTTCCTGGAAGAGGTCGCCACCGCCGGAGTCGAACAGGTCGTCGACAAACGCCGCGCAAGCGAAGCCGCGGCTGCCGAACAGGCCGATCGGACCGAGGCCGCCGCCTCGCACACCGTGCCCGTTCCGTCGCAGACCGCCACGCAGCCCTCGCGCATCGCGCCTGGCCTGAGCACCGTGCCGATCGTGCCGTCCGCGGCCTGATCCCTTGCTGTCGGCGGCGCGCCCCGCGGCGGGCGCGCGCCGCTTCTGTGCGATACTGCGCAGCCGCGCTGCCCGGCGCCGTTGCATTTGCAAAGCGCGGATGCCGGCGATCCCTGAGGATGCGCACGCCATCCTTGCCGATGCCGTCCAGTCCTTCCCCAGCGCGCCGTCGACCCCGCGCCTTGCCATGACCGAAGCCTTCCACGCCGCTCAATCCGCCGCCGAATCCTCCGCCGACGCCCCGATCGAAATCGAAACCGCGCCGCAGCCACGCTTTGCCGTGATCTGGATGCATGGCCTGGGCGCCGACGGCGGCGATTTCGTGCCGGTGGTGCCAGAACTCGGCCTGCCGTCCGACGCAGCGGTGCGCTTCATCTTCCCGCACGCGCCGCTGATTCCGGTGACCTGCAACGGCGGCTATATCATGCGCGCCTGGTACGACATCGTTTCGCTCAACGATGCGCGCCGCCATGCCGACGAGAGCGGCATCCGCGCGTCGCGCGACACGATCCGCGCGCTGATCGCCCGCGAGAACGCGCGCGGCATCCCGAGTTCGCACATCGTGCTGGCGGGCTTCTCGCAGGGCGGCGCGATGGCGTATCTGGCCGGACTGACCCATCCCGAGCCGCTGGCCGGGATCATCGCGCTGTCCACCTATCTGGCCTCGCCCACGCTGCTCGACGCCGAGGCCGCGCCGGGCAACGCCGCGACGCCGATCTTCGCCGCGCACGGCGCGCAGGACGACGTCGTGCCGCTCGCGCTCGGCACGCAGGCGCGCGACCTGCTGCAGCAACGCGGCTATCCGCTGACGTGGCAGACCTATCCGATGCCGCATTCGGTCTGCCTCGAGGAGATCGCCGACATCGGCGTCTGGCTCGGCCAGCGCCTCGCCGCGGCCGGGGCCGGTTCGGCGGCTTGATGCCGTCCACCATGGCCTGACTGCGCCATTTCCGCTGGGCGGTCGCGTCCGTCGCGTCCGTCGCGTCTGCCCGCACGTGCCAATCCGATTCGTTTCCGATGTCAGCGATTCCCCCGCGTCCCCCTGCTCCCTCCGCTCCCCTGCTCGACTTCGATACGCGCAAGGCGCTGCTGTTCGCGCTGGCCGCCGAACGCCTGTCGGCCTACTACGAGCACGGCAAATGGATGACCGACGCTCAGGCCGCCACGCTGGCCGCCCAATGGCTGTCGCGCTCGCGCCTGCAACTGGCGCTGAGCGAGCGCCGGCTGCTGTCGGAACTGAGCGACCAGCTCGCACGCCAACTGGCGGAAACGCTGTCGCGCTCGGCGGGCCTCTACGCCGCGCATGAAATGATGGAATCGCTGGACCCGAACTATCAGTCTGCCTTCGCGCACGACATGCTCGACGAGTGCGAGCGGCTGCTGCGCGAGAACGGCGTGCAGGACTGAGCGGGCCGCGTTACTGCACGGAAACCACGGGCAGCACGGGCAGCACGGGGTTCAATCGGCGAGCTTGCGCAGCGCCTCGTAGGCGGTGGCCAGATGGTACGGCGTGGTCGAGGGCATCTCGTCGCGCAGCACCGCATCGTCCGGGCCGATGCATTCGTGCCAGCCGCGTGCATGCAGGAAACGGCCGGGGAAGGCGGCCAGCCACTGGGCCAGCGCGGCCCGGCCCTCGCCGTCGCCGCGCAGTGCCAGCGCGCGGGCGTATTCGGTCTGCGCCCAGATGCGCTGGGTCGCATCGATGATGCGTCCGTCCGCGTCGAGCGCCGCGGCTACGCCCTGCGTGCCAGGTGCCACCCCATGCCGCTGCGCGAAGGCACAGCCGCGCGTCAGCGACTCGGCCAGTTCGCACGCGCCGAACACCGACGGCGCCATTGCCAGCAGCGAATACCACTCGAACTGGTGGCCCGGCTCGATCCGGTTGTCGGCCGCGCCCAGCGGCAACTCGGCGATGCAGCCATTCGCCGGATCGACGAAGGTGCGCTGGACTCGCTGCGCGATCTCCCGCAGCCGCTGCGCGTACCACTGGTCCCCGGTGGCCTCGTGCGCGGCCAGATAGGCCTCGGTCAGATGCATCACCGGGTTCTGCAGTACCGCCTCGCGCTCGACGGTGAAGTCGCGCGCCAGCGCGGCGTGGTACAGGCCGTCCGGAATGCCGAATTTCGCCTCGATCAGCGCCACCGTGCCGTCCAGCACGTCGCGGGCATCCGCATTGCCGCTGCGGCGCCAGTACGCGGCGCAGGCGAACACGACGAAGGCGTGCGTGTACAGGTCCTTGCCGGTATCGAGCGGCGCGCCGTCGGCGTCGATGCTGTAGTACCAGCCCCCTTCCGGATCGGCGAACCGGCGGCGCAGCGCGGCGAACAGCGTATCGGCGTGGGCGAGGCCGCCCGGCTGCCGCGAAAACACGTAGAGCTGCCGCGCGCAGGCCATCGCCCGAAAGCGTTGCACCGGCAGCGGGCTGGCATCGCGCCCCGCCAGGGCCTCGTAGGGCAGCCCGATGGATTCGTGCCAGCCGGCGCCGGTCCACAGCGGCAACACGGTGGTGTCGTAGTGCGCCAGCAGCGCGGCGATGCCATCGCCAAGGCCTCGGGCGGTCCCACCGGAGGGGGTGGCGGAAGCGGCGGAGGAAGCGGCGGAGGAAGTGGCGGAGGAAGCGGCGGCAGAGGAAGAAATGCGGCTCATCGAGGCAGAGGGATCGGCGGCGGGCACGGGCAAGCGCAGAAGATACTGTAAATGCCCACGAAACAAAAGCGGCGTCCTCACTGTGCCACCGGCCCGAAATCCCCGCGTCCAACTGCTAGGATGAATCGAGGTAGCAAGGGGAACCCGCCATGCCGAACACATCCCTGTCCCTGTCGGACCAGCACCGCACCGTGGTGCTGCACGTGATCGAGCTGCAGCCGCAGGCCTACACCTGGCAGATGGTGCTCGAGGAACACTGCGGCAGCGCCGACTGCGACTGCATCATCGAGGCCCACGCCGAGTGGCCCACGAAGGCCGAGGCGCAAGCGGCCGGCTGGGCCGAATGCAACCGGCTGCTGAACGGTCCCCGCATCGCCACGGAGCACTGAGTCCGGGCGCCGGCGCTTGCACGGCGGCCGATATGCACTACCCTGAAGGCGTCGGGCCTTTCGCCCGGCACGGGTCTGCTGCGCGCTCGCAACCTGGCTTGACGGCACCTTGCCGGCAGGGCGCAGACGCCGTCGGCGTCTCACTGGACCCGATCCGACCGACTCTCACCACGACGGGAGAACCCCACTCGCCACCGGCGCCACGGCGCACCGGCAAGAGAGGCTGTTCCGCTCGCAGGGAGACCGCCATGGAAAAGCCAGTGATCAGTCCGCGCCGCTTTGTCGAGATGGTCAATGCGCGGCTGCCGAGCCATCCGCTGTATCGCGAGGGCATGCACGTGTATGCGGTACCGCGCGATGCCGAGCGTCCGCGCAGCCTGGTCTGCGTGGGGCCGAAGGGCACGGTGGGCGTCTGTACCGCGATCGAAACCATCGTGCGCAACGAGTTCGATGTCGAGCCCGACATCCCGCGCGAGTGGCATCACGACATCCCGCCCTGCGCGCCCAACATCCGCCGCGCGCATCTCCCCGTGCAGGCGCGCCAATCCTGAACAGCGGCGGACCAACCCGGCGCCGTTCCTGGCCGGTCCGCGGCCTCAGACCTCCGCCGCTTCCGCCGTCTCGCGCGTTTCCCTGGTGGCCTGGCCCGTCCCGGTATCGTCCTCGGGCGTCAGCTGCATGAAGATCCAGGCCGACGCCGACGTAATCAGCCCCACGCAGACGAAGGTCGCATGGAACGCCGGCAGCGGCCCGGCCTGCGCATGCTCCTGCAAGACGCGGTTGAAGGTCCCCAGCAAGGCGCCGGCGGACGTGACCGCCAGGCTCATCGCCAGCATCTGCACCATCGACAGCAGGCTGTTGCCGCCGCTGGCGCTGGCGCCGCCGAGATCCTTCAGCGTGACCGTATTCATCGCGGTGAACTGGATCGAATTGACGGCGCCGAACAGCGCCAGCTGGCACAGCACCAGGGGCAGCGGCAAGGTCGGCGAAATCAGCCCGAACGAGGCGATCACCAGCCCGACCACGAAGGTATTGGTCACCAGCACCCGGCGATAGCCGTGCCGCTCGATCAGGCGCGTCGCCAGCCGCTTGGACAGCATGCCGGCCGCGGTCACGGGCAACATCATCAGCCCCGCGTACAGCGGCGAATAGCCCAGGCACACCTGCAGCGTCAGCGGGATCAGGAACGGCATCGCGCCATTGCCGATGCGCGCGAACAGATTGCCGAGCAGGCCCACGCTGAAGCTGTGGATGCGGAACAGCGTCAAGGGAAAGAGCGGCTGCGTGCGCCGCGCCGCGTGCAGGGCATAGGCGGTCAGCGCGGCCAGGCTCGCGATCAGCAGCATCAGCACGGTGGCGTGCTCGAAGCCGAAGTCGGCCAGGCCGTCGAGCGCGAACGAGATCGTCACCATTGCGGTGGCGAGGAAGGCGTAACCGGCGACGTCGAAACGGCCCGTCTCGGGCAGACGGCTGTTCGGCATGTAGCGCAGCGTGGCCAGGCCACCGAGCAGCCCGACCGGCACGTTGATCAGGAAGATCCAGTGCCACGACAGCGCCTGGGTCAACCAGCCGCCCAGCGTCGGCCCGATCAGCGGCCCGATCATGCCGGGAATCGCGACGAAGCTCAGCGCCTGCAGGAACTGCTCGCGCGGAAAAGTCCGCAGCACCGCCAGCCGCCCGACCGGCAGCAGCATCGCGCCGCCGACGCCCTGCACCACGCGCGCCGCGACCAGGAAGGGCAGGCTCTGCGCATAGGCGCACAGCAGCGATCCGAGCACGAACAGCGCGATCGCCAGCTGGAAGATCCGCCGCGTGCCGAAGCGGTCGGCCAGCCAGCCCGACGCCGGGATGATCACGGCCATCGTCAGCGAATACGCGATGATCACGGACTGCATCCGCAGCGGACTTTCGCCGAGGCTGGCCGCCATCGCGGGCAGCGCGGTATTGACGATGGTGCTGTCCAGCGTCTGCATGAAGAAGCCGACCGCGACGACCCACAACATCACCTTGCGCGTGCGCGCGTCGCTGTCCGGGGTGGGCGTCATGCGGCTGTCAATCCATGGAGACAAATCAATACGGCACGATACGCCACATCATCGCGATACGACAAGACCGGCAGCCGGCCCGTTCGGACGCATGGGTCCCGGCGCATCGGTCTGGCCGCATAGGTCGAGCCACATAGGTCGGGCCGCATAGGTCGGGCCGCATAGGCTCTGGCGCGTAGGACGCGGACCGATGCCGCCCGCCGTCATCGCTGCCTAGACTGGCCGATAACTGGCCAATCACCTGGCCCGATGGCATCCCGAGGAGGCAGACATGAACAAGGCTCGCATGACCACGCTGGCCACGCTCGCCGGCGTCGCCAGCGTCAGTGCGGCACTGCTGCTGGCCGCGCGCTCGCGCGAACCCGTGCGCAATCCGCATGTGCCCGAGCCGGACAAGGACGTGGAACTGGACCCCTACCTGGGCCGCTGGTACGAGATGGCGCGCTACGACAACCACTTCGAGCAGGGCGCCGACGCGGTCACCGCGGAGTACAGCCTGCGGCCGGACGGGCTGATCGACATCGTCAACCGCGCCGGCCGCGACGCGACCGGCAAGCCCCGCATCTCGCGCGGCAAGGCGCGCGTCGTGCCGGACAGCCGCAACGCCAAGTTCAAGGTGTCGTTCTTCGGACCGTTCTACGTCGGCGACTACTGGATCCTGGACCACGCCGAGGACTACAGCTGGTCGATCGTGGGCGAGCCGTCAGGGCGCTACCTGTGGATCCTGACGCGGGCGCGCGATCCCGAGCCGGCGCTGCGCTCGCAATTGCTGCATCGGGTCGCGGAGCTGGGCTACGACGTCGACGCGCTGCGCATGACCGAACACGCAATACTGCAGGAGGCGCCGGCGCCCGCCGCGCCGGCCTGAGGAGGCCGGGCCGCCGAAGCGGCCAAGGCGGATGATGTCCCTCAAGCCGGTACGGCAAGGCCCGGCCGCGGCTCAGTGCCAGTGGCGATGATCGCGCCAGCGCGCCTCGCGATAGCCGTCGTGGCGGTGCCAGCCGCGCGCATAGCCATACGGCGGGCCGTAACGGACGGGCGCGGGAGCGACCACCACCGGGCGCGGCGCCACCACCACGGGCGCGGGGGCGTAGGCCACCGGGGCCGGCGCATAGACGGGCGCCGGGGCATAGACCGGAGCCGGCCGGTAGACCGGTGCCGGCGCCACCACCACGCCGGGCACGCCGACGCCGATATGGATGTCCACCCCGGCATGCGCCGCGGCGCTGGCTGCCAGCATGGCACCGCCCACAGCGACCATTGCGAGAATCCGTTTCATGGTTGTCCCCCTGAGGAGCCGTTGAACATGGCCGTACTGTATGCGGCGGCGCCGTAATATTGGCCGCGCGAAGTGTTGCATTTGTGACGCTGTATTACGGCTGCAGGCGCGTCCCCGCGGCCCCCGAGGGGTCCTGAGGGCCTCGTGCCCGTCTCGCAGGGGCCGCGCAGGCCCGCCGACTCTTGCGAGATCGGCAAGAAAGCGGAAAAGGCTTCGGCAAATTGCCGGCGAGGCGAGAACAAACCCGGCATTCGCATCGTCAAACTGCTATCCCCGTCACAGGAGAACATCGATGAAGACACTGACTCTTGCATCCGAATCGTCCTGCCCTGGCCATTCCGGCCGTTTCGATCCTCCCCGCCAGTCTCGTCTTTCCCGCCGCCTTGCCGGGCTCGGCGCCGCCGCGCTCGGTGCGCTGGCCCTGAGCGTCCCGGCCCTGGCCGCGGACCTGACGCCGCAGACGGCCGGGCCCTTTACCTATGTGTGCGGCGGCGTCGCCGAAGACGAGCAACAAGCGATGCGCGCCGAGGCCCGCAACTACGACATGGGCCTGCTGATGACCGAAGGCCCGCGCGGCGAATATCTGTCCGATGTCGATATCACGCTGTCGCGCGGCGGCAAGCAGGTCGCGAACTTCCGCTCCACCGGACCGCGCTGCCTGATCAAGGGTCCGAAGGGCACCTACCAGGTCACCGCGGACTATCAGGGCAACACCAAGCGCACCACGCTGAGCGCGGGCCAGCGCAACAAGCAGCTGCGCTGGTAAGTCCCTGGGTTGGCAAGTGAGTTGGTAAGTCACTGCTTCGGTAAGCCCGCCCACATCCAGCGTTGATCGTGCGCGTTGATCGTGAGCGTTGATTGTCGATCGGCGGCCTGCGGGCCGCCGATGCATTTGCGCGCCCGCCCGGTCTCGGCCATCAGCGCAGATACCCCGCCCCACGGAACCACTCCACCGCATCGCGCAGCCCTTCCCGATACGGCCGCGGCCGGTAGTCCAGTTCCGTGCGCGCCTTGTCCGAGCTGAAGTACATGCGGTAGCGCGACATCGCCAGCCCGTCCACCGTCAGCAGCGGCTCGGTGCCGCGCCGCCGCGCGATCGCCTCGGACAGATGCGCGAACGGGATCAGCGGCCAGCGCGGCAGCGGCACCAGCGGGCCGCGGCGGCCGGTCAGCTCGGCGATATCGCGCAGCATCTGCCGCAGCGGCACGTCCTCGCCGCCGAGGATATAGCGCTCGCCGATGCGTCCGCGTTCAAGCGCGAGCCAATGCCCTTCCGCCACATCGTCGACATGCGCGAGATTGAGCCCGGTATCGACGAAGGCGGGAATGCGCCCGCTGGCCGCTTCGACAATCACCCGGCCGGTCGGCGTCGGCCGGATATCGCGCGGCCCGATCGGGGTCGAAGGATTGACGATCACGGCCGGCAGGCCCGCGGCGATCTCGCGCTCGACGGCGCGTTCGGCCAGCACCTTGCTGCGCTTGTAGGCCCCGATCGCCTGCTGCGGCGACAGCGTGGCAGTCTCGGTGACCGGCGCGGTCGCGCCCTGCACGCGCAGCGTGGCAACGCTGCTGGTATAGACGACCTTCTCGACGCCGCAGCGCCGGGCCGCGCCCATCATGGTCTCGGCACCGACCACATTGGTGCGGACGATGGTCTCGGGCTCGGGCGCCCACAGCCGGTAGTCGGCCGCCACGTGGAACAGATAGCGGACCCCGCGCATCGCGCGCTCGACCGCCTTCGGATCGCACATATCCCCTTCGACGATACGCACCGGCAGGCCCTCCAGATTGCCGCGCGGGCTGCCGGCGCGGACCAGCACGCGCACGCGCCAGCCGCGCGCGAGTCCTTGCCGTGCCACCGCGGAGCCGAGAAAGCCCGATGCCCCGGTGACCAGAATGTCGTCGTCGATGCTTTCCATCGGCTCTCCATGGTGCTGTCCTGCGCGCTGTCTTTTCGCACGGTCTGTCGCGCGGTGCTTCGTCCGGCGGGACTGCCTGGGTGTGCCAGACCTGCGCCGAACCTGCTTCCAACTGTGCCGGACGTGTGTCGGACGTGTGCCGGACCTCCGCCGGACCTGCCCCGGGCCGGCCGGGCAAAGCCGCCGACGCGGGTATATAGTAACCACCGTGCGACGGGAAGCGCTTCCCGCACACCGGACAAGGCGCCGGCTCCACGGCGGCTTGCCGGCAACGCTGCGTCAAGGCCCGGCGTCAAGGCCCGGCGTCAAGGCCCGGCGTCAAGGGCCCGGTGTCAAGGCCCGGCGTCAAGGGCCCGGTGTCAAGGCCCGGCGTCAAGGGCCCGGTGTCAAGGCGCGGTGTCCAGGTTGTATTGCCAGGGGGAACGTCTCCATGCGGGTGATTCTGGCTCAGCCGCGCGGCTTCTGCGCGGGCGTGGTAAGAGCGATCGAGATCGTCGATCGCGCGCTGGTCAAGCACGGCGCGCCGGTCTACGTACGCCACGAAATCGTCCACAACCGCCATGTGGTCGACACCCTGCGCGACAAGGGCGCGCGTTTCGTCGAGGAACTCGACGAGGTGCCGGCCGACGCGGTGACGATCTTCAGCGCGCACGGCGTCGCGCGCAGCGTCGAGCGGGAAGCCCAAGCGCGCCAGCTGCATGCGATCGACGCGACCTGCCCGCTGGTCATCAAGGTCCATAACCAGGGCAGGCAATACGCGGCCAGCGGCCGCATCGTCATCCTGATCGGCCATGCCGGCCATCCCGAGGTGGTCGGCACGATGGGCCAGATCCCCGGCCGCGTGATCCTCGTGCAGAACGAGGCCGAGGTCGCGCAGCTCGATCTGGCCGCCGACACGCCGCTTGCCTATGTCACGCAGACCACGCTGAGCGTCGACGATACACGCGGCATCATCGCCGCGCTGGAACGGCGCTTCCACGATCTGGTCGGACCCGATACGCGCGACATCTGCTATGCCACGCAGAATCGCCAGAGCGCGGTGCGCGAGCTGGCCACGCAGGTCGACGTGCTGCTGGTGATCGGCGCGCCCAACAGTTCCAACTCCAACCGCCTGCGCGAGATCGGTACCGAGAGCGGCGTGCCGTCGTTTCTGATCGCCGATGGCAGCGAGCTCGACCCGGCCTGGGTGCGCGATGCCGCCGTGGTTGGCATCACGGCCGGGGCGTCCGCGCCGGAAGCGATGGTCGAGGACGTGCTGGCCGCGCTGCGCCGGCTGGGGTCGGTCGAAGTCAGCACGATGACAGGCCGCGAGGAAACCGCGCAGTTCCGTCTGCCCGCCGAGCTGGCCGGCGTCACCGTGGCCTGAAGCCGCCGGGCGAAGCGCGATCCCGCCCAGGCATCCATCCACCCACATCGAAGGAGGAAGCGCGCCTTGGCCATCCCCCTGCTCCAGGTTGCCCGCGTGGGCGCCTATGTGGTCCGCCAGCGGCTGGCCGGCCGCCAGCGCTATCCGCTCGCGCTGATGCTCGAGCCGCTGTTCCGCTGCAATCTGGCCTGCGCCGGCTGCGGCAAGATCGACTATCCCGAACCCATCCTGAACCAGCGCCTGTCGCTCGACGAGTGCCTGGCGGCGGTCGACGAATGCGGGGCGCCGGTGGTCTCGATCGCCGGCGGCGAGCCGCTGCTGCACAAGGAGATGCCGGCCATCGTCGAAGGCATCGTCGCGCGCCGCAAGTTCGTCTACCTGTGCACCAACGCGCTGCTGATGGAGAAGAAGCTCGACGCCTACCGGCCGAGCCCCTACTTCGTCTGGTCCGTGCATCTGGACGGCGATCCCGAGATGCACGACCGCGCGGTCTGCCAGCCTGGCGTCTACGAGCGCGCGGTGGCCGCGATCCGCGCCGCCAAGCAGCGCGGCTTTCGCGTCAACATCAACTGCACGCTGTTCAACGATGCCGACCCGGAGCGCGTGGCCCGTTTCTTCGACTCGGTCAAGGCGATGGGCGTGGACGGCATCACCGTCTCGCCCGGCTATGCCTACGAGCGCGCGCCCGACCAGCAGCACTTCCTGCATCGTGGCAAGACGCGCCAGCTGTTCCGCGACATCCTCGCGCGCGGCCGGCGCGGGCGGCAATGGGCCTTCAGCCAGTCGACGCTGTTCCTGGACTTTCTTGCAGGCAACCAGACCTACCGCTGCACGCCGTGGGGCAATCCGGCGCGCACCGTGTTCGGTTGGCAGCGTCCGTGCTATCTGCTCGGCGAAGGCTATGCCGCGACGTTTCGCGAGCTGATGGAGGACACCGACTGGGACGCTTATGGCACCGGCAACTACGAGAAATGCGCCAACTGCATGGTGCACAGCGGCTATGAGGCCACCGCGGTGGCCGATACCGTCGCGCATCCGCTGAAGGCGATGCGCGTCGCGCTGCGCGGCGTGCGCACCGACGGCCCGATGGCGCCCGATATTGCGCTGGACGGCCAGCGGCCGGCCGAGTACGTGTTCTCGCGCCATGTCGAGATCAAGCTCGAGCAGATCCGGCGCCGCGCCGCCGGCCCGGCCGATTCCACCGCCGATTCTGCGGATTCTGCCGCGAATTCTGCGGATTCCGCCGGTTCGGCCGACGCCCCCGACACCGCCGGTTCCATCCACGCCCCGAAGCCGGACCGGCGGGCCACGGCGCTGCATTGAACGCGCATGGACTGGGTCAGACTGGCCGGCGGCGTCCTGACCGTGCTGGCATCGGGCTATGCGGCGGCGGCCTGGTGGGCCAGCCGCCGTCCCCTGCCCGCGCCCGCCGTACAAGGCGATGACGGCCTCGCACCGGTGACGGTGCTCAAGCCGCTGTGCGGCGACGAGCCGCGCCTGTACCGCAATCTCGCCAGCTTCTGCCGGCAGCGCCATCCCTGCTTCCAGCTGGTGTTCGGCGTGTGGGAGCCCGACGATGCGGCGCTGGCCGTGGTCGACCGTTTGCGTCGGGCGTTCCCCGGCTGCGATATCGCCGTGGCGATCGGCGCGCATCGGAGCGCGCCGGCGCTGCCGACCGTCAACCCGAAGGTCGCCAACCTGCTGGCGATGCTGCCGCTGGCGCGCCACGAGCGGCTGGTGATCGCGGACAGCGATATCGCGGTGCGTGCCGACTATCTGCGGCGCGTCACGGCGCTGCTGGCCGACCCGCGCGTCGGCATCGTGACCTGCCTGTATCGCGGCCGGCCGCTGCGGGGCATCTGGGCGCGGCTGGGGGCGCAATTCATCGACGAGTGGTTCGTTCCCGCAGTACGCGTCGCGCATGCGGGAGGCAGCCAGCGCTTCGGCTTCGGCGCGACCATCGCGTTGCGGCGCGAGGCGCTGCTGCGGATTGGCGGCTTCGCGGCCCTGGCCGACCGGCTCGCCGACGACTACTGGCTCGGCGAGCTGACCCGCCGGCAAGGGTTGCGCACCGTGCTGTCCGAGGTCGTGGTCGGCACCGATATCGCGGAAACCACGCCGCGCGCGCTGTGGTCTCACGAACTGCGCTGGCTGCGTACGCTGCGCGCCCTCGATCCCGCCGGCTTCGCCCTGGTCTTCCTGACCTTTACCTGGCCGATGCTGGTGATCGGGCTGCTGCTGGCGTCCTCGCGCGCGCTCGCGCTCGTGGCGGTGCTCGGGGCGATGGCCCGGACGCTGCGTTGCCGCGATGCGGGCGCGGCGCTGCGCGCGCCCTTGCGGGACACGCTGCTGCTGCTCGAATGGACGGTGGCGATGGCCGGCCGGCAGGTGCGCTGGCGCGGTACGCGCCTTGCCATCCAATGGACGCGCGATGGGGTCGCGAGCGCGGCAGTCGGCGCAAGCCCGCCCCGCCCCCACGATCGCGCCGACATGCAGCCCCCTTCCGTCTCCCGGAGGACCCGATGAAGACCCTGTTCCTGCAAGCGCCCTCCTTCGACGGCTTCGACGGTGGCGCCGGCTCGCGCTATCAGGCCAGGCGCGAGATCCGCTCGTTCTGGTATCCGACCTGGCTGGCGCAACCGGCGGCGCTGGTACCCGGCAGCCGCCTGCTCGATGCGCCGGCCGACGGCTTGAGCCTCGAACAGACGCTGGCCATCGCCAGCGAATACGAACTGGTGATCGTGCATACCAGCACGCCGTCGTTCCCGGCCGACGTGCGTTTCGCGCAGGCGCTGAAGGCCAGCTATCCGACCATCCGGCTCGGCATGGTCGGCGCCAAGGCCGCGGTCGATCCCGGCGGCACGCTGGCCGCCAGCGAGGCGATCGACTTCGTCTGCCGCGAGGAATTCGACTACACGTGCCGCGACGTCGCCGCCGGCATCCCGCTGCCGCGGATCGCCGGGCTCAGCTACCGGGCGGCCGACGGCACCATCGAACACAACCCGCCGCGGCCGATGATCGAGGACATGGACGCGCTGCCCTTCGTCGCCCCGGTCTACCGGCGCGACCTGAACATTCGCAACTACTTCATCGGCTATCTGCTGCACCCCTATGTATCGATCTACACCGGCCGCGGCTGCCGCTCGCGCTGCACGTTCTGCCTGTGGCCGCAGACGGTCGGCGGCCATCGCTACCGCGTGCGCTCGCCGGAGAACGTGCTGGCCGAGGTCGAATGGATCCGCCGCAATATGCCGGAGGTGCGCGAGATCATGTTCGACGACGACACCTTCACCGACTTCAAGCCGCGCGTGGAGGAGATCGCGCGCGGGCTCGGCAAGCTGGGCGTGACATGGTCGTGCAATGCCAAGGCCAACGTCCCCTACAGCACGCTGAAGATCATGAAGGACAACGGCCTGCGCCTGCTGCTGGTCGGCTATGAATCGGGCGACGACCAGATCCTGCTGAACATCAGGAAGGGCCTGCGCACCGATATCGCGCGGCGCTTCACCGAGGACTGCCGCAAGCTCGGCATCACGATCCACGGCACCTTCATCCTCGGCCTGCCGGGCGAGACGCGCGAGACCATCGAGAAGACCATCGCCTTCGCGCAGGAGATCAATCCGCATACGATCCAGGTCTCGCTGGCCGCGCCCTACCCCGGCACCGCGCTGTACCGGCAGGCGCTCGACAACGGCTGGCTGGCCGACGACAAGGTGATCCCGCTGGTCAACGACCGCGGCGTGCAGCTGGCGGCGATCAGTTACCCGCATCTGTCGCGCGACGAGATCTATCACGGCGTCGAGACCTTCTACCGCCGCTTCTACTTCCGGCCGTCCAAGATCTGGGAGATCACCCGCGAAATGATGGGCAGCTGGGAAATGACGCGGCGCCGGCTGCGCGAAGGCGTCGAATTCTTCCGCTTCCTGCATACCCACGAGGCGTGATCCTGCCGATCCCGACCACCACCGCGACCGTCAACGCGACCACCAAGGCGACCGCTGACGCGACCACGGCCGCAGGGCCGGCGACGGGCCGTACGCGGCCACGCGCGCTGATCGTGACCGCCGACGACTTCGGCCTGCATCCGGCCGTCAACGAGGGAGTCGAGCTGGCTCACCGGCATGGCGTGCTCGACGCCGCCAGCCTGATGGTCGGCGCACCGGCCGCCGCCGATGCGGTATCGCGCGCGCACCGGCTGCCGCGGCTGCGCGTGGGCCTGCATCTGGTGCTGGCCGACGGTCCGTCGGTGCTGCCGCCGGCCGCCATTCCCGACCTCGTCGACGCCGAGGGCCGCTTCGGCTCGGCGATGGCGCGCGACGGCCTGCGCTTCTTCCTGTCCGATGCGGTGCGCCGCCAGCTGGCCGCGGAGATCCGCGCGCAGTTCGCCGCCTTCGCCGCGACCGGCCTGGCACTCGATCACGTCAATACGCACAAGCATTTCCATCTGCATCCGACCGTGCTGTCGCTGATCCTCGCCATCGGCCGCGATTACGGCCTGCGCGCGATGCGGCTGCCGCGGGAGACGGGCGCGCCATGGTGGCTGCGCCCGTGGCTCGCGCTGCTGCGCCGGCGCCTCGATGCCGCCGGCATCGCCCACAACGACCATGTGATCGGCATCGCCCGCAGCGGCGCGATGGACGAGGACGCCGTGCTGGCCGCCTTGCGCACGCTGCCGCCCGGCGTGGTCGAGCTCTATCTGCATCCGGCGACGGAATCCGGCGAACGGATCGCGCCGTCGATGCGCGGCTACCGCCATGCCGACGAACTGGCCGCGCTGCTGTCGCCGCGCGTACGCACCGCGCTGGAGCAGGTGGCGCCGCGGCGCGGCGGCTTCGCCGATCAGTTGCCCGCGCGCATCGGCGACGACGGCTCCTGTGCCTCGCCGGGGTGGCGGCGATGAAGCGGCTCGGACTGCTGGCCGGCCTGATCGGGCTGATCGCGCTGGGCGCGCTGATCGTGCATCAGGGCGTGGGACAGATCGCCAACACCGTCGCCCGCGCCGGCTGGCCGCTGCTGTGGCTGCTGCCGGTGCATGGCGTGGCGATCGCGCTCGACGCGCGCGCCTGGCAGGGCCTGCTGCGCGCCGCGGCGCCCGCCGCGCATCCGGGCATGCTGTTCCTGTGGTGGGTGGCAAGCGTGCGGGAGGCCGTCAACCGGCTGCTGCCGACGGCCAATGTGGGCGGCGAGCTGGCCGGCATCCGGCTGGGAAGGCTGCAGGTCGGCGACACCAGCGCGGTCACCGCCAGCGTGGTGGTCGAGGTCATGGTCACGCTGTTCTCGCAGTATCTGTTCTGCGTGATCGGCGTGCTGCTGCTGATCGCCGCGATTCCCGGCGGCCATCAGGAACAGCGCGCCCTGACGATCGGCGGCGGGCTGCTGCTGTCGCTGCCGCTGCCGGTCGCGTTTGCGCTGGCGCTGCGGCATGGCGCGCTGTTCGCGCGGCTCGAACGGCTGGCCCGGCGCCTGCTGGGCGAGGAACACCGGATGGTCGATGCAATCGCCGGCGCCGACCTCGGCGCGGGCCTGGACGAGCGCATCCGCTCGCTGCTGGGACGGCTGCGCACGCCGGTCACCGCGGCGGTCTGGCAACTGCTGGGGCTGACGGCCGGCACCGTCGAGACCTGGTTCGCGTTGCGGCTGCTGGGCCATCCGGTGTCGTTCGGCGAGGCGCTGGCGATCGAGTCGCTGACGATGGCGGCGCGCAATATGGCCTTCTTCGTGCCGGGCGGGCTCGGCGTGCAGGAGGCGGTGGTGATGCTGCTCGGCCAGCTGCTCGGCATCGACGCGCAGACCGCGCTGTCTCTGGCGCTGGTGCGCCGCGCGCGCGAGGTGCTGTACGGCGTGCCGGCGCTGCTGTCGTGGCAGTGGTTCGAGGTGCGCCGCTGGCGCGACCGGCACGGCGAACCGGCCGCGGCCGTACGGAGCGGCCGGCGATGAGGCGCGGCGCTTCAGCGGCCGCCGGCCTGGCGCGCGTTGTGCTCGGACAGATAGCGGATCAGCCCGTCGATGCCGTCGCGCTCGACGATGTCGCCGAACTGGCGGCGATAGACCTCGATCAGCCACGCGCCCATCATGTTGATGTCGTAGATCTTCCAGCCGTCGGCGCCGCGCCGCAGCCGGTAGTCGATCTGGTTCTCGTCGCCCGCGGTGATCACGCGCGTGCGCACCACCACGTCGTCGGCATTGGCGCCGCCCTGCACCGGCGCATAGCGGAATTCGACATTCTGGCCGCGCAGCTGGGACAGCGACAGCGCATAGGTGTGGACCAGCAGCGTGCGGAACTGCTCGACCAGTTGCTGCTGCTGCGCGGGATTGGCGGTGCGCCAGGCGGGACCGAGCGCGAGCCGCGTGGTGCGCGCGAAATCGGTATAGGGAAGGAACTGGCGCCGTACCACGGCCACGACGCTGGCCTGATCGCCGGCGCTGGCCGCGGAATCGGCGCGCACCGCGGAAATCACCCCTTCCACCGCGGTGCGCACCAGCCGGTCGGGCGCGGCGCGCTCGGCGGCGTTGGCAGGCAGCGGCCAGATCAGCATGGCGGCCGCGATGGGGAGTGCGATGGGGAGTGCGATGGGGAGTGCGATGGGGAGTGCGGGCAGTGCCAGCGGAGCGGGCAGTGCCAGCGGAAGCGCGATGGCCAGCGCGGGAAGCGGCGAGCGGGAGCGGGAACGGGAACGGACAGGGAACATGGAGAGCGATCCGACGGCATGACGACGAACATGGCGATCCGAGCGATCGAGTATAGACCCGCCGCCAGCGCCGCTGTAGTGGCCTGCGCCCACGCTGGCCTCGCATGCTGACCGCGGCCATTACCCGCCTGGTGATGCTGGGGACCGCGCGCGCCTGGCTGACCATCGCGCTGGCGGCCGTGGTCTGCGCCGGCAGCGGCTGGTATGCGGCGCGGCACTTCGCGATCAATACCGATATCGGCCGCCTGCTCGATGTCGACGCCCCGTGGGCCCGCTACGATGCCGCGCTGAACCAGGCCTTCCCCGACCGCGACCGCATGATCCTCGCGGTCGTGCAGGCGCCGGTCCCGGAGTTGGCCGAAGCCGCCGCCGATGCGCTGGCGCAGTCGCTGCGCAATCAGCCGTCGCACTTCGAGGCGGTGCGCCAGCCCGGCGGCGGCGCCTTCTTCGCGCGCAACGGCCTGCTGTTTCTCGATACGCCGACGCTGGCGCGGGTCACGCGCGACCTGACCGATGCGCGGCCGCTGCTCGATGCGCTGGCGCGCGATCCGTCCTTGCGCGGGCTGGCCGACACGCTGTCGGTCACGCTGGGCCTGCCGCTGCAGATGGGCCAGGTCACGCTGGCGCAGATGGCGCCGCTGCTGTCGCGCAGCGCGATGGCGCTCGAGCAGGTGCTGGCAGGCCGGCCGGCGGCGCTGTCCTGGCGCACGCTGGCCGACCCCACGCCGGCGTCCGGTCCCGCGCTGGCCTTCGTCGCGGTCAGCCCGGTGCTCGATTACGGCGACCTGCAGGCCGGCGCCGATGCCTCGGCCGCGATCCGCGCCAGCGCGGCGCAGCTGCAGCTGGCACAGCGCTACGCGGCCGAGGTACGGCTGACCGGGCCGCAGGCGCTGGCCGACGACGAGTTCGCCTCGGTGGCCGACGGCGCCGCGCTGAACGGCGCGGTGACGGTGCTGGTCGTGATCCTGATCCTGTGGCTGGCGCTGCGTTCGGCGCGGCTGATCGTTGCCGTGCTGCTGAGCCTGTTCGCTGGCCTGGCCGTCACCGCGGCGCTGGGGCTGGCAATGGTCGGCGCGCTGAACATGATCTCGGTCGCCTTCGCGGTGCTGTTCGTCGGCCTCGGCGTGGACTTCGGCATCCAGTTCGGCGTGCGCTACCGCGCCGAGCGCCACGACCGCGACCATATCGTGACGGCGCTGGCCCATACCGCGCAGGCGCTGGCGGTGCCGCTGTCGCTGGCGGCGGCGGCCACCGCCGCCGCGTTCTTCGCCTTCCTGCCGACCGACTATCGCGGCGTGGCCGAACTGGGCCTGATCGCCGGCGTCGGCATGTTCGTCGCGTTCCTGACCACGGTCACGCTGCTGCCGGCGCTGATCCGCGTGCTGCAGCCCGACGGCGAGACTGTGGCGCCCGGCATCCGCTGGCTCGCGCCCGCCGACGAGTTCTTCGAGCGCCATCGCAAGCCGGTGCTGTGGGTCACCTGCGTCGTGATCCTGGCCGCCTCGCCGCTGCTGACGCAGCTGCGCTTCGATTTCGATCCGCTGAATTTGAAGGACCCCGCCTCCGAATCGATGGCGACGCTGCGATCGCTGAAGGACGCGCCGCAGGCCGGCACCGAGGATGTCAGCGTGCTGGCACCCTCGCTCGATGCCGCACGTGCGCTGGCGACGCGGCTGTCGGCACGGCCCGAGGTCGAGCGCGTCACCACGCTCGACAGCTTCGTGCCGCACGATCAGGACGCCAAACTGCCCTTGATCGCATCGGCGGCGCGGGCGCTGCTGCCGGCGCTGACCCAGCCAGCCGCGCCGCCGGCCTCCGATCCGCTGCGCGTGGCCGCGTTGCGCCGCACGGCCGGCCAGCTCGAACTGGCGGCCAACACCCGCTCGGCCCCCGGTACCACGCCTGCCGCGGGCGTGAGCGAAGCGCGGCGGCTCGCGCAGGCGCTGCGCAAGCTGGCCGATGCCGACGCCGCGACCCGCGACCGCGCCGAACGCGCAATCGCCCTGCCCCTGCGGCTGGGACTGGCGGGCCTGGCGCAGGCGCTGCGGGCCGAGCGCGTCGCCATCGATTCGCTGCCGCGCGAACTGGTGCGCGACTGGCTGACGCCCGACGGGCGCGCGCTGGTCACCGTCAGCCCGCGCCTGCCGCCCGGCGAACGCGCGCGCGAGGCGGCGCTCGACGCCTTCGTGCCGGCGGTGCTGGCGATCGCGCCGGAGGCCACCGGCGGGCCGATCGCGGTGCGCGGCTCGGCCCGCACCATCCTGAGCGCGTTCGCGCAGGCCGGCGCGTGGGCGGTGCTGTCGATCGCGATCCTGCTATGGCTGACGCTGCGCCGCTTCGCCGACGTGCTGCGCACGCTGGTGCCGCTGCTGGTATCGGCGGTGCTGACGCTGGAGCTGTGCGTGGTGTTCGGCATCGCGCTGAACTTCGCCAACGTCATCGCGCTGCCGCTGCTGCTCGGCATCGGCGTCGCCTTCAAGATCTACTACGTGATCGCATGGCGCGAGGGCAAGACCGGCCTGCTGCAGTCCAGCCTGACCCATGCGGTGCTGTTCAGCGCGGCGACCACCGCCACCGCGTTCGGCAGCCTGTGGCTGTCCAACCATGCCGGCACCGCGAGCATGGGCAAGCTGCTGGCGCTGTCGCTGGTGTGCACGCTGGCCGGCGCGGTGTTTTTCCAGCCTATTCTGATGGGACGGCCGCGCCAGTCGCGCTGAATTGTCCGAGGCCGCGGACGGACCGACCACGACGCCACCATGATCGCCATGCCAGAGCCCTCGTCTCCTTCGCCCCTTTCACGCCATTGGCTCCTTTCACGCCATTGGCTCCTTTCACGCCATTGGCCCCGTTCACGCCTTTCGCCCCTTTTACGCCTTTCGGACTCTTCGTCTCTGTTGCCCGCGCCGGCAGCGCTGCACCGGCTGATCCCGCTTGCCGCGCTGTGCTGCGCGGCCTGCGCGACCGGGCCGAACGCCAATCCTGCCGACCCGCTGGAACCGCTGAACCGCGCCGTCCATACCGTCAACGACAAGATCGATACCTATGTCGCGGTGCCGGTCGCCAAGGGCTATCGCCGCGTCACGCCGCAGCCGGTGCGCACCGCGGTGACCAATGTCTTCAACAATTTCGGCGACGTCGGCAACGCGATCAACAACCTGCTGCGGGGCAAGGGCGTGGCGGCGGCCGAGAGCGTGATGCGGGTCGCGATCAATACCGTGCTGGGCCTGGGCGGATTGATCGATATCGCGACGCCGGCCGGGCTGCCGAGGCATCCGCAGGATCTGGGCCTGACGCTGGGCACGTGGGGCGTGCCCTCGGGGCCGTATCTGGTGCTGCCGCTGTTCGGGCCCAGCACCGTGCGCGATGGCATCGGCATGGCCGGCGACGTCTTCACCGATCCGGTGACCTATATGGATCCGGCCTGGCGCAACAGCCTGTTCGCGCTGCAGTTCGTCAATACGCGCAGCAATCTGCTCGATGCCACCAGCCTGCTGGAGCAGGCCGCGCTGGACAAATACAGCTTCGTGCGCGACGCCTATCTGCAGCAGCGCCGCCAGCGGCTGCGCGGCGGCGAGTCCGGCGATCTGCCGGACTATGGCGACGAGGGGGACGAGGCAGACGGCGCGCCCGGCGCAGCGTCGCCAGCGACGGGGACGCCCGGACCCGCGGTCGGCTCAACGCCGGCGCCAGTTCCAACCCAAGCTCCAGCGCCCGCCCCGGCTCCCGCTGCAGCGCCGGCCCCAGCTCCAGCTCCAGCTCCAGCTCCAGCTCCAGCTCCAGCTCCGGCCCCAGCCCCGGCCCCGGCCCCAGCCCCAGCCCCGGCCCCGGCCCCAGCCCCAGCCCCAGCCCCAGCCCCGGCCCCAGCCCCGGCCCCAGCCCCAGCCCCAGCCCCAGCCCCAGCCCCAGCCCCAGCCCCAGCCCCCCAATGATCGCGCGATTCGCCCGCCAAGCGCTGCAGCACGGCCGCCAGCCGGCGCAGGCCGCGCCGCGCCGCGGCGGCTTCCCGGGCAAGCTGCAGCAGTTCGCCCATTTGCGCGGGCTGTTTCAGCAGGCTGGCGCATAGCGCGCGCATCGCGACACCGCCGTCGGCCCCGAACGCGGCCAGCGCCGCCGGCGGAACGCGGCGCCCCGCCGGATCGGCAATCGCCCGGCACACGACGAACGGCAGCCCCGCCGTGCGCGCCGCCGCGGCAATGCGGTGCGACTCCATGTCGACGGCCACCGCGCCGGTCGCCGCATGCAGCGACCGCTTGTCGGCAATCGTTGCGGCTGGCGAGTCCACTCCCACGATCGTGCCGTCGACCGCCTCGGGTAAGGCCAGGCGAATCGCGCTGGCCCAGCGGGCGTCGGTGTCGAAGCGCGAGCCGTCAGCCGCCACGGCATCGGCCACGATCACGCTGCCTGGCGGCAGCGCGGGATCGAGCCCGCCAGCGACGCCGAAGCTGATCACCCCGGCGTAGCGGTGCGCCGGTTCCTTGCCGTCGCGCAAAGGGGCCGTTAGCGCGGCCGTAACCGTGGGGGTCGGCGCGGCGGTCAGCGCGGCCGTAACCGTGGGGCTCAGCGCTGCGGTCAGCGCATGGCCGAGGGCATCGCCGCGCAGGCCGCTCAGCGTCGTAGCGTCTGGCCAGTTCAGCAGCCGCGCCTCGAAGGCCATGCCGGTGACGACCAGCCAGAGCGGTGCGCGGGCATCGGCGCGGTTCGCGGACTCGCTCACATGCCCCATGGCATGCGCCCCGCGGCATCGTTGGGAACGGCGGCATCGGCCGAACTGCCGAGGCCTCCACGATTGCCGGGATCACCCGGGTCGCCGGGATTGGCAAGGTTGCCGGGATTGCCGAGATTGCGGTAGCGCGCCAGCGCCCACAGCGGGAAATACCGCGCATAGCCGTGATAGCGCAGATAGAACACGCGCGGAAAGCCGACCGCGGTGAAATGCTGCTCGTCCCACAGCCCGTCGGCGCGCTGCTCGCGCAGCAGATAGTCGATGCCGCGCGCGACCGCCGGCTGCTCGCGGCAGCCGGCCGCCATCAGGCCCAGCAGCGCCCACGCGGTCTGCGACGGCGTGCTCGGCGCGCTCTCGTGGCCGCGGTAATCGAGCCGGTAGCTGCTGCCGTCCTCGCCCCAGCCGCCGTCCTCGTTCTGTACGGACAGCAGCCACTGCGCGGCGCGGCGCACCGGCGCGGCATCGGGCCCGAGCCCGGCCGCCTGCAGCGCGCACAGCGCGCTCCACGTGCCATACAGGTAGTTGGTGCCCCAGCGCCCATACCAGCTGCCGTTTGCCTCCTGCTCATCGAGCAGATAGCGCAGCGCCTGCGCGGCGGCGCGGTTGTTCGCCGGCAATTCGCCCAGCTGCGCCAGCATCGACAGGCAGCGCGCCGACACGTCGGCGGTGGGCGGATCGAGCAGCGCGCCATGATCGGCGAACGGGATGCTGTTCAGATGGCTGTGCGTGTTTTCCGGTTCGAACGCGCCCCAACCGCCGTCGCTGCTCTGCATGCCTTCGATCCATTCGCGGGCGCGAGCCAGCGCGGGCGCGACGCGGCCGCCCCAGCGCGCATCGCCACGCGCGGCGCGATCGAGCGCCATCGCGACCACGGCGGTATCGTCGACATCGGGATAGTGGGGATTGGCATACTGGAAGGCCCAGCCGCCGGGGCGCAGATGCGGACGGCGCACCGTCCAGTCGCCGCGCACGTCGAGCACCTGCAGGGGCAGCAGCCAGTCGAGCGCGCGCCCCGCCGCCGCCAGCGCGCGTTCGCCGCCGGCTTCGAGCATCGCATGGCAGGTCAGCGAGGTGTCCCACACCGGCGAGAAGCAGGGCTGGCAGTACGTCTCATCGCCGTCGCCGCCATGCTCGACCAGCAGACGGTCCAGCGCCGCGCGGGCCTGCGCGACCGCGGGCTCGTCGCGCGGCACGCCGAGCGCATCGAACATCATCACCGCGTTGACCATCGCGGGAAAGATCGCGCCGAGGCCGTCGTCGCCGTTCAGGCGCTCGCGCACGAAGCGCTCGGCCTGCTGCATCGCGCGCTGGCGCAGCGCGCGCGGCGACAGGGGCTCGAGCACGCGCAGCGCGACATCGACGCCGCGGAACACCGCATACCAGAAGCGGCTCTGGTGCGGCGCCCTGCCCGGCATCCGCGCGGCCTGGCTGGGCCGGCGAAACAGTTCGTCGATGCCCACGCGGCGCGGATTGCGCGCGCACGGACGCAGCGTGTTCAGCACCAGCAGCGGCACGATCACCGTGCGTGCCCAGTACGAGATCTTCGACAGATGAAAGGGAAACCACAGCGGCAGCAGCATGATCTCGACCGGCATCAGCGGCACCGCGCGCCATGGCATCACGCCGTACAGCGCCAGCAGCGTGCGCGTGAACACATTGCTCGCTTCGGCACCGCCCAGCGCCAGGATCCGCTCGCGCGCGCGCCGCATCGCCGGCGCATCGACCGGCTCGCCGATCATCTTCAGCGCGAAATACGCCTTGACGCTGGCGCTGATATCGGACGCGCCGCCATGAAACAGTGGCCAGCCGCCGTCATCGTTCTGCCGGCGCAGCAGATAGCGCGCGATGCGCGCCTCCCGCGCGGGATCGGCCGGCTCGCCCAGGTAGTGGACCAGCAGTACGTATTCGGACGGGATCGTGGTATCGGCCTCGAGCTCGAACACCCAATGGCCGTCGGGCCTTTGCCGCGCGATCAGCGCGTCGACGGCGTGCGCGATCGCGGCATCGAGCCGTGAGCCGGCGAGGTCAGTGGGGGCGGTGAACGAAGGGAGGGATGGCGCGAGGGAGACGACGGTGTCCGGCCGATCCTGGGTGTCCACGGGGTCCACGGCGGGCGGCGAACCGGTCAAGGCGATCTGGATTTCAGCCACATCACTCCTCGTCACGCAATGACATCGCGAGGCAGCCGGCGGGGCGGGACCACGACCGGCGCGTGCGAACCCGCGATCGGTGTTGGGGGGTCGGGCGATTATAGCAACAAGGCCGAACGCGGGCCCGGACATGCCCGCTTGCCTTGACAGCCCCCGTTCCCGGCTTCTATGCTGGCGCGCATTGTTCCTTTCAAAAGACCGATGTTCTGTTGTACGGAATACAAAAGAACTTCGGCGAAATCGCCATGAATCCCGACTCCGCCAACGGCAGCCCACCCGGGGCCGCGCCGAAAGAGCGCCGCAAGCCGCTGCGCGGCATCCGCGTGCTCGACCTGACCAATGTGCTGGCCGGCCCCTTCTGCTGCCATCAGCTCGCGCACTTGGGCGCGGACGTGATCAAGGTGGAGACGCCCGGCACCGGCGACCTGGCGCGCCAGCTGGGCGCCGACGCCGAGCTGAACCGCAGGCTGATGGGCGTGTCCTTCCTCGCGCAGAACCCCGGCAAGCGTTCGATCACGCTGAACCTGAAGCATCCGCTCGGCAAGCAGGCGCTGCGCCGGCTTGTCAGCGAGTCCGACGTGCTGGTCGAGAACTTCCGTCCGGGCGTGATGGCGCGGTTGGGGCTCGGCTACGACACGCTGAAGCAGGACAATCCTCGGCTGATCTATTGCGCGATTTCCGGCTTCGGCCAGGACGGCCCGCTGGCCGACCTGCCGGCCTACGACCAGATCATCCAGGGCATGGCCGGCGTGATGAGCATCACCGGCGATGCCGAGACCGCGCCGTATCGCGTCGGCTATCCGGTCTCGGACACCGTCGGGGGGCTGACCGCGGCGCTGGCGGTGGCCGCGGCGCTGGCGGATCGCGACCGCACCGAGGGCTATCTGATCGACGTGTCGATGCTCGAATCGACGCTGGCGACGATGGGCTGGGTCGTGTCGAACTACCTGGTGGCCGGGCGCGAACCGGCGCCGATGGGCAACGACAACATGACCGCGAGCCCCTCGGGCACCTTCCGCACCGGCGACGGGCTGATCAATATCGCCGCCAACAAGCAGGAACAGTTCGAGGCGGTCTGCCGCGTGATCGGCCGGCCGGAGCTGGCCACCGACCCGCGCTTCGCCGAGCGGCAGGCGCGGCTGCAGCACCGCGCCGCGCTGCAGGGCGAGCTCGAGGCGCAGCTGACGCGCCAGCCCACCGCGCATTGGTGGCCGCTGCTGAACCAGGCGGGCGTGCCGGCCGGTCCGGTCTATACGGTTCCGCAGACGCTGGCCCACCCGCAGGTCGCCACGCGCGGCATCGTCGCCGAGTTTGCCGACGCGCCGGGCGTGGGACGCGACCTGCGTCTGCTGCGCACCGGCTTCAAGCTCGACGGCGCCGCGCCGGCGGTCGATACGCCGCCGCCCGAACTGGGCCAGCACACGCGCGACATCCTCCTCGAACTCGGCTATACCGCCGAGCAGATCGACACCATGCAGGCGGAGAAGGCCCTATGACCGCATTCGATCCCTCCAACCCGGACGCCGGCCAGCGCCGTGCCGAAGACTGGTGGCGCAGCGCCATCATCGACATGCAGCCCGGCGTGATCCGCTATCGCGGCTATCCGATCGAGCAGCTGATCGGGCGTGTCTCGTTCGCACAGATGATCTGGCTGATGCTGCGCGGCGAACTGCCGCCGCCCGGCCAGGCCGCCCTGCTCGACGCCGCGCTGATGTCCGCGGTCGACCATGGGCCGCAAGCGCCCAGCATCGCGGTGGCGCGCATGGCGGCGACCTGCGGCGTGGGCCTGAACAATGCGATGGCGTCGGCCCTCAATCTGCTCGGCGACGTGCACGGCGGCGCCGGCGAGCAGGCGGTCGCGCTCTACCTGGAGATCGCGGCGCGCGCCGACGCGGGACTCGCGCTGCGGGAAGCGGTGCGTGCGGGCCTGCAGGCCTGGCGCGAGCTGCACGGCAAGTACGTCTCGGGGTTCGGCCATCGCTTCCATCCGGTCGATCCGCGCGCGCCGCGGCTGCTCGAACTGGTCGACCAGGCCGCCGCCGACGGCGTGGTCGGCGGGCGGTTCGCCGCGATCGCGCGCGCGGTGGAGGTGGAGCTCGGTGCGGGCCGATCGCGGCCGGTGCCGATGAATATCGACGGCGCCACCGCGGTGATCTACGCCGAGCTCGGTTTCCCGCCGCCGCTGGCGCGCGGGCTGTTCTGCCTGTCGCGCTCGGTCGGCATCCTGGCGCACGCGTGGGAGCAGACGGAGCAAGGCGGCCGCAACAAGGGACCGATGCCGCGAGAGTTCATCTGGACCTATGACGGGCACCCGCCGCGGGATGTGCCGGAGGCGGTGTCGCCCCGGCAGTCGCAGGGCTGACGGTCGGGTGAGTTGTCAGGCGAGAGGTCGGGTGAGCGGTCGGGAGAGCGGCCGGGTGGGCGGCCGGACGGCAAGCACTAGTGCGTTGCAAAGCGTCGCGGCCGGCGGGTCAGCGCGTGTCGCCAGGAAGATCGGCCGCCAGCGCGGGATCGGACTGCGCATCGGCGTCCATGACCGACGCCATCGCGGAGTCCGATGCGGACGCCCGCTCCATTTCCGCCGCCGCGGCGATCGCCTCCTCCCGCTCGAGCGTGGACGCCAGCACGTAGCGATCCCGCCCGCGCCGCTTCGCTTCGTACAGCGCCCGGTCGGCGTTGCCGAACAATTGCTGCCACAGCCCCACCGAATCGGAACCGTCGTCGCGCAGCTGCGCCACGCCGATGCTGACGCTGGCGAACTTACCCGCGGGCCCGGGCAGCGGGATCGCGCGTACCTTACGCAGGATCCGCCGGGCCAGCGCGGTGGCCTGATGCTCGTCGGTATGGGGACACAGCACGCAGAATTCCTCGCCGCCGTAGCGGCCGGCCACATCGGAGGCGCGGCGCGAGTTGTCCAGCGCCTCGGCGATCGCCTGCAGCACGGCATCGCCGGCGCGATGCCCGCTGCGGTCGTTGACCTGCTTGAAATGATCGACGTCGATGACCAGGCAGGCGACCGCCTGCCGGTTGCGCAGCGCGGACACGATCAGCCGGCTGGCGGCATTGTCGAGCGCGGCGCGGTTCAGCAGGCCGGTCAGCCCGTCGATGCGGGCGCCGCGTTCCTTGTTGGCGATCACCTGCTCCAGCGCCATCACGGTGAAGCCGAACAGCCCGAGCAGCGTCGCCACCAGCGGGGCGAGCACCACCACGGCGTTGTAGGTGGCGTCGTGGGTCAGATTGGCCGCATTGAACGGCGACGCGGAAATCGCATTGTCGGCCTGCCAGGCCGCGGACGCGCCATAGAGCTGCGCGCACAGCTGCACCGCGCTCGCCAGCAGCACCAGCGGCAGCCCGATCTCGCTATGGCGCACGCGCGAGCGCAGCAGCACGAGGATCGTCGTCAGCGACAGCAGCGCCAGCGCGACATAGGCGACGCGATGCAGCTGCAGTACCGGATGGGGTCCGGTCAGCGCATCGAGGGCGGCGGCGACGGTGACCACCACGGCGGCGCCCTGCATGCGGGTGAATCCGGGCAAACCCTGATGCACGCGCACGCCGCAATAGATCGTCAGCTTGCCGGCCAGATAGACCATCACCGCCACCGCGCCCACTTCGACCAGATGCACCGTGGCGGCGTTGATCGTCAGCGCCAGGCCGCCGGCGGACAGCACCAGATGGCCGCCGGCCCATAGGCGGCCGGCATCGGTGCGGATCAGCGCGAACACAAGGCCCGTCGAGATCAGCAGCGTGCTGGAAAACACCACCATCATGACGATCACAATGCTGTGCTGGTCTAGCTGCACGGTATCCCTCGGAAAATGCCGCGTTGCATATGCCCCGGCGGCACGGCCGCTCGTCCCAAAAACCTTTGATGATAGCCGTCGCACCGGCACCGGGCATCCCCCTTGAGTCGGGCATGGGCTGGCGGCAGCCTCGGCGTGCCGCCAGCCGGCCGACGCACGCTCAGTCGTCGAAGGGGAAGCTGCCGCCCAGCGTTTCGGTCAGCGCGCGCGCGGCGCGCAGCACGTCGGTGCGGAAATCGGGCCGGTAGCGCGAGGCCGGGCAGGTCAGCGTCAGCGCGCCGCGCAGTTCGCCGCCGGGGCCGAACACCGGGGCCGACACGCCGGCGATATCGGGCACGCGGTCGCCGACCAGCGTCGCCACGCCCTCGCGGCGAATGGTGTCGTACAGCTGGCCGCGCGCGCCGGCGAAGGCGCGCAGCACGCGCCCGCCAGCGCCGCGGTTGCGCGGCAGCAGATCGCCGGCGCGGGCATGGTCACGCACCGGCTGCGGGGAATCGACGCGATAGAGGCATAGCCGGTGCTCGCCCTGCTCGACATGGAAGGCGGCGCTCTCGCGGGTGTCCTGCACCAGCTGGCGCAGCACCGGCATCACGGCCGTCTCCAGCGAGAACGACGCGGCATAGACCGCGTGCAGGCGCGCGACCTCGGGGCCGAGGCCGTAGCGGCCGTCGGCATGCCGCACGACCAGCCGCGCATGCTCGAGCGAGGCGAGCAGCCGCAGCAGCGTACTTTTGTAGAGGCCGGAACGCTGCGCCAGCTCGGCCAGCGTCAGCGCGGTATCGCCGAGCCGGAACGCGCGCAGCAGGAACAGCGCGCGATCCACCGCTACCGCGCCGCCCTCGGCGGCATGCTTGTCGGCTTCGGAAACCTGGGCGGCTTTACGGGGCATCGGTGATGGGTCAGCGGATCGGCGGGTCGCGGGCGCGGCGGGCGGATGCAGCCGGGCGCGCGGCGACCGTGCACCGTATAGAACGGCGCTTTCTTTGTCAATGCGGACCGCTCCGCCTCGCCGCCTCACCCCGGACCCGGGCCGCCTCATCCCGGCTTCAACGCGGCTGGCCACCTAAGCGGCCGCAACTCGGCCGCCTCACCCGAGCCGTCTCACCGGAGCCGTCTCACCCGAGCCGTCTCACCGGAGCCGTCTCACCCGAGCCGTCTCACCCGAGCCGCCTCACCCGAGCCGTCTCGCCCGAGCCGTCTCACCCGAGCCGCCTCACCCGAGCCGCCTCACCCGAGCCGTCTCGCCCCCGGCCACCTCACGCCAACCGCCGCACCACCGCGTCCGCAAACTCGCGCGTGCTGGCCTTGCCCTTCAGGTCGCCGGTGCGGATGTTGTCCTCGTTCAGCGTCCGGTCGATCGCGGTGCGCATCCGCTGCGCCAGGTCCTGGCGGCCGACATGCTCGAGCATCAGTCCGGCCGCCAGCATCAGCGCGACCGGATTGGCCACGCCCTTGCCCGCGATGTCCGGCGCGGAGCCGTGCACGGCCTCGAAGACCGCCGCGTGCTCGCCGATATTGGCGCCCGGCGCCAGCCCCAGCCCACCGACCAGTCCCGCGATCTGGTCCGACAGGATGTCGCCGAACAGGTTGGTGCACAGCAGCACGTCGAACTTCCACGGGTCCAGCACCAACTGCATCGCGCAGGCATCGACGATGCGGTCCTCCATCTCGACCCGCCCCGCATAATCGGCCGCCACCTCGCGCGCGGCCTCCAGGAAGATGCCGGTCAGCGCCTTCAGGATGTTGGCCTTATGGACCACGGTGACCTTCCTGCGGCCGTTGCGCAGCGCGTATTCGAAGGCGAAGCGGGCGATGCGCAGGCAATCGGCGCGCGTATTGGTGCCGGTGGACACCGCCACCGCGCGCGGATCGTCGCCGACGGCAATGTAGTAGTCGTGCGCGACATAGAAGCCGCCGACGTTCTCGCGCACCAGCACCAGGTCGATGTCCTGATAGCGGCCGGGCACCAGCGTGCGCGCCGGCCGCACGTTGGCGTACAGCTGGAACAGCTCGCGCAGCCGGACATTGACCGAGCGGAAGCCCCCGCCCACCGGCGTGGTCAGCGGCCCCTTCAGCGCCAGCCCGGTGCGGCGGATGCTGTCCAGCGTGGCCTCGGGCAGCGGGTCGCCGCTGGCCTCCAGCGCCGCCATGCCGGCCTGCTGCGTTTCCCAGGCGAACGGCGCGCCCAGCGCGTCCAGCACCTGCAAGGTGGCGTCCATGATTTCCGGGCCGATGCCGTCGCCGGGAATCAGCGTGGCCGGGATGGCGGCACCGCCGCCGGGGGTCGCGCTGGTGGTCGCGCCGGGGGTCGCGCCGGGCGTCGTCCTGTCGGCCTTGTTGGTCGGATTTGCATCGGTTTGCACAGGCGATCTCCACAAATTGACAATGACTTCGGGTGGCGGCGGCACGCCAAGGCGACGAACAGCCCGGGCCGGCACTGGCCGGCAGCCAAGGCCCGATCAGCCGCCAGGCGCCTTGCCCGCCGGGCTCGCGCCCGCCCCGCCCGGGCCCATGGCCAGTTCGCCCGTCCCTTGCTCCGGCGCGGCGCGCGTGCGCACCACCACCTCCGAATGCAAGGTTCGGTGCACCGGGCACTTGTCGGCGATGGCCAGCAGGGCCTCGCGCTGCTGCGCGTCGAGCGGCCCGCGCAGCGTGACCTCGCGCTCGATCCAGTCGACCTTGCCGTCGCGCGTGTCGCATTCCGCGCAGTCCGCGGCATGGATCTTCTCGTGCCTCAGTGACACGCCGATGTGTTCCAGCGGCCAGCCCTTGCGCTCGGCCACCATCCGGATCGTCATCGAGGTGCAGGCGCCCAGCGCCGCCAGCAGCAGGTCGTAGGGGGCCGGCCCGCCGTTCAGGCCGCCGAACGAGACCGGCTCGTCGGCCAGCAGCCGGTGCTTGCCGACCGTGACCTGCTGCTGGAACTTGCCGGCATGGTTCTCCTCGACCCGCACCAGACCCTCCTCGACCGCGGCGGCCGGCAGCGTGGCCGCGTCGATGCCGAGGTAGCGCTGGCTCCAGGCGGCGATGGTGTTGGCGACATAGGTCGCGTCCTCGCGCCGGGTCAGCAGGTGATCGGCATGGTCCAGCGAGACGAAGCTCTTCGGATGGCGAGCGGCGATGAACAGCTGGCTCGCATTGTCGATGCCGACGGTCTCGTCGACCGGGGAATGCATCACCAGCAGCGCGCGCCGCAGCTGCGACACCTTGGCGAGCAGCGTCTGCTCGGCGACGTCGTCGAGAAACTGCTTGCGGATGCGGAACGGTCGTCCCGCCAGTTGTACCTCGGCTTCGCCGTTGGCGGCGATGGTCTCGGCGTGCTCGCGCAGCAGGCCGACCACGTGCGAGGGATCGCTCGGCGCGGCGATGGTGGCCACCGCCTTTGCCTCGGGAATGCCGTCGGCCGCCGCCAGCACGGCGGCGCCGCCCAGGCTATGGCCGATCAGCAGCGCCGGCGCCTGCAGATGCTGGCGCATGTAGTCGGCGGCCGCATGCAGGTCGGCCACGTTCGACGAGAAATTGGTGTTGGCGAAATCGCCGCCGCTGCCGCCCAGGCCGGTGAAGTCGAAGCGCAGCACCGCGATGCCGTGCTGCGTCAGCGCCTGCGCGATGCGGCTGGCCGCCACCACATCCTTGCCGCAGGTGAAGCAATGCGCGAACAGCGCGTAGGCCTTGACCGGGCCAGCCGGCATGTCGAGGCGGCCCGCCAGCGGCTGACCGTCATGGCCCGGGAACTGGATCTTCTGGTTGGCCTGGCTGGTTGGAGTCGCCGGGTTCGCCGGGCTGGGCTGATTTGATGGGTCGGGCATGCGATGGCTCCTGGCGAAAAAATGGCGCGATGGCCGGTCCTCGTTACTGTAGCCGCTTCGACCATCGAAGTGGCCGAAAGGTCATGCTAATCCGGCCGCTTCGCCTTCATCGGGAGGACCGCACCACGGCCTTCGCCAGACATGCGGTAGACATGGCGCAGACAAGCAGCAGACATGTCGCTGGCCTGCGATCCGCAGGCGATGACAGGGCCGATCCGTCACGGGTAATCCCTACATTGTTGCGCTTGGTTGCAATTCCTAACATGAAGTCAATTACAAACCACTTGCACGCCGCCCCCTTCCAATTCGGCAGAGTCGCCACCGGGCCGGCCACCGCATCGCAATTCCAGACGTCGCATCAACGGTTCGAGGCTGGCGCACTCGCGGCGCTGCCTCCGGTGTCGTCAACAGCAGCAAGGGGGAAGACAGCATGGCAGCGAAAAACAAGCGCGGTGCGGTATCGCGACGGGGATTTCTGGGCGGGGCGGGGGCTGCGGTCGGTGCAACGGCGCTGGGATTTCCAGCGATCGTCAAGGCCCAGGGTCCGATCACGATGCGCTGGCAAAGCACCTGGCCCAGCAAGGACATCTTTCACGAGTTCGCCGGCGACTTCGTCGCCAAGGTCAACGACATGTCGGGCGGCGAGCTGAAGATCGAACTGCTGCCGGCCGGCGCGGTGGTCAAGGCGTTCGATCTGATCGACGCGGTCAGCAAGGGCACGCTCGACGGCGGCCACGGCGTGATCGCCTACTGGTATGGCAAGAACTCCGCGCTGGCGCTGTGGGGTTCGGGACCGGCCTGGGGCATGGATCCGAACATGCTGCTCGCCTGGCACAAATACGGCGGCGGCAAGGAGCTGCAGCAGGAGATCTACCGCAGCCTGAACCTGGACGTGGTGTCCTTCCTGTACGGACCGATGCCGACGCAGCCGCTCGGCTGGTTCAAGAAGCCGATCACCAAGCCGGAGGACTTCAAGGGCCTGAAGTTCCGCACGGTCGGCCTGTCGATCGACATCTTCACGGGACTGGGCGCCGCGGTCAACGCGCTGCCCGGGGCCGAGATCGTGCCGGCGCTGGACCGCGGCCTGCTGGACGCGGCCGAGTTCAACAACGCCAGCTCCGATCGCGCGCTGGGGTTCCAGGACGTGTCCAAGGTCTGCATGCTGCGCAGCTTCCACCAGTGCTCGGAACAGTTCGAGATCCTGTTCAACAAGAAGCGCTACGACGCGCTGCCGCCCAAGCTGCGCGCGCTGATCGCCAACGCGGTGGACGCGGCATCGGCCGACATGTCGATGAAGGCGATCGACCGCTACTCGAAGGACTATCAGGCGCTGCAGCAGCAGGGCGTGAAGTTCTACGCGACGCCCAATTCGGTGCTGCAGGCGCAGCTGAAGATCTGGGACGAAGTGGTGGCGCGCAAGGAAAAGGAAAACCCGATGTTCAAGAAGGTCAACGACTCGATGAAGGCGTTCGCGCAGCGCAGCACCCGCTGGCAGAACGACACCAACGTCGATTACCGGATGGCCGCCACGCACTACTTCAGCAAGCGCAGCTGACCAGCGGGGCGCGATCGTGCAATCCCTGCTGCTTGCGATCGACAGGATCAGCACCCTGATCGGTCAGGCCGCCTCGTGGCTGATCGTCGCGTTGACGTTGATGATCAGCTACGAGGTGTTCTCGCGCTATGCCCTGTCGGCACCGCACGCCTGGGTGTTCGACGCCAGCAACATGCTGTACGGCGCGCTGTTCATGCTGGCCGGCGCCTATACGCTCGCCAAGCGCGGGCATGTACGCGGCGACATCCTCTATGGCTTCCTGCCGCCGCGCGCGCAGGCCGGCATCGACCTGGTGCTGTATCTGGCCTTCTTCTTCCCCGGCGTGATCGCGCTGGCCTGGGCCGGCATCGATTTCTTCGAGGTCTCGCTGGCGCAGAACGAGCACTCGTCGATCGCGGCCGACGGTCCGCCGATCTATCCGTTCAAGGCGGTGATTCCGGTCGCGGGCGCCCTGCTGTTGCTGCAGGGGGTGGCCGAGACGATCCGCTGCGTGATCTGCCTGAAGCGCGGCCATTGGCCGATGCGCGAGGGCGACGTCGAGGAAGTCGACGTGGACAAGCTCAAGCAGATGGTCAGCGCCGAAGCCGCGGCGGGGACGGTGGCGACGCCGGCGGTCGCGGAGGGTGGCGCAGCGCGGGACGAGCGAAATGAGCGCGATGGTGCCGATGAAAGCGTTGAACGGAATCAACGCGATGAGGGCGGCGGCCGCGATGCAACCGACCGACGCGATGCGCCTGCGCCCGATGCGGGCCCGGGCGATCCGCGCGATCGTCTCGATCCACGCGGCCTGCGCGACGATCGCGACGATCGCGACGACCGCGAACACAAGCCAGCGCGCGAAACCGACGGAGCGCCGCGATGAGAAAGGAACTGTGGTTCGGCGCCACGCTGATGGTGATGATCGTCGCGGCGGTCTTCATCCTGATGCCGTCGCCTTCGGAATGGACCAATGGCCATCTCGGCCTGCTGATGCTGGCGTTGATCGTCGCCGCGATCATGCTCGGCTTTCCGACCGCGTTCACGCTGATGGGCATGGGCGTGCTGTTCGCCTGGCTCGCCTATCGCCATGCCGATCCGAACATCGCCGTGCAGCAGACGCTGGACCTGATGGTGCAGCGGACCTATGCGGTGATGACCAACGACGTGCTGATCTCGGTGCCGCTGTTCGTCTTCATGGGCTACCTGGTCGAGCGCGCCAACCTGATCGAGCGGCTGTTCCGCAGCCTGCATCTGGCGCTGGCCTGGCTGCCGGGCTCGCTGGCCGTCGCCACGGTGATCACCTGCGCCGTGTTCGCGACGGCGACCGGCATCGTCGGCGCGGTGGTCACGCTGATGGGGCTGCTGGCGCTGCCGGCGATGCTGCGCGCCGGCTATAGCGCGTCGCTGTCGGCGGGCGCGGTCACCGCGGGCGGCTGCCTCGGCATCCTGATTCCGCCGTCGGTGCTGCTGATCGTCTATGGCGCGACCGCCGGCGTGTCGGTGGTGCAGCTGTATGCGGGCGCCTTCTTTCCCGGCCTGATGCTGACGGGCCTCTACCTGCTCTACGTGATCCTGCTGGCCAAGCTGCGGCCGCGGCTCGCCCCGCCGCTGCCGATGGCCGAGCGCGAGGTCCCGCTGCCGCCGCTGCAGCAGCGGCTGCGCGACACCATCGGCGCGCGCGCCCTGCCCGCGCTGATCACGGCGCTCAAGGGCCGCCGCAACGCCGCCATCCCGACCGGCCAGCTGATGCGCCAGTTCGGCATCGCGGTCCTGCCTGCGCTGGTGGTGGCGCTGCTGATGGGTTCGATCTATGCCGGCGTCACCGCCGCGCCGCCGGCGGCGATCGACTCGACGCTGATGGAGCTGGGCGCGGCGAGCAGCGAAGAATCCGCCGGGCTCGACACGCTGGCGCCGCCGCCGAGCGAGGAGAGCGCGCCGGCCGCAGCCGCGGCCCCGGCCGGCCCCGCCACGCCGGCTGCCGAATCGCCGCCGGCCGGCGCCGCACCGAGCCCCGGCGCGGCAGCGCCCAGCCCTCCCGGTGCCGACACGGCCAATCCGCCGGCCACCGCGCCGCAGGTACCAAACTGGTTCTGGATCACGCTGGCCGTGGTCTGCGTGGCGATGGCTTACTTCTACTGGCGCTTCGACTTCGCGCGCATGGAGATCTTCAAGCAGCTGCTGTCGTCGTTCTTCCCGCTGGCGGTGCTGATCCTGGCCGTGCTCGGCTCGATCGTGTTCGGCCTTGCCACGCCCACCGAGGCGGCGGCGGTCGGCGCTCTCGGCGGCACGCTGCTGGCGGCTGCCTACGGCCAGCTCAACTATGGCGTGGTCAAGGAGTCGGTGTTCCTGACCGCCAAGACCAGCGCGATGGTCTGCTGGCTGTTCGTCGGCTCGTCGATCTTCTCGGCCGCGTTTGCGTTGCTGGGCGGGCAGGCGCTGGTCGAGCAGTGGGTGATGTCGATGGACCTGACGCCGCTGCAGTTCATGATCCTGGCCCAGGTGATCATCTTCCTGCTGGGCTGGCCGCTGGAATGGACCGAGATCATCATCATCTTCATGCCGATCTTCGTGCCGCTGCTGGACAACTTCGGCATCGATCCGCTGTTCTTCGGCCTGCTGGTCGCGCTGAACCTGCAGACCGCCTTCCTGTCGCCGCCGGTCGCGATGGCCGCCTTCTACCTGAAGGGCGTGGCCCCGCCGCATGTCACGCTGAACCAGATCTTCGGGGGCATGCTGCCGTTCATGGCGATCCAGGTGGTGGCGCTGGTGCTGCTGTACATGTTCCCGGACATCGGGCTGTGGCTGCCGAAGGTGTTGTATCAGTAAGCCGACGCCCAGCCGTGGGCAAGCCATCGGTGCGCCGTCGCCGGCGCATCATGCCAGCGCCGCGTCGAGGCAGCCGCGCACCGTGTCTTTGTCGGCCGCATCGAAGGGGCCGATGAAGACCAGCGCCGAACCGTCTTGCGGCGCGTGTCCGGCGGGCTCGACCCGCATCCGCCCCGCCACCAGGTGCACCGCATGCGCGCGCGGATCGCCATCGAACGCCACCAGGCCCTTGGCTCGCAGCAGTCGCACCGGCAACGTCTTCAGCGCCTGCCGCAGGGCCGCCTTGTCGAACGCCCGGTCCGTCCGGTAGGAGAAGGTCAGGATGCCCGCATGCAGCGCGTCGGGGCGGGTCCAGTGCCGGCTCCCACGCGAGAGCAACACGCCGGACGCGGTGCGCGCGTTGGGCGCAGTGGGCGCAGTGGGCGCGGTGGGCCCGGTCGGTGCGGGGCCCACGGTCGGCGCGAGCGGCGGCCCGGCGTCCTGAGGATCCAGATGGTCCAGGCGGTCCAGATAGACCGACAGCGGCAGATCGCCATGCCGTGCGGTCAGCACGGCAGCCCGCGGCGCCAGTTCACCGACCGATGCAACAACGGCGGAGACGGTGGCCGCGTCCGCCAGATCGGCCTTGGTCAGGGCCAGCACCGACGCGCCGGCAATCTGCCGCCGCACCATGTCGCCGACCAGCGGATCGCGGAGGGCATCGGTTACTCCCGCCACGTCGACCGCGACGACCACCGCGTTGAGCCGGAACGCCGGATCGAGCAGGCCGATCTGCGCGATCCGCTGCGGATCCGACACCCCGCTGGCCTCGATCACCAGCAGGTCGGGACGCTCGGCTCGCGCTGCGATGGCGAGCAGCGCATCGGCCAGCCGGCCGCCGATCGAGCAGCAGATGCAGCCGTTCTCGAGCTGGATCACGTCGTCGCTGCGCGCGCGGATCAGCGCCGCGTCGATATTGATCTCGCCGAAGTCGTTGACCAGCACGGCGATCCGCCGCCCCTGCGCATGGGCGAGCAGCCGGTTCAGCAGCGTGGTCTTGCCCGCGCCCAGATAGCCGCCGACGACCACCAGAGGAATGGGCGGCGGGGCGTTCATCGTGCCGGCGCCGGAAAGACGCGCCCGCCCAGCACCGTGCCCCAGACCCGGAGGTCCTTCAGGTCCTGCGGCGCCACGGCGCTGGGGTCGTCCTCCAGCACCGCGAAATCCGCAAGTTTGCCGGGCTCGATGCTGCCGATCACGTGGTCCAGATGCAGGGTATGCGCGGCGCCCAGCGTGATCGCGTGCAAGGCCTCGCCGACGCTCAGCCGCTCCCCCTCGCCCAGCACGCGGCCCTCCGCCGTCTGGCGCTGCACCGCGCACCATGCGGTGAACAGCGGGTTCAGCGAGGTGATCGGCGCATCGGAATGGATGGCGACCGGAATGCCGAGCCGCAGCGCGGAGCGCGCGGGGTTCATCCGCGCGGCCCATTGCGCGCCGACGGTCTGGCTGGCGTGCGCCTCGCCCCAGTAGTACAGATGGTTCGAAAAGAAGTTGATGCACAGCCCGAGCCGCGCGGCGCGCGCCAGTTGCGCGGCATCGGCGAGCTGGCAGTGCTGCAGCGTGTGCCGATGATCCGCGCGCGGATGGCGGGCGAGCATCGCCTCCAGCGCGTCCAGCACGACCTCGGTGGCCTCGTCGCCGTTGGTATGGATATGCAGCTGCAGGCCGGCCAGATGGAACGGCGTGAAGCAGTCCAGCAGCTGGGCCGGCGGAATCAGCCACAGGCCGTTGGGCTGGCCGCCGACGTACCCGGGCGCGCGCAGGCGCGCGGTAAAGCCCTGGATCGAACCGTCGACGATGAACTTCACCGGGCCGAAGTGCAGCTTGTCGCTGCCCGTCCGCGCGGCGGCATGCACGCGCTCGGCACCGCCATCCGGATTGCGCTGCGGGGCGAAGGCGGGCACGATGCGCAGCGGAAAGGCCTCGTCGGCGGTGACGGTTCGCAGCGTGTCCAGCCCCGCCGGCGACAGGTCGCTGACCAGGTCGGTCGCGGTGGTGACGCCCGCCAGTTGCGCCACCCGACCGAAGCGGCGCACCGCCTGCGGGTCTTCGGCCGCCGCCAGTGACAGGCCCTTGCCGATCACGCGGTGGACCGGGAACATCGCCGCAAACTCCTGCAATTCGCCGGTGGGCCGGCCCTGCGCGTCCTTGTGCACGCCTTCGATATCGGTGTCCTCGTCGATGCCGGCGAGCGCGAGCATTGCCGAATTGACGTTCATCAGATGCACGCTGGCATGCATCACGACGATGGGACGCGTGGCCGAGACCCGGTCCAGTTGCTGCACGCCGAGGCGGCCGGCGCCGAAGTAGATCGGATCGAAGCCCCAGGCGAGCAACGCCGTGTCGGCATCGGGCAAGCGAGCGGCAGCGCTGGCGAGCCGGTCGATGACCTGATCGAGCGTACGCAGGCCGCGCCACAGCCGGCCGTCGGGGTCGCGGCGATCGAAGTAGCCGACATAGACCGCCTCCCACATCGCGCCTTCCATCAGATGGCAGTGGCCTTCGACCAGGCCCGGCATCAGCACCTTGTCGCGGAAGGTGTCGTCGACATCGGCATCCGCCCAGCGCGCCATGTCGCCCCGTTCGCCGACCGCGACGATCCTGCCGTCGCGCACCGCCACATGGGTCGCATGCGGCTGCGCGGGATTCATCGTGAGGATCTTGCGCGTCTGGAATATTTGCGTGCGCGCCGTTTCGTGAGGAGTCATCGTTGCGTGAAAAGGTGGGAGGTCTGGCGAGGAAGCGAGGTCCTGGAGGAGGTCATGCCGCTTGCATGCGCGCCGGCCGCGGGACCAGGTTCACCAGCGCCGTCACCAGCAGGTTCACCGCGAGACTGACGAGCCCGACGTTGATGCCGCCGAAATCGGCCTGCTGCACATAGAGCGCGATCGCCAGCCCCTGCCCGCTCAGAATGCCCAGCGCGATCGCCAGCGGCCTGACCTTCCACGAGAACAGGATCGCCATCACGCCGGGGAAGAACTGCGTGACGCCGTAGTAGGTGGTATTGATCAGCGTCAGCATCAGGTTCGGCGTGACCAGCGTCATCACGATCGACAGCACCAGGTAGATCGCGATCACGACCTTGGCGCCCTGCTTCTGCCGCTGCTCGGGCAGGCCCGGCAGCAGGTTGCGCGCGACGATCGGCCCGATGGCCAGGCAGATGCCGGCCAGCACCAGCAGGCCCGACAACGCCGCGCCGGCAGTCACCAGGCCCAGCAGCCAGTCCGGCAGCAGGCGCACCGCCGCGGCGAAGAACGCCTCGTTCGGAGAGGCCAGCTGCAGGTTCTGGCTGATCGCGTAGTAGGACGCCAGCACCAGGAAGGGATACATCAGCATGTACAGCGGCATGGCAACCTGCGTGCGGCGGATCGTGTTGGCGCTCTTCGCGGTGAAGAAGTTCTGCACCGCGAACGGCATCATGTAGAAGCCCAGCGCCTGGAACAGCATGGTGCTCATCGAGAAGCGCAGTTGCGTGTCGCTCATCTGATTGCTGACCTGCATGCTGGCCGCATGGAAGACCTCGCCGACGCCGGCCTTCCAGCCCACCGCCACGCCGGTGGCGACGATCGCGACCACCATCAGCACGTCCTTCAGGATCGCGATGTAGGCCGAGGCCCGCACGCCCGAGATGGCGATATAGGTAAAGGCCAGCCCCGCGGAGATCAGCACCAGGTGCAGCGGATCGAAATGCCAGCCCAGGCCCTTGAGCGCGGCCACCAGGCCGGTGAACTGCAGCTGGCCCCAGGGCAGCAGGAACAGGATGGACGAGGCGGCGACGATCAGCTCCAGCGCGCGGCTGCCGTAGTGGCCCTTGAACAGGTCGGGCAACGTGATCGCGTTGTAGCGCGCGCCGGCGCGCCAGATGCGCGGGCCGAGGAAATAGCCCAGCGGGTACGCCAGCAGGATATAGCCGAGAAACCAGATGCCGTAGGTCGGTCCCTTGGCGTAGATGCCGCCGGGAAAGCCGACCATCGTGCCGATGCTGTAGATCTCGCCGGCCGCCAGGAAGAAGACCAGATAGGCGCCGAACTGCCGCGACGCGACAAAGAAGTCGTGCACGCTCTGCGCCCCGCGTCCCTGGCGGGAGCGGATCGCGAGGTAGAGGGAGAACGCGATGAAGCCGAGGAATACCGCGGTGGTCATGGCGGCTCCTTCAGGCGCGATGCCGCGCATCTTCGGCATCGCCGGCGGCATCGTCGGACGCGTGGCGGTCGAACAGCAGCCAGCACAGCAGCATGCAGCCGGAGGTCAACACGAACCACGCGAAGATCCAGGCGTAGATGAAGGGAACGCCGAGCACGAAGCGCTCGACGGACGCCACCCAGGGCAGGAGTCCGATCACCCCGAGGTACGGGATGCCGAGACCGATGAACAGCTTGAGCATGCTTTGTCTCCGTGGTCCGATGGCCGGTTTGCGGTGCGCCGAGGGGTCGCCCGCTCTTGTTGTGGAGCCATCATAGGGAGCCGCGATGTATGATTCAAATGCAAATATCGAACGACTTCCATAACGGATCGGCATGGATACGCAGAAGCTGCTTCACCTGCTGGCGGTGGTCGAGCACGGCACCTTCTCGGAGGCCGCGCGGGCCGTGCATCTGACCCAGCCGGCATTGAGCCGCAGCATTCGGGCGCTCGAGGACGAACTGAAGGCGCAACTGTTCGACCGCGGCGCACGGCGCGCGCGGCTGACGGTGTTCGGTGAACTGGTGGCCGAGCGCGCGCGGCGCATCAGGCTCGAAGAGCGGCAGTTGCGGCGCGACCTGGACCTGCTGCGCGGCGGCGAGGAAGGCTCGCTGGCGATCGGCATGGCGCCCGCGCCGGCCGCGCTGCTGCTCACGCCCTTCCTCGCGCATATGGCGCAGGCCCATCCGCGCATCCGTGTCCGCACCGAGACCGGCGCCACCAGCGCGCTGCTCGAGCAGCTGCGCAGCGAAGCGATCGACGCGATCGTCGGCGATGCCTACGTGCTGCGCGCCGCCGACGACATCGAGCTGGAAACACTGGGCGAGCTGAGCGCCGGCCTGGTCTGCCGCGCGGGCCATCCGATCCTGCGCAAGCGCCGGCTCGATATCGAGGCGATCCGCGCCTATCCGGTCGCGTCGACCACGCTGAGCGCCATCATCGGCCGGCAGCTGATCGAGTTGTGGGGACCGGAGGCCGCGCCAGACCGTCTGATCACCCTGCATTGCGACAACCTCGACGTGTTGCGCAGCGTGGCGCTGACCACCGATACGCTGCTGTTCGGCGTGCTGTCCATCACGCGGCAGGAGCGGGCCGAGGGCCGGATGGCGGAGGTGCCGATGCCGCCGGATGCGCGCCGGCGCGGCCGCTATGGCATCGCGCGCATGGCGGCGCGCTCGCTGTCGCCGGCGCTGGAATCGCTGTACGCGTTCACGCGGGCGCAGTGGAAGACGGTGTCGGCGGAGCCGGCCGGGTCGGCGACGCGCCGGTGAACGCCCTGCGCCATCGGCGCTGCCCGTTGTATCCTTGCCCTTTCGTATCCACCGGTGCCCACCGGCTTGCGCCCTCTTCGCTTCCGCTTCCGCTTCCCTCTTCTTCCCTGTCCCTTCTCATACGAGGAATCCCATGTCCGCCACGTCCGAATTCAAGATGGAATACCGCCGCCTGGGCCGCAGCAATCTGAAGGTGTCCGCGCTGTGCCTGGGCACCATGATGTTCGCCGACCAGACGGACGAGGCCGAGGCCGGCCGCATCGTCGCCAGCGCGCGCGACCATGGCGTCAATTTCATCGACACCGCGGACGTCTACAGCAAGGGCGGCTCCGAGCAGATGGTGGGCCGGCTGATCGAGGCCGATCGGCAGGAATGGATCCTCGCCACCAAGCTGGGCAACGCGATGGGCTCGGCGCCGAACCGCGGGCACTACTCGCGCGTCTGGATGCTGCGCGAGGTCGAGGACAGCCTGCGCCGGCTGGCGACCGACTACATCGACATCCTGTACCTGCACCGCGATTTCGCCGACGAGAACCTCGAGGAGGCGGTGCGCGCGATGGGCGATCTGGTGCGCGACGGCAAGATCCGCTACTGGGCGGTGTCGAACTTCCGCGGCTGGCGTATCGCGGAAATCGCGCGGCTGTGCGATCAGCTGGGCGTGCCGCGGCCGGCAGCGTGCCAGCCCTACTACAACCTGCTGAACCGGATGCCCGAGGTCGAGATACTGCCCGCCTGCGAATACTACGGGCTCGGCGTAGTGCCCTACAGCCCGGTCGCGCGCGGCGTGCTGACCGGCAAGTACGTGCCGGGACAACCGCCGCAGGCCGGCACCCGCGCCGGACGCGCCGATCGCCGCATGATGCAGACCGAATTCCGCGAGGAATCGCTGGTCATCGCGCAGCAGCTGAAGGCCCACGCCGAGGGCCGCGGCCTGACCGCCGGCCAGTTCGCGACCGCATGGGTGCTGGCCAACCCGCTGATCAGCTCGGTGATTGCCGGCCCGCGCACGCTGGCGCAGTTCGAGGATTATTTCGGCGCGATCGGCGCGGCGCTGTCGCCCGAGGAAGAAGCGATGGTCGATGCGCTGGTGGCGCCCGGACACCCGTCCACGCCGGGCTATACCGACCCGAGCTATCCGTTTACGGGGCGGCCGGTGAAGGTGGCGGCGGGCTAGCGCAGCCGTGCGGCCCGGCGCTCCCGCAGCGCTGCGGCCTCTTGCGGCATGGCGGCTCGCCGGGGGCGCCTCACCACCCTCGCCCCAAGTCCTGGATCGAGCGGGACAGTCCCAGCGCCTCGACCCCCGCCAACGTCCCGATGCTGACCATCCCGGCGGCCCCCGACGGCTCGTCCTGGCCCAGTTCGGTCATGCAACGGGAGATGTGCACGGCGTGCTTCGGCAGGCAGGGTTCCATCCCTGGCGGATGAATCCGGGCGGGACGATCGAGGTCCGTGCTGGTGTCCCTGGACCGCTGCGGGCCGCGGAACCGGGCGGGACGAAGCGGCCGCGCCGGCGCATTGCGTCGAGCGTGCGGGCGTAACGCTTCGCGCCGATCGTGCGATGCCGTGGCGACGCGCCGTTCGCCGCAGCCAGCCGAGGGTTGCCCGCCTGTATCGCTGCGGCTAATGCCGGCCGGGAGTTGTCCGCCTGTATCGCAGCGGCCGTTGCCCGCCGGGAGTTGCCTGCCTGTGTCGCCGGGGCTATTGCCGGCCGGGAGTTGCCCGCCTGTATTGCAGCCGCCGTTGCCCGCCGGGAGTTGCCTGCCTGTGTCGCCGGGGCAGTTGCCGGCGGTGGAAGACCGCACGTGCCCGCCGATCTCGGCCTGCGCCGCCAGCCACTCGGCCAGGTATTCCGCGCGACTCTGCCTGCTGCGGTAGATCTCCACGATGGCCATTCCGTGCCCGCGCGCCGCGGTGGCCGGCGCGTTGACATCGGCGCGGATGAACGCGATGGAGACCTCGTCGTTCTGCTGCTCGGCGAGCGTCAGGCGCCCGGTGGCGGGTGTGGCGGAGAGATACAGCGGCGCGCGGACGCCAAGGAACCACGATTTCAGTACGGTGAACATATGCGTCCTCGTCGAGTGAAATGCACGCGCCATCTTTGCCGGCATTGCGGACGCGGACTACTGGAAACGTGTGCGGAATGTGCGCATAGCGATGAGTTACCGCATCGCCATGCGAGTGTGAACCGAAGCCTGCGGTCGCAATGACGTCGCGATCTACGTCCAGATCCACCTCGCCATCCACGCCGCCATCCACGTCGCCATCCCGCTCGCAACGAGCGGCGGGACCCAGGCTAACGTCAGACCGGACCGCCGGCTACAGCCCTTTCTCCACCATCGCCAGCACGCGCTCGCCCAGCGCAATCCGTTGCGCTTCGTCGGCATGGCGCAGCGGCCCGTCGATGATCAGCAGCGCCAGCCCGTGCACCGCCGACCAGGCCAGGTACTCGGCCCCCGGGCGCCGCTCGGCGGGCAGCACGCCGGTCGCGACCAGCGCGTCCAGCGCGGCGCCAAGCAGCTGGAAGGGATTCAGGCCGCTGGGCCCGGCCTTGGCGGGATCGCGATCGTCTTCCACCATCGTCGGCGTGGCGAAGGCGGTGCGGAACAAACCCGTCTGCGTCTGCGCGAACTTCAGGTAGCCGGCGCCGATGGCGCGCAGGTTGGCGCGGGCCTTCGCAACCGGATCGTTGCCGTCGACCTGCGCGGCCGCTGCGGCCAGCTCCGCTTCCATTGCCACCGCCAGCGCGGCCAGCGCCGCGGCGCGTACCGCCTCGAACAGCGCCTGCCGGTTGGCGAAATGCCGGTAGGCGGCATTGGGCACCACGCCGGCGCGGCGCGTGGCCTCGCGCAGCACGACCGCGTCGGGGCCGCCGTCGCTGGCCAGCGCGATGCCGGCGTCAATCAGCGCGCGACGCAGATCGCCGTGGCGATAGGTCGAGCGCGGCGGCGGCTCGACGGCGAACTTCAACGCGGTAACCATCAGGCTGCATGGCCGCCCTGGGGCGCGGCCATGCCCGTGTTGGGCGCATGATCGGGGGCACCGCTGGCGACACTGCCGGCGACACCACCGGAAACACCACCGGAAACACCATCGACCGCACCACCGGCGGCACCATCGGCCGCCGCCTCGGCGCCTTCCGGCGTCACCGATACCGGCGCGGTGCGCGTGCGCAGCAGCATGCCGCCGAGCACCGCCGCCACCAGCGCGAACACCGCGCCGACCAGGAAGGCAGCGTGATATCCCGCGTTCAATGCCTCGGCCGGCGCGCTGCCGGCGGCGGCCACGCCCGCGGTGCGGCCCGCCGCGAGGCTGGCCAGCACCGCCAGGCCGAGCGCGCCGCCCATCATGAAGGAGGTATTGACCACGCCCGACGCCAGGCCGGAATCGCTCGGCTTGACGTCGCTCATCGCCGCCAGCAGCACCGGATTGAACGCGATGCCGGCACCCAGGCCCAGCAGCAGCATGCCGGGCAGCACGTCAACGACGAAGCCGCCGTCGACCGGCGCGCGCGCGAACAGCAGCAGGCCCAGCGCCGCCAGCAGCAGCCCGACGGCCAGGGGCGCACGCACGCCGTAGCGCATCACCAGACGCGCCGACAGGCCCAGCGAGAACGCCGCCATGATCAGATTGGCCGGCAGGAACGCCAGCCCGACCTGCATCGGGGTGTAGCCCAGCACCAGCTGCAGGTACAGCGCCGAGATGAAGAACCAGGCGAACATCGCCGCGGCCCACAGCACGCCGACCACGTTTGACACCGCGACATTGCGCAGCCGGAACAGGCCCAGCGGCATCAGCGGATGCGCGACGCGCGACTCGATCAGCAGGAACACCAGCAGCAGCGCCACCGCGATGCCGAGCATCGACACGGTCTGCGTGGCCAGCCAGCCGACCTCGTTGCCATTGACGACCGCATAGACCGCCAGCATCAGCGACACCGTGATGGTCACCGCGCCGCCGACGTCGAGCCGCTGTCCGTTCGCGGAGCCGGGCAGATTCGGAATCAGCGCCAGGCACAGCGCGTAGACCGCGACGCCGATCGGCAGATTGACCAGGAAGATCCAGTGCCAGCTCAAGGCGCTGGTCAGCAGGCCGCCGAGCAGCACGCCGATGCTGCCGCCGCCCGCGCAGACGAAGCCGTAGACGCCCATCGCCTTGGCGCGGTCGGACGGCGTCGAGAACAGGTCCATGATCAGCGACAGCGCCACCGCGGACACCACCGCGCCGCCGACCCCCTGCACCGCCCGCGCGGCGACCAGCAGGCCCTGCGATTGCGCTACGCCGCAGGCCAGCGACGCGAGCGTGAACAGCGTGATGCCGAGCAGGAACAGCCGGCGGTGGCCGAACAGGTCGCCGAGCCGGCCGCCGAGCAGCAGGAAGCCGCCGAAGGTCAGCATATAGGCGTTGACGACCCAGACCAGCGCGGTCTCGGTGAAGCCGAGCTCGTTGCGGATCGACGGCAGGGCGACGTTCACGATGGTCGTGTCCAGCACGATCATCAGCTCGCCCAGGCATAGGACCATCAGCGCCAGCCAGCGCTTGCGGTCATCGAGTGTGTGCTGCATGGCGTGTCCTTTTGCGGTTCCTGGTTTTTGTTTGGGTTCTTTGCTTCGGGAGCATTGACGGGAGCATTGACGCGCGGGCATTCCGCGCAGTTGTGTACAGCGTTCACAACCATAGCACACAAATGGACAATGTCCACTTCTGTGTTGTCATGTCGCTTTAGGGACACATGCCGGCGCCCCCCACGGGCCGGCCCGAGCCGGCGTGTCCCGCAGCCAGTGCGGCAAGCCTTGCGGCTCAAGCCGTTCGACCCAGGCCGTGCGACTCAAACCGTGCGGCGGTGGCGGACCCGGCTAGTCCGCGCGCCGCCCTGCCCGTCGGCGCGCAGCACCGTCATCTCGGCCAGATAGTCGAGCAGCCGCTTGACCGCCGCCGAGCGCGGCCGCTTGTCGCGCACGATCAGCTGCGCGTCGGCGGCCTCCAGCACCGCGTTGCGCACCGGCAGCGCCACCAGCTGGTCGCCCAGCTCGCGCGCGACCGCCAGCGCCGGCAGGAAGGTCACGCCCAGGCCGGTGCTGGCGTAGTGCTTCAGCGCCGCGATCGAGTTGGTGGTCAGCGCCGCGGTGAAGCGGACCTTCTCGGTCAGCTCGACCAGCTGGATCACCTGGCGCAGGCCGAAGCCGGGCGTCATCAGGCCGACCGGATACGGCAGGATGTCCGCGACGGTCAGCGCCTTGCCGCGACGCGCGAGCGGATGATCGGGGCGCGCGATCACGCAGACCGGCTGGCGCCGCGCCGTCAGCACGCGCAGCGTCGGCTCCGGCGGCGGCGCATAGGCCAGGCCCACGTGGGCGCGATCCTCGGCGACCGCGCGCACCACCTCGTTGACGTTCATCAGTTCCAGCGTGACGTGGATCTTCGGATAGCGCTGGCAGAACTCGTTGAGCACCGCGTGGATCAGCTCGTCGATAAAGCCCTCGCCGGCGACGATATGGATCTGCCCGCGCTGGAGCCCGTTCAGCTCCTGCAGCCGGGCCAGCAGCGTCTCCTCGCCGGCGAGCCGCTCGCGGTAGTGGTCGAGCACCAGCTGGGCCGCCTCGGTCGGCATCACGCCGCGGCCGCGGCGCTCCAGCAGCGTCGCGCCGAGTTCGCCTTCGAGCTGCTGGATCTGCCGGCTGATCACCGACGGTTCGACATCGAGCTTGTCGGCGGCGGCGCGGATCGAGCCGGCGGCCACGGCCGCATAGAAATAGCGCAGCCTGCGTTCGCTGAGTCCGGCCGGCAAAGCGCCGTCGCGGTTCGGGTCGGGGGATACGGGCACGGGGTGTTTCCTTCGAACGTTGTCTGCATGCGGGGGCGTCGTGGCGGCCAGCAGCGTTGACCGTCCAGCGTTGATGGTCCAGCGTTGATCGTCCAGCGTCCGCCAAGCGTTGACCGGAGCGTTGACCAAAAAGCAACGGAATCGTACAGCGATGGCTATTGTTCCTCAACGGCCGCGTTGGCAACAATGCGCGAAGGCCGGCGCCGCCCTCGTCGCGAACGCCTGCCGAACGGGACAACAACTGCACGACCACAGCACAACAACTTCATAACAAGCGCCCGTCCTGCCAACCCCGCACCGTGCCCCGCGGCACCCGGAGACATCGATGCAACAGACCACCACCTCGTGGAATCCATCGGACGCGATGGCCGCCACGCCCGACGCGCTGGCGCCGATCTATCGCAAGATCAGCCTGCGCGTGCTGCCCTTCCTGCTGCTGTGCTACGTGTTCGCCTATCTGGACCGCGTGAACATCGGCTTCGCCAAGCTGCAGATGCAGCAGGACGTCGGCATCAGCGACGCGGTCTACGGGCTGGGCGCCGGCATCTTCTTCCTCGGCTATGTCATGTTCGAGGTGCCGAGCAATCTGCTGCTGGCACGGATCGGCGCGCGCAAGACCATCAGCCGCATCATGGTGCTGTGGGGCGCAACCTCGGCCTGCATGCTGTTCGTGCGCGACGCGCACAGCTTCTACGCGCTGCGCTTCCTGCTCGGCGTGTTCGAGGCCGGCTTCGCGCCGGGCATGATCTTCTATCTGACCTACTGGTACGGCGGCGCCCGCATGGCGCGCGTGATGGCGATCGTGATGCTGGCCGGCCCGATCGGCGGCATGGCGGGCGGTCCGGTGTCGACCTGGATCATGACCGCGCTGGCCGGCTCGCACGGCCTGGCCGGCTGGCAATGGATGTTCCTGATCGAGGGGCTGCCGTGCGTGCTGCTCGGCGTGGTCGCCTACTTCTTTCTGGACGACACACCGGCGCAGGCGCGCTGGCTGTCCGACCACGAGCGCCGGCTGCTGGCGCACGACATCGGCGCCGCGCGCGCCGGCGGCGGCCATCACAGCTTTGCGACGGTGCTGCGCGATCCGCGCATTTATGCGCTGGCCTTCGGCTACTTCTGCCTGATCAGCGGCATCTACGCGGTCAGCTTCTGGCTGCCGACGATCCTGAAGGGCGCTGGCGTGACCAGCACGATGGCGATCGGCATGTATTCGGCGCTGCCTTACGTCGCCGCCGCGATCCTGATGTTCCTGGCGGCGCGCAGCTCCGACCGCCATCAGGAACGGCGCTGGCACAGCGCGACGCTGGCCTTCGTCGGTGCCGCCACGCTGGCGGTCGCGGCCTTCACCGCCGACAACCTGACGCTGTCGCTGCTCAGCATCACCGTCGCGACCGCGGCAATGTGGGCCGCGTACACGGTGTTCTGGGCGATCCCGTCCGAATATCTGCAGGGCACCGCCGCGGCGGGCGGCATCGCGCTGATCAACAGCCTGGGTTTGCTGGGCGGCTTCGTCAGCCCGACGCTGATCGGCGCGGTCAAGGACCTGACCGGTTCGCTCGAGGGCGGGCTGCTGGCGATGGTGGCGCTGCTGGCCGCGGGCGGCCTCGCGATCCTGCTGAACCGGCTGCCGAAGGACCGCGCGGCCGCCGCAGTCCGCTGATGCTCGCTGCGGTGCGCTGACGGCCGCCGCAGTCCGCTGATGCTCGCTGCGGTGCGCTGATGCCCGCTGCGGTGCGCTGACGGCCGCTGCGGTGCGCTGACGGCCGCTGTGGTGCGCTGATGCGTGCCGCGATGTGCTGATGCGCTCCGCGGCGCGCTGATGCGTACGGTGGCCTTGCTTGCTCCCCGCTCCGTTTCCACGTTTCGATTTGACCGACTACCGATCCATGCGCATCCTTCTCGCCGGTTTCCAGCACGAGACCAATACCTTCGCGCCTTCGAAGGCTCACTACGACAACTTCGTCCGCGGCGAAGGCTTTCCCGCGATGGTGCGCGGCGCCGACGTGCTTGCGCTGCGCGACGTCAACATCCCGGCGGGCGGCTTCCTGCGCGCGATCGGTGAGCTGACGCGCGGTGAAGCAGAACTGCTGCCGGTGATCTGGGCCGGCGCCAGCCCTTCGGCGCATGTGGCCACCGACGCGTTCGAACGCATCGCCGGCGAGATCGTCGACGCCGCGCGCGCGCAGCGGCCCGATGCGATCTATCTGGACCTGCATGGCGCGATGGTCACCGACGCGCACGACGACGGCGAAGGCGAGTTGCTGGCGCGGCTGCGGGCCGTGGTGGGCGCCGGCGTGCCGATCGTCGCCAGCCTCGACCTGCATGCCAACGTCACGCAGCGCATGCTGGACAACGCCTACGCGCTGGTTGCCTACCGCACCTATCCGCACGTCGACATGGCGGACACCGGCGCGCGCGCGGCGCAATTGCTGCAACGCTTGCTCGCCGCGGGCAACAGCCGCCCGCTGCATCGTGCCGCGCGGCGCCTGCCCTTCCTGATTCCGATCAACGGCCAGTGCACCTTCCTCGAACCGGCGCGCGGCATCTACGCGTTGCTCGACGAGCTCGAACGCGAACTGGACGGCGTGGTGTCGCTGTCGTTCACGCCGGGCTTTCCGGCGGCGGACTTCGCCGAGTGCGGCGGCGTGGTGTGGGGCTATGGCGACGACGCGGCGCGCATCGAGCAGGCGGTCGCCGCGCTGACCGACGCCGTGGTCGCGCGCGAGGCGCAGTGGGCGGTGCCCTTCCTGACGCCGGACGAGGCGGTGCAGGAAGCGATGCGGCTGTCGCAAGCGGCGAGCCGCCCGGTGGTGATCGCCGACACGCAGGACAACCCCGGCGCCGGCGGCGACTCGAACACGACCGGCATGCTGCGCGCGCTGGTGCGCGCCGGCGCCACCGATGCCGCGATCGGGCTGATCGTCGATCCCGAGGCCGTGCGCGCCGCGCATGCCGCCGGCGTCGGCAGCGACATCACGATTGCGCTCGGCGGCCAGTCCGGCGTACCGGGCGACGCGCCGTTCGAGGCCACCTTCCGCGTCGCGCAGCTGTCCGACGGCCGCTGCCGCTTCGACGGTCCGATGATGAAGGGCATGGACGTCGACGTCGGCCCGGCGGCGCGGCTGACGATCGGCGGCGTGCAGGTGGTGGTCAGCGCCGGCAAGGCCCAGATGCTCGATCGCAATCTGTACCGGATGGCCGGCGTCGAGCCCGAGCGGATGAAGATCCTGGTCAACAAGAGCTCGGTGCATTTCCGCGCCGACTTCCAGCCGATCGCCGAGGCGGTGCTGGTGGCCAAGGCGCCGGGTCCGCTGCTGGCCGATCCGGCCGACCTGCCGTGGAAGAAGCTGCCGGCGGGATTGCGGTTGCGGCCACTGGGACCGGCTTTCGCGGGGTCGCGTGGAGATGTTTGAAGACACCGGGTCGCCGTTCGCGGGGACGACAGCATGGTGGCCGATATCGCATGATGCGCGCATGATCCGCGCCTGATCCGCTTCGTCCCCGCGAAGGCGCGGGTTCGGTGGCTTTGGTGATTCAGTGAAAATCCCGGCTGCCCGCCACCAGCCGGCCCAGCAGCGGACTCAAGTCGACCAGTTCCTGCGCGATCAGATGCCGGACCTCGCCCTGCCGCTGCCAGGTACCGACCACGCCGAGCAAGGCCGCGCCCAGCACCTCCTTGCGCTGGCGGTCGACCAGGTCGGGCCACAGGATCACGTTGATCGAGCCCGTCTCGTCCTCGATCGACGAGAAGATCGTGCCGCTGGCGGTGCCGGGCCGCTGGCGCACGGTGACGATGCCGCAGGCGCGCACCCGCCGGCCATTGGGTAGCCCGGCCAGGTCGCGCGCGGTGGCATAGCCCATCCCCGCCAGCCGCCGGCGCAGCAGCGTCAGCGGATGGGCCTTCAGCGACAGCCCCAGGCTGGCGTAGTCGTCCACCAGTTCCTGCCCCAGCTTCGGCGCCGGCAGCGCCAGCGCACCCTCGGCCGGCGGCGCGCTGTGCAGCAGATCGCGATGCGCGGCCTGCACCGCCGCGGCGCGGGCCTGCCAGCGGGCCTGGCGGCGATGGCCGGCCAGCGAGCGCAGCGCATCGGCCGCGGCCAGCACGTCGATATCGTGCCGATCGAGGCCGGCGCGCAGCACCAGGTCCTCGACGCTGGCGAAGGGCCGCTCCAGCCGGGCCTGTTCGATCCGCAGCGCGGCGGCCTCGCGCATGCCCTTGACCCGGTTCAGGCCGAGCCGCACCGCATCGTTCTCCAGCACGCTTTCCCAGCCGCTGACCGTCACGTCGGGCGGCAGCGACCTGACTCGATGGCGGCGCGCGTCCTGCACCAGTTGCGACGGCGAATAGAAACCCATCGGCTGGCTGTTCAGCAGGGCGCAAAGGAAGGCCGCGGGATGATGGTGCTTGATCCAGGCGCTGACATAGACCAGCTTGGCGAAACTGGCGGCATGGCTTTCCGGGAAGCCGTACTCGCCGAAGCCCTCGATCTGCTTGCAGATCGCCTGCGCGAACGCCTCCGGATAGCCGTTGCGGGTCAGCGCCTTGATCAGCGCGTCCTGGTGGCGCTTCAGATCGCCCTTGCGCCGCCACGCGGCCATCGAGCGGCGCAACTGGTCGGCCTGGCCCGGCGTGAAGCCGGCAGCGTCGATGGCCAGCTGCATCACCTGCTCCTGGAAGATCGGCACGCCCAGCGTGCGGCCCAGCACGCGGCGGATCACCTCGTTGTGATAGGTCGGCAGCTTGCCGGTGCGGCGGACCATCTCGCGCCGCTTCAGATAGGGATGGATCATGCCGCCCTGGATCGGCCCCGGCCGCACGATCGCGACCTCGACCACCAGGTCGTAGTATTTGCGCGGCTGCAGCCGCGGCAGCATCGACTGCTGCGCGCGCGACTCGACCTGGAACACGCCGATGGTGTCGGCCTTGCACAGCATCTCGTAGGTGTCCTTGTCGTCCTGCGGGATGTCTTCCATGCGGCAGGGCAGCTCCGGATGCGCGGGATTCGGGATCATCGCCAGCGCGCGGCGGATCGCGGTCAGCATGCCCAGGGCCAGCACATCGACCTTGAGCAGGCCCAGCGATTCGAGATCGTCCTTGTCCCACTGGATCACGCTGCGGTTCTCCATCGCCGCGTTCTCGATCGGCACCAGCCGCGACAGCTTGTCGCGCGCGATCACGAAGCCGCCGACGTGCTGCGACAGATGGCGCGGAAAGCCGCGCAGCTGCATCACCAGGCTGGCCCACTGGCGCACCGCCGGCGAATCGGGGTCGAGCCCGTAGCGCGAAATGCGTTCGACGAAGCTGTGTCCGCTCTCCCACCACGCCTGCCCCTTGACCACCTGCTCGACCACGCCGGGGTCGATGCCGAGCGCGCGGCCGACGTCGCGCAGCGCGCTGCGGGCGCGATAGGTGATCAGCGTCGCCGCCAGCGCGGCGCGATGGCGGCCGTATCGTTGGTAGATGTACTGGATCACCTCCTCGCGCCGCTGGTGCTCGAAGTCGACGTCGATATCGGGCGGCTCGTCCCGCTCGCGCGAAATGAAGCGGCCGAACAGCAGATTGGTCTGCTCGGGGCTGACCTCGGTGATGTACAGGCAGTAGCAGACCACCGAGTTCGCAGCCGAGCCGCGGCCCTGGCACAGGATGCCTTTGCCGCGGGCAAAGCGGACGATGTCGTAGACCGTCAGGAAGAAATGCTCGTAGCCCTTTTCCTCGATCAGCGCGAACTCGTCCTCCAGCCGCTGCCGCACCGTGGCGGGGACGCCGTCGGGATAGCGCTGCGCGGCGCCGGCCATCGTCTCCTGGCGCAGGTACGAACTCGGCGTATGGCCCTTCGGCACCAGTTCCTCGGGATATTCGTAGCGCAGCGTATCGAGCGAGAAGTCGCAGGCCTGGGCGATCTTGATCGTCTGCGCCAGCGCCTCGCGCGGATAGAGCCGCGACAGCCGCTGCCGCATGCGCAGATGGCGCTCGGCATTGGGCGCCAGCGCCATGCCGCAGGCGCCCAGCGGCTGGCCCAGCCGGATCGCGGTCAGCACATCGGCCAACGGCTTGCGCGAGCGCACATGCATCTGCACCGCGCCGGCGGCCACCAGCGGCACGCCGGTGTCGGCGGCCACCGCTTCGAGCCGCTCGCGATGCAGCGCGTCGGCATGTTCCTGCAGCAGTTCCAGCGCGATCCAGACGCGCTCGCCGAAGATCGCGCGGCACCATTGCGCCTGGGCGCGCAGCGTCTCCGGGTCGGCGCAGTAGTCCGGCAGCAGCAGCGCCAGGCAATGCGGCATGCCGCGCAGATGCGCTTCCTCCGGAGCGGGATCGCTGATGTCGTGCTGGTACAGCTGGTAGCTGCCCTTGTCGGCCCGCCGGCGTCCGAGCGTGATCAGCTCGCACAGATTGCCGAACCCTTCGCGGTCCTGCGCCAGCAGGATCAGCCGGATACCGGACGGGACTTCGGATGGGACTTCGGATGGGACTTCGGACGGGTCACCCCGCTGCCGCAAACCCAGGCCGCCCTCGCCCGCCTGCAGCGTCATGCGGCTGCCGATCAGCAGCCGGAAGGCTTCGGCCGCCTCGGCCCGGGCCAGCAGGCGCGCATGCCGGCGCAGGAACTCCGGCTGGACCGCCCCGCCTGCCGGCGAATCGGCCACGGCAGCGGCTGCCCCCGGGCCTGACGATGGCGCCGCGAGCCACATTTCGTTGTCGTCATCGTCGTCCTCGTCATCGTCGTCCGTGTCATCGGCAGCGCCGCCCGCCGCCATCCTCGCCAGCCGCGCCGCACTGCGCTCCACCGCCTCGCGAGTCCGCTCGCGCAGGGTCTTCAGCGCGTGATGCGCCCGCGCCGTGCCGGCCACCGACGCCTCGTCGGTCAACGCCAGCCCGCGATACCCGAGCGCCAGCGCCCGTTCGATCAGTTCCTCCGGATGGGAGGCGCCGGTCAGGAAGGTGAAGTTGGAAATGCAGTGCAGCTCCGCGTAGTCCGGCAGGCTGCCAAGCAGCAGCGAGGCAAGCGATGGCGGCAACGAAGACGCGGAAAACGGGGACTGGGGTGGAGCTTGGGACACAGCACTGCGAGGGGAATGCCTGGGGTCGATACTGTATGTTTATACAGTATCGGCAAGCGTGAAGGCAAGATGAATTGCGGTGCGAGCCTGCGTGCCTTGTCGTCGTCCGTCCCGTTGCCCCAGCCACAGAAAAAACGATGGCCCCCCGAAGGAGGCTATTTCTCTCTCGCCGGCGTCCAACAGATGGCGAGCGGAGCTATCGTTTTCGGCATATGCGCTGTCCTTACCCAAACAACCCATGCAAAAACCACCGGTACTCCCCTTCCTCCTCCCCCTCGCGTCCGGGGCGTTCGCGGTAGATCCAGCAGCGCAGGCCGTCGCCTCGTTCGGCGATGAAGTAGTCGCGCGTGGCGAGGGCGCCGTCCCACCAGCCTGACTCGATGCGTTCGGGCCGGGACAGCAGCGTCAGCGGGCTGCCGTGGCAGGGGCGATGCCGGCGCACCGGCAGGCGCAGCGGCGGCTCCAGCAGCCACAGCGGACGGTCGGGCAAGGCGGGATCGGCCGGAGCCGGCGTCGAAACGCGGGGCGCCGCCCCTCGCGGCGTCGAAGCTCCCGGCGTCGAAACTCCCCGCGATGAAACCCCCGGCGATGAAACTCCCGGCGACGAAATGCGCGGCGCCGAACCGCGCGGCGACGCGTTGGCGCGGCCCGTGCCGGCTTCGTCGACGGGCCGCCAGCGGTTGGCGCATTCGGGCCGATGGTCCGCCAGCGGATGCGGTTGCAACACGTTCTCGCGGCCCAGCCGCGCCACCAGGGTATCGAGCACGCGGCCGAGTTCGGCCTGCCCGCCGCCCGGCTCGGGAAACAGCGTGTCGCTCTGCGGCAGGCATTCGGCCACGGTGTCGACCTTGAGCATCAGGCCGACCACCGGCGCCTCGAACTGCAGCCGGTCGAGCTTTTCCTGCAGCAGCCGGGACAGATGCACCGGATCGCGGCTGGGCTGGGCCAGGCTGACCGTCACCGGCGTGGCGGCGATGGCGGCGTCGCGCCGCTGGCGTTCGTGTTCGAGCCGCAGCACGAAGCGCGTGACGCCGGCCTGATGCGCCGTCAGCCAGCCGGCCACCGCCTGCAGCAGGCGCTGGGCGCCGGCCAGCACGCCGGCGGCCGATTCGGTCCGTCCCGGCAACTCCATCCGTTCGGCGAAGGTCGGCGGCGCGGTGAACCAGCCCAGGCGCGCCGGCGTCTCGCCATAGGCCTGGTCCAGCCGCGCCAGCAGCTCCGTGCCGAGCCGGCGCTGCAGGCCCGCGCGCGGCAGCCAGCGGACCTCGCCGACGGTGCGGCAGCCGATGCCATCGAGCCAGCGCGGATCGGCCAGGCTCGCCAGCATCTCGACCGGCAGCCGGTCCAGCAGCCGCGCCATCCGCTCGCTGCGCACCGCGCGCCGCGCGGGGCGCAGCACCTGGCCGCGGCGCCCGAGCCGCAGCGGCATCGCGGCCAGCCAGGCGGCACCATGGGCGGTGGTGCCGCAGCCGATCTGCGCGAAGGTGCCGAGGCTGCGGATGCAGGCGCGCACCGCGCGGCACAGCGCGCGATGGCCGCCGAACAGGCGCAGGCTGGCGGTCACGTCAAGCGCGACGGTGGGGGGGCCGAGTGCCTCGTCCATCGTGACCTGCGGCGTGAAGCGCAGCAGGGCCAGCGCGGCGGCGGTCAGCAGTTGCGCTTCGGCGGCCGGGTCGCGCTCCAGATGCACCACCTCGGCCGATAGCGCCTGCACGCCGCCGCGCCGCATGCCGGCGGACACGCCCAGCGCCATCGCCGGCCGGTTGGCCAGCACCACCCGTTCCTGCTCCAGCACGACCGTCGGCACCGCATGGCTGAGCGTGCCGGCGATGCCGGCGGTGCCCGCGGCCTCAGGCCAGCTGGGGTGCAGCGCGTCCAGCGGCAGGCGCGGCAGATGCACCGCGATCCAGAACGGCATGGTCGGACTCGTGAGGGGACTCGTGGGGAGACTCGTTGGCGGATTCATGAGCGGATCCGGACCTCGACTCGGACCTCGACTCGGACATCGACTCGGATGTCGATCCGGATGTCGATTCCAATACCGATGCCGACAGCGCCGAACGCCCGGCCGGCACCGCCGGCATCGCGCCGAGCGGCAGGATCAGCGGGGTATCGCGCACCGGCCCGCGCCGCTTGTGGAAGACGATCGACAGCGCATTGCCGGGCAGCGGCGACAGCAGCAGCCGCAGCACCGCCGGCGACGATTCGCGCAAGGCCGCGGCCGGACGGCAGACCCAGACCACCGCCTCGCTGGCCTGGGCCAGCACCTGCAGGCGCCGCACCGCCTCGGGACGGGCCGAAGGCAGCCACACCAGCACGCCGCCGAAGGCCTGGCTGCGCAGTACCTGCTCGGCGGCCCACAGCAGATCGGCCTGCCTGGTGGCCTGCTGAACGGCTTGCCGAGCGGCCTGGCCGGCCTGGCGCCCCAGGCGCCTGCCCCTGGAGGCGGCCTGGCGAGCCGCGCCCTCGGCACCCTCCTGCCCCTCGCCCGCACGGATCCAATACACCTGCCGTGCCGGCAATCCCCAGGCGGCCAGCGCCGGCGCATTGAGGGCATGTGGCGCGCCGACCCATACCAGCCGGCGCCCGGCCTCGGCCAGCGATTGCAAGGCCGGCCGCAACAGGCGGACTTCGCCGACGCCGCTGTCCGGCACCAGCAGCTCGGTCACCGCGCCGACCGGCCAGCCGCCGCCCGGCAGCTGCGCCGACAGCGTGTCGTAGCCGGTCGGCCATACCGGCAGCGACGCGGCACGGCCAAGCTGGCCGGCCCGCCACAGGTCGGGATGGCGCCGTTCCAGCTCGGCCAGCGCGCGCTGGCGATCCAGCGGGGGTTCCGGGAGGGAAGGAGGCGACGTGACGGCAGCGGCAGGCGGTAACGTGACGGCAGGTGATGACGCAATCATTGTGTTTTCAACGTCTCTCGATGCGCTTTTTATGCATTTCAAAGCGCTTTCTCTGCGCTTCAAGGAGCCTTCAGTGCACTTCAAAGCGCAAAGAAACTCAGCTTTCGGATACTGTATGTTTATACAGTATTTTGACCATCATCAAGAGAGACCCACTGCCGGACTCGGGAAAATCAGCCGCCGATCCGATGCCCCGCCGCCTCGGCCCGAATCCACGCCACCACCTTCAGCACATCGGGACGCGGCCGCTCGTCCGCCTGGATCAGCCAGTAGCCGAAGCTGTCGCCCGCGGCTGGCGGCGGCGCGGCCACCACGCCAAGCTGCCTGTCGTCGAGCAGGTCGCGGATCAGCTCCAGCCGTCCCAGCGCAACGCCCTGCCCCGCCAGCGCGGCATGGATGACCTGATCGTATTGGTTGAACTGCGTCATCGCGCGCGGCTTCGCCCCTTGCCAGCCGCGCTCCTCCAGCCAGTGGCGCCAGCGCAGCCGCGGATTGGTGTCGTCGTCCAGCTCGAGCAGATTCAGGCCATGCAGCGCCCGCACGCTGTCGATCGCCGCGACGCCCAGCGCGGGATGGGCCACCGGCACGATGGTCTCGCCGAACAGCGCGATCGCGCCCGGCGGCGCATGGTCGGCGGCGCAGTAGCGGATCGCCAGGTCGATCTGCTCGGCGCGCAGGTCCGCCACCCGGTTGCTCGCCGACAGCCGCAACTCAAGCTCGGGATGCGCCTGCTGCAAACGCCCCAGCCGGCGCAGCAGCCATAGTCCGGTGACACCGACGCTGGCGGTCAGCGTGACGGGCCGCTGCGCGGCCTGCACGCGCAGTTCGCCGACCACGTCCTGGATCTGCTGGACCGCGGCATTGGCGCTGCGGAACAGCCGCTCGCCGGCGCCGGTCAGCGCGATCGCGCGATGCCGGCGCACCAGCAGCTGGACGCCGAGCTGCGCCTCCAGCGCGCTGATCTGCCGGCTGACCGCGGACTGGGTCAGGCACAGGTCTTCGGCGGCGAGCGTGATGCTCATGCGCCGGCCGACGGCGACAAAGCCCTTGAGCAGATCGAGCGACGGCAGGCTGACGAGGGTTTGCATGGCGGTTTTCACATTCGTGGAGCGCATGCGAGCGGACGAAGAAATCAATTGAGCTGCCCGCATGCAGCCGGCTTAATGGAATCCGGTGATTCCACCGCATGCTAACCGCTCATTCGAAGGCCGTCACGACCATGTCCCGCTCCCGCCTCCGCTCTCCGCTCGGTTCCGCCTCCCCCGCTCCCCGGCTGTCCGCCACCGATCCCCTGGTACTGGTCGTGGCCGGCGGCCTGATCCTCGGCCTCGCGCTCGGCATGCGCCATGTGCAGGGGCTGTTCCTGCTGCCGATCACGATGGAGCGTGGCTGGACGCGTGAGGCATTCGGCTTCGCGATGGCGGTGCAGAACCTGGTATGGGGGCTGGCGCAGCCCTTCGCCGGCATGATCGCCGACCGCTTCGGCTCGGCGCGCGTGATGCTGGCCGGCCTGCTGCTGTATGCGCTCGGGCTCTACACGATGACGCAGGCCACGACCACCGCCGCCTTTGTCTGGAGCGCCGGCATCTGCCTGGGCCTGGCGCTGTCGGGCACGACCTTCGGCGTGGTGTTCGCCGCGCTGAGCCGGCTGGTCAGCGCCGAGCGGCGCGGCTGGGCGCTGGGCGTGGCGGGCTCGTTCGGCGGCCTCGGCCAGTTCCTGCTGGTGCCGGCGGTGCAGGCCGGCGTCGAGCGGATCGGCTGGAGCGCCGCGCTGTGGGCGATGGCCGCGTGCGTGCTGGTGGCCCTGCCGCTGGTGTGGCCGCTGCGCGAGCGGGGCGCTCGGGCAGTCGACGCACCGGCCACCGCACCGGCCGCACCGACCACATCGGCCACATCGGCCACCGCCCCCACCGCAGCAGCGGCCGGCGCGAACGACAACCAGCAATCGATGCGCGCCGCGATCCGCCAGGCCTGCGGCCATCGCGGCTTCTGGCTGCTGAATATCGGCTTTCTGGCCTGCGGCTTCCAGCTCGCCTTCATCGCCTCGCACCTGCCCGCCTATCTGCTCGACCGCGGGCTGCCCGCGCGCGACGCCGTGATCGCGCTGGCGATCATCGCGCTGGCCAATATCGCCGGCACCTATCTGTGCGGCCTGCTCGGCAACCATGTGCGGCGGCATCGCGCGCTCAGCGGCATCTATCTGCTGCGCACCGCGGCGATCGCGCTGTTCCTGCTGGTGCCGCTCTCGAGCGTCAGCGTCTTCGTGTTCGCCGCGGTGATGGGCTTCGTCTGGCTGGGCACCGTGCCGCTGACCAGCGGCCTGGTCTCGCAGGTGTTCGGCACCCGCTATGTGGCCACGCTGTTCGGCTTCGTCTTTCTCGGCCATCAGCTCGGCTCCTTCCTCGGCGTCTGGCTCGGCGGCTATCTGTTCGATCGGACCGGTTCCTACGACCTGGTGTGGATGGGCGCGATCGTGGTCGGACTCGGCGCGACCGTGCTGCACTGGCCAATCGACGACCGGCCGGTCGGTCATCGCGAGACGGCGATGGCGCCGGCTTGAAACCTGCGGCGCAGCCGTCATATCGAGGGGATTCCTTGTTCTCGATTTCCCTTAGTTGCCCTCGAACTGCCATGGTTTTCGTGTACGTTACGCCGTTCAAAAACATGACAGGGAGACATGGATGACGCTGCACCGCAGTGATGCAGGAGAGCCGACGATCGTGGCCCTGGTCGAGGCGATGAAGGCCTGGCAGCGCGCGCTGGATTCGACGCTGTCCACCTCCGGCCTGACCTACGTCAAATGGATCCTGCTGCGTGCCGTCGCGCGCGGCGACTATGTCCGGCACCGGCCGTATCTGGGTGCGATCCTGATCGACGTCGAGATGGGCGAGCATCTGCTGGCCGAGCTGCATCGCGACCGCTGGATCGCCTTCGTCGATCGCGCCGGCATGACCTGCGGCCCGGCCCAGCCCGAGGCGCAGCCCGTCGTCCCCGAGGCCGAGCGCGCGCGCGTGCAGCGCATTGCGCAGTCGCTCAAGGCCCTGCATTCGGTGTCGGTCAGCCCGTTCAGCAGCGACGAACGCACGATGCTGTCGACGCTGCTGCAGCGGATGCAGGCCAACCTGAACGAATTCAGCGACCGGCGCGATGCACAACACGCCGATGCCGACGGCGAAGAGATTTCGCTGATTCGCGCGCATGCGATGCTGGGCGCTTCGGCCAGGTCCTCCCAAGGGTCCAGATCGTCAACATCGTCCAGATCGCCGAACGCATCCGCGTCGCCCGAGCGCGCCGCGAAGGCATCCATCGCGGTCCCGTCCGCGGCCGGCAAGACTGTCGAATGCGGTCCGATGCCGGCCCGCCCGGCGCGCCGCAAATCGTCGCCTACCTCACTTCCCTGCCGAAGTTGAGGCAAGATAGAGCGCTGCACCGACACCGTCGGGGCCCACCACGACCGCCACACGAGGCCGCGATGACCAAGGTAATGCTGCTCGAGAACATTCACGAAAGCGCCAGCGAACGGCTGGCAGAGGCCGGACTGCAGGTCGACCGCCGCGCCGGTGCGCTGGCCGGCGGCGAACTGCACGAAGTGCTGGCCGCCAACGAGCTGATCGGCATTCGATCGGCGACCCATCTGCATGCCGAGGACATTCGCCATGCGGCGAATCTGCTGTCGATCGGCTGCTTCTGCATCGGCACCTCGCAGGTCGACCTCGCCGCCGCGACCGCGGCCGGCATCCCGGTATTCAACGCCCCGTTCTCGAATACCCGGTCGGTGGCCGAGCTGGTGGTCAGCGAGGCGGTGATGCTGCTGCGCCGGATTCCCGAAAAGAACACGCTGGCGCATGCCGGCAAATGGGCCAAGGGCGCGGCCGGCGCCTTCGAGGCGCGCGGCAAGACGCTCGCCATCGTCGGCTACGGCAATATCGGCTCGCAGGTCGGCGTGCTGGCCGAGGCGATGGGCATGCGGGTGGTCTACTACGACGTGCAGCCGCGCCTGTCGCTGGGCTCGGCCAAGGCGGCCGGCTCGCTGGCCGACGCCGTCGCGCATGCCGACGTCGTGACGCTGCACGTACCGGCGACGCCGCGCACGCGCAACATGATCGACGCCACCGTGCTGGCCGCCTTCAAGCGCGGCGCGATGCTGATCAACGCCTCGCGCGGCAGCGTGGTCGATATTGCCGCGCTGGCGCAGGCGCTGCGCGACGGGCGGGTCGGCGGCGCCGCGATCGACGTCTTCCCCAGCGAGCCGAAGAGCAACAAGGATGCGTTCGTCAGCGAGCTGCAGAACCTGCCCAACGTCCTGCTGACCCCGCATATCGGCGGCAGCACCGAGGAGGCGCAGCAGAACATCGGCGTCGAGGTGGCCGCCAAGCTGGTCAACTATCTGACGACCGGCGCCACCATCGGCGCGGTCAATTTCCCGGAGGTCGATCCGGGGCCGGTCGATTGCCCCGCGCGGCTATTGAACGTCCACGGCAATGCGCCGGGCGCGCTGGCGGCGTTGAACACGCTGCTCGCGCGCGAGGGCATCAATATCGCGGGCCAGCATCTGGAAACGCGCGGCACCACCGGCTATGTCGTCACCGACCTGGACAAGGCGCCCTCGGCCGAACTCGAACAGGCGCTGGCCGCGCTGCCCGGCGTACTGCGGCTGCGCGTGCTCAGGCGCGACGAGGCCGGTGCGGCCTCGTAGGCGGTTCATGACGGTTGATGGCCGTAATGGCCGTAATGGCCGGTAATGGCGGGATCTGCAGCAGAGACCTGCAGATGGGATCGGCGGGTCAGGCCGCTGGCCCCTGGCGCCGGCTGCCCCACAGCAGAATCGCGCTGATGACCCAGCCGCAGAAAAACAGCGCGTCGCCGAGCTGATTCAGCACGAGCGGCATCGATTCGCCGCGGAACATCTGCGACAGCATGTCTTCCGGCAGGCGTGAGGCAATCCACAGAAATACGGCCGGTGCGCTGCAGTAGACGCCCGGCTGCCACCATGGCGCACGCCTTTTTTCGGCATTGGCCTGGGCCGATGCCGGTGCGCCGGCATCGGGCTGTGCCGCCGGCCGGTTGGCGGCGATGAAACCCTCATTGGCGGTCATGGCGCCCTCCCTGTTTTGTGAGCGCAGTATTGCCCAGAGGGTGGCGCGGCGCCATCGGCGCCTGTCTGACACGCGTGCGGCAGCGCACGCAAGGCGGGCTGGCGGGATGGAACGGGCGGGCGCCAGGCGGTCGCCCCGCTTCACCGCCCCGCTTCACCGCCCCGCCTCACCGCCCCGCCTCACCGCCGCCACTTCACCGCTTTCACCGCTCCACCGCCCGCTGCACCGACCGCCTACGCAGCCTGCCGGGGCCTGCCCGGGCGCCGGAGCCTCGGCCGATCAGTCCGGGGTCCAGCCCTTCAGATCGTCCATCTTCGCCGGCGATTCGCCGCTGTCGCGGCGGACGCGAATGTCGTTCTCCACGTCGGTTACGCCGAAGACATTGTCGACCAGGTCCTCGATGTCGTACTTCTCGTTGCGGTTGCGCACCGTGCCGGCGAGCTTGACGATGCCGCCGTTGACATCGACCGTCACCTCGCTGACATCGAGCCCTTCGGCATAGGCAAGCCGTTCGCACACCGCCTCGCGGATACGCTCGTCGCTGCGGCGATAGCCCTTCGGACCGACGCGGCGCTGCGGCCGATCGTCGGTGCCGAAGAATTCGCTGACCGCCTCGCCGATGCGCCGGCCGATGTTGTACAGCGGGCCGTGCTCCTCGCGGTCATCGTCGCGCCCGTAGCGGCCGTCGTCGCGCCCGTAGCGGCTGTAGCCGCCGCCATAGCTCAATTCGCCGGCCGACTGCCGGCCCGCCTCGCGCCCGGACCATTCCTCCCGATAGTCGCCGCCGTAGCGGTGCTCCGGCACGGCATAGTTGCGGCCGGGCCAATCGTCGTCGAAGCGGTCCCAGCCGTAGTTCGACGTGCCGGCATTGCTGTAGCCGCTGCTGCGTTCGGCTTCGCGCAGCCAGTCCTGATCGCGGTTGCGCATGCCCTGCCGCTGGCCGCCGCGCCACGTGGTGGTCCCGCCGTAGCGCTCCTCTTCCTCGCGCCATTCGTCGCCGCGCGTGCCGGTGGCGTACGAGGGCCCGGTGCCGGTCTCAAGCGCGGCGGCGCCTGAGTAGCCGGACTGCCAGGGATCGGTGCGATATTCGTTGCGGCGGGTCGACGATTTGCCGCGGCCGCGCCAATCGCCGCGTTCCTCGCCGCGGCCATATCCGGCACCATATCCGCCGCCATATCCGCCGCCATATCCGCCGCCATACTCGCTGCCATATCCGCCGCCAGATTGGCCCCCGTATTGGCCGCCATACTGGCCACCGTACTCCGACCCATATTCAGAGCCATAGCCGGACTCGCCGCTGTACCCGCCACTGTATCCGCCACCGAATCGGCCACCGCCATGCTCGCGCCCGTACTGGCCGCGCCCATACTGGCCGCCGCCTTGACCGCCGCCTTGAGCACGGCCGTATTCACCGCGGCCCGATTGACCGCTGGTGTATTGCTCGCCGCTGTAGCGTCCCTCGCCATAGCCGCTGCTGGTGCCGCTGCTGCTGCCGCTGCGGTATGGCTGGCTCTGCCGGCCGGCCTCGCGGCCGTAGCCGGTGCCATAGGTGTCGTCGTCCTCGAAGGCGCCGCGCGGCGGGCCGCCCTCGCTGAGCTGGTACGGCGTCAGGCGTGCCCTGCGCCAGCGCGACTCCCAATCGTTGCCGTCCGATTCCGCCTGCCAGTCATCCTGGGCCCAGCGTTCGGAACGGTTGTCGCTCCAGCCATCGTCACGTTGATCGTAGCCAGGCCAGGATTGCTCTGGCCGATTGCGTCGCATGGATTCGTTTCGCATATCGATCTCCTGCAGGTGGTCCGGCGCGATGCGCGCCCGTATCCGTCATGCCGCGCAAGAACCGTACCGCCGCGTCGATCGGTCGCGCACTGCGTGTCACGGCGGCGTCATCCGCGCAGGCGCTCTGGAACGCATCTTGCGAAACCGTGGATGCGTGCGAAACGCGCGCAGTGCCAACTATCCGCAAGGAGAAACGACGATGGCAACCCAGATGCAAGGAGGCGGCGCCCAGCGGTCCGGCGGCGTTCTTCGGGATGTGATGACCGCACAGCCAGCCTTTCTGACGCAGGACGACACGATCAAGCGCGCGGCCGAACTGATGGCCCAGCTCGATGTCGGCGCGCTGCCCGTTTGCGACGGGCGCCGGCTGACCGGCATGGTGACCGACCGCGACATCACCGTGCGCTGCACCGCGGCTGGGGCGGACCCCGCCAGCACCAAGGTGACCCAGGCGATGAGCGAGGACGTGCAGTGGTGCAGCGATGACGAGTCCATCGACACCGCGCGCGAAAAGATGGCGGCGCATCAGATCCGCCGTCTGGCGGTGATCGACAAGGATCATCATCTGGTCGGCATGGTGTCGCTGGGCGACCTGGCCGTGAAGACCGGCGACACCGGCGGTACCGGCGAGGCGCTGCAGGGCGTTTCGCAACCGGCGCAGCCGTCCCGCTGATGTCGCGCTGACGTCGCGCCGACGTCGAATGCCGCTTGCCTGCGGGGGCAGGCAACGACCGGGATTTACAAGGCTTGCAAGATTGCACCGATCCCCGCCCACCCGATTCGATGACTCAATGGAGGACACGATGCCAGCCAAATCGAAATCGCAGCAAATGGCCGCCGGGGCCGCGCTGTCGGCCAAACGTGGCGACAAGAAGGTCGGCGAGCTCAAGGGCGCGTCGAAGTCGATGTACAAGTCGATGAGCGAGAAGGAACTGCACGACATGGCATCGACGCCGCAGAAGGGCAAGCCGGACCACAAGTCCGAGAGCTGATGCAAGTCACCGGCGTCCGATCGGGTCCGATCGGGTCCGATAGGCCCGTCAGGCCCGATGGGTCCGAGAGGTCCGATGGGACTGATGGGCTCACCAGCCGGCGACGTCCGTCGATGGAGATTCGCGATGACGACAAGCGCATTCACCCCTCGCACGGCGGCCCGGCTGCTGCTGGCCGCCGCCGCGTTGGCCACCGCGCTGGCCGCGGGCCCGGCGCCGGCGCAGCCCGGCGCGGCCTCGCCGCTGGCGACGCCGCCCACGGGCGCCTCCAAGCCGCCTGCGACCTCGCTGTCGACGGACGACCTGCGCTTTATCGACGAAGCGATCCTGACCGCGGCAATGGGCGTCGAGACCGCCAACATGGCGCTCGAGGTCTCCGCCGATCCGACGCTGCTGGCCTACGCCCGCAGCGCGGCCCGCGACTACCGCGCGCTCGCGGCGGAACTGGCACGCATCGCGCAGAGCAAGGGCGTGCAGCCCGAACAGCGGCTGCCGGAGGCGCCGGAGGTCACCAAGCTGCGCTCGCTCAAGGGCGCCGAGTTCGACCGCATGTTCGTGCAGATCGTCGCGGTCGACGCCAATCGCCAGGCGCTGGCGCTGTTCCAGCGGCAGGCCGAGATCGGCAAGGACCCGGCGCTTCGGGCCTTCGCCAAGCGCACGCTGCCGATGCTGGAAGAGCGCCTGTCGCAGGGCAAGTCGATGTCCACGCGGACCATGACGTGGCGCAGCGGGATCGCGCAGCGATGAGGTCGCGGTCCGATTTCCCGACTGGACGGGCGCGCGAAGACAACGGCGCGCGCCTCTCTTTGCTTTCCTGCCTCAGCGAGCACGCCCATGCCAGACTCCATTCCTTCTCAGCCCACCCCGCCGACCGCCGCCGCCACCTCCGCGCAGGACGACGACCTGCTCCGGCAGGCGCGCGACCATATCGCCGAGGAATTCGGCGGCTCCCTGCCGCAGGGCATCGAGGTGGGCATCGAGGACAAGCGCATCCGGCTGCGCGGACGCGTGGCCGATCTGCCGACCGCCGAGCGCATCGCCAAGGCGGCGGCCATCGGTCCCGGCATCCTCGGCGTCTACAACGAACTGCAGGCGGCCGATAACAGCGAACCGGCCAGCCCGATCGCGGGAGCCGAGGCCGCCGATGCCATCGACGCGCCCGAGCCCGGCGAGCGGGGAGAACGCGGCGCACCGTTGCCGCCGCCGCCCGGGCCGATCCATCACAAGGTGTGAGACCGCGGGTGTGAGACCGCGGGTGTGAGGCCGCAGGTGTGAGACCGCGCCGCTGTGAGACCGCAGCACGGCCGCTGAAAACGCCTGCGGCGCGGTATGAATCCGCGCCGCAGGCAGCCGAGGCCGTCAGGCGAGCCTCAGCCGACGAGCCTCGGTGACGAGGCCTTAGTGACGAGCCTTACGCCATGGCCCCCATCAGCTCTTCCTTGCGGGCCGTCATCTGCTCGGCCATCTCGCCCAGCTCCACGTTCTTGCTGATGACCATCTTGAAGAGTTCGTTCTCCTCTTCCTGCACGTGGTGGTTGACGTATTCGGACAGCACCTTGTAGTTGGCCTCCAGCATCTCGCCGCTCAGGCCGCCTTCGATCGCCGCGATCAGGTCCTTGGCGACCTGGTGTTCGACCTTCGCTTCATCGAGCATCTCGTCGATCTTCTCGTGGACCCCGCGCAAGCCGGGATAGAAGATCTCCTCCTCGATCTGCGCATGCACGGTCAGCTCATGGCAGGTCTGCTGCGCGATCTGCTCCTTCTCGGAACGCTCCTTCGCGCTCTCGAACGACTTGAACAGCTTCTTGACGTTGCGGTGGTCGTCGAGCAGCAGGCTCAGCGCGGCGCGTTGCGCGGTCGGAATCTTGGACTTGTCCATGCGAAACTCCTTTTATCGTGGTGGGGAATTGCTTTGTGGTGCTGCGTCAGTGCTGCGTGGGCCGTTACCGAAGCCCTGTTTCCATCCGGTCCGTCGTTACCTTTCGGCGGGTGCCGTCAGGCCCGGGACTCGCTGCGATCCGGCGCGACCCGGATCCGGTTCTCGATATCGGACACGCCCTGGCAGGCGTCGACACACTCCTCGATCTGCCGGCGCGCCGTACGGCTGCCGACCTGGCCTTCGAGCGTGACGTGGCCGCCTTCGACGCGGACCGATACCTCGCTGACATCGAGCCCCGCGCGCCACAGGCGCTCGCAGACCCGATCCAGAATGCGATCGTCCGAATAGCTGATGCGGTTGCCCGCACCGCGGCCGGCATCGCCTTGCCGCTGATAGCTCGGGTTTTCGTTCTTGAAGCCGCCGTAACTGCTTTGACCGGGATCGGCACTGCGGCTGCGCACCTCGTCGCCAGACCGGTCGGTGCGGGTCCCCGGCGCGGCAAACGGTGCCCCGGTGACACTGCGTTCTCGCGGATTGCTGGTGGATTGCTGCATGCCTCGACTCCTTGTGCTCCGGTTTGCATCGATCGCCGCGGGCCGGCGCTGAGGCGCATCCAACCTGCGGCTTCGAGCCAAGACGCAATATCCATACCGCCGGCACGACGGCCACTCTTGCACACGCTCTCGCCGGGAAATGGCCGCTGCCGGCGTGTTTACGGCGTTCGGAATTGCATGCAGCGCCGCTTTTTACACACTTTCCCGATGTCCGCCGCGCGCCACGTGGCAAAGCGTGCAGATTTGACCAAGGCGCCTCGGTGGCATGGAATCTGCACACGCGATGTGGATGTCGATGTCGTTTTGGATTGGGAAAGCGGGAGGAAAACGAGATGAATGCCCATGAGGAGGCCGCACGCTTTCTGTTGCGGCATGGCCTGCGCCTGGCCACCGCGGAATCGTGCACGGCCGGCCTGATCGCCGCGCGCATCGCCGATGTGCCCGGCTGCGGCGACGCGCTGCGTTGCGCGGTGGTGGCCTATGCCCCGGCAATCAAGCATCGCGTGCTGGGCGTGTCGCCGGAAACGATCCGCCGCCATGGGCTGACCAGCGAAGAGGTATCGCTGGCGATGGCGCGCGGCGTGCTGGCGCTGACCGATGCCAACCTGGCGATCGCCAACACCGGCATTGCGGACGGCAAGGGCGATGACGGCACGCCGCCCGGCACGCAGTGTTTCGCCTGGATCTTCAGGCAGACGGGTCGCGGCGACGGCCGTACCGTCGAGTTTTCGGAGACGGTACGCCTGCGCGGCGGCCGCAACGAGGTGCGGGAGGCGGCCGCCGAATTCGCACTGGCGCAGATCGCCCGCTATTACGCGCTGGCACAGCAGCGGGAGCGATGATCTCGCTGGTTTCACCGACCTCGCCGACCTCGCCGACCTCGCCGACCTCGCTGACCTCCCTGACCTTGCTGACCTTGCCGGCCGGGCTGACTCGCCGGCCAAGCTGGCCGGGCAACGCGTGCCCCGATGAGATCAGGCGCGACGGGACGGCTGGCACGCCGGCAGGAACAGCGTGACCGTGGTTCCCTTGCCCGGAGCCGAGCGCACCGTGACCGCACCGCCCGCCTCGCGGCAGAAGTCGCTGACCTGGCTCAGGCCGAGACCGGTGCCGGCGCCGTCCGGCTTGGTGGTAAACAACGGCTCAAGCGCCCGGTCCGCGACGTGAGCCGGCATGCCGATGCCGCTGTCGCTGACCCAGAGCCGCACGTAGACGCCGCGCATCGGCGTCGCGGCATCGCGCGAATCGTCTTCGGCGCGGTCTTCGTCCGCGCGGTCTTCTGCGGCGTGGTGTGCTCCGGCGCGGTCTTCTTCGGCGTGAGCTTCCGCCCGAGGATCGGCACGATCGGCAGTATTGGTACGACCAGCAAGATGGACATCATCGGACGGCTCCGCTGACCCGCGCCGCGCGGCGAGTCCCGGCGGCAGCGAGGCCCCACCGCCATAGGCCGCGCCGAGATTGGCGGCACCGATCTCCAGCACCCCACCCTCGGGCATCGCATCGCGCGCGTTGGCCGCGAGGTTCAACAGCGCCAGACCCAGCTCGCAGCGGTCGGCAAGGACCGGCAGGCAATCGGGACTGAGCGCATAGCGCAAGGCGATGCCGGAGCCGAGCGTCGCGCGGATCAGCGGATCGCATTGCTGCAGCTCCTCGTGCAGCGCAATGGCCTCGCTGCGATGCTCGCGCCGCCGCACCACGCCGAGCAGCCGCTCGGCCAGCAGCGCGCCGCTGGCCAGGCTCTTGCGGATGCCGGCCAGCGCGGTACGGTTGGCGCGGTCCGCCCGCTCGGCCCGGTCCGCATTTCCCGCGACACCGGGCCGCAGCAGCAGCACGTCGGTATAGGCCGAAATCACCGCCAGCACATTGCGGAAGTCGTGCGCGACCGAGCCGATCAGCTGCCCCATGGCCTCGAACTTGCGCGACTGCCGATAGCGCTTTTCCAGTTGTTCGCGGCGCGCGCATTCGTCGCGCCAGCGCCGCCGTACCGCTTCCTCGGCGCGAATGCGCCGCAACGCGCTCCATAACGACAGGCACAGCACCGCCGAGACGATGCCCGCCGCCAGCGAGGCGGGCGCCATGCGTTGCCACCAGGCGCGATAGACCACGCGATACGGCACGCTGACCATGGCGCTGGCCACGCCGTCGCCGACCGGATGGACCGTGACCAGCCACGCATGGCCGTCGGCGCGCTCGACTCGCTGTGCTGCGTCGCCGTCCCGCGCATGCCGCACCATGGCCGCGAAGCGCGCCGCGTCGGGGTCCGGCCACGGATACGCCGCCAGCACCGCGCCATCGCTGCGCACCAGTGCCGCGCGGTAACCGTCGGTGTGCTCGAGCAATTGCCGGTAGAAGTCGGCGAAATAGGAAGGCCGCAGCGAGATCGACACGATGCCGGCGAGCCGTTGGCCATGCATGCGCGGCATGCTGGCCTTGAACACCGGCTCGGGAATCACGCCGCCGATCAGCACCGCGGACAGATGCATGGGCTCGCGATCGACCATGATCGCCCGATAGTCCTCCCGTTCCGAGATATTGAGCATCGGCGCCGGGTAGAGCAGGCTGCTGACCAGCAGCGTGCCGTCGTCGCCGAAGATGCCGAGTGCAAGGGCTTGTGGCAGACCACGGCCCATCCGCGCCATGCGCCGATGCAGTTCGAGCTCATGGTGGCGAATGTCCGCGTTGCTCCATTGCACCGTCAGGTCGCGCAGGCGCTGGTCAGCCAGCCGGTTGCTCTCCATCACCTTGCTGGCGTGCTCCTGCACCACCCGTGCTAGCAGCGCGCATTGACGCTGGGCATCGGCGAACGCATCGCGCAGCGCGAGCCATCCCCAGCCGGCCAGCAGGCACAGCGGCAACAGCAGGGTGCTGGCCAGCAGCAGCGCGGTGACGCGCCGGCGCAGCGGAAAATCGGCTTGGGGATCGGCCTGCGTGGCCTCGGCGGAATCGAAGGGGTTCATGGCGGGACCCGGGCGCGGGATGGCATCGCCGTTCGGCCGGGTGCGAGCCAGCTTAGTGAGCGGTAGCGAGGCCGCAAGACCGGGAGGGTCAAAAGCTATAGTCCGCGTCCGGGCGGGTCCCGTATGCGCCGGACTGCCGCGCCGGACTGCCGCGCCGGACGCCGCGCGGAACCGCCCTGCTTGCGGCCCAGCCTGGCCAACGAATTACAACGTCCATGTAAAACCGGCCGAAAACCGGGCGTATCGCGCCGCGCCTCGCGGTGCAGAGGGCTGCGGTGCCAGCAATCGCGATTGGCATGGTTAGTGCTCATGCGTGGGAAGTGCAACTTGCCTTCGACGGAGTGGACGCATGGCAACAGAATCTCGGCCCGGGACCGCATCCCCTGATACCGGCAACACCGGCGCCGGTGATACCGGGCGGCAAACCAGCGCCCCGGTCGGCCAACGCAACGATCCGGGCGGGAGCCAGACCTCCGGCCCTACCCCGGCGCAGAGCGCGCCCGATGCCGGTGGCCGCAATGGCCAGCGCGACAGTCGGAGTGACAGTCGGCAAGACAGTCAGCGAGATCAGCGCGACAGCGCCGGCAGCTCCGCAAGCGAGTCCGACCCCGCGGCCGGGCGCGATCTCCCCGATGAAAACGGCGAGCCGCCGTCGGTGAAGCGCCCCGGCGGCAATCCGGAAGAAAGTGAGCCGCCGGTGGAAAACACCTGAACCAATTCCGAAAAACGTTCTAAAACACTAGAGCACGCCGCCATCAGCACGCAGCCAAGCCCCGGCATGCGGTAGCGCGCCCCGGATCCCACCGATCCGCACGACCTCCGCCCCCCTTGCCGAGCCGAGATTGCCGTGTCTGCCCAAGCCCGTTTGCCGAACCGTCCGCACACTGTGAAATCGACCTCTCCGTCTCCAGACGACCCGGCCGCCATGCTGGCGGCCCTGGGCGAACTGGCCGCGCTCTGCGGGCAGTCGCTCGAAGCCGCATCGGTGAGCGCCGCCGATCCGCAATTGCGGGCGCTGCTGATCCACCGCGCCAACCTGCAACGACGCGCCGCCGCCGATCTGTCGCAGCGCGCCGCCGGTACGCCCGCCGCACCGCCGCGCGGGGATGGCGCGGCGCATCGCGAGCGCCCCGGCGATACGCCGCTGCAGCTGGCCTGCCGCCGGGCGGGGCGTTCGGTGGCCGCCTGCGGGGCGCTGCTGCGCGGCGAACTGGAGGATCCGATGCTGCGCCCCTGGCTGATCCGCTATTACCACGAGGCGGCCGACCTGCTGCGGGTGCTGGAGCAGTTGACGCGCGAGCAGTACCCGGCCACCACGCGCCGCTCGCCGTGGCGGCCGACCGTCAACCGGCCGCTGCCACACCGCTAGACCACGAAGGCTGTGTCGATGCCGACGAATCCGCCCAACTCACCCGACTCGCCGAATTCCCCCACTGCGCAATCCCCGCGCAATCCCGCTGCCGATCTGCGCCGCGCGCCGGCGGACCCGGTGCCGCCGGCCGCCACGCCGCTTGCCACGCCGCCGGTCACGCGGCCGGCATGGATGCGCCTGCTCGATGCGCTGGCAATGACGCTGCTGGTCGTCGCGGCCGTGCACGAGGCGGTCATCTGGCTGGGGGGAGAAGGCTGGCTGGCGCGCCTGCCGAGTGCCGGTGGCAGCGACAATGCGGTGGTGGTCGGCGTCATCTTCGCGCTGGCCGCGGCCTATGGGGCCTACCTAGTCGTGCGCAGCTGGCGTCGGGTCGGCTGAGCGGCGGGCCGGCCTTCCGACCGGTCGGTCACCTCAGTTCACTCACCCTGGCGCGTTCACCCGAGGTCATTCACCTGAGGTCATTCACCTGAGGTCATTCACCTGAGGTCATTCGCCTGAGGTCATTCGCCCGAGGTCATTCGCCCGAGGTCATTCGCCCGAGGTCATTCGCCCGAGGTCATTCGCCTGAGGTCATTCACCTTAACGTCCGCCTCCCTCACCCCTCCGTCACCACCGCCGCGCGCTGCTCGCGCTCGGCGCCATGCTCGCGCCGCCAGCGTCGGCAACGATAAAACTCCTCGACGAAGGGCAACACCCCGCATAGCGCCGTCGCCGCCAGCACCGCGGCGAGATACCAACCGGGCAGCGGCGGCTGTTTCGGCGTCAGCGAGAAGTCGGGAGCCCGGCCGCCCAGTCCGAACAGCGCCAGCGCCTGCGGCCAGTGCGCGACTGCCACCAGCGCCACCGCCGATAACGGCAGCACCTCCAGCAGCCCGTGCATATGCTGTTCGGTCGGGCCGATGACCCTGCGGCCGTACGTGTAATGCACATCCCACCAGGCGGTCGCGGCGTGCACCACCACGGCGACGATCATGATCGCCAGCACCAGCGCATTGACCTCGAAGAACAGCGCCAGCAGCACCGGCACGCCGACCTCGGCCAGCATCAGCAGATGCAGCGCCGATTCGTAGGTGCCCGCATTGCGCTCGATCCGTTCGCGACGATGGCAGGCCCAGTCGCCCAGTCCCGCCACCAGCCACAGCGGGACCAGGCCGTACATCAGGATCAGCGTGGCCGCCTCAGCCATCGTTGCTGCTCATCGCTCATCGCATGCGCGTGCGCCGCATGCCCAGCGCCGCTGCGAGCGCCAGCGACGCGCCGACCACCATTGCGCCGGTCATCACCGGATGGCGGGTGCTGGCGGTATAGGGGCAGGTGCGGACCACGTGCCGGCGCCCTTCGCGCTCGACCAGGTCGTTGGTGGCCTGGAACAGCGCGTTGTTCTCGCGGGGACCCGCGGGACGGGCGGTGCACTGCGCGCGCCCCAGGAAGCGCCGCATCACGCGGTCGTACAGGGCCGGCATGTGGTAAGCCGCGGACGACATGGCCTTGGAAGCGGCGCCGACGAACATGTCGCGGCGCGGATGCTCGGCGGCGAACAGGATCGCCTCGGCCGCCATCTCGGGATCGTAGACCGGCGGCGCCAGTTCCGGCTCGACGTCCAGATAGTTCTTGGCATGGCTGGCGAACGGCGTGTCGAGCGCCGCCGGCTTGATCAGCGTGACCGACACCGGCGCGCGTTCCTGTTCGAGCTCGAGCCGCAGCGAGTCGGTAAAGCCCTTGATCGCATGCTTGGACGCGGCATAGGCGCTCTGCAGCGGCAGCGGTACATCGGAGGCCTCGCTGCCCATGTTGATGATCGCGCCGCCCCGCTCGCGCAGATGCGCGGCCGCGACCAGCGAGCCATGGACCACACCCCAGTAATTGGTATCGAACAGCTTGCGCTGGTCCTCCATCGGTACCTCGTTGTACCGGCCGTAGATCGTCACCCCCGCGTTGTTGACCCAGGTATCGAAGCCGCCGAAGCGCTCGATCGCCGCTTGCGCGAGCGCCTTGACCGCCTCGAGATCGCCGACGTCGGTCGGCACGGTGATCACTTCGGAACCGGTCTCGCGCAACTGTTCGGCGAGCTGGTGCAGCGCCTCTTCGCTGCGCGCCGCAAGAACCAGCTTCGCGCCGCGCGCGGCCGCCTTGCGCGCCGCGAGCAGGCCCACGCCGCTGGTGGCGCCGGTGATCACGATCACCTGCGACCCGATTTTCTTCAGCGTCATTCTCATCTGCTTGCTACTCCAGCGGCCCGGGTCTCCATCCACCGCATCGCGGCGCCGCACCACGCGCGTGGCAGCCGGCACGGGCCTCGCCGCCGGCAGCCTTGACCTTCCTGCAAAGAGCGTTCCCGGAGTTGCTCCGGCGATGCTCGTGCCCTACCGCGGTACCGTTGTGCAACGGAAGTGCGCACGCAGCGCAAACGCAACGCAAACGGAGCGCCGGTGCGTCGCGCACGCGAGACACGCAACACCGGCCCATCGCCGCCTGCTAGCGCGTATTACAAAATGCTGCAATTTCGCCATGGCGCCGGACAGCGCCCTGCGAACGCCCGCGCAGATTTTCATGTGCGGCATGGGAACCGAACGAGAAGCGATATAACGCTTCTCGCCGTCAACAGCCTGAGAAGTCGCACGCTGGCATGCAAGCTGCAATCACGCTGGCTTTACTAGCGAGCGGATCGCCCGGCTGCGACGGCCGGCAGCTCGCTCCCCTGGGAGCCAACCATGCAAAGGATCGCGCTGATCAGCGAGCACGCTTCCCCTCTGGCCGGGCCGGGTAGCGTGGACAGTGGAGGACAGAACATCTACGTGGCGCAGCTGGCGCGCCATCTTGGCAAGCGAGGCTATCCGGTGGACGTGTTCACGCGCCGCGACAAGGGCCTGTTGCCCGAGGTCGTGGCGTTCGCTCCGAACGTGCGCGTGATCCATGTTCCCGCCGGCCCCGCGGTCCACGTGCCGAAGGAACAGCTGTTGCCTTATATGGACGAGTTCGGCGCGTATATGGCCGAATTCATGGCGCGCGATCGCGTCGGCTATATGGTGATGCACGCGAACTTCTTCATGTCGGGGTTGGCGGCGCTGCGCGTCAAGCAAAAGCTTGATATTCCGCTGGTCATGACGTTCCATGCGCTCGGCAAGGTCAGGCGCCAGCACCAGGGCAGCGCCGACGGCTTTCCCGACTGCCGCTTCGAGATCGAGGAGCGGCTGGTACGCGAGTCGGACTGCGTGATCGCCGAATGCCCGCAGGACCGGCACGACCTGATCCGCCTCTATGGCGCCGATCCCGGCACGATCGAGACGGTGCCGTGCGGCTTCGACGGCGACGAATTCTCGCCGGTGCCGCGCCACGAAGCACGGTGCGCGCTCGGCTGGCCGTCGCATGAATTCTCGGTGCTGCAGCTCGGCCGCATGGTGCCGCGCAAGGGCATCGACAACGTGGTGCGTGCGATGGGCGAGCTGCGGCGCGCGTTCGGCCTGCGCGCCCGGCTGTATGTGGTCGGCGGCAATTCCGATCAGCCCAGCCCCGCGGCGACGCCGGAGATCGGCCGGCTGCAGAAGATCGCCGCCGAGGAAGGCGTGGCCGACGCGGTGACCTTCGTCGGCCGGCGCGGCCGCGAGCAATTGCGGCTGTTCTACAGCGCGGCCGACGTGTTCGTCACCACGCCGTGGTACGAGCCGTTCGGCATCACGCCGGTCGAGGCGATGGCCTGCGGCGTACCGGTGATCGGCGCCGCGGTCGGCGGCATCCGCAGCACCGTGCTGAATGGCCGTACCGGCTACCTGGTGCCGCCCAACGATCCCGCGGCGCTGGCCGCTCGGCTCGCGCGGCTGGCGTGCGACCCGACGCTGGCCGAGCGCATGGGCGCATCCGGCCGCCGCCGCGCGCACGCGCATTTCACCTGGGCCGGTGTCGCCGCGCGGATGGAAACGGTATATGCGCGGCTGGCCGGTGTCACCGTCGACGACACGGCGCAAGCGCCGCAAGTCGCGGCCTGAACGGAGCGACCCCATGAAAGAAGCCAATCGACGCCGCGTGCTGGTCACAGGAGGCGCGGGCTTTCTCGGCTCGCATCTGTGCGACCGGCTCGTGCAGGCCGGACACGACGTGCTGTGCGTGGACAACTTCTATACCGGCAGCAAGGACAATATCGCGCACCTGTTGCGCGAGCCGAATTTCGAGCTGATGCGTCACGACGTGACCTTTCCGCTCTATGTCGAGGTCGACCAGATCTACAACCTGGCCTGCCCGGCCTCCCCGGTCCACTACCAGAGCGATCCCGTGCAGACCACCAAGACCAGCGTGCATGGCGCGATCAATATGCTGGGGCTGGCCAAGCGCGTGAAGGCCCGCATCCTGCAGGCGTCGACCAGCGAGGTCTACGGCGACCCCGACTGCCACCCGCAGCAGGAGTCGTACTGGGGCCATGTCAATCCGATCGGTCCGCGCTCCTGCTACGACGAAGGCAAGCGCTGCGCGGAGACGCTGTTCATGGACTATCACCGCCAGCACGGCGTCGACGTGCGCATCGCGCGGATCTTCAACACCTACGGCCCGCGCATGCATCCCGCCGATGGCCGCGTGGTGTCCAACTTCATCACGCAGGCGCTGTCGGGCCAGCCGCTGACCGTCTATGGCGACGGCTCGCAGACCCGCTCGTTCTGCTATGTCGACGACCTGATCGAAGGGCTGATCCGGCTGATGGACGCGCCCGGCGACCACAGCACACCGATCAACCTGGGCAATCCGTGCGAGCTGTCGATGCTGGAGATTGCGCGCAAGGTGCTGGCGGCGACGGGCTCGTCCGCACCGATCGTGATGCGCCCGCTGCCGGAGGACGATCCGCGCCAGCGTTGCCCCGATATCACGCAGGCCGGGCTGCAGCTGCAGTGGGCGCCGCGCATCGACCTGGACGAAGGGCTGCGGCGCACCGTCGCCTACTTCGCCGAGCGGCTGGCGCGCGGTGCCGGCATGCCGGCGCCCGCGGTCAACGACACCGTCGCGCCACAGGCCGAAAATGGACTCGCCGCGGCGGCACAGGCCGCGCAAGCAGCGGCCGGCATGGCGACGCTGGCGCCGCGGCGCGGGGCCGGTCCAAGCCCGAGGGGAGCGACGCGATGAGCGGCAATATCACCTTCCTGGTCTACCGGCTCGAATGGCATCGGCGCCGCGCCGAAGCGCTGCACGCGGCGCGCAGCGGCCTCTATCGGGAGCTTGGCGACCTGCCCTCGTGCAAGATCTACTGGGCCGCCGACACCTTTACGCACCGCAGCCCCGCGGCGCGGACCATCGGCGGCCCGGTTTCCGGCGCCGCTTCTGTCGCCAATTCCGGCACCCCTTCCGGCGCCACGCCCGGCACCACTGCAGATACGGCGCCGGACATCACACAGTCCACCACACCCAGCGCCACCGATTGGCGCGATCCTTGCACCATCGCGGACCTGCAAACCGAACCGGATTGAACCATGTCCCTGTCGGTCTCCGTTCCCCTGGTGGTGGTATCGCCTCACCTGGACGATGCCGTATTCAGTTGCGGCAATCTGCTGGCGGCCTGCCCCGGCTCCGTGGTCGTCACCGTCTTCGCCGGCGTACCGCCGGTCGACATGCCGGCGCCGGACTGGGACCGGCGCGCCGGCTTCTCCAGTGCGGCGCAGGCGGTGCTGTCGCGGCGCGAGGAAGACCGCGCCGGCCTCGCCATCCTCGACGCGCAGCCGGTCTGGCTCGATTTTCTGGACAGCCAGTACAACCGGCGCCACACCGCGGGCGAGATCGCCGCGCAACTGTCGAAGGTGATCTCGCTGCATAACGCCTGCGCCGTGGTGGCGCCATGCGGCCTCTACCATTCGGACCACACGCTGGTGCACGAAGCCTGCGCGCGGCTGTGGCGTGAACGCGATCACGGCGGTCCGCCCTGGCTCTATTACGAAGAGGCGATCTACCGGCGCAAACCCGGCATGCTGCACAAGCTGCTGGCGCGCTGGCACGCGGCCGGCACCGTGTCCACGCCGGTGGACCTGGCCATCGGCGAGCACACCGCCACCAAGGCTCGCGCCTGCAACGCCTACGCCAGCCAGCTCGCCATGTTCGACTCGAATACGATCAGCGACCTGAGCGCGCCCGAGCGCTATTGGCAGTGGGAGGCCAGCGCCGGCGATGCGACCGAGGCCCAGACCGCCTGCACCAGCGAGGGCAGCGTGTGAGCGTAGCGGACGGCATCGCGGCGCCTGCGCCCGGCGGCGGCCGGCAATCGCAGGCGCGGGCGCAGGTGGAGACGCGCGTCAGCGTGGTGGTGTTGACCTACAACCGTTGCGAATGGCTGCGCGCCACGCTGTCACGGCTGTGCGCGCTGCCGGAGCGTCCCGCCATCGCGGTGGTCGACAACGGCTCGAGCGACGGCACCGCCGACATGGTGCGGCGGGATTTTCCGCAGGCGGCCTTGCTGCGGCTGCCGGCCAATCTCGGCGCCGCGGCGCGCAATGTCGGCGTCGACTGGGCGCGCACGCCCTATGTCGCGTTCTGCGACGACGATACGTGGTGGCATGCCGGCGCGCTGAAGCTGGCGGCAGACACGCTGGACCGCCATCAGGACGTCGCCGCGCTGACCGCGCACCTGATGGTGGTGCGCGAGGACAGCGAGCCGCAGACCGACCCGATCAGCCGCATCATGGCCGACAGTCCGCTGCCGTCGGCGGGCCTGCCGGGCAAGGCGATCCTCGGCTTGCTCGCCGGTGCGACGGTGTTCCGCGTGGACGCCTACCGCCGCGCCGGCGGCTACCATCCGCGGCTCTTCATCGGCGGCGAGGAAACGCTGCTGGCGCTCGATCTGGCGGCGCTCGGCTGGCAGCTGGTCTACTGCCCCGAACTGATCGCCTACCACCAGCCCTGCCCGATCCGCGCGCACAGGATGCGCCGCCGCCTGCTGGCGCGCAATGCGATCTGGTCGGCGTGGCTGCGCCTGCCGGCGGGCGCGGCGCTGCGCGAGAGCCTGCGCATGCTGCCGGCGCTGCTGCGCGAAGGCGGACTGGCGGGATGCGTCGATACCGCACGCGGGCTGCCATGGGTGCTGCGCGAACGCACGGTGATTCCGCCGACGGTGGAGCAGTTGCGGCGGTATCTGGGGTCGGCGCAGATGCGGTAAGGCGCGGCAGGTGGGGAATTGGGCCGCCTGCCCTTCGCGAGAGCGCCCAGCCCCTTCCCTCTTACTGCGTCACCTGCCGCAACACCTCGCACCAATCCTCGACAAAGCGCCCGATCCCGAAGCGTTCCTGCGCGCTGGCGCGCGCCTGCTCGCCCCACTCCCTCGCCAGGCCAGGATCGTCGATCAGCCGCCGCATCACCTCGACCAGCCGCTCGAGCCGGGTATCCACATAGCCGTTGTATTCGTTGCGGATCGCCGTCGACATCTCGGTCGTCGCCATCCCGACCACCGGCATGCCGATCATCATCGCCTCGACCACGGCGAGCCCCAGGCTCGTATAGCGGATCGGATTGAAGAAGAAGCGGTAGCGCGCGATAAAGGCCGCCAGCTCGGGATTGGGCACCTCGCCCAGTCCGCCGGCCTCTTCCGCAGCCATGCCGACCAGATCGAGCGGCACCTGCTCGCGCGCCTGCGCGAAGATGTCGGCGCCAAGCCGGCGCCCACGTTTGGTCAGGTTGTTGACCACGCTGATGCCGCGCGGGGCCTCGCCGCTGTAGCGCACGGACGGATCGACGACCACCCCATGCTCGACCACGCAGTGCGGCGTGACGCCGCTGTCCCACATCAGCGCATTGAACGGCGTCACATGGACCAGCATCACGTTCGGGTCCTGCACCGGATGCACGGTCGCGGTCGGATGCTGCTGCGGCGGATCATGTTCGAGGAAGATCGTCGGCAGACGCCGCTGCGCCTCGGTCAGCAGCGTCTCGCGATCGCTGTCCCAATGGCGCTGGTGCTGGTACAGCACGCAATCGAACTCGCGGTTCGGCACGTCCTCGTAGGCGACCTCGTGCACGTTGGCGCCCCAGGGCAGCGCGCCGACGGCACCGGCATAGCCCGGCGGCGAGCCTGGCCTGGTCACCAGGTACAGGTCGTGCGGGATCTGCGACAGGTAGTACAGATAATTGCCGTGAACGTGCCAGGTCAGGATGCGCAGCCGCTCACGCATGGCTGACCTCCTGCGTCTCGCGCGACTGGCCGGTCATCGCCATCGCGGCCGCCACTACCTCGTCGACCCCGACGCCCTCGGCGCACAGGTGGCCCACCGGGCAATCCTGATGCATGCACGGGCGGCAGGCCGGATAGTCGGCCAGCACGCGATGGCTGGAGCTGTCGAGCGGCGCCCAGCGCGCGCTGTCGCTGCCGCAGGAAACCACCACGCTCGGCGTGTGCATCGCCGCGGCGATATGCGAGGCGCCGGTGTCGTTGCACAGCAGCAGCCGCGCGTGTTTGACGACCGCCGCCATCGCGCCCAGATCGGTCTTGCCGCACAGATTGATCACCGGCGAACCGAGCGTGTCGCACAGCCGCCCGACCAGTTCCGCCTCATCGGGCGTGCCGGTCACCACGATCTTCCAGTGCTGGCGCAACACGTCGGCCACCGCGGCAAAGCGCTCGACGGGCCAGCGGCGGGAATGCATGCGCGCGCCGGGATGCACGCAGATGAAGTTGCCGGGCATCAGGTCGTACATCAACGCCAGCCGCTGCCAGGCCGCGTTGTCGGCGGGCCGCAGCGGAAATTCGAGCTGGATGCCATCGGGCGGATAGCCCAGCCGGCTGGTCAGCGCCAGCAGCCGCTCGATCTCGTTGCCGCCCGGCCAGTCGATCAGCAGCTCCTTCACCGGACGCGCGCCGTACGAGACGACGCCCGGCTGCCATTTGCGTTCGGCGCGGCCCGCGACCGGCGCCGCGGGGACCGGCCGGAATCCGGCCATCTGCCGCGCGCCCAGCTGCCGCACGATCGCGTTGGTCACCAGCCCGCTGCCATGCAGCTGGATTGCCAGATCGAACCGGCGCGCGCGCGCCTGCTCGTAGAAGGCCTGGGTTTCCTCTTCGCGGATCGGCTGCTCGGGCATGCCGGGCGCCCCGGGAAACACCATCAGGTCGTCGATCAGATGCGAGAAGCGCTCGACGAACGAGGCCGCCCACGGCAGGCCGATCAGCGTGATGGCCGCATCGGGCTCGGCCTTGCGCAGCGCGCGCAGCGCCGGCACCGCGCACAGCATGTCACCCAGTTGCAGCGCGCGGAATACGGCGATCCGGCGCGGACGGTCCGCGAATCTGATCATAGGAAACCAACCTTGAAGGCAAGGGCGCCGCGCAGGCGCCAGTACAGGGAAAGCGGGGGAATCAGAATCGACGTCGCGATCATCTCGGCGACATGCGAAGGGGTCAGCGCCGCGCCGCGCAGGCGGCGGCAGCAAAACCACGCCGTCAGCACGAACCACACGCCGAAGCCGCTCCATGCCATCGCGGCATGGCCGGCCAGCGCGGCGACCAGGGCGACCAGCAAGCCGAGCACCGAAACGTAGTAGTGCCAGGGCGGAATCGGGCGGATGCGCTCGCGATACCAGCGCGGATGCTTCTTGTACAGCAGCGCGTCGAAGAACACCTTGGACTGCGCGGCGATGCTGCTGCCCCACGGAGCCGGCCGCACCGGATGCACCACCATCGCCCCGTGCGCGGTACCGATCGGGCCGACCTGCTGCAGCAGGCGGAACTGCAGATCGGAGTCCTCCCGCCACGCGCGCGTGAAGCGCTCGTCGAAGCCGCCGACCTTCAGCAGCGCCTCCTTGCGGACGAAGCAGTTCGCAGTGACGAACTCCGCGGTCGCCAGGCCGCCGGTATCGCGCTGATGGTCGGTCGGACGGGCCGGCAGCGGCACCACCACCCTGCCCGTGATCGCGCAGCATTGCGGCGAGGTCGACAGCGCCCGGCAGCCTTCGCGCAGCCAGCCAGGATCGGGAATGGTGTCGTCGTCGGTGAACGCGATCACCGACGCGCGCGCGATGCGCCAGCCGGCGTTGCGGGCGCCGGCGGGCCCTTGCGTGTCGGGCACCGGCAGATAGCGCAGCGTGCAGCGCGGCCACGCGCCGTTCAGTTCCTGGACCAGGCGCTCGACCTCGGGCTGGCAACCGTCATCGGCGACGATTACCTCGAACGTGCCGGCGCCGAACTGCTGCACCCCGATCGCGCGCAGGCAGCGGTGCAGCAGGTCCGGGCGGCGGTAGGTCGGGATCACCACCGAGACCAGCGGCTCGGCGTCCGGGGTCTCGACGTGGCCGACTGCCTGATCCGCGGGCTCATGCAGCGGCATGGGCGCCCTCCCGCGCAGGCTTTTCCAGCAGGAACGGACCGATCACCAGCGCATCGAGCGGCGAGGTCCAGAAGCATTCGACCGCATCGCGCGGCGTGCAGACGATGGGCTCGCCGCGCGTGTTGAACGAGGTATTGACCAGGATCGGCACACCGGTGCGCTGCTCGAAGGCGGCCAGCACGTCGTAGTAGGCGGGATTCTGCTCGCGCCGCACGGTCTGCACGCGGGCCGTGCCATCGACGTGGCAGACCGCCGGGATGCGGTCCTCGCGCCCGGACTTGACGTCGAACACGAACAGCATGAACGGCGCGCGCCAGTTGCCGGGACAGGCCGCCGTAAACCATTCGGCGGCACGTTCCTCCATCACTACCGGCGCCACCGGCCGGAAGTCCTCGCGGTCCTTGATCTGGTTGAGCTTCTGCTGCATCGACGGATCGATCGGCGAGGCCAGGATCGAGCGCGCGCCCAGCGCGCGGGGGCCGAATTCCATGCGGCCCTGGAACCAGCCGATGATCTTGTTCTGCGCCAGCAGTTCGGCGGTCTCGCCGGCAACGTCGTCGAGCCGGCGGTACGGCAGCTTGGCCTGGTCCAGGAAGGCCGCGATCTCCTGCTCGTCGAAGGCCGGGCCGTAATAAGCGTGCTCCATCGTCCAGCGCCGCGCCGGCTTGCCGCGCTGCTGCCAGTCGATCCACAGCGCCGCGCCCAGCGCGGTGCCGGCATCGCCGGCGGCCGGCTGCACCCAGACCTCGTCGAACGCGCCCTGGTCGCGCACCCGTGCGTTCATCACGCAGTTGAGCGCCACCCCGCCCGCCATCGCCAGCTTGCGCTCGCCGGTCTCGGCGGCCAGCCACGCCGTCATGCCGAGCACCGTCTCCTCGAGCACCAGCTGCAGCGAGCGCGCGATATTGAAATGCTCGCGCGTGAATTCGCTGCCGCGCACGCGCGGCGGCCCCAGTACCGCTTCGAGGTCGGCCTGGTCGATGCGATAGCCGCCCTCGCGGTCGCCATGGACCATCGCGCGGAACACGTCGGCGCGGGTCGGCTCGCCATACGAGGCCAGCGCCATCACCTTGTACTCGTCGGACGAATGCAGGAAGCCCAGATGCCGCGTCACGCGTTCATACAGCAGGCCGAGCGAATCCGGCAAGTCGATCTGCTTGATGCGGCGGTAGTCGCGTCCGTCGAACACGCCATAGCTGGTGGTGGCGCTCTCGCCGCGGCCGTCCATCGTCAGCACCGCGCAGCGGTCGAACGGGGCCGCGAGGAAAGCGCTGGCCTCGTGCGCCATATGGTGCTCGACGTAGTGCCAGCGGTACGGCGCCTCGGCGCTGCTGCGCACGGTGGCGAAGCGCTTCTGCAGGTGATGCGGCACGCCCGACACCAGTTGCCGCGGCGCGTTGACGACATAGGACAGGAACAGCGGGTCCCACGGGGAATCGGCCACGCCGGGCTGCGCATGCCGCGACGGCTCCAGCGGCAGCGTCACCGTCTCGTCGTGGCGCCGCTCGCCGAGCATGATCGCGGGGTCGAAGGAATAGGCGATATGGTCGATATCGGCCAGCGTGATGCCGGCCTCCTTCAGGCAATAGTCGATCGCATGGTAGGGCAGCTCCCAGGCCGTGAACGGCACCGGCCGCTTGCCGTGCTTGATATGCGTGAACCGTTCGTCTTCCGCCGCGGCGATGACCTCGCCGTCGCGCACCAGGCAGGCGGAGGTGTCGTGATAGGCGGCGTTGATTCCAAGCGTGTACATGGCGGCTCCTCTGCGCGATTCCCTCTGCGCGATTCCTTGTGTCCGGTTCAGGTCGCCAGCACCGCGCCACTGGCGCGTACCGGCGGCAACGGGGGCATGACGGGGGCGGGCACGATCAGCGGCGGCAGCGCATCGGAGGTGGCCGGCGCGCCGGCCAGCAGTTCGCGCGCCGCGGCGACGACCTCGGCCACTTCGACGTCGTTCAGGCAACGGTGGTGCTGCTGCGGGCAGACGCTCTTGTAGCAATAGCGGCACGGCACGTCGGCATACAGCGTGCGGTGCGGCACCTGCCACGGCGTGTGCTGCGGATTGGTCAGCGCATAGAGATCGACCACCGGCGTGCCGAGCGCGGCCGAGAGGTGGACCGGCCCGCTGTTGTTCGAGACCAGCAGATCGGCATGCTCGATCAGCGCGCCCATCTGGCCGAGCGTCAGTTCGCCGGCGATGCCCACCACGCGTGGATGTCCGGCGGCGCGGCATACGCTGTCGACCAGCGCCTGCTCGCTGACGCCGCCCGTCAGCAGCACCAGCGCGCCGTCCTGCCCGGCCAGCGTGCGCGCGACCTCGGCGAAGCGCGCCTCCGGCCAGCGGCGCGACTCGGCGGTGGCGCCGGGATGCATCACCACGCAGCGGGCGGAGGCGGCGCTCTCTGGCGCGCCCTCCCCTTGCCACCGTTGCAGCAGCCGCTGCACCGCGCGCCGGTCGTGGGGCTGCACGCGGAAGCGCAGCCGCGTGTCGGCCGGCACCGCCCCCACCGTCGCCACCAGATCGAGCTGGCGCTGCGTCTCGTGGCGAACCTGCGTCTGGGGCTCGGTCTCCGGCACCCAGTCGCTCAGCAACTGATAGGGGTTCTCGCGGCAATGCGCGAGCCGCAGCGGAATGCCGGCCATCGTGCAGAGCAGTGCGGCGGGCAGCGGGTTCTGGCTGTAGACGGTGAAGATCACCGCCGCGTCGAAGCGCGCCGCCTGCAGCCGCTGCGCCATCGGCATCACGCTGCTGCCGGTGCGGTTGCCGATGCCGTTGCCCTTCACCCACGGCGCATCCCAGGTCAGCACCGTATCGATCATCGGCAGGTGGCTGGCGAGCGCCGCCGCGCCGCTCGAGGTCAGCAGGGTCAGATGACGGGACGGGTCGCTGTCCTTCAGCGCCTGCATCGCGGGCGTGGTCATCAACACATCGCCCATATTGTCCAGCCGCACGCACAGGATGCGTTTGGCGTCGCGCCATGCCGTCATGAGGCCTCCACCCGGCAACGTTCGGCGTGCCGCACCGTGCCGCCCAGATGGCGGACCACGATGCGCGCGGCCTGGTCCAGATCCGCGACGACATGCTCTGGCGTGCGGTACGGCCCGCGCACCCATTCGGTCTCGTTGCCGCAATCGACCAGGATGGTGTGGCAGCCGGCGCGCTGGCCGGCCTCGATGTCGTCGAGGATGTCGCCGATCATCCAGGAGCGGCGCAGGTCGAAGTGCAGCATCGCCGCGGCATTGCGCAGCAGCCCCGGCAGCGGCTTGCGGCACAGGCAGGTGCGCGTGAAGCGCGGCACCACGCCTTCCGGATGATGCGGACAGAAGAAGAAGCCCGCCAGCCGCGCGCCGTGGGTCGCGAACAGTTCGCCCAGGCGCTGGCGCATTGGTCCCAGCGCCTCGGGTTCGAAGCGGCCGAGCGCCAGGCCCGGCTGGTTCGACACCACCACCAGCGGCACGCCCAGCCGGCCGAGCCGCCGCAGCGCGCGCGCCGCGCCCGGCGCGAGCCGCATCCTGTCGGGGTCGACGTTGTACGGCACGTCCTGCAATACCGTGCCGTCCTTGTCCAGCAGTACCGCGCCGGGGAGTCCACCGCCGCCTCCGGCCGGTACTGCGGCGCCCGTGATCCGGCCAGTGTCGGGGCCAGCGCCGGGACCAGCCCCGAGGCCGGCGCCGGGGTCGTCGATCACGGCCACGACGTTTCCTTCATCGGCAGCACCATGACCTCGGGGATCACGGTCTCTTCGGGCTGCGTCAGCACGAAGCGCACCGCGCGCGCGACATTGGCCGGGTCCTGCAGGGTGGACTGGTCGATGTCGGCGAAGCGGTCGAGCAGGAAGGGGGTGCGCATGCCGCCCGCGACGATCGCCGACACCTTGATGCCGTGCGGCCGCAGTTCCGCGTGCAGCGCGTGCGAGAAGCCCAGCAGCCCCCATTTGGTGGCGTGGTAGGCCGAGGCGTTGGGCCAGGCGCGCTTGGACGCGGTCGACGCGATATTGACGATATGACCGCCGCCCTGCGCCTTCAGCATCGGCACCACGGCGTGCGACATCAGATAGGGACCGTACAGGTTGACCATCAGCACGCGGTGCCAGCGTTCGGTCTCGACCTCGTCGACCGGCAGCGTGATGTCGATCGCGGCGTTATTGACGATGCCATCGAGGCGGCCGCTGCGCTCGCGCACCTGCTCGAAGGCCGAGCGGACGGCGGCCGGCTCGGCCACGTCGAAGGACAGCGAATAGGCCCGCTCGCCGCTGGCGTCGAGCTTCTCGGCACAGTTGCGGGCCAGGGTTTCGTCGACGTCGGCAACGACCAGGCTGGCGCCTGCGGCCGACAGGTTCTGGCAGATCGCGGCGCCCAGCCCGCGCCCTCCTCCGGTCACGAGAAAGGTCTTGCCTTGCAGGCTGGCGTCTGGCGCATCGGTCATTTCGGCTCCTGAAGTTGGCTTGGAAGGCGTGACCGGATGCGGCGCGGGCGCAAGGGGATGCGGCGCGAAGCGCGGCGCGAGGTGCAGCGCCGGCGGGCGGACGGAAAAGGGAATGCACGGCATCGCTCCCCATTTCCGGCTACCCGCCGCCCCGTGCGACGGCGGCGAATCCGGTTCTCTGTGGGGATGCCTTCAGCGAATTGCATGCCAGACGCGTGATGGCGCAGTGGCTTGCCGTTTCAGGGGTAACGGTTCCCCCATGTCCGGAGTTACATGGGGGGCGTTGGCGTTTATGCCGTGGCTGGTAAAAGTTGCATGGGCGGTGCTGCCCTCTCCCCAACCCTCTCCCGCAAGCGGGAGAGGGAGCGATCTGTTCGCCAGCGCGCTCGCCGTCGCGTCATTCGCTCGCTGCACGAACTCTCCGCGGCGCGACCTACCCTTGCTCCCGCCGCCGCTGCTGCGCGACCGCCCGCAGCAGCGCCGCCACGCTCAGCGCGAAGGCTTCGTCATACCAGGGGTTCGCCCCGCTGACCGCCACCACGATGCCGTCGAGCACCACCGCGCCGCCGAGCATCGATTCCTCCGCGCGCAGCAGATGCGGGGCGCGCGCCTGGACCTGGTCGGTCGCCATGCCGGTGCGCCAGGCCACCTTGGCCTTCTCGCGCGCATACCAGGCGTAATCGGCGTCCCACCGCTCGCGCCCCGGCGCCGAGTATTCGTACAGGATTGCCTGCTCGAACGGGCAATCGGCCGGACCCTTGCCCGGGTCCATCACCACCAGATGCAGGAAGCCGCCTTCGCCGACCTCGCGGTCCCGCACCGCCGCTTCGAGCATCGGTCTCGCCAGCGCGACCGCGCGCTCGGCGCTGGCCGCATCGGCGAACCGGCTGCCCGGCGCCCTGCCCGGCGAGGCAGTGGCGCCGGGCACGTCAGTGGAAGACCGGGACGGTGTGGAACTGGGCAGATCGGGTCTGTCGTGAGGCTGCATGGTTTCTCCTCGATCGTGTAGTGGGTTGGGTTGTGAAACGGAATCGATGGACCCGCAACGGCGACCCCGGGCCCGAGGCCCGAGGCCCGAGGCCTGAGGCCTGAGGCCGGAGGGCTGCGACCGGGGGCCGCGGTCCGGTACCGGGAACCGGAGACCGGCAGCGCCCTGGCGCTAGCTTCGCGGCCCCGGCACCGTGGTGTCGACATCGCGATGGCGCACCAGCGAATGGATCGCCACCACCAGCTCGCCGATCTGCACCGGCTTGGACAGGTGCACCTGGAAGCCGGCCATCATCGCGCGCATGCGGTCCTGCGCCTCGGCATGGCCGGACAGCGCGATCGCGCTGAGGCGGCAGGCCAGCGGCACGTTGCGCTCGGTCTCGAGCCGGCGCACGCGGCGCAGCACGGTGTAGCCGTCCTCCTCGTCCAGCGCGATATCGCACAGCAGTACCTGCGGCCAGTGCTGCGGATCGGCGTTGCCCAGCAGGTCGAGCAAATCGTCGCCGCGGCCGAAAGCCTGCGCGTCGGCGCCATAGTCCTCCAGCGTGCTGGTCAGCACCTCGCGCGTGGGCTCGTCGTCGTCGAGCACCAGGATGCGCAGCCCCTTGAGGGCGTCCGGCGCCGGCAGCGTCGCGCCGATGTCGGGCGGCGCGACCGGGGGCGGCGCCGGGGTTTCGCGGATCGGCCGCAGCGGCATCGTCACGCGATAGCCATGTCCATGCGGATCCACCGTCAGGCGCACCGCGTGGTCCTCCAGCATGTTCTCCAGCTCGCGCATATCGGGCAGCGGCGCCTGGCGGTCCGGCGCGGCGAGGTACAGCGACGCTTCGCCGCCCTGCCGTTCGAGCCGCAGCTCGATGCGCCCGCCCGGCTCCATGTCGTCGATCAGCGCATGGCACAGCTCCCACACCGCCTTTTGCACGACGCCCGGATCGCCGGTAACGCGCAATTCCGCCTCGCCGAGCACGGTGAACAGATTGACCTGCCGCTCGGCGATCAGCTCGCGCAGTCCGTCCACCACCGCGGCGACGATGGCCTCGAGCCGGATCGGCTGCAGCGCCAGCTTCTGCTCGGTCCGTTCCAGTTCGCGCTGCTGCTGTTGCAGGCGCCACATCTGCGCATAGACGCCTCGCTTCGCAAGCAGCGCGTCGTGAGTGCCCTCCTCCACCACGCGGCCATGCTCCATCACCAGGATATGGTCGGCATCGGCGATGGTGGACAGCCGGTGCGCGATGATCAGCGCGGTGCGGCCCTTCGCCACTTCCGCCAGTTCGCGCTGGATCGCGCGCTCCGAGCGCGTGTCGAGCGCCGAGGTGGCCTCGTCGAACACGACGATCGGCGGCTTCTTCAGCAACGCGCGGGCAATCGCCACGCGCTGGCGCTCGCCGCCGGACAGGCGCACGCCGCGTTCGCCGACGCGGGTCTCGTAGGTATCGGGAAGCCGGTCGATGAAGGTATCGAGCTGCGCGGCACGCGCGGCCTCGACGATATCGGCGCGGGTCGCGCCCTCGCGGCCGTAGCCGATGTTGTAGGCAATGGTGTCGTTGAACAGGATGGTGTCCTGCGGCACGATGCCGATCACCTCGCGCAGGCTTTGCTGCGTGACCAGCCGCAGGTCCTGCCCGTCGATGCTGATCTTGCCGCTGTCCGGCAGATACAGCCGGAACAGCAGGCGCGCGAGCGTCGATTTGCCGGAGCCGCTGCCGCCGACCACCGCCACGGTCTGGCCCGCGCCGATGCGGATGCTGACGTCCCACAGCGTCTGCCGGCTCGGGTCATAGCTGAAGTTCACGTGCTCGAACACGATCTCGCCGCGCGTCACGTGCAGCGGCCGCGCCCCAGGCGCGTCGTGGTCCTCGCCCGGCGGTCCCTGCGCGTCGAGCAGCGCGAACAGCCGCTCGACCTGCGTCATCGCGTCGTTGGACTCGCGGAAGATGAAGCCCAGCGTATTGAGCGGCAGCACCACCTGGATGATGTACGCGTTGATCAGCACCAGGTCGCCGACCGTCAGCGCGCCGGTAACGACCCGCTCGGTCGCCAGCAGCATCACCGCCGCCACGCCGAGCGCAATACAGCAGCTCTGGCCCACATGCAGCGCCGACAACGTGTACTGGTTCTCGACGCTGGCATCGACCCAGCCTTCGAGCAGGCCCGACAGGCGGCGCGTCTCGAAGCGCTCGCGCGCGAAGAACTTGACGGTGTCGTAGTTCAGCAGGCTGTCGACGACCTTGCTGTTGGTCTGCGCCTCGACCGCGTTGACCTTGCGCTGCACCCGCGTCCGGCGCCGCGTCATCACATAGGTGTAGCCCGCGTACAGCGCGAAAGTCACCACGATGATCGCGGCGAACGCACCGCCATAGGCCGCGATCATGATCACCAGCACCGAGCCGATCTCCATCAGCGTCGGCACGATGGTGAAGACCGCGACCCCGAGCAGGAAGCCGATCGCCGCGGTGCCTTTCTCCAGGTCGCGGATCACGCCACCGGTTTCGCGGCGGGCATGGAAGCGGGCCCCCAGCGCGTGCAGATGGGAAAAGGTGCGCTCCATGAAGGTGGCCACGGTGCGCTGGGTCACCGGCGCGAACACCACGTCGCGCAGCTCGTTGAAGGCGTTGCCGAGCAGGCGCAGCGCCGCGTAGGCAAGCACCAGGAACACCGGCATCGTGATCGCCGCACCCGCCATCGCGGCCGCGCCGGTCGCCACGGGCGCCACATCGTCGACCACCAGCTTCAGCACCAGCGGCACCGCCACGGCGGCGGCCTTGGCCAGGATCAGCAGCACCACGGCCACGCCGACGCGGCCGCGGAAACGCCAGATCGTGGCCCATAGTTCGGCCGCGATCCGGCGCTTGGAGGCGGGGGCGGGATGTCCGTTGGTCGTCGGCATCGTCTCGCTGGTGGGGGGCGGCGCTTAGGGGAGTACCGGTTCGGTCATCGCGGCGGTCATCGCCGCGGTCATCGTGGTGGCCATCGGATCCGTCATCGGATCCCTCACGACCGGTTGTCGACCTTCGGCGCGTCCGGCGTGGTACTGCCCGGATCGCGCAGGTCGCCCTCGCCGACGCCCGGCGGGAACTGGCCGCGACGGATCTGGCGGAAGGTGTCGTTCGGCCCGCTGGGCTCCGGCGTGGTGGTGGCCCCGCGCACCAGTTCGGGCTCGTCGGTCTTCTCGCCCGGTTGGCGATGCGACTGCGCCGATTCCCAGGCTTCGCGCGGTTGCTGTTCGGCGGGGTGCTGGCCCTGCCCTTCGCGTTGCGCTGGGCTCTGGCCTTGAGTCGCGCCATGGCCCGCACCTTGGCTCTTTCCTTGGCCCACGTCTTGAGTCGCTCCTTCACTCGCGCCTGGGCTCGATCCCTCGGCGGCCGACGCGGTCTGGCTGCCAGCGTCCTGCTGCCGCGGTTCGCCCGCCCGCTGGCCCTGCATGCGGGCCTCGTCGCCCTTGCTGACGCCCTCATGCGTGGTGGTGTGCTGGCCCGGGGTCAGCAGCACGCCGAGATCGCGCTCGCCGTTTCCAGCCTCATGCCCGCCCGGCTGCCCGCCTGTCTGTCCGCCGGCATGCCCGCCCGCCTGCCCGCTCACTTGTCCGGAATGGCGGTCTTCTTCCTGCCGGACCGACTGGTCGATCTCGCTACCCGGGTCCTCGTTGCCGGTCGCGCTCAGCGCGCCCTCGCCGAGCTGGCCCGCGCGCTCGTGCGGTGCGGTCTCCTGCAACGGCTTCGGTGTGCCAAGCGGATCGAAGTCCGACCAGCGGCCGTTCTCCCATTGGCCCTCGGCCTGCTCGAGCTCGCGCCCGCCTTCCAGGCGGATCAGTTCGGCCGCCGTCTGCAGCCGTTCGGGCTCGACCCGCGCCGCCAGCAGCACGCCGGGCGGGCGCGCCAGTTCCTGCGTGGCCTGCGGCGTGCCGACCGTGAAGATCGACACGTCCCATACCGAGAATCCGTGTCCATAAAGCCCTCGCGCCGCGCGCTCGGCGTCGGCGAAGGAATCGAAACGCCCTGCCACGATGGTCGACATGATTGGCTCCTGGGTTCGGCAACGACATTCTTCGCGTCGTGCAAGGAATGCGCCCGCGCGTGCCGGCACGCAGCAGCGCGCGTCATCGCTGGATGGCTGTTCGTCGCGCATGTCGAACTTGCAACACCCACACCGATCTACACGGACCGACTCGATCGACACGGGCCTGCACCGGCCCATCGCGATCCGGCCTGCGCGCGAGGCAGGCTCGGCCGCTTCAGACCGCGTCGTCCGGCCGGCGGTCCTTGCGCGCCTTCGAGTCGAGCTCCGCAGCGATCTCCTCCTCCAGATCGTGCCGCGCCTCCTGCTTGGCGACGTGCGTCTGCAGCGCATCGTCAAGCCCGTGGGTTTCCTCGATATCGCTTTCGCGCTCGGCCAGCTCGGACAGCTGCCGGTAGAAGGCCGCCAACTTCTTGAGGTCCTCTTCGTCCAGGTCCTCGATTGCCACCAGCCGGCTGCTGGCGTGGCGATGCGAGGCCAGCAGCTCGTTCAGCTTCAGGTGTACCGCCAGCGAGTCCTTGTTCTGCGTCTGCTGAATCAGGAACACCATGACGAACGTGATGATGGTCGTGGCGGTATTGATGACAAGCTGCCAGGTCTCGGAATAATCGAACATCGGCCCGGTCACCGCCCACAGCAGCACCACGCCCACGGCGGAGGCGAACGCGATCGGGGAGCCGGCGCCCCGCGTGGCATGGCCGGCGAACCATTCGAAGGCGTGCATCACACGTCGTCGCCAGCCCTGCCGGTCCTCTTCCGACGCGCCATTGCCGGCGCCATTGCCGGCGCCTCTGGCATTGCCGTTGGCTGCCTTGCCGTTGGCGGACTTTCCGTTGATGACTTCGCGGGCGGCGCTGGCGAGGCGTTCGCGGTCGGTACTGGCTACGTCGGACATGGCTGTTCTCTGGGCGCCTTCCGGCATGGCGGGCCACAGCACGCAAGGCACGCCCGCGCCGGTGATGGGCAATACCGCTATACGGCAAGTTCCATACCTGCGACGTCGATCCGTCAGGCGCGACGCAGGCAAATGACGAAAGAGACTGCGCTTCGGTGACGGCCCCGCCATGCGCCGTACTTTTTACAAGTGACGGCGGCAAACTTTGCATGTGGCTGCTGGCGCCGCGGCGATCGCGGGCGATGCGCGTGCCCCGCTTTCGCATGCCGCCTCTCGCGCACAGCGGTACGGTTCTTGCGATTCTTCACCCGGCCGGGCAGCAGCAGAGCAGGAGCAACATCCGCCCGGCGCAGTGCGCGGCGCGTGCCGCCACTTGGTACGCAAGGAGGGACAAATGAGCAACGGTAGCAATCAGCGCTACCCCGGCGGCTACGGTGGCTATGGCAGCGGTCCGGGGCGGGATCAGGGGAGCGGCAGCGAATGGTGGCGCGACAAGGACGGTGACGACATGGGCGAAGAAATGCGGTTTGGCGAATACGGCGACGAGGGCGAGTCACACGAGCAATACGGCCGCGGACAATCCGGCCGCGGGCAGTCCGGCGGATACGGCGGCCAGCGCTCGGGCCAGCAGCGGTACGGACAAGGACAGGGGCAGTGGCAAGGCCAGGGCCAGGGCCAGCAACGCCATGAGAACGAACGCGAACGCTGGCGCGATGAATGGGGCGCTGGACGCGGCGGTGGTGGTGGCGGCGGCGGCGATCGCTCGCGCAGCGGCGGCGGCGGTTCCTCGTTCGAGCAGCAATCCTCGCCGCGCTATCGCGGCAGCGGCCAGGGCCGCTATGACCCGACCGACATGGGCGGCGCGCGCAATCCGTACAGCAGCGGCTATGCCGGCTACGACCCCAGCGGCGGCGGCGTGGAGCGCTACGGCATGTACGGCGTGCGCGATACCGGCCGCGAGGACGATTGGGAATCGGGCCAGGGGTACGGCAGCCAGCAGTACGGCAGCCAGCAGTACGGCGGCCAGCAATCCGGCGGCCAGCAGTACGGTGGCTATGGGCGCGAGCAAGGCCGCCGCGGCGGTGGCGCGGAAACCTGGCGCGAACTCGAGGCGCGCGACCGTTCGCGTCGCGTCGGCAACGAGCCCGGCTATGGCGGCGGCTACTACGGCAGCAGCTCCAGCGGCGGACAGTCGTACAGCGGCGGTCAGCGGGCCTATCCCGGCGATCCGGGCTATCGCCAGAGCGGTACCTCCGGCTATGGCGGCAGTTCGGGCCAGGGCGGCCGCGGCTACGGGCTGGAGAGCTACGAATCCGGCGGCCGGGGCGGCTCGCAGTACCAGTCGGGCTACGGCTCGCAATATGGCCAGGGTCAGCAGTATGGTCAGGGGCAGCAATATGGCCAGCAAGCTTCCCAGTACGGCCAGCAAGGCCAGCAATACGGACAACAGCAACGCCGCCGGCGCGTCGGCCCGAAGGGCTATCAGCGTTCGGACGAGCGCATTCGCGAGGATCTGTGCGAGCGGCTGTCCGATGTGCCGATGGTCGATGTCAGCCAGGTCTCGGTCGAAGTCAGCGGCGGCACGGTGACGCTGACCGGCACGGTCCGCGAGCGCCATGAGAAGTTCGTGATCGAGGACATCGCCGACGAAGTGTTCGGCGTCAACGAGGTCCACAACCAGATCCGCGTGACGCGCGACATGGGCAGCGCGGGTGCCGGTTCGGAAGCGGGTGGCGACTATCGCAGCAGCAGCAGCAGCAGCGGCGGCGGGATGTCGGGAACGTCGGGCTCCTCCGGTTCGTCCGGCTCCACCTCGGCCACGTCGACCGGCTCGCCGCTGTCGTCCGGCACGATGGGAACGTCCGGCACCACCGGCAGCACCGGCTCGATGGGAACGTCGGGCACGTCCGGGACATCGGGAACGACCGGGACATCCGGCTCGTCGGTCTCCTCCGCTTCGGGCAGCACGCCCGATATCGGCGACGGGCTCGGCTCGACCGGCAAGGGAACCAACCGCTGAGCCCGACCGGACCGGCGCACGTGGGCACCACGACCCTCGCCAAAGGCAGCAAGCTCCGCGCGCCGATCGCGGAGCTGCGGCCGACCCAGATCACGGTCGGCATGCTGCACGTCAAGCGCAAGATGCAGACGACGCGCCGGCAGCCGGAGGACCGGCTCGAGGCCTTCTTCGACAAGCATCGCATCCACGTGGTGGTGGGACCGCAGCATGTGCTGTGGGTCGTGGACCATCACCACTGGGTGCGCGCCTGGCACGAGCTGGGTTTCGACATCATCCCGGTGTTCGTCCGCAAGGACCTGAGTGACCGCTCCGAGGACGAGTTCTGGGAGTACATGCTGCGCCGCCATCAGGTCCACCCGTACGACGAGCACGGCCAGCGCCAGCCGCTGTCGGCGCTGCCGCGCTCTGTCGCGGGCATGCGCGACGATCCATATCGCAGTCTGGAGGCCTTTGCCCGCATCGCGGGCGGCTACCGCCGGGTCAAGCAGGCCTATCCCGACTTCAAGTGGGCGGATTTCTTCCGGCGCGAGATTCGCGGGCCGATGGGGAATCCGGAATGCTTCGCCTATGCGCTCGCGTTGGCGGTCAAGGCGGCCAGGAGTCCGAAGGCGCGGGGACTGCCTGGGTATATCGGTAAATGAGCGGCAGCCAGGCAGCAACCGGGCAGCAATCCAAGCAGGAAACAAGCGGCAACCAAGCGAGAAAGGCAGCAAGACGCCGCGTCCCCGCACGCAGGGACGGCAGAGCGCCTTGTTATCTCGTCGCGGGCGCGCCCGCGCCGCCAATCACCGCGGCGACGTTCAGCGCCTGCTGCTCGCTGGCCATCGGCACGAACAACAGGCCATTGGTCCGGCCGCGCGATCCGCGGCGTCGCCACCAGATTGCCGTTGATCGTCAGCACCAGCACCTAGCCGGGGAAGCGCTGCGTCACGGCCCTAAAGGTTCCACCCGCCCGGTCGTTAATGACCCGTACCGCGAGCGGTCGGGCCCTCTTCGTAGCCGTGCCCTCGTGTGTCATCGACAACACACTGCGCCACCGGTCACGCGGGCGTCGCGAGGAATATGGGGAAGTCATGAGCGGCTTGATGAAGGAAATCGACGAGCGGACCAACCTGACCAACAATAATCAGTTCGAATTATTGCTGTTCCGGCTCGGGAATGCCGAGCGTTCCGGCCAGAACGAGATATTCGGCATCAATGTATTCAAGGTCCGTGAAATTCTGGTGATGCCGAAAATCACGACCGTGGTCGGCGGCGCGCCGGCGATGCTGGGCATGGCGGATATTCGCGGGCAGGTGATTCCGGTCATCGACCTGGCCAAGATCGTGGGTTGCACGCCACAGGGGGGCAGCTGCGGCATCCTGCTGGTCACGGAGTACGCCCGCTCGACGCAGGGCTTCGCCGTCGAGGGCGTCGAGGAAATCGTGCGCCTGGAGTGGAACGAGGTGGTGTCGGCCGAAGCCAGCACCAAGGGCGGGCTGGTGACCAGCATCGCCAAGCTGAATGCGGACACCCCCGACGCTCGCCTGGTACAGGTGCTCGACGTCGAACAGATCCTGCGCGACGTGTTGCCGACCAGTCAGCCCGATGTCGATCCGTCCACCGTCGGACCGAAGCTGGCGCTGCGCCCGGGCACGAAAATCCTCGCGGCCGACGATTCCGCCCTCGCCCGCAGCCTGATCGAGCAAGGTCTCGATGCGATGGGCGTATCCGTGGTGATGACCAAGACCGGCCAGGAAGCGTGGGACGAACTGAACGACATCGCCGCCACCGCCGCGAAGGCCGGGCGCAATGTGCGCGACGAGATCGCCTGCGTGCTGACCGATCTCGAGATGCCGGAGATGGATGGCTTCACGCTGACCCGCAAGATCAAGGCGGACAAGCGCTTCCAGGGCATTCCGGTGGTCATCCATTCGTCGCTGTCGGGCAATGCCAGCGAGGACCATGTTCGCAAGGTCGGCGCGGACGCCTACGTGTCGAAGTTCCTCGCCAAGGATCTGGCGGAGACGATTCGCGGCGTGCTGCATATGTGAGGCGCTTCGCTGCGCGCTGCGGGGGAAACGAAGGCTGGTTGCGACGGCGATGCCGTGGCGACCGCCGTTTTTCCCTCTCCCCTATCCTCTCCCGCGCGTGGGAGAGGAGCCTACCCGCGCAGCCGGTGCTGACAGGCCAACCGTGCTATAGTGTGTGCCTTCGCCCCAAGAGGCGAAAACCCGGACAGATTATTAAGACAAGACACTGTCCGGCTGGCCCCCAGGGCCCCGCCGCCCGACCTGACGTCCGGCATTCACCACCCAGCGTTCCCGTTCCGTCGCCTCACCGCTGTTTCGGCTCAACCGAGCCGGGCCTCGCCTCGCGACCAAGCCGTTTCCGTAAGCCGCAACTGGCGCGCACTCACGCGCCGCAGCGCTCGACATCCGCATGCACCTGCCTCTGGCATCTGCGCGGACCCATCGGATCAGGGCAAGGGACCGCCCCCTTCCAATGACATGAATCAACAACACAGCCAAAACCAGAACCAGAACCAATACACCGTCGCCGTCCATCCGATCCAGCAAAGCCCCGGCCAGTGGTTCGCCACTTACATCGTCAGCCGCTATGAAAGCGGACGCGAGCGGGTGCTCGAAAACGTCGCGGTACGCGACACGCTGCATCGCACGGAAGCGCAGGCAAAGCAGGTCGCCCGCCAGGCGGGCGAACGCGCGATTACGCGCTTGCGCCGCCATTGAGCGCGCGCATTTCCAAGGAGTCCACCATGTACGCCAATCACGCTGTTTACAAGGGCTATCGCCTCTCGGCACACGTCCATCACGCCGGCGAACAAGCCGGCAAGTCGGGCACCGCGCGCGACAGCTTCGAGGCAACGGTCAACATCATCGCCTTGGGCGGAGAGCCGTCGACCGGTTTGCCGGCGCTGCGCTCGCATCGCGCCGGCAGTCCGCGCGAGGCGATCGAAGCGGCCGTCGCCTACGGTCGCGATGTGATCGACGGCCTGTCGAGCTTTACCAAGGGCAAGCGCAAGGCCGCGGCCACGAAGGCGCACGCGACAGCCTGACGCAGCCGGTACGCCCGGCGCGGCAAGCTCCGCCCCGCGCCAGTTCGTCTTCGCCAGCTCCTCTTCGCCAGCTCATCTTGCGCTGGCTCGCCCGGGCTGGCCCGTCTTGCGCTAGCTCATCTTGCGCGCTTGCCCGTTCTCCACGGGCAACACGCCAAGTTCCGCCATCATCGCCCGTGCGATGGCCATGCGCTTTGGCGCCAGTTCCTCGCGCTGCAGATCCATATTGAGCGCGAAGGCATGGACGCCGCCGCTGCGTTCGACCCACCCCACCCACCAGCCGTGGTTCAGCCCGGCATCCATCGCCCAGCCCGTCTTGGCGTAGATCGCGTGATCGTCATTGGCTTCGACGCGCAGGATCTCGCGCACCCATTGCTGGCTCAGGCGCGACGCCGGTAGCTGGCCCTGTGCCAGCCGCGCCAGGAAGCGCGTCTGTTCGGCCGCCGAGATCGCCAGCGGCCCGCGCAGCCAGAACTGATCCACCACCTTCCCGAGTTGCCGGTTGCCATAGTCGAGCCGGTCGACCCACGTCTGCATCCGCTGCATGCCGATCCGCCGGGCAATGCCCTGGTAGACCGGCACATTCGACATCGCGATCGCCTCGCGCAGATTCATGTCGCGCTGCCACTGCGGGAAGCGCGTCTTGCCGCCGCCATATGGCTGGATCTGGTCCGGATCGGCCACCACGCCGGTCTCGAAGGCGATCAGGCTGTTCGGAATCTTGTAGGTCGACGCCGGCACCATGCGCGTCTTCGCACGCGATGCGTTGACCAGCGTCATCCGGTTCGCCTTGACGTCGAACAGCGCAAAACAGCCGTCGACGTCCAGCGCGCGAAAGTGCGACATCAAATCCTCGCGGGCGACTTCGCTCGGCGCGGCGACGGCGCTTGCCGGCGCGACATCGGCCAGCGCCAGGCGCGCGGCAGGCAGCAGCGCGGCGCCGCCGGCCAGTTGCAGCAGGCGGCGGCGATACAGGCCATGCGCGTGCAGGGACTGCGCTTCGGTACGGGACTTCATGGTCTCTCCTTGTTCGTTGGGGCTGCTGCGATCGGCGGCTTGCCGATGGCAGCGGCGGGTTGTGCGCGCCGGTCCGGCCGGCGCGGCGCATCGCCGGCCGGACAGTGCGCATCGTAGCCATGGCGGGGTTCCGGTCCAATCCTGCCCATGCGACAATCCGGCACGGCTGTCACGGCTGTCACATCGACCGGACTTTTTTGCCATCCTTCCGTCTTCCTTCCGCTCCGTTGCGCCCCTTTCGCTCCCCCTGCTCCATGCCCGATCCCGTCGTCGTCGAACTGTCCGCCCCGCAATCGGTCAACGGCACGCGCGCCGCCTACCAGTCGGTCTGGCTGCTGGTGCGGCTGCACCACGCCACGCTGGCATCGCCGCAACGGCCACTGGTCTACGCGGACGACCTGCGCGAGCGCATGAGCAATGCGCGCACGCTGCGGATGGCGATCGCCCGTGCCTTCCAGGATTTCGGACGCTGGCAGTTGCAGGTCGGATGGGGCGAGGACGCGAGCCGCGACCCGCGCTTCCTCAATCTGGAAGGACGCAGCCAGGGGCCGTTCTGGCTGGCCGCGCACGAGCGCCAGCGCATCGTCTGCCAGGTCGAAGGCGCGCCCGCCACTGCGCACGAGATTGCCGCCTTTCTCGGTCTGGACCGCGACGGGCGCGCACAAGGCAAGGCCGCCGTGCCGCAGCGGATGGTGACGCAGACCGACCTGTCCTTCTGGCGCCATTTCGTCGACGGCAAGCAGGCGCTGCGCGAGGGGCGATTGCTGACGCCGCTGGCGCGCGACGAAGCGGCTGCCGCAGGCATAGGTGGTAACGGCAGCCATGACGCCCCGGCCGCGCTGACGGCATTTCGCGCCGCGCGCCGGCTCGCCGTCAGCGAATTCGAACACGCCTTTGTCGCGCTGAACGAGGCGCTGCTGTGGCGCCGCCTCGGCGACCGCGCGCAAACCCGCAAGATGCTGCGCGCGCTGCGACGGCGTCGGCGCGGCCACGCGATTGCGGGCAACGACTACCTCGACGCGATGGAAGGCATCGTCGCGGCCTGGTGCGCCTACGACGAGCGCGATCTGCGCGGGGCGCTGGCGCTGTTGCAGGCGCTGGCGCAGAACGCGCCCGGCGCGACGCTGGTGCAGGTGCACCCGCACGTCCGCTTCGAGTGGCACAACCTCGCCGCGCTGATCCAGCGCTCGCATGCGCTGTCGGCGGCCGCGACCAACGACACGGCAGCGGCCGGCACGCTCGCCGAGCAGGCCGTCGCGCATTTCGAGCAGGCGCTGGCGGCGGCCTTCGAATCGAACGTCTCCGATGCCGCTCAGCACGTCGCGGCAAATATCGGCATGGCGCTATGGCTGTTCGGCGAGGCCGGCATCGCATGGTCGGGCGCCTTGCCCGGCGCACTGCCCGGTGCCGTGCCCGGGGTCTCGTCCGAGCGCGAGGCCGAGCGCGCGATCCAGTGGATCGGCCTGTCGGAATGGCTGGGCCGCGGCGCGGGCAATCGCCATCCGTCGGCGTGGAACGCGATCTATCTGATGCGCATCGCCCGCGGCGCCTGCCATACCGCGCCGCGTCCCACGCTGGCCGAATTCCAGGCCGCCGCGCCGATCGGCGTCGCGGCGCTGCGCGACCTCGCGGGCCCGTTCGCCGACGCATTCACCGGTCCGGCCTGGCCCGATTCCTGGCACGAGGTCGCCGCCTGGCGCCTGGCCGAATCGCAGCGCGGCGAGCGCAAGTATCCGCTGCTGCAGCAGAGCAGTCTGTGGTTCGAACTGTCGTGGTATGCCGCCCATGCGGGCCAACTGGAACAGGCGGCCCGTGCGCTGCGTTCGCTGCGCGAGGGGCTGCGGCAATTGGCGGTCAGCGATCGGCAGTATTTCGGCAAGCCGCTGCTCGATGCGCTGCCCGAGCCTGTGCATCGGCTGGCGCAGGACGACTGACCGAGCGCCCGGCAATAAAAAAGGGCCCCCGCCTTCGCGGGGACCCCAACGCACCACCATGGCGCCGGCACGGTGCCGGCGCCCGGCCTTCGATTACACCGGCTCGTCCGTCGCCGGATTCGGCTTGTGGTCGTCGAACCAGCGATACAGCGTCGGCACCATCACCAGCGTCAGCAGCGTCGACGTGATCAGGCCGCCGATCACCACCACCGCCAGCGGGCGCTGCACCTCGGAACCCGGCCCCGTGGAGAACAGGAACGGCACCAGGCCCAGCAGCGCGATGGTCGCCGTCATCATCACCGGGCGGAAGCGCTGGGCGGCGCCCTGCCGCACCGCGGTGTCCAGATCCAGACCGCTGTCGCGCAGCCCGCGGATATAGGACACCAGCACCACGCCGTTGAGCACCGCGATGCCCCACAGCGCGATGAAGCCCACCGATGCCGGCACCGACAGGTATTCGCCGGTGACGAACAGGCCGATGATGCCGCCGATCGATGCGAACGGCAGCACGGTGATGATCAGCGTGGCGAAGCGCAGCGAGTTGAACAGCAGGAACAGCAGGAAGAAGATCGCGGCGATCGTGATCGGCACGATGATCTTCAGGTGGCCCATCGCGCGTTCCATGTTCTGGAACTGGCCGCCCCACTCGAAGTAATAGCCTTCGGGCAGCTTGACCTTGCTGTCTGCCGCCTGCTGCAGTTCGGCGACGAAGCCGCCGAGGTCGCGGTCCTTGACGTTGATCATCACCACCACGCGGCGCTTGGCCATTTCGCGGCTGATCTGCGCCGGGCCGTCGCTGACCTCGATCTTGGCGACGCTCTGCAGCGGCACCTGGATGCCGTCCGGCGTGGTCACCAGCAGCTGGCGGATCGACTGGACATCATGACGGAAGCGCTCCGGCAGGCGGACCGCGGCGCTGAAGCGGCGCTCGCCCTCGAAGATGTCGGTGGCGCGCTTGCCGCCGATCGAGATCTCGATGATGTCGTGGATGTCCGAGACATTGAGCCCATAACGCGCGATCGCCTGGCGGTCGATCTCGATCGACAGGTACTGCTGACCGGTGATGCGCTCGATGCGGATGTCCTGCGAACCCTGGATGCCGCCGGCCACGCGCGCCACCTCGCCGGCCAGCTCGCGCAGCTTGCCGAGGTCGTCGCCGAAGATCTTGACCGCGATATCCGAACGCACGCCGCTGACCATCTCGTCGATCCGGTCGGAAATCGGCTGCGCCATCACGATCTGCACGCCGGGGATCGCCCGCAGCTTCTGCCGGATCTGTTCGGCGATGTCGTCCTGGGTCCAGCCGTCGGGCCACTCGTCGCGGTCCTTCAGGCTGGCGATCGGGGTGGACTCGTTCTGGCTCTGCGGGTCCGCCGGGCTTTCGCCGCGGCCGACGCCGGACACCACCGACTTGACGCCCGGCACGCTGAGCACCAGCTTGTTGGCCTCCTTCTCGAGCTTGATCGATTCCTCCAGCGAGATGTTGGGCACGCGGTCGATCGCCGGAACGATCGAGCCTTCCTTCATCTCCGGCATGAACGACGAACCGAGCAGCGGCACGATCGCCAGCGTGGCCAGGAACGCGACCACGGCGGCGACCACGGTCTTGCGGCTGTTCGCCATCGCCCAGCCCAGCATCCGCAGATAGTGGCGCTTCAGGAAGGCGATCACCTTGGTGTCGTGCTCCGCACCGCCCTTGAGCAGGTACGACGACAGCACCGGCGACAGCGTCAGCGACAGCACCAGCGAGATCGCCAGCGCGATCGCGATGGTGAAGGCCAGCGGCGCAAACATCTTGCCCTCGGTGCCGGTCAGCGTCATCAGCGGCAGGAACACCAGGATGATGATGCCGACGCCGACGATCACGGGCGTCGCCACTTCCTGCACCGCCTTGACCAGCACCTCGGTCTTGGTCAGCCTCAGTTCATCCTTGCGCCCCAATCGCTCGAACGCGTTCTCGACCACCACCACGGAGCCGTCGACCATCAAGCCGATGGCGATCGCCAGACCGCCCAGCGACATCAGGTTCGCCGACAACCCGACCTGGTTCATCACCATGAAGGTCAGCAGCGGCGTCAGCACCAGCGTGGCCAGCACGATGACGGACGAGCGCAGGTCCCCGAGGAACAGGAACAGCACGATCACCACCAGCACCACGCCTTCGAGCAGCACCTTGGTCACCGTCCACAACGCGGCATCGACCAGTTCGCTGCGGTCGTAGTACGGCACGATCTGCAGCTTGCCGGGCAGCATGCCGCGCTCGTTGATCTCGGCGACGCGCTGCTTGACGCGGCTGACGACTTCCTTGGCGTTGCCGCCGCGCATCATCATCACGATGCCGCCGACCGCCTCGGTCTGGCCGTTCTTGATCAGCGCGCCCTGCCGCACTTCATGGCCGATGGTGACCTCGGCCACGTCGCGCAGATAGACCGGCGTGCCGTTGACCTCCTTGAGCACGATGCTCTTCAGGTCCTCGACGCCCTGCGCCAGGCCCACGCCGCGGATCAGGTACTGCTCGGCATAGTGCGGCAGCACGCCGCCGCCGGAGTTGGCGTTGTTCTGCGCGAGCGCCTGGTACACCTGCTGCACGGAGATGCCGTAGTGGCGCATGCGATCCGGGTTGATCAGCGCCTGGTACTGCTTGACGTAGCCGCCCTGGGAGTTGATCTCGGCCACGCCCGGAATCGAACGCAGCAGCGGACGCACGACCCAGTCCTGCACGATGCGGCGTTCGGACAGCTCCTCCTGCGTCAGTTCGCGATCGCCGTCGTCGGCGCGGTCCAGCGTGTACTGGTAGACCTCGCCGAGGCCGGTGGAGACCGGGCCGAGCACCGGCGACACGCCTTCCGGCATGCGCCCGCCGACCTCGATCAGCCGCTCCATCACGAGCTGGCGCGCGAAATAGACGTCGGTGGCATCGGTAAACACCAGCGTGATCAGCGACAGGCCCGCCTTGTTCAGCGAGCGCATCTCGACCAGCCCGGGCAGGCCGGTCATCGCGATCTCGATCGGCACGGTGACGAAGCGCTCGACCTCTTCCGGCGAGCGGCCCGCCGCTTCGGTGGCGATCTGCACCTGCACGTTGGTGACATCGGGGAAGGCGTCGACCGACAGCTTGCCGGCGGCGCGCAACCCGAAGAAGAACAGCACGACCGCGATCACGCAGACCACGAGCCGCTGGTTGATGGCAGCTTGGACTAGGGATTGGATCATCGTGGTCAACCTTGCTCGAGGCGTTTGCGCTCGTTATCCAGATGGAACGCGCCATTGACCACGATGCGGTCGCCAGCCTTGACGCCGCTCTGCACCACGCGCATGCCGTCGCTCTCGGCACCGAGCTTGACCGGCACGGCGCGATACAGGCCTTCGCCCTGCTCGACGTAGACCTGCTCCTCGTTGCCATCGCGCACCACGGCCGAGCCGGGCACCACCAGCCGCTCGGTCGGCCGGCTGGCGATCACCATGCTGGCCAGCATCGCGGGCTTCAGGCGACCCTCGCGATTGTCCAGTTCTGTGCGAACCAGCACCGTGCGCGACTCGGGATTGACGGTGCGGCCCACATAGATCAGCTTGCCCGCGATGCGGCTGCGGCCCGTGCCGGCCCCCAGCGACGGCACGTCGATCTCGACGGTCTGCCCCTCGGCCACCAGCGCGGCCTGCTGCTCGGGCACCTCGGCGACGACCCAGACGCGCGACAGGTCGGCCACCGTGTACAGCGAATCGGCGGGCTGCACCACCTGCCCCTGCGCGACCTTGCGCTCGACCACGGTGCCGCTGATGCTGGAGTACACCGGCGAATACGAATTGATGCTGCCGCCCTTGGACAGCTCGGCGATGGCCGCCTTGGACATGCCGAGCACGCGCAGCTGGTCGCGATAGGCATGCATCTCGGCGTTGGCGATCGCATATTCGCTCTCGCGGCGCTGCAGCTCGCCGCGGCCGATCACGTCGGCGGCGAACAGCTGGCGCGCGCGCTCGGCGTTCTGCGCCTGCAGTTGCGTTTGCGCCAGCGCCTTCAGATACGACATCTGCGCGGCGCCCAGCTCGCTGCTGTGCAGGCGCGCCAGCACCTGGCCGGCCTTCACTTCCTGGCCGGGCATCGCGTAGAGGTCGGTCACGCGCCCGGTCACGGACGCGCCGATGCGCGCGACGCGCTGCTCGTCAAAGTCGATGCGGCCGGCCACGTGCAGCATCTCGCTGAACGGGCTGGTGGTCACCGGCGCGACCTTCAGCTGCTGCTGCAGCGACGGCTCGGGCTTGACTACCCCGGGCGGCAGCTTGGGGGCCTCGGCCGCGGGCGGCGGCTCCTCGGAACAGGCCGCGAGCGTCAACATCATGGCGGCAGCCACCGCCAGGGTACGGAGGGAAAAGGGGCGCATGGTCAGTCTTGTTTCGATTCGGTGGAGAAGGTCGCGGCGGTCGGGGCCATGCCCGGCGGCGTCATGCCGGGCGCCATCGACAGCAGGCGTTCGATCTGGATCACGGCCATCTGCTGGTCGTATTGCGCGGCGATCAGTTCGTTGCGCGCGTTGCGCAGCGTGCGCTGGGCATCGATGACTTCGAGGATGCCGCGCTCGCCGTAGCGGTAGGCCGCCTGCGCGACCTGCAGCGCGTTCTCGGCCTCGCGCACGATGCCGGACTCCAGCGCGGTAACCTGGGCCTGCGTGATTTCCAGCTGGCGGTACGCCGACTCGAGCTCCTGGCCCAGTTCGAATTCGCGCAGCTCGTAGGCATTGCGCGCCTGCGTGGCCTGCGCGACCGCCTCGCCCACCGGGCCCTTGCGACGGTCCCACAGCGGAATGGTCAGCACCAGGCCGACCTGCGAGACGCTGTTGTCGGGTTCGCGCGTGGTGCTGGCGCGCACCGCCAGCTCCGGCAGCCGCAGCGAGCGCTGGTAGTCGACCGCCAGATTGGCGCGCTCCAGCTCCATGCGGCGCTGGACCAGTTCGGCGTTGGCCGTGTTCAGCCGCTCGCGCATCACGGCCAGATCGGGCACGCTCGGAAGCTGGCCCAGGCTGCCCGCCAGCGCGAACTTCGGCGGCAGCGCGCCGCCGACCTGCTGGCGCAGCGCCGCCTTGGCCTGGTCGACGCGGTATTCGGCGCTCTGCAGCGACTTCTGCGCGGCCAGCAACTCGGTCTCGGCACGGATCAGCTCATAGCGCGGCGCCTCGCCGACCTCGACGCGCAGGCGCGCCCGCGAATGGACCTGCTTCATCATCGCCAGGTCTTCCCGTGCCGCCGCCAGTTCGCTCTCGCGGCGCAGCACGCCGTAGTAGCCGGTTTTGACCCGGCCGGCGAGGTCGGCGTAGAAGGCCTGCAGACCGGCTTCAGTCGCGTCGAGATTGCGCTCGGCGATCGAGCGGCGCAGGCTGCGTTGCTGGGGGTAGTCGAGGCGCTGCGTGATCGAGAAGCTGGGCGCGTTTCCCTCGGCAACGCCGGCCTGCCGGCCGCGCAGGCGGCCGTACATCATTTCGACCTGGGGATTCGGATAGGCGCCCGCGCTGGTGACGGCGGCGCTGGCGGCGTCCACGCCGGCATGCGCGGCGACCACGCCCTTGTTCGAGTTCTGGGACAGGGAAAGCAGTTGCTCCAGCGAGAAGGCATCGGCGGCAAAGGCCGACGACACCCCAAGCGAAAGCGACGCTATCAGGGTAAGCGTAGAGATCTTCATGGCAACGAGAAAAAGCCGGACCACTGCATGCCGGCTTCGCGCGGACGGCGTTACCGCGACAAGCACACGGCCCACGGCGGCGAAGGCCGCGAGCAAGACACGCAGATAGGAGGCGCGGCCGGTCCGATACGGGACTGGACCGGCGCGTCAGCGATCAGGCAGTGAGGATGGGGGGCTTGAACAGCGCCGCGGGCAGTGGCGGCGCGCGACCGTGGCGAGGCGGAGAGACATCGCCGGAAGGCAGTTCGAGCGGCGCCGTCGGCAGGGCGAACAGCGCGCTGGATTCCTCGATTTCGTCGAGCACGTCGGGCGGATCGAGCAGATCGGCCGACCAGATATTGCAGTAGCCTGGCGAGGGCGCGGATTCGACGACGTCGTCGGCATGGATGCCGTCGTCGCCGGGCGCGACGATGCGGCTGCCGTCCTCATCGCTGGAGAGCGTGCGGGCGGCCACGGCGGCAACCGCCGCCATGCTGCAAACCAGCGGTCCGACCCGCATCTGGCCGGGACCGAGCCCCGCCGCCGCGTCCAGACGCGTGCCGGCCTGCGCTCCAAAGGAGAGCAGGAACAGGCAGCACGCGATCAGAAAGGGCAGTAAGGCTCGCATCAAGGGGAAGTTGGCGTCGGTATGCAGGCAAGCGCACGACGCCAGGAATATGACGGCTGGTGCCCTGCGTAATAAGACGCAAGAGCGGCATTGTAACCGAATGCAATCGCCTGGACAGGGTTAGCCCTAGGTTGTTCCCGAAAACGTGACGATCTGGGATATCGGGCGGGGTGTTCCGCCCAGCCCGTTCCGACCGATTTGCGGCCCATTCCGACCGATTTGCCGCCGGATTTGCCGCCCGATTTGCCGCCGGATTGCGCCCAGCCGCGCCCGATCGGCGCCCGATCGGCGCCCGGTCCGCGCCCGACTTGCGCCCGGCCTCTGCCCCGCCTGCTCCCCCGGCTTTCGCCAGTTCGGCCGGTCAGGCCACGGTCCCGCCGGCACCCGGCGCGGGCGCCAGCCCGACCTTGCCCGGCGCCGTCTCGTCGCGGTCGGCTTCGTCGCCACCCGCCTTGTCCAGGTCCATGCCGGTGGTTTCCGGCAGCATCAGCGCGGCGAACACGACGAGCGCGTATCCGGCCCCGGCGACGATGGCGATGGCCAGCGGCAGCGAGGTCCGGCCCGAGCTGAGCCAGCCGACCGACAGCGGAAAGAAGGAGCCGATCACCCGCCCGAGGTTGTACGAGACGCCGTAACCGGTCGCGCGGATATCGTTCGGATACGACTCCGAGATGGTCGCGCCGATGCCGGAGAACACGCCCTGCATCAGCACGCCCAGGGGAAAACCGAGGAACAGCATCGACAGGTTGGAAACGGGGATCACCATATAGATCAGCGCCATCGCAAACGCGCCGGCGGCGAACAGCACATAGGTCGGCCGCCGTCCCAGGCGGTCGGTCGCATAGGCGCCCGCCACGTAGCCGACCAGCGAACCGAGGATGGTCACCGCCAGATAGGAGCTGGTGCCGAACACCGACAGGCCGCGCTCGGTCTTCAGGAAGGTCGGTAGCCAGGTCGCGATCGCGTAGTAGGCGCCGAGCATGCCGCCCGACAGCAGGCTGCACAGCACGGTCTTGCGCAGCAGCGGCCGCCGCACCAGGCGGCTCAGTTCATGCCACGCCGAGCCGCGTTGCGCGGCGCGCTCGGCGCGCGTCTTGACGAAGACCTCGGGCTCGTCGAGGTTGCGGCGCAGATAGAACACCACCAGCGCCGGCACGATGCCGAGGAAGAAACAGACGCGCCAGGCCGTCTCGGCCGGAAAGAGGCTGAAGGTCAGGCCGTAGGCCAGCGCCGCCGCGCCCCAGCCGAACGAATAGCTGCTCGCCGTAAAGCCGGAGTATTTGCCGCGGTGCGCGGGATTTCGAATCATCTCGGTCACCAGCACCATGCACAGCGACGACTCGCCGCCGAAGCCGATGCCCTGGATCATGCGGAACAGCATCAGCTGCTCGGGCGAATTGGCCAGCCCGCACAGGAAGCAGGCAACGGTGAACACCACGATGGTCCAGCGCAATACGCGCACGCGGCCATAGCGGTCGGCCAGCATGCCGGCGCCGATCGCGCCGATCAGCGACGACACCAGCGTCCACGTGACGATCGCGCCGGCGGTCGACTTGCTCATCTGCCACTGCGTCAGCAGCGTCGAGATCAGGAAGGAATAGATCATGAAGTCGAACACGTCGACCGCATGACCGAGGAAGGCGCCGTAGAAACCCTTGCGCTCCATCCGCGATAGCTCTTTGAACCAGTCCAGCATGATCGTCGCTCCTTGTCAGTGTGGGGCATCGTGGCGGCGTGTTGCCGCGTGGTTGGCCGCGTGGCGTGCGAATTCGGTGGGGTGGGATGCCGGGCCAGTGGCGTGGCGCGTTGGCTCGCGTCCTCGTCCGTTGCGTCGTGCGTCCTCGTCCGTTGCCTCGTGCGTCCTCAGCCGGGCGGAGGCCGGAAGCCGAAGCCCGCCGCCTCCAGAAGACTGGCGAAGCGCAGCGAGGTCAGATCGCGGTAGCGTCCGGCGACGATCTGCACGCCGACCGGCAGGCCGCTGCTGCCGGGGCCGATCGGCGCGACGGTCGATGGCAGCCCGCACAGGCCCGAATGGCCGGCCCAGAACAGCTGCGTCGTCATCGGCTGCGGCTTGCCGTTGACGTTCAGATGGCGCTGCCACGGCTCGCCGGCCTCGTCCAGCTCGAAGGCGGTCGTGGCCGCCGCCGGGCACAGCAGCACGTCGTAGTCGTCGAAGAAGCGTTGCCAGGCCAGGGCGAAGCGCTCGCGCGCGTGTTGCAACAGCAGCCAGTCCCGATGGCGCAGCGTGGCGCCGGCATGCTGGAGCACGGCGTAACGCGCATCGCCCGGAGATGCGGCCGCGGCCTGGTCCATCGCCTCGGCAAACGCGCCGTCCGGCATATGGACCGAGGTGGTCGCGCGCAGCAGCAGCACGTAGACGCGCCACAGCTCTTCGGCCTCGAATGACGGACGCACATGCCAGGCGACACTGGCGCCCTGCCCTTCAAGCCAGCGGCCCAGCCCTTCGATGCAGTCGCTGACTTCACGGTCGGCCTCGGCCTGCGGGTGCGACGGCAGCACCGCCACGCGAAATTGCGCCAGCGTATCGAGCCGGCACGGCGGCAGGGCCAGGCGATAGGCCACCGCATCGGCGCCTTCGGGACCGGCGATGGCCTGCAGCACCCGCTCGAGGTCGCGCGCGCTGCGGGCGATCGGCCCGGCCACGTTGATGTCCTGCATGCCGAACGAGGCCGCAGCGGTGCCATGGCCGCTCAGCGGCACGATGCCGTGGTTGCTCTTGTGCGAGAACACGCCGCAGTAGTGCGCGGGATTGCGCAGCGAAGAACCGATGTCCGAACCGATGTCGAACAGGCTCATGCCGGCGCAGACGGCCGCCGCGCTGCCGCCCGACGAACCGCCCGGCGTGCGCGACGGGTCGTGCGGATTGCGCGTGGTGCCGTAGACCGCGTTGTAGCTCTGCCAGTCGCGCAGGCCGAGCGGCACATTGGTCTTGCCGATCAGCACGGCCCCCGCCTCGCGCAGCCGCTGCACCACGGTGGCGTCGCGACGGGCGACATGCTCGCGCAGCGCCGGATTGCCGCAGGTGGTCGGCCAGCCGGCCACGTCGAACGATTCCTTGATGGAGAACGGCACGCCATCGAGCGGCCCCAGCGCCCTGCCCTGGCGGCGGCGCGCGTCGCAGGCGCGCGCCTGCTCGCGCGCGGCATCGAAATCGGCCAGCACGATGGCGTTCAGCAGCGGATTGCGTTCGGCCCAGGCGGCGTGGCACAGATCGAGCAGTTGCTCGGCGCTGGTGCGGCCTTCGGCGAGATCGTCGACGGCCTGCCACAGCGGGCGATGGCGCGCGTCAGATCCGGCGGTTGCCGTCTTAGGGCGCGGTGGAACGCCGGCGCGGGCGGGAATGGACGGGGACGTTGGCAGGCTCACGTCGGCTCCTTTTCTTGTTGTTGCTTGTTGTTGCCTGTTGTTATTGCCGCGACCCTGACGGCAGCACCCGGCCTCTCTACTGGGAGTCCTGAGTTTGTGCTGCGTCGGTATACTATATGCAATAGTTTAGGGCGCACCAAGGTTCCCCGGCATTGGCGGAAACCCTCGCACCGCCGGTGCGCCCCAGGCGCGGGCGGCGTCGCGGATGCGCTTTACGCAAGAATCGGCCCAGCGGGACGTGGGCCACCATGCGGTGCGCCGCGTTGGCCGAGAGATGGAATCGCTCCCGGACGAATGCTTGGCGTCGGCAGAGCGGCGTCGGGAGAGCGGCGTCGGCAGAGCGGCGTCGGCAGAGCGGCGTCGGCAGAGCGGCGTCGGCAGAGCGGCGTCGGAGAGCGGCGCCAGGAGGGCGGAGTCGGCGGGGCGGGTCAGCAGAGCCGAATCAGGAGAAGGAAAAGAAAAACCGCCCCGGAGGGCGGTTCGGGCGCTGCCAGCAGCGCTTTGCAGGTACGTTGGCGCTTATGCCGGGCGATGCCCGCAGCCCGCGCGGCCGAACAGGCACTGCACGAAGCGCAGCACATCGGCCGCCCGCAGCGGGATCAGCGGCGTGGCATGACGGACGGCATCGCGGGATGCGTAGTGGCGCAGCAGTTGCTGGCCGACCGGGGTGTCCAGGTACGACGCCCGGGCGGTGGTGTCGCGGTAAGTCATGGTCTTTCTCTATTGCGTTTACAACGGTTGACAGTATACACAAATTTTGTGCATTGCGCCATGACGGTGCGGCGGCACGCCCCGAAGCCGTGCGTGCACGCGATGCCGTGCCCATCTACAGCGGACCGCAAGCAGCCGCAGACCAGCGCATGCGGCGCCGCTACCGTGGTGCGGCGCGACAGAGAAAACCGAAGGGAAGGAGAAGGACCGGAGGACTTGTCCCGGAGTCAGACGTGAGGCGTGAGACGTGAGGCGTGAGGCGTGAGACGTGAGACGTGAGACGTGAGACGTGAGGCGTGAGGCGTGAGGCGTTCGACACTGAGGCTCAAGCAGCGTGCTGCTCGCCCACCGGCAGCTCGGCCGCCTTGGCCGCGCTGTAGACATGCCGCGCCGCCAGCAGGGCCGCCAGATCCGCATCGCCGGCGATGACCGCCTGCAGGATCTGCGCGTGCTCGTCCCAGTTCTGCCGGGCGCGCACCGTATTGGCGGGTCCGAACAGCACCGCGGTGCGCTCACGCAGCGAGCGCATCATTTCCTGCAGCACGCTGTTGGCGGCGATATTGCCGAGCACCTCGTGGAAGCGCGAGTTCAGTGTCAGCAGTTCGTCCGCCTTGCCCTGCGCCGCCGCCTCCATGCCCTGCTGCAATACCGCCTCGAGTTCGGCGATCAGCCCCGGATCGCGCCGCTGGGCGGCCAGCTTGGCATTCAGCCCCTCCAGCGTGGCGCGCACCTCGACCATCTCGCGGACGATATCCGGCGACAGCTTCGCCACCGAGGCGCCGCGGCGCGGTTCGATCAGCACCAGCCCTTCGCTCGCCAGCGCCCGCAGCGCCTCGCGCACCGGGATGCGGGACACGCCCAGCTCGGCCGACAGCTTGTTCTCGACCAGGCGTTCGCCCGGCGCGTAGTCGCCCTTCAGGATGCGCTCGCGCAGCTTGTCGGTGACCAGCGCGAACAGCGGCGAATGGCTGGCGCCCAGGCTCACGACTTCCTGATCGGGCGCGGCGGAAACGGACGGGCGGAGGGACATGGCGGATGGCGAGGCGATCGGATTGAACAGCGCGAATGGGCGGGACCGTGGCCGGTTTGGCGGCACCGCGGATGGCACCGACTGGTGACACCGGCGCGTGACACCGGCTGGTGCAAGGCCCGCACCAAAGGCTGGCGTTATTGTATACCAGCTACCGAGCGAAGCGGCGCGGTCGCCGCTCCCGACGATCGCCGGCCTTCTCAGTCCCGCTGGAACGTGAAACTGTCGGTGTAGATGTGCTCGGTGCTCGCGCCGCGATCCAGGAAGGCCTGGCGCGCGTCGCGGATCATGTCCGGCGAGCCGCACAGATAGATCGCATGCTCGGACAGATCGCCGAGATCGTCGACCGCGGCGTGATGCACATAGCCACGCCGGCCCTGCCAGCCGATGCCGCCACGCGACAGCACCGGGACATAGCGAAAGTCGTACAGGCGCTCGGCCCAGCTCTCTATCTGCTCGTGCAGATAGAGATCGCCCTCCTCGCGCATGCCCCAGTACAGCGAGACTGGCGGGCAATCGGGATCGTCCATCAGCGATTCGAGGATCGCCTTGATCGGCGCGATGCCGGTGCCTGTCGCTACCATCAGCAGCGGGCGGTAGTCGCGGGCGCGATAGAAGAAGTTGCCGTGCGGCAGCTCGACCTCGACCGCATCGCCCGGCGCCAGGCCCGGCAGGATGCGGTCGGTGACCGCGCCGCCCGGAATGCGGCGGACATGGAGTTCGATGCTGCCGCCCCGCGGCACCGACGCCATCGAGAAACTGCGGGCCCGCCCCTCTGCCGCGATCAGCTTCAGGTACTGGCCGGGCCGATAGTCCAGCGCCGCCTCGAGATCCGGCACCTGCAGCCGGACCTGCAGCACGGTCGGCGTCAGCGGGCGAACCGCTTCGATCCGCGCGCGATGCCGCATCGGCTCGGCGCAGGCCTCGTCCTCGCGCGCGGTGCTGATCACGAGATCGCCAACCGGCTGTGCCTGGCAGGCCAGCGCATAGCCCGCGGCCGCCTCGTCGGGCGCCAGCCCCATCGGCTCCTCCTCGTAGCGGACCTCGCCCTCGACCAGCTTCAGCCGGCAGGTACCGCAGCCGCCCAGCTGGCAATCGTGCGGCAGCGTGATGCCGGCCTTGAGCGCGGCCTGCAGCAGCGTTTCGCCGCGCTCGACGAAGAAGGCCTGCTGCGTTTCGAGGATCTGGATGCGGTGAGACATGATGGGTTCCGAATAGCCGGTTGAAAGAGGCGGCGCGCGTTCAGCGCGCCGTTCAGCGCCTGGCTCAGCGCTAGGTTCAGCGCTTGATGTCGGCCTGCACCACCACCTTCAGGTCCTGCGGTGCCAGCAGTTCCTGCAGCGCCTGCAGCGCGGCGAGGCCGGCCTGCGTGTCCTGCTCGCCGTTGCCGCCGCTCAGGCCGATGCCGCCGATCACCTGCTCGTTGACGACGATCGGAAAGCCGCCGACGAAGGCAGCGAACTTGCCCTCGAAGCTCCACTGGATGCCGAAGGCCTCGTTGCCCGGCAGCGCGGGCCCGTTCGGCGGCGTCGTGAACAGGTGGGTCGAGCGCTTGTGGCCGGCGGCGGTAAAGGCCTTGTTCCACGCGATCTGCGGCCCGGTGATGCGAGCGCCGTCCATCCGCTCCAGCACCAGCGGATAGCCGCCCTCGTCCACCACGCAGATGGACTCGAGCACGCCGATCTCCTCGGACTTGGCGATGGCCGCGGCCACCATATGGCGCGCTTCGCGCAGTTCGAGCTTGATGGCTTGTTTCATGCGATGTTCTCCTGATCGATGCGGCGTGGCAGTCCGGCGCTGCAGTGCGGCGCTGCAATGCCGCGGTGCTTACAAGCCGCGGTAGACGGTCTTGATCTGGGTATAGAACTCGAGGCCGGTGCGACCGGACTCGCGGAAGGTCGAGGTACTCGAACGCTTGAGCCCGCCGAACGGCGCGTTGACGAGATTGCCGGTGGTGGTGCGGTTGATCTTCACCGTGCCGGCCTCGATATCTGCCGCGAAGCGGTGCATGTAGCGCGGATTGCGCGTGACGATCGCCGCGGCCAGGCCGTACTCGGTATCGTTGGCCTTGGCGATCGCATCGGCGTAGTCGCTGAACGCGATGATCGCGATCACCGGCCCGAAGATCTCCTCTTGCGCGATGCGCATCTGCTGCGTGACATCGGTGAAGACGGCGGGCGACACATAGAAGCCGTTGTCGTATTCGGGCCCCGTCAGCCGCTCGCCGCCGCACAGCAGCGTCGCCTCGGACTTGCCGATGTCGATATAGCGCAGCACGTTGTCGAGCTGGTTGCGCGTTGCGAGCGGGCCGAGGTCCATGCCGGGCGTCAGGCCGCTGCCGATCTTCAGCGTCTTGACGCGGGCCAGCAGCTTCTCGGTATAGGCCTCGCGCACGGACTCGGCAACCAGCACGCGGCTGGTACCGGTACAGGCCTGGCCGCTCAGCGAGAAGCCGCCCTTGATCGTCAGTTCGACGGCCTGGTCGAGGTCGGCATCCTCCATCACCAGCAGCGGATTCTTGCCACCCAGCTCCATCTGCGTGCGCGTGGTCAGCGGCACCGAGCGATGGATCTGCTCGCCGGCACGGGTCGAGCCGGTAAACGAGATCGCGCGCACCGCGGGTGCCTGCGTGATCGCGGCGCCCACGTCGGCGGCGCTGCCGGTGATGAAGTTCAGCACGCCCTTGGGCAGGCCCGCGTCGATCAGCGCCTCGGCCAGCCGATAGCCGCTCAGCGGCGCATCGGACGACGGCTTGAACACCACCGTATTGCCGGTGATCAGCGCCGGCGCGATCTTGCGCGCCGGGATCGAGATCGGGAAATTCCACGGCGAGATCACCGTCGCCACGCCCAGCGGCTCGCGCTGCGTGTAGACGAGCATGTCGCCATCGTCGTTGGGGAACGATTCGCCGGTGAAGGTCTGGCCCTCGACGGCATAGAAGCGCAGCGTCTGCGCCGAGCGAAGGACCTCGTCGCGCGCGAGGCTCAGCGCCTTGCCTTCCTCGCGTGTGAGTTCCCGCGCGATGCTGTCGGCATTGGCTTCGAGCTGTTGCGCGGCGCGGTTCAGGATGGCCGCGCGGCGGCCGATCGGCGTGTTCTTCCAGCCGTCGAAGGCGGCAGCGGCAGCGGCCACCGCCGCCTGGCCATCTTCGGCGGCGGACGCCTGGAAGCGGCCCACCACGTCATGCGTATCGGCGGGATTGATGTTGTCGAAGGTTCGGCCGGACTGGCACGCGGTCCATTCGCCATCGATGTAGTTGTAGAACGGTTCCATCTGTGCGGCGCTCATCAGGCGGTTAGGGGAAGAAGCGCGGCGCCGCGAAGGCGCCGCCGCGCGGACCGGGCGATCAGGCCGCCAGTTCGAGCTCGGGCAGCGGCAGCTCGTGCGCGACATAGTCGTAGTACAGCGCGGTCGTATAGAGCAGCCGCATCTGTGCGCCGATCTCGCAGATCTTCAGGCAGCGCTGCTGCAGCTCGGGCGTATCGGCATGCTCGAGCACGATCTGGTAGCCGCGTTCGCCGTGGATCTCGTCCGAGACGATATGCAGGTCGAAGAACTCGACCTCCTCGTCGGTGAACTGGTACTTCTCGCGCAGCGTCGGCGTCTGCTTGCGGTAGATCGACGGCACCTGCGACTCCAGCCCGACCACCAGGCCGGCCACCGCGACGATCGGGTCCTCGCGCATCGCCACCGAATAGCACCAGGCCTGCAGGCCACGCGTGGTGGGCGACATATTGTCGGGATCGATCACGCGCTCGCGCGTGGTGCCGCAGGCCTCGGCGAAGCGGATCAGCAGGTCGGTGTGGCGATCGCCGCCGATTTCCTCTTCGTACATATTGGCCAGCAGGAAATCCTTGGCCTCGGTATACCGATCCGGCATGCGGGCGTAGATATAGCCCAGGTAGTCGGCGAACGGCCCGACATAGTGATAGTGGTTCTCGGCCCAGCGGGCGAGGTGGGCGCGGCTGAGCTTGCCGGTGGCCCAGGCCTTGCTGAACGGCGCCTGGTTGGCGCTTTTGCCCTTGATCGCTTCTTCCAGGGCGGCACGGAATTCTTCTCGGTTCATCAGTTCGGCCATGTGGGGCTCCTTGTTGGCTGACGTTCGGAATGGGTTGGGTCGGGCGGATCGTTCGCTCGATGTTTGTATACTATATACACTTAGGCTGGGCGGACAAGGTCCTGCGGAGGTTTATTCATCGGGGTTTACCTTGGTGCGGTGGTGGCCGTGCGCGGGGAAGCGAAGGCAGCGCGGGCAGCCGGCGTCAGGCCGCGATCGTGGCGCCGGTTTCCGCGGCCGCCTGCAGGCGCCGCCATGCCAGGCCCGCCAGCGCCACATCTTCCAGGCCGACGCCGACGGACTTGTAGATGACGATGTCGTCGTCGCTGCGCCGGGGCTGCGTCCGGCCCAGCACCACGTCCGCCAGCTCGATCAGCTTCGCCTCGGGCAGCACGCCCTGCCCCGCCATTACGATGTCGCCGGCTTCGCGCGTGGACTGCGGCTTCCACTCGACGACCACCGCCGAGGCGCGCGACAGCGCCACGTCGTCCAGTTCGCGCGTATGCGGCAGGCTGGAACCGATGGCCGCCACGAAGGCCCCGGGCTTGATCGCCTCGCCCGAAAACAGCGGCGTGGTCGAGCGCGAGGCCGTCACGACGATGTCGGCCTCGCGGACCGCGGCTTCGGCCTCGGTCGCGATCACCGGGATGCCGCAGCTCTGGCTCAGGCGCTCCGGCATATCGGCCGGCGCGTACGGGTCGCACAGCAGGATGCGCTCGAGCGGCAGCGCGGCGCTCAACTGCCGTGCGTGGGCAGCGCCCTGCGTGCCGGCACCGAACAGCGCCAGCGTGCGCGCGTCGGGCCGCGCCAGATGGCGCGCCGCGACCACCGTGCAGGCGGCGGTGCGCAGGCGCGTGATCGCGCCCGCATCGAACGAGGCCAAGGGCCGGCCGTCCTCGGTCGAGAACAGCAGGATCACGAAGGAAAACTGCCCGTCGATGGTGGTGTAGACCTTGCCGCCGGCCACGCCCTGCTCCGGGATCACCGCGCCCAGCGTCGACAGCTTGACGCCACCGGCCTCGGTGCGGATGCGCTGCTGCATGGCGGCGCTGCCCTGCCCGAAGCTGCGGAACGCTTCGAGCATGATGCGTTGCACGTCCTCCGGTGCGACGTGGCGATCGACCATTTCGTCTGTGATGTGCTGCATCGGGTCTCCTGCGATGGTGGATGGATGAAGTTGGAATGAAGTCGGAGTCGGAGTCGGAGTCGGGATCCGGGTCAGGGTCGGGGTCGAAGGCGAGCGGACCGCGCGGCTCAACTCTGCAGCGCCAGCCGCACCAGCACGGCGATCGCCCCCGCCGCGCACAGGGCCAGCAGCAAGCGCCGCACAGCCACGGCCGAGACGCGCGTCTTGAGCCGGCTCGATACCGCAAAGCCGGCGAGCAAGAACGGCGCAAGCAGCGCGCTCAGCGTCAGGTCCACGATGCCAAAGCGCCCCGCGCCCGCCAGCATCGCCAACGACAACACCGCCCCGCCACCGAGGATGCAGCCCACGGTGGCGCGCATCGCGGCCGGACTCATGTGCTGCATCACGATGGCAAAGGGCGGCGCGCCCGCCGATGTCAACGTCGCCATGAAGCCCGACGCGGTGCCGGCGATGGCGAGATTGCCGGCAGAGGGCCGCACGCGCCAGCCAAGGGCGCTGAGCGCGACCGCCACCAGGATCGACAGCGAGAACACCACCGCCAGCCACTGCGGCCGCAGCCACGCAATGGCCAGCACGCCGATCAGCCCGCCGATCGTGCGGCCGAGCAGCGCCGTTCCCGTCAGCCGCCAGGCGATCGCCTCGCGCTCGCGCAGCGCGGCCAGCAGCGACAGGCAACCACCCATCGTCAGCAGCGGCCCCGGCACCAGTTGCGGAAAGAACATCGCGGCCAGCGGCGCCGCCAGCATCGCGAAGCCGATGCCGCCGACGCCCTGCAGGCAGGCACCGGCAAAGATCGTCACGCCCATCCAGCCGTACTCGGACAACGGCACGGCCGGCAGCAACGACGTGGCCGGCGACAGCGTCGGCAACAGACTCGCAATCAGCGCGGGCAACGTGGTTGTCATGACGAAGCGGCGGTTGGAACAGGACTGGCGGCCGCGATGCGGGCGTCGCGTGGGCTGCGCAGCGGTGGAATACCTGAGCAGCGGATGTTGGTATACAGTCTACATACCGACGAAGGCAAAACGCAACCCGATTCGCCGCGCGCCGCACCGCAACGGTGTTTCCTTGTCCGCATCTTTCCCAGTTCTGGTGCGGCTTCCCGGCGCCGCACCCCACTCCGGTATCAGCGTATATCCGTATACGATTTCGCTTGGCGGCACCGCCATACGGAATATAGTATACCGTTCAGACCCCCACCCGAAGGACGGTCGAGCTACACGAACCACCCTCTCGCCCCACGGAGCTTTCATGCAACACGAAGTCGTGATCGGTGCCGCGCACTGGATATATCTCATGGGGGTCGCGGTCATCGTGCTGACGATGATCCTGCGCGCCAATGTCGTCGTGCCCTCCATCGTGGGGACCGCGCTGGTCGTGTTCGCGCTGACCGGCAGCCCGGTGTCCGCGCTGGCGGGCGTGTTCTCGGCGAGCCTGGTGGCCGCCAAGGAGCTGTTCAATATCTTCCTGGTCATCGCCTTCATGACCGCGCTGCTCAATGCGCTGAAGACGCTGCGCTCGGATATCCGCATGGTCGAGCCCTTCCGCGTGGTGATGAAGAACGGGCACAGCGCCTTCTTCATCCTCGCCGGCGTGACCTATGTGATCTCGCTGTTCTTCTGGCCGACGCCCGCGGTGCCGCTGGTGTCCGCCATCCTGCTGCCGGCGGCGATCGCGGCCGGGCTGCCGCCGCTGGCGGGCGCGATGGCGATCGCGATCGCCGGCCAGGGCATGGCGCTGTCCTCCGACTATGTGATCGGCGTCGCCCCCGGCATCAGCGCCAAGGCGGCGGGCGCCGCGGTCAGCGCCGCCGTGGTCGCGGACCGCGCGCTGACCCTGTCGATCATCACCGGCGCGATCGCGCTGTGCCTGGCCTATCTGTCGATGCGCAAGCACATCGTTCCCGCCAGCGGTACGCTGCTGGACCGGTGGCAACAGCGCGCCAGCGGCACGACGCTGGGCGTCGATGGCGGCGGCACCTTCGACAAGGCGGAGATCGCCCGCGCCACCGCGCATGAAGAGCCGCTGGCCACCGAATCCAATATCGAGGCCAGCCTGTCGATGGTCGAGCGCAAGCGGATCAAATGGTCGAAGTGCTTCGCCATCGTGACGCCGATCGCCTTCCTCGCCGTGGTCACCGTGATGGTGCTGCCCAAGCTGGGCACCGGCGTGCAGGACCTGAAGGGCGGCGAGGCCGCTGCCCTGGTCGGCGGCGTGGCCGCGGTGCTGATGATGCTGGCCACGCTGGCCGCCGAAGGCCCGCGCCGGATGCTGGACGTCTGCCCCGAGCACATCACGGACGGCTTCGTATTCGCCTTCAAGGCGATGGGATCGGTGCTGCCAATCGCGGGCTTCTTCTTCGTCGGCGCCGGCGAGACCGCGGCGCACATCCTCGGCCTGCCGCCGGGCAAGGCGCCCAGCCTGCTGTTCGAGCTGATCCAGTCGTACCAGCACCTGATTCCCGACAACCACATGCTGGTCGCGTTCGGTGTGCTGCTGGTCGGCATGATCACCGGCATCGACGGCTCCGGCTTCGCGGGCCTGCCGCTGACCGGCACGCTGGCCGGCGCGCTGGGCCCGGTGGTGGGCTTCGATCCGGCCACGCTGGCGGCGGTCGGCCAGATGGGTGCGGTCTGGACCGGCGGCGGCACGCTGATCGCCTGGTCCTCGCTGATCGCGGTGGCCGGCTTCGCCCGGGTGCCGGTGCTCGACGCGGTGCGGGCGCTGCTGATCCCGGTGGTGATCGGGCTGGCGTGCTCGACCGTGGCGGCAATGCTGCTGTGGTCCTGACCTGGCCGCCGCCATGCCCTGCCTTGCGCCATCGGCGAGCCGTTTGTGGACGGGCATCCGTGGATAGCGGCATTCGTAGATTGACAGACACGTAGACAGCAACAAGCAGGACAACATCATGCCCAAGGTTCTTCTTCACCGGCACGGCCAACTCCACAGCGACGAGGTCGCGCCCCGCACCAACCTCGTCGTGCGCGCCGGGATCCGGCAGTTTCCCTATCCGAACCTGCGCTACGAGTGCGGCATGGGCAAGTGCTCGAAATGCGCCTGCCGCGTGCTGGCGGGCGCCGAACACCTGCCGCCGCCGAACTGGAAAGAGAAAAAGCAGCTGGGCGAGCGGCTCGAACAGGGCTACCGGCTGATCTGCCAGCTCTGGATCGAGCACGACATCGAGCTGGCGCAGGACGAACTGTCGCCGGCCGAGGAATCCGCGGCCGCCGCGGGCCGCGTGCCGGCCGGCGCCAAGGCCTGCTCGTCGCCGACCTGATGGCGCTGTTCCCGACTTCGACGCCATGTACATCATCCTGACCAGCCGCCCCGGCCAGTTCCGCACGGAGCCCGTCGACGGCATCACGCCGGTGGAACGCTACGAGTACCGCTTCTACGGCAAACCCACCGTGCGCTTCGTCATCGCCCAGCTCGACCGCGAGACCAAGGTCCGCGTGGTCGAGGAAACGCCGCCCGGCATCGTCAACCATGTCCCGACCAAGTTCCTGGACAAGTACGCCACCGTCGAAGCGGCGCGCGAGGAACTGCGCCGGCTCGCCTCGTTCGGCAGCATGGAGCTGGCGCTGGTCGCCATTTGAATTGCATTCGAATCGCCGGTCGCCATTCGAATCCTGAACACGCCCGATACCTGATAGCAGCGCATTGCCATGATCCAGATCACCTTCGTCAGCAACAACGGCAAGACCGCCACCGCCCCGCCCAACAGCAACCTGCTGCGCGTCTCGCTGCGCGAACAGGGCGGCATTCCGTTCAAGTGCGGCGGCGGCCTTTGCGGGACCTGCAAATGCCACATCGACAGCGGCCTCGAACACACCGACGAGGTCAAGGCTAAGGAGAAGAAGCTGCTGACCGAGCAGGAACTGGCCAGCGGCCACCGGCTTGCCTGCCAGACCTTCGTCAACGGCGACATCAGCGTGTCGTGGCAGCCGCGCGCCACCGCGGCGGCGGGCCGGCCTGCGCCGAATCCGGCCTCTTCCGCTGCTGCGACCGCTCGCACTGCTCCTGCGCCCGCCGCCGCTTCCGCTTCCGGGGACACGAAAGAACCGGAAAGCAGCGCGGGCTGAGCCGCGACGCAAAAAAACCGGCCCGGTATCGGTCCCGCAGCGCGTGGCTGCGAGGCCGATACCGGGCCGGTTTTCTATTGGCTGACCTTGGCGGCTGGCTAACTGCGGGCTAGCTCCGGGCGAGCTGCGGGCTCGCCAGAGGTGGCCGCGGGTTGACCAGAGGCCAACCGCGGACGGACCGCCGCGCGACGGCGGGGGACCGTCGCGATGCAGGGGTCGAGCCGGCTGCTTAGCCGTTCGCGAAGACGATCTTGGCCTTGCGGGCGTCCGACTGCAGGCGGGCCAGCACGCCTTGCACGGCGGCGATGGCACGCTTGACGTCGTAAGCGAAGCCCAGGCGCGGAGCATCGAGTTCGCGCTCGATCAGGTCGCGTTCGAGTTGGTCGGTCAGCTTGATATCGGATTGGGTGTTCATGGCGTCCTTCCTTTCAGGGATAACCCTTATGGGGTTTTCCCGAATTGTAGGCAAAGGATTGACGCATTGCAACATTAGGTAGAAATGCGTATGCCGGAAAGCAACACCTAAAGCGAGAGCGGGAAGGTCACATCGGGCGGACAGAGCCCAATTTGTGCTGGAAGCAACATATTTCCCGATATCCGGCCCTCGATTCCGGCTCGGTGGAGGTACGAATGAGTATCCGAGCCCCAGCCATGGAATGATTGCGAAAACGTCATCACCGGAGACAGCATGCTGCCCATCAATCATTTCAAGAAGGCGCTGCGCGCCGGCCAGTCCCAGATCGGCGTCTGGTCCACCATTCCGTCGCCCTTCGTTTCCGAGCTGATCGGTGGCGCCGGTTACGACTGGGTGCTGCTGGACACCGAGCACACGCCCACCGACGTGCCGCTGATGCTGAGCCAGTTGCAGGCGGTCGCCGCCGCGCAGCCCGCCCCATGCTCGCCGCCGACCCATGCGGTCGTGCGGCCGGCATGGAACGACCCCGTGCTGATCAAGCGCTACCTCGACATCGGCGCGCAGACGCTGCTGCTGCCCTTCGTGCAGAACGCGCAGGAGGCCGAGGCGGCGGTACGGGCGATCCGCTATGCGCCCGAGGGCATTCGCGGCATGGGCGGCTCGACTCGCGCCTCGAACTTCGGCCGCACCACCGACTATGCGGCCCGCGCGGCGGAGGAGCTGTGCCTGCTGGTGCAGGTGGAAACCGCCGAGGCGCTGGCCCAGATCGAGGCCATCGCCGCAATCGACGGCATTGACGGCATCTTCATCGGCCCGGCGGATCTGTCTGCGAGCCTGGGCTACCCCGGCCAGGCGCGCCACCCCGCGGTCAACCAGGCGATCGACGACGCCATCCGCCGCATTCGGGCCTGCGGCAAGGCTCCGGGCATTCTGATGGTCGACGAGGCCCGCGCGCGCCAATGCCTCGATCTGGGCGCGCAGTTCGTCGCGGTAGCGCTCGATACGGTGCTGCTGCGCGACGGCCTGGACGGCACCGCCGCGCGCTTCCGGGCGTCGGGCCAGGTGCCAGCGAGCCCGGCATCCACTAGCGGCTATTGAGGGGCAGCCGCTCCATCCTGGGACGGTATCCGCCAGCCGGCCAATCGACGAATCGTGGAATCGACGCGCGCCGGCTTCAGTGCCTGTCGGCTGGCCCCCGGCCGTCGAGCTTGTCCTGCGCGCGCGCCGCCCTGACGCGGCGGCGCCGGATCAGGCGCGTTCGCAGCGCCCACACCCACGACACGCCGAAATAGAACAACACGCTGGTCACGCTCGCCATCAGTGCGAGACCGAGCAGCAGCGGTTTGCCGACGCCCAGCAGGCGGCGACGCGTCTGCGTCCACCAGCTCTCCTCTTCCACCTGGGCGGGCTGCGCGGCCGGGTCGGCGCCACCCGGAACGAGATTGACGATCGCCCCCGGTTCCGCGACAGCCGCCAGCGTCTCCGGCGCCGGCGGCTCGCCGCTTTCTCCCAGCACCGCGCTGCCCAACCGCCAGGCGGCGTAATAGATCGGGCCGAAGGTCAACGGATTGCTGACGAAGGTGCTGGCCACCGCGGCCGGCACATTGGCGCGCAGGGCCACGGCCACGCCGGCACTCATCGGAATTTGCGCGATGGGCAGCAGCAGGCCGAAAAACAGCCCCAGCGCCACGCCCAATGCGATACCGCGGCGGCTGACATGCCATAGGCGGGGGTGCTGCAGGATCGGTCCCATCCAGCGCAGCCATCGATGCTGTTGCAGCCGTTCGGGATCGGGAAGGAATCGGCGGAAATGGCGGAACGGCGAGGGACTGCGCGGATGAGGGGAGGAGGCGGATCGGCGGCGGTTGCGAAGCGGAGGCATGGGTAAGGAGGGACGGCTGGGGACGGCTGACCACCGTGCAAGCATACCCCCGCGGCGCGTCTCCGATGCCATCTGGCGCGAATTCTCCGGCGGAGCGCGGGGAATGTACCGGAAATTGTCCCCTTCTCGCCCTCTCGCCCTCTCGCCTTCTCGCCTTCTCGCCCTCTCGCCCTCTCGCCCACTCGCCCTCTCGCCCTCTCGCCCTCTCCCTCGCCGCATCTTTCCGCCCGTCTTTGGGCACGTTACTCAAGCAGCACCCCACCTGAAACATTGTTGGCGGCACCCCACGAACGGGTGATTAGGCAGTTGACCACATATGCCGAAATGATAATAATTCGCATTCCCTTAAAAATATTACAGTTCATTACAAAATGCGAGCCAAGCGTCACCCTATTACCGCTGCCCTGCTGGCGGCGTCCGTTCTCTCACCCGCGGCTGTCCGCGCCCAGGGCGCCGAGACGTTGCCGGAGGTCACCGTCAAGGCCAGCGCGAACCGCGAGCTGGGCGAGGGCTACAACCCGCCCGATACGGTCAGCGCCACCAAGATGGATGTCCCGCTGCGGGACGTCCCGCAGACGGTGAACGTGGTGACGGCCGAGGTCATGCGCGACCAGCACGCGACCTCGATCCAGGACACGCTGAAGAACGTGCCGGGGGTGGGCTTCTCGCATGGGGACGGACAGCGCGACCAGGTCACGATCCGCGGCTTTACCGCGATCGCCGATCAGTTCGTCGACGGCATCCGGGATGACGCGCTGTATTTCCGCGACCTGTCGAACGTCGAGCGGATCGAGGTGATCAAGGGACCGGCCGCGGTGCTGTACGGCCGCGGTTCGTCGGGCGGGCTGATCAACCGGGTCACCAAGAAGCCCGGGCTGGATATCACCGACCTGAGCCTGAGCTACGGCTCGTGGGCCGACCGGCGCGGCGAGGTCGACGTCGGGCGGGTGTTCGGCGACGGCGCGGCGGCGTTTCGCATCACCGGCGCGGTGCAACGCGCCGACAGCTACCGCTCGCAGCAGTTTCTGGACCGCACCGCGATCGCGCCGTCGCTGGACCTGAAGCTCGCGCCGGACACCAAGCTGCTGCTGCAGGCCGACTACCTCGAAGACCGCCGCGTGACCGACTTCGGCATTCCGGCCTTCAATGGCCGGCCGGTCGAGGTGCCGGCGTCCACCTACTACGGCGCGGCCAATGCACGCGACGTGGACTACAGCCGATCGCGGGTGTACTCGGGCACCGCCACGCTGACGCATCGCTTCAACGACCAATGGTCGATCCGCAACGCGACGCGCTATTACAACTATTCGCTGGACCGCAACAACACGCTGCCGGGCACCGTCAACGCGGCGCGCCGCACCGTGTCGCTGAACCGCTCCAACGTCTATCGCGAGGAGCATGGCTGGTTCAACCAGACCGACCTGACGCAGAAGGCCACGCTGTTCGGCATGAAGCACGAGCTGCTGTACGGCGTCGAGGTGGGCCAGCAGAACAAGGATCTGGTCAACTATTCGCGCAACAACGTCGCCACCGTCGACCTGTTCAATCCGGTGCTGCCGACGCTGCCGCGGCTGATCGGCGGCACGCCGGGCACCACCAACCGCGGCACCTTCAAGACCTTGGGCCTCTACACCCAGGACATGATCACGCTCAGTGAACAGTGGAAGGCGCTGGTCGGCGTGCGCTACGACCGCTTCGAGCAGGAGACCGTCGACCGCCGCCCGAACCAGCGCGGCCTGTCGCGTACCGACAATGCCTGGAGCCCGCGCGCGGGCCTGGTGTGGCAGCCGTCGAAGACGCAGTCTTACTACCTGTCGTGGAGCCGTTCATTCCAGCCTTCCGGCGAGACCTTCTCGCTGGCGGCCAATAACGCCGAACTGGAACCGGAAAAGACCAGCAATACCGAAATCGGCGCCAAATACGATTTCTTCGATGGGCGCGCCAGCACCACGGTGTCGGTCTTCCGGCTGGAGCGCACCAATATCAAGGTCGCCAATGCCACCAATACCGCGCTGATGCCGATCGGCGAACAGCGCACCGACGGTGCCGAGCTGACGTTCGCCGGCGACCTGGGCCAGGGCTGGAAGGTATTGGCCGGCTACGCCTATCTCGATGCGCGGGTGACGCGCTCGAGCAGCGCACTGGAAGGCAAGCGCGCCACGCTGACGCCGCGGCATAGCGGCAATTTCTGGGTTACCAAGGAGCTGGGCCACGGCTTCGGCATCGGCGGCGGCCTGAACCTGATCGGCGCGCGCATGGCCGATCCGCAGAACACGGTCACGCTGCCCGGCTATGTCACCGCCGACATGATGGCGTGGTACCGGCGCGGCCCCGTCGAGCTGCAGCTGAACCTGTACAACCTGTTCGACAAGAGCTATATCGTGTCCGCGCACGGTTCCAACGCGAACCTGAACCTGCCGGGCGCGCCGCGCAGCGTCATGGCGACGCTGCGGTACCGGATGTAGCAATCGGCCGAACCAGCGTTGGCGTGGGGCCGATCGGTTGCGCAGCCTCGCCCGCGGGTTCGGCATCGGCTTGGCGCTGCGCCATCGCTCGCGCGCCGCGCCGCACGATCAGATCGTCGACGTACTGCATGCAGCCGGCCCGAAAGGCCGGCTGTACTGCTTCACACGACCTGGCGTGGCGCACGTCGTGCATCAGCGCCCATGCATAGCCCTGGAACAGATCGGCGCATGGCGCGGCGCAAGGCCTGCCGCCGAAATGATCGCCATCGGCGTGAAAGCCCGGCGCCAGCGCCGCGATCGGCGCATTCGTCAGCGTGTCCTTTACCTGGGCGGCGCCCATCAACATCGCGGCCAGGGTTCCTGCTCCCAGCAGGAAGAGAGAAAGTTTCATCGTATCGGCATTGGCGCTGGCTCGCGCCGACCCCTTTATATTTTTGGGAAACCCGTTTTGCCCAATACAAATACAACAGGTAAGGGGCCGCCGATATGAAAGTTTTTTAAATCACGTAATCTGTTGTATTGGTCATACCGGCATTCGTTTTCGCCATCGTTATTGCAGTCGGTATTGCAATCGGTGCCGCAATCGGTGCCGCAATCGTTATTTCACCTGCGCCTGCAGGATCGCCACCATCCGCTGCGCCAGCGGCGATAAATAAGCGCCGGCCCGCGCGATCACGCCGACCCGCCGGCGCAGATCGAGTTCTTCGCTGCTCAACCGCAACGCACGAAAACCCGCCAGGGGCCTGGCCATCTGCGCCCCGGCAATGCTGAGCATGCGCGTGCCCCGCATCAGATAGAACAGCGAGGCGCTGCCGAAATCCGATTCGACGCGCAGATTCGGCGGCGGCAGGCCGCGCTGCTGAAACGCGGCCTCCAGCTGCTGGCGCAGCACGATATGCGCACCGGGCAGCAGCCATTCCTGATCGACCAGATCGGCGAGCCGCAGGCCGCGCTTGCCGTGCAGCGGGTGCGCTTCGTCGGCGACCACCGCCAGCGTGTCGTCGAACAGGTCGTGGACCACGAACGCCTCGGTCCGCTGCCGCGGCACCGGCGCGATGGCCAAGTCCAGTTCGCCGGCCAGCAGTGGATCCATCAGGTCGCGCGCCATCCGCCGCGTCAGCCGCAGCCGCGCGACGGGCCGCTCCTGCATCAGCTGGCGGCAGGCGTCCAGCACCACCGGGTTTGGAATCGACGGCGAATAGCCGAGCCGCAGCACGCCCTGTTCGCCGGTGCGGATGCCGCGCATCTCGGCCAGCGCATCCTCGTATTCGAGCCGGATGCGCCGGGCCCGGTCGATAAATGCCGCGCCTGCCTGCGTCGGCCGCATGCCCAGCGCGGTGCGCTCGAACAGCGGCAGGCCGATCTGCGCTTCCACGCGCTGCACCGCCTTGGTCAGCGCCGGCTGGCTCATGCCGAGCGCCTCGGCGGCGCGCCCGATGCCGCCGTGAGCAGCCACCTCCAGCACGTACTCCAGATCGCGTGTCTCCATGCCGCTCCCCTCGCATTCCAGTCGGTTATGGCTTTATTTCCAATGCAGCATTGTAGTGATGTCCCGCGTCTTCCAAACTGCCGCCAAAGCAGATCAAGGAGACCTCGATGACCTTCGCCTATTTCCTGCGGCGTGCCGCGCGCTATTGGGGCGACCGCCCCGCGGTGCTGTATCGCGACCGCGCGCTCAGCTATCGCCAGCTGGACGAGCGCTCGACCCGGCTGGCCAATGCGCTGCTGGGGCTGGGCCTGGTCAAGGGCGACCGCGTCGCGGTGCAGTCGCGCAATTGCACCGAGCTGGTGGAGATCGAATGCGCCCTCTTCAAGGCCGGGCTGGTCAAGGCGGCGCTCAATCCGCGCTTCACCGCCGCCGAGGCGACCCAGGTGGTCGAGAATTGCGGACCGCGCGTGATGATCGCGGGCCGCGGCTACACCGGCTACAACCCGCAGACGCCTGGCTTCGGCTCGGTCGAGACCTTTATCGCGATCGGCGAAGCAGCCCCGGGCTATCTGGACTACGAGGACGTCGTCAGCCGTGGCGACACCCAGGCGCCCGACTACACGCCGCAAGCGTCCGATCTCGCGGTGCTGCACTTCTCGTCCGGCTCGACCGGCAAGATCAAGGCGGCGATGCAGAGCTACGGCAACCGCATCGCCTCGCTGCGCAAGATCGTGCTTGGCATGGATCGCCCTGCCCGCTCCGGCGACCGGCTGGCGCTGATCGGCCCGGTCACGCACGCCTCGGGCATGCTGATGCAGCCCTACCTGTACTGCGGCGCCACGCTGGTGCTGTTCGACAAGTTCGAGCCGGCGCATTTCCTCGCCGAGATCGCGCGCCTGCGCATCACGCACGTGTTCATGGTGCCGGCGATGATCAATATGGTGCTGGCCGAGCCGTCGCTCGCCAGCGCCGATCTTTCCAGCCTGAAGACGCTGGCCTATGGCGCCGCGCCGATGGCCCCGGCGCGCATCCGCGAGGCGTGGGAGCGCATCGGCCCGATCCTGTCGCAGGGCTATGGCGCCAGCGAATCGACCTCCGGCGTCACGCGGCTGTCCACCGCCGACCATGCCGATGCGCTCGCCAATCGCCCCGAGCGCCTGGCCTCGTGCGGCCGCGCGCTGGGCGAGACCGAGGTACGCGTGGTCAACGAGCGCGGCGAGGAAGTCAGCGGCGACGAGATCGGCGAGCTGGTGATCCGCGGCGAGGACGTGTTCCAGGGCTACTGGGGCGAGCCCGAGCTGACCCGCGAGGTGCTGATCGACGGCTGGCTGCATACCGGCGATCTGGCCCGCGTCGATGAGGAAGGCTTCATCTATCTGGTCGACCGCAAGAAGGACATGATCATCTCGGGCGGCTTCAACGTCTATCCGACCGAGGTCGAAGCCACGCTGTATCAGCATCCCGACGTGATGGAGGCCTGCGTGATCAGCGTGCCCGATGCGACCTGGGGCGAGAGCGTCAAGGCCGTGGTCACGCTGTGGCCGGGGCGCGAACTGAGCGCGGCCGACCTGATCGCGCATTGCCGCGCGCGCATCGCCGACTACAAGACCCCGCGCTCGATCGACTTCGTCAGCGAGCTGCCGAAGAACGCCAGCGGCAAGCTGGCCCGCAAGCTGGTGCGCGAGCGCTATTGGCAGGGTCAGGAACGCCGCGTGAACTGACACGCGGCTTGAAACGCGGACTGACAAACGCGACTCAAAGCCCACGACACCGAGGAACCACGCCATGTTCGAATACCTGACCAACCCCGTGCTGGTCCAGACGCGGGCCGCCATCCGCCGCTTCATCGACGAGGAACTGCGCCCGATGGAGCAAGAGCTTGGCCTGGGCTCGGAAGACCCGTGGCCGAAGGAGGTGCTGCGCCGGGTCTGGCGCCGCTCCAGCGAGCTGGGTCTTTACGCCGCCTGCCTGCCGATCGAACTGGGCGGCAAGGGCCTGAACATCGCCGAGCAGTGCGCGCTGAAAGCCGACATCGCCGCCAGCGGCTGCTCGCTGGCGCCGCATGTGCTGGGCGACCTCGGCGGTCCGCCGCGCGTGGGCAATATGCTGAAGTACGCCACGCCCGGGCAGATCGAGCGCTATTTCGGCCCGGTGATCCGCGGAGAGCGTTCGACCTGTTTCGCGATGACCGAGCCGCATTCGGGCTCCGATGCGATGAGCATCTCGACGACGGCGGTGGCCGACGGCGACGAGCTGGTCATCAACGGCCACAAGCACTACATCAGCGGCGCGCCGTTCGCCGACTTCGCCATCGTGCTGTGCGTGACCGATGCCAGCACCACGCCGCCGTCGATCAGCGCGGTGCTGGTCGATCTCGACCTGCCCGGCGTCACCGTCGATACCGAATACACGCCAATGTCGGGCCAGCATATCGACGCCGATATCCGCATGGTCGATGTGCGCGTGCCGCGCAGCAATATCCTCGGCGGCGAGGGCAATGGCTTCAAGCTCAGCATGTCCCGCATCAACGTCAACCGGCTGCTGCATTGCCCGAGCATGCTGGGTCTGGCCACCAGCGTGTATCGGGCGTCCGTCGAGTACGCGGGCAAGCGCCGCCAGTTCGGCGGCCCGATCGCGCGGTTCCAGGCCATCCAGCATATGCTCGCCGACATGGCGGCGGCGCTGTGGGCGTGCGAGGCGATGATCGCGCAGACCGCCGCGCTGGCCGACAGCGGCGCCGATCTGCGCATGAAGGCCGCGGCCTGCAAGCTTTTCGTATCGGAGCGCTGCTTCGAGATCGCCGACAAGGCGGTGCAGATCCACGGCAATGTGGGCGTCACCCGCGGCCACCCGGTCGAGCAGACCTTCCGCAAGCTGCGCATGTTCCGCATCTTCACGGGCACCAGCGAGATCCAGCGCAACACCATTGCGCGGGCGATCCTGGAGCCGCTGATGGAGCAGGCGGGCAAGGGGCGCGGCGCGGCATAGTGCCGCCGGTTGCCCGCAGCACCAGCAACAGCAGCAGCAGCAGAACGTCGACGCAGCCCGGACTGCGCCATCAGTACAGGAGACAGCAAATGCATCGCAGAACATGGCTGGCCGCCGCGGGCGCCGCGGCACTGGGCGGCATCCTGCCGCGCGCCTACGCGGCCGACGGCTATCCGAACCGGCCGATCCGGCTGATCGTCCCCTTCCTGGCCGGCACCTCGCCCGACAACATGGCGCGCGCGCTGTCGGCCGAGCTGGCACCGAAGCTCGGCCAGCCACTGGTGGTCGAGAACATGCCCGGCGCGGGCGGCATCATCGGCGGCCGCGCGCTCAAGCGGGCCGCGGCGGACGGCTACACGCTCGGCGTGCTGGCCAACACGCACGTGATCAACATCCACATGTACAAGCAGATGCCGTACGACCCGGCGCGCGACTTCACCTGCATCGCGCCGCTGTCGGGCGGCCCCACCGCGCTGGTAGTCCCTGCGAACTCGCCGTACCGCACCGCCGCCGACCTGATCGCGGCGATGAAGCGCGCGCCGGGCAAGCTGAACTACGGCTCCGGCGGCAAGGGCAGCATCGCCCATCTGGCCGTCGAATCGATGCTGCACCAGACCGGCACCGAAGCGGTCCACGTGCCGTACAAGGGCGCGCCGGAGATCCTGACGGCGATGCTGACCGGGCAGACGCAGTTCGGCATGCCGGTGCTCAGCACGGCCACGTCGTACCTGCGCAATGGCCAGGTCCGCGCGCTCGCGGTGACCACCGCCGAGCGTTCGCGCTACTTCCCCGACGTGCCGACGCTGGCGGAGGCGCTGCCGCCCGGCTTCGTGCTCGACAACTGGAGCGGGCTGTTCGCGCCGGCGGGGATGCCCGCCGCGCTGACGCAGCGTTTGTTCACCGCGATCAACGAGGTGCAGGCCAGCGGCAAGCTCGATGCGATGCTCGAAGCCAGCGCGGGGGAACTGCGCCGCAGCGCCTCGCCGGCGCAGTTCCGCGAGATGGTCTCGGCCGAGACCAAGCGCTACGCGTCGCTGATGCGCGATATCGGCATGACGGCCGACATCGGCTGAGCGGGCGCGGGCCATGACATCGAGCAAGCCATCGAGCAAGCCATCGAGCGAGCCGCCAACCAAGGCGCCAGCGAAGCCCCCAACAAAGCCGCCAACCAAACCGGACTGGTCCTGCCTGAACGACGTCAGGATTATCGACCTGAGCCAGCTGCTGCCCGGCCCGCACGCCACGTTGCAGCTGCAGCAGCTGGGCGCCGAGGTGATCAAGGTCGAGCGGCCCGGCGTCGGCGATACCTCGCGCACGCTGAGCGCCTCGGTGTTCGCCCAGTTCAATCGCGGCAAGCGTTCGGTCGCGCTCGATCTGCAGGATGCCGAGGGCCGCGCGGCCTTCCTTGAGCTGGTGCGCGATGCCGACGCGGTGGTCGAAGGCTTTCGTCCCGGCGTGATGCAGCGCCTCGGCATCGATTACGCCGAACTGGCCAAGGTCAATCCGGCCATCGTGCTGTGCTCGATCTCGGGCTTCGGCCAGACCGGCCCCTATGCCGACCATGCCGGCCACGATTTGAACTATCTGGCGCTGGCCGGCTATTGGGCCGCGCCGGTACAGGTCCGCGACAAGGTCGCGCGGCCGCGCGTGCGGGTGTCGGACTATGCGGCGTCGAGCTATGCGGCGCTGGCGCTGACCGTCGCCATCCTCAGCGCGCGTCAGCACGGGCGCGGCCAGCATCTGGACGTATCGATCCACGATGCGGTGCTGTCGTGGACGGCCCATGGCGCCTGGGCCGCGCAACAACATGCCGACGCGCCGCTGCGCTCGCCCACGGTGATGCCGGAGAACGACCTGTTCGAGACGCGCGACGGCCGCCATCTGGCGCTCGGCATTCTGGAGAACAAGTTCTGGCTGAACCTGCGCGACGCGCTGGGCGAGAAGTTTCCTTCGCTGATGGATCCGCGCTTCGCCGAGCGGGCCGGACGCCAGCGCCACAAGGTCGAGGTCAATGCGCTGCTGGCGCAGATCTTTGTCAGCCGCACGCTGGCGCAGTGGCTGGACACGCTGGCCGGCGTGGACCTGCCGATCTCGCCGGTGCTGAACGCGGAAGAGCTGCTGCGGGACCCGCATGTGCAGGCGCGCGGTACGGTGCGTCAGGTATCGGACCCCGATCAGGATCGCGTCGCCGTCCGCTTTCCGGTCCGTTTTTCGCTGGGTCTTCCCGATGGCGACGACCATGTGGCGGCGTTGGGCGAGCACGCGCCAAGCTGGTCCGCCGACTGAACGAACGAGGCCGGCCCCGCGTTTCCGCGGCGGCTGGCCCTGGCCACATCAAGAACATCAAACCCGGTCCGCGCGACCGCTTGCTCGGTACGTCCCGAGCTCAGTACGTCTCCAGATGCAGCCGCCCTTCGCGCTTGAGCGAAGCGGCCACCGCCTCCCAATCGAGACCGGCCTGCTCGGCGATATCGCGCAGCGCCAGTACCACGCCCTCCTCCATGCTCTTCAGCCCGCAGACATAGAAGTAGCTGTCCGGATCGGCCAGCAGCGCGGCCAGGTCGGCGGCCCGCTCGCGCATCACGTCCTGCACATAGCGCTTGGGCTGGCCCGGCGTGCGCGAGAACGCCAGGTTGATATCGATGAAGTCCTTGGGCAGGCTTTGCAGCGGACCGAAGTACGGCAGCTCCTCGCGCGTGCGGGCGCCGAAGAACAGCATCAGCTTGCCGCTCTCGAACTTGCCCGACTTGCGCAGGCGCCGGCGCCATTCGGTCATCGCCCGCATCGGCGCGCTGCCGGTGCCGGTGCAGATCATCACGATGTTCGAGCGCGGATGGTTCGGCATCAGGAAGCTGTTGCCGAACGGGCCGATGACCTCGACCGTGTCGCCCACCTGCAGGTCGCACAGGTAGTTCGAGGCCACGCCGCGCACCGGATTGCCCTGGTGGTCCTCCAGCACGCGCTTGATCGTCAGCGACAGGTTGTTGTAGCCCGGCCGCTCGCCATTGCGTGGGCTCGCCACCGAGTACTGGCGCGCGTGATGCGGGCGGCCCTGCTCGTCGACGCCCGGCGGCACGATGCCGATCGACTGGCCCTCCAGCACCGGGAACGGCATCGCGCCGAAGTCCAGTACCAGGTGATGGGTGTCGTAGTCGCGGCCGACCTCGGTCACGCGCACATTGCCGACCACGGTGGCGGTAACCGACTTGATCGCCGCCTTCGGCCCGTACAGATTGGTGTAGCAATGCGCGGCCGACCACGGCGGCAGCGTGGCCCCGTATTGCGCGCTGTTGAACGGCGCGATCTGCGCCAGCGCGGGATCGACCGGCTCGTCGACCGCCTCCAGCGCCTGCGCTTCGGCGATCGCCTCGGCGCCGACGCCGCTGGCGGCCAGCTGCTCGCTGCTCAGCTCTTCGGGAAGCGTGTCCCAGCCCAGCTGCTCGTCCAGCGTATAGGGCCGCGTGCGCGGCACCATGCGCCAGTTGTCGATCGATCCGGTCGGGCACGGCGACACACAGGCCATGCACAGATTGCACTTGTCGGCGTCGACCACGTAGTTGCGCGAATCGTGCGTGATCGCGCCGACCGGGCAGGTCATCTCGCAGGTATTGCAGCGAATGCAGATCTCGGGGTCGATCAGATGCTGCTTGATGATTTGCATGTCTGCCATATCCATGGCCGTCTCCAGATGCTGCGGCGGCTCGGCGCTACGTTCGGTCACGCGCGGTCGCTGTCGTTATTGCTGGCGCTATTGATGGCGCTGTTGCTGCCGTTATTGCCGTTGCTCTCGCCGCTCAGTTGAAGCGCACGTATTCGAAGTCCACCGGCTGGCGGTTGACGCCCATCGCCGGCGGCGCGATCCAGTTGGCGAACTTGCCCGGCTCGACCACGCGGCCCATCAGGCTGGCGACGAAGGCGCGATCCTCCGCGCTCGGCAGCCACTGGTCGACATTGGCCTGCCATTCGGCGTCCGAGATCACGCGGCCGTCCGGCGACACCTTGACGCCGGCCAGCGCGCCGATATTGCGGTGGAAGGCCTTGTGCGGAACCTTCAGCCGGAACGGAATGCCGGCCTTGTCGATGACGCGGTTCCAGCGCTCGACGCCGGCCACGCTGTCCTTGATGTAGTCGTCGCGCAGCACCTCGTTCAGCGCGTTCAGCATCGGCACTTCCTTCTCGACCAACTGGCCGCCGGAGGCCTGCAGCACGCGATAGGTGCTGTCCTTGAGCAGATGGTCGTCGTTGCGCTTGCCTTCCTCGAAGCGGCCCTTCAGGCCGGTGCTGTAGAAGGTGGCGGCATTGCTCGACTCGTCGGCACCGAAGAGGTCGATGGTCACGCTGTAGTGGAAGTTCAGGTAGCGCTGGATGGTCGGCAGGTCGATCACGCCGGCGGCGCGCAGCTTGCCCGGATCGTCGGTCTTCAGTTCGTTCATCACCTGGCAGGTGCGCTGGATCACGCGCGACACGCCCGACTCGCCGACGAACATGTGGTGCGCTTCCTCGGTCAGCATGAACTTGGTCGTGCGGGCCAGCGGATCGAACGCGCTCTCGGCCAGCGCGCACAGCTGGAACTTGCCGTCGCGGTCGGTGAAGTAGGTGAACATGAAGAACGACAGCCAGTCCGGCGTGCGCTCGTTGAACGCCTGCAGGATGCGCGGGTTGTCCTGTTCGCCGCTGCGGCGCTCGAGCAGCGCCTCGCCTTCCTCGCGGCCGTCGCGGCCGAAGTACTTGTGCAGCAGATAGACCATCGCCCACAGGTGGCGGCCTTCCTCGACGTTGACCTGGAACAGGTTGCGCAGGTCATACATGCTCGGCGCGGTCAGTCCCAGATGGCGCTGCTGCTCGACCGAGGCCGGCTCGGTATCGCCCTGCGTCACGATGATGCGGCGCAGGTTGGCGCGGTATTCGCCCGGCACGTCCTGCCACGCGTCCTCGCCCTTGTGGTCGCCGAAATGGATCTTGCGGCCCTGCTCCGCCGGATTCAGGAAAATGCCCCAGCGATAGTCCGGCATCTTGACGTAGCCGAACTGCGCCCAGCCCTGCGGATCGACGCTGATCGCGGTGCGCAGGTAGACGTCGAAGTTCTGCGAGCCGTCCGGGCCCATGTCGTTCCACCAGCTCAGGTAGTTCGGCTGCCACTGCTCCAGCGCGCGCTGCAGCGTGCGGTCCTCGCTGAGGTTGACGTTGTTGGGGATCTTCTCGCTGTAGTTGATACCGGACATCGTTGGTCTCCCGGTGATATGTCGTCGTGTCGTTGTGCCGTGGTGTCGCTGTGTCTTTGTGTCGCTGCGCGCGCGGACCTGCGCGTCAGACGCGATTCCAGTCGAATGCCGCCTTGTCGCCCTTGCCGTAGACCTTCAGTGCGCCCTTGTCGCCGACGGCGTTGGGCCGCTGGAAGATCCAGTTCTGCCAGGCGGTCAGCCGGCCGAAGATGCGGGTGAACATGGTCTCCTGGCCGTTGAAGCGCAGGTTCGCTTCCATGCCGGTCAGCGCGTCGGGCGACATCGCCACGCGTTCCTCGATCGCGATGCGCAGCTCGTCGGCCCAGTCGATGTCGTCCGGGTTCGAGGTCGCCAGACCCAGCGCGAAGGCGGCGTCCGCATCGAGCGGCTGGCCGGCCCTGGCGCGCACCGCTTCCAGCGCCGGCGTCTCGTCGTAGAAGCGGCGGCCCAGGCGGCTCTGGCCGGTGGCCATCGGATAGAGGCCGAAGTTGGTCTCGCCGACGGTGATCTTCGGCGCGCGCGCCTCGTCGTCCGGCAGCGCCAGGTGGTAGATGCGGTCGCAGGCCAGCGCCAGTTCCAGCAGCGAGCCGGCAAAGCAGGTGCCCTCGTCGACCAGGGCGAACAGGCTGCGCGAGGACACGTCGAGACGGCTGAAGGTCCGGCGCAGCAGCCCGATGGTCTCGCGCACCAGCCAGTGGTCGCGATGCGCCAGCAGCGTGGCGTCCATCTGCATCACCGCCTCGGCATCGCCGGCGGTCTTGATCAGCCAGGTGCCGATCTCCAGCTCGTTGGTGCGCATCGACAGGATCGCGTCCTCGAGCTCGCGCGCCAGCTGCAGCGGATACCAGGCCGCGCCGGCTTCGGCGATCGCGGCCGGGGTCTGCGGCTGCGGGCCGCGCGGCGCGTGGATCGTGAAGGTGGCGGTGCGCGCGGCGCGGTCGATCTGCACGTCGACGTAGCCGTAGCGCAGCGCATCGGCTTCGACGGTCCGCTCCAGCGGGGTCAGCGAGATGCCGGCCGCGTCGGCGGGACGGTCGCTCTGCGCGGCCAGCGCCAGCGCGCGCTCCTGCACCTTCTGCGCAAACACGGCCGGTTTGGCGATGTCGTCGACCAGGCGCCAGTCCTTGGCACGCTGGCCGCGCACGCCTTCGGTGGTGGTGCAGAAGATGTCGGCGAGGTCGTGGCGCACATGGCGCTTGTCGGTGACGCGGGTCAGGCCGCCAGTGCCCGGCAGCACGCCCAGCAGCGGCACTTCCGGCAGGCTGACCGCCGAGGAGCGGTCGTCGACCAGCAGGATCTCGTCGCAGGCCAGCGCCAGTTCATAGCCGCCACCGGCGCAGGCGCCGTTGACCGCGGCGAGGAATTTCAGGCCGCTGTGCCGCGACGAATCCTCGATGCCGTTGCGCGTCTCGTTGGTGAACTTGCAGAAGTTGACCTTCCACGCGTGGCTGCTGACGCCCAGCATGAAGATATTGGCGCCCGAGCAGAACACCTTCTCCTTGCCGCTGGTGACCACCACGCTGCGCACTTCCGGATGTTCGAAGCGGATGCGGTTCAGCGCATCGTTCAGCTCGATGTCGACGCCGAGGTCGTAGCTGTTGAGCTTGAGCTTGTAGCCGGGACGCAGGCCGGCGTTCTCGTCGATATCGAGGACCAGCGTGGCGACGGGTCCGTCGAACTGCAGCTTCAGGTGCTTGTATTGGGAGGGGTCGGTCTGGTAGTCGACGCGGGGGACCTGGGTCACGGCATTGTCTCCTGTTCTCTGTGCTGACATCGCTGTCTGTTCAGCCTGGGCGCGTGGTGCAACGAAGCACCGCGAAGCACGATAGTGCATGGATCGGGATCCGATGTCACGCATCATAGTGCATCGCTTCGCGCGACGTCAAGAATTATTGTGCATATTAGCGAATGACTGCGACGCTGCGCTTTACTTCATAGAGCGCGTGGCGATCCCGCCAATACGCGGCCTTGGCGGTGTGGCCATCCGTTGTAGCCGCCCGTCCGTCGCCCCCTATGGCGCCGGCGGCTTGCCGAACGCACGCCGGTGTTTTCACAGCGCTTCCGCCGACACTCCTGCAATATAGTTCTTGACAGAGCCGACGTCGACCTCTATGGTTCGCCCATGCACAATAATGCATTAACAGCAGACGTGCAAACCGCAGACTTGAACACCGCGGACGTGCAAACCGGTTACGCCAACCGGTGACGTTCTTCCCGATCTGACGGAGCGCTTGCCGATGTCCCCCACCCTCCCACCGGCCGCCCAGGCCTTCCGCCAGCAATTGGCGCAACTGACGGCCCGCCTTGCGGGCCGTCCGCTCGACGCCGAGCTGGACGCCTGGCTCAACGCCGAATACGGCCCCGATACCGAGTCCTATCGCGCGCTGAAGGCCGCCTGCGAAACCGGCGTCGCCGAAGGCTGGCTGTGCGATCGCGAAGGCGGCGGTATCCGCTACGGCCGCATCTTCAAACCCGCCGACGACCTGCACGGCTTCTCGGTCGACGTGGTCGACATGCAGGACATCGCCGGCCCGCATCACACCCATCCCCATGGCGAGATCGACCTGATCATGCCGATCGAGGGCGAGGCCCGCTTCGACGGAAGGCCTGCCGGCTGGCTGGTGTGCCCGCCCGGCAGCGCCCATCGCCCCACGGTGTCGAACGGGCGCGCGCTGGTTCTTTATCTGCTGCCCGAAGGGCGCATCGACTTCACCCGACAGGAGGCAGCATGAGCGAATCGCTACCGAGCTATCTGGCCGGCCGCTGGCAGCATGGCAACGGCAAGGGCACGGCACTGTTCGACCCCGTGCTGGGCGATGAACTGGCGCGTGTCGATGCCACCGGACTCGATCTGGCCGAAGGCTTCGCCTTCGCGCGCGAGCAAGGCGGCGCGGCGCTGCGGGCGCTGACCTATCGCGAACGGGCGTCGCTGCTGGGCGCCATCGTGCAGGTGCTGCAGCAACACCGCGACGCCTACTACGAGATCGCGACCGCCAACAGCGGCACGGTCAAGCGCGATTCCGCGGTCGATATCGACGGCGCGATCTTCACGCTGGGCAGCTATGCGAAGCTGGGCGAGACGCTGGGCGACCGGCGCTATCTGCTCGATGGCGAAGCCGCGCGCCTGGGCAAGGATCCCTTGTTCCAGTCGCAACACATGCTGGTCCCCACGCGCGGCGTCGCGCTGTGCATCAACGCGTTCAACTTCCCTTCGTGGGGCCTGTGGGAGAAGGCCGCGCCGGCGCTGCTGTCGGGCGTGCCGGTGATCGTCAAGCCGGCCACCTCCACCGCCTGGCTGACGCACCGCATGGTCCGCGATGTCGTCGAGGCGGGCATCCTGCCCCCTAGCGCGCTGTCGATCGTCTGCGGCAGCGCCGACGGCCTGCTGGACGCACTGGAGCCCTTCGACGTGGTGTCGTTCACCGGCTCGGCGCAGACGGCCGCGCAGATCCGCACGCATCCGGCCATCGCGCAGCGCTCGGTGCGCGTCAATATCGAGGCGGACAGCGTCAACTCGGCGCTGCTGCTGCCGCGCGAGGCCGGCGGCAACGATCCGCTGCCGCTGCTGGCGTCCGAGGTCGTGCGCGAGATGACGGTCAAGTCGGGACAGAAATGCACGGCGATCCGCCGCGTGCTGGTGCCCGAGTCGCTGTACGACGCCGCCGCCGAAGCCATCGCGGCCAAGCTGCGCGAGGTCACCGTCGGCAATCCGCGCAGCCCGGACGTACGCATGGGCGCGCTGGTCAGCCGTGCGCAGCTCGCCACCGTGCGCGAGGGCCTCGCGCAACTGCAGGCGCAGACGCAAACCCTGCATGACGGCGCGAGCCAGGCGCTGATCGACGCCGATCCGGCCGTGGCTTGCTGCATCGGTCCGACGCTGCTCGGCACGCGCGATCCCGACGGCAATGCGCTGGTGCATCAGATCGAGGTGTTCGGCCCGGTCGCCACGCTGATGTCCTATCGGGAGCGGCAAGGCGAAGACAGCATCGACGCCGGCCATGCCTTCGAACTGGCTCGCCGCGGCGAAGGCTCGCTGGTGGCGTCGCTCTATGGCAGCGATCCGGCCGCGCTGGCCGCCGCGGCGCTTCAGCTGGCCGACAGCCACGGCCGCGTCCACGTGATCTCGCCCGATGTCGCGCAGCTGCATACCGGCCACGGCAACGTGATGCCGCAATCGCTGCACGGCGGCCCCGGCCGCGCCGGCGGCGGCGAGGAACTGGGCGGCCTGCGGGCGCTGAACTTCTACCATCGCCGCAGCGCGGTGCAGGCCAGCACGGCGGTGCTCGACCGGCTGTAGGGGTCCGCTGCCAGGACCAGTTGCAAGGAGACACGCAGCACATCGCATCACCGGCAGTATTCGCAGCATTCGCAGCGTCCATAGAACAGATGGGGAGACAACGCATGGCAGCCGCAACGACGACTACCGCGACCACGATCACCGCCACCGCGCCAGGCTCGGACCCTCCGCCGGTGGTCGCGCCCACCACGCCCTTCAACTTCGCCCAGCACCTGCTGGAAGGCAACGCGCACCGCGGCGACAAGACCGCCTATATCGACGACCACGGCCGCCTGCGCTACGGCGAACTGGCCGAGCGCGTGCGCCGGTTCGCGACCGCGCTGCAAGCCCTCGGCGTACGCCGCGAGGAACGCGTGCTGCTGCTGATGCACGACTGCAGCGACTGGCCGGTCTGCTTCCTCGGCGCGATCTACGCCGGCATCGTGCCGGTCGCGGTCAACACGCTGCTGACGCCCGACGACTACGCCTACATGCTGCAGCACAGCCGCGCCCGCGCGGCGCTGGTGTCGGCGGCACTGCTGCCGGTGCTGGAGCAGGCCATGGCGAAGGCGATGGGCGAAGGCGGCCATGAGGTCGACCACGTGATCGTGTCCCGCCCCGAGGGCGCCAACGGCGATGGGAGCACCTTTCCTGCCGGCATGGTCTCGCTCGACGCGCTGATCGCCGACCATGCACCGCAGCCGGCGGCCGCAGCCACCGGTCCCGATGACCCCGGCTTCTGGCTGTATTCGTCCGGCTCCACCGGCCGGCCCAAGGGCGTGCTGCACAGCCAGGCCAATCCGTACTGGACCGCGGAGCTCTACGCCAAGCCGATTCTCGGCCTGAACGAGGACGACGTCTGCTTCTCGGCGGCCAAGCTGTATTTCGCCTACGGCCTGGGCAACGGCCTGACCTTTCCGCTCAGCGTCGGCGCCACCGTGGTGCTGATGGCGGAGCGGCCCACGCCCGAGGCGATCTTCCGGCGCTGGCTGGACCATCGCACCACGGTGTTCTTCGGCGCGCCCACCGGCTATGCCGGCATGCTCGCCTCGCCCGCGCTGCCGGCGCGCGAACAGGTGGCGCTGCGGCTGTGCTCGTCGGCCGGCGAGGCGCTGCCGGCCGAACTGGGCCAGCGCTTCACCGCGCATTTCGGCTGCGAGATCATCGACGGCATCGGCTCGACCGAGATGCTGCATATCTACCTGTCGAATCGCCCGGGGCAGGTCCGCTACGGCACCACCGGCTGGCCGGTGCCCGGCTACAACATCGAACTGCGCGACGAGGAAGGCCGGCCGGTGCCCGACGGCGAGGTGGGCGACCTCTATATCCAGGGCCCGAGCGCGGCGCTGATGTATTGGGGCAATCGCGACAAGTCGCGCGAGACCTTCCAGGGCAGCTGGACCAAAAGCGGCGACAAGTACGTGCGCAACGCCGATGGCACCTACTGCTACGCGGGCCGCAGCGACGACATGCTGAAGGTCAGCGGCATCTACGTCTCGCCGTTCGAGGTCGAGGCCACGCTGATGCAGCATCCCGCCGTGCTGGAGGCCGCGGTGATCGGCGTCAACGACCCGCAGGGGCTGACGCGCACCAAGGCCTTTGTCGTGCTCAAACGCGGTACGCAGTGCGACGACGCCGAGCTCAAGGCCTTCGTCAAGGAACGGCTGGCGCCCTACAAGTACCCGCGGCTGATCGAGTTCGTCGACAGCCTGCCGAAGACCGCGACCGGCAAGATCCAGCGCTTCCGGCTGCGGGAGCAGGAGCAGCAGCAACAGCGACAGCAGCCCATGGACTGCGGCCGCGACGTCGCGTCGAACGTGCTGATCTCGCCGAGTGGGCAATTGGCACTGGCGGGGCTGCAATGAGCGCGCCGGTCGAATTCGTCGAGATCGATTGGGCCGGCCGCCCGGTGCGGATCGAATATCAGCGGCTGGGCACGGAGAACGCCGGCGCCCCGCTGCTGGTCTTCCTGCACGAGGGCCTGGGATCGGTGGCGATGTGGCGCGATTTTCCGCAGCGCGTCTGCGAGGCGCTCGGGTGGCGCGGCCTGGTCTATTCGCGGCCCGGCTATGGGCGTTCGACGCCGCGGGCCGCGGACGAGGTCTGGCATCCGGATTTCATGCACCGCCAGGCGCACGAGGTATTGCCCACGCTGCTGACGGCGCTCGGCATCGACGCCCAGGCCGAACCGCCCTGGCTGCTTGGGCACAGCGATGGCGGCTCCATCGCGCTGCTGTACGCGGCGCGGTTTCCGTCGCGCGTCGCCGGGACCATCGTGCTGGCCCCGCACATCCTGGTCGAGGACCTGTCGGTCTCGAGCATCGAGAAGGCGCGCGAAGCCTATCTCAATACCGACCTGCGGCAGCGGCTGGCGCGCTATCACGACGATCCGGACTCGGCCTTCTGGGGATGGAATGGCATCTGGCTGCATCCGCCGTTCCGCCACTGGTCGATCGAGGCCGAGATTGCCAGCATCACCTGCCCGCTGCTGGCGGTGCAGGGGCTCGACGACGAGTACGGCACGCTGGAGCAGATCCACGGCATTGCGCGCCGCGTGCCGCAGACGCGCCTGCTGGAGCTGCCGGAGTGCGGCCATTCGCCCCATCGCGATCAGCCCGACGCGTTGATCGCGGCGATCGTCGATTTCGTGCGCGATCCGCAGTCGACAGCCATGGCGCCGATCACGCGGTCGCCGCACGACTTGCCGCAAGAGTTGCCGCAAGAGTTGCCGCAAGAGTTGCCGCAGAACTTGCCGCAATAGTCGCCGCACGCCGCCGGGAACGCCGGCGCGGCGTCCTGGCGGCCCCGTCGGCCCCGTACCCGATCGTTCACCCATCACAGAGCCGGTAGAAACCGGACTGCAAGGAGACAACCATGCGTCAAATCGACGTCCACCAGCTGGCCGACGAGGCCCGCTTCAACCGCTTCCATGGGCTCGTGCTGTTCTGGTGCGCGCTGATCATCATCTTCGACGGCTACGACCTGGCCGTGGCCGGCATCGCCCTGCCGTCGATCATGCAGTCGATGGGCGTCGACGCGACGCAGGCCGGCTTCATGGTCAGTTCCGCGCTGTTCGGCATGATGTTCGGTGCGATCTTCCTGGGCACCATCGCCGATCGCATCGGCCGGCGCTGGGCCATTGCCATCTGCATCGTGCTGTTCTCGGTCTTTACCGCGGCTGCCGGCTTCACCAGCGATCCGGTGACGTTCAGCGTCACGCGCTTCCTCGCCGGCCTGGGCATCGGCGGCGTGATGCCCAATGTCGTCGCGCAGATGACCGAGTACTCGCCGCGCAAGATCCGCGGCACCATGGTCACGCTGATGTTCAGCGGCTATTCGGTCGGCGGCATGCTGGCCGCGGTGGTCGGCAAGGGCCTGATCGAGAGCTACGGCTGGCAATCGGTGTTCCTGGCCGCTGGATTGCCGGTGCTGCTGATCCCGATGGTGATGAAGTCGCTGCCGGAGTCGATGCCCTTCCTGATCCGCTCGGGACGCCTGGACGAGGTCAAGAAGGTGCTGAGCCGGCTGGAGCCGTCCTACCGGCCGCAAGCGGACGACCGCTTTGCGCTGCCCGAGCTGAAGGCCGGCGAGGCGCCGATCGGCAAGCTGTTCCAGGACGGCCGCGGCTTCAGCACCGTGATGTTCTGGGTCGCGTTCTTCATGTGCCTGTTCATGGTTTACGCGCTGAGCTCGTGGCTGGCCAAGCTGATGGCCAGCGCCGGCTACAGCCTGGGCTCGGCGCTGACCTTCGTGCTGGTGCTGAACTTCGGCGCGATGATCGGCGCGGTCGGCGGCGGCTGGCTGGCGGACCGCTTCAATATCAAGCACGTGCTGGTCGGCATGTACGCGCTGGCGGCGGTCTCGATCACCTTGCTTGGCTACCCGGTGCCGACGCCGGTGCTGTTCGTGCTGGTGGGCCTGGCCGGTGCGTCGACCATCGGCACGCAGATCGTGACGTACGCCTATGCCGGCCAGTTCTATCCGATGGCCGCGCGCGGCACCGGCATCGGCTGGGCGTCGGGCGTCGGCCGCAGCGGCGCGATCCTGGCCCCGATCGTGATCGGCATGCTGGTCGGCATGGCGCTGCCGCTGCAGCAGAACTTCGTCGCCATCGCGATTCCGGCCGTGATCGCCGCGCTGGCGGTCTCGATGATCGACCATCGGCGTTCGGCCTCGGCCAGTCATGAGGCAGCGCTGCGCACGCCGGCGCCGGCGCCAGCCGTGCAGAAATAGCGGCGCCGGGCCGCCCAAACATGCGGCCCTGAAACACGCGATCCCGAAATACCCGATCCCCAGGGCACTCCACCCTGGGGATTTTTTGCGCCCAGGATTTGTGCCGGACGCGTGCGGCGACTACTCTGGAGTTTCATCGCAAAACGGCGGCCGGCATGGCGCCGTTTTCCTTTCGAGATGCCTGAAAAGGAGCCCGGCACATGACCACGCCTGTCACCCCGCCTGTCGCCTCACCGCCCACCCTTGTCCCGCACCTTTGGTACGACAAGGAGGCCGTCGAAGCGGCGCGCTTCTATGTATCGGTATTTCCGGATTCGGCCGTCGATTTCGTTGGTCAGATCCGCAATACGCCGTCCGGCGACTGCGATCTCGTGCGGTTCACGCTATGGGGCCAGCCCTTCATGGCGATCTCGGCGGGCCCGATGTTCCGCTTCAATCCGTCGATCTCCTTCTTCGTGCTGTTCGATCCGGGCCGCGATCCTCAGGCGCGCGAGCGGCTGGATGCCATGTGGGACAAGCTGGTCGATGGCGGCCAGGCGCTGATGCCGCTGGACGCCTACCCCTTCAGCGCGCGCTTCGGCTGGATACAGGACCGCTACGGGCTGTCCTGGCAATTGATGCTGACCGATACGTCGAGCGAATCCCGGCCGCCGATCGTGCCGGCGCTGATGTTCACCGGCGATGCCTGCGGCAAGGCGGAGGCGGCGGGCGAGTTCTGGCGCGAGATCTTCCCGGATTCGCAGGCGGGGCAACTGGTCCGCTATGGGCCCGGCATGGAGCCGAATCCGGCGGGCTCGGTGATGTTCTCCGACTTCCGGCTAGGCAATACGTGGATGGCGGCGATGGACAGCGGCTACCCGCACGGCTTCGCCTTCAACGAGGCCATCTCGTTTGTCGTGCCGTGCGAGGGCCAGGCGAGCATCGACCATTACTGGTCGAAGCTCTCCGCGGTACCCGAAGCCGAGGTATGCGGCTGGTGCAAGGATCCGTTCGGCATCTCGTGGCAGATCGTGCCGGCGGAGATGGACACGCTGATGCGCTCCGGCGACCAGGCGGGCATCGACCGGCTGGTTCAAGCCCTGCTGCAGATGAAGAAGCTGGACGCGGCAGCGCTGCGCTCGGCCTTCGAGGGAACGGGAAGCAGCCGGCCGTAAGACGGCATGCAGGCAAGACCGCAAGGCCCACGGAACATTTGAAACATATACCGAACATGGGAAACGGGACGCCCCAAGGCCCGGAATTCCAGCGTCCTTAAAGATATAACAATAAGTCATTTGGATCAGCGATCGTGCTGGCGTAGCATTCGCCGCGCCGCCGCCTCTCCCGGCGCGCGGCGCATGCTCCCATCACGATCCCCATGTCCGTCGACCTCACCCTCTCCCCTGCCGAAGCGCAACAGGCGGCCGCCACCGCCGCTCCACCCAACAAGGCCGTCATCCGCTCCGCCGCCGATGTCTCGCAACTGGTCAACCAGGGCGGCGCCCAGGCCAGCAATGCGCGCATGGTGGTCGCGATCGCGCTGGGCGGCGTGTTCCTAGACGCCTACGACCTCGGCGCGCTGGCCTTCGGCCTGAAGGACGTCACCCGCGAATTCAACCTGACGCCGGCCGGCACGGGCATGGTCGCGTCGGCGATCACCTTCGGCGCCATCGTCGGCGCTTTCCTCGGCGGCTATTTCACCGACCGCATCGGCCGCTATCGCGTCTTCATGGCCGACATGCTGTTCTTCGTGGTGGCGGCCATCGCCTGCGCGCTGGCGCCGAACGAATACGTGCTGGCCGGCGCCCGCTTCGTGATGGGCCTGGGCGTCGGCATCGACCTGCCGGTGGCGATGGCGTTCCTCGCCGAGTTCTCCAAGCTGCAGGGCCGCGGCAACAAGGCCTCGCGCGTGGCGATGTGGTGCCCCACCTGGTATGCGGCGATCTGCGTGTCGTATCTACTGGTGCTGCTGTGCTACGCGGTCCTGCCCGAGTCGCACAGCGGGCTGCTCTGGCGCATCATCCTCGGCTTCGGCGCGGTGCCGGCGCTGGTCATCATCGCGGTGCGCAGCAAGTACATGAGCGAATCGCCGGTGTGGGCCGCCAACCAGGGCGACCTTGAAGGGGCCGCGCGGATCCTGAAGCGGTCCTATGGCATCGACGCGGTGGTTGCACCCGACGCGGTTGCCAAGCCCGCCAAGCGCGCCGCGTCCTGGGGCAACTACGCGGTGCTGCTGCAGGGCGTCTATCGCAGCCGCACGGTGCTGGCGACGATCATGTCGATCGCTTCGTCGTTCGCCTACAACGCGGTCGCCTTCGGCCTGCCGGTCATCATCGCCAGCTTCCTGGCGCAGACCATGCTGAACACGATCCTGATCTCGCTGGCGCTGAACCTGCTGTTCGCCTTCGTCGGCGGACTGATCGGCGTGCGGCTGGTGCCGCGGGTCGGCGCGTGGAAGCTGACCGTGGTCGGCTACGCGTTCCAGCTGGCCGCGCTGGTCGGCCTGGCGCTGGTCGGCAAACCGGACGGGGTCAGCGAAGTGGTGGCGGCGATCGCGCTGCTGGCCGTGTTCCTGCTGGGCCAGGGCTTCGGTCCGGGCGCGCATACGATGACCTATGCCTCGCTGAGTTACCCAACCTCGCTGCGCGGCGTGGGCGTGGGCTTCAACCAGACGCTGATGCGCGCCAGCTCCACGCTGTCGCTGTTCCTGTTCCCGGTGCTGGCCGCCGCGCTCAGCACCAAGGTGTTCTGGGTCATCGCGCTGGCGCCGCTGGCCGGCCTGCTGGCGCTGCTGGCGATCCGCTGGGAGCCGGCGAACTACGACGTGGACGCCGAGGACTTCTGATCGGACTGGGGGCCGGCCACGCCGGACCACCCTGTCGAACGCTCCAGGAGGGAGAACGCGTACTGTGCGGTGGTTCAATTTCCTCAGACAGGTCGATAAGTGGAAAATCACGATCGACGAGGAAAAAGACCGAACCATGAAGCAACGCCGCAAATTTGACCCTGCCTTCAAGCTGGAGGTGGTCCGGATGATCCGGGATCAAGGCCTGTCGGTGGCCGAGGTGTGCCACTCGATGGCCATTGGCGAGACGGCCGTACGGCGCTGGCTGGCCCAGTACGACGCCGAGCTCAAGGGCGAGAAGGGGATTGGTAGGCCGCTGACGCCGGAGCAGCAACGCATCCGTCAGCTGGAGGAAGAGAACCGGCGCCTGAAGGAGGACAACCTGATCCTAAAAAAGGCATCGGCCTTCTTCGCCCGCGAACTGAAGTGATGTATCACGCAGTCAGTGGTTTGCAGAAGGAGGCCATTCCCCTGAGCCGCGCCTGCCTGGCGCTGGGTGTCAGCCGCGCTGGCTATTATGCGTTCTTGCGCCGCCCCGGTGGCGACGCCAAGCGGACCAGACAGATGGTGTACGTGCGCGCCGCATTCGAGGCCAGCGGGCGCACCTATGGCAGCCGGCGGGTGGCGCGGGATGTGAGCCGGCAAGGGGTCAAGATCGGCCGGTATCGCGCTCGCACGCTGATGCGTCAGGCCCATCTGCGTCCGGTGTGGAAACGCAAATTTGTGGCAACGACCAACAGCCGGCACGACCGGCCGGTCGCGCGCAACGTGCTGGATCGACAGTTCAGACCCGCGGCGCCCAACCAGGCGTGGGTGTCGGATATCACGTATATCCGCACGCTAGAGGGCTGGCTGTACCTGGCGGTGGTGCTGGACCTGTACTCCCGCAAGGTCGTGGGCTGGTCCATGGCCGCGGCCATGCCGTCCACCCTGGTGGTAAGCGCGTTGCAGATGGCCATTGCGCACCGCAAGCCGGGGCCGGGTCTGATCGTGCATTCGGATCGTGGCAGCCAGTACGCCAGCGACGAGTACCAGAGCTTGCTGGCGCGTCACGGGATGGTCTGCAGCATGAGCCGCCTGGGCGACTGCTGGGACAACGCGGTGGCCGAACGCTTCTTCCTGAACTTGAAAATGGAGCGCGTGTGGCAGCGCCGCTACGCCGACCGGGCCGAAGCCCGGCGCGACATCATGCAGTACATCGTTGGCTTCTATAACCCCATGCGTCTGCATTCGACACTGGGGTATGAGTCGCCGCAGGATTACGAGGACAAGTTCAACCAGACCACCTTAACGACTGTCTGATAAAACTTGACCACCGCACTGCGTTCTCCCTTTTTGCTTTGGGGGGTCCTTTGTGGGTCCTTTGTGGGTCCTTCGGGGGTCCTTCGTGGGTCCTTCGGGGGTCCTTCGTGGGTCCTTCGTAGGTCCTTCGTGGCCGCCTCGCCCTTTGTGGCCGCCTTGACTTATCGTTCTCGATACAGGATATTTGATCCATCTTCATTCCTGAATTGAGAACGACGCGAGACACCGCGCCGCATCCGGATGGAACTGGCCGAACTGGAAATCTTCCGCGCCGTGGCGCAGGAGCAGAGCGTCACGCGGGCCGCGCGTGCGCTCGATCGCGTGCAGTCGAACGTCACCACGCGTATCAAGCAGCTCGAGGACAGCCTCGGCGTGACGCTGTTCCAGCGCGACAGCAAGCGCATGACGCTGACCGCCGAAGGGCAAAAGCTGCTGGCTTATGCGGAGCGGCTGCTGGCGCTTGCCGAGGAAGCGCGGCAGGCGATGCGGCACGACGTGCCCACCGGCAAGCTGCGGCTGGGCACCATGGAAAGCGCCGCGGCCGCCCGCCTGCCAAAGCCGCTGGCCCGCTATCACGCAAGCTATCCGCTGGTCGATGTCGAGATCCGCACCGGCACCGCGCAGGCGCTGGCCGATGCGGTCGCCATGCATCAGCTCGACTGCGCGATCGTCGCCCATCCTGGCACTGGATCGCCGCGCCAGCTGTCGATGGAGGACATGGCGCCCGGGCTCGAAGGCACGTTCCTGTTCACCGAGGAACTGGTGCTGGTGCTGCCGGCCAGCCATCCGCGCGTGCGCCGGCCGCAGGACGTCAGGCTGCGCACGCTCGCCGGCTTTTCGCGCGGCTGCACCTACCGCCGCTGCGCCGAGGAATGGCTGGCGCAGGCCGACGAGGCCCTGCGCCGCAACCTGACCGTGCGCGAAATGCCCTCCTATCACGCGATCCTGGCCTGCGTCAGCGCGGGCTCGGCCTTCGCCATCCTGCCCAAATCGCTGCTGGCGCTGCATCGCGACAGCGACGACTTCCACACCGTGCCGGTGCGCGCCGCGCATACCTTCCTGGTCAAGCGTGCCGGCTTCACCACCGCCGCCTACGAAGCATTGCTGCACGAGCTGCGCCAAGGCTGAGCGGCCCGATCCCGAAGGAGCATCCGATGACCCCCTCTTCCGTTGAATCTTCCGCTGAGAACGGGCTGCTGGCCCGGCTCGGCATGTCGACGCCGATCATCCAGGCCCCGATGGCGGGCGTCAGCACGCCGGCGCTGGCCGCGGCCGTTTCCAACGCCGGCGGCCTCGGCTCGCTCGGCGTCGGCGCGATGAACGCCGATGCCGCACGCCAGGCTATCCGCGACACGCGCGCGCTGACCGATCGCCCCTTCAACATCAACCTGTTCTGCCATGTGCCAGCGCAGGCCGATGCGCAGCGCGAACGCGGCTGGCTCGACTACCTGGCGCCGCGCTTCGCCGAATTCGGCGCGACCCCGCCGGCTTCGCTGCGCGAGATCTATCGCAGCTTCGTCGCCGACGAGGCCATGTACGAGATGCTGCTGCAGGAAAAGCCCGCGGTCGTCAGCTTCCACTTCGGCCTGCCGGATCAGGCATGGATCGACGCGCTGCGCGAGGCGGGTATCGTGCTGCTGGCCTCGGCGACGACAATCGCGGAAGCGCGCAAGGTGGAAGCGGCCGGCATCGATGCCGTGGTCGCGCAGGGCGTCGAGGCCGGCGGCCATCGCGGCGTGTTCGATACGCAGGGCTTCGACGAGGGCCTGGGCACGATGGCGCTGGTCCGGCTGCTGGTGCGCAAGACCGGCCTGCCGGTGATCGCGGCGGGCGGCATCATGGACGGCGCCGGCATCGCGGCCGCGCTGGCTCTGGGCGCGACAGCGGCGCAGCTCGGTACCGCGTTCGTGGCATGCCCCGAGACGGTGGCCGATGCCGCGTATCGCGAAGCGCTGCTGGCGGAGCAGACGCGTCCCACCACGCTGACGCGCGCCATCTCCGGACGCGCCGCGCGCGGCTTCGTCAATCGCTTCACCGAACTGGGCGTCGCGGCCGATGCGCCGCCGATCCCCGATTACCCGATCACCTATGACGCCGGCAAGGCGCTACACGCCGCGGCCAAGGCGGCCGGCAGCGCGGACTTCGCCGCGCAATGGGCGGGCCAGGCCGCACCGCTGGCGCGTTCGCTGCCGGCGGCGGAACTGGTGGCGACATTGAACGCCGAGCTGGACGACGTGCTCGGGCGCCTCGGTGCCATGGCGCGCGCGGGGTAACAGGACTGCGTGGCGGTTGCCCCGGGGGACATCGGGGCGCGTTGGGGTGCGGGAGTCATCAGTGCTGGAGTCATCGGTGCTGGAGTCATCGGCGCGGGCGTATCCGGTGCGGGCATCATTGGTGCGGGCTTCATTGGCGCTGGAGTCGTTGGGCGCGTGAGTCATTGCTACCATTGCACGCATGTCCCTGCCGCTGCCGCCACCGCCCGCCCTGCTCGACGACACGCTGCGCGCCGTCGCACGCCGGTATCGCTTGCCGGCGATCGGCGCCGTATCGGAACGGATTCACGAGGCCAATCCCGCGACGGCGCTGGCGGTGACCATCGAGCAGGCGCGCTTCGCCCTCGCCAACGGCGAGGTCCCGGGCGCCGCACTGAAACATCTGTTCATCGAATCGCTCGCGCGCATGGTGCGGGAAGCGATCCGGCCGGATGCGGGCGACCCGGCTTTCCAGGCGATGGTCCTTCGGCATCGGGTGCCCCACGTGCGCGAGTACGCATCGCTGGCGGCCCGTGCCGAGCAGGACCGCAGGCTGGTGCTGGCCGTCGTCAACGCGGTGGCCCACCCGAACAAGCCGCAGCGGAATGCTTCTGGCCCGCAGCGCGAGGCAATGACGCAGCTCCACGCGGCGGCCTCGGCTTCCTCGTGGGCGGCGCTGCACGATACGGTTCGACGCCTGCTCGCCATGCCGGCGACCTCGAACGAGGCGCCGAACGCCATGCCAAACGCAGCGCCGCTGCAACCTGCATTGGCGCAACTGTTGGACAGCCCCGCATTGGAACGCTTGCGACGCCTCGAAGCGCTGAGCTCGGATGCACAGGTCCGCCAATATCGGTCGCTATGGGACCGGCAAGGTCCTCGCTCGGGAACCGCCACCGCGACGGCGCAGGGCGCTTCCTCGCGGCAGCGCGGGGCCGCCGCCGAAGCGCTGGCCGCACAGGCGCTGCGGGCGTTGGCACAGCGGCTCAACGACGCGGAGGGAACGTCGGCGCCTTACCGCGTGGTGACTTCGATGCGCGTGCCGGCGTCGCTGCCGGCCAGCCACGAGCGAGCCAAGACCGAATGGGATGCGGTATTGCTCAGGCAGGCCAGCACGGAGGATGAGGCCGACGACGAAACACCGGCGTGGGACGTCTGCCTGCTCGTCGAAGCCAAGGCTTCGGTGGATGCGGCCACGACGGATCTCCCTCGCTTGCTGCGCGGCTTGCGCCTGCTCGCCCACGCCGAGCAACACGTCACGTATGCATTCCAGACGGAACAAGGCACCGTGCGCCTGCGTGGCGCCTCGCTGAGCGCGCTGCCAACCGACGAGGCCGGGGTCGCCAGCAAGGTCCTGTATTGCAGCGATGCGCCCGCCGAATCCAATCCACGCGTGCTGAGCGCAGCGAGCCGGATGCAGCTGCTGTCCGCACCGGCCACGCTGGCATTCGCCAGCAAGCTGATCGAAACGCAGCAGGCGGATTCGCGAGAACTCGAGCCGGTCTGGCATCAACTGCTGGAATCGCCGCAGTGGAGCGCCGTGCTGAACCAATACCGGGCGCTGCGGCGCGTACGCGAATTGATGGTCCACGCGGACGACCTGCTGGCCGCGATCGGCGACGTGGGCCAACGCGCCTGATACCTGCTGACGGCGATCGGCGACACGGACCAACGCGCCTAATACCCTGCTGGCCGCGATCGGCGACACGGGCCACCGTGCCTGATGATCGATTGGATCCCGCCGCGATGACGGGATCCGCGCCGATCCTTATTCCGGCTGAATGCCGGCCTGCTTTACCAGCGCCGCCCAACGATCGACCTCGCCGCGCAGCCTGTCGCCGAGTTGCGCGGGCGACGAGGCCTTCAGCTCGATGCCCTGGCTATCCAGCCGCGCCTTGGTCTGCGGATTGGTCAGCGCCGCCCGCACCTCGTCCCCAAGCCGCGCGACCACCGTCGACGGCGTCCGTGCCGGTGCAACGATGGCCCACCACTGGCTGATCTGCAGCGCCGGCAGTTTCGCTTCGGCGGCGGTCGGCACATTCGGCAGCGCGGCAATGCGCGCCGGTCCGGTAACCATCAGCGCCGTGATCTTGCCCGCGCCAAGCAGGCTGCTGCCGCTTGCCAGCGTGGCGAAATGGCCCGCGACCAGTTGCGAGGAGACATCGGTGAGCGCGGGCGCGGAGCCGCGGTATGGCACCGCATCGATGGGAATCGTGGCCTGCGCCTCCAGCATCTTGGCCGCCAGATGGCTGATCGTGCCGTTGCCGCTCGTGGCCAGTTGCAGCGGTTTGGCCTGCTTGCGCGCATCGGCAAGGAAGCGCTGGGCCTCCCCGGGCCGATAGCGGGTGCTATCGGCGAACAGCACCAGCGGCGATTCGCCGAGCAGCGAGACCGGCGTGAAATCGCGCAGCAGGTCGTATGGCATCTGGCGGAACACCGACGGCGCGACCGTATGGGCCAGTTCGATGACGCCCAATGTATAGCCGTCGGGGGCCGCCTTTGCCACGGCCTCGGCGCCGATGCGGCCCGATGCCCCTGCCCGGTTCTCCACGACCACAGGCTGGCCCATCGATTCGCTCATCCGCTGCGCCACGGCGCGCGCCAGCGCGTCGGTGCTGCCGCCCGCGGCCCAGGGCACGACGAGGCGAATGGGTTTTTCCGGATAGGCCGACATGGCCGCGGGGGCATGGGCGGTGAGGCAGATTGCGAGGGAGGCGATCAGATAGCGCAGCGTCATGGGAACACTCCAGCCTGTATAAGGGTCAGCCTTGCGCGGGGTCGCGATCGCCCCGTGCCGTCAACATCAGAAGAACCGATTGCGATGCATCGATGCGCCCATCGGCGCGCAGCATTTGCGCCGCGGCGAGCCCTGCCCCGGCGCACAGCTCGACCCAGAATCCTGCCGAGGCCAGCGCTGCGGTGCCGGCGCGGGCGGCATCGTCACCCACGACCACCGCGCCGCCGCCGGAGCGCGTCACCGCGAGGACCTGCTGCGCGGTCACCGTCGATCCCGCCGTAGAGAACTGCTGCGTGGCGCCATAGAAATCGCCTTGCTGCGGCTCGCCGGCCAGCACGCGCCACAGCCGCGGAAACGGCTCGACCGCCCAGAGCTGCGGCACGCGGGCCAGCCGCCGTGCCGCCACCAGATCGCGCAGCGCGCTATAGATGCCCCACAGCAGGTCGCCGCGCGCGGTCGGCACGATGACATGGTCCGGCTCGCAACCCTGGTGCACCCATTCAAGCGCCGCCGCGCGATAGCCTTCCACACCGAACACCGGGCTGCCCACCGCCGGAATACTGTAGTTCGTCAGCGGGAACGCGCCATCGTCGCGGACGCGTTGGCGCACATGCTGCCACCGCGCATGACCGGTCTCGCAAACGATGCGTTTCGCCCCGTAGTAGCGCAGCGCCGCATCGAAGATCGGCGGCAGGTCCCGATAGGTCGCCACCTCGCACGCCAGGCCGGCCGCCGCGCAATAGGCCGCGGCGGATACCGCCGCGTTGCCGCTCGAGGCGAGCACCACTTCGCTCGCGCCGATCGCCAGCGCACGGCTCACCGCCTGGGCCGACATGCGGTCCTTGTGCGAGCCGGTCGGGTTCGCCCCTTCGTTCTTGATCCATACCGAGGCGACGCCAGCCAGCTCGGCCAGCGCGGGCACCGGAAGACAAGGCGTGTCGCCCTCGCCCAGCGTCACGCCATTCAGATACGGCAGGCAGTGCCCCCAGCGATAACCTGTGCTTTTTGGTGCAAAATCGAAGGCTCGCGCGTCGTAGACCGCTTCGACACTGCTGGGTCGGCCCCGGCTGTGACAGGCAGGGCAACCTTCCGGAAGATCCGAAACGGGATAGATCGCCTCGCAACTGATGCATTGCAGCGCGTGCAGTGCCGGGTTGAAAGTCGGGTTGATGGCCGAAAGGGGCTTCGATAAATGGTCGAGAGGCATGGCGATAGACGACGATTGCATACGGTGAAGTCTACGGCGCGGCATGCCATTGCGATCAAAGCCATTGCGGCTTTGCAATAAGACGAACTTATAGGGTCCCTATGAAAGAGGCGGCGAAAGACGCAGGCCAACCGCCCATCAGTGCCCGGCAGATCGAGGTATTCCGCATGGTCATGCGCCTCGGTTCCGCGCGCCGCGCCGCCGAGGCACTGCATATCAGCCAGCCGGCGGTGACGCAGATCGTCCTGCAACTGGAGAAGATCGCGCAGCTGCGACTGTTCGACCGCAGCAAGGGCCGCATGGTCCCGACCGCCGAGGCGACCGCGCTGATGGACGAAGTCGAGCGCGTCTATATCGGCCTCGACGCCGTCCAGCGCAAGATCGACCTGCTCCGCCAGCACGAGGACACGATGCTGCGCGTCGGCGCGCTGCATGCCATGGCCGCCAGCGTGATGCCGATCGCGGTCGCCAGCTTCTCGCACAGCTATCCGCGCAGCCATTGCCGATTGGAGGTAGACAGCTCGCGCGCGCTGCGCGAGCGCCTGCTGCAACGCGAGCTCGACCTGGCCTTCATGGGCGATGAGGTCGACACCAGCGGCCTGACCGCATCCGAGTTCTACGCCGTGCCGGCCGTCTGCATCGTGCCGGCCACACACCCATTCGCCGCCAGGGCCAAAGTCAGCGTTGCCGACCTGGCCGACGCCCCGCTGATCGGCCTCGACGCCGCCGACCCGGCGCAACGGCAACTGGAAACCGCCTTCGCTGAGCACCAGATCGCCCCACGCTTCGTCGCGACGACGCCGTACAGCCATACGCAATGCGCGCTGGTGCTGGCGGGCGCCGGTCTCGCGATCACCAATCCCCTTGTCGCACGGACCTATCTGGCCCTCGGGCTCCGGAGTATTCCGTTTGCCGGCGCGGTCCGATTCCGCGCGATCCTGGCGTTTCACCCGGGGCGCGGCCAGTCATCGGCGGCCCAGCATTTCGTCAGCCTTTGCCGGCAGGGGGTCAGGGATTTGGTGCAGCGGTAGGTTTGGCCTCAGCTTAGGCTGCTGCTTCACGCTCGTGGCAAACGACCTCGATGTTGTGGCCGTCGGGGCCGATGACGAAGGCGGCGTAGTAGTTGGGGTGGTAGTGCGGGCGTAGGCCCGGTGCGCCGTTGTCTTTTGCACCCGCTTCGAGGGCGGCGCGATAGAAGGCATCCACCTGCTGGCGTGTTTCGGCTTTGAAGGCGAGGTGCAAATGCGCCGGCTTTTCGTTGGTCTGGAACATACACAGGGAAGGCTTGCCTGGGGGGCAAAGTTCGACGCCGTAGGACGGTGGGCCCTCTGAGGCTACGGCTACGCCGAGCGGTTCGAGGGCCTTCAGGAAGAACGCCTTGCTTGCGGTGTAGTTGCTAACGCCGAATTTTACGTGGTCGAACATGGGGGATCCTGAGAGGTGTTGGGCCGCGTGGTGGGTACTTGCGACCCGCTGTACCCACTTGTAGCGGCTGTGGCGACTAGCCTGCTGCATACCTTGGACTCTGGAGAGAAAAGTACCACCTGGCGGCAACCAAACACCCTTCTTGAGAGGGGTAAAGAAATTTGCGCCCAGTGCCGATACGAAGATTCCACCATCGGCACAACCATCCCATACGTATGCGAGCATTCAAGACCATCCTCTTTCACCTTCTGCGCACCTTCCGCGGTCTATTTCTCCTTGGCTGTAAGCTGCTTTCTGGCCTGTCCTTGTTTGGGTTCATATTCACACTTTTCGGTGGCGACCGCGTGGGGCTCGGACTGAAAGCCACCCTCCTCACCTTCGCGGTTGGTTTCGGAGCGCTGGCCTGGTACTACGATATGTTGATTTTGAAGCTCAAACCAGATAACGTCGACTTGACGTTATTCCAATAGCCGTACCGGCGTCCTATGGCTGCACGGCGCCGTAGGCACGGCCCTATGCGAGCGTAGTCCGGTACTCCTTTAGATCCGCAGGAGAGATGCCCGGATGTCACAGAGTCAAACTCCTTTGACGTCTGCTCAAAGATACTATGATGAGCGCTGGAGCCAACTCAATGGCATCCTTATAGCGCAATCCGAAGGCGCACACAGTTATCTCCTAACTGTAAATGGCGGAGCGCTCGCTGGCATGCTCGCTTTCGTAGGCGCCGTCGCAGAGGTAAGACATTCGAGCGCTGCTGTCGCTTCCATTGCGTTCTTCGCTATTGGCCTGGTAAATGCCGGTTTTACTCGCGCATATACGCTGCATTTAATCGGCTACTTGCTAGAACAATGGCGCGATGACTATGCAAGTTTCCTGCGCGGTTCAATTCCATGGAATGAGTTACTTCGGCGGGATGACGCGCGGGTTCATAAGTATGAACGGTGGGGATACATCATTGGCTACGGAAGCTTCGGGGCGTTTCTTATCGGCTTGATATTCGGCGCTTCCGCGCTGTTCAATCTACCGTCATAGGATTCCATGTCCCTTTCCCCTCGCACCGAGGTCTTACGCCGCCACGTTGGCCAGCTACAACGCTAAGGACTGTCCAAAGGGAGGGGCGCTTGGCGGCGCCCCAATTGCGGATCAGTCTTGCGCCTTCGCCCGCTTGTTGATGGCGGTATGGCTGATGCAGTGCTTCGCGGCGATCGCGGTCACCGGCTCGGTGCCGGCGCGATAGGTCGCTTCGACAGCGACCCAGTCGATGTCCTTTGCTTTTGTCATGTCGAGACGAATTTGTCGGAATGGAATAATGGCTATTCTCCGCTATCGGCAAACACCATGAGTTCAGCGTCGCCATTCCCTACGAATGATGAGCTACGCGAAGCCTTCCTGCGCCCGGACGTCGGACCCGTTGTCGTGAACGGGATCATAGGCCGGGGATGGGTATTTGAATCCGAGCTTGCATTGCTCAGGCCGCACTACAATGCCTGGCGGCCCGAGCAGTTCGCTGATCTGTGCTTCCGCTTCGCCAGCCACGATCCCGAAGACGCACTAGTTCTTGGTACGACCTTTCAATGCCCCCGGCTCGGCTTTGCTTACGCGCTATACGATGCGAACCGGCTATCTAGAGCTGAGCTTCTCGCAGAACTTATCGCTGCCGATCTCCTTTCCTCGGCGGCTAGATGACCATGACGACGAGCCTAACCCGAAGTCGTGGAACAATTGAGCTCTGTAAGCTTCTCAACCACCCACGAAAGGGGTATGCATGGACGAAACCATCAAGAATTTGCAGGCCCAGGTCGCCGCACTTCAGCACTTCGCTATCGCGCTGATTGACCACTTGCCGGCAGGGGCTGCGAGCGGTGCCGGGAGCGAGTTCCAAAACTTTGCCCGCATGACACTGCGCGACCTAAGCAATGCAGGATTCGCGGACGAAGCGCGGCGATTTTCCGATGCGGTCGACGACATCAACTCGCGCTCGCCGTCGTATCCGGGGCTCTAAAGCAAACGCCCCGCGCGGCGTTGCCGGCGGGGCGATACAATAAATCTTACGGCGATCACGACGCCGAGGTGCCTATCCTCGGCAAAAGCCGATCTAGCACAACTGCCATCTGCTCCAAGAAGGCATTTCGCGCGTCGAGATGATAGTCGCCATGATTGCCAAGGACGTAGTCCACCGCATCGTCCGGCTGACCTGACACCGAAAGGCGGCCTTCCGAATCAAACCACATTGTGTGGACTGGACCGCCTTCAGGGACATCACCCCGGAGGCGGCGAAACTCGATAAGGCCCACAAGCGACTTGCTGCCACGGGTGCTCTCGTCGACCGCGCGCCGATATTCCGCGATGAGGACCATCCGGTGGCCTTCCACTTTAAGGGTGTAGTCGTCAATGCCGGACACTGCGATGCCGGGCGACCGATTTTCCCCTGCGGCAGGTGTCGTCAACTTCTGCACCGCGCTCTTCGCCGTTTCATCAAGGGTGGCGCCGATAGTCAAGCGCCCCCAAGCCAACGAGTTTTGACCCATTCTTACTTCTCCATAGTTGAAGCTAAGCATTCAACCATGAACCGTAAAAAAGAAAAGCCCCCAACTTGAGGGGCTTTGCTGCGAGTCTGGCAAAGATCTATGCCGCCTGGTGCAAAAACGCGAGCCATTTTTCGCCGCGCCGCAAGGCCTTCCGGCGCATCGCAGGTTGTACGGTCCTCGACGAGGCCGTGCGCCACGAACTTGTGTTCCGGCCGCGCCAGCGCCGGGTCCTCCAGCACCTGGTAATAGGCTTCATTCACTTCGCCGCGCGGAAGCCCTGCTCCTTGCTAAGCAATTAAACCCGTGGAAGCAGACGCCGGAGACCGCCGCGGCCTGCATCTTCGCCAGGTATTCGCTGAGCTCGCCCACCGACATATCGTCGGTGGAGTTTGTGCGTCACACGCTTGCGGCCCTCCGGCATCTCAAAGGCGCAGGCGACGCCTCCACTACCGGCGCGGTCTCCCACCAGCGGCCGTCGTCGGCATCGAGGAAGATCGGCAACGCCGGCGGCCGTCGTGGTCAGGGTGCCATCGAGGTCCAGCGCGTCGAGGATGTATTCGAGCCGCCGGAACACGGCGTCGATCCTCCATGGCTCGGCGCGCAGCTTCACGCCGGCGCCGTTCCACGTCGGACGATACGGCTTTCACCGCTTCCGGCTGCGGGCCATCACGCGGCCACCCTAGCCGCCCGGCCCGTAGCAGCTTTGCCCTATCCCTATTACTCCTGGTCCACGCCGTACCACGCGTCGCGCAGCGGCCCGACGCGCACGTTCTCGAAGTCGCCCGATGCCTGCAACCACTTCTCGACCGCTTCGCGCTGCTCGGCGCTCACCGAACCGCGAGCGGCGTTCAGCAGAACATAGGCGGACAACTGGTAATCGTCGATGGCGCCCGCCATCAGCAGCCCGTTCGCCTCGATCGCCTCTTGCAGGAACCGATCGAGCAGCGCCTCGGGATCACCCTGGCGAGCCGACTCGGAGACATCGGCCATCACCTCGAACGCCAGCTCCTGATACTCACCGATATGGAGCTTCTTGCGTTGGCGGTGGTTGTAATGGCGGGAAGACTTCATGGGGATTCCTTTGATGCTTCATGAGAAAGGCGCAATTGTGCCAGCGTTCGCGGCCTCATTCCCGTCCATCCTCCGAAGTTTTCGCCGAACCCATCCCGATTGAGTCGCCGGAGTCTCAGGCTAGCAATGCCAAGGCGTCAGCCAGCGAAAGCACCGTCGTACGGGATTCAAACGCTGTCGAGAAGAGATGATCGTACACGACCTGATCCGCGTCGTAGCAGCAATCCTTGACCGTGAACAGACGGAAGTCCGCATCGCTCGCGTACGCGACCGAAGACAGCATCACGCCGGTCGACGCAATGCCAACCATGATCAGCGTATCGATACCTTGCGCGGACAGCCGCACCTGCAGATCTGTACCGAAGAACACACTGGCACGGTGGGCGATGATGATCGGTTCGTCGGCACGCCGACCGAGCTCAGGCGAAACCTTGTCTTCAACGAAAAGACCGAGCTTCTTGACGCCCTGCCCGTTCTTGTTCAACGGACTGACTTCCGGATAGCCGGGGCTGAAATGGAACTTCGCGAAATAGACGCTGACGCCGCTGGCCCGCGCAGCGTCACAGAGCTTGCGCGTATTGGAGAGCAAAGTGGACGCGACCGAGGGAAATAACGCCAGAATGTCGGTCTGATAGTGCATGGCCAACAGCGCGGTTTTTGCGGGAACGATTGCCGGAATCTGCATGGTCATATCACGCGCATCAGGCGCGTTCCTTGTCTTTGTCGACGATCTGCTGAATCAAAGGGGGGCGCTGGCACAACGATGCACTCTACCATCGCCATCACGAGCCGAAATTCGGCACCGTCTCCCCGGCCCGCAACGTCAGGACTCGCACGCCGTTCCCCGTGACAGCGACCGTGTGCTCGAATTGCGCGGACAGCTGGCCATCGCGCGTCACCACCGTCCAGCCATCGTCTTCGGTCCGGACGGCGTGCCCGCCTTGGTTGATCATCGGCTCGATGGTGAACACCATGCCTTCGCGCAGCTCCAACCCTGTTCGCGGCCTTCCCCAGTGCAGGACTTCGGGCGGCTCGTGCATTTCACGCCCGATGCCATGCCCGCAATATTCCCTGACGACCGAATAGCCGTGCTTTCGCGCGTGCCGCTCGATCGCGTGCCCGACATCGCCAAGCCGGGCGCCAGGGCGAACAGTCTGGATGCCTTTCCACATGGCTTCGTAGGTAACCTGCACGAGCCGCTTGGCTAGTGGTGACACCTCGCCAACAAGATACGTCTTGCTCGAATCGGCGATATAGCCGTTCTTCTCCAACGTGATATCGAAGTTGACGATATCCCCGTTCTGCAGGATGTCCGACGTCGATGGAACGCCGTGGCAGACCACGTTGTTGCGAGAAGAGTTCAGCGCGTACGCATACCCGTACTGCCCTTTGCTCGCCGGGCGCGCTTGCAGCTCATTGACGATGAAGCTGTCGACCAAGTCGTTGACCTGCATGGTAGACATGCCGATCAGATTTAGTCGGTCTAGATAGGCAAACACCTGGGCCAACAATCTGCCCGACTCCGCCAGAATCGCGATTTCTTCCGGCCGCTTTGTCATGTCGAAGCGACCTTGATGCCTTGCGACACCACACCAGCCGCCCGCAATTCCCCCGCCACGATCTCATTGAAACTCTGCGTGGGATTCATTTCGCACAGCATGCCGATCTTGATCCAGAACGCCGCTTGCGCATTGATCGACCGACATGACACGGCGCTTGCCTTGCGGATTTGATCGTGCAGATCGTCGTCGATATTGACTATGCCCATTGCGGTATCTCTATATGGTTCATATACGAATCATATACGCAAGTCGATTTGCTGCGCAAGGGATGAGCCGCCTGCTGGCGCATGCCACAATCTTCGCCAGCCAACACAAAAACGGAGTAGACGCGATGACTGCCACGACCATGGGCATTGACCACATTGGCCTTACCGTTGCAAACCTCGAAGCTTCGACGCGCTTCTTTACGGAATGCCTGGGCTGGCGCGTATTCGGCAGCAACCCTGCATACCCCGCTGCGTACGTCACCGACGGCACAGCCAAGATCACGCTGTGGCAGGTCGCGGATGCAACCGCGTTCGCGGCGTTCGACCGCAAGAACGCTGTCGGCCTTCACCACCTTGCATTGAAAGTTCCGGACCGGTCCTCGCTCGGCGGCCTGTTCGAACGTGTTCGCGCTTATCCCGGCGTTGAGGTAGAGTTTGCTCCGGAACTGTCCGGCAACGGCCCCAAGTGGCACGCGATGGTGATGGAGCCGGGTGGCACGCGACTTGAACTGAGTTTCGACCCGCGATAGCTGACCACATGGAAGTATCAATGCATCAACGGCGGAGGAACTCCTATGGACGCTGCCGTATTCGCAGCATCACTAGAGTGCGCTGAGCGGGTCCCCCGGTATATCTACCTAATTGGCGGCCATGCATCCGCTGTTCTTTGGGAGTTGCGGACGACGCTTATGTGCTGGCCGGTACTGTCGCCTTTGGCCGTGAAGAGACGTTCACCTGAGCCAGGCAGCGGTCATTCGACCGGCCGATCAACCCCGACATCGGCCCGATGCGCAACGTGAGGATACTTGCCGCTTCGTAGGGCTCTGTACAGTTCTTCGCGCGACCGTCGCGCTCACTTGCCCACAGCACGGAAAGGATAGGGGCGGCCTTCGTGCACCCAGGCTGCGGTAGAGCACGCTTCTTTATGTGAGGCGCTTTCATGGCGGTCCTGAATGTGATATGTCGGTTGCCGCCCGGGCCATCATTAATGTCGCGGCGCGCAAAACCCCTATTTTGGTGCTTCGCAGAACTCGTCGTGATCCCGTCCGGCGAGCTCACGTGCACCTTGTTGTGCGCATCGCGTTTGCGGGCGACTTCCGGTTTTCCTACGACTCGGCGACGGCCACCGAGATGTTATGGCGATGCGCCTGCGTTGCCTTCCCGAGAGGATTAGTAGGATCAAGCGTTTTGGTGTGTTAGTCGCCAAATCCCCGAATGGCTTTAATTGCCCACGTAAACACTCTCTTGTTAGTCGAACGTTAGATTCATCACCTTAACGATGCAGCACGCAATTGATGACACTTTGGCGAGTACAATTTCGAGACTTGCGAAGTCCGGCGCAGACACTCGGCCGCCTTCAGACGTGTTTCAAGCCAGGTATTGCGGAAGCTAAGGTGATTTATGATCTTCGACGAAATTGTTGCCGGTGTCATGGCACAGCGGCCGGAATTGAAAGTGGAGCCACGAAGCGATGGGTGGTCGATCTGGCTATCGAATGGCATCGAACCAGCAAAACGTTTATTGCGCGTGAGCCGGACCGCTGACGGTAACTCCGTAACGATGAAGCTCTCTGTTTCTTCTATTCTGGCAGGGAGAGATGTTCTTCGTAATTTCGACGGCACTCTTGCGGAGTTCCTGAGCATTGTAGATGCGGAGCAAGCTCTTTCCAATAGCAATCCCGTTGTAGAGAGTCCTCCTGAAGTGGGGCAGACGAAAGTAACAGGGAAACTCCTGAATCAAACCGCCTTTCAGGCGGATATCGAGTCTCTGTATAAGACGCCGCCGACATGGGCGGTCCAAACCTGGATTCCAAGGTTGCATTCGCCATCTGATCGGCACGCGCGGCGCATCCGCTGGCCAGCTCCAGAACAAAGATTTTCTGAGAACTTTGTTCGATTCTGACCACGTGTCGGCCACAGGCATGTGTACCATCAGCGTGGCGCCGGCGATCGATGATGGAGAATTCGTGGCCTGGTTCTCGGAGAATGCATCCAGGCCTCTTCCATCGGACCCGGACGAGGCAACGGCGCGGCTTATTGAATTGCACGACGAAGTTGCAGCCAGATTTCGCACCTTGTGCGGAAAGCGGCCACTGCTCAAGATCAACCGGGCGTTGTCCGCACTGTTTCCGGACTTCTTTACCACGCTGGCAGACGAGGGAAAGCTCACCGAGCTTTACCGCGCACTGGGAGGCAAAGGGCGAGCCCATGTCATTCACATGCATGTGGCTATTCGTGGGATGATTAAAGCCATCGTTGGCCCGGCCGAACCAGGAACGATGGACAGTGTGAAGCAAATGTGTCTGTCGTGGTTTCTCTACGAGCGCATCACCGATGAGAAGGAACCTGTCGTTGCGCGGTCGGAGGCCGTTCGCGAAGACGGCCTGGTCCCATTGCCGGCCATGCTGCGCCGTAAGGGCCTCACTGCCATCAAAGGCTACTTCCAGACGCTCCTAGGATACCTGCCGACGCTGAGTGGCGATGGTCTAAGCGAGGAGGATTTTCGCGACCTCATTCGCGAGTCGAATCCGACATTGGTGGACGGCAGCATACGGACGATCATCAACGTCGTCATGCGAGAGTTCGACCTCTGTAAGCGCAATGGTTCCGTTTATCAGCTTTCCGCTCGCGGCGTCAACTTACTCGATTCTCAGGATCCTAAGGAATTGGCTGACCAGCTTCTGACGAAGATTTTGGGTGTCGACTACGTCGTTCGCACTTTGGCGGCAGGCTCGAAGTCCAAAGCTGAGCTCATCGCGATACTGCAGACCGTGAACCCCGGCTGGACAACAGGCTTTGCACCGTCAGCGTTGCTGAGCTGGCTAATAAGCCTACAGGTCATCTCTTACCAGCCCGCGAGCGGCTACGCCCTAACGGCTGAGGGCCACCAATGGAATGATCTCATCACGTGGGACCCGCCAACACTTCCCAAGGTTGCCGAAACAGTGATCGAAATCCAGGAGGAGGTGGATGCGAAGCTCACCCTTCCTGCTTGGGCAACGCTGCAATCGCGTCTTGCCGAAGCTGCAGCCGGCAACTTCAACTGGGACAAAGGCCTCATCGAGCAATTGCACGGTGGCCTGTGGTTTCATCCCGTACGTCATTTCGCGGTGATGGCTGGCTTGTCAGGATCAGGAAAAACTCAACTCGCGCTCAACTACGCGCTGGCGCTGTGCGGACCGCAGCGAGCCGGACAGGAAAGCGTGAAGGTTTTTCCAATCCAGCCAGGCTGGTTCGACACGGTTCCCCTGCTTGGACAGATGAACACACTTCTGCAGAACGTCTATGACGGGACGCCTTTCCTAGATCTTCTCCTGCGAGCTGCGGAGAATCCGACGAGCCCGTACGTCGCTGTTCTCGACGAAATGAACCTGTCGCATCCCGAACAATATCTCGCCCCGATCCTGTCCGCGATGGAAACTCAGGGCGTGATCGACCTCCATCAGATGGATGAAGATGTCGTCGGTGTGCCGAGTCAGATTCGATATCCCGCGAACCTTGCCATCATCGGTACCGTCAACATGGACGAGACCACTCATGGCCTCTCGGACAAGGTCCTCGACCGCGCATACACCTTGGAATTCTGGAAGATCGACCCCGAGAGCTACCCTAAGTGGTCAAACCTCGTGTCCGAAGAAGTCCGAAATAAAGTCAAAGGTGTCCTCAGGAAGTTGATGGAGGCGCTCGAACCGGTGCGTCTGCACTTCGGATTGCGGACAATAGATGATGTCGTGAGTTACCTTGTTTTCACACAAGAATTGGGCGTCGATTTCAATAAGGCGCTAGATGATGTCCTATACGCGAAGGTGTTACCGAAGTTGCGCGGCGAACATTCTGATCGCCTAACCAGAGCAATGTCTCACACTCAGGCCATTTGCCAGGAGCATGGCCTGGCCAGATGCGCCAGTAAAGTACAGGACATGCTGCGTGATCTGAATGAGGCCGGCTCGACCCGGTTCTGGCGATAAAAATGGAGTCGCGGCAGCACCTCGTCATTCATACCACGGACCCGACTAGCGAAGAGTTGGGCCGCATCGGTCCGAGAGGGCTGATTTCCGGTCTGAGGGAGGACGCCTCCTATCTCCTCAAGGTCAGCGGCGCAACACATCTCTATGTGGACGATGTGCCGTTGACGGAAGCGCACGGTGAATATTTCACGTGGACGTCCGGCTTTTTTGCTGGTCGCGTCGAACTCATTTCTGTCGACCGGAAGGGGGCAGAAACTCCGTTTTATCTTGAAGTCAATCCGGCAAGCAGCAAACTCCAGACCGCCCAGTACTCGTCGATGATTGACGCCATCCGACGATTCGATCAGCGGCTCCTTCTGGGGCATGCTTCCGCCTGTCTCGGATTCGGCAACGCCGGGATGAGCGGCAAATTCGACAACCTCGTTCGTTGGGAGCGCGTGAAGCGGCATGGCAGCCCTTTTCTGAACTTCGTGGAATCGATCACGCGCATACCACATGTAAAGCTCAAGCCAATGAGGCAACTACTACCCTTGGCGCGGATGAAGCGGCTGCCTGTGGCTGCACGGCGCGACAGCCGTATCGTCGCGTTGGCTACGGGGCGGCTGTCCGAACACGAGCGTGTCGATGCCATCCGGTTGCATACCCACGTACCTGTTGCGACAGTCGATACTGCGGCGAACCGGGCTATATATGCGCTACTCAATCGATTCAGACGGGCCATCATTGGGCTGGAATCATGGGTTATGTCCGACTGTGGAGAACTGTCCCATGCCGAGGCACTCCGGCGACGCAATCGGCGTCTGACCATTCTTCGTTCTCTGGATGCGAACGTAGGACGTTTGCTAAGCCGCTACCCGTTTCGGGCTGTTGACAAGCCCGAGATCACCGCAGCCGGCCTGACGCAGATCGCCGCGAATCCCATCTATTCGCGTGCCTTTCGCACTGGTACGGAGGCCCTGCGTCTTGGCGTTGAAGACCATGCTTCGGCGGAACATCTTCATGTCAGTCCTTCATGGGGCGTCTATGAAACATGGTGTTATGTGGCTTTGGCCAACGCACTGGAATCGCGGTTGGGCGTCAGGCTGGAGCCGAGAAAATCGTGTTTCAATGTATCACCTGAACTTAGCTTGGCTGCGCGACTGCCTAATGGTGACGAGCTTGAACTGCTGTTCCAGGCGACGTTTCGCTCCAACGGGATAGGAAGCGAGAGAGAAGCGTGGAGTTTGTCTGGAGAGCGGCGTCCTGACATTGTACTTGTAGCGTCCAGAGGAAGCACACACAGGATGCTGATTCTTGATGCAAAATATCGCAGCGGAAAAACCAATGTGCTAGAAGCGATGGCATCGGCGCACATTTACCACGACTCCCTCATTCTGGATGGTCGTCGTCCCGAATTGTCTCTTCTTTTGTTACCTGGCGCGTCAAATGTCGATTCACTCGAGCAACGCGAGACGTGGGAGACCTTCGGTGTGGGTGTTGTCAGCGCATACTCGGAGGGCAGGGAAGGCATAGAACGGTGCGTGGAAGCGATCGCGACCTGGCTCTAGCGTCGTGTAGTCGCGCTCACCGAGGCTCGGAGGGCACGCCGCGCGGCGTGCGGCCAGGGGCCGCCGATCAACCTCTGAGCGGTCGACGGCCGCTATCGATCTTGGCGTCCTCGCCCCCATAAAGTCCCCTGCGTCTCGCCGTGCCGGCTCGTCGCCGTTGTGCTCTGCACCTCTTGGGCCACAACTGCCTCAGAAGACGTGTGGTTTGGTAGATCACCTTGCGAATCGCAGCCGGCACCCGGAATGCACACCAGTTCGAGACCACCGCGCTTGCGGAATCGCGCAAGTTAATTGGGCCTCGCGGCGACCGCCATTTTCCCCGGGTCTGTCCCACTCAAGCCAGCGCGACGACCTTTGGGGCGCACCGCCTTTGTGCGCCCTGTGGCGACACATTGACCTCACCTGGCAAATCCATGCGGACGCCAGCACGGCGCGGCATCAATCGAATATCGGCCTCTGCAGAACAGGTCTCGTCCTACACGCAGCCGGTTGCAGAGAAAAGCGTGAATGTCGCAGAAGGGTCGCTAGTGGTCATCAAGGGCGACCTCTCCGAAGCCCAACCGATTGCCAACTCTCCCCCTCACCGCCGAAACCAAACCACCGACAACCCACACCCCACCACCAGCAACACCACCGCCCCCGCCGCCAACAACGCACTAACCTCCACCTCCTTCCGCTCCAGCGCAAACCGGCTGGTAAGCCGGCGATAGACCTGCGTCAAATCAGCCGCCGAACTGGCCTGGAAGTACTCCCCGTCGGTCAGCATCGCAACCTGCCGCAAGGTGGCCTCATCCAATTGCACAGGCGAAGAAATCCCGGGCGGCGCTGCGCCCTCCTCTAGCGGCGTACCGAATCCCACGGTGTAGACCCGGACTCCGCGCTGCGCGGCCATGCGTGCCGCGTCGAGAGGGTCCGGGCCGGTGGTGCGGCGGCCATCGCTGAGCAGGATGATTGCGCCGTGCCGATAGGAGCCGGGGCTCGCCGAGGGCTGCTCCTGTTCGCGATTGCGGACGGCCTCCGCGGCGGCGGCTTCTGACAGCGATCTGCCGCCGGATCCCGGGGCAAGCGACTCGCCGCCGAAAATAATCGATTCCAGGTCGATGCCATCGTTGGGCAACAGCACCGCCAGCGCCTGGATCAGTCCGCTGCCGGTTGCCGTGCCGTGCTGGAGTTGAAAGCGATCGATCGCGTCGAGCATGTCCTGCCGGCTCTCGGTGAGCGAGAGCACTACGGTCGCGGTGGCGGCAAAGGACACAATGCCCAGGCGCACGCTGGCCGGCAGGCCGATGATGAAATCGCGCGCGGCGTGCTGAGCGGCGGCGATTCGGGTGGGTGCCACATCAGCGGCTGCCATGCTGCGGGAGGTGTCCATCGCGAGTACCACCGTGACGGTGTCGGCGGGCAGCGTGAGGGTGGCCGTAGGGCGGGCGCAAGCCAGCAGGGCGACGCCAAGCCCCAGCAAGACGAGGAACGGCGGGATGTGGCGCCGCACTCGTTGCTTGCGGCCGAGGGCGGCCCGCGGCAGCGCAATACTGGCGTACATCAAGGCGGCTTTTTTGCGCCGCGCAATCACGTAGAGGTAGGCGGCTGCCAGCAAGGGGAGAGCCAGCAGCAGCCAGAGCATTTGTGGCCAGAGAAACTGCATGCCCTGCTCCATGGCGCGTGGTATGACGATGGTACTGCGTTTCCAAGTCCAGCATTCGCGCCAACTATTCGCGCCTCGGCCATTCGCGCCTCGGCCATTCGCGCATCGCATTCGGGCCCCGGCATTCGCGCCCCGGCATTCACTCGGGCACTAACTCAGGCATTCCCTCAGACATTCCCTCAGGCATCCCCTCGCCCTTTCCCGCACCGCAGTTTTCTCTTATGATGCCGCGCGTCATATCGGCCGGTAGAAGGACGACCGCCGGTCGGTAAACGACACGCGGCGCTTGCCAGCGTTCGACGCCGTCCCGGGCGTCATCAACACACCATAAAAAAACAGCACAACAACAAGGAGTCACCTTGAAGAAGTCCATCCGCACGAGTCTGCTCGCGCTGGCCGCCATGGCCGCCGTTCACGCGCACGCCGCTCCCACGCTGGTGCAGTCCGTTCTGGGCTACACGCTGCAGAACGACAAGATCGTCACCTTCAGCGGCCTGGTGTTCGATCAGGGCAAGGTATTGGAGACCGGCGATGCCGCCGCGCTGCGCGCGAAGTATCCCGATGCCAAGCGCATCGACGGCCAGGGCAAGACGCTGCTGCCGGGCCTGATCGATGCCCACGGCCATGTGTTCCGGCTGGGCTTCAAGACGACCGAGATCTCGCTGTCGGGGACGCGGAGCCTGCAGGAAGCGCAGGGCCAGATCCGCGACTACGCGCAGAAGAATCCGCAGCGCCAGTGGCTGCTGGGCTATGGGTGGAATCAGGTGAACTGGAAGCTGGGCCGCTTCCCGACCGCAGCCGAGCTCGATGCCGCGGTGTCGGACCGTCCGGTGCGCCTGGTGCGCGTCGATGGCCACGCGGCCTGGCTGAACACCAAGGCGTTGCAGGCGGCCGGCATCACGCGCGACACCAAGGACCCGGCCGGCGGCCGCATCGAGCGCGATGCCAACGGCAATCCGACCGGCGTGCTGATCGACAAGGCCATGGCGCTGGTCAACAACGTGATCCCGCCCTACTCCGACGACGATCGCCGTGCCGCGCTGGCCGCCGCCGTCGCTCACCTGAACGCGCTGGGCCTGACCTCTGTCGGCGATGCCGGCGTGACCGTTGCCGACGATCGCATCTATCGCGAGTTCGCCGACCAGGGCAAGCTCACCACGCGCATCTACGGGATGATTCGCGACACGGGCGAGGACTTCAAGACGCTGTCCGCGAAAGGCCCGCTGATCGGTTACGGCAACGACCGCTACGATCTGCGCGCCGTGAAGCTCTACGGCGACGGCGCGCTGGGCAGCCGTGGCGCCGCGCTGATGGAGCCCTACACTGACGATCACGCGCATAGCGGCCTGCTGTTCATGAGCGATGCCGCGATGCAGGCCAGCGTGAAGACCGCGCTGAAGGCCGGCTACCAGGTCAATGTGCATGCGATCGGCGACAAGACCAACCATCAGGTGCTCGACGCGATGGAAGTCGCCTACAAGGACGTGGGCGGCCGCGAGCTGCGCAATCGGATCGAGCACGCACAGGTGGTCTCGCTGCCCGATATCCCGCGCTTCAAGACGCTGAACCTGATCGCGTCGATGCAGCCGACCCACGCCACCAGCGACATGAACATGGCGGAAGACCGCATCGGCAAGGAGCGCATCAAGGGCGCCTATGCCTGGCAGACCTTCCTGAAGGAGGGCACCGTGATCGCGGGCGGCTCGGATTTCCCGGTGGAATCGGCCAACCCGTTCTACGGGCTGCACGCCGCGGTCACGCGCACCGACCATGAAGGCCGGCCCATCAAGGGCTGGCACCCCGAGGAAGCGATGACGCTGCCGCAGGCGTTCCGCGCGTTCACGATGGATGCCGCGTACGCGCAGCATCAGGAAAAGACGCTGGGTTCGCTCGAGCCGGGCAAGTGGGCCGACTTCATCCTGGTGGACCGCGATCTCTTCAAGGTCGCACCGGCCGACATCTGGAAAATCCAGGTGCTGGAGACCTGGGTGGCGGGTGAACGCGTGTACGCGAAGGGTGATCAGGCTGCGAAGCGCTGATCGACCGCCCCAACGTCGCCCGATAAAAGCCCTGCTGGACCATCGTTCAGCAGGGCTTTTTTTGCGGGCCGCCGTTCGCAATGACGCGCGATTCTGCCTGACAGATGGTTACTGCCCATCGCCTCCTTTGGTGCGTGGTGCCGATTCCGATGGCCGCCCCAGCCCTCGCTGCGGCCTCCCGGGGCAAACAACGTTAGTATTCGCCGAATCCGCCCTTCATCGATTCGGTATGAAATTCAAGGAAATCTATGCCTTTCGCGCGGTAATGCGCACGGGCTCCATGACGGCCGCGGCCAACGAACTGTTCATGTCGCAGCCCAATGTCAGCCGGCTGATCTCCCAATTGGAAGCTTCCACCGGCCTGACGCTCTTTACTCGCAATGCCGGACGACTCGCGCCGACGGAAGAAGGATTGGCTTTTCTGCGCGAGGTCGATCGCACCTTCGTCGGGCTGGAGGCCCTGAAGGATGCCGCACGCAATATCCGCCAGTTCGGGGCGGGCCGCCTTCGCATCGCCACGGTGCCCTCGTTGGCGATGACGGTATTGCCGCTGGTGCTGCAACGCTTTCATGCGGACCATCCCGACGTCTACGTCGCCATGGAAACCGGCAGCACGCAGCTCGTGGCCGAGCAGGTCGGCAACCGCCATTGCGAGCTCGGACTGGTTTCCTATTTGCCCACTGCCGCCGTGACCGAGGCGCATCCGGTAGCCGAGCTGTTCGGCTGCTGCGTGCTGCCGCCCGGCCATCGGCTTGCGGCCCGCGAGGTCATCACGCCGGCCGACCTCGCCGGCGAACCGTTCATCTCGATGGCCCATGGCGATGGGCTGCGCGCCGCCGTGGATGCCGCCTTCGCCGGCGACGACCGCCGGGTGATGCATTTCGAGACGCCCTATGGCGCGACCATCTGCAATATGGTCGGTCTTGGGCTGGGCGTGGGCATCGTCAATCCGCTGGTCGCCCGCATGTACCGGCACACCAATATCGTGGTGCGGCCATTCGAGCCCCGCGTGCCCTTCGTCAGCTATCTGCTGCTGGCGCGCAATCGGCCGGCCAATCTGCTGGTGGACCGCTTTATCGCGCGGCTGCGCGAGGTCATCGACGCGGAAATCGAAGGCTTGGCCGATTGAGATCCCACCTCAGACGCCACGTCAGACCCCATCAGCTTTTCGTATAGGTACCGCACGAATTGGTATTTGCGCGTATCGGGGGTCGGTGCGCATACTCGCTCGCATTGGCAACACCGGCCCGGCGCCACGATTCCGGCCCAGGGCTGCCGCGATATTTGCGAGTCCCCACATGACTTTTGACAGGGCCCAAGGCCCGTTCCCGACCCGCGCGAGGGCGTGCTGAATGGGCAACGCCTCCACCCCCTCCCAACATCCGACGTTCGATGTCGCCGTCGTCGGCGGCGGCCTGGTCGGCTCCGCGGTGGCCTATGGCCTGCGCGGCAGCGTCAGCTCCATCGCCGTGCTTGACGAGGGCGACGTCGCCCTGCGCGCCTCGCGCGGCAACTTTGGCCTGGTCTGGCTGCAGAGCAAGGGCTACGGCATGGGCGCCTACAGCCGCTGGACGCTGGGCTCCGTGCGGCTGTGGCCCCAACTGGCGGCAAAACTGCTGGCGGAAACCGGCATCGACGTGGCGCTCGAGCAGAAAGGCGGGCTGACCCCGCTGATGGGCGACTACGAGATCGAAGCGCGCCTGGCCTGGGTCAACAAGCTAATGTCCCAGCCGGGCGTCGAGCCCTACGAATGGAAGCTGCTGGATCATCACCAGGCGGCCTCGCTGGTGCCCGGGCTCGGCCCCGACGTGACCGGCGCCATCTGGACCCCGCACGACGGCATCGTCAACCCGCTGAAGCTGCTGCGCGCATTCCATGTCGCCTTCAGCCAGAGCGACGTGCGCTACCTCCCCCATCACGGCGTAACGGCCATCACGCAGCTGTCGGACGGCGACTTCGTGCTGGACACGCCCAAGGGCAGCGTGCGCGCCCGCAAGATCGTGCTGGCCGCGGGGCTGCGCAACGGCGAACTGGGCCGCATGGTCGGCACCCATCTCCCGATGGCGCCGCAGCGCGGCCAGATCCTGGTGCTCGAGCGCACGCGCCGCCTGCTCGATACCCCGATGGTGACCCTGCGCCAGAACGACGAAGGCAGCTGGCTGGTGGGCGACTCGCAGGAGGATGCAGGCTACGCCGACCACGTGACCACGTTGCCGATCCTCGCCACGCTGGCCGACCGCGCGGTGCGCACGCTGCCGGCGCTGCGCGAGGTGCGTGCGGTGCGCGCCTGGTCCGCCCTGCGCGTGCGCGCGCAGGATGGCTTCCCCGTTTACGAACAATCGGCCAGCCACCCCGGGGCCTTTCTGGTGACGTGCCACAGCGGCGTGACGCTGGCCGCCACGCATGCGATGACGCTCGCCCCCATGATCGCCGCCGGCGCGTTGGCGCCCGAGCTGGACACTTTTTCGACCCGGAGATTTCATGTTCAGAAGACTTGATGCACCCGTCGTGCAAGCTGCCGGCCGCACGGTGCGTGTCATCGTCGACGGCGTCGCGCTGGAATGCCGCGAGGGTGACAGCGTCGCGGCGGCCCTGTTCGCGGCCGGCGTGCAGGCCTGTCGCGACACCGCCGTGTCGGGCGCGGCGCGTGGTCCCTTCTGCATGATGGGCGTTTGCTATGACTGCCTGGTGCGCATCGACGGACGGCCCAATCAACAGGCGTGCATGACGCCGGTGCGAGATGGCATGACGGTGCAGCGCCAGCTGGGCGCGCGCGAGGTGGCGGTATGAACGATATGGCATCGGACATGGCCTCCGACATGGCTTCCATTTCCGCCGAGATCCCGCAGTACGACCTGCTGGTGGTGGGCGCTGGCCCCGCCGGCCTGGCTGCGGCCACCCGCGCCGCCGGCCTCGGCCTTGCCACCGCACTGATCGACGAGCAGCCCGCGCCGGGCGGCCAGATCTATCGCGCGGTCGGCAGTACCCCGGTGCAGGATCGCAACATCCTCGGCGCCGACTACTGGCACGGCCTGGAACTGCTGGAGCCCTTTGCACGCAGCGGCGCACGCTATCTGTCCTCGGCCACCGTGTGGTCGATCAATCGACTCGAGCCGCAGGCCGGCGGCCAGCCGGCGGGCTTCGAGGTCGCCTACTCCGTGTCCAAGGGTGGGGAAGAACCGCAGGCCTCGCTGCTGCATTGCCGGCACATCATCCTGGCCACGGGCGCACAGGAGCGGCCTTTCCCGATCCCGGGCTGGACCCTGCCGGGCGTCATCACCGCAGGGGCCGGGCAGATCCTGCTCAAGACCTCGGGCGTCGTGCCGGAAGGACGCACCGTGCTCGCAGGCGGCGGACCGCTGCTCTATCTGCTGGCCTATCAGTACCTGAATGCGGGCGTGAAGCTCGACGCCATTCTCGAAACCACGGCAAGCAGCCAATGGCTGCAGGCGCTGCCTCATGCCTGGAGCTTCCTGCGATCGCCCTACCTTGGCAAGGGCCTGACGCTGATGCGCGCGGTCCGCAAGGCGGTGCCCATCGTCAGCGGCGTCACCGCGCTGGAGGCGTTGGCCGGCGCTAATGGCCAGCTGGCCGAAGTGCGATATACCGCGGGCGGCCAGAGCCGTTCGATGGCCGTTGACCAGTTGCTGCTGCATCAGGGCGTGGTCCCGAATACCAACCTGTCGCGCGCTGTCGGCGCCGAGCATGCGTGGAACGACCTGCAGGACTGCTGGGAACCGGTCGTCGATGCCTGGGGCGCGACCTCGGTGCCGCAACTGAGCATCGCCGGCGACGGCGCGGGCATCGCGGGCGCGATGGCAGCGGAGCACCGCGGGCGCATCGCGGCCGTGCATGTCGCCGCGGCGTTGGGACGCATCGACACCGCCGCCCGCGACCGCGAGGCCGCACCGCATCAGGCTGCTCTCGCACGCGCTACGCGGGGCCGGGAATTCCTCGAGGTGCTGTACCGCCCGGCGGCGCAGTTCCGCCGCCCGGTGGGCGACACCATCGTCTGCCGCTGCGAAGAGGCCACCGCCGAGCAAGTACGGCATGCCGCCCGCATCGGCTGCCAGGGCCCCAACCAGATGAAGGCATTCCTGCGCTGCGGGATGGGCCCCTGCCAGGGCCGGTTCTGCGGTCTGACGGTGACCGAACTGATCGCCGACGAGCAGCAGCGCCATCCGCGCGACGTGGGCTACTACCGGCTGCGTTTCCCGACCAAGCCCGTGACGCTGGGGGAAATCGCTACGCTGCCGCAGACCCCGGCATCGCGCGAGGCGGTCGTGCGTTTCAAGAAGTAAGGGGTGATGGCCAGCGTGCCCGGCATGCAGGTGCGGCTGGCCAACGCCACCAGGAAACTATCGCGTCGAAGAACGCGTCGCCGGACTGCATTGCGGTACGGCGCAACACAACTAGAAAGCGAGCACCGCAAGCGACAAGCGTCGGGGCATATCGAAGCTCCGCCCGCGCCCAAGGTGCCGCAACGATCCAGTGCAGCAGCGACATCCTGAGAGGATTCCACCCATCTACGAGGACAAACCATGGCATTTTTCAAGATCGTTCCCGCTGTCGTACTGGCATTCGCTGCCACACAAGCCGTCGCCCAGGAATTGCCTCCCGGGCCCATCCGCATGCTGGTCGGCTTCGCGCCCGGAGGCGGCAACGATGTCATCGCTCGCGTCGTCGCCACGCAGTTCCAGCTGAACACCAAGCAGACCATGGTGGTGGAAAACCGGCCGGGCGGCGGCAGCACGATCGCCACCGCGGAAATGGCACGCGCCACGCCGAACGGCTCGGTGCTGCTGCTCGGATCGGTGGGCGGACAGGCTATCGCCCCGTCGGTCTACAGCAAGCTGCCCTATGACCCGGTCAAAGGCGTGCAGCCGGTCTCGCTGGTGGCGAAGTCCGCCAACGCGCTGGTCGTGAACAACGCGCTGCCGGTGAAGACCGTGCAGGAGCTGCTGGCCTATGCGAAGGCCAATCCGGGCCAGCTGAATGTCGCGTCGCCGGGCAACGGCACGATCTCGCACCTGTCCGCGGAGCTGTTCAAGAGCATGGCCGGCGTGGCCATCACCCACATCCCCTATCGCGGCGACGCGCCTGCCATGCAGGACGTGATGGCGGGTCAGGCGCAGATGACGTTTGCCAGCCTGCCGTCGGCCAAGGCCGGCGCCGACTCCGGCAAGGTCCGCATCATCGCGGTGACCAGCGCCAAGCGCGTGGAAACCATGCCGGACGTGCCGACCATCGCCGAGTCTGGCGTGCCGGGCTACGAAGTGGTGTCCTGGTATGGGGTCTTCACCACCGGCGGCACGCCCATGCCGACCGTGAAGCGCCTCGCCCAGGAAATCGCCGCGGTAGTGGCAACCCCCTCGGTCCGCAATTCCATCACCAAGCAGGGCATGGAACCCAGCGCACTGGGCCCGGTGGAATTCGCCCAACTCGTGAACCGCGATTCCCAGAAATGGGACAAGGTCGTGAAGACAGTAGGGATCAAGCTGGACTGATTTTTTTGATTTGCAGTGCCCCTGTAGTACTCGCCCGGGCGTCGGAGGACGGCCCGGGTTTTTTTGATCAGGGGGTTGGTGTGTGCCATTCGATTTCGAGCTTGCGGCACAGCGATCCCGGCCACACCAACAGTCCGATTCCATTACCTCGTCGATCCCTATCGTTCAGCCCGTAGCGACGTCACCGCGAGGTCGCTTGTGTTGAAGGCCCCATCCCAGCCGCGCTTGACCCTGCGCAACAACCAACGCAGCGTTGAACCACAAGGCGCCCCGTGAATAAGCCGCAGGCCTGTCACGGCGTCGCCTTGCGGCCGATCACAGAAAAAGCGAGCTTCGCCTTGTTCTGATCGAATACATAGATCGCGCCAAGCGGTACCGCCGTCACAACCACGCCACTGAGTACCTCGGTGACCTGACTGTTGAAGACGTTGAGCATCGGAACGGGAGCGATCGCCTTGGAAATCACGTTGCCCACGTAGGCGCCCAGCACGCCGGTGGCCGTTCCAAGCATCACGACCTTGATGCTGTCGAACTTATTCTCGTCGTCGCTCAAAAGCACGCGTACCGACCTGACAACCGACAGGGTGCATTCCCGGATCATCGAAAGAACGAACGCCGGCATCTTGATGATCAACGAGATAAGAATCTGAGGAATCGCGCTAAGCGCGCCGGCGACGCCTCCGTCGATGCCTGCTGCCTTGGCCCGAGACCAGATCTGGCGCTCCTCGAATCGATTCGCGAGCTTCTCCGAGATGCTTTGCTTGCGCTGTTGAATATTGGCGAGCAGGCCGTTCTCATCGATGAATTTTCCGTTCTTGACGATGTCCTTGATTTCGTCAACGAAGATATCGATCGTCTCCATAACGATCAAGCCGACGACTTGTTGCGCAGCCATGCGTGCACCGGCGCTAGCTACGGTCAGGCCGATCTCCTTTGCTGCCGCCATTTGTGCCTCCCGCAAGCGCTCCTTCGCGGTCTCATACTTTGCGACCGCATCCGACTTGTTAATGACAACGTCGCCACCCTTGTCGTACTGAAAGTGGACAAGATTCGGATCCTCTGGATCCGGTGTGCCAAATTTTTCCATGTAGGCCAACAAATCCTTGCTGCCTTTGCCGCCATTGAACGAGGCGTTAGCGAAGGTCAAGTTATCGCTGTGGTTCAGCACATGGATGATTTCATCATCGTTCGTCGACAGCCGAAGCAGCCAATCCTCGTAGTATTCCTTCTTGGAGACAATGTGATCGATTTGCGCGTCGGCGGGCCGAAGCGGGGCATTGCGGTTGTAGCCATTGTCGACCGAACCTAGGAACTCGGTATTCTTGCGAACGTTCTGAAATTCCGCATAGTTGGGATGGTCATCCAGCACGTTCTCGTCGTTGAAGCTCTTGTACTTGACGGAGAGATTTGAGTAACGGTCCTCAAGCTGCTTGTCCAGACCCACCATAACCGGGGCCAGGCAGAACGCAGAAATCGCGCGCTGGAAAGCCTCACGCTTGCACTGCTCGAAGATGTCATCGATGTCCTTCGGACGGGAGGGAAGCCGCCCACGAATGCCGTCGATCATCTCCGACGTAGTCTTGTCCACCTCGAATGTCGAGCGATAAACAGCAGCGATCTTGTCCGAGCTGAGTTCACGGTACTCATGGAACTTGTTGACGTAGGTTTCCCGCCGTTTCAGGGCATCGAAGTCCACGTCCTCCATCTTCTCCTTCGCGGCATCGACCAGTTTTCCCGCCTGCTGCTTTCCGGCTGCCAGGTAGTCGGAGGCGCGGTCTGAGGCCTTGTCCTTGAGGTTGACGAGCTTCGTTCCGAGTTCCGCTTCCTCTGCCGCCGCTACGACCTTGTCCTTCAGGCCACTGCTTAGGGCAGCAACCTTGCCGAAAAGTCCCATTATTATTCTCCCCGAGTTCGACACCTATGAACTACGGCATCGCCTCGATGTTCTTTAGCACCCCCCTCATCAGGAGGGGAGATACGGAAGTGCTTCAGGACTTGAAGGGTTCAAGAGAACGACGCGATGCAGACTGGCCCCCGTAGGGACGGCAACGCATCGAGGGACCGCTGATTGCATGTCGAGCCTCGTCATCCTGTCCAAAACAATGCATCGTTGGCACATGGACGTGGCCTAACGTTGTCTTAAGTCATTGACGATCAACGCTACGCCAGCATCAAATCCAGGTTCTGAATCGCTGCACCAGACGCGCCCTTTCCAAGATTGTCGAAGACCGCGGACAGAAGGACGTGGCCGTGCTGCGCGCCAGCAAATACGCTCAGGCGCATGTCGTTCGTACCGTTCAGCGCTTGCGGATCGAGATGCTTCAAGGCGCTCGATTCCTGCAGCGGCAAGACATGTACGTGATCCGCGTTGGCATAGTGGCGCGCGAGGCAGGCGTGTAACGTGTCGCCATTGACGCCCGGGGCCAGCAGCCGCAACGCCAGCGGCACCGTCAGCACGATGCCCTGGCGGAACGATCCGTATGCGGGGACAAAAATAGGCGGCTGCGCGAGCCCCGCGTGCTGCTGGATCTCCGGCGTGTGCTTGTGCGTGAGTTCCAGCCCATAGACCTGGAATGACGGCGCGCTGGCGGCGCCCGGCCCCTCATATTCCTCCACGCCGGCGCGTCCGCGCCCCGAGTAGCCGGATACCGCATGAATGCTGATGGGGTAATCGCCCGGTATCAGCCCGGCCTGCACCAACGGACGCAGCAGGCCAATTGCACCGGTCGGATAGCAACCCGGGTTGGTGACCCGACGTGCGTTTGCAATTCGCTCCGCCTGCTCGGGCGCCATTTCGGGGAATCCGTATGTCCAGTCCGGGTGTGTACGGTGCGCCGAGCTGGCGTCGATGACCCGGACCGCGGGATTGACAATGGCCGCCACTGCCTCGCGCGCGGCGGCATCCGGCAAACAGAGGATGGCGATATCGCAGGCATTCAAGGCTTCTGCGCGCCGCCGCAGATCCTTGCGCTCGGCAGCCGCCAGCGTCATCAGCCGGATGTCGGTCCGGTGACGCAGCCGTTCGTGGATCAGCAACCCGGTGGTACCTTGGTCGCCGTCGATGAAAACAACGGGTGAGCTCATACGTGGATACTCCGCTGGGATTGGGGTTGCAAGAAGTCGAACGACGAACGAGCCCCATCTTCGGCGGACCGCTACAATAGGGAAAGTTGAATTTCACAACGAGAACATTCATCTTTCCTGAACCCGGACGCCGACATGCGAGAGATCAGCCTGGACCGCTTGCGCACCCTGGTCACCATTGCGGACCGGGGCTCATTTGCCGATGCCGCGCGTGCCTTGCACCTGGCGCCGCCAACGGTCAGCCTCCATATCGCCGAACTGGAAGACCGCATTGGGGCTCCACTGCTGTCGCGCAAGCGCGGACATGTCAGGCCGTCGGCGATCGGAGAGGTGCTGGTGGAGCGCGCACGTCGGCTGCTGGCCGATGCGGAGCAGGCGTTGGACGATATTCAGCGCCAGGTGCAGGGGCTCGAAGGACGCGTTCGGCTGGCTGCATCGACTGGCGCGCTCGCGCACCTGCTGCCGCAGGCGCTGGAGGGTCTGCGCCAGCGCCATCCTGCTATCGACATTCAGGTTGCCGTGCTGACCTCACAGGAAACGTTGTCCCGGCTGGCGGATGGGACGCTGGATGTGGGACTGGTCGCACTGCCTCAGCCACCGGTAGCTGGACTCGTGATCAAGCCGTGGAGGCGCGACCCCGTGATGGCCTTTGTGCCGGCGCATTGGCGTTGCCCGGCGCGCGTCACGCCCGAATGGCTCGCTGCCCAACCTCTGATTCTCAATGACGCGACCACGCGGCTTTCCCGCCTGACCGCTGAGTGGTTCGCGACGGCGGGCTATCATCCTGCGCCTCGCATTCAGCTGAACTACAACGATGCGATCAAGAGTCTGGTAGCAGCAGGTTATGGTGCGGCGCTGTTGCCCCACGAGGCGACGGCGCCATTACCGGACAAGCGCATTGTCATGCGTCCGCTGCGCCCGGCGTTGTGGCGTCGGCTCGGCATTGCACATCGTGCGGGGCACGTTGAACGTTCCACGCAACACGTACTGGATATGCTGCGGGATCTGAGATTGGCGTAGGAGCGCCCGTTTTTCGCCTCGGTTCGTTCTCGCCGCGGCGCAATCGTAGTCGCATCGGTGTGGCGGATTGCCGTGGAAATGGCCCACTCAAGCGGTATCATGAGCGCCCTATTCAAAGGAAATACCGCGATGCAAGTCCTGGTCGACGCAGACGCCTGCCCGGTCGTAGTCAAGGAAATGTTGTACCGAGCGGCGCAACGCCTGGAAGTGTGCGTCACGCTGGTCGCCAATCAGTACATGCGCACGCCGCCTTCGCGCTTCATCAAATCGATCCAGGTGCCGGCGGGCTTCGACGCCGCCGACGAGCGGATCGTCGAGCTGGTCAACGCCGGTGACCTTGTGATTACGGCGGACATCCCACTTGCATCGGCTGCCCTGGACAAGGGCGCCCACGTGCTCGATCCACGAGGAAGCTGGTTCACCCGGGAGAACATCCAGGAGCGCTTGACGATGCGTGAGGTAATGGACCAGCTCCGCGCCTCGGGCATCGATACGGGCGGGCCGGCGCCGTATTCCGCTCAGGACAGCAAGGCGTTTGCCGGCCAACTGGATCGGTTCCTGGCGCGCCATGCGCCGCCGAAAGCGGTCCCTTAACGCGTACCAGACATAGAAGAGCATGGGTGGACAAGCGAGGCCCGCCCTGGGGATGCTCGGACCTTTACGTCTTCCCGGCCCGAGGCGGCGCGCAAGATTCCCGCATGACAACATGCGTCGTCAGCCGAATCTCCTCGCCCTCCAGCACCTTCCCCTCGCCTCTTCCCGAACCCACGCCAATAGATCGCAGCAGCATCTCCGCCGCCGCCGTCCCCACCGCCTCCAGATCCCAATTGATCGCCGTGATCGCCGGCGAGTAAAGCTGCGCGAGATCGCTGTCGCCGACGCAGATCAGGCTGACATCCTGCGGCACGCGGTTCCCGGTCTGCTTCATCGCCTGCAGGACGCCGGAGAGAATCCGTGTACCGAGGCAGATGAAAGCGGTCGGTCGATCCTTGGCCGAGAGAAGTGCCAATGCATCGCTGAATGACAGATCCATCGCCGAGCGGCTGGATCGCACCAGCGTGTTGTCCACAGTCAGGCCGCGTTCTTCCATCGCCTCGCGATAGCCGTTGATGCGCTCTCGGCCCGGGCGCAATGCGCCGTCGGAGGTCATCAGCGCGATGCGGGTGTGCCCCAGGTCGAGCAGGTATCGTGTCGCTTCGTATGAACCGCGGGCGTGTTCGACATGAACGCCGACACCTTGCGCGCCGAAATCGCGGTCCATCGCGACAACGGCGAGATCGCGGGAGATCTGGGCCAGGTAATCGGGGCGCTCGGTTTCACAGGGCCCGAGAATCAGTCCATCGACGCGGCGGCGTCGGAAGAGGTCCACCATCAGCTCTTCCTGCGCCTTGTTGTTATGCGTGTTGCCGACCACCATCGCATAACCCTCGCGCTGCAGCCGCGTTTCCACGGCCGTGATGATGCGGGCGTATAGCGGATTGGCCAGATCGGACACCAGCAGGCCCACGACGCCGGAGGTGCCGGTGCGCATGCTTTGCGCAATCGGATCGGGCGCATACGCCAGGGCTTTGGCGGCGCGCTCGACGGCCTGCAGCGCGGCCTCGCTTACCGGGCCGCTGCGGTTCAGGGCGCGCGATGCCGTCCCCACCGAAACGCCGGCGGCCCGCGCCACGTCACGGATGGTGACGCGGGCGGGCGTATCGGAGCTGGGGGCGCGCGTTCGGCTGGTCATTGATGATCCGGCGGGAATGTCCAAGCATGCGGCAATCTTCGCAGGCTTCCTGGCCCGCTATTATCGTCGAAAGCCAGGGCCAGGCCGTGCCGTTTCTCTCAGTACACGGCACGCCCGCCGCTGATGTCGAACACCGCGCCCGTGCTGAAGCTGCAGCGCTCGGAACACAGCCATGCGGCCATCTCCGCCACTTCTTCGACTCGCACAAAGCGCTTCATCGGCACACGTTCGAGCAGGCGCGCCTGCAGTTGCGCCCGCTGGCTCTCGTCGTGCTCGCCGAAAATATCGGTATCTGCGGCGCTGGGCGTGATGCAATTGACCAGCACGCCCGTTTCCGCCAGTTCCTTGCCGAGGCTCTTTGTCATCGATATCAAGGCGGCCTTCGATGCCGCATAGGCACCGGCAAACGGATTGCCTTCCTTGCCGGCGACCGAGGCCACGTTGACGACGCGGCCCCAGCCATTTTTCACCATCGCGGGCACGACTACTTGCGCGCATTGCAACGCGCCGAATACGTTGACGTCAAAAACGAGCTTCCATTCGTCGACCGACGCCTCGACCGTGGGGCCTCTGCGACCGAGGATGGCGGCATTGTTGACCAGCGCCGTCGGCGTACCGAGCGTTTCGACGGTTTGCGCAAATGCGCGATCTAACTGTCCGCGATCGGTAATGTCGACGGCGACGCCCAATACGTGCGCGCCGTCTCTGCGCAGGGCCTGAACGCCGTCATCGAGCAGCGCGCGATCGCGATCCCACAGGGCGACCGCGTATCCGTCCGCGGCGAGCCGGCTGCTGATTGCGAGCCCGATGCCGCGCGCGGCGCCGGTTACCACCGCGATCCGGCGTTCCGAATCCCTGCCCTCGGTGGCGTTCATTGCGGTGCTCCAATCCGCCGGATCGGATCGCTGCCGTCCCAGTTCTTCGCGGCCTCCGCAATCGCGGCAAAATATTCGCCCTTGCCGCCGGACATTTCGGAGATCTCGACGATATTGCCCGGCAGGTCCGCATGCACGTAATAGGCGAATCGGCCGCGCATGCCCATCCGGCCACCGTGGCCCTCGACATAGCCGCTGGCGCGCAATCGTTCGGCGAACTCGTCGAACCGGTCGCCCGTCCAGTACGCGATGTGCTGCATCCCTTCGCCGAATTGCTTCAGCGAATCCAGATACAGCGACGGCGCGTCATTGCGCTGCTGGATCAACTCGATCTGCACGCCGCCGGAATTGGCCAGCGCGATCGAGAGATCCGGCAAGGCCGACGCCTCGCCGTAATAGCGGAATTCGGTCGTGCCGACTTCCTTCTTGTAGAACCACGGTCCGACGCCAAGCACCTCGCTCCAGTGCCGCATCGCCTTCTCGATATCGCGTACGACGTAGCCGATCTGGCATACGCCTCCGAACAGCAAGCTCATTTCGGCTCCATGTCATTGCAACGCTGGAAACGTTTCCATAACAATACGGTAGCCGATGGCGCGGCGTTATGCAGCATAGCGTTAACCATGATTGCTGCCCGCATTCACCTTAGCCACACTGATATGGAAACGTTTCCACTGCACCGGAGACGTGAACCGATACCCGCATCGCAGAACGGGCGAACCCCATGGAGACAGACATGAAGACACTCTTCACCACCGCGCTGCTGGCCCTGGCGGCCACGGCCGCCCAGGCGGCGGACCCCGCCAACTATCCCGAGCGCCCCATTCGCATGCTGCTGCCCTTCTCCGCTGGCGGTGGCGGCGATACGCTGGGCCGCTTTCTCGCCGAACGCTTTGCCGCACAGCTGAAGCAACCGGTGGTGGTGGAGAACAAGCCCGGCGCCGCCGGCACGATCGGGACCCAGTCCGTTGCGACGGCGACCCCGGACGGCTACACGATCATGATCGGCGGCATGTCGACGCATCCGCTGGCGGCCGCGACGTACGCGAAGCTGCCCTACGACCCCGTGCGCGACTTTCAGAGCCTGGGGACCATCGGCAATTCGTCCATCGTGATGGTCGCGTCGAACTCGTACCCCGCAAACAACCTGAAAGAGCTGACCGCTCTGGCCCGCAAGCAGCAGGCGCCGGTGCAATACGCCAGCTGGGGCTCCGGATCGACCGGACATTTCTGCGGCGAGATCCTCAGCCAGAAGGCCGGCATCCCGCTGCAGCACGTGCCCTACAAGGGCACCGCGCAGATCATCACCGATCTGCTCGGCAACCATATTTCCGTGGGTTTCGTCGACATGGTCACCGCCACGCCCTTCGTCAAGGAGGGCAAGGTCAAGGCGCTGGCCGTCTGCACGAAGCGCTCACCGAGTCTGCCCAACGTGGCCAGCTATCAGGAGCAAGGCGTCGATTTCGACCGCGAATTGACATGGGCGATGTATGTCCCTGCCAAGACGCCGAAGCCGATCGTCGACAAGCTGTCGGCCGTGCTCGAGAACACGCTGAAGGAACCCGAGGTCGTCAGCAAGCTGCTGTCGCTCGGCATCACGGCGAAATACGTTTCCGGGGCCGAGCAGCAAGCGATCAATGCGCGCGATATCCCGATGTGGAAATCGATCGCAAGACAGGCGCAGATGGCGCTGGACTGACGCATCGCGGCGCTCGTGCTCTCCCCTCTTTCATGACGACACCACAAGAACGATTTATGCCTTCCACACTGAATGAAGCCCGCATCCAGACCGTACGCGATCATATGGCGCTGGAGTGCGTCCACGATTGGGACGCGGTGATCGACACCTTCGCGCATCCCCGCTACGAAATGCACGGCAGTGGAACGGTATTCGATGGCGAAGCCGAGGTGCGGGGCTATTTCGATTCATCGCGCGTGCCATTCCCCGATCTGAAGAACGAGATCATCGCAATTGCGGCCGATGGCGATACCGTGCTGGTCGAGTTCTGGCTGCAAGGCACGCACCTGGGTCCGTTGAAGGCCAACGGAAAGACCTATGCGCCGACGGGCCGCACGTTCCGCATCCGGATCGCCGCCACGTTCGAGTTCGCACCGGGCTCGGACAAGATCATCTGCGAACGGCCGTACTCCGCCCCGGATGCGAAGCTGCGCGCGCTGGGGCTGTTGTAAAGCGCCACCGGCCTGGCCATTCCCATATCACGCTGGGCTATGGGTCCCAGCTCTGCCGCTACTGGCAAAGGAGAGTTGAATCATGGCCTTGCCCAAGGTCGTCACGCATCAAGACCGTCTGCTGACGGTGAACATCCATGAAGCAGTCGAATTCCCTGGATCGGAGTCAGGGTCGACCATCATTCCGCTGTTCCTCGACCGTGAAAACGGCGTCTGGGTGCTGTACGGCAAGTTCGAGCCGGGCACCACGCTGCCCCCGCACTTCCACACGGGCACCGTCCACTTCTTCACGACGAAGGGAGAGTGGAACTACGTCGAATACCCCGACGATCGCCAGACCGCCGGCAGCTACCTGTATGAGCCCGGCGGCTCCGTCCATACCTTCTCCGTGCCGGCCGATGCCAGGGAGGCGGCCGAAGGATTCATGGTGGTCTACGGCGCCAACGTGATTTTCAAGGACGGCGAATATCAAGGGGTACGCGACGCGGGCGCGATCGAGGACGGCATTCTGAATGCTGCGAAAGCGATGGGCCTCCCTACGCCGCGTTATATCCGGCCAGGCGGGGGCGCTGCGTTCTCGCGCGATTGATCGGGATTAGTTTAGGGATCGAACACGTCTATCCCTTCGCGCACTCCGCTTCAAAGCTCTCATTCAGAGCCTGCGACCGCCGCAAGGCATAAGGCAGCACCGCCAGCACGCCAACTACGGCCAGCACCGTGCCGACCCACAGCGGCGATCGCAGTCCCCAGCCCTGGCTGATGCCTACGCCGCCAAGCCACGAGCCGGACATTAGGCCGATATTGATCACCGCGGTATGCATGGTATTGACCAGCGGCCCGGGCGGCGCGGCGCGCATCACGCGCACCACCATCGCGGGATTCAGCGACACGCCGGTCAGCCCGACCAGCAGCATCGCGATGACCGCAACCAGCGGCTGGTCGGCGCAAACGGCGAACAATGCCAACGCGCCCGCCAGCGAGGCGCTCGTTTGAAGCGGCTTATGCCATCGGGTTATGCCATCGGGTTATGCCATCGTTTCCCGCTGCCGGTCCAATTCGGCCAGGATCTCCGCCGTATGCTGGCCGAGATCGGGAAGGGCGGCATCGCGCGAGCTTGCATCGTCGATCGTCATGGGCAAGGCCGGCATCCGCAGGGACCGGTTGCCGGGCGACGGCACGTTGATCACGCGTTCCGGTGTCGTGGCCTGCGCGGTTTGGATGGCATCGTGCAGGTCGCGCACCGCGCCGCACACCACGCCAGCGGCATTGAGCCTTCGGCAAGCGTCTTCGGTGGTCAGTGCCGACAACGCGCCGGCAAGCATCCCCAGCAAGGCGGGTCGATTCGCCACGCGCGAGGCGTTGTCGTGAAAGCGTGCGTCCTGCGCGAGTTCCGGCAGTCCGACGCATTCGCACAAGCGGGAAAAGTGTTCCTGCAGATAGGCCGAAATCACGATTCTGCCGTCGGCAGTCGTTAGCACATCCGCCGCCGGCGCCATCGTCGGCTGGCCGTTGCCGCAGCGTGACGGCACCGTGTCGAGGATCTGGTACTCGGCCCACTGCTGGCTCAGCGCATCGGCTGCCACGTCGATCAGGGACACCTTGACATGGGCACCTTGTCCGGTGATGCCACGGCGCACCAGCGCAGCGAGCACGCCTGTCGCCAGCGTACGGCCGGCCAGCACATCGACGACCGTGAAGCCGACGCGTGTTGGATCGGCATGGGCATCGCCGTTCATGCTCATCATGCCGCTTTCGGCCTGCGCGGCGATATCGAGGCCTGGGCGCGCCGCCGCCGGCCCGCTGTCGCCGAAGCCATTGACGGAGCCGTAGACAAGCCGCGGATGCTCGCCCCGAAGCTGTTCGGCGCCAAGCCCGTATTTCTCCATTACGCCCGGACGCGCATTCTGCAGCACCACATCGGCGCGGCGCACCAGATCCATCGCCACATCTCGATCCTCTTCGCGGCGTAGATCGAGCACGATCGAACGCTTGCCGCGGTTATAAGCGGAAAACATGGGCCCACAGGCATCGGCCTGCCATCCAGAGCGACGGCTGGCATCGCCGCCCGGAGGCTCGACCTTGATCACGTCGGCGCCCAGATCGGCCAGGATTTGTCCTGCCGACGGCGCGGCGATGAACTGGCCGAAGTCGACGACGCGCAGTCCGGCCAACACGGCCCCGCCCAGGCCGCTGCTATCGAATGAACCCTTGGATTGCATGGCTTCTCACTCCGGCTTGACGCCGGCGTCCGTGGCGGCCATCCATCGCCTGCGCGTATTCATGGTTTGTCTCCCTTTGACTGCCGATAGTTGCGGTGTTGCTCCGTGGCACGATCGGCGTCGACGTCGATCCCGCGCGGGGAACTTGCGCATGCAAACTAACGCGCGAGGCTTCATCCATGCCACGCTTGTTTCGCTATCTTGAACGGACAGGAATGTTGGGAGACCTCTGCCACCGCACCGCACCGGCATCCGCGCGTTGAAGCGTTCGGGGATCGCGGCAAAAAAAACGGCGCCGGCGGGTATTCCCCCGCCGGCGCCGCCGGATGTCGCCGTTTGTGGCGCGCCTTACTTTGCCGTCGGCATCGCGAACTCGGCACCCTTGCCGATGCTTTGCGGCCAGCGCTGCATCACGGACTTCTGCTTGGTGTAGAAGCGCACGCCCTCTTCGCCGTAGGCATGCGTATCGCCGAACAGGCTGCGCTTCCAGCCGCCGAAGCCATGCCAGGCCATCGGCACGGGGATGGGCACGTTGATGCCGACCATGCCGACCTGGATGCGCCGCGCGAATTCGCGGGCGATGCCGCCGTCGCTGGTGTAGCAGGCCACGCCGTTGCCGAACTCGTGCGCGTTGATCAGCTCGACGGCCTCGGCAAAGTCCTTGACGCGGACGCAGGCCAGCACCGGGCCGAAGATTTCCTCACGGTAGATGCGCATCTGCGGCGTGACGTTGTCGAACAGCGTGGCGCCGGTGAAGAAGCCGCCTTCATGGCCGGCCACGCGATGGCCGCGGCCATCGAGCACCAGCGTCGCGCCCTCTTCCACGCCCAGGCCGATATAGCCCTCGATGCGTTCCAGCGCCTGCCGCGTGACCACGGGGCCCATTTCCGCTTCGGGGTTCATGCCGTTGTCGATCTTCAGCGCACGGGCGCGTTCGGCCAGCTTCGGAATCAGGCGATCGGCGGTATCGCCGACCAGCACCGCGACCGACACCGCCATGCAGCGCTCGCCGGCCGAGCCGTAGGCCGCGCCGATCAGCGCGTCGATGGCCATCTCCGGATCGGCATCGGGCATCACCACCAGATGGTTCTTGGCGCCGCCCAGTGCCTGCACGCGCTTGCCGAATTGCGCGGCACGCTCGCTGATCGCCTGTGCGATCGGCGTCGAGCCGACAAAGCTGACGGCCTTCACTTCCGGATGCGCGATCAGCGCGTCGACCACCACCTTGTCGCCCTGCACGACGTTGAACACGCCGGCCGGCAAACCCGCCTCGGCCAGCAGATCGGCCATGAACAGGCTCGCGCTCGGATCGCGCTCGCTGGGCTTGAGCACAAACGTATTGCCCGCCGCGATCGCCACCGGGAACATCCAGCACGGCACCATGCACGGGAAGTTGAACGGCGTGATGCCGGTCACCACGCCCAGGGGCTGGCGCATGGTCCAGTTGTCGATGCCGGTGCTGACCTGATCGGTGTAATCGCCCTTGAGCAGTTGGGGAATGCCGCAGGCGAACTCGATCACGTCGATGCCGCGCATGACTTCGCCCTGCGCGTCGGAGAAGACCTTGCCGTGCTCGGCGGTGATGATCGCCGCGAGCGTGTCGCGATGCTGGTTCATCAATTGCAGGAAGCGCTGCATCACGCGGGCGCGGCGGATCGGCGGCGTGTCGGCCCAGGCGGGGAATGCAGCGGCGGCCGCGGCGACGGCGGCGTCGACATCGGCGACTTCACCGAGCAGAACCTTGCGCGCGGCTTCGCCGGTGGCCGGATTGAACACGTCCTGCCGGCGCTGGCTGCTGCCGCTCGTACGCTGGCCGCCGATGTAGTGGCCGACGTCGGCACGGTCGGTATAGGCATGCGCTTGGGTCATCTCGGGCTCCTTTGGAGTTCTGGAATCGGTGGAATGGGGCCAGTGTAGGCGTCGCTCCCGGCCTCATTCAATAGCGCCGCGCTTGACTCACTGTTCAATGAATTAAACAATCCGTCGATGGACAAGCAAAAGATCGAATCGCTGTGGGTGCATCTGCACTCGCTGGTGGTGCTGGGCGACGTGGGCAGCTATACCGCCGCCGCAACGCAACTCGGCATCAGCAAGGGCGCGATGAGCCAGCGCATCGCCGAGCTGGAACGGGCGGCCGGCATCCCGCTGGTGCAGCGCACCACGCGCAGCGTGCGGCTGACCGAGGCGGGGCAGCGGCTGGTGGACGCGACCCGGATACCGTTCGAGTCGATCGAGCGCAGCTTCGGCGACGTGAAAGACATGGGCGGCGAGCCGCGCGGGCTGGTGCGGATGACGGCACCGGTGGCGCTGGGCCGGCAGCAGATCGTGCCGCGGCTGCCGCCGTTTCTGGCGATGTATCCGCAGATCCGCGTCGAGCTGGAACTGTCGGACAGCTTCGCCTCGCTTGCGCGCGAGGGATTCGACCTGGCAGTGCGCCACGCCTCGCGCGCACCGGATACCCACATCGCCTGGACGCTGTGCCGCACCGGCACGGTCCTGGTGGCGACGCGCGCCTATCTGCGGCGCCACGGCACACCCGTTTCGCCGTCCGACCTGACCGCGCACAACTGCCTGCATTACTTCCGCCGGGGGGAGCAGCCGACCTGGAGCTTCGAGCCGGTCCGGGGCGGTGCGGCCCGGCAGAGCGTCGGCATCCGCGGCAATTTCGCGGCGGACAACAGCGAGGCGCTGCGCGATGCCGCGCTGGGCGGCCTGGGCATCGCGCTGGTGCCCGACTTCACCGCGCAGGCCGACCTGCATGCGGGCAAGCTCGTTCAAGTGCTGCCGGGCTGGCGGCCTTCGGGGGCGTTCGGCGACACGATCTACGCGATCCGGCCCTACAGCCCGCTGCTGCCGCGGCCGGTGCGGCTGCTGGTGGACTATCTGCGCGAGGCGTTGAAGGAGGGATTCGGGACGCAGTGAGGCGAAGCCGGTCTCCCGATGCGCGGCCCTATGCGCAACCGGGTGCGCAACCGGGTGCGCAACCGGATGCGCAACGGGAATGCAGCACCTGTCCACGCCCATGTTCGACGCGGCCTTGTCGGCACAAATGATAATGAAAACGATTATCATTATGTCCTTTCAATACGACATTGCCGCCCGTGTCCCCGCTCCGCTTCCCCGTTCGCGCCCCGTCTGCCCGACTCCATGCCAGCCGCCCCGAGTGGGCCCGCCCATCCCGCGCGCACCGGTTTCGACCGCATGTCCTTGCCATGGCGGTCGCCGGGGCCCTGCCGCTGACGGCCCTGGCGCAAGCCCAGTCCTCCACCGCCGCGGAGTCGGCGGAAACCCTGCCCGAGGTCACCGTCCGCGCCGAGACGACGCCGGACCAGCCGCCGCCCGCCTATGCCGGCGGCCAGGTGGCGCGCGGCGGCCGGCTTGGCATTCTTGGCAATCAGGACATGATGGACGTGCCGTTCAGCATCACGGCATACACCGCCGAGACCATCCAGAACCAGCAGGCGCGCAGCGTCGCCGATGTCCTCGCGAACGATCCCGGCGTGCGCAGCAGCCTGGGTTTCGGCAATTTCTCCGAGACGTTCGTGATCCGTGGCTTCCAGCTGAATGGCGACGACATCGGCTACAACGGCCTCTATGGCATCGCCCCGCGCCAGCTCGTGGCCGTCGAGGGGCTCGATCGGGTCGAGGTCTTCCGCGGCGCCAGCGCCTTTCTGAACGGCGTCACGCCGACCGGCACGGGCATCGGCGGCAGCATCAACCTGGTTCCCAAGTTTGCGCCCTACCAGCCGCTGACCCAGGCCACCATCGACTACACCAGCCAGGGCCGAGCCGGTGGCCATGTCGACATCGGCCGCCGCTTCGGCGAGGACCAGCGTTGGGGCGTGCGCATCAATGCGCTGGCGCGCGGCGGCGAGGCAGCCATCGACGACGAGCGCCGCCAGCAGCGCCTGTTCACCGCGGGCCTCGATTACCAGGGCGACAAGCTGCGCGTGTCGGCCGACTTCGGTTACCAGAAGCAGACCATTCGACAGGGCCGGCCGATGGTGTCGCTGACGGGCACCACGCTGCCCGCCGTGCCGTCGGCGCGCGCCAACTTCGCGCAGGCCTGGACCGATTCGATGCTGGAGGACACCTACGGCACGCTGCGCGCCGAATACGACGTCGCGCCCGACTGGACCACCTATCTCGCGGCCGGCGCGCACCACACGAACGAGTTCGGCAACTATTCCTCGCTGACGGTGAACGGGAGCGGCGTCGGGACCGCGGCGCGGCTGACGGTGCCGTACAAGTCCAACACCACCTCCGAGGAAGTCGGCGTGCGCGGCGCCTTCCATACCGGGCCGGTCAAGCATCGGATCAATCTGGCGTGGTCGGGCATGCAATCGGTCAAGCGCACGGCCTACGAGATGTCGGGCCGTTTCGCTACCGGCCTGTACGACCCGGTGCAGACGCCGCGGCCCGGCACCACGCTGACCGGCGGCGACATGGCCAACCCCGGCGTCACCGGCAGGACCAACCTCAGCGGGTTCGCCATCTCGGACACGCTGTCCTTCCTCGACGACCGCGTGCTGCTGACCGCCGGCGTGCGGCAGCAGAACCTGAGCGTGCGCGGCTACAGCTATATGGGCGTGCAACAGTCGAATTACGACGAGTCGGCCACGTCGCCGGCCTTCGGGCTGGTGGTCAAGCCGACGCGCCAGATCTCGCTGTATGCCAACTACATTCAGGGCCTGGCGCAAGGACCGACCGCGCCGAATACGGCGGCCAACCGCGGCGAAGTGTTCCCGCCGATCAAGTCCAGGCAGGTCGAGGCCGGCGTCAAGTGGGACGCCGGCAAGTTCGGCAGCACGCTGGCCGTCTATCAGATCGAGCAGCCGTCCGGCATCCTGCAGGGCGATGTGTATTCGCTGGCCGGCGAGCAGCGCAATCGGGGCATCGAACTGAGCGGCTTCGGTGAACCGCTGCCCGGCATCCGCCTGCTGGCCGGCCTGGCCTATATCGACGCCAGGTTGAACCGTACCGGCACGCCGGCGAACGATGGCAACAAGGCGGTCGGCGTACCCAACTACACGCTCAATGTCGGCGCGGAGTGGGACATCCCTGGCGTGCCGGGCTTCACCGTATCGGGCCGCTATCTGCAGACGGGACGCCAGTATCTGGACGTGGCGAACCGGGTCAGCCTGCCGTCGTGGCGACGCTTCGACCTGGGCGCCCGCTATACCTTCAAGGCGGCGCAGCAGCGCTACACGCTGCGCGCCGGCATCGAGAACGTCGCGGGCAAGGCGTATTGGGCGTCCGCATATGGCGGTTACCTGATCATGGGCGCCCCGCGCACCTTCAAGGTCGCCATGACGGTGGACTTCTGAGACGGCGGCGCGCCGCTCATGAAGACCTCATGACGATGGCGCGCTGAAGGGCTCCGCCCGCCCGGCGTTACCCGGGGCATTACCCTAGGCATTACCCCGGGGCGCTACCCGGCAAGCCTTTCGGCCTCCGCCAACATCCCATCGAGGACGCAATCGGCGAGCCGTTCGGGGAAGTCCGCCGGCAACTGCGCCCGCACCGCCTGAGCCACCGCCGGGGCGCGTTCTGCGAGGTCTTCCACCACATACCGTGCCGGCCGTCCGTCGGGCGTCAGTACGCCATGCCGCTCGCCGAGGGCCACCCAATGCCGGCGCTCGATTTCGCGCATCTTGTAGTGTGCGTTCTGCGACCGGACCGCCATGGCCATCCTGATCTTGAACGGAGAGAGCCGGCCCGGGGCTTCGCCGATGATGGGATGGGCCGACAGCACGTCGTAGAGCGGAGTCAGCTGATACCGCCCTTCCGGGCGCAGGAACAGGCTGAAGTTCTTTGCGTGCCCATCGGGTGCGCGCAGCATCCAGAAAATGACCTGTGCCTGGAAGAAGGTCCTGCGGTCCTGCTCGCGCGTCATCGACCCCGCGAGCGTGTCCATGATGGTGTCGATGCCCGGGCCGCCATCGGCTTCGTACTTCGCCGTCGGCGGCACGCCTTTCGCCTGGCACATGTCCTCTTGCGGCAGGCGGACGAGGCGGCTGTCGCCCGCCGGGCCCTGCCACCAGACGCGGTCGAATCGCTGCACGCTGAGCGCCTTCATGTCCTCGAACCGCACCAGCTCGCAACTGGCCACCGGCAAGCCGAATTCCTTCATGACGAGCGAGCACAGCCACTCGTTCTCCACCGATTCGCTCAGGTCCAGTTTCAGCCCGCCCACCAGGCCAAGCGGCAGCTTCAGGATGTGCGTGGTTGGCGTCTGGCCATGCGGCAGGCACCACGCGCCGTTGTGATACAGCAGCGCGGTCTTCTCCTGCGCGCCGGCAATCGAGATGCGGAACTCGTCCTCGTCGTGAACGATGCTCAGCGGCGCCGGCGCCAGCGTGCCGCGCAGCACCTGTGCGACCTGCGCCTCGGTCAGCGGCTCGGCTTGTACCGCCTGCCCCGCGGCTGGCGACGCACCGTCCGGCAGCAGCTGCAGCGCGCCCACGCAGTCGCGGCCGATCTCGGCAAGCAGATCGAAGGCGTCGATCGAGCCGGTGCGATACCGCCGCGCAATGCGCTCGCGGATTTCCCGGGTATCCGGCAGCAGGTTCTCGAAATAGGCCCGCACCTTCTCGCCGCGGTGGGGCGAGTTGCCGGGGATGAAGGGCAAGGACAGGGACAAAGGCCGTCCCTGTTCGGAGGCCACCCACTCGGGGGCGTATTCCAGCGTGTCCCCCGCATGAGGATGGAACCGCCACGTGCCGACGAAGGCGCCGTTCATCCACAGGCCGAGCGCGCGAGTGTGCGACCGTCGCCCCATTGTCACCAGGCCTGCGTGGTCGACGACGCCTCGCCGCTATTGCTGTCGCTATGGCTGTCGCTATTGCCGGGTGACGGAGCCTCCTTGCGCAGCACGAACTCGACGCCAAGGATGCCGAGCAGGCGCATGAGCCGTTCGACGCTGATGCGCGCGGCGTTGCGTTCCAGCGCAGACAAGGTCTGCTGGCTGACGCCCATGCGCATTGCGGCCTCGGCTTGCGTCAGACCTGCTTCCTTGCGGAACGCTTGAAGCAACTGCGGTAACTGGTCGGACGTTCGGACGGTGAAGTTGCGCATACGGGCCTCGGCTGTCTTCCTGCTTTACAACGGATCGATTGTATTTCAGATTTACTGGCTTTCCTTTGTATCCAAAGAATACTCGCTTCAAGCAGTAAAACAAGGATACAGCTTTTGGCGCGTAAAAATGTCGCGTGGGCAACGCCTCAGGCCGAGCCACACAGATCGTGTGCCTCGTCAACAATTTTTCCTTGCATCCTCGCCGATACTGTATATCCTTACAGTACCTGTACAAACATACAGTTGCGGGAGTGCCCATGGAAGACCTGATCCGGATTCAGAACGAATACGACCGTCTCGTCCTTCGGTGGCTGCGCCAACAGGTCGGTGACGACGCGGTGCGGCTCGCTGCCAGGCGCCTGAACGGCGAATCCAAGCCCTATGTGTCCGAAGTCTGCCGTGCGCTGGACATTCGTCCGCCGGCGCGCAGTGCCTTCCGCATGGAAACGACGCGGGCCAACCGGGCCGTCGGCGAACGCTATCTGGCGCGCATCCGGCAGATCCTGTCCGGCTCATCGGCAGATGGCCACCGGGCTGCGGATACGGCCTCCCGCTCGCGGCACGCGCCCGCGCAACCCGCCCTGCCTTTCGGCCAGGGTTTTGTCTTCGGCGGCGGGCTGTCCGTGCGCGAGCCGACGGCGGGCGCGCGATGAATGTGATGACGAGTTACCGAAGATGCAGCAAGGCCCAGATCCCGACGTCCTCCTGAACCTGAAAAAGATGAACTTCCGGCTGCATTTCGGCGGGGCGCTGCGGGCCGCGCGCACTGCCAGAGGCTTGTCGCAGCAGGCGTTCGGCACCGTATCGAGCCGCACCTATGTCAGCAGCCTGGAGCGTGGGCAGAAGAGCCCGACGCTGGACAAGGTGGCGCAGATCGCCAGTGTCCTCGGCCTGCATCCGCTGACGCTGCACGCGTACGCCTTCTTGCGCGAGCCGACGCCGGAAGAACGGATCGTGCTGCTGCGGACGATCCGGGCGGAGTTGCGGCAATTGCTGGAGCACGAGGCGGCGAAGCGGAGTCGGTAAAAATCGGCAGCCCTGTCCCGATATCGCGCCAAGGCGTGGCCGCGTGGCCGCGTGGCCGCATGGCCGCATGGCCGCATGGCGGCGCGGACCGGCCCACGCTCAGGCCGGTTCCGCCTCGTTGTCGGCAATCTGGAACTTGCGCATCTTCTCCCACAGCACCTTGCGGCTGATGCCGAGGCTGGCGGCCGTGTCCTGGCGGCGCCAGCCGTTGGCATCGAGCGCGGCGATGATGCGGCGACGTTCTTCGACCTCGGTGCGCCAGTCGACGCCGCGGTCATTGCCCTCGAACGCCCCGGGCCGCAGCGCGCGGAATAACGGGCGAATGCGATCCTGGTCCCACAGGCCGTCGTGCTGCACCACGATCGCGACGCGCTCCGCCAGATTGCGCAACTCCCGTACGTTGCCGGCGAAGTAAGCGGTACCAACGGCGCCCTTGAGCCAGTCCGGCATCGGCGGCAGTGCCTCGTAGCCGGACCGTCCGAGAATCTGCCGCAGGAAGGCCTCGAGCAGTCCGACCTTGTCGGCGGCGCCCCGCTCCTCCAGGCTCGGAATCCGCAGTTCGATGACGGCCAGCCGGAAATACAGATCCGCGCGGAACTTGCCTTGCCCGACCGCCTCGCGCAGGTCCTTGTTGGTCGCGGCGACCAGGCGGAAATTGAGCTTGACCGGCAGCGTCGAGCCAAGCCGCGTGACGACGTTCTCCTCCAGCACGCGCAACAGCTTGACCTGCTGGAACAGCGGCAGATCGGCGATTTCGTCGAGGAACAGCGTGCCGCCGTTGGCCTGCTCGAAGTAGCCGCGGTGCGCATACATCGCGCCGGTGAACGCGCCCTTGGCGTGGCCGAAGAACTGCGATTCAAATAGCCCGTCGGGAATCGCGCCGCAGTTGACGGCGACGAACGGCCCCTTGCCATAGAGGCTATGCCGCTCATGGAAGAGCCGGGCGATGCGTTCCTTGCCCGCACCGGTCTCGCCATACAGCATCACGTTGCTGTCGAAGTCGGCGTAGGTGTCGACATGCGACATCAACTGCTGCATCGCCGGCGAGCCGGCCACCAGCTCGGCGATCTCCGGCTGCACCTCGCTGGCCGCGAGCAGTTGCGGCAGCAGCTTGCCGAGTTGGGCACGCAGGTCGGCGCCGGTGAAATCGTCCGACAGGATGTGTGCGTATTCCGGCGGAAAGCGGCCCGGATCGTTCTCTCGCGTGGGCGCAGCGACCCAGATCACGGGCATGCCGTGCACCGCCTCCCAATCCAGCGCGGTGAACTTGGCGGCGCCGATCACCGACACGCTGATGATCGCCACCGACAGTTTCAGGCGCGGCTCGGTCGGCAAGCCTTCGAGCCCACCGGCGCGGATCACTTCGGCGCCAAGCGGCGCGAGAAAGCGGGCTACGCGGTCGGCAAATTCGTACTTGCCTTCCCATACGTAGACTTCGAGATTTTCGTAGGCCCAGCGGTCTGTTTTCATGGCGATGCTGCAATTGCCGCGCGGCGGCTGGTCGTATTCATGTCGCGGTTCAATAGACGAGTCTGGTGTTGTCGCAATCGACGTCGTGAACCCAGAGGTCGGCGTTGCTTAATTGGATGCCGAGGGCGGCCAGCAGGCCGTCGAGGGTGGGGCCAAGCAGGCCGAATATCACGGAGCTCAGGGCGCTGACGATGCCGCCGAGTTTCAGATCCAGGTTGGCGATCGGGATGCCAACTGGAGCGACGATGAGCTTCACGTCGAGATTGCGCGCCAGACTTTCGACCAATGCCGCCAATTGGCCTTGGGAGGCGGTCGAGGTCTGCTCGCCAGGCGCAAGCGTCGACGTCATACCGTTGCCCGGGATGGTTTGCTGTTTGGGGCTGGCCGTGATCTTGATACCCGCAAGGTTAGTGACAACGACATCCGAGGTAGCACACTGGCTCAAATCGTCGCGGGCAAGACAAACCGTCGCCGCTGTGGTTACCGTGTTGAGGGTCGCTCGGCGGTCTGATCGCGCAGCGGCACAGCGCATGCCCGTCAGCGCGGAGTGAGCAGTACCAAGTTGCACGCGCAGTGGCAGATTCACCGATATCAAGGAGCCACCAAGAATCTCTCCACCAAGGTTCAACCTCACACCGAGATCGACCTGCGACGTTCGTGCGGTGGTCTCCCAACCCATTGGATCGGTGCTGGATGCCCGCACCGGCCCCACCGCCATGCGAGGTGGCTCGACGATCTGCAACGCCAATTGCGTGCCGGGCAATAGTGGGACCGCGCCAGCCAGATCGACCGCTGCCCCTTTGTTCGCAACCTGCGCCGCCAGCATCAACAACTCCGCCACATTGAGCCCCACATCCGCCGCCGACGACATCGCCGGCGCCAGCACGCCGAGGTCGAGCACTCGTCCGACACTTAGCCCCGCCGCCAGGGCTCGCGCATCGATGATCCCGGGCATTCCACCCAGCATCGCGTTGAGCAGCGACTCCTTGTTCGCGGCACGGAGCACCAGCGCATAGAAGCGCGATAGCGACAAGTCGGCGTTCAACAATTCGTCGACCGTGCCGAGGCCGGCCTCAAGCCGCAACTGGTCCAGCGTCACGCGTGTATCGACCAGCCCCTGCCAGTCCGCGGCCGACAGGCTGATGGTATTGCCGAGCAGCAGCGCCAGCGCGCTGCGCGACGATTCGAAATTGAGCAACCCGCTGCCGACAGAGAACGATGCGACAGGCGGGCTGGCGTTGCCGATCGCCTCGGCGCGCAGCCGCCGTCCGTCGCCGCCGGGGAGCCCGAACAGGATCGGCACCGTCTGCGACACCACGACCCGCACCGCGTTCGGAGACAACCGCGCCGGGTCGAAACTGCCGCGGAAATGACGGCCATCGGCAGCGGCAGCCGCATCGTTGGGATCCCACACGCCCGCGCAGACGGCCATGCCGTCTTCGCCCCCGGGGCTGGCGCCGCAGTCTTGGCGCGCCGCGCCGGTAAAACCGTTCTGGCCCGCTGACGCCTGTGCCGCCGCCAACGCGCGTTCGGTCATCGCCGCGTTGGTGTCGGCCCGTCGCAGTTGCTGGGCGGCGGCCAGCGCCGCCATGTCGGCAACCGACTGCAGCTGCCGTTGCCGGTAGAAAACATGGCCGACGTCGATGGACACCAGCGCGGCCATGCCGATGGTGGCGAGCAGCACCACCATCAGAATGCTGACCGCACCGCGCGATTGCGCGCGTGTGCTGCGTGTCCTGCTACGCCGAGCCATCATCATTTACCGCGAGGGCGTCAATCCGAGCAGGCTGACGCCGCTGCCGCCGCTCGGCTGGCCGACGAAACGCTCGGGAATCGGGTGCTGGAAGCTCTTCAGATAGCGCGCATGCGCCAGCGCGGCCTGTTCGCCCGGCATGGGGAGCATGGCGCCGGCCTGGCTGCCTTCGCGCTGGATTGCCAGCAGGCTGCGTGTGTCGGTGCCGATGGCGGTGTTCGATGGTTTCTGGATTTGCGCGACTGCGCCTGTGTCCGGGCTGGCCGGCGCCATGGTTTGCGCTCCGGCAACGGGCAGCCAGCTCGCGGCACACAAGGCGATTGCGGCCGTACTCGCGATGCGCGACGGTCTCATGATGTTCATGCACTTCTCCTCTTGCTGTCCGCTTGCTGTCCCGTCCCTGCCAGCTTGCCGTCGATCGCGGATCGTCTCGCGATGATCACGGTGCGCTGGCCGGGTTCTGTGCCGCGCCCTCGCCCGGCTGCGCGGCCGTTGTCAGCGCGATGCGCTGCGGCTTGGGCGGCCGTGCACCGCCAACCCGTGAAGCCGCGCGCTCCTGCCGCGCTGCCTCGCGCGCGATGCGGTCCGCCTCCTGCGCGATCGCCTTGCGGGTCGCCGCCGACATCGACGCGCGCTCCATCAGTGCGGTCGCCTGGTCGCGCTGGCGGTTTGCCAGCATCCACACGGCGGCATTGCTGACGATGCGGGGATTCGCCCCATCGAGCTGCAGGGCCTGCATTACCGGCACGCGGGCCTGCTGCAACTGTCCGGCGCGCATCAGCGCATAGCCCAGGTCGCTCGCCACCAGGGCATTGGTCGGATCGCGCGACAACGACGCTTCGAGCTGCGTCACCGCTTCGCCGAAATCGCCGCTGCGGCCGGCCAGCAGGCCGAGGCCGTGATAGGCCCGCGCGGCGTAACCGGTGCCCAGCAGATTCCGGTAGGCGACCGCGGCGGCCTCGTCCTGTTCGGTTTCGCGCAGCGCATCGGCGCGCAGCATCGCCACGTCGGCGTTGTCGCCGAAGCGTTGCTGATAGGCGTCGAGATGCGCGAGCGAGGCGTAGTACAGCCCCTGCTGCTGCATCCGCTCGATCAGTCCGCGGTACACGGCCCGATCGTCGTACTGCTCCTGCGCCTGCTTGTCCTGCAGCTTGGACAGCGCGATCTGTGCGTCGGCCTGCTTGCTCATCAGCGAGGCCGGGTCGCTGGTGGTGGCGCAGCCGGCGGCGAGCCAACTTGCGGTAGCGACGGTAACCGCGGTCAATGTCCGACGCCAACGCGTTGCCACGGGCAGAAGACTGCCCTCTCCCCCGGCCCCTCTCTCGCGCGCGGGAGAGGAGAGAAAACACGCCGCCACATGCCTCTCCCTCGCGGTAGAAGGAAGAAAACATGCCACCGCACGTAGCGCGCTAGCAAACACCGTCATTGCATATCTCCAGCAAACTTCGCCAGCATCCGGATCACGCCAAGGAACCCCGGTCCCGCGGTCACGATCAGCAGCACCGGCAGCAGGCTGACCACCATCACGCCGGTCATCTTCACCGTCAGGCGGCCGACCTTTTCCTTCAGGCGCATCTTGCGCGCCTCCTGCAGCCGCAGGCCGAACAGCTTCAGCGGCTCCTGCACCGCGCCGCCGAAGCGATCCACCTGGTTCAGCAGCATGATCAGATTGCGCAGGTCCTCGCTCTCGAACAGCTTGCCGATGCGTTGCAGCGTCTGCTCGCGCGAGCGGCCGGAGGCGAACTGGTCGTTGGCGCGTTTCAGTTCGGGACCCAGCACGGGCAGCATGCTGCCGAACTCGGTCACGATCAGCTGCAGGCTCTGGTCGATCGACATGCCGACGCCTTGCAGCAGCCGCAGCATGTCGACCAGCACCGGCAGTTCGTCGTCGAGCTGGCGCATCCGGCCGGCGGCGCGCCGACGCAACACCGACTTGAACGCGAGAAAGGACACCGCGAAGCCGCCGAACGCGGTAAACACCGCGCCCTGCAGCGATTCCGGCAGCCGCCACAGCATCAGCACCGCGGCGATGAGCAGCGGCACACAGAGTCGCAGGCCGCCGAAGATGGCGCGGGCCTTGGGGCCATACCAGCCGCACTGTTCCAGCAAGCGGAGTTCTTCAGGGCCGACGATGGCCTTGCCGATTGGACTGGCCAGCCAGCGTTCGTCGAAGCGGCCGCCGAGCTGGGCGCCCAGGCGCGCCCGTGCTCCGCCGGGGCCGCCCACACCGCCCACACCCACACCACCCGCACCCACACCACCCGCACCCACACCACCCGCACGGCCCGCGCCCGCGGCCGGCGCTGTCGACGCTCCCGACGCATTGACCGCGCCGGTTGCTGCGGCGGACGCGTTCGCCGCCGGCATCGCACCTTGACGCCCGGCAGCAGGCACCGCTCCGCCCGACGACGCCGCCCCGGGCTCACCCACGGCCGTCTTCACACCCTGCCCCGCCGCCGCCCCCTGCCGCGCCAGCGCGGCGTCCAGCGTGCGCGCCGAGCGCCAGCGCAGCCACCACTGTTGCAACAGCGGCAGGGCGAGCGCCGCCACACCGAGCGCGGCGATCAGCAGGCTGAGAGCGATCAGGCTGTCACGGTTCATCGCATCGCCCCTATACCGAACGCGCCAGCCGATACAGCAGCAGCGCGCCGACGATCTCCAGCCCGAACGCCGCCATCAGCATCAGGCGGCCCGACGGATCGTTCCACATCATCAGCAGGTAGCCGGCATTGAACACGAACATCAGTCCGGCCACGACCACCGGCAGCAAACCCAGGATCCACGCCGACATCCGCGTTTCCGCCGACAGCGCCGACAGTTCGCGCTGCGCCTGCTCGCGGTCGCGCATATAGGCGGCGGTGCGTTCCATCACGATGTCGGCGCGGCCGCCGTAGCGCGTGGCGAGCCGCAGCACCGAGGCCAGCAGGATCAGTTCGTCGAAGCGATAGCTGCGCGCGACCTGCATCACCGCCTGGTCCAGTTCCTTGCCGGCGCGCTGCAGATGCACCGCTTGCACCAGGCACTGGCGCAGCGGCAGTTCGGTATTGCCGATCGCATGCTGGAACGCCGCCGGTACCGCGCTGCCGATCGTCATCAGCCGCACCACGCCATCGAGAAACCCCGGCAGCTGCTCGCACAGGCGCTGATGAAAACGGATCGTGCGGCGCCACAACAGGCAGGCACAGATGGCAAGGCAGACCACCGCCATCGCGGCGGCCGCGACAAACCCGCCGCCGATCAAGGCCGCGGCGCACAGCAGCAGCGGTGGCCCGCCCCACAGCAGATAGGTGCGGCGCGTCGGCTCGAGGTCCGCGCGGCGCAGCAGATCGGCCCAGCGGCGCTTGAAGTCGCGTGGCCCGGTGACGGGAGGCAGCTCGGCCGCGGACGCATAACGGGAACGTACCTGTTCGGTCTGCGCCCGTACGAAAGCCCGCGCCGCCTCGCGCTGCGCACGCGTGCCGGCCTGCGCCAGCAACAGCAGGCCGGCGCCGAGCAGCAGCAAGGCGACGGCGGCGATGGCCAGGCCGGCGCTAGACATCGAAGCGGCCCAGCGGATCGTCCATGCCGAAACCGGCCTGGCGCAGGCGCGCCAGCTTGGGCGAATGTGGCAGGATGCCGAGCGACTGCCAGCGGTCTACCTCGACGCCATCCGGTCCGATATACGGGTCGTGGCGATACAGTTCCTGCGTGGTGACGATGTTGTCGCCCATGCCGGTCACCTCGGTGATCGACAGGATGCGGCGCTTGCCGTTCGACAGCCGGCCGATCTGCACGATGAAGTCGATCGCATTGGCGATCTGCCGGCGCAGGCTGACCTCGCTGCCCTGGAAGCCGGCGAAGCCCGCCAGCATCTCGAGCCGGTACAGGCACTCGCGCGGGCTGCTCGCGTGGATGGTGCCCATCGAGCCATCGTGGCCCGTGCTCATCGCCTGCAGCATCTCCAGCACCTCGCCGCCGCGCACTTCGCCGACGATGATCCGGTCCGGCCGCATGCGCAGGCTGTTGCGCAGCAGGTCGCGGATCGACACCACGCCGGTGCCCTCGAATCCGCCGGGCCGGCTTTCGAGGCGGACCACGTGGGGATGGTTCAGCGCCAGTTCGGCGGTGTCTTCGATGGTGATCACACGCTCGCTGTCCGGCACGAAGATCGCCAGCGCGTTCAGCAGCGAGGTCTTGCCCGAGCTGGTGCCGCCGCTGACCAGGATATTGCAGCGCGCCTTGACCGCGGCCTCCAGCAGATCGCCGATCTCCTGGTTCATGGTGCCCAGCCCCAGCAGCGCCTCCGGCGTCAGCGGGTCCTTGCGGAACTTGCGGATCGACACCACCGGCCCCTGCAGCGCCAGCGGCGGGATCACGACGTTGATGCGGCCGCCGTCGGGCAGCCGGGCATCGACCATCGGATTCGATTCGTCGAGGCGCCGGCCGATCGGCGCCAGGATCCGGCGCACGATGCGCAGCAGATGCCCGGCATCCGCAAAGCGCACCGGGATGCGTTCGAGCATGCCGTGGCGTGACACGTAGACGTCGAGATGGCCATTGACCAGGATGTCCTCGACCGCGGGATCGTTCAGCAGGTCCTCGATCGGACCGAAGCCCGCCAGCTCCTTGGTCAGCGCCTCGGCGATCTGGTGCAGTTCGGCCTCGTTGATCGGAATCCGGCGCAAGCGCGTGAAGCTTTCCAGTTCGAGATCGACGAAGCGCTGGATGGCGGTGCGCGACCAGCGGCCGAACTCCGCGCCCAGTTCCTCGATGCGCGTCAGCAGGTGCTCGTGCGCGGCTTCCTTGATCGTGTGGAATTCCTGCGAGGTCGGAAACGGCGCGGCGGCGTTGTCGGAGAATTCGATCGGTTGCGTCATCTCAATGGTCTGCCTTGTTCTTGCCTGCTGCATGGCCCAGGCGCAGCCGCTGCACCGCCTGCGCGATCGGCTCCAGCCATCCGGGGCCTGAGGCGCGCGCTTCGCAGCGGTAGCCGAGGCGCTCGAGCATCGGCGCCAGCGCGCGGACGTAAGGAGCGGCGGGCTGCCGGTCGGCCAGCACCACGCCGCTGTTCATCGCGGCCAGCATCGTCTCGCGGCAATCGGGCAGCGTGCCGGCCAGCGGCAGCTCGAGCCGCTGCGCGATCTGCTCCGCGTCGAGACCGAGCCGTGCCTGATAGCGGGACACCACCAGCCGCATCGACTCGCGGCCCGCCTCGCGACGGCCCAGTTCCTCCAGCAGCTCGGCCGCCGACACGATCGCCGCGACGCTCTGCTCGGCCACCACCAGCACCTCGTCGGCGACCTTGATCAGCTGGGCCATGAAGTCGAGATTGCTGAAGCCGCCCAGGTCGATTACCTGCAGATCGAAATGGCTGCGCAGGGTGCCGAGCAGCGACAGCGCCTCCGAGAACGAGATGTCGCGCAGTTCGGCCAGCGTCTGCGGCAGCGGCAGCACCGCGACGCCACCGGCATGCCGGGTCAGCGCGGTCTGCACGAAGACCTGGTCGAACCGGCGCAGATTGCGCACGGCCTCGACGAAGTGGAAGCCCGGCGCGACGTTGGTGTACAGAGCGCCGTCCCGCGCCGGCAAGCCGAGGTCGAGCAGCAGCACCTCGCCGTTCTGCCGGCGCCGCGCGGCCACCGCGAGATTGGTGGCCAGCGTGGTCGCGCCCACGCCGGGCCGCGCGCCGAGCACCGCCAGCACCTTGCCGCGGCGCGCCGGCCGCACGACCTCGCGCGTGGCCAGCAGCCGCTGCACCGTGGCAATCGCATTGGCGGCGGGCGAGCGCATGTCGACGAAGTCCTTCACGCCTGCACGCAGCGCCGCCAGCATCAGCTCGGGCTCCTGCGCCTCGCCCAGGGCGACCAGCGGCAGGTTCGGGAACAGCCGGGCCAGTTGCTGGCCGAGCCGGGTCGAGGCCTGGGCATGCTCCGCGCTGAAATGCAGGAACACGATACCGGGATTGGCGGTGCCGATGCGCTCGACGATGCCGTCGCGCGAGGGGTCGACGCCATCTACCGCATGCACCTGGCCCAGCGGCGCCAGCGCGCGTTCGAGCCAGCGCCGCGGCGCCTCGCCGGTGGTGTTTAACAGGAAGGTCGCATTGCTGGCCACGGGGGCCGCATCGATGGGGGGCAGCGTCATGTCCATGCCTTCCTCTACCTCGAAAAGCCCGGCAAGGCCGGATCGACCAGTTCGCCGCCGAGGAACTTGCCCCAGACCGGTGGATTGGCGGAGGTGCGGCCGTCGCCCCCGACCCGCGCCGCCGCGCTCGAACCCTTCGCCAGCGGTCGCACCAGGTGCGGCGTGACGATGATCACCAGTTCGCGGTCTTCCTGGTGGAAGTTCAGGTTCTTGAAGAAGGCGCCGATCAGCGGCAGGTCGCCGAGCACCGGCACCTTGTCGATATTGCTGACCGTATTGCGGCTGACCAGGCCGCCGATCACGAAGCTCTCGCCATCGCCCAGTTCGACCGTGGTGTCGGCGCGGCGCGTGACGATGGCCGGGATCGTCGCGCCGTTCATCACGATGCCGCGCGAGGGATCGAGGTCGCTGGCTTCGGGCGCGACCTTCAGTGCGATGCGGTCCGGCGACAGCACCGTCGGCGTGACGGTCAGCCCGATGCCGAACTGCTTGTAATGGATCGTGGTCGTGCCCAGCGCCTGCGGTACGGGGATCGGGATCTCGCCGCCGGCGAGGAAGCTTGCGCTCTGGCCGGACAGCGCCACCAGGCTCGGCTCGGCGAGGATGCGCGCCATGCCGTTGCCTTCGAGCAGGCTCAGGTTAGCGAAGATGCCGTGGCTCATCGAGGCCGCGACCAGGTTGAAGGCGCTGCTGATCGGCGCGGTCGATTCCGTGGCAAGGCCGCCGCCGGTGTTGCTGCCGCCCGGCCGCGGCGTGAATGTGGCCCTGGTCAGCGTGGACGGCGAGAAGCTGCCGAACGCGAAGCCGGAGCGGTTGCGATAGAAATTGAAGCCGGCCTGCTTCAGCACGTTCTTGCTGATCTCGACCACGCGCACGTCGACCTGCACGGTGCCGCTGACCGGCACGGTCGAGCGGTCGATCACCGGACCGTTGCCCACCGTCGCGCGCGCCGCCTGTTGCGCGCCTGCGGCGGCCGCGGCATCGGCGGACTGGCCGCGGATGATGGCGCCCTGCCCCGCGACGTCGATCTGCGCGCCCTGGCCGTCGGAGGCCATCGCATCGACCTGCACCGCGTAGCGGATCGGCGCCTCGCCGGACGGCCACACCATCAGATCGGTATTGCCGGGCTTGCGTGCGACCAGCAGTACGGCGGTGCTGGCGCCGCGCGATTTGAGCAGCAGCGCGTCGGCGACGTCGGGGTTGCCGATGGCGATGCGTTCGAGCTGCCGGCCGATACGGATTTCGCGCTGCGCGCCGACGGCGAGGGTCACACGCTGCGACGGCCCTTGCGCGGTGGGCTCGGCGCGATCGCTGACTTGATCGCCGGCCTGAGCGCTGCCCTGCGCGCTGCCCGGAGCGTTTGCCGGCGCGCGGGATGGCGCAGGCTGCGCGCCCAGCGGCGCGGGGCCGAGCAGGCTTGCCGCCAATAGCAGCGCGGTCAGCGTACGGGATTGGCGCGGCCGGTGGAATGACTTCATGTGGAAGGACACAGCGGGAAAGGCATGGAAGTGGAATCGACGCGCCGTCGGCAGCGGGGAGGTCATCGTCGTGTCCCTATTCGATGGCGCGCTTGCCGGCGCGGATCACTTCGACACCGGCAGGCGAGGCCGCGGCGGCGGGCCTGGCCTGTGCGATCTGCGGCGGCTCGGGGCGCGCGACGGGCGTGCGCGGCTTGGACGCACCGCCGGCGAGGCCGGCCAGCGCGACCCCGGCCGCGGCGCGGTCGGCCGGCTCCAGCGCATCGGCGCTGGCCAGTCCGCCGCCGCGCGTGGCCATGGCAGGCGCGGGCTCTGCGAAGAGCGTCTCGCTCGGCATGCCGTCATCGTGCGGATTGCGCAGCGCCAGCACCAGGCGGCCCGCCTGCTGCGCCATCGTCAGCTTGCTGACCTGCGCCAGCGGCACCGTCAGGACCGCGGTCTTGGCGCCTTCGCGGCGGTTCATCATCTGTTCGGGTGCGCCTTCGCGCGAATCGTTGACGGCGTTTACGCCATACGCCAGTACGCGCAGCCTGGAAAGCAGCAAGCGGGCCTGGCTGCCGTCGATTTCCTGACTGTCCCGCCGCAGTACGAGGAACACGTCGACAAGGTCGCCCGGCCGCACGCGATGCCCCACACCGATGACCTCGTCGACGGCAATGGCGACCGCGCGCTCGCCTTCAGGCACCTGTGAGGCAAGACCGCCGGCCAGTTGGCCCTCCAGCACCGGCACATTGGCACCGAGCGCCACCAGCGGAATCTGGCCCGCCACCGCATCAACGGACTTGTAGCCGCCCGTCGGATCGATCGGCAGCATCTCCACCCTCAATGCATCTGCACTCAAGGGCTTGCCGGCCTCCACGGGCCTGGTGGTGATCACGACCGGATGCAAGGCCGCGGGCGATGAAGCCGGATGCACGGGCGGTTTGGCGGGCCCCCGCCCGACCTGCCAGGCAAGCAGCGCGAGCAGCCCTGCCAAGGCCAGCAGCACGATGGCAACGATTCGGATCTGTTTGCTGGTCATGGGAGATGTCCGTGCATGGCGTGGAATTCGCGCACTATGTCATTGGGGTAGAAAAGGTGCCGCGACATGTTGGTGCTCAGATATCGGGCGCCAATTGCGCGACGGCACTGCCCATCAGCGTTTCGGGAACGGGCACGAAGGGAATGCGCGGCAGGATGTTGGCGGCCGGCAGGCGCAACGTCACGCTGACGCAGATTGCGTCGGCCGGCGCGCTGCAGGGTGCCGCCGACGCGAGATTGCCGGCGGAAGCAAGATTTGACTTGATGCTGGCAGGCAGCGCGGCAAGCGCGGTGTCGGCAGCCGCTGCCACGCGCAAGTCCTTGGATGCGGCAATACTGCCGTCGACGGCGCCACTGGGGTAGCGCAACGCCGCGCGCGCGCCTTCGGCCGCGGCCAGCGTCAACACCTGCTCGAGGACCAGGATCATGCCGTAGTAGACAATGCCCAGCACCAGTGCGAGCAGCACAGGCAAGACCACGGCGAATTCCAGCGCGGCGATGCCTCGCGCGCGGGCTCGCGATGGCATAAGCCCCCTTTTCCCCAGTTTCATGCATTCATCCGGTTTGTCTTATGTTGGCGCCAACCGGTGGCGCATATCGCTCTTCAGGAACTGCCTTGCCCAACCGATAGCCATAGCAGCACCCCGATGGCAAGGTACGCGGCATAGGGAATGCCTCGAGTTCGCGCCACGGTCTCCGGGCGCAATGCATCGAATACGCCGAAACGGCGTTGCCACTGCCCCATGGCAATCCCGAACCACCCGACGACCGCCGAATGACGAAGCGCAAGAACGGCGCAAGCATGGACGAACGCCAGCAATGTGCCGACCAGCCATACCGGCAGCAAGCCCGACGGCCCGATGAACAGTCCCACTACCGCGAAGAACTTCACGTCGCCGGCGCCCATGCGGCCGAGCAGGTAAGCCGGCAGCATGATCGCAAACCCGATCGCGAATCCGAGCGCGCGCGTTCCCAGCGGCAACGACGCGTCGTAGCCGAGAGACAGCACGAGACCGGCCGCAATCAGCGCGCACGCCAATGCGAGGTTCGGTACTTTGCGGTAGTGAAAGTCAGTCCAAAGGGTCGTCACGCAGAGCAGCGTGACGAGCAGCGTCATGAGGAATGCGCTGCTTCTTCAGGGCGCCTTGACGTTGTTCGTGACCCAGGTCGCCAAGTTGGTAAAGGCAGTGCTGAGATTAGTGCCGAGGGACTTTGCCCCGGTGGCGACCGCCAGCGCGATAAGACCCGCGATCAGACCATATTCAATGGCCGTCGCCCCCCGCTCGTCCCGAATGAAACGCAAGAACCCCTGTTTCATGATGACCGCTCCTTCTTTATTGCTAGTTATCCCAACACTTTGGATACCGCGTCGATCCGCGCGATCGCCTGGCTCTAATGGCTTGGCTGATCTCGTGCAGCAAGTATCCGTGTTGTTTTTATAAAGGAATTTTTTAATTTCAGCTACATCCGTTTGCTGTCTTGACAAAAGTTTTCAGTTGCCCCGATTGACAGTGCTCCTACTGTCGGCTCATGCATTAGGACTACTACGGATGGCGGACGGTCTTTCCGCTCCCCTGAATAAAAAAAGATGCGCAGCCGCGGGGATCGTCCGACTGCGCACCATCAAGCTGCCTGGCATGGCCCCCGGACTGGTGCCATGGCAGCAGTCGACTACGCCTTAGCGCCCCAGCGCTCCCAGCGTGCCGACCAGGCCGGTCACAGGTGCCAATAGCCCACCGACCGGTGCCAACACACCGCCGGTCTTGCCGCTGCCGGCACCCTTGTCAGAACCACTGCCCGCCTGACCACCCGTTTGGGTGAGAGGCAGACCGCCAAGCAGGCCACCGAGCGGATTGCCGCTGCCGCCTGCCGCATTGCCGTCGCCGTGGACCAGGCCACCCGCCGCGGCGACGGTCCTGCCGACTTCCGTCACGACACCGCCCACCGGGCCGACCACCGGGGCCTTCGTCGCGCTCAGGTGCGTGCCGGTATGCGCGACCACGCCGCCGACCTTGGTCAACAGGTTGTCGACCGGCGCCCCCAGGCGCGTGGTGGCACCCAGCGCCTGCGTGGTGTCCGTCAGCTTGCTGGTCAACGGCACGATCACCTTGCTGGTCTGGCCGGTCAGCTGCGCGACCGGGCCGGTCGACAGCTTGTCGCCCAGCTTCTCGCCCAACTGCTGCACGCCGCCGGCCACGTGATTGATCACGGCGCCCACCGGCGTGGTCACCGGCGACAGCACCTTCAGCTGGTCCTGGCCCAGCGAGTTCACCAGGTCCCCCGTGCTCGACAAGGTATGGCCGGTTTGCGTGACGACATTGCCTGTGCTTGCCACGGTCACGCCGACCGGGTTGTCCACCGCGCCCATCTTGCCGAGGCCATCGCGCACGCCCGCGCCCAGCGCGGCCACCGTGTTGCCGGCATCGACGACCACCTGGCCGGTCGCCTTGCCCGTCGCGTCGCTGACAATCGGCAGATTGGCGCCCTGGATCTGCTTGCCGATTTCCGAGATCGCATTGCCGGTCGCCGTCACCGTATTGCCGGCGCCTTCCGCGACCTGGCCCGTCGGCGTGGTCGGTTTCGACGTGGTCGGCGGCGGCGTGCCGCCTCCATCGTCACCGCCGCCGCCATTGCTTGGAGGCGGCGTCGTCGCAGGCGGCCGCGTGCCACTACCCGAACCGCTCGACGAGCAGCCCGCCATCATCCCCAGTACGCATGCGCACGCCAGCGCCATCATCACCGGCGCGCGTCGCGTCGAATTCGTCCGCTTCATTGTGTTTCTCCTTGTGGATCGGACCGGCGCGGAACCCTGACCCGTCCCGTGGTGCCGGCGGTCCCCGTGCAGCGGGGACTCGACGCCTTGGTCCGCAAGGCGTGTGCCATGGAGAGAAACGATGCGGAACGTGCCGGCCGCGCAGCCCGGCGCATCGCCCGCAAAGCCTTGCAGGGCGCGCCTTTGCGGGCCAAAGCCCGGCATGGAAATGAGGCCATGCGAGGACGCATTGCCGCGCTTTCCGACGTTACGTGCTACGTAACGTGTTACGGCGCCCATCGCCACACGCCGACGCTTGCAAACACCGCGCCGGCACGCCCCGCGCGCCATCGCCCACCCCCTCCGATGTTCCGTTCGCGCCGTAGCGCGTTACGTAACGCGTAACGCCGCCACACGCCTCGCGCATGGTCTCGCGCGCCCTTGCGCCGGTAGCCCGCATTTCCCGCAAACCGTTGCTGCACAAGGCTTTCCGGCAAGCCATCGAACTTGTCCATGCGCGTGGCGCACAGCTGGTCACTCAGTGGCACACCGCTTGCGCTTGTGACAGCAGCACGGCGGCGCCACGCGCCCCATGCCTTTCAACTCGGGAACGTCAAACACGAGAACACTTGTTGACCAGGGGATCAATGATGAAAAGAACCAAGACAACCTTGACCGCCACGGCGCTGCTCAGCGCATTGCTGCTGCTCGGCGGTTGCGCGAGCGGCAGCGGCTCGACCTCGATGGGGACGGGCAGCAAGGGAGGCGGCACGGTCGGTGACACCAATGGCGGCACCGGCAGCCCGAACGGAGGTGGGACCGGTGGTGGAAGCGGTGGCGGTGGTACTGATGGTGGCGGTAGCGGCGGTGGTGGCACCGGCGGTGGCGGTACTGGCGGCGGCGGTACTGGTGGTGGTGGCAGCGGCGGCGGTGGTACCGGCGGCGGCGGCGATGGCGGCGGTAGCGGTGGTGGCGGCGGCGGTGGTGGCGATGGCGGCGGCGGTGGCAGCACGCCGGTACGCAGCCCGACCGGGGAGATCGTCAACCAGACCGGCGGCCTCGTCAGCAAGGTCGGCGACGTCGTCGGCGCCGTCGGCGAGCAGCTGCAGAACGCCAACCTCCCCGTGGTCCCCGACCAGACGCAGAACGGTGTCGGCGGCGCGCTTGTGTCGGTCGGCAACGCGGTCGACTCGCTGGGCACCGGACTGAAGGACGGCCTGGGCAATATCCCGAACGCGGTCAATCCGATCGGCACTACCGTGGCCAGCACCGGCAACGTGGTGACCCATGTCGGCACGGCAGTCACGCAGGTCGGCAGCGCGGTCACCGGCCTGGGCACCGGCCCGTTGTCGCCGCTTGGCGCGGTGACGTCGCCGGTCGGTGCGCTGGTCGACAAGGTCGGCACCGGCGTGCAGACGCTGGGCGGCACGGTGGGCACGGTGCTGTCGACCGGTCCGGTCGAGCAGCTGACCAGCGGCGTCAGCCGCGCGATCGTTCCGCTGACCTCGCAGCTGACCAGCACCACGCAATCGCTGGGCGCGACGACCGGCCTCGGCCAGCCCGTGAACAACCTGCTGACCGTGGTCGGCGGCACGGTGGCGCAGCTCGGCGGCAAGCTGCAGCAGACCAATACGCCGGTCGTCAGCGGCGTGGGCGGCGTGGTGACCGGTGCGGGCAACACGGTTGCAGCGCTGGGCGGCGCGGTGCATGCGCCGGGCACGACCCCGAGCGGTCCGCTGGCACCGGTCGGCAATCTGGTCAGCGGCATCACGGGCGGATTGGCCGGTGGCGGCAATGGCGGCACGGGTCCGCTGGCGCCGGTGACCAACCTGGTCAGCGGCCTGACCGGCGGTTTGACGGGCGGCAACAACGGTGGCAGCGGTCCGCTGGCACCGGTCACCAATCTCGTCGGCGGGCTGACCGGTGGCCTCACCGGCGGCAACAACGGCGGTTCGGGCAGCGGTCCGCTCGCTCCGGTCACCAATCTCGTGGGCGGGCTGACCGGTGGCCTCACCGGCGGCAGCAACGGCGGCGCCGGCAGCGGTCCGCTGGCACCGGTCACCAACCTCGTCGGCGGGCTGACCGGTGGTCTCACGGGCGGCAGCACCGGCGGTGCCGGCAGCGGTCCGCTGGCTCCGGTGACCAATCTGGTCGGCGGCGTGGTCGCCGGTGTTACCGGCGGCGTGACTGGCGGCGGCACGGCACCGGCACCCGCCCCGGCTCCCGCTCCCGGCGGCACTGCCGGTGGCGCGACCACCGGTCCGGTCACCGGCGCGGTCGGCGGCATCGTCGGCGGTGTGCTCGGCACCGTTGGCGGTCTGCTGGGGGGTCGCCGCTGATGAGGGCTTGATGCCCGCTTGATGCACACGTGATGCGCCGCCGATCGGCCGCCTGGCCGATCGCGGCAAATCCGCTGCATCGCCTCACTCAGCCTTGCAGTACAGCCGGACGCCACTTCGATAAGCGCGCAGGCAGCGGCAGCCTGCGCGCCGGTGGAGATCCGGCTTCCACAGCCGCATCGGTTTCATTGTGAAAGGGGATTGACCATGTCGCGCACGCACACTCGCGTCGCCATGCTGCTGCTCGGCCTCGGTGCCTGGCATGGCGGCATGCATCCAGTTCTGGCCGCCGATCCGCGCAGCCCGGTCCAGGGGGACCCGACTCAAACGCTGCCGAAGATCGCGCCGCCCAAGCCCACCGGGGAAGTCAAGGTACAGGTCGAACGTCCCGACCCGGCCCTGCAGAATCTGCTGTCGGCCAAGCTGACGCCGACACGCTTTCAGATCGAGGGCGCCAGGACGCTGCCCTTCGACCAGATCGCGGACAAGTTCAAGCCGCTGGCCGGCAAGGAAATCACGGTTGCCGAACTGCTGCAGGCCGCCAATGCGGTCACCGAGATGTACCAGCAGCATGGCTATCCGCTGTCGTTCGCCTTCGTTCCCGCGCAGTCCTTCGAGAACGGCAATGTGCTGATCACCGTCGTCGAAGGCTATGTCGCGCGTGTGACCATACGCGGCAATCCGGGGCCGCTGGAGAATCGTCTTCGCGCGATCGCCGAACGGCTGAAAGAGGAACGGCCGCTGACGCGCGCGAGCTTCGACCGCTATTCCAGCGTGCTGGGCCTGCAGCCGGGCGTGCAGGTCGGCGCCACGGTGCAGCCGCCGACCACCACCGACGGCGCCAGCGAAATGGTGCTCGACGTCAAGCGCAAGCCGATCGCCTTCGGCACCGGCGTCGACTACATGTCGCCCGGCGTGCGGGCGATTGCAACGGCAACGGCCAGCGGCCTGACGCCGCTTGGCGAGCAGCTGACGGTATCGGCGCTGTTCCCCAAGGGACGCGACGACGAGGAGTACTACGCGCTCGGCTATGCGCAACCGATCGGCACCGAGGGGCTGGTCGCGCGCGTCAACGCGTCGCACTATCGCGGCGTGCCGCAGAACGCCACGCTCGAGCAGATCGGCTTCAACCGGCGCTACGTCAACGACAACAAGCGGCTTGGCGCGAGCCTGAGCTATCCGCTGCTGCTCAGTGCGCGGCATTCGCTGACGCTGAGCGGCGGGCTCTACGGGACCGACCAGTTCGAGCGCTATACGCAGGCCGGCACCGATCGCTCGGTGGCGATCGGCACCAATGTGCGGGTAGTCAATGCGGAGCTGGCCTATGTCCAGCGCAAGGAAGGCGTGTCGCGCAGCGCCACGCTGGGCCTGTACAAGGGCGTCGATGCGCTGGGCGCACGCCGCGAGAACAATGCCAACGACCTGAGCTTCCTGCGCACGCGGCTGCTGCTGTCGCAGGCGACCGACCTGCCCTTCGGCTTCGGCATGGCGGTCTCGGCCGCCGGCCAGTACAGCGGCGATCGCCTGGCGTCGAGCGAGCAGATCAGCTTCGGCGGACGCTTCTTCGGCCTCGGCTATCCCGCCGGCGAAGTGGCGGGCGACAAGGGTTGGGGCGCGTCCGCCGAGATCAGCCGGTTGTTCGGCATGGACATGACCTACCTGAAGACGCTGCAGCCGTATGTGTTGGCGGATGTCGCGCGGGTCTTTTCGAACAGCTACTCGCTGACGCACCGCTCGCTGTCGTCGGTGGCGCTGGGCGTGCGCTTCTCGGACCGGCGCTACTACACGCTGGACCTGTCGCTGGCGCAGCCGGTCGGCGACAAGCCGATCAATGCGGACCGCCGCTCGCCGCGCATCAATGCGAGCTGGTCGTATCAGTTCGATTGAGCCGGCCTCGGCCTCGCCCTCACCCCCGCCCTCGCCTGCAAGCGGATCGACATCATGCCGAGGCGCCCCTATCGCAAATCATCGGACCGCCTCGGCAAGCGATCCGGCCTTACTCGGGCTCGTGCCGGGGCGGACGTTCCTCGCGCTGGTCAGTGTGATCGGCGCGGTCCGCGGGCGTATCCGGGGGGATGCCTTCGGCTGCATCGGCGATGCGCTCGCCGATCTGCTCTTCTGGCAGCAACGCCTCGGTCCGATTGTCGTGCGGATAGTCCTGTTCCTGCTCGGGCAGGCCTTCCAGGTTCATGTCCGAATCGATCGGCTCGATGTCCGTATCGGGATCGAGCGAACTCGGAATCGCGCGCGCTTCCTCCCTCACCTCGCGTTCGCGCTGGGCCTCGGCGCTGGAGGTAGTGCTGTCGTTGCCGCTGTCGTTGCCAATATCGTCGGCAGACTCGCGCGCGCGAAGCTTGTCGCGGGCATCGTCCTGATCGCGCTTGTTGTCGGTGTTCCGGTTCATCGTCCTCTCCCCATCACGTAGCGTGCTTGCCCGGCGTCGTGGTGCCGCCGTGCGGGTCGGTGCCCTTGGGCACTTCCCCGGCGCCGACCTCCATGCCGCCGACATAGCTGCTGGCGGTGCTGCCGGTGGCGCTGCCGGACGTGCTCATGCCGGAGACACGTTGGCCCCGCGACGCGGACCCGGCCGAACCCTGCACCACCTGGCCGCCTTCGCGCTGCACGCGAATCCGGTTGTGGACCTCGCGCACGCCGAAGATGTCGTCGGCGATGTCCTCGACGCAGTATTTCTGGCGGCGGTCGCGCACGGCGCCGGTCAGCGTGACCACGCCCTCGCTGACCTGGACCTCGACGTCCTGCACTTCAAGGCGGTCGTCATGCGCCAAGCGTTCGCACAGGTCCTCGCGAATCCGTTCGTCGCTGCGCTGGTAGCCCTTGGGCGAGACGCGGCGGCCGGGACCGCTGCCGCTGCCCGAGCCCTGCCCCCAGTTCACGCGCTGCGGCGCGCCGCTGAAGCGCTCGTAGGCCTCGTCGCGGCCGTGCGATTGCCATTGTCCGCCGGCGCTCCAGTCGTCGCCCGGCCAGCCCGACGGACGGCCGCCGCGTCCCGGGCGCTCGCTTTCAGGGAAGCGTCCGCCCTCGTCCATCCAGCGCGCGCTGGCCTGGCGGCGGCCGGCATTGCCGCTGCCGCGCTCGTCGGGCCAGGACGGCGCATCGAGCCGCTCCGAATCCGAGATGCCATAGGCCTGGGCGAGATTGGCGCGGGTCTGCGGGTCGTCGGGCTCGTAGCGATCGCGCCAGGGCGTACGCGATTGATCTGGCCACGGCCCGCCGCGCTGTCCGCGCGAGAGCCGGCTGTCGGTCAGGTCGCCGCTGCGCCGTTCGCCGCTGCCCGATAGTCCCCTGTTGCCGCGCATCACCTCGCCGGTCGACGGATAGGTGCCGTAGGGATTGTCGCCAACCGGTTCTTCGTAGCTGCGGCCGAAGCGGCCCTCGCCGAAGTGGCCGGCGCCATAGCCGTGTTCGGCATGGCGCGGCGCCGCGAACGCATCGTCGCGGCCGCCGCCGTAGCGCGGCATGCCGGGCCGGCCGACACCGCGTCCCTGACGTATTTCCTCCTCGGCGTATTCCGCATAACGGCCGCCCTGGCGCGAGCCGCGCTGGTCAAGCCGATCTTCGGCGCTATACGGCTGGCGGTAATCCCATACGCGGCGGCTGGTGCTGCGATCGTTCATCTCTGCCTCCGTTGGTAAGAGTTGCAAATGCTGTGGCGAGGAACCGGCGCGAAACGCCCGTCCGGTCCGGCGTGTATCGGTGGTGATGTCCTTGGTGACGCAATTTCCATTCCGCCGCCGAAGGCTGTGTGCGCTAGGCGACTTTCGCGCCGAGTGGCGGCGGATAGCCTGTGGCAACGCGGGATAGACTGACCGCTCGCCCGCGCTTGGCGCCTCTCCCGTCCCCGGTGGAGAGGCGCCCTTTCTCGTCTGGACTTTGTCGTTCGGACTTTCTCGTTGGGGATCGCAGTGCGGGACGGCCACGCCCCAGCCACCCCTGCGGGCGGCACGCGGAACCGCGGCGCCGACGGGCGCCACAGCCATGCCTGCCGCGCGGCTGCCGTGCAAGGGCAGGCCGGGGCTGACCGCATCGGCCATCACGCAAATAGCGTTCCCGCGCGAACATGGCGATGCGCGCGGCGATTCGGACATGGCAATGCGCATCGCGATCAGGCGATGCACGCTGCAATCAGGGAATCAGGAACTCAGGAAATCAGGGAACCAGGGGATCGAACGTCGCGCCAAGGAAGGCGGCAACTGCGGCGCGCCGCCACCGAAACCGGCGGCGGCGCGAGGCGATCGGGAGATCGCCATGCGGCCGACTGGCGTGTCGGCGTGACTACAGCGTGCGCCGTCGCGCGACGACGAACAGGCTCAGCGCGGCTTCCGCCGAGCGCGGATCGATGCCGGACAACCGCTGCGCCAGCCGGATCTTCAACGGCGGGCGGCCCATCGCACCATCGAGCACGTCCTTGCCGACATAGTGGCTGTGCGGATAGATCGCGATATCAAAGCCCAGTGGCCTCAGCGTCGTGTGTACCAGCTCGCGCGTGAGCCCATCACCCGGCCGGTGATGCAGTTCGGTCGCCAGCGCCCAGATCTGTTCGTCATCGGCCGCGGTATGGCCGCCGCGCCGAAGCCAGCGATAGATCGGCAAGCGCATGCGCCAGAGCAGCAAGGCAATCCCGCGGAAATTCCACGCCGAGCGCTGCGGATCGTGATCGAGGATCAGCAGCCCGCCGGGACGGACGAGCCGCGACGCCTCGACCAGCGCGCGCCGCATGTCGTCCAGATGATGCAGCGACCCGTTGATGGCCACGACATCGGCGATGCCCGAGCGCAACGGCATATCGTGCGCGTCGGCCCGCAACGGCAGGTAGCCGACCCCTGCCGCTCTCTCCAGGCTGCCCGGCGCGATGTCGACGCCGATCGCGACGCGCGGCTTGCCCCCCAATGCGGCCAGCAGATTCCCGGGGCCGCAGCCGACATCGACCAGCACCTTGCCATCGAGCGACCCCATTACGGACAGCCACCGCTCTCGCAACTCCGGATAGCGATGCACGCTGGCCAGCCAGTCGTCCATCCATTTGGGATGGCTGAAGTAATGCGCGTTGGCGCGCATGCCGGTGGTGAACGCATCGATGCGCGCCTCGGGAAAGGCCCCACCGCGTACCACGGCGCCCGGCTTCAGAAAGGGCTGCAATCGCTCGAGATAGCTGTCCTCTCGGCTGGCCGTCGCCTGCATGGCCAGGGTGGCGTCGGATCGTTCGACATCGCGTCGCAAAACGGACGGACCGAGTGGCTCGGCGCGCGCTGGAACGCATGGGTCGGAGAGCAGGGCGTCGTTCATGTTGGATCCCGGGGTAGAAGCGCCGGCGCGGCCGTGACCACGGCCCACACCAGACGAAAGACGCGAAGGGCCGGCCGGCCGCACGCCGTCGCCGGCGCGATGCCGTTCCTTTCCAATGCGCTGCGTATTGGCAGGCCGGACCCGCCCGGTGCATGCCGGTCGGTATGCCTGGCCTCCTGGTATGACTTCGACGCGAGCGGCCGCCATCATGCTTCGACGGACCAGCCCCAGACCCCGTGGACTGGCGCTGCCTCGCGTCCGCCCTCCCCCACGGCTCGGACGCGATTGCCTTGGCATGCCGGTGTACCGCCACGGCGGGTTGCCGCGGCCGCGACATGCAAAGACCGCCAGCATGTCAGCGTTGACAAACCCACGAAGGCAATCTAGTTAGCGTTTGCTGCGCCCGCAAATAAAAAATTGTTTGCCTATGTGCGCGAGCCAACATTTCCGTCCATGCGGCCAATTGCGGTCGCGCGAAAAGAAGCGGCGCCCGTATTGGGCGCCGCGCTCGGACAAGGAAAAGGGACGGAAAAGCGGGAAGAAGCGCTACGGAAATGGCCGGCGCCAGCGGGATCGTCAGCGTGCCTTCGCCGGCGAAGCCGGATAGCCGTAGCTTTCGGCCGCAGAGGCGCTGCGGCTGTTGCCACGATTCGACTGGCTTGCCTCGCCGCGCTTGCTGGTGCCCGTGCCCTTGGCCGCATCGTGCTGGCGAGTGCCGCCATGCGCGCCATGGTCCGAAGTGGAGCCGCCGCTCGGCCCCTGCACCGGGCGGGTCGGCGCGACGTCCGACGCGGCCGTACCGGGCGCCTTGTCCCCGCCCGGAGGCGTTCCGGTGGCGGGCGTGGCCGTGGGTTGCGACATCACGGCGCCGGACATCAGCGCCAGCATCGCGAAGGTGGCAAAACGTTTCATCTCTGTCTCCTGCGTAGTGGTGGCGACGGGCCCCGCCGGCGTATCGCGGTTCGTGCTGCCTGGTGCGGTGCCTGGCGCGGTGCCTAGCGTTTCGCCGACTTGGCCGGGGACTTTCCCACCTCGTTGGCCATCTTGTTGGCCATCTCGAGGTGGTGTTGCAGCGTTGGCAGCGTCTTGCCGGCGAACGCCTTGATTTCCGGATCGCGCGCCTTGGTCGAAGCCTCGCGGAACAGGGCCACGGCCTTGTTGTGCGCCTTGACGCCGACCTCCTTCGCGTACTCGCGATCGAAGGTGGCGCCCTCCAGCGCCCCCAGCGCCTCCAGCCGCTTCTTGTCCGCCGAGGGCAGCTCGGTCGGCAGCTCGACGCCCTTGGTCAAAGCCAATGCCTTGAGCTCACTGTCCGCGGCCTTGTGGTCCTTGAGCATCTGCGAGGCAAAGGACTTCACCGTCTCGCTCGATGCCTTGCTTTCGGCCAGCGTGCTGGCCTCGATTTCCAGCATGCCGCTCTCGGCCGCCTTCTTCATGAAGTTCGTGTCGGTCTTGCCAACCTCGGCAAACGCGAGGTTCATCGACGCCGCGGCGGCAACCAGCAGCGCGGGACGGATCCATTGCATCGTTTTCAAGATGACCTCCATCGGCCAGATCAGTGACAACGGCCGCGGCGCAACTTCCGTGCCGAGTCGGCGCGACAAGATCGGTGTATGGCCCGAGGCATACGGGTGGCCTGCTTGCGTGGTCCTCTGCGTTGCCGCCCCGGAATTTCTACATCGCCTCGTAAGGATTGCAGTACGGGACTCGCAGCCGTCGTCCAATTCCTACAGTCAATTCAGGCATCGCCTTCCTGAGCGGGCATGGCGCGGCACGTATCGTTAGGTAACGGGCATCGTGTGCCACCAGCCGGTGTCTGTCCGGACGGGCCTGCCCGTTCTCACGTTCAATGGATGGAGCCAACGATGAAGCGAATCGTCACCACTACCGCGCTTGCGCTGTGCGCGGCGCTGAGCCTGCCCGTGGTCGCACAGCAGGCACCCCCCAGCAACAACGCGCCGAACCCGAGCGCGCCGCCGACCGAAGGCAACCCACCCGCGAGCCGCAGCACGACGCCGTCGGCGACTGGCGGCAGCATGAGCGGCAGCAGCGACACCACGATGCAAAGCGGGTCGACCAGCTCGACCGGTTCGACCATGACCGGTACCGAGAAACGCGACAAGAAGAAGAGCGGCACCACGCATCGCAGCAAGAAGCCGCGCCAGCAGGGCATGCCCGACGCGGTAACGCCGGACTCGCCGTCGGCGCCGAAGGGCGATTCCCCCAGCCCCGCGACGAAGCAGTAAGCCTGGCGCTGACCGGGCGCTGCATGGCCCGGCAAGCCGGTACGACCGGATACGGCGTGCCGGCTTTTTTTTGTCCGCGGCTTCGTCCGGGCTTCGTCCTGGTGTCGACCGGGGCGATCGCTCGCCCCCGGGTATCGCTGCGCTTGCTCGATGCCCTTGCCTGGAGCGCCAGGTTACGGCTCCAGCTTGACCTTCATCCAGCCGGGCTGGCGCTGGTCGAATGCCTCGTACGCCTGCAACGCGCCGGTCAGCGGCTCGGTCTGGGTCAGCACCTCGGCGGGATCGATCACGCCGGCGCGCACCAGGTCCACCAGCTCGGGCAGGATCGCGCGGTGATTGCAGTTGCCCATCTTCAGCGTCAGGTTTTTGTTCATCGCCTTGCCGATCGGAAAGGTCTCGTGCGCCTCGGGATAGACGCCGATGATCGACAGCGTGCCGGCCTTGGCCAGCGCCTCGACCGACCACTTCAGCACCTCCGATGGACCATCGCCGGGTTGCCATAGCGACGGCCGGCCGGTGGAGCCGCCTCCATCGGCATGCCGGCGCTGCGCATCGATGCCGACCGCATCGATGGCGCGGTCGGCGCCGATGCCGCCGGTCAGGCGCAGGATCGCCTGCACCGGATCTTCACGGTTGAAGTCGATCGCTTCGGCGCCCTGCGCCTGCGCTGCCTCGAGCCGCGAAGGCACATGATCGACCGCGAGAATGCGGGACGCGCCCAGCAGATGCGCCGACACGATCGCGAACTGGCCGACCGGTCCGCAGCCGAACACGACCACCGTATCGCCGCGCCGGATCTCGGCCAGCTGCGCGCCGAAATAGCCGGTCGGAAAGATGTCCGACATCAGGATGGCCTGGTCGTCGCTGATCTCGTCCGGCAGCTTGATCGCGCCGATATTGGCAAAGGGAATCCGCGCGTACTCGGCCTGCAGGCCATGGAAGGGACCGGAGGTCTGCGGTCCGCCGAAGAAGGCCGTGCCCGCGCGCATGCCGTTGGGATTGGCGTTGTCGCACTGCGCGTGGTAGCCGCTGCGGCAGTAGCTGCAGTAGCCGCAGGCGATCGTGGAAGGAATCACGACCCGATCGCCGGGCCGCAGATTGTTGACGTCCTGTCCGACCTCGGTCACCACGCCGACGCCCTCGTGGCCGAGGATGGTGCCCGGGCGCATGCCGGGCATGGTGCCGCGGACCATATGCAGGTCGGTGCCGCATATGGCGCTGGCGGTCAATTCGGTCAATGCGTCCGTCGGCGCCTGCAGCACCGGATCGGACACATCGTCCAGGCGTATATCGCCGACTCCGTGGAATACGACAGCTTTCATCGCGCAACTCCGCAAGACTGGGTTGACGCGGTCCGACCCACCGGACCGCAATGTCACGGCAGGACGCAAATTGCATTCCGGGAAGCGGCGCGATGGAGGGCTGGAACTTGGGTAGAGGGGGGATAACAGGATGCGATGGTCGCGCTTGCACGGTCCCGATCAAGTGGTATCGGATCACGCGGCGCCGGATCAAGTGGTATCGGATCACGCGGCGCCGGATCAAGCGGTGCCGGATCAGGGGGTGCCGGATCAGGGGGTGCCGGATCAAGCGGTACCGGACTGCACGGATTGCAGGATGAAAATTACGCAGCGCCGAACAACGCGTCGCGGCAATGGGTCATCGCATCGCGGATCATGAAATTGACCAGGGTCGGAGACACGCCGAGGATCACCGCGATCTCCTTCTGCGTCATCCCCCGAATCCGATACATCTCAAAGGCTTTCTGGGTACGCTCTGGAAGTTCGGCCAGCGCGCCAGCCACCGTGCCGAGCGCTTCGCGGCCCAGCGTGATGGACTCCGGCGACAAGGCGTCGCTGGCCACCAGCAGGCCATCTTCCTCGCAGGCGGCGTGCCGTTGTTCCAGCGCCGCGCGCCGATGCCGATCGATGGCGAGATTGCGCACGGTCTGGAACAGGTAGCCGACGGGTTGCCGGACGACGATGGCGCTCTCCTGGTCCATCAGCTTCAGAAAGGTGTCCTGCACCACGTCCTCCGCGCCGGCACGGCAGCCCAGGATGCGCGCCGCGGCGTCGATCAGGGCTCGGCGATAGTTGAGGAAGGTACCGAACAGTTCCTGATTCATATGGCGCGGCTGGTGCGCCTCGACAGGCGTCCGGACCTCGTTGATCGGTTGCTCGGTCATTTCGTGCCCCCTCCCAGAAGAAACCGACGGACATGCTAACGCAAATGCGACTCATTCGCAATTATAGCGACATGCCCGTGCGATTCGAAGAGGCAATGTGTAAAGGTTGGTGGCCGAATGCGACCGAGGTATGACAGCGAAGGTCAGCCGTGGCGTGTGGGGCGCTGCCCTGCCGTGGGCGGCATGCGCGCTTCGAGGGCGGCCTGGATCGAGGGGGTCACCGCACCGGTCGCCTGCCACACGGCGCAGGCCTCGCGGAACGACTCGATGTGATCGGGCGACTGGTCGAGCCAGTCGAGCAGGCGTTGTTCGGCGCTGGCGTCGAGCATGCCGTCCCGCATCAGCATCACCCAATCGAGCGCTTGTTGCCAGGCGATGTCGTTGCCCGGCGATCGGTTCTGGACCACGTACAGCTCCCCTTGATGCGTTCTTGTGCGCCGATGTCATGCACCAGCGTCGTGTGACGCGATTGTAGCGGAGTCGCTGCCTGGGCACCGGCGCAACGAGCCGGTGTCTCATGCCGCGCGCTGCCGCTCGGTGGCGATCGCCACGCCCGCCGGCTCTGCGGCCGGTTGGTGTTCGCGCTGATGTTCGCGCTGATGTTCGCGCTGATGTTCGCGCTGATGTTCGCGCTGATGTTCGCGCTGATGTTCGGGCGGGTATTCGGGCGGGTATTCGGGCGGGTATTCGGGCGGGTATTCGGGCGGGTATTCGGGCGGGTATTCGCGCTGGTGTTCAATGTGCTGCTCGCGGATGCGACCCTGTTCGAGCAGCACGATGCGATCCCCCGCATCGAAGTAGCGATCGTCGTGCGAGATCACCAGCACCGCCTTTCCCTGCGCGCGCAGGGCCGGCACGATCTCGCGATAGAACACTGCCTTGAAGGCCGGGTCCTGATCCGCGGCCCATTCGTCGAGCACGATCACGGGCCGGTCCTCGAGACAGGCGGCGACCAGCGCCAGGCGCTTGCGCTGGCCCTGCGACAGCGCGCGCGTCGAGAACGCGCCGCCGCGCACGGTCACCTTGTGCTGCAACTGCAGACGCGCCAACAGCTCGTTGGCACGCGCGTCGAGCGCCGCGTATCTGCCTTCATGATCGCCCTGCCCGTCATTGCCACCCGCCACCCCCTCTTCACCTTCCGAGGCCGCGCCCAGCAGGCTGTCGAACAGATGGAAGTCGGAGAACACCGCGGTGCACTGCTGCCTGTGTCGCTCACGGTCAGACGCATCGGCGATCGCCTGGCCATTGAGCACCACGCTCCCGCTCTCCGGCGCATACAGGCCGACCAGCAGCTTGGCCAGCGTGGTCTTGCCGCTGCCATTGCCGCCGACGAGGAACACCACCTCGCCGGCGCGCAGCGACAGATCGATCGGCCCCAGCGTGAAGGCGCCGTCCTCACCATCGCGGAAGTAGCGATGCGTGACGCCGTGCAAGGCAAGCGCGACGAACGGCCGGCGATCGCCCGCGGCATCTGCCTGCCCCTGCTCCACCGCCAGCGGCCCGGTGGTATCGGCGATGCGCTGATAGGCGATGCGCGCCAGATTGAACTGCGGCAGGCTGTTCAGCAGGCCCTCCAGCGGGGCCATCATGTAGAGGAACACCAGCGTATAGCCGCTGGCGACGGCAGCATCGGCGCCGAGCGGCCGCTGCACCACGAACAGGATGATGCCGATCACCGCGAAGAACAGCGTGCTGCCGATCGTCAGCGACAGATACAGCAGCGACAGCCCGTGCGTGCGGTTGGTCCTGACCGCATCGATCGCTTCGGCCAGCGGCCCGCTGGCGAACGCCTCGCGGCGTTGGCGATGCAGCTTCAGTTCCTTGGCGCCTGCGAAGATCGCGCCGAAGCGTTCGATCAACACATCGTGCCACTTGCCGGCATCGCGCAGATAGTGCTGCGAACGCTTGCGGCTGAGCCGGTAGCAGATCGAGCCGGTCAGCACGGCAACCAGCGCGAACAGGAAGACCTGCCACGACAGATAGGCCAGATAGGCCAGGCAGCCGAGCACGATGGTGCCGTTCATCACCACGAACGGCAGCGCTACCAGCAGCGTCGCCACCTGATTGGTGTCCTCGCCCAGCAGCGCGAGTCCGCGCCCCGGCCCAACCCGTTCGAGCTCGGCATAGGGCGAGGCCAGCAACCGGCCAGCGATATGCTCGCGCAGGCTGGCCAGCACCGTCTGGTTCAGCCGCACGAACAGCATCAGCGCGGCGGTACGGCACAGCAGCACCGCCACCGCCAGGGCCGCGAAGCGCAGTCCCAGCGCCGTCAGTTGATCGGCCGGCGTCGCCAATGCGCGATTGATGGTGGCGATCAGCCCCACCGACGCCGCGCCGCCGGCCAGGCTGGCCACGATGGCAAACGCCAGCAGATGGCCCGAGGCCCGGAACAACACATTGCGCAGCGAGGGGAAGGCGGACACGGTCGGTGGCTCCACGAGGAAGAGGTCTTCTTCCTGTGACGAACGAAGGTGCCCGCGAATTAGGCGGAAACGGACGCCGCCAGTGCCGGCGACGTTCGCAGGGCCGGGATTGCCGGCGCCTTGGCGGGCCTCTGGCCTCTGGCCCCCGGGCCTCGGGGCCTCCGGGCCTCCGGGCCACGGTGCCTCGGTGCCTCGGTGCCTCGGTGCCTCGGTGCCTCGGTGCCTCGGTGCCACGGCGCCACGGTGCCTCGGTGCCTCGGTGCCACGGTGCCACGGTGCCTCGGTGCCTCGGTGCCTCGGTGCCTCGGTGCCTCGGTGCCTCGGGACCTCGGGCCTCGAGGCGCGGGGCCCAGGCCGGGGACCAGGGCCCCGGCCTCAGGCCCTCACCAACGATAAGTCGCCGTGGCCAGGATGTTGCGGCGATAACCGTAGTAGCAGGTCGTCGCGCTGCCGCACTGCCCGACGTACTCCTTGTCGAGCAGATTGGTCGCGGTCAGCGCAAAGCGCCAATGCTGGTCCAGCGTGTAGTGGATCGCCGCATCGGCGAGCCACACCGACGACACCTTGAAGGTATTGGCCGCATCGCCCCAGGTCGACCCGATATAGCGCGCGCCGGCCCCCATGCCGAGGCCGCGCAGCATGCCGCCGCGCATCGTGTAGTCGACCCACAGCGCGGCCGTATGGCGCGGCCGGTTGGTTGGCGTCTTGCCCAGGTCGGGCCCGTTGCTCTTGGTGGTTTCCAGATTCATCAAGGTGTAGGAGCCAATCGCCTTGAAGCCGTTCTGGAAGTCCATCGTGCCTTCCAGCTCGAAGCCGCGCGAGCGGATCTCGCCGGTCTGGATCTGGAAATTGGTGCCAGCCGGACGCCCTGGATCGGGCGTCAGCACGTCCTGCTGCCGCAGGTCGTAGACCGCCGCGGTGATGAAGCTGTTGCTGCCCGGCGGCTGGAACTTGACGCCCAGTTCGGTCTGCTTGCCGGTGGTCGGCTTGAACGGCGAACCCTGCCGATCGGTGCCGGCCTGCGGCTGGAACGAAGTCGAGTAGCTGACGTACGGCGTGATGCCGTACGGCGCCTGGTACAGCAGGCCGAGGCGATAGGTGAAGTCGTCCTGGTCGATCGGCGTCGTGGTCACGGTCCGCGCGTTGGTCGCCGTAACGATCCGCGTCGAGGTCGTATCCGAACTCGCCCAATCCTTGCGCCCCCCGGCAACGAACGTCAGCCGCTCGGTCAGCTTCATCTGGTCCTGGAAGTACACGCCGAGCTGACGCTGGGTCTGCTCCGCGTTGGTGTACGAGGCGATCGGATTGATCCGCGCGCCGTAGACCGGATTCCACGGATCGATCAGGCCCAGCGGCGGGGTGCCGACCGTGCCGAAGCCCTGCTTGTCGTCGAACTTGCCGTGCTGGTAGTCCACGCCGACCAGCATCTTGTGCCGGACCGGACCGGTGCTGAAGTCCGCCTGCAGCTGGGTGTCGACGCCGATCGTATCGAGCTTGCCGCCCGCATCGAGCGAGCCGCGCCGCAGTTGCTGCTGCGCGGCCGAATTCCAGCCCACCGCGTAGACCCCCGTATAGGTCAGGTCGCTATGCATGTAACGCACGTTCTGGCGCACGCGGAAGGTGTCGTTGAAGCGATGCTCGAAGGCGTAGCCGATCGCGTATTCCTCGCGATCGAAGGTATTGAAGCCGGGTTCGCCGGTGAAGAACGAGCTCGAGATCCTGCGGCCGTTGACCGTCGGAATGACCGTGCCCTCGCGCGGCAGGAAGTTGATCGCGGTGCCCTGCCTGTCGCGCTGATAGTGGGTCAGCAGCGTGAAGGTGGTATCGGCGGACGGGCGGAACGTCAGTGCAGGCGCGATGAAGATGCGATCGTCCTTGGCGTGGTCGGTCTGCGTATCGCTCTTGCGGAACAGGCCGGTCAGCCGATAGAGCACGGTCTGGTTGCTGTCCACCGCGCCGGACAGATCGAAACTGGCCTGCTTGCGATTGTGCGAGCCGTATTGCACGTTGACCTCGCGCAGCGTCTCGGCGGTCGGCCGCTTGCTGACCAGGTTGATCAGGCCGCCCGGTGCATTGGCGCCATACAGCACCGAGCTGGGGCCGCGCAGCAGCTCGACGCGCTCGAGCCCGTAGGCGTCGACGCGCGGCATCAGGTAGCCGCTCGTGTAGTAGTTGATGTACAGGCCGTCGAGATACTGCCGTGCCGGGAAGCCCCGGATCACCGGCTTGTCGTAACGCGACTCAACGACGTTGTCGCCGACCACGCCAGCCGAATAGGCAAAGGCCTCGGACACGGTCTGCACGCCGCGGTCTTCCATCTGCTCGCGGGTGATCACCGAAATGGACTGCGGCGTCTCCGACAGCGGCGTGTCGGTCTTGGTCGCGGTGACGCTGCGGCGGGCGACATAGCCCCCGACCGGCCCGATCCCGGTTTCCGACCCCGCTGCCCGGACCGTGACTTCCGGCAACTGCCCCGCCACCGGCTGGCCCGCCGGTGCCGCCTGCTGCTGCGCATGCGCGCTGCCCGCCAGCGCAAACAACATCACCACCGCCCGCCGGACCTCCGTCCGCCGGCAATCGAACACCCGTTGCATGAGACTCCCCTTCTTATTGGATCGCGCCGGCCCGGTACGCAAAAGGCTTACCGTAATGCGTCTGCGAATGATAATGATTCGTAATTATTACGTGAGTGACGGGAGAACGGCAATAGGGAGCCTGAACAGGGGAATTGGCGGCTGATCGGCACAAGAAGGGCGCGCCGCCTAATTTCCTGCGGCGCCGGTCCGTCTCTCGTGGAAGGCGGCGCCCAACCGCAAAGCCCTGATACGGCCCCGCCCGGCCTGGAGATTCCCGTTTGATTGCCGAACTCACGCCCTTCTTTCCCGGCCCGCTGCGGCGCTTCGGCGAAGGGGTCACCGCGGCGCCCGCCAGTGCGCAAGCGTTGCCGGGAAGCCGGTTCGCCGAGCCGGGCGCCTTGCAGCAACGGCTGGCCGATTACCGCGACACCATCGGCGCCGAGCACGAACGCGCCCCGCCGGCGCTGGCATCGTGGTGGGCCCGGCACTACTGCGTGGTGCTGGTGCCACCCGTGCTGGTCGCGGCGGCTGCGCTGGGCCGGACCGTACCGGTATCGCTGGACGAGGTCGATATCGCATTCGGCCCGGATGGGCTCGTATCGCGCATTCACTTGCGGTCATCGGCGCTGGGCCAGGGCGCGGCGACGCTGGACGACATGCTGGCCGCCATGACCCAGCGCCATCTGGCGCCGGTGTTCGCCGCGCTGTCGGCACTGACCCGTGCGTCGCCGCGCGTGCTGTGGAGCCACGCCGCCGAGTTCGTGCAATACGTCGGCATGAACCTGCTCGCCCATCCGGCGCTCGACGCACGCCGCCGCGACACGCTGGCGCGGTGGCTGCGCACCGACACGGACGCCGATGGCCGGCCGCATCCCTATCGCGCCGCCTATCTCGACCGTCCGCAGGCGGACGGCGGCGAACGGCGCGTGCGCCGCGTCTGCTGCCTGAAGTACCGGCTCGACGGCGACGACTACTGCGGCACCTGTCCGCTGCGGGCCGAGTGCGCGGCATTGTGCTGATGCCCGGTTGATGACCACTCCGCCGCGCTAAATTCCCCGCCTCGCCCTTCGTCTTCCTTCTGTCGGACGTGCTGGTGCAGCACCGGTCCATCGATTCGCAAAAGGACAGCAATGCAAGGCGAGACGCTGCTCGACTATTTGATCCATCACGGGACCAGCCGCGCCGATGCGACGGCACTGACGGTGCTGGACGAGGACCACCCGGCAGGCACGACCTACCGCTACCGCGACCTGCTCGCACGCGCGGCTGCCTATGCCACGCGCCTGAGCGAGGTCGCGCAGCCCGGCGAGCGCGCGATGATCGTGCTCGACACCGGCATCGACTACGTCAGCGCGTTCCTCGGCTGCCTGCTGGCGCGCGTGATCGCGGTGCCGGCGTTTCCGCCGGAATCGATGCGGCCGCAGCATCTGGCCAGGCTCAACGCCATCGCGGCCGATGCGCGGCCCAGTGTCCTGGTGGCCGACGACGGACTTGCAGGCGACTGGGCCAGTGGGCGGTCGGACAGCCTGCAAGCGCGCATCGTCACCGTATCGTCGGTCTCGTCTGGCTCGTGGGTTTCCTCGGTCGGCGAAACGATGCCGGGAGCGGCCATCGCCGACGCCAGGGCATGGGCCGCGGCCGTCCGCCCCGACACCGTTGCCTTCCTGCAGTACACCTCCGGCTCGACCGCGACGCCCAAGGGCGTGATGGTGACGCACGCCAATATCGTCGCCAACGAAGCGGCCATCGCCAGCCAGTTCGGCACCACGGCCGACGACGTGATGGTCAGCTGGCTGCCGCTCTATCACGACATGGGGCTGATCGGCGGACTGCTGCATCCCCTCTACGGCGGCATGCCGCTGGTGCTGATGTCGCCGACCTATTTCCTGCAGCGGCCGCGCCGCTGGCTCGAGGCGATCGACCGCTTCCGCGGCACCGTCAGCGGCGGCCCGGACTTTGCCTATCGGCTGTGCGTGGAACGCGTGCGTGCGGCACAGGTCCAGACGCTGTCCCTGCGCAGCTGGCGCGTCGCCTTCTGCGGCGCCGAGCCGATTCGTGCCGAGACACTGGAACGGTTTGCCAGCCACTTCGCCGACGCCGGCCTCGACGCTCGCGCGCTCTATCCCTGCTATGGACTGGCCGAGGCGACGCTGCTCGCCACCGGCGGTCGCCCCGGCGAGGGCGCCACGATGATCGGCTTTGATGAAGCGGCGCTGGCCACCGGCCGCGCCGTTGCATCGATCGATGGCGGCGGCGCGCGACTAGTTGCCTGCGGCGACGCGGCTCCGGGCCATCGCATCGAGATTCGGGATGTCGAGCATGGCAGCCCCGTTCCGGACGGACAGATCGGGGAGATCTGCATCGGCGGGCCGAGCGTGACCGCGGGCTATTGGCAGCAGCCGGCGGCCACCGCCAGCACCTTCCCGCATCACGACGACCCCGCCTCGCGCTATCTGCGCACGGGCGACCTCGGCTTCCTGCACGAAGGCAGGCTCTACGTCGCCGGACGTTCGAAGGACCTGATCATCGTCCGCGGGCACAACCTGTATCCACAGGACATCGAGATCGCGGTCGAAGGCGCGGTCGAGGTCGTGCGCAAGGGGCGCGTCGCGGCCTTCCCGTTCCAATCGGCCGACGGGCAGTTCGAAACGATCGGCGTCGCCGCCGAGATTGCGCGCAGCATCCAGAAGTTCGGCTCGCCCGAAGCGGTGGAAGCGGCCATTCGCGAGGCAGTGGCGCAATGCTGCGGCGAGCCGCCGGGACTGGTGCTGCTGCTGCAGCCCGGCGAATTGCCGAAGACCACCAGCGGCAAGCTGCAGCGTTCGCGCTGCCTGCCTGCCTGGCGCAGCGGCGAACTGGCGCTGTGGGCGGCATTCGAATCGGGGCGGCGGCTCGCATCCGTTCCATCGTCGGAGGCCGCCGCCTCGCCGGCCGCTACCGGCAACACCGTGGCGCTGCAGGGCACCGAGGCGACACTGGCGGCGCTCTGGCACGAGGTCCTTGGCGTCCGGCCTGCCTCGGCAAATGACAACTTCTTCGCCCTGGGCGGCAATTCGGTGCGCGCGACCCAGCTGGTGTCGAGGACGCGGGAACGCCTGCATCGTGGCTACGCGTTGGCGCATCTCTTCGCCGATGGGACTCTGCGGGCCAATGCGGCGGTCATCGATGGATTGCTGGCGCGCGACGACGGTGAGGCTTCCCACGGGGAAGCGGCAATTACGCGCCGAACCGACACCGACCTTGCGCCGCTGTCCCCGGTGCAGCGCGGCTTGTGGGTACTGTGGTCGATGCAGCCGGACAGTGGCGCCTACAACGTCTCCGGCGTGTTGAAGCTCCACGGCCGGTTCGACCGGATCGCACTGCAACGCGCGGTCGATGCGCTGGTCGCGCGGCACGAGGCACTGCGCACGCGCTTCGAACCGGACCGGCACGAGGAACCGAGGCAACGGGTGCTGCCCGCCGGCGCCTGCCCCATCGCCGTGCTGGATTTGCGCGAGCACGGCTCCGATGCAGCTGCCGAGGCGCAGGCAACGGCCAGAGCGCTCAGCGCCGAGCCCTTCGACCTGCTGGCCTCGCCGCCACTGCGCGTCGCGCAATTGCGGGTGGCGGACGAGCAGGAATGGCTGTCCATCACGGTTCACCATATCGTGTCGGACGGCTGGTCGATGAATGTCGTGATCGACGAGTTTTGCCGGCTGTACGAGGGCTTCGTAGCGGATCGCCCCGTCGACCTGACGCCGCTTGCGATCCGCTACGCGGACTATGCCTGCTGGCATGCGGATCGCCTCGTCGCCGGCCAGCGCGACCGTCAGCTCGCCTACTGGAAGGATCGTCTTGGCGACGAGTCCCTGGTCGTGGAGCTGCCGAGCGATCGCCCCCGCCCCGCGGTGCAAAGCCATCGCGGCGGCGCGGTGCCGTTCATGCTGGACGGCGCGCTGGCGACGAGCTTGCGTCGCATCGCGCTGGGCGCACAAACCACGATGTTCGCGGTGCTGCTCGCCGGGTTCCAGACGCTGCTGTACCGCTACACGGGGCAGCGCGATGTCCGCGTCGGCGTGCCGGTCGCCAATCGCGGCAGGGTCGAAACCGAAGGCCTGGTCGGCTGCTTCGTCAATACGCTGGTCGTGCGCACGGATATCGACGGCAGCATGCCGTGGGACGCCCTGCTCCGCCGGCTGCACGAGACGGTGCTCGAATCGCAGCAATACCAGGATCTGCCCTTCGAACAGCTGGTCGAGGCCTTGCAGCCCGATCGCAGCCTCGCCCATAACCCGCTGTTCCAGGTCAAGTTCAACCTGGCGCTGCCGATCGCCGTCCCGAAACGACTGGCGGGCCACGCTGTCACGGCCGAACAGATCGAAGGCGATGTCACGCGCTTCGATATCGCGCTGGATCTGGTGGAGAGCGAGGACGGCATTGCGGGGCGATTTGGCTACGCCACGGACCTGTTCGATTCCGACACCATTGAACGGATGCAGCAGCACTATGTCGGCATCCTCGAACAGATCGCGTCGACACCGACGCTTCGCGTGGGTGAGCTGGCGTTGGGCAATGAGGACGGGCGCCTTGTCGGCGAGGCTCTGGAGTCGGCTGCGGTCGATGTGCTGACGGCATGGCGGCGTAGCGTCGTGGCGGATCCTTCTGCCGTCGCGTTGCGATATGAGGAACAGACCCTGACCCGCGGCGAGGCCGATCGGCTTGCCAATGGCATTGCGGCTGCGCTGGCCGAGCGCGGCATTGGGCGGGAGACGCGGGTTGGGCTTTGTGTCGAGCGCTCTCCGGCGTTTATCACCGGACTGCTTGGCATCCTCAAGGCCGGCGCGGTTTGCGTGCCGCTCGACCCGGCGCAGCCGGTCGAGCGCTTGCGCCAGCTATTGGACGACGCCGGCGCCGGTGTTGTCGTCGGCTCGGTGCCCGGCTCCGTGCCGGAGTTCGGACCGGGGTTCGGGCCGGGCTTCGATTGCATCGATCCGACGTCCGTGACGCCGGTCGACGATGCGCCTTCCGTCTCGTTGCTTCCGGGGCAAGCCGCTTACCTGATCTATACCTCCGGCTCCACCGGCACCCCCAAGGGCGTGGTGGTCAGCCACGACGCGCTCGCGCATTACGTCTGCGGCGTGCTGCACCGGCTGCAACTGCCTGCCGATGCCTCGATGGCGATGGTATCCACCACCGCGGCCGATCTCGGCCATACCGTGCTGTTCGGCGCCCTCTGCAGCGGCCGCACCTTGCATCTGATCTCTCGCGAGCGGGGCTTCGATCCGGATCGCTTTGCCGACTACATGGCCCGGCACCGCGTCGGTGTGCTCAAGATCGTCCCCAGCCATCTGCGCGGATTACTGCAGGCCCGCCAACCCGCGGACGTGCTGCCCGAGCAGGCGCTGATTCTTGGGGGCGAAGCGACCTCGGCCGAATTGGCTCGCACGATCCGCGACCTGAAGCCGCACTGTCGGCTGTTCAATCACTACGGCCCGACCGAAACCACGGTCGGCGTTCTGACGCATGAAGCGGTGACCCTGCCCGAACGGCAGTTGCCGACCGGCACGCCGCTGCCGGGCTCCCGCGTCTATGTGCTTGACGCCGACCTGAACCCGGTTCCCGCCGGCATCGTCGGCGAACTCTATATCGCCGGACCGCAGCTGGCGCGCGGCTACCTCGGTCGCCCAGGGCTGACCGCCGAGCGCTTCGTCCCCGATCCCTTCACCGAGGGCGAGCGGATGTACCGCACTGGCGACCGCGTCAGGCAGGATGCGGCAGGCCGAATCGAATACCTTGGCCGCCAGGACGAACAGGTCAAGATCCGCGGCTACCGGGTCGAACTCGGAGAGGTTGCGCATCTGCTGCGGTCGCAAGCTGGCGTCAAGGACGCCGCCGTGATCGTCCATGAGGACCGTCTGGTCGCCTATTGCGTGCTGGACGGCACGGATACCGCGACACTGAAAACGCAGCTCAAGGCCCAGCTGCCCGACCACATGGTCCCGGCACAGCTCATTGCGCTGGACCGCCTGCCGGTCACGCCAAACGGCAAGCTCGATCGTCGCGCGCTGCCTGCCCCGTTGTGGGAGGCCGAGGGCTACATCGCCCCCGCCAACGAAGCCGAAGCGCTGCTGGCCCAAATCTGGCAGGAGGTCCTGGGCGTCGAACGCGTCGGCGCCACCGACAACTTCTTCGAACTTGGCGGCGACTCGATTCTGTCGATCCAGTCGGTCAGCCGCGCTCGCCGCCTCGGCCTGCGCTTCACGCCCAAGGATCTGTTCCTGCATCAGACCGTGCAGGCGCTGGCCCAGGTGGCCAAGCGCGACGAGGCCAATCGCCGCGTCGACGACAAGCCTGCCGGCGAGGTGCCGCTGCTGCCGATTCAACGGGCGTTCTTCGAGACGCCGATGCCGAACCGCAATCATTGGAACCAATCCGTGCTGCTGCGTCCCGTGGAGCGCCTGGATCCGGACGCACTGCGCCGCGCGCTGAAGGCCTTGGTCGATCATCACGACGCATTGCGGCTGCGCTACCGGCAGCAGGACGGCCAATGGCAGCAACGCTACGCCGCGCCCGGCGATAGCGAGCTGCTGTGGCAACAGCAAGTCGCCGACACGGATTCCATCGAAGCGCACTGCGATCGTGCCCAGCGCAGCCTGGACCTCGAACAGGGACCATTGCTGCGCGCACTGCATCTGCAATTACCGGATGGCAGCGAGCGCCTGCTGCTCGCCGTCCACCACCTTGTCGTCGATGGCGTCTCCTGGCGCGTCCTGCTGGAAGACCTGCAACAGGCATACCGGCTGGCCCAGCAACGCCAATCCATCGCGCTCCCGCCCAAGACGGCGTCGTACAAGGCCTGGGCACAGGCGCTGGTTCAACATGCGAACTCCGACGAACTCGCCAGGCAAGCAGACTACTGGTGCGCCCAGCACGGCCCCGAGGTGCCATGCGACCACGCCGCGGCGGACGATCGCATCGCGCAGGCCGCCACGCTGACCTTGGAATTGTCCGCCGAGCAGACCCAACGCCTGCTGAAGCAGGCGCCAGCCGCCTACCGGACGCAGATCAACGACTTGCTGCTCAGCGCGCTCGCGCAGGCAGTGGGCCAATGGGCCGGCGTCGATCGCGCCGCCATCCTGCTCGAAGGGCATGGCCGGGAAACCCTGCTTGCTGCACCGGATATCGGCCGCACCGTCGGCTGGTTCACGACGATGTTCCCGGTCGTGCTGCCGGTGGCCGCCGACACCGCGGCCAGCATCAAGTCGATCAAGGAGACGCTGCGCGGCGTTCCCGATCATGGCATCGGCTACGGTCTGTTGCGGCATCTCGCGCCGCAGGCCATCCGCGAACGACTCGCGGCGTACCCATTGCCCCGCATCACGTTCAACTATCTGGGCCAGTTCGACCAGAGCGTCGGCGGCGACGCGCTGTTCGATTTCGCCGACGAGCCAAGCGGAGAGAGCCGCGATCCGGAAGCCCCGCTTGGCAACTGGATCACGATCAATGGCCAGGTCAGCGGCGGCGTGCTGTCGCTGGGCGTCACGTTCAGCACCGCCCGCTACCGGCACGACACCATCGCCTCGCTGGTGGACGCCTACCGGCAGGCGTTGGAGACCACCATCGACCATTGCATCGGCATGCCGCCCGGCGCGCTGACACCGTCCGATGTGCCGCTCGCCGGCCTGACCGAGGACCAGCTCGATCGTCTCGACGGTCGCCAGATCGAGGACCTGTATCCGCTCACGCCGATGCAGCACGGCATGCTGTTCCACTCGCTCTACGCGCCGGAAGCCGGGCTGTACGTCAACCAGCTCGCCATCACGCTCGACGGGCTCGATGCTGATCGCTTCCGCTCGGCCTGGGATGAGACGGTCGCGCGGCACGAGATCCTGCGAACCGGCTTCGTCTGGATCGACGGGCAGGCGATGCAGGCGGTCTATCGGCAGGTGCCTTCGCCGGTTCGGATCGATGCCGAACGCGACTGGAACGAATCGGCGTGCGAGGACGTTGCGCTCGAAGAACGCAAGCTGGCCTTCGCGCTCGATACCGCCCCGCTGATGCGCGTGCGCCTGCTCCACCTGGGTGCCAACCGCTACCGCATGATCTGGACCAGCCACCATCTGCTGCTCGATGGCTGGAGCACCGCCCGCCTGATCGGCGAGGTCCTGCAGCGCTACCACGGTCAGCCGGTCAAGGTGCCCGCCTCGCGCTATCGCGACCACATCGCCTGGCTGCAGACCCACGATGTCGCCGCCAGCGAGTCGTTCTGGCGCGAGCGGCTGCAAGCGCTCGACGAGCCTACCCGGCTGGCCTCGGCACTTCCCGCACCGGATGCCGGCACCGGTCACGCGACGTGCCGCACCAGCCTCGATGCCGACGCCCTCGCCCGCCTCCAGCGCAGCGCCGCCAGCGAGCATCTGACGCTGAACACGCTGTTGCAGGCGGCCTGGGTCATCGTGCTGCAGCGCTATACCGGTCGGCGTGCGGTGGCCTTCGGCGCCACGGTCGCCGGTCGACCGGCGGCCTTGCCGGGCGCCGAGGCGATGCTCGGCCTGTTCATCAATACCTTGCCGGTGATCCAGGCACCGTCGCCGGACCAGGCCGTCGCCGACTGGCTGCAGGCGCTGCAAGCGGAGAATCTGGCGCTGCGCGAGCACGAACATGTGCCGCTGTACGAGATCCAGCGCTGGGCCGGCCAAGGCGGACAGGCGCTGTTCGACTCGATCCTGGTGTTCGAGAACTACCCGGTCGATGCGGCACTGCGACAGCGTGAGCAAAACGGCCTGAAGCTCGGCGAGGTCAGCCATGCGGCGACCACCAACTATCCGCTGACGCTGGTGGTCTCCGCTGGCGCCACGCTCGATATCGTCTGCAGCTATCAGTGCGAAGCGTTCTCGCACGCTGCCGTCGAGCAATTGCAGCGGCAATACCGTGGGGTGCTCGACCAACTTGCCGCTGCCCCGACGGCACGTATCGCCGACATGAAGTTGCTCGATACGGACCATGACGAGCCTTCGCGCGACCCGGATACGCCGGACCGCCGCTTCTCGGCGACCGAGGCTGTCCACGTCGCCATCGCGCGCCAGGCGGCACAGCGCCCTGATGCCATTGCAGTGCGTTGCGGGCAGCGTGCCGTCAGCTACGGCGAACTCGATGCCGCCGCCACACGTCTTGCCTACGCCCTGCATGCAGCCAGTGCGGGCCCGGAAACCGTCGTTGGCGTGGTGCTCGACCGCAGCCCAGACCTGATCGTGCGGTTGCTCGCCACGCTGAAGGCCGGCGCTGCTTATCTGCCGCTGGACGCCGAACTGCCGGCTACGCGTATCGACCAACTGCTGCAGGACGCCGGCGTCAAGCTCGTTCTGACGTCCCAGGCGCTGGGCGGCCGCATCGATACCACCCTGCCGGTCATCGTCATGGAGGACATTGGCGAGCCGGAGGCGGTGCAACTGCCCGCCGTCGATCCCCGTCAACTGGCCTATCTGATCTACACCTCCGGCTCCACCGGCACGCCCAAGGGCGTCGCCGTCGAACACGGACCGCTGGCGATGCACTGCCACGCCACCGTCGAGCAGTACGGCATGGGACCGGATGACCGGGAGCTGCACTTCCTGTCCTTCAACTTCGACGGGGCCCACGAACGCTGGCTGGTACCGCTGATCGCCGGCGCCCAGCTGGTGCTGCGCGACGACGCCCTGTGGAGCGCCGAGCAGACCCTCGAAGTGATCGCGCGCGAAGGCGTCACCAATGCCGGCTTCCCGCCTGCGTACCTGCTGCGACTGGCCGAGGCGGCCACCGAACCGGTGCCGCTGCGCCTGCTGTCCTTCGGCGGCGAAGCGATGTCGCGCGAAGCCTTGGCTCGCATCAAGCAGAAGTTCCAGGCCGGCACGCTGATCAACGGCTATGGGCCCACCGAGGCCGTGGTCACGCCGCTGGCCTGGGTCGGGCAGCGCGACACCGACTGCGCGAGCGCGTACGTGCCGATCGGCACACCGGTGGGCGACCGCACCGCCTACGTGCTGGACGCGGACCTGAACCCGGTGCCGGTAGGCGTGGCAGGCGAGCTCTATATCGGCGGCCTGGGTCTCGCGCGCGGCTATGTCGGCAGACCGGGACTGACCGCGGAGCGCTTTGTCCCCGACCCCTTCACCGCTGGCGCCCGCATGTACCGCACCGGCGATCTGGTACGGCGTTGTCGCGACGGCAGCATCGAATACGTCGGCCGGCTCGACCATCAGGTCAAGATCCGCGGCTATCGCATCGAACTCGGCGAGATCGAGGCGCGCCTGCGCGCACACGAAACCGTGCGCGAAGCGGTGGTCGTCGCCCACGATGGTCCGGGCGGAAAGCACTTGGTCGCCTATGCCGTTCCCGCCGAAGACCAGCACGGAGTCGGCGCGAAGCTGAAAACCTATCTGGAAGGCTGCCTGCCGCCCTACATGGTGCCGGCGCAGATCGTGCCGCTGAACCAGTTGCCGGTTACCTCCAACGGCAAGCTCGATCGCCGCGCCCTGCCCGAGCCGGTTTGGGAAACCCATTCCTACGTGGCACCGCGCAACGACATCGAGGCATTGCTGGCGGCGATCTGGCAGGAGGTGCTGGGCGTCGAACGGGTCGGCATTCACGACGACTTCTTCGAGCTTGGCGGCCATTCCCTGCTGCTGACGCAACTCGTTTCCCGGCTGCACCGCGAGTTCGGCAACACGCTGACGCTGCGTCAAGCGATGTCGCTGCCCACCGTGGCCGAGCTTGCCGAATACATCGCCCAGCAACAGGCGACCGGCGCCACGGTCAACGTCGCCAGCCAATTGCAAACCATCGACGACTTGATGGCCGATCTCGAGACTTCCTGATCCAATGAACGAACAGCAAGCAAGCCGGGAACTGATCCGGCGTTTCGTCGGCCTTCCGCCGGAGAAGCGGAAGATCCTGCTGGAGCGGCTGGGCCAGCAGGGCATTTCGCTGTCGGTGCTTCCGATTACGCCAGACTGGCGCCCGCCCTCCGGCGATCTGCCGCTGTCCGCCGCACAACAACGAATGTGGTTCCTGTGGAAGCTGGAGCCTGCCGGCAGCGCCTATCACCTCGCCGGCATGCTGCGTCTGCGCGGCTCGGTGGACGATGGCGCCTTGCAGCGGACCTTCGATGCGCTGGTGGAGCGGCACGAAAGCCTGCGCACCACCTTCCATCAGGAGGGCGAGCAGGCGGTGCAGCGCATTCACGCGCCTGCTCCCCTTCCCGTCGCCATCAGCGATCTGCGCGACACCGATCCGGCGCAGCGCGACGCTGTTGTGCAATCGATGGTCGACGCCGAGGCCCGGGCCCCGTTCGACCTCGAACACGGACCGCTGCTGCGCGTGCGCCTGCTGCGCTTGGCCGACGACGACCACATCCTGTTGGTCACCATGCACCATATCGTCTCCGACGGCTGGTCCATGAACGTGGTGATCGACGAGTTCGCGCGGCTTTATGCGGGCTTCGTCAGCGGCCAGCCGGCTCAATTGGCGCCGCTGCCGATCCAGTACGCCGACTACGCGGCGTGGCAGAAGCAGTGGCTGGAGGCCGGTGAGCTCGAGCGGCAACTGCGCTATTGGAAGTCGCATCTGGCAGACGATGGCACCGTCGTGCTGGAACTGCCGACCGACCGGCCGCGCCCGGCTGTCCCGAGCCACCGCGGCGGTGCGGTTTCGTTCTCGCTCGACGCTGGCCTGTCGGCCCAGCTCAGGGCATTGGCGCGCCGTGCCGACACCACGCTCTTTACCGTGCTGCTGGCAGCCTTCCAGGTCCTGCTCTACCGCTACACCGGTCAGTGCGACCTGCGCGTCGGCGTCCCCGTGGCCAATCGCAATCGCGTCGAGACCGAGGGCGTGGTCGGCTTCTTCGTCAACACGCAGGTCCTGCGTACCGAGATCGACGGCAGCATGGCGTTTGACGCGGTACTCGCCCGCGCTCGGGAATCGTTGCTGCAAGCGCAGGCGCATCAGGAACTGCCGTTCGAGCAGCTGGTCGAGGCGCTGCAGCCCGAGCGAAACCTGTCGCACAACCCCTTGTTCCAGGTCATGCTGAACCATCAGCGGCGCGACCTGCGCGCGCTGGATCGCCTGCCCGGTCTGGTGCTGGAGAAAGTCGAGCGTACCGCCAACGCGGCCAAGGTCGATCTGGCGCTCGATACGCAGGAGGACGAACAGGGCGTTCTCAGCGGCGTGTTCGGCTATGCCGCCGATCTGTTCGAGCACGACACCGTCGAGCGCTTGCAGCAGCATTTCGTCGGTCTGTTGCAGCAGGTCGTCGCACGGCCCGAGGTTCGTATCGGAGAGTTGAACCTTCTCGATATCGGCGAGCAAGGTCAGTTGCGTGACTGGAACACGCCGAACAAGCGGTTCTCCGCCATGGAGCCGGTACACGTCGCCATCGCTCGCCAAGCGGCGCAGCGCCCTGATGCCATTGCGGTGCGTTGCGGCGAACGCGCGGTCAGCTACGGCGAGCTTGATGGCGCTGCTACGCGTCTTGCCTACGCCTTGCACGCGGCCGGTGCCGGCCCGGAGGCCGTCGTTGGCGTGGTGCTCGACCGCAGTCCCGACCTGATCGTACGGCTGCTGGCCACGCTGAAGGCCGGCGCCGCCTACCTGCCGTTGGACCCCGAACTGCCGGCTGCGCGTATCGAGCAATTGCTGCGGGACGCCGGCGTCAAGCTCGTTCTGACCTCCCGAGTCCTGACCGGCCGGATCGATACCACCCTGCCGGTCATCGTCATGGAAGACGTTGGTGAACCGGAGGCGGTGCAACTGCCGACCGTCGATCCTCGCCAGCTCGCCTATCTCATCTACACCTCCGGCTCCACCGGCACGCCCAAAGGCGTCGCCGTCGAGCACGGACCGCTGGCGATGCACTGCCACGCCACCGTCGAGCAATACGGCATGGGACCGGATGACCGGGAGCTGCACTTCCTGTCCTTCAACTTCGACGGGGCCCACGAACGCTGGCTGGTACCGCTGATCGCCGGCGCCCAGCTGGTGCTGCGCGACGACACCCTGTGGAGCGCCGAGCAGACTCTCGAAGTGATCGCGCGCGAAAGCGTCACCAATGCCGGCTTCCCGCCCGCGTACCTGCTGCGTCTGGCCGAGGCGGCCACCGAGCCGGTGCCGCTGCGCCTGCTGTCCTTCGGCGGCGAAGCGATGTCGCGCGAGGCCTTGGCCCGCATCAAGCAGAAATTCCAGGCTGGCACGCTGATCAACGGCTACGGACCCACCGAGGCCGTGGTCACGCCGCTGGCCTGGGTCGGGCAGCGCGACACCGACTGCGCGAGCGCGTACGTGCCGATCGGCACACCGGTGGGCGACCGCACCGCCTACGTGCTGGACGCGGACCTGAACCCGGTGCCGGTAGGCGTGGCAGGCGAGCTCTATATCGGCGGCCTGGGTCTCGCGCGCGGCTATGTCGGCAGACCGGGACTGACCGCGGAGCGCTTTGTCCCCGACCCCTTCACCGCCGGCGCCCGCATGTACCGCACCGGCGATCTGGTACGGCGTTGCCGCGACGGCAGCATCGAATACGTCGGCCGGCTGGACCATCAGGTCAAGATCCGCGGCTACCGCATCGAACTCGGCGAGATCGAGGCGCGCCTGCGCGCCCATGCCGCGGTCCGGGAGGCCGTCGTCCTTGCGCACGATGGCCAAGGCGGGAAACAGCTGGTCGCGTATATCGTCACGCGCGAGAACACCTCCGATCTCTCCGCCGAGCTTCGCGGCTATCTCGAAGGCTGCCTGCCGGCCTATATGGTCCCGGCGCACATCATCGAGCTGGATCGGCTGCCGGTCACGACGAACGGCAAGCTGGATCGTCGCGCGCTGCCTGAGCCGGCGTGGGAAGCCAAGAGCTACGTCGCGCCGCGCAACGGCATCGAAGCGCGGCTCGCCCAGGTCTGGCAGGAGGTTCTTGGTGTCGAGCGAGTCGGCATCACCGACAACTTCTTCGAACTTGGCGGCGACTCGATCCTGTCGATCCAGGCGGTCAGCCGGGCGCGTCGCGTCGGCCTGCGCTTCACGCCCAAGGACCTGTTCCTGCACCAGACCGTGCAGGCACTCGCGCAGATCGCCACGCGCGAGGAAGCAAACCGGGCCGTCGAAGACACGCCGACCGGCGAGGTGCCGCTGCTGCCGATCCAACAGGCGTTCTTCGAGACGCCGATGCCGCACCGCCACCATTGGAACCAATCGGTGCTGCTGCGTCCGCGGTCGCCGCTCGACCACGACGCACTGGGGCAGGCGCTGCTGGCGGTGGTCCAACATCACGACGCGCTGCGGCTACGGTTCCGGCAGACCGAGGGCGAATGGCGCCAGCACTACGCCGAGCCGGCAGAAGACGAGTTGCTGTGGCAGCAAGATGTCGCTGGTCTGGAGGCCATGGACGAACACTGCACCCGCGCGCAACAGAGCCTCGATCTGCAACACGGTCCGTTGCTTCGTGCGCTGCATCTGCGGCTTCCGGACGGCAGTGAGCGCCTTCTGCTCGCGGTACACCATCTGGTGATCGACGGCGTGTCATGGCGCGTCCTGCTGGAAGATCTGCAGCAGGCGTATCGCCTTGCGCGGGACGGCCGGTCGATCGCCCTTCCGCCCAGGACGGCGTCGTACAAGGCCTGGTCGCAGGCATTGGTCCAGCACGCGAACTCGGACGATCTGATCCGGCAGGCGGACTACTGGCGCACCCAGCAAGGGCCGGAACTGCCTTGCGATCGCGTCGTGGAGAACGATCGCATCGCCGACGCCGCCACGCTGACCCTGCAGCTGTCGCCGGCGCAGACGCAGCGGCTGCTCAAGCAAGCCCCTGCGGCGTATCGCACGCAGATCAACGACCTGCTGCTCAGCGCGCTCGCGCGAGCCGTCGGCGATTGGGCGAGCGTGGACCGAGCGGCCATCTTCCTGGAAGCGCATGGCCGCGAGGCGTTGTTCGAGAACGTGGATATCAGCCGCACCGTCGGCTGGTTCACCAGCCTGTTCCCCGTCGTCCTGCCGGTGCTCGGCGACACCGGCAGCAGCATCAAGGCGGTCAAGGAAACGTTGCGCGCCATCCCCCATCACGGCATCGGCCATGGCTTACTGCGGCTTCTCGGACCGCAGGCGATCCGCGACGAACTTGCCGCGCTTCGTTCGCCTCGCATTACGTTCAACTATCTGGGCCAGCTTGACGCCAATATCGACGAAGCGGCCCTGTTCGATCGGGCCACAGAGTCTCCGGGGCAGCCCGTCTCCCCCGACGCACCGCTTGACAACTGGATCACGATCAATGGCCAGGTCATCGGCGGCGTGCTGTCGCTGGGCGTCACGTTCAGCACCGCCCGCTACCGCCACGACACCATCGCCTCGCTGGTGGACGCCTACCGGCAGGCGTTGGAGACCACCATCGACCACTGCATCGGCATGCCACCCGGCGCGCTGACACCGTCCGATGTGCCGCTCGCCGGCCTGAACCAGCATCAGCTCGATCGCCTCGACGGCGGCCAGATCGAGGACCTGTATCCGCTCACGCCGATGCAGCACGGCATGCTGTTCCACTCGCTCTACGCGCCGGAGGCCGGGCTGTACGTCAACCAGCTCGCCATCACGCTCGATGGCCTCGATGCCGAGCGCTTCCGCTCGGCCTGGGACGAGACGGTCGCGTGCCATGAAATCCTGCGAACCGGCTTCGTCTGGATCGACGGGCAGGCGATGCAGGCGGTCTATCGGCAGGTGCCTTCGCCGGTTCGGATCAATGCCGAACGCGACTGGAACGAATCGGCGTGCGAGGACGTTGCGCTCGAAGAACGCAAGCTGGCCTTCGCGCTCGACTCTGCGCCGCTGATGCGCGTGCGCCTCCTCCGCCTGGGCGCGAACCGCTACCGCATGATCTGGACCAGCCACCATCTGCTGCTCGATGGCTGGAGCACCGCCCGCCTGATCGGCGAAGTCCTGCAGCGCTACCACGGCCAGCCGGTCGAGGTGCCCGCCTCGCGCTATCGCGACCACATCGCCTGGCTGCAGACCCACGATGTCGCCGCCAGCGAGTCGTTCTGGCGCGAGCGGCTGCAAGCGCTCGACGAGCCTACCCGGCTGGCCTCGGCACTTCCCGCACCGGATGCCGGCACCGGTCACGCGACGTGCCGCACCAGCCTCGATGCCGACGCCCTCGCGCACCTCCAGCGCAGCGCCGCCAGCCAGCATCTGACGCTGAACACGCTGTTGCAGGCGGCCTGGGTCATCGTGCTGCAGCGCTATACCGGTCGGCGTGCCGTCGCCTTCGGCGCGACCGTGGCCGGTCGGCCGGCGGCCTTGCCGGGCGCCGAGGCGATGCTCGGCCTGTTCATCAATACCTTGCCGGTGATCCAGGCCCCGTCGCCGGACCAGGCCGTCGCCGACTGGCTGCAGGCGCTGCAAGCCGAGAACCTGGCGCTGCGCGAGCACGAACACGTGCCGCTGTACGAGATCCAGCGCTGGGCCGGTCAAGGCGGGCAGGCGCTGTTCGACTCGATCCTGGTGTTCGAGAACTACCCGGTCGATGCGGCACTGCGCCAACGCGAGCAGAACGGCCTGAAGCTCGGCGAGGTCAGCCATGCGGCGACTACCAACTATCCGCTGACGCTGGTGATCTCGGCCGGTGCCACCCTCGAAATCGGTTGCAGCTACCAGTGCGATCTCTTCTCGACGGCGACCGCCCAGCAATTGCAGCGGCATTATGTAGCCGTGCTCCAGCGGATCGTCGCGGCGCCGCATGCTCGTGTCGGTGAATTGCGGTTTGCCGGCGAGGAGGACGGAAGGCTGGCCGGCGAGCCGCTGGGTACTCGAGCAGCCGATGTGCTGACCGCCTGGCAGCGCAATGTCGCCGCCGGGCCCGCAGCCGTCGCGTTGCAATATGAGGATCAGACGCTGACTCGGGGCGAGACCGATCGGATCGCCAACGGCATTGCGGCGGCGCTGGCCGAACGCGGCATTGGGCGGGAGACGCGGGTAGGACTTTGTGTCGAGCGCTCGCTGGGGTTCGTTACAGGCTTGCTTGGCATCCTGAAGGCCGGGGCAGTTTGCGTGCCGCTCGATCCGGCGCAGCCAGCCGAGCGCTTGCGCCAGCTATTGGACGACGCTGGCGCCAGTGTTGTCGTGGGCTCGGGGCCGAGCTCGGTGCCGGAGTTTGGACCGGGGTTCGGGCCGGGGTTCGATTGCATCGATCCGGCCTCGGTGACGCCGGTCGACGATGCGCCTTCCGTCTCGTTGCTTCCGGGGCAAGCCGCTTACTTGATCTACACCTCCGGCTCCACCGGCACCCCCAAGGGCGTGGTGGTCAGCCACGATGCGCTCGCGCATTACGTCTCCGGCGTGCTGCACCGGCTGCAGTTGACTGCGGACGCCTCGATGGCGATGGTCTCGACTACCGCCGCCGATCTCGGCCATACCGTGCTGTTCGGCGCCCTCTGCAGCGGCCGCACCTTGCATCTGATCTCGCGCGAGCGGGGCTTCGATCCCGATCGTTTCGCCGAGTACATGTCGCGGCACCGCGTCGGCGTGCTCAAGATCGTACCCAGCCATCTGCGCGGATTGCTGCAGGCGCGGCAGCCTGCCGACGTCCTGCCCGAAGAGGCGCTGATTCTTGGCGGCGAGGCTACCTCGGCCGAACTGGCTCGGACGATCCGCGACCTGAAGCGGCAATGCCGGCTGTTCAACCATTACGGCCCGACGGAGACCACGGTCGGCGTGCTGACGCATGAAGCGGTGGCCCTGCCCGAACGCCAGTTGCCGACCGGCACCCCGCTGCCGGGCTCACGCGTCTATGTGCTTGACGCCGACCTGAACCCGGTGCCCGCCGGCATCGTCGGCGAACTCTATATCGCCGGACCGCAGCTGGCGCGCGGCTACCTCGGTCGCCCGGGACTGACCGCCGAGCGCTTCGTCCCCGATCCCTTCACCGCCGGTGCAAGGATGTACCGCACCGGCGACCGCGTCAGGCAGGACGCCGATGGCCGGATCGAATACCTTGGCCGCCAGGACGAACAGGTCAAGATCCGCGGCTACCGGGTCGAGTTGGGCGAAATCGCGCATCTGCTGCGGTCGCAAGCCGGTGTCAAGGACGCCGCCGTGATCGTCCATGAGGACCGTCTGGTCGCCTATTGCGTGCTGGACGGCACGGATTCCGCCACGCTAAAGACCGAACTGAAGGCCCAACTTCCCGACCACATGGTCCCGGCGCAACTGATCGCGCTGGACCGCCTGCCGGTCACGCCAAACGGCAAGCTCGATCGTCGCGCCCTGCCCGCCCCGGTCTGGGAAACCCAGGGCTACGTCGCCCCGCGCAACGAGATCGAGACCCTGCTCACGCAGGTCTGGCAAGAAGTCCTTGGCGTCGACCAGGTTGGCATCCACGACAACTTCTTCGACTTGGGCGGCCATTCGCTGCTGGTCACGCGGCTGGCGGCGCTGGTCAACGCACGACTGTCGGTGCCGGTCCCGCTACGCGTCTACTTCGAATCGGCGACGCTCGCCGAAATGGCAGCCAGCATCGAATCGTCGAATGGCCTTCAGAACAAGCAAGAGAAGGCGGCCGAAGCCGAAGGCTGGGCCGACATGGACGCGTGGCTGGACACACTGGAGACAGAAGCATGAGCGTTGACAAACTCCGCCTCGCACAACGGTTCGCCAGTCTGTCGCCCGAGGGGCAGCAGCGATTCATTGCCGAACTGAAGGCCCGCGGCATGGATTTCGGCCGACTGCCGATCGCGGCGCGTGGACGCAGCGAGGCCGCGTTGTCGTATGCGCAGCAGCGGCTATGGTTCCTGTGGCAGCTCGAGCGGGACAGCGGCCTGTACAACATTCCGCGCGCCGTGCGGCTACGCGGCGCGCTCGATCGGTCGTCACTGCAGCGGACCTTCGATGCGCTGGTGGAGCGGCACGAAAGCCTGCGCACTACCTTCCATCAGGAGAGCGAGCAGGCGGTGCAGCGCATCCATCCGCCCTTTTCGCTGCCGATCAACGTCAGCGATCTGACAGACAACGATCCGGCACAGCGCGACGCTGCCGTGCAATCGCTGGTCGACGCCGAGGCCCAGGCCCCGTTCGACCTCGAACAAGGACCGCTGCTGCGCGTGCGCCTGCTGCGCTTGGCCGACGACGACCACATCCTGTTGGTCACCATGCACCATATCGTCTCCGACGGCTGGTCCATGAACGTGGTGATCGACGAGTTCGCGCGGCTTTATGCGGGCTTCGTCAGCGGCCAGCCGGCTCAATTGGCGCCGCTGCCGATCCAGTACGCCGACTATGCGGCGTGGCAGAAGCAGTGGCTGGAGGCCGGTGAGCTCGAGCGGCAACTGCGCTATTGGAAGTCGCATCTGGCAGACGATGGCACCGTCGTGCTGGAACTGCCGACCGACCGGCCGCGCCCGGCTGTCCCGAGCCACCGCGGCGGTGCGGTTTCGTTCTCGCTCGACGCCGAACTGTCGTCGAAGCTGCGTGCCCTTGCGCGCAACGCGGACACCACCCTCTTTACCGTGCTGCTGGCAGCCTTCCAGGTCCTGCTCTACCGCTACACCAGTCAGCGCGACCTGCGTGTCGGCGTCCCCGTGGCCAATCGCAATCGCGTCGAGACCGAGGGCGTGGTCGGCTTCTTCGTCAACACGCAGGTCCTGCGTACCGAGATCGACGGCAGCATGGCGTTTGACGCGGTACTCGCCCTCGCTCGGGAATCGGTGCTGCAAGCGCAAGCGCATCAGGAACTGCCGTTCGAGCAACTGGTCGAGGCGCTGCAGCCCGAGCGCAATCTGTCGCACAACCCGCTGTTCCAGGTGATGCTGAACCATCAGCGGCGCGACCTGCGCGCGCTGGATCGGCTGCCCCGTCTGATGCTGGAGAAAGTCGAGCGTACGGGCAGCGCCGCCAAGGTCGATCTGGCGCTCGATACGCAGGAGGACGAACAGGGCGTTCTCAGCGGCGTGTTCGGCTATGCCGCCGATCTGTTCGATCACGATACGGTCGAGCGTTTGCAGCGGCACTATGTCGGCGTGTTACGCGCCGTGGCGGAGGAACCGGCGATCGCCATCGCCGCGATCCCGCTGCTGCTTGCGGACGAGCGACAGCAGTTGACCGACTGGAATGTCACCGATCGCCGCTACTCGGCTGCGGATCCCGTCCACGTCGCCATCGCGCGTCAGGCGGCACAGCGCCCTGATGCCATTGCGCTGCGTTGCGGGCAGCGCGCCGTCAGCTACGGCGAACTCGATGCCGCCGCCACGCGTCTTGCCTACGCCCTGCACGCGGCCGGTGTCGGCCCGGAAACCGTCGTCGGCGTCGTGCTCGACCGCAGCCCTGACCTGATCGTACGGCTGCTGGCCACGCTGAAGGCCGGCGCCGCCTACCTGCCGTTGGACCCCGAACTGCCGGCTGCGCGTATCGAGCAATTGCTGCAGGACGCCGGCGTCAAGCTCGTTCTGACCTCGCAAGCGCTGACTGGTCGCATCGATACCACCCTGCCGCTCCTCGTCATGGAGGACATTGGCGTGCCGGCGCCGGTGCAACTGCCGACCGTCGCCCCCCGCCAACTGGCCTATCTGATCTACACGTCAGGCTCCACCGGCACGCCCAAGGGCGTCGCCGTCGAGCACGGACCGCTGGCGATGCACTGCCACGCCACCGTCGTGCAATACGGCATGGGACCGGATGACCGGGAGCTGCACTTCCTGTCCTTCAACTTCGACGGGGCCCACGAACGCTGGCTGGTACCGCTGATCGCCGGCGCCCAGCTGGTGCTGCGCGACGACGCCCTGTGGAGCGCCGAGCAGACCCTCGAAGTGATCGCTCGCGAAGGCGTCACCAATGCCGGCTTCCCGCCCGCGTACCTGCTGCGTCTGGCCGAGGCGGCCACCGAGCCGGTGCCGCTGCGCCTGCTGTCCTTCGGCGGCGAAGCGATGTCGCGCGAAGCCTTGGCCCGCATCAAGCAGAAGTTCAAGGCCCGCACGCTGATCAACGGCTACGGACCGACCGAGGCCGTGGTCACGCCGCTGGCTTGGGTCGGGCAGCACGACACCGATTGCCCGAGCGCATACGTGCCGATCGGCCAACCGGTGGGCGACCGCACCGCCTACGTGCTGGACGCGGACCTGAACCCGGTGCCGGTAGGCGTGGCAGGCGAGCTCTATATCGGCGGCCTGGGTCTCGCGCGCGGCTATGTCGGCAGACCGGGACTGACCGCGGAGCGCTTTGTCCCCGACCCCTTCACCGCTGGCGCCCGCATGTACCGCACCGGCGATCTGGTACGGCGTTGTCGCGACGGCAGCATCGAATACGTCGGCCGGCTCGACCATCAGGTCAAGATCCGCGGCTATCGCATCGAACTCGGCGAGATCGAGGCGCGCCTGCGCGCCCACGCCACCGTGCGGGAAGCGGTGGTCGTGGCCCACGATGGTCCAAGTGGCAAACAGCTGGTCGCTTACGTTGTGCCAGACCACGGCGAGGTGGAGGTCCCGGCGCGGCTCCGGGCATATCTCGAGAACGTCCTGCCGCCCTACATGGTGCCGGCGCAGATCATGCCGCTGACCCAGCTGCCGGTCACCCCGAACGGCAAGCTCGACCGCCGGGCGCTTCCGGAGCCGGTGTGGGAGGTGCAGGGCTACGTCGCCGCGAGCAACGAGGTCGAGGCCAAGCTGACTCAGGTCTGGCAGGAGGTCCTTGGCGTAGAGCGAGTCGGCATCACCGACAACTTCTTCGAGCTCGGCGGCGACTCGATCCTGTCGATCCAGGCCGTCAGCAAGGCGCGACGCCTGGGCCTGCGCTTCACGCCCAAGGACCTGTTCCTGCATCAGACCGTGCAGGCGCTGGCCCGGGCGGCGACGCGCGAGGACACGGAACGGCCCGTCGAAGACAAACCCACGGGCGAAGTGCCGCTGCTGCCGATTCAACGATGGTTCTTCGAGACGCCGATGCCGAATCGCCATCATTGGAACCAGTCGGTACTGCTGAAGCCTCTTGCACCGATCGACCAGGCAGCGCTACGCCAGGCGCTTCAGGCCGTCGTCGCCCATCACGATGCCTTGCGCCTGCGCTATCGACAGTGCGACGTCCAATGGCAACAGCATTACGCCGAGCACGACGCTCATGACCTGCTGTGGCACGAGGAGGTGGCCGACATCGCCACCATCACGGACCGTTGCAGCGATGCGCAACGAAGCCTGGACCTCGAACGGGGCCCGTTGCTGCGCGCGCTGCACCTGCGACTGGCCGACGGCAGCGAGCGGCTGCTGCTCGCCGTGCACCATCTCGTGGTCGATGGGGTGTCATGGCGGATCCTGATGGAAGACCTGCAGCAGGCGTATCGCCTCGCACGGCAAGGTGAAGCCATCGTCCTTGCGCCCAAGACCGCGTCGTACAAGACGTGGGGGCAGACCTTGGCGGCGCACGCCAATGGGGACGCCCTGCGGCAGCAGGCGGACTACTGGCTATCGCAGCCCGACGTGCCGGCGCTGGAACCCGATCACGACGAACCGGCGCTTGCCATCGACGGGCGCCAGCACACGATCCGCCTGGACGCGGCGCGAACCACGCAACTGTTGCAACAAGCGCACGGCGCCTATCGCACCCGCATCAACGACCTGCTGCTGACCGCCGTCGCCCGTGCCGTTGGCACATGGACGCAACGGCCGCGTGTCGCGATCCAGCTGGAAGGGCATGGACGGGAAGCGCTTTCCGATTCGGTCGACATCAGCCGCACGGTGGGCTGGTTCACCACGGTGTTCCCCGTGGTGCTGCCCGTCGCGCCGGATATCGGCGACACCATCAAGCAGGTCAAGGAGACCTTGCGCGCGATCCCCGACAACGGCATCGGCTATGGCCTGCTGCGTCATCTGGGCCCCGCGGAGATGCGGTCGGAGCTGGCCCGCCGCGCCGAGCCGCGCATCACGTTCAACTATCTGGGGCAATTCGACCAGACCGCGGGCGAGGACGCCGACTTCGCCATGGCCGACGAACCGAGCGGGGCCAGCCGCGATGCCCAGGCCCCGCTCGGCAACGCGCTGACCATCAATGGCCAGGTATTCGGCGCCGAGCTGGTGTTGAAACTCGGCTATAGCTGCAAACAGTTCGAGCCCGCCACCATCGAGCGCCTGGGCGATGCACTCCGTCGCGAACTGGAAGCCGTCATCGAGCACTGCCTCTGTCACGACAACCACGGCATGACGCCATCCGACCTGGTCAATGTCCAGATCGACCAGGACGCGCTCGACGCGCTGCTCGATAACGTGCTCTAAACCGTGCTCCCAAATGCGAGCTCTGAAACGAGCTCCATACCGCTTGCTGCCTTTGAATCCGATCACCATGACGACTGCCACCGAACGACGCAAACAGGACATCGAGAGCATTGCGGCACTGACCGCCTTGCAGCAGGGCGTCCTGTTCCACGCACTGGAACGCGGCGACGGCGACCCCTATCACTATCAGCGCGTCTTCGACATTCGCGGCGAGCTGGCGATCGACGACTTCGTCCGCGCCTGGCAATGGACCGCCGACCGGCATCAGGCCCTGCGCAGCGACTTTATCTGGGGCGAGAGCGACGTGCCGCTGCAGATCGCGTACAAGCGGCGGCCCGTTCAACTGGAACAGATCGATTGGCGCGTCATGCCGCCGGACGAACAGCGCCGGCAACTCGAAGCCAGGCTCAGAGCGCAGCGGCAGGACGGATTCCCCTTCCGCCGCGCCGCCGATCTTCGGCTCTGCCTGGTCCAGGTGGAGGCGCGGCGCTGGTGGCTGGCCTGGTCCTTCCATCATGTCGCGATGGACGGCTGGAGCGTTGGCATGGTACTGAGCGATGTCCTGCAGTCGTATCTGGCGCTGCGCCGCGGCCAGCCGCTGCCCGCCACGGCGCCGCGTCCCTTCAGCGCCTATCTGCAGTGGCTGGGCCAGCGCGACAAGGCGGCGTCTACCAGCTACTGGCAGCAGGCGCTGGCGGACGTGGAAGTGCCGACGCCCCTGCCGGCCAGTGCGCCGGAGGTCGGGCGATCCGGCTATGCGGAGCAGAAGCTGTCGCTGTCGCCCACCCTCAGCGAAACCGCGCGCACGCTGGCTCGGCAGGCAGGCGTCACCGTCAATACGCTGGTGCAAGGGCTGTGGGCGTGGACACTGGCACGGCATGGCGGCGGCGACGACGTGGTGTTCGGCACCACGGTGTCGGGCCGCTCCGGCGATTTCCCCGGCATCGAATCGATGGTCGGCCTGTTCATCAACACGGTTCCGCTGCGTGTGCGACTGCCGAGCGACCTGTCGGTCCGGCAATGGTGGCGCGCCTTCCAGCAACAGGCCGTGGAGAACCAGCAGCACGAACATATGCCGCTGCCGGACATCCAGCGGCTGGCACGCCCGGGCGAAGGCGGCGCGTTGTTCGACAGCATCGTGGTGTTCGAGAACTACCCCGTCGACGCCGCGCTGAAACAGCGGCAGGGCGAGATCGACATCCGCCTGCTGGGCGCCGCCGCCAAGGAGGCAGGCGCTGAATTTGTCATCAGCGGCCGCAATAACTATCCGCTGAGCCTGATCGCGGCGATGGACGAGCGCCTGCATCTGACGCTCGCGTACCAGCGCGACCGCTTCGCCGACCGGGACATCACGGCGTTGCTGGGCCGGATGGAACAGGCGCTGGCACGTATGCTGGCCGACCCTGACCAACGGCTCGGGCAGATCGGCATCGCCCGGGACGGGGGCGTGCTGGTTGCCGAAACCGTCGACGGAGCGCTGCCGGATGTCCTGGCTGCCTGGCGGCGCGGCGTCGAGGCCGATCCTTCCGCGATGGCGTTGCGATATGAGGATCAGACGCTGACGCGCGAGGAGACCGATCGGATCGCCAATGGGATCGCGGCCGCGCTGGCCGAGCGCGGCATTAGGCGCGAGACGCGGGTCGGGCTTTGTGTCGAGCGCTCGCCGGGGTTCGTCACCGGGCTGCTTGGCATCCTGAAGGCCGGCGCGGTTTGCGTGCCGCTCGATCCGGCACAGCCGGTCGAGCGCTTGCGCCAGCTATTGGACGACGCTGGAGCCAGTGTTGTCGTGGGCTCGGGGCCGAGCTCGGTGCCGGAGTTTGGACCGGGGTTCGGGCCGGGCTTCGGGCCGGGGTTCGATTGCATCGATCCGGCCTCGGTGGCGCCAATCAGCGATGCGCCTTCTATTTCGCTGCTTCCCGGCCAGGCGGCGTACCTGATCTATACCTCCGGCTCCACCGGCACCCCGAAGGGTGTGGTGGTCAGCCACGATGCGCTCGCGCATTACGTCTCTGGCGTGCTGCACCGGCTGCAGTTGCCTGCCGATGCCTCGATGGCAATGGTCTCCACCACCGCCGCCGACCTCGGCCATACCGTGCTGTTCGGCGCCCTCTGCAGCGGCCGGACCTTGCACCTGATCTCCCGGGAGCGCGGCTTCGATCCGGATCGGTTTGGCGACTACATGGCCCGGCACCGCGTCGGTGTGCTCAAGATCGTCCCCAGCCATCTGCGCGGATTACTGCAGGCCCGCCAACCCGCCGATGTGCTGCCAGAGCAGGCGCTGATTCTTGGGGGCGAAGCGACCTCGGCCGAATTGGCTCGCACGATCCGCGACCTGAAGCCGCACTGTCGGCTGTTCAATCACTACGGCCCGACCGAAACCACGGTCGGCGTGCTGACGCACGAAGCGGTGACCCTGCCCGAACGGCAGTTGCCGACCGGCACGCCGTTGCCTGGCTCCCGCGTCTATGTACTGGACCCCGACTTGAACCCGGTGCCGGCCGGCATCGTCGGCGAACTCTATATCGCCGGACCGCAGCTGGCCCGGGGCTACCTCGGTCGCCCGGGACTGACCGCCGAGCGCTTCGTCCCCGATCCCTTCAACGACGGGGCAAGGATGTACCGCACCGGCGACCGCGTCAGGCAGGACGCCGACGGCCGGATCGAATACCTCGGCCGCCAGGACGAACAGGTCAAGATCCGCGGCTACCGGATCGAACTCGGTGAGATCGCGCATCTGCTGCGATCGCAAGCCGGTGTCAAGGACGCGGCCGTGATCGTCCACGAGGACCGGCTGGTCGCCTACTGCGTGCTGAACGGCACGGATACCGTCACACTGAAAGCCCAGCTCAAGGCCCAACTTCCCGACCACATGGTCCCGGCGCAACTGATCGCGCTGGACCGTCTGCCGGTCACGCCAAACGGCAAGCTCGATCGTCGCGCCCTGCCCGCGCCAGTATGGGAGACGCAAGGCTACGTCGCCCCGCGCAACGAGATCGAAACCCTGCTCGCGCAGGTCTGGCAAGAAGTCCTTGGCGTCGAGCGCGTCGGCGCCACCGACAATTTCTTCGAGCTTGGTGGCGATTCAATCCTGTCGCTGAAGCTGATCGCCCGCCTGAAGAAGGCCGGTCACAAGCTGCTGCCCAAGCAGGTATTTGCCAACCCGGTATTGGGCGACCTCGCGCAGGCGATCGCGACGAATCAGAACGGCGCCTCGTCTTCGTCTTCGTCAGCGACGGCGGATCGCACTCCGGCCCGGGCCGATCGCAGCGCCGCGATCCCGTTGTCCTGGTCGCAGCAACGGCTATGGTTCCTGTGGCAATGGAACCGCAATAGCGCCGCGTACAACATCCCAAGAGCGGTACGCCTGCGCGGCGACCTCGACCGGTCGGCACTGCAGCGGACCTTCGATGCGCTGGTGGAGCGGCACGAAAGCCTGCGCACCACCTTCCATCAGGGGGGTGAGCAGGCGGTGCAGCGCATCCATCCGCGCTTCTCGCTGCCGATCAACGTCAGCGATCTAACGGACACCGATCCGGCACAGCGCGACGCCACGGTCCAGTCGCTGGTCGACGCCGAGGCCCAAGCGCCGTTCGACCTCGAACAAGGACCGCTGCTGCGCGTGCGCCTGCTGCGATTGGCCGACGACGACCACATCCTGTTGGTCACCATGCACCATATCGTCTCCGACGGCTGGTCGATGAACGTCATCATCGACGAGTTCGCGCGGCTTTATGCGGGCTTCGTCAGCGGCCAGCCGGCGCAGTTGGCGCCGCTGCCGATCCAGTACGCCGACTATGCGGCGTGGCAGAAGCAGTGGCTGGAGGCCGGTGAACTCGAGCGGCAACTGCGCTATTGGAAGTCGCATCTGGCAGACGATGGCACCGTCGTGCTGGAACTGCCGACGGATCGCCCCCGCCCGGCGGTGCCAAGCCACCGCGGCGGTGCGGTTTCGTTTTCGCTCGACGCCGAACTGTCTTCGAAGCTGCGTACGCTGGCCCGCAGTGCGGACACCACGCTCTTTACCGTGCTGCTGGCCGCCTTCCAGGTGCTGCTCTACCGCTACACCGGTCAGTGCGATCTGCGCGTCGGCGTCCCCGTGGCCAATCGCAATCGCGTCGATACCGAGGGCGTGGTCGGCTTCTTCGTCAACACGCAGGTCTTGCGCACCGAAATCGACGGTGGCATGGCGTTTGATGCAGTGCTGTCCCGCGCTCGGGAATCCGTGCTGCAGGCGCAGGCGCATCAGGAGCTCCCGTTCGAGCAACTGGTCGAGGCCCTTCAACCGGAACGCGACCCGTCACGCAACCCGCTGTTCCAGGTCATGCTGAACCACCAACGGCGCGACCGCAGCATCGCGCAACGGCTTCCGGGATTGCAACTGCAACCGGTGGAGCGATCGGTCCGCTCGACCAAGGTGGACCTGTCCCTCGATACGCAGGAGGACCAGACCGGCGCGGTGTTCGGGGCCATGGGATATGCGTGCGATCTTTTCGACCATCGTACGGTTGAACGGATGCTGGCGCACTACCTTGGCGTCCTCGAGCAGATGGCGGCGGGGTTGGGGCTTCGTGTTTGCGAGTTCGTGCTGAATGGCGGGGACGAAGAAAGGGGCGAAGGACGGCTGATTGGTGAGGCGGGGGCCTCCAGGCCGGTCGATGTGCTGACGGCATGGCGGCGTAGCGTCGTGGAGGATGCTCCGGCTGTCGCGCTGCGATATGAGGATCAGACGCTGACTCGGGGCGAGACCGATCGAATTGCCAATGGCATCGCGGCGGCGCTGGCCGAACGCGGCATTGGACGCGAGATGCGGGTTGGGCTTTGTGTCGAACGCTCGCCGAGGTTCGTGACCGGGCTGCTTGGCATCCTGAAAGCCGGGGCGGTTTGCGTGCCGCTCGACCCGGCGCAGCCAGCCGAGCGCTTGCACCAGCTGCTAGGTGACGCTGGTGCGGGCGTTGTGGTCGGCTCGGTGCCGGGCTTCGATTCCATCGATGGAACGTCGGTGCCCGGCTTCGATTGCATCGATCCGACGTCCGTGACGCCGGTCGACGATGCGCCTTCCGTCTCGCTGCTTCCGGGCCAGGCCGCGTACCTGATCTATACCTCCGGCTCCACCGGCACCCCCAAGGGCGTGGTGGTCAGCCACGACGCGCTCGCGCATTACGTCTCCGGCGTGCTGCACCGGCTGCAGTTGCCTGCCGATGCCTCGATGGCGATGGTCTCCACCACCGCCGCCGACCTCGGCCATACCGTGCTGTTCGGCGCCCTCTGCAGCGGCCGCACCTTGCATCTGATCTCTCGCGAGCGGGGCTTCGATCCGGATCGCTTTGCCGACTACATGGCCCGGCACCGCGTCGGCGTGCTCAAGATCGTACCCAGCCATCTGCGCGGATTGCTGCAGGCCCGCCAACCGGCTGACGTCCTGCCCGAGCAGGCGCTGATTCTTGGCGGCGAAGCGACCTCGGCCGAACTGGCTCGGACGATCCGCGGCCTGAAGCCGCACTGTCGGCTGTTCAATCACTACGGCCCGACCGAAACCACGGTCGGCGTGCTGACGCATGAAGCGGTGGCCCTGCCCGAACGGCAGTTGCCGACCGGCACCCCGCTGCCGGGCTCCCGCGTCTATGTGCTTGACGCCGACCTGAACCCGGTTCCCGCCGGCATCGTCGGCGAACTCTATATCGCCGGACCGCAGCTGGCGCGCGGCTACCTCGGTCGCCCAGGGCTGACCGCCGAGCGCTTCGTCCCCGATCCCTTCACCGAGGGCGAGCGGATGTACCGCACCGGCGACCGCGTCAGGCAGGACGCCGATGGCCGGATCGAATACCTCGGCCGCCAGGACGAACAGGTCAAGATCCGCGGTTATCGCGTCGAACTCGGCGAGATTGCGCATCTGCTGCGATCGCAAGCCGGTGTGAAGGATGCCGCCGTGATCGTCCATGAGGACAAGCTGGTTGCCTACTGCGTGCTGGACGGCACGGATACCGCGACACTGAAAACGCAGCTCAAGGCCCAACTGCCCGACCACATGGTCCCGGCACAAATCATTGCGCTGGACCGCCTGCCGGTCACGCCAAACGGCAAGCTCGATCGTCGCGCCTTGCCCGCGCCAGTATGGGAGACGCAAGGCTACATCGCCCCGCGCAACGAGATCGAGACCCTGCTGGCGCAGGTCTGGCAAGAAGTCCTTGGCGTCGACCAGGTCGGCATCCACGAAAACTTCTTCGAACTCGGCGGACATTCGCTGCTGTGCCTGCAGGTGCTGACGCGCCTGCGTGCCACGACCGGCGCCGGTCTGGCCATCGAGCTGCGCCATCTGATGGAACATCAGACCATCGCCTCGCTCTGCCAGGTGCTCGGCGGCGCGGGCTCGGCGCAGCATCGGCCTGTACCCCTGAATCGGTCCGCCGCCGAGACGCCGCCGCTGTTCTGCGTGCACGCATCCTTCGGCAATGTGTTCGACTACACGCCGCTTGCGCGAGCACTTGAGGGGGCCTGCAAGGTCCATGGGCTTGCGTGCCCGCCGGTGGACACGTTCGACTCGCTCGAACATCTCGCCCATCTGCATGTGAAGGCGATCCGGGCCGTGCAGCCCACGGGTCCCTATCGGCTGCTGGGATGGTCGCTCGGTGGCGCACTGGCGGCGCGGATGGCTGCGATCCTGGAGGACGCCGGCGAGACCGTGGCCTTCCTCGGCCTGGTGGACAGCCTGGTGCCGCGCCAGGGAACGGCGCCGGTCAGGCAGCGTGGCTCGATCGACGAACTCCACGCGTATCTGTTGCAGCTGTTCCCGCAATTGGCAAACAGCGGCTTTGCGGACGAGCTGACGAGGGCACAGGCGGAGATGCAAGGTCCCGAGCTCGTCGAGCATCTGATCCGGCGCGCCTTCGCGCTGGCCGGCGGCGCGGAGCAAGCGGGCCCGGACGAACTGTCACGGATGTTCGCCACGGCCGAACGGCTGCGCGAGCTCAGTCACGACATGTCGCTGCAGGCGCTGCAGGTGGCGCCGACCTGCTGGTGGGCAGCCGACCGCGCCGAGGACGATATGGAACGGCTGGTTGCCTTGCTGGAACGGCAGCCGGCCTATTCGCAGCGCGTCGCGGCGACCCATCTGGGGATCGTGCGGGCGCCGGCCTTTATCGAGGGGCTGCGCGATCGGCTGGAGGCCGTGCCGGCGAACGGTTGACGCCACGCTCGGTGGACGAGGCGGCCGGGATCAGCGCATACCAGAGCCCTGCCGCTGTCATCGCGCCCAGGGCCAGCCACGAGACCCAATCCCATACCCCGTCCGCGAACAGCGCGGCCGCCAGGCCGACGCAGCCGGCGATGGCCAGGACGATCGGCATGCCATAGATCCACAGAAACGTCCCGGGCGTTTTCATCGGCTCGCTCCGGTTTGGCTCACCGCGGCGACCGCGGGAGCGGCGCGCTCGGCGGTGCGCTGTTCGTCTTCCATCTTGCGCAGCCGCGCATTGGTGGTACGCGTGCGGCCAACCCACAGATAGATGCCGCTGCCGAGCAGCACGATCGTGATGACATCGAGGATGGCCCACAGGATCTTCAGCGGCATCGCGCCGTAGTCGCCGAAATGCAGCGGCCCGGAGATCCGCAGCGCGGCGACGTACCAGGGCATCTCGCGCTTGGCCGCGAAGGCTCCGGTCTGCGCGTCGATCAGCACCGGCTTGATCAGCCGCGAGGTGATATGCGCGTCGCCGCGCATGAACACGGCGTAGTGGTGGTTGCCGGCCAGCGGCGTGCCGGGGAAGGCGACGAAGGCGGTGGTCATGTCCGGCTCCTCGGCCTTGGCCAGCGCGATCGCGGCGTCGAGCGAGGCCAGCTTTTCCGGCGGCGCGGCCGCGGCGGGCGACGCGCCGTCCGTGGCCGCGAACGGCGCGACCATCGCCTTCAGCTCGGTGGCCTGCCAGAAGCTGTACGTCGGCTTGGCCAGCGTCAGCAGCACGCCGGTCAGCCCAACCACGAAGGCCCACGACAGCGTGGCCATGCCCAGCACGTTATGCAGGTCCAGCCATTTGAGCCGGGTCGACCGTTCGCGGCGCACCGTGCCGAAGGGCAGCTTCTTCATCAACGGGCCATAGACGACGATGCCCGAGACGATCGAGATCACGAACAACAGGCCCATGAAGCCCAGGAACAGCGTGCCTGCCAGCCCGGCGAACAGGTCCGTATGCAGCTTCACCATGATCAGCATGAAGCCGGACCGCAGCGGCGTATCGCGCAGCAGGTCGCCGGTCCGGGCGTCGTAGGTCAGCAGCGCCCCGCCCTGGCGAGGAGCTTCCCGCGAGGACAGCGAGACGAACCACACCGGCTCCTCGTCGTCGGCGGTGACGAAACGGACCGCCGTGCCCGGGCGCCGCTCCAGCGCGTCGGCAACGATGCGATCGACCGGCACCCGGCCCGCGTCGGCCGGCAGCTCCGGCGCCTCGACGCCATTGCCGAGCCAGTGGTCGATCTCATGCCCGAAGATCAGTGGCAGGCCAGTCAGGCACAGCAACAGCAGGAAGACGGTGCAGATCAGGCTGGCCCATTTGTGGATCAGGTACCAGATGCGGAACGTTCGGATATGCATGGTGGCTGGCGCCCGGCGGCGGTCGATCCTATTTGCGAATGATTCGCATTCTATATGGGTCTGGCGGCCCCCGGATAGCCTACGGGCGCAGGCGCCGGCACAGCGTGCCCCACGCGCTAAATTTCCCGCCTCGCCCACCGTCTCTCCAGCACCGGTCGAACGCCTTTGCCGGCCATCACCATGGAGAACATCATGCCGATCGAACAGTCGGGCAGCGCGGCCGCCGCCTTCCAGGGGTTTCGCTCCTTCGAGGCGCGCGGCGACGCCCTGGAATCGTCGTGGGAAGCCGGGCGGCTCGAGGTACGTGACACCCGCCGCAACGAACCGCTCGCGGGCTTCGCCGTTACCCCGGGACCGCGCCCGGTACTGCGCCTCGCGGAGTCCTTTGCCGATACCGACGCGTCCGCCGATGCCGCGATCGCGGCGCTCGAGGCGATCACGACGCAGTGGGCGGTCACCGAAGTGGATGTCGACATCGAACACCAGCCGACGCGGGCGTTGCTGCATCGGCGCGGTGTCGTGCGTCCGCACGCCGACGGCGACCGCTGCGAGGCCGCGATGCTGTGGCAATACGCGCCGCTATGGCTGGGCAGCCGCGCCGAGGCGCCCTATCCGCTGCGCTATGCGATGACCGGTGAGAAGCGCCATCCGGTGCGGCCGCCGAAGCCCGCGGGCACGGTCTACGCCCGCTATATCCCCTGGCTGCGCCGGACCTTTACGCTGCACGCCGCCACGGTCGAGCACGACCTTGCCAGCCTGCATCGCTGGATGAACGATCCGGATGTCGCGCACTTCTGGCAGGAGGAAGGCGACGAGGAAAAGCATCGGTGCTATCTGCAAGGGCTGATCGACGATCCGCACATGCTGCCGCTGATCGCGTCGATCGATGGCACGCCGTTCGGCTACTTCGAGGTCTATTGGGCCAAGGAAAACCGCATCGCGCCGTTCTATGACGCCAACGACTTCGATCGCGGCTGGCATGTGCTGATCGGCGAGCCGGCGTTTCGGGGCAAGGCCTTCCTGACCGCATGGTTCCCGGCCATCCAGCATTTCCAGTTCCTGGACGATCCGCGCACGCAGCGCATCGTCGGCGAGCCCCGCTCCGACCACCATCGCCAGATCGCCAACCTGGATCGGGCCGGCTTCTCGAAGGTCAAGCTGTTCGACTTCCCGCACAAGCAGGCGATGCTTGTGATGCTGCTGCGCGAACGCTTCTTCGGCGAGCATCTGTACCTGCCCGCGGACCGGGACGGACTGGGAACCGCACCGTCACCGGCCCAAGCGTCCTGAGCGTCCTGAGCGTCCTGAACGACTGACGGCCGGAACGCGCCGGCCGCCTTGCCGATATCGGCAGGAAAGGGCCGGCGCAAACCGGCAGACACCACACGGCCGGCTATGCCGTGCCAACCAGCGGCCGCACGTCGGCGGCGTCCCGCGCGACGCGCACGGCATCACGATCCGCCTGCATTTCGTTCTCCAGCACCGCCTCGGCGATTTCGTGCGAGCGCACGGCCAGCACCGACAGCAAGGTATCGCTGAGGCCGTGGCTGTCCTCGCAGCAACCCTGCAGAAAAATCTGCGGCAGGCAACGCGTCGACGTTTGCAGCCGATAGTGGCGGTCGACGCGGAAGCCCTCGCCGATCAGCGAGGCCAGCGGCGCCAGCATGCGCTGGTGAGCCTGGCGCCGATAGCCGGTGGCCAGGACCACCAGATCGAACTGCTGGCGCTGCACGGCGCCATTGGCACGGTCGCGCAGCACGCAGGCAATGCCGTCCGGCTGCGGCGCGGCCGCCTCGATGTCCTTGCCCGGCAGCAGCTGGTGCTGCGGATTGCCGACCACCTTCTGCTGATAGAGCAGCTGATAGATGCGCTCGATCAGGTCGAGGTCGACCACCGAGTAGTTGGTATTGCGATATTCCTGCAGCATCTGCTGCCGGCGCTCGCCGGGTTGCCGATAGATGAAGTCGGTGAAGCCGGGGCTGAAGATCTCGTTGACGAACGGGCTGTCGTCCGACGGCTTGAGCGCGCCGCCGCGCATCACCATCGCGACCTCCGAGGCCGGGAAGCGCTTGACCAGGTCCATGAAGACCTCGGCCGCGCTCTGGCCGCCACCGACCACCGCGATCCGCCGCGGCGCATTGTCGTCGCGATACTGGGCGATCCGATCCAGATAGCCGGAGGAATGCACCACGCGCGCATCGCGCCAGCCACGGAAGGCCGCGGGCACCTGCGGCTCGCCGCCGACGCCCAGCACCAGATTGCGCGTCAGGCGCTCATGGATGCGCCCGTCCGCATCCCTCGAGCGGACGCGCAGGCGCTGCACCACGCCGTCCGCCGGCTCGGGCAGCACGTCGATCACCTCCTCCCCATAGTGGCAGCGCTCGCCGAAGTGCGAGGCGACCCACGCCAGATAGTCGTTGAACTCGATCCGGCTCGGGAAGAACGTCTTCAGGTTGATGAACGCTTCGAGCCGACCGCGGCTGTGCAGATAGTTGATGAAGGTATAAGGGCTGCGCGGATTGCGCAGCGTCGCCAGATCCTTCAGGAAGGAAATCTGCATGTCGGTGTCGTCCAGCAGCATGCCGCCATGCCAGACGAAATCGGGCTTGCGCTCGATGAAGGCATAGCGCGGCGGCCGCGCGGTGCGGGCCGCCGCCGCGGCACCGGCGCGCTCTTCCATCGCAATGGCCAGCGCCAGATTCGATGGCCCGAAGCCGATGCCGAGTAGGTCGTATTCCAAAGCACTGCTTGTCATCTGATGCCCCTTGCGGTGGGAGTTCGGCGACCGACGCAGCGGCCGACCCCGCGTCTCGTGCGGGGATATCCGATGTGACGATCCGGGGCGGGCGATATTTAGATTTTGGATTCAATCCCGCGATCGCCGACGCGAGCCCGCCGGGTCCCTCTCGACTAAATTCGCGCCGTCGCGATCCGTCTAGTTGTCACGGGCGTTCGCTTGGGCGCCGCCACTGCCACGCATCCAGTCAGACGAGGGACACACCATGAGCTTCGACAGCGACACCCTGCTCTTCCAGGTCGTCATCAATCCGGAAGAGCAGTATTCGATCTGGCCCGATTACCGTCCGATCCCGGCGGGCTGGCGCGCCGTCGGCTTCAGCGGCCAGCGGCAGCAATGCCTTGAGTACATCGAGACACACTGGACCGATATGCGGCCCGCGAGCCTGCGTGCCGCGATGCAAGCGCAGGGCGAGCCCGCGGCGCGATGACCGCCACCGGCCCGGTCACGCTGTGGTGCCTGCCCAATGCGGGCGCGGGCGCCGCGGCCTATGCCGGATGGCGCCGCGCGGCGCCGGCCGGGCTGACGATCCGGCCGGTCGAACTGCCCGGCCGCGGCACCCGGATTGGGCAGCCGCTGTGCGAATCGTTCGATACGCTGTGCGACCAGCTGGCGCTCGAGTTGCGCCAGCAGCGGCTGCTGGCCGAATCGCCGCGCAGCCGCCATGCGCTGTTCGGCCACAGCATGGGGGCGCTGATCGCCTACGAGCTGGCGCACCGCTGGCAGGGCGAGGGCGAGCCCGCTTGCGCATTGGTGGTCTCCGGTTGCCCGGCCCCGCGTCTGCGCGACCCCGACCGCTTCGCCGGACCGTTGGACGATGCCGCGCTGATGGACCATCTGCGCGCGCTCGACGGCACGCCGCCGGAATTGCTGGAACACGAGGAAATGATGGCGTTGACGTTGCCGGTGCTGCGTGCCGACTTCCGTGTCTGCGCGAGTTATCGGCATCGCGAGCGGACGTTGCTGCGCTGTCCGCTGCATGCCTTCGGCGGGCGCAGCGACCGCACCGTCGGCGGTACGATCGCCGGCTGGGGCCACGAAACGGAGGGCGCCTTCACGCTGGACTGGTACGACGGCGGGCACTTCTTCCTGCGCGACCACGCCGCATCGATGCTTGCGCGGATCGGCACGCAGCTTGGCGTTTCGGCGGCGGCCGCGGCGGGGAGCGCAGCCGTGGAGGTCAGCGCATGCTAGCGCCGCTGCGATCGATGGAGCCGACGCCCGTGCCGCTGCCCGCGCCGCTCGAGTCCTACGACGTGCGCGTCTGGCGGATCGATATCGACGTCAAGGCCGAGCCCGCACCCGGTGACCTGGCAGTCCTGTCGCCACAGGAAGCGGCGCGGCTGCGCGGCTATCGTCGCGGTGCCGATCGGGCCCGCTTTGCCGCGGTACGCGCCGCGTTGCGCTGTTTGCTTGGCGCGATTGTCGAACTTGCGCCGCAGGCGGTCCCGCTGGAGGCAGATCCGCTGGGCAAACCGATCTTGCCGCCGGGGATCGACAGCGCGCCGCGCTTCAATGTCTCGCACAGCGGCGGCATCGGACTGATCGCCATCGCGACGGATCCCGCGATCGCGGCGGTCGGCGTCGACATCGAGCAATGCCGCCCGGTGGAGCCGCTGACGTTGGCCGCATCGGCGTTCTCGGCGGACGAGCAGGCCATGCTGTGCGGCTGCCATCCCGCCTTGCGGCTGGATCGCTTCTATGCGCTGTGGACCGCGCGCGAAGCCCTGACCAAGGCGGCCGGCACCGGCATCGCCGATCCCCGTTGGCAGCAGGTCGCGCTGCAGGGGTCGGGCGACGGCCGCTGGCGGCCGCACGGTCCGGGGGCGGCGCTACCGACCGCCGCGGGGGCGTGGCATCCGGCGCAGGCCTGCGAGGTTGCTTCGCTGCCGTGCCAAGCGAACGCCGGCGATGCGCCATATCGCGCCGCCTTGGCGCTGCTCACCGGGGCTGCTGATACTTCCCTCTGCCCCGACTCCCTCCCGCAAGCGGGAGAGGGGAGAAACACCGTTTCCGCCCTTCGCGCCGAAGCCCTTCCCGCCCAAGCCCTTTTCGCCGAAGCCCTTCCCGCCGAAGGCATTTCCGCCCAAGCTCTCCCGATGAGGACCGCATGACCGATCTGTCCACGCCTACCGTCGAGTCGCTGACCGCCGCGTCGTTGCCGCGCGCGGCGGAGCTGCCCTTCACCATCGAAGCCGCCAGTGCAGGCGAGCCGCTGATCGAAGCGCTGCCACGGCTGCGCGCCCAGATCGAGGAACACCTGCGCACCACCGGCGGCGTGCTGTTCCGCTCGTTCGCCGTCGACGGCGCCGAGGGCTTTCGCGCCTTCGCCGCCGCCTTCGGCCATCCGCTGCTCAGCTATGATTTCGGCTCCACGCCGCGCAGCAAGGTGACCGGCGGCGTCTATACCTCGACCGAATACCCCGCGCACCAGTCGATCCCGCTGCACAACGAGCAGGCCTATACGCGCGAATGGCCGATGAAGATCTGGTTCTATTGCGAGCGCGCGGCGCCACAGGGCGGCGAAACGCCGATCGCCGACAGCCGCGCGATCTACCGTGCGGTCGATGCCGGCACACGGGAGCGCTTTGCCACGCGCGGGCTTTGCTATGTGCGCAACTTCGGCAACGGCATGGATGTGCCGTGGCAGCAGGTGTTCAACACCGAGGACCGCGCCCAGGTCGAGGCCTACTGCGCGCGGCATGGCATCGTCTGCGAATGGAAGGACGACGGCGAACTGCGCACGCGCCAGCGGGTGCAGGGCATCGCCCATCATCCGCATACCGGCGATCCGGTGTGGTTCAACCAGGCGCACCTGTTCCATCTGTCGGCGCTGGCGCCCGAGATGCGCGAGGTGCTGCTCGATACGGTCGGCGAAGAGGACCTGCCGCGCAATGTCTATTACGGCGACGGCGCGCCGATTCCGGACGCCGAACTGGACGCCGTCCGCGCGGTGCTCGACGCGCACAAGATCGTGTTCCCGTGGCGTCAGGGCGATGTGCTGATGCTGGACAATATGCTGACCGCGCATGCGCGCGAGCCGTTCAGCGGACCGCGCAAGGTCGTGGTGGCGATGGCCGAGCCGCACGGCGCGCCGGCCTAGGCCGACCGAGATCGCACGGCGGATTTGGTCCTTCCGCCGATGCGGAATGCAGGGTCATACGGGCCGCCGCTTCCCCGTTTCGCGGGGCGACGGCATTGCGGCCCCGTATGGCGGCCCCGTATGGCGGCCACAATGCCCAACTGGTGGGCCTACTTCAGGTCGCCAAACTTGCGACCCTGCGCCACCAGGTCTTCGAGCAGCCTGGCCGGCTTGAAGTCGGCACCGAAGCTTTCCTCGTAGCGCCGCAGCGTCTCCAGCACCTTGTCGAGGCCGATCGTGTCCGCATAGAACATCGGGCCGCCGCGGTAGACCGGCCAGCCATAGCCGTTGACCCAGATCACATCGATATCCGACGCTCGGATCGCCTTGCCTTCCTCCAGGATCTTGGCGCCCTCGTTGATCATCGGATAGATGCAGCGCTCCAGGATCTCCTGCTCGGAGACGACGCGGCTGGTGCGGCCCTGCTTCGCCGCGAAATCGCGGATCACCTGCTCGACCACCGGCGACGGCCTGGCGTTGCGCTTCTCGTCGTAGTCGTAGTACCCCGCCCCGGTCTTCTGCCCGCGCCGATCCATTTCGCAGAGGATTTCGCGCAGCGTCGAGCTGCTCGACTTCTCCCGGACCCAGCCAAGGTCGAGGCCGGCGAGGTCGCTCATCGCGAACGGTCCCATCGGGAAGCCGAAGTCGTACAGCACGCGGTCGACATCCCATGGCAGCGCGCCTTCCAGCACCAGCTTCTGTGCCTCGCGCTGGCGCTGCGCCAGCATCCGGTTGCCGACGAAGCCCGGGCAGACGCCCACCAGCGCGGCGATCTTGCCGATCTTGCGGGCCAGTTCCATGGACGTGCGGATCACCGGCTTGGCGGTCTTCGCGCCGCGCACGACCTCCAGCAGCTTCATCACATTGGCCGGCGAGAAGAAATGCAGGCCGATCACCGCCTCAGGCCGCGACGTGGCGGCGGCGATCTCGTCGACGTCCAGCGCCGAGGTATTGGTCGCCAGGATCGCGCCCGGCTTGGCGATGCGGTCGAGCCGGCCGAACACGTCCTTCTTGACGTCCATGTTCTCGAACACGGCCTCGATCACCAGATCGGCGTCGGCCAGCCGCTCCATCTGCAGCGTCGGCGTCAGCAGCGCCATGCGGCGCTCGATGTCGGCGGCCGTGATGCGGCCCTTCTTCGCCGTGTTCTCGTAGTTGGCGCGGATGGTCCGCACCCCACGGTCCAGCGCCTGCTGCGAGGTCTCGACGATGGTGACCGGATAGCCGGCATTGAGAAAGTTCATCGCAATGCCGCCGCCCATGGTGCCGGCCCCGATGATGCCCACCTGCTTGACCGGCAGCAGCGGCGTATCGGCGCCGATATCGGGCAACTGCCAGACCTGGCGCGAGGCGAAGAAGTAGTAGCGCTGCGCCGCCGACTGCGTGCCGTTCAGCAGCTCGACGAACATCGCGCGCTCGCGCTTGAGCCCTTCGTCGAACGGCAGTTCGACCGCCGCCTCGATGCAGCGGATGTTGTATTCCGGCGCATCGAAGCCGCGAAAGCGCCGGGCGTTGGCCCGGCGGAACTCGGCGAAGATCTCCGGCTTCCCGCGCGCGGCGGCGATCTTGTCGTCGAGATCGCGGACCTTGCGCAGCGGCCGCGCCTCGGCCACGACCCGGCGGGCGAAGGCGATGGCATCGGCGCGCAGGCTGGCGTCGTCGGTCAGCAGATCGACCAGACCCATCTCGGCCGCGGCCGGCGCCGGCACGTGGGTGCCCGAGGTGACCATTTCCAGCGCCTTCTCGACGCCGACGATGCGCGGCAGCCGCTGGGTGCCGCCTGCGCCGGGCAGCAGGCCCAGAGTGACCTCGGGCAGGCCGCATTTGGCGGAACGCGCCGCCACGCGATAGTGGCAGACCAGCGCGACTTCGAGTCCGCCGCCGAGTGCGGTGCCGTGAATGGCGGCAATTACCGGCTTGGGCGCGTCCTCGATGGCGGCCTGCACCTCGGGCAACGACGGGCCGGTCGGGGGCTTGCCGAACTCGGTGATATCGGCGCCCGCGATAAAGGTCTTGCCGGCGCAGATCAGCACGATGGCCTTGACCGCGTCGTCGGCGACGGCTTGCCGGACGCCCGCCAGGATGCCCGCGCGAACATTGGCCGACAGCGCGTTGACCGGCGGCGAGTCGATCGTCAGCACGGCGACGCCGGCGTCCATGGTGAGGTCGGTGACCGGGTTGATGGTCGTCATCGAGATGTCTCCATTGGAATTGGGAATTGAAATCAGAACTGGATCCGCACTCAGGATCGGGCTCGGGGTCCGAATCGGGATCGGGATCGGGATCGGGATCGGGCAAGGATCAACACCACGCAGCCCGCTCCCACCTCAGCTCGCACGATCGCTGACATCCCGCGCGATCGCCAGAAAGCGATCCAGCTCGTCGCGGATGCGCTTCTTGTTGTACTTGCCGACGCTGGTCTTCGGGATGTCGCGCGTGATCGCCACCAGCTTGGGCAGCATCCATTTGGTGATGCGGCCGGTGTCGACGCCATGGGTCTTCAGGAAATCGATGACCGCGTATTCATCGGCCTCGAAGCCGGTGCGCACGCTGACCAGCGCCATCGGCCGTTCGCCCCAGACCGGATCGGGCACGCCGACCACGGTCGCCTCCTGCACGAAGTCGGCCATCGCGATCAGGTTTTCCAGCAGCACGGTCGGCACCATCTCGGCGCCGCTGCGGATCACGTCCTTGATGCGGTCCGCGATCGTGATGTAGCCGTGCGCATCGACCTTGGCAAGGTCGCCGGTATGCAGCCAGCCGCCGCGCCACAGCTCGGCGCTCTTCTCGGGATCGCGGAAATAGCGTTCGGTGGTCCACGGCGCGCGCACGACGATCTCGCCGACCGTCTGGTCGTCCTTCGGCACCGGCTTGCCGTCATCGTCCACCACCTCGACGTCGACGCCGAGGATCGGCAGGCCCGCCTTGACCAGCAGCGCATCGGTCTGCTCGCGGTCCAGGTCGACCAGGTCCTTCTTGATGAAGGAGGTGACGATGGTCGGGGCGGTCTCCGTCATGCCGTACCCGGAGCTCATCCGGAACGACGGAATCAGCGCTTCGAGCTTCTTCTTCAGGCCCAGCGGCAGCGCACCGCCGCCGACGTTGACGCGCACCAGGCTGCTCAGGTCGTATTTGTGCAGATCCGGGTATTCGAGCAGCATCGCCGCGATGGTGGCGACGATGCCGACCGAGGTCACCTTCTCGCGCTCGACCAGCTCGCAGAACCCCTGCACGGTGAAGGTGCCGTGCAGCACGATCTTCTGCGCGCTGTAGACCGCGATGAAGGGCGCGCCCCAGGCGTGGATATGGAACATCGGCGTGTTCAGCAGCGGCACCGCCGATTCGCCGAGCCGCACGCCCAGGCCGTCCTCGATGTCGATCGACGGCGTGTTGGCGATCGCCATCTGCGCCATCACGTGCACCGTCATCAGATACAGCTGGCGATGCGTGAAGGTCGCGCCCTTGGGCTGTCCGGTGGTGCCGGTGGTGTAGCACAGCGTCGCGTTGACGTCCTCGTGCAGGGCCGGCCAGTCGAACTGCTCTGGCTGCCGCGCCAGCAGATCCTCGTAGTGGATCAGGTTGGCGATGCGCGTCTCCGGCAGCCCGGGCTTGTCCGACAGATAGACGAAGCGCTGCACCACATCCTTGATATGGTCGTAGATGCCCTCGACCAGCGGCAGCAGCGCGTCGTCGAAGAACAGCACGCGGTCCTGCGCATGGCGGATGGTGTAGACGATGTGCTCGGGGGACAGCCGGACGTTGACCGGATGCAGCGTCGCGCCGACGCCGGGCACGCCGAAGTACAGCTCCAGGTGGCGGTGCGTGTTCAGCGCCATGGTGGCGATGCGGTCGCCCGGTTCGCGCGGAGTACCCGCCACGACGTCGAGTTCGGACGACAGCGCGTTGGCCAGCTGGCAGACGCGCCGATACCACTGGTCCCAGGTAAAGCGGAAGTACTCGCCGCTGAGGTGATTGCGGTAGACGACGCCGATCTGATCGGGATACATCCGCACCGGCCGCCGCATGATGGTGGTCAGCAGCAGCGGATAGTGGGTGCTGAACTCGGGATAGGTTCTGGCTTCCATCTCGTCTCCTGGTGTTTGTCTTTTGCCCTCTGCCCCAGCCCTTTCCCGCAGGCGGGAGAAGCAAGCAGACCGTGGGCAAAGCGTCGTCGTCCGGGCATCGGCGTACCCAAGCGTCAGAGCGTCAGCACGTCACGACGTCATGGGATCGCCCTGGTTCGGCGGCAACGGGCCGGGCCGTCGTCGGGGGTCCTTCATCGCCAGCGCCATCGCGAACGCCAGGCACTTGACCGCGATGGCCAGCGCGAACACCAGCCAGAAGCGCACGCCCTGCGCCAGCATGCCGCCCAGCACCGGGCCGATCGCCATCATCGCGTAGGTGCCGGTGCCCGCGACGGCCAGCAGCATCGGCCGGTCCTTGCGTGCGCCGAATTCCATCACCAGGTTGTCGGCCGAGATGAAGAACCCGCCGAAGCCCGCGCCCAGCCCACAGAAGGCGAGCACGAACCAGCCCAGCGAGCCGCAGCACAGCAGCAGCGCGGTGGCGGCGATCCATAGCGCGATACTGGCGAGAAATACCAGCCGATAGCCGCAGCGGTCGGCCAGCCGGCCCCACAGCAGATTGCTCGCGGTCTGCGCCAGCAGATAGGCCAGGCTCAGATAGCCCAGCGTGGCGCCGGACAGGTCGATATGCTGGCCGGCATAGATCGCATAGAACGGCATCGCCATCATGCCCAGCGCCACCAGCGCACGGGCGACGAAGAAGCGCACGAAGTCGGGCTGCGCCCGCAGCAAGGCCGGCACCTCGCGGATGCGGCGCCGAAAGCCGACCGGCAGGCGCACGTCCTGCAAGGCGGGCTCGCGCATGCCGGCCAGGGCGGAGATGCCGAGGCTGGTCAGCACGAAGGCGGCCAGGAAGGTCGCCGCATAGCCGTTGCCGAGCACGTCGTTGCCGACCAGATAGCGCCCGCCGAGCCAGGCCACCGCCGCCGCGGTCAGGCCGCCGAAGAAGTTGCGCAGCGCGCTGAGTCCGCCACGGCGATGCAGCGGAATGATCTTCGAGGTCAGGTATTGGAAGGCGACGTTCTGCACGCCGTTCAGCAGCCCGAACAGCAGCAGGAAGACGGCCGCCGCCGTCAGCGCCGCCGCACCAGACAGCCACAGCGCCGACAGCGCCAGCCCCAGCACCTGCAGCCGTACCAGCCAGCCGACGCGGTACAGCATCGGCATCACCTGTTGCCGATGCTCGATCAGCGTCGCGCCCCACAGCGACGACGCGGCCATGCCGGCGTACTGCGCCGACAGCACCAGGCCGACGGTCAGCTTCGAGCCGGACAGCAGGTAGAGATAGGCCGGCACGAAGGTCGGCGCGGTGACCAGCCGGAAGCCGGTCATGCCCAGCATGCCGTGCGCCAGGAAGGCCAGCGCATTGCGGCGGAAATGCCGCGACACATGGTCCAGATAGCCGCGCTCGGCATCGTCGTCCGCGTCGGCGGACTCGCGCGCGGACGACAGGGCCGGGCTCATGCCGACTCCCGCTCCGGGCGGATGCCGGCGCCCGCAGCGGCCGCGTATTGCTGCAACGCCTGGTCCAGCGCGACCGGCTCCAGCGACAGCAGCTCCATCACCGCGGCGAGCCACGGCGGGCGCTCGCAGCAGCAGACGGAGATGGGCGTATCGAGGTCGGAATGCTGCGACGCCAGCATCGCGAAGCTCGACGCATAGCTGGGCGGGCGGACGTCATTGGCCAGCTCCGCAATCGCAAACGGATCGGGCGGCGCCAACTGGTTCAGATCCGGCACCGGAATATAGGGGCTGCGCGCCGCGCCGCCGCCGCCGGACAGCCCGGGTCCGTCGCGCACGATGGCGCCGCGCACCTCGCCCGGACGCGCCCCGGCCAGCAGCAGCGCGACATAGCCGCCGATGCCGCGTCCGGCGACCGTGCAGGGGCCCAGATGCGCCAGCGCGATGTCGGCATCGGCCATCAGGAATTCACAGCTGTAGCCGCCGCCGCGCGGCAGGTCCGATTCACCATGGCCGGTGAAGTCGAGCGCATGGATCGGACCGGGCCAGCTCGCGTATTCGGCCGGCAGGGTAGCCGGCGAACGTTCGCCCAGCCCATGCAGCAACAGCAGCGGATGACCGCCGCCATCCTTGAGCCGATGCAGCGCGAGCCGCAGACGATGGTGGCGCAGGTAGTGGGGCGGCGACTGGCGCGGGGACTGGCGCGGAGACGGAATCGAGGACATGGTCATGCGCCGAAGAACTGAAGGATGCGGCGCGCCGTCTCCTGCGGCCGTTCGATATGGATGAAATGGCCGACGTCCTGCATGCGATGGACCTCGGTGGTGGCCGGGAAGAACGGCATCAGGTCGTCGGCGGTGGCGTCCCAGCCCATCGGTTCCTTCTCGGAGCCGAAGATCGCCAGCATCGGGATCGGAAAACCCGGCAGCCTGTCGGTCATCCAGCGCACCCGCATCGGTCCGAAGCCGCCCACGCCGATCGCGGGGTCCAGCTTCCAGCGCCAGCCCTGCTCGTCGCGGCGCGCGCCGTGCGAGGCGATGTAGCACAGCCATTCATGGCTCAGGCGGGGGTTCATCCGGGCGCGGCGCTGTGCCAGTTCCTCCAGCGTGCCGGGCCGGCGCTCGAGCTCGCCGCTGCGGCGGCGCGCATCGAGCCAGCGGGCGATGACGGGCCCGGTCAGCGAGGACTTGCGTTCGCGTACGGCGCTGTCGGCATGCGGGCTGCGGAACGGCAGGCCGTCGATCGAAGCAAAACGGATGAACCGGTGCGGCAGCGCCTGGATCGCCTGCACCAGCAGCGAGCCGCCCTTGCTGTGGCCGACCGCCAGGCAGGGCTCACGCGTGATCGAATCCGCCACCGCCAGCATGTCGCGCACATCGGCGACCCAGTTGTAGAGATCGGCGTGATCGGAATCGCCGTGGCCGCGATGGTCGTACGAGACCACGCGGTAGCCCGCATCGGCCAGCAGCGGCGCGAAGCCATCGAAGGTGCGGGCGAAATCGAGCGCGCCATGGACGAGCAGCAGCGGCGTGGCATCCGGCTCGCCCCATTCGTAGACGGCCAGCCGCAGGCCGCTGGCGTCGACCCAGCGGCGGCGGTCGGGCGCGCGCGCGCCGGGGAAGGTCCACACCGCTTCGTCGATCGAAGCCTCGCTGGTCTCCATGTCTCCACCTCGGCCGCTCCGGCGCATCGCGCCGTCGACCTGTTTCGTAACTCTGGTATGTTTCCGGCGATGCTAACACAGCGCTCGCGCTCCGCCATATTGCCTTTCAAACTGCACCGCATGGGGCATATTCGATATGCGCGCTCTGCATGGCCGATACCGTTTTCGTAAATAGCGTATTGACGGTGGCGAGCGCCCGCTTGTATAACGGCCCTGCGGCCCCGCATCGGCGCAGTCCGTGCTCGGCGGCGCACGGTTCGAGCAAGGGGTTCAAGCAAGGGGTTCAAGCAACGACCACGGCCCGCAGAGGCCGGCCACCGCGACAGGAGACCACCGTGGAAGACCTGGAGACGTTCCGGCAGCAGACACACGCCTGGCTGCAGGACAATTGCCCGCCCGAGATGCGGCAGCCGGTGCAGGACGACGAGGACATCTGCTGGGGCGGACGCAAGTTCCGCTTCCGCTCCGAGGCCCAGCGCCAATGGCTCGAACGGATGGCCGAGCGCGGCTGGACCGTGCCCGAATGGCCGCGCGAATACGGTGGCGGCGGCCTGAGCCGCGAACAGGCCAAGATCCTGCGCGAGGAAATGCAGCGGCTCGGCTGCCGGGTGCCGCTGCAGAGCTTCGGCATCTCGATGCTCGGGCCGGCGCTGCTCAAGTACGGCAGCGAGGCGCAGAAGCGCGAGCACCTGCCGAAGATCGCGCGCGGCGAGATCCGCTGGTGCCAGGGCTATTCCGAGCCGAACGCCGGCTCCGACCTGGCGGCGCTGCAGACCCGCGCCGAGGACCGTGGCGACCACTTCGTCGTCAACGGCCAGAAGATCTGGACCTCGTATGCCGACAAGGCCGACTGGATCTTCTGCCTGGTGCGCACCGATTTCTCCGCGCAGAAGCACACCGGCATCAGCTTCCTGCTGTTCGACATGGAGACGCCGGGCGTGACGACCCGCCCGATCGTGCTGATCTCCGGCAAGTCGCCGTTCTGCGAGACCTTCTTCGACGACGTCGTGGTGCCGCGCGACCAGCTGGTCGGCGAACTCAACGGCGGCTGGGAGATCGCCAAGTATCTGCTGACCCATGAGCGCGACATGATCAGCGCGATCGGCAGCCGGGGCTTCCGGCAGCCGCTGGGGCGGCACGCCGCCAAGGCGATCGGCACCGATGCGGCCGGCCGGCTCGACGAGCCGATGCTGCGCGCGCAACTGGCCCGCTTCGAGATCGACGAGGCCGCGTTCGGTTTCGCCGGCGAACGGGTGCGCGACCTGGCGAAGCAAGGTGAAGGCATCGCGGCCTTCTCGTCGGTGCTCAAGTACTACGGCGCCGAGCTGAACAAGCGACGCTACGAGCTCTTGATGTCGATCGGCGGCAGCGATGCGCTCGAATGGGAAAGCGAGCGCAGCCATCAGGGCGCCACCGCGCGCGCCTGGCTGCGCACCAAGGCCAATTCGATCGAGGGCGGCACCAGCGAGGTCCAGCTGAACATCGTCGCCAAGCGCATCCTGGGCCTGCCCGGCGCCTGACGCCCCTGCCCCTTCCTTCCCTTCACCGGGCCGGGGCCGCGCGATCGCACGGCGCCCCGGCATCCTTCGCGGACATCGACATGGCCATCGTACTGAACGACACCCAGGACATGCTGCGCGACAGCGCGCTGACCTTCCTGCGCGAGAATGCGCCGATCTCCGCGCTGCGCGCGATGCGCGACAGCGGCGATTCGACCGGCTTCTCGCGCGAGCTGTGGCAACGCTTTGCCGACCTCGGCCTGGCCGGCGTGCTGGTGCCCGAGGCCTACGGCGGCAGCGGGCTCGGCGTGGTGGAAGCCGGCGTCATCATGGAGGCGATCGGCCGCACGCTGGCGCCCTCGCCCTTCCTCTCCACCGCGGTAATCGGCGCCTCCCTGCTGACGCACTACGGCAGCGATGCACAACGCGACGCGCTGCTGCCCGCCATCGCATCTGGCCGGCACCTGACCGCGCTGGCGCTCGACGAGGCCGGCAAGCATCGCCCGTTCCGCCTGGCCACGCGCGCGACGCCGCATGCCGGCGGCTATCGCATCGACGGCACCAAGCAGCTGGTCGTCGACGGCCACGTCGCGGATACGCTGATCGTCGCGGCGCGCACCGGCGATGCCCGGGCGGGACAAGCCACCAATGCCACCAATGCCGTCAATGCCGCCGGAGCCGACGACACGCAAGGCATCACGCTGCTGCTGGTGCCCCGCGCCACCCCGGGCGTGCGGATCGAACGCGTGGTATTGGCCGACGCCACGCAGGCCGCGCGCATCGTCTTCGAAGGCGTGCAGGTGCCCGCGGACGCCGTACTCGGCGAAGTCGACGGCGGCGGCGCCCTGCTCGAGCGCGCGCTCGACATCGGCCGCGCGGTGCTGTCCTCCGAGCTGCTCGGCATCGCGGACGAGGCCTTCGCTCGCACGCTGGCGTATCTGAAGGAGCGCCGCCAGTTCGGCAAGATCATCGGCGAATTCCAGGCGCTGCAGCACCGCGCCGCGCATCTGTTCACCGAACTGGAACTCACTCGCGCGATCGTGCTGCGCTGCCAGCAACGGCTCGACGAATCGGCGCCGGACGGCCCCGAGCCACTGGTGTCGGCCGCCAAGGCCCGCGCCGGCGAGACCGCGACGCTGGCGGTGCAGGAAGGCGTGCAGATGCACGGCGGCATCGGCATGACCGACGAGTTCGAGATCGGCTTCTTCATGAAGCGCGCACGCACCGCGCAGGAGTGGCTGGGCGACGCGAACTTCCACGCCGATCGCTGGGCCCGGCTGCGCGGCTACTAGCCGCCGCGGCGACAAAGCAGAGGCCGCGCCGCGGCCCGCCCCCGGGAAATTCACTAGAGCGCCGGGGGCGCTTCCGGGTTGTCATCGCTTCGAACGATGAGTATGCTGGGATCGCGATTGGCGCAAAGCCGGTCGCTGTATCGTCCCGCACAAAAACTGCATTCCGCGTGCCGAAATACCGCCACAGGCAATGACCTGTGGACGGAAACAGGAGACAGCATGGCCGGAGCATCAGCAGAAATCGTGTTGCCGGTATCCCCGCCGGCATCGGCGCGCGCGGCCAGCCGCGCCCCTCGTCACGCGAGGCGTCCATGAGCGCCTACCTGATGCGCCGGCTGCTGGCGCTGCTGCCCACGCTGCTGTTCGCCAGCATCATCGTGTTCTCGATCGTGCGGCTGGTGCCGGGCGACGTGGTCGACCTGATGCTGAGCCAGAACGACATCAGCGCCGATGTGCGCAGCCGCGAGGAACTGATGCAGCTGCTCGGCCTCGACCGGCCGATGTGGGAGCAATACCTGCACTGGATCGGCAATATCGTGCTGCACGGCGATCTCGGCGTGTCGCTGTGGCAGGGCGAGCCGGTGCTGAAGATGGTGATGGCGCGCATTCCGGTGACGCTGTCGCTTGGCGCCATCGCGCTGGTGGTCGCGTTGTCGGTGGCGCTGCCGATCGGCGTGCTGTCGGCGATCCGGCAGGACAGCGCGGCCGACTACGTGGCGCGCTCGTTCTCGATCCTGATGCTGGCGGTGCCGAGCTTCTGGCTGGGCACGATGGTGATGGTGTTTCCGTCGGTCTGGTGGGGCTGGTCGCCCGAGGTTCGCTACGTGCCGTTCCGCGAAAACCCGCTGCAGCACATCGAGCAGATGCTGGTGCCGGCGATCGTGCTGGGCATGGCGCTGTCGGCGATCACGATGCGGATGACGCGCACGATGATGCTGGAGGTGCTGCGCCAGGACTATATCCGCACCGCCTGGGCCAAGGGGCTGAACGAACGGATGGTGATCCTGCGGCATGCGCTGCGCAACGCGCTGATTCCCGTGGTGACGCTGGTAGGCCTGCAGGCGCCGCTGCTGATCGGCGGCGCCGTCATCATCGAGCAGATCTTCGCGCTGCCCGGCATGGGCCTGCTGCTGCTCGATGCGGTGCATCAACGCGACTATCCGGTGATCACCGGCGTTTTCCTGGTGGTCGGCGTGGCGGTGATGCTGATCAATCTGCTGGTCGACCTCAGCTACGGCTTGTTCGATCCGAAAGTGAGGCATCGCTGATGGCACGTTCCGCGACTCCCCTGACTCCTGTCGCGCCGGTGGCGGCCGACGCCGCCGCGGCGACCGCGGCGGCTTCCGGAGCAACGGCGACAGCAACCGCAGCAACGGCAATATCGGCGTCCGCCACAGCCTGCCACTGGCCCGGCTTCGGCCTGTTGCGCCGCCTGTTCCGCGACAAGCCGCTCGGCGCGGCAGGCGCGGTGATCTGCGCGATCTTCCTGTTCTGCGGTGTCTTCGCCGATGTGCTGGCGCCCTACGGCGTCAACGAGATCAACATGCTGCATCGCCTGCAGGCGCCGTCGTGGGCCCATCCCTTCGGCACCGACAACCTCGGCCGCGACATGCTGTCGCGCTGCCTGTACGGCGCGCAGCTGTCGGTGGTGATCGGCCTGTCGGCCGCGACGCTGGCCACCGCGGTATCGGTACTGCTCGGCATCCTTACCGGCTATCTCGGCGGCAAGTTCGACCTGGTGGCGCAGCGCTTCGTCGATGCGTGGATGAGCTTTCCGGACCTGGTGATCCTGATCGTGGTGGTGTCGGTGCTCGGCCCGGGCAGCTGGCAGATCGTGGTGACGCTGGGCCTGCTGCTCGGCATCGGCGGCTCGCGCATCGTGCGCAGCGCGGTCGTCTCGGTGCGCGAGAACATGTATGTGCACGCCGCGCAGTCGATGGGCGCGTCGACGCCGCGCATCCTGTGGCGCCACATCCTCCCCAACGTGCTGCCGCCGGTGATCGTGCTGTTCACCACCCGCGTCGGTACCGCGATCCTCGCCGAGTCGGGACTGTCCTTCCTCGGCCTGGGCGTGCCGCCGCCGGCGCCGACCTGGGGCGGCATGCTGTCGGGCGACGGCCGCACCTTCATGTTCCAGGGCCCGTGGCTGGCGCTGGCGCCCGGCGCCTGCCTGACCGTGGTCGTCTACGCGATCAACGTCTACGGCGACGCGCTGCGCGACCTGCTCGATCCGCGCATGCGGGGCACGCGATAGCGACGGTGCCCGGCAACGCGGCAACCGGTACTACAGCACCCGGTGCCACGGCAGCCGTGAACACGGCGCCCGGCAGCACGGCACGGACTCACCCCCTACAAGAACAGAGACAGGAGACAGCGATGATCGACAACGACAAGGCGGTCCACCGCACGGCGAAACGGGCAGCGGCCATCGCCGCGGCTGTCGCGCTGGCCGGGATGGCCGTGACCGCGGGCAGCGCCATCGCGCAGGCCGAGGCGCCGAAATACGGCGGCACCGTGGAGATCGGCTCGGTCTACCCAACCATCTCCGCCCTGTCGTGGGATCTCGCCGACTGGAACTGGAAGCAGAACTACGACACCGGCCAGGTCTACGAGCATCTGTTCGCCGCCGACCTGAGCAAGGCCAAGCGCAACGGCGGCAAGTACGCCTTCCAGGCCGATGCCTGGCTGCCGGAGGACGCGATCCGCGGCGAGCTGGCCGAATCGTGGAAATGGACCGATCCGCTGACGCTCGAGGTGAAGCTGCGCAAGGGCGTCAAGTTCCCCGCCAAGCCCGGCGTGATGGAAGAGCGCGAACTGGTCGCCGAGGATGTGGTGTTCAGCTACAGCCGGCAGGAGGCCAGCGCGAAGAAGATCCCGACGTACTTCGATCACCTGAGCAAGGTCGAGGCGCGCGACAAGCACACGGTGGTGTTCCGCTTCAAGGAATTCAACGCCGAATGGGACTACCGCTTCGGCTGGGGCTACTACTCCGGGATCATGCCCAAGGAGGTGGCCACGGCCGGCGCCGCCAACTGGAAGAACGTCAACGGCACGGGCCCGTTCACGCTGACGCAGTTCGTGCAGGGCAACGCCAGCACCTACACGAAGAATCCGCAGTACTGGGACAGCGAGCGCATCGGCAACAAGGACTACAAGCTGCCCTTCGTCGACAAGGTGGTGCTGCGCACGATCAAGGACGAGGCCACGCGCAACACCATGCTGCGCACCGGCAAGCTCGACATCATGGAGGGCCTGCGCTGGACCGCGGTGGACGAACTCAAGCGCAGCGCGCCACAGCTGCAGTGGTCGCGCTGGCTGTCGTACACGGGCCAGTATCTGGCGCTGCGGGTCGACACCAAGCCGTTCAACGATATCCGCGTCCGGCGGGCACTGAACATGGCGATCAACAAGCAGGAGATCGTCAAGCAGTACTACGGCGGCAACGCCGAGCTGTTCGCCTATCCGCAGCATCCCGACTATGTCGGTTACTACGAGCCGCTCAGCGCGATGCCGGACAACGTCAAGGAGCTGTTCACCTACAACCCGGACAAGGCACGCAAGCTGCTGGCCGAGGCAGGCTATCCGAAGGGCTTCACCTTCAAGGTGCAGGTGTGCGCCTGCAGCCCGGACCATATGGAGCTGCTGCCGCTGATCGCCGCCTACCTCGAACAGGTGGGCGTGCGCATCCAGATCCAGCCGATGGAGTACGGCGCCTTCCTGTCGGCGATGACGACCAAGACCAACGCGCCCGGCTACATGATGAACAACGGCCACACCAATCCGACCACGACGATCCGCAAGAGCTTCGTCAGCGGCCAGGTCTGGAACGCCTCGCAGTGGAACGATTCGAAGTTCGACAAGCGCGTCGAGGAAGCCTTCGAGCTGCGCGACGTCGGCAAGCGGCAGGAGGCGGTGCGCGCGCTGACGCGCGAGATCGTCGCGCAGGCGCCGTATATCTGGCTGCCGACGCAGTACGTCTATACGGCCTGGTGGCCGTGGGTCAAGAACTACGGCGGCGAACTGCGTGCCGGCGCGGTGCGGCCCGGACCGATCTACGCGCGGCTGTGGATCGATCAGGAGATGAAGAAGAAGATGGGCTTCTGAGCCCAAACCCGCCCAAGCCCGCACACGCCCGCACGCGCCGCCGGCACCTTTGCCCGATGCCGGCGCCAACCTCGCACCACCAGGAGCAAGCGATGACGCAGCCGATCCTGCAGGTCCGCGACCTGACCACGCGCTTTCGCACCGATCGCGGCGTGGTCACCGCGGTCGATCAGGTCTCCTTCGACGTGGCGCCCGGAGAGACGCTCGCCATCGTCGGCGAATCGGGCTCCGGCAAGAGCGTGACGGCGCTGTCGATCCTGGGGCTGATCCCGCGTCCGGCCGGCTCGATCGACGCCGGCGAGATCCTGTTCGACGGGCAGGACCTGCTCAAGCTCGACGCCGACGCGATGCGCGCGATCCGCGGCAATCGCATCGCGATGATCTTCCAGGAGCCGATGTCGTCGATGAATCCGGCGCTGACGATGGGCAAGCAGATCGCCGAGCCGATCCAGCTGCATCAGAAGCTGCCGTGGAAGACCGCGCTCGGCATGGCCGCCGAGCTGCTCGGCCAGGTGCAGATCCCCGAGCCGGCCAGCCGCCTCAATGCCTATCCGCACCAGTTCTCCGGCGGCATGCGGCAGCGCGCGATGATCGCGATGGCGCTGGCCTGCAAGCCGCAGCTGATCATCGCCGACGAGCCGACCACCGCGCTCGACGTCACGGTGCAGGCGCAGATCCTCGATCTATTGAAGGACCTGGCGCAGCGGCTCGGCACCGCGCTGATCCTGATCACGCACGATCTCGGCGTGGTGGCGCGCTACGCCGATCGCGTCGCGGTGATGTACGGCGGTCGCCTGGTCGAGATGGCTTCGGCCGACGACCTGTACCGCGAGCCGCGCCATCCTTACACGCGCGGGCTGATGGCCTGCGTGCCGCGGCTCGATGGCGATACCAGCCAGGCGCTGGTGCCGATCGAGGGCCAGCCGCCCGACCTGACCGCGCTCGGTCCCGGCTGCGCGTTCCAGCCGCGCTGCGCGCTGGCCCAGGCGCAATGCCGCGTCACGCGCCCGATACTGCGGACCACCGGCGGCCGCGGCCTGTCCGTTCACCTGAATGCGTGCCACCTGCAGGAGACGCCATGACCGCCACCGCCGCGCTCGACACGCCCGCCATGAAGGACACCGCCTTGAACGCCGGCGGCATGCCGCTCGCCGCCCCGGCTCCGGCGCCCTGCCCGCGCACCATCGGCCGCGAGATCCTGCGCGTGCAGGACCTGAAGGTGCATTTCCCGGTCACGCGCGGCGTGGTGTTCAAGCGCCAGGTCGGCTCGGTCAAGGCCGTCGACGGTGTCTCCTTCACGCTGCGCCAGGGCGAAACGCTGGGCCTGGTCGGCGAAAGCGGCTGCGGCAAGTCGACCACCGGCCTGGCGATCCTGAAGATGCTGGCCGCCAGCGGCGGGCACATCGACTACGACGGCACCGATCTGGCCCGGATGACGCGCGCGCAGGAGAAGCATTTCCGCCGCAGCGTGCAGATGGTCTACCAGGACCCGTTCGGCTCGCTGAACCCGCGCATGAAGGTGCGCGACATCGTGGCCGAGCCGCTCGAGATCCATGGCATGGCCGGCGATCGCGCGGCCGTGCGGGCGCGCGTCGGCGAGCTGCTGGAGATGGTCGGGCTGCTACCGTATATGGCGGACCGCTATCCGCACGAGTTCTCCGGCGGGCAACGCCAGCGCATCGGCATCGCCCGTGCGCTGGCGCTCAAGCCCGGCGTGATCGTCTGCGACGAGCCGGTGTCGGCGCTGGACGTCTCGATCCAGGCGCAGGTGGTCAATGTCTTCATGGACCTGCAGCGGCGGCTCGGGCTGTCGTACCTGTTCATTGCGCACGACCTGGCGGTGGTGCGCCATATCAGCGACCGCATCGCGGTGATGTACCTGGGCCGCATCGTCGAGATCGCCGATCGCGACGCGCTCTATGCGCAGCCGCGCCACCCCTACACGCAGGCGCTGCTGTCGGCGGTGCCGGTGGCCAATGTCCAGGCGGAACGGCAACGCAAGCGCATCGTGCTGCGGAGCGAGGTGCCCAGCCCGATGCATCCGCCGTCGGGCTGCCGCTTTCATACGCGTTGCCCGGTGGCGATGGAGCGCTGCAAATCGCAGGAGCCGGCGCTGCGCGACAGCGGCGACGGGCAGATGGTGGCGTGCCATCTGTATGACTGATCTTGACGCTGCTCTTTACGGCTCGTCTTGACGGCTGGTCGGCTCGGTCGACCGAGCCGGCGGCGCCGATCTCCGCAGCACCGCCACGCCGCTACGCCGGCGACAGGATCCCCATCAGCAGCGGCCGCACGAACAGGTCGGCCGCGTTGTCGGCGGACGCATCGCGCACCCAGCGGCGCAGCTCGACCGCGGCGTTGATCATGCCGTTGATCTGCAGGGCGGCGATCGACTGGTCCAGCGGCCGGATCGAACCATCCTGCATGCCCTGCACCAGGAATCGCACGAAGCGTGCGGACAGCCGGTTCATCGTCAGCATCTTCTCCTTGCGCATTTCCTCGGGCAAGGCGCCATAGATCGTCAGCCGCAGCAGCGGCCCCTGGCTGGAGAACTGGTAGTGGACCAGCGCGCGGGTGACCGCGCACAGCTTGTCCCAGCCGGTGCCCGACCCGTTCTCGACCAGCGTCTGCGTGCTGCGTATCACGTCGAACATCCGATCGAAGCAGGCGCCGATCAGGTCGTCCTTGTTCTCGTTGTGGTGGTAGAACGACCCCTTGGTCAGATTGAGCCGCGCCGAAATGCGGTCAGCCGACGCGCCCCGATAGCCCTGCTCGTTCAGCAGTTCGGTGGCGGCGCGCAGAAAGGCCTGCTGCGTGGTTTCCGACTGGTCCAGGCAAGGCAGCAGCGCGGCGGTATCGAGCGTCGGCTGCCAGCGCGCCGCACGTGAGCCGATGCCGTGCAGCAGCAGATCGATCACCGACTCGGCGACCTTCGGATAGTCCTCGGGCTCGTAGCGCTCGATCCAGACCATCGCGCCCGTCGCCAGCGACAGCAGCAGGTGGGCGCGCGCGCTGAGCACGCTGCGCTCGGCCGCGTCCACCGGCGTGCGCTCGCGCAGCAGTTGGCGGATGCGGCGGAACATGTCGTTGTACGCGCTGAACGCGACCTCGGCATGGCTGTCCGGCAGCGTGCGGATCTCGCGGAAGCTCATCAGCTCCGGACGTTCTCCGGTGGCCGTCAGCGCGAGCCGCGCGAAGAACAAGCGGATGAAGCCCGCCACCCGCTCGCCCGGCGTGGGCAGCTCGCTCGCCTGCGCCGCGATGCCGACCATCTCGTCGATGGTCCGCAACAGGCAGGCGACCACCAGATCTTCCTTCCTGCGGTAGTAGTAAGTGATGCTGTTGGTGCTCAGGCCCACGTCCTGCGCGACATCCGACAGCGTGGTGCCGCGCACGCCCTTGCGATTGAAGCGCATCGCGGCCGCATCGAGAATGGTCTCGCGCTTCTCGACATAGCGGCGCGTCGGGCGGGCTTCGACAGGGTCCTTGAGCATGGAGGGGAGCGTTGGGCGGTCGATCGGTCGGCGGATTATAGCGGGCGGGTGGCGGCCACCCTGACGCCTCATGCCATCGCCTTGCCCCCACGAAACCCATCCCGCAGTTCGCGCTTGAGCACCTTGCCGATCGCGCTGCGCGGCAGCTGCGCGCACAGCTCCAGCGCGGCGAGCCGCTGGGTCTTGCCGACCTGCGCATTGACCCATTCGCGAAGCGCCTCGGCATCGACGTCCGCGCCCTCGCGCAACACCACGAAGGCCACCGGCGTCTCGCCCCAGCTTTGCGAAGGCACGCCGACCACCGCGCATTCGACCACGTCCGCATGCTGCTGCAGCACCGCCTCGAGGTCGCTCGGATAGATGTTGAAGCCGCCGCTGATGATCATGTCCTTCTTGCGGTCCATCAGCGTCAGGAAGCCGTCCTCGTCGAAGCGGCCGACGTCGCCCGTGCGGATAAAGCGCTTGCCGGTGGCGTCATACCACTCCGCGGCGGCGGTCTTGTCGGGCTGCTTGTGATAGCCCGCCATGATGGTGTTCGAATGCCCCACCACCTCGCCGATCTGGCCGACCGGCACCTCGTTGCCGTCGTCGTCGATCAGCCGGATGTCGTGCCCTTCCATCGGCTTGCCGACGGTATGGAGCTTGTCCGGAAACTCGTGGGCGGCCAGCACGCAGCTGCCGCCGCCTTCGGTCATGCCGTAGTACTCGACCAGTCCACCCGGCCAGCGGCGCAGAATGTCGGCCTTCAGCGCCGCGCCGAGCGGGGCGCTGGTCGAGAACTTCATCCGGAACGACGACAGGTCGTAGCGATCGAAATCCTCCCTGGCCAGCAGCCGCTGGTATTGCACCGGGACCAGCATCGCGTGCGTGACGCGGTGCCGCTCGGCCAGTTCGAGATAGCGTTGCGCATCGAACTTCGGCATCAGCACCACGGTGCCGCCGAGCGCCAGCGTCGGAATGAAGCTGACCAGCGTGGTGTTCGAATACAGCGGCGTGGCGATCAGCGTCACCGCGTCGGGCCCGTAGCCGCCGCTCTCGTGCGTGCGGCGGATCTGATTCCAGCGCAGCGCGTGGTCGTGCACGATGCCCTTGGGCGCGCCCGTGGTGCCGGACGAATAGATGATGTTGAAGACCTGCCCCTCGCGCAGCGGCGTCTCGCGCGGCCGGCTGCCGGCCGGCGCCAGCCAGTCGGCGAAGGCCTTGCCGGTCTGCGCGCCGCCCAGTCCGATGCGCGGCACCGTGGCTTCGATGCCGGCGCCCTGCAGGGCGTCGAGCACCGGCGCGTCGACGAACAGCAGCCTCGCATCCGAATCGGCGATCATGCCGGCCAGTGCCTGCGGGGTCGACGACGGTGCCAGCGGTGCGATCGCCACGCCGGCGCGCAGCCCGCCCAGGAACACCGCCGCGTACTCGATCGACGCGGCGGCGCAGATCGCCAGCGCATCGCCCGGCTGCAGGCCATCGCGCTGCAGGGCCGCCGCGACGCGGTCGACCAGTTCGTCGAACTCGCGATACGACAGGCTGGCGCGATCGTCGATGACGGCGGGATGCGCGGGACGGGCGTTGGCGTGGGCACGGACGCAGTCGGCGAGATTGCCGAGCGGCTGGTCCAGCAGGGACGCGATCTGCATGGCGGGAAGTCTCCGTGATGGGGCCGGCCCGATGCATGCGCCATGGCGAGGCGCATCCACGCAAGGCACGCGAATCTGGCCGACCTCTTTTTCTAATTCGGTCAGCGCTCATTGTAAGCGCTACGTCTATGCCGTGCAGTTATCGGTTCCACGAGTATGCGCGCCCATACCGTAAGAACGAATTGGCGTATGAAGAGCCGATCGGCGTGGTCAGCTCCATCAGCTCGGTCAGCTCCGTCAGCTCGGTCAGGCTCGGTCAGGTTGCCTGGTTCGACGATGCCGACTCGCCCCGCCGTGCCGCCTCGATCGTGGCGATGTCGATCTTCTTCATCGTCATCATCGCGTCGAAGGCGCGCTTGGCCGCCGCGCGATCGGAACTCGTCACCGCATCGAGCAGCGCCCGCGGGGTGATCTGCCACGACAGGCCCCAGCGGTCCTTGCACCAGCCGCATTCGCTTTCCTGGCCGCCATTCGAGACGATCGCGTTCCACAGGCGGTCGGTCTCGGCCTGGTCCTCGGTCCTGACCAGGAAGGAGAAGGATTCGTTGTGCTTGAAATGCGGGCCACCATTCAGCCCTACGCAAGGGATGCCGATCACGGTGAACTCGACCATCAGGACATTGCCCTCCTTGCCGTCGGGATAGTCGCCCGGCGCACGGTGGACCGCGCCGACAGCGCTGTCGGGAAAGGTCTGGGCATAGAAGTTGGCGGCGTCGAGCGCGTCGCCGTCGTACCACAGACAGACGGTGTTCTTGCTGGTCATTTCGCGTCTCCTGGAGAAATGGGCGCCGGCATCGGGCCCGACATCGGCACGAATTAGCCTATACCCATTTCCGCCGATCGGAGACGCCGGACGGAAGATGTCCGCCTGGAGGTGTCCGCCCGGAGGTGTCCACCCGGAGATGTTCGCCCGGAGATGTCCGCCGGGAGACGTTCGCCGGGAGACGTACGGCGGCAGACGTACGACGGGGGATGCCCGCCGCCCGGCCCTACTTGATCCGCTGCTTCTCCAGCTTGCGCGCCAGCGTGCGGCGGTGCATGCCGAGCCGGCGCGCCGCCTCGGAGATATTGAAGCCGGTGGCGGCCAGCATCTCGTGGATGTGCTCCCACTCGAGCGTCTTGATCGAGGTGGGACGGCCGGTGACCTCGACGTCCACATCGCCGGTGGCGCGCTCGAAGGCGGCCTCGATGTCGTCGGTGGTCGACGGCTTGGCCAGATAGTGGCAGGCGCCGAGCTTGACCGCCTCGACCGCGGTGGCAATGCTGGCGTAGCCGGTCAGCACCACGATCAGCATGTCCGCATCGTGCGCATGCAGCGCCTGCACGCAGGCCAGGCCCGAGGCCTCGCCCTTGAGCTTCAGGTCCACCACCGCATAGCCCGGCGAATGTTCCTTCAGCAGTTCGTTCATCCCTTCGAGGCTGGTCGCATGCAGGACCTGATAGCCGCGCCGCTCGAACGAGCGGCGCAACGTGCGGGCGAAGGCCGCATCGTCCTCGACGATCATCAGCACGCGACCGGCCTCGGCCTGCGGCTGGGTCGTCTGGGTCGATTGATCGGCCGCAGCGGCGTCGCGCTCGGGATCATTGGGCTGCATCTTCGGCCTCCTCTTCCAGCGTGATTGCCGCCAGCGGCAGCTTCATCGTCACCATCGCGCCGCCTTGCGGACGGTTGTGCGCGGCCACGCTGCCGCCCAGCGTGCGGGCGACATTGACGACCAGGAACAGCCCCAGTCCGCCGCCCGGCCGGCCCTTGCTCGACTGATAGGGCTTGCCCAGCCGCTCGAGCATCTGCGGCGCGAAACCGGGGCCTTCGTCGAGCACCGACAGCACCAGCGTATCATCCTCGCGCCGCACGTCGAGGCCGACCCAGCGCGGCGAGGCCTCCAGCGCGTTGTCGAGCACGTTGCAGACCATCTGCTTGATGGCCGAGTCCGACAGGATCGGCAGGTCCTGGCCGAAGCGGTATTCGTAGGAGAACTCGCCGACCGGCCGCGTCGCGCGCCATTCGGCGACCAGATCGTCGACGAAGCGGCGCACCGTGGTTTCGGTCAGTGCCTCGCCGCGCGCCTCGCCCGCCGACAGCAGGATGCCGCTGACGATGGACTTGCAGCGCTGCACCTGGGTCTGCATCTCGCCGAGTTCCTGCAGCAGTTCCGGGTCCTTCGAGAACGGCTCCATGCGGCGCCAGTCGGACAGGATCACCGCCAGCGTGGCCAGCGGCGTGCCGAGTTCGTGCGCGGCGCCGGAGGCCAGCAGGCCCATGCGGACGATATGTTCTTCCTCGGCGGCGCGCTGGCGCAGGTCGGCCAGATGCTCGTCGCGGGCGCGCAGATTGCGCATGATCCGCGTGATGAAGACCACCAGCAGGGCCGCGTTCAGCACGAAGCAGATCAGCATGCCCTGGATATAGAGGCTGGCGAGCCCCTGCTCGTGGTCCGGCGGCAGCGCCAGCGGCTTGCCGACCAGCGCCAGGCCCGCGAAGCACGAGGCGGTGACCACCACGATCACCCAGATCGACCACGCCTGCAGCAGCACCGCGCCGAGGATCACCTGCAGCAGGTAGAGGAAGACGAAGGGATTGGACGCGCCGCCGCTCAGGTACAGCAGCGCGGTCAGCATGCCGATATCGACCAGCAGCGAGACGAACAGCTGCGTCTGCGAGACCTCGGCGACGAAGCGCAGCCGCAGCAGGCTCAGCGCGTTGAAGGCGATCAGGCCGAGCAGCACCGCCAGCATCTGGTTGACCGGCAGCGGCACGTCGAGGCCGAAATGCACCACGCTGATGGTGGCGACCTGGCCGAGCACCGCGATCCAGCGCAGCTCGATCAGCTGCTCCATGTTCTTGCGGGCGGTCGCGTCGAGCGCGCGCTCGCCCCGCCGCTCGGGGGCCGGGGCGCCCTTGGCGGCGGACAGCGCGGCGCCCGCGGGCTTCGGAGGGGAATCGGTGGAAAGAGGCATCAATCAGGGTCGAAGCAGGATGGCGCCGGGGCTCGAAGCGAGCCGCCGCGGCGCGGGCCGTGGCACGCCGTACATGCCAGACATGCCAGACATGCCAGACATGCCGGACATGCCGGACGTGCGGGGCAAGCCCGGCGGACCGGCATGCCCCGCATTGTCCCTCATCGGCCGCGGCGCAGCCGAAGTTCCTCGCGGCCGACGTACCAGGCGGCGCCCAGCACCATCAGCGCCAGCCCGTACCAGGTCAGCGCGTAGACCAGATGGCTGTTGTGGAAAGTCACCACGGTCAGCCCGCCGACCGGCCAGCGGCGCGGCGCGCCCGACGCGCCGAACGCCTCCTGCGGGCCGGCGTCGGCATCGATGAAGTAAGGCGCGACCCGTTCGAGCCCGCGCGCCGCGGCGATCGCCTGCACATCGCGCGAATACCACCGATCGGCGGCCGGATCGTTGCGGCGCAGGAAGCCGCCGCCGGTCTGGCTGATGCGCAGCAGGCCGGTGACCGTGGTCTCGCCGGACGGCTCGTCCTTGGCGCGGCTCTCGCGCGAGCGGAATTCGGGCGGCACGAAGCCGCGGTTGATCAGCACGACGGTGCCGTCGCGCATGCGCATCGGCGTCATCACCCAGAAGCCGCCGCCGAACGCGGTGGTGGCCTGCACCAGCGTCTCGCGATCGTGCAGGAAGGTGCCGGTCACGCGCACATGCCGGTATTCGTCGGCCGCGGCGCTGACCAGCGGCCAGCGCTCGGGCGCCGGCGCATCCACCGGCGGCGCATGCACGCGCGACTCGACGCGTTCGATCAGGTCGAGCTTCCAGGCGCGGCGCTCGACCTGCCAGGTGCCCAATGCAAACAGCCCGGCGAAAGCCAGTACCGCCAGCAGCGCCAGCACCGCGAGGGCGGCCGGGCTGCGGGGAACGGGCTTGCGATCCGGGCTGTGGTTTGCGGGACGAGGCGTGGTCAAGGCATCGACTTCATGTCGTGCGTCATCACCGGCATCATATTCGTGTTCATGTGATACATGACCCAGAGCGAGCCGGCCAGCGTGATGACGACCAGCACGATCGTGAAGATCAGCGCCAGCATGTTCCAGCCACCTTCCGACTTGGTGTTCATGTGCAGGAAGTAGATCATGTGGACCACGATCTGCACGGCGGCGAAGCCGAGAATCACCAGGGCGGTGGTGTTCTGGTTGTCGATGACCTTGCCCATCACCAGCCAGAACGGGATCGCCGTCAGGATCACCGACAGCACGAAGCCGATCACATAGCTCTTCAGGGTGCCATGCGCGGCGCCGTCGTCGTGATCGTGGTGATCGTCGTGGCCATGGCCGTGATCGCCGTGATGGCCGTGGCCGCCCTGGTCGGCCAGGTTCGAGAACGAATAGTCGTGGGCGCTCATACCATCACTCCCATCAGATAGACGAAGGTAAACACGCCGATCCAGACCACATCCAGAAAGTGCCAGAACAGCGACAGGCACATCAGGCGGCGCTTGTTGGCCGCGATCAGGCCGTGCTTGTTCAGCTGGAACATCAGCGTGATCAGCCAGATGATGCCGAAGGTCACGTGCAGGCCGTGGGTGCCGACCAGCGTGAAGAACGACGACAGGAACGCGCTGCGCTGCGGCACCGCGCCTTCGTGGATCAGGTGCGAGAACTCGTACAGTTCCAGGCCGACGAAGGCCGCGCCCAGCAGGCCGGTGATGGCCAGCCACACCATCGTGCCCTTGAGCTTGTTGCGCTGCATCTCCAGCATCGCGAAGCCGTAGGTGATCGACGACAGCAGCAGCATCGACGTGTTCAGCGCCACCAGCGGCAGGTCGAACAGGTCGGCGCCCGACGGGCCGGCCGCATAGCTGCGGCCCAGCACGCCGTGCACGGCGAACAGGCAGGCGAAGATGAGGCAGTCGCTCATCAGGTACAGCCAGAAGCCCAGCATCGTCCCGTTCTGCGGGTGATGCTCGGTCGGCAGGTAGAAGCGCAGCTCGTTGGAGCCGCCGCGGACCGGCGCGCCGCTGGCGCCGGCCGGTTGGGTTGCGATGGTGTCAAGCATGTTGTGCAAGCAGGCGGGTGCGTTCTTCCTCGGTGCGGACGACGTGCTCCGCCGGGATGTAGTAGTCACGCTGGTAGTTGAAGGTGTGGCCGATCGCGACCGCCAGCAGGGCGACGAACGCGACGGCGGCCGGCAGCCACATATGCCAGATCAGCGCAAAGCCCAGCACCGTCGACAGGCCGGCGAGGATGATGCCCGCACCGGTGTTCTTCGGCATGTGGATCGGCAGGAAGCCCTTCTGCGGACGCTCGTAGCCGCGGTCCTTCATCTGCCACCAGGCGTCGTTGTCGTGCACGACGGGCGTGAACGCGAAGTTGTACGCGGGCGGCGGCGACGAGGTCGACCATTCAAGCGTGCGGCCATCCCACGGATCGCCGGTCACGTCGCGCAGCTGGGCACGGCGCCTGAAGCTGACCACCAGCTGGATCACGAAGGCGGCGATGCCGATCGCGATCAGGAACGCACCGACGGCGGCGACCTGGAACCAGATCTGCAGCGACGGATCGGTGAAGTGGCTGACGCGGCGGGTCACGCCCATCAGGCCCAGCACGTACAGCGGCATGAACGCGGCATAGAAGCCGACCAGCCAGAACCAGAACGAGACCTTGCCCCAGAAATCGTCGAGCTTGAAGCCGAACGCCTTCGGGAACCAGTAGTTGATGCCGGCGAACAGGCCGAACAGCACGCCACCGATGATCACGTTGTGGAAGTGGGCGATCAGGAACAGGCTGTTATGCAGCACGAAGTCGGCGGGCGGCACGGCGAGCAGCACGCCGGTCATGCCACCGATCACGAAGGTGACCATGAAGCCCACGGTCCACAGCATCGGCACTTCGAAGCGGATGCGGCCGCGGTACATCGTGAACAGCCAGTTGAAGATCTTCGCCCCAGTCGGGATCGAGATGATCATCGTCGTGATGCCGAAGAACGAGTTGACGCTGGCACCCGAACCCATCGTGAAGAAGTGGTGCAGCCAGACCAGGTACGACAGCACCGTGATCACGACCGTCGCGTAGACCATCGACGCATAGCCGAACAGGCGCTTGCGGCAGAAGGTCGACACCACTTCCGAGAAGATGCCGAACGCCGGCAGGATCAGGATGTACACCTCGGGGTGGCCCCAGATCCAGATCAGGTTCACGTACATCATCGGGTTGCCGCCGAAGTCGTTCGTGAAGAAGTTGGTGCCGACGTAGCGATCCAGCGACAGCAGCGCGAGCACGGCCGTCAGCACCGGGAAGGCGGCGACGATCAGCACGTTGGTGCACAGCGAGGTCCAGGTGAAGACCGGCATCTTCATCATGGTCATGCCCGGGGCGCGCATCTTGACGATGGTCACCAGCAGGTTGACGCCTGACAGCAAGGTACCGATGCCCGCTATCTGCAAGGCCCAGATGTAGTAATCCACCCCCACGTCAGGACTCTGCAGGATGCCCGACAGCGGCGGATAGGCCAGCCAGCCCGTCTTGGCGAATTCGCCGACGAACAGCGACACCATCACCAGCACGGCGCCGGCGGTGGTCATCCAGAAGCTGAAGTTGTTCAGGAACGGGAAGGCCACGTCGCGCGCGCCGATCTGCAGCGGCACCACGTAGTTCATCAGGCCCGTGACCAGCGGCATCGCCACGAAGAAGATCATGATCACGCCGTGGGCGGTGAAGATCTGGTCGTAGTGATGCGGCGGCAGGTAGCCCATGTTGTCGCCGAAGGCGATCGCCTGCTGCAGACGCATCATGATCGCGTCGGCAAAGCCGCGCAGCAGCATCACCAGGCCGAGCACCATGTACATGATGCCGATCTTCTTGTGATCGATGCTGGTGAACCACTCGTGCCACAGGTAGCCCCAGGCGCGGAAATAGGTCAGCGCGCCGACGAGCGTCAGCCCGCCGAGCACGACCGCCGCGAAGGTGGCGATCAGGATGGGCTCGTGCAGCGGAATCGCCTCCCAGGAGAGACGGCCGAAAATGAGCTTGGTGAGGTCGAAACTGTCAAGCATGCTGGTCAACGCCGGCTACAGCGCGTTGTGTGAGGGGTAGCTGGGGAAGCGTCACGGCGGCGGATTCGCCGGCCGGCGCAAAGGTGGACGCCGCCGGGCCGAAGGCACCGGAGCCGTCCGGATCGGCGACCGTGCACATGCCGCCGACATAGCTGCGCACCGGCGCATCCTGCAGGCCAAGGCGTGCGCGCGTGGCGGGGTCGAGCGTGGCGACGTTGAAGGCGCCGGGCTTGCCCTGGCCGCCCTGCTCGTCGATCGCCATCATTTCGTTCATGCACATCCGGTTCGCTTCGACGCAGCGGTTCAGGATCTTGTCGTACAGGCCCTTGTCGACGCTGGCGTAGTAGCGCACCGGCTCGCGTTCGCTCGGCTGTTCCAGCTTCAGGTAGTCCTCGCGGGTCAGGGTCTGGCCGCTGGCCTTGGCCTTGGCGATCCATTGCTCGAAGCCCTGCTCGTCCAGGCCGTGGAACTTGAAGCGCATGCCGGAGAAGCCCGCGCCGCTGTAGTTGGCCGACAGGCCCTCGTATTCGCCAGGCTTGTTGATGACCGCATGCAGCTTGGTCTCCATGCCCGGCATCGCGTAGATCTGCCCTGCCAGCGCCGGCACGAAGAACGAGTTCATGACGGTCGAGGCGGTGATCTTGAACTGGATCGGACGGTCGACCGGCGCCGCCATTTCATTGACGGTGGCGATGCCGTGCTCCGGATAGAAGAACAGCCACTTCCAGTCCAGCGCCACGACTTCCACCGTCAATGGCTTGACGTTGGTCGGCAGCGAACGCTTGGCGTCGATCCGCTCCAGCGGCCGGTACGGGTCCAGCGCATGGGTGCTGACCCAGGTGATCGCGCCCAGCGCGATGATGATCAGCAGCGGCGCCGACCAGATCACCAGTTCCAGCACCGTGGAATGGTCCCAGTCGGGCGAGTAGGGGGCGTCCTTGTTCGACGCCCGATACCGCCAGGCGAAGAACAGCGTCAGCGCGATCACCGGGACGATGATCAGCAGCATCAGCGCCGTGGAGATGTATATTAGGTTACGTTGCTGTACCGCAATGTCACCCGAAGGAGACAACAACACAGCATTACAACCTGTCAATAGGGTAATGGCGGGCAGCAAAATCAACCCGCGAATGGTATTAATGAGGGGCATTGCCGGCAGAGGAAATAGCGTAGCCGTCTTGGGGGAGACTGGTACTACGAATGCTTCGGGTGCGACGGACGCAGCTGTTACAACCGGAGCGAAATGTACTCTATTCGGCAAGCGCGGAGAATTGGACATTTTGTCCCAATGGTCGCGGCGCCTGGCGGGCGCGTCCGTCCGGCGTAGCGCTATCTGATTTAGCGAGGAAGCATGTCGAGTATCACGCACGATTCGCAAGCGCCTTTCCCTTCACTTCCCGCCAGCGACGACCGATCGCATTCGCCGGTCGCGCCGGGCGAGATCGCCACCGGCGTCGTCATTGGCCGGGCCTCCGAGTACTTCGACTTCTTCGTCTACGGCATCGCCTCGGTGCTGGTCTTTCCGTCGGTGTTCTTCCCGTTCGTCGGGCGGCTGGAAGGGACGCTCTACGCCTTCACCATCTTTGCGATCGCCTTTTTCGGGCGCCCGCTGGGCACCGCGCTGTTCATGGCGATCCAGCGGCGCTGGGGCCGCGGCGTCAAGCTGACCGCCGCGCTGTTCCTGCTGGGCTGTTCGACCGTCGGCATCGCCTTCCTGCCCGGCTATGCCTCGCTGGGCGAGAACGCGATCGTGATGCTGGCGGTGTTTCGCTTCCTGCAGGGCGTGGCCTTCGGCGGTTCCTGGGACGGCCTGCCGTCGCTGCTGGCGCTGAACGCGCCGCCGGACCGGCGCGGCTGGTACGCGATGCTGGGCCAGCTGGGCGCGCCGATCGGCTTCCTGGTCGCCAGCGGGCTGTTCCTGTACCTGCACGCCAACCTGGCGGCGGACGACTTCCTCGAGTGGGGCTGGCGCTATCCGTTCTACGTGGCCTTCGCCATCAACGTAGTCGCGCTGTTCGCCCGGCTGCGCCTGGTAGTGACCGAGGAATACACCCGGCTGCTGGAGGAAGGCGAGCTCGAGCCGATCAGCACCCGTGAGATGGTGCGCGGCCAGGGCTACAACATCTTCATCGGCGCCTTCGCCGCACTGGCCAGCTACGCGCTGTTCCACCTGGTGACGGTGTTCCCGCTGTCCTGGCTGGCGCTGCAGGCGACGCAAAGTGTCAACAGCGTGCTGAAGGTGCAGATCGCCGGCGCGCTGGTCGGCATCGTCGGCACCATCCTGTCGGGCTGGATCGCCGACCGCATCGGCCGGCGCACCACGCTGGGCCTGCTGGCGACGCTGATCGGCGTGTTCAGCCTGTTCACGCCGATGCTGCTCGGCGGCGGCGAGGCGGCGCAGGACCTGTTCATCCTGATCGGCTTCCTGCTGCTCGGCCTGTCGTATGGCCAGGCGTCCGGCACCGTGACCTCGAACTTCGAACGGCGCTTCCGCTATACCGGCGCGGCGCTGACCTCGGACTTCGCCTGGCTGTTCGGCGCCGCGTTTGCTCCGCTGGTCGCGCTCGGCCTGTCGGTCAAGTTCGGCCTGGTCGCGGTCAGCATCTACCTGCTGTCCGGCGTCGCGTGCACGATGCTGGCGCTGCGCATCAACCGCGCGCTCGAAACGCGCGACTGAGCCTCGGCCACCGAGACCGGCGCGGCGGCTCCGGCCGCCGCGCCCATCCTTCTCAGCCGGTCGTGGCCGGAGCGCAGTGACGGGGCGGCGCGGTCCGCTTGATCGCCTGCGCGACCGTCCGCTCCACCCTCCGCTCGACTGCGCGCTCGACCGCCGCTAGACAGCGCGCTCGCGACGATGCGCCTCCGCGGCTCCGGCCTCTCTATATATAGGGGTGGGTCCGCGGAGCCGCCCTCCCCGGGGCGCCGGCATTGGCAAACGCCTTCTGCGCCAGCACAATCTCCCTGTCGCCACTCTCGCTTCACACCATGCCATTCCTGGCAGAACATCACGACTGTTCCGGCTGGCACGGCGAAATGGCCGAACGCATCCGCGCGTTCGACTGGTCCACCACCGAGCTGGGCCCGATCGACCGCTGGCCGCCCAGCCTGGCCGCCGCGGTCCGGCTGCTGCTGGCCTCGCCGGTGCCGATGGTGATGTTGTGGGGCCGGCCGGGCTACATGATCTACAACGATGCCTACGCCGTCTTCGCAGGCGGCCGGCATCCGTATCTGCTGGGCTGCCCGGTCGAACTGGGGTGGCCCGAGGTGGCCGACTTCAACCGCCACGTGATGCAGACCTGCCTGGCCGGCGGCACGCTGTCCTTCCGCGACAAGGAACTGGTGCTGCTGCGCAACGGACGTCCCGAAGAGGTCTGGATGGACCTCTACTACAGCCCGGTGGCCAACGACGACGGCGCCCCCTCCGGCGTGCTGGCGGTGGTGGTCGAGACCACCGAGCGCGTGCTGACCGAGCGTTGGCGGCAGGAAGCCGAGACGGCGCTGCAGCAGGCCAACGAACGGCTGCAGCTGGCGCTCAATACCGGCGCGGTGCTGGGCACCTGGGTCTGGGACATCGCCTCCGATACCCTGACCGGGGACGAGCGCTTCGCCCGCACCTTCTCGGTCGGACTGGCCCAGGCTGTGCAAGGCGTGCCGCGCACGATCATCAACGCGGTGATCCATCCGGACGACATCGAGGAACTGGCCCGCCTGACCGACGAGGCCATCCGCACCGGCGCGCCGTTCCGCGCCGAATACCGGATCCGGCGCGCCCACGACAGCTATCTGTGGGTCCAGGCCAACGGCCAGTGCGAGTTCGACTCGCATGGCGAGCCCTACCGCTTTCCCGGCGTGCTGATCGACATCGACGAGCGAAAGCTCGCCGAGCAGGCGCTGCGGCAGCTGACCGAGACGCTGGAAAAGCGCGTCGCCGACGCGATCGCGGCGCGCGCGCTGGCCGAGGGCCAGCTGCGGCAGGCGCAGAAGATGGAGGCGATCGGCAACCTGACCGGCGGCATCGCGCATGACTTCAACAACGTGCTGCAGGTCATCAGCGGCAACCTGCAGATGCTCGCCACCGAAGCCGGCGACAACCCGATCGCGCAGGGCCGCATCGCGACGGCCGCCAACGCGGTGCGCCGCGGCGCCAAGCTGGCCTCGCACCTGCTGGCCTTCGCGCGCCGCCAGCCGCTGTCGCCGGCGGTGGTCAATCCCGGCCGGCTGATCGGCGGCATGGCCGAGATCCTGCATCGGGCGCTGGGCGAGGCGATCAAGGTCGAGACGCAGACGCCCGACGACCTGTGGAACATCAAGGCGGACCGCAACCAGCTCGAGAACGCGCTGCTGAACCTGGCCATCAACGGCCGCGACGCGATGCGCGGCGGCGGCACGCTGACCATCTCGGCCGCCAATATCGTGCTCGACGGCATGCCATCCTCCGACGCCGACACCTGGACCACCAACGCGCCCGAACGGCCGGACGGCGACTACGTGGTCTTTCGCGTGGCCGACACCGGTACCGGCATGACCGCCGACGTGCTGGAGCACGCCTTCGAGCCCTTCTTCACCACCAAGGCCGACGGCCACGGCACCGGCCTGGGCCTGAGCATGGTGTTCGGCTTCGTCAAGCAGAGCGGCGGCCATATCGCGATCCAGAGCACCGTCGGCCGCGGCACCACGGTGCAGATGTTCTTCCCTCGCTGCGTCGAGGCAGAAACGCCCGAGACCGCGGAGCAGGAGCCGGCGCCGATCGGCGGCGGCGAGACCATCCTGGTGGTCGAGGACGATCCCGACGTGCGCATCACCGCGGTCGAGATGCTGGCCCAGCTCGGCTATCGCGTGCGCATCGCGCCGAACGGCGACGCCGCCTGGTCGCTGATCGACAGCGGCATCGGCATCGACCTGCTGTTCACCGACGTGATCATGCCCGGCACCATCAAGGGCGGCGAACTGGCGCGCCGGGCGGCGCAGCGCCGGCCGCCGATTCCGGTGCTGTTCGCCTCCGGCTATACCCGCGACGAGATCTTTCACCTGGGCAGGCTCGACCACGGGGTGACGCTGCTGAACAAACCCTACCGGCGCGACGATCTGGCCCGCGCGGTCCGCGCCGTGCTGGACGCCCATCGGCGCAAGAGCGAGCCGGCGCCTGTGCAGTTGCCGCAGCCCCGGCGCGATGGCGTGGCCGCCACCGTATTGCTGGTGGAGGACGACGTCCCGTCGCGCGAGGCACTGCAGGAAGTACTGCTCGGCTTCGGCCTGGACTGCGCCGCGGCAGCTTCGGCGGAGGAAGCGCTGCAACTGGCCGACGCCCGGCGCTTCGACGTGCTGCTGACCGATATCACGCTGCCGGGCATGGCCGGCGACGCGCTGGCGGTAGCGCTGCGCGCCCAGCAGCCGCATATCGATGTGGTGCTGATGACCGGCTATGGCGCCGGCGCGGACCTGCAGGAGCCGATCGCCGGTGCGCGCGTGCTGGGCAAGCCGATCGACCTGTCGACCTTGCGGCGCGAGCTCGGCCCGTGGATGGGGGACATCGAGGCGGTGCAGTAGTCAGGCGCAAGCCTCGGCATCCTCCCGTTGCCCTAGCGCGGCGGCGGCCGCCGCTTGTACCAGGCATAGCCGGGCCCGACATCGGCCGCCCCTGGATGCCCGACGCTATACGGATTCTCCGACACCATCGTCACAAAGCCGACCGGCTCACCGGCGCGCTGCCGCGCCCGCAGCGCCTCGCAACGCGCCAGCACGGCGGCAAGCTGATCCGGGCCGTAGTCCTCGGCATGCGCGGCAGGCACGCCGTCGGCGTCGTAGGTGGTCCAATAGACTTTGTACATGCGGTTCTCGCAGCGGAAACATCGCGACGTCCGAATCGCTCGCAAGCGGACAACCCCGACCGAAATCCTCGGCGTCGGTCGATGCGTTGTCATGCTGCGATGCGGGGCGGGCCGGCAACAGCGAGAACCCAATCGAGCCGGCCCACAAACCGCGTTCGATTTCGTCGCCACACTATTGGAATGCAACAAGCCCCACTGCTTTGCAAGCAAGAAGCGGATGTAACGTCGGCGTCCCGAAGCTAAGATCAGTCTTTGTGCCTAACGGCACGCACAAAGCGAAAAGGGCGCTTATTAGGCGCCCTTTTCCAATCCCAGCCCCGGAGTCTGAGCACTGACTGTTTGGCACCCCGCTTGCGCGGGTCGTGGCCAGGAGAAGACCTTGCCGGGGATTACTCGGCGAGTATAGCAGGACGGAATCCCCATGCAAGGCTTCTACCCGGCGCTTCAGCGTACCTTCTCGGTGGCTCGATTGCACGCCTACCACGATGGCGAACCGGCCCCTTCGAAACTCGACATCGCCACGCGCTATGCACACAACATGGATGTCGCGATGCGCTTGTCTCCGGCTTTGCACGTGCTGGAGGTGGCGCTTCGCAACAATATCCACAGCGCCTTTTCGGCGAAATACGGCACCGCGACGTGGTACGACACGGCGGAGTGGCTCGGGTACAAGCAGATCGGCCAGATTGCGGTCGCGCGCACAACCCTTCACAAGGCACAAAAGACCGAAACACCAGATCGATTAGTTGCCGAACTGACAATGGGGTTCTGGGCGGGCTTGTTTGCGGGGTACTACGAGGCCTACTGGCGCGCCCAACCAGATCTGCTGAGAGCCATCTTCCCGCATGCGCCGCGGCACCTGCGACAACGCAACGCAATCAGTGCTCTCTTGCAACCGCTACGAACACTGCGCAATCGGGTGTCCCATTGGGAACGCGTGGCCCACCTCCCCGACTTGGCACAACGCAAGCAGGATATCGACCGCGTTGTCCGCTCGCTTTGTCCGGCCGCAGCCTGCTTGCTGACGCATTGCGACCCTTTCGACGGGGCGCTGTCGGCGGCCGCATTCGCGGCATGCCGGACGAAGGTGCAGCCCTGCTTCGAGCCTGAGGAAGCATGACGCATTCCACTCGAAAGCCGCCTCCCACCAGCGCCGTTGCTGACAGCCCGCATTCGAGACATCGGCTGGCACGAGAGCATTCACGTTGGGTTCAAGCCTGTCTCACTCATCCGGCCAATTGTGAACGACTGCAAAGAGTGCGCCCTGAGTCATGACATCGCCGTAACCGGCACCTAGAATCCTCCCGCACGCTGCGACCTTTCGGACGTCGCCCTCGCGTGTCCGTGCGGCGCGCCTCAAAACAATCGGGAGAAGGATCCATGCACTTCAAGCGCCCCCTTGCCGAAGCCTTCGGCACGTTCTGGCTCGTCTTCGGCGGCTGCGGCTCGGCCGTGCTCGCGGCCGCATTTCCGCACCTGGGCATCGGCTTTGCCGGTGTCTCGCTGGCCTTCGGCCTGACCGTGCTGACCATGGCTTATGCGGTGGGTCCGGTGTCGGGATGCCATCTGAACCCGGCCGTGACGGTTGGCCTCGCCACCGCGGGGCGCTTCCCGTGGAAGGAAGCGCCGGTCTATATCGTGGCGCAGGTGATCGGCGGCGCGCTCGCCGCGCTGGCGCTGCTGCAGCTGATGGACGCCAAGCCCGGCTTCGACGTGACCGTCAGCGGCCTGGCCGCCAACGGCTTCGACGCCGGCTCGCCGTCCGGCTTCGGCATGATGCCGGTGTTCGCCACCGAGGTGCTGGCCACCTTCTTCTTCGTGCTCATCATCCTGGGCGCGACCGCGCAACGCGCGCACGGCGCGCTGGCGCCGCTCGCGATCGGCCTGTGCCTGACGCTGATCCACCTGGTCACGATCCCGGTGTCGAACACCTCGGTCAACCCGGCCCGCTCGACCGGCCCGGCGCTGATGGTGGGCGGCATGGCGCTGCATCAGCTGTGGCTGTTCTGGGTTGCGCCGATCGTCGGTGCGATCGCCGCCGGCGTGGTCGGCCGCGTGCTGTACAGCGACGACGAGTAAGCGAACACCAAGGTACTGCGGGGATGGCCGGCGACATCGCCGCCGGCCGCACCACAAGCCTCGGCTCAGCCTCAGCATCAAGCCTCAAGCCTCAAGCCGCTGCCTCAAGCCTCAGCCTCAGCCTCAGCCTCGGCCTCAAGCCTCAAGCCTCAAGCCTCAAGCCTCAAGCCTCAAGCCTCAGCCTCAGCCTCAGTCTCAGTCTCAGTCTCAGTTCTCAGCCTCAAGCCTCAGCCTCAAGCTTCAAGCCTCAGCCTCAAGCTTCAAGCCGCCAGCCGCTGCTGGCGCGCGGCCAGCGTCTCTGCCCAAGCCTGCTCCAGTTCCACATGGCCGGCGAAGCCGCCGGCCGATTTCACCTCGGCCTGCGCCTCGATCCCATGCGCGAAGCGCACGGCCGGATCCTCCTGCAGCTGCCGATAGAGCCGATCCAGGTTCGGGTAGTCCGCGCGGTTTACGACGCCGTGGTAGTCGGTCCAGCGCGCAATCCCGGCGAAGTACGCGTCGGCCACCGTGCGCCGGTCGCCCAGCAGCCAGCGGCGATCGCCCAGCATCGCGTTCAGCTGCGCATGCGCCTTCTCCACCTTCACCCGCCCGAACTCGCGCAGCACCGCCTTGGTGGTGTCGTCGCTGGCGTGCTCGTATAGATGCCACAGCGGCACGAAGGCGTTGAAGAAGGTCGTGTTCAGGTAGGCCAGCATCTGGTTGAGCCGGTCGAATTCCGGTGTGCCCTGGGCAAAGCCGAGCGCGCTGTCGATGCCGCGCGCGCCGATCCAGTTCATGATCGCCATGCTTTCTGTCACGATTGCGCCGGCATCGGTGGCCAACGCCGGCGTCTCGCCCACCGGGTTGATGCGGCGGAAGGCCTCGCTGGTCACCACCTCCGGCATCTCGATGCGGGACAGCCGATACGGCTGGCCCAGCCATTCGAGCGCGACGATCGAACCGAACGAGCATCCCGACGGAACGCCATAGAAGAGGATGGGGGTCATGTTGTTTCTCCGAGTGAAGGACCCGGGCATCGGGTCGATGGAGAGACTATAGATTTGTGGACATTGAAGCGGTAGTCGGCAAAAATTCAACGCAACGTCCATATATATGGACTTTGATGCGCTGCTGCGGACTCCCATGCTCAACCTGAATGACCTCTCGCTGTTCGTCGCCGCCGTCGAACACGGCGGCTTTGCCGCGGCCTCCCGCCAGCTCGGCATCCCGAAGTCGACGCTGAGCAAGCGCGTCGCCGAACTCGAACAGCGGCTGGGCGCGCGGCTGATCCACCGCAACTCGCGCAGCTTCGCGCTGACGGACGTCGGCCGAGCCTTCCACGAGCACGCCCGCGCCGCGCTGATCGAGGCCGAGGCCGCGCACGACGTGGTGCGCCAGCGCGCCGCCGAGCCGAGCGGCACGGTGCGCCTGACGACCTCGGTACCGGTCGCGCAGCAAACCTTGGCGCCGCGCCTGCCCGAACTGGCCCTCGCCTACCCGAAGCTGCATCTCCAGCTGGACGTGTCGGACCGCTTCGTCGATGTCGCCCAGGAGGGCTACGACCTCGCGATCCGCAGCCACTTCGCGCCGCTGCCCGATTCCGAACTGGTGCAGCGGCTGCTGTCGACCGAGCCGATCATCCTGGTCGCCTCGCCGCGCTATCTCGCCGCCGCCGACCCGCTGCAGACGCCCGCGGCGCTGGCCGGCCATGACGGGCTGCTGACCCGCCCGCTGGCGACGAGCTGGCGACTGAGCCGTGACGGCGAGACGGTCATCGCTACCCCGCGTCCACGCATGACCGCCAACGAATCGACCGCGCTGCTCAGCGCGGCTGCGGCCGGCCTCGGCATTGCATGCCTGCCCTTGTCGGTCTGCCGCGCGGCCCTGCAGCGCGGCGACATCGTGCGCGTGCTGCCGGACTGGACCGCCGGCCACGTGATGACGTCGGTCGTGATGCCGCATCGGCGCGGGCAGCTTCCGGCGGTACGGGCGGTGGTGGAATTTCTGGCGCGGTGTTTTGCCGAAGAATGAACGATCGGCGACGGCCCCGATTCAGCCCGAGGTTTCAGCCCGAGGTTTCAGTCCGAGGTTTCAACCCGAGGTTTCAACCCGAGGCTTCCGCCTGCCTCCGCACCCACGCCACCGCCCTCGCCAGGAACGGCGACGCATCGCCCGCGCGATAGCTCATGATCACCGGCGACACGAAGCCCGGCGCGTCGATCGGGCAATAGCGGACATCGTCCCGATGCAACCGCTGCACCGAGGCCGGCACCAGCGTGATGCCGAGCCCCGCGGCGACCAGGCCCAGCGCGGTCTGCAGCTCGTTCGCCTCCTGCACCACGCGCGGCTGCAGCCCCTGGGCGCGGAACAGCGACAGCACGTGGTCCGCATAGCTGGGCCGCGGACGCGCGGGATAGAGAATCAGCCCGCGCCGCGCCAGTTCGGCCGGCGCCATCGGGCCATCGCCATCGCCACCCCCACGGCCATCGCCACCGACGCGGCCACGGCCATCGCCGCCTTCACCTTCACGCGGGGCGGCCCGCGCCGGCAGCGCCGCAACCAGCGGCTCTGCCATCACGACCTGCTGCACGATGGCAGGATCGCTCAGCGCCAGCCGGCCAAAGCCCAGATCGATGCGGCCGGACTTGAGCGCCTCGAGCTGCTGAACCGAGATCATTTCCGTCAGGCCGACCTCGACCTCGCTCTGGTCGGCGCGCAACTCGCGGATCAGGTCCGGCAGCACGCCATAGAGCACCGACGGCACGAAGCCGATGCCGAACCAGCGCTTCTCGTTGCGGCCGATGCGCCGGGTGCCTTCGATCATCTCGTCGAGCCGCTGCGTCAGCTGCAGCGATTGTTCGAGCAGAAAGCGCCCCGCCTCGGTGAGCCGCAGCCCGCGCCCTACACGCTCGAACAGCGGCACGCCCAGTTCGTCTTCGAACTGGCGGATCTGGCGCGACAGCGGCGGCTGGGCGATATGCAGCAGCGCGGCGGCGCGGGTCACGTTCAGCTCGCGCGCGACTGTCTGGAAATAGCGCAGATGGCGCAGTTCCATGGTGGCCTCCTTGGACTTCAATCCATACCTGACAGGTATGGAATCAGACATCTTCGGTCTTGGACAGGCCTCCGGTCAAGCCGCATACTCGACCGCAAACCCTCAATCCAATCCTCCAGGTATGGCAACCACCATCACATCCGTCGACGCGATCCTGGTCGACCTGCCCACCATCCGCGCGCATCAGCTGGCCATGGCGACCATGCAGCAGCAGACGCTGGTCATCGTGCGGCTGCGCGCCAGCGACGGCATCGAAGGCATCGGCGAGGCCACCACGATCGGCGGCCTGTCCTACGGCGAGGAAAGCCCGGAAGGCATCAAGCTGGCCATCGATACCTATCTGGCCCCGGCCTTGATCGGCCAGGACGCCACCAATGTCCATGGCGCGATGGCCCGGCTGAACAAGGTCGCGCGCGGCAACCGCTTCGCCAAGTCGGCGTTGGAAACCGCGCTGCTCGACGCACAGGGCAAGCGGCTCGGCGTGCCGCTCGCCACGCTGCTCGGCGGCGCGGTGCGCGACGCGCTGCCGGTGCTGTGGACGCTGGCCAGCGGCGATACCGCGCGCGATATCGAAGAGGCCGAGCGCCTGCTGGCCGAGCGCCGCCACGACACCTTCAAGCTCAAGATCGGACGCCGTCCGGTGCGCGACGACGTCGCCCATGTCGCCGCGATCAAGCGCGCGCTGGGCGACCGCGCCCGCGTGACCGTCGACGTCAATCAGGCCTGGAACGAGGCGGACGCGGCCAACGGCATCGCGATGCTGGAGGCCGCCGGCATCGACCTGATCGAGCAGCCGATCGCCCGAGAGAATCGTGTCGGGCTGGCGCGGCTGGCGGCGCGCTTCGTGGTGCCGATCATGGCCGACGAAGCGGTGACCGGGCCGGAGGACGCGATGGAACTGGCGCGCCTGGGCGCCGCGGATGTATTCGCGCTGAAGATCGCCAAGTCCGGCGGCATCTTCGGCATGCTGCGCACCGCCGCGGTCGGCGATGCAGCCGGCATCGCGCTCTATGGCGGCACCATGCTCGAAGGCAGCGTCGGCACCATCGCCGCGGCGCACGGCTTCTGCACGCTGCCGCAACTGGCCTGGGGCACCGAGCTGTTCGGGCCGCTGCTGCTCAAGGACGACGTGGTGCTCGAACGTCCCGCATATCGGGACTTCGCGCTGCGCCTGCCGGACGGTCCCGGGCTCGGTCTGGCGCTGGACGAGGACAAGCTCGCACATTACCGGCGCGATTGCGCATAGCATCGACAACAACGACATGATGGCCACATAACGGCCGCACCACGCCCGTGTAAGCGCCGCACCACAGCCGCATCACCGCTGGATAACGCCACCGAGCCGCGCCCAACGCGGGCCGGGCACCCTAGTTTCGAACTTCACGAAGGAACGGAGACAATGAAGTCGCTCACTCTCGCCACCGTGGTCCTCGGCCTCGCCGCGGCCCTCGCCACGCCGGCCGCGCAGGCCGCCTACCCCGAACGTCCGATCCGCTGGATCGTCCCCTTCCCCGCCGCCGGCGCGATGGACAATATCGCCCGCACGCTCGGCGAGGAGATGTCGCAAACGCTGGGCCAATCGATCGTCGTGGAGAACCGCCCGGGGGCCGGCGGCAATATCGGCGCCGAGCTGGTCGCGCGCTCGCCCGCCGACGGCTACACGATGCTGATCGTCGCCAACGGCATGGCGGTCAATCCGGCGCTGTACCGCAAGCTGACCTACGACCCGATCAAGGATTTCGCGCCGGTATCGCTGCTGGCCGTGGTGCCTAACGTGCTGGTCGCCAACAAGGCGAAGACCAGCGCGAAGACCGTGCCGGAGGTGATCGCCAGCGCGAAGAGCCAGCCGGGCAAGTACACCTATGCGTCCGCGGGCAACGGCACCTCGATCCACCTGGCCGGCGAGCTGTTCACGTCGATGGCCGGCGTCGAGCTGCTGCACGTGCCCTACAAGGGCAGCGGTCCGGCGGTCACCGACCTGCTCGGCGGCCAGGTCGACTACATGTTCGACAGCATCACGTCCGCCAAGCCACATATCGATGCCGGCAAGCTGACCGCCATCGCGGTGACCACCAGCAAGCGCTCGGCCACGCTGCCCAACGTGCCGACCGTGGCAGAGGCCGGCCTGCCGGGCTACGAGCTGTCGCCGTGGTTCGCCGCGTTCGTGCCGGCCGGCACGCCCCCAGCCGTGGTGGAGACGCTGCACCGCGCGATGGTCGACGCGCTGCGCAAGCCCGCGGTGCAGAAGCGTCTGGCCGCGATCGGCGCCGAGCCGATCGGCAGCACGCCCGCCGAGCTGAAGCAGCATCTGGCGAAGGAAACCGACAAATGGGGCAAGCTGATCCGCGCGCGGGGCATCCGCGCCGACTGAACACCCTGCGCGGTTTCTCCGTTGCCGAGACGCCCTCTCCTCAAGTTTTTCTACCAACTGCCGTTGTTTGACATCGACCCCCGAAGCAATCGTCAGCGAACGGGCGGCAACACAAGAGCGAAGAGCGAATGCGGACCACGCACGCGGGACTTCCGCGGGCGTGGCGTTGTTCGCCGCGATTCAATGTCCATCAGGTAGAAGAAATGAAAAACTTGGGAATAGGTGCGCGCCTTGGCATCGGCTTTGGCGTGGTATTGCTGCTGTCCACGCTGATGACCGGACTTGGCATCCTTCGGTTGCAGCAGGTCGCGGAGCGCACGCATGACATGATGCAGCAGCCGCTGGCCAAGGAACGGCTGGTCAGCGACTGGTACCGCTACATGCATACCAGCGTGCGCCGGACCACCGCGGTGGCCAAGAGCTCGGACCCGACGCTCGGCGCGTTCTTCGCGAACGAGACCAAGGGCTCGGTCAAGGCGATCGCCGATCTGCGCGACAAGATCGAGCCGCTGCTGAGCACCGACGCCGAGAAGCAGGCGTTCCAGACCATCCTGCGCGTGCGCGAGCCCTACAACGCCTCGCGCGACAAGATCACCAAGCTCAAGCAGGAAGGGCTGACCGACGAAGCGAACACCGTGCTGGAGAAGGAATTCGTGCCGGCTGGCGACGCCTATCTTGCCGAGATCCAGAAGCTGCTCGACATTCAGCGCGCCAGCATCGACGCCACCGCGCGCGATATCAACGCCGTCTACCAGACCGCGCGCAACCGCCTGATCGGCCTGGGCGTGCTGGTGCTCGCCATCGGCATCGCCTTCGCGGTCTGGCTGACGCGCGGCATCACGCGTCCGCTGCATCGCGCGGTCCATATCGCGCGCACGGTCGCCGCCGGCGACCTCAGCGCGCGCATCGACGTCGACAGCAAGGACGAGACCGGCCAGCTTCTGCAGGCGCTCGCCGAGATGAACGGCAACCTGCTGCGCATCGTCAACGAGGTGCGCCTGGGCACCGAGGCCATCGCCACCGGCACCGGCCAGATCGCCGCGGGCAATACCGACCTGTCGCAGCGCACCGAGGAACAGGCCGCGTCGCTGCAGCAGACCGCCTCGAGCATGGAAGAGCTGACCAGCATCGTGCGCCAGAACGCGGACAACGCCAAGCAGGCCAGCCGCCTTGCGGTCGATGCCTCGGACATCGCCGTCAAGGGCGGCACCGTGGTCGGCCAGGTGGTCGACACCATGGACGAGATCCACGGTGCGTCGAAGAAGGTCACCGACATCATCGCGGTGATCGAGAGCATCGCCTTCCAGACCAATATCCTGGCGCTGAACGCCGCGGTGGAAGCCGCGCGCGCCGGCGAACAGGGCCGCGGCTTCGCGGTGGTCGCCGGCGAGGTGCGCAGCCTCGCGCAGCGCAGCGCCACCGCCGCCAAGGAGATCAAGTCGCTGATCGACGATTCGGCCGAGCGCGTCGAGAAGGGCTCGCAGCTGGTGTCGGAAGCCGGTCAGACCATGGAAGAGATCGTCGGCGCGGTCAAGCGCGTGACCGACATCATGGGCGAGATCAGCGCCGCATCCGCCGAGCAGAGCGCCGGCATCGAGCAGGTGAACCAGGCCGTCACGCAGATGGACACCGTGACGCAGCAGAACGCCGCGCTGGTCGAACAGGCCGCCGCCGCGGCCGGCTCTCTGGAAGAGCAGGCGCAACGCCTGAAGCAGGCCGTGTCGACGTTCCGACTCGGTACGGCGCAGATGACACTCGCCTGATCGGTGCAGTGACAAACACGGAACGGGCCGCGATGCGGCCCGTTTTGCTTTGGCGCGCGGCTTTCCCCCCCAAAAAGCGGCAATCCTTGTCAAAAGTACCCGCCTTGCCGAGACCGCCTCACGGCAGCACCGGCCGCCGCGCCGTGGCGCGGATCCTGCGTGGTGGCGTGGCGCAGCCCGGCGTCCGGGCTGCCCCCCTGCACAGCCCAGCACATCCCAGTACTTGGCAGCACATCGCAACCGGAGGATCTGCAATGAGCATCTTTGGCGAAATCCTGAACAGGCTGCGCGGCAAGGCGCGGCCGGAGCCTTCCACGCAGGCGTCCCCGCAGGCATCCACACAGGCCCAGCAGCCGCAGACCGGCACCGCGGGCCAGCCGCAGACCGGCGCTGCCGGTCAGACGCAGGGCGCCGCGCCGCCGGCCACGGCACCGGTGACGGCGGGCACCGGCGGCGGCAACACCACGGCGGGCGGCGCTGCGGCGGGTAGCACTGCGGCCGGAACGGCGACCGGCGCCGCCAGCGCGCCGCTGTCGGAGGTCGATGTCGAGAAGATCCTCGACGACCTGGCGCAGCAGAGCGGCCAGAAACTGAACTGGCGCACGTCCATCGTCGACACCATGAAAGCGCTGGGCATCGACAGCAGCCTGGAGCACCGCAAGGAACTGGCGCGCGAGCTGCAATACAGCGGCGACATGAACGACTCGGCCGCCATGAACGTATGGCTGCACAAGCGCGTGATGAAGGAGCTCGCGGCCAACGGCGGCAAGCTGCCGCCGGAATTGCGCGATTGAAGCCTGCCGCGGCAGATTGAGCGACATGCGGGCCGATGGATCGGCCCGTTCTCCTTTACCGCGAGCGATTTACGGCCAGCGCGTGTCCAGGTCGAGCGGATAGACCGGCCGCGCCACGCGCTGGAACGGGAAGCGCTCGTAGCGCGAGCTGGTCACGCCCTCGCCGTCGCACTCCACCACCGCACGCGCGATCGGCACGAACACCGGCCGGCAGTACATCCGCGATTTCAGCAGCAGGAAACGCGCGCGGTGCGGGTCCACGCCGATATGCGTGAAGATGCCCAGGTCCCAATGCTCCTGCGGCGTCTCGACGATCACGATCTGCGCCGCGCCGATATCGAGCAGCGCGCTGCGCCCCATGCGGATGCGCTGGCCGGTATAGGTGGGTCCGCTGATCACGTATTCGCCATCGCCGAGTGCGGCGACCTTGCCGGTCAGCGGCTTCGATTGCGGATAGACGCCCAGCTGGGTCAGGGCCACCTTGTCGCCGACCGGCAGCGTCACCGTGGCGCCGACACCGGCCGCGACCAGCGCCGCGACCGCCTCGGGGTCGCACACCGGCCCGACCGCGATGCCGCTCAAGCCCTGCGCCAGCGCTTCGTGCAGCACGGCCATGTTGTCGCAGGTGCCGCCTGACATGCAGTTGTCGCCGTGGTCGAGCAACAGCACCGGGCCTTCCCCCGGCGCGTCGGCAAGTTTGGCTGCGTGCGCGATCGACTGCGCCAGCGGCTCGCTGCGATAGACGAAGCCGGCGCGGTCGTCCCAGATCTGCTGGGCAATGCGCTGCGCCACCGCATCGGCGGCGGCCGCATCGCCGTCACCGACCACGATCACGCTGAGGCAAGGGGCCGCGATATCGGCGAGGCCAAAGCCGGCCAGCACGGAGACTCCCAACATGCCTTGCGCTTCCGCTTCCCTGGCGGCCGCCACCGCGCGCTGCATCGCACCCTGATCGGTACGGCTGCACAGCGTATGCGTCAGCAGCGGCAGGCGGCGCCAGGCCACCACCGGCTTCGTGCGGCCCGCGATATGGTCCAGCAGCAACCGGCCCGCGTGATCGCCGGTCTCGTACATGTCGACGTGCGGATAGGTCTTGAAGCTGACCGCCACGTCGACATGGTCGATCAGCTTCTGCGTGATGTTGCCGTGCAGGTCCAGCGCGACCGCGATCGGCGCGTCGGGCAGCACCGCGCGCAGGCGTTCGAGCAGGTCGCCCTCGCCGTCGTCGCTGTTCTCGGCCACCATCGCGCCGTGCAGGTCCAGCATCACCGCATCGCAGCCCGGCGCGGCCGCGACGATCGCGTCGCACAGCGCGGTATAGGCCTGCGCCGCGACGCGCCCGCTGGGATTGGCGCCGGCGATCACCGGCACCACGATCTCGGCGCCGGCCGATTCGGCCAGGTCGATGAAGGCGCCGGCCGCGGTGCGCGTGCCGCGCGCGGCGCGGTAGCCGTCCTCGCCATAGCGCGGATCGAACGACCCCAGCGGCGTGGGCACTGGCGAGAAGGTATTGGTCTCGTGATTGAGGCGGGCGATCAGGATTTTCATCGCGTGGATCCGGTCGGTGCGGTGTGGGTCGGAGGCCGTGTCAGGCGACGCGGTCAGCGCCGTCAGCGTTTCAGCGTCGGCGGCGAGGTCGGCGGCATCAGCGCCGGCGCGCGGCGTCGAGCATCGCGTGCAGCAGCACGTTGGCGCCCGCCTCGAGATGCTCGGGGCGCGCGTCCTCGATCTCGTTATGGCTGATGCCGTCCTTGCAGGGCACGAAGATCATCGCGGTCGGCGCGACGCGGGCCAGATAGACGGCATCGTGGCCGGCGCCGCTGACCACGTCCATCGCCGACAGTCCCTGCTGCGCGGCGCCGTCGCGCACGGCCTGCACCAGCCTTGGCTCGAACGGCTGCGGCGGGAAGTAGACCACCTGCCTGACGTCGATATCGATGCCCGAGCGTTCGGACAGCGCGGTGCAGGCCCGATGCAGGGCCGCGTCCATCGCGGACAGCACGGTGTCGTCCGCCGCGCGCAGGTCCACTGTCATCGTCACGCGGCCGGGAATCACGTTGCGCGAGTCCGGATGGACCGACAGGCAGCCGACCGTGCCGCGCCCGTGCGGCGGGTGATCCAGCGCGATGCGATTGACGATGCCGACCAGTTCGGACGCGGCCAGCAGCGCGTCGCGTCGCAGCGCCATCGGCGTCGGTCCGGCGTGCGCCTCCATGCCGGTCAACACCACGTCGTACCAGCGTTGGCCCAGCGCGCCGGTGACCACGCCGATCACGGTGTCGTTCGCCTCCAGCACCGGCCCCTGCTCGATATGGGCCTCGAAATAGGCCCCGACGGCGCGGCCACCCACGGGCTCGGCGCCTGCATAGCCGATTTCCTTCAGCGCGTCGCCGACGCGGACGCCATCGCGGTCCGTCTGCGCCAGCACATGGTCCAGCGCGAATTCGCCGATGAAGGCGCCGGAGCCCATCATCACCGGCACGAATCGCGAGCCTTCCTCGTTGGTCCACACCGCGACCTCGAGCGGCGCATCGGTGACGATGCCGGCGTCGGCCAGCGTACGCAACACTTCGAGGCCGGCCAGCACGCCATAGTTGCCGTCGAACTTGCCGCCGGTCGGCTGCGTATCGATATGGCTGCCGGTCATCACCGGCGGCAGCGAGTCGTCGCGGCCCGGCCGGCGTGCAAAGATGTTGCCGATCGCATCGACGCGGACCGTGCAGCCGATCGCCTCGGCCTCGGCGACGAAGAAATCGCGGCCCTGCCGGTCGAGATCGGTCAGTGCAAGGCGGCAGACGCCGCCCCTGGGCGTCGCGCCGATCCGCGCCAGCCGCATCAGCGCGTCCCACAGCCGAGCGCCGTCGACGCGCAGCGACGCGGTGCCGGCGTGCGCGGCGCCTCCTTGCACGTTGCCGGCGGGCGCGGTGCCTGCCTGAGGGACGCCGACCTGCGGGTTGCCAATCTGCGTGCTGCTGGCCTGCCGGTTGCCGGCCTTTGTGTTGGTGGTGGTGTCTTCTGCCATGTCCGTCAATTCGCGTCCGCTACATCGTTCGATTCAAGCCGCCAGGCCGACGCCGAGATAGCGGTCCTTGACCGCCTCGTCGGCGATGAATTGCGCATTGGTGCCGGTATAGACCACGGCGCCCTGCTCGATGATCACGTGCCGGTCGGCCAGCTGCGTGCAGACTTCGAGGTTCTGCTCGACCAGCAGGATCGGCACGCCGGCCGCCTTGATCATCGTCAGCTGCGCGACGATCTCCTCGACGATCACCGGCGCCAGCCCTTCCACCGGCTCGTCCAGCATCAGCAGGCGGGGATGGTTCATCAGCGCCCGCGCGATCGCCAGCATCTGCTGCTCGCCGCCGGACAGCTGCGCGCCGCCATTGCGGCGCCGCTCGCGCAGCCGCGGGAAGATCTTGTAGACGTCGTCGAGCTGCCACGGCGAATCGCGCCGGGCGCCCAGCTTCAGGTTCTCCTCGACGGTCAGCAGCTTGAAGACGCCGCGATGCTCCGGCACGAAGCACAGCCCCTGCGCGGCGATGCGATGCGGCGGCATTCCGCCGATCTCGTTGCCGCGAAACAGCACACGGCCGCCGCGCGGCGGCACCACGCCGGCGATCGCCTTCAGCGTGGTCGACTTGCCGGCGCCGTTGCGGCCCAGCAGCGTGACCAGTTCGCCCTCGCCCACCGCGAGCGACACGCCCTGCAGCACGTGGCTCTTGCCGTAGTAGGCATGGATGGCTTGCACATCGAGCATCGTCATCGCTGGCCTCCGGTGATCATGTTGCCGAGATAGGCGGCCCGTACGCGCGGATCGCCGCGCACGCTGTCGGGCGGGCCTTCCATCAGCACCTTGCCCTGCTGCATCACGGTGATGGTGTCGGAGATGTCCATCACGATGTCCATGTTGTGCTCGATCAGCACGACGGTATGGTCCTCGGCCAGTCCGCGGATCAGCCGCTTCATCGCGCCGAGATCGTCGACGCCCATGCCCGAGGTCGGCTCGTCCAGGAAGATCGCGCGCGGCCGCGCGGCCAGCGCCATGCCGACCTCGAGCCGCCGCTGCTGGCCGTGCGACAGCGCACCGGCCACGGCATCGGCGACGCGGGTCAGCTCCAGCCGCTCCAGCACGCGTTCCACGGTGTCCGTACACGCCAGCTCGCCGACCGGCCGCCGCCAGCAGTTCATCGCGCGCCGCGGCTGCGTGCCGAGCGCGGCGAGCCGCAGGTTCTCGCGCACCGGCAGGCTGGGAAACAGGCTGGTGACCTGGAACGAGCGCGCGATGCCGCGCTGCACGCGCTGGTAGTCGGTCTCGCCGGTGACGTCGTGGCCGTCGAAGACGATGCGCCCGCTGGTGACGCTGCGCGTGCCGGTCAGCATATGGAACAGCGTGGTCTTGCCGGCGCCGTTCGGCCCGATTACCGAATGCACGGTGCCCGGCATCACGCGCAGGTCCACGCCGCCGAGCGCCATGAACTTGCCGTACTGCTTGACCACGCCGGTGGCCTCGAGAATCGGGGCGGTCATGCGCGTTCCTCCCCCGTGGTGACGATTTTCGTGGCGGCCTCCGGCTCGGGGCCGATCGCGGCCGGCTCGCGGCGGATGCCGCGCAGCCGCAGCCATATCGTCGTGCCCAGGCCCCACAGGCCGCGCTGCATGAAGAGGCTCACCGCGATCAGCAGGAAGCCCAGCAGCATCAGCCAGCGCGGCCACAGCGTCGACAGCCAGTCGGCCAGCAGCACGTAGAACGCCGCGCCCAGCACCGAGGCGAACACGTTGGCGGTGCCGCCGATCACCGTCATGATCAGGATCATCTCGCTGACGTGGTAGTCGATATTGGCCAGTGGCGCGATGCCGGTCAGCATCGCGTGCAGGCCGCCGGCCAGGCCGGTCACCGCGCCCGAGATCACGAAGGCCAGCAGCTTGAACGCCTTGATGTTGTAGCCGACCGCCAGCGCGCGCTCCTCGTTGTCGCGGATCGCCAGCAGCGTGCGGCCGAACACCGAATCGGTGACGCGCAGCACCAGGAAGAACACCAGCAGGAACAGCACCGCGACGAAGCCGTAGAACTGCCACGGCGAGGCCAGCGAGACCAGCTCGCGGCCGGCGATCGACAGCGCGGGCCGCGGGATGTCGAGCAGGCCGTTGTCGCCGCCGGTCAGCGACGGCACCGAATAGGCCAGGAAGTAGAACATCTGCGAGAACGCCAGCGTCAGCATCACGAAGTAGGTGCCACGCTGCCGGATCGAGAACCAGCCGACCAGCGCCGCCGCGGCCGCACCGATGGCAATCGCCAACGCAAGCGACAGCGGCACCGGCAGCGCGATGCGGGTCAGCGCCAGCCCGAGCGAATAGCTGCCCAGGCCGAAGAAGATGCCCTGGCCGAACGACAGCAGGCCGGTGTAGCCGAGCAGCAGATTGCACGCCATCACCGCCATCGCGTAGATCAGCACCTCGGTCGCCAGCGTGCCGGAGCGCAGCGTCAGCGGCAGCAGCAGCGTGACGGCCAGCGCGAGCCACCAGAATCGATACGCCATCATCCCCTCCCCAGCAGGCCGTGCGGACGCAGCAGCAGCACCGCGGCCATCGCGACATAGATCATCAGCCGCGCGCCCTCGGGCCACAGCGTGCTCATCAGGCTTTGCACCACGCCGACCAGCAGGCCGCCGATCAGCGCGCCGGTGAAGCTGCCCATGCCGCCGACCACCACCACGATGAAGGCCACGCCCAGCGCCTCGACGCCCATGAACGGTTCGGCGCCGCGGATCGGCGCGGCCAGCACGCCGGCGATCGCCGCCGTCGCCGCGCCCAGCGCGAACATCAGGCTGAACAGCCGGAACACGTTGATGCCGAGCAGCGACACCATCTCGGTCGATTCGCTGCCGGCGCGCACCGCGCTGCCCAGCCGCGTGCCCTCCAGCAGCCACCACAGCGCCACCGCCAGCAGCGCGGTGAAGGCGATCACGAACAGCCGGTACTTCGGATAGATGAAGTCGCCCCACATCACCACGCCCTGCAGCGCGTCGGGCGGCGGCACGTCGACACCGAGCGGGCCCCAGCCGACGATGATCAGCTCCTGCACCGCGAGCGCGAGGCCGACCGTCACCAGGATATGGAACTCATGGGGCTGGGCGTAGACGTGGCGCAGCATCACGCGCTCGACCAGCCAGGCAAGCGCGCCGATCACCAGCGGCGCCATCACCAGCGCGGCCCAGAAGTTCATGCCCAGCTGCAGCGCCTGGAAGCACAGATAGGCGCCGAGCGCATAGAAGGCGCCGTGCGCGAAATTGACGAAACGCAGCAGGCCGAAGACGATCGACAGTCCGACGGCCAGCAGGAAATACAGCATGCCGATGCCGATGCCGTTGATGACCTGCAACAGGTAGACGTTCATGAAGCGCTTTTTCGCTTTGGCTATCGCGGTGGCGGGCGCCCTCTCCCGATCAAGGGGAGAGGGTTGGGGAGCGGTCGTCGAGAGGAGACAACGCGGTGGCAGAGGCTTACGCCATCTTGCACTGGGTCTGCTCGGGCGGCAGGAAGGCCTTGCCGACGCTGATCACGTCGGCATAGTCGTCCTTGTCCTTCATCCTGGCCTTGGCCTTGCCCTTGAGCAGGTAGTAGTTCTTCAGCACCTGGTGGTCGGCCGCGCGGATTTCCTCGGGGCCGGTCAGCCCCTCGTACTTGAGCCCTTCCATCGCCGCGATCACGGCCTTCGGATCTGCGCTGCCCGCCTTGACCATCGCGTCCAGCATCAGCTTGGTACAGATATAGGAGCCGGCCAGGCTGTAGTTCGGATTGGACTTGAACGTGGCCTTGCAGCGCTGCACCAGATCGCGGTTCAGCGGCGTATCGACGCCGTGCCAGTACTGCGCGCCGAAATAGACGCCATCGCACAGGTCCGCGCCCAGCGATTCGAACTGCTCGAGCCCCGAGGCCCAGGCCAGCAGGATCGTCGTGTTCTTCTTCATGCCGAAGCTGACCGCCTGGCGCAGCGTGTCGGCCGATTGCGAGCCGAAGTTCAGGATCAGCAGCACGTCGGGCTTGGCCGCGATCGCGTTGGTCAGATAGCCGCTGAATTCCTTCTCGTTGAGCGCGTGGTAGCTGTTGCCCACGTGCTCGATGCCCTTTTCCTTGAAGATGTTCTTCGCGGCGGACAGCAGGCCCTCGCCGAACACGTATTGCGGCGTGATGGTGTACCAGCGCCTGGCCTTGGGCATCGACTCGATCAGCGGCCGCACGGTGCGCTCGATCGCGCCGTAGGTCGGCACCGACCAGCGGAAGGTCGCGCGGTTGCAGTCCTTGCCGGTGATCTCGTCCGCGCCGGCGGTGGTGACGAACACCCCGCCGAACTTCTCGGCCTCCTTGCCCATCGCCAGCGATTCCGACGACAGGATGCCGCCGGCGAAGTAGCGCGCGTTCTTCTGCTGCGCCAGTTCCTGCACCTTGCGCACCGCGGTGGCGGGCTTGCCTTCGGTATCGAGCACGCTGTAGCGCAACGGCTTGCCAAGCACCTTGCCGTACTGCTCGACGATCAGCTTCATGCCGAGGTCGGCGAACTTGCCGTTGGCGGCGAACGGGCCGGACATCGGCACCGGGCAACCGAGTTCGATCGCATCGTCGGCGGCCAGCACGGCACCGGCGCGCAGCAGGGAGGCGGGGACGGCGGCCAGCGCGCCGAGTTTGAGCACGTCACGACGATTCAAAGCTCACTCCTTGGATCTGTGGGGTCCATCGAAAGGGAAGGTCCGGCACGCGACAGGATCGCAACAGCGCTACAGCAAGAATCGAACCCGTTTATTCTATTTATACGTATAAACTGGTTGAAGGCATCATAGGAGCCGGTTTGCGGGACTGTCAATGAAGCGCCGGTCAGGGTTTACCTGCGCCCAGGGACGCGATCCCGATGCGCGATGGCGGTGCCGCGCGCACCGCGACGGACCGCGGCAGGACCGTTGCAGGGCGCCGTGGGCCGGCAAGGCGCATGCCGCACCGGCATGGCGATCAAACGAAAGGAAGGACAATCCATGGTGACGTTCCGCGGCGCGAAGGCGCCGGCTCTGGCGATCCGCAAGCAGAAGCGCGCCGACCTGGTGGCGGAGGAACTGAAGCGCCTGATCACCGAGCGCGATCTGAAGCCCGGCGACAAGCTGCCGCAGGAAATCAAGCTGCAGCAGACCTTCGGCGTCAGCAAGAGCACGATCCGCGAAGCGCTGAAGTCGCTCGAGGTGCAGGGGCTGATCAGCGTCAGCACCGGCCCGGCCGGCGGCGGCACCATCGTCGAGGTGCCGCTGGACCGCACCTTCCAGCTGATGCAGAACTACCTGTTCTTCAAGGACGTCGGCATTGCCGACGTCTATACGGTGCGCCGGCTGCTGGAGCCGGAGCTGGCCGCCGGCGCGGTGCCGCATCTGACCGAGGACGACTTCCGCGCGCTCGAACATACGATCGACCTGTGCGACCCCACCTCGGCCTCGGCGGCGGCGCCGCTGGACCAGCGCCAGGAGGACCTGAGCTTCCACGACATCCTGGCCGCGGCCAATCCGAATCCGATGCTGCGGTTCTGCTGCGAGCTGATCAACGAGATGCTGCGGCAGCTGGTGGTGTTCGGCAACGACACGCCGGCCTGCGAGCACGAGAAGTTCGGCGCATCCAACGTCCGCTTCCACAAGAAGATCGTCGCCGCGGCCCGCGCGCGCGATGCCGAGCAGGTGCGCAAGCTGATGGCCGCGCATATGCAGGACTGCACGCGCCACATCACGCGGATGAACGGGCGCGTGCACGGGCGCCTGGTGCTCGATTCGGAATTGCCGCGCCGTTCGCTGGTGGTACGCCCGCGCGACCGGGAGCCCGAGCAGACGAGCTGAGGCGCCGCGACGCCGCGCCAGGCAGGCGCTTTTTCCTTCCCAAGGGGCACTCAATTCGCGGGGCCCTAATTCTCGGAACCGGCATTCGGTCCGGATGAATGACACTCATGACACGGCCGTGCCGGAGACGGAAAGCGCCGATTGACTCCGCCTCTCCTTTATGGAATGGCGCGCGACTTCAGAATCGCTGCGTTCGTGGCGCGGCTTCCAATCTGCCGCTGCCGATCCCTGTGCGACAATCGCCGCCCATCTCCCCTTCCATCCACGCCGATCCGATGAAGACATCCGCAGAGGTCAGCCGCCAGGATGCCGCCGCAACGCGCGAGGCGGACACGCCCTGGACGGGGCTCGATGACCAGGGAACAGGCCTGACGGTCGACGATTTCCTGACCACGATGCTGAGTCAGCTCGTCAACGCGCTGCGGCGGACCGTGACCCAGCCCTACGCCGAGCAGTTCGAATTGACGGTACCGGAATGGCGATTGCTGGCGCTGCTGGCGCATGCGGGAGAACTGCCATTCGCCGAACTGGTGGTTCAATCGACCTCGGACAAGGCCCTGGTCAGCCGCACGCTCCGGTTGCTGGAGCAGCGCGGGCTAGTGAAACTGTCCACTGCGGGCAATACGCCTCGCAAGAAGCTGTTCTGCAGCATCACGAGAGCGGGCATGGCTCTGCACGATCAAGTGATCCCGCTGGCGCGGCGCCATCAGGCGGCGGTATTGCGGCTGCTGGACACCCGGGAGCGCGAGGCGCTGTATCGCGCGCTGCGCAAACTGCACGCCTAATGCGTAATGGGGCCCGGAGTGGACCCGAATGGCGCGGAAGAAGCCTAGGATGCTGAGCCGCCGGATCGTCAAGGAGTTCGGGATTCCAGCGGATTGATTGAAGAGCCGGAGCCGCCGTGCGGCGGAGCAGAGGGCGGCGCGACTTTGGATGTTGGCCTGTGTGAAAAGCCGTGCGGTGTCACGCTGGATCGTCTTTGAATACGTCGTCCAGCGTTTCGGCGCGAAGCAATCGCGTTGACCAGTTATCGAGCTGCTCCTCCGTTGCGGCCTGAATCCTGGCTACCGCATATTCTGGCAACGTTCCGAAGCGAGTGGCAAGTTGCCGCTGCAGTATCCGGGCCTCGCCCTCCAGCCGTCCGGCCGCCTTATACTCATGCGCCCACACCTTGAAGCTCTGACTTAGTTTCATCTTCATCTCCACAAGATCATTGACCACCGGTACGTCCAGCGTGTTGCCACTACGCCGGCCAATGAGCCCCGGCAACACGTTGAGGAAGATTCGCTGCAGCTCCTCGTCGCCTTTCACGATGTCGGCGAGTTTGTCGATCAACTCGCCGACCTCCTGCTGGGTTTCCGCCTCTTCCAACTGCATCAGCACGGCAACCGGGTTGCGCATCGCGCGAAGCTGATCCTTGCTGATGCGTCCGCTATCCAGCAACAGGTATTTAAGCTTGGGCAAGTGCTCCCCGACAAGGCCGGGCACGTCGGGCAGCATCGCGGCGATATCGGTCGGCGCGTTCCATGGCGTTTCGCCGTTGTACAGCACGATGGGCAGCACCGGCGGAATGCCGCGCCGAGGCTTGACGTATTCCTTGCGGATCAGGCTTTGATAGAGCAGCCCAAGATAGGACATGATCCGCACCGGCATGCCGTAATCGACCGTGCTCTGGAACTCCATCATCAGATAGAGGTAGAGCCATTCGTCGTCGGCGCGGACCCGCCACACGATGTCATTGGCACGCTGCTGCAGATCGTCCGCGACGTAGTGGCAGGCAATGCTTTCCAGCGAGCCGAAATCCAGCCTGCCCAGCCACGGGTCGGCGACGAATCCCGAGACCAGGTTGCGAACCATCGATGGAGAGGAAAACAACTGCTTGTAGCTGGCGTCTTCGAGCTGAACCATGGTTGGAGCCGATAACTGAGGAGTGTCGAGGCCGACAGCATCCTCCGCATGAGCTCTCGATGCTTCACAGAAGGACACGCATTTTGCGTTTCATGCCGCCCGGCGGACCGGCATCGATCAACGCCCGATCGCGCGGCACATCGATGGCTCGCTCGGCAGCATTCGGCGAAATCGCGGACACTGTCTGGCGTTGCGAAGATTCTCAATCGGCTTGCCGCCGGATGACCGGCGAAGCAGCGCCCCATTCGAAGGAGACACCATGAGCCAAAGGAAGGCCATCCTCGTCATCGGTGCCGGCGACGCGACCGGCGGAGCGATCGCGCGGCGCTTTGCGCGCGAGGGCTATATCGCCTGCGTGACCCGGCGCAACGCCGACAAGCTGGCACCGCTGGTCCAGCAGATCGAAGCCGAAGGCGGCATTGCCCATGCCTTTGGCTCGGACGCGCGCAAGGAAGAGGAAATGACCAGCCTGGTGCAGCGGATCGAGGCCGACATCGCGCCGATCGAGGTGGCGGTGTTCAACATCGGCGCGAACGTCCGCTTCGACGTTCTCGACACGACGGCCCGGGTCTACTTCAAGGTCTGGGAGATGGCCTGCTTCGCGGGCTTCCTGATGGGTCGCGAGACGGCGCGCGTGATGGTGCCGCGCAGACGCGGCTCGATTTTCTTCACGGGAGCCACGGCCAGCCTGCGCGGCCGCGCCGGATTCTCGGCGTTTGCCGGCGCCAAGCACGGCCTGCGCGCGCTGGCGCAATCGATGGCGAAGGAGCTGGGGCCGCAGGGCATTCACGTTGCGCACCCGATCATCGACGGCGCCATCGACACCGCCTTTATCCGCGAGAACTTTCCCGAGCGCTATGCGCTGAAGGATCGCGACGGCATCCTGAATCCCGAGCATATCGCCGACGCCTACTGGATGCTGCACCAGCAGCCGCGGGACGCGTGGACGCACGAGCTCGATCTGCGGCCCTGGATCGAGGCGTGGTGATCTGACTGCCGGCAGTCCCGGACCCGGCTCCGGCTCCGGTCTCGGGCTCCTGCCCCAGGCTCCAGGCTCCGGGTTGCGGGTTGCGGGCTGCGGACTCAGGACTCGGGGCTTTCCGCGTTTCCGGCACCCGGCTTCCCCGCATGGCACGAGGCACCGTGCCTCGCCCATGCTTTACCGCTCAGCGCCGCGCGTCGAACATCCCCGCCAGCCGCTCGAACGTCAGCTGCTCGGCTTCCCTGACGATCCGGTCGATCAGCGTCTTGACGCTCGGGATATCGTGGATCAGGCCGGCAACCATGCCGCAGCTCCATGCACCGGCCTCGACATCACCCTCCACCATCACCTTCGGATAGATGCCCGCAACCTGGTCGTAGATGTCAGCGATCTTCAGATCGGCGCCCTTCTCGCGTTCGATTTCCAGCAGCCGCTCGACGCCGCCGTTGTTCAGCACGCGTTCGGTATTGCGCAGCGCCCGCATGATCAGCCGCGTATCGAGTTCGCTCGCCTCGACGATGGCCCGCTTGACGTTGACATGCACCGGCGCTACCTCGGTGGCCAGGAAGCGCGTTCCCATATTGATGCCGTCGGCACCCAGCGCCAGCGCGGCCACCAGGCTGCGGCCGTCCGCCATGCCGCCGGATGCGACGAACGGAATCTTCAGTGTTTCGGCGGCCCGCGGCAGCAGGATCATGTTGGGCACGTCGTCCTCGCCCGGATGGCCGCCGCATTCGAAGCCGTCCACGCTGGCCGCATCGCAGCCGATCCTCTCGGCCTTCAGCGCGTGGCGCACCGACGTGCATTTGTGGATCACCTTGATGCCGGCCGCCTTCAGGGCCGGCATGTACTGCTCGGGACTGCGGCCCGCGGTCTCGACGATGCGCACGCCGCCCTCGGCGATCGCGGCGATGTACTCCGCATAGGGCGGCTCCGAGAACGTCGGCAGAAAGGTCAGATTGACGCCGAACGGCTGGTCCGTCATCTCGCGGCAACGCGCGATTTCCTTGGCGAGCAGCTCGGGCGTGCGCTGCGTCAGCGCGGTAATGATGCCCAGGCCGCCGGCATTGGAGACGGCCGCCGCCAGATCGGCCAGGCCGACGAAATGCATGCCGCCCTGGATGATCGGATAGCGGATCGCGAACAGTTCAGTGATGCGTGTTTTCATGGGCAGGAAGGCTCCGAACGAGTGGAATGACCGAACGCGAATCAGGCGGCGCGCGCCCGCACGATTTCCTCTTCGACATCGCGCAGGCTGTCCTTGCCGAAGAAGATCTCGTCGTCGACGAAGAAAGTCGGCGCGCCGAATGCCCCGCGCTCGAATGCGCGCTGCGTATTGGCCAGCAGCGTTTCCTTAACGGCCGGCTGATTGATCGCCTCGAGCAGGCGGGCACCATCGAGCCCCGCCTCGTTCAGCGCGGCCTCGATCACGGCCGGATCGTCCATCTTCAATCCGCGCTCCCACATCGCGCCGAAGACCGCATCGACATAACGCGTGAAGCTGCCATCCTGACTCGCTGCGATCGCGCCTCGCATGATCTGCAGGGTATTGACCGGAAAGTGGGGATTCATACGAAACGCGGTCAGGCCATGCCGCCTGACGAAGCGTTCCATTTCCAGACGGCCATATTCCGGCTTGTTCTTGATGCCGGCAAACGCCTCCACCGGCGAGCGATTGCCGGTCAGCCGAAACAGGCCGCCGAGCAGAATCGGAACGTATTCGAATGTCACGCCGGTGCGCGCTTCAATGTCCGGAATGACCTTGTGCGCGAGATAGGCGTTGGGGCTGCCGAAATCGAACAGGAACTGCGCGTTGACGGTACGCATCGCTTGTCTCCACCTCGGATGGTGATTGTTGCCGGACGGTCCGGCCGGCCGGTTTCCCGCAACAATGTACCGTCGATCGGATTTTTGGCAAGGCTTTACGCGCACGTTCCACGATGCAGTTCTGGCGCGCAAGCGACGAGGCGCTAGTCGCCGGCCTTTCCGATCGGCGCGCCGCGCTTGTGCACCACCTTGGCCTTGACCACCGAGGTATTGGTTTCCGCCATTTGCGCGACGCGATCGAGCAGGCCATCCAGTTCCTCGATCGATCGCACATACAGCCGGGCCACAAAGCAATCCTCGCCGGTCACCTTGTCGCATTCGCCAATCTCGGGAATCTCGGCAATGAGCTTCTGCACGATATGGAGCTTGCCGGGCAACGGCCGGATGCGAACGATCGCCTGCAGCGGATAGCCGAGTGCAGCGGGATCGATATCGATGGTGAAGGCGCGAATCACCTTGCGCTCTTCCAGGCGTTTCAGCCGTTCCGAAGTGCTCGGCGAAGACAGGCCGACACGAGCGGCCAGTTCCTTCAGTGAAATCCGGGCGTCCTCGGCCAGCACGGCAAGAATGCGCCGATCGACATCGTCGAGCATTTTTTTGATTCCTTTAGGGAAGAAGGGGTTATGCCTTTCAAATACAGGAAAGGAGGCGATCCATCCTAATAATGGGTATAGAATCCGCGCCCTTGTCATGCGATTCTAAACACCATTGAGCCTTCAGGAGAAAGACGGTGAATTTCCTACGCGGCACTGCCGAAATGACGGCCTCGATGGTGTTGTCCGGCACCATCGGCTGGTTCGTGGTCGAGTCCGGACAGCCGATACGCGACGTGGTGTTCTGGCGCTGCCTGTTCGGCGCGCTGACCTTGCTGGCGGTCTGCGGCGCGCTGGGCATGCTGCGGCAGCTGACCTGGCGAACGCTCGGGCTCGCGGCGCTGGGCGGCGTCGCCATCGTGATGAACTGGCTGCTGCTGTTCGCGGCCTATCCGCGCGCGTCCATTTCGATCGCGACGGCGGTCTACAACACGCAACCGTTCATGCTGGTGGCACTGGGCGCGCTGCTGTTTTCCGAGCGCATCACGCTGACCAAGCTGGCCTGGCTGCTGATCGCGTTCGCGGGGGTGCTGATGATCGTGCAGGCCAAGCCGGATCACGGGCATGGCGCGACCGACTATCTCGGGGGCATCGCGCTGGCGCTTGGCGCGGCGTTCTTCTATGCGGTGGCGGCCATCATCACCAAGCGGCTGTCGGGCGTGCCGCCGCATCTGATCGCACTGATCCAGGCCTGCGTCGGCATGGCGATGCTGGCGCCGTTCGCGAATCTGTCGGACCTCGCGGCTTATGACGGTTCGTGGCCGATGCTGGTGACGATCGGCGTCGTTCATACCGGGCTGGTCTATATCCTGCTGTACGGCGCGATCCAGAAGCTGTCGACGGCGATGACGGCGGCGCTGTCCTTCATCTATCCGGTGGTGGCGATCGTCGTCGACATGGTGGCGTTCGGGTTGCGCCTGGACTGGGCGCAATGGGCCGGCGCCGCGGCAATCCTGATCGCGGCCGCCGGCATGACGCTTGGATGGCGGCTGCCGTTCGCGCGCCGGTCCGGCGCCGCTGCGACGCGGAGCTGACCCACCTCAGCAACGCTCCAGCCTTCCTGCCGCCCCTTTCCGGCAATCCGCTTCCGGCAATCCGCTTCCGGAAATCCGGTTCCGCCCATTCGGTTCCGCCCATTCGGTTCCGCCCATTCGGTTCCGGCCATTCGGTTCCGGCAATCGGGTTCCGGTATACTTCCGCGCGGGTGCTCACCCCACGGGGTGGCAGGATCAGCGTCGGTCGGGCCGCCACGCGGCTTTTCCGCGACCGATGCATGCACCACCCTCATCCAGACCATTTCACTGGTCGACTCTCCGCTTCCACGCGCTGTCACGCAACGCCGCCCTCCGCGCCTCCCGGCCGCGGGAGCCGCGGCGCCTGCGCGCGCGCCATTCCCTTCGCTTCCATCCCGGCATATCTGCCGGTATGTCTTCCGGTATGTCTCCCGGTATAGCTCCCAAGAGAGGCCCCATGGCAATCGTACAAAGAAGACTCTCCAATACCTTCCAGCGCTTTTTCGAGTCCGAGAAGGCGGGTGGCATCCTGCTGATCGTCTGCACCGTCATTTCGCTGATATTGGCCAATTCGCCGATCGGCGACCAGTACCTCCATCTGTGGCATGTGAAGGTCGCCAGCCTTAGCGTCGAGCACTGGATCAATGACGCGCTGATGGCGATCTTCTTCCTGTTGATCGGCCTCGAACTCGAACGCGAGCTGTACAACGGCGAGCTGTCCAGCCTGCGCAATGCGCTGCTGCCCATCGTCGCGGCGGCCGGCGGCATTGCCGTTCCCGCACTGATCCACTTCGGATTCAACGGCGGCACCCCGACGCAGGCTGGCATCGGCATTCCGATGGCGACGGACATCGCCTTCGCGCTCGGCGTGCTGGCGCTGCTCGGCAGCCGCGTGCCGGCTTCGCTGAAGGTCTTCCTGACCGCGCTAGCCGTGATGGACGACCTCGGCGCCATCATCGTGATCGCGCTGTTCTACACGGCCGAGCTGGCGTTCGTCTACCTGCTCGGCGCCCTCGCGGTGTTCGGCGCGCTGCTGTTCCTGAATCGCGTGCTGCGCGTGATGTCGCTGATTCCCTATCTGCTGGGCGGCGCGCTGATGTGGTTCCTGATGCTGAAGTCCGGCGTGCACGCGACGATCGCCGGCGTGCTGCTGGCCTTCGCGATTCCGTTCTCCGCCCGACAGGACGACGCGGCATCGCCGTCGCATCGGCTCGAGCATGTGCTGCACCGGCCGGTGGCCTTCGTGATCCTGCCGATCTTCGCGCTGGCGAACACCGGCATCGTGATCGGCAGCGACTGGGCGCAGGAGCTGGCCTCGTCGAACAGCCTGGGCATCCTGGCCGGGCTGGTGGTCGGCAAACCGCTGGGCATCACGATCGTGAGCTTCCTGGCGGTCGCCATCGGCATCTGCAAGCTGCCGCTGGACCTGCGCTGGCGCCATGTGTTCGGCGCGGGCCTGCTGGGCGGCATCGGCTTCACGATGTCGATCTTCATCACCAACCTGGCCTTCACCGGCGAGCCCGGCGTGATCAATGCCTCGAAGATGGCGATCCTGCTGGCGTCGCTGAGCGCGGGTGTGCTGGGCTTCGTCTGGCTGAAGCTGTTCGGCAAGCCGGTCGCGTCCGATGTCGATATGGACACGATGGACTTCGAGTCGGACCAGGCACCGCCCGCAGGTGGCTCCGCGGTGCGCTGACCGCGCTATCTTGCGTCGTGCGAATGCACCTGCAGGGCCTCGAGGAAGCGCGACACCATGTTGTACGCCGCGATCGTCGCGGTCAGCTCGACCACATGCCGGTGCGAAAAGTGCCGGGCGATCTCCGCGAACACCGCCGGCTCGACGCGGATGTCGCGCGTCATCGCGTCGGTGTAGGCGAGGACCGCCCGCTCGACGTCGACGAACAGCGTGCTGTCGCGCCAGGCGGGCAACGCATCGAGCTGGGCCTGCGTCATGCCTTCCTTCAGCGCGATCGGCGCGTGCTGGTCGGCTTCGTAGGAAGCCCCGTTCAGGATCGCCACGCGCATGATCACCATCTCCCGCAGCGCGCCCGGCAAGGTGGACTTCTGGCGGATGGCGGTCAGATAGGTCAGCCAGCCCTCGGCGACGGGCGGCGCGTGCAGCAGCATCTGATAGAGGTGCAGCACGCTGCCGCGCTCGGCGGCGATCCGCTCGGCCAGCGGCTGAATGTCGGGCGCCGAAAGATCGGCGTAGGGAATGGCGGCCATGTCGATGTCCGTAGTGGGATGGATGGTTCGGTGTTTCAGTCGGCGAAGATCGCTTGCCGAAGATCGTTCGGCAAAGTTCGTTCGCCGAGGACGGCTCGGCGAAGATTGTTCGGCAAGGATCGTCGCCGGCAATCACTCGGCGACGATCACCTTGCGGCGCACGAGGTCGCCCATGGCGGCCGCGTCCTTGTTGACCCGGGCGGCGAACGCCTCGGGACTGCTGTTGACGATATCGAAGGCATTCTCCGCGAATCGCTTCGATACCTCCGGATCGTGCATGACCTTGTGGGTTGCCGCCAGCAGCTTGCCGCGGACCTCCGGCGGCAGGCCATGCGGCGCGACCAGGCCAATCCAGGTCGGATATTCGAAGCCCGGAATCACTTCGCTCATGGTCGGCACGTCGGGCAACATCGCCGAGCGCTTTGGCGAGCTGACGGCCAGCGCGCGGACCTTGCCGGCCTTGATATGCGGCAGCATCACCGACAGGCCGGCAAACGCATACTGGACATGGCCGCCCAGCAGATCGGTCAGCAACGGCGCCGCGCCCTTGTACGGGATATGGGTCGTCGCCAGCTGCCGGGCGAGCGACAGCTGCGCGCTGTTGACGTGCCCTGCCGACGCCGTTCCCGCCGAACCATACGACGTGTTCGGATTCGCCTTCAGATAGGTCACCAGCTGATCGAGATTGTTGGCCGGCAGCGCGTTGTTGACGACGAGCACCTGCGGCGTGGTGACCAGCAGGCTCAGGTAGTCGAACGACTTGAAGGTATCGAAGCGCAGGTTCTTGACCGTGTAGTGGTTCACCGCGTGCGAATCGAGCGCGAGCATCAGCGTATAGCCGTCCGGCTTCGCCCGCGCCAGGTCGGCCGCGCCGAGCGAGCCGCTGGCGCCGGGCTTGTTCTCGATGACGATCGGCTGGCCCAGCTCCCGTCCCAGCGCGCCGGAAATCGTGCGCGCGGTCTGGTCCACCGCGCCGCCGGGCGCGAACGGCACGATCAGGCGAATCGGCTGGCTCGGATACGCCTGGCTCCAGGCGGGCGCGGCGTGAAAAAGGGCAGCGGCGGCCAGCGCCGCGGCCCCAAGCAGGCGCCGGGATCGGTTTGTCATCGTTGTCTCCTTGTCGTTGTCGTTGTCGTTGTCGCTGTCGTTGTCGCTGTCGTTGCCGTTATCGATGGCAAGGCCGGCGAGAGCCTTGCCCATGCCATGCGGCAATGCCGCCGCTATCGCTGTTTATCTATCGCGTCGCGGCAACCAGCCCGCCGTCGACGACAATCTCGGTGCCGGTGATATAGCGGCTCTCGTCGGCTGCCAGGAACAGCACCGCGTGCGCGGTGTCCCAGCCATCGCCCATGCGCTGCATCGGCACCTGGCCATGCCGATGGGCGATGAACGCCTCGGTATCGCCGCCCGCATACTTGGCCGCCAACCCTTCGATCAGCGGGGTATGCATCAGGCCGGGCACCACGCAGTTCAGGCGGATGTTGTCCGGCGCGTGAATCACCGCGGTGGTCCGCGTGAAATGCATCAGGCCCGCCTTGGCCGCGGCATAGGCGACCTGCGGCTTGCCCACATAACGCAGCCCGGCCACCGAGGCGATATTGACGATAGCGCCGCCGCCCTGCGTCTTCATGATCGGCAGCACGTGCTTGCAGGCCAGGAACGCGCCCTTCAGGTTCACCTGCATCTGCGCGTCCCAGACCGCTTCGTCCATCTCGATGGGACCCCCGGGCTGCGACAGGCCGACGTTATTGACCAGGATATCGATGCGGCCATGGCGCGACAGGCAGGCCTGCACCGCGCGCTCGACCTGCTCGGCGCTGGTGCTGTCGCAGGCGAGCACATCGGCGTCGAAGCCTTCCGCGGCAATCAGTTCGCGCGTGCGCATCGCATGCGCCAGATGCAGGTCCGTGCCGAAGACTCGCGCCCCCTGCCGCGCCATCAGCATGGCGGTGGCGCGTCCGTTTCCCCACCCTTCGGCGACGGCGCCGCATCCCATGATCAGCGCTACCTTGCCGTTCAGATCCAGCATCTCGTCTCCGTTGTCGAGGTCTGCAAAGAAGTCCCGCAAAAGCTTGCGCGGCCCATTCTAGGGAGACTACATTTATTGCGGAAATTCCCTTTGTCTATAGATTGATAGCCCTGAAGAATGAATATCACGCCCCGCCAACTCCGGATCTTTCTCGCGCTGGCGCAATCGCTGAACTTCAGCCGCACCGCCGAGCAGTTCTTCGTCACGCAACCGTCGTTGAGCAAGGCCGTCAAGGAGATGGAGGAGGAGCTGGGCATCGCGCTGTTCGAACGGTCGACGCGCAGCGTGCGCCTGACGCCGGCGGGCGAGCAGCTGGTGCCGATGGCCCGCCGCATCGTCGGCGAGTTCGATTCCGGCCTGCGGCATCTGCAGAGCCGCGCGGAACAGGAGGCGCAGCGGCTGTCGATCGCCGCGCTGCCGTCGCTGGCCAATGTGTTGTTGCCCGGCGTCTGCGCGGCACTGGAGAAGCGCTACCCGCATGCGCAGATCGCCGTGCACGACTGCGCGGACCAGGCCGCGGTACAGCGCGTGATCGATTACCAGGTCGACTTCGCGCTGGCCTCCGCCTCGCCGTCGAACCCCGAGCTGCTGTTCCAGGAGATCCTGCGCGATCGCTTTGTGCTGCTGGCCCCGGCGCAGTGGCGCAAGCCCTTGCGCAAGCGGATGCACATGGACGAACTGGCCGGCCTGCCCCTGATCAGCATGACCGACCGCAGCACCGCGATGAAGTACATGAGCGCCGCGTTCCTGCAGCGCGGCGTGCAGTTCCGGCCGAAGCTGCAGCTGGACCAGATCGGCACCATCGCCGGCTTCGTCAAGGAAGGGCTGGGCATTGCGGTCCTGCCCTATCTGGGCATCATGCCGCTGCTGTCGCTCAAGGGCATGCGCGTGGCCGAGATCGTGGACGGACCGGTGCGGTCCGTCGGCCTGGTCAGCCGCAAGACGTCGCCGCCCTCGGAAATCGCGGCGCAGGCCATGGCGGAGGTCGGCATCGTCGCCGACCGGCTGAAGCGGCGGTGGCCGGGCTGGATCTGGCCACCGGCCGCATAGCGGACTCAGGAGCGCTGCCCGCCCTAGCGGCTGAACGCCGCCTGCAGGTCGGCCTGGCTCGTCAGTCCTCGCTGCAACAGCAGCATCAGCAGGATGCGCGCCTTGGCCGGCTTCAGATCGTCCGCCATCACGGCGCCGGCGTCGAAGCTGGTCTTGCCGCCGCCGACGAAGCCGTAGTTCGGCAGCACGCGCCCGTTGTGCACGCGGGTAGAGATCACCACCGGCACCTTCTTCGACAGCGCGTATTTGACGGCCTCGAACATCGGCTGGTTCATGTTGCCCATGCCGAGCGCCTGCACCACGACGCCCTTGACGCCGCGGTCGACCGCGTTGCGCAGCGCCGCGCCGTCCGCCCCGCCGTACATCGCCACGATCTCGACCTCCGGCATCTTGTCGGTCTGGATCGGAATGTGCTGGCGGCGCGATGGGGTGCTGGTGTAGATCACGCGGTCCGGATATACCTCGCCGATAAAGCCGAAGTCGCCCGAGTTGAACGTCTCGACGTTCGAGGTGTGGGTCTTGGTGACGTAGCGGGCGGCATTGATCTGGTTGTTCATCGCCAGCATCACGCCCTTGCCCTTCGATTGCTCGTCGACGGCGATGCGCGCGGCGTTCAGCAGATTGCGCGGGCCGTCGAAGTCAGGCGACGATGCGTTGCGTTGCGCGCCGATCAGCACGACGGGCTTGTCCGAGCGCACCGTCAGATCGAGCCAGTACGCGGTTTCCTCCAGCGTATCGGTGCCGTGCGACACGATCACGCCGGCCACGTCGGGCCGATCGAGCGATGCCTGCACGGCCCGGGTCAGCGCGATCCAGCGCGGCGGGTCCATGTAGTCCGACGGCACGTTGGACAGGTTGTTGACCTGGATGGTCGCGTACTTGCCGATATCGGGCACCGTGGCAAGCAGGTCGTCGCCCGATATCGCCGGCACCGGCGCATTCTTGACGGGATCGATCTTCATCGCGATGGTGCCGCCCGTGGCGATGAACTGCACCACGGGCTTGCCTTGCGCAAAAGCGGGGGCGGAGGCGGTGGCGGACGCGAACAACAGCATGCTGAGCAGGGCGCGGGTTGGCTTCATTCGAAGTCTCCTGGGATGTGATTATCGGAACCCGGGCCAGGCCTCTGCCTGGGACCGGCGGGTTCGCCTGCATTGGGCCACATCCTGGCACCGCGCGCCATCCGGGCGACTCCCCGGGTCCGCTGAACCCCATTCCCCGCATGCACCGGGGCGCCGCGCTACGCCCCGGCCGGAGACAGGCCCTGCATTACTTGCGCTGCGCCAGCGCGTTGCGGATCGCCGCCTCCGTTTCCGCGTACTGCCCTTCCCCGAAATGCTGGTAGACGATCCTGCCTTCCGCATCGACCAGATAGAGCGCGGGCCAGTATCGGTTGTGGTAGGCGGACCATGTCGCATAGCGATTGTCCTGCGCGACCGGATAGCGGATATCGAAGCGCTTGATCGCGGCCTGCACGTTGGCAGTCGACTTTTCGAACGGGAATTCGGGCGTATGCACGCCGACCACCACCAGTCCCTGGTCCTTGTATTTGTCGTGCCACTGCTTGATGTAGGGCAGCGTGTTGATGCAATTGATGCAGGAATAGGTCCAGAAATCGACCAGCACGACCTTGCCGCGCAAGCCCTCCATCGAAAGCGGCTGCGAATTCAGCCAGCGCTCGATGCCGGCGAATTCGGGGGCCCTGGTTTGATTGGGGATAGTGGAACCAACAGCGGAACCAACAGCGGAACCAGCAGCGGGACCAGCGGGGGAACCCCCGGCGGAACCAACGGCGTTGGCGCCATTGCCGATGAAGCAGACCGCGGCGATGCCCGCGGCGGCCAATGTGGTGGCGAGAAGGGTGCGCATGATGTCGGACAGGTCGATTGGAATGATGGGATGCGGTGATGCGGGGCCGCGGACCGCGGAAGCCGGCCCTTGCCGGTCGCTCGACCGGCGCAGGGCGGCCACACGGTCAGACCAGCACGGTCTCCACGTGGAGGTTGCCGCGCGTTGCCTTCGAGTACGGGCAGATGCCGTGCGCCGCCTCGACCAGTGCGCGAGCCACCTCGCCGTCCACGCCCGGAATATGGACGCGCAGCCGGGCCTGCAGCAGGAAGGCATCGCCGGCCATGGCGAGGTCGACCTCGGCGTCCACCGACGGGGCGGACGGCAGCGAGACGTTCAGCTTGCTGGCGGCCCGGCCCAGCGCGCCGATGTAGCAGGCGGACCAGCCCGCGGCAAACAGCTGCTCCGGATTGGTGCCGGCGCCCTTGCTTCCCGGCGGCGACAGCTTCAGGCTCAACCGGCCGTCGTCGCTGTGCGCCTCGCCGTCTCGTCCGCCGGTGGTGTGGACCTTGCCCGTGTACAGCACCTTGTCGATCTGGGTCATCTGGATTTCCTCGCTGATTCGATGAATGGGATGCGTTCGATGATGGTGGTATCGCTGGCCGAAGCGTCAGGCGTAGGCGCCGTCGAGATAGGGATCGACGCTGCGCGCGGGCTCGGCCGAGACGCCGGTGCGGTCCTGGCCGGCCAGCGTACGGGCACCGTCGCTGTACGGGTCGAACTGGCGGGCACCGTCGTTGAACGGGTCGGTCTGGCGCGCGCCGTCGCTGTAGACGCTGCGCGGCTCTTGCGCCGAGCGGGCGCCGCTGCTGTACGGGTCGCGTGCGTCGGCCACCGAGCGGGCGCCCTCGGTGTACGGGTCGCGTGCGTCGGGCTGGCCGAAGCCGGCGGCGTGCGCGCCTGCGGCAGTCGTAGCGGCAGCGGCGGCGAGCGAGAGGGCAAGGACGAAGCGCTTGGCGAATTGGGCGGTCATGATCGGTTTCCTTTAAAGAGAGTTGGTGTTGCCAGGTCTTGGGTAGTTGGGTATTGCGCGGTCCGGATCGCTTCGTTGGTGTTCAGCGCCGGGCCACGGATGCCATTTAAGGAGACCGACGTATCGCGCCCGTAGCGGATGCGGGGCGTTTTTGTCTGGATGCGTATCGCGGCGAACGCCGGATACAAAGGCATACAAAGCGGGAAAAAAAATCGGCCCTGGGGGGCCGATGTCATAAGCAGAAGGGGCGCGGGAAGGGCGCGGGAAGGGGCGCGGGAAGGCGCGCAGTCAGCCCAGCCGGACCTCCGCCGCCAGTCCGCCGCCCTCCCGATTGCGCAGCGTCAGCGTGCCGCCGATGGCCGTCGTCAGCTCGTGGGCGATCGCCAGGCCCAGGCCGGTGCCGCCGGTTTCCCGGCTGCGCGACTGCTCCAGGCGCACGAAGGGCTTGAGGACGGCCTCCAGCTGATCGTCCGGGATGCCGCTACCGCGATCGAGCACTTCGATCGCCACCACGTCGCGGTCGCGGCGCACGCGCAGTTCGGCCGATCCGCCGAACTTGATCGCGTTGTCGATCAGATTGGTCAGCACGCGCCGCAACGCATGCGGCCGCGTGACGATGGCCCCGCCGGCGTTCTGCAGTACCGTGACGTCCTTGCCGGTGTCCTGGTAATCGTAGGCCAGGCTCTCGACAAAGGAGCCCAGATCGACCCGCGACGCCTTTTCTCCATCGCCATGCGCGCTGCGGGCGTACGCCAGGCCTTCCTGGACCAGCGTCTGGATCTCCGACAGGTCGTTCAGCATCTTGCGCTTCTCGTCCGAATCGTCGGCCATTTCGGCCCGCAGCTTCATCCGCGTGATCGGCGTCTGCAGGTCATGCGAGATCGCGGCGAGGATCTGCACGCGTTCCTCGACGAAACGCGCAATGCGTCCGCGCATCGCATTGAACGCCCGCGCGGCACGGGCCAGCTCGGTCGGACCGGACTCGTCGAGCGGCGCGGACTGGGTGTTGGGATCGAGCGCATCGGCGGCATCGCCGAGCGCGACCAGCGGCCGGATCGCCAGCCGCACCGCAAACCAGCAGCACAGGATCAGCAACAGCAGCTGCAGGATCAATACATACGGCAGCCACTGCGCGATCGGCGTCATGCGCGGATGCACGTCGATGGTCAGCGGACTGCCATCGCTCAGCGTCAGATGCGCCTGCACGCGCTTGCCGTCGCCGGGGATCGACTCCACCCGCACCGGAAAACGCCCGCCGCTCGCTTCGGTGATCCGTTCGGCGATATCCCTGCCCCGCGCGGTCATCTCCGGCACGCCGGGCAGGCCGGTGCCAAGGATGTACTGATAATTGCCGCGATTGACGCGCGGCAGCCACTGCGGCCGCTCCGCCGCCGGCAGCCGGTCGAGGATGGCGATCGACGTGGCGACATCGGTTTCCAGCGTGCCGAGCATCACCTGCCGCGCGGACATATAGCGCTCGGAAAACAGCACCGCGAACGACAGCCCATGCGCGACGACGAGGCCCGTCAGCAGGATCAGGAACAGGCGCGAGCGCAGCGTGCGGGGCCAGGCCCAGCCGGGGGCCTTCACTGCCGGGCCTCGCGGATCTCCACCGGCGCGGCGAAGACATAGCCCTCGCTGCGCACGGTCTTGATATAGCTGGGCTCGCGCGCATCGTCGTTCAGGCGCTGGCGCAGGCGGCTGACCAGCAGGTCGATCGAGCGCTCGAACATCTCGGCCTCGCGGCCCTGCGTCAGATTGAGCAGCTGGTCGCGATTGAGCACGCGCTGCGGATGGTCGACGAACACGCGCAGCAGCCGGTATTCCGCGCCGCTCAGCGCGACGATGGTGCCCTCGGCATCGATCAGGTGGCGCGCGGTCGTATCGAGCTGCCAGTTGCCGAAGGCCAGGATCTGTCCGGCCTCGGTGATCTGCAGGTTCGGCGGCAGCATGCGGGTACGGCGCAGCACGGCCTTGATGCGGGCCAGCAGTTCGCGCGCGGCGAAGGGCTTGGCCAGATAGTCGTCGGCACCCATTTCCAGGCCGATGATGCGGTCGGTCTCGTCGTCGCGGGCGGTCAGCATCAGCACCGGCGTGGCCCTGTGCTTGCCGGCGCGCAGCTCGCGGCACAGCACGAGGCCGTCGTCGCCGGGCAGCATCACGTCGAGCACGATCAGGTCGACGGTATTGGCTTCCAGAAACGTGCGCATGTGGCGGCCATCGGGCGCCACCGTCACGCGCAGACCGTTCTTGGTCAGATAGGTCGAGACCAGTTCCCGGATTTCCCGGTCGTCATCGACGATGAGGATATGGTCGACGTGGGCGTCCATGGTTGTCACCGGCAGTTGAAGGAGAGTGAGAGGAGAGCGAGCGCAGAGCGATATGCCCACCGCCCCGGCATTGTATGGGGACGGCAAATCCGCGTGTATCGCAATGTATCCGGCCGGGAAGGCCCCACATTGCGGTACAAACTCGCCCCTTCGCGACACATCGCAGCGACGCCGGCCGGGTCTGATCGAGGGCAAGCCAACCCCTTGCCTGGAGACACGATCATGACCTTGCTGATTCTCGCCTACCTCGGCGGCGCCCTGACCATCCTGAGCCCCTGCATCCTGCCGGTGCTGCCCTTCGTGCTGAGCCGTACCGGACAGCCCTTCCTGCGCGGCACGCTGCCGATGCTGGCCGGCATGGCGCTGACCTTTGCCGCTGTCGTGACGCTGGCCTCGGTCGGCGGCGCCTGGGTGGTCCGGGCCAACGAATACGGGCGCCTGGCCGCGCTGGCGCTGCTGGCGGTGTTCGGACTATCGCTGCTGCTGCCCCGGCTTGCCGATGCGCTGGCCCATCCGCTGGTGGCGCTGGGCAACCGCCTCGCCGACGGGCGCGGCAACGGCAACAGCACCGTGTGGGGCTCACTCGGCCTGGGCGCGGCCACCGGCATGCTGTGGGCCCCGTGCGCCGGTCCGATTCTCGGGCTGGTGCTGACCGGTGCGGCGCTGAACGGCGCCAGCGTGTCCACGTCGCTGGCGCTGCTGGCCTACGCCGCCGGCGCAGCGACCTCGCTGGCGGCGGCGCTGGGCATCGGCGGCCGCGTGCTGGCCGCGATGAAGCGCTCGATGGGCGCGAGCGAATGGCTGCGCCGCGCGCTGGGCGTGGCCGTGCTGGGCGGCGTGCTGGCGATCGCCACGGGCGCCGATACGGGGCTGCTGGCCCGCCTGTCGACCAACGGGCCGGCATGGCTGGAGCAGGTGCTGGTCGATGCGGTGGGACTGCCTGCCGGCGCGCACTAGGCCTGAGGGGACCGAGAGGGACCGAGGGCGCCGCTCAGCGCCGCTCGCCCCTCGGTTCCAGATACGGTTCCACCCGCGCCTCCCGCATCGCGTAGCCGCTGTCGCCCATCGCCGTCTCGGCGCGCTCGACGCGCAGCACGCCCTCGATCCACACGGTATCCATCGTGCGGATTCCCTGCAGCGGCGCCTTGGTCTTGACGTGCACGACCTGATTGGCGGGCGGCGGCGGCACGTGGATGCAGGCGCCGAAGTACGGCACCAACAGGAATTCGCGGATCGCCTCGCCCTCGCCGCCCAGCGACACCACGAAGCCCGGCAAACGCACCGGCGAGCCGTCGAGCGACGGTTCGACCGGCGCCTCCTGCCAGTAGCGCTTCGCCTGCTCCAGCGCGGCCTGCGCGCGCGGATCGCCATCCTCCATCTGCGCCAGATCGAGGCCCTTCAGCGGCGCGAGCGGATCCCATCCCTTCGGCAGCAAGGCGTCCCATTCGATTTCGCGATAGCTGGTGGGCGCAGCAGCGGCAGCAGGTGCCTGGCGTTCGAGCGTTTCGCCGATCGCGTATTTCGGCCGCGCCGCCGACGATGACCCGGACGCCTCCGCCGAATCGCCGCCGCGGCGGATCCACCAGAGGCCCGCGGCGCTCACGCCCGCCACCACCGCGAAGCCGCCTGCCGCGCGCAGCCACTTGCGGCGCTGCGGGTTGTTTTGCGCCGGGGTTGGCGTTTCGGTTCGCGTTTGCCTTGTCATGCCTTATGTCCTTGGATTGAGCCCGTCCGCCAGGCTCAGGCGGTAGGCGCGCCATGCCGGCAGCAGGCTTGCGGCAAACCCGGCCAGTACCAGCGCCGCCAGGATCGGCAGCTCCGCCGCGCTCGGCCAGGACACCGGCAACGCCACGCCAAGGCGCGCCTCGAGCCAGCCGGCCAGCAGCGCGCTGGTCAGCGACAGCAGCGCCACGCCCGCGGCGACGCCGGTCAGCATCAGCATCATGCCTTCGATGGCGAGCAAGGCCAGGACATCGCGCGGCCGCGCCCCCGCCGCGCGCAGGATCGCCAGTTCGCGGCGCCGCTCGCCGAGCGCCGCCAGGATCGACGAGGCCAGGCCCGCCAGTCCGATCACCGCGACCATCGCCGACACGGCACGCAGCGCGTTTTCGGCGATATCGACGAGGTCCCACAGCGCGTCGAGCGCCACGCCGGGCAGCACCGCCATCAAGGGCTCGCGCGTGTCCTGCGCGATCTCCCGCTGCAGCGCGAAGACGCGCGAGCGCAGCTTCAGGCCGACCAGCACCGCGGTGACGCTGTCGGGCGTCAGGTCGAACCGCCGCAGATGCTCGGGCGCGATCGCCGCGCCGGGCACGCGCGTGCCGCCCTGGAAATCGAGATGGATGGCCTGCATCGCCTGCAGGCCGATATGGATCGTGCGATCGACCGGCGTGCCGGTCGGCGCCAGGATGCCGACCACGGTAAAGGGCTTGTCGCCGTGCTCCAGGCGCAGCGCGCCCGGGGCCGCCACATCGCCATGGGTCAGCACGATCTGTTGTCCGATGCGATAGCCCAGGCGCCGGGCGACCTCGGCACCGAGCACCGCGTCGAAGATGCCGTCAATCTTGCCGTCAACGCTGCCGTCAACGCTGGCGCCACTCGTCCCATCAGCCCCGCCGTCAATCTTCTCGCCGAAGGGCCGGCCCTGCGCGAGCCGCAGCGCGCGGCCGTCGCCATGGCGAAAATGCTCGAAATAGGCGGCCGTGGTCGCCAGCACCGGAAAGCCGCGATGCGAATCTCCCAGCGACAACGGGATCGTCCATGCGACCTGCGGATGGCTGCCGAGGCGTTGCACGCTGTCCCAACCGATGTTGTCGGTCGCGCCGCCGAGCCGGAAGACCGCATACAGCACCAGCTGGATCGGGCTGGTGCGGGCGCCGACGATCAGGTCCGTGCCCGACACCGATTGCGCGAAGCTGGCGCGTACCTGATGGCGGACCCGCTCGATGCCCAGCAGCAGCGCCGTCGACAGCGCAATCGCCAGCACCATGCAGACCAGGTTGGCGCGGCGGTTCCAGGCGCTGCGCGCGGCAATCGACATCAGCGCCGTCATGCCTGTCTCCTCATGCCTATCCCTTCATGCCCGCCGGTCATGCCCATCGGTCACGTCCATCGCCATGCGCGCCGCTCATGCCCATCCCCTCATGCCCATCCCCTCATGCCTTCCTCCGATGCCGATTCGCCTTCCTCGGCGGCCGGCATCGTGAAGCGCCGATCGAAGCCGGCCGCCAACCGGTCATCGTGGCTGACCATCACCAGTCCGGCGCCGGATGCGCGGCACTCTCGCTGCAGCAGCGCCATGAACGCGGCCTGCCGGGCGGCATCGAGAGACGACGTTGGCTCGTCGGCCAGGATCAGCTCGGGCCGCCCCAGCAGCGCGCGCGCCGCGGCCACGCGCTGCTGCTGCCCCACCGACAGCTGCGCCGCGGGGCGCCGCCACAAACTTGAAGGCATATCGAGCCGTTCAAGCAGCATGCCGGCCGCCTCGGTCTCGCCACCGGCCTGCTCGCAGGCGCGGGCCTTGCGGCTTGCCGAGAAGCGGCACGGCAGCAGCACGTTGTCCAGCACGGACAGATAGGGCAGCAGGTTCAGTTGCTGGAAGATGATGCCGATATGGTCGGCGCGAAAACGGTCGCGCCGAGCGGCCGGCAGCGCCGTCAGGTCGGTACCGGCGATGCGGATGGTGCCCTGGCGCGGCGCCACCACGCCGGCCAGCAGTGACAGCAGCGTGGTCTTGCCGCTGCCGCTCGGGCCGGACACGAACAGATGCTCGCCGCGAGCCAGTTCGAACGAATGCAGCGCCAACGCGCCGCCGTCGCGCCCGGGCCAGCGAAAGGCAAGATTCGTGGCGGCGACAAGCGGCTCGCCGCGTTCCATCCGTGGCATCGCGTCCGCCATGGCCCTCACCAGCGCAGGCGCGCCTGTGCCGGCGTCAGCGTGGCGCCCGACTGGCGCTTGTCGGTGGCGAGCTGGACGGCAATCCGGCTGACGCCGGGGAACGCGCGGAACACGCGCACCTCCAGCGAGCGCAGCGCCTCGGGGCGCGCGCAGCGGAAGCGGTAGTCCGCATCGAGATCCGCATGCTGGTGTTCGGCCTGCGGCTCGCCGCGCGGCGCTTCGCCCTCGCCGGTCAGGCCGTGATGCAGCGCGCCGAAATGAACCTGCGCGGCCTCCAGGCGGCAGTCCGCCTCGGGCGACGGCAGGAACAACGCCGCGCCGTCGCGCAGGCGCGCGATCGCCTGACGGACCTTCGCCCGCTCGGCGTCGGTGCGCGGCAGGCGCTCGAAGCCGAACACGTTGTCCAGCGGCGAGGCCAGCGCAATGGACAGCACGGGCCCTTCCACCGCGACGTCGAGCGTGGCCTGGCCATGGACATGCGGCTCCGCGGCGTGGGCGGGCGCGGCCATGGCGCTGATGGTGATCGCGGTGACGGTCATCGCGGTGATGGCCCTCGCGACGAAGGCGATGACCCGCAGCGGGCGCGAGAGTAGCGAATACATGTGTCGATCGTCCTTCTGCAACACCCGTCCGTTCGCGGGGCGGGATCAAGACGAGCACACCTTGTTGGGGGCGTGCGTCGATCGATTAATGATAACTTATTATCAGTAGAGGGCCTACAGGCCTCGCCAACCACCCCGCTCCGGGGCGCGCGGGCTGGCGGGACACACGCTATCGCGACGGCGCCAGCACGGACGCATCGATCGCGTCCAGCGTGGGCTTGCCCGTCAGGGCCATCGCGACCTCCAGCTCGGCCTGCAGCAGCGTCAGCATATGCGCGACGCCCGGCATGCCGCCGACCGCCAGGGCATGGAGCACCGGCTGCCCGAGCAGCACCGCGGTCGCGCCCAGCGCGATCGCCTTGACGATATCGGTTCCGCGCCGGATGCCGCCATCCAGCAGGATCGGCACCCTGCCGCCAACTTGCGCCGCGATGGCCGGCAGGCAGTCGATCGTGGCCGGTACGGTGTCGAGCGTGCGCCCGCCATGGTTCGAGACGACGATGCCGGCGACCCCGGCGCTCAGGGCCGGCTCGACGTCCTGCGGGTTCAGCAGCCCCTTGACCAGCACCGGCAGCGAGGTCTTCCGACACAGCGCCTCGATATCGCGCCATGTCGGCGCATGCTTCAGCATGCCTCGGAACACCGGGCTGCCGTTGCTGGTGCTGACCGGCGCAACCGGCGGATACGCCGCGAGATTGACGGCCCCAACATCGTCCGGAAGGCGGAAGCCCGCGCGCTGCTCGATATTGCGGACACCGCTGACCGCGGCGTCGATCGTCACGACGATCGCCTTGTATCCGGCCTGCTCGGCGCGGCGCACCAGGTCGGCCGTATCCTGCGGCCTCGGCTGGAAATACAGCTGGAACCACAGCGGCACCGCCGACGCCTTCGCAATCTCCTCGAGCGTCACGCTGGCCTGCGTGGCGACCGTCATCCAGGTGCGCGTCAGCGAGGCCGCCTGCACCGTCGCCAGTTCGCCGTCCGGATGCACCAGCCGATGGAAGGCCGTCGGCGCGAGCAGGATCGGATATTCCAGAATTTCGCCGAACAGCGTGCGGCGTGCCGACGCCTGCGACATGTCGACCAGCGCCCTCGGCATCAGCCGCAGCCGCTCGAAGGCGGCAGCGTTCTCGTGCTGCGTGATGCCATCCGCCGCGGCGCCCGCGATATAGGCGCGCACGCCCGGTTCCACCCGTTCGTGAAAGCGCCGCTCGTAGTCGCGCAGCGAGACGGTATCCGGGGGAATCTGCCAGCGCGTCACAGCTCGGCCCAGCGCCGCAGCAGGTTGTGATAGTGATTGACCAGGGCCAGCACGGCGTCCTTGTCATCGCCCAACTGCTTGCGGATCTCGATGATGGCGAGATCAAGTTCGTACAGCATGCGCCGCTGGCCGTCGTCCTTGACCATCGACTGCGCCCAGAAGAACGATGCCCAGCGCGTGCCCCTGGTGACCGGCGTCACCGTGTGCAACGACGAGGCGGGATAGACCACCAGATGCCCGGCCGGCAGCTTGACGGTATGCGAGCCGTAGAGGTCCTGGATCACCAGCTCGCCGCCTTCGTACTCATCGGGATCGGACAGGAACAGCGTGCTGGAGACATCGGCGCGAATGCGCATGCCGCCCGTTCCCGGCACCGTGCGGATCGCATTGTCGACATGGGTGCCGAAGGTCATCGCGCTCTCGTAGCGATTGAACATCGGCGGCAGGACGCGCAGCGGCAGCGCGGCCGAGTGGTAGGTCGGGTTGCGGCCCAGCGCGGTCAGCACCAGCTCGCCGAGCTCGCGCGCCTCCGCGCTGTCGACCGGAATCTGCAGGTTTTGCTTGGACTTCGCCGCCAGATCGCCGGCGGTCACGCGCCCGTCGACCCATTGCGAGCGCGCGAGGCGTTCCCGGCAATACCGGACTTCTTCGGGGGTCAGCACATCGGGGATCTGGACCAGCATGGCAACGTTGGCGGAAGGAAACAGGCGGCGGGCGGCGGAAAGCCCGATTCTAGCGGCTTCCCTGAAAAGGCTTCCCGAATAGGGCTCGCGAATAACGTTCCCGCCAGAAGAGGGCTCGCACACAGGGGCCCGTCCCCAAAAACGAAGGGACCGCACACTGCCGGCCCCTTTCGTTTCCGCTTAGAACGTCATGCCGACGTTCAGCAGGAACGTCCTGCGCGAGGTCGGCACCGCGCGCACGGCGCCGAACGAGGACTGATAGTTCAGATGGTCCGTCAGGTTGTAGCCGTTCAGCGAAATCCGGTACTTGCCGACCTTGTACGCGATCATCGCGTCCAGCGAGAAGTTGTCCGGCATCTTCGCGGTATTCGGCGAATCCGCCCAGTAACCGGTGGCGTACTGCAGGCCGCCGCCGATGGTCAGCTTGCCCGGCACCGGCAGCAGCGTATGCGGGATGTCATAGGCGGTCCACAGCGTGACGTTGTGGCGCGACACCCCCGGCGCCGCATTGCCGACGATCGCGCCATTGGTGGCCGACGTCACCTCGCCGCTCAGGTAGGCATAGGCGACATTGGCGGTCCAGCCGCCGACGATGCGGCCGCTCAGGCCCACTTCCACGCCGCGGATCTTGCGGCCTTCGCCCGAGTCGGAGAAGCCGTTGGTGATATCGCCGGTCACCGGATCGACCGTGTAGGCGTTGGCCTTCTTGGTCTGGAAGATCGCGCCGGTCAGGCCGAGCCGCTTGTCGAGGAAGTCGACCTTGGCGCCCACCTCGATGGTGTCCGAACGCTCGGGCTCGTTGCCGACACCGTTCTGCGGCACTTCCGACGCGACGCCGCCGACCGCCACCGCGATATCGGTGCCCACCGGCCGGTAGGTGCGCGAGAACGACGTGTAGAACATCGCGTCCTTGGTCGGCTCCCAGATCGCGCTGATCGACGGGCTCAGCTTCTTCGAGTCCGCCTTGCCGCCCAGCGTCGAGGCGCTGGTCGAGAATTCGCTCTGGAAGTAGTCCCAGCGCAGGCTGCCCAGCAGCGAGAACTTGTCGTGCAGCCAGACACGGTCGTTGACGAACACGCCGACATTGGTCGCATTGGCATCGCGCGTGTTGCCGTAGGCCACCGTCGCGTTCGGGCTGTTGTCGAAGACCGGATTGACGACGGTCTGGTTGTTGTTGCGGCCGGTCCAGGTGCCCAGGCTGCGATGGTCGCGCTGGTAGATCGTATCGAGGCCGACCATCGCCTTGTGGCGCAGGCTGCCGGTCATGAACTCGCCCTTGGCGCTCAGCACATTCTGCACGCCCCAGCCGCGCTGCAGATACGTCATGCCGCCGCCGGCGCCGTACGACAGCGCGACGTTGCCGCCGGCCAGCAGCCGCTGCAGGTTGGCGGCATTGATGCTCGCCGGATTGGTCGCCGAGAAATCGCGCTCGTAGTAGCTGAAGCGCGTGTCATTGCTGATCGTGATGCCGTTGTCGAGCTTCGTCTTGAAGTTCGACGACACCACGTGCGCATCGGTCCTGTCGCGGTCGGTGTTGCGCACGTACGAGGTCGACGACGAAATGCCCGGCACGCCGTACTCCGTCAGCGGACGGTAGATGCCGTCGGAGCCCTGCGCAACGGGCACACCAAAATCCGGCGCGCCGGTGCGGCGCAGGTAGGAATAGTTCAGGTGCCATTCGGTGCTGGTACCCAGGCCCGTGCCGAAATCGATCGCCAGGCCGCGGCGGTCATCGCCGACGTGGGCGCGGTCCGCCACGCGGCCGTTCTGGAACATGCCGTTGATGCGCAGCGCCGAGGTGTCGTTCAGGCGGAAGTTGCTGTCGACCGTGGTGCGATAGGTGTCTTCGGTGGCGAAACCCTGGTCGATGCTGGTGCTGGTATGCAGGTTCGCCTTCTTGGTGGTCTGGTTGATCAGGCCGCCGACATTGCCCACGCCGAAGCTCTCGCCCGACGGTCCCTTGATCACCTCGACGCTTTCGGTGTTGAACGCATCGCGCTTGTAGGCGCCGAAATCCCGCAAGCCGTCGACGTAGATGTCGCCCTTGGCGGACAGGCCGCGGATGCGGAACTGGTCGCCGTTCTGGCCGCCGTTGCCCTCGCCGGTCGAGATCGTGATGCCCGGCACGTTCTTCAGGATCTGCTCGAGCGAGGTGGCGTGCTGCTGCTCGATGACCTCCTGCGGCACGACGTTGATCGTCTTCGGCGTTTCGCGGACCGTGTCCGGCAGCCGCGAGATGCCGAGCGGCGCGTCGTTGGTGTTCTGGATGGCGTCGCCGGAGACGGTGACCTGAGGCAGCACGTTGCCGCCGGTCTTCGCGCGTCCAGCCGAAGTGTCCGCGTCCGCCGCCGCCTGGGCATGGGCCGCGAGGGGGACCGTCGACACCGAAATCACCAGACCCGCGGAAGCGCCTGAGACCAGCAGGCGGATGGCGTTCGCTATTTTTCTTTGCTGCACGGAGGACTCCAGAGAAGACAACGGACATGACGCTGCCGAGCCTCCGCTGGAAACGATTAGCACCCTCCCCGTCAAAGAGGTGAACACCGCATTTCGGCGCTGCCACTACGGCAGGCATTCAGCAACCGTCAAAATGCGAATGATTACTATTTGATGTTGCCGGCGTTTGTTGATTTGTGGCGAACTATTGCAGCGGGGAGGCGTTGACACAATTCGCCACAATCGTGGCCGTGCCGGTCCTGCCTGCGCGTCCCCGCCACCGTTCCGGCCTCCCGTCCCGCCCCGAGTCCGGCCACCGGCGCTTGCCGCTCCGCCGCCTAGTTCGGCAGCTCGATGACGGCCCGCAGGCCGCCCTCCGCCCGGTTGTGCAACGTGACGTCGCCGCCATGGGCGCGGATGCAGGAACGGGCAATGGCCAGGCCCAGACCGAGTCCGCCGGTGTCGGCGCTGCGGGCGGAGTCGAGGCGGGTGAACGGCTCGAATACCCGCTCCAGCTGCTCGGCATCGATTCCAGGTCCCTCGTCCTCGACTTCGATGCGCAGCGTATGCCTGACCTTGTCGGCCACGACATGGACGCCGACCTGCCCGTAGCGCGCGGCGTTGTCGATGATGTTGCTCAGCCCCCGCTTCAGATGGACGGGGCGGCAACGATAGAACAGCGCCGGGTCGGGCCGCGTGTCGCAGCGGACCTCGCGCCCCTGGATGGTCTGCTGGTCGACGATCTCCTGGATCAGCTCGTCGAGCCTGACGTCCTGGGTCGGCTCCTGCAGCGCATCGTCGCGCGCGAACTGCAGCGCCCCTTCGACCATCACGCTCATGTCGTCCAGCGTCTTGACCATCGCGTCGCGCAGCTCGGCGTCGTCGATCAGCTCGGCCCGGATGCGCAGCGAGGTCAGCGGGGTGCGCAGGTCATGGCCGATGGCGGCAAACATCTGCGTCCGCCCGTTGACGAAACGGGTCAGGCTCTCCTGCATGTCGTTGAACGCCTGCGTGATCTCGCGCACGCCGCTGAGCCCGTCGGGCGCGGGAAGAATGACGCGCTCGCCGCGGCTGACGCGCTTCGACGCCTCGGTCAGCAGCCGCAGCGGCCGCATGATGCGGCGCCCGAACAGCAGCGCGATGATCGCCGTCGGCAGCATGCCGACCAGCAGCGAAAAGCTCAGGACACGGGACCAGTGCGCGGGGACCATCGTCGGCCAGTGCCGGCTGTGCAGCCAGCGTCCGTTGGGCAACCGGACCTCGACGTCCAGCGCCAGCGCATGCGTCCGGCTGAACGCCCGCTCCAGCCAGTTGCCGCCGCGCTGGCTGCTGCGCTCGGGTTCGGCCTGCTGCAGGCGGACGTGGATCGGCACCTGGTCCGCCACATCGAGCAGGCCGCGCAGCCGCTGCGCCAGCGCGCGCTCCTGCTCGCCCATGCCGTACGGGTCCGGCAACGCGTGCGTGGCGAGCCGGAACGTCGAGTCCGGCAGGCTGATGTCTTCGAGCAAGGCATCGGCATCGGCGGATCGGCCGGCCAGCCGGTAGGCGGACAGGATGCGCGTCTCGATGGTCCGCACCGACAACGGATGGAGCGTGGCATTGTCCGCGCGCCACCACGACAGCGCGACCACGGCGAAGACGTGGGCGGCCAGCATCGCCAGCAGCCACAGGGCCACGAGCTGGCCCGACAGGCTGCGCGGGAACCATTTCATGACGGCAGGACCGAGACCTTGGTCGCGAGCAGATAACCGTCTCCGCGGACGGTCTTGAGCATGCCGGGATGCCGCGGATCGGGTTCCAGCTTCTTGCGCAGGCGGCTGACCTGGCTGTCGATGCTGCGGTCGAACGTCATCGTTCCGGAGCGCTGCGTCATGTCGAGCAGCTGGCTGCGGCTCAGCACGCGGTTGGCGTTCTCGACCAGCGCCCGCAGCAGATGGAACTCGGCGGTGCTGAGCGGCACCTCCTCGTCGCGCGGATTGCGCAGCGCCCGCGTCCTGGTATCGAAGGTCCAGCCGCAGAAGGTGAAGCGGTATTCCCGGGGCGCCGGCACCTCGCCGGGCTCGCGCGCCTCGGGCACGCGGTTGCGGCGCAGCACGCTGCGGATGCGGGCCACCAGCTCCCGCGGATCGAAGGGCTTGACCACATAGTCGGCCGCGCCGATCTCCAGGCCGGCAATCCGGTCGGCCTGCTCGGTCATCGCGGTCAGCAGGATGACCGGCGTTCCCACATGCTCGGACACATAGCGGCACAGCGACAGCCCGTCTTCTCCTGGCAGCATGATGTCCAGGATGATCAGGCTGTAGCGGCGCTCTTCCAGCCGATGGCGCATCGCCTTGCCGTCGGCCACAGCCTCTACGTCGAAATCGAAGCGCCTGATGTAAGTCGACAAGGGATCACGTATGTCCTTGTGGTCGTCGACGATCAGGATGCTGGGACGGGTGTCCATTCTGCTCACACTGCTATCAATAAACGAGAATCGTTATCGTATTCTACAGTGAGGGGGCTTGGCCCCACCCGTCGGCGCCGCATCGAGATCGGCGGCATATGCCTCCCGGGAATGACGGGCACCGCGCCGGAGCCAAAGCGCCGCCTAATTGCGGGCGACGTGCAGGCGACGTGCGGGCGGCGTGCGGCATCCGGTCGCACACCGGCCACCGCGCTTGCCGCGCCGCATCATTCCGTTCTAAACTTTCACAAATTCCTGAAAATTCAAAAAAGACAAACATGCAACTCTCGCCCCTGGTCCAGCGCTTCGTCCTCCATTTCGGCGAAATGGGAAGCCGCTGGGGCATCAACCGTACCGTCGGCCAGATCTACGCGCTGCTGTTCACCGCGGCGCGCCCGCTCAATGCCGACGAGATCGCCGAGTCGCTGGGCTTCTCCCGCTCCAACGTCAGCATCGGGCTGAAGGAACTCGAGTCGTGGAACCTGGTACGGCTTTCGCACCAGCCGGGCGACCGGCGCGAGTATTTCTCGGCGCCGGACGATGTCTGGGCCATTTTCCGGACCCTGGCGGAGGAACGCCGCCGCCGGGAAATCGACCCCACTTTGTCGATGTTGCGGGAAGTTCAGCTCGAAACGCCGTCCGATCCCGACGACAAGCACGCCCAGCGGCGCATGCAGGAGATGTACGAGCTGATCCTGCTCGTGACCGGCTGGTTCAGCGACATGCAGAAGCTGGATGTCGCCACCCTGGAAAAATTGATGCGACTCGGTTCCCGCGTGACTAAGCTGCTGGAAGTGAAGGACAAGCTATCCGGGGCCCTTGGCGGCAAACCCGCCGAAGGCAAGCGCAAGCCGGCTCGCACCAAGAAGGAGTAGTGCCCCATGTTGTCGTCGCTCGACCCGATCCTGCTGGCGCGGATCCAGTTCGCCGCCAATATCACCTTCCACATCCTGTTCCCCACCATCAGCATCGCGCTCGGCTGGGTGCTGCTGTTCTTCAAGCTGCGCTACGGCAAGACCGGCGACGAGCGCTGGATGGCGGCCTACCGCTTCTGGGTCAAGGTGTTCGCGCTGACCTTCGCGCTCGGCGTCGTCAGCGGCATCACGATGAGCTTCCAGTTCGGCACCAACTGGCCTGGCTATATGGAGACGGTGGGCAATATCGCCGGGCCGCTGCTGGCCTACGAGGTGCTGACCGCGTTCTTCCTGGAGGCGACCTTCCTGGGCATCATGCTGTTCGGCATGCGCCGGGTCAGCAACCGCACCCATACGATCGCCACGCTGCTGGTGGCCGGCGGCACCACGCTGTCGGCGTTCTGGATCCTGGCGCTGAACTCGTGGATGCAGACGCCGGCGGGCTTCGAGATGATCGACGGCAAGGCCCATGTGGTCAGCTGGCTGCAGGTGATCTTCAACCCCTCGTTCCCGTTCCGCCTGACCCATATGCTGATCGCCTCGGGGCTGACGGTGTCCTTCCTGCTGGCCGGCATCTCGGCCTACCGCTGGCTGCGCAACGACCGCTCGCCGGAGGTCCGCTCGACCATGCGCACCGGCGTGATGGTGGCGGCGGTGCTGATCCCGCTGCAGATCGTCGTCGGCGACCTGCATGGCCTCAATACGCTGGAACACCAGCCGGCCAAGATTGCTGCGATGGAGGGCATCTGGACTACCGGCAAGAGCGTTCCCGCGGTGCTGTTCGGCTGGCCCAACGCGGTGACGCAGAGCACCGACTGGGAGATCTCGATCCCCAAGCTCGCGTCCTTCTATCTGACCCATACCTTCGACGGCGAGGTCAAGGGCATCGACGCCTTCCCCGGCAAGCATCCGCCCGTGGCGCCGGTGTTCTTCGCCTTCCGCATCATGGTCGGCATCGGCATGCTGATGCTGCTGGTCTCCTGGCTGGCGGCCTGGCAATTCAAGCGGCGCGGCGAGCCGTCCCGCGCCGTGGCGCGCCTGCTGCTGGCGATGACCTTCTCCGGCTGGATCGCGCTGGTGGCCGGCTGGTATGTCACCGAGATCGGCCGCCAGCCCTACCTGGTCTACGGCGTGCTGACCACCGCGGAGGCGGCCTCGAAGGTGCCGGCGACGATGGTCGCCTCGACCCTGCTGATGTACCTGTCGCTGTATGTGCTGCTGATTGCCGCCTATATCTCGGTGGTCTTCTATCTGGCCCGCCGCGCCGGCACCGATCCGGCCATCGACGAACCGGAAATCGAAACCCCTCAACCCGTCATCGGCGGCAAGCCACGGAGCGCGCAATGACCGACCTGTCCCAACCCGCCGGCTGGATGCCGCTGGTCTTCCTGGCCCTGATGGGCTTGTCGATGCTGATCTACGTGATCCTGGACGGCTACGACCTGGGCGTCGGCGTGCTGCTGCGGCGCGCCGACGACGCCGACAAGGACACGATGATCGCGTCGATCGGCCCCTTCTGGGATGCCAACGAGACCTGGCTGGTGCTCGGCGTCGGCCTGCTGCTGACGGCCTTCCCGATGGCGCACGGCGTGATCCTGACCAATCTGTACCTGCCGGTCGCGCTGATGCTGGCCGGGCTGATCCTGCGCGGCGTCGCCTTCGACTTCCGCGTCAAGGCCCGCGCCCACCACAAGCCGTGGTGGAACTGGGCCTTCTATGGCGGCTCGCTGCTGGCCTCGTTCTCGCAGGGCCTGATGCTGGGGCTCTATATCACCGGCTTCGAATACGGCTGGCTCGACCTGCTGTTCGCGGTGGTGGTGGGGCTGTGCCTGGTGGCGGGCTACTGCCTGCTCGGCGCCAGCTGGCTGATCATGAAGACCACCGGCAGCCTGCAGGCGCGGGCGATCTACTGGGCCCGGCGCAGCCTGTGGCTGACCGGCGTCGGCGTGGCCGCCATTTCGGTGGTGACGCCGCTGGTCAGCGAGCGGATCTTCGACAAATGGTTCTCGCTGCCGAACATCATCCTGCTGGCGCCGATTCCGCTGATCACGGTGGCGCTGTTCGTGATCATCGACCGGCTGCTGCGGCGGATGGGGCCGATGCAGAGGGCCGGCAACGACCGCTGGGCGTGGGTGCCTTTCGTCGGCACCGCGGTGATCTTCCTGATGGCCTTCAACGGCCTGGCCTACAGCCTGTTCCCCTACCTGGTGGTCGACCAGCTCGACATCTGGCAAGCCGCCAGCGCCCCGGAATCGCTGACCGTGATCCTGGTCGGCGCGGTGATCGTGCTGCCGACCATCCTCGGCTACACGATCTACGCCTACCGCGTGTTCTGGGGCAAGGCCACCGACCTTCGTTACTATTAGGCTGTCTAACCAGCGCCGAAACAGCATTGAAGCGGCATGAAACGGCGCTGGAACGGCGCAGCAGGGGCGCCAGAGCGGCGCTCCCCGGAGCGCCGATCCACTGAAGACGGCACGAGATCGGGCAGGCATGAAGGGCAGCGAAGGAAGCAGACAGGGGCTGAATGCCGCGGCGGCGCGTCCGGGCAGCGTGGTCCGGCGCGTGCGCGAACAGGCCGGCGCGCATGTGCGCGCGCTGACCCGCAGCAACTCCGGCCTGACGCTGGACTACGACAATCCCCCGGGCGATCCGGGCCTGTTCGGGCCGGACGCGGTCTGCTGGCGCGTGCATGGCGACTTTCCCGCGATGCTGGCCGGCGGCGTCAGCGCGCTGCTGATGCAGACCATGCACCCGCTCGCGCTGGCCGGCGTGTGGGACCACTCCAGATTCCGTACCGACATGCAGGGACGCCTGGGCCGCACCGCGCAGTTCATCGCCGGCACGACCTATGGCAGCCGCGCCGACGCGATGCGGCTGATCGAACGGGTGCGCCGCATCCACGCCGGCGTGAACGGCACCGCGCCCGACGGCCGGCCTTATGCCGCCAGCGATCCCGCGCTGCTGACCTGGGTCCATGTCGCCGAGGTCTCGAGCTTTCTCGCCGCCTACCTGCGCTATGTCGGCCCGCTGTCCCACGCCGAGCAGGATCGCTATTACAACGAGGTGGCCCTGGTGGCCGAGCTGCTCGGGGCGACCGAGGTGCCGCGCTCGCGCGACCAGATCGCGGCATATCTGGACAGGATGCGTCCGCAATTGCTGGTCACCGAGCGCACCCATGAAGTGGTGCGGCTGGTGATGCAGATGCCGGTGGCCAACCCGCTGCTGGTGCCGGCGGTACGGATCATGGCCGATGCCGGCATCGCACTGCTGCCGGAATGGGTGCGGCGCGAACTGGGGCTGGCCGGGGCGAGCGTCAGCGCGCTGCGGCGCCCGCTGTCGCTGGCCGGCATGCGCGTGCTGGCGCCGACGCTGCGCTGGTCGCTCGGCGGCGGGCTGGCGGCGCGCGCCCGGCGACGGGCCGCCGCGGCGCCGCGCTGAAACCGCCCCTCCCGGATTACGCACCCTACTGCACGGTGGGAATCGATCGCGTTGCCGCGTCCCCCCGCTTACGCCCCTTGCTCCGCCGGGGGAATCGATCGCACTTGCCGCATCCCCGCCGACTTACGCTCCCTGCTCCGCGGCAGGAATCGAACGCACTTGCCGCATGCCCGCCGCCGCGCGCCGGCCCGCCCGCTTGCGGGCCCAGATCACCACGCCGGTCACGCACAGCGTGGCCACCATCAGTCCCATCAGCGAAATCAGTACCCGCCCGGGCAGGCCGAGAATGCGGCCGGAATGCAGCGGGAATTGCGCCTGCAGGAACAGATCGCCGGCGCTGCCGGTGCCGGGAAGGCTGCCGCCCGCGGGCGCCAGCGTCTTGCCATCGAAGTACAGCCAGTTGTTGCCCAGGCCCCCGTCGCCATGGTCGTTGCCGACCTCGAAGAAGCCCACGCCATAGAGGTCGTATGGCGACGAGTAGAAGATGCCGCCGGCCGGTTCGATCCAGCCGCGGCGCGCGCCTTCCGCGCGGGCCGCGGCGAGGACCTGCTCGCGCGTGACCGCCGGTTCGTGCGGCCGGTCCAGCGGGCGCGGCGTGCGCTTGTCGAATTCGTTGGGGCTCAACGGCGACAGCTTGGCCACCAGCGGCCGCATCACCTGCGTCTCCAGATTCATCGAGATCGACGTCACGGCCAGCAGCAACAACAGGCCCCACAGCCAGACCGCGCCCGAGCGATGCAGGTCGAAGTTCAGCGCATAGCCGCCCTTGCGCCAGCGGAAGGCGAAGGACTTGCGCCATGCGGCACGGCTCGGAAACGACAGCCACAGCGCGATCAGGCAGTCCAGCGCCCACGCCATCGCGATCAGCCCCATGAACCATTTGCCCAGCTCGATGCCCCAGCCGTCGGGGATATGCATCGTGTAGTGCAGCTTGTAGAGGAAGGGCAGCAGGTTCTCGCGCGACAGCGAGACCGCGCCCCACATCCGGCGCGCCTGGATCTCGCCGGTGACCGGGTCGACCGCGATCTGGTTGAAGCCCAGGTCGAAAGGCTTGCCGGTGGCCGGATCGATCCGCCCTTCGACGAACATCGTCAGCGCATGGCCGGGCTCCAGCTCCAGCGGCGTATAGCTGATCCGCAGCCGCGGATCAGCTTGCTCGATATGGCGTGCCAGCTCCAGCGCCGGCATCGGGGTGCCTTCGGTGCGCGCGTGGAACAGCTCGGGATTGAGCCATTCATCGAGTTCGTGATCCCACGAGATGATGGCGCCGGTCACGCCGGAGATGAACAGGAAGATGGCGGCGGCAAGGCCGAACCAGCGGTGCAGCCGGACAAGAAGGGAGCGCATGGGTCAGAGGGGGGACATTGTTCCTCTGACATTGACGAACGGCGGCGCGGAAGCGGAACCGGAACCGGAGCCGGAACCGGTTTCGGGACAGGAACCGCGCCCGGGTCCGCCGCCCTGTGCCCTGTGCCCTGTGCCCTGTGCCCTGTGCCCTGTGCCCCAGGCCGCGTGGACCGCGCGGCGGCCCTGAGGCGGACTACGCCAGGCTGATCCAGGTCGTCTTCAGGTCCGTGTACTTGTCCAGCGCATGCAGCGACTTGTCGCGGCCCGAGCCGGACTGCTTGACGCCGCCGAACGGCACCGTGATGTCGCCGTCCATATAGCAGTTGACCCATACCAGCCCGGCCCGCAGCTGCCGTGACACGCGATGCGCGCGCGCCAGGTTCGCGGTCCACAGGCCCGAGCCGAGACCATAGGGCGAGTCGTTGGCCATCCGCAGCGCCTCCTCCTCGGTATCGAACACGGTCACGGCCAGCACCGGCCCGAAGATTTCCTCGCGCACGATCGACAGCGATTGCGCGGGACATTCGAAGATGGTCGGCTGCAGGAAGTAGCCGCCGCTGTCGGCCCGGACACGCTGGCCACCCAGCCGCAGCCGGGCGCCTTCGCGCTGGCCGGCTGCCACATAGGACATCACGCGGTCGAGCTGGCGCGCATCGACGATCGCGCCCATCGCGGAGGCCGGATCGAGCGGATCGCCGGGCTGCATGTTGGCGGCGCAGGCCTCGAGCTTCGCCATGAAGGCGTCGCAGATGCCGCGCTGCACGTACAGCCGCGAGCCCGCGATGCAGATCTCCCCCTGGTTGTTGAAGATGCCGATCGCCGCGGCCTGCGCGGCGCGGTCCAGGTCGGGGCAATCGTCGAACACGATATGCGGTGACTTGCCGCCGCATTCGAGCCAGACCCGCTTCAGGTTCGACTGTCCCGCATATTCCAGGAACCGCTTGCCGGTCGCGGTCGAGCCGGTGAAGGCGATGCAGTCCACGTCGGAATGCCGGCCCAGCGCCTGCCCCGCCTGCGCGCCGAGCCCCGGCACCACGTTGAACACGCCGGCCGGAATGCCGGCCTCTTCGGCGAGCGCGGCCAGGCGCAGCGCGCTCAAGGGCGACTGCTCGGCCGGCTTGAGCACCACGCTGTTGCCGGCCGCCAGAGCGGGCGCGACCTTCCAGCTCGCCATCAGCAGCGGATAGTTCCACGGCACCACGGCCGCCACCACGCCCAGCGGTTCGCGCGTGATGGTCGCCAGCACGTTGGCATCGGTCGGCGCGATCTCGTCGTAGATCTTGTCGATCGCCTCGGCGTACCACGCGTAGGTGCGCGCCGACTCGGGGATGTCGTACAGCAGCGTGTCGGCGATCGGCTTGCCCATGTCCAGCGTTTCGAGCAGTGCCAGTTCCTCGCGATGCTGCTCGATCAGCGCCGCCAGCCGCAGCAGCGTGGCCTTGCGCTCGCGGCGCGGCATGGCCGCCCACACGCCCTGCTCGAATGCCCTGCGCGCGGCGGCGACGGCGCGATCCACGTCGGCCTCGCCGCAGGCGGCCACCTTCGCCAGCACGGTGCCGGTGGCCGGATCGATGCTGTCGAAGGTGGCGCCGTCGGCCGCGTCGGTCCATTTGCCGTCGATATAGGCCTGTCCGCGCAGGCGCGGGACGATCGACTGCGCGCGTTGGCGCCAATAGGCCAGGTCGTGAAGCTCGCTCATGAGGGTTGCCTCGAATCCAGGGTAGAAGAAGAAGCCGCCGCGGCGCGTGCGGGCAGCGTCAGCGACAGCCCGGCGCCGACGATCAGCGCGATGCCGCCCATCGCCAGCGCATCCGGCCAGCGGCCGAACCACCATGCGCTGTAGACCAGCGCCAGCAGCAGATGGCAGTAGTTCAGCGGCGCCAGCGTGGAAGCCGGCGCCCGCTGCAGGGCCAGGATCAGCAGCACCTGCGCCAGCGCGCTCATGAAGCCCATCGCGAGGATCGTCAGCCAGTCGACCAGATCCGGCCACACCACCGGCAGGAAGAACGGCGCCGGCAGGCCGGTGGCGATCATGCAGATGACCGCCGCGAAGCCGTACTGCACCGTGGCATCGACCTTGCCGGCCATGCGCCGGGTCAGCAGCTGCAGCAGCGCGTAGCCGAGCATGGCCGCCACCATCAGCGCCGTGCCGATCCACGACAACTGGCCGCCGGGGCGCACGATCAACAGCATGCCGGCGAATCCCGTTGCCACCGCCAGCCACTGGCGCGCCCCGACGCGCTCGGCCAGCAGCCACGGCGACAGCGCCACCACGACCAGCGGCGCCATGAAATAGATCGCGGTGGCTTCGGCCAGCGGCATCCACAACAGCGCGGTCATGAAGCAGGTGCCCATGACTGCCAGCATCAGCCCGCGCAACACCAGCAGGCCGCGATGGGGCGTGCGCCAGAAGCGCAGCCGGCCCGCGTTCGCCAGCATCGCGATGGCGACGGTGCAGGTGGCGGCATAACGCACCGCATTGAGGAAGGGCGCCGGATAGCGCCCCACCAGATGCTTGGCGGTCGCGTCGACCGTGGCGAACAGCATCACCACGCACAGGAACAGCAGGCCCCCGCGCCACCAGCCGCTGTCGCGGCCCAGGGCGGCGTTCACGTGCCGGCCCGCGCCACCATCGCGCCGAGCAGCACGTTGGCGCCGGCTTCAAGATGCTCGGGCTTGGCGTCCTCGATCTCGTTATGGCTGATGCCGTCCTTGCAGGGCACGAAGATCATCGCGGTGGGCGCGACGCCGGCCATGTAGACCGCGTCGTGGCCGGCGCCGGTGACGATGTCCTGATGCCGGTAGCCGCGCGCCTGCGCTTCATTGCGCACGTGGGCGATCAGCTCCGGGTCGAACGGCGTCGGCGCGAAATACTGCACGTCGCGCACATCGACCTCCAGCGGCGTGCCGGTGGTGGTACCGGCGGCCAGCGCGGCGCAGGCCGCGCGAAAGCGTGCGTCCATCTCGGCGAGGCGCGCCGCGTCCTCGTGGCGCAGGTCCACGGTGAAGGTCACGGCGCCGGGAATCACGTTGCGCGAGGCCGGATGGGCATTGACCACGCCGACGGTGCCGCGACCATGCGGCGCGAAATCGTTGGCGATGCGCACCACCTCCTGCATCAGGAAGGTGGCGCCATACAGCGCATCGCGCCGCAGCGGCATCGGCGTGGGTCCCGCATGGGCCTCCATGCCGGTCACGGTCACGTCGTACCAACGCAGGCCCAGCGAGCCGGTCACCACGCCGATCACGTTGTCGGCGGCTTCGAGGATCGGGCCCTGTTCGATATGGGCCTCGAAATAGGCCCCGACCTGGCGCCCGCCGACCTCCGCGGTGCCGGCATAGCCGATCGCCCGCAGTTCGTCCTCGACGCGCTTGCCGTCGCGATCGGTGGCGTCCAGCGCGGTCTTCAACGGGAAGATGCCGGCGAACACGCCCGAGCCCATCATCACCGGCACGAAGCGCGTGCCTTCCTCGTTGGTCCAGATCGCGACCTCGATCGGCGCCTCGGTCTGGATGCCGCGATCGTTGAGGGTACGCACCACCTCCAGCCCGGCCAGCACGCCGAAGCAGCCGTCGAACTTGCCGCCGGTCGGCTGCGTGTCGATATGGCTGCCGGTCATTACGGGCGGCAGCGCGTCGTTGCGGCCGGCGCGCCGGCCGAAGATATTGCCGACCTTGTCCACCGTCACCGTCAGGCCGGCCTCGCGCATCCAGCCGGTCACCAGGTCGCGCCCCTGCCCGTCCAGTGCGGTCAGCGCCAGCCGCGCGTTGCCGCCCTTGGGCGTCGCGCCGATGCGCGCCAGCGCCATCAGCGATTCCCACAGCCGCTGGCCGTCGATCTTCAGTGTCGTCATCGTGCTCTCCTTGGAAGCGGGGCTCAGGCCATCGCGGGGGCGAAGCCCGACAGGAAGGCGTCCAGCGCGTGGCCGATGGCGTCGACCTCGTAGCCGCCCTCCTGCACCACGACCGTCGGCACGCCCAGCGCGTGGATGCGCTCGCCGATGCCGCGGTAGCCGTCCATGCCGACGGCCAGCACGCTGATGGGGTCGTCCACATAGGTATCGAAGCCCAGCGACAGCACCAGCGCCTGCGGCCGGTAGTCGCGCAGCGCGTCGAGCGCGCTGTCGAGCGCCGCCAGGAAGCCGGCGTCGCCCGTGCCGTGCGGCAGCGGGAAGTTCAGGTTGTAGCCGTAGCCCGCGCCGTAGCCGCGTTCGTTGGCATAGCCGGTATAGAAGGGGTAGTAGCCGGCGGGATCGGCATGCAGCGAGATCGTCATCACGTCCGAGCGCTGGTAGAAGATCTGCTGCGTGCCGTCGCCGTGATGCGCGTCGACGTCGAGCACCGCCACCTTGCCGAAGCGCTTGAGCAGACCCTGCGCGGCGATCGCGGCGTTGTTGACGTAGCAGAAGCCGCCGGCGCGGTCGCTGTGCGCGTGATGACCGGAGGGCCGGCACAGCGCGTAGGCCATGCCGCCGCCCCCCTGCTCGCAGACGTAGTCCGCCGCCGCCACCGCGCTGTGGGCCGAACGCAGGATCGACCGCCAGCTGTGCGGGCCCAGCGGGCAACTCAGGTCGCCGAGGTAATAGCCGGCCTGCGCGATCACCGAGTCGGTCGGGCAATCGGGCCGGCGGCTCTGGTCGAGCTTGCCGTTGTGGTACGGCGACAGGTTGGGCAGCACCTCGATGCCCGGTTCGAAGCCGGGGCGCGCCAGCGCCTGCCAGCGTTCGTAGGCCTCGCACAGGAAATCGAGATAGGCCGCGCTGTGTACCGTTTCCAGCGGCGCACGGCCGTAGTCCGGCGCGACGGCCAGATCGATGCCGCGCGTGGCGAGCGTGGCCTGCAGCGCGGCGGCGCGTGCGGGCACGTCGGTCGGCTCGCACAGCCTGCCCGCGCGCATGAACTGGCGCGGCTGATGGAGCAACTGGTCATCCGAGAAGAAGGCACGCATATTGTCAGGTGTAGGTTTTCGGGCGGCGGTCGTGGGTTGGCGCCTGCCGGCGCGGCGCGTTCAGGAGCCGGCCTGTGCCTGGCGCGCCAGCGCCGCCGCGCGAATCTGCGACAGCGTGATGCCGGGCCCCACGCCGTCCGGGTCGTAGCGCAGCTCGATCAGCGCGGGCAGCCGCTGCGTGTGGGCGAATTCCAGCGCGCGCGCAAACGCCGGGCCGAATTCGGCGTCACTGCTCACCACTTCGCCGTGGCCGCGATAGGCGCGCACCAGTTCGCTGAAGTCCGGGTTGTCGAAGGTCAGCGCGATGGTGCGGCCGGGAAACTCGCGCTCCTGGTGGGCGCGGATGGTGCCCCACATGCCGTTGTTGAAGACCAGCACGACGATGCCGAGCCGATACTGCATCGCCACGCCCAGCTCCTGCAGGTTCATCTGGAAGCAGCCGTCGCCGGCATAGCAGACCACGGTGCGATCGGGGTATTCCAGCTTGGCGGAGATCGCCGCCGGCAGCCCATACCCCATCGAGCCCACGGTCGGCGTCAGGCTGGTGCCGACGCCCTGGAAGCGGTGATAGGCGTGCGCGAACAGCGCGTAGTTGCCGGCGCCCACGGTGATGCAGGCGTCAGGGGGCACGTGGTCGCGCACATGGCAGGCGACGGCATTCACATTCAGCGGGCCGGGCGCGGGTGCCGGCTCCTGCTGCGCCAGGTAGTCGCCTCGCGCCGTACGGGTCTGGCCCGCCCACGCCGGTTCGGTCGCGGGCCGCAGCGTGTCGACCGCCTGCGCGAACGAGACCACGTCGGCGGCGATCGGCAGCGAGGACTGGAACACGCGACCCAGCTCGTTGGCATCCGGATAGACGTGCACCAGCCGCTGGCGCGGCAGCGGACTTTCCACCAGCGTGTAGCCCTCGGTGGTCGCCTCGCCCATGCGCGTGCCGACCGCGATCAGCAGATCGGCATCGCGGATGCGCGCGCGCAGCGCCTCGCCCATGCCCCAGCCGACATGGCCGGCGAAATTCGGATGATGGTTGTCGAAGCATTCCAGCCGGCGCCAGGCCGCGCCCACCGGCAGCGCGAAGCGCTCGGCGAAGCCCTCGATCTGGCGCATCGACTGCGGCGTCCAGCCGGAGCCGCCGACCAGCAGGAAGGGCCGCTGCGCCTGCGCCAGCAGCGTGCCCAGCGACGCCATTGCCGACGGCGTGGGCGCCGCATGTGCACGCTGGTAACGCGGCAGATCGGGCACCGCGGCCTTGCCCCACAGCGTGTCCTCCGGCAGCGCCAGCACCACTGGCCCGGGCCGGCCGCTGGTCGCCACCGCGAAGGCGCGCGCGACGAACTCGGGTATGCGATCGGTGCGGTCGATCTGCGCGACCCACTTCGCCATCTCGCCGAACATGCGGCGATAGTCGATCTCCTGGAACGCCTCGCGCTCGATGAAGTCGTTGCCGACCTGGCCGACGAACAGGATCATCGGCGTCGAGTCCTGATAGGCCGTGTGCACCGCGATGCTGACATTGGTCGCGCCAGGGCCGCGCGTCACGAAGCAGATGCCGGGCTCGCCGGTCAGCTTGCCGTAGGCCTCCGCCATATAGCCCGCCCCGCTTTCCTGGCGGCAGACCACCGGCTGGATCGCGTCCTGATGGTCGTAGAGCGCGTCGATGCACGGCAGATAGCTTTCGCCGGGCACCAGGAACACGCGCTTGACGCCATGGATGCGCAGTTGCTGGACGAGGATCTGGCCGCCATTGCGCTCGCGCGGCGATTGGGCGTCTCGGGCCCGGTCCGGGATGGATGCTGTTGTCATCGATTGGCTCCGTGCGCGGCCGCGCACGACGGCGATGCCGTGCCCGCCGCCGTCTTGATTTCGATCTCCACGAACACGCATTCGCCTTCGTGTGCGTTGATCACGTTGTGCTCGACGCCGGCCGGCCGCGAATACGCACGTCCCGCCACCAGCTGGCTGGTGACCTCGCCCTGCGGCGTCTGCAGCAGCAGCGGGCCGGTCGTCATCGGCACCACCACGTAGTCGTAGCCATGCCGATGAAAGCCTGTCTCCGCGCCGGGCGCGAAGCGCCATTCGGTGACGATCACACGCTCGTTGTCGACCTGCACGGTCGGCACTGCCTGGGGTCTGCTCATGTTGTTCGGGCTCGGATTGGGTCCGGTGAGGACCGGTGGGTCGGTGATGCCACGCCGCGGACGGCGTCCGGGCGGCGGACATGGCAAACAGATGGCAAAGAAATGGCGATCGCAGGTCAGCGGTCGATGCCGCCCATGCACAGGTACTTGATCTCGAGATAGTCCTCGATGCCGTATCGGGAGCCCTCGCGGCCCAGGCCCGATTGCTTGACCCCGCCGAACGGCGCCACCTCGTTCGAGATCAAGCCGGTGTTGATGCCGACCATGCCGTACTCCAGCGCCTCGGCCACGCGCCAGATGCGGCCGATATCGCGGCTGTAGAAGTACGACGCCAGCCCGAACTCGGTGTCGTTGGCCATGCCGACCACCTCGTCGTCGGTATGGAAGCGGAACAGCGGCGCCAGCGGGCCGAAGGTCTCTTCCTTCGCCACGCGCATCGCCGGTGTCACGTCGGCCAGCACGGTCGGCTCGAAGAAGGTGCCGCCCATCGGATGGCGCTTGCCGCCGGCCAGCACGCGCGCGCCCTTGTCCAGCGCGTCGGCGATATGCAGCTCGACCTTGGCGACCGCGTCCTCGTTGATCAGCGGTCCTTGCAGCACCCCCGGCTCGACGCCATGGCCGACCTTGAGCTTCGCCACCGCGGCGACCAGCTTGCTGGCGAAGGCGTCGTAGACCTTGTCATGGACGTAGAGCCGGTTCGCGCAGACGCAGGTCTGGCCGGCGTTGCGATACTTCGACGCGATGGCGCCCTCCACCGCCGCATCGAGGTCGGCATCGTCGAACATGATGAACGGCGCGTTGCCGCCCAGCTCCAACGACAGCTTCTTGATGGTGTCGGCGGACTGGCGCATCAGGATGCGGCCGACCTCGGTCGAGCCGGTGAACGTCAGCTTGCGCACCACCGGATTGGCGGTCAGCTCGCCGCCGATCGCCACCGCATCGCCCGTCACCACGCTGAACACGCCGGCCGGCACGCCGGCGCGCTCGGCGAGCACCGCCAGGGCCAGCGCCGACAGCGGCGTGTCCTCGGCGGGCTTGAGCACCATCGTGCAGCCGGCCGCGAGCGCAGGACCGACCTTGCGCGTGATCATCGCCAGCGGGAAATTCCACGGCGTGATGGCCGCGCAGACGCCGACTGGCTCCTTGACCACCACCAGCCGGCGGTCCGCCGTCGGGGACGCCAGCACATCGCCGCAGACGCGCTTGCCTTCCTCGGCGAACCATTCGAGGAACGAGGCGGCGTAGACCACCTCGCCCTTGGCCTCGGCCAGCGGCTTGCCCTGCTCGGTGGTCATCAGCAGCGCGAGGTCGTCGGCGTTCGCCAGCATCAGTTCATGCCACTTGCGCAGGATCTGGCTGCGCTCGCGCGCGGTGCGGCGGCGCCATTCGATCTGGGCGACGCGCGCGGCCTCGATGGCGCGCCGCGTCTCGGCCGCGCCCATCATCGGCACCTTGCCGATCGGCGCACCGGTGGCGGGATTCGTGACGACGAAGGACTCGCCGCGGTCGGCGTCGACCCACGCGCCGCCGACCAGGGCCTGCGCACGCAGCAGGCCGGTATCGTTCAATTGCATCAAAAGCTCCGGGGAATGGGGCGTCGGTATTGCTCAGCGGATCGGCGGATCAGCGGACCAGCACGTCGGCGAGGATGTCCAGCCCTTCGTCCATCACCGCATCGGGGATGGTCAGCGGGAACAGGAAGCGGATCACGTTGCCGTGCACGCCGCACGACAGCAGCAGCAGACCCTTCTGCAGCGCGCGGTTCTGCACCTCGCGCGTGAACTCCGCATCGGGGCTACCGTCTGCCTGCTGAAATTCCACCGCGACCATCGCGCCGAGACCGCGCACTTCCGCGATCTGCGGCACGCGCGGGCGCAGGCTGTGCAGCCGGTCCATCAGCCGTTCGCCGAGCGCGGCGCCGCGCGCGATCAGGTTTTCTTCTTCCAGCACCTCCAGCACCGTCAGCGCGGAAGCCACCGCGAGCGGATTGCCGGCATAGGTGCCGCCGAGCCCGCCCGGGGCCGGTGCGTCCATGATCTCGGCGCGGCCGCATACCGCCGACAGCGGCATGCCGCCGGCCAGGCTCTTGGCCATGGTGGTCAGGTCCGGTGCCACGCCGTAATGCTCCATCGCGAACAGCTTGCCGGTGCGGCCGAAACCGGTCTGCACCTCGTCGGCGATCAGCAGGATGCCGTGCTCGTCGCAGAGCGCGCGCAGCGCCTTGACGAAGGCGGCGGGCGCGACATTGAAGCCGCCCTCGCCCTGCACCGGCTCGAAGATGATCGCCGCGACGCGCTTCGGATCGACGTCCGCCTTGAACAGGACCTGCAGCGCCTTCAGCGAGTCGTCGACCGACACGCCGTGCAGCTCACACGGATACGGCGCGTGATAGACCTCGCCGGGGAAGGGACCGAAGCCGACCTTGTAGGGCACGACCTTGCCGGTCAGCGCCATGCCCATCATCGTGCGGCCGTGGAAGCCGCCGGAGAACGCGATCACCGCCGGCCGCCCGGTGGCGGCGCGGGCGATCTTGATGGCGTTCTCGACCGCCTCGGCGCCGGTGGTGAAGAACGCGGTCTTCTTGGCCCACTGGCCCGGCGCGCGCTGGTTGATCTTCTCGGCCAGCTCGATATAGCTGGCGTAGGGCACGATCTGATAGGCCGTATGCGTGAAGCGCTCCAGCTGCTTCTGCACGGCGGCGACCAGGCGCGGATGCCGGTGGCCGGTGTTCAGCACGGCGATGCCGGCGGCGAAGTCGATATAGCGGCGGCCTTCGACGTCCCAGATCTCCGAATTCTCGGCCCGTTCGGCGTAGAAATTGCACATCACGCCCACGCCACGGGGCGTGGCGGCATCCTTGCGGCGGACCAGTTCGGCATTCTTCATCGTCTTCTCCATGGTGCTTCGGGTTGGGCGCGCGGACGGCATACGGGCCGGCCGTCCGGGCCAATGCGTTGTCATGCGGCGGCGCGGATCGCCTTCGGATCCCACTCCTTGCCGGGGATCGCCGCGATCAGGCGCTGCGTGTAGTCGTGGCGCGGCGCGTCGAAGATCTGGGCCGGCGGCCCGGATTCGACGACCTTGCCCTTGTGCATCACGATCACGTGGTGGCAGATCTGCGCCGCCACGCGCAGGTCGTGCGTGATGAAGATCAGGCCGATATCGAGCCGCTTCTGCAGCGTGGCCAGCAGCTCCAGCACCTGCGCCTGCACCGAGACGTCGAGCGCGGACACCGACTCGTCGGCCACCAGCAGCTTCGGCTCGAGCGCCAGTGCGCGGGCGATGCCGATGCGCTGGCGCTGCCCGCCGGAGAACTGGTTCGGATAGCGGTCGAAGGCCGAGTCCTCCAGCCCCACCAGCTGCAGCAGTTCGCGCGCCCTGGCCTCCGCCTGCTGGCGCGGCACGCCGCTCGCGACCGGCCCGTCGCTGATGATCCGGCCCACGGTATGGCGCGGGTTGAGCGAGGCGAACGGGTCCTGGAAGATCATCTGCACGTCCTTGCGCAGCGGCCGGAAGCGCCGCTCCGGCAGCTTCGCGATGTCCTGGCCCTGGAACAGCAGCGTGCCGCCATCGATGTCCGTCAGCCGCAGCAGGCATTTGCCGATGGTGGATTTGCCCGAGCCCGACTCGCCAACGATGCCCAGCGTCTCGCCGCGCCGCACGGTGAAGCTGACGCCGTCGACCGCATGCACCACGCGCTTGCGCGAGAACAGGCCGCCGCCGGACACATAGGTCTTGCGCAGGTCGCGCACCTCCAGCACCGTCTCCGCGGCCTGGCCGTCCGCCTCGCCGCAGCGCCCGTGCGGCACCGCCCCGATCAGCCGGCGCGTATAGGGGTGCTGCGGGTGGTTCAGCACCTGCTGCGCGGTGCCCATCTCGACCAGCACGCCTTTCTCCATCACGGCGACGCGGTCGGCGATCTCCGCCACCACGCCGAAATCGTGGGTGACGAACATCACGCCCATGCCCTTCTCGGCCTGGATGCGCTTGATCAGCGCCAGGATCTGCGCCTGCGTGGTGACGTCCAGCGCGGTGGTCGGCTCGTCGGCGATCAGCAGCGCGGGCTCGAGCGCCAGCGCCATCGCGATCACCACGCGCTGCCGCTGGCCGCCCGAGAGCCGGAACGGATAGCTGTGCACCAGCGTCGCCGGATCGGGCAGGCCGACGAAGTCGAGCAGCTCGAGCACGCGGCGCATGCGCGCCTCGCCGGGATAGGCGTGGTGAACGCGCATGACCTCGGCGATCTGGTCGCCGACGGTCATCACGGGGTTCAGCGCGGACAGCGGCTCCTGGAACACCATCGCCATGTCCTTGCCGCGCATCGCCAGCAAGGTGGCTTCGTCCTGCGCCAACAGGTCCTTGCCGCGGAACAGGATGCGGCCGCCCTGCGGCTTCAGGTAGGTGGGCAGCAACCCCATGATGGCGTTGGCGCTCATCGACTTGCCGGAACCGGATTCGCCGACGATGCACAGGATCTCGCCGGCGTGCAGGTCGTACGAGATGTCGCGCACCGCGTAGGGGCGGTCGCCGCCCTTGGGCAGCGCGATGGTCAGGTCGCGGATCGACAGCAGCGGCGCGGAAACCTGCGCCGCATGGGCGCCGTGGGCGCCGTGGGAACTTTGCTGAGGATGCATCGGTTGGACAGGCATGGCTGGCTCCCTCATTCGCCGCGGCGGCGCAGCTGCGGATTCATGGCGTCGTTCAAGCCTTCTCCGATCAGGTTGATGGACAGCACCGTCAGCAGGATCGCCACGCCCGGCCACACGCTCATCCACCATGCCTCGCGGATCATCGTGCGGGCCGCGCCGATCATGAAGCCCCAGCTCATCATGTTGCGGTCGCCCAGGCCCAGGAAGGACAGCGCGGACTCCGTCAGGATCGCGGTGGCGACCATGAACGAGGCCGACACGATGATCGGCGACATCGCATTGGGCAGGATCTGCGTGGCGATGATGCGCAGCGGCTTCTGGCCGATCACCACCGCGGCCTGCACGAACTCGCGCTGCTTCAGCGACAGGAATTCGCTGCGCACCAGGCGCGCGACCGGCGGCCAGGACACCACCGAAATCGCACCCACGATCGAATAGATCGACGGATTGAAGATCGCGACGATCACCACCGCCATCGCCAGCTGCGGGATGGTCTGGAAGAACTCGGTAAAGCGCATCAGCGCGTCGTCGATGCGGCCGCCGCAATAGCCGGCCACCGCGCCGATCAGGATGCCGAACAGCAGCGCGACCGCGGTGGAGATCACACCGACCAGCAGCGATACCCGCGCGCCGTACAGCATGCCGGCGGTGATGTCGCGGCCCAGCATGTCGGTGCCGAACGGATAGGCCGGATCGGCGAACGGGTGCACCAGCGGATCGGCCACCATCAGCCACGGCGAATCCTCGTACAGCACCGGGGCGAACAGCGCGAAGGCGATCACGGCGAGCAGCACCAGCGCGCCGATGACCGCGCCGTAGTTGCGGCAATAGCGTTGCAGGAAGGCTTTCATGCGGTGGCTCCCTTGCCGCCGACCGAGATGCGCGGATCGATGAAGCGATAGAGCACGTCGGTCAGCAGGTTGAAGAAGACGACGAGGGCCGACGTCACGAAGAAGATGCCCAGCAGCAGCTGGTAGTCGCGCTGCAGCAGCGCATCGAACATCAGCCGACCGATGCCGGGCCACGAGAACACCGTCTCGGTCAGCACCGCGCCGCCGGCCATCTGGCCGAGCTGGATGCCGGCGAAGGTAATCACCGGCAGCAGCGCGTTGCGCAGCACGTGCACGCGGATCACGCGGTTGGCGGGAACGCCCTTGGCGCGCGCGGTTTTCACGTAGTCCATGCCCATCACCTCCAGCATCGAGGCGCGGGTCAGCCGCACATAGACGGCCATGAAGAAGCAGCCGAGCGAGATCGTCGGCAGGATCATGTGCAGCGCCACGTCCTTGACGCGCGCCATGCCGGTGTAGCCGGCGCCGATGGTCTCCATGCCGAAGGCCGGCAGCCAGCCGAGCACCACCGAGAACAGGATGATCGCCATCAGCGACAGCCAGAACAGCGGCGTCGCATACAGCAGCAGCGCGCCCGACATCACCGCGCTGTCGATCCAGCGGCGGCGGTTCTCGTAGCGGGTACGCGCGGCGATCACGCCGAGCAGCACGCCCAGCACGATCGAGAAGACGAAGGCGCCGCTCATCAGCAGGAAGGTCGCCGGCAGGCGGTCGAGGATCAGGTCCAGCACCGGCAGATGGTTGCGGTACGAATAGCCCAGGTCCAGCTGGGCCACGCCCTTCAGATAAATGCCGAGTTGCGTCAGCAGCGGCTTGTCGAGGCCGAACTGCTCGCGCAGCTGGCCGACGAAGGCGGCATCGCCGGCGCCGGCCTCGCCCGCCATCACGGTGGCCGGATCGCCCGGCGCCAGGCGGATCAGGAAGAAATTGATGATGACGACGCCGAGCACGACCACGATGGCCTTGCCAAGACGCGAGATCAGGAAGGAAAGGAAATTCACGGCAAGCTCCACGCGGGCGATCGGCGGCGGACAGCACTTCGTTGGGGCGGTCACCCTCCCCCCTGCCCCTCTCCCGCTGGCGGGAGAGGGGAGAACACCGGGGGCGCTTCGGATGGCGCTACAGCGCTCAGTTCTTCTCGATCGAGACGTTGTCGAACGACTCGTTCAGGCCGATCGCCGTGGTCACCAGGTTCTTGACGTTCTTGCGATAGAGCGTGGGGAACTCCAGCTCGAACAGGTTGGCGTTGGCGACGTCGTTGACCAGGATCCGCTGCACCTCGCTATAGAGCTTCTGGCGCTCGGCCGGGTCCATGGTGGCGCCCGCCTTGGCCCACAGTTCGTCGGCCTTCGGGTTGTTGTAGCCCTGCACGTTGGCGAACGGCGTGCCCTTGACGATATTGCGCGCCACGTACAGCCGCTCCACGCCCAGCGCGGGATCGCCGTACTGGTAGGTGTAGGTGGTGGTCAGGTCGAAGTCCCAGTTGCTGACGCGCGCGGCCCAGGTGCCGGCGTCCGCCGATTCGATGCTGACCTTGAAGCCGAGCTGCTCGAGCATCTGCTTGGCGTACTCGTCGAGCCGGTCCCAGTTGGCGCCGTACGAGGTGGCCAGGATCTTGATCGGATACTGGCCGACGTTGACGCCCGATTCCTTGATCAGGTCGCGCGCCTTCTTCAGGTTGAAGTCCATCGCCGGCATGTTCTTGTCGAAGAACAGCGTGGTGGACGCGAACGGGCTGACCGCCGGCTTGCCCATGCCGAAGAAGATGTTGTTGACGATCATCTTGCGGTTCAGCGCATGCATGACCGCCTGGCGCACCTTGACGTTGTCGAACGGCGGCTTGCGCTGGTTCATCAGCATGCTCGCCATCGGCGAGAACAGCTCCCAGCCCTTGGTGGTGTATTCGACGTTGGGCAGCGCGCGCAGGCGCTTGACGTCGACGTTGTCGACATCGCCGCCGCGCAGCACCTGCACGTCGCCCTTTTCGAACGCGACCGCGCGCGAGGCCGAATCGGGGATCACGTAGAAGACCAGCTCGTCCAGGTACGGCTTGCCCTTCTTCCAGTAGTTCGGGTTCTTGGCCAGCTTGATATAGGCGCCCTTCTTCCACTCCTTGAACATGAAGGGGCCGGTGCCGACCGGCTTCTGGTTGGCCGGGTTGTTGCGGTAGTCGGTGCCCTCGTACAGATGCTTGGGCATCATCGGCATGGTGCCGGTCTCGAACATCGAGATGAACGGCGGGAACGGCTCCTTGAGCTTGATCTCGACGGTGGTGTCGTTGACCGCGCGGATCGACGCCATGTACTTGTTCAGCACCGCGCGCGTGCGCACATGGACCTCGCGCAGCAGCTTGTCGATCGAGAACACCACGTCGGCCGAGGTGAACGGCTTGCCGTCGTGCCACTTGACGCCGCTCTGCAGCTCGAAGGTGTAGGTCAGGCCGTCGGGCGAGATCTTCCACGACTTGGCCAGCTCCGGCTGCGGCTTCAGGTCCGGCGTGTAGGTCAGCAGGCCCTGATAGATCTTGCCGGCGATGTATTGCGTCGGCGCCTGCGAATTGAGCGCGCTGACCAGGATCGGCGGCTCGGGCTGCACGATGCCGGACAGCGTGCCGCCGGTGGTCTGTGCGGCGGCGTTGCCGGCGGGCAGCGCCAGCGGCAACAGGGACAGGCCTGCCGCCGCGATCGCCAGCGAAGCCAGGCGCTGTTGAAAGCGCGTCGTAACTCGTTTCATCGGCTCGTTTCCTTGTCGTTGTGAACAGCGGGTACTGAGGGCACTGCTTGCACTTGGATCGTCATGCCGTGGCAATCGGCTCCACACCGCACCAGTCGTGCAGGAACTGCGCCAACGTGGTGGTCACCCGCACCATGCTGTCGAGCGACACGGATTCGTCGATGCCGTGGATGTTGCGGGCGACCGGCCCGTAGCACGTCACCGGGGTATCGAGCATCAGGCGGAAATGGCGCGCATCGGTGGTGGCGGTGGTCGCCTCGCGCTTGACCGGTCCGCCGTGGACCTTGCGATGGGCCTCGGCCAGCGCCTGCATGCTCGGCACGTCGAGATCGAACTCGCAGCCCGGCGCATGGAAGCCCTCGTAGCGGACAACGAGTTCCAGATTGCTGGCCAGCCGCGCGACGGTGGCGCGGATGCGCGCCTCGACGATGGCCTTGGTCTCGTCGATGTCCATATGCGGATAGAAGCCGATGCGCACGCCGAGCGTGCAGGTGCACGGCACCGACGAATTCCATTCGCCGCCGTGGATCTGGCCAAGGTTGAAGTTGATCGGGTGCGCGTGGTCGCGGTACACCGGCGGGCGGTTTTCCGGCCGGTTCCACTCGGCCTCGAGTTCGCGCAGGTCTTCCATCACGGCAACGCCCGCCTCGACCGGATTGACGCCGGAGGTCATGTAGGCCGCGTGGGCCGGTTTTCCGGTCAGCTCGATGAACATCCAGTAGACGCCCACCTGCGCGCTCATCAAGCCCTCGCCCAGCGGCTCGGGAATGATCACGGTATCGAAGGCGGCCAGCTTGCCGGCGCCGACCGCGCTGCGCAGCGCCGCCACGGTGGCCAGCGCGCCGTTGCCGGTGTTCTCTTCCTCGAGCACCGCGTTGAAGCCCACCGCGCCGGCCGGCTGCACGCCGAGCGCGCGCAGCGCCTTGAACGCGGCCAGCGCGCAGACGATGCCCGCCTTCATGTCGCCGGCGCCGCGCCCATAGAGCCAGCCGTCCTCGACCACCGGCGTGTACGGCGGATTGCGCCACATCGATTCGGGGCCGGTGGGCACCACGTCGAGATGGCCGTTGAACAGCACCGACCGTCCACCCTTCGCGGCGGGCCGATGCGTGGCCAGCAGGTTGTAGCGGCCGCCATCGGGACAGCACGGCGGCGAGAACAGCGGCAGATGGCGGATGGCATCGGCGCGCAGATGGATGCGCTCCGATTCGAGTCCCAGATCGCGCAAGGCCTGCTCGATGAATTCCGCCGCGGGTTGCTCCTGCCCCGAAGGGCTGGCGGCGGCGACAAAGCCCGACAGCGTCTGGACCATATAGGGCAACAGCGCGCGCACGGCGCCGGCGATGTCAGAGGTACTGAGTGGGCTTGCCGAATCTTGCATGGGGGCTCCTTTGAACGCCGTGCTGCGAGGCTCGCCGATGTGAAAACTGCTTGCACCGGCACGCGATGGGTGGGAAATTAGCGCACAGTTGGCACCATAGATAGGTCCATATTTGCCGTTTTTGCTGGAGCCATTTTGAAAGAGTCCATTCTGTCCGAGCTGCTGCTGCAACGGCTGGAACGGCCGGCCGACGGCAGCGCCGACAAGGCCGGCACGCATATGAACCGGCAGGTCTATCAGATCATTCGCCAGGAAATCCTTGCCGGTACGATCCCCGCGGGGTGCAAGCTGCCCGCTTCGCGGATGCTGGCCAAGGAGGTCGGGGTCTCGCGCAACACCGTGCTCTACGCCTACGAGCAGCTGTTGGCCGAGGGCTACGTCACGGCATCGACCGGAAGTGGCACCTTTGTGTCGCACACCTTTCCCGACCATAGTGCATTGCACAAGGTTGGCGCCGCGAATGGCACCATCACCGTGCCTGCAGCGCAGCAAAACCCGAACCGCTTTGCGCTGTCACGGCGCGGCCAGCATCTGGTGTCGCATGCCGGTGCGTCCGATCGCCAATGGGGTGCGTTCATGGCCGGCGTGCCCGACGTCTCGCTGTTTCCCCGCGCGGTGTGGAACCGCCTGCTGAACAAGCATTGGCGCGAGCCGCGTCCCGAGCTGCTGACCTATGCGCACAACGGCGGCTATCTGCCGCTGCGCCGCGTCCTCGCGGAGCATCTGCGCCTGGCGCGCGGCGTACGGTGCGATCCCGAACAGATCATCATGACGACGGGCATCCATCAGGCGATCGACCTGATCGCGCGCCTGCTCGCGGACCCCGGCGACAAGGCCTGGATGGAAGACCCCGGCTACTGGGGCACGCGCAGCCTGCTGTCGAACTCCGGCGTGGAGCCGATTCCCGTGCCGGTCGACGGCGAGGGCATCGCGCCGGACGCGGCCACGCTGCAGAACCCGCCGCGCTTCATCTTCGCCACGCCGTCGCACCAGTACCCGCTCGGCACCGTGATGAGCCTGTCGCGCCGGCGCATGCTGCTCGAGTACGCGCGCCAGCGCGGGGTCTGGATCGTCGAGGACGACTACGACAGCGAATTCCGCTTCGAGGGCCGCCCGCTCGCGTCGCTGCAAGGACTCGACGAGCACGATCGCGTGATCTACATGGGTACGTTTTCCAAGACGCTGTTTCCCGGCATCCGCATGGGCTTCATGGTGTTGCCCAAGCCGCTGGCCCCGCATTTCGCCATCGGGCTGTCGGAGCTGTTCCGCGAGGGGCAGCTGATCCAGCAGGCGGTGCTGGCGGACTTCATCGAGGAAGGGCACTACGCCACCCACATCCGGCGCGTGCGACTGCGTTATGCGCAGCGGCAGAGCCTGCTGCGCGAGGCCATTGCGGAACGCTTCGGCGCGGACTGGCCCACCTCCACGCACGAGGCCGGACTGCACCTGGTGATGCATCTCCCGCCCGGCGCCGACGATCTGGGCATCAGCATGGCGGCACGCACGCAGGGCCTGAGTGCGCGGCCGCTGTCGCGCTACTACAGCGACGAGACACAGGCGCGGCAGGGCCTGCTGATGGGCTATGCCTGCGTGCCCGAGGAAGAGATCGGGCCATCGTTCCGCAAGCTCGCCGAGGTCATCGAACCGGCGATGGAGCATCTGGCTCGCACGCAGGCGCCGCGGCGCGAATCGCCGGTCAAGATCAACCGCGAGGCGTGGAGCGGTGCGTGAGCGCGCCGCCGCGTGCCGAGCCGAGCCGAGCCGAGCCGAGCCGAGCCGAGCCGAGCCGAATGCCGGCCCGAGTGCGAAGCCGAACGCCGAGCCGAATATCGCGCCGTTTCCCCTTGTCCAACCGATCCCGCAACCAGACCCGTTCATGGCCACCTCGATCACTCAAACCCCCTCCACGGCCGCGCGCCGTGACGCCCTGCTGTCCGACCTCACCGCCGTGCTCGACCCCGCCGGGCTGCAGACCGGCGACGCCATCGAGACGCGTTTTCGCAAGGACTGGTACGCCCCGCTCGATCCGGTGCCGCCGATCGCGGTGGCGCGGCCGCGCAATACCGCCGAGGTGTCCGCGGTGCTGGCGATCTGCCATCGCCATCGGCAAGCGGTGGTGCCGCAGGGCGGATTGACCGGACTGGCCGGCGCCGCGACGCCCGCCGGCGGCGAACTGGTGCTGTCGCTGGAACGGATGCGCGGGGTCGAGGAGATCGACGATCAGGCCGGCACGATGACCGTGATGGCCGGCACCACGCTGCAGGCCGCGCAGGAGGCCGCGCGCGCGGCGAACTGGCTGCTGCCGGTGGACCTTGGCGCGCGCGGCAGCTGCCAGATCGGCGGCAATATCGCCACCAATGCCGGCGGCAATCGCGTGATCCGCTACGGCATGATGCGCGACCAGGTGCTGGGACTCGAAGCGGTGCTGGCCGACGGCACCGTGCTGACGTCGCTGAACAAGATGCTGAAGAACAATGCGGGCTACGACCTGCGCCAGCTGTTCATCGGCAGCGAAGGCACGCTCGGCGTGATCACGCGTGCGGTGCTGAAGCTGGCGCCACTGCCGGCCAGCACGCAGACCGCGCTGTGCGCGCTGTCCCGCTACGAGGACGTGGTGCAGCTGCTGCGCCATGCGCAGCGCAAGCTGGCCGGCAGGCTGTCCGCGTTCGAGGTGATGTGGGCCGACTTCTACGAGCTGGTGACCACGCGCGTGTCGGGCGTCCGTGCGCCGCTGCCCGCGGGCCATCCCTTCTACGTGTTGCTGGACCTGCAGGGCGACGACGCCGGCCAGGACGCGCCCGCCTTCGAGTCGATGCTCGAGACGGCGATGGATGCGGGCCTGATCCAGGACGCGGCGGTCGCGACCAGCGACAAGGAGGCGCAGAGCTTCTGGCAGTTGCGCGACGCGGTGGCCGAGTTTCCGGTGATGTGGGCGCCCAACGCCGCGTTCGACGTCAGCCTGCCGATCGGCCGGATCGGCGAGTTCGCGCAGGCCCTGCGCGCCGCCGTGCTGGACCGGTGGTCGACCGCCGAACTGGTGAACTTCGGGCACGTCGGCGACAGCAATCTGCATGTCAGCGTCTATCTGCCCGGGGTCGCGCTGCCGGACTTTCCGGAGCACGAGATCAGCGAAGTGGTCTACCGCGTGGTGCAGGAGTTCGGCGGCAGCATTTCCGCCGAGCACGGGATCGGCACGCACAAGAAGCCGTTCCTTGGATGCTCGCGCACGCCCGAGGAACTGGCCGTGATGCGCCTGCTGAAGCGGACGCTCGATCCGCACCATATCCTCTGCCCGGGCCGGGTCGTCGATCTGGAGGTAGTCGATCTGGACTGATCGAGCGGGATCGGGTGGGATGGGACGCGGATTGAGTGCAATTGGGCGGGAGTGAGCGGGATTGAGCGAGATGGGGCATCGGGGTGCGCCGCCTGGAATGACGCGGCGCGCCCCGATGATTCGGCCGCTATTCGACGCTCGCCGCCGCCTTGACCGGACTGCCGCGCAGCGTCGCCTCGCGCAGCCGCACGACCAGCAGCGGCGCGAGCAGCGATACCCCGGCGCTGGCGAGGAACAGCGCACGAAAGGACCGTTCCGCGGTTTGCCGCACCAGCGCCGCCTCGGCGCCATCGCCCAGCGACAGCACCTCGCGGAACAGATGCATCAGCACGTCCTCGCCGCCGGGCAGCGGGCTGACCGCCATGCCGCTGTGGCGCAGCAGCGCGATCAGCACGGTGGTCAGCACCGCGACGCCGACCGCGCCACCGAGCATCCGCGAGAACGCCGTCAGCGCGGTGGCCACGCCGACCTGCTGCGGCGGCACCGCGTTCTGCGTCGCCACCAGCGCGCTCGGTAGTTGCAGGCCGATCGCCAGGCCCAGCGCCACCATCACGATCCCTGTCAGCACCACCGCATTCGGATCGACGAAGGCCAGCGCGGCAATCGCCAGCGGCGCGGCTCCTGCGCCGATCAGCTGCAAGGGCTTGTAGCGGCCGCTCCAGGTCATCAGCCGGCCGGCGATGAAGGCGCCGAACGGAATCGCCAGCGTCAGCGGCACCAGCCGCAGCGCCGCGCTGTCGGCTTGCGCGCCGCCGACCACCTGGAAGCGCAGCGGCAGCAGCACCGACATCGCGATCAACTGGAAGAAGCACAGGAACAGCGTGATGCAGCAGATCGCCACCGTCGGCACGCGCAGCATCGCCAAGGGAATCACCGGATCGGCCGCGCGGCGCTCCTGCCAGACGAACAGCAGCAGCGCCGCCACGCCGCCGCCGAGCAGGCTCAGCGAATCGGCGCGCCAGACATCGTGCCCCTGGCCCAGGCGCGTCAGGAACACCAGCACGCCCGTCAGCCCACCGCCGAACAGCAGCGCGCCGAGATAGTCGATCCGATGCTTGCGGCCGCCGCCGGCCGGCAGATGGCGCAGCGCGCGGCGCACCGTCACCAGCGCCAGCAGGGCCAGCGGCAGGTTGATCCAGAAGATCCAGCGCCACGACAGATAGTGCGCGAGGTAGCCGCCGATCACCGGGCCCGCCATGCTGGCGACCGCCCACACGCCGCTGACATAGCCCTGATAGCGGCCGCGCTCGCGCAGCGGCACCACGTCGGCGATGGCGGCCTGCGATACCGAGATCAGCCCGCCGCCGCCGAGCCCCTGCAGGATGCGCGCGACGATCAACTGCGGCATGGTCTGCGCCAGCGCACAGGCGATCGAGGCGAGCAGGAACAGCACGATCGCGAACGACAGCACCGAGCGCCGGCCGAGCACGTCGGACAGCTTGCCGTAGATCGGCGTGGCGACCGTCGACGCAATCAGGTAGGCCGACACGACCCAGGCCATCACGTCGAACCCGTTCAGGCGCAGGGCGATCTCGGGCAGCACCACGGCCACGATCGACTGCTCGAGCGCACCGAGCAGGATCGCCAGCATCAGGCCGAAGATGACCTGCATCACCGGGACCGGTGGAGACCCGGTCGGCTCGCCGGGGTGAAGAGGCCTTGGCGGGAGGGATGACGCCGCAGGCGACGTCGGAGAATCTGCGGAGGCCGCAATGGAGGCAGCCGCGCCGACAAGGCGCAGACCAGAACGAGCGGGAGCGATCATCGGGCGGGCAAGGAGAAACAACATAGCCGGTGCACGACCCCACTGGTCGGACCGGCTTTTCTAATGAAGGACAGGAGGCTATTGTAGGCGCTTGCTTAAAAGTGTGCGTTTCTGCACGCTTTCGCTACCCTCTGAACTCCGCAAGGGCCCGATGGCCCTCGGATGAATCTCCGCAACCTGTAGCGTTAGCCCCAGGATATCGCCCAAGCGACCAAGCATATCGAGCGTGAAGTTGATACGGCCATGCTCGATGCCGCTCACGGTCTGTCGAGAGATGTCGGCCATCCTGGCCAGCATCTGCTGCGTCAAGCCAAGCGCCATTCGTTTCTGGCGAATGGCATTGCCTATTAAAGCGCGATTCGTTTCTGGCCTCCTTTGCTTGTCGATTGTGCGCGACAAACGGAGGATCGCAGTGGCCCTGGGAGCTATGGGCTATGCCATCGGCCTGCTTTCGCCTGGCGAGATATGTTCAGAAACTCTGCCAGTCGTCGGCCCCAGCACCGGAAGCTTCCGTCGCCAAGGCGGACGGCCGTAGCGCCGCGGGTCGGGCCTTCCCAGGCGTTGCGGCGGCACTGCCGGCTCTGGATTCGCGGTGGCGCCTGTCGGCAGCGGGCTCGCTCCGCGCCGCGGTCGACATGACCCCTTGCGCCGACGACTTCCCCAACGGCGCCGCCATGGCGAGCGCCCGTTCCCGGGCCGGTTCCGCGGCACGCGGCAAGGCGGCCGGGGAAGCCTCGACGCGGAACTTGGCCGCGTCCTGCACCAGTCCGGCGGCCTGCTGTTGCAGGCTCTCGGCGGCGGCGGCCGCCTGTTCGACCAGCGCGGCGTTCTGCTGCGTCACGCTTTCCATCTGCGCGATCGCGCGGTTGACCTGCTCGATGCCGGTCGACTGCTCGGCGCTGGCGGCGGAGATCTCGCCCATGATGTCGGTCACGCGGCGAACGGCTTCCACGATGCCGTCCATGGTGCCGCCGGCCTGCTCGACCTGGCGGGCGCCAACTTCCACCTGCTCCACCGAGCGGTTGATCAGTTCGCCGATCTCCTTGGCCGCCGCGGCGCTGCGCTGCGCGAGGCTGCGCACCTCGGCGGCCACCACGCTGAAGCCGCGCCCCTGTTCGCCGGCGCGCGCGGCCTCGACCGCGGCGTTCAGCGCCAGGATATTGGTCTGGAAGGCAATGCCCTCGATCACGCCGATGATCTCGGCCACCTTGCTCGAGGACTGCGAGATGCCCTGCATCGTCTCGACCACGCTGCGCACCGTGCGTCCGCCCTCGGCGGCCACGGCCGAGGCGTTGACGGCCAGCTGGTTGGCCTGGCGGGCGTTGTCGGCGTTCTGGCGCACGGTCGAGGTCAGTTGCTCCATCGAGGCCGCGGTCTGCTGCAGCGAGGCCGCCTGTTCCTCGGTACGTTGCGACAGGTCGGTGTTGCCCTTGGCGATCTCCCGCGTGGCGCCGTCGATCGCGCCCGAGGCGCCCTGGATGCCGCGCACCAGCACGGACAGTTCCGCGAAGGCGCGCTGCATGGCCTTCAGCATCCGCCCCATCTCGTCGTCGCCCTTGGCGCGGACGGCGAAGGCCAGGTCGCCCTGTGCCAGCGCCTCGGCCGCGGCCAGCGCCTGCCGCGCCGGTCCGGCGATCGAGCGCGTGATCGCCACGGCCAGGCCGACGGCCAACAGGGCGGACACCGCGCCCAGCGCGAGCAGCAGATTGCGCGTGAACAGATAGTCGGCCTGGGCCTGCTCCACCGCGTCGACGGCCATCTTGCGGCCCGAGGCGATCAGCGTGTCGAGGCGCTCGAAGTACGCCGCCTGCGCGGCGGGCAGCGTGACAATCAGGCCCGCTCGCGCGGCGACGAACTCGCCCGCCTGCAACTGGGTCAGCAGCTGGTCGAGCTGGGTGTTATACGCGGCGCGGTGCTTGCCGAGCTCGTCGAAGACCTTCTTGAGGCCGGCGTTATCCGTGGCGGCAATCAGCTTGGCAAGCTCGTCGAGCGTGGTGCTCATCTGCTTGCGGCGCTCGTTGACGCGGCCGACGTTCTGCTGGACCACGGCCGGATCCTCGGTCAGCACCGCGTCCCGCACCATGATGCCGATGGCCTGCGCGCCCTCCTTGACGCCATCGAGTTCCATCACCTTCAGCAGACGCTGCTCGACGGTCGTCCGCATCGACGCGTTCATGTCGCCGAGCGCGATCAGGCCGAAGCCGGCCACCACGGCCAGCAGCGCCACCATCGCGGCAAAGGCCGCCGCCAGGCGCGCGCCAATGCCGAAATGCTTCCATCCTCCCATACCGCCCCCTTTTCTCTCGTAGTCGACGTCGCGCGCGCATGCGCGACGGTGCATCGCTAACGGCAGAAGGGGGCGCTTTCTTGATGGCCAACCGATGCGGCGGGATTCCGGGCGTCAGCGGGAGACGTCAGGAAGCAGCCTGCGGGCACAGGCGCCGTGGCCAAATGGGATGCAAATGGAAAACAAGGGGTAAAAATCCCGTCAACTCCACCGATCGCTCGAGACGGGACAGGTGTCCAATTGACGCCGAGCATCCGGTATTCCGCCTGAGGCGGCGAAGACGTCCGGCATTGCACAGGACGCGGGCAAAAAAAAGAAGCCCACGCGCGGGGTGCTCGTAGGCTTTCCAGGACTGCTAGAGCCGATTGGCTCGTGGCCGACTATAGCGGTGCTTAGATGAGGTGTAAATAGAGTTTCCATCAGGGTAAATGCCGATAGTGACACTTACTTTGTTTTACAAATAAAACAAGGAAAGACCGTCGGGCGACACGCCGAAAAGCGCCGAGGTGAGTACCTACTCGGAGGAAAACCGGCTTTCGATGCACCTCATCCCTACCAGCGCGACTCTAAAAGCACTTCAGGCAGCGCACCGCCTCGTATATCGGCAGTTGTATGCAAGTATTTAATTAGAGGTTTACCTCTAGACGGTTGACCAAGCCCCTTCGATCCCCGAGTTGTAAAAATTTGTTACTCTCCGGGCCGAAGTATTCCCCTTCTCTTCTGGCAGCACCGCCAGTCCGACCGTCGAGGCAGAACATCCGCGAACAACAAGCGCCACGGCCGCAAGGACACGCGATGGCTTCCCCCGCGCCGGTACCGAGAGCGAATGTTTCATCCCTCGCCATGATCAGGCTCTCGCCAATACGGATACCGTCACGCCGCATCCGCGCCGGCTCGTGCCTGATCCCCGTACCGTTGTCTGCCGACAGAACCCTATCGGGCTCGACCGGAGAAGTCGTGAAGTATCAGGAAATCAGAAGTATTCGCCCGGGCCGTCAGCTGCAGGACCGACAACTGGCTTTTCACCGCGCCAGCCGGCATCCGGTGGTGCTGCACCTGACCAGCGGCGTGCGCCTGCACGGAGTCGTGGTCGGCGCCGACGCCTATATGGTGTTGCTTGCCACCGGCCCGGGTGACCCGGCGCCCCAGATCGTCTACAAGCACGCGATCGCGGCGATCACGCCGGACAACGTGGACGGGGAGCCGATCCAGCTGCCCCAGGACGAGGTGCCGCCCGAGTTCGTCCGCTTGTTTACGCCCCGCACGCGCTCCCGCCGGCGCGCCTGAGCCCCGCCAGGAGCCGCCCGCAGCCTTGCAATGACAGCTTTCCGCACCACCGCCGAAAGATCACTCTAAACCTTTCGGCAGCCCGGTCGATAACCTTGGCAACGGAGGCACTTCACGCCCTGCAGTGCAGGCAGCCAACGTTACGGCACCCGCCGGAATGCGTAAAACATTGCAAATAGGAGTCGTACCATGGCGCAAGTCATTAATACCAACTCGTTGTCTCTGATGACTCAGAACAACCTGAACACGTCGCAATCGGCGCTGAACACCGCGATCCAGCGCCTGTCCTCGGGCCTGCGTATCAACAGCGCCAAGGACGACGCGGCTGGTCAGGCGATTGCCAACCGCTTCACCGCCAACATCAAGGGCCTGACCCAGGCTCAGCGCAACGCCAACGACGGCATCTCGCTGGCGCAGACGACCGAAGGCGCGCTGACGGAAGTCAACAACAACCTGCAGCGTATCCGTGAACTGTCGGTGCAAGCCGCGACCGGCTCGAACTCGGCTTCGGACCTGCAATCGATCCAGGACGAAATCAAGCAGCGTCTGGAAGAAATCAACCGTGTCTCGGAACAGACCCAGTTCAACGGCGTCAAGGTTCTGGCCAAGGACACCAAGATGAACATCCAGGTCGGCGCGAACGACGGCGAAATCATCGCCATCGACCTGAAGGAAATCACCGCCAAGACCCTGGGTCTGGACGGCTTCAACGTGTCGGGCCCGAAGGGCACGCCGGCCGCTCTGGTCGCCGCTGATTACCAGGCTGCTTACGGTGTCACCACCAACGTGAGCGCCACCGCCGTGTCGGAAGCCAACGCCGGTGACCTGTCGTCGCGTCTGGGCATCGCCGCCGGTAGCGTGGCACTGGCCGCCACCGCCGAGAAGGACGACAACGGCAACTGGTACGCCACCGTGACGATCACGGCCGCCGACGCGACCGAAGTCAGCACGCTGAAGGCCAAGGGCTTCGAAGTCGAAGCGGGTGTTGCGAAGGAGTTCTACATCGCTCTGGATCCGCAATCGGCCGACGTGACGACCACCGCCGGTACCGCCGCCTTCGCGATCGACACCGCCAACATCCAACTGTCCAGCATCACCACGGGCGCGAGCTCGAACCCGCTGGCCAAGCTTGACGCAGCGCTGGCTGACGTCGACACCCTGCGCAGCTCGCTGGGTGCGGTGCAAAACCGTTTCGACTCGGTGATCTCGAACCTGGGCACCACGGTGACCAACCTGTCGGCTTCGCGTTCGCGCATCCAGGACGCTGACTACGCAACGGAAGTGTCGAACATGACCCGCGCGCAGATCCTGCAGCAAGCTGGTACCTCGGTGCTGGCCCAAGCCAACCAGACCACGCAAAACGTGCTGTCGCTGCTGCGTTAATTCGCAACGGCGCGGAAGGCCGGGCCGCAAGGCCCGGCCTTCCGCTGGGAATGCTTCGCAGGCAGTTCGCTGCCTGCAAAGCGTTTCTAGGTACGTGTTGACGTAGACAAGCTGAATAAAAAAGGCAGAAAACTATGGCTACCATCTCCAACATCGGTATCGGCTCGGGACTGGAACTGGGCTCGCTGCTCGAGAAGCTCGAGACCGCGGAAAAGGCGCCGCTGAAGCTGCTCGAGACCCAGGCCTCGAGCTATCAAGCCAAGCTTTCCGCCTACGGCACGCTCAGCAGCGTGCTGTCGGCCTACCAGAGCGCCGCGAAGAAGCTCGCCGATGCGGCGACCTTTGGCGCCGCCAAGGCGGTGGCCGGTTCCGGCGACATCATGACGGCCGCGGCGGGCTCCAACGCCGTGCCGGGCACCTACTCGGTCAACGTCACCAGCCTCGCGCAGGCGCAATCGCTGGTCGGCACCAATGTCGCCAGCCAGACCACCGCGATCGGCACCGGCAAGATCACCTTCGAATTCGGCGAACGCCAGGGCTACAACGAAGGTACCGGCGGCTATACCGATCCGCTGGGCTTCACCGCCGACGCCGCGCGCACCAAGACCGTCGAGATCAAGCCGGGCCAGAACACGCTGCAAGGGATTCGCGACGCGATCAACCAGGCCAACGTCGGCGTGACCGCCAGCATCGTCAACGACGGCAGCGGCACGCCCTATCGGCTGGTGCTGACCTCGAACACCACCGGCGAAAAGTCCAGCATGCGGATTACCGCGGACAGCCCCGAGCTGAGCAACCTGGTCGGCTTCGATCCGACCCAGGCGGTGCAGCCGAGCGGCATGCAGGAAACGGTACGGGCCACCAACGCCAAGCTGAAGATCAACGGCATCGACGTCGTCAGCCAGAGCAATACCGTCACCGATGCGGCCCAGGGCGTCACGCTGACGCTGAACAAGACCGGCACCACCAGCCTGACCGTGACGCGCGACACCGACGCGATCAAGGCCGCGATCCAGGGTTTCGTCACCGCGTACAACAACATCCAGAGCACCGCCAAGTCGCTGACCTCGTTCGACACGACCACCGGCAGCAGCGCCGCGCTGAACGGCGACAGCACGCTGCGCTCGATCCAGACCAGCCTGCGCAGCATGCTGAACGTGCCGCAGCCGGACGGCAACGGCGGCACCATTACGCTGTCGGAGATCGGCGTCTCGTTCACCAAGGATGGCACGCTGCAGGTCGACGACAAGAAGCTGACCAAGGCAATCAGCGAGAATCTGGGCGGCGTGACCTCGATGTTCTCGCACACCACCGGCGCCGGCGGCTACGGCAAGCAGATCACCGACGCGATCGACGACCTGAATGAAACCAACGGTGCGATCAAGGTCGCCACCGATGGCCTGACCGAAACGCTGAAGGACCTGGAAGACCGCTACACGCAGGTCGAGGACCGCGTCAACGCGACCATCGAGCGCTACCGCTCGCAGTTCACGCAGCTCGATCTGCTGGTCAGCAAGCTGAACCAGACCAGCAGCTATCTGACGCAGCAATTCGCAGCGCTCGCCAACCAGACCAAGAAGTAACCAACGGCAAGGATCGCCATCATGTACGCGCGCCAAGCAATCAACGCTTATGCCCGGGTCGGCGTGCAGACCGGGGCCATGAGCGCCAGCCCGCACAAGCTGATCGCCATGCTGTACGACGGCGCGCGCTCGGCCATCGCACGGGCCAAGTTCCATCTCGATGCGGGCGACGTGCAGGGGCGCGGCCAGGCCATCTCGAAGGCGATCGACATCGTCGACAACGGCCTGCGCGCGGTGCTGGACCACAGCACCGGCGGAGAGATCGCCGCCAATCTCGAGGCGCTGTACGACTACATGACCCGCCGCCTGCTGCTGGCCAATGTGCGCAGCGATGTCACGCTGCTCAACGAGGTCGATGCGCTGCTGGAAAACCTGGCGACGGCATGGGCCCAGATCGGCGAACCGGAAGCGGGCGACAGCGCTGCGCAAGCGGCGGTCCCCGGCCAGTCCGAAGTCCTCGTCGAAGCGCAGGAGAACTGATCATGCACAACGTCTCTCCTACCGTGCTGAACTACGAGGAACTGCTGGTGCTGTCCGAGCAGATGCTCGAAGCCGCCGAGGCGGAAAACTGGACCGCATTCAACGACGTGCAGAAGGTCTACCTGGCCGTCGTGGACCGCCTGCGTGAGCTCGAGCACAACGTTCCGGTCTCGGCCGAAGAACGGATGCGCCGCCACGCGCTGCTCGACCGGATCCTGGCGTACGACGCCCGCATCCGCGACCTGATGCTGCCGCACCTGGCCCGTCTGGGCCAGCTGCTGGGCGACTCGCGCCGCCGCCAGAATCTTTCGCACGCCTACGGCAGCCCTGCCTGACTCCATGCCGGGTCCCGCTGGCCGTCGCCGGCAAGCCGGTGACCCAGCGGACCATCCGGAACCCTCCCCATGACCGCGATCCATCTGCCGCCCGGTTCGCCGTCAGGGCAAAGCCTCGATGCCAACACGCTGCGCGCGCAGGTGTCGGCCAACAAGCTGGCCGCGCTGATTCCAACCGCCAGTCCCGGCGGCGCCACGGTGCGGCAATCCGACGGCACGTCCACCGGGGCCGTCGAACTGCCGGTACGCGCCGGCGCACCGGGCCAGCCTCCGGCCACCACGCCGACAGGCTCCACCCGCGAAACCCTGAGCTTCGCCGCCCGTACCATCCTTACCTTGCTGGCGCAGGGCTCCGCCGCGCCGCTGCGCAGCGACGGACCGCTGCTGGCCGTGCCGCCCACGCGCCTGCCCGAGGGAACCACGCAGGTACGGCAGGCGCTGATGCATCTGGTGCAGGACAGCGGGCTGTTCTATGAATCGCATCTCGCGCAATGGATCGCCGGCGAACGTGGGTTGGCCAGTCTGGCGCGCGAGCCGCAGGCGGGAATCGGCCGACATCCCTATCCCGGGGCTGGCGCCGGCGGGGCACTGCAGAGTGGGGCCGCGTCTACTCCAGGGTCCGCGACGGGGCCCTACGGACAGCAGCCCGGTGCGCCGATGCAACCGGCGGGCACGGCTCCCCTGCCGAACCTGCTTCCCGCCTCGCCCACCGACGCCCAGGCCCTGAGCAGCGCGATCCAGGCGCTGGCTGCCGCCGAACCCTCGCAGGCCGTGCTCGACGCCGCGTTGAATGCCGCCCGCTCGGCCGCGAGCGGGGGACCCGAAGCCAGCGCCGACGATCCCGCCGCGACTGCGGGCGACACCGGCGCGCGCGGCGCAGATGCCCCGCGCGGCAACGAAACCCCGCGCTCGCTGCAGGCGGCCGCGCAGGCCTACCAGGCCGCCGCCAACGACGCCGCCCGTCAGGCCGGCGCGCAGACCCTGCTGAGCGTGACCACCGACGACGCACAGGCACGGCCCGACGCGACGCCCAACTTGGCGAAAGCGGAAGCCGCGCCCGCCATCCATCCGAATACCGAAGGCATCGTCCGTCAGCAGCTCGAACTGCTGGCCACCCAGCAGTTCCGCTGGGCCGGCGAAGCGTGGCCCGGCACGCCGATGCAATGGGACATCGCCGAACGGCAGCAGGAGCATGGGTCCTCCGGCGAGCACGGCGACACCGCGGACGAGCGCACATGGTCAAGCCGCCTGGTGCTGGAGCTGCCTCAGCTGGGAACGGTGGAAGCGCGCCTGACGCTGACGCCGAACGGCCTGGAAACCCGGCTGGCGGTACAGGAAGACCGCATCGTGCGGATGCTCGATAGCGCGCAGGGCCGGCTGCGCGACAACCTCGGCGCGCGTGGCATCGACCTGCTGCATTTCTCGATCCGCCGGGACACCGACGCGGAGGGCACCGCATGAGCCAGCAGGACTCGCCCCGCGGCGCGGCGGTCGCGCTGTCGTACCGCCAGAACGATGCCGCCCCGCGGGTGGTGGCCAAGGGCTACGGCCTGATCGCCGACTCGATCATCGCGCAGGCGCGCGAGGCCGGCGTCTATGTCCACGACTCCCCGACGCTGGTCAATCTGCTGATGCAGGTCGACCTCGACAGCCAGATCCCGCCTCAGCTCTACACGGCGGTGGCCGAACTGCTGGCGTGGCTGCATCGGCTGGAGGCCGATACCGGGATTGTGCGGATCGAATGAGTAAGCGTGCAGGACGGGCCGTCTATCCTCCGCTCGACGATGGTCCAGATCGGATCAACCCTTCTCGCAGACAAGGAAAATGGTTGAACACAGCTCTGGATACTGCTGGCCAATTGCATAACATCCTTCCAGATACTCAGGGGAAATGATGTCGGTCGCAAGCAATCGGTCCCATTGAAAGTTCGCCAGTGCCTTGAAAAAGACTCCCGACCGATGCACGACCCGAAGGCCGGCCGCCACGGCATCGCGCTCCAGCGTATCAAGCGAGTAGGTGCGGTGATGGCCATGCGCGGCCTCGGCGGGCGTCACAGCGCTACAGTGCGATATCAATCCCATCTTTACCGCAATCTGTCGCGACGGGGCGTTGGCATTGGGGCAAGCCAGAAAGAACCTTCCGCCTTCGGCCAGCCATTCGTCATTGACACGACGCAGCACCGCGGCCGGATCGTCAATGTGCTCGAGTACATGCGTCATCACGATATTGTCGTAGCGGGCGGGCAGCGCGACGGTCTCCATCAATCCATGTACGAGCTTGACCGATCCATCTAGTTTCCGTCTGGCATCGTCGATCGCGACATTCGATGCCTCCACGCAGGTGATATCGTCAAAACAATCGAGAAAGCGGCGCGTGAAGTCGCCCCTGAAACTGCCTAGTTCCAGCAGACGGCCCGGGCGAAAGAACGGCTGAAACGCCCTGATCATAAAGGGATGCATGACATGCAAGTCAAAGCTGTACGCGTATTGATGGTCTGCGGTATCCCTGATTTCCGCATTGTAGTCACGGGACGGATTCATGCGACTTCCTGTTCGAGTGTAAGAGACATGCGTTGCGCCAAGCCGTTTTTTTCGCAGATCTCGAATCCGTGCTTCGCATACAACGCAAGCGCCGCCATGTTGTGCTGGTTCACCTGGAGTTCAACACGCGCAAAACGCACGGAGCGCAAATAGCTGAGACATCGGGTAACGAGCGAATTTCCGATACCCCGTCCATGGTGAGCGGGCAGAACGCTGACGTTGGTAATGAAAGCTCTCTGCCTGGCCGAATCGTCACAATAGGCAGCCACGAGCCCAATCAGCTCACCGCCAGACCAAGCCTCGATGCGCTGCGCACGGGCCGCCATCTTCGATGCGTAAGTCCGCAGATCGACACGGCTACTGAGGGGGGGCAAGAAGGCATGGTCGCAAGCTGCCATATGCAGCGCGATCTGAGCCACCGTGGCGCGATTTGATGCGAAGACGACGCTCATCGCACCAACTCTGCCAAACCGAAGCCGTAGCGCCCGAACTGATTGCCGTTGTACAGCAGGAAGACATGTCCCTCGCATTCGAACGCGTGCGGATAGCATTGCATCTCGCCATCCCAGTCTCCGGTGGTCCCCTCCAGCAAGGGGCTGGCGTCGTCGCGCGTCCAGGTGGAGAGGTCATCGGACCAGGCATGGCCGATGCGATATCCGCGCCCCGCATTTGTCCTGAAATCGAAGGACTCGCGATAGCAAAAGAACAGGTGGTAGCGACCGTCGATCTCGATGACCGTTGGCAACGCTTGGCTTTCGTCCGGGCCCAGCCTGTCGGGAACGATCTGCCGCGCTTCTTCTTTTTCCCAATCGATCCCGTTGAGCGACGTCGCGTGCCCGATCTTGTACGTCCGGTCCGGCGCGGCGCCAGCGGCGTACCGTTTCCAGCCGGTGCCGAAGATGTACCACATGTGGAACACCCCATCGATGACCTTGACGAAGCCATCCCCTACCAGGCATGGCTCATGCAGCGAGGCGGACAGCACTGGGCCCGCGCCGACACGCTCGAATGTCAGACCGCCATCGCGGCTGATCGCCAATCCGATGCCGGTGTCCACCGAAACAGACACACGCCGGCTCCATCCGCAGGTGTAGCCGTAGATGGCGCCTTCGTGGCGAAGTACGTGCATCGGGAAAATGCCATGCTCATCGAAGGCGCCGAGCCCGCCGAGCGGGATCACCGTGTGGTCGGAGACCCGCAAAACGTCGCGCAGGTTCCTCGACATGTCGACGAAAGCAACATGACTTAGATACTTGCCGTTTGCCGGATCGACGGCCCGCGTCGAGAAATAGATGCGGACAAAATCGCTGAAGACCAGGGCCTGCGGCGATTGCGCGAAACCCACGCAACCCGGGGGCAGGCCATGCTCGGAGGGATCGAATATTTTTCCGACTTTTCTCCACTTCATGACTATTTCAACTCCCCTTGTAGTTCCGCAATGCCGAAGCCGTAGCGTCCAACCTGGTCGCCGAGATATGCCATGTAAACCTTTCCGTCCAACTCGAAGACGTGCGGATAGCTGATCATCTCCGCGTCCCACCCAGTCTCCGACACATCTATACCCGCCTTGCTATCGTCACGCTCCCAATTGACGAGGTCGGTACTGGACGCGTATCCAATGCGATAGCCGTTCCGCCTGCCACGATAGTGTTCACTGTAGCGATAGCAGAAGAACATGTGGTACTTGCCATTGGCATAAAGCACATCCGGACTGGCCTGCGCCTCGTCTTCCTCGATGCGGTTCGTGATCAGATCCTTGTTGAGTCGCTCCCACCGGACGCCATCGTCCGAAGTCGCCATCCGGATCTTGTAGACCGGCTCTGCACGGCCATCGACCATCTTCCACTTCCGTCCGGCGATATAGAACAAATACCATCGGCCATTGAAGCGGCGAACCTTCGGGCCACTTAGTACAAACGGCTCCTCCAGCGTATAACCGAGCACCGGCCCTGCCCCAAGTCTGGCAAACGTCGACCCGCCATCCCGGCTGATGGCGCAGCCAATGGCTACGTTGAAAGGCACGGATTCGCAACGCGTCCAACCGGCGTAATACGCACGGACTTCACCATCGTCGCGAATCACCGACACCGGATAGATTCCGAACTCGTCAAAAGCTCCCACGCCGCCGAGCTGCAATATCGGTCGATCCGCCACGTGGCGTACTTTGAACAGATCCGATCTGTCCAGATCGACATAGGCCGAATAACTGACGTACTGGCCATGGGCGTCGGCCGCCGGCCGGCAGGAAAAATAGACGCGCAACCGGTCTTCCATCAACAGCGTGGCAGGCGCCTGAGCGAATTCCTTGAGCCAGGAGCGGCCCGTCACATGCTGCGGAGAGAAGACTTTGCCTAGTTTTTTCCAGCGGAACATGGCTCGATATATCGGTTGTCTTGCTTGGCGAACGGCGACTGGACGCCGCTGACGCGGTCAGGCTGCGGGAACGGCGCGCACGGCCGTCCAACGGCCGAGCATGCCTCGAATGGTTTCAGGCCGGTTGAACATCAATACGTCAACGATGGAAAGGCTTGGAACGAACGGATGCGCGAACTGCGGATACTCGATGGAGTCCGACTGAAGGAACCGGAGGTCGATTCCGCGCTCCAGGAACGCCTCGTCCGAATAGAGCGCCCGTCCTCCGATCGCGTTGAGATATGTCTTGGCGCTCAACGCGCGGCAAAGCCCGATCACCTTGTCCTGCCCCTTGAGACCGGGATCAATGGCGATATTCGAGGACACCACCATCCGGCTCGTGATGCCAAGATATTCACAGACGTGAACGATCGACTGGAAGATGTAGTCAAACAGCCCGGTCGTCGGCTCCATGACGATACGTTCAAGCATTGGCCAGACCGACTCGAACTGGGGCGCCCGACGGTATGACTCCCGGAATTGGTTCAGGAGCTTGGTGCGGTTGAACTCCGCTGAGATAGCCCGATCGCGGACATCCAGAGCATCGGAGTCGTGCTGGAGCGGCAGGGTGAACACGCTATCGGCCCCGTTCTTCAGAATGCGGTTCCTGTTGATCCAGCCCTTTTTTGTGTACTTGATGTTGTCATAGACGACAAAGACATCGACCGCGTGTATCAGCTGGAAGTAGCCGATGTACGGAAGAAAGTAGGGCTGCATGATTGCGACGGTTGTCATTGGCAATCAGCAATGATGCGGGCAATTCTCTCGATATCGTGATCGCCCAAGGCCGGGAAGATCGGCAAGCAAAGCACACGCGAGGCGGCATCGGCAGCAACCGGCAGATTGCTCCTTCCCGCCGAAGGCAACCCGCGATACATCGGAAAGTCGGATATCAGCGGATAGAAATAGCGCCGCGCGTAAATACCATGTTCCCGAAACAACTGGTACAGGGCGTCCCGGCTCAAGGGATACGGCCCCGATACCAGGATCGGGAAGTAGGCATGGTTCGAAAACGTAGCCGGTCGCTTGTCAAGACATTGGATGCCGGGTACATCGCACAGGAGCTCGCGGTAGCGTTCGTCTATCTCACGACGTCGTGCCAACGCCTTGTCGATATGCCGCAGCTGCAGCATCCCGAAGGCAGCATTGACCTCGCTCATCTTGCCGTTGATCCCCGGCGCGACCACGGTAACTTCATCGACGAATCCAAAGTTCTTCAGATGGTCGATGCGCTGCTTGGTCTTTGCATCGGGGCAGACGATGGCCCCTCCCTCAAAGGTATTGAATACCTTTGTTGCGTGGAAGCTGAGCACCGAAAGATCTCCGTGCCTCAGGATACTGCCTCGTTCTGTCCTTACGCCGAAGGCGTGCGCGGCGTCGTAGATGACGCGCAGGTTGTAGTTATCCGCCAGTCTTTCGATAGCATCGACATCGCAGGGGCGTCCATAGCAGTGAACCGGCATGATTGCCGTGGTCTGCGGCGTGATCGCAGCCTCGATCTTGGCCGGATCTAGGTTCAGCGTCTCGGGACAAATGTCGACGAAGACCGGCTTGATGCCATTCCAGTGCAATGAATGTGCCGTCGCGGCAAACGAGTATGGCGTCGTAATGACTTCACCAGTAATGCGCAGCGCCTGCAGCGCGGTCACGAGCGCGAGCGTGCCATTGGCAAAGAGGGCCAGGTGCTCGACATCGAGGTACTCGCACAATGCACGCTCGAACTGTTGATGAAACGGCCCGCCATTGGTCAGGATTCCGTTGTCCCAGATGGTCTGCAGATACGGAAGGAACTCATCCAGCGGTGGCAGATAGGGCTGGGTAACGTAGACCGGCCGAGTCATGGCGCAATCCCGAAGCTGGTTGCCGGCTTCCCATCGCACCAGATGGACCACATTTTTTGTATTGCCTGCTCGAGGCCCCTCGTGACGTAATCCGCCCGCAGCATCGGGGAAGCTTGCAGCGTGTTGCGCATGCCAGCACGCAAAGCCGATAGACGATCCAGCTCGCCGGCCCACTTGGTCGCCTTTTCGACGAACTCCTCCCTGGAGCTGCAGACCCATTCCTGCAGCCCGGCTTGACCGAGTACGCCGGCTGTTTGACGTGCAATGCGGGTGGCGCCGCCTATCGTAAGCACGGGCACGCCCATCCATACCGCGTGGCACGACGTCGTGCCCCCGGTGTAGGGGAACGTGTCGAGACCAATGTCGATTTCATTGTGATAGGCAAGATAGGTCGGCATAGTGGTGCGAGGGCGCACGACTATGCGTTCGCTGGCTACACCATTGCGCGCGAATCGTGCTTTCAGTTCGGGCACAGCCTCATCGGGCATATGCCCGACAAGGATCCTCGCATTCGGCACGTTCGCCAGGATCTGCGCCCATGTTTCGAGCACATCGTCACTGATCTTGTTGTAGCGATTGAAGCTGCCGAACGTGATATACCCGTTTCGCAACGCCGGAAGCGGCTCCACTGCCGGACTAGCCGGATGCGGGTCGAAAGTAAAGGCGGACGGCAGGTACACTAGTTTTTCAGTGAACTGGTCATCGAGCATCCCTGGCGGCGCAACATGGTGGTCGATCAGGTAATAGTCCATTTCGGCCAGGCCCGTGGTCGCCGGATAGCCGATCCAGCTGACCTGCACCGGGGCAGCACGCATAGCGAAAGCCAGCAATCGGTTTGAACCCGTATGCCCTGAGAGATCGAACAGAACATCGATGCCGTCGCTGCGGATGCGGTCACGCAACTCGACCACGTCAAGATCCCGGACGCGACGCCAGTCTTGCGCCAACATCCGCACGGAATCGGTCACATGATCTTCGATGGTGCCGGTGTGATACACATGGATGGAGAATCTGTTCCGATCGAGGTTCCGCCAGATCGGTGCCAGAAAGTTCATCACCGAATGATTGTGCAAGTCACCGGAGACAAATCCCACACGCAAGCGACGCGCAGGCTCCCGCCTATTGCTAAGACGTGGGACACCGAGGCGCCTCGCCAGACTGGTCGCATTTTCGCCGAATGCCCTATGCTCCCGAGCGAGTTCATCTGGCCGCAGTCGACCCTGATGCGTCAGCAGGAACAATAGATTGCTGTGAATGAGATCCCCGGCCGGATTCAATGCAAGGGCTCGTCTGTAATACGCTTCCGCCTCTTCGGGCCGTCCGGCTTCTCCACTGACGGTACCGAGAATGTTGTACGTACTTGCGAGTCCCGGGTCCAGCTTCAGCGAATGTTCGAGACAACGAAGCGCAGCCTGATGCTGCCCGCTAGTCCGGAGTATCCGTGCCAGGTTGTTGTGATGGGCAGCCACATCAGGCTGCAGCCCTATCGCGCGCAAGGCGGCATGTTGCGCCCGATCCAGATGAGTGAAATGGGCAAGCAGATCGCTGAATTCGGCATGAAGAGACGCATCCAGGGGACGCAGCGCAATGGCCCGTCCCATGGCGGTAATCGCCTCCGTGCCGCGTTGAACTTGTTGCAGGATCGCGGACAACATTCGCCAACCTTCCGCCGTATTGGGGTATTCATCCAAGAGTTGGCGTACCACGTGTTCGGCCTCTTGGTAGCGCTGCGCGGATTGCAAACTGCTCGCCTTGGCCGCCGCCTGCCGGATTGCGCCCGAAGCCGCCGCCCCCGACGATGCTTCCAGCATTGGCTTGTCCGTGCTGGAAGCCAGGCGCGTGCTGTGCAGACATATGGCATCAAGGTATTGCCACCAGTTGGGATCGTCGCAACTCATGTCGGCGATCTGTGTACGGAAATACGTCAGCCAGGCAGGGATCGATCCGGTGAGCATTCCCGCGCAGCGCATCCGCTCCATCAGGCCGCGCCGTTCTGACCCGCTCCATCCTGCGCAAGCGTCGCCCACATCCTCGGGGGAAGCGGCGCCTGTCCGCAATAGCACGTCGATCTCGTCCGGCTTCAGCGTCAAATTGACGGCCGTGTGCCAAAGCGACCATGTCGCGACTGACTGTTCCCCGCTTGCGTCGCCCAACAATGCCCGCAAGTTGGGAAGCACGCTCAATGCGGTACGCGTGTCGGTTTCATAAGGGGTCGCTTCACGCGACAGCCGGAGCATTCCCGCGCGGAACAGCGCTTCAAGTGCGCGCCGCACAGCCTTTCGGGCCGTCTCCTCGCTTTCGTAGACATGCTCGGGAAAGACCTGCAGCAGTTGTCCCATGTCGCAGGATGCTGGCCATGTCGCGGCCAGCGCCATCATGACGGTTTGCACCCCGCGGTCGTCGGTGACCATCGTGCGTCCGCTCTGGTTGACATACTGCCGGCCGGCCACGGCGCCTCGGTGCCCCGTTGCGGATGGCTTGAACCAGCCGGCAAAGCGAAGCTCATCCAACCTGGACAGATCGGGGGACGAAAGGCCCTGTTCCGCCCGGTCGGCATGGACAAGCATGCTTTGCCGAAAATGTCGCCCGACGGCAAAGTCCAGGTGCTGCTGCCGAACCGCCGCGGATTGGCCGAATCCCGTGAGGCTATTGAACAAGGCGACGTTCGATCCGAACGTCAGCGCAATCTCCTGTTCGGGCTCGGCGTCACCGACATGAAGTAGTCCATTTTGCGCGGCAACGTTGGCAAATTCGATGAAGTAACACACGTTGCCCGCATTGTGGAGAAACTCCGCTACCAGTTCGTCGTCGCTCAGCTTCTTCGCGTACTCCAGCACGGGAGCCAACGTGGAGGACATGGGATTGGACGCAGCCATGCTGTCCGCCAACAGCGTAACGGTTGTCCGAGCGGCGGCGATATTGTCCGCGATGTCCTCGGCGCCGTGTCCGGCAAACAGCATGGCGTCGCGCAGCACCTCCGCGCTTTTCCAGCCCGGCAGCGTGTGGTAGCTGACAAACGCAATTCCTTGCGGCGATAGGTGCCGTCGACAAACGGCAAGCAGCGCCTCGCCGAATTCGCGCGGCAACTTGCTGTAGGCCTCGTGGACAACGATGTAGTCGAATTGCCCGAATTCGTCGCCCAGATCCAGCGGACCTATCGCATGAAAGTCGACATTGTTCGCACCGATTTTTTGTGCGGTCGCCTCGGCCTCGGCGATATCGTCCGTATTGGTATCGATTCCGACGACTTGCGCTTGCGGGTACGCTAACGCAAAGGGGAATAGATTGTGGCCGGCGCCACACCCCAACTCCAGCACGCGGGCTTGCGGCAATGGCACGGTATCGATGCCATAGAGATACGCCGCCGCCCGCAGCTGCATGGGCGAACTCCCGAAGATGGTACGGAGCGGGGTCGACAGCGTATCTTGGGACGCTGCCGGTTGCGGGTTGACGGGCTCGGATAGGTTCACGGAAGGCTTCCCATACATGCTGGGGTAAATTGGCATAACGAGCGTAGCAAGCAGACGGAGATGCCAATTCGCGGAACAACGGCGCAATGGGGTGGCATTTCGCATGGGCGCTCTCGCCCGTCATCAAAATATAAAGGCGACCGCAAGGGTCGCCTTCGCGTGCAAGCACGACGCTTACACCGCCATATTCATCACTTCCTGATACGCCATCGCCAGCCGGTTGCGCACCTGCACACCCGTCTGGAACGAAATGCTGGCCTTCTGCATTTCGATCATCACGTCGTTCAGCGCGACGCCCGGCTTGCCCAGCTCGAACGCCTCGGCCAGGCCGTAGGCGCGTTCCTGGGCGCCGCTGATCTTCTGCAGCGAGCGCTGCAGCTCGCCGGCGAAGCCAGAGGCGGCGGCCGGGGCGGTCTGGGAAGTCGTGCCCGACGCGCTCTGCGCCAGGCCGCGCAGCTGCTGCAGCATGCCTTCGATGGATGCAATCGAACTCATCGGTCTGTCTTTTCCGTGATTGGCGAGGCGCCGAAACGAGGCCGGCACCCCTGAATGGGTCGATCGGAAGGGCTTGGGAACGCCAAACGCGGGCCCCGCCCAATCCAGCAGCCGAAGCGTACCTGCCGCATCCGGCCCGGCATAGGCCGAAATCGAACCGAAAAGCCGTCCTATTCCCCGGATTGTCTGTGCGCCCGGTAACCGATCATCGCTACCGTGCCGGGTCTGGCGGGCTGTCGCCTTGCCGCTCCCTACCCGCATCCCTGGTTTGCTGCCAGCGAATGCATTAACGACACCGGCGCCCCTTTGTTTAACTATCGCGGAGAGTACGCGTGTTTTGTCTGCTGCGTGATCTGAGCCATGCCGACATCGGCCACCGCCAGGGCGGCGCATTGCGCCCCCGGCAAGGTTCGCCCCTGCCCGGCCGGCTCGGCGGGTCGGCCAACACGGAGGCCCGCGCATGAATGCCGCGGCTGTGCTGGGCAACCGCTCGGAATTGATCGAGCGCTTCAAGGGCAATCCGCGCCTGCCGCTGATGCTGGGCGGGGCCGCGCTGGCCGCGGCGATCGCGGTCGGCGTGCTGTGGTCGCGCAGCCCCGACTACAAGGTGCTGTACAGCAACCTGTCCGAACGCGACGGCGGCGCGGTGATCGCGTCGCTGCAGCAGATGAACATCCCGTACAAGTTCGCCGAAGGCGGCGGTGCGGTGATGGTGCCGGCCGACAAGGTCCATGAGATGCGGCTGCGGCTGGCCTCGCAGGGCCTGCCCAAGAGCGGCAACGCCGGCATGGAGCTGATGGACAACCAGAAGTTCGGCATCAGCCAGTTCGCCGAACAGGTCAATTACCAGCGCGGGCTCGAAGGCGAGCTCGCGCGCTCGATCGAATCGATCGCCGCGGTGCAGTCCGCGCGCGTGCATCTGGCCATTCCGAAGCCCACGCTGTTCGTGCGCGAGCGCCAGAAGCCGACCGCCTCGATCGTGCTGACGCTGCATCCTGGCCGCGCCATCGACGAGGGCCAGGTAGCGGCGATCAGCCATCTGGTCTCGTCCAGCGTGCCGGAGCTGACGCCCAAATCGATCTCGATCGTCGACCAGCACGGCAACCTGCTGTCGGGCAACGGCAGCAACGAGCGCATGCTCGATGCCACGCAGCTCAAGTATGTGCAGACGCTCGAGCGCACCTATGTGCAGCGCGTCGAGTCGATCCTCGCGCCGATCGTCGGCCAGGGCAATGTGAAGGCCCAGGTCACCGCGGACGTCGACTTCAACATCGTCGAGCACACCGACGAGTCGTTCAAGCCGAACCAGGACCCGACCCGCGCGGCGATCCGCAGCCAGCAGACCAGCGAGTCGAACCAGCAGGGCGGCTCGCCGGTCGGCGGCGTGCCGGGCGCGCTGTCGAACCAGCCGCCGCTGCAGGCCGCCGCGCCGGTGGTCACGCAGCAGCCTGGCCAACAAGGGCAGCCGGGCCAGCCAGGCCAGGCCGGCCAGCAGGCCCAGGGGCAGCAGGCCGGCACCGCCAGCACGCAGGCCGCGCTCGCCGGCGCCCAGTCCGGCCCGAGCAGCGCCCGCCGCGACTCGACGACCAACTACGAGCTGGACCGCACCGTGCGCCACGTGCAGCAGGCACCGGGCGGCATCCGCCGCCTGTCGGTGGCGGTGGTGGTCAACCATCGCCAGGTGGCCGGCGCGAACGGCAAGATCACCAGCGAACCGCTGACCGCCGCGCAACTGGCGCAGATCGAGAACCTGGCCAAGGAGGCGATGGGCTTTTCGCCGGCGCGCGGCGACTCGCTCAATGTGGTGAACAGCCCGTTCACTTCCGGCGAGGAGATCAAACCCGAACTGCCGCTGTGGAAGCAACCCGAAATGATCGAGCTGGCCAAGACCGCCGCGCAATACCTGCTGCTGGCACTGCTGGCCCTGTTCGTGTGGTTCAAGGTGGCACGGCCGATCCTGCGCAAGTACACCGCGCCGCCGCTGCCGCCGCCCGCCGAGGCCAACGCGGCCGAATCGGTGCTGCTGCCGGTCGAGGAACAGCAGCCGGATCCGGAAGTGCTGCGCCTGACCGCCAAATACGAAAGCGATCTCGCCCTGGTGCGCGACGCCGCGCAACGCGACCCGCGTCTGGTCGCCAGTGTGATCAAGAACTGGATGTCTAGCGATGAACGGTGAGGGCTTGCAGAAGAGCGCCATCCTGATGATGTCGCTCGGTGAGGATGCGGCGGCCGAGGTGTTCAAGCACCTGTCGCCGCGCGAAGTGCAGACGCTGGGCTCGGCCATGGCGTCGCTGAACGCCGTCACGCGAGAAGAAATGGCGGCCGTGCTGGCCGAGTTCCGCAGCGAGACCGAGCAGTTCCTGGCGCTGTCGGTGGATTCGAGCACGTTCATCAAGAGCGTCCTGAACAAGGCGCTGGGCGAGGAACGCGCGCTGTCGGTGATCGAGGACATCCTGGAATCGCGCGACCCGGGCAGCGGCATCGACTCGCTGAACTGGATGGACGCGACCTCGGTGGCCGAGCTGATCCGCGACGAGCATCCGCAGATCATCGCCACCATCCTGATCCACCTGGACCGCCAGAAGTCCTCGGAGGTGCTGGCGCTGTTCACCGACCGCCTGCGCAACGACGTGGTGCTGCGGATCGCGACGTTCGGCGGCGTGCAGCCGGGGGCGCTGCAGGAACTGACCGACGTGCTGACCAAGCTGCTGGCCGGCCAGAGCCTGAAGCGCAGCCGCATGGGCGGCATCCGCACCGCGGCCGAGATCATCAACCTGATGAACACCACGCACGAGGAGGCGGTGATCGCCGGCGTGCGCCAGCACGACAGCGACCTCGCGCAGAAGATCATCGACGAGATGTTCCTGTTCGAGAACCTGCTGGAAGTGGACGATCGCGGCATCCAGCGCGTGCTGAAGGAAATCGCCACCGAGTCGCTGATCGTCGCGCTCAAGGGCGCGCCGCAGGAACTGCGCGACAAGTTCATCCGCAACATGTCGACCCGTGCGGGCGAGATGCTGCGCGAGGACCTCGAAGCGCTGGGCCCGGTGCGCGTGTCGCAGGTCGAGGCCGAGCAGAAGAGCATCCTGCAGGTGGTAAGGCGCCTGGCCGACGCCGGCGAAATCCAGATCGGAGCCGGCGACGATGCCTATGTCTAATCCCTACGCGCGGCAGGCGCTGGGCCACCACCTCGGCGGCTCGCTCGACAACGATCGCGACGACGGCTTCGGCGCGCGCTACGAGCCGCGCGCCCAGGCCCGACCCGCCGTGCCGTCGGCGTCCGCCGCTTCGTCGGCCCCGTCCGCCCCCTCGGCCCCCTCGGCCAACTCCGCGGGCTTGAACATGCGTGGCGGCCGCGACAGCGCGGGTTTCGAGAGCTTCGACGCCTTCGGCGCCGATGCGCCGCAGCCCGGCGGCAAGCAGGCCGGCCGAGGCAGCGACAGCAACGGCTGGCGCCGCTGGAAGATGTCGTCCTTCGACGCGCCGCCGCCTCCGCCGCCGAAGTTCGAAGCCGACCCCGAGGAACCCGCGCCGCCGCCGATCGACTTCGCCGCGCTCGACGCGATGCGCGAGGGCGCCCGCAAGGAAGGCTATGCCCAGGGCTACACGCAGGGCCAGACCCAGGGCTATGGCGACGGCCATCGCGAAGGCTACGCGCGCGGCCTCGAGACCGCGCGCCAGGAGGCCGCCCGCCTGCAGGAACTGGCCGGCACCTTCGCCGGCGCGCTGCGCCGCATCGACGACGAGGTCGGCCAGACGCTGATCGCGCTGGCGCTCGACGTCGCCCGCAAGCTGGTGCACGACACCGTCGCGCACAACCCGGCCGTGCTGCTGCCCGCCGTGCGCGAGCTGATGGCCAACGAGCCGGCGCTGTCCGGCGCGCCCTGCCTGCTGCTCCATCCCGACGATATCGAGCTGGTACAGATGCACCTGGCCGGCGAGCTGGAAGCGGCCGGCTGGTCGGTGCGCGCCGATGCGACGGTCGCGCGCGGGGGCTGCATCGCCAGCGCCGCCAGCGGCGAGCTGGATGCGACGCTGGCCACGCGCTGGAGCCGCGTGGTCAAGGCCCTCGGCCGCAACGATCTCTGGGAAGCGCCCGATGCGTGAGCCCGTTGCCGCCCCTGCGGCAAACCCCGCCCCGAGCAGCGCGCCGCAGCTGCATGGCCAGCGCTGGCGCGATGCGCTGGCCGGCGCCGCCGCCAACGTGGCCGAGCTGGACAGCAAGCGCAGCTGCGGGCGGCTGACGCGCGCCGCCGGGCTGGTGCTGGAGGCCGTCGGCCTGCGCTTGCCGGTCGGCAGCGACTGCCTGATCGAAATCCCCGGCCATGCCGGCGTGAGCGGCCAGGGTCCGCGCATGGCCGAGGCCGAAGTGGTCGGCTTCGGTGCCGACCGCCTCTATCTGATGCCGCAATCGGACGTGCTGGGCCTGGTGCCCGGTGCGCGCGTCTATCCGCTCGAACCGTCGCCGCTGCCCAGCGGCGACAGCGCCCCGCGCGAGCCCGGCTCCAAGCGGCTGCCGGTCGGCGAGGGGCTGCTCGGCCGCGTGCTCGACGCCGCGGGCCGGCCGCTGGACGGCCTCGGCCCGTTGCAGGCCGCGCGCGAAGTACCGCTGGCCGGATCGCAGATCAATCCGCTGTCGCGCGCCCCGATCGATACGGTGCTCGACGTTGGCGTGCGCGCGATCAACGGCATGCTGACCGTCGGCCGCGGCCAGCGCATGGGCCTGTTCGCGGGCTCCGGCGTCGGCAAGAGCGTGCTGCTCGGCATGATGGCGCGCTATACCAGCGCCGAAGTGATCGTGGTCGGCCTGATCGGCGAACGCGGCCGCGAAGTGAAGGACTTCATCGAGAACATCCTCGGCGAGGAGGGCCGCGCCCGCTCGGTGGTGGTCGCCGCCCCGGCCGACACCTCGCCGCTGCTGCGCATGCAGGGCGCCGCCTACGCGACGCGCCTGGCCGAGTATTTCCGCGACCAGGGCCGCCATGTGCTGCTGATCATGGATTCGCTGACGCGCTATGCGATGGCCCAGCGCGAGATCGCGCTGGCCATCGGCGAGCCGCCGGCAACCAAGGGTTACCCCCCTTCGGTGTTCGCCAAGCTGCCGACCCTGGTGGAGCGCGCCGGCAACGGCGCCGAGGGCGGCGGCTCGATCACCGCCTTCTATACCGTGCTGGCCGAGGGCGACGACCAGCAGGATCCGATCGCCGACTCGGCGCGCGCGATCCTCGACGGCCATATCGTGCTGTCGCGCAGCCTGGCCGAGGCCGGCCACTATCCGGCGATCGACGTCGAGGCCTCGATCAGCCGCGCGATGACCGCATTGATCTCGCCGGAACAATTCGGCTCGGTGCGCCGCTTCAAGCAATTGATGTCGCGCTACCAGCGCAACCGCGATCTGATCAGCGTCGGCGCCTACGTACCGGGCGCCGATCCCGAACTCGATCTGGCGATCCGCCTGCATCCGCGCATGGAAGCCTTCCTGCAGCAGGACATTCACGAGCGCGCGGGGTACGGCGAATCGATCGATCAACTGCATCTGCTCTTCGACAGGAGCGCAAATGGCTAAGACCTCTCCGCTCAACACGCTGGCCGACCTGGCCCAGAACGACACCGACACCGCCGCGCGCGAACTCGGACGGCTGCAGGGCCAGCGCACGCAGGCCGAGCAGCAGCTCGCCGCGCTGACCCAGTACCGGCAGGAATACCGCGCGCGCATGCAGGCCCTGATGCAGAACGGCATGCCGTCGGCGCGCTGGCACGACTTCTCCCAGTTCCTCGATTCGCTCGACGCCGCGATCCGCCAGCAGACGGAGGCGCTCGCCAAGGCCGAATCGCAGCTGCTGGCCGGCCGCGCCAACTGGCAGAAGCAGAAGCAGCGCCTGAACTCGTTCGACACGCTGATTGCGCGTGCGGAGTCGCGCGAGCAGCAGATTGCCGCGCGCCGCGAGCAGCGGGCCACCGATGAGTACGCCGCGCGCCTGTCCCGGCAGCAGGTAGGCAGCGGACACAACCAATAAGCCAGCAAGTACAGATGATCGACATCAGCCAAATCGTCAGCGGCGGCGCCGCACCCGCCAACGCTCCGCGCAACCCGCAGCCCGCTTCGGGCGCGAGCGAGTTCGGCGATGCCCTGGCGCGCGCACGCCAGACGCAGGCCGGCGAAGCGAGCGCGGCCAGCCAACAGCAGCAGCCGGCCAAAAGCGGCAAAACGGCCGACAGCGCAGGCAAGAACGCTGCCGAGACCGGCAAGAAGGCGGACCCGGCCGACGCCGGCGCCGATGCCGGCAAGACGCAGGGGAGCACCGGCAAGGCCGAGGGCGCCGCCGAAGGCCGGAAGGACAGCACCGATCTGGCCGACGACGAGACCGGCACCCACGACAACGCCGCAGCCGCGGCCGCCGCGACGCTGCTGGGGGCGATGCTGCCGGCCGCGCCCGCGGCTGGTCCGGCTGGTGCGGCGGCTGCGGCCGCGGCCGGCACGGGCCCGGCGGCTGGCACGGCCACGCCTGTCGCGGCGAACGCTGCCATCGCCGGCCAGTTGCCGGCTGCGGCCCCCGCACCAGAAGCTGCATCGTCGGTGGCCGAGGACACCCTGAACACCATCGCGTCGCAACGCGCGGCGCTGGCAACGACCACCACCGCGCCGGACGCGGCCGCGGCCAAGCCCGCCACGCCGGCCGATGCGGATGCCGGCAAGCCCGCCGTGTCGTTCGACGCGGCTGCCAGGTCCGCGCTGACCGCCGCGCAAGGGCAGGCATCCGCCGACACCGGCGGCAAGCAGGACGGCGCTGCCGGCGGCCGCGACGGCGCCGCCAGCCAGTTCGCTGCCCCTGCACAGCAGCCCGCTGCGGCGGCGAGCAGCACCACCGTATCGCCGACGGCCGCGTTGCAGGCCGCCCTGCAGGCCGCGTCGGCCGCCGCCAAGGCACCGGGTGAAGACAACGGCGCGGTGGCCGCGCCGATCGAGGGTGCCACGCCGCTGGCGCACGGCACCGCCACCACGCTCGGTGCGCAATCGGGCGCGCAAGCCGCAGTCACGCTGCCGCTGGCCCCGCGCGTCGGCGATCCGCAGTGGCCGCAGGCCCTGGGCCAGCAGATGGTCCGCCTGACCACGCAGGGCAACCACACCGCCGAACTGCAACTGAACCCGCCCGACCTTGGTCCGCTGAAGGTCGTGCTCAATGTGGTCAACGACCAGGCCCAGGCCCAGTTCGTCTCGCCGCACGCCAGCGTGCGCGCGGCGGTCGAAGCCGCCCTGCCCCAACTGCGCCATGCGATGGCCGACAGCGGCATCCAGCTCGGCCAGACCTCGGTCGGCGCCGAGCAGTTCGCCGGCCAGCCGGGCCAGGGGCAACAGCAGGCCCCGCAGCATCGCGGCCAGGGTTTCGCCCAGGGCGTGACGGAGTTCCAGCAGCCTGGCGCGGCCCAGACGGCGACGGCACCGGCGGCGCCGCGTCGCGTGGCGCTGGGTGAGGTCGATACGTTCGCCTGAGCAGGCGGATAGTCAGCTGGGTGGGCTCCCTCTCCCCCAACCCCTCTCCCGCGGGCGGGGGAGGGGAGTCAACCTGCGGGCGACTCCACCCGCCGGCGTATCATTCCCTCTCCCAGTGAATCGACACGCGCCGTCCCCCCATGACCTTCGACCTGTTCGACAACCTGCCCGAGCCTCACAGCCGGGGCGGGGAACACAGCGAAGCGATCGGGCCGGGTGCCGTGGTGCTGCGCGGCTTCGCGCTGTCGCGTGCGCCGGCGCTGCGTCAGGCGATCGAACAGGTCCACGCCCAAGCCCCCTTCCGTCATCTGGTCACGCCCGGCGGCTTTCGCATGTCGGTGGCGATGACCAATTGCGGCACGCTCGGCTGGGTGTCGGACGAGCGCGGCTATCGCTATGACCCCAACGACCCGGACAGCGGCCGGCCCTGGCCCGCGATGCCGGCGGTCTTCGTCGAACTGGCGCGCGAGGCCGCGGCGGCGGCCGGGTATCCCGGCTTTGTACCGGATGCCTGCCTGATCAACCGCTATACGCCCGGCACGCGGCTGTCGCTGCATCAGGACCGCAACGAGCGCGATCTGCATGCGCCGATCGTTTCCGTCTCGCTGGGACTGCCGGCGGTGTTTCTGTTCGGCGGCGCGCGACGCGCCGACCGTCCCGCCCGCATCCGCGTGGCGCACGGCGATATCGTCGTCTGGGGCGGGCCGAGCCGGCTCTTCTATCACGGCATCGCGCCACTGGCCGACGGCGACCATCCGCTGCTGGGGACGCTTCGCCTGAACCTGACCTTCCGCAAGGCCGGCTGAAACACGCCGGCATGACGGCGCGATGACACGCCGATGAAATTCCGATGAAGTTTCGTCGCCAAGGCCGCCGGCCGCGCCTTCCGCCGCACTTGATGCCATTGCATCAGACATCTTTTCATCGCGACGTCACGGACCGCCCCTAGCATCCACCTCGCCGTCAATTTGCACTTGCCGCTGCATTCATCGCATTGGCACGATGCGGCCGCGAAATGTCTTCGATTGCCCTCGATATCGCTTCGATAAGGCTTCGATAAGACCTCGATAGGGCCGCGATGCGATGCCCGGCATTCAAACCAACAAAGGGAGGTCCCCCCGTCATGTCTTACATCACCGATAAAGCGCGCGAGCCGCGCCGTGCGGCTGAAGGCTACATCACCGTTCCCGGCCAGACGCTCGAAGAGATCGTCGCCGCCAACCCGCCCCGTCGCAAGGTCCTGCGCGGCGGCCTGAGCCTGTCGCTGCTGTCGGTCTTCGGTTCGACCGGCCTGCTGGCTGCCTGCGGTGGCGACGACGATCCCGCGCCGGCCCCGGCTCCGGCCCCCGGCCCGACCCCGAGCCAGCCGCTGGACTACAGCATCGGCTTCAACCCGGTGGCGGACAAGGTCACCGCCGACACGGTGACGCTGCCCGAGAACTACTCGTACGAGGTCCTGTTCTCCGCCGGCGATCCGGTCGAAATCGGCTCGGTCGGCTATAGCGGCTCATTCCAGAGCTCGGCGGAAACCGAGCGCCAGGCCGGCGGCAACCACGACGGCATGCACTTCTTCGAGATCCCCGGCGTCGACCCGCAGAAGGGCGGCCTGCTGGCGATCAATCACGAAGCGATGGATTCGGCCATCCTGTTTCCGACCAGCTACGACGAAGCCACGGCCACGGCCGAGCAGAAGCGCATCGCGCTGTCGTCGGTCGGCGTGTCGATCATCGAAATCGAATTCGTCGACGGCAAGTGGCGCGTCAAGCGCGACTCGCGCTACAACAAGCGCTATACCGGCAACACCATCTACAAGGTGGGCGGCCCGGCTGCCGCCGCGCTCGGCGGCAGCGTGGTCGGCACGCTGAACAACTGCTCGAGCGGCGCCACGCCGTGGGGCACGTACCTGACCTGCGAAGAGACCACCGACAACTACCTCGACCAGTCGAACCCGGAAGAAGGCTACGGCTGGGTGGTCGAGATCGACCCGCTGAACCAGCTGGGCGCGCCGACCAAGCGCACCGCGATGGGCCGCTTCGACCACGAGAACACCGCGTACATGACGGACGCCAGCAACCGCGTGGCGTTCTACATGGGCGACGACGGCACCCCGGGCTGCATCTACAAGTTCATCCCGAGCAATGCCTTCGATCCGAACAACCGCGCCGCCAACGCCAACCTGCTCGACCAGGGCACGCTGTACGTGGCCAAGTTCAACGCCGACGGCTCGGGCCAGTGGGTCGAGCTGACCCAAGGCAAGAACGGCCTGGTCACCGGCGCCAGCGATCCGGGCAACTACACCCAGTCGACCACGCCGCCGGCGCCGACGACGGTGGACTTCAACACCCAGGCCGACGTGCTGATCAAGACCAAGGCCGCGGCCCGCGTCGCCGGCGGCACGCTGATGGACCGTCCGGAATGGATCACCGTGGGCCTGGACAAGACCGTCTACTGCACGCTGACCAACAACGGCGGCCGCCGCGTCACCGATGCGGCCAACCCGCGCGCCACCAACCCGCACGGCCACATCATCCGCTGGAAGGAACAGGGCGACTCGCCGCTGGCGACCACCTTCACCTGGGAAATCTTCCTGCTGGCCGGCGACCCGTCGCTGGCCGCGGACAACCTGAAGGGCAACATCGTCGGCGACACCTTCTCGAGCCCGGACGGCATCCGCGTCGATCCGAAGGGCCGCCTGTGGGTGCAGACCGATGCCGGCACCGGCAGCAGCACGACCGACATCTTCGGTGCCAACTCGATGCACTACGTCGACCAGCAGACCCGCGAGTGCAAGCGCTTCCTGGTGGGCCCGCACGGCTGCGAGATCACCGGCATCGCCTACACGCCGGACCTGACGACGTTCTTCATCAACATCCAGCACCCGAACGGCGCATGGCCCAGCGCCAGCCTGCCGGCGCGCTCGTCGACCATCGTGGTTCGCCACAAGGACGGCAAGCCGATCGGCGCGTAAGCGTACGCCATAGCGTCCGATGCCGGCCTCACGCCGGCAATTCCCGAAGCCCGACGGCGACCTGCCGTCGGGCTTTTTTGCTGGTTGGGCAGGAAGCCGCTCGGAAACCGGTCGATGCCGGCCAGGAAGCCGTTCATGAGCCGTTCATGAGCCGTTCATGAGCCGTTCATGAGCCGTTCAGCCGGCCGCCAGGACGCGGCGCCAGCGGCCGCCGCGCGCGGGAACCATCGTGGCGATCGCCGTCACGCCGGCGTGCGCCTGCGCGGCATAGCGGCGGGCGAGCACCCCCTGTTCGAGCAGGAAGCGGTCGCGCCATGGCGGTGCGGCTTGATGGGTGCCGTCGTGCTTGGTGTCTTCGCTCTTCACGGCGATGTCGGTCGCTGCAGCCTCCCCTGGCCTCGCCGCCAGCGTCGCCAGTTCGTCCTGCACCTGCGCAAGCCAACGCCGCGTGTCGGCGCTCGCCGGTACCGGCGCTTCGCTGCAGACCGCCTCCGCGCGAATCACGCCGGCCAGCGCCGCCATCTTCCGCACGGTCACATGCAGCCGCGCGAATTCCGCCACGATGGCCGGGCCCAGTTCGGCGCCGGCCTGCTCGAGCGCCTGTTCCGCGCGCACCGATGCGCGGCCCGCGGCCACGCGCAGCGCTTCCAGCCGCGTCTCGGACGGTTCCAGTTCGGCATCGGACAGTGCCTGCGCAAAGGCCGCCCGCAGATAGATCGCATGGATGGCCACCGCTTCCCGCGCGCGGCGGCGGGCGCGTGACAGCTCGGCGCGCGGGGCGAGCACCAGATAGCTCGCCAGCGCGATCAGGCAGCCGAAGGCGGTATCGGCGCCGCGCAGCATCGCGACGTGGCTGCTGTCGGAAGCAGGTTCGCCGATCCACGAAAACAGGATCACCGCCGGCGTCAGCATCAGTGCGAACAGGCCCGGGCTGCCGGCAAGGCGGGCCACATAGGCAGCGGACAGCGACACCGCGCTGATCGCCAGCGCGACTGGGGCGGTGGGATGCAGCAGCCCCACCAGGCAGGCCAGCAGCGCGCCGCCCAACGAGCCGGCGAAGCGCTGCAGCGAAATACGGCGCGTGGTCTGCAGCTGCGGGCTCAGCACCATGATCACGGTCACCGCGACCCAGTAGCCATGATCGAGCTGCCAGACCAGACCGGGCAGCAGGCTGAGGCCGCCGGCCAGTGCCAGCCGGGCCGCGTGGCGCGTCACGCGCGCATCGCGCGCACCGAGCTCGGCCAGCGTCGTTCCCCACGCGCGCAGGCCGATCCATAGCGAGCGGCGCGGCCAATGGAAAGACGCGCGCCATGCGGCAAAGTCGGGAAAGCGCGCCAGCGATGCCAGCGCGGCGTGATACAGCGGCGGTGCGCTGGCATTGGCGACCTGGCCGTGCAGGCGCTTGAGCTGCAGATACATCGACCGCGTCAGCGCGGGCAGATCGGCCGCATGGCGGGCCAGGCCCTGCTCGATCTGCTCGCGCAGATCGTCGAGGCAGCGATGCAGGTGGCGCAGCGGCAGCCGTTCGTGGCCGCGCCTGCCGCGCAGATCGGAAGCGACGATCAGCAGGGCGAACACCGCCTCGGCCATCGCGATCAGATAACGGTAATGCAGCAACGTGGCCGGATCGAACCAGCTACGTTGCGTCGCGATCAGTTCGCGCGCCTGCTCGATTCGTTCGCGAACGCGCCGCTTGCCGATGTCGGTCTGCGCATCGCTTTGCGTACTGGCGTCGCGGTCGTCGGCGAGTGGCGTCGCTTCGGCGAGCGTGCGGGCCAGCGCTTCCAGCGCCGCGAAGATCGCCACCATCTGCGGCCGCGGCCGCGTATCGCGTGCCGAGGGCAGCAGCGCCAGCGAGAGCGCGCAGGCAAACACGCCACCAAGCAGATAGTCCCGTCCCAGTTCCAGTGCCCATGTGGCGGCGCTCGCCTCGCCAACCGGTTGCAGGCAGGCGGCGATCAACACCACGTAGAGCAACTTGGCCGACAACGCAGCGGCCGTGCCGCGCAGTTCGACCATGCCGGCGGCGAGGCCGGCCGAGACCAGCACCAGTAACGCGGCGATCGGGCTGCCGGCCAATGCTCCTCCGAGCGCGCTCGCGAGCGCCCCGCCGACGCCCACCGCGGCAAGCGGAGGCAACCGGTCTCGCGCGGTGCCGCCCGGATCGGCAAGGCAAGTCCAGATCGAAGCGGTGGCCGACCATAGCAGGCCCTGGTCGGCGCCCAGCCAACCCATCGTGGCAAGGGCGAGGAAGGACGCGCCATAGACCGCGCCGCGGCGGCACAGGCCCCCGGCGCGGGCTTTCATGGCCGTCTCGCGAACGGTGGCGAGGATGGCGGCGGCGACGGCGGAAACAGGACGGGTCACAGCGAATACAACACGCATCGGGCAGCGGAAATCGACGTTTCAGCCACTCTATGAGATTCGATGTTGCAACGCAATAAATTGACGGCCGGGACCGTGTATTCGCCGGGGTGGTGCGGGCTTGCCGCGCGATGGTGCGGGCGGATCGCCGGTGTGGTGCAGCGTGACGCCCGCAAGCCGCCATTCTCGCGGCGCGTCTTACGATATGCGGAAATCGCCGGGGAAACCGACCCGACCAGGCACGGCTCGCCGCCTTCGTAGGGGGCGAAAAAAAACCGCGCGAAGTTTCGCGCGGCTGGAATCCACCGAGGTGGTGGAGGAGACAGACTCGACTATATACCATCTGCTGCGACGCAACAAGTCCGCTGCAAATACCCCGCGCTGCGACGGCAGATTTGTGGCATGAACGCCACAACATGGGGCTTCATTTGTCCGGCTCCACCGCGAGCCGCAACGCAGCGCGGCCAACAGCCGCGTCGAGTCGAGCGTCGGCAGCGGCGAATTGGCATCGCTGATGATCAGTGGAATCTCGGTGCAGCCGAGCACCACCGCCTCGCAGCCCTGTGCCTTCAGACCTGCAATCACGCTCTGGAAGTACGCGGTGGTTTCCGTTCGCAGGACGCCGCGGACCAGCTCGTCCATGATCAGCCGGCCGATTTCCGCGCGCTCCTGCAAACCAGGTCGTACCGCCTCGATGCCCCGCGCCGCCAGTTTTTCCGGATAGACCTCGCTGTCGACGAGCCACCGGGTACCGGTCACGCCAACCTTGCGATAACCACGCCGAGCCGCTTCGTCCGCGACCACCTCGGCGATATGCAGCCACGGCAGCGGAGAATGCGGCGCGACATGTTCGAACCCCTGGTGGATCGTGTTGTCCGGACAGATCAGGAAATCGGCGCCGGCCCGCGCCAGCTTGTTGGCGGAATCGAGCATCAGCTCGCCGACACCGCGCAGGTCGCCGCGATCCAGGCAGGCAACATAGTCGGCCAGCGAAGGCGTATGCATCGAGATCTCGGGATGCCCGTGCGGCCCGAGAAACTGCGCGCCTTCGGCGCAAATGGTCCGATAGCACAGCGCGGCGCCCTCGGCGGAGCAGCCAACGATGCCGATATGTTTTGGCATGGCGTGAATTCCGTTGCGTTGGTCGGATGGCGGTGGGATCACCGTGGGTCATTGTAGCGACCGCGGCGTCTGCCGGTCTTGCACTCAGCCGATCGCCCGCCGCAGGCAATCGAGAAACGCCCGCGCCAGCGCCGGCTCCGGATGCTGCCGGGCGCGCAGCACGTAGCTGTTGAAGACGATCGCCGGCTCGAACGGCAGCGCCTTGACGCCGGCAATCCGCAGGCTCCGGATCACCACCGGATTCACCACGCTGACGCCCAGACCCATGCTGACCATCGTGCAGATCGTCGCGGCGTATGGCGTCTCCAGCGTCAGCTTGCGGCGATCGGGGACGAAGGCGGCGTCGATGGCGGCGCGCGTGCCGTCGCCATGGGTCAGCGAGATAAAGGTCTCGCCATCGAGATCGCTGGCCACGATGCGGCGCTTGCGCGCGAGGCGGTGATCGGCCGGCACGATGCAGACGCCCGGCACATCGCGCAGCAAAGTCGCCTCGACGCCCGCCGTATCGACCACGTAGGACACCAGGCCGAAATCGCAGAACCGCGTCGCGGTCCATTTGGCGACCGTCGGCGAATCGCTGGTATGGACGGAGATCGCGACGTCCGGATGCCGCTTGCGGAATTCGCGGATCGCAGGCGACATCACGCTCATCGCGATCGATGGCACCGCGCCGATGCGCAGTGCGCCCGTGCCGAGCTGCCGGATCGCACGCGCCGAATCGCGCAGCGTATCCAGGCCGACGAAGGCACGCTCGACATCACGAAACAGCGCCTCGCCCTCGACGGTCGGCACCAGCCGGCCCGCAATGCGCTCGAACAGGCGAAAGCCGGCCTCGCGCTCGAGCTGCGCGATCACGCGGCTGACGTTCGGTTGGGAGGTATGGAGTTGCTCCGCGGCGATGGTCATCGAGCGCGCCAGCATCACCGCGCGGAAGGTTTCGATCTGCTTGAAGTTCATCGTGTCGTGGTGGAGAAGGCGCGTGGCGATGGTATATCAAATTGGTATGCGCCAACCGCAGATTGTGATTTGACGATATGGAGGACGATTTCCATACTGGCCCACAACGCAATGCCAATTCCCCTATCCCCCCCGGGCCATATGGACACGAACGCAATCGATACCACCTACGGCGCCAACAGCGCCAGCTGCGCCACCAACAGCACCGCAAACCACACCGCTTCCAAAGTCAGCCGCCGCCTGCAGCAGGCCACCGCTCCCGAAGTGTGCGAGCTGATCTACCTGCCACGGCTGAACCGCGATTTCGCCAGCGGTTTCTCTTATCTCACCGACATCAACCAGGCCCATCTGCTGATGCTGCATGCCGCCGGGCTGGTGCCGCGCGCGATGGCGGCGCGGATCGCGCGGGCGTTGGAGGAGATCGAACGCGCAGGCCCCGACGCGGTGCCGCTCGACCCGGCGCGCGAAGACGCCTACTTCAACTACGAAGCGCAGCTGATGCAGACCGCGGGCGCCGACGCCGGCGGCCGGCTCCATGTGGCACGCAGCCGCAACGACATCCTCGCCACGCATGATCGGCTGCGCGCCCGCGATGCCGGGCTGGCGCTGCTCGAGGCCATCCAGGCCTTGCGCGCGACCACGCTGACGATGGCGCGGCAGCACGCCGACACGGTGATGCCGGGCTACACGCATCTGCAGGCGGCGCAGCCGATCACCTACGGCTATTACCTCGTCGGTCTGGCCGACGCCTTTGCCCGCGATGCCGAACGGCTGCTGCGCGCACTCGATGCGCTCGATGCCTGCCCGCTCGGTGCCGGTGCGCTCGCGGGTACCGCCTTCCCGATCCAGCGCGAGGAAACCGCACGGTTGCTCGGGTTCTCGCGCTGCGTCGCCAACGGGCTCGACGCGGTGGCATCGCGCGATTTCGCCTGGGAGATGATGTCGGCGATGACGATCGCCGCCGTCGGCTGGAGCCGCATCGCACAGGACTATTTCGTCTGGTCGACGCCGGAATTCGGCCTGATCGACTTCCCCGACAGCGTGGCCGGGACGTCGAGCATCATGCCGCAGAAAAAGAACCCGGTCGTGCTCGAATACCTGAAGGGCAAGGGCGCGCATCTGACCGGCCTGCTGACCGCCGCGTTGTCGACGGTCAAGGGCACCAACTTCTCGCATACCGGCGACGGCAACCGCGAGAGCATGCGCAGCTTCTGGGAATGCGCCGACGAATGCTTGCGCAGCGCCCGGCTGCTGACGCTGGTGATCGGCTCGGCCACGCCGCTGCGCGACAATATGCTGCTGCGCGCGCGCCGGGACTTCTCCGCGGCCACCGATCTTGCCGATGCGCTGGTGCGCGAGGCCGATCTGTCATTCCGCGAGGCGCACCATATCGTCGGCGCCGTGGTGCGCCAGGCGCTGGACGCGCAACTGCCCGCCGACCGCATCACCAGCGACATGGTGGACATCGCCGCGCGCCAGCAGATCGGCCGCGCGATCGGCCTGAGCGAAGAGGCGGTGCAGCGCTGCCTGGACCCGGTGCAGGGTGTCCGCGCCCGCATGGCCGCCGGCGGTCCGTCGCCCACGCTGGTGCGCGCGCGTCTCGTCACGATGCAGGCAGAGCTCGACGCGGCCGCCGCGGAACTGGCGGCGCGGCGGCGGGCCGTCGCCAGCGCCCGCGAAACGCTCAAGCGCGAAAACGCCGCGCTCGCCGCGACCCCGGCCTGAGAGACCGGCCGCGCGCAACGTCGCGCCGGCAGAAACGAAACCGCCGGCTCGAAGCCGGCGGGTCATCGTGATCGCCATCGGCGCTGCCGGCGCCCATCATGCCGGCGGCGCGCCTTCCTTGAAGGCTGCCTTCAGCTGCTCGCGCAGCTGCGGCGAATCGTCATGATGATGGACCTCCACCGCATGCTGCACCGCGGCCTCCAGCAGTTCTTCCTCGCTGTCGGCGCTGATCGCCACCGTGCACTTGGTGTCGCTGGGAATTTCCCGGCAATCGATATATTTGCGTCCCATTGCTGCCTCCTGACGCTGCCTGCATGAAATGGCGGATCGAGGTCCGCCCAGGCGCCGCCGGCGCGACACCGGTCAAGGCCGGCGGGCTGCATTGAGTATAGGCAGGCGGCAGGCAATCGATGCTTACCCGGCGCTACCGCCGAGCCGTCGGCGCGTCACCGCGGCGATGTCGCGCGTCCAAGGCTCGGCGGCCCAGCGCCGCTCGGCGAAGGCCTCGATTTGCTGCCGATACGCCAGCGACAGGCCGATGATGTCCAGCCCCTGCAGGAACATCTCGCGATGGCGCGCCGACAGCGTAAAGCCGGCATCGAGGCCCTCGGCGTGCAGCCGCATCGCTTCGATGTCGATGCCGACCGGACCACCGTCGCTGGCCTCGACGATCTCCATCAGCGCGGCGACCTGCTCCGGCGACAGCATCACCAGCAGCAGCCTGTTGTTCATCGCGTTCGAATAGAAGATCTCGCCGAAGCTCGGCGCGATCACCGCGCGGATGCCGTACTGCTGCAAACCCCAGACCGCATGCTCGCGGCTCGAGCCGCAACCGAAGTTGGAGCCGCCGATCAGGATCGACGTGCCGGCGTATTGCGGGCGATTGAGCACGAAGTCGGCGCGCGGCTCGCCCTTCGCGTCGAAGCGCAGGTCGTACAGCAGCCCTTGCGCCAGCCCCGATTTGTCGATGCCGCGCAGGAACTGCTTCGGCATGATCTGGTCGGTGTCCAGGTTCTCGATGCGGATCGCCGCGGCCTTGCCGTCGATACGAAGCGTTTCAGTCATGGTGGCGCTCCAGTGCGCGTACATCGGTGATGCGGCCAGTCACGGCGGCGGCGGCCGCCATCGCAGGGCTCATCAGATGGGTGATCGCCCCCCTGCCCTGCCGGCCTTCGAAATTGCGGTTGGTGGTCGAGGCGCAGCGCACGCCGGCCTCCAGCACGTCGTCGTTCATCGCCAGGCACATCGAGCAGCCCGGCTGCCGCCATTCGAAGCCGGCGTCGATCAGCAGCGCGGCGATGCCCTCGGCCTCGGCCTGCGCCTTGACCGCGCCCGAGCCGGGCACCACCATCGCGCGTACGCCGTCCGCCACGCGCCGGCCGCGCACCACCTGGGCCACCGCACGCAAGTCCTCGATGCGGGCGTTGGTGCAGGAGCCGATGAATACGTGCTGGATCGGCGTGCCGGCGATCGGCGCGCGGGGCTCCAGACGCGTATAGGACAGCGCCTGCTCGGTGCTGCGGCGTGCGGGGCCCTCCGGTTGTTCCAGCGGATCGGGGATCCGTCCGCCCACCGGCACGACCTGATCCGGGCTGGTGCCCCAGGTGACATGGGGCGCCACGTCGCTGGCATCAAAACGGTGTTCGACGTCGAAGGCCGCGTCGGCATCGCTGCGCAGTGCGCGCCAGGCGGCAAGCGCCTGCGGCTGCAGTTCCTCATCGATATCCGGCGCGCGTTGCAGCACGTACTCGATGGCGGTGGCGTCGGGCGCGATCAGCGCGCCGCGCGCGCCGGCCTCGACCGCCATATTGCACAGCGTGAAGCGGGCCTCGACGCTGAGCGATTCGATCGCGCTGCCGCAGAACTCGACCACATAGCCGCGCGCGCCCTGCGCGCCGATCCGGCCGATGATCATCAGTACCAGGTCCTTGGCCGTGGTGCCAGCCGGCAGCGTGCCGTCGACGCGAATCCGCATGTCCTTTGCCAGCCGGTAGACCAGCGTCTGCGTCGCCAGCACATGCTCGACCTCCGAGGTGCCGATGCCGAAGCCGAGCGCACCCAGCGCGCCATAGGTGGTGGTATGGCTGTCGCCGCAGATCACCACCATGCCGGGCCGGATCATGCCGTGCTCGGGCGCGACCACATGCTCGATGCCCTGCAGCCTGTCGTTGGTATCGAACAGCGCAATCCCGTGCCGGTCGCAGTTGGCCTTCAGGTTGCTCGCCTGCAGGGCCGACGCAGGGTCGGCAATCACGCGGATCGCGCCGGGATGCGTCGGGATGATATGGCTGACCACGGCGACGTTCTGCCCCGGCATCAGCACCGGCCGGCCCTGCTCGTGCAGGCCGGCGAAGGCCTGCGGGCTGGTGTACTCGTTCATCAGATGCAGATCGCAGAACAGCAGGACGTTGTCGTCGTCCAGTCTGGCGACCGTATGCGAATCGACCAGCTTGCGATATAGCGTGCGGGGAATCATGCAGGGTTCCGAATGAGGCGATATGTCATGCCGCGATGTTCCGCGGCGCCTGTCGCGGGCAATGTGCCTGGCTTATGGCTTACTCCGCCGAGATGCCGCGCTCCTTGATCAGCCTGGCCCACAGCGGCATTTCCTTGGCGAGGCGGGCGCGGGCCTGCTCCGGCGTGGACGGCATCGGATCGAAGCCCTCGCGCACCATGCGGGCCTTCAGTGCCGGCGCGTTCAACGCGGTATTGAGCGCGGCGTTCAGCTTGGCAATCACCGGCTGCGGCGTGCCGGCCGGGGCGAACACCATGAACCACGTCTCGAAGGCATAGCCCGGCAGGCCCGCCTCGTCGATGGTGGGCACATCGGGCATCAGCGGCGAGCGCTTGGGTCCGGTCACGCCGATCGCGCGCAGCTTGCCGGCCTGCACCTGCTGCTGCGCGGCGGACAGCACCGGGAAGCTCATGTTGACCTGGCCGGCGATGGTGTCCATCAGCGCCGGACCGCCACCGCGATACGGGATATGTTCGATCGGCACATTGGCCACGCTCTTGAACAACTCGGCCGCCATGTGGAAGGTGCTGCCCGGGCCCGCCGATCCATAGGTGTACTTGCCGGGCTGGGCCTTCAGCATCGACAGCAGCCCCTTCAGGTCCTTGGCCGGCAGCTGGTTGTTGACCACCAGCACATGCTGGGAGCTCGCCACCATGCCGATCGGCGCCAGGTCCTTCTGCGTGTCGTACGGCATCTTCGCGAACAGCGACGGATTGATCGCCAGCGACACCGTCTGCAGGCCGATCGTGTAGCCATCGCCGGCCGCCTTGGCGACCGCATCGACGCCGATATTGCCGCCGGCGCCGCCCTTGTTCTCGATCACGATGGTGCCGCCGAGCGCCTTGGCCCATTCGTCGGCGACGAGCCGCGCCGCGATATCGGCGCTGCCGCCCGGCGCGTAGGGCACCACCAGCTTGATCGGCCGCTCGGGATAGCCCTGCGCATACGCGCCCGCGGCGACGACCGTGCTACCGAAAGCCAGCGTCAGGCCGGCGCAAAGGAGTTGCAGTTTCATCGTTGTCTCCGTCCACTCGGGGGTTCGTTGTTGATTTCGTTATTGGTTTCGTTGTTGGTCTTGTTGTGGAAGGCATCGTATCATTGATGAAAACCAGCATAATTTCCGGCCGGATCATGCTTGATTAACTGCGATTCACGAATCACCACTCCCGTCGGTCGCTCGGCTCCCCCTCCACCAGATCCACCCTTCATGGACGGCTTCTCCGATCTCGCCTTCTTCGCCACCGTCAACAAGCACGGCAGCCTGGCCGCCGCCGCGCAGCAACTCGGCGTCACGCCCCCCGCGGTCAGCAAGCGCCTGGCCGCGCTCGAGCGGCGCCTCGGCGTGCGCCTGCTGCAACGGACCACGCGCCGGCTCAGCCTGACGCCCGAGGGCGAGACCTATCTGGTCGAAGGCGCGCGCGTGCTCGCCGAACTGGAGGCGCTGGAGCGCACCGTGGCGGGCAGCGGCGCGACGCCGCACGGTCTGCTGCGGATCAGCGCGACGCTTGGCTTCGGCCGGCGGTATATCGCGCCTGCACTGTCCGCCTTCGCGCGGCTGCATCCGCGCGTCGAGGTGCAGCTGCATCTGAGCGACCGCCCGGTCAATCTGGTCGAACAGGGCTTCGATGCGTCGATCCGCTTCGGCGAGTTGCCGGACGCGCGGCTGACTGCGCGGCTGCTGGCAAACAATCGCCGCCTGCTGTGCGCCACCCCTGCGTATCTGAAGGCCGCCGGCACGCCGGCCACGCCGCAGGACTTGACGCGGCATCAGTGCATCTTCATTCGCGAGAGCGACGAGACGTTCGGCACCTGGCATTTGCGCAGCGGCACGCGGCAGGAGACCGTAAAGGTGCGCGGCCCACTGAGCACCAACGACGGGGAATCGGCGCTGGGCTGGGCGCGCGAAGGGCATGGCATCCTGGTGCGTTCGGAATGGGATGTGGCGCCGCTATTGCGCAGCGGAGAGCTGCAGCCGGTGCTGAAGGAATGGAGCCTGCCGAACGCCGATATCTACATCGTGTTCCCGACGCGCAGCCACCTGTCGGCGAAGACGCGCGCGCTGGTCGATTTCCTGCTGCAACGCTTTGCCGCGCACCGGCGCGTGGATAGCGGCGCGGCGCACAACGGCTGGTGATGGTGGCGGCGGCGTGCCGGCGCGTTTAGTCGCACTCAGTCGCACTCAGTCGTGCTCAGTCGCGATACGGCCGCAGCGGCGCCGCCACCGCCTCCAGCGGCTTGCGTTCGGCGTCGACCGCGTATCGCCACGCCAGCAGACCGGCGATGATCACCAGCGCCGCGCCGATCGCATAACCGATCGCCACCGCTTCCCGGCTGCCCGTTTCGACCAGCATGCCGAACAGCGCCGGCGCCACGAATCCACCGGCGCCGGTGCCGATCGCAAAGAAGATCGAGATGGCCAGTGCGCGGATTTCCAGCGGGAAGACCTCGCTGACCGTCAGATACGCGGAGCTTGCCGCGGCCGACGCGAGGAAGAATACCGCCGACCAGCACAGCGCCAAGCCGCGCGCCTCGACCCAGCCCTGCACGAAGGCCCAGCCGGTCAGCGCCAGCCCCACGCCGGACAGGCAATAGGTCAGGCCGATCATCCTGCGCCGGCCGACCTGGTCGAACAGCGGGCCAAGGATCAATGGGCCAAGCACGTTGCCGAGCGCGAAGGGAAACAGATAGAGCGCCACGCGGGCATCGGGCACGGCGTAGAAGCGCGTCAGCACCAGCGCGTAGGTGAAGAAGATCGCGTTGTAGAAGAAGGCCTGCGAGATCATCAGCGCCAGCGCGACCACGGTGCGTCTCCGATAGCGATGCAGCATCACGTCGGCGACCTCGCGCCACGGCGTCGCCTGTCCCGCGGTGCGCGGCATTTGTCGCAGCACGGTGTCGTCGCGGGCGGTATGCGCCGAATGCCCGTAGACCTCGGCCTCGATCCGCTCGACGATCCGCAGCGCCTCTTCCGGGCGGCCATGCGTCAGCAGCCAGCGCGGGCTCTCCGGCACGTCGCGCCGCACCAGCAGGATCGCCACGGCCAGGATCGCGCCCAGCGCGAAGCCCGCGCGCCAGCCCAGTTCGGGACCGAGCACGCGCGGGTCCAGCAGCACCAGGCTCAGGCCCGCACCGAGTGCCGCGCCCAGCCAGAAGCTGCCATTGATCGCGAGGCTGACGCGGCCGCGCACGCGTGCCGGCACCAGTTCGTCGATCGCCGAATTGATCGCCGCGTATTCGCCGCCGATACCCAGGCAGGTGACGAAGCGGCATAGCGCAAAGACCGCGAAGTTCGGCGAGAAGGCGGTCGCCAGCGTCGCGCCCATATAGACCGCCAGCGTCAGCAGGAACAGCCGCTTGCGGCCAAGGCGATCGGTCAGGCGGCCGAAGATCAGCGCGCCGAGCACCGCGCCGGCGATATAGATCGAACCCGACCAGCCGAATTGCGCGGCCGACAGCCCCAGCGTATCGGGCCGCTGCAGCACGCCGCCGAGCGAGCCGACCAGCGTGACCTCCAGACCGTCGAGCACCCATGCCACGCCGAGCGCGATCACCACGCGCCAGTGCCAGCGCGACCAGGGCAGCCCATCGAGGCGCTCGGGCAAGGCCGCCGCCGGCGCGATCGTGCTCGCCTGCGCGCGCGCCGTCATCACGCCTTTCCGTCGGACTTGCCGGACTTGCCGGAGCCGCCGGACTTGCTGGACTTGGTGCCCTTGTCCTTGCCGATGGAACCGAGCTTCGCCTTGCCGCCAGCCTTGCCGCGAGACTTGCCATCCTCCCGGTCATCGAGATGACCCGGCAAGCCGCGCGCCTTGCTGCTGCGCGCCAGCTTGACGGCATGCGCGAGCGCCAGCGCGAAACCGGGCACGGTATCCAGGCGCCCGTCGACGTGGCGACGGAAGAAATCGGCCCAGCGGAAATCGGGATAGGCCTGCTTGACCTTGTCGTAGCCGCCGGCCAATTGGGCGAAGGCCTCCAGGCTGCGGTACGGATCGTCGCGCATCTCGGCCAGCGAATGCGGCAGGGCGGCGAGCCCCTGCCGCTCGCCGTATTGATCGTAGGGATGGACCAGATGCCGGGCCTCCATCTCGAGCCAGAAGCGATCGGGCGGCAGCGCGCTCCAGTTGTGCTTGATCACCACCGGCGCGCTTTCGATGCCGAGCTCATACCAGGCGCGCGCCCAGTGATGGTGGTCGATGACGTAGAAGGCCGGGCCGGGCCCGATCACGACATGGATGCGATGCCGCTCCATCAGCTCGATCTGCTTGCGGCCCTGATGGCGCAGGGTGACGTCCATCTTGCTCTGGACGTGATACAGGCCAACCGTCATTTGCGTGGGCCGCAATTGCCTGACGGGCAACGTGACACGCGCACCCTTGCGCCAGACCTCGCCGGTCAGCGCTTCGGCCGGCGGCACCGGCACGGCCCCGCTGGCCGCCGTCCTGTCGTCGGCCGATTCCAGAGTGTCGCGCAACCGGGCGGTCTCGCCGATGCGTTTCATTGCCTTGCCTCCCTTGCGACCGTCTTGCCGTGGCTTCATGCGGGCCTTTTGGTGGTTCGCTGATGACCGGGGCGGGGCAAGAAGCATGCCGTCGCTGGAAACCTGTTACGTGGGGAATCATCGCGGCCACTCGATATCGCGGATTGTAAAACCTGCAATATCGGGTTGCCGGAAACTTCCCGGAAACTGCTCGGGAATTGCCTGACCGCGCGTTATTTCACTGCCAGACTTCGGCCCATTTCTCGAATTCGCTCGGGCGCAAGCGGAACCGCGCAATGCTGCCAAGATGCAAGGTCATCAATTGCGTTTCGACAACCTCGACAAAGCGGGAGCGATCCTGCTCCGCCAACTGCTCTGCGCGGCTTCGGATAAAGGCCACGGCCTGGACCTTGTTCATCCGCATGCGCACCACCTGCGCAACGGTCTCGCCGATCTGGATTCGATATCGCATGCGGAACGGGTCGGGCTCCCCGACCGACTGGCGGACAGCGGAGTAGCGCGCGCATGAGCGCTGGTAAGCCCATACGAACACGTCGCGCAGCAACTCGACTCGATTCAATTCATAGACGGCCAGCATGGCGCTGATATAGACCTGCTGCGGAACGTCGACGAAGGACAGCGGACACAGATTCTGCCGGATCAGCGGAATATTGGCGGCCAGCCGCGAGACCCGTTTATTGACGTCCTCGAACGGCTGCAGATAAGGCAAATGGACCATGGCGAAAAACGCCTGCTCGAACGGGTCCTCGATGGCAGCCGCCGTCAGCAGCACGCGGTCGAAGCATTCTGCTATCCGCTGCGGGCCGTCCAACGGCGTGAACGACGTTTGCCCGATGCCGACGGCAATGGTGCGCAGCCGCCCGCTGGCACCGGGATCCGGCAGCAGGTTCTCCGAAAGCAGCGCGTGCAGATTCTGGATCGTATAGCGGTTGAACTGGATGTCCTCGGCGCCCGCCAACAGGAACTCGATGGCCTCCTTGTGGTTCAGGATCATCTGCGCTTCGAGTGCGTCCTTGCCTTCCGCGGCTTCGCCGACGGACAGCAGATGCTCGGTTTCCAGCAACGAATACGTGTTGCCTTCCAGGCGACTGGAGTTCCACGACAGGTCGATCAGCAAGCGGCTCGCGATTTGCCGCGCGTAAGTGCCGGCGGGCTCATGGGCATCGATCACGCTGCCCTGCGCCTTCAGCTCCGCGCGTATCGACTCCGGAAGATAAAACGTTCGATTGGGACGGTAGCCGTCGAGGAACGCCAGGTTGTAGCCGACCGGATTGCGCTGCGACAGCGGTTGCAGTACATGGGCCTGAACCGATTCCGCCTCGGCGGTCAGGGGCACCCGAAGACCGTCCCGCCCGGTGGTCCTTACCTCCAGCTTGACGCTGCCCGCAGCGGTGACCAGCGTCGCCAACCGATACCGCGTCGCACGGCCGGCCCGCTCGCGGCGCAGGTATCCTTGCGAGATCAGATCGTTCAACCACCGCTGCAGGGTCCGCTTGGTCGCAACCTCGTGCAGGCTCGCATCGATCTGCTCAATGCCGACGCCTTCTGGGTGGCGCGCCACCACGTCCAGGACGACTTCGTATTGCCGGGTTGGGATGGGTCTTGGCATCGCTTAATGTCGGGATTGGGTAAATCGCGACATTAAAGGCGGGCGTAGTGTCGCGAAAACCGATTATCGCGACATTGATAGTGTCGCGCAACCAGGCTGGATGGCCCCGAAGCCACCGCCTCTACGGCAACTACCGCCGCGCAGCTTCCTTTGATATGAAGGCACAACGCATCACCAATCTCGACACACTGCTCTCCGAGGTCCGGGCCTGCAGGGCCTGCGAACCGGATTTGCCGCTCGGCGCCCGCCCTGTACTGCAGGCCTCGCCGCAATCCCGCATCCTGATCGTCGGCCAGGCGCCGGGGACGAAGGTCCACCAGACTGGCATCCCATGGAACGACGCCAGCGGCAAGCGGCTGCGTGAGTGGCTGGGCGTCGATGCCGAGACGTTCTACGACCCGACCCGATTTGCCATCGTGCCGATGGGCCTCTGCTATCCCGGCCGCGCTGCCAGTGGCGACAAGCCGCCGCGGCCGGAGTGCGCGCCGATGTGGATGGACCGGATTCTGGCCGGGCTGGAGCACATCGAGCTGACGCTGCTCGTCGGCCTCCATGCGCAGCGGTATTTTCTCGGCGCCGCGAACAAGCCGTCGCTGACCGAGACCGTGATGGCGTGGGCGGAATATGGGCCGCGATATGTTCCGCTGCCGCATCCCTCGCCGCGCAATGTGGCGTGGTTCCAGCGGAACGCGTGGTTCGGTGAAGAGGTGGTGCCGATGTTGAAGACGCGCGTGGCCGAAGTATTGGAGAACGACGGGGTCAATGAGGCGGAAAAGGCGGCACCACGTCGAATCGCGGCGAAGCCGCGTCCCTAAAGCCTCTCTGCAAATCCTTCTGCCAGCGCTTCTGTCAGCGCTTCTGCCGGCCCTCTTGCCAGCCCTTCTACCAGCCCTTCTGCAGGCCCCCTCTGCAGGCCCCCTCTGCAGCCCCCCTCTGCAGGCCCCCTCTGCAGGCCCCCTCTGCAGGCCCGCTCTGCAGGCTTCCTCTGCAGGCCCCTCTGCAGGCGTCTCTGCAACACTGATTTCCCCATCGGTAAATTTCACCTCCCCGCCGGGGCGCCGGATCGCTTTATCTGCGAGCTCGCACGCCGCTTTCGCCCACCACGCCGGCTCCCCTTCCGCACCGTCGAACTGGCACACCTGATGCTCCCCGCTTTAAGCGCTTCCCCGCCGCCGGGCGGGGGGTGTAGCCATTGTTCTCAAGGAGGCGCAAATGAACGACGGAATGCACGAGGAGCGGCGGGAAGGCATGCAGCGCGACACGCACGGCAGCAAGCCGGGCCTGCTGCCATTTGCGGTCGCGGCGGCGGTTGGCGCGGCGATCATGTACCTGTTCGATCCGCAGTCGGGCCGCCGGCGCCGCGCGGAGCTGCGCGACAAGGCCGAGGCAAGCCGCCACGACATGCAGGATCTCGCGGAGAAGCAGGCAAAACGGATCACCGACCGGATGCAGGGCATCGCGGCGAAGGTACGTAGCGCGACCGGCCTGGGCAAGCACGCGGCCGATGACAACACCATCGCCGAGCGCGTTCGCGCGGAAATGGGCCGTCTCGTGGGCCACCCCGGCGCGATCGACGTGGCCGTGGTCGGCGGGCGAGTCTGGTTGAGCGGACACATCCTGTCGGCCGAACACGAGGCACTGATCGCGGCCGTGCGGGCCATCGCCGGCGTACAGGATGTCGACGATCGCCTGACCGTGCACGAGGAAGCCGGCAACGTGCCGGAGTTGCAGAGTTAGCGGTATGGCGCTGCCGCCCGACAGGCTGGTCTTCCCCGGCCCTGCGGAAGTTCGGCGGTGTGCGAAGTCAGGTCACCGGGCCCCCGCGTGCGGGGGGCGACAGCGACCTTATTCGACGCCGCCGGGCTGCGGGCTCAAATAACCCCTTGAATAGCCCCTCGAATAGCCCTTGAATGGCCCCCTTGAATGGCCGTCCTTGAGCTGTCCGACCGTCACGAGTTCTGAATCCCGCGCCGCTTGATGAATTCGCCCCACACCTTGGCGTCCGTCACGGCGCGCTGCTTGATCGCCTCGGCCGACCCTGCCAGCGGCTCCAGATAGAGCGACGCCAGCTTGCTCTTGACCTGCGGATCCGACAGGAAGGCCTGCACGGACGCATTCAGCCGAGCCACCACCTTGGCATCCATATTGGCCGGCCCGAGCAAGGCGTACCAGCCAGGCATCACGGGCACGTCCAGACCCGCTTCCTTGACCGTCGGCACATTGGGCAATTCCTTGGCGCGCTTCTGCCCGACGATCGCCACCGGCACCACGTTGCCGCCGGTGATCTGGGGCAGCGCCGAACCGATCACGCTGACCATCGCATCGACTTCACCGGCGATCACGCCGGTCAGTGCCGGACCCGAGCCCTTGTACGCGGCATGCGTCAGCTTGATGCCGGCCTTGTCGGCCAGCATCTCCATCGCCAGATGCGTGGAATTGCCGACGCCGGCGCTGCCGAAGGTCAGTCCGCCCGGCTTGGCCTTCGCCTTCTCGATGAACTGGGCCATCGACGTGATGCCGCTGGCCTTGCTGGTCACCAGCACGAACGGCGTATCGACCACGGGAGCAATGAAGGTGAAGTCCTTCTGCGGATCGTAGGGCAGCGACTTGTACAGATGCTGGTTGAAGCTGACCTGCGACACACCGGTCAGCAGCAGCGTGTAGCCGTCGGCGGGCTGCTTGGCCACGAAGGACGTGCCGATGATGCCGTTGGCGCCGGCGCGATTGTCGACCACCACGGACTGTCCCAGCTCCTGGCTCAGCTTGTCGCCCAGCATCCGCGCCACCACGTCGCCCCCCGAGCCCGCCGACTGCGGCACGATCAGCCGGACAGGACGGTTGGGATAGGCATCCTGCGCCATCGCGGCGCCGGACAGCGTCATCAGGGCCGCCATCGCGGCGCTCATCAAGGAACGGTACATCTGCAGTTCTCCCCAATCATGCGAATTGAAATGGTCTCGACGGCTGCGGTTCGCTGGCTGCGTTTCGCTGGCTGCGTTCGCTGGCTCCATTGGCACCGGCGCGCCACGCGCCTTCCCATCGGCGCAATGCGCCGCCATCGATCCGGCTTGTAGAGCGATGGTAAGAATTCGCGCGAGTGCCAACCAATACGGAATCTCGATGTCGCCATAGGTCGAACCTATGGCGGATTCCGGGCTGCCCCTCCCGGGGGCATCGGGAATCGCCGCGGTGCATGCCCCGCGTTTTGCATCGGCATTCGGCCCCGCTTTGGCGCATCTCGATGCGCTCGCGGCCGATCTTGCGCGCCGCGGCGCAGCATGCCATAGGCCAGCCCTATATCCATATCGGCATTTCGTCTTTCCGGGGCTCGGGGGGCGCTGCTTACCATTGCCGCAAGCCAACCGACCTCAACGCAAGATTCATGTCCGATATCGATCTCCGCGGCAATGCCTGGAAAACGCCGGCCAGCGCCTATCTCGAAGCGCGCCCCTCGCGCTTTTCTGTTCCCGATGCGCCGCTGTCCTGTTATGTGACGATGCGCGACGGATGCCGGCTCGCGGTCGATGTCTTCGTGCCGCAGCCGCTGGAGGCCGAAGGGCCGGTCCGCGACAACGATGCGCCGGCGCGCTATCCGACCATCGTCATCTTCACGCCCTATTTCCGCCGTTTCCGGCTGCGCGAGCCCGGTGCGGAGCCGAGCCCGAATACCGCTAAATACCGCGACGCCTTCGTACCGAAGGGCTATGCCGTGGTGGTGGTCGACGTACGCGGCACCGGCGCCAGCTTCGGCACGCGTGACGCGCTGCGTTCGCCGACCGAGCGTGACGACTATTTCGAGATCGCGGACTGGATCGTGGCGCAGCCTTGGTCCAATGGCCGCATCGGCTCGACCGGCATCTCCTATCTGGGCGCGGCCGCCTGTTTCCTGGCCAGCACGGGCCATCCCGCGGTCAAGGCGATCGCCCCGCTGTTCGCGGTCTCCGACATCTACAGCGAGCAGCTGTACCCGGGCGGCCTGCTGTCCAAGGTCTGGGTGCAGGCCTATGACGAACTGATGGTCGCGCTCGATCAGGACGATCGCGCGCTGCTGGCCCGCTATCCCTACTTCAACGATCCGCGCTTCGATGGACCGGAGCGGGTCGACACCGACACCGACGGCAGCCTGGTACAAGCGGCTATCGAACAGCACCGCAACAACTTCGCGCTGGCCGATCTGGCGCCGGAGTTCGCCTTCCGCGATGGCGCCACGCAGCACGATCCGGCGCTCGATTCGGGGAGCTGCAGCCCCTATCGCTATCTCGACGGCATTGCGCCGGATGTCGCGGTGTATTCGATCTCGGGCTGGTACGACGGCGGCGGCTATGCGAATGGCGCGATCACGCGCTTCCTGTCGCTGCCCGATCACGATAGCCGACTGCTGCTGGGACCCTGGGACCACGGCGCTCGCACCAATATCTCGCCGTGGCGCAACCACGCCGCCTCCGACTTCCCGCTGCTGGCCGAGGTACTGCGCTTCTTCGATCATCATCTGATGCAATTGCCCACCGGGCTCGAGCATGAGGCCCGCGTCCACTACTACAGCGTGCACGACGAGCAATGGCATGCGGCCGCGACCTGGCCCCCGGTGCCGGTGGATGACACGCAGCGGCTGTATCTGAGCGCGGATGCGGAAAGCCTGTCGCCGGCATGTCCCGCGGCGGAATCGGACCGCGACACGATGGCCGACTTCAACTGGTCCACCGGCCGCCAAACCCGCTATGAGCGGCTCGGCGCGGCCAATATCGAGGACTACTACCCGGACTGGAGTGAACGGCAGCAGGACCTGCTGTCCTTCGATGGCGCGGTGCTGACGGCGCCGCTGTCGATCGCCGGCCATGTCGTGCTGAACATTGGCCTCGCCAGCTCGCAGCCCGACGCCGCGCTGCATGTCTTCCTGTCCGAGGTCGAGGCGTCCGGGCAAGTGCGCTACATCACCGAAGGCATGCTGCGCGCGCTGCATCGCAGGACCGCGCCGTGCCCGCCGGAATACCGCACCACGTGGCCCTACCGCACGTTCGCGAAGGCCGACGCGGCGCGTCTGGTGCCGGGGCAGACCGAGCGCCTGCACTTTGCGATGCTGCCCGTCGCGTGGACGTTGGCCGCCGGAAGCCGGCTGCGTCTGTCGATCGCCGGCGCGGACCGTGGGCACTTCCCGCAGGTGCCACATGGCCGTCCGCCGCGGCTGTCGATCCGGCTCGGCGGCGAGCTGGCTTCGTATCTGGATCTGCCGATTCGCAGCTCATCCCTCGGTTAGTCCCGCGGCTGGGTCCGTGGCTGGCCCCGCTGCTGGAACGCGCAGCGGGGCGCCGGCGGATGCTACATTGCCGGCGTGCCCCGCCACCGATCCGGCCGCATTCGCGACCGATTGGCGTGGGCCACCATGCCACCGCCTCGCCGAATATGGACCTGAAGCAGTTGCGCTATTTCGCGCGCATCGTCGAACTCGAGAGCATCACCGCCGCGGCCGATGCGCTCCATATCGCCCAGCCCTCGCTGAGCCAGCACGTCGCCAACCTCGAAGCCGAACTCGACGCCAGATTGCTGGTGCGCGGCCCCTCGGGCACCAGACCCACCGACACCGGCCTTATCCTCTACCGCCACGCCAAGATGGTGCTGCGGCAGATGGAAGAGGCCAAGGCCGCGGTACAGCACGGCCGCGACGTGCCATGCGGCCACGTCAGCGTGGGATTGCCGACCAGCACCTCCCGCGTGCTGGCCCTGCCGCTGCTGCGGCATGTGACCGAGCACTTCCCCGATATCACGCTGGAGATCGTCGAAGGCTCCAGCGCCGATCTGGCCGAATCGTTGGCGCTGCAGAAGCTCGATCTCGCCGTGGCAATGGACGTGCAGCAGCGTCCCAACATGCAGTCGACCCCGCTGCTCGACGAACAGCTGATGCTGGTCGGCCGGCCAATTCCAGAACGTCCGGGACATCCGGGACATCCCCACGCCATCACGCTGGCGCAGGCCGCGGCGCTGCCGCTGCTGCTGCCCAGCTTCCCCAATTCGGTCCGCGTGCTGTGCGACCGCGCGCTGGTCAGTGCCGGCCTGCAATGCCGCCTGGTCGCGGAGACCAGCGCGGTATCGGTGCTGCTGTCCGCGGTGCGCGAGGGACTGGGATGGACCATCCTGCCGTGGTCGGCGCTGGCCGGCGACGAAGATGAAGCGCTCGCGGCGATGTCGATCGCCGACGCGACGCTGGAGCGGCGCGTCAGCCTGTGCCTGTCGTCGTCGGCAAGCCTGAGCCTGGCGTGCCGCAGCGTCGAGGCCGCGCTGCAGACCATCGTGTCCGAGATGGTCGCGAGCGGGCAGTGGAAGGGGGTCAGGCTGATCGGCGGAGCTTCGCCGGGCTAGGCGAGGCCCATGCGGCTGATCGGCGCAGCTGGGCCGGGCTGACGAGGCCCACGCGGCCGATTCACGCCTCGGCGGATGCGGGCGGGCGCTCCAGATAGCTGGCGACCTGGCGCCTCAGCACCGGCAGCTTGCCAGTAAAGAAATGGTCCGCGCCGGGCACCACCACGACGGGCAGCTGCTGCGGACGGGCCCAATCGAAGATGGCCGACAGCGCGACGCGCTCGTCGTTCTCCCCATGAATCACCAGTGCATTGGCGGGGACCGGCGGCGTATCGTAGCTGCGGTGATTCGCAACGGGGCCGGACGGCATGCCGGTCAGAATCAGATGATCGATCGCGATGCCGCGTTGCGCAAGCTGGACCGATGCCAACGCCGCAACGAAGGCGCCGAAGGAGAAGCCCGCCAGCGCCAGCGGCAGACCCGGGTACTGCTCGCGCAGATGGTCGACCACCGCCAGCATGTCGTTCGTCTCGCCGACACCGGCGTCGTGCTCGCCCTGCGTCGCGCCGACGCCGCGGAAATTCGGTCGCACCGCGAGAAAGCCATGCGCGGTCAATTCGCGGGCCAGCTGGTGCGGCACCTTGTGGTCAGCGGTGCCGCCCTGCATGGGATGAGGATGGCCGACCACGGCAATGCCCTGTACCGCGTCTTTCGGCGAGTCGATCAGCAATTCGATATCGCCAGCCTCGCCAAGAATCAGCGTGCGGGTCGTCGTTCCGGGGGTGATTGTCAGTGCCATGGCTTGTCTTCGATCGTTTGGACGCGGAGCCCGTGCTGGTCCGCTGTGCAATGATCGAATGGTAAGGCAATTGGTTGATGAGGGCCTTTGTTGGGATGCGGCCCGATGGGATTGATTGATTGCGACGACGGTGGTCACGTCCCGCACCCTACTGTTCGCCAGCCCTGGTTGCCTCTGCATGGCGCAATACGATGTCGGCCGTTTCGTCAACCGTCATGGCGGAGGTATCGAGCCACAAGCCGATTCGCGGCGTGTGCTCCAGCCCTGCAGCCAGCGACGCAGGGGTCCAATCACCGGCATAGGCGGTCTTGCGCCGTTCGGCATCGCGCCGCGCGACCACGTCCAACGCGGGGTTGAGCACCAGTACGCCGGGGGACCATCCGGATAGCCTCGTGTGGACCTCGTTCAGATACTCGCCGAGTATCACGTCCTGATAGATCACGGTGAAGCCCGCATCGGCATAGGCTTCGCACGCGTCGCACGCCAGGCGGTAGCGCAGCGAGAGTTGTTGCAAGGCCTCGTGCGTCAGTTCGGCTGTGATCTCCGCTCTGCCGTTCACGATCAGAATACCCGCCCCCAATTGGATCATCAGAGAACTTCAATGCCATAAAGAACGCGACAAAGAAGATGAAATGATCAAAAAATAATTCTTCTTCTCACCCGATGAAATTGATTAAGACTCTCAATTATTGTCATTATCACTATTACCACTAATTTGCGTCGATGCTTCGGAGATCTCTGTGCTATCTTGCGCGAATTCCGTATGACGTTTCGTCATGCGAAGTTCTTTAATGAGCTGGTACGTGATGCTAACAAAGATGGTGCAAAGTACGGGCAGTCCGACCAATACTGGCTTCCATCCCGCACAGCGAGCAAGCGAAAAGATCAATATTACACCCGCCAAACCAAGAAGCGCCATATATGCCACGGCAGCCCGCCGCCATACGCCCATATTTGCGATTTCTCGTGCACGATCTTCGCGCTCCCTGTTATCGGCACATACATTGCGCTTGCTCGGTTCAGGTATTTTCATCATTGTCGCCATAGGTGCGCTTCGCTTTTCGCCAAGCGGATTCTTCGAATGGGCAAAGGCCAAGCGCCTGCGCTTTTGCTGCATATCCTCCAATCGCCGTCAGTGTCAGGTCGAGTGTGCAGCCACTACCCTCCACGTCCCGGCAGCTACAAGCTTTATCGCCAGGAACATTATCAATGCCGCCAGAACGACCAAGGCGGTCATAACCCATCCTTTCAGCTTTCCATCATTTTGCAATCTCAATTGCTCAACCCATCCTCGAATCTTCGCCATGCAACTGCCCTACGGTCGTTCCTTTGGCGACGTTATCCGGCCAACAAAGACGCAAATTACAGCCAATGCGCCGCACCCTATTGAAACAGCGATTGCAACAGGCGCCCACGCTTTCTGCACAGCGGTTCTCCAGCCAAGCGCGTCAACCAACGACAAAATCAAACAGGCTTGCACAATCACAATTGTCGCAATAAATACCAATAGATAGCTATACTTCTTTGCCCATTCGAAAAGGGGAGGCCCAATCAAACCTGAAATCAATCCGCGGACGATATCGTCATTCACAAGCATCATCTCCAATCGAGCGCAACTCTATAGTATTGCGGCATCTTGACCTGCTCGGTCCCGAGTCTGTCCCAACAACTTCTTAACGGTGTCGAAGTCACGAAGTTTTCCCTACTGAAGTCCGGTCTCGAAATGCTTCAGCCGCGGCGCCGATCTTGCCTTGCGGGGCGCGCTCACCCCTCCGCAAACAACTCAAAAATCAAATCCCTCAACCACTGATTGCCGGGATCCCGGTGATAGCGCCCATGCCAGAACAGATTGATCTGGATGTCCGGCAGATCCACCGGATGGCGGATCGATTTGAGGCCGAAATACGCGGCGCTGCGCTCGGCGAACTTCTCGGTGACGGTCGCCACCAGGTCCGTGGTGGCGACGATATCGGCCAGCGCGACGAAATGCGGCACGCGCAGGCGGATGTTGCGGCGGACCCCGAGCTTGGCGAGGATTTCGTCGACGCGGGCGTGGCCGGTGCCGGCCGCGGTTACCACGACGTGGTCCGCGCGCTCGAAGTCCTGCAGTCGCACGGTACGCTTGTCCAGCGCATGGCCCGCGCGAAACATGCAGACGTAGCGCTGGCGAAACAGCCGGCGCTGGTAGAACTCGGATGGCAGTTCGGGCAGATGGCCCACCGCGAGATCGACCTGTCCCATGCTCATCGCGTCGGCGAGGTCGATCGCGGTATTGCGCACGGTGGCGATCGACACGCCGGGTGCCCTTTCGCGCAGCGCGCTCATCAGCCTGGGAATGAAGTGCACCTCGCCGATATCGGTCATCGCCAGCTGGAAGCTGCGGTCGCTGCGCAATGGGTCGAACTCGACCTTGCGGTTCAGGGCTGACTGCAGGGCGTCCAATGCATAGGCGACCGGTTCGGCAAGGTCTTCTGCCACCGGCGTCGGCAACATCCCCTTGGCGCTGCGCACGAACAACTGGTCATCGAAGATTCGCCGCAGGCGGGCCAGCGCGTTGCTGACGGCCGGTTGCGTCAGGCCGAGTTCGCGGGCCGTTCCCGACACGGTACGCAGCCGCAGCAGGTGTTCGAACACGACGAGCAGATTCAGATCGACGTCCTGCAGCCGCATGCCTCCCCCTTTCTCGTTATCACTTTGGTGAATGGGTCATATAAGCGGGATTCTATTGGTTTATCACCGGTGATGTCCGATGATGGGTCCGGACCATAACGACCACACCCACAACAACCACAACAACAACGACGAACCGGAGACGACATGGAAGTCCGCGTCCTACCCCATGGACAGCGTCTGGACGTGCCGCAGGGCGAGAATCTGCTGCGCGCGTTGCAGCAGCATGGCGTGCCGATCTCGTACAGCTGCATGGCGGGCCGCTGCGGCACCTGCCGCTGTCGTCTGCTCGAGGGCGATGTGCGGCCAGCCGGCGATGACAGCGCCCACGCCCCCATCAACGACGATGAGCAAGGCGGACGTGCCCTGCTCGCCTGCCAATCGATGGTGATGGGTCCCTGTACCATCGAGATCCCCGAGCCCGACGAGGTGGTGGTCCATCCATCTCGCATCGTGAAGGGCACGGTGACCGCACTGGCGGACCTGACGCACGACATCAAGCTGATCCGACTGGCGCCGTCCAAGCCGTTATCGTTCTCTCCGGGCCAGTACGCGACGCTGCAATTCACGCCGGACCATATTCGCCCCTACTCCATGGCACGGCTGCCGGGCGATGGCGAACTGGAATTTCATGTGCGGATGGTTCCGCAAGGCCGCGTCACCGGCTATATCCGTGAACAGCTGAAGGTCGGCGATACCGTTCGCGTCAGCGGGCCGCTTGGCACGTCCTATCTGCGCACGCGTAACGACGATCCCATTCTTTGCATTGCCGGAGGGACGGGCCTGGCGCCGGTGCTCGCCATCGTGCGAGGCGCGATCGCCGCCGGGCTCTCGAATCCCATCCATCTGTACTTCGGCATTCGATCGCCGCGCGACGCGTATGGGCTGGACTGGTTGAACGAACTGGCACAGCGGCATCCGCGCCTGCGAATCGATGTGGTTTCCACTGAGACGGGCAGCGACCGCGATCTGCGCACCGGGCTCGTCACGGAAGCGGTCGCGCACGACTACGCCGATTTGAACGGATGGCGTGCCTATCTATGTGGCGCACCGCCGATGGTCGAGGCCGCGACGGTACTGCTGCGCGATCGCGGCATCCAAGCCGACCATATCTACGCGGACGCCTTCTACGCATCGAACGATTGATCCACCCGCGCCCCGAATGCACTGACCAACGACCGCCAACCATCCACAAAAAGCAGGAGACATCCCATGGACAGCAACGCCCCACGCAGCGACCCGATATGGGCAGACGACGGCATCAGCCGCATCCCATTTCGCGTCTACACCGACCAGCAGCTCTATCAGCGCGAACTGCAACGCTGCTTCTATCGCGGCCATTGGAACTATGTCGCCCTGGAGGCCGAGATTCCCAATCCCGGCGATTTCAAGCGCACCGCGATCGGTGAGCGCTCCGTCATCGTGATCCGCGATGCGGACGGCGATATCAATGTGGTCGAAAACGTCTGCGCGCATCGCGGCATGAAGTTCTGCCGCGAGCGCAGCGGTAATCGCAAGGACTTCCACTGTCCGTATCACCAGTGGAACTACGACCTGAAGGGCAATCTGCAGGGCGTGCCGTTTCGGCGCGGGGTCAAGCAGGACGGCAAGATCAACGGCGGCATGCCCGCGGATTTCCGGCCGGAGGAACACGGCCTGACCAGGCTGAAGGTCGCGACGCGCGGCGGCGTGGTCTTCGCGTCGTTCGATCACGAGGTCGAGCCGCTGGAGACCTATCTTGGCCCGGACATCCTCGGCTACTTCGATCGTCTGTTCAACGGCCGCAAGCTGAAGCTGCTCGGCTACAACAAGCAGCGCATCCCGGGCAATTGGAAGCTGATGCAGGAGAACATCAAGGACCCCTACCACCCCGGCCTGCTGCATACGTGGTTCGTGACCTTCGGCCTCTGGCGCGCCGACAACAAGGCGCGCCTGGTCATGGACCAGCATTTGCGTCACGCCGCGATGGTTTCGACGCGCGGACAGGGCGGAAAGAGCGACGTGACTTCGGGCGTCGCCAGCTTCAAGGACCAGATGACATTGCAGGACGACCGGCTGCTCGACATCGTGCACGAGCCCTGGTGGGGCGAACCCACCGCGGTGATGATGACCATCTTTCCGAGCGTGATCTTCCAGCAGCAGGTCAATTCGGTGTCCACGCGGCATATCCAGCCGCGCGGTCCCGATACCTTCGATTTCGTCTGGACACACTTCGGCTTCGAGGACGACGACGAGACCATGACGCGCCGCCGCCTGCGCCAGGCCAATCTGTTCGGCCCCGCCGGCTTCGTCTCTGCCGACGACGGCGAGGCCATCGAATGCTCGCAGCAAGGCTTTGCGCAAAAGCCATGGCATCGCGTGCTGGCCGAACTGGGCGGACGCACCGCGGAGAACACGGACCATATGGTGACCGAGACGCTGATTCGCGGCATGTACGCCTACTGGCGCAAGGTAATGGAGGTCTGAAGATGGAATTCGCCGACTACCACGCGTTGCTGACCTTGTACGCCAATTACGCCAGCGTCGTCGACAACGGCGACTGGGACCGCTGGCCCGATTTCTTCACCGACGACTGCGTCTACAAGGTCCAGCCGCGAGAGAACCACGAACGCGGCCTGCCGCTGGCGACGCTGTCGTTCGAGAGCAAGGCCATGCTGCGCGATCGCATCTACGGCATTCGCGAGACGCTGTTCCATGACCCCTATTACCAGCGCCACATCGTCGGCGCGCCGCTGGTGCGCAGCGCCGACGGCGAGCGCATCGTATCCGAGGCCAATTACGCGGTACTGCGCACCAAACCCGATCAGCTGACCGATGTGCTGAACGCCGGCCGCTATCTCGACACCGTCGTGCGCACGCCCGATGGCCTGCGTTTCGCCTCGCGGCTTTGCATATTCGACAGCGAGATGATCCCCAACTCGCTGATCTATCCGATCTGATGCTGGAGACAACGATGACCGAAGGCTGGACCGAGGCCGCTCCGCTTGCGAGCGTGCCGCAGGATGACGTGATCGCCGTGGATGTGAGTGGGCGCGAGATAGCGTTGTACGGCGTCGATGGCGAGATCTATGCCACCGACAACCTCTGCACGCATGGCCACGCGAGGCTGTGCGACGGGTTCCTCGACGGACACGAGATCGAATGCCCGTTGCATCAGGGCAAGTTCGACGTCCGGACCGGTGCGGCCGTGTGCGCGCCGGTGACGGAGGGCGTTCGCAGCTATCCGGTGCGGGTCCAGGGCGGGAAGGTCTTTATCGACCTCGGCGCCCATAACGCCGCGCGGGGAGAACCGCCCGCCTGAAGGCAGCTCCGCGTAAATCCTGATAAATCCGGCCCTTGTTCTCTGTGAAATATCACACTAGTATCACTCCAACTTCAGAGAGAACGAGAACCGGACCGTGGCGACATCCATTCGACTGGTAGGAACCGACGACGACAGTGGCAAGCAGACCGCCTCCCAGACCGGGGCGGCCATGCGCGAGCTGGCCTATACGGAAATCAAGCGGCGCATCATTTCATGCGAATTCCGGCCTGGCGAGCCATTGAACGAGGCCCAGGTCGCGGCCATGCTCAGGCTGGGCCGCACGCCGGTCCATCAGGCGCTGCATCGGCTGGAGGTCGAAGGGCTGGTGTCGATCATGCCGCGCAAGGGCGTGCTGGTGACCCCGCTGTCCCTGAACGAAGTGCTGGACATGATCGAGGTTCGCGCTACCAACGAGGTGCTGTGCGCCACGCTGGCCTGCGAGCGCGGCCACGACAGCGATTTCAAGGCAATGCGCGACATCGTCGATCGCTCGCCCCCGCTGATCGCCGGTCGTGACATCCCCGCGCTGGCATCGCTGGACCTGAAGTTCCATACGGCGATGTCCGCCGCCTCCCGCAATCGGGTACTGGCCGAATTGCTGCGCGGCCTGCACGAAAAGCAGGCGCGCTTCTGGTTCCTGTCGCTGTCCGACCCGCAGCATCTCGAGAACGTCTACCAGGAGCACCTGGAGATCGTCGACGCGCTGGAGCGCCGGGATGTGCCGGCGGTGCGGGAAGCGGTCCGCACGCATATCGACGAATTCCGGAAGAACATCATCCGGACGCTCTAACCCCCTCTTTTCCCCAATCAAGGTAGTACGCAATGCCGACACTGCATTTCCAAGTCGCCGGCGGGGGCGAACTCGCCCTCGACATTCAACGTCTGATCATCGCCGGATGGACCGGGCGCGATCTCGAGGCCGTCCAGCACCATATCGAAGAGCTGCAGGCCATCGGCGTGAAGCCGCCCGCCAGCGTGCCGACCTTCTATCCGCTGGCGGCGTCGCTGCTGACCACGGCCGATGTCATCGAGGTGCCGCGCGACGACTCCTCCGGCGAAATCGAAGTGGTGCTGCTGCAGGCGGGCGATGGACTGTACGTCGGCGTCGGCTCGGACCACACCGACCGCAAGGTCGAGGCCTATGACGTGACGGTGTCCAAGCAGATGTGCGACAAGCCGGTCGGCAAGCAGGTCTGGCGCTTCGAGGAAGTGGCCGACCACTGGGACAGCCTCGAGATGCGCTGCTGGCGCGTGCGCGACGGCGAGCGCGCGCTGTACCAGGAAGGCAAGGTCACGCGCCTGCTCGACCCGCGAGAGCTGATCCAGCGCCTGACCGGCGAGTCGTCGCTGCCGGCTGGCACGGCGATGTTCTGCGGAACCCAGGCGGTGATCGGCGAGCTCGGCCATGGCGAGGCCTTCGAGGTCGAACTGCATGACCCGGTGCGCAACCGCACGCTGCGCCACGCGTATCGCGTCGAAAGCCTGGCGGTGGCCGAATGAGCGAGTCGACCATTGCGGCGCTGGCGGCCAGGCTGGCTGCCGGACAGACCACCAGCGTCGCGCTGACCGAGCAGGCGCTGGCGCGCATCGACAGCCATCGCCGTGCCGGCGGTGTTGCCTTTATCGAAGTGGACGAGGCCGGCGCGCTCGCCGCTGCGCGCGCCGCCGACCAGGCACGCGCCGCCGGGCTGGTGGCCTCGCCGCTCGCCGGCCTGCCGGTGTCCATCAAGGACCTGTTCGATGTGCGCGGACAAGTGACCCGCGCCGGCTCGCGCGTGCTCGACGGCAATGCGCCGGCGACCGCGGACTCGCCCGCCGTGGCGCGCCTGCGTGCTGCCGGTGCGGTGCTGATCGGTCGCACCAATATGAGCGAGTTCGCGTTCTCGGGACTGGGCCTGAACCCCCACTACGGCACGCCGCGCACGCCTCTCGACACCGAGCGGATCGCCGGAGGGTCCACCTCTGGCGGCGCGGTCAGCGTCGCAGGCGGCATGGCGGTGGCCGCGCTAGGCACCGATACCGGGGGCTCGATCCGCATTCCGTCGGCGTTCTGCGGCCTGACCGGTTTCAAGCCGACCGCGCGCCGCGTGCCGCTGGATGGCGCCGTGCCGCTGTCGACGTCGCTGGATTCTGCCGGCCCGTTGGCCCGATCGGTTGCGTGCTGCGCGGCCATCGATGCCGTGCTGAGCGGCGAAGCACTGGACGCGCGTCCGGCTTCGCTGGCAGGGCTGCGCCTCTACGTGACCCGCGATTTCGTTTGCGATGGCCTGGAGGCCGAGGTCGCCCAGGCATTCGAGGACATGCTGTCGCGGCTGTCGGCGCAAGGCGCGCGCATCGTGCCGTTCGACTTCCCCGAGCTGCGTCGCCTGCCCGAGATCAACGCGGCCGGCGGCCTGACGGCGGCCGAGGCGTGGGCGCTGCATCGCGAGTGGCTGTCGCGCGATGGCGATCGCTACGACCAGCGGGTTGCGCAGCGCATCCGGCGCGGCGAGCAACTGAGCGCGGCAGATTACATCACGCTGCTCGCCGAGCGTCGCGCGATGCAGCGCCAAGCCGCCGAGCGGCTGCGCGATGCCGATGCGTGGCTGATGCCCACCGTCGCGATGCGCCCGCCGCGGCTCGATGCGTTGGACCGTGACGAGGACTTCTTCGCGACCAACGGACTGGTGCTGCGCAACCCGAGCGTGATCAATTTCCTGGACGGCTGCGCGGTGTCATTGCCGGTCGCACCCGGCATCGGCCTCGGCGTTTGCGGCCTGCATGGCCAGGACGCCCGCGTGCTGCAGGTCGCCGGATCGATCGAACCGCTGCTGCGCTGATGCGGCCCTGCGTGCGGTCGGCGCGCAGTCAACCGCGGTAGGCGCGGCAGGCGCGCAGTCGCGCCCCATCGCGGCGATCCAGCAGCCGCACGCGGCACGCCGCGGCAGAGAGAAGACTGCGCCGCCACTGCGGTGCCCCCCAGCACAGCGACCCTCCGAGGGCTGCGCCAATGCAGCGCAGCCCCGCCCACCACACCCAAGGAGCAACACCGATGTCTTCCGTGATGAGCGGCGCCGCGGGCGCCTTAGAGAACTTGCAGCCCACCGAGGTGGCGCGGCAATGCGAAGTGGCATATCGCAAGATCGCCATCCGCCTGATTCCCTTTCTGGTCTTTCTCTTCATCCTCGCCTGGATCGACCGCGTCAACGTGGGCTTCGCCAAGCTGCAGATGCTGCAGGATCTGCAATTCAGCGAAGCGGTGTACGGCTTCGGCGCCGGCATCTTCTTCCTCGGTTATTTCCTGTTCGAGGTGCCGAGCAACCTGCTGCTCGAGAAGATCGGCGCGCGCAAGACGCTGGCTCGCATCACGATCCTGTGGGGACTCGCGTCGATGGCGATGATCTTCGTCAAGACGCCGATGCAGTTCTACGCGCTGCGCTTCCTGCTGGGCGTGTTCGAGGCGGGCTTCTTCCCCGGCGTCGTGCTGTATCTGACGTACTGGTTCCCGGCGGCACGGCGCGCGCGCATCAACGGCCTGTTCATGACGTCGTTCGCCATCGCCGGCGTGATCGGCGGCCCGCTGGCCGGCTTCATCATGACGACGATGGATGGCGTCGACGGGCTTGCCAACTGGCAATGGCTGTTTGTGCTCGAAGGCATTCCGTCGGTGCTCGCCGGCATCGCCGTGATGATGTACCTGCCGGAAAAGCCGGCAAACGCGCGCTGGCTGTCCGACGCCGAGAAGCAACTGGTCACGCGCACCATCGAGGCCGAGAATCGCGATCCGGCCAAGCACTCGACGCTGAAAGCCGCGTTCGCCAATTCCCGCGTGTGGATCTGCGCCGCGATCTACTTCTGCGTCGTGAGCGGCAATGCCACCATCGCGTTCTGGTCGCCGTCGATCATCAAGGAACTGGGGGTGCAGGGCAATCTTCAAATCGGCCTGGTATCGGCCATCCCGTTCATCGCCGGCACCATCGCCATGGTCCTCAACGGCATTCACTCGGACCGCAGCGGCGAACGCCGGATGCACTGCGCGATGGCGACGTTGCTGGCGGCCGTTGGCCTGACGCTGACCGGTCTATGGCTGCACAGTGCGATGCTGGCCCTGGTGGCGCTGACGCTGGCGTCGATCGGCATCCTGGCCGCGTTCCCGGTGTTCTGGTCGCTGCCGTCGGCCTTTCTCGCCGGCACCGCTGCCGCCGGCGGCATCGCGCTGATCAACTCGATCGGCAACCTTGCTGGATTCGTGGCGCCGTACATGATCGGCTGGTTCAAGACCAATACCGGCCAGCTGTCGTCGGGCCTGTACTTCGTGGCGTTCCTGGAGGCGTGCGCGACCGTGCTGGTGCTGGCGGCCATACGCGGCCGCGCCGCGGTGGTTCGCTGACCCAGGTATTGCGCTCGCCTGCAGAGAAACTCGCAAGGCAACGCGTGGGCGGAACGCGAAAGCCCGCCTCGTCGCCCGATTGACGGCGGCGCTCGCTACAGGGACTCCGCCAGCCACTTTCGCGGCGACATCCCCATCCGCTGCCGGAATGCCTTCGAGAAAGACGACGCGCTGGCAAACCCGAGCTCCGTGGCGATCAGGTTCACCGGTCGCCCGGAGCGCATCATCGATGCGCCGAGGCTGAGCCGCCAGTCCGTCAGATACGCCGCTGGCGTCGTACCGGTCGCGTCCTTGAACGCCGCGGCAAACGCGCTGCGGGACATGCCCGCGGTCGAGGCCATCCGTGCCAGCGACCAGTCCTCATACGGCGAACGATGCAGCGCGACGAGCGCCTTCGCCAGGCGCGGGTCGGACAGCCCCATGATCAATCCGCTCGTCACACCGACCTCCGCGGGATGGTCGATGATCCAGCGCAGCAGCTGGATCAGCACGACCTCGAACAATCGGTCTGCCAGCACGCGGGAGCCGCAGCGGACGTGATCCGCCTCGGCGAACAGCAGGTCCAGCGCAGGCCGCAGCCCTTCCACCGTGTCCAGCGGCACCCGGACCAGCGACGGCAGCGATTGCACGATCGGGTTTCGTTCGCAGCCGTCGAAATCCAGCGTCGCACAAGTGAAATCCGAGCCGTCCTCGGGCGGATTGACGAACTGATGGTGCACGGGCCGGGGATAGAGCAGCAGCGTCGGCTCGGCGAGGTGGACACGCGGCACGTCTGTGTCGCCGGGCCGGTGCCGCACTTCCATCTCGCCACGGCGAAGGACGTGCAGGAAGGCGCGCCCCGGCAGCGGCTCGAAGGTCGATCGTCCGCACAGCTTGCCGGTATGGAACAGCCTGGTACGGACACGGAACCGGTCCAGCAATGCGGTCAGCCGATCCACCGAATCGGCCGTGGTCTGCGCGAGCGTTTCGGATGGAAGGACAAGTTTCATGGACGTTATTGCACCTTGCGTCCAGACATTCTACCTACCATTGATTCCGACCGCTCCATTCGGACGGCAGCCTTCCACCTCAAGGAGTGACCACATGTCTCGTGTCCCGCTGATCGATCCCCATCACACCACCGCGGACCGCCAGGCGCTGCTGGCGCAGATCCACGGCGCGTTCGGCGCCACGCCGAACATGTTCAAAGCCGTGGCCAACTCTCCTGCCGCGCCGCGGAGCATGTGGGGCAGCTTCGGCGCGCTCGGCAGCGGCGTCATTCCGGCTCGGCTTGGCGAGCAGATCGCCGTGGCGATAGCGAACCGCAATGCGTGCGAATACTGCCTCGCGGCCCACACGGCGCTGGGCCGCAAGGCGGGCGCCAGCGCCGAGGAAATGTCCGCGGCGCAGGGTGGCGAATCCACCGATCCCAAGACCGCCGCGGCCCTGCGCTTCGCATTGAGAGTCGTGGAGGCGCGCGGGCAGGTCAACGATGCCGATGTGCGGGCCGTTCGTGAGGCAGGCTTCAGCGACGAGGAAATCGTCGAGATCCTCGCGCACGTGGCGCTGAACCTGTTCACCAATTACGTCAATGTGGCATTCGCCGTGCCGGTGGACTTTCCGGCGGTGAAGCTGCGCGCCGCGGCGTAAGCGGGCTCGCCATGGCGTCGGGGCGGCCGGAGCATCCGCCCCCGCCCCGCCGATCGAATTGCCAGCCAATATCGCAAATCGCTTGATTGAATGGAGCAGAGCCGCATGCATCGCACCGCATTGGCGATCCGTCATGTTGCCTTTGAAGACCTCGGCATCATTGAACCGCTATTGATCGAGCCCGGCTATACGGTCCGCTATCTGGAGGCCGGTGTCGACGCGATCGACAGCGCGACAGTGACGGCGGCGGATCTGTTGGTGGTGCTGGGTGGCCCGATCGGTGTGTACGAGACCCATCGCTACCCCTTTCTCGCCCCGGAGAAGGACGCCATCGCGGCGCGGCTCAGGCAGGACAAGCCGACCCTGGGCATCTGCCTCGGCGCGCAACTGATGGCGGCAGCGTTGGGGCAACGGTGACGCCGACAGGCAAGGTGGAAATCGGCTACGGGGCACTGACTCTGACCGGGGAAGGCCGAGCCTCGCCATTGCGGCATGTCGGCGAAATTCCAGTACTGCATTGGCATGGCGACCAGTTCGCGATTCCGCAGAGGGCATCGCGTTTGGCTGAAACCGCGGGATTCCCCAATCAGGCATTTGCGCTAGGGCCGCATATTCTCGGCCTGCAATTTCATCTCGAGGCCGATCACCGGCAGATCGAGCGCTGGTTGATCGGCCATGCGCATGAACTGGCGGCGCATCGGCTGGACATCGCGGCGATCCGCGCGGATGCGGCGCGGCATGGTTCGGTACTCGAGCGCGCCGCCCGTGCCGTCATCGGCGAATGGCTCGATCGGGCGACGATGGGGTTGAAGGGCAAGGCACCACACCAGCCTCGAGGGTAGCTTCCTGCCTTATCGCGTCACACTGACACCGGCATCCACCGTGCCGTACATGGTGATGCCTGATTGCCGGTCGCCGGAGGCGCCGGTGCTGGTGCAGCCGACTATCGCTCCCAGCAGGAAGACCAGACTCACCGCACTGAAGAATCCTTTTTTCATGACATTGCCCATTTCGGTCCAAATCCAGGTTGGACGATTTCGGGATGCGCGAGGTTCCAGGTATGCAGCGACTTCGGCCGTCACCGGTTATCTCCGTCGATGCGGTTTCAGTTGCGACGGAATTCCCAGCCTTCCCGTACTCGCGTAAAGCACTGCGACAGGTGCGCGGCAAGTTGCGTGCGACGGGCCTCCGCGACGGCACATGCGTCCGATGCCGGATCGTTTCCGCAACCGGCCTTGATCGACTGGATTTTGGCTCGCAGTAGCGCGCGATCCTCGTACGTGCATGCCTTACCGCCAGCGATACCCCGCTCGTCCTCGGCGGACCGTTCGAACTCTCCATTGAGCAACGGCCAGAACATCCGATGCTGCGGGATCTGGACCGCCGCAATGCGACCCTGCAGGCCCGGCATCGCATTCAACGCCGCAGCGGACACCAGCCGCACATCGATGAAAGAGGTGAAATCCAGAGCGCACGATTTTGACCGTGCGTCAAACGACTGCGGAACGAGCGACAGCACGACCGACCGCACGTGGGGGCGGCGAATCCATATCTGCGTGGCGATCATGCGGATAACCGAAAACTTCGCGCCGGGTTCTTCGCCGATCTTCAAGCTGACGAGATCGGAAGCCTCGTCGTAAGCCCTGGCCGAAAACACGACCTCCGAAAGCTGAGGCGGCACCTCGGCATGGATGCGCAGATGACACGCGTTTTGGTCCTTTTCCCATTCCGGATCGAAGTACGCCAGACCACTGAGCCGGGCCGTGCGCGGCAGTACGGTCACTGGGTAGATTTGCCCGCCGATCTGCAGCGTAGCGGCAGACCGTTCTTCGAGGCCATCGAGCGACCGATGGGCCGCGACCGCGGTCAGGGCGGCGTGAATCGGAGCCAGGCGATCGTTGGGCAAGATCCCGCCCATGACGATCTCGAGCGTCGCGGCATCGAATCGATACCTTGCGGGCATCATGGCGCGATTCGAATGGCCACCGCTCCGGCGCTTGCCGGAGCGGTAGACGAACGTTCGCCCGCCATCGCGCAGCACCGGCGCCAGCGCCGTCATCACCGCCGCGCGATCTGCCGGCGTGTCATGCGTCAGCCGCACCGAGACGCGCGTAGCGGAGTAGCCGACCAGCGCCGTCAGGTCGCGCTGCAGCTGCGATTCCTTCGGGAATCGCACAAACACCGCCACCGCCAAGGCGACGATCACCGCGATCGTCACCCATCGCCAAATGGCAGTGAATCGGTTGTCTTGCGGTTGTTCCACGGCCAGCGCATGGCGATGTTGACGGGACCTTGCACGTGGGGCTCGTGTACGTCGCCAGCATGCGACCATCAGCCTGCCGATCTGATGGACGATTCCGCCGCCCACCAGTGGCAGGATGAGGATGGCAAGGATGAAGAGAATCGCGTGCAGCAGCGACATCGCAGATCACCCGAACCGGAAACCCTCCTCGTTATACTGCTCCATGTGCCGGGAGCCGGCAGGCGTGCAATCCTTGTCGAGGCTGCTGGGCACCGGGCTCCACTCTTCTCGCCATTCTCGCTGGTACCTCGCACCTGCGAACCACCACGCTTTCGCAACCTCACAATCGAAGTACTGGCATCCGTATTCGCCGCGCCAGCACCTGGCGCCATCGTTGCGCATTGAAATCAGCCGGTACGCGGTCCGGCTACCCCACAGCTCCCGAGTCCCTTCCTTATCGGAATGGATCACCCTTATGGGCTCCGAGGGATAGCTGAGGTCGAAGCGGTAATCAGTTTCGATCCGTTCCCCCTCCCGGGTAATCGAGTGCAAAACAGAAAAAGAGACCGGGTAACGGAACGCAAACAGCACACACAGCAACCACAAGCAGAGGGCAATCAGGACCGTATTGGCAGAACCACGCGGCCCCAGCTTCCACTTGGTGATGACGAACGCCACGGCGGTACACGCCAGAGCCAGGGTCCCAGGTACCAGCCAGCCGTTGAGAATCGTCGTCTCCCCCATGTGCCAGTCTTCCCCGCCGGCGACAATCGCCACCGCTGCAGCGAGGGAAAAAATCGCGCCCAATATCGTGGCGACTTTCGCTGTCGCACTTCGGGGGCTTTGGTCTCTTTGCTGACCGCTGTCAATTTGCTCCTGAAGCATGCGTCTCCCTTTTTTCATCAACACGCTGCCAAAGATCGGACTGTTTGGCAGCGAACAATTCAAACGAGCCCCGAAAAAATCGGCGAATACGGATACCTGATAGATGTCCGAATCAATGCGGTATTCGCGGATGGCAACTCATATTCACGCCGCCAGACGAATTGACCAATATTGAAACGATCGAAAGGATATCATCACCATCAGGCAAAACGAATTCGTGATCGCGACCCGCCCGATCGGGAATAAAAAACTAAGCTGGCAGCGATCCGATCGACCGGATCGGTACGAAAACTGGATGGCATTTCGGCCGAAAAGGGCGAGTCAAACGAATCCTGCCGGCGACGTCATGTCGTGGGACTGCCGACATGCCAGGTATTCGCTTACGGCCGGTGTTTTTCGGTGCTTGCCGCTACCACGCTCTGCGCCCACCGCAAAATCGGTCCGAAGCGCGGCGGCAGCAGTTCGAGCGCCGCGGCGAACGACACCCAGCGAAATTCGTGATGTTCCGGCCGTCCGAGCTCCGCGCTGAGCGGAAGGCTGACCTGCCCTTCGCAGGACAAGGCAATGTAGAAGCGCGCGACCTTGCCTTTGGCGTAGGGCTCGGTCTCACGATAGTCATCGCCCCAGGGCAATGTCAGCGCCGACAAACCCGTTTCCTCGGCGGTCTCGCGCAGTGCCGTCTCCAACAGCGCCTCACCAGGCTCCGGCCTTCCCTTCGGAAGGTCCCAATTGCGGTACGCGCGCAGGACCAGGCAACGCCATTGGCCTTCGATCCGACGCACCACCACCAGCCCCGCCGAACGGTTCGCGACCGTCATGTCTCCCTCCGCTTCTCCATCCGGTGACTGTAACCGATTGGCCAGATCGCATCGCTGTTCCGGCTTGTGGCGTTGCGCAGCACAGTGAGCGGAAATGACACACGGCATGCGGCGGACGGCGTTGCGGCCCCGTCGGCGCATCGCTGACCGATTCCGCAACAACTGTTCTCGTACGACGCATCGACCGGTCCTCGAACGCCGCGCCTCGCCACGCCCATGGCGAGTGTCCTGTTTCGTTTTGCCGCATCGATCGGCACGGCTGCTTCAAGCGTGCACATCGCTGCCTCACCGCGCCACAACCCTTCGATCTGCTGCTCTTCTTCCACTGCTCCGGCACGCCGCTTGCGCAATGCGCCCCGCCGGCAAACCGGCCGCATCAAATCAACAACACAAGAGGAGACATCCATGCAGAAGAAACACGCAACACCGAAACCGGGCCAACCATCCATCCGTCTCGCCTGCGTCATCGGCGCACTTGCCTGCGCCAGCCATGCGGGCGCGGCGGAGTTCCAGGCCGGCGACTGGACGCTGACGGTAGGCGGCAACATCAATGCCTTCTATACGACAAACTCGTGCTCGGGCGACAACATCGGCGGCCTCGCGCTTGGCAGCCGCGCGCTCGCTTGCGGCGGCAAGGACAACAGCACGGTCATCGGCAATGGCCTGCTGCCGAGCTATCTGTCCGTTGGCGCGAAGTCGCGCCAGGACGAGTACGATGTGGCCGCGCTGATCGGTATCGGCGCCGCAGCTGCCACCGGAGATGCCATCTCGCAGAACAACGTGGTGGACGTGCGCCAGGCCTACCTGACGTTCGGCAATGGCAGCATGGGCACGGTCAAGCTCGGTCGCGACTATGGGCTGTACGGCTACAACGCGATCATCAACGACATGACGTTGCTCGGCGTCGGTGCCGCGACGCGTGCCACGCAGCGCGGTCGCGTATCGCTGGGTCATATCGGCGCGGGCTACGCCTATGTCGGCACCTATGGCCAGTTCGTCTACACCACGCCGTCCTTCAGCGGCTTGTCCGTCGACGTGGCGGTGATGAGCCCGGTCGACCAGCAGCCCGTGATTGGCGTACCCGACTACACGGCGAAGAACACGCCGCAGTTCCAGGGCCGCGTCAATTTCGGCACCGACCAGTACAAGCTGTGGCTCGGCGGCAAGTCCCAGCGGCTCGAAGATGCTGCCGGAAGATCGCTGAACATGACTGCAGTGGAAGTCGGCGGCTCCGTGAACGCGGGGCGTTTTGGTCTGCTGGCAAACTTCCAGACCGGCAAGGGCCTGGGCATCCTTTCGGACGCCGACCAGGGCGACGTGCGGAGTTCGGCCTACCTTGTGCAAGGGACCTACAAGGCAACGGACCGGATCAAGCTGGGCCTTGGCTATGGCCAGAGCCGCAACAGCGACAACCCCGGGACCGGCCTCAAGTCCAACGCCAATCTCACCGCGGGCCTGTACTACAGCCTGACCAAGAGCATCACGCTGGTCGCCGAGGTCGGCGAGACGCGATCGAAGTCGTTCGACGGGCTGTCGGCAAGACAGCGGGGCGGCGCGTTGGGGGGCATCCTGTTGTTCTGATCGCAGGCGTGCGGCCCCAATGCCGCCGAGGTGAGGGCGGGCCAAGACCCGCCCCGGATGCGTTCCGCGGGCCGCCGCCATGCGGAAGCCGTCAACGTTCGACGCGACGCGCGCGTTATCGGACTGTCGGTCCCGATTTCGGCATCGAAGCGGGACGGAGCGCGTGGGCGGTGCCCGTGGCGCTTCCCCGCGACATCCGAAAGCCGACGCTGTCGGCCGTTTCGTATTGCAGTTCTCCCTTCGACCAAGGAGAAGACGTCATGCGCATTCCGTCCATCGGCAAACTGGCAGTATTCGCCGCCGCCATGTCCTTCCTGGTTTCTGGCACGATCCAGGCTCAGGCGGCATCCCCGGCGACACCAGCCACGCCTGCCAGCCCGGCCACGCCGGCAAAGCCCGCTGCGCCGGCTGCAACGAAAGACCATGCCACCAAGACCGCGAAGGCGAAGCATAAGCGGTCGCACCATGCCGTGCAAAAGGCGAAGTCCCATCGCAAGGAAAAGGCAGCCAGCTGACCATCAACCGCGGGGCGCCGGCCTGCGCGCAGGGCGCAATACCGGCGCAAGTCGAAGATGTCCGCCCGTCATTTTGGCGCGCGGAACACGGGCAGGCCCTGCCCCGACGTACGTTTTACATCGCAACAAGAACAATTTACCGGGCGGCGGACGGCCTTGAGTCGGTGCCGCCCCGCTCTGTGCCGCACCGGCAGGCCAAGGGCCGCTCGGGAACGCCTGTTGCATCACGACCCATTCATCAGGGTGGACGACCACCTTCGCACACCGAGCGGCGGCATCATCGCGAATGCGCCGCCGAGCAATGGGCAAATGGGCAATTGGCAAATGGGCACCATGATCGGCTACAAGGACTCCCCGCCTCGCGACCTCGCGCCGTCGTCAACGGGCAAATCCGCGAAATCTCCCATCGCCATTTATGGAGCGATCGCGGCCAACTCGGCCATTGCCATCACGAAATTCATCGTGGCCGGCCTCACGGGCAGCTCGGCAATGATCTCGGAGGCCATTCACTCCACGGTTGATACGGGCAACGAGGTCCTGCTGCTGATCGGGCTGGCGCGCAGCCGCCGTGCCGCCGATCCGCAGCATCCCTTCGGCTACGGCAAGGAACTGTACTTCTGGAGCCTGATCGTGGCGGTGCTGATCTTCGGCGTCGGCGGCGGCATCTCGGCGTACGAGGGCGTCCTGCACATGATGGATCCCGAGCCGTTGCGCGACCCACACTGGAACTACGTCGTACTCGCCAGCGCCGCGGTGTTCGAAGGCATCAGCTTCGTCATCGCCTTGCGCCAGTTCTACCGCGAAAAGGGCGACGTGCCGTTCTGGACCGCCCTGCGCGCAAGCAAGGACCCCACCACCGTCACCGTGCTCGCCGAGGATGCGGCCGCGCTGGCGGGCCTGGTGCTCGCCGCGCTCGGCGTATACGCCAGTCATCGCTGGAACATGCCAGTCCTCGACGGCGCCGCATCAGTGGCGATCGGCGTGCTCCTGGCCGGCGTCGCGACGGTGCTGGTGGTGGAGAGCCGCAGCCTGCTGGTCGGCGAGGGCGTGAACCGGGAGATGGCGCTGGGAATCCAGCGTCTCGCGCAGGAGGATCCGTGCATTGAACGTGCAGGCAGGCCGCTGACCATGCATTTTGGCCCCGACGACGTACTGGTCACGCTCGATGTGCAGTTCATGGCCGACGCCAGCCGCGACGACATGGCGCGTGCGGTGGAACGCGTCGAACGGCAGATCCGCGCTCGCTACCCTGCGGTCAGGCGCATCTACATCGAGGCGCGCCTGATGTCGGCCGGTACGTCCGGGGGATGAGCAGAACCTCATGCCGGTCGCCGGCCGAACACCGCTCGATCTATCGTGCCCGACGAGCGCTTCCGGGATATTCCAGCTATCGCAGGCTTGCTGCAGTCGGCAGCTCACCGTGTCGCGCGCGTGTGCTATGCCCCCGAACAAGCGAATGCGGCCCTTTTGTCCGTAGCTAATAGAATCCTACTTGGATTCTCCGGAGCTCCGCCACGCTACCATCAGTCGCTCTCGACTGGCCGCCCGCAGCTTGAGCAAACCCAACTCCCGCGCCATCAAGGTAAGCGCCGATTCTTCATCGTGCCCTTCTTGCCGCAACCGAGTGGCCAAGGACGTCAACTCGGAAATTGATATCTCGTCGACGGAACGGGCATTACCGAGGGGAGATCGCCGAAAGCCGATACTACTGACACCGCCACTGGCTTTCGGCCAGAAGAACACACCGACATCCTCCTTGTGGGCGGCGAAGTGTACTTCAGCAAGCCGAACCACCCGATCCTGAATACGTGAGCCCGTACGAGTCCAGCTATGGGCGCGCGCAATGCGGCGTGCAAGGACCTCATCTCGGACCGGGCCTTCGACGTTGATGACATGCTCGATCATGCCAAGAAGAGTCGAATCATACGCCCCGTCAAAAAACGCATCCGGATCTATGGCGTGGCCAGCAGACGCCAAATCGGCCTCAACAAAAATCGCGTCCACGTCGATGCTAGGCGAAGAAGTCGCCGTTTGATTAAACGCATAAACCGATCGGCTCTTTTCGACAATCTCGCTGCCTACTACGATCTCGCCAACCGAAATAGACGCTTCCGATAACTCCACAGTGGACTTTGTTCTGGCGGCCTCGATTGCAGCCTCGGCAAGCCGCTCCGCTTGCTCTTCCTGAGCTGCACGGGCGCCGCGTTTTTTTGTCAAAAGGTCCGATAGACGCAGATGAATTTTCTCAGCTGTGCCGTCTGCATCGATCCACCAATCCGTGGACCAAATGCGAACGATCCCCCATCCGAGTCCGCGCAGCACTTGTTCACGTAGCTTGTCACGGTCACGGGCGGTTGCCGAACGATGATAGGTCGCGCCGTCGCATTCCACGCCCGCGAGGTACGCACCCGGCGCGTCGGGGTCTACAACGCCAAGGTCCACGCGGAAGGACGACACCCCGACTTGTGTATGTAAGTTCCATCCCTTCGCCGTCAGTGCTGCATGCACAGCCTGTTCAAATGGACTGTCAAAGCCGCCCAAGCTCCCAGCGACTGCCTCGCCAAGGGCCCGAGCCCCCCGTTCCGCAAATTCCATGAAATGCTTGAGGTCGCGAACGCCTGCCGCTTGGGTACGCGATAGGTCCAACTGCTCCGGACGCAAGCTGGAGAACACCCGAAGCTCGTGTCTAGCGCGGGTGATGGCAACGTTGAGTCTGCGCTCGCCACCCTGCTTGTTCATAGGGCCGAAATTCATCGAGGGCTCGCCGCTTACGGTCGGGCCATAAGTAAGCGAGAAGTACATGATGTCGCGCTCGTCGCCCTGAACGCTCTCGAGATTCTTGACGAAAACCGGCTCCAACTCGGTATCCATGAAGAACGATTCGATGGTGGCGTCTTTGCGTCGCTCTTCGTCCAAAAGGTCCAAGATGAGCGTTTGCTGCTCGGAGTTAAACGTGACAACTCCTACAGTCAAACCGGACTCACGGAATCCCGGCTCCTTCAACCGTGAGACGAGGTCAGCGACCAGAGCCTTCGCTTCGGGCTTGTTGATACGCGCCCCGCCCTTTTCGTACAGACCATCGCTGACGAGGTGGAAGCTGACGGCGCGATCGGTCGTTACGGGCGACGGGAATGTTACGAGACCACCTTCGTAATAGCGATGATTGGAGAATGCGATGAGGCTCTCATGGCGGCTACGGTAGTGCCAAGAGAGATTTCGTGTGGGGAGGTTCGCCGCAATACACTCGTCCAGGATACTTTCGAGGTCACTCTCGACGTCGATGTCTTCCGAATCCGATTCGGCACGATCGAAGAAGCTCGTCGGAGGAAGTTGCTTCGGGTCGCCTACCATTACGACCTGTTTGCCGCGCGCGATGGCGCCGATGGCATCCCATACCGGGATCTGCGACGCTTCGTCAAAAACTACGAGATCAAAATCGGCGGAGTCAGACGATAGGTATTGAGCGATGGACAACGGACTCATCAATAGGCAAGGTGCCAAGGACAACACTGCGCCGGGCGCCTGACTCATCAGTTCCCGCAACGGCAAATGCTTGCTCTTCTTGTTCATCTCGTAACGAAGGACACCCCACTCCGAGTCGCGAGACACGCTTTGCTGTGATGGGAGTCCGGAAGAAAGCCGCGCCCGTACCCACGATTGAGTTAGCTTGGTAAAGCGTTCGTCAAGTTCGCGGAAGTCACGAATACGCTTCTCATGTTCAGCGGACACGAAATTACGAAGAACGTCATCGGCGTCTACGACCGCGTTTAGCCACCAGCGCGCGTAGGCCACATCGAACATCTCACGAATATCTCCGCCCGCAACAGCCCCGTGCTCCACGGCAGCAACCAAAGGGGCGAGACCGAGTGCGATGGCGTGGCTACGCGCTTTGCGCCATGCGCACCACGCGTTCAACCGACCTTGCGAATGGATCACGCGCGCTGCCTTCTCGGCGATCTCCGCCGGAGCCACCGCGTGGAAAGCGCTATCGTTGCCCGCTAGGCCGCTGGCAATTGCAAAGTCGCTGACTACCGCATCAAGAGAAGCCTTGGCTTCCACGTAGCGTTCGCCTGCGACAGCCACAGGGCCGCCCGCTTCCAACAGCATGTTACCGGCTCCCAGCAGACGGCCCACGCTGTCACGTACCGCCGTCGCTCCTTCCGAAGTCTCGGCAAGTGGCGCCAAGGCAGTTAGTAGTGACGTGAAGAAGGCTTGAACGGCAGCGACGTCTTCTGACTTGGTTCGGAGTCCGTTCCAGAGATTCGAGGTTTTGTACGCCAGATCCGCGAACCCGTGGAGCTCCTGTTCCAAGCGGACGAGCTGGCGCATGCTAGCAAGGGTCCGAGCGGGTCCCTCACCGCATCTTCCCGTCTCCACGGCGCTCAGGCCACTGTCCGTCCATTTGCTCCCTGACTTGGCATCTTGGAGAACCGACTGGTAAGCAGCAAATGATATCGCTGCAGTCAAGTCCGTCTGATAGCCGGCCCACACGCCCGGCATATCGGCTGCAACGGATGCCAAGCGGGAAAGCTGAGCATCTAGATTCCGCAACTCCCGCATCCGAACAAGGTCGGCGCGAGCAATGTCACCACAGGCGCCCTGCGCAACGGGTTCAAGTCCGACGTCTTCCCATTCCAATCGACTACGAGCCGCACGAAGCGCATTTTGGAAAGAAATGGATGCGCGAGCGATGTCCACATCCGTTTCCAGTGAAGACCATACCCCACCAGTCGAGTGCTTGAGGTCCGTGATAGCGATGACCTGCGTTCGAAGGTCATCAATCTTGACCAAGCGCTGAACGTCGTTCTCGACATTGGGCTCGCCGGGACCGTCTGCGGCCTCCTTCAGCTTCTTGATAAGAGTCTTGCGTTTTATCCAGCTCATGGGCCATGCGGCTGCTTCGACCTCGTGCAGGTCAGCCTGAAGCCCTTTGATAAAGGCGGTGGTCAGCTTCGACTTGTAAGGCACCGAGAGATTGCGTATCTCTTCCGCTATCGCGGAAACTAACCCCAAACCACGTTGAAGCCTATCGACGACCGTGGCGGGCCACGGCTCAGCAAGTTGGGCGGTGAGCTCACAATGCCGGGTGAGAGCCGCAATAGCCAGGTTAATATTCTCCACGCGCTGGGAATCAAGCGGCACCGGCAGTGCGGCGTGTAGTTCGGTATATTGCCGGACCAGGTCAACGCTCTTGTGTAGGCCTTCAAGAATCTGCCTAGCGTCCGGCTTCAACACAAACTGCCAATCGCGCCCTGCCGCATCCGGAAGTATCTTGGCCAGCAACGCTAATGCGGACCGGACCTTCTCGTCCAATGCAATCTCGGGCAATCCGGCCGCGCGAATGTAATCCGCGGCAGCCTCGTTATACATCTCGACCACAGGCCGCACAGCCGCTGCTTTGGACAGCAGTGTCGATTGCCATCCCGGAGACCACTCGCTATGGACTACGTGGGCCAAGGGCGACGTCGTCAGATTGCGCTCACCGACCGCAGTCACGTTAACATCCAACAGGTCAGCGGCCTCGCGTAGCTTGTTCAGCGCGGTGCGATCATGCGACTCTGCAGCCGGCCATGATAGTTCGATCAAAGGTAGGCCATTTCCGCCCACAACCAAACCAATTGCCTCATATGCGCTCATTCCGTTGGAATGGCGAACATGGAGACGCTCGACATAACGATTCAGTTGTGCGCGTACCGTGCCCAACCGTTCCGCTTCAGCGAGCCAGTCCTCCGGCTCAACTGCATTAGCTGCATCCCATGATTTTCGCAGCTGCTCAAGCACCTCAAACTTTCGTGCCTTGCTGGAATGCAGCTCAAGGCAAAAGTGTCCAAGACCGACATCCCTCAAACGCCGATAGACAACATCCAGGGCTGCCATCTTTTCGGAGACGAACAGCACTCGCTTATGTTCGGCCAAGCATTGCGCGATGAGGTTTGCAATGGTCTGACTCTTGCCAGTACCCGGGGGACCGATGAGCACAAAATCCTTCCCCTTGCTTGCAGCGGCAACAGCGGACAGCTGCGAGGAGTCCGCTGGGAGCGGACAGAACATGTTCTGCGGAGGGAGTTCCCGATCAAGGTCCCTTGCTTGCGGAAACTCAATTGAGCTTGGATAGACTTCACGTGGCGTCTCGATGAGATGCTTGACGACCGGGTTCCGCTTCAGTTGATCCGTCCGCTCGACCAGGTCTTTCCACATCAGGTACTTGGCGAACGAGAACGTCGAAAGCACGACATCGTCCACTACTTCCCAGCCCTTAATGTCCTTAACGGCATCCGAAACGGTGTTCCAGATGGCCGCCACATTGAGACCGGCGTCGTCTTTCGGCAACTCACCCTCGACCACGTCCAACGACAGGTCAAAGTCCTGGCGAAGCATCTCAACCAGCGTTGGATTAAAACGCGGTTCGTCATCGTGTAGAAGGATGCTGAAACCCGATCGCGCATTTTTACGCTCGAGACTCACTGGCACCAGAATGAGTGGTGCTCGGAAACGCTTACTATCAGTGTTGTCCTGAGTCCACGACAAAAATCCCAATGCCAAGAACAAGGTATTGGAGCCGCCCTCCTGAAGCGCAGCCCGAGACGAGCGATATAGGTCCGTTAGCCGACTCTCCATGTCGTCGGGCGAGATACCGACGAAGACTTCTTTCCGTTTGAGCGCATCCAGGGCATGCTGGCGGCGAAGATTCTCCCGCTCTCGTGCTTCGTGGATGGCCTGGCTGCGCGGATCGTTACCGTCCATTAGGTCCGGTCGCGGTAGCAGCTTGATGGCGTGCCCCTCGGACAACAAGTCTTCCAGCTCGTTGGGATGCGGCGCATCCAGCTTGACCGCCTTCTTCGTCGCCTTGAAGTTCAGCAGATTGTTCCGCAAAGAGAGGTCCAGCAGCTTGCGCTGCCAGCGCGTCAGCCGGTCTTCCGGCCGTTCGGAAACAACCTTAGCTGAGCTCTGATGCAAATCTTCAGGTAGGTCCGGAGCTTCTTCAAACTCGGGCTCTATAACGTCTTCCTGAGCCGGCACGTCCTTGGCCGCGACCACCTCGCTGCTTGCCAAAGGTTTGATCCGTTGGAGGCGAGCCCGTCGAACATCAACGGCGAGCTCAAATTTCTCCTCTTCGACTTCCGAGATATGTTCTGCACCCTTTTCGGCGGCATAACTGAACTTCGGTAGCGGACGATGCGTCGCCAGCGTAGTTTCAAAGAGCACCAACTCCTTCAGCCGAACGCGCTTACGCAAGGCGGTAACATCGTCAACGACGGCAGTAGTGAACTCTTCTTCCTTCAGCCATACGCCAGCAAAAGCGTGCCCGCGTGTGAAAACGACGATAGGGTGGAGTCCCGCCTGTTCCAGCGCGGCACAGAACAACAGTGTGAGATCCAGGCAAGTTGCCAAACCGGACTCTGTAATCTGCGCGGGACCTCGTACTTTTTGCCCGCTCTGCTCGAAGCTCGCTGGCGGAAGAGCATAATCCAACCCCATGGATCCGACGGCCGTCCACACTGCGGAGGCGAGCTCCCAAGCCCGCTTAGCTCCGCTCACGTAGCCGTCGATTGCGCCACTCTTCCCTGCCTTGCGAAGAACCTCCGATGTCTGCTTCAACAGCCGTTCTACAGCCGGCTCGTTGGGCTGAACGAATGCCGCGACCATATCTGGCAGGTACGAGATTCCGCCCCATTGGTTTCGGGGTAGTAGCTCAACGGGAAACTCCGCGACGGCCAGTTCAAGATCCTCTTTCAGGAGCTGGAACCTTACTACCGCTTTCTCGGCTTCCGTCAGCCTGCCTAGCAGCGGTCCGTCAATAGGGATATCGAGGTCGGAGATGCGAACAGCCTGTTCCGCTCCAAGCCGATCAAGGTGCCACGTCTTCGATTTGACGAAAGCAGGCTCGGAGGTGGCGACTAGGCGCAATGACTGATAGTCGGCCTTCGTGTCGTTTAATACAGTGAGTTCGCGGATTGCCGGGACGGCGTTCTGAAAGTCCGCCAGATTGATCTTGCCCGCCAGTGTAGCGGCGATCTTCACGCCCGACGGCTCTGCAGCCGCCGGCGCTTCCTCAATATTCACGTTGTCCATTCCAGCCCGCCCCAAAATGCTTAACCTGTTCCGCGCACGAACAGGAAGCCGCAATCCCATTGAAATCGGCGAAGCTGGATACCGTTCAGGCATTGCATCCAAACGAATACATTATTGCCTGAACCATAGTCGCTGGCCGAATCTTGGTATTTTCCAGTCTGCGGGAATCTTGGCACAGTTTGGCCGCACGTTCCATACCACATTCGGGGTGTGCGAAGTAAAAAATTCCCCCGACGCATGGCTATTTCGTAGCTGCCGACCAACCGTCAAGTTGGATGCTTTGAACACACCGGTCTTACTCGCCGTGCGCCGCGGCTCGAACTGAACGAGGAATACTGCTTTCTGTGGGCGTGTACTGCAATGCGTGGAGGCGAATCTGTTCTAACGACCTCGACCGGATAGACCTGACAGAAAGTCGTACGCGCGCTGATGTTGACCTGAAAAGGAAAGACCGCAGGCCTGATTCGGCCTGCGGTCTTCGCGAGGCGAGGCGACGTCTTGAAAACTCCGAGCTACTCCCATCCCCCGCGGAAATGTCATAGCTCTCAGGGCCCTAACCGGCCTCCTAATTGAAAGATCCGATAATGCAGAGGCCGCGACGTTTTGCCAACGGCCCCGTGCACACAGTTCCTTACCGCAGGTAATTGAACAGATTCATCCCCTGAATCTGCATGAACGACTGCTGCGCCGCCTGCAGCGCCGTCTGGCGCTGGTAGTACTCGGCAATGGCCGACGCATAGTCCAGATCCTGCAATCCCGACAGCGTCTGCTCGTAGTTCAGGTCGCGATTGGCACCGATGGTGTCGAGCGCATCGAGTTCCTGCATCCGCGAGCCGACCGACGCGCGTACCGTCAGCACGTTGTCGAGCGAGTTGGACATCTTGCGGTTGGCGGTTGCCAGGGCGTTGTCGAGCCGCGCGCGATCGGCTTCGGTGGTCACAGGTTGCTTCAGCGCATCGATGGCCGCCTTGATGTTGGCGAAGATGTCGGTGCCGGCCTGCTTGGCCGGAGCCAGCGTCATCGAGTCGCCGTTGGCCGGCGCGCCCTTGACGGTGAACGACACGCCGCCGAACTGGATCGCATCGCCGGCGACGTACGGGGTCGCGGGCACGATGGCCGTGGGCGGCACGGCGCTGTTGTCGGTGACGGTGTAGCTGGTATTGCCGGCGCCGTCGACGGCGAAGTCGATCGAGAACGCGTGGCCGTACAGCGGGTCGGTCGGGTCGGTGACCGACAGCGCGCCGTAGAGCGCCGTGCCGGTGTTGCCGCCGTCGGCGGTCATCACGTAGTCGGCCGAGCCGGTGACGCTGAGGAACACATCGCGGCCGTTGTCGCCTGCGGCCATCTGGCGGGCGACGTCGACCTGCAGCAGTTGCGAGCCGGTGTCGCCGACGTATTGCACCGTGCCGCCATTGGCAGCGAACGGCGGCGTGCCCGACTTGAAGCCGGCAAACAGGTACTGGCCGTTGCCGTCGTCGGCATTGGCCAGGCCCAGCAGCTGCTCGTAGTTGCTCTGCAGTTCGGCCGCGATCGACGCCCGGTCGGCGTTGCTGATGGTGCCGTTGCCGCCGGAGACGATCAGCGTCTGCACGTTCTGGATCGTGGTGATCACGCTTTGCAACGTCTTTTCCTCAAGCGCCAGGCTGATGTTGGCCTGGGTGCGCGAGGTCGCGTACTGCTCGTTGACGGCGCCGGCCTGGGCCACGCCCAGTGCGCGCGTGGCGGCGATCGGATCGTCGGACGGGTTCAGCACACGGCGGCCGGTGCCGAGCTGCTGCTGCACGTGCAGCAGCGAGGACTGCTGGCCGTTCATCGCGGACAGGCCGAGCTGGTAGAACGTGGAAGTGGCGACACGCATGATGGTTTCCTGGTCTCGGTAGGCGGGCGGCCCGTCAGCGGATATTGATGATGGCGTCGAACAGCGACGAGGCGGTCTGGATCACCTGGGCGCTCGCCTGATAGAGCTGCTGGAAGCGCAGCAGGTTGACGGTTTCCTCGTCCATGTTGACGCCGGAGACCGACTGCTGGGCGGTACGCACCTGCGTCGTGATGCTGTTCTGCGAGGTCGATGCGATATTGATCGACTTGGTGCGGCTGCCGATGTCGTTGACCAGCTGGGCGTAGGCGTCATTGAAGCTCGACACGCCGTTGATGGTCTTGGCGGTCTGCAGCTTGGCCAGCACCAGCGCATTGCCGTTGTCGGACGAGCCGCCGACATTGGAGCCGATGGTGAAGCTGTCGCCGACCTTGGGCGCGCCGTCGAAGCTGACCGTCACGCCGTCGAACGTATATTCGACCGCGCTGCCGTTGGTCACCGGGCCGGCGTCCGGCGTCACCGGATTGCCGGCGGCGTCGGCGAACGTATAGGCGGTGCCGTCGAAGGTCGCGACGATCTTCGAGGGCGGCACGTTGAAGCCCTGCGCGACGTTGCTGACCTTGGCGGTGCCCGTGCCGACATTGGAGGCGCTGCTTTCGGCCAGCACCGGCGAGGCGGCGGCGACCTTGGCGGGATCGGTGATGATCAGGTCAAACGAACCCGCGACATTGCGGGTCGGCTGGATCTGGAAGCTGTCGCCGGCGCCCATGGTGCCGCCGACCGTGATGCTCAGGCCGTCAGCCGTGAAGGTCGGGCCGGCGCCGCTGGCGACCACCTCGTTGTCGGACATCCGCACCAGGCTGTAGCTGGTGCCGTCGTACGTCACCGTGTAGTCGCTGGTGGTCAGCGCGGTCGCATCGGCAATCGTGGCGGCAACGGTACCGGTGCCGGTATTGCGGGTGTTGCCGATCACCGTCGGCGAGCCCAGCGCGAACATGTCGCCGCCGATCTGGCCCTTCAGGTCCATGCCGAGGCGGTGCTGCGCGTTGAAGGTCTGGCCGATCGCCAGCGACAGGCGGCCGATCGCGTTTTGCGCGGCGTCGAGCGTCTCGCTGCGGAACTGCATCAGGCCGCCGATGCTGCCGCCGCTGAAGAGCGTGTCATCCATCTCGATCGCGGTACCGTCCGGCAGCGTATAGGCGATGCCCATGCGCGAGGGGTCGGCCGACGAACGCACGGCCTTCAGGTCGTACGAGTTGGCGCCGACCACCAGCGGCTGGCCGTTGCCGACGAACACGTTGTAGCTGCCGCCGTCCTGCGCGACCACCTTGACGCCGACGACCTTGTTCATCTGCGCGATCACTTCATCGCGCTGGTCCAGCAGGTCGTTGGGGGGCTGGCCGCCGCTGGCCGCGGTGGCCTTGGCGATTTCGCTGTTCAACGAGGCGATCTGCTTGGCATAGGCGTTCACCTGCGTGACCGAGCTCTGGATCTCGCTGTTGATGCCTTCCTGCTGGTTCTGGAAGTACGAGGCCGCGGAACGCAGCTGGCCGGCCAGCGACTGAGCGGCGTTCAGCATGTTCTGGCGCACCGCGGTATCGCCCGGCTTGTCGGCCACGCCCTGCACCGCGGCGAAGAATTTCTGCATCAGCGGCGCGATGCCGCCCTTCTGGTCGGCCAGCAGGCTGTCGATCTGGCTGATCTGTTCCGAGTACGTCGCCAGATGGGCGCTCGACGTTTCGGCGCTGCGCAGCTGGCTGGTCAGGAATTCGTCGTAGACACGCATCACCGTGGTGGTGGTCGAGCCCTGGCCGAAGAAGCCCTGGCTGGTGTACTGCCCGCCCGACGAGGCGATGATGGTGTTCTGGCGCGTGTAACCGGCGGTCGCCGCGTTGCTGACGTTGTGGCCGATGGTCGTCAGCGCGTTCTGTGCCGTGTTCAGGCCGGACAGGCCGATATTGAAGAGAGACATGCACTAGCCCCGGATTCTGTTGGTCGCCATGGCCGCGCGATGCAGTCGCGACCGTGGCGGTGGATGAGGGTGGTAACGGCAGTTTTGGCGGCGGACTTTAGGGATCGGGGCTTGCTTTTTGGACCTGGCGGCACAGCGGCCGTCACTTGCCCTCTCCCCGCCGCTCTCCCGCGGACGGGAGAGCGGCGAGAACCGGTGGTGGCCTTCGGCAGGGCACCGGCGGCCGGCCTTAGACCGGCACCTTCTTCATGATCCGGACCAGCTTGGCGCCGTACTCGGGATCGGTGGCATAGCCGGCGCGCTGCAGGCCGTGGGCGGCTTCCTCGGCCGAGCCGGCCGATACCACGCCGGCATAGCGCGGATTGTTCGCGAGCAGCCGCGCGTAGTCGGAGAAGGCTTCCTCGTACGAGCCATAGGCGCGGAACTTCGCCTTGATCTTCTGCGGCTGGCCGTCAACGTATTCGGTGGTGGTGATCTCGGCGACCGGGCCCTTCCAGTTCGCACCGGCCTTGATGCCGAACACATTGTGGGTCGTGCTGCCGTCCGCATGCGTGATCTCGCGGCGGCCCCAGCCGGATTCGAGCGCGGCCTGGCCAAGGATCAGCCGTGCCGGCACGCCGCTGGCGCGCGAGGCGGTCACGGCGGGCCCGGCCATGCGGCTGACGAAGGCGCTGATATGGGCGGGCGTGTCCTCGGGCATCGCCGCGCCGCCCTGCCACTGGCCGGTTTGCTGCGCCTGGTACTGGCGCAGGCCGGCGGTGGGATTCCAGTTGCAGCCGGGCACCACGGTGCCGGCGCGCGGCACCTGCTCGTCGTCGCCGGCGGCTGCGGTGCTGCGTCCGTCCAGCAGAGGACCGAGCGTGCCGGCCACCTCGTCCATGCGGCTGGCGGCGGTGGCCTCCGGCGGCAGCGGCTGGCCGCTGGCACGCGCCAGCTGGCGCGCCATGACTTCGGCCAGGCCAATGCCCTTGGACGACAGGTGCTGGGCCAGCTGCTGGTCCAGCATCGACATATATAGCTTGGTCTGCTCGTTGTCGAACAGTCCGTCCTGCGGCGTCGCCTCGCGCATGCTCTTGAGCACCATCTGCGTGAAGACGGCCTCGAACTGCCTGGCGGCCGCCTTCAGCGTGTCGGCGCTGCCGTCGCGCGCGCTCTGCTTCAGCGCTTCGAATCCCTGCGTGTCGAGCGCGAAGCGCTGCGACAGATCGGCTTGAGCGTGGATCGGTTGGCTCATGCGATGGCCCGTGCGATCAGATGATTTCGAGCTCGGCGCGCAGCGCGCCCGCCGCCCGCATCGCTTCCAGGATGGTCTGCAGATCGGCCGGTGTCGCGCCCAGCGAGTTCAGGCCGCGCACCACCGCCGACAGCGAGGCGCCGGCGCGCACCAGCTGCAGCGAGCCGCCGTCGCGCTTCAGGTTGATCTCGGAGACCGGCGCCACCACGGTTTCGCCGCCGCTGAACGGGGCCGGCTGGCTGATCACCGGCTGCGTATTGATGACCACCGACAGGTTGCCGTGCGCGATCGCGCAGTCCTGCACGGTGACGTCCTGGTTCATCACGATCGAGCCGGTGCGGGCGTTCAGGATGACCTTGGCCGCGGCACGGGCCGGCGTGACGTCGATGTTCTCGATGCGCGCCAGCATCGCCACGCGCTGCGACGAGGCCTGCGGCACGCGCACCTGCACCACGCGCGCGTCGAGCGCGCTCGCCACGCCGCCGCCCAGGTTGCGGTTGATCGCCTCGACCACGCGCTCGGCGGTGCCGTAGTCCGAGCTCTTGAGCTCGAGCGTCAGCACGCCGTTGTCCGCCTGGAACGCCGGCACCGCGCGTTCGACGATGGCGCCGTTGGCGATGCGGCCGACCGCCAGCTGGTTGATCTGCACCTTGCTGCCGTTGGCGGACGCGCCCGCGCCGCCGACCAGCAGATTGCCCTGCGCGATCGCATAGACCTGGCCGTCGGCGCCCTTGAGCGGCGTCATCAACAGCGTGCCGCCGCGCAGGCTCTTGGCATTGCCCATCGACGACACCACGATGTCGATCTGGCTGCCCGGCTGTGCGAACGGCGGCAGCGTCGCGGTCACCATCACCGCGGCCACGTTCTTGAGCTGCATGTTGCGGCCGGCCGGCAACGTGATGCCCAGCTGCGACAGCATGTTGCTCAGGCTCTGCGTGGTGAACGGCGTCTGCATGGTCTGGTCGCCGGTGTTGTCCAGACCGACCACCAGGCCGTAGCCGACCAGCGGGTTGTCGCGCACGCCCTGGATGGTGGCCAGGTTCTTCAGGCGCTCGGCATGGGCCGCGCCTGCCGGCAGCAGCAGGCCGAGCGCGAGCGCAAGCGCGAGCAGCGGCAGGAAGCCCGGCGTCGAGATGCCGGGACGGCTGGAGCGGAAACTACCGCGGAGGCAAACAGCCAGGCGCAAAGACATGACGCGATTCAGAACGGTGAAACGTTGAGGAAGAAGCGCTGCAGCCAACCCATGTTCTGCGCTTCGTCGATATAGCCCTTGGCGGTGTACTCGATGCGCGCGTCGGCCACCTGGGTCGACGGCACCGCGTTGTCGCCGGTGATCGTGCGGGGATTGACCACGCCCGAGAAGCGGATGAATTCCGCGCCCTGGTTGATGGCCATCTGCTTCTCGCCGGAGACCACCAGGTTGCCGTTGGCCAGCACCTCGATCACGGTGACCGTAATGGTGCCGTTGAAGGTATTGGCCGCGCTGGAACCGCCGCTGGAGCGGATCCCGTTCTCGCCGCTGATGTTGGCGTTCTGGCTGGCGCCGAACAGGCCGCCGAGCGCGCGGGGCACCGCGTCGAAGGCCAGCGCCGCGTTGCTGGTGCGCGAGGCGTTGGTGCCCGAGTTCTTCGACGCGTTGACGTTCTCGCTGATCACGATGGTCAGGATGTCGCCGACATTGCGTGGGCGGCGATCCTCGAACAGCGGGTTGCCGGCGTAGGAGTTCTGATAGATCGAGCCGGTCGGCGCGATCGTCGGCCGCTGTTCGGCCCGGGCCGTGGTCGGCATCTGCACCAGCGGCTCGCGCGGCACCAGCGCGCAGCCGGTGACCAGCAGCGGCCCGAGAATGCAGGCCAGACGGCAGGCCGACCGGCCCAGACGGAACAGCATGGCGTTCATGTTCAACCCAGTTGAGTCAGGCGTTGCAGCATCTGGTCGGACGTCTGTACGGCCTTGCTGTTGATTTCGTAGGCGCGCTGGGTCTGGATCATGCTGACCAGCTCCTCGACCACGTTGACGTTCGACGCTTCGACGTAGTTCTGCTGCAGAATGCCGGCGCCGTTCAGGCCGGGCACGGTCGGGTTCGGTGCGCCGGACGCGTCGGTCTGCACGTACAGGTTCTCGCCCAGGCTTTCCAGACCGGTCGGGTTCATGAAGGTCGCCAGTTGCAGCTGGCCAACCTGCACGTTGTTCGCATTGCCGGGTTGCGTCACCGACACGGTGCCGTCGCGCGCGATCGTCAGCGAGGTCGAGTTGGCCGGGATGGCGATGGCCGGCTCGATCACGAAGCCGCTGGCGGTCACCAGCTGGCCGTTCTGATCGACCTGGAACGAGCCGTCGCGGGTGTACGCGGTGGTGCCGTCCGGCAGCGTGACCTGGAAGAAGCCCTGGCCGATGATGGCCACGTCCTTGGCATTGCCGGTCTGCTGCGGATTGCCCTGCGTGTGGATGCGCTCGGTGGCGACCGGACGCACGCCGGTACCGAGCTGCAGGCCCGACGGCAGCGTGGTCTGGTCGGACGACAGCGCGCCCGGCTGGCGGATGGTCTGGTACATCAGTTCCTCGAACACCGCGCGGCTGCGCTTGAAGCCCGTGGTCGACACGTTGGCCAGGTTGTTCGAGATCACGTCCATCTGCGTCTGCTGCGCATCGAGGCCGGTCTTCGCAATCCAGAGAGAGCGGTTCATGGTGTTCCTTGGTGGCGGGCACGCGCGGCGGCGTGCCCTGTCGATTCATTGGTGGGCGCCTGGCGTGGGCGCTCAGGGCGGGCGATCAGCGGTTCGACAGCAGCGCGTTGGCGCGCTGCTCGTTGGCGTCGGCGCCCTGGATCATCTTGATCTGCATCTCGAAGCGGCGCGCGTTGGCGATCATGTCGACCATCGCCTCGACCGGATTGACGTTGCTGCCTTCCAGCGCGCCGGCGATCACGCGCACGGTCTGGTCGGTCTCCAGCGGCGCGGCGCCCGGCCGCAGCCGGAACAGGCCGTCGTCGCCGCGCGCGATCGCATCGGGCGGCGGATTGACCAGCCGCAGCCGGCCCACCTGCGCGAGGCCATTGGCCGTCTCGCCGGGGCCGCGCGCGGTGATGGTGCCGTCGTTGCCGATCGTCACCGTCGAGCCGGGCGGCACCGCGATCGGGCCGCCGTCGCCCAGCACCTGCAGGCCGTTCGAGGTCAGCAGCTGGCCGTCGGGGCCCACCTGCAGCGAGCCGGCGCGGGTATAACCCTCGGCGCCGTCGCGCCCCTGCACCGCCAGCCAGCCGTTGCCCTTGATCGCGATATCGAGCGGACGCTCGGTATAGGTCAGGGGCCCGGCCTTCATGTCGGCGCCCGGCGTGCTGGCCAGCGTGAAGGCGCGGGTGGGCGTCTCCTGCCCGACCACCGGCACCGCGCGGAACATGTTGACCTGCGCGCGAAAGCCCGTGGTCGACACGTTGGCCAGGTTGTTGGCCACCGCGGCCTGCTGGTCCAGCGTCTGTTTGGCGCCCGACAGGGCGGTGTAGATCAGGCGGTCCATCTGCGATTCCTATCCAATGCTTGCGGCCACTGCTGCGGCTTTCCGTGGTTGCGCGGTGATGCCGATCAGATGTTGACCAGCGTCTGCAGCACCTGGTCCTGCGCCTGGATGGTCTGCGCGTTGGCCTGGTAGTTGCGCTGGGCAATGATCAGGTTGACCAGCTGGCCGGACAGGTCGACGTTCGAGGCCTCGACCGCGTTCGATTGCAGCTGGCCCATGCTGCCGCCCGGCGAGCCCAGCAGCGGCTGGCCCGAGGCGCCGGTGGCGCTCCAGACGTTGTCGCCCTCGGGCTTCAGCCCTTCGACGTTGCCGAACGAAGCCATCACGACCTGGCCCAGCGCCTGGGTTTCCTCGTTCGAGTAGCTGCCCAGGATGGTGCCGTCGGCTTCGATCGAGAAGCCCAGCAGCGCGCCCGTGGTATAGCCGTTCTGCACGATCGACTTCGGATCGTTGTCGTCGCCGAACTGCGTGGTGCCGGCCAGATCCAGCTGGATGTTCATCGCGGCGGCGCCGCCGGCGGCGGGCACGGTCACCGGAATCGTCGCGCCCGGCGCCGGCGTGACCAGCGCGCCGTTCAGGTCGAAGCGCATCGCGTTCGGACCCGACAGCTGCGCGCCGGTGGCGTCGGTCACGTAGACCTGCCAGTCGGTGCCGGTCGCGTCGGTGGCGCCCTTGCGGAAGTAGGCCGTGACCTGCTGCGCGTTGCCCAGCGAGTCGAACACTTCGATGGTGCTGCTGTAGTTGAACATCGCCGCAGCCGGCGGGTTGCCGGCCGAGGTGGCGAACGGCACGGTCGGCGCGGTGCCGCGCGAGTCCAGGTTGTACTGCGCGGTGATGCGGTCGGTGGCCTTCGGCGGCATCTGGGCGTTCGACACCACCAGCGGTTGCGGCTGCACGCCACCGCCCGGCTGCACGCCGGCGGGGTAGCCGGTCAGCTGCAGGCCTTGCGCATTGGTGATGCGGCCGTCGTCGGTGCGCAGGAACTGGCCGTTGCGCGAGAAGAAGACCGAACCGTCGGTGCCGACCATGCGAAAGAAGCCGTTGCCGCCGGTGATGGCCACGTCAAGCGAGCGGCCGCTCGCCTCGATATTGCCCTGCGTGAACGACTGCACCACCGAGTTCACACGCGTGCCCAGGCCGACCTTCGAGCCGGCGTACACGTCGGCGAACTGCGCGGTCGACTGCTTGAAGCCGACGGTGTTCGCGTTGGCGATGTTGTTGCCGATCACGTCCAGATTCTGTGCCGCGGCATTGATGCCGCTGACTCCTTGACCGAAACCCATGATTTCCCCTTGTTACGCGTCGTACGAAGTTGCCCGCGCCGGCGCCGATGGCACCGCCGCGCTGGCGTTCTGTTGAATACCGATTACCGATTAAAGAATCTTGCGGACGTCGTCGACCAGCGCGGTATGACCGCCGCCGATATCGACCAGCACGCCATTGGCGTCGCCGCTGATGGCCTGCACCTTGCCGTAGACGAGCGCCACCGGCTCCACGCTCTTGCCGTCCGCGGTCGCGCTGACCTTGAACGTGTATTCGCCGTCCGGCACGGTGCCGCCGGCGTTGTTCTTGCCGTCCCAGGTCACGTCGTGCACGCCGGCGGTCTGGCCCTTCAGGTCGATGGTGCGCACCACGTTGCCGTCCTTGTCGAGCACGTCGACGGTGACCGCGTCGGCGGTGGCCGGCAGGTCGATGCCGAACTGGCTCGGCTTGCCGCCGGAAACCGCGACTTCCTTGCCCGGTACCATCACCGTGCGGCCGATCAGCGCGGCCGAGTCCATCGCACGGCCGGCGCTCACCTGGGCCAGCAGCTGGCCCAGCGTCGCGTTCATCGTCTGCATGCTGCTGACCGTGCTGATCTGCGCGAGCTGCGAGGTCAGCTGCGAGTTGTCCATCGGCTTGAGCGGATCCTGGTTGTTCATCTGCGTGACAAGCATCTTCAGGAAGTTGTTCTGCAGGTCGGCGGCGCTGGACGCGCTGTTGGCCAGCTGATTCGACGCGCTGTTGTTGTTGCTGACGGGTGGCGTGGTGGTCATCGTTGGTCCCGTTGGTCCGGTTGGTCCCGTTGATATGGCGGAATCACTGACCGATGGTCAGCGTCTTGAGCATCATGTTCTTGGCGGAGTTCAACACCTCGACGTTGGCCTGGTAGGACCGCGACGCCGAAATCATGTTGACCATCTCCTCCACCGGATTGACGTTGGGCATCACCACATAGCCGTCGGCGTTGGCCAGCGGATGGGTGGGGTTGTGCACCATGCGGGGCGGCGACGGATCTTCCATCACGCCACGCACCTGCACGCCGCCGATGTCGGCCTGGCCCGGCGTCGGCGCGAGGCCGAACACGACCTGCTTGGCGCGATACGGCTGGCCGTTGGGCGCCACCGCGCTGTCCGCGTTGGCCAGGTTCGAGGCCGTGACGTTCATGCGCTGCGACTGCGCGGCCATCGCCGAGCCCGTCACGTCGAAGATATTCATTGCCGGCATGGTTTCCTCACGACTGGATGGCGGACAACATGCCCTTGATCTTCGCGTTCATCACCGTCAGGCCGAACTCGTACTTGACCGCGTTGTCGGCGAAGGCCACCCGCTCGGTGTCCATTTCGACGGTGTTGCCGTCGATGCTCGATTGCATCGGAATGCGGTACGCCAGTTCGAACTCGCTGGCGACCGAGGCCTGGCCCGGCAGATGGCGCGTCGACGTGGTCGACAGCGACACGCCGTTGGCCTGCCGCCCCCGCTCGACCGATTCGGACAGCTGGCTGGCAAAGTCGAAGTCGCGGGCCTTGAAGCCCGGCGTATCGGCATTGGCGATATTGGCGGCGATTACCGATTGCCGCTGATTGCGCAAGTTCAACGCTTCCTGCTGGAAACGGAACGACGCATCGAGTCTGTCGATCATGTCCGTATCTCGCTATCTCTCGCTATCGAGGAACGTGTGACGAAACCACGCGCCCCTGCGTCGGCAAAGGCGTGAGGGCGGCCGGGAATGGACCCGGCCTTCTTTACGGGTGCCATCTTAGGTGGCGGGTGGCCAGTGCAATCGGACGAATAGGACGGGGAAATCTGCGCATTTCGGGCCGAGGGCGCGCGGGCCGCTGCCTACAATGGGGTCTCGTTGCCGGGCTCATCGCGTCTACACGCGCCCCCACACGCGCTACGCGCGTGCCTGCGCCCGGCTTCCCCGTTTTCCTTTTCGCTCCGCCTGCCGGGATCACGCCATGTCCAGCTCGCCCCGCTGCTCGCTCCGTCGCTCGCACCATCGCTCGAACCGATCGGCACCGGCCCGCCTCGCCTTGCTGGCGCTCTGCGCGGCGCTGCATTGCACCGCCGCGCTGGCGGCGACCGCCACGACGACGCCCGTGCCGTCCGCACCGTCCGCACCGTCCGCGCCGCGGCAGGCTGCGCAGCCGTCGCCGTTCACCGACGATCCGGTGCGCGTCGCGGTCGAGCAGTTCCTGCTGCGCGAGACCGCCGGGCTGCCGGGCAAGGCCAGCATCCAGGTGGTGCCGCCGTCGGGCGGGCGCGCGCGCGAATGCGTGTCGCCGCAGCCGTTCCTGCCGGGCGGCGCGGCGGCCTGGGGCCGCGTCTCGGTCGGCGTGCGCTGCGGCGGCGAGCGGCCGTGGACACGCTACGTCCAGGCGCGCGTCTCGGTGGTGGCCGATTACTATGTCGCCGCGCATGCGCTGGCGCCCGGCCAGCCGATCGGTCCGGCCGACCTGGAACAGCGCCAGGGCGATCTGGCCGGCCTGCCGCGCGCGGTCGTCACCGACCCGGCCCAGCTCGAAGGCGCGGTCACGGCCAACCGGATCGCCGCCGGCTCGCCGCTGCGGATGGACATGGTCAGGAAGGCGATCGCGGTCAAGCAGGGCCAGATGGTCTCGGTGACCATCGAAGGCGAGGCCTTCCAGATCCGCAGCGAGGGCAAGATCCTGGCCGACGCCGCCGCGGGCAATACCGTGCAGGTGCGGCTCAAGAGCGGCCAGGTGGTCAACGGGCTCGTCCGGGACGCGGACACGGTGGTGCTGCAGCAATAGCCCCCGAAGCCCCCGACTTCGTTACAGCGTGTCACAATTCGCGTCCTAAAGTTTGGCGACCCCGCGCCGTTAAGCTGAGCAAACCCAGCAAGGACATCCCGTGAAGATCCACCAATCGACTCTGCCGCGCACCGGCGAAGGTGCCGCTGAAAGCACTGGACGCACCGCGTCGAGCCCCGTTGCGGGCGCCGCACCGGCCGCGGGCGGCCTGACCATGAGCCCGCTGGGCACCCAGGTTCGCGATATCGGCACGCGCCTCGCCCATGAGGCCGACGGCGATATCGACCAGGCCAAGGTGGACGAGATCCGCCAGGCCATCGCCGAGGGCCGCCTGAAGATGGACCCCAGCAGGATCGCCGACGGTCTGCTGGCCACGCTGCGCGAACTGACGCAGGACAACGGCCGCTGAGCAGGCATCGATATCGCGTTGATCCTGCGTCGATCCTGCGTTCGATCCCGATATCCGCGCCGCCCGGCCCCCGATTCCCCACCGACTTCCTTCGACTTCGCGCCCATGAGCCAAGCCCTGATCGCCAGCATGCAGCATGAAACGCAAGCCATCGCGGCCTTTGTCGATGCCCTGCAGCAGGAACGGAACGCGATTCGCACCGGCGACTTCCAGTCGCTGGGCGAGCTGGTGCAGCACAAGCAGGAACTGGCACAGCAGATCGCCCAGCTGGGCACCGCGCGCCAGGCACAGATGGCCGCGCTCGGCATTCGCGTGGGCGGCGGCCGGCAGCTGGTGGGACTGCATATCGACGAAGGCGTCGCCACCGCGTGGCGCACGCTGGTGCTGACCGCGCGCGGCGCGGCCGAGGCCAATGCGCTGAGCGGGGCCGTGGTGTCCGCGCATCTGGAATACACGCAGGACGCGCTGCAGACGCTGCGCCAGCGCGGCGACACGGCGACGGTCTACGGCCGCAACGGCCGCGCGCAAGCCGGCCCGCGCGGCGTCAGCCTGGCCAGCGGCTAAAGCGTCCGCCCTTCCCTCACGCGGTCGGCTCCACCGTGCTGGCGCGCCGTCCGCGCGCCTCCAGCAGGAAATATCCCACCGTCGCCGGCAGCATCGGCAACAGGTAGTACATCGCCCGATAGGCCAGCAGCGCCGCCAGCAGTGCGTGGTGCGGGACGCGGTCGCCCAGCAGCACCACGAACACGGTCTCGAGCACGCCCAGGCCCGCCGGGATATGGGCCACCGCTCCGGCGATGCTGCCGATCAGCACCACGCCCAGCACCACCAGCAGCGGCACCGACGACGGCAGCAGGGTCTGGATGATGGCCGAGATGGTCAGCCAGTTGGTGATCGACAGCGCGCACTGCATCACCGCGAAGCGCAGCGGCGGCAGATGGAAAGCATGCCCGCGTACCGTCCAGCGGCGCCGCCTGGCCTTGGCGCAGGCGACCAGATACGCGGCGACCACGCCCAGCAGCGCAAATCCGGCGATCTGCAGCAACGTGGCATTGAGCCCCCATTCGACCGGCAGCACCACCGTGCGCGCGGCCAGCACCGCGCCGAGCAGCGCCAGATAGCCGATCCAGTTGCTGACCACGCCGATGGTATAGACCGAGGCGATCTGTGCGCCCGACAGTCCCGCCCCCGAATAGAGCCGGTAGCGAATGCCGAGGCCGCCGACCAGCGCGCCCAGGTTCAGGTTGAAGGCATAGCTGACGAAGGCAATCACCAGCACGCGCGGCGACGACAGCCGATGCCGCGCATACCAGCGGCCCAGCAGGTCGAACGCCGAATGCCAGAAATAGCTGAGCATCACCAGCAGCACCGCCGGCGTCAGCGTGCGGTAGTCGTATTCCTGCAGCGTGACCCAGACCTCGGCCCATTCGACCTCGGCCAGCTTCCTGACCACCAGCACCACCACCAGCGCCACGAAGGCGATGCCGAGTATGCGGCGCACCTGCGCCCAGCGGCTGCGCCGCCGTGCTCCCGTGGGATGACTCGCCTGTCTTGCCGTCATCTATTCGGCGCCCCGCTTCAGGATGGGAAATCGCCAGGGCCGGCGCGGGGGCTCGGCGGTGGCCACCACCAGCTTCGGCGTGTGCGCCGGCAGCCAGCCGGCCCACGCGGGGAAGCGGCGCAGGAAGTGGAACATCAGCGTGGTGGCCGCCAGTTGCAGCGGCGCGCGCGGCGTCTCGCGATCGGGCGGGATCTCGCGGCAGGCATTGGCCATCAGCGTGTCGAGGTTGGCGCGCAGCTCGCGCGCGAAGCCGGCGTCGCGGATCACCAGATTGGCCTCGAGATTCAGCGACAGGCTCAGCGGATCCAGGTTGCTGGAGCCGACGGTGGACCAGTCGCGGTCGATCACGGCGACCTTGCCGTGCAGCGGCCGCTCGCAATACTCGAAGATGCGCACGCCGGCGTCCTGCAGATGGGCGTACAGCATGTCGGCCATGCGCTTGACCCACAGCATGTCGGGATTGCCCTGCAGGATCAGTCGCACGTCGACGCCACGCTGCGCCGCCTCGCAGATCGCATGCAGCAGGCGATAGCCGGGCAGGAAGTAGGCGTTGGCGATCACCACCTGATGCCGCGCGGCGCGGATCGCCTGCAGGTACTCCCATTCGATGTCGGTCGGATGCGCGTCGTTGTCGCGCGTGACGAGCCAGGCGGCCATGTTGCCGGCCGGCGGCGCGGGCGGTACGGAGGGTACGTCGACATCGCCCGGCGGCAGCGTCTGCACGAGGAAGCGATGTACCTCGGCGGCGGCCGGCCCCTCGACCTCGACCGCATAGTCCTGCTTGGCCTGCGGGCCGTGATCGGTCAGGTGCTGCGCGGAGAAGTTGATGCCGCCGATGAAGGCGATGCGCCCGTCGATCGCGACCAGCTTGCGATGCAGCCGGCGGAACAGATTGGTCCGCACGCCCAGCAGCCGCCGGCGCGGCGCGAAGATATGGAAGCGCACGCCGGCCGCGACCATGCCGGAGACGAACTCCGGCGGCAGATCGGGCGAGCCGTAGCCGTCGACGGTGATCGCCACATGCACACCGCGGCTGGCCGCGGCGATCAAGGCCTCGCGCAGCGCCACGCCGACGCGGTCGTCGAACAGGATGAAGGTTTCCAGCAGGACGCTGGTCTGCGCGGCGGCGATCGCGGCAAACACACGCGGGAAATATTCGTCGCCGTTTTCCAGCAGGCGGATGCGATTACCGCTGGTTCGGTTGGGGCTCATTTCGATGTCTCGCTGCCATATTCTCGGTAGGCAACAAGCACATTCAATGCCACCCGTTCGGGGCCGGCAAGAACATCGCAAATCACATCGTCATGACGGCGACTTCCAGGTCACCTTGCCGCATCGCGCGGCGCCCGCCATTCAGCGATAGCTGACCGTGACCTGGCTGGCCTGGCCTTGCAACACGGGGGTCAGCGGGCCCTGTCCCGGTATGCGGAACGCGAACACAAAGCCCTTGTCGGCGTCGTCGCCGCGGAAGGCATCGGTCTTGCCTTCGGCCCTGGGCAGCAGCACGCAGCGATTGGCATTACAGAGATAGGCTTGCAGATTTGGCGGTGGCACACGCGCAAAACGGTAACGCCAGCGCACCGCGGTGATCACGCCTTCGGACTGCGTCAGATAGCCGCTGGGCAGGATAGGCGCCGACAAGGCGCGCACGCCGCGGCCATGCAGCGCGGGCGCCACCACCGAGGCGGTCCAGGCATGGCGCGACTCGCCGCCGAAGTTGGTGTGGATCAGCGGCGAGGCGGCGACGGGGGCCGCCATCATCGCCGCGGCCACGGTTGCAACCGCCACCATCGGCCGGGAGATCGGGCGCCGCAGCGCGCGGCACCACCGGACCGGGCGAGCTGGCATGCGATCCATCACAGCAGCCCGCGCAACTGGCTGCGCAGACGGTTGATCGCCTGGCTGCGGATCTGGCACACGCGCGACTCCGTGACCTCGAGCACCGCGCCGATCTCGCGCAGGTTCAGTTCCTGGTCGTAGCACAGCGACAGCACCAGCTTCTCGCGTTCGGGCAAGCGCTCGATCGCGCGGATCAACGCGCCGCGCATGCCGCTCTCCATCAGCAGCGTCAGCGGATTGCCGTCCTCGCTGACGGTCAGGTGGCGATCGAGGAAATCCTCCTCGCCGGAGCGCTCGAAATCCTCGTAGTGCAGCAGCTGGCAGCCATAGACCTCGTTGAGCATGCTCTGGTATTCGTCCAGCGGCATCTCCAGTTCTTCGGCGACCTCGGAGTCCAGCGGCGTGCGGCCGAGCTTCTGCTCCAGCGCGCGCACGGTCCGCTCGATCCGGCGCGTCGACTGGCGCAGGCTGCGGGACTGCCAGTCGTTGGCGCGCACCTCGTCGAGCATCGCGCCGCGGATACGCTGGCTGGCGTAGGTTTCGAAGCGCGCGCCGTGGGTGTCTTCGTAGCGGCGGGCGGCGTCGAGCAGGCCGATCATGCCGGCCTGGATCAGGTCGTCCAGTTGCACGCTGGCCGGCAGCTTCGCCGCCAGTTGCAGGGCAATGCGCCGTACCAGCGGCGCATGGGTCTGGACGGTGTCGGTCTGTTCGAGCTTTCCCTGGATCGTGTACATGGTGGAATTCTCGCGAGTGCTAGCAGGCCATCGCCGATGCGGGCGGCGCGGCGCCGGCGGCAGCAGTCGCTGCGCCCGGCGCGCCCGCGGCGGGCATCGGTTCGGGATCGGGTGAAAGAGGCCAGCCAGCGATGCTGGCGGCAAGTCGGCGCAGCATGGCGGTGGCCGGCGCGCCAGGGAAGGCATCGACGACGCCGCGCGAGAGCGCCGTGCCGCGCGCGACCAGCGGGTCGGCGGGCAGCACGCCGGCGCAGCGCGCCTGCACGCCCAGGTACTGGCCCGCGGTGCGCGCCAGATTGCCGGCGATCGCCATCGCCGACGCTTCGCTGGCGGCGCCATTGACGACCAGCTCGAACTGCCGGCAGGCATAGCGGTGATGCAGCCGCTTGATGCAGGCATACGCCGCGGTCAGCGATTCGCGTTCGGGCCGCATCACCACCACCAGGTTGTGCGCGGCGCCGGAGAAGCGCGACAGCGCGCCATCGGCGCCGAGACGCGCATCGCTGACGACGGTGCGAAAGCCCTGCAGCGCCTGCAGCGGGCCCCACGCCGACGCATCGCCGGGCAGCAGCGCGGGCATGCCGGCTTCGCGGCGCCCCACCGCGGCCTCGGCCGCGATGGCGCCGGCGAGCACCTGGGCCAGCGTGCCCGACGGCGAAGCGCCGGCAAGGCGCGTGGCGCGCGCGTGCGCCAGGTCTTCATCGACCAGCAGCACGCGCTCGCCCTGCAACGCCAGCGCATGGGCCAGCCCCAGCGCGACCGTGGTCGCACCGGCGCCGGGCTCGCAACCCAGCACGGCGATACGGCGGGTGGCGCGCGGCGCCAGCATGCGGCGCAGGCTTTCGGCCTGATCGACGGCGAGCATGTTGGGTCAGTCTCCGAGCGCGGCCAGGTCGAACCTGGCCGACGCGTTGGCTTGCGCGCCCGCGGCCGTCTGCGTCATCCGTTGCGCCAGATGCTGGGCGGATTCCGGCAAGGCCGGCGTCGCCAGCATCGGTTCCGTGGTGGCATGCCTGGCGGCCGAAGTGGCGGCCGAAGTGGCAGCCGAAGTGACGGCAGTGGCGGCGGCGGTAGTCACGGCGTCCATGGGGGCGTTGTTGACGGCGATGGCGTCAAGCCCCGTCTTCTTCTCGTTCGCCACCGCATTGGACGCTGGCGCGGCGTTGCGGCCCGGGAAGTTCTCCAGCACGTCCAGCAAGGCCAGCAGACGGCCCAGACCTTCGAGCAGCGCGGCGGCGCCCGGCGCCGCGTCCCTGGCGGCGGCGCGGCCGGCCAGACCGGCCAGGCAATCGATCGCCGCCGCGGCCGGCGCATGGGCCAGCCGCAAGGCGGTCATGCCGGCCTGCAGCGCGACCAGCGCGTCGACGTCGAACACTTGCGGCGAGGTGCCGGCCGGGCGGCCGAGGTGGTCCAGCGCATGGCGCAGCGTGCGGCATTGCAGCGCCGCGGCATCGCCCCAGCGCGCCCACTGGGCGAGCTGCGCGCCGGCCCCGGCCAGCGCCGGATCGGCCAGCAGATAGTCGACGGCCAGCGTCTGCCCGCTGTCGCGCTCGATGGTACGCACTGCCAGCAGCACGGCATCGATGCCGCCTTCGCTGGTGGCGCCGCGCGCCGCGCGCGCCTGCCCTTCGACCACGCGCACGCGGGTCTGCGCCATCCATTGCACCGCGTCGCGGTCGCGCCAGCGCAGTTCGGCCTGCGCGTGGAAGGTCAGCGTGTCGGCCAGCGCGTCCAGCTTCCATGCCGTGCCATCGCACAGCACGCGCGCGCTCTTGCGCGCGGACGCCAGCCAGCGCTCGCCGCTCGACTGCCAGCGTTGCAGCGTGGCGCCGGCCGGTATCGTGTCGAGCAGATGGACGACGGTACGGCGCGCGGCCAGCGCGGCGCGCCAGTCGGCCATCTCGGCATCCCAGCCGCCGGCCTGCTGCGCGCGCGCCAGCGGCGTCACGGTGGCCATCAGCGGCATGCCGTCGCGATCGCCGAGCCACAGCGTGTGCTGCCACGGCTGCGGCGCGCGCCGGCCCGGCACCGCACAGGGCAGCGTCACCGAGGCGGACAGCACGAAGTGTTCGCAATGCCGGCTTGCGTCCTGGCAGATCGCATCGCGGACCTGGCGTACCAGCGGACGCAGCTCGGCCTGCGCGGCGCGGCTCGCCCACAGCTCGCGCAGCAGCGCAAAGCCATAGGAGCCGTCGCGCAGCGCGTTGACGCAGGCGCCCACGGCATGGCCGCTGTCGGCGATCGAGCGCAGCACGTCGTGCGCTTCGTTGCTCGCGCCCCGGCCCGCATCGGCGGCGTCGTCCGCACCTTGGGCAGCCAGCGCACGCCGTGCGGCCTGCGCGTCGGCGAACACCGAACCGCGCCGCGGCATCAGGAAGGCGCGCTCAACCAGCGCGTCGCCGCGCGCCAGTTCCAAATGTTCGGGCACGCGCTGGCCGGTCGAGGCGTAGAACACCGGCAGCCGATGCCGGATCACGACATCGAGCACCGAACCGAGATGGGTGGCCTCGTCGAGCTTGCTGATGATGCAGCCGTCGATGCCGGCGCCCGGCGCGGCGTCGTGGCGGTAGGCGTGCACCACCTCGTTGAGCGTATCGCCGTGGCTGGCGCCGTTGAGCAGCAGCACGCGCTGCACCGGCGCGGGCGCGCCCGCCAGCATCGCGATCTGCTCGGACAGATTGCGGTCGCGCTGGCTCATGCCGACGGTATCGATGATGACCAGATGCTTCTGCGACAGCGCGCCCAGCGCGAGGCGCAGGTCGGACGCGTCCTTGACCGCATGCACCGGCACGCCAAGGATGTCGCCATAGATGCGCAGCTGCTCGTGCGCGCCGATACGGAAGGTGTCGGTGGTCAGCAGCGCCAGCTTGTCGGCGCCGTGCTTGAGCACGAAGCGCGCGGCCAGCTTGGCGGTGGTGGTGGTCTTGCCGACCCCGGTGGGCCCGACCAGCGCCAGCACGCCGCCCTGGCCGAACAGCGCGTCCTCGTCGGCCAGTACCGGCACCTTGCTGGCGATCTCCTGGCGGATCCAGCCCATCGCGGCCGGACGGTCGTAGCCGGCCGGCAGCCGCGCCAGCAGCGTGCGCGCCAGTTGCGCGGAAAAGCCCGCGCCGACCAGCCATTCGAACAGCGACTCGCGCAGCGGATCGGCGGCGGCGGCCGGCACGGCGGAAACCGCGATGCCCGACAGTTGCCGCTCGATCAGCGCGCGCATCGATTGCAATTCGCCGCGGATGCCGTCGATGTCTTCCGCGGCCGCGACCTGGATCGGCTCGCGCACCGGCGGCTGGAACCGGGGCGCGCTGTCGGAGATCGCACCGAGATCGGTATCGCGCATCGCCACGATTTCCACGCCGCCGTCGACGGTGCGGTTGGACAGCACCACGGCGTCCGGCCCCATGGCTTCGCGCACCTGGCGCAAGGCTTCGCGGCCGGTGGCCGCCACAAATTTGGCTACGCTCATGTCTTGCGACCCTTGATTCAGTGGGTTCCCGCGGCAACGCCGGTATGGCAACGATTCCGATCTTCCGGTGGTCCGGCTCCGGTACGGTGGGCCGGAACAACGTCTTGCGCGGCGGCCATGTGCCCGCCGGCAAGCAAGCGGTTCGGATCGAGGTGAAAGGTCGGCCGTCCCGCTTTCCCTGCGCCGGTGTTTCGGTGCACCGGCGAATCGGCGGCCGTGGGGCGACTCTCGTGTGGTCGCCGCGCGCCGCTCGGCGAAGCGGCAGCCTGCCCCTTCGACGTCTCGATTATCCGAGCGGGGGCATGGCGCTATTAGGGCGATTAGGCGGGGGATTGCGGCGCTATTTGGACGATGACGGTGCCGCCGGCCGGGCGAATCGCGGCAGCACGGTCTGATTACCGGTTAACGGCAGCCATGCGGTTTTATTTCGCCCACGATGGCTGGCAGGCGGCAAGGAAGGCTCTCCGTTGCGTCGACAGCGCGGATCTTTTTGGAAGTGGGGACCGTTCGTGCCTGACAGACTCGCTGCTTTTTCACGATTCCCGCCGATCGACCGCTCGATCGCGACCAGCCCGCCATGCCGCTCGATACCTCGCCCCCCTTGTCCGTCCGCCCCAGCGATTCGACACCGCGCGACTGCCTCCCGACTGCCACCGCGCCATCCGGGGTCATGCGGGCCCACAGGCGTGGCGCCGACGATCTGCGGCTGGTGTTGCTGCCCACCGAGATCCTTGTACGCATCGCCGGCTACCTGCGGCCGAATGCGGCGCTGGCCCTTGGCCGCGCCTGCTGGCCGATATTCGAGGCGTTGCGCCGCGACGTCATCGAGCCGCTGCGCCTTGGCGAGCGGATCCGATGGATCAACAGCCTGACCGGCGTCCAGGGCGCGATTCGCGGCGTGCTGGCGGCGCCGGCGGAAAGCCGCCCCGCCTTGTTCCATGCCGTTGCCCAGCGCGCGCAAGCCTTGCACCCCCTGCTGACGGAACCGTCGGGCGAGCTGCTGGCGCGCCAACTGCAGGCGTGCGCCAGGCCTTGGTGGGACGAGCTCTATGCGGCCGAGGACCCGGCGCGGGAGCGTCTCGCCCAGGCGCGCAGCTGCACGGAGGCCCATGGCGAATTACTCGAGAGGGTGCTCGCCTCGCCGCCGGAGACACGGGTACGCCTGCTGTTGCGGTGGTTCGGCACGGCAGGCACGCCGTTGCCGACGGTCGATCAATGGAGCCGTATCGTGTCCGCCTTGCCGCCGAACGCGCGCGGCCGGATGCTGGCCCTGATGGCCAATGGCATACCGAAGCAGGAAGCCGAATACGCGCACGCGCAGGCCATTGTGCTGGCAGCGGTGCGCAACTCGGCTGCTGCCGGCATGCCCTTGCCGGAGGACCACGCCAACGTGCTGGCGAACCTGGCCAAACGGCTGGTCTGGGACGCGCCCCGCGATCAGGCCGCCCGGCTCGCGCAGGCCTGGGACGAGATCGAATCGCTGACGCGCCGCCTTCCGCTGCCCGCGCAGCGAAACGTCCTTGCCGAGCTCACCGAATTCGTGCATCGCGACGATGCCGATCCGGCGGACAGGCCGGCGCAGCTTGCCCCGCGTTGGCAGGCGTTCATCGGCTACGTGGGCTCGCACCTGCCGCCGGCCGACGTCGCCATGATCCTCGGCCGGCTCGCCGAGCATAACCGCCTGGAAGACTACGGCCTGGACGACGACGACGAGGCGGAAGCGAACCAACTGGAAAGACCGATCCGCGAGGCGATCGCGCAGGCTGCCCAGGCGCTCCCCGGGGAATGGCGCGTGACGTTGCTGGCGCGGGTGCTGCGCTACACCCCGCCCGACGACCCGGGAATGGCCGCGCGATGGGATCAGGTGTTCGTCGCCGCCGCGGCCGTGCCGCCGGAGCACGCCGTGGCCGTGTACAGCGACCTGGCCAACGTGGTCGCCTGCCTGCCCATCGACATCCAGGAGAACCGCTGGCATGCGCTGGCGCATTGCGCCGAGACGGCCGTGAACCCGGGGGCCATGCTGCCGGTCCTGTTGGAACTGGCCAGCCACGGCCTGGCGCCGCTGCCGCCCCAGCGCCATGCCGCGCTGGTCCGGATCGGTGTACGGCTGCCTGTGGAGGAGCGCGGCCGCCTGTCCGCCGCGATGGCCACCACGCGCGACATCACGCCGCACAGGTGGCGCATGCAGATCGCCGAGCTGGAGGATCTGCCGCGTGCCGCCCGGCGAATGCTTGCAAGCAAGCTGGCCACCGTGCTGTTCGACTACCCGGCGCAGGGGGTCTTTGTGCAGGCATCGGATGACGTTGCCGCGGATCCGGGCGAGCTGCTCTGCGCGAGGATGCCTCGCACGCTCGCCGAGGCGCTCAACGCGCTGTCGGAAATGCTGACCCTGCTGCCGCTGGCCCATCGCGGCGCCGTGCTGCTGTCGCTGTCACCGATGCAGGGCCGTTGGGGCGCCGAACAGTGGAGCGTCCCGCGTGCGCGCTGGTTGCTGGAAGAGGCCTTGAAGCTTGCCCCGCTTCAGCACCATGGCATCGGCATCGTGGCCAACGTGTTGCGCGCGGTGGCATTGCGATGCCGCAACGAAGCAGACGCCCGCGCGCTGCTGCCGCTGCTGGAGAGCGCGGTGCGGGCACTGCCGGCCGATGCACGCGCCTCGTCTTCGTTCATGCTCAGTTCGCTGATCGAGCGCCTGCTGAAGGACCAGCCATCGCGCGATCGGTCGCTCGCCGAGATGTGGGCGTTGCCCGCCGAGGACGTCGCCGTTGCGACGGGCTCGCGCAAACGGAAGGGGGCGCCGCAGTGAGCGCCGCTGTGAACGCCGCTGTGAACGCTACGGTGAGCGCGCCCTCGCCTTGATCGGTACCGCCGCGAAACGCGAAACCGGGCGGACTCAGCCCGCGCCGCCGATCATCGCGGTGATGCGGATATTGCGGTTGTCCGGCACCTCGGAATGCGACAGCACCCGCAATTGCGGCATGGTCCGCCGCAGGAAGCGGGACAGCAGCGGCCGCAGCGCATGCGGAACCAGCAGCACCGGATCGAGACCCATCTGCTCCTGACGTGCCACCGCCCCCTGCGCCTGCTGCAGCAGCGCATCGGCCAGGCCCGGCTCGATGCTGCCGCCCGAGTTCAAAGCCTGCGACAGCACGCGCTCCAGGCCCGCATCCAGGCCGATCACCTGCAGGTCGGCGCCGTTCGGGAACCACTGCTGCGTGATCGCGCGGCCCAGCGCCATGCGCACCAGCGCGGTCAGCTCGTTCGGGTCGCTGATCTTCGGCGCATGCTCGGCGATCACATCGAGGATGGTGCGCATGTCGCGGATCGGCACGCTTTCGTCCAGCAGGTTCTGCAGCACCTTCTGCAGCGCCGTCAGCGTGATCGTCTTGGGCACCAGGTCCTCGGTCAGCTTCGGCGATTCCTTGGCGATGCGGTCCAGCAGCTGCTGCACTTCCTGGCGGCCCAGCAGTTCGGCCGCGTGCTGATGGATCAGATGGTTCAGGTGCGTGGCCACCACGGTGCTGGCGTCGACCACGGTGTAGCCGAGCGCCTGCGCCTGTTCCTTGATGCCGCTGTCGATCCAGACCGCCGGCAGGCCGAAGGCCGGATCGCGCGTCGGCGTGCCGGGCAGCGTGCCGCTGACCTGGCCCGGGTCGATCGCCATCCACTGGCCGGGCACGGCCTCGCCGTAGCCGATCTCCACGCCCTTGAGCGTGATGCGGTAGGCGTTGGGCTTCAGTTCCAGGTTGTCGCGGATATGGACCACCGGCACCAGGAAGCCGATCTCCTGCGCCACCTTCTTGCGGATGCTCTTGATGCGGCCCAGCAGTTCGCCGTTCTGCGCGCGATCGACCAGCGGAATCAGCCGGTAGCCGACTTCCATGCCCAGCGGATCGACCAGCGTGACGTCGTCCCAGGTGGCCTCGGTGTTCTCGTTGGCCAGTGCCGGCGCACGTTCTTCGCGCTTGGCGGTCTGCCTGGCCGCCTGCTGGCGCTTGCCGACATAGGTGCCGAACCAGATCAGCGCACCCGCCAGCAGCAGGAAGGCGATGTGCGGCATGCCGGGGATGATGCCGAGCAAACCGATGATGCCGCCGGTGATGTACAGCACGCGCGGATCGGAAAACAGCTGGCCGGTCAGTTGCTCGCCGACGTCCTGGTTGTTCGACACGCGCGAGACGATGACACCGGCGGCGGTCGAGATCACCAGCGCCGGAATCTGCGCGACCAGGCCGTCGCCAATGGTCAGCAGCGTGTAGTTGCGCACCGCCGTCGAGAAGTCCAGGTCGTGCTGCACCATGCCGACGACCATGCCGGCAAAGACATTGATGAACATGATCAGCAGGCCGGCGATCGCATCGCCGCGCACGAACTTGCTGGCACCGTCCATCGCGCCGTAGAAGTCCGATTCCTGCGCGACCTCGGCGCGGCGCTTGCGCGCGCCTTCCTCGTTGATCAGGCCCGCGTTCAGGTCCGCGTCGATCGCCATCTGCTTGCCGGGCATCGCGTCCAGCATGAAGCGTGCGCCGACCTCGGCGATACGGCCCGCGCCCTTGGTGATCACCATGAAGTTGATCACCACCAGGATCGCGAAGACCACGATGCCGACCGCGAAATTGCCGCCGACCAGGAAGTGGCCGAAGGCCTCGATGACCTTGCCGGCCGCGTCGGGGCCGGTATGGCCCTCGAGCAGCACCACGCGCGTGGAGGCGACGTTCAGCGACAGCCGCAGCAGCGTCGAGAACAGCAGCACGGCCGGAAACGCGGCGAAGTCCAGCGGACGCTGCGTGTACATGCCGACCAGCAGCACCATGATCGACAGCGCGATATTGAAGGTGAACAGCAGATCGAGCAGGAACGGCGGCAGCGGCAGCACCATCATGCCGAGGATCATCACGATCAGCAGCGGCCCGGCCAGTGCCTTCAGCTGGCCGGCGGACTGCCCGCCCGTCAGTCGGAACAGCGAGTTCAATGCATTCATGCGCGGCTTTCCGGTACGGCAAGTTCATCGGGCACCGGCAGGCCGGTCGGGGCCTCGGGCAGCGGCCCGTTGGCGTGGTGCCAGTGTTTCAGTTGGTAGACCCAGGCCAGCACTTCCGCCACGGCGGTGTACAGCCCGGACGGGATCTCGTGGCCCAGTTCGACATGGCGGTGCAGCGCGCGCGCCAGCGGCGGCGCCGACAGGATCGGCACGCGATGCTCGGCGGCCAGCTCGCGAATGCGCGCGGCCACCTCCTCGGTGCCCTTGGCGACCACGCGGGGCGCGCCCATGCGGCCTTCCTCGTAGCGCAGCGCCACGGCGAAATGGGTCGGGTTGGTGACCACCACGTCGGCCTTCGGCACTTCGGCCATCATCCGGCGCCGCGCCATCTGGCGTTGCAGCTGGCGGATGCGGCCCTTGACGTGCGGGTTGCCCTCGCTTTCCTTGTGCTCCTGCTTGACCTCTTCCTTGGTCATGCGCAGCTTCTTGAAGTAGTCCCAGAATTGCCAGGGCACGTCGATGCCCGCCACCAGCAGCAGCGAACCGGCGGCCAGCGCGCAGCACAGCAGCACCAGTTCGAGCAGGCGCAGCAGCGCCTCCTGCACCGGCGCGTTCATCAGCGCCACGGCATCCGGCAGATGGCGCCACAGCACCCAGAAACCCACGCCGCCCACCAGCAGCGACTTGGCGACGGCCTTGGTCAGCTCGACCAGCGACTGCGCCGAGAACAGCCGGCCCAGCCCCTTGAACGGAGACAGCCGGGAGAAATCGGGCAGCAGCGACTTGGTCGAGAACAGCCAGCCGCCCAGCACCATCGGCGCCAGCAGCGCCGCGGCGGCAAACAGCAGCAGCAGGGGCAGCACGCCCAGCAGCGATTCCCAGACCAGCTGCGCGAAGCCGGCCAGCATGCGGGCCGGATCGTGGGCCACGGCGGGCTCGAAGGACAGCGCGGCGCGCATCACGGTATCGAGCTTGCGGCCCAGCATGCCGCCGAGCCCCCACAGGCCGGCCACGCCGGCCATCAGCATCACGAAGGTGCCGAGCTCGCGCGAACGCACCACCTGCCCCTCCTCGCGCGCCTTTTCCAGGCGCCGGGGTGAGGCGGGTTCGGTTTTTTCGAGATCGCTTTCTTCGGACATGGCCGCTCCGTGGCGAAGCGGCATGCCGCCCTTCGACGGGGTCGATTATCGGAGTCGGCGGCGGCGGGTATTAGGCCGAATAGGCGGGGGATTGCGGCGCTATTTGGGCGATGGGATGGGGGGTTGCGCAGCGGAGGCCGGGGGAACGGTCCTGTCAGCGAGTTAACGGCAGCGTGCGGGTTTTCTTTTGTGGGCAAGGGCGCAAGCGAGAGCGGTAATGCGGCCGCGATTCGGAAAGATCCTCGCGAAGTTCGCCGCTTTGGTCGAGGGTTCGATGCCAATGCCGCTCACCTGCCGCTCACCTGCCGCTCCCATGCCGGAGGCCACGGGCACGCGTCGACGTCCGCGCACGGTAGCAACCCACCCCATCTTCCTCCTCATTTCTTCGAGCTTCCCGATGCCTTTCGGTACCTTGTTCCCCTTGCCCGCGCCGCGTTCCACGCCCGACATTCCGGCTCCCCTCCCGTCCGACGCCACTGTCCAGCCGGAAGGCGAAGCCGGCCGGCGGCGGCTGGACGCGATGCCCGTGGAGATCCTGGTCCATGTGGCCCGCTACCTGCGCCGGACCGACGCCTTTGCGCTGAGCCAGAGCTGCCGCGGCATGAACGCTGCGCTGCACCGCGACATCCTCGAACCCCTGCGCCTGGCCGAACGGATTCGCTGGATTTGCGGCGTATCGGCCTTCGAAGCGGCCATCCGGGGCGTGCTGGCCGCGCCCGCCGGCCTGCGGGACGCGCTGTTCCGCAGGCTGGAGCAGCGGGTGCAGCACCTCTATCCCGGGCTGGACAAGCGCGCGCGCACATTGTTGCAGCCGCACCTGACACCGCCGTCGACAATGCCGTTCGACGCCGTGGCGGCGGCACTGGATCGCGCTCGCACGGCCCAGGCCCAGCAACAGAAGACCCCGGTACCGGCCCTCGATGCCTGGCCGCACCTCATCGAGACATGCCCATCGCAGGATCACGCCAGTCTGCTGGCGACGCTGGCCGACAATATTCCCGGCGATGCCCCGCGCTGGCACCGCTTCATCGATCATGTCGGCGCGCATTTTGCCCCGGACCGGCCCGACGGCACAGCGGTCTCCGGCAAGCGAAAGGACCTGCCGGAATAGCCCAGCGACAGGCCGCTCAGAACCCCAGGCTTGCCAGCAGATCGTCGACCTGCGACTGGTCCGATACCACGTCGTGCTTGCCTTCCGGATTGACCTGCGGTCCGTTCATCAGCGTGGCCGGGCCGGCCTCGACGCGGCGCTCGGCCGGGACATTGTCGATCAGCATCTGCAGCAGTTCCTGCTCCAGCGTCTGGATCATGTCCATCATCTTCTTGATGACCTGGCCAGTCAGATCCTGGAAGTCCTGCGCCATCATGATGTCGAGCAGATGGCTGCCGGTCGCGCGGGCCTGCGTCGGCACCTCGGTCAGGAAGGCGCGCGTGTCGAGCACCAGCTCGCGCGCGTCGGCCAGTTCGACCGGCCGTGCAAACCAGTCCTCCCAACGCTTGTCGAGCGCCTCGGCGTGCTTCTCCAGGTCGGCCTGGATCGGCTGCGCCAGCTCGACCGCGTTCAGCGTGCGCTCGGCCGCCTTCTCGGTCATGTTGGCGATGTAGCTCAGGCGATCGCGCGCGTCGGGGATCGCCTGCGCCGCGCGCTCGATCTCCTTGTCCAGGCCCAGTTCGCGCATGCTGTCGCGCAGCATGCGCGTCAGGCTGCCGATGCGCTGGATGATCTGCTCGGCGGACTCGATATTGATATTCGACGTGGTGGACATAGCGGCTGCCTCAGGCCCCTTCCTTGGCGATCTTCTCGAAGATCTTGGTGATCTTCTCGTCCAGCGTCGCCGCGGTGAACGGCTTGACCACATAGCCATTGGCGCCGGCCTGCGCCGCCGCGATGATGTTTTCCTTCTTGGCCTCGGCCGTCACCATCAGCACCGGCGTCTTCGCAATCGCGGGATCGGCGCGAATGCCCTGCAGCATGGTCAGGCCGTCCATGTTGGGCATGTTCCAGTCCGAGACCACGAACTGGAAGCTGCCGTCCTTGACCTTCTCCAGGCCGGCGGCGCCGTCTTCGGCTTCCTCGACGTTGGCGAAACCCAGCTCCTTGAGCAGGTTGCGGATGATGCGGCGCATGGTCGGGAAGTCGTCGACCACCAGGATCTTCATGTTCTTGTCCACTCTACGGCTCCATTACGGTTGTGGATGATTGCGTCTATCCGGACGCGCCGCGCAGGCCAGCCGCGCCGCGTCCGCGTGGTTGTCAAACGCGCTGCGCGCGTGTGCCGAAGGTCGCCAGCCGTGCCATCACGCGCTGGCTCATCGCGGACAGCGGCACCACCTCGTGCGCGCCGCCGGCGGCGATCGCCTCCTTCGGCATGCCGAACACGATGCAGCTCTGCTCGTCCTGCGCCAGGTTGTAGGCGCCGGCCTCGCGCATCCGCAGCATGCCGCGCGCGCCGTCGCGGCCCATGCCGGTCAGGATCACGCCGATGGCGTTCTTGCCCGCATGCACGGCGGCCGAATCGAACAGCACGTCGACCGACGGCCGATGCCGGTTGACCGGCGGGTCCTGCGACAGGTGCGCAACATAGTTGGCGCCGCTGCGCGCCAGCAGCAGATGCTGGTCGCCCGGCGCGATATAGGCGTAGCCCGGCAGCACGCGTTCGCCATGCTCGGCCTCCTTGACCTTGATGCGGCACAGGCCGTCGAGCCGCTGCGCGAACGAGCGCGTGAAGCCCGCCGGCATATGCTGGACGATCAGCACCGCCGGCGCATCGGGCGGCAGCGGCATCAGGAATTCCTTGATGGCCTCGGTGCCGCCGGTGGACGCGCCGACGATGATCAGCTTCTCGGTCGACAGCAGCGGCGTGCGCAGCATCGGCGCGGGTTCCGCGGGCTGGGCGCCGGGCGCCGCCGCCGGCCGCGGGCGCGCGCGCGAGGCGGCGCGCAGCTTGTCGGCGATGGTGTCGGTGTATTCGAGCAGGCCGTCGCGGATGCCGAGCTTGGGCTTGGTGATGAAGTCCACCGCGCCCAGTTCCAGCGCGCGCATCGTGATCTCGGACCCCCGCTCGGTCAGCGAGGACACCATCAGCACCGGCATCGGCCGCAGCCGCATCAGCCGCTCGAGGAAATCGAGGCCGTCCATGCGCGGCATTTCGACGTCCAGCGTCAGCACATCGGGGTTCAGGCGCTTGATCATCTCGCGCGCGACCAGCGGGTCCGGCGCGGTGCCGACCACCTCCATGTCGGGCTGGCTGTTGATGATCTCCGTCATCAGGCTGCGGATCAGCGCGGAGTCGTCCACGCAGAGCACCTTGATCTTGGCGGCGGCGGTCATGTCGAAAACGGGTCCTTCGAATTCAGGAAACGGTGGAAGCGGTGCCGCGCCGCCCGAACAGCTCGACGCCGCCGCGTACCGGCGTCGCGGAAATGGCGCGCGCCAGCGCGCGCTCGCTGCGTTCGACGACCGCCTGGTCGTCCTGGCGCGTCAGCCGGCGCACCAGCGCCAGGCCCGTCTGCGGGAAATAGCTGACCCGGCGCGCGTGCGGTCCGCGCAGGTCCTGCGCCGCGACCCGGATCTCCTCGGTCTTCAGATAGCGCAGCACGAACTCGGCGTTGCGGTCGCCGATGTTCAGCGTGGTCATGTTGGCCAGCACCGCGCCGCCGCCGAACACCTTGGCCTCGAGCCGCTCGCGGCGCGCGCCCATCTTCAGCAGCTCGTTGATCAGCACCTCGAGCGCATAGCAGCCGTAGCGCATGGACGCCGACAGCACGCGGTCGGGCCCGGCGTTCTCGTCGTCCGGCAGCATGAAGTGGTTCATGCCGCCGACGCCGGCCTTCTCGTCGCGGATGCAGGCGGCCACGCAGGAGCCGAGCACCGTGGTCAGCACCACGTCGTCGCGCGTGACGTAGTACTCGTTGGGCAGCAGCTTGATGGCCTGCTTGCCGAACTCGCGGTCGAAGTAGGTGCGGGTGGCGATCGCCTCCGGCAGGTGCGGCGTCTGCATCAGGCGGCTCCGGCCCTGGCCGCGCCCGGCGCCAGTTCGTAGACGGTCTGCCCGCGCAGCTGGAAGGCGCGCGTCACGTAGGAGAAGTTCTCCGAATGGCCGGCGAACAGCAGGCCATGCGGCTTGAGCAGCGGGACGAAGCGCTCCAGGATGCGGCCCTGGGTCGGCTTGTCGAAATAGATCATCACGTTGCGGCAGAAGATCGCATCGAAGCGCTCGCGGATGCCCCAGTCTGGCGCCAGCAGGTTCAGCGGTTCGAAGGCGATCGTCGAAGCCAGCTCGGGCTTGACCTTGACCTGGCCGGCACGCTGCCCGGTGCCTTTCAGGAAGAAGCGCTTGAGCCGTTCTTGCGACAGGCGCGCGACCTGGTCGGCCGAATAGACGCCGGTACGCGCCTTGGCCAGGACCTGGGTGTCGATGTCGGTGGCCAGCACCGTCGCGGCGCGCTCGCCGAGCGCCTCGGCCAGCGTGATCGCGATCGAATACGGTTCCTCGCCGGTCGATGCCGCCGCGCACCAGACCGAGTACGGCCGGCCGATCCGCTTGGCATGCTCGGCCAGCAGCGGGAAATGGTGCGCCTCGCGGAAGAACGAGGTCAGGTTGGTGGTCAGCGCGTTGGTGAAGAATTCCCACTCGCCGGAATACTCGTCGCCTTCCAGCAGCGCCAGGTAGCTGGCGAAGTCGTTCAGATGCAGCGCGCGCAGCCGGCGTGCCAGCCGGCTGTAGACCATCTCGCGCTTCTGCGCGCCCAGCGAAATGCCGGCGCGGCGGTGGATCAGCACGCGCACCTTGTCGAAGTCGCGGTCGGTCAGCAGGAAGTCGCGCGCGTCGTCCCGCAGCGTGGCGAGCGGCATGGCGGGGGCCGCGGCGCGGGGAGCGGGGGTTCGATGCGGCGTCATGTCTGCGGTGGATCGACGAGGGTGGGACGAAGTTGGCTGCGGTACGGCGACGGGATCGTGATGAAGCGACGGGCTGGCGAACCCGAGCGGCGGGCCAGCTGCGGCCCGGGCCCGCTCAGGCGACCTCGCCCTCGATCAGCGCCATCTCGGGGCTGGTCATCATCCGTTCGATGTCGAGCAGGATCAGCATGCGGCCTTCGACGGTCGCCAGGCCGGTCAGATGCTCGGTCGACACCGACACGCCGAACTCCGGCGCCGGCTTGATGGCCTCGCCGGTCAGCGTCAGCACGTCGGACACGCCGTCGACCACGATGCCGACCACACGGCCGGCGATGTTCAGGATGATGACGACGGTCTGGTGGTCGTACTTGACGTTGCCCAGGCGGAACTTCATGCGCAGGTCGACGATCGGCACGATCACGCCGCGCAGGTTGGTCACGCCCTTGATGAAGTCGGGTGCGTTGGCGATCCGCGTCACGCCGTCGTAGCTGCGGATCTCCTGCACCTTCAGGATGTCGATGCCGTATTCCTCGGAGCCCAGCGTGAACACCAGGAACTCCTGGCCCGCCGCCTCGCTTCCGGGGGTGTCGCTATGTCCGATGCCGGCCATGATGTGTTGCTCCTTGTTGATTCTTGCCTTCGCCTCAAGCCAGCGCCGGCTCCTGGCGCCGCACGCCGGTGCGCTGCAGCGCGGCGACGTCGACGATCAGCGCCACGCTGCCGTCGCCCAGGATGGTTGCGGCCGAGATGCCGGGCACCTTGCGGTAGTTGGTCTCCAGGTTCTTCAGCACGACCTGGTGCTGGCCGATCAGCTGGTCCACCAGCAGCGCGAAACGCTTGCCTTCGGCCTGCAGGATGATGGCGATGCCCTGGGTCGGCTCCTGTACGGCGTTCTCGACGTTGAAGACGCGGTGCAGCTCCAGCAGCGGCAGGTATTCGCCGCGCACGTGCATCACCCGCTCGGTATTGGCGGCGGTGCGCACGTCGTCGGCCTTGGGCTGCAGCGACTCCATGACGCAGTTCAGCGGCAGGATGAAGGTCTCCTCGCCGACCTTGACCGACATGCCGTCGAGGATCGCCAGCGTCAGCGGCAGCACGATGCGGGTGGTGGTGCCGTTGCCCGGGCGCGAGCTGATCTCGACATGGCCGCCCATCTCCTGGATGTTGCGCTTGACCACGTCCATGCCGACGCCGCGGCCGGACAGGTCGGTGACCGCCTCGGCAGTCGAGAATCCCGGCGCGAAGATCAGCTGCCACACTTCCTCGTCGCTCATGCTCTCCGACACCGGCAGGCCGTTCTGCATCGCCTTGGCCAGGATCTTGTCGCGGCGCAGGCCGCCGCCGTCGTCGCTGACCTCGATCACGATGTTGCCGCCGTGGTGCTGCGCCGACAGGATCAGCTGGCCGGTCGGGTCCTTGCCCGCGGCGACACGCTTGTCGGGCGTCTCGATGCCGTGGTCCAGGCTGTTGCGCACCAGGTGGGTCAGCGGGTCGATGATCCGCTCGATCAGGCTCTTGTCCAGTTCGGTGGCCTTGCCGAAGGTCACCAGGTCGATCTGCTTGCCGAGCTTGGCGGCCAGGTCGCGCACCAGGCGCGGGAAGCGCGAGAACACATAGTCCATGGGCATCATGCGGATCGACATCACCGCTTCCTGCAGATCGCGCGCATTGCGCTCGAGCTGGCCCATGCCGGAGAACAGGCGGTCGAACAGCACCGGGTCGAGCGACGACGCGGTCTGCGCCAGCATCGACTGCGTGATCACCAGTTCGCCGACCAGGTTGATGATCTGGTCGACCTTCTCGGTCGGCACGCGGATCGAGCCGGATTCCTGATGGGCGGCCGCGGCGCTGGCCTTGGCGCGCTCCTTGTCCTTGGCGGCGGGGGCGGCGGCCGGTGCCGGCACGGAGGGGGCCGGCGCCGGAGCAGCCGCCGCCTCGGCCGCGGGCGCCGGGCCAGGCGCAGCCGCGGCTGCACCGGTCGAGGGCTCGATCACGATCTGCTCGCCGTCGATCACGAAGCAGCAGACCGCGACGATGTCGTCCGGGCTGCATTGCGTCGCCAGCTCGATCGCCAGTTCGCTGTCGCCCTGGGTCTCGCCGAGGATCTCGCCGAGGTTGCCGAGTTCTTCGCGCAGCAGCGCCTGGTCGTCCTTCGACACGTTGAGCAGACGCACCTTCAGCGCGCCGCCGGCCGGGGCAGCTGCCGCGGCGGGGGAAGCGGAAGCAGGGACCGGGGCGGGCGCGGCCGCTACCGGTGCGGGGGCCGGGGCCTCGCCGCCGGTCTCGTAGGCCAGCTGCTGCAGCACCGCACAGATGCGCGCAAGGGTCTGCGGATCGGGTTCGGTACCGTTGCGGTAGGCGTTGAGCTGGTCTTGCAACACGTCCTTGGTTTCCAGAAAGGTATCGATGATGGCCCTGGACAACGCCAGTTCCCGCCGGCGCGTGCGGTCCAGCAGGTTCTCGAGCAGGTGGGTGGTTTCGGTCAGCGCGCTGAAGCCGAAGGTCGCCGCGCCGCCCTTGATCGAATGCGCCGCGCGGAAGATCGCATTGAGGTCTTCCGCGTCGGGCGCCTCGATGTCGAGGCCGAGCAGCAACTGCTCCATTTCAACGAGCAGCTCTTCCGCTTCCTCGAAGAAGGTCTGGTAGAACTGCGTGATATCGATATCGACAGACATGACCGTCCTGAATCACTGATTGCTAAGCATTGAGCCGTTACCAGCTGGTTATCGACCTCGCCGACGGTCTTATTAAATTTTGTTACTGATTTAAGTGCCGGCTACTGCCGCGCCTGGGGCGCCGCTGCGCCCGTCGCCTCTTCCATGCCCTGCTGCAGCGCCTGCGCCGACTCGCCGGCCTTGGCGCGCACCGCGACGTCGGCCGCGCTGGCGTTCTCCGCCTCGAAGCGGGCCTGGGCGCGCTGGTTCAGCACCACGATGCTGATGCGGCGGTTGACCGGGGCCAGCGAATCGTTCTTGTCCAGCGGCATGGTGGCGGCCAGGCCCAGCACGCGCAGCACCTTGCCTTCCTGCATGCCGCCGGCGATCAGCTCCTGGCGCGAGGCGTTGGCGCGATCGGCCGACAGCTCCCAGTTCGAGTAGGTGCGCTCGCCGTTCATGTAGTTGGACGAATCGGTATGGCCCGACAGGCTGACCTTGTTCGGCATCTCGTTGAGCACCGGGCCGATCTCGCGCAGGATGTCGCGCATGTAGGGCTCGACCACGGCCTTGCCGGTGCGGAACATCGGCCGGTTCTGCGTATCGAGGATCTGGATGCGCAGCCCTTCGCTGGTGATGTCCAGCAGCAGCTGCGGACGGAACTGGCGCAGCACCGGGTTGTTCTCGATCAGCTGCTCGAGCCGCTGCTTGAGCGCGCGCAGGCGCTCGGTCTCGAGCTGGTCGCGGCGCTTCTGCAGCGACTGCGGATCGTCCTCGCGCATGCGGCGCGTTTCGCCGTCCTTGCTGGCCGGATCGATGCCGCCGCCGGGAATCACGCTTGGCGACTCGCTGACCTTCTGCCCACCGGCAATCGCCACCTTCAGCGGCGTGCGGAAATACTCGGCCACCTGCACCAGGTCCTTCGGCGTCGACGTGCTCAGCAGCCACAGCACCAGGAAGAAGGCCATCATCGCCGTCATGAAGTCGGCGTAGGCGATCTTCCAGCTGTGGTTGCCGTGCGGCTTGCCGTGGGCGGCAGCGCGGCGGACGACGATGGGGCGCGCGTGATCGGTCATGCTTGGCCTGCGTTGGACGGACGAATGGACTGGCTCGGGGACTGGCTGGCCGGCGCGCTTACGTCAGGCTCTTGACTTCGCGCACGTGGTCGTCCAGTTCCAGGAACGACGGACGCTCGCTCGAGTACAGCACCTTGCGGCCGAACTCGACCGCGACCAGCGGCGCATAGCCGTTGAGCGAAGCCAGCAGCGTGACCTTGATGCACTGGTACATCTTGACCGTCTCGGCAACCTGGTGCTCGACCCGCGAGGCCAGCGGCGAGACGAAGCCGTAAGCCAGCAGGATGCCCAGGAAGGTGCCGACCATCGCATGGGCGATCAGCGCGCCCAGCACGGACGGGGGCAGGTCGGCCGACGCCAGCGCATGCACCACGCCCATCACCGCGGCGACGATGCCGAAGGCCGGCAGCGCATCGCCGACCCGCGCCAGCGCGTGGGCGGGCACTTCGGCCTCGTGCTTGAAGGTCTCGATCTCATGGTCCATCAGGGCCTCGATCTCGAAGGCATTCATGTTGCCGTTGACCATCATGCGCAGATAGTCGGTCAGGAATTCCATCATCGCCGGATCGGCGAGGATGCGCGGATACTGGCTGAAGACGCTGCTGGCGGCCGGATCGGCGATTTCCTTTTCGAGGAACAGGATGCCCTCGCGGCGCGCCTTGGACAGCAGCACGTACAGCAGCGCCATCACTTCCATGTACAGCGCCTTGTTGTATTTGCTGCTGCGCAGCAGCTGCGGCAGCGCGCGCAAGGTCGCCTTGATGGCCTTGCCGCTGTTGGCGCTGATGAAGGCGCCGACCGCGGCGCCGCCAATGATCACCAGTTCTGCCGGTTGATATAGCGCGCCCATGTGGCCGCCAGTCATGGCGTAACCACCAAGCACCGCCGCCACTACGACGACATAGCCAAGAACAACTAGCACGATCGATTCCCCGTCAGAAAAACACGCGTCGGACACGCGCGAGCCGGACCTCGGAAGGACACGGCAAGCTGCGCGCCGTGCCGCCTCGGTCTGGCTCGCCGCGCAAGCCCGGCGTGAATCAGGCGGGTTGCGCTGGCGTGGCGTCCTTCGAGGGCTTCTTTGCCTTGCCCGCGCGCGATGGCGGCCGGCACAGGCTGCAGACGAAGTTCGCGTTCGGCTCGTAGGCGTGAGTGACGAACTGTCCTCCGCAGCATGTGCAACTGGAAAGCTGCAGCATATTGCTCTCGAAGAACCGTACTAACGTCCAGGCACGCGTAAAACTTAAGACAATTTCGCCGCCGAGCAGGGACACATGCTCGAGGTAGAGACGGTATGCGGCGACCACGGCACGAATGCCGCTCGCCTCGCCCTGCTCGACCATGAACTGGTAGGCCGAGAAGAACAGCGACGAGTGGATGTTCGGCAGCCAGGTCGTGAACCAGTCCGTCGAGAACGGCAGCATGCCCTTGGGCGGGGACACGCCGCGCAGTTCCTTGTACAGACGGATCAGCCGGTCGCGCGAGAGCGTGGTCTCGGCTTCGAGCACCTGCAGGCGCGCGCCCAGGCCGATCAGCTCGATGGCGAGCTGGGTCTGGTTGGCATCCTGGAGTACGCTCTTGCGCGGGGCAGCCGGAGCGGCCGTGTAGCTCCGGGCCGGTTGGGCCTGCAGCAGCGCGCTCAATTGAGCGACTCCACCGGCTGGCGCGCGAGCAGGATCGCAGCGTGGATCTGCTGCATATCGTGGCTCTTGGCGGTATGCGTCAGCGTGGAGAGCAACGCATGGTCGTCGAACCGGAAGCGGCACAGGACCATGTTGGAGGCCGCCAGCTTGACCAGCTGAGCAGGCGTCAGCTTGACCAGGATGTCAGCGATTTCCTTGCTGACGCCAAGGCGGAACATGGCTTCGAGTTGGTTTTCGCGCACCAGGCGTTGCGCGAGCAGCAGATAGGCGAGGTTGACCTCCCTGATCTCCTGCAGAAGTTCACTGCTTTCCAATTTATCCCCGCTACCAAGGAACCCTCGCCCGCTTGTCCAGCGCTTACCGGTGGCAGACCTCCGGCGTCCAGATCGTTTCAGTGCGTGTGCGACGGGTACTACATCTGATCGGAACTACTCCGGTCCAGTTACAAAACTCACATCTGGTAACAAATGTTACGGAATGTAAATGGACTGTCCGCTTTATATCGGCAATCGCATGCCGCTGCCAATCCCTACTTACGTTGGGGATGCGCATTGTCGTACGGATGATACATGGCCGAAACGACACGGAAAGATGTAACAACCTTGTAACGTGATCTGGATCAAATCTGTAACAGCAGACATGCTGCGCGAATCACTTCCACAGCAATTCCGCGCAGTTTTCGAGGGCGATTTCCCCGTGACTGAAAACGCTTCGCGTTCAGGGCGAGCGCCTGTCGCTTTCCACCATTGACGGCGCGGCCGGCATCGGCTTGAAAACGCGGCGCAGCCACGCCGCGAGCCGCGCGAAGACATCGTCCGGCTCGTCGCGGAACAGGTGCGGGCGGGCATGCTCGATCTGCTCCATCACACGGCCCGCTTCCTGTGCGTCGATCGCGCCGTAGTCGAGCGCGAGGCCCACCATCGCGCGCAGTTCGCCCAGCCGCGTCAGCGCGGCGCCGGTGCCGCGTTCGGTCTGCACCAGGTACAGCAGGTCGTAGACGCGCCGGCGCAGGCTGTCCGCCAGGCGCCATGCGGGCGTCTGCATCTGTTCCTCGATCGTGCGCACGTCGACCGCGGCGTTGGCGATGTGTTCGGCCAGCGTATCGGCCAGCGCCGGATCGGCGCCGGCGTGGTCGAGAATCTCGACCGCCCACTTGCGCGCCTGCGCCAGCCGCTCCGACTGCGACCATTCCGAACGCACCGCGAGCCCGAAGCCGAAGCGTTCGGCGTCGCGCATCAGATTGGCCAGCGCGTGCGGCAGCTGCTTGTCGAACACACGCTTGGCCCACGCGTACTCGCCGCCGCTCAGCAGCCGCGTGACCGCGCGCTCGGTCAGCGGCCCGTCCTGGTGCATCACGCGCGCACGCAGGAAGTCCTCGAACGAGGGCGGCACGAACTGCCGGTCCAGCCCCGTGGAGAGCCGGACGAAATGGTCGAACTCGCCGCGCAGCTTGTCCGCGGCCTCACGCGGCAGGGACAGGGTGATTTCGCTGTTCATCGTCTGTCATGGTCGGGGGCGCGCCATGCCGGCCGCGCCCGCCCCGCCGCGGCGGGGTGTTCAGAAGGCGCTCCAGTCGCTGTCGGCACCGGCGGTGGCGGCAGCGGCTGTCGCGGCGCGCGGCGCCGGACGGCCCGGCAGGCGCGGGGCGGACTTGGCCGAGGCCGGTTCCGTGCGTTCGGTACGCTCTGCGCGGTCGGCGCGATCGGCCCCAGCGGGCTCGTCGTGGCGGCTGGCTGCCGCTGCGGCCGATGCCGGTGCGGCAGGTGCGGCGATCGGCCTGGCAACCGACGGGGCCTGCAGCGACGGGGCGAACAGCTCGTCGGCGGCCAGGCGGAAGCGGGCCAGCGACGCCTGCAGGCGGGCGGCCTGGTCTTCGAGCGAACCGGCCGCGGCGGCGGCCTGCTCGACCAGCGCCGCGTTCTGCTGCGTGACCTCGTCCATCTGCGCCACCGCCTGGTTCACCTGCTCGATGCCCGAGCTCTGCTCGGCCGACGCCGCGCTGATCTCGCCCATGATGTCCGTCACGCGCTTGACCGCCTGCACGATCTCGCCCATGGTCTGCCCGGCCTGGCCCACCAGCGCCGAGCCGTTGTCCACGCGCGCCACCGTATCGCCGATCAGGCCCTTGATTTCCTTGGCCGCGTTCGCACTGCGCTGCGCCAGGCTGCGCACCTCGCCGGCCACCACCGCGAAGCCGCGGCCCTGCTCGCCCGCACGCGCCGCTTCCACCGCCGCGTTCAGCGCCAGGATGTTGGTCTGGAACGCGATGCCCTCGATCACGCCGATGATGTCGACGATCTTCTTCGAGGCGCCGTTGATCTCGTCCATGGTCTGCACCACGCGGCCCACCACCTCGCCGCCCTTGACCGCGGTCTCGGAGGCATTGGCCGCCAGGCCGCTCGCCTGGCGCGCGTTGTCGGCGTTCTGGCGGACCGTGCCGGTCAGCTCTTCCATGCTCGACGCGGTCTCCTCCAGCGAGGCCGCCTGCTGCTCGGTGCGCTGCGACAGGTCGCTGTTGCCCGCGGCGATCTCACGCGAGGCCGAGGCGATCGACTCGGCCGCGGTCTTGAACTCCTGCACCATGCCCGACAGCTGCAGCTGCATCTGCTTCATCGCGTACAGCATGCTGTCGCGATCGCCGGCGCGCAGCTTGATCTCGGTCGAGAAGTCGCCGTCGGCAATGCGCGAGGCGATCGCGGCCGCGTAGGCCGGCTCGCCGCCCAGCTGGCGCGACAGCGCGCGGGCCAGGAACACGCCGAGCAGCAGCGACACCGCCAGTCCGCCCAGCACCAGCGCCAGCATCCACAGGCGCGAGCTCTCGTAGACGCCCTGGGCCTCTTCCATGTTGGCGCGGGCACCGGCGTCGCGGCGCTTGACCATGTTGAACATCAGCTCTTCGATCGCATGGCCATCCTTGAGCAGCGCCGTACTTTCCTCGAAGACCTGGCTCTCGAACTGCGAGGTATCGAGCGGCTGGCGCGAGACCAGCTCGACGTACTTGCCCATGCGGTCGCGATAGGCCGGCAGCATTGCGTCGAACTGCTTGATCAGCGCCTGGCCCTGCTCGGTCTGGAACGAGTTGCGCGCCTGCTTGATGCGCTCGTCGACCACGCCGAACGACTTCTCGATCAGCGTCTTCTCGGTCGCGCGCTCGCCCATCGTCGAGGCCGACAGCAGCGCGATCTGCGCGCGGCTGGCGTACAGCAGGTTGATGTTGGCGTCCTGCACCGCCTTCAGGGCCTGCAGGTCGGTGTTATAGATCCGGCTGGTCCACTCGGTCATCCGGCCCATATTGACCACCCCCAGCAGGCCCATCGCCATGCCGATGACGGAAACGATCAGAAAGCCGACGACCAGCTTCGTCGCGACTCGCAGTTGCTTGAACCATTGCATGAGAACTACCTCTTCTTCTGGATGACCGTCCGGCCGGATTGCGGCGCCGATCGTCGGGGATCGGGCGCCGCGCTTACCGGCTTCGTTGTAATGCCGGGCGATGCTGCTGTCCGTGCTTCGATTGGTGCCGGGCCCTGTCGGGGTCCGGCCTCCCTGCCCATCAAATACCCATCAATTTCCCGTCCATTGCGCTTCGACTACCTGTCCGACGCGCAATCGGCCTGGCGCTCAAGCGCGCTCAAGCGCGCGCCAGCCGCGGCGCCTCCGCCGGCTGCGCCGACGCGGCGCGCGGACGCATCGGGCGCGGCTCGGCGTTCAGGCTGACGCGGAACACCGCCACCGCGTCGCGCAGGCGAGCGGCCTGGTCTTCCAGCGAACCGGCCGCGGCGGCGGCCTGCTCGACCAGCGCCGCGTTCTGCTGCGTGACCTCGTCCATCTGCGCCACCGCCTGGTTCACCTGCTCGATGCCCGAGCTCTGCTCGGCCGACGCCGCGCTGATCTCGCCCATGATGTCCGTCACGCGCTTGACCGCCTGCACGATCTCGCCCATGGTCTGGCCGGCCTGGCCCACCAGCGCCGAGCCGTTGTCCACGCGCGCCACCGTATCGCCGATCAAACCCTTGATTTCCTTGGCCGCGTTCGCGCTGCGCTGCGCCAGGCTGCGCACCTCGCCGGCCACCACCGCGAAGCCGCGGCCCTGCTCGCCCGCACGCGCCGCTTCCACCGCCGCGTTCAGCGCCAGGATGTTGGTCTGGAACGCGATGCCCTCGATCACGCCGATGATGTCGACGATCTTCTTCGAGGCGCCGTTGATCTCGTCCATGGTTTGCACCACGCGGCCCACCACCTCGCCGCCCTTGACCGCGGTCTCCGAGGCGTTGGCCGCCAGGCCGCTGGCCTGGCGCGCGTTGTCGGCGTTCTGGCGGACCGTGCCGGTCAGCTCTTCCATGCTCGACGCGGTCTCCTCCAGCGAGGCCGCCTGCTGCTCGGTGCGCTGCGACAGGTCGCTGTTGCCCGCGGCCACCTGGCGCGTCGCCGTGGCGATCGCGCTCATGCCTTCCTGGATTTCATGAACGACCGACAGCAGGCTGCGCTGCATGGTCTGCATCGCCTTGGCGAGCGCGCCGATCTCGTCGTTGCTGGAGAACTCGTAGCGCGTGGCCAGGTCGCCGGCGCCCAGGCGCAGCGCGAAGTCCAGCATCTCGCGCATCGGCCGATGCACCATGGCCAGCAGCGCCGCGCCGGTGGCCATCGCCGACAGGCCGGCCAGCACGAAGCCGCCCCACAGCCACGGCCGCAGTGCCGCGCGCGTCTGCGGCTCGGCCAGCAGCTCGAACGCGACCAGCGCGGCCAGGAACCATGCCAGGCCCACGCCCTGCGACAGCATGATGCGGCCGCGCAAGCCCAGCCGGCGCAGCCCGTCGATCCAGCCGAGTGGCCCGCGGCGAACCACCGCGCCCTCGCGGATGCGGATGCCTGAGCCGTTGCCGGCGCGGATGCGCGCGTACGCGGCCTGCGCTGCCTCGATCTGCTCGGCGCTCGCCATCGAGCGCACCGAGGTATAGCCGACGGTCTGGCCGTCGACGCGGGTCGGCGTCACCGTCGCGCTGACCCAGTAGTAGTCGCCGTTCTTGCGGCGGTTCTTGACCAGCCCGACCCAGGAGCGGCCCGCCTGCAGCGTGCGCCACAGATCCTCGAAGGCCTCGGGCGGCATGTCGGGATGGCGCACCAGGTTGTGCGGGGCGCCGAGCAGTTCCTCGGCGGTGAAGCCGCTGACCTCGATGAACGCGCGGTTGGCGAAGGTGATGCGGCCCTTCAGGTCGGTGCGCGAAATCAGGTAATCGTTCGGCGCGAGCTTGTATTCGCGCGCGGTGACAGGCTGGTTGTTTCTCATGACGTTGTGCTGCGGGATTCGTTCGGGGCGCGCCTCAGGCCGCCGCGGCGGCTTCGATCGCGGCCAGTTCCTCGGTCGCCAGCAGTTTCTCGATATCGACCAGGATCAGCATGCGGTCCTCGATGGAGCCCAGGCCGCGGATGTATTCGGTATCGAGATTGCCGGAGAACTGCGGCGTGGGCTTGATCTGGGCGGTGGTCAGCGTCAGCACGTCGGAGACGCCGTCGACGACGATGCCGGTGGTGCGATGGTTCAGGTCGACGATGATGACGACCGTGTACTGGTCGTAGCTGACCTTCTGCTGCTGGAATTTGATGCGCAGGTCGACGATCGGCACGATGATGCCGCGCAGGTTGATCACACCCTTCAGATAGGGCGGCGCGTTGGCGATCTGCGTGACCGCCTCGTAGCCGCGGATTTCCTGCACCTTGAGGATGTCGACGCCGTATTCCTCGCGACCCAGCGTGAAGGCGAGGAATTCCTCGCCGCTTCCTTCGGTCTTGCTGCTGAGATTCATCTTGCGCTCCCGCTCCCCGGTTGTGGCCGTCGTTGCACGCTGGCGGAGTGCACCCCAACCGGCCCGACTGCCTTTTTTGGCGACTGCAACTGCATGGCGATGGCGCCGCGATGGCGCGGCCACTGGCCGCGCCCGCGAACGGCGCGCCTCGCCCCTTGCTGGTTATCGGCAGTTCCGATGCGCGGCTGAAGGGTCGGAAGCGGCCGGCATTACCCCTCTTCGGAGGGGGATAGCAGCGCGGCGACCGACTGCATCAGCTGGTCGGGATCGAAGGGCTTGGGCAGGAAGCCGCTGGCGCCGGCCTCGCGGGCCTGGGCGCGGATCTGGCCGTCGGCCTCGGTCGTCAGCATCAGGATCGGCATCGCGGCATAGCGCGGCGTGGCGCGCAGCCGGCGGATCAGCGTCAGGCCGTCCATGCCGGGCATCACCTGGTCGGTGACCAGCATGCCGAACGGCTGCGCCTGCGGTGCGGCCTCGGCCGCCGCGTGCGCCTCGTCGCCGTCGGCTGCCTCGGCGACGTCGTAGCCGCCGGCGCGCAGGCAGGCGGCGATCATGCGACGCAGGGAAGGCGAATCGTCGACGACAAGAATGCGTTGAGCTGGCATGGCGGCTACCTCGAAACGGCGGCGGATCGGCCGGCAGGCGGCGTGGGGCGATCCGTGTTCTGTGCTGGTCGGCGCCGGCCCCTGCCGGCGCATCGCTGCGGCGCGTGCCGCCATATCGGACCGGAATCGGTCCCATACCGCGACGCTGTGCGCCAATCAGGCTTATCGGCGGGCGGGCGTGCTTCCTTTAGCGGGTGTGTTGCGGGGGCAAGGCGTTCACGGCGCGAAGCGTTGAGTGGCGCGGCGGGTAATCGGCGCGCGCGTTCAGCGGGGCGGGGGGTTGTCGGCGCGGGCGGTCAGCGGGGCGGAGCGTTGTCGGCGCGGGCTCAGCGGGGCGGAGCGTTGTCGGCGCGGACCTTCAGCGGGGCGGAGGGTTGTCGGCGCGGACGTTCAGCGGGGCGGGGGGTTGTCGCGCTGCCGGTCAGCGGCGGGGGCTGGACAGCAGGTCGGCGAAGCCGCTCGCTTCCATCGGACGGGCCAGCAGATAACCCTGGACTTCGTCGCAGCCCATGCGCGCCAGGATGTCGAGCTGGGCCTGCGATTCGACGCCTTCGGCCACCACGCGCATGCGCAGCTCGTGCGCCAGCGCCACCATCGAACCGACGATGGCGCGGCCCTGCGGGTCCGACTCCAGGCCGCCGATCAGCGTACGGTCGATCTTCAGCGTGCCGACCCGCAGCCGCTTCAGATAGCCCAGGCTGGAATAGCCGCTGCCGAAGTCGTCCAGCGCGACGTGGATGCCGAGCGCCTGCAGTTCGGCCAGCGTCTCCAGCGATTGCGCGATGTCCTTCATCGCCGCCGTCTCGGTGATCTCGAGCGTGACGGCCGACGGCGGAATGTCGTGCTGGTGGATCTGCTCGAGCAGGTACTGCGGGAAATCGCGGCTGGCAAAACGCAGCCCGGACACGTTGATGGCGACCGGCACCACCGGCAGGCCGGCGTCCTGCCACTCGCGCACCTGGCGGCAGACACTGGCGATGACCCAGTCGTCGAGCTTGTCGATCTGCCCGGACTGCTCGGCCACCATGATGAATTCGGCCGGATTGACCGCGCCGAGCGTCGGATGGCGCCAGCGGCAGAGCGCCTCGGCGCCCACCACCGTGCGCGCGTCGACGTCGAACTTGGGCTGGTATTCGAGCGACAGGCCGTCGTCCTGGATCGCCAGCCAGAGATCGCGGCGGATCACGCGCATGCGGCGCGCGCGCTCGCCCGCCGCGGAATTGAAGGTGCGCACCTGGTTCGAGCCGGACTCGCGCGCCTCGGACAGGCTGACGCGCGCGGCCTGCATCAGCGCCTCCGAGCTCTGCGCGTCGCGCGGATAGACCGCGATGCCGATATTGACGCCGATCTGCATCTGCAGGCCGCGCGCGGTGACGAACTCGGAGATCGAAGCCAGCACGCGCGAGCCGAGCTCGTGCGCGCGATTGGAGTTCAGCAGCGCCGGTACGCCGACCGCGAACTCGTCGCGGGCCAGCCGGGCCAGGAAGTCGTGCGGTTCGAGCGCGGCCTGGGCCAGCACGCTGGCGTCCTGCGCCAGGATGTCGTCGGCGCGCACCTCGAATACCTCGTCGACCTCGCGGAAGTCGGCAATATGGATCAGCAGCACGGCGCAACTGGTCTCGGCCAGGCGCGCATGCGCGATCGACTGGTCGAGCCAGCGCGCGAACGCGGCGCGATCGGGCACGTCGGTGGCCACGCTGTATTCGCCGACCGTCGCCTGGCCGCGCCCCACCGGGCGGACCGTCAGCCGGCCGGGGATGCGGCCATTGAGCCGGCGCACGATCCGCGCCGGCAATCCCGGCGGCGCGCTGCTGCGCTCGCCGTCGGGCTCGCCGGACTCGTTCAGCAGGACGTCGCGCTCGCGCTGCGGCGCCTGGCGGCGCTCCGACAGCCACAACAGAGCGAATGCCGCCGTGCCGAGCACGGCCAGGCCGAGGCCGAACCACGCCGGATGCAGCAGATTCATCGCCTCGATGCAGGCGGTGCGCGAGCTGGAACCGCCGCACTGGTGACCGAGCCCGATCCCGGCCGCGGCGATCACGCCGGCGCCGGCGAGCGTCGCCAGCATCGCGGCACCGCGCCAATACGCCAGCGCGCGGTGCAGCCATTGCGCCAGCACCGTCGTGGCGATACCGCCGACCAGTGCGGCCAGCGCCTGCGACCACTCCGCCGATCCCCGCACCGAACCGGACAGCAGCACGACCCAGGCCGGCAGGCCGACCGACGCCTGCGACATCAGTCCCGCGGTCAGGGCCATCATGCGGCCGGGCCATCCCGCTCCATCGCGGCCGCGGCCGGTAGCGCGAAGGCCGAGGCCGACGGCGATGCCGAGCAGGATGGCGAGCAGCAGAACGCTAAAACTCATATCGAAGGGGGCGCTGCGGAATGCGTGTGGGTGGTGCCGTCAGGCTCCGGCCGGGAGGCCGGTGACGGAAACCCCGCGGTATTGCGGAACCGCGTGAAGCGCGGCAAATCTTGGTGCGGGACCCGGGCGCACGGCCGGCGCGCCGGCTGCGATCGGCGGTCGGCTCGACACCGCCCGGGACGTTAGCACAGCCGCCGCGCGTAGTGCACGCAGCGTCACCTTATTGCAACGAGAGCCGCCTCGCGGAGTCGCCCGAAGCCCGGCTTCGCCGGCGCTGGCGGCAGGCCGCGCGGAGGCAATCGACGACGAAGACAAGACAAAGCGGCACAAGGACATGGGACGACTCGGATCGATCAGTAGCGGCGGACAGCCCGCCAACACGCCGGGCGACAGCCCATGCTGAGGGGATATCGACCGCTGGCGGGGATTACTTGAATCGGGGAATGGCCGTGGCGGCACCCGCAGGGATGCGGCACGCGACGCGCCAGGGCATGGAAACCCAACCACCACAACATCGCATCCGTTTTACCGCGCCATATTGCTCAAAACGAAAGCGGCAAGCGAAAGACCCGAAGCAAACGCCTCCACCAAGGCGGGCCAGCCACGCGGCAAACATGCGGAAATACGATCAAGACGGCTGGCGGTGACAGAGTGACCTCGAAAAAGTTCACCTTGAAAGGTTTCGTGATCGATTTTGTCAAAAATCGGTTTCAACCTGCGCCGGCATTTGCATCGCTAACGCAGGCCGTTATAATTCATGCCGTTCATCTCGCCCACCGTAATCAGAGGTCTCAAAATGGCAACCTATCAGGAAATCGTTCAGAAAATCAACGAATTGCAGAAGCAAGCCGAAGAGATCAAGGCACGAGAGCAAGCTGCGGTAATCGACGATATCCGCAAGAAAATCGAAGAATATGGCTTGACCGCAGAAGATCTGGGTTTTGGCAGCAAGGCGGTACCCAGCAAGAAAACCGCGCGCAAGGTGCCGGTCCGTTACCGCGACAGCGCCGGCAATACCTGGACCGGCCGCGGCAAGCGCCCGGGCTGGCTGACCCAGGCGCTGGCCTCCGGTAAATCGATCGACGACTTCCTGGTGCGATAAACGCAGCGCCTGCCGGGCGCCTCTCGGCGTCGCCGCGCCAGAGCGGAAGTCCTCACCGGGTTTCCCGGCAGCCGTGCGCAATAAAAAACCGGGCCCCTTCCCTTGGGGCCCGGTTTTTTATGGTCACGACAATCCGCCAATCGCGGCGCGCCGGGCGAACGTCGGTGTCCGTGGCCACCGTCGCCGCCATCGACCATCGCGATCGTGAATCAGGACGCAAACCCCAACGGATTCATCGACTGCCAGCGCCACGAATCCGCGCACATCCGGTCCAGGTCATGGCGTGCCTGCCAGCCGAGCAGGCGCTGCGCCAATGCCGGATCCGCGTAGCACGAGGCAATATCGCCGGGGCGGCGCGCGACGATTTCATAGGGAATCGGTTTGCCGCTCGCGCGCCGATACGCCTCCACCACCTCCAGCACGCTATAACCGCGGCCGGTTCCCAGATTGACCGTCATCCCCTCGCCGCGCTCGTTCAAATAACGCAGCGCCGCCAGATGGCCGTCGGCCAGGTCGCAGACGTGAATGTAGTCGCGCACCCCGGTGCCATCCGCGGTCGGATAGTCGCCGCCGAACACCATCAGGCGCTCCCGGCGGCCGGCCGCCACCTGAGCCACATAGGGCATCAGATTGTTCGGCACGCCGCCCGGATCCTCGCCGATCAGGCCGCTTTCGTGTGCGCCGACCGGATTGAAATAGCGCAGATAGGCAATTCGCCAGTGCGGATCGGCGCGCTCGAGGTCGCGCAGGATCTGCTCGCCCATCAGCTTGGTCTGCCCGTAGGGATTGGTCGCCGACAGCGGAAATTCCTCGCGGATCGGCACCGTATGCGGATTGCCGTAGACAGTGGCCGAGGAACTGAATACCAGCGTCTTGACGTCGGCCGCCTGCATCGCCGCGCACAGCGTCAGCAGGCCGTTCAGGTTGTTGTCGTAGTAGGCGAGCGGCTGCGCCACCGATTCGCCGACCGCCTTGAGCGCGGCGAAATGGATCGCGCCGCCGATCTTGCGCTCGGCGAACAGCCGGTCCAGCAGCGCGCGATCGCGCACGTCGCCCTCGACGAACTCCGGCGTCTTGCCGGAAATGGTGGCGATCCGTTCGACCACCGCGCGATTGCTGTTCGACAGGTTGTCCAGGCCGACCACGTCGTAGCCGGCCGCGAGCAGTGCAACCCAGGTATGCGAAGCGATATAGCCGGTGGCACCGGTCAGCAGCAGAGTGTCTGGCATCGTGAACTTGATCGATTGAGAAGGCGGACGGCGCCGGGCCGCCACGGTCAGGGGCGTTATGGTAACCCGGCCGGCGATTCGGCCCCGGCAGCGGCGGGGAGCTGGCCGCTGCGGGCCTGCCAGGCGGTGTACGCAGCGTGCAGCCGCCAGCCGGACTCCAGATCGCGCATGCCCAGATACTGGGCGACTGCCGCCGGCTCGGCGCCGGCCTCGAAATGCAGCGCGCCATAGGTATTGCGCAGCGTCTGCGGCGAGGCGCGCTCGGTGCGCCCGGCCAGCACGCCGGCCTCGTCCAGCAGCTGCTCGACCCGGCGATATAACGAGGCCGCGTGCAACGGCCGCCCGGCCGGCAGTGCGGGGAACACCAGCGTGCCAAGCGTGCCGCTCAACGCGCGTACCGCGAGCCAGGCCAGCAGCGGCCGGCGGGCGAAGTCGAACACGGGGGCGCGATAGGTACGGCCGTTGTCGGTCCGGGTCAGGCGCAGTTCGCTGGCGTCCGCCGCGACGCTGTCGAGCCGCAGCGCGCGCACCTCACCGACCTTGAGGCCGGCGCCCAGCATCGCGGCGACCACGGCGATGTCGCGCGCGCGTTTCCAGGCGGTCGGGCTCGGCGTGGCATCGCGGTCCGGCAGCGTGACCGGTTCCAGTACCCGCGCCACCAGGGCATCGCATTCGGCGGGCAGCAGGAATGGCGTCGGATCGTTGTCGCCGTCGGCCAGATGGGCGCGCACCGCCTGGCTGCCGGGGTTATGCAGGCCCGCCTGCTGCAACGACAGGTAATGAAAGACGCGCTCGATCAGCCGCGTATAGCGATAGCGATGGCGCTTGTGCAGCCCTTCCGCATCGAGAAAGGCGCCGATCTGCGCCGCCGACCACGACAGCGGCGCGACGCCATGCTCGCGCGACCAGCGCAGCAGCTTGCCCCACATCGCGCGATAGACCACCGCGGTGCCATGGCCGAAGCCATGGACGGCCAGCCAGCCGTCGAAGGCGCGTTCGGGATCGGCATGCCAGTCCGCCAGATTGCCTTCGAACAGATCGCGGCCCGTTCCGGCGGCCGGTCGAGGATCGTCGCTCACCTGCACTCCTGCTGATTCATTGGGCACATTGTAGACAAGGCTCCACCGCGCCCCCATCACGCGGATGCGGGGCACCGTACGGTAATCGCCCGGCGGAAGCGTCACAGCGTGAGGTCGGTACCGAAACCGCTATTGAAAGCGCGCGAAGGCCATGCTAACTTTCGGTTCACTATGCAACTGGTTGCATAAACACCCGCATATCCATCCGCCGTTTCAACCCACTCATTCGAACCGAGGCCGCCATGTCCCTTCCTCCGCTCCTGCAACGCCTGCGCCTGCCGGTGGTGTGCTCGCCGCTGTTCATCATCTCCAACCCCGATCTGGTGATCGCACAGTGCAAGGCCGGCGTGGTCGGCTCCTTCCCGGCGCTGAACGCGCGGCCGGCCTCGCTGCTGGAGGAATGGCTGGACCGCATCACCACGGAGCTGGCCGAGCACGACGCGAAGCATCCGGACCGCCCGTCGGCGCCGTTCGCCGTCAACCAGATCGTCCACAAGTCGAACGACCGGCTCGAGCACGACCTGGAACTGTGCGTGCGCTACAAGGTGCCGATCGTGATCACCTCGCTGGGCGCGCGCGTCGAGGTCAACCAGGCGGTGCACTCGTACGGCGGCATCGTGCTGCACGACATCATCAACAACACGTTTGCCCACAAGGCGATCGACAAGGGCGCCGACGGACTGATCGCCGTGGCAGCGGGCGCCGGCGGCCATGCCGGCACGCAGTCGCCGTTCGCCCTGCTGCATGAGATCCGGGAGTGGTTCGACGGCCCGCTGCTGCTGTCGGGCGCGATCGCCAGCGGCAACGGCATCCTGGCGGCCCAGGCCGCCGGCGCCGACCTGGCATATATCGGCTCGGCGTTTATCGCGACCGAGGAAGCCAACGCGCAGCCAGCCTACAAGCAGATGATCGTGGACAGCACCGCCGGCGATATCGTCTATTCGAACCTGTTCACCGGCGTGCACGGCAACTATCTGCGCCAGAGCATCGTCAACGCCGGTCTCGATCCGGAAGCCCTGCCCGCCTCCGATCCGACCGCGATGAACTTCGGCTCGAACCGCGTCAAGCCGTGGAAGGACATCTGGGGCGCCGGCCAGGGCGTCGGCGCGATCAAGCGCGTGGTACCCGCCGCCGACCTGGTGGACCGCTTCGCCGAGGAATACGCGCTGGCCCGCCGCCGGCTCGGGCTGGTGGAGGCCGGCGCTGCGGCGAGCGTGCGGGACCTGGTGTAACGAAGAAACGAAGCGCCGCCGGGGCGGGCTACCGTCCGCCCTCCGGCTCCAGCAGCGGCAGCACCGCCGTGCCCCACGCCACCCAATCCTCCTCGTAGCGGATCCCGCGCCGCAGCAGCGCATGCCGCAGCTGTTGCGCGCGGTCCGGTCGCGGGTCGGCGAAGTCGCGCTGCTCGATCGCGCGGTAGGTCGCCAGGCGCTCCTCGTGCAGCGCGATCATGCGCCGCATCTCGTCGCCCAGGCCGAGCGGGCCAGCCACCGCGTCGGCGCGCAGCTTGACCAGGATCTCGTCGCGCTGGTCCAGCCCGGCCGTCGGCGACAACACCCAGCGCACCAGCTCCTCCCGCCCCGCCGGCAGCACGCGATAGACCTTCTTGCGGCTGCGCGCATCCCCTTCGTCATCCTGCGCGGCGATCCAGCCGCGTTCGGCCATGCGGCCCAGCTCGCGATAGATCTGCTGGTGGGTGGCATGCCAGAAATAGCCGATCGACTTGTCAAAGCGCCGCGCCAGTTCGTAGCCTGACGAGGGCTTCTCCATCAACGAGGTCAGAAGGGCGTGCTGGATCGACATGCGGGCGACGGGGCGGGAGGCACGCCGGGGAGGCGCGCAAAGCACCAATGGTAGCGCAATGAGGCGGCGTGCAAGCCATCGGCTGGGCCTTGCACCCTATTGCTCGCAATATGACAAATCGAGCCGGTGGCTAGGCCAGAATTAAAAAAGGCGAAATAGCTATTCAGCGGGCGCTGCAATACATTGGAAACAAAGTCGCATTCGATCAGGAACAGCCGCCATGCCCGGACCGTACGATCTCGCCGAGGAGCGCGATATCCCATGGGAAGGCGACGGACCCTCCGCAGTGGAAGGCCGGTCCGCCGGCGCCCAGTCCAGCGCCATTTACTACCGCCTGCCGGACACCCCGGTGGGCCATCACATCAAGGAGTATCCCAGCGGGCTACGCCAGTTGGTCCGCTTTGTCGGCGTCGAGGAGCAGGTGGTCAAGGTCAGCCTGAACTGAGGCGCGGCCCCGTCGCCAGACCCTCCGCATACTCGATGCCCCGCGCCGAGGCAGCCGCTGCCGCGGCGCCCACGATGTCTCCTCCTGCCCGGGTGGGCCGGAACTGAGCTCGCTGCCAGTCGCGAGCTCTTTTTTTGCCGGCGCCGTGCACCGGTAGTCAGCGCCGCACTCGGCGCCGCATTCAGTGCCGCATTCCCGGAAGTGTGCCCTGCTGACATTGATCCAGAACGCCTTGCCGGCCATGAAAAAAGCCGGCCCGAAGGCCGGCTCTTCCGTCGTTGCGCCTCGCGCGCGTGGCGCGCGACGCCCGACTACCATCAGTCCACGGTCGCGCCCGAGGCCTTGACGACCTTCGCCCACTTGGCGGCTTCGGTCTTCATGAAGGCCGCCAGTTGCTCCGGCTTCTCGGGGTTGGGCTCGGCACCCTGACCCGCCATCTGCTTCTGCACGTCCGGCATGGCCAGGATCTTGACCACTTCGGCGTTCAGGCGATCGATGATGGGCTTGGGCGTGCCGCCGGTGGCATACAGTGCGAACCACGAGGTCGCTTCATAGCCCGGCACGCCGGCTTCGGCGACGGTCGGCACGTCCGGCAGCGCCGGCGAGCGCTTGGCCGAGGTCACGGCCAGCGGACGCAGCTTGCCGGCCTTCACGTGCTGGTACGACGACGGCAGGTTGTCGAACATCAGGCCGATCTGGTTGCCCAGCAGATCGTTGACCGCCGGGGCGCTGCCCTTGTACGGCACGTGCTGGATGTTCAGGCCGGTCATCGAATTGAACAGTTCACCCGACAGGTGCATCGACGAGCCGTTGCCCGACGAGCCGTAGCTGATCTTGTTCGGATTGGCCTTCACGTAGGCGATCAGTTCCTTGATGCTCTTGGCGGGCACGTTGGGGTTGACCACCACCAGGTTCGGCACCATCGCGACACGGGTGATCGGCGCGAAGTCCTTGACCGGGTCGTACGGCAGCTTCGAGTACAGCGACTGGTTGATCGCGTGGGTGCCGATGGTGCCCATGAACAGCGTGTAGCCGTCGCCCTGCGCCTTGGCGGCGAGCGAGGCGCCGATATTGCCGCCCGCGCCCGGACGGTTTTCGATCACCACCGGCTGGCCGAGCGCCTTGCCCAGCTGCAGGCCGACGATGCGGGCCAGGATGTCGGTGGTGCCGCCGGCCGAGAACGGCACGATCATCGTGATCGGCTTGGTCGGATAGTTGTCCTGCGCGAAGGCAGCGCCGGAGACGCCGGCGAACGTGGTGGCCAGCGCGACGCCGGCAGCCAGCAGGCGACGACGCGCCTGCGACGGTTGCGACTTGTACTTCATCGTATGCTCCAGGGAGTTTCCTCGGTGGCCGTCCATGCGGGCCACGACTTGTAATAGGGGCCGCGCCTAGACCGGTGCGACGCCCAGCGTGGTACCGCCACAGACGTACAGCACCTGTCCGGTGACGAAACCGTTTTCGGGATTGAGAAAGAACAGCGTGGCGCGCGCCACGTCCTCGGGGGTACCCATGCGCTTGACCGCGATGCTGGCCAGGATGCGCCGGGTCTGTTCGCTGCCCTCGGGATTGCTGCGGCGGAACAGTTCGGTGGCGATCGGACCGGGCGCGACCGCGTTGACGGTAATGCCGTCGCCGCCGAGCTCCATCGCCAGCGTGCGCGTCATGCCGACCATGCCGGCCTTGGTGGCGGAGTACACCACGCGCTCGGGCTTGCCCAGCGCCGCGCGCGACGCCATGTTGACGATGCGGCCGAAGCCCGCGGCCCGCATGGCCGGCAGGCAGGCCTGCGTCAGCAGCAGGCTGGCCTGCAGATGCAGGCCCACCACGTAATCGAGATCCTCGACGGTCGCGGTATCGGCGGTGCCGGGACGCGTCGCGCCGGCATTGTTGACCAGGCGCGTGATGGCGAAGCGCGACGTCACCTCGGCGGCCGCGGCGCGCGTCGCCGCGGCGTCGGTCAGGTCCGCCTGGAAAAACGTCATGTTGGGATGCGACCAGCCCGGGGCGGCATAGTCGACATTGACGACGCGGGTCACGCCGTCGGCCAGCAGCATTTCGCTGATGGCGCGGCCGATGCCGGAACTGGCGCCGGTGACGAGCGTGGCAACGGGAAGAGACATCCGATTACTCCATGCCGGTATCGAACCGGTACTGCGAAGGTTCAGCAGAATTGCAGCGCAAGTTCAGCGGGAATGCAGCGGTGCATTCGGCGGTGAGTTCGGCGGCGAATTCGATCGTCAAGCCGGCGACGAATTCACCGAACACCGCGGCACCGAAACTGCCGCGCAAATTCGGGCGCAAAGAAAGCGTGCGGCGGACCGGCGAGCCAGTCGGCCCGGCCGCACCAACTGCGTTGGGAAAACTGTCGCAGCGCCGAGGGTCGGCGCCTGCCTTGGTCAACGGCAGGCGCGCCGCCAAACTTGAGCGGCTCGATCCCGCTCTCGGCGCTGGCCGACGCGGGCGCCGCTCAGACGCGCTCGATCACCATCGCGATGCCCTGGCCCACGCCGATGCACATCGTGCACAGCGCGAAGCGGCCGCCGGTGCGATGCAGCTGGTACATCGCGGTGGTGACCAGGCGCGCGCCGCTCATGCCGAGCGGGTGGCCCAGCGCGATCGCGCCGCCGTTCGGGTTGACACGCGCATCGTCGTCGGCGACGCCGAGCTCGCGCAGCACCGCCAGGCCTTGCGCGGCGAACGCTTCGTTCAGTTCGATCACGTCGATCTGGTCCATCGTCATGCCCAGCTGCTTGAGCAGCTTCTGCGTGGCCGGCGCCGGGCCGATGCCCATCACGCGCGGCGCCACGCCGGCGGTGGCCATGCCGACGATGCGCGCCTTCGGCGTCAGGCCGTGCTGACGCGCGGCGGCTTCGCTGGCGAGCAGCAGCGCGCAGGCGCCATCATTGACGCCCGACGCGTTGCCGGCCGTCACCGTGCCGTCCGGGCGCACCACGCCCTTGAGCCTGGCCAGCGCTTCCATGCTGGTCGCGCGCGGGTGCTCGTCGCGCTCGACGACGATCGGATCGCCCTTCTTCTGCGGAATCGTGACCGCCGTGATTTCCTGCGCCAGCGTGCCATCGGCCTGCGCGCGCGAGGCCTTTTCCTGGCTGCGCAGTGCCATCAAGTCCTGGTCCTCGCGGCTGATCTTGTAGTCGGTGGCGACGTTCTCGGCGGTCTCGGGCATCGAGTCCACGCCGTAGGCCGCCCGCATCGCCGGGTTGATGAAGCGCCAGCCGATGGTGGTGTCGAAGATCTGCGCATCGCGCGAGAACGCGCTGGTGGCCTTGCCCATCACGAACGGGGCGCGGCTCATGCTTTCGACGCCGCCGGCGATCATCAGCCCGGCTTCGCCGGCGCGGATCGCGCGCGCGGCGGTACCGGTCGCATCCATGCCCGAGCCGCACAGGCGGTTGATGGTGGCGCCCGGCACGCTCTGCGGCAGGCCGGCCAGCAACAGCGACATGCGCGCGACGTTGCGGTTGTCTTCGCCGGCCTGGTTGGCGTTGCCGTAGATCACGTCGTCGATGGCGCTCCAGTCCAGATTCGGATTGCGCGCCATCAGCGCCTTCAGCGGTACCGCGCCCAGGTCGTCCGCGCGCACCGCGGACAGGCTGCCGCCGTAGCGGCCGATGGGGGTGCGGATGGCGTCGCAGATAAAGGCTTCGGTCATGGTTGTCTCGTCCTTGGTTTCAGTGGTGGCGGCGGCGGTATCGGCAAGTGCGGGAAGTGCGATCCGTCGCCATCGGGGTCGGCGTCAGGCGGGCTGCGCCTGCTTCAGCGGCACGCCGGTCAGGCGCTGCAGTTCGTCGAACGACAGGCCTTCGACCAGGTCGCGGGCGACCAGGCCGTCGGGCGTCACGTCGATGGTGGCCAGATCGGTGTAGATGCGCGTCACGCAGCCGATGCCGGTCAGAGGATACGTGCATTCGGGCACGATCTTGCTCTCGCCCTGCTTGGTCAGGTGCTCCATCATGACGAACACCTGCTTGGCGCCGATCGCCAGGTCCATCGCGCCGCCCACGGCCGGGATCGCGCCCGGCGCGCCGGTGTGCCAGTTGGCGAGGTCGCCGGTCGCCGACACCTGGAAGGCGCCCAGCACGCAGTAGTCCAGATGGCCGCCGCGCATCATCGCGAACGAATCGGCGTGATGGAAATACGAGGCGCCGGGCTTGATGGTGACCGGCTGCTTGCCGGCGTTGATCAGGTCGCCGTCTTCCTCGCCGGGCGCGGGCGCAGGCCCCATGCCCAGCAGGCCGTTCTCGCTGTGCAGCAGGATCTCGCGGTCGGCCGGCAGGTGGTTGCCGACCAGGGTGGGCAGGCCGATGCCGAGGTTGACCACGGCACCGTCGGGAATGTCTCGGGCCACGCGGGCGGCCATCTGATCGCGGGTCAGGCGTTGCATATCGCTTCTCTCTTCGATGCGGGTTGGCGTGCGCGGGTCAGGCGGCGTTGGTGGCGGCGTTGGCGACGGCATTCGCGTCGACCTTGACGACGCGCTTGACGAACAGGCTCGGCGTCACGATGTGCTCCGGGTCCAGCTCGCCCAGTTCCACCACATGGCTGACCTGCACGATCGCGCATTTGGCGGCCATCGCCATGATCGGGCCGAAGTTGCGCGCGGTCTTGCGATAGGTCAGGTTGCCCCAGCGGTCGGCGGTATCGGCCTTGATCAGCGCGAAGTCCGCGTGGATCGGCGTCTCGAACACATAGCCCTTGCCGTCGATGATGCGGGTTTCCTTGCCCTCGGCCAGCGGCGTGCCGTAGGCGGTGCGGGTGAAGAAGCCGCCGATGCCGGCGCCCGCCGCGCGGATGCGCTCGGCGAGGTTGCCCTGCGGCACCAGCTCCAACTCGATCTGGCCTGCGTGGTACAGCGAATCGAACACGTAGGAATCGACCTGGCGCGGGAACGAGCAAATGATCTTGCGCACGCGCCTGGCCTTGAGCAGCGCGGCCAGGCCCGTTTCGCCGTTGCCGGCGTTGTTGTTGACGATGGTCAGGTCGCGCGCGCCCTGGGCGATCAGCGCATCGATGAGTTGCGCCGGCATGCCGGCCAGGCCAAAGCCGCCGATCATGATGGTCGCGCCGTCATGGATGTCGGCCACCGCCGATTCCACCGAGTCGAAGAGCTTGTTGATCAATTGCGTTCCAGTCGAGAAGGCCTGGCCGGACCGGCCGGAGCCCGCCGCCCGATGGTGTCGGGGGGCCGCTGGAAGCGTCGTCTCCGGAGGTTCTGCCTGGCGTGGTTCCGGGCGCGCCGTGGCGGCGCCCATAAAGGCCCTAGCAGTCAAACGATGGTCCGTCTTGCGGACTCTTGTTCTTGGGTGCCGATGTTCGCTCTACGAACTTCGATTCGCAGAATGAACATCGAATGCAGAGGTTACACCGGTGCTGTTGCGGGGTCAAGGCGGGGTCAAGGCGGGGCCAAGGTAGGGCCTGTGGGGTCCGGGCCGAGGCATGGCCGGTCAGGTGAGGCCAGCAGCGCCGGCGGCAGCGGGATGGGCGGGGGCGCGGCGCGCCTCTACGGCGGTCCGGCCGCAGCGATGACAACGAGAGGAACAACAAAAGGAACAACGAGAGACAGGGAGCAACCAGGGGGGGCTGCCGCCGCGGCATGCGCGGCGCCAACCGTGCAACACGCTCACTCGACGCGGAAGCCGATCTTCAGCGTGACCTGGTAATGCGCGACCTGGCCATTGAGGATATGGCCTCGCATCTCGGCCACCTCGAACCAGTCCATGTTCTTGATGGTCTCCGACGCCTTGGCGAGCGCGCTGCGGATCGCGGCATCGGTGCCGTCGGGCGAGGTGCCGACGATTTCGACGAGCTTGTAGGTGTGATTCGACATCGCTTGCCTCCAGGGTTGGGCGCCAGCTTGTTCTGGCACCGGGGGTGGGATCACCGGGCGTCGCCGCATGCAACGCGCATCCGAGACGACGCGAGTTTCATCATAGGCAGCCGTGCTGCGCCGTTCCAGCCGCCTTGCCTTTGCTGGCTCCGGCTGCTAACTTCCCCGCCTTCGCAACGTTTCCATTTCGATTCGTTATCCGATTGGCTACTGTTTGCCGCGAGCGGCGCGCTCCGCGGCAACGCATTCACGCTGTCTCATGCCCTTTGTGTTTCGCGCGCCCGCCATCGTCGCCGGCGCCCTGTTGTCCGTTCTGCTTTCCTCTTCGATCCTGGCGCCCGCCGCTTCCGCACGCAGCCTGCCGCGCAGCGGCGAAGCGCCGATGGCCCTTGCCGACGGCGCGCGCAGCTTCGCCGACGGCGCCAATTACGCGCTGTGCTTCACGCCCGATGGGGAGAGCTGCCAGGCCATGCTGGTCGACGCGATCCGCAACGCGCGGCGCAGCGTGCTGGTGCAGGCCTACTCGTTCACCAGCAAGCCGATCGCCGAAGCGCTGATGCAGGCGCGCAAGCGCGGCGTCGACGTACGCGTGATCCTCGACAAGAGCCAGGTGTCCGAGCGCTATACCAGCGCCACCTTCCTGAAGCACCAGGGCATCGAGGTGGTGATCGACTCGCGCCCAGCCATCGCGCACAACAAGGTGATGATCTTCGATGGCGAGGCGGTCTTCACCGGCTCGTTCAACTTCACCAAATCGGCCGAGGAGCGCAACACCGAGAACGGCATCCTGATTCGCGGCGACGCGCGTCTGGTCAAGCGCTACGTCGACAACTGGCGGAGCCGGCATCGGCTGTCGCTGCCGTACTGAGCGGTCAGCGAGGCGAACGACGGCTACGGCAACGGAAGCCGCTGCCGCCGTCAATCGTTGTCCTCCGCCGCAGTGCCGCCGCGGCGTCCGCGCGAGCCGTACAGATCGGTTTCCTCGAGTCCGCGCTCGATATCTCGCGCGGCCTGCCGTCCCACCGGCCGGCTGCCGGTGTGCTGGCTCTGATGCGATTCGTCGCGCTCGTGCGGCAGTCGCGGCATCGGTTCGCCGCCGCCCTTCTGCGGCAGCGTCCCGGGGTCCGGCCGCGACTGGTCGGCCAGCGGTCCGGGACCCTCGCTGGTGCCCTGGGCGGTACGTTCGCGAGTCGTCTCGCCCTGCGGCCGTCCGGCTATCTGGCCCTGCCGCGGTTCGCGTTCCGGATGCGTGGGTTGCTTGGTCATACGACCCTCCCCGTGATGATGGCGCGCCATGCCGGCGCGCGAATGTTGACCTTCGACGACATGCAAACGCCATACCTGCGTTGCGCGGCGCTCCCACCACCGGGGTGATGTCATGTTGCGGCGCGGTGGCACGCCCATTGCACGACACCAAGGCGCGGCATTTCGCCGCTGATGGAGACCAGCAATGAAACAGCAACAGCAACCGCAGGCGCAGCAAGGCGGCACCGAAAAGGGTGGCATGGGCCAGGGTGGCCAATCGTCTCAGCAGCATCAGCAGAGCGGCAGCCAGACCGGCCAGCAGGGCGGCATGGGCAACCAAAGCGGCCAGGGCGGTCAGCAACAGCAAGGCGGTCGCCAGAGCGGTCAGCAAGGCGGCATGGGCCAGAGCGAAGGCGGCATGGGTGGCATGGGCGGCCAGTCGCAGCAAAGCGGCGGTCAGAGCGGCCAGCAGGGCGGCCAAGCCGGCCAGGCTGGTCAAGGTGGCCAGCAGCAGCAAGGCGGCAGGCAGAGCGGCCAGCAGAGCGGCGGCATGGGCGGCCAGAGCGGCGGTCAGCAGCAACAGCAGTCCGGCACCAGCGGCCAGCCTGGCCAGCAGTCGTCGCAGGGCGGCCAGTCGGGCCAGTCGGGCCAAAATCGCGAGCGGTAAATGCCGAACATCGGCTGACACGCCGGTCATTCCGCGAACGCGGGAATCCAGCGTCGTTTGAACGCCGCTGGGTCTGCAGACGCGGGGACGACCGGCTCTGCTGACCAAGGGGCGCATGGGCGCCCCTTTTTTTTGCCCTCCACTTTTTTGCCGTCTTTTGTCGCTTGCCTTCCCTCCCCTTCTTACGACGCGTGAAAAATCGCCACGTCGTCGCTGTCGTCATTCGCTGACAACGCAATCCGTCGAACGCCGAGGCCGCGCTGCGCGCCAAGCCGACGCGTGGGCGCCGCCGTCGCTTCTACGCTGGTAAGCAGGAACGAATCAAGAACGCAGGAACGCGCGATCGGGCGCCTCGCCGCACGCCACAAGCCCGGCATCGCGTTCCAACTTCAGGGGAGCATGCGATGCAAGGCAAGACGACATCCCTGCGCGAGGCCGCGCAGAAATGGCTGCCACTGTCGGCCAGCCATCCCTGCCGGGTCACGCGTTTCGGACATACCGGCAGCCGCCGCGTGCCCTATGCGTGCATCGGCTTCGAGCGCGCGGGAAAACGGCTGTCGATCGTGTTCTTCCGTCATCGCGACGGCTCATGGTACGTGTTTCCGCCGCTGCATTAGCGAAGACGCCGAAGCGGCGCCCTGCGGGACCCGCGGGGTCCTGATTGAAAACTGAAAACGACAGGAGCGCGACGGGCCTGCCCGCCGCGCTCCTTGCTGTCCCCGGTACGTACTCAATGCAGCCTTCGATCAGTTTCCGTCAAGGAACTGGCTGCGCTTGCCGACGCGCGATCCCAGCGTCGACAGGTCGTGATAATGCGTGTCGTGGTTCTCCATGCGGCCGTCGTAGCTGCCGCTCATCGGCATCGGCTGCGTGCCCGCCGGCGCCAGGTACTGCTGCGTGGGCTGATTGGTGCCCTGCGTGTACGGATCGAACTTGTCGCCGACGCGCGCGCCGCTGCTGTACGGATCGCGCGTGCCCGTCGCGGCGGGGTTGGCCGGATCGTATTGGCCTGCTGGCGCCATACCCGGCGAAGTGCCCGTGGCAGCGCCGCGGTCGCCCGGCACCTGCGCCAGTGCCACGCAGGAACCGGTCATCGCCAGCGCGGCGAGGGCGGTACGTACGAGGTGGTGTTTCGTCATGTTATTCACTCCTGAGACTGGCCCATGCATGCCGCGATGGCGCCCGCGATGGGCGGGGCGCCGGCGGCGACGCCAGGCGGGTTCGTGAACAGGCCCTGCTGCGCATCGCATCGCGGCGCTCGACAAGCGCCGGCACGACGATGCCCTGCCAGGACCCGGCCTACGCCGCCAATCACGCGAAACGCATGCCAGAAAGCCCGGGGCTTGCGCGGCTTGCGGGCAGGTCCGCCGGCGCGCCACGGCGGCACAAGGGCCGGCGGCATCGGCCCGCCACAGCTCTGCTGCCGGACCCGGCTACACCGTGAAGCGCCGCCGCGCCATGCGTCTCGCTCGTACTTTTTACTCGGCCATGCAGGATGTGCACGGCGCCGTCTGTGCGGCACCGCGCATAACGCGACAAGCCTGCCGCCATCGTCGGATGTGAACCGGATCGCCATTCCCATCGCGGCATGTCGTAGATTCTTGCGGACCGCTTCGCACCGCTGTCCGATGTAGGACGGTGGCCGATGGATCGCCGCATTCCGATTGCCTATAAGCGAAGTGACAGAGCAAGGTGACAGAGCGAAGTGACAGCGCAAAGTGACAGCGCGAGGTGACAACGCGCAGCGCCGAGCGAAATCACAGCGCGCAGTAACAGCGAGCGAAGCGACAGCCAACGACGGCGCCGCGCTTCGCGCGCAGGACCGAAGGCCACGCAATTTCGCGTGTCCCGATCGAGGAGCGGCCGCAATGGCAACCAAGCGAGCAGCAGCGAAGCAGCCGGCCAAGGCGGCAACGAAGCAAACGGGCAAGGACAACGCGACGGCCGCGGCGACAGGCTCGACCGCGCGCTCGTCCACGCGGTCGGCCCCACGCGCCGCGACGCGTCCGAGCGCGCCGCGCGCCGCGCGTGGCGCAAGCCCCGACCCGCTGCAGCGCTATCGCACCATGCGCGACTTCGGCACGACGGCGGAACCGGCCGGCCGTGCGCTGGCCAGGCACGCCGCGCCAAAAGCGAGCGAGGGACTGTCCTTCGTCGTGCAGAAGCACGCGGCGCGCCGCCTGCACTACGACTTCCGTCTGGAGCTCGACGGCACGCTCAAGAGCTGGGCCATTCCCAAGGGTCCGAGCCTCGATCCGGCCGACAAACGGATGAGCGTCCATGTCGAGGACCACCCGCTCGAATATGCGAACTTCGAGGGCGTGATTCCCGAAAAGCAGTACGGCGCCGGCACCGTGATCGTCTGGGACCGCGGCACCTGGATACCGATCGGCGATCCGCATCAGGGCTATCGCGACGGCAAGCTCAAGTTCGAGCTGCAGGGCGAGAAGCTGCATGGGGCCTGGACGCTGGTGCGCATGCGCGGCCGGGACGAGCGGCAGGAACCGTGGCTGCTGATCAAGGAGCGCGACGACGCGGCGCGGCCGGCCGCGGAGTTCGATATCACCGAGGCGATGCCGGACAGCGTGCTGGGCGGCGGCGCGCTGGAGCCGGACGGCAAGATCGCGCGCGAGGCGTCGACAAAGGCGGCGTCGAAGACCGCGACGAAGACCGCAACCAGGACGGCAACCAGGACGGCGACGAAATCCGCCGCCGGCGCATCGACGAAAGCCGCGAAGAAAACAGCCTCGGGCAAATCGGCGGCCGACAGCAAGACCGCCGGCAACAAGCGGTCCGCGACCGGCGCCATCCAGCTTCCACCGGGCGCGCGCCGCGCCGCGCTGCCGCTGACGCTCGCACCGCAACTGGCGACGCTGGTGCAAGGGCCGCCCGCCGATGCGCAGAACTGGGTCTACGAGGTCAAGTTCGATGGCTATCGCGTGCTGGCCCGCATCGACGGCGCCGACGTCAAGCTGTTCACGCGCAACGGCCACGACTGGACGTCGAAGCTCAAGACACTGGCGCGCGAGCTCGGCACGCTGAATCTGCCGTCGGCCTGGCTCGACGGCGAGATCGTCATCGTCGACAAGGACGGCAGCACCGACTTCCAGGCGCTGCAGAACGCCTTCGACAGCGACCGCACCGACGCCATCCAGTTCTTCGTGTTCGACGTCCCCTACTATGCCGGCCACGATCTGCGGCAGGTGGCGCTGGCCGAGCGCCGCGACCTGTTGCGGCGGGTGTTCGAGGAGCACAACGTCTCGGCACATCTGCGCTTCAGCGAGAGCTTCGAGGCCGGCCCCGAGGAAATCCTCAGCGCGGCCTGCCGGCTGCGGCTCGAGGGGCTGATCGGCAAGCGCGTCGATGCGCCCTATGTCTCGGCGCGCTCGCCGAACTGGATCAAGCTCAAATGCAGCGAGCGGCAGGAGTTCGTGATCGGCGGCTTTACCGAGCCCAAGGGCACCCGCAATGGCCTGGGCGCCCTGCTGCTGGGCATTCACGACGAGGCGGGACGGCTGGTCTATGCCGGCAAGGTCGGCACCGGCTTCGATGTGCGGACGCTCGATACGATCCGGGCCAAGCTCGACGCCCTGCGCACCGATGCCTCGCCGTTCGACAGGATGCCTGCGATCGCCAAGGGGGTGAAGGGCATCTGGGTTCGGCCCAAGGCGGTCGCCGAGGTGTCGTTCGGCTCGTGGACGCGCGATGGCCTGATCCGCCATGCGGTGTTCCATGGCCTGCGATCCGACAAGAGCGCCAGCGCGATCGGCAAGGAGAAGGCGATGCCCGCACCGGGCAAGACAGTGGACAAAAGCGAGGGCCGGGCGAAATCGGCGGGGTCGAGGGGCAAGGCGGAGGACAGGGCCGAACGCAAGGCCGAAGACAAGCCGGCGAAGGCCAGAGGAAAGGCTGCCAAGGCCGCCCAGGCCGAGACAGCGGATGCCACGCCACCGGCCAAACCCGCCCGGACGAAGGCCTCCTCCGGCCGCGAACAGATCGGCAACGTTCGCGTCAGCCATGCCGACCGCGTCATCGATCCGTCGACCGGCGCGACCAAGGGCGATCTGGTGCGCTACTACGAAGCGGTGGCGCCGCGCATGCTGCCGGAATTGCGCGGCCGCCCGCTGGCGGTGCTGCGCGGCCCGTCGGGGGTCGGCGGCGAGCTGTTCTTCCAGAAGCATGCCGATACCTTCAATATCGCCGGCGTCAACCGGCTCGATCCGTCGCTATGGCCGGGCCACCCGCCGATGATCGAGATCGCCAGCGAGACCGGCATCGTCGCCGCGGCGCAGCTCAACGTGATCGAGTTCCACACCTGGAACGCCGACAAGCGCCAGATCGAGAAGCCCGATCGCGTGATCTTCGACCTCGACCCCGGCGAGGGCGTGCCGTGGAAGCATGTGGTCGAGGCCGCCGCGCTGACCAAGGGCATGCTCGACGAACTCGAGCTGACAGCCTTCCTGAAGACCAGCGGCGGCAAGGGCCTGCACGTGGTGGTGCCGATCGCCCGGCGGCTCGGCTGGGACGAGGTCAAGGACTTTGCCCAGCAGCTGGTCGTGCATATGGCAAGGACCATCCCGCAGCGCTTCGTCTCCAAGAGCGGGCCGCGCAACCGCGTCGGCAAGATTTTCATTGACTACCTGCGCAACGGGCGCGGCGCCACCACGGTCGCCGCCTTTTCGGCGCGCGCCCGGCCCGGCCTGGGCGTGTCGATCCCGTGCAGCTGGGACGAACTGCCCTCGCTGCGCTCCGGCGCCCAGTGGACCATCGCCAACGCCCTGGCGCGCATCGAGGAGACCGAGCACGCCGATCCCTGGGCGGACTACGGCAGCACGCGGCAGACGCTGACCGCGGCAATCCGGCGCCTGGGCAACGGCTGAACGCGGCGGACCGGCCCGCCCGCCGCCGTGCTGCCCCTCGCAGTGCATCATGCGGCCACTCCGTGTCGGACAAAGGAGGGCATGGTTCTTGCCACTTCGGACACATGCGTCCGCGCATTGCCGCGGCGGACGCGTGACGGAACGACGACGCAAGCACGAACCGGGAGCCACCATGACAACCCCTCGGACCACGATCCGCATTGCCCACTATGCCGCCCTGGCGCTGATGACGGCGCTCGCCTGGGCGCCCGCGCAGGCCCGCCTGCCGGCCCCCAGCGCCGAACAGCAGCGCGCCGCCGACGAACGCAAGGCCAAGGAGGCCGAAGCGGCCAAACAACAGGCCGAAGCGCTGACGCGCGTGCAGGACCAGATTGCCGCCCGCTTCGGCAAGGGCGCGCAGCCGTCCGGCACCACGCAGCCCGGCGACGTCTCGCAGAAGGCCGCCGAGGTCCGGCCCAGCGGCCCGCACGGTGGCACCGCGCCGAGCGCGGAGGCCCACTCCGGCGAAGTGCAGCGCCGTTAAAGTCACTTTATCTGGCCTTTTCCGGGCCAAAAGTGGCTTTGCATCAACTACAAGTGTTGGAGAGCTAGATTGGTAATTATTACAAACCACGTCGGCCGCGGGGTCGCGCCGAACGCAAAAACCGACCTGCCGCCCCCTTGCCACCCCGCATGCCTGCCCATGGCGAGGACAGCATGAGTCCGATCGAAACCAGAACGTCGTCCGATTCCCGCGACAAGCGGCCGCTGGTGCTGGTGGTCGACGACAACGAGGGCTCGCGCTACATCAAGAGCCGCATCCTGCGCCGCGCGGACTACGCGGTGCTCGAAGCCTCGACCGGCGAGTCGGCGCTGTCGCTGGTGCGCCGCTATGCGCCGGACCTGGTGCTGCTGGACATGAAGCTGCCGGACATCGACGGCCTGGACGTCTGCCGCATCATCAAGGACGATCCGCAAAGCTGCCGCACGCTGATCCTGCATACGTCCGTTTCGGCCAGCGATCCGCGCTACCGCGTCGAGGCGCTGGACCATGGCGCCGACAGCTATCTGGTGGAGCCGGTCGAGCCGGAGGAACTGGTGTCCAGCGTCAAGGCGCTGCTGCGGCTGCGGCGGGCGGAGGAGGCCTACCACCGTACCTCGCAGGCGCTGCGCGACAACGAATTCCTGTTCCGCCAGCTGGCCGACAACCTGTCCGATGTGCTGTGGATCTTCGATCCGCAGGAGCGCAAGTTCCTGTTCGTCGGCCCGGCCTTCGTCACGCTGACCGGCCGTCCGGTGGAAGACCTGCATCAGCACGGCAACGCCTGCTTCGGCTGGGTCGCGGAGTCCGACCGGGAACGCGTGCAGGCGGCCTGCGAGGCGATGCTGCGCGACGGCCATATGGATCTGGAATTCGCGCTGATCCATGCCGACGGCCAGACGCGCGACGTCCGCGCGCGCGCCTTCCCGGTCAACAACGCCAGCGGCGAGTTCTACCGCGTGGTCGGCGTGTGCGAGGACATCACGCAGCAGAAGCGTGCCGAGAAGATGCTGCGCGAGGAAGAACGCCGCAAGGACGATTTCCTCGCGATGCTGGTGCACGAGCTGCGCAACCCGCTCGCGCCGATGCGCAGCGCCGCCGATCTGCTGATGCACTGCGCGCCGTCGCGCGAGGACAGCTTCAAGGCGCGCGACATCATCGCCCGCCAGCTCTATCACCTGACCCGGCTGGTCGACGATCTGCTCGACATCTCGCGCTTCACGCGCGGCACCATCACGCTGCGCGACGACCTGGTCGAGCTGCGTTCCGCGCTGAACACCGCGGTCGAGACGGTCCGGCCGCTGATCGAGTCGCGCAACCATCAGCTGCGCCTGTCGGTGCCCGAGGGGCCGATGCCGGTGCGCGGCGACCTGGTGCGCCTGACCCAGATCTTCGGCAACCTGCTGAACAACGCGGCCAAGTACACGCCGCCCGATGGCCTGCTGTCGATCGAGGCGCAGGCGGATCAGGGCATGGTCACCATCCGGATCACCGACAACGGCACCGGGCTGTCGCCCGAACGGCTGCAGGGCCTGCGCGAGACCTTCGAGCGCGACGGCGCCAACGGCAATATCGCCGTGGCCGGCGGCAATGGCCCCGGCATCGGCCTGTCGCTGGTCCATCGGCTGGTCAGCATGCATGGCGGCCAGCTGTCGGTGCAGAGCAACGGGCCCGGTCATGGCAGCAGCTTCATCGTGCAGCTGCCGATGCAGCCGTGGCGCAGCTGGCAGCCGACGCTGGGCGGACGGCAGGCGCCGGCCGGCAAGCCGCGCACCGTGATGGTGGTGGACGACAACGTCGACGCCCTCGAGGCGATGGCGATGACGCTGGAAGCGCTGGGCCATACCGTGATCACTGCGCTCGACGGCGCCGCTGCGATCGTGCGCGCGGTCAAGTACAAGCCCGAGCTGGTGCTGCTGGATCTGGGCATGCCGGGCATGGACGGCTTCGAGATCGCGCAGCGGCTGCGTGCGATACCGGAGCTGCAGGCGATGAAGGTGGTGGCGCTGACTGGCTACGGCCAGCCCGGCGACAAGCTGCGCACGCAGGCGGCCGGCTTCGACGACCACCTGACCAAGCCGGTCGATCTGGAGGTGCTGTCGCGCCTGCTCGACGAATGCCGCTCCGATGGCCGCACGGACGGCCGCACGGATGGCCGCAGCGAGGGGCGCACCGATGCGCGTACCGTGGCCAATACCGCCGCCGGCACACCGCCGCCCCTGCATTCGCCATTGGGGCATCCGGCCGATGGCAGCACGGGCACCGGTCCGGCCTCCTCCGGGCCGACCTCTTCGATGGAGAAACGCATGCATACCACGCCAGAACCGGATCAAACCCCGGACCAGCCGCCGACCACGCCCGAACCCGAGGTGCCGCCGATCGATCCGCATGAGCCGGTCATCGACCCGCCCCCCGGCGACGTGCCGCCGCCCCCGCCCCAGCGCGCCTGAGGGCACGCGTCCGCCCTCGCCTGCGGTCGAAGAACCAAGACCCGGAGTTCCCCTGTGCCCCGCATCATCTGGAAAGGCGCCATTTCCTTTGGCCTGGTCAACATCCCGGTCGTGCTGAAGGCGGCCGCGCGCGACAACGCGCTCGACTTCGACTGGCTCGACGAGCGCGACATGGCGCCGGTCGGCTATCAGCGCATCAACAAGAAGACCGGCAAGCCGGTCGACAAGGACCATATCGTCAAGGGCTACCAGTACGAGAAAGGTGAATACGTGCTGCTGTCGCCGGAGGACTTCCGCCAGGCCAACGTCGAGGCGACGCAGACCGTCGATATCGTCAGCTTCGTGCAGGCCGACCAGATCCCGCCGTACTACTTCGAGACGCCCTACTATCTCGAGCCGGACCGGCGCGGCGAGAAGGGCTACGCGTTGCTGCGCGAGACCCTGCGCCGCACCGGACGCGCGGCGCTGGCCCTGGTGGTGATCCACAACCGCCAGCATCTGGCGGCGGTGCTGGTGCTGGGCGATGCGCTGGTGCTCAACACCATGCGCTGGGCCGAGGAGGTGTTGCCGATGGACGAGCTGAAGCTGCCAAAGAGCAGCGGCAAGCAGCAGGGCGTCAGCCCGCGCGAGATCGAGATGGCGACCCGGCTGGTCGAGGACATGCAGGAGGACTGGAACCCCGAGGCCTATCGCGATACCTATCGCGACGACCTGATGGAGCGCATCGAGGGCAAGATCGCCGAAGGCAAGACGCACCTGCTGACGCCGGCCGAGCCCGGCGGCGAGGAACCGCGCAAGTCGGCCGAGGTGATCGACATGATGGCGCTGCTCAAGGAGAGCATCAAACGCCGTGGCGGCCGCGGCGGTGCGCGCGGGGAAGCGGGCGAGGACGCGCAGGGCAAGGAAGCGGACCAGCGGGAAGACGACGACGCGCCGCGCGAGGCGCCGCGCAAGCGCGCCACGGGCGCTCGCAAGACCGCCCGCAAATCCACCTCCCGCGCTCGAGCCGAGGCCAAGGACGGCAAAGGATCCAGGCAGGAAGCCAAGCCGGCAAGCAGCCGCAAGAGCGCGGCCAAGTCCGGCAAGGCGCCGGCTTCAACGAAGAAATCCGCCGCCAGGCGGGCCAGTACGGCCAGCACCGACAGCGGATCGCGCAGCAGCCCGCAGCGCAAGCGGGCATAGCACTACAACGCCATCACGCCCACGGATCGTACGAGTCCTCCTTCCAGTACGGCGAGGTCCCGTAGTACTGGTGAATGCTGGTGGCCCATTGCGGGTCCGCCATCGCCGGCCAGTGGTCCTTGTCGAAGCCGGGCGCGGCTTTCAGCTTGTCCTTGTCGACGCCCAGCACGAAACACTTGCGCCGGGTATCGAGCGTCAGCGCCGACCATGGCACCGCGAACAGCTTCTCGCCGATGCCGAGGAAGCCGCCAAACGACAGCACCGCATAGGCGACGCGGCCGCCCTGCACGTCCAGCATGATGTGGTCGATGGTGCCGAGATCCTCGCCGGCGGGCCCGATCACGCTGTTGCCTTCGAGCGTATCGGCCGCCATCACGAAGGGGCCGGGCCCGCTCGCATTGGTGTCGACATCGCCGACGATGGTCGCGCCCGCGGGCGCGCGCGCCGCCGTCGGATCGCGCAGGTCACGCGGATCGCGGGGATCGCGAGGGTCCCGGATGTCTCGCGGATCGCGCGGGTCTCTGTCCAGTGGGTTCATTGGCGACTCCTGCTTCGGTTGTCGGTTGACACAATGGCGCCCTCGCGCCCCTTCATCGTCGCGGCCGGATCGTCATGATCGTGCGGCAGCGGCATGGATCGGCATGGCACGCGGCATGGCACACGTCACGGACGGCTCGCAGGCACCGGCGGCGCGAGCGGGTCGAAATCGACCCAGCGGCCTTCGCTCCAGCGCCCATAGGCGCGTTCGACGTCCTTGGCGCCGGCCTGGCGCAACACCTCGGCGGCCGTCTCGCGCGTATCGGGATTGACGTGCACGGCCAGCAGCACGCCGGCATCGCGCTCGGTCTTGACCTGGCGATCGGGATCGGGGGCGTTCGATACCCGGTCGGGATCGCGCGTCATCGACAGCGCGCCGACCAGCGAGCCCAGGTAGGCGCCCAGGCCCGTGGCCAGCGCCAGCACCAGCACGGAGGCCTGCATCAGCGCCAGCCCCACCGCGCCGATCACGGCGCCGGCGATGGCCCCGAACACGATGCCGCGGCCGGCGCCGGCGCCCGCCTTGCGGGTACCGGCATCGACCGCCACGTCGCCGCCGAGCGGGAAGCGTCCATGCTGCCCCGGGGGATTGACGAAGAACAGGGTCACGTCGTCCTCGGCGAAACCGCGGGCAAACAACTGGCCCGCCGCCGCCTCGGCCTGGGCGAACGTATCAAAGCGTCCGGCAATGATCAGGGACATGCTGGCTCCTTCGAATCGGTTGGCAGACACCCGCTTGGCGAGCGATGGATCGGCAATCGGATTCGGCATGGCGTTCGGCGGTCGCGACGCCAGCCCCGCTGGCATCAGGACTTGCCCTTGGACCTGGCGGCGGAGCCGGTCTTCGTTCCCGCGGCTTTAGCGCTCCCGGCCTTGTCGGCCTTCTCGCCCTTTTTGTCCTTGTCGTCCTTGCCGCCCGAAGCCTTCTCGCCATCCTTGCCCGCTGCGCCCTTGCGTTCGGCCGCGGGACGCGCGCCCTCGGGCTGATGCGCGCTGCCCGGTTCGATCTCCCAGTCGGTGTCGTCCACGTCGGTGCTGGTCTCCTTCTCGGCATGCATGGCGGCGCTGGGCGAAATCGGATCGCTGGCCGGGAAGGTCATCTCCACCGATTCGTCGACCGCCTGCTGATAGGTGCACGCGCTGCTCTGCTTTTCGTCGTCCTGCGGCGCGGCAGCCTTCTGCTTGCCCGGCTTCGCCGCGCTGGCGGAAGCGGACTTGGCGGCGGATCCATGGGCGGATGGGGTCGCGGTCTTGGCCTTCTGCATCATCGCCTCCTGCTCGATTGGAATAGCGAAACAGATGCAAGCGACGGGCCAGAAGACAGGATGCCGGGACCGGCGCGCAAGCGGCGCATACGACAGCACTTCCCGTTGCACAAAGTGCATCGCACGTAAAAAGTACTTGCGTCGCGAGCGCCGGTCAGGCGGGTATGAAAGAGAGGAAAAAGGGAGAAGAAAGGCGCGAAGAAACGCCCGAAGAAGAGCGAAGAAGAGGCGACATCCACCGCCGCAAACAGGCGGTGAAAACTGGCTTCAACCCGCTCCCGAAGACGGCTAGGCGGGCGGCATGGGCGCCGCCGCTATACCGGCCGCCGCCGCGGCGGGCGGCACGCGCGGGAAGGTGACCGCGATGCAGGCGCTCTCGCCGTCCTGCTCGCATTGCGTCGACGGCTCGGCGCCGAGCGTGGCGCCATGCAACTCCGCCATGCGCCGCGCCAGCAGCAGCGCGGAACTCTGCCGCGCCGGCGCCGCGCCGGCGTTGCCGACATCGCGCCGGAAGAACTCCGACAGCACCGACAGGCGCTCCTTGATGCGATCGGCCGTCGTGCGGCTTTCCGTCAGGCGCAGCTTCACATGGTCATCCGCCGGTTCGAGATGCGCATCGATGGTGTCGCCATTGCGCGCCTGCTTCAGGCAATGCAGCACCAGATGGCGCAGCATCGGCTCGAGCCGGCGCGGGTCCGCCTGCACCAGGACGTCGCCGCGGCCGCCGTCGCTGTCGTGCACCAGCACGTCGGCCAGCGTGACCCGGCGCGATTCGGCGGCCGGCTTGACCGACGCCATCGCCTGGGCTATCGCGGCCGCCAGATCGACCGCCTCCCATTGCGGCTCGGTCTCGTCCGCGAGCAGCCGCACCGCCTCTTCCATATGCTGGATCAGCATGACCTGCTGCTGCATGGCCGTACGCAGCCCGGTCAGCGCCCGTTGCACCGGCGCGGTGGGCGCGTCCAGCGAGTGGTCCAGCACGTAGGCCCAGCTCTGGACGCCGTTCAGCGCCGAGCGCAGATCGTGCGACACCTGATCGATCAGCGTCGTGACCTCGCTAGTCGCATCGACAGTCGCCGGCACCCAGTGCTCGGTGCCCGCCCCGCCGGATTGGCCACCGTTTTCCGCATCGGCGCGGCTGGAGGGGAGAGGTCGCTTGGACATGAATGTTAGGGTCATCTCAGGGTCGCCGCGCCATTGCGACGGGCCGGATTTCCGAGCCGAAGCATAGCTCGGGCCAGCTCGAGGCTTCGGTGGTGGTGGGCGGGCGGGACGGGTTCTGGTCGCTTCAGCTGGTGGCGGGCGGGCGGTCGTGCGCGCCGCTGTTGGCGCCGCTGCCGGTTCCATTGTTGGCGCCATTGCCGGAGGTCTTGAACGACTCCGGCAGCTTGCCGCCGGCCGCGTATTCCTCGAGCCGGTTGTACAGGGTCTTCAGGCTGATGCCGAGGATTTCCGCGGCATGTTTCTTGACGCCGGCGCACTGCTCCAGCGTGGCGAAGATCAGTTCGCGGTCGGCATCGGCCAGCGACATGCCGACCGGCACCGTGACGATCGCGGTGGCCGGCACCTGCGAGGCCGCGGCCTGCAGCGGCACCGGCGATTCGGCGATGACGTCGTCCTCGGCCATGATGAAGGCGCGCTGCACGAAGTTGCGCAGCTCGCGCACATTGCCCGGCCAGGAATGCAACCGCAGATTGGCCAGCACCTCGGGGCCGAAGCGGCGCTGCGTGCCGTGCTCCGCGTTGAGCTGATCGAGGAAGGCGCCGGCCAGCTGCGCCACGTCGTCGCCGCGCGTGCGCAGCGGCGGCAGTTCGATCGGGAATACGTTCAGGCGGTGATACAGGTCCGCACGCAGCTTGCCTTCGGCGACCGCCTCCTCGGGATTGCGGTTGGTCGCCGCGACCACGCGCACATCGGCGCGCAGCTCGCGGTTGGTGCCCACGCGCATGAAGGTGCCGGCCTCGAGCACGCGCAGCAGCTTGACCTGCAGCTCGATCGGCATCTCGGTGATTTCGTCGAGGAACAGCGTGCCGCCGGCCGCGCGCTCGAAATAGCCCTTGTGCTGGCGCTCGGCCCCGGTGAAGCTGCCGCGCTCGTGGCCAAACATCTCGGACTCGATCAGGTTCGGCGAGATCGCGCCGCAGTTGACGGCGAGGAAGGGCTGGCGCCGGCGCGGCGACAGCTCGTGCACGGTCTGCGCCGCGAGCTCCTTGCCGGTGCCGCTCTCGCCGACCAGCAGCACGGTGGCCTCGGTGGGCGCGACCTTGCTGATCTGGTCATAGACCGCCTGCATCGCCTCCGAGCTGCCCAGCAGCCTGCCGAAGCGCCCGTAACGGCGCAGTTCGCCGCGCAGCGAGCGCACCTCGGCCTTCAGGTCGCCGGTGGTGGCGATGCGCTTGAGCACCGTCTGCAGGCGCGCGACGTTGATCGGCTTGACCAGATAGTCGGTGGCGCCCAGGCGCAGCGCCTCGACGGCACTCTCGACGCTGGCGTAGCCCGTCATCAGGATGATGTCGACGCCGGCCGAGCCGACTTCGTTGAACAGGTCCTTGCCGTCGCCGTCGGGCAGCTTCAGGTCGGCCAGCACCGCATCGGGCATCTGCCAGCCGATCTGCAGGCACGCTTCGCGCAGGTCGCCCGCGGTGGCCGCGGTGAAGCCCTCTGCCGCGGCGATCTCGGCCAGCGCTGCACAGGTGTTCTCGTCGTCGTCGACGATCAGGATGTGAGGCATAGGCTTGACTGATGCCGGCCGCTGAAACCCTTGACCGGAATGGTGGAAATGAGACAGGCGCCGTGGCGGTTGCCGCCGCGGCGGGCGTTGCTGCCCTGAATAGACCCCATTCTATGCAAGCGGCAAGCGCCGCCATACCGGTGTTAGTCTGACATCGTCCGACATCGGCCGCCGGCCGCGCCGGACCGGCTTGTCGGACAAACGGCAATGGTGGCCGGCCCGATCGCAGGCTAGCATGGCGTTACGCGAGCCGCGATGCGGCTCTCGCGAAGGCGTGGACCCGCTGCCAGCACCCCGTCCACCGCCCGCCGGCCGCCCGTCTTGACTTTCATCACTACTGTCGTCTCTATTTCCGCTCCGCCTTTCGCTACATGTCGACCAGCACCTCGAACGATCTGCCGGACACGACGCGCTCCCGTCATCGGGAACCCGCGCGGGACCACCCACGCGAGGATGGCGGCCACGGGCCCGCGCGCGACGACTTTGCGCTGCTATGGCGCAGCACCTCGCCGGCGATGCGCCGGCTGCTCGAGCAGATTCCCCGCGTCGCGGCCACCGACGTGCCGATGCTGGCCGTCGGCGAAAGCGGCACCGGCAAGGAGCTGGTGGCCCGCGCGATACATGAGCGCAGCAACCGGCGCGGCAAGCCCTTCGTCGCCGTCAATTGCGGCGCGATCGCGCCGACCCTGATCGAATCGGAACTGTTCGGCCACGAAAAGGGCGGATTCACCGGGGCGATGCAGCAGAAGGCCGGCTATTTCGAGCAGGCGCACGGCGGCACGCTGTTCCTGGACGAGGTCACCGAAATGGCGCCCGACATGCAGATCAAGCTGCTGCGGGTGCTGGAGACGCGCACCTTCCATCGCGTCGGCGGCGACGCCCAGGTGGTCTGCGACGTGCGCATCGTCTCGGCGACCAACCGCGATCCGCTGGAAGCCGTGCGCAGCGGCGTGCTGCGCGAGGACCTGCTGTACCGGCTCGCCGTGGTGCCGCTGCATATCCCGCCGCTGCGCGAGCGGCGCGAGGACATCGTTCCGCTGGCCAAGCACTTCCTGGCCGAGCTGAACGCCGCCGAAGGCGCCGACAAGGTGTTCTCGGCCAGCGCGCTGGAGCGCCTGTGCCAGTACGGCTGGCCGGGCAACGTACGCGAGTTGCGCAACACGGTCTATCGCGCCTTCATCCTGGCCGACCGCGTGATCGAACTGCCGAACCCGAACATCGCGTCCCAGCCGCCGCTGCCCACCGCCGCCGACGGCGTGCTGAACGTGCGGATCGGCACCACGCTGGCCGATGCGCAGCGCGGCCTGATCCTCGCCACGCTGGCCCGCTTCGACGGCGACAAGCGCCGCGCCGCGCAGGCGCTCGGCATCAGCCTGAAGACCCTGTACAACCGCCTGGACGCCTATCGCGACGGCTGATCGGCCTGTCTGGCCAGATCGGCTTCCTCGTCCGCCACCGCGGCGGACGAGGAAGCCGCCGGCACGGCCTGGCGCGCATGCAGCCGCGCCAGCAGCGGCAGATGGTCCGAGGCGATCCGCGCCAGCGGGCTGCGATGGCTCGACACCGAGGCCAGCACCGAGCGCGGACAGCACCACAGGCGATCCAGCGCCAGCACCGGCATCCGCGACGGGAACGTGGGCACATGCGGCGCCCCGTCGAAGTACGCGTGCAGCCAGCGCAGCGGCCGGCCCCACAGGAACCATTCGTTGACATCGCCCAGCAGCACGGTGGGCACGCCGGGATGTTCGGCCAGCGAGCTCAGCAGCCGGCGCACCTGCATGCGGCGCTCGCCGGGCCACAGCCCCAGATGGGTGGCGATCACCCGCAGCGGGGCGGCATGCACGCCGTCGGGACAGCTCAGCGTCGCGTCGATCGCGCCGCGCGGCTCGTGGCGGCCCACGCTGAGGTCGATCTGCCGGACCCGGTTGGGCGGGAAGCGGGTCAGCAGCGCGTTGCCATATTCGCCGTCATGCCGGATCAGCGTCGGCCCGGGAATCGCGTGATAGCCGGTTTCGTCGCGCAGATAGGCCAGCATGTCGAAGCCGGTGCTGCGCGATTCGACTTCCTGCAGCGCGACGATGTCCGCCTGCAGTTCCGACAGCACGCCGGCGATCCGCTTCGGCAGGAAGCGCCCGTCCACGCCGATGCCGCCGTGAATGTTGTAGCTGGCCACCAGGAACTGCGCCGGCGCCGCGGCGGCGGCCGCTTCCCGCGGGGTCTGCGGGACCGGCTGCGCGAGATCGCCGGCGCGAAATGGATAGATCCGACTCATGCATGCCCTCCATGGCGGGGTTCGCCGATGGCGGCGCGGTGCACCGCCTGGGCGGTCTGCGCGGGCTGCATCGCCTGCGCGACCTGGGCCTCCCTGGCGGCCTGGGCCGCCTCCGCTGCCTGCGCGGCCTGCGCCGCCTGCGCGGCATCCGCACGCCGGCGCCGGCGCAGCAGCCACAGCACGCTCAACGGGATCAGCAGCACCAGCAGCAGCAGCGCCACCGTCAGCGGGTTCGGATTGCGCGCCACCGCGGCGATGCGGTCGACCAGCGAGGCGGAGATCACGATGCCCGGCGTCATGCCGATCAGCGTGCCGAGCAGGCAGTCGCGAAAGCGGATGCGCGAGGCCCCCACCACCAGGTTGACCAGCGTGAACGGCGCGACCGGCACCAGCCGCAGCACCACCATCGCGAGCAGCCCGTGCTGGCCGACCTGCTGGCTCAGCGCGTTCAGCCGCTTGCCGCCATAGCGCCGTACCGCGTCACGGCCGACGAAGCGGCCGATGCCGTAGCCGGTGGCGGCGCTGAGCACCACGCCGCCGAGCGCGCACAGCGCGCCCTTGACCGGGCCGAACACGATCACCGTGACCACGATCAGCAGCGTCACCGGCACCATCACCAGCCCGGCGGCCACATAGGCGCCGAGCATCGCCAGCGGCGCCATCGGCATGTCGCGGATCCGCTCGACCACATCGAGCACGCGGCGGAAGTCCGCCCATTCGCGCAGCGGCGTATAGCGCCACGCAAATGCCAGGCCTGCGAGGACCACCAGCAGCAGGATCGCCATGCCCAGGCGTCCGATCACGCGCGGACGTGCCTCGTGCGTCAGGAATTCATCGACGAGGCCGTCCGGATCGATCGGCTCGATCGGGTCGAGCAGCCGCTCGTCGGGCACCACCGCGTCCACCTCGGGCACCAGCGGCGGATCGAAGGCCTGGAGGGTTCGCTCGCCGGGCCGATGGCAACGGGCGATGGTCTCGTGCAGCGGCTCGCCGCGCGCATGGGCGGCGGCCAGTTCGCCGGCATCGCACGCCAGGTGCTCGGCCACCAGCCGCGCGCGCACCGAGCGGATCGCGGCGGCGATGCGGGCATCCCCGCCGGCCTCGATCACCAGATTGCATTCGGTGTCGAGACCCATCGAGCGATTGTTCAGATTGGCCGAGCCGATCGTCAGCAAGGTGTCGTCGACGACCATGACCTTGCTGTGCACGTTGATGCCGGGCAGCGGCTCCCCATCGGGCCCCGGTTCGCCCTCGCCCGGCAGATGCGGGTAATAGAGCCGATAGCGATGGCCCGCATCGACGCTGCGCAGCTTGCGATGCGCGCGGGCGCGCAGCACGCCCATGCTGTGCTCCTCGAGCCAGCCGCTTTCGCTGCGGCGCGAGACCAGCACCACCTCGGGGCCGTCGGGTTCGGCCAGCCGCGCGGCCAGCGCGTCGGCCAGCACGCCGGAGCTGAAATACTGGTTCTCCAGATACAGGGTCCGGCGCGCGGCGGCGATCGCGTCCAGATGCAGGGCGCGGATTTCGCCGACGCCGGGCTCGCCGGCGAAGGCAGGCGCGGTGCGGGCGATCGCCACCGGCACATCGGTCAGCAGCGGGGCGACGCCATCGGGCCACAGGCGCCGGCCGTGGCCATCGGCGCCCGGGTCGGCCGCGCGCGGCTCGCGCCGGGTGCCGCGGCGCCAGCGCTCGGCCGCCATCTCGCCGAGCGCGCGGGCGACGTCGCCCTCGACCACCGCCTGCACATCGTGGAACGGGCCATAGGGCTTGCCGTCGGGATCGACCCGCCGGGGCTCCTGCAGCGCATGCGAGGGCGTATCCCAGCGGCAGCGCGTCAAATCCAGCCCGCCGACGAAGGCGAGGCTGTGATCGATCACCACGACCTTCTGATGATGCGAGGCGCCCACCGGATGGCGGGCGTCGAGCCGGAACGACAGCCGGCGATGGGTCTGCCAGTCGAGCTTGACCGCCGGCAGCCACTCGCGCTCCATCGCGTAGACCATCGCGAAATCCCAGCTCAGCACGTAGATGCGCAGCCGGCGGCGGCGCCGCACCAGCGCGTCGAGGAAATCGCGCAGCCCGCGCGGAAAGCCGTCGTCGGCGCCGCCGGGCACCAGCTCGAAGCGGCTGTCGATGTCCCAGCCGAGGATGAATACCGTGTGTTCGGCCTGGATCAGCGCCGAGCGCAGCGCACGGAAGTACTCCTCGCCATCGACCAGCATGGCGAAGCGCGATGCCCGTTCGATGCGCCAGCAATTGCGGCCAGGCTGCAGCAGCCCGGTTTGCCGCGGCCCCGCGGCGGGTGCCGGCGCACGATCTCCCGCGGCGGCACGCGGGGCGCCATCGCGGCGCTCCGTCTGCGCTACGCCGGCTGCAAGCTGCCGGTCTTCAGGCGCGTCTTCAGCGGTCATCGACATCCCTGCGGAAACGAAGGAGGCGCACGGGACCAGGATGTCCGCGGACCTCCGCCAGCAGTATGGCAAGCCCTGCACGGAACCGCCGTCCTCCGCCGGCCCCGGCGCTTGTCGGAATCCGCCTACATGGGTGGCGGGACAACGTCCGGGCGGCGCGCGGGCCGGACTGGCGCGCTTGGCAAGCCCGCGCGGCTTGCCTTACCCTGTCCGCCCACCGATGGAGAAAACCCATGGCCGCTACTCAATCTGCCTCCGGCGCTGCAGCCGGTACTGCCACCGGCGCCGCAGCCGACGCGCGTCGGCGCTGGATCCGCGTCGGCACTGACGCCCACGCCTTCGATGCCTACCTGAGCCTGCCGCCCGGCGGCACGCGCCCGGGCACGCCGGGCATCGTGCTGATCCAGGAGATCTTCGGCGTCAACGAACATATCCGCGCGGTGGCCGACCAGTACGCGTTGGACGGCTACGTGGTGATGGCGCCGGACCTGTTCTGGCGCGAGGCGCCGCGCGTCGAACTGGGCTATGCCGGCGCCGACATGGAGCGCGCGCTGGCGCTGCGCCAGGCCACCGATCCGAATCTCGCGCTCGACGATATCGCGCTGACCGCGCAGGCGCTGCGCGCGCAGGTTGGGCCGAACGGCAAGATCGCCGCGGTCGGGTACTGCTTTGGCGGGCTGCTGGCGTACCTGAGCGCGGCGCGCGGGCTGGTCGACGCGGCGGTGCCCTACTACGGCGGCGGGATCCAGCGCGCGCTGGACCAGGCCAGCGCGGTGCGCGTACCGATCCAGTTCCACTATGGCGAACGCGATGCCCATATCCCGCCCGAGGCGGTCGAACAGGTCCGTGCGGCGATGGCGGGCAATCCCCGCGCCGAGATCCATGTGTATCCGGGCGCGGACCACGGCTTCAACTGCTGGGCGCGTGGCTCGTATCACCAGCCGTCGGCGGTGCTGGCCCATGGCCGGGCGCTCACCTTCCTCGCGCAGGCGCTGGCGCAGCCGGCCTGACGTTTTGGCAAGACGCGCCGGCGAGTTGCGCCGGCGGGTTGCCTCGCCTGCGAGCCCGCCCGAGCGCGGCTATGGCCCGGCCTGAAACGGCGAATCCTAACCGCGCGCCACGCCGTCGTCGTTGAAGGCTGTCAGGCGCGAGATGCGGAAGGTGTGGCGCAGCGATTCGAGTTCGCTCCGGTGCAGCAGCGCCAGCCGGTTCAGGCAACGCTCGCCCTTGGGCTGCAGGTGGACCTGCACCACGCGGCGGTCGGCCGCATTGGTCTTGCGCTTGACCAGCCCGGCCGCCTCGCAGCGATTGACCAGCGCGACCACGCCATGCTGCTTGGCCTGCAGCCGCTCGGCCAGTTCGCCGATCGAGGCCCAGTCGCGCCCGGGGAAGCCGCGGATATGCAGCAGCAGCAGATACTGCTGCACGGTCAGGCCCTCCTCGCGCACGGCGTCTTCGGAAAACCGCATGAAGCGCCGCAACTGGTAGCGGAAGTCGGACAGCGCCTCGAAGTCCTGCTTGGCAAGCTCGGTGGCGCTCGGTGAACGGGGCTGGGTCATGGCGTGCGATGGCGCGGCCGGCGTGGCAGCGCGGCCGCAATCTGGAGTCGGCCGTCATTATAGGTGCGCGGCAAGGCGGTCAGGCAGCGTGCGGCGCACCGGCATGCGTCGGTGGCCGCGGCCACCGTTGCGCTACGCGGGGCATCCCGGGTATGGCAGAATCTGTGCGTCCGCAGACACCTGCGCCACGACCACGGAATTCCGATGCTCTCGCAAATCGCCATCTTTCTGCTCGATACCGTTTTCACGCTCTTCGGCATGGCGCTGCTGCTGCGGCTGTGGATGCAACTGACGCGCTTGCCGGCGCGCAATCCGATCTCGCACGCCGTGTTCCAGGTCACGGACTGGCTGGTGCGGCCGCTGCGGCGAATCATTCCGGGCGTCGGCGGCATCGACTGGGCCACCGTGGTCGCGGCCTGGCTGACCGCCGTGGTGTTCCTGCTCGCGGTGATCGGCCTGACCGCCGGCAACCCGCTCGGCCTGCTGCCCGCCGTGCTCGGCATCGCGGTGCTCAACGTGCTCAAGTGGGGCATCAGCCTGGTGATGTGGGTCACGCTGCTGATGGCGATCCTGTCCTGGGTCAACCCGCACTCGCCGATCACCCCGGTGATCCAGCAGTTGACCGATCCGCTGCTCGATCCGATCCGCCGCGTGATCCCGCGCCTGGGCGGCTTCGATATCTCGCCGCTGGTGCTGTTCATCCTTGCCCAGGTGCTGCTGATGGTGATCGCCGGCCTGAGCGTCAATCTGTTCGGCCTGCGGCATCTGCTTTGAGCCAGGATGCTCCGGCGCTGCCGGACCGGTGTAGCCCTGCCGGCGGTACCCCGCCGTTGGTTCCCTGCGGGTGGTTCCCTGCGGGTGGTTCCCTGCCGGTGGTTCCCTGCCGGTGGTTCCCTGTAGGTAGTCCTGCCAATGGTTCCCCGCCATTGTGCGCCTGCCTGAACAGTGTGTTGCTGCAAGGCCTCTTTTTCCACGCAATCGACGGGCGTAGATTCGGGCGGTGTGGTCGGCTTGATGCCGGCCATGCGGCTTTGATCAAAGGAAAAAGAACCATGAAGACTCTTGCACAACCCCGTCGCCTGGCCTTCGCGCTGCTCTGCGCCGCCGGCCTGTCCCTGTCCGCCACCGCGCTGCACGCCACCACGCTCGATCGCGACGTGCTGCGCCTCGAAGGCGCCTCGATGCACGTCGGCAAGGCCGACCCGTACAGCGACGGCGCCCGCACGGTGGACGCCTACACCGATGGCGCCCGCAGCGTCGACGCGTACACGGACGGCGCCCGCGCCGACCACGTGTCGGACGGTCGCGACCGTTTCGGCCAGGGCGCCTGACGCCTCCGCACGCCAGCGCGCGCCATCCGGCGTGCCAGCGAAAACCGGCCCGCGGGCCGGTTTTTTCATAGGCGCGGGCGTTGGACGCAGATGCCGGAAGGCCCGCGTTGCCTGCTCGTTTCGCGCGCGCTCCCTGCGCTCGCTGCGCTCATGCGCTTCTACGCCTTCCCTGCGGGCTCCCCGCACGTTCCCTACGCATTCCATCCGGCCGCGCGCCGATTGTTCCGGCAGCCGGACGAAGTTTCCAGCCCAGGCGGTTTTTCCCGCACGCGCGCGTCGCTAAGCTGGCGCCCATGCCCCACCAACCGCTGCCGGCCGGCCATCCCGCGCCGAATCCCGCCCCGAACCCCGCCCCGCCACCTTCGCTGCGCCTCGCCTCTCACCCCGAGATGGGACCGCTGCGCCTGTCGGCGTTCGGCCTGACGCTGGGACTGGTCACCGGGCTCGACTTCTCGTCGACGCTGATGATGGCGGTAGCGAGCCAGCACATCCAGGGCGGCGTCAACGCGACGCCCAGCGACTACCTGTACGCGGTCAGCGCCTATGCCGCGGCGGCCGTGCTGATGAACATGCTGCTCGACCAGATCGCGCGGCGCATCACCTACAAGCGCTTCACGATGGCGTCGCTGGTGGTGTTCGTGCTCGGCGCGATCCTGTGCGCGGAGGCCGGCTCGCCGACGGGCCTGATCGTCGGCAAGACGGTCGAGGGCCTGGGCGCCGGCGGCCTGTTCGCGGCCTCGCGCATCCTGGTGCAGCTGCTGACGGCGCCGGCCGAGCGCGCCCCGCTGCTGCTGCGTTTCGGCCTGGGTTCGTTCGGGCTGCTGGCGGTGACGCCCTGGCTGACCGGCATCTTCCTCGACGAGATCGGCTGGCGCGCGGTCTTCCTGTTTCAGGCCGTGATCGCGCTGCCGGTGCTGGCGCTGGTGGCGCTGACCTACCCCCGCCGCGGCCCCCGCGACCCGCATCCGCCGGTATCGGCGCTGGACTGGCCCGCCGCGCTCAGCGCCGCGGCCGGCGCGCTGGTGCTGCTGCACACGCTGCAGGAGATGCGCTACACGCGCTTCTTCAGCACGCCCCACATGCCGCTGATGGCCGCGGCCGGGCTGGCGCTGCTGCTGTTCTGCGCCTGGCGCCTGCATCGGCATCAGGACCCATGGATCGACCCGTCGCGGCTGCTCGGCCGGCGCTATCTGTATGGCCTGGGCTTCTACACGCTGTACTACCTGCTGTCGGCGATCTGGGCCTATCTGCTGCCGACGCTGACGCAGAGCGGGCTGGGCCTGACCTTTCGCACCACCAGCATGCTGCTGTCGGTCAGCGGCACCGTGTCGGCGATCGGCGCGGTGGTGCTGACCCTGTGCATGGCGATGGTGTTCCGCAAGCGGCGGGTGATCGCGGCCGGCCTGGTGGTCTACGCCTGCGCCGCGATGCTGCTGTCGCAGCGGCTGATGCCCGGCGCGCCCGACTACGCGCTGGTGCCGGTGGTGCTGCTGGAGGGGCTGACGCCGGTGCTGCTGATGATCCAGGTCGCCTCGATGACCTACCTCGATCTGCCGGTCGAGGACTTCGCCCACGCCTACCAGTTCAAGAACGTCTGCAAGCAGATCGCCTCGGCGACGGGCACCGGGCTGGCCAGCATGTGGATGCAGGAAGGCGCGGCCACGCACCGCACCCATCTGGTCGAACACGTGACGCGCTTCGAGCCCGCCCTGCAGCAGGGCGGCGGGCTGTCAGCCCTGGACCTGGCGCAGTTGTCGCAGGAGGTGGACCGCCAGGCCACCTTGCTGGCGGGCATGGACCTGCTGCACGGCTTCGCGCTGGTCTGCGTGCTGATCGCGGCGTTCGTGCTGGTGCAGAAGAGCTTCCGCTGAGGGTTCTCGTTCGGGCCGCCGGGCTTCGAGGTGCCCGATCGCCGGTTCGCCGGTTCGCCGGTTCGCCGGTTCGCCGGTTCTCCGGTTCGCCGGTTCTCTGGTTCTCCGGGTCTCCGGTTCCCTGGGTCTCTGGGTCTCTGGGTCTCCGGTTCTCTGGGTCTCTGGGTCTCTGGGTCTCCGGGTCTCCGGGGCTCCGGGGCTCCGGGTCCCGGCCGGGCGGTGCCTGCCTCGGGGTCGTCGCGCAACGCGGCATTGCGGCATGCCCCTCTGGCGGTTTGCGGCCTTTTCCACTACTCTTTCGGCCTTTCCGTGCGCATTCGGCATCCAGCCGTATACCTCGATGGCCAGCCACGCCCCGAACGATTCCAAGGATTCCCAGCCGTCCGCCGCCCAGGCCGCCGGAAATGCCGGCAACACCGGCAACACCGGCACCGCCGAGAAGCCCAGCGACAGCTACGTCCAGTCCTTCGCACGCGGGCTGTCGGTGATCCGCGCCTTCAACGCGCAGCGTCCCGCCCAGACCCTGACCGAAATCGCGCAGGCCAGCGGCCTGACGCGTGCCGGCGCGCGGCGCATCCTGCTGACGCTGGTGGGCCTGGGCTACGTCGAGGCCGACGGCAGGCTGTTCCGGCTGACGCCGAAGATTCTCGACCTCGGCTTCGCCTATCTGACGTCGATGCCGTTCTGGAACCTGGCCGAGCCGATCATGGAGGCGCTGTCGCAGCAGGTGCACGAGAGCTGCTCGGTGTCGGTGCTGGACGGGACCGAGATCGTCTACGTGCTGCGCGTGCCCGCGCGCAAGATCATGACGATCAATCTGTCGATCGGCAGCCGGCTGCCCGCCTATTGCTCGTCGATGGGCCGCGTGCTGCTGGCCGGGCTGTCCGACACGGAGCTGGACCGCGTGCTGCACGCCAGCGATCTGCGCAAGCGCACGCAGCGCACGGTCACCGATATCGACGAGCTGAAGGCGATCATCGCGCGCATCCGCGCACAGGGATGGGCGCAGAACGATCAGGAGCTGGAGGAAGGACTGGTGTCGCTGTCGGCGCCGATCCGCAATCGGGCCGGCCAGGTCATTGCCGCGATGAACATCAGCGGCCAGGCCAACCGCACCAGCGCCGAGGAAATGGTGCGCCGTTTCCTGCCGCCGCTGCTGGAAGCGTCCGAGAAGATTACCAACCTGGTCAGCCTGCGCACCTGAGGGTTGCGAATCCGAGGGCCGCGAATCCGAGGGCTGCGAATTCGAGCGCTGCGCACCGAGGGCCACGCACCCGAGGGCCGCGCACGTGGTCCTGCGGGCCTGAAGGCTGCGCCTTCCCCGGTTTTCTTCCGCGCTTCCGCGCTTCCGCGCTTCAGCGCTTCAACTGGCCATCGGGCCCGGCAGCTGCACCATGCCGTGCTGCGCCGACCGCGTGCCGGGCAGCGGCCGGTTGCTCAGGCCCAGGTAGGCGAAGGCGACCGACAGCTTGACGGCGTCGGACAGGTTCTGCCCCGCGCTATGGAACAGCCGGCTGTCGAAGAACAGCACGTCGCCGCGCTGCAATGACAGCGGCGTCGCCCCCGCCAGCAGCGCCGCGCTGGCCGGATGGCTGTCGACCAGAAACTCCGCGGCATCGAGCTGCCCCGGTTCCAGCGCAACGCGATGGGAGCCGGGTATCACGCGCAGCGCGCCGTTGCGCTCGTCCTCGTTGCCCAATGCCAGCCACACCGTCACCAGTTCGGGACTGGCGAACGACCAGTAGCGCGTGTCGCGATGCCAGCCGGTCTGGCTGCCATAGGTCGGATGCTTGGTCATCACGCAGTTGTGGTGGGCCAGCGTCAGCTGCGCCGGCTCGCCGAGCAGCGCGGTGACCAGCGTGGCCACGCGCGGATCGGTCGCCCATTGCTGGAACACCGGGTCGCGGTCATAGGCCTGGCGCAGGCGGCGCACGGTCGCACCGCCCGCAGCGTCACGGCTGCGGGGCGCCCCCGGATAGCCCAGTTCGGCCTCGTATTCGACCGGCTCGACCGCAGCCTCGAGCTGGGCTCGCGCGATGCGCTCCATCGCGTCGCACAAGGCGGGCTCCGCCAGGCCGCGCAACACCACGAAGCCGTCGCGGTGAAACGCCGCGGCGAGCGCCTCGAGTTCTTGTGCGTCGAAGGAGGACGTGGCGGGCGGTGCGGCGGCGTCGCCGGTGGCTTCGGGATCTTGGGGAGAGGCAGGGGTCGTCATGGCGACAGCGGGACGGGCAAGGCGGCGAGGCGATTAGCGTTGCCGCGGGTTCAGCAAGGCGCGAAGGGGACGGTTCGCGCGCCAATAACCGGATGATGCCAGAAGCGGGCGCGGCGTGTGCGGGCGGCCTAGGGATGGAGCTTGTCCTGGCGCGCATGCCGGCGCCGGGCTGGAGATCGGCGCGGGGATCGGGGCCGGATCGGCAGCATCAGGGCGAGAATTGATATCGTTCGATATAATTACGTTTGTAACTATATCCCGGGATCGAACCATGTCCTTCGAAGACCGCATCGACCGCTTCTGCGCCGCCCATCCAGAGGCGCCGCGCGACCTGATCATGGCCGCGCGGCTGCTGATGCGCACGGCGCGGCTGCTGCGCGCGCATATCGATCAAGCGCTCGCTCCCTTCGATCTCGACATGTCGCAGTACCTGTGCCTGAGCATGCTGGCCGCTGACGAAGGCCAGCCGAGCATGCCGTCGGAACTGAGCACCACGCTGGATGCGACCCGCACACAGATGACGCGGCTGCTCGACGGACTCGAAGCGCGCGGCCTGCTGCGCCGCCGCGCCTCGACGCAGGACCGGCGCAGCCTCGAGCTGCGGCTGACCGCGGCGGGGCGCAGCCTGGTCGAGCGCGCCGCGCCGGTCGTGCATGCGGCGTACGGGGAAGCATGGGGCCCGTTGGGCGAGACGGGACTGGCAGGCGCGACGCGCGCGCTCGCGAAACTGCACCAGCATCTGGACACGCTGCAATCATGAGCGCGCAGGTCGTATCGCGCGGGTCCACGCGGCTGCGCCGCAGCCGGCTGTGGTGCCGGCTGTGGTGCCGGCTGTGGTGCCGGCTGTGGTGGCGGCTGGGGCTCCAGCTGCGATTACGGGTACTGCTACGGCTGCGGCTGCGGCTGCCGCTGCGATTGGGGCTGGGGCTCGGGCTGCGGCTGCATCCGCAACTGCTCGGCCACCGCCAACGCCAGACGTTGCTGATGCTGCTGCTGGCGCTGGCCACCGCCGTCGAATTCCTCGAGAACATCATGTTCGTCTTCGCCGCCAGCCATATCGTCGGCGGCATCGACGGCGATCCGCGCAGCTTCGCGCTGGTGCAGGCAGCCTACGCGGTCGGCAGCATGCTGACGATCCTGAAGCAGCCGTGGCTGGCGCAGCGCTTCGGCTATCGCCGCTATCTGACCGGCGCGCTGCTGCTGTTCATTGCCGGGGCGCTGGCCGCCGCGGCCAGCCATTCGGTGACGCAGCTCGCCGCCGCGCGCCTGCTGCAGGGGCTCGGCGGAGGCGCGCTGTTTACCAGCTGCCGCATCCTGGTCAATCTGATGTTCTCCCCCGCCGACCGGCCGCGTGCCTTGCGCATCTTCATGCTGGGGATCTTCGGCGCCTCGACGCTGGCCCCGGCCTTTGCCGCCGCGCTGATCGAGCATGGCGTCTGGCAGGACGTGTTCTTCGGCGTGGTGCCCTTCGCCGCGCTGGCTGCGTTCGCTGCATGGTGGCTGTTGCCCGATGCGGAGCCCTCGCGCGACGCCGCGCAGGCCCCCGCGATCGGCCCGCTGCTGCTGTTCGGCGTCGCCATCGTTGCGCTGCAGGCCGCGTTGAGCGAGGCGCGCTTCGATGTGCTGTCGCACCCGTTGCGGCTCGCCGCGCTCGCCGCCAGCGGCGCCGCGCTGCTGGCGCTGTTCCTTTGGCACCAGTGGCATCACGGCAAGCCGCTGCTGGCGCTGCGCAACCTGCGCCATCCGGTTTACCTGACCGGCCTGGCGATGTATTTCGTCTACTACCTGATCAACAACCTGAGCGGCTACCTGTTTCCGATCTATGCCGAACAGGCGCTGGGGCTGCCGCTGCAGACGACCGGCTGGCTCAACACGTTGTCGGCCGCGGTCAGCCTCGTGGGCATCGCCATCTATCTGAAGAGCGCTTCGCGCCTGCCCCGCAAGAAGCCGCTGATGACCGCGGGCCTGCTGGTGATGGCCGGCGCGGCGTGGTGGTTCTCGCGCTTGCCGCCCGATGCCGATGTCGGCGCGCTCGCGTGGGGCCTGGTCGGCAAGGGCCTGTTCGGCGTGATGGTGATCATCCCGATCGCGGGTCTGACGTTTCGCCCGCTATCGGCCGAGGATTTTGCGCACGGCTATCGCAGCAAGAACCTGATGCGGCAGATCGCCAGCTCGTTCGCTTCCGCGCTCGGCGCGATCCTGCTGCAGAACCGGCAGTTCGCGGTCCACCAGGGCATTGTCGACGCGCTCGGCAATCGGCCGGAGCAGACAGAGCAATGGATGCGCACGATGGAGGGCACGTTGGCCGCGCGCGGGCTCGACGCCGCGCATGCGCATCAGTTCGCGCTGACATGGCTGGCGCGGCTGGTCGATCAACAGGCCAGGCTGATGGCTTGCGAGGATCTGTATCGCTGGATCGCGCTGCTGGCGCTGTGCGCGGCGGCGGCGATGCTGTGGCAGCGTCGGCTCGATTGAGCGCGCCGCGAGGGACCGCAGCAGGGGCTGCGGTCGAGGTGAGGGTGTTGTCCGGCGGCGTTGCCGTCGTCAGAACAGCGGCAGCTGCCGCATGCCGAAGCCCACGGTCTCTTCGACGCGCATGCGCGCGTGCGCCAGCGAGCCTTCGGCACCCGAGTAGTTGCCGGCCGCCCAGCGATAGACCACGGGGACTTCGCCGCGCTCGGACAGATGTACTTCGCCCAGCTTGTCGCCGCGCTCGTTGCGGTAGTAGTGGGAACGATAGCCGCGCTCCCAGTAGGTGACCTCTACCTTCTTGCGACGACGGGGCGACGGCGTCGCGCGCGGCATGCGCCGCGCCCGGTCGTTCGCCGTCACCGTAGATGCACGCGTGAGATCCAACTGCATAGACTTCCTTTTCGATCGAGTCCACAAGACGATGGCACCGATGCCTCGTCATGCATCGCAGTCGTGATGATACGCCGTGATTGCGTTCCTGTGTGGCTATGCAGCCCGGAAAACCGCTCTGGGCAACGTTTTCCGGGTGGGTACGTATACGTATACCTCCCGTATACGTTGGCGCGTATACGGCAGGTATACGGGGTCGTATACGTGGGCGTATACCTGCCCGTATACCTGCGGTACACCTCGACGTGTACGTCGAGGCGTGAGAGCTGACCGACAAAAAAGCGTCGCGCCCGGGCCTGTCGATGCCCGCTCGCGACGCCTTGCGCGCCTTCAGTCAGCTCAACTTGATCTGCGCGATTTGATCAGCGAGATCGATCGGCGCAATTCGATCAGCCCAATTCGATCGGCACGAACAGCTGCATGTCGTCACGCTGCACCAGCAGTGCGACCTCTTTGCCGGCCTTCGACACCATCGTGCGCAATTGCTCGACCGACTTGATCGGCGTCCCGTTGAAGGCGAGGATCACGTCGCCGGCTTGAATGCCGACGCGTGCCGCGGGACCCGACGCGCCCTCCACCACCAGGCCGCCGGCGATGCCGCTCTCGCGCTGCTCCGCGGGCGACAGCGGGCGCACCGCAAGCCCGAGCTTGCCGCCGGACTCGGCGCCATCGCTCTTCTGCGCGACGGTCTGCTCGTTGGCCGCGCCGACCTTGACGGTCAGCGTGACGGGCTTGCCCTCGCGCACGACCTTCAGCTTCGTTTCGGTACCCGGCTTCAGGTCGGCCACGTGCTCCGGCAGGTCGGTGGAGCGGTCGACCGGGTCGTCGTCGATCTGCACGATCACATCTCCCGGCTTCAGGCCGGCTTTCGCCGCGGGGCCGTCAGGCTCGACCGTATTGACCAGGGCGCCCGCCGGCTTGGGCAAACCGAACGACTGCGCCAGGGCCTGGTTGACCTCCTGCACGCCGATACCCAGGCGTCCGCGCGTCACCTTGCCGTGCGCGACCAGCTGCTGCTGAACCTTGGTGGCCACGTCGATCGGGATGGCGAACGACAGGCCCTGATAACCGCCGGTCCGGCTGTAGATCTGCGAATTGATGCCGATCACTTCGCCGCGCTGATTGAACAGCGGACCGCCCGAGTTGCCGGGATTGACCGCGACGTCGGTCTGGATGAACGGGACATAGGTGTCGTCCGGCAGCGCGCGCGACTTCGCGCTGACGATGCCGGCGGTCACGGTGTTCTCGAAACCGTACGGCGAACCGATCGCCACCACCGGCTCGCCGACGCGCACCTGCGACGGGTCGCCCAGCTGCACGGTGGGCAGGTCCTTCGCGTCGATCTTGATCACCGCGATGTCGGTCTGCTTGTCGACGCCGAGCACCTTGGCCTTGAACTCGCGGCGATCGGTCAGCTTGACGACGACTTCCTGCGCACCGTCGACAACGTGCGCGTTGGTCAGGATCATGCCGTCCGGACTGACGATAAAGCCGGAGCCCAGGCCACGCGCGAGTTGCGGCTGGTCCGGCTGCGGTCCATACGGGAACGGGATGCCGAAGCGCTTGAAGAACTGGAACATCGGATCGTCCGGATCCATGCCCGGCGGCAGCTGCGCCGCGGTGCGCTGCGCGCGTGCGGTCACGCTGATATTCACCACCGCGGGACCGTAGCGGTCGACGATGCCGGAGAAGTCGGTCGGCGTTGCCATCGCGCGTGCGGGAGTGGCGCCGACCTGCGCGGTCACCGGGGTCGGCGCGGCATAGCTCGATGACACCGCTTCCTTCTGGAGATAGTTGTAGCCGCCTGCCAACACGCCCAGGGCAGCAATGGCAACGGCCGTACGAGCAACAGTTCGGCGAATCATCTGGTTCTCCTCGTTGGTTCGGCGCCCACGGCGGGCGCGACGAGGACATGCTAGGGGGCGAGACTTAAACCAGCCTTAAGGGAAGGAAAGCGATAGCCGGAAGCCGATGGCCGGGTCTGCGGGATCGGTGGCCGGTTGTCACCACCGGGACCGTTGACTGCGCCACGCCGCTTCGATTGAGGATTGATTCAGGACTTCGAGGGCAACGCCGCGGTGTCGGATGGGCGGCCGCCCTCGCGCAGCCATGCCAGCAAGGCCGGCATCTCGGCTTGCGGCAGCATCGCGCATAGCTCGCGTTTTCGAGCGGCATGCAGACGCTTGACCAGGGCTTCCAGCCGCGATGCTTCCGCCCGATCGGCACAGCGCAACTGGGCGGCGATCGCAATCGGTTTACGCGACCGCGTATAGCGGGCGCCCGTGCCGGCCCGATGCTGGGCGAAGCGGCGGGCGACATCGGTGGTGATGCCGGTATAGAGGCTGCCATCGGCGCATTCGAGCAGGTACAGGTACCAGGAATGGTCGGATGGCGTGGTCACTTTGGGTTCGAGATTGAGGGCGCGGCCGCGAAGCCGGCATTGTGCGGCAGTTGCGGTGAGGAGGAAAGCGCTCTGAATTGGACTGCAGCGGCGTTATTGGGCCTGTGCCGCTCGGCTACTCGCTGCTCGCTGCTCGGCTGCTCGGCTGCTCGGCTGCTCGGCTGCTCGGCTGCTCGGCTGCTCGGCTGCTCGGCTGCTGCAATTGTGGTCGCCTTCCGCCGCCGCAAAGCAAAACACCCCAGACCTTGTGAGATCTGGGGTGTCTTGGGAATGGAGAGCCTGGCGATGACCTACTTTCACACGGGTAGTCCGCACTATCATCGGCGCGAAGTCGTTTCACGGTCCTGTTCGGGATGGGAAGGGGTGGTTCCGACTTGCTATGGTCACCAGGCATAAAGGGTTGCCGGACTGGCTTGAGGCCAATCTGGCGTATTGGGATGTAGCGTCGGGTTGTGCTGTATGGCACGTATGCGGCAACACCAGCGGATTGAAACGCACTGGTTATAGGATCAAGCCTTACGGGCAATTAGTACTGGTTAGCTTAACGCATTACTGCGCTTCCACACCCAGCCTATCAACGTCCTGGTCTTGAACGACCCTTCAAGGAGCTCGAGGCTCCAGGGAATCCTCATCTTCAGGCGAGTTTCCCGCTTAGATGCTTTCAGCGGTTATCTCTTCCGTACATAGCTACCCTGCGATGCCTCTGGCGAGACAACAGGTACACCAGCGGTACGTCCACTCCGGTCCTCTCGTACTAGGAGCAGCCCCCGTCAAGATTCCAACGCCCACGGCAGATAGGGACCAAACTGTCTCACGACGTTTTAAACCCAGCTCACGTACCTCTTTAAATGGCGAACAGCCATACCCTTGGGACCGGCTACAGCCCCAGGATGAGATGAGCCGACATCGAGGTGCCAAACACCGCCGTCGATATGAACTCTTGGGCGGTATCAGCCTGTTATCCCCAGAGTACCTTTTATCCGTTGAGCGATGGCCCTTCCATTCAGAACCACCGGATCACTATGTCCTGCTTTCGCACCTGCTCGACTTGTCGGTCTCGCAGTTAAGCACGCTTTTGCCATTGCACTTTAGGTACGATGTCCGACCGTACCAAGCGTACCTTCGAACTCCTCCGTTACACTTTGGGAGGAGACCGCCCCAGTCAAACTGCCTACCATGCACTGTCCCCGACCCGGATTCACGGGCCTAGGTTAGAACCTCAAACAAACCAGGGTGGTATTTCAAGGACGGCTCCACGAGAACTGGCGTCCTCGCTTCAAAGCCTCCCACCTATCCTACACAGATCGGTTCAAAGTCCAATGCAAAGCTGCAGTAAAGGTTCATGGGGTCTTTCCGTCTAGCCGCGGGGAGATTGCATCATCACAAACACTTCAACTTCGCTGAGTCTCGGGAGGAGACAGTGTGGCCATCGTTACGCCATTCGTGCAGGTCGGAACTTACCCGACAAGGAATTTCGCTACCTTAGGACCGTTATAGTTACGGCCGCCGTTTACCGGGACTTCAATCAAGAGCTTGCACCCCATCATTTAATCTTCCGGCACCGGGCAGGCGTCACACCCTATACGTCCACTTTCGTGTTTGCAGAGTGCTGTGTTTTTATTAAACAGTCGCAGCCACCATTTTATTGCAACCCCGTCACCCTTCTGGCGCAGGCCAGTCAAGCTACCAGGGCGTACCTTATCCCGAAGTTACGGTACCAATTTGCCGAGTTCCTTCTCCCGAGTTCTCTCAAGCGCCTTAGAATACTCATCTCGCCCACCTGTGTCGGTTTGCGGTACGGTCTCGTATGACTGAAGCTTAGAGGCTTTTCTTGGGACCCCTTCCGATTGCTTCGCAGCACTAGGCCGCTCGCCCCACATCCTTGAATTCCGCGCCCGGATTTGCCAAAGCGCCTTCTCCAATGCAGGGACCGGGACTTCCAACACCCGGACAACCTTCCGCGATCCGTCCCCCATCGCATCATACGACGGTGCAGGAATATTAACCTGCTTCCCATCAGCTACGCATCTCTGCCTCGCCTTAGGGGCCGACTCACCCTACGCCGATGAACGTTGCGTAGGAAACCTTGGGCTTACGGCGAGGGGGCCTTTCACCCCCTTTATCGCTACTCATGTCAGCATTCGCACTTCCGATACCTCCAGCATCCTTTACAAGACACCTTCACAGGCTTACGGAACGCTCTCCTACCACGCGCACAAGGCGCGTCCGCAGCTTCGGTGACTGGCTTAGCCCCGTTACATCTTCCGCGCAGGACGACTCGATCAGTGAGCTATTACGCTTTCTTTAAAGGGTGGCTGCTTCTAAGCCAACCTCCTGACTGTTTTAGCCTTCCCACTTCGTTTCCCACTTAGCCAATCTTGGGGACCTTAGCTGGCGGTCTGGGTTGTTTCCCTCTTGACACCGGACGTTAGCACCCGATGTCTGTCTCCCGTGATTGCACTCTTCGGTATTCGGAGTTTGCTATGGCGGGTAATCAGCAATAGACCCCCAACCATGACAGTGCTCTACCCCCGAAGGTGAGACACGAGGCACTACCTAAATAGTTTTCGGAGAGAACCAGCTATTTCCAGACTTGTTTAGCCTTTCACCCCTATCCACAGCTCATCCCTAACTTTTCAACGTTAGTGGGTTCGGTCCTCCAGTACGTGTTACCGCACCTTCAACCTGGCCATGGATAGATCGTCTGGTTTCGGGTCTACACCCAGCGACTCAATCGCCCTATTCGGACTCGCTTTCGCTACGCCTTCCCTAACCGGTTAAGCTTGCCACTGAATGTAAGTCGCTGACCCATTATACAAAAGGTACGCCGTCACCCGTTTCCAGGCTCCGACTGTTTGTATGCATGCGGTTTCAGGATCTATTTCACTCCCTCCCGGGGTTCTTTTCGCCTTTCCCTCACGGTACTGGTTCACTATCGGTCGATCACGAGTATTTAGCCTTGGAGGATGGTCCCCCATCTTCAGACAGGATTTCACGTGTCCCGCCCTACTTGTCGTACCCCTAGTTCCACAACGCGGTTTTCGCATACAGGGCTATCACCTGCTATGGCCGGGCTTTCCATCCCGTTTTGCTAACCACACTGCTAAAAAGTACAAGGCTCATCCCATTTCGTTCGCCACTACTTTGGGAATCTCGGTTGATTTCTGTTCCTGCAGCTACTTAGATGTTTCAGTTCGCCGCGTTCGCTTCCCACACCTATGGATTCAGTGTGGGATGACCCATACGGGCCGGGTTTCCCCATTCGGACATCTCCGGATCAAAGCTCGTTTGCCAGCTCCCCGAAGCTTTTCGCAGGCTACCGCGTCCTTCATCGCCTGTGATCGCCAAGGCATCCACCACATGCACTTGTTCGCTTGACCCTATAACGAGTGCGTCTACAACGCCTACGCTACAGGTTGAGTTCTCGCATTTGTGCCGTATTCCAAGTCATCTTTCGATCACTTAAATACTTTGGTTGATACAATCACAACCCGGTATCGCGCGATCAGAATCGATCGTCTACGCGCCTCATCAACGCGTCGCGACACCTTTACTACATCCCATTTTGTTAAAGAACAGCCAACGTGCATGCGCACATCGTCTTGGCCAACGCCAAAGGCAAACGCTCAAGTCAAGCGCTTGCCTTTGACGACTGCCAGGTCTGGCTCGCACCAACAGCAATGCTTGCTGTCAGGCGGGTGGTGGAGGATGACGGGATCGAACCGACGACCCCCTGCTTGCAAAGCAGGTGCTCTCCCAGCTGAGCTAATCCCCTCATCTAAGACTGGTGGGTCTGGTAGGACTTGAACCTACGACCCCCGCCTTATCAAGACGGTGCTCTAACCACCTGAGCTACAGACCCTTGGCTGTAACACTCGAACCAACCGATAAGTGTGAACGCTCGACTTGAGCAAGTCGTGCTCGGAAAGGAGGTGATCCAGCCGCACCTTCCGATACGGCTACCTTGTTACGACTTCACCCCAGTCATGAACCCTGCCGTGGTAATCGCCCTCCTTGCGGTTAGGCTAACTACTTCTGGCAAAACCCACTCCCATGGTGTGACGGGCGGTGTGTACAAGACCCGGGAACGTATTCACCGCGGCATGCTGATCCGCGATTACTAGCGATTCCAGCTTCACGTAGTCGAGTTGCAGACTACGATCCGGACTACGATGCGTTTTCTGGGATTAGCTCCCCTCGCGGGTTGGCAACCCTCTGTACGCACCATTGTATGACGTGTGAAGCCCTACCCATAAGGGCCATGAGGACTTGACGTCATCCCCACCTTCCTCCGGTTTGTCACCGGCAGTCTCTCTAGAGTGCCCTTGCGTAGCAACTAGAGACAAGGGTTGCGCTCGTTGCGGGACTTAACCCAACATCTCACGACACGAGCTGACGACAGCCATGCAGCACCTGTGTCCACTTTCCCTTTCGGGCACCTGATGCATCTCTGCTTCGTTAGTGGCATGTCAAGGGTAGGTAAGGTTTTTCGCGTTGCATCGAATTAATCCACATCATCCACCGCTTGTGCGGGTCCCGTCAATTCCTTTGAGTTTTAATCTTGCGACCGTACTCCCCAGGCGGTCAACTTCACGCGTTAGCTACGTTACTGAGGAAATGAATCCCCAACAACTAGTTGACATCGTTTAGGGCGTGGACTACCAGGGTATCTAATCCTGTTTGCTCCCCACGCTTTCGTGCATGAGCGTCAGTCTCGTCCCAGGGGGCTGCCTTCGCCATCGGTATTCCTCCACATCTCTACGCATTTCACTGCTACACGTGGAATTCTACCCCCCCTCTGACGCACTCTAGCCTTGCAGTCACAAGCGCCATTCCCAGGTTGAGCCCGGGGATTTCACGCCTGTCTTACAAAACCGCCTGCGCACGCTTTACGCCCAGTAATTCCGATTAACGCTCGCACCCTACGTATTACCGCGGCTGCTGGCACGTAGTTAGCCGGTGCTTATTCTTCCGGTACCGTCATCCACGCCAGGTATTAGCCAGCGCGATTTCTTTCCGGACAAAAGTGCTTTACAACCCGAAGGCCTTCTTCACACACGCGGCATTGCTGGATCAGGGTTGCCCCCATTGTCCAAAATTCCCCACTGCTGCCTCCCGTAGGAGTCTGGGCCGTGTCTCAGTCCCAGTGTGGCTGATCGTCCTCTCAGACCAGCTACTGATCGTCGCCTTGGTAGGCCTTTACCCCACCAACTAGCTAATCAGACATCGGCCGCTCCTATTGCGCGAGGCCGTTACCGGTCCCCCCGCTTTCACCCTCAGGTCGTATGCGGTATTAGCTAATCTTTCGACTAGTTATCCCCCACAACAGGGCACGTTCCGATGTATTACTCACCCGTTCGCCACTCGCCGCCAGGCCGAAGCCCGCGCTGCCGTTCGACTTGCATGTGTAAGGCATGCCGCCAGCGTTCAATCTGAGCCAGGATCAAACTCTTCAGTTCAAATCCCTTGTGGTGCCGAAGCACCTCGCTCTTTCGAGCGGTCGCTCACTCTCAGAAAACTGACTGGCTCCATCGTCTTGACGCCGATGAAGCCACGTTTTGCTGTGCGAGCACTTGATAACTTTTGAGCTGTCGCCGATCCCGAAGAATCGACTGTGACTGCCGCTATCGAGCGCCCACACTTATCGGTTGTTCGTTTGTTAAAGAACTCACGCGCCGGCTTTGCCGTTCGCGTCGCTGCGTTGTCAGCAGCAGAGAAACGAGATTATGCAGAACATTTCGCTTCTCGTCAACAGGTTGTCAGCACTTTTTTGCTGCGGCTCCAGCACCGCAGCGCCTTCGCCTTCCCCGCCAACCCCGCCAACCCCGCCGCCGTTCGGCTGCGAGGGGGCGAATATTAAGGGAGCGTGACAGCCATTGCAAGCGCTTTTTTCGGGACCCCGCGATGCCGCTTCACAAGTCGCATCGATCACTCCTCGAATCGATGGGGTGCCAGGGATGGGATCAGTCAAGCGCCAGCGATGGAATCAATCCGGCCCCGCCGATCGATCAATCAGGCCCCAACGCGATCGCGGCGCTTAGAATCGCTGGATGCCGAACCCGCCCAGCCACCACGACCAGCCTACTTATCTAGCGGAGCGCCTGCCCGCGGACGCGCCGCGCCAGCTCGACGCCGTCACCCTGGCGACCGCCCTGGCCCGGCCGATCGTCTTCGTCGATCTGGAAACGACCGGCACGGACGCGCAGCGCGACCGCATTACCGAGATCGGCGTGGTCGAGGTCGGCCCGGACGGCGTGACCGAATGGGACACGCTGCTGGACCCCGGCTGCGCGATCCCGCCCTTCATCCAGCGCATGACCGGCATCACCGAAGAGATGGTGCGCGGCCAACCGACCTTCGAGTCATTGGCCGAGAGCCTGGCCGAGCGGCTGCAGGGCAAGCTGTTCGTCGCCCACAATGCCCGCTTCGACTATGGCTTTCTGAAGCAATCGTTCACCCGCGCCGGCATTACGTTCCGCGCGGACGTGCTCTGTACCGTCCGGCTGTCGCGCGCGCTGTTTCCCTCGGTGGAGCGCCACGGGCTGGACGCGCTGATCGCACGCTTCGGCCTGCAGCCGAAAGGCCGGCACCACGCGCTCGCCGACGCCGAGCTGTTGTGGCAGTTCTGGCAACAGGTGCACGGACTCTATTCAGTCGAGCTGGTCGAATCGGCGATCGCCTCGCTGGTCAAGCGCGCCAGCCTGCCGGCGGGCCTGGAAGAGACCGCGCTCGACGACGTCCCGCAGGCGCCCGGCGTCTATCTGTTCCACGGCGACAACGACGCGCCGCTCTACGTCGGTAAGAGCGTCAACCTGCGCCAGCGGATCGGCGCGCATTTCTCGGGCGACTATCGCTACGGCAAGGACCTGCGGCTGTCGCGCGCGGTGCGGCGCGTCGAATGGCGCGAGACCGGCGGGGAGATCGGCGCGCTGCTGCAGGAAGCGCTGCTGGTCAAGCAGCTTGAGCCGGTGCACAACACGCTGTTGCGGCGCAAGGGGCCGCTGTTCGCGTGGGAACTGCCGGACGGCCTGATGGCGCCGCGCCTGCGTTCGGACCGCGATACCGATTTCAGCCGGCATCGCGGCCTGTTCGGCGTCAGCGCCAGCCGCGCCGGCGCGTATGCCCGGCTGCGCGAACTGGCCGAACAGCACGGCCTCTGCCAGGCCACGCTGACGCTGGAACCGCGGGCCCGGATCGGGACGCCGTGTTTCGCGCGCCAGCTCCATCGATGCGCCGGCGCCTGCGTCGGCGCGGAGCCGCTGCGCGCCCATCGGGAGCGCCTGGCCGACGCGCTGCGCCCGCTGGCGGTCGCGCCGTGGCCCTTCGCCGGCCCGATTGCCTGGCGCGAGCAGGACCACGCGCGCGCCCAATGGCATGTCATCGATAACTGGTGCTATCTCGGTTCGGTGGCCTCGATGGACGATGCGCAGACGCTGCTGGCCGAGCCGGCCCGCTTCGACCTGGACAGCTATCAGATCCTGGCGCCGCACCGCGGGCGGCTGCTGGCGGAGGCCATCGTGCTGCCTCGTCCGTCGACCTTCGAGCTGCGCCCCTGCGAGCCGATCGTCGCCGCGCGACGAGACAGCGCGGCCGGACCGGCACGGCCCAGGCGCATACCCGCCGCGCAGACGCCGCTGCCGCTGTTCGAGTTCTGAGCAACCACCAGCCATCGACGCGCGCCGGCCGAGATAGTCAAGGAGTCGATCGTCTGTACGCCTCCGCACATTGCCGCCTTGGCAATGCGCGCCCGGTCGCATAGCCTGCCTCGTAACGGAACAGCCGCAGCGGGAGCCGCCATGCCTTCGATTCGCGCTTCATCCCCGGCCCACACACCGGCCTCGCGCTGGCGCGAGCGCCTTGCGAAAGCGAAAGGGAGAGCGAAAGGGAGAGCGAAAGCGACAGCCACAGCAGCGGCCACCGCCCTTGCCGCGGCGTCGCTGTTCGGCTGCGTCAGCCCGCAGACCGGCGCGATGCAGTCGATCGTCGACTCGTGGCGCGGGACCCCGATCGACCAGGCCAGTACCCAATGGGGCCCGCCGGCCTCCGTGCAGCCCCTCGCCAATGGCAACGCCTACGTCTGGGTCGACGAATTCCCGCGCGCGCAAGCGCCCGGCAGCGGTCCGCGCGAAGCGCGCGCGCCGACCGACCCGGCGCCCGCCACGGTGGGCCGCTGCCAGCGCCGGCTGATGGCCGGCGCCGATGGCATCGTCCAGGGCGGCGACTGGAGCGGCGACACCTGCTGCCTGACCACCGCCTTCGGCCGCTGCGCCGCGCTGCTCAATCGCAAGCCCAAGGGTTGAGCCGCACCGGAGTTGCGCCGCACCGGATCGCATCACGCCGCACCAAAGCCGCGATGCGATCCCAACCCCGGCGCCCCCAGTTGGCGCATCGGGCCGCGTCGATGCCACCGCGCGCGCCGATGCCGCGTGGCATGCCTCTTGCGATATTCCCGTTCGAGTAGAAGCGGTTAGCGCCGACGCATCGCCATCGCAGGCCGATGCCCCGGCGCGGGACATTGCTCTCACGACCACCGGTCGTCACCGGCAGCGCCATGCGCGCGCCGCGTGTTGAACCCGGCCGCTCCGGCCGCGAACGAGAGAGAGCGCACACGATGTCCCGTCCCTGCCATTCCTTGCCGTCCCATCGCCTCGCCGTACCGCGCCCGCCGTAAGCGCCGGTGCGGCCCCGCTTCGCCCTTCCCTTCGACGACGACACGACACCACAGGCCCCATGAACACGTCGCACCTCGCTCCCTCCTTGGCGGCTGAGACCGCATCGCCCATCGTCCCGCACCGCCCGCGCAGGCGCCTGCTTGCCGGCGCATTCGCAGCCGCGGCCGCGGCCGCATTGACCATCGCACCGCTGACGGCCTTCGCCGCCGACAAGGTCACCTTCCTGACCTCCTGGTATGCGCAGGCCGAGCACGGCGGCTTCTACCAGGCCGTGGCCGAGGGCATCTACAAGAAGCACGGCCTCGACGTGACCATCCGCATGGGCGGGCCGCAGGTCAACGGCATGCAGATCCTGACCAGCGGTCAGGCGGACTTCCTGATGGGCTACGACCTGCAGGTGCTCAAGAGCATCGAGCAGGGCGTGCCGGTGACCACGGTCGGCGCCTCGTTCCAGAGCGATCTGCAAGGGATGATGACGCACGACGACGTCAATGGCCTTGCCGATCTGAAGACCCGCACCGTGCTGGTCTCCACCTCGGGCCGCACCACCTGGTGGCCATGGCTGAAGGCGAAGTACCAGCTCGACGAGGCCCAATCTCGCGTCTACACCTTCAACCTGCAGCCCTTCTTCGCCGACCGCAACACCGCGCAGCAGGCGTACGCCTCGTCGGAGGTGTTCGCCGCGGAAAAGGCCGGCGTCAAGACACGCTTCTTCCTGTTCGCCAACGATGGCTATCCGCCCTACGGCACCACCATCGTGACCATGCAGAAGACCGTCAAGGACAAGCCCGATCTGGTCGCGCGCTTCGTGCGGGCGTCGATGGAAGGCTGGAAAAGCTATCTCGCCAATCCCGCCGCGGCCAACGCGCTGATCAAGCGGGACAACCCCAACATGAAGGACGACCAGCTCGCCTGGGGCCTGGCCAAGCTCAAGGAATTCCGGCTCGTCGATGGTGGCGACGCGGCGCGCCAGGGCATCGGCGTGATGACGGACGCGCGCTGGCAGAAGACGCGCGACTTCATGGTCGGCGCAGGGCTGCTGAAGGCCGAGACCGACTGGAAGCAGGCCTACACCACGCAGTTCGTCAGGGACCTGAAGGTCATGCCCTGAGCGGGCGCACGCCCGCGACCCCATACAAACCCGACGCCATCGCGCGTCATCCCTTCGTATCCCGAGGATTCATCATGCTGGTCACCCGACAACCCGTGCTGCGCCGCTTCTGGTACGCGCTGATGCCGGTCTCGATGCTCGACGACGGCCCCAAGCCCTTCACGCTGCTCGGCGAGAACCTGGTGCTGTGGAAGCGCCCGGACGGCTCGCTGGCCGCGCTGCAGGACCGCTGCTGCCACCGCACCGCGAGGCTGTCCAAGGGCTGGGTCAACGAACGCGGCGACATCGTCTGCGGCTATCACGGCTGGGAGTACGACTGCTCGGGCGCCTGCGTGCGGATTCCGCAGGCGCCGGACAGCCGCGTGCCGGCGGGCGCGCGCGTGCCGGCCTATCGCGCACAGGAGAAATACGGCTACGTCTGGGTCGCACTCGACGATCCGCTGCAGCCGATTCCCGACTTCCCCGAAGAAGGCGACCCCGCCTATCGCCGCATCCTGCAGTACTACGAGCGATGGAACACCAGCCCGCTGCGCGTGATGGAGAACGCCTTCGACAACTCGCACTTCAGCTTCGTCCATCGCGCCAACTTCGGCATCGCCGACCAGCCCAGGCCCGAGAAATACGAGCTGACGCAGCGCGATTGGGGTTTCGAGGCGGAGACGCTGGTGCCGATCCGCAATATCGAAGCGGGCCATCGCGTGACGGGCACCACCGAGCCGATCACGTACCGGCATATGTTCAACCGCTGGGACATGCCCTTCACGCGCCGCTTCGGCTGCATCTATCCGGCGAGCGGACGCCATCACATCATCTACAACTGCGCGACGCCGATCGACGACGGCACGGTGATGCTGTCGCAATGGCTGTACCGCAACGATAGCGAGGAAGACTGCTCGACCGAGGAGCTGATCGCCTGGGACGCGCCGATCGTCGCCGAAGACCGCGAAATCCTCGAAGCCACGGACTACGACGCCTGCATCGATACGCGCCGCCGCGTCGAGTTCCATATGGAGTCGGACAAGCCCGGCCTGCTGATGCGCAGGATGCTGCTGGATCTGCTGGAGAAGCACGGCGAGAAGGAAGTGTTCCGCGTGCCCGTCGTCGGCGGCTGAGCCATGTTCGCGGACCCGCGCGATACCCGCGCCTTCGAGGCGCCGATCCTGTTCGCCAACCAGGTCGAGAAGACCTATCCCAACGGCACCGTGGCGCTCGAGCGCGTCAAGCTGTCGATCCGGCCCGGCGAATTCGTCTCGTTGCTGGGCCCGTCCGGCTGCGGCAAGAGCACGCTGCTGAAGCTGTTTGCCGGGCTGGAAGCGCCCTCGGCCGGCCACCTGCGCTGGTGGGGCGAAGGCACGTTGCCCGGCGCCAGGCCCGCTGCCGCCGACGGCGCGCGCCGCACGCTGGCGATGGTGTTCCAGGAGGCCACGCTGATGCCTTGGGCGAAGGTCGCCGACAACGTACGGCTGCCGCTCGATCTTGCCCGCATGCCGCGCGAGCAGGCCAACGAACGGATGCGGCGGGCGCTGGCACTGGTTGGCCTGGCGCAGTTCGGCCAGGTCTATCCGCGCGAGCTGTCCGGCGGCATGCAGATGCGCGTGTCGATCGCGCGGGCGCTGGCGACGGAGCCGGACCTGCTGCTGATGGACGAGCCCTTCGGCGCGCTCGACGAATTCACGCGCAACCGGCTCGACGCCGATCTGCGGGCGCTGTGGGCCGAGCGCGGCCTGACCGTGGTGTTCGTCACGCACAGCATCTACGAGGCGGTCTATCTGTCGAGCCGCGTCGTGGTGATGGCGGCACGGCCGGGCCGCGTGATCGCCGACGTGGCGATCGACGGTCCCGCGGTACGCGACGAGGCCTACCGCGTCTCGCCCGAGTTCATGCAGCACTGCGCGCGGCTGTCGGCGCTGCTGGCGCAGGCCAATACCGGCGTCGCGCCGGCCGATCCTGCATAGCCGCGCCAACGCGCCTCGAAGGAGTCCGATCATGGCATCCCCCCTGCTGTCCCGTCCCGCCGTGCAGCGCATCGCCGCGCCGCTGGCCGTCGGCGCACTGATGCTGCTGGCCTGGCAGGCCGTCTGCATCTGGCTCGACGTGCCGCCCTATCTGGTCCCCACGCCCTCGGCGATCGCCCGCACGCTGGTCCAGGACTGGGCGCTGCTGTCCGGCTCGCTCTGGGTGACCCTGCGCATCACGATGCTGGCGTTCGCGCTGGCCGTCGTGCTCGGCACCGCGGCCGCCTTCGTGTTCGTGCAGAGCCGGCTGATCGAGGCGAGCCTGTTTCCCTACGCGATCCTGCTGCAGGTCACGCCCGTCGTCGCCATCGCGCCGCTGATCATCATCTGGGTCAAGGAGCCCACGTTGGCACTGGTCATCTGCGCCACCATGGTCGCGATCTTCCCGATCATCTCGAACACCGTGCTGGGCCTGCGCAGCGTCAATCCCGGACTGCTGAACCTGTTCCGCATCAACCGGGCCACGCGCTGGGACACGCTGCGGCGGCTGCGGATACCGAGCGCGCTGCCGTACTTCTTCGGCGGCTTGCGGATTTCCTGCGGCCTGGCGCTGATCGGCGCGGTGGTCGCCGAGTTCGTCGCCGGCACCGGCGGCACCGGGGCGGGCCTGGCCTACCAGATCCTGCAGGCCGGCTTCGCGCTCAATATCCCGCGACTGTTTGCCGCGCTGGTGCTGATCACGGTGACTGGCGTGCTGCTGTTCGGCGCGATGGTGGTGCTGTCGCGGCTGGCGCTGTCCCATTGGCATGAAAGCGAGCTGGCATGAGCGAAGCCTACCCTTGCATCGAAACCGGCCGCATGGCGGAAAATGCCGCGCCCACGCTGCTGATCCGCAACGCCACCGCGATCCTGACCGGCCTCGCCGGCGATGCGGCGCGCCATCCCGGACCGGACATCCGCCTGCGCGGCGGCCGCATCGAATCGATCGGCACGCTGCCGCCGCTCCCCGGCGACACCGTGATCGACGCCACCGATTGCGTGGTCTATCCCGCCTGGGTCAATACGCACCACCACCTGTTCCAGTCGCTGCTCAAGGGCGATCCGGCCGGACTGAACCTGACGTTGACGCCCTGGCTCGGCGCCACGCCGTACCGCTTTCGCGGGGCCTTCGACGAGGCGAGCTTCCGCCTGGCGGCCCGCATCGGCCTGATCGAACTGCTGCGCAGCGGCTGCGGCACGGTCGCCGATCACAACTACCTGTACTACCCGGACATGCCGTTCGACGGCTCGGCCATCCTGTTCGAGGAAGCGCAGGCGCTGGGCCTGCGCTTCGTGCTGTGCCGCGGCGGCGCGACCCGTACGCGCCAGCTCGAAAGCGAGCTGCCCCAGGCGCTGCGCCCCGAAACGCTGGAGGCCTTTCTCGCCGATTGCGAACGCCTGAGCGCGCGCTACCACGACAGCGCCGCCGATGCGATGCGGCGCGTCGTAATGGCGCCGACCACGCCGCTGTACTCGATGTCGTCCGACGAACTGCGGACCTGTGCCCGCACGGCACGGCGGCTCGGTATCCGGCTGCACAGCCATCTGTCCGAGACCGTCGAGTACCAGAACGCCGCCCGCGCGATGCACGGCACCACGCCGGTCGGCTTCTGCGCCGAGGTCGAATGGCTCGGCCCCGACGTCTGGTTCGCCCATCTGGTCAAGCTGGACCGCGACGAAATCCGCATGCTGGGTGCAACCAGGACCGGCATCGCGCATTGCCCGCAGAGCAATGGCCGGCTCGGCAGCGGCATCGCCGATCTGCCGGCGCTGGAGGCGGCCGGCGTGCCGGTCTCGCTCGGCGTCGATGGCGCCGCGTCGAACGAGGCCGCCGACATGATCAGCGAGGCCCACGCCGCCTGGCTGCTGCAACGGGCGCGGCGCGGCCACGCGGCGCGGCCCGTGTTCGAGGGCGGGCGCTTCGAAGGCGGGGCGGATGCCGCCAGCGTCGAGGACGTGGTGCGTTGGGGCACGGCCGGCGGCGCCGCCGTGCTCGGTCTCGACGCGGTCGGCGCGCTGCGGCCGGGCATGGCCGCCGATCTGGCGATCTACCGGCTCGACGATCCGCGCTGTTTCGGCCTGCACGACCCGGCCATCGCGCCGGTCGCCAGCGGCGGCCGCCCGGCGCTGCGCGCGCTGATCGTCGCCGGCCGCGTGGTGGCCGAACACGATGCGATTCCGGGCGTGGATCTCGCGAAGCTGGGCGCGCAGGCGCGCGAGGCGGTGCGTCGGCTGAAAGAACACGCGTGCGAGGCCCCCGCGACATGAGGGCACCGTTAAGGGCGCGGGTAGAGACAAGAGAAAACCGAGGGGCTTGCTGTCGGACGCGATGGTCTGCCCGGTGCGCAGAGGATCTTCGCCCCGCCAGGCCGCAGCCAGCGCGCGATGGAGAGGAGGGACGGCCTTCCGCCGATCACCCGCCCATCACCCGCCGATAACCGTTGCCAAACCCGACCCACATTCATAAAATGCGAATCGTTCTCATTTCCTAGCATTCACCGGACCTGGACCCGCGCCATGGCCGGAGCCCCCATGTCCGCCGCCGAGTCCCTGCCGTCGCCGCCGATCGATGCCCTGTACAGCGACCATCATTCGTGGCTGTTCGGCTGGTTGCGCAAGAAGCTGTCCTGCCCGCACGACGCGGCCGACGTGGCGCACGACACCTTCGTGCGGATCCTGGCCTCGCGCGATGCGCTGGCCGGCGTGCGCGAGCCGCGCGCGTATCTGACCACCACCGCGAAGCGGCTGATCATCGATCGCGCGCGGCGGCACAAGCTCGAGCAGGCCTATCTGGCCGAGCTGGAACAGGCCGCGGCCTCGCTGGAGGGCTTTCCGTCGCCGGAGCAGACCGTGGCCGCGCTGCAGGCGCTGGCGCAGATCAGCGCGGCGCTCGACGGCCTGCCGCCGAAGCCGCGCGAGGCCTTCCTGATGCACTACCTCGACGGGCTGACGCATGCCAGCATCGCAGCGCATCTGGGCGTGTCGACACGGATGATCCATAAATACCTGGTGCAGGCGCTGGCGCATTGCGCGCTGGCGGATGACGACGCGGGCGCGGTGGAGACCCAACACGGCGTCACCGCTGCAGCGTCGCGCGCGCGATGAGCGCGCGTCTTCAGGACGACGACCCGGTCGCGCAGGCCGCCGACTGGGTCGCCCGGCTGACCGCCGACGATCCCCAGGAGCGCGCCACCGCCCAGATCGAGTTCGCACGCTGGAAGGCCGCCGACCCGCGGCACGCACGCGCCGCCGCCCGCGTGGAATCGCTGCTCGAGCGCCTGCAAGGCCTGCGCGAGCACGCCGGCGGCGATGCCCGGCCCGCCCGCGCCGCGTTGCGCGCCGCCTTCGACGACGGGCGGCATGAAGGGCGGCGTGCCGGACGAGATGACCGACGACATGACGGACCGCATGATGGACTGCATGACGGGCCGCATGACGGCGTGCGCGACGGCATGCGGGACGGCAAACCGTCGCGCCGCCGCCGCACGCCACGCCATCTCGGCGCCCTGGCCGCCGCGCTGGTGACAACCGCCGTCCTCGCGCTGTCGCTGCATGCGTGGCCGCCAGCCTATCTGCTGGCCGATCTGCGTACCGGCACCGGACAATGGCAAACCCACACGCTGCCCGACGGCAGCCGCCTGACGCTGAACAGCGGCAGCGCGGTGGACCTGCGCTACGACGAGGGGCGCCGCCTGATCGAGCTGATCCGCGGCGAGGTGCTGATCGACGTCGCGCGCGATCCGGCACGGCCCTTCGTGGTCCGCACCGCGCAGGCCGATATCGAGGCGCTCGGCACGCGCTTCAGCGTCGACCGCGACGATGGCCGGACCGTGCTGACGATGCTGGAGTCGAAGGTCCGGGCCCGCGCCACCGGCGCGCACAGCGAGCCGCGCCAGGCGGTGGTGTCGGCCGGCGAACGCGTCGCGGTGACGGCGGCCGGCCTCGGGCCGATCGAACGGGTCGATGCGAGCAGCATCGAGCAGGCCTGGCAACGCCACCAGCTGATCGCCCGCGGCCAGCCGCTGCCCGAACTGCTGGACGCGCTGAATCGGCATCGCCCGGGCTGGATCGGCTACGACCGCAAGCAGATCGCCGACATACGCGTCTTCGCGGTACTGCCGCTGGACGACACCGAGCAGGCGCTGCAATTGCTGGCCAATGCGCTGCCCGCGGTGCGGGTGCGGCAGTTGACGCCATATCTGGTGTGGGTGGACGCGCCGGCGGCGCAGTAAGTCGACGCGCCGCGATCGTGTTCTCCCTCGCCCCCTTGCAAGCGGGGACGGGAGAAAACACCGCCATCCCGCCCTTCCGGTTCCGGTCGCTGTCCCTCATCCGTCAAGCACAAGAACAACAAAAGCACGGAAACCGCGACATCATGAGCCACATCCATTCCGAGCCCGCGCGGCCTCGCCTGCATCCGCGCGCCCTCGCCGTCCAGCTGACGGTCCACCTTGCCGTCGGCGCCGCGCTGGCGAGCGCCATGGCGCTGCCCGCGCGGGGCCACGCGCAGACGCAAACGCAGACGCCGCGGCAGGCGCCAACACCGACGCCAACACCAACACCAGCGCAGGCCCAGTACGACATCCCCGCCGGCCCGCTGGCCGGGGCGCTGACACGCTATGCCCAGCAGGCCGGCGTCGCCATCACGGTCGACGCCGACAAGCTGCGTGGCTTGCGCACGCAGGGCCTGCGCGGCCGCTATGGCGTCGACGAGGGCTTCGGGATACTGCTGCGCGGCAGCGGCTACGCGATCGGCAGGACGCCGGCCGGCTATCTGCTCGTGCCGGCCGCCACGCCGGCGCCGCAGGCCAGCGCCGCGCCGGCCGATGCCGCGATGCTGCCGGCGGTGACCGTCACCGGCAGCCAGGAAACCGCGCTGAGCCCCGGCGTCGGCTTCGTCGCCAAGCGCAGCGCCGCCGGCACCAAGACCGACACGCCGCTCGCCGAGACGCCGCAGTCGATTTCGGTGGTCACGCGCCAGCAGCTGGACGACCAGAAGCCGCGCAGCGTGTCCGAGGCGCTGAACTACACGCCCGGCGCCTTCACCGCGCTGGTCGGCGCGACCAACCGCTACGACTACGTCGCGCTGCGCGGCTTCATCGACAGCAGCGTCGACAACTCGCTGCTCGACGGCCTGAAGGTGCTGGGCGATCCCGGCAGCTACAGCTCGATGCAGGTCGACCCGTATTTCCTCGAGCGGATCGACGTGATTCGCGGTCCCGCCTCGGTGCTGTACGGACGCGCCTCGCCCGGCGGCGTGGTCGCGCTGACCAGCAAGCGGCCCCAGTTCGAGCGCGCCGGCGAGGCACAGGTCACGGTAGGCAATCGCGACCGCTACGAGGCCGGCTTCGACGTGACCGGCCCGATCGACAACAACGGCGTCGCCGCCTACCGGATCACCGCGATCGGCCGCTCGATGGACACGCAGTACCGTCATGTCGAGGAAGAACGCTTCGCCATCGCGCCGTCGCTGCTGCTGAACATCAGCCCGGACACGCGCCTGCTGCTGCAGGCCTATCTGCAGCGCGACCCGCATGGCGGCTATCACGGTGCGATTCCGTCCGACGCCACCATCACCGCCGCGCACAACGGCCGCCGCATCCTGCGCAGCTTCTTCGACGGCGAGCCCGGCCACAACGAATTCACGCGCACGCAACGCATGGTCGGCTACCAGTTCGAGCATGCGTTCAACGACCGCTGGCAGTTCCGGCAGAACTTCCGCTATCTGTCGTCGGATGTCACGCTGCAGCAGGTCTACGGCTATGGCTGGGCCGGCCCCAAGACGCTGACCCGCTACTACTCGGGCGCCAACGAGAGCCTGGACGCCTTCATCGTCGACAACCAGCTGCAGGGGCAGTTCGATACCGGTCCGCTCAAGCACACGCTGCTGTTCGGCGTGGACTACCAGCACCGCCATGTCGACGGCTGGTGGGAATCGGGCAGCGCCGCGCCGATCGACGCGTTCGATCCCGTCTACGGCAACGCGGGCCTGTCCGGCCTGTTCCGCGCCAATATCGACCGCAAGCTCGAGCAGACCGGCCTCTATCTGCAGGACCAGATCGCGTGGGAGCGCTGGCGCCTGGTGCTCGGCGGCCGCCACGACATGGCCAAGGTCTCGAACCTCGGTTTCGGCGCCGCCTCGCGCTCGGAATGGGACGGTTCGAAGTTCACCAGGCGCGCGGGCCTGGTCTATCTGTTCGACAACGGCATCGCGCCCTATGCCAGCTATAGCGAGGGCTTCAACCCGAGCGGCAGCACCGCCCGCGACGGCAGCCTGTTGCCGCCGACCGAGAGCCGGCAGGTCGAGATCGGCGTCCGCTACCAGCCGCCGCGCAGCAGCACGCTGCTGTCGGCCTCGCTGTACGACCTGACGCAGGACAAGGTCGCGGCGCGCGTGCTGTCGACCCCGTACTACCAGCCGGCCGGCAAGGTCCGCTCGCGCGGGCTCGAACTGGAGGCGCGCTCGCGCGTGACCGACAAGCTGTCGCTGCTGGCCAGCTACACCTACACGCATATGCGCTACGTCGAGTCGCCAGAGGGCGTGGTCGGCAACACGCCGTACCAGGCGCCGCAGCACATGGCCTCGGTATGGGCCGATTATCTGGTGTTCCCCGGCTTCACCGTCGGCGCCGGCGTGCGCTATGTCGGCACCAGCTGGGCCGACAACGAGAACTCGCTGAAGGTGCCGTCGTACACGCTGGTCGACCTGATGATGCGCCTGGACCTGAGCCGCATCAGCCCGTCGCTGAAGGGTGCTGGACTGCGTGTCGCCGCCACCAATCTGTTCGACAAGACCTACGTGTCCTCGTGCGCCGGGCTGCTGAACTGCTACTACGGCGAAGCTCGCAACGTGATGGCGACGCTCACCTATCAGTGGTGATCAGCGGGTGATCGGTGGTGATCGGCCGCTGGCGCGGACCCGTTCGCGTACCCGTTCGCGGCCCGGTTCGCGGCCCGGTTCGCGGATCCATTCCCCGGCCATTCGCCGGTCTGCGCCAGCACCGGCGACATGCTGACGAACCGCCCGCGCAGCGGCAGCACGCCCGGGCGCCGGATCACCTGCTCGACCCGCATCCGCACCAGCCGCTCGGCGCCCGCGTAGGCCTGCACCTCCGGCCCTTCCCAGACGATCTCGGCGCGGACCGCCACATGCAGCAGCGTGCCGGTCTCCCAATCGACGAACAGCAGGCCGGCGCGCGGGCTCGCGACCAGATTGCCGATCGTGTTGAAGTAGGCATTGCCGTTGAAGTCGGGCATCACCAGCGTGTCGTCGCCATCCACGCGCACGAAGCCCGGCTTGCCGCCGCGATGCGAGACATCGGCGCCGCCGCTGTGCGGTGCCTCCGGATCGCTGTGATGCGAGGCGATGAACAGCGTGTCGGCGCGCCGCACCAGCGCGATCGCCTCGTGGTCGAGCCGGTCCAGTACCTGCGGCTGGGCGACGCCCGCATCCTCTGACGGCACGTGCACCGGCAACAGCTCCCGCTGCTGGATATAGCGGGGGCAGTTGCCGAAGCTCTGCCGCACCTGCACCGTAAAGCCGGCTGCGTCGCGCCGGGCGATTACGCCATTGAGGCGATTGCGCCGGCGGGTCGGCAATTCGATGCCGAGCAGGCCAAGCTCGGCGCCATCGCGCAGCGCGCCATCGAGCGGATCGCCGGGCAGCGGCAGCGCATCGATGCGCAGCTGCAGCGGATCCAGCGCGTGCGCAAATCCCGGCGTCCCGGCCAGCATGGTGGCCCAGACGCCGCCATCGTCGGTGCGCGCGCCTGCCAGCATGAACGGCAGCTGCGCGAAAAACAGCCGGTGCTGTTCCAGCATTTCGCCGCGCACCACGCGGCGCCCTACCCCTTCCATCTGCTCACGCTTGCCGGCGCGCTGCTGCGCCAGGCGCTCGCCGGTGTGGAAGGGAGAGCCCTCGTAGGGCCAGGTCGGCAGTTCCATGATCGCGCTCCGCAATGACAGGTTGGTTCAGGCCGCTTGCGCAACAGGCATCGGCACGAAGCGCGGCAACGCCTCGACGCGCGCCAGCCACGCGCGGATCGCGGGATACGGCGCCAGGCTGACGCCGCCTTCCTCGGCGCGAGCGATATAGGCGTAGGCGGCGACGTCGGCCAGCGTCGCATGGTCGGCCGCGAGATACGGCGCGGCCGCCAGCAGCGGCTCCATCACCTCGAACAGGCGTACGGCCTGCTGCCGCGCGTCGTCCACCTGCAAGTCACGGCCGAACAGCTTGGCGATGCGGGCGCGCGCCGGCCCATAGGCGATCTCCCCGGCGGCCACCGACAGCCAGCGCTGCACGGCCGCGGCCTGTACCGGATCGCGCGGCAGCCAGCGACCCTCGTGGTCGTAGCGCAGCGCCAGATAGACCAGGATCGCGTTGGAGTCGGCGATCACGGTGCCGTTGTCGTCCAGCACCGGAATCTGGCCGAACGGATTGAGCCGCAGGAAGGGCTCGGCCTTGTTCGCGCCGCCGCGGACATCGACCAGCTCGCAGCGGTAGGGCAGGTCGAGCAGCGACAGCAGCAGCTGGACGCGATGGCAATGGCCTGACAGCGGCACGTGATACAGGACCAGCGGGGCGGCGGGATGCGAGGGGGAGACCGGGGATGAGAGGGAGTTCAGGACAGCGGACATGGTCGGCTCCATTGACGGCAAGCGTCTGGAAGAGGTTGAAGACGTTGGAGAGGTTGAAGACCTTGAAGCGGTTGGTGAATGCCCGCATTGTGGTCGGCGACCGGTCCGCAATAAAGCGCGCCGAATGTATTTGACTACTCCGATAAATGGAGTAATGTCGCGCGATGGACAAACTTCGCGCGATGCAGACTTTCGTTCGGATCGTCGACAAGGGCAGCCTGACCGCCGCCGCGGCCTCCCTCGGCACCTCGCTGCCCGCGGTGGTGCGCACGCTGGCCGCGCTGGAGGCCCATCTGCAGGTCCGCCTGCTGAACCGCACCACGCGCCGGCTGGCGCTGACCGAAGACGGCCGCAGCTACCTCGACAGCTGCCGGCGCATCCTGGCCACCATCGACGAGGTCGAGGCCGGATTGACGACGCGGCAGGTCGAACTCGCCGGCCACCTGACCGTGACCGCGCCGATGCTGTTCGGCCAGATGTATGTGGCGCCCGCGGTCACGCGCTTCGTGCAGCGCTATCCCGCGGTGCATTGCTCGCTGAACTTCGCCGATCGGGTGGTCGACCTGCTCGAGGAAGGGGTCGATGTCGGCGTGCGGATCGGGCCCCTGCGCGATTCGACGCTGATCGCGCAGCCGGTCGGCCGGATCCGCCGCGTGGTGGTCGCCACGCCGGCCTTCCTGCGCAAGCATGGCGTGCCGCGCCATCCGGAGGACCTGACGCGGCAGCCCTGCCTGCGCTTCAGCAATGGCAATCCGCACTGGTGGACCTTTCAGGACGATGGCCGCGTGTTCCAGGTGCCGGTCACCGGCAATCTGGAATTCAACCAGACCGCCCCGGCGGTCGCGGCCTGCGCGGCCGGCGCCGGCTTCGGCCACTTCCTGTCGTACCAGGTCGCGCCGCTGGTGGCCGAGAAAAAGCTGCGCATCGTGCTGGAGGACTACGAGCTGGCGCCGTGGCCGCTGTCGGTGCTCTATCCGCATGCGCGGATGCTGCCGGCGCGCACGCGCGCGCTGATCGACTGGCTCAAGGCCGATCTGGCGCCGCGCTTCCCATAGTGGCTGCGATCCCGCCGGCGATACTGGCGGGGCCGCTTATTCGTGCACGTTATTCCTGCACCTTATTCCAGCACCAGCCCGGTCCGCCAGATCAGCTCGCCCCATTTGCGCACCTCGCCGTCGATGAACTGGCCGAAGGCCGCGCTGCTCATCGGCTCCGGCTGCAGGCCGAGCCCGTGCAGCTTCGCCCGGATGGCGGGGTCGGCAAACACCGCGCTGGCATCGCGATTGAGCTGGCGCACGATCGCGTCCGGCGTACCGGCTGGCGCCACCAGCCCGAACCAGCCGTAGCCGACCACGCCGGCATGGCCCTGCTCGGCGAAGGTCGGCGCGTCCGGATACACCGGGCTGCGCTGCTCCGACGCGACCGCCAGCACGCGCAGCTTGCCCGCCTTGATGAAGGGCAGCGCCGAGGTGATGGCGGTCAGCGTCGCGTCGACGCGACCCGCCAGCAGTTCGGTATAGGCGGTGGCATCGCCCTTGTAATGCACGGTCAGCGCCTTGAAGCCGGCCTGCGCGGCAAACAGCTCGCCGGTCAGGTGCGGCCCCGAGCCGATGCCCGGCGAGGCGAACGTGATGCCGTCCTTCTTCTCGCGCGCGAGCTTGACGAAATCGGCCAGCGTGCGCGCCGGCGAGGCGGCATTGACGATCAGGAAGACCGGCCCGACCACGCGCGGGCCGACCGGCTTGAAGTCCCTGGCGACGTCGTAGCGCTGTTTCAGCCCCGCCGCTGTGTTGATCGCGAACGGCGCGGCCGCCCACAGCAGCGTGTAGCCGTCCGGCGCCGCATGCGCAACCAGCTCGTTGGCCACGCGCGTACCGGCGCCCGGCCGGTTCTCGACTACGAACTGCTGCCCGTACTTCTGGCTCAGCGCGTCGGCCAGCACGCGCGCCGAGGTGTCGTTGGACCCGCCGGCGCCGTAGGGCGAGACCAGCTTGACGGGGCGCGAAGGGTAGCTGTCGGCGTGGGCGACCGGGGCCAGGGCAAGGCCGACGGCAAGCACCAAGGCGGCCATCAGACCTTTGGCGAGCCGGCCGCCGCGAAGGACATCAAGCATCCGAAAGACACGAAGGACACGAAAGCCATGGACTACATCGGAGCGCATCATCGCGGCCCCCTCAGGCGATCCGCCGCACGGGCGGAATGACGTACTGGCCCGCGATAAAGGCAGGGCTCGGGTGATAGAGGCGCAGGATCAGATAGAACGGTCCCGCCGGCGCCGGCAGCCAGTTGTCGATCGAAGCGGGACGCGCATGCGAGATCGCGATCGCCAGGCTGCCGTCGTCCTCGTAGCGCAGGCCCGGCGTGCGGTCGCCGATCGCATAACGGCCGATGGCGTTGGCGGTGAAGAAGCGGTCCTCGCCGTACAGCGACACCGACCAGAACGCCTGCGCCGGCGGCAGATGGCCCGCCGGGAAGCGCAACTCGTAAGTGCCGGCGCCGGTCAGCGGCTGCCCGTCGGCATCGAAGTCCGCCATCGCGTAGACCGCCTCGTCGGCGCGCAGCGCGCCCAATCCCTTCATCGCGGTGGTCGCGCGCATCAGCCAGTCGTCGCCGTAGACGCCGAGCTTCAGGCTGTAGCCCCAGCTCTTGCGTCCCTGGCTGCGCGTATGCGCCTCGATCAGATCCATGCCTTGCCGATAGGCGCTGACCAGGCCCGCCTGCACCGCCGGCCGCAGCGCGGCGATGTCGACCTCGTCCTCGAGCCGGATGCCCAGGCGCCGCAGCAGCGTCAGCAGGCCGCGCTCCTCCGGCGACGGCGGAAACTCCCGCAGCGCCTGGAACAGGTTGTGAAAGAAGTCGAGCGCGGCGTCGCCGGTCTCGCGCCACAGCCGCACGCATTGCGGCTGGCGCCCGATCGCCGGCGCATCGAGCCGGAAGCCCTGCTCGAACGCATGCGCGGCCGGCAGGTCCTGCTCGCCCTGTACCAGCACGCGGCCGATCAGCCAGACCAGCGACGTCGGACACGCGACCGCGCGGCCGGCACCCGCCTGCTGGCCGGGGCCGACCAGTTTCACCGCGGCGCCCTCGGCCGGCACATTGCGGGGCCCGAGATTCTCGAAGTTGTTGGTATGCGCGTCGAGCAGTTCGACCACGTAGTAGCGGTCCGGGTCGCTCAGCGGCGGCACCTGCAGCGTGACCGGACCGTCGGACAGGTCGATCCAGCCGCAGAAGTACAGCAGGTCGTTGGCCGGCGTGACGATGTCGCGGTCCTCGTGGGTCCATTGGCGCGTGCTGGCCGACAGCACGTTGACCGGCGCGCGGCCGTAGCCGGTGGCCGCCTGGACCGAGGTCTGCAGGCGGCAGGTGCGCAGCGTTTCGATCAGCGGGTAGCCGTAGATCACCAGCGGCAGCGCCGCGGCGGCGGTCAGGGCCTGCTGGGGGTTGTCGTAGACGGGGGCGGAGAAGATGGGGCTGGCGGGATGGTTCATCTCGGGTGCTCGCTTGGGGTTTCAATGCGCGTCGTGCCGCAGCGTGATGACGGCGTCGGCCGCCACCGGCCCGTCGGCCGTGACGATGAAGGGATTGATCTCCAGCGTGTCGAGCCGCGGCCCGATCGCGGCGGCGGACTGCGACACGCGCACCAGCACCTGGGCCACCTGTTCGAGCGGCACGGCCGGATTGCCGCGATGGCCGGCGAACAGCGCCTCGGCGCGGCTGTCGCGCAACATCGCCAGCGCGCGAGGCATCGACAGCGGCGCCAGTCCGAATGCCATCTGGCGGAACACCTCGACCGCGGTGCCGCCGATGCCGGCCAGCGCGACGAGCCCGAACACCGGGTCGCGCCGCACGCCGACCATCAGCTCGCCCCAGCCGCGCACCATGCGCGCCACCACCACGCCCTCGAAGGGCACCGGCGCACCGCCATGCCGGGCCGCATGCCGGCCGATCGCGTCGCGCACCCGCGCAAAGGCCGCGCGCACCGCATCGGCATCGTGCAGGTTCAACGCCACGCCGCCGACATCGCTCTTGTGCAGGATCTCGCGCGAGCACAGCTTGACCGCGACCGGATAGCCGAGCCGATCGGCGATGCGCACCGCCTCGTCGGCATCGCGCGCCAGACCGTGCGGGGCCACCGGCACGCCGGCCTCGGCCAGCAACTGCATCGCCTCGTGTTCGGACAGCGCGTTGGCGTCGGCGGCAATACGTGGCAACTGTGGCAACTGTGGCAAGGCCTCAGCCGCGGACTCGCCGCGGCTTTCCGCACCCTGCGCCGCCGCACGCGCCAGCGCGGCAACCGCTTCCATCGCATGCGCGGGCTCGCGGAACACCAGGCAGCCGTGCTGCTCCAGCCAGGCGCGGCGATCGTCGGCCACCAGCCCGCACAGCAGCAGCGGCGCGCTGGCGGTCGTCTCGTGCAGCGCGGCGACGGTGCGCTGCAGCTCGGGCCACAGCGCCGGTGCATTGGCGCCGGCGGCCAGGAACGCCACTACGCTGCCGTATTCCCCGCATTCGGCAACGTCGCGCAGCGCGTCCAGCAACACGCGCGGCTGGGCCACGATCTGGCCGGTCACGTCGATCGGATTGGCGGTGCTGGCGAACGGGATCGCGGCACGCAGCGCTTCAGCCGGGCCAGCCGGCATCGCCGGCATCGGCAAACCCAGCTGCTCGGCGCGATCGGCCATCATGATGCCGACGCCGCCGGACACGGTGACGATCGCCACCGGCGCCACCGCATCGGCGGCCAGGCCGCTGGCGCTGTGCCAGCGCGACGGCCGGCGGCCGCGCGACAGCACGTAGCCGAGCCGGAAGAACGCCTCCAGCGATTCGGCGCGATGCACGCCGTATTCGTCGAACACCGCCTGGTAGACCGCGTCCTCGCCCGCCAGGCTGGCGGTATGCGATTGCGCCGAGCGCGCGCCGGCCTCGGTGACGCCGACCTTGGCGACCACCACCGGCTTGCCGGCCGCGCGCGCCGCCGCGAGCGCGCGGCGCAGCCGCTCGCCATCGCGGCAGCCTTCCATATAGGCCAGGATCACGCGTGTGTCGTCGTCGTGCGCCAGCCATTCGATCACGTCGGCCACCTGCAGCCCGGCCTCGTTGCCGGTGGTGACCCAGTGACTCAGGCCGAGCCCGGCCTCGCGCGCCAGCGCGAAGGCATAGGCGCCGAAGGCCCCGCTCTGGCTGACCAGTCCCACATCGCCCAGCGGCGGCAGCCCGCTCAGCGGAATCGGCGAGAAGGTTGCGAACATGCGCTCGCGCAGGTTCATCGCACCCAGGCAGTTGGGCCCCAGCAGCGTGATGCCGTGATGCCGCGCCTGCTCGGCCAGCGCCTGCTGCATGCGGGTGCCCTCCTCGCCGACCTCGGCGAAGCCAGACGTGAAGAACACCGCCGCGCGCGTGCCGTTGGCCGCCAGCTGCGCCATCACGTCGGCGCTGGCCAGCGCCGGCACCGCGACGATGGCCAGGTCGACCGGCTCGCCGAGCGCGGCAAGCGAGGGCGTGGCGGGTAGCCCCTGGATCTCGGCCGATGCCGTGTTGACCGGATGCACGCGGCCGCCGTAGCCGAGCTCGCGCAGCAACCGGATCGGCATGCCGCCGACCTTCTCGGGTTGGGACGAGGCGCCGATCACGGCGATCGAGCGCGGCCGCAGCAAGGCGGTCAGGTCGGGGAGCGGTGCGGGGGTCGGTTCGCGCGTCGGCGCGGGGGTCGGCGCAGGGGTCGGGTCTGGCATCGATGTCTCCGTTATCGTTGTGGGCCGATGCCGCCGTGGCGGCGGCATCGTGGTGTCTCTCATGTTGTCGCGTTCGCCAGGTCGCCGGAACCCGCTGCGGGAACGTGCCACGCCGGCGGTGGCCGGGCGGCGGCCCGGCGTGCGCTATCGCCCGACGCCCGCTGCCTGCTCGATGCTGCGGACCATCTCGACCAGCATCGGCGCCACGCGCTTTTCCAGCATGCCGCGGCGCAGCTTGCTGCCGGCGATCGCGCAGTTGAACAGCAGCGGGCGGTTCAGATAGACGATGCGCGAGTAGATGCCGACGCCATGCACGCCGATGCCCGCCTCGCCCTCGTTGGTCGCGAAGCCGCGTTTCGGATAGTGGGCGACGTTGTGGCAGATGCGGTCGTAGCTGGCGGCGTATTCGTCGGGACGCTCGCGCTGGGCGATCTCCATCAGCCGCTGGAACTCGGCCTTGGACAGCGTACACAGGAACGCGCGACCCATGCCGGTGTTCAGCACCGAACGCACCGCGCCGACACCCGGCCGCGCCGGCGTGCCCTCGTTGTGCGTGCAGGTGAGCAGATAGGTCACGTCGAGCCGGTGCGCCACGCCCATCGACACCGCGCCCTCGATGCGGTCGGCCAGCGCCTGCATCAGCGGCCGCGCGGTATGCCGCATCGGCAGGCCGGTCAGGTAGGGGTAGCCGAGCGCCAGCACCTGCGCGCTGACGAAGTACTTGTCGAGCTTCGGGTCCCAGTCGAGATAGCCGAGCTCGTACAGGGTCTTGCAGATGCGCGACACCGTGGCCCGCGGCAGTTGCAGCCGGCGCGACAGTTCGCCATTGCCCATCGGCTGCGGCTCGTCGATGAAGCAGCGCAGCAAGGCAAAGCCCTTGGCGAGCAGGCCGCCGAACGACGGGTCGTCGCGGCGGCGCTCGGCGATGAATTGTTCGACCGGCGTGTTCATGTTGTCTCCTGAAATCCAGTGTGGGTGGCCTCGGCAACGACCGTCAAATGATGGAACGAATTTCCAGATATTGGAAATAGAGCGGCTTCCGTTGACGCTCCCCGCGCGTGCCCCTAACGTGACCGGACACTGGATCGGACGCTGGGCCGGACAGATGGCGCACGCATCGGCGTCGCCGGTCGAGCCTGCATTCCGGTCCGCATTCCGGTCCGCATCCCTGTCCGCATCCCTGTCCGCATCCCTGTCCGCATCCCTTGTCCGCACCCGTATCCGTAGCCGCCTCCCGAAGCCGCCATGACCCCTGCCTCCCCGTTCCCGCTGCCGGGCACCGCGCGCAGCGCCTTCCCCGCCCTCGACACCCGTTCGCTGCTGCACGCGCCCAAGCGCCAGCGTGCCCGCGATACCGAGCAATCCCTGCTGGCGGCGGGCCGCACGCTACTGGCCACGCGCGACTTCGAAGCGATCTCGGTGGCGCAGATCGTCGCGGCCTGCGAGCTGTCGGTCGGCGCCTTCTATGGGCGCTTCCGCGACAAGGCGGCCTTCTTCGAAGCGTTGCAGACGGCGGCGGTACACGAGGCGCAGCAGGCGATGGCGCACCATCTGGCGTCTTCGCGCTGCGCCGCGCTGCCGACCGCGGTGCTGCTCGACAAGGCGATGCGCCTGCTGGTGCGCGGCTGCCGCGCCCAGCGGGGCCTGCTGCGGGCGGCGCTGCAGCAGGCCGGCGCTCGCCCCCAGGCGTGGCAGCCCCATGGGGACTGTGCGACGGCCTTTGCGGACCGGATGGTGGCGCTGCTGGTGCCGCGGCTCGGCGACGACGCCCGGGCCGAGGCGAAGGTGCGCTTCGCCATGCAAGCCGTGTTCGGCATGCTGGTCAATGCGCTGCTGCATGACCCGCTGCCGGTGCGGCTGGACGACGACGAACTGCCGGTGCAGATGGCGCGGCTGATCGGCAGCTATCTGGCGCCGATGCGGGATTGAAGCCAGCGAGCGGGCCGGGCCCATCGCGATCCCAAACCATCATCACAAGACGGAGACCAGCATGAACCCACGCAGCAAGGCGACCAGGCATCAGGCGCCACGATGCACGATGGCGCGATACACGATGGCACGATGGTTGGCGCGAAGCACGACGGCGATGCGCGCCGCCACCCTGGCGCTGCTGACGCTGGCGGCCTTGCCGCTGCATGCGCAGGACCCCTACCCGAGCAAGCCGATCCGGATCGTCGTGCCCTATCCGGCCGGCGGCTCGACCGACACGCTGGCCCGCACGCTGGGCGACACGCTGAGCCAGCGGCTGGGCCAGCCGGTCGTGGTCGAGAACAAGGGCGGCGCGGGCGGCATCATCGGTACCGACCATGTCGCCAAGTCCGCGCCCGACGGCTACACGCTGCTGATGACGGTGCCCGGGCCGATCACGGCCAACCTGGCGCTGTACAGGAAGCTGCCCTACGACCCGCGCACCGATCTGCAGCCGGTCTCCGACATCGCCACCATGCGCACCGTGCTGGTGGTCAACAGCACGCTGCCGGTCAAGAGCGTCGACGAATTGCTCGCCTACGCGAAGGCCAATCCCGGTGCGCTGCGGATGGGATCGTGGGGACCGGGCACGCAGCCGCATACGATCCAGTCGTATCTGGCCAAGACGAAGGGCCTCGATATCCTGCACGTGCCCTATCGCGGCGAAGGGCCGATGGTGTCGGATCTGCTGGCGGGCCAGGTCAACATGACAATCGGCTCGGTGACCGCGCTGAAGCAGCATATCGCCACCGGCAAGCTGCGCCCGCTGGCGGTGATCGGCACGCGCCGGGCGGTGGGCCTGCCCGATGTGCCGACCTTCGCCGAGGCGGGTTACCGCGATCCGGCCTACGAGGTCGTCGGGCCGACCACGCTGCTGGCCCCCGCGAAGACGCCGCCCGCCATCGTCGAACGGCTCGGGCGCGAGGTCAGCGCGCTGGTCAGGAGCGGCCCGCTGGCGCGCCGGATCGACGAGATGGGCGCCGAGCCGGTCGGCAATCTGCCGGCCGAGGCGAGCAGCGCGTATCGCGCCTATCTGCCGGTGGTGCTGAAGCTGACCGCCGATACCGGCGTCAGGCTCGACTGACGGCTTGCGAGCGTAACTTCAGCGGCACCTCCCATGGCAGGCCGCCGCGCTCGGCAAACATGGCGCGATAGCGGTCCGCCAGTTGCAGCAGCGCTCCTTCGCAGGGCTCGGGCAGCGCGTCGGCCAGGCGGAGGCACTGATGCCGGGCCAGTGTCTGGATCCAGCCGTTCAACGCGATGTCGGCGTTCTTGTCGCGCGGGTCGCCCCAATAGTCGTCGATGTTCCTGAGCAGCACCGCGGCGAGGGCATCATGGGTGTCGGAGACGTCCTCGCCCTGGGTGACGGCGTGCCAAAGCGCCCGCACGATCGCCCGCATCAATTCGCGGCGCCGGTCCGGATCCGGCAGGGAGACCAGCGTCCACAGCAGATTGTCCTCGCGCTGATGCAAGGGCTTGAGCATGGCCCGGCGTACGGCGCCGTTGGTGAACACGTCGCCGGCCAGCACCAGGCGCGCGCCCGTCAGGTCCGCGCCGTGCAGCGTCGCACCGGCCAAAGCCATCATGTCGAGCGTCTGGCCGTGCAGATCGGCACCATGCAGCGAGGCGTTCTGCAGCCGGGCCGCGGCGAGCCGCGTGCCGGACAGCTTGGCCGCGTCCAGCCGGGCGCCGCGCAGGTCGGCACAGCGCAGATCGGCTCCCTGCAGATCGGTGCCGACGAGGCTGGCCCCGGCGGCCTTGCAGCGGATCAGCACCGCGCCGCGCAAGTCGGCGCCGCTCAGATCGAGCGGGCCCAGGTCGCTGTCGCGCAGATTGCGTCCGCGCAAGTCCGCGCCTGGGCCGAACAGATGCGCCGCGACGTCGGGACAAAGCCGGCGCAGGTCGATGCCCGGCGGCATGGCGGGCCGGCTCTGCGGCGGCACCTTGCCCGCGCCTTCGGATGCGCCCTCGGATGCGCCCTCGGATGCGCCCTCGGATGCGCCCTCGGATGCGGCCTCCGATGCGCCGTCGGGTTCCGCGTGCGGCCGCTGGACGTATTGCAGCAGCTCGGCGCGACGCCGACGGCCGGCGGCCGCGCTCTGCGTCGACAGGCTGCCCCGGTCGAGAGCCGGCGGCAGCCAACCGTTGACGTAGCGAGGCAGCACGCGCGGCCGCGCAGCACCGCCGCTGCCACCGCCGTTGCCATCGGCACCGCCACCGCCATCGACCTGCACGCGCAGCGCGTCATGCTTGACGAAGCGGCGCACCCTCGCTTCCCACAGCACTTCGTCGCCACCGAGGCGCAGGCACCGCATCAGCCGCGCGAAGCGCTGCCGGTGCGTCATCTGCCAGAGCGAAGCGGTCTTGATCTTCCAGCCGGAACCGGATCGGGACAGGCGGAAGCGATGCCCCTGGACTTCGATCAGTTCGCCGCGCACGAGCGCCGCGTTGATCGCCGGCCCGAGATGCGGCGATTCGACTGCCGCGCTGAAGGCGGTGCAGTCGCGATACGACAGGGTGTGATACGTACGCATCGTCTCGACCTCTTGATGTCTTGATGTCCCGACGTCCGGGATGACCGGGATGTCCGGGCTGTCCGGGATGTCCCAGGTGCCCCGGTGTCCCGATATGCCGATGTCTGGATGGAATGAAGAACGCCCTCCTCCGGGCAGGCGCCAAGGTAACCGCGTATGGCGACGCCATTTGCGTAACATGCCGCCACCTTTTGGAATTTGAGACGCGAAAGGCACGCCGACGACGACAATGCAGCGCGGCCATGACCGGTATGCAGCGTGTCACGCTTGCTTGGCCGGCACTCGGAGCGCGCCCTACAATCGAGCGCGACGGCCATCGCCGGCCCGCCGGCCGGACCGGTGGACCTGCCTTCTCCCAACCTTCCGTTCTCCCTCTATGGCAACGCTATTTCTCGTGCGCCACGGCCAGGCCTCCTTCGGCGCGGCCAACTACGACTGCCTGTCGGCGCAGGGCCGGCAGCAATCGCGCTGGCTGGGCGAGTATTTCGTCGAGCGCGGCGTGCGCTTCCGCCGCGTGATCGCCGGCTCGCTGGTGCGCCAGCAGGACACCGCCAGCGAGATCCTGGCCGCCATGGGCGAGGCCGGTGCCGGACTGACGATCGAAACCCATCCCGGCTTCAACGAGTACGACGGCGAGGCGCTGTATTGCGCCCACACCGGCGGCGCCGATCATCGCGCGCATCAGAACGGCGACTATGCGGACTACTGGCGTACCTTCCGCGCGGCCTTCGCGGCCTGGACCTCCGGCACGCTGACCGGCATGCCCGAGAGCTGGGACGAATTTGGCCAGCGCATCGCGGCGGGGCTGGCGCACGGCGCCGAGGGCTCGGCGCGCGAGGACGCAATCCTGGTGGTCAGCTCGGGCGGCGCGATCGGCCGCGCAGTGGCCGACATGCTGCACGCGCCGGCGCAGACCGCGATCGAGCTGAACCTGCAGTTCCGCAACACCGCCTTCTGCGAAATCATTTGCGGCCGCAATACGCAGCGGCTGCTCAGCTTCAACAACGTGCCGCATCTGGAGCGCGCGGACCGGCGCGGCGCGATCACCTTCGCCTGAGCACGGCGGCGCGGGCATCGCCATCGCGCGTCAGCGGCCACACTCGACCTTCCCGGCATTGATCGGCAACCTCGGAGCCCCCATGCAACCATCCCAGTTTGAAACGCTGCGCTACGCCGTCGCCGACGGCATCGCCACCATCACGCTGCACCGGCCGGAACAGATGAATACGTTCAACGCGCAGATGATGCAGGAGCTGATCGCGGCCTTCGATGCCACTGACGCCGACGATGCGGTGCGGGCGGTGGTGGTGACGGGCGCGGGACGCGCGTTCTGCGCCGGCGCCGATCTGTCCTCGGGCGGCTCGACCTTCGATTTCGAGAAGCGCTACGGCGCGCCGGCCGACGCGCCGCACCGCGACGGCGGCGGCCGTGTCGCGCTGCGGATCTTCCGCAGCCTGAAGCCGGTGATCGGGGCGATCAACGGCGCCGCGGTAGGCATCGGCGTGACGATGCAGCTGCCGATGGATATCCGGCTGGCCTCGACCACGGCCAAGTTCGGCTTCGTGTTCTCCCGCCGCGGCATCACGCCGGAGGCCGCGTCGTCGTGGTTCCTGTCGCGCGTGGTCGGCATCTCGACCGCGCTGGAGTGGTGCTACACCGGCCGCGTGTTCCCGGCCCAGGAGGCGCTGGAGCGCGGCCTGGTGCGCTCGCTGCATGCGCCCGACGAGCTGCTGCCGGCGGCCTACGCGCTGGCGCGCGAGATCGCCGACAACGCTGCGCCGGTGTCGGTCGCGATCTCGCGGCAGATGATCTGGCGGATGGCGGGCGCCGCGCATCCGATGGAGGCGCACAAGCTGGACAGCCGCGCGATCCAGTCGCGCGGGCGCTCGCCGGACGCGAAGGAAGGCGTCGAGGCCTTCCTGCAGAAGCGCCCGGCCGCGTTCCCGCAGACCGTGTCGCGCGACATGCCCGACTTCTTCGACTGGCAGGGCGAGCCGCCTTTCGTTTGAGCGACTTTTGTTTGAGCGACGTTCGATGGGGCGCCGTTCGTTTCAACGCCGTCCGTTTTAGCGCCGGGGACGCCCCGGGTCGGAGCGCCCTGCCTTCGAAGCCTACTGTCGGCGCGCGTTGACCACCGCGTCGGCGACGTTGGCCGGCGCCTCGGCGTAGTGCTTGAACTCCATCGTGTAGGTCGCGCGGCCCTGGGTCAGCGAACGCAGCGAGGTCGAGTAGCCGAACATCTCGGCCAGCGGCACCTCGGCGCGCACCAGCTTGCCGCCGCCGCCCGCGATCTCGTCCATGCCGTGCACGATGCCGCGGCGCGACGACAGATCGCCCATCACGTTGCCGGTAAACTCCTCCGGGGTCTCGACCTCGACTGCCATCATCGGCTCGAGCAGCACCGGACGCGCGCGCCGCATGCCGTCCTTGAAGGCCATCGAGCCGGCCATCCGGTAGGCGTTCTCGTTCGAATCGACCTCGTGGTACGAGCCGAACACCAGCGTGACCTTGACGTCCACCACCGGGAAGCCAGCCAGCACGCCGGCATTGAGCGTCTCCTGGATGCCCTTGTCCACCGCGGGGATGAACTCGCGCGGGATCACGCCGCCCTTGATCGCGTCGACGAACTCGTAGCCCTTGCCCTGCGGCTGCGGCTCCAGGTCGATCACCACATGGCCGTACTGGCCGCGGCCGCCCGACTGCTTGACGAACTTGCCCTCGACGCCCTTGATCGCCTGGCGGATGGTCTCGCGATAGGCGACCTGCGGCTTGCCGACGGTCGCTTCCACGCCGAACTCGCGCTTCATGCGGTCGACCAGGATTTCGAGGTGCAGTTCGCCCATGCCGGAGATGATGGTCTGGCCGGACTCCTCGTCGGTCTTGACGCGGAACGACGGGTCTTCCTGCGCGAGGCGGTTCAGCGCCACGCCCATCTTCTCCTGGTCGGCCTTGGTCTTGGGCTCCACCGCCTGCGAGATCACCGGATCGGGGAAGGTCATCCGCTCCAGGATGATCACGTTGGCCGGGTCGCACAGCGTGTCGCCGGTGGTTGCCTCCTTCAGGCCCACCGCCGCGGCGATATCGCCGGCGCGCACCTCCTTGATCTCGTTGCGCGTGTTGGCATGCATCTGCAGGATGCGGCCCAGGCGTTCGCGCTTGCCCTTGACGGGGTTGTAGACGGTGTCGCCCGAGTTCACCACGCCGGAATACACGCGGAAGAAGATCAGCTGGCCGACGAACGGGTCCGTCATGATCTTGAAGGCCAGCGCGGAGAACGGCTCGTCGTCGCTCGGATGGCGCTCGGCGTCGCGATCGTCCTCGGTATGGCCGCGGATCGCCGGCACGTCGGCGGGCGACGGCAGATAGTCGACCACCGCGTCGAGCATCGCCTGCACGCCCTTGTTCTTGAACGCGCTGCCGCACAGCATCGGCACGATCTCGTTGGCGATCGTGCGCTGGCGCAGGCCGGCCTTGATCTCGTCCTCGCTCAGCGCCTCGCCGCCGAGGTATTTCTCCAGCAGCGACTCGTTGGCCTCGGCCGCGGCCTCGACCATCCGCTCGCGCCACAGCTGCGCGGTGTCGACCAGCTCGGCCGGGATCTCCCGGTATTCGAAGCGCACGCCCTGGCTGGCCTCGTCCCAGACGATGGCCTGCATGCGCACCAGGTCGACCACGCCCTGGAAGTGGTCCTCGGCGCCGATCGGAATCTGCACCGGCACGGCCACGCCCTTCAGGCGCTCGGCGATCTGCTCGCGCACGCGGAAGAAGTCCGCGCCGACGCGGTCCATCTTGTTGACGAAGGCCAGCCGCGGCACGCCGTACTTGTTGGCCTGGCGCCAGACCGTCTCCGATTGCGGCTGCACGCCGCCTACCGCGTCGTAGACCATCACCGCGCCGTCGAGCACGCGCATCGAGCGCTCGACCTCGATGGTGAAGTCGACGTGCCCGGGGGTGTCGATGATGTTGATCCGGTGCTCGGGATACTTGCCGGCCATGCCCTTCCAGAACACGGTGGTGGCGGCCGACGTGATGGTGATGCCGCGCTCCTGCTCCTGCTCCATCCAGTCCATGGTGGCGGCGCCTTCGTGCACCTCGCCCAGCTTGTGGCTGACGCCCGTGTAGAACAGGATGCGTTCGGTCGTGGTCGTCTTGCCGGCGTCGATATGCGCACTGATGCCGATGTTGCGATAGCGCTCGATGGGAGTTTTGCGGGCCACGACAATCTCCTGAGTTAGGGGCCTGAGTAGAACCTGAGTAGAACCTGAATAAAGGGGTCGGAGAAAAGAGGGGAGTTAGAGTAGCACTATCGGCGAAGTTGCGTGCGGCGCGGGATTGGCGGCTCCGCGGCGTCGGACGGACACCGGTCGTCCGGCCCTTGGGCATCGGTTACAGTGCGCCCATGGCGGCCCGCCCACCGGGCCGAGGACCGGTTTCGACGAGGCTCCCGCGACGATGAACCTGCGATGTCATCTGCCATGGCTGGCGCTGATCTGGCTCTGCGCGATCGGTACCGTGCCCCACGCCGGTGCGGCCACGCCCTTGGGCAAGCCCGCGGCCCATCCCCCGTCCGCTACGTCGGCACCCGCCTCCGAGGCCGCCGCCAGCGTGCCGCTGGCGCAATCGCTGGACCAGGTCATCGAGACGCTGCAGAACGACCAGCAGCGCGCGGCGCTGGTCGGCCAGCTGCGGGCGGTGCGCGACGGCCTCGGCGCGTCAGCCCCGGCGGCTTCCACGGCGACGGCGGCCTCGGACGCCGAGGCCGGCGGACTGGTCGGCGCGCTGGCCGAAGCGGTCGAGCAGGTGGACGACCGGCTCGGCAAGGATCAGGGGCCGTGGCGCTACTGGAGCTGGCGCCTGCGTTTTGCCGGCGAGGAATGGCAGCAGGCGCTGACCGATCGCGGGCGGGGCAGCGCACCGCGTTCGGCGCAGCTGTTCGCCGCGGTGCTGGCGGGCTGGGCCGTCGGTGGCTGGCTGCTGCACGAACTGGCGCGGCGCGTGCGGGGCCGGCTGATGCGGCCGGTCGATCGGGTCCAGCTGCCCACCGTGCCGTCGTGGACCGACGTCGGCATCTTCATGCTGCGCCGGGTCGGCCCGTGGGCGATCGCCTTCGGCGTGGCGATCTGGATCGTGCGCGCGCTGGCGCTGCATCTGGTGCCGGCCGGCGTGGCGGCGCTGACGGTGGCCTACGCGCTGGTCGCCGGCGCGGTGCTGTCGGCGGTATCGCAGACGCTGTTCGCCGTCTTCAACACCGCGCACCGGCGGCGCGCGGTCCATGACCTGCACCAGCACTCGCGCCCGGTGCTGTTCGCGATCGGCTCGCTGGCGGCGCTAGGTGATGCCGCGACCAACGCGCGCGTGATTGCCGCGCTCGGCGTCAACCTGTCCGCCGTGACCGCCAATCTGTCCAATATCGCCGCGGCGCTGCTGATGGCCTGGTTCTGCCTGCGTTTTCGGCGGCAGATCGGCCATCTGATCGCCAACCGGCCGTTGGCCTTCCGCCAGGCCCATCCCGCCATCACCGATGTGCTGCGGCTGGCCGGCGGTACCTGGCATCTGCCGGTGCTGGCGGTGGTGTGCGCCTCGGTGGTCGGCACCCTGCTCGCCGCCGGCCATGCCGACGACTATCTGGGCCGGACCATCCTGACGGTGGCGCTGCTGGTCGCCGCGCTGGCGCTGACGGTGGTGACCGGACGCTCGCCCCAGGCGACCCAGCGCGGGCCGCGGCAACGCTGGCAGCGGCGCTCGGCCTATCTGGCGCGCTTCGGCCGCTTTGGGGTCGCGCTGGTGCGCCTGGCGATCTGGCTGGGTTTCCTGGAGCTCGCCAGCCGCGTCTGGGGCAATTCGCTGCTGCATCTGATGCATTCGACCGCGCTGGGCCGCCGCTTCGCCGACGCGGTATTCGGCGCGCTGGCCGCGGTGCTGCTGTCGTGGCTGTTCTGGCTGGTGATCGACACCGCGATCACGCAAGCGCTGTCGCCGGGACACGGGCGCGGGCAGCCGCCCAGCATGCGCGCCCGCACCATCCTGCCGCTGCTGCGCAACGCGGTGTTCGTCGCGCTGCTGGTGATGGCGCTGATCGCGGTGCTCGCCAACCTCGGCGTCAACGTGACGCCGCTGATCGCCGGCGCCGGCGTGGTGGGCCTGGCGATCGGCTTCGGCGCGCAGACGCTGGTGCAGGATCTGATCACGGGGCTCTTCATCGTGATCGAGGACTCGATTGCCATCGGCGATGTGGTCGAGCTGCCCGACCACAGCGGCACGGTCGAAGGCATGACCATCCGGACCATCAAGCTGCGCGACGGCAAGGGCGCGCTGCACGTGCTGCCGTACAGCCAGATCAAGGCGATCAAGAACCTGTCGCGCGGCCATGCCTTCGCGGTCTTCAATATCGGCCTGCGCTACGACAGCGACCTGGACCGCGCGATGGCGCTGATCCGCGAGGCGGGGGACGAGATCGCGCAGGACATCCGTTTCACGCACCGGCTGCTGTCGGGGTTGGACATCCTGGGGCTCGACCGCTTCGATCCGTCCGGCCCGGTGGTGCTGGCCCAGTTCAAGACGTTGCCGCTGGCGCAGTTCGAGATCACGCGGGCGTTCAACGCGACGCTGAAGCAGAAGTTCGACGCGGCGGGGATCCGCATGGCCTCGCCCTACATGACGCTGCAGCTGGACGGCGGCGGCGCGGCGGACGTCAAGCCGCTGATTGCGGGAAGCGAGGGGAGTGCGGGGGCGGCGTAGGGATGCCTGGCACAGGAAGAACGCTTCGAACCGCTTCCCACCCGCCCAATCGCTTCCAAATAAAACGAGCGGGGATTTCAGCGCTGAAATCCCCGCTCTTGCCTTGCTCGCTTGCCGCACCCGGCTCGCCGCGCGGACCGCTATCGGATCGTTTCCGCCGGCTTACGCCGCCTCACGCGGCCTTATGCCGCCTCATGTCGCCCTATTTGCCGCCCTATGCCGCCCTATGCCGCCTTGCGATGATGCTTGCGTTCGGGCCGGCATTCGTACTTGATCTCGTGCCGGCCGTCCTCGTAGACAACCTCGAGCCGCACGGTGAAGCCCCATAGCCGGGTGACATGGCGGATCACCTCCTCGAAGTTCTGCGCGAGCGGCCGGCGGTCGTTCTGCAGATGGCGCAGCGTCAGCGAGCGGTCGCCGCCGACGTCGACGTTGGTGACCTGGATGTTCGGCTCGATATTGGACAGGTCGTACTGGCTGGCCAGCAGCTGACGGATGCGGCGATAGCCCTCGTCGTCGTGGATCGCGGTCACGCGCAGCTTGCTTTCGCGGTCGTCGTCCAGCACCGAGAACAGCTTCAGTTCGCGGATCACGCGCGGCGACAGGAACTGCAGCAGGAAGCTTTCGTCCTTGAAGTTGCGCATGGCGAAGTCCAGCGTCTTGCGCCAGTCGCTGCCGGCAATCTCCGGCGCCCAGCGATAATCCTCCTCCTCGGGGCGCTCGCACATGCGGCGCAGGTCCTGGAACATCAGGAAGCCGAGCGTGTAAGGATTGAGTCCGCTGTAATAAGGGCTGTGGTACGGCGGCTGGTAGATGACGTTGGTATGCGCCTGCAGCAGCTCCATCATGAAGGCGTCGTTGACCAGCCCCTGCTCGTACAGCTCGTGCAGGATCGTGTAGTGCCAGAACGTGGCCCAGCCCTCGTTCATCACCTTGGTCTGCCGCTGCGGGTAGAAGTACTGCGCGATCTTGCGCACGATGCGGACGATCTCGCGCTGCCAGGGCTGCAGCTTGGGTGCGTTCTTCTCGATGAAGTACAGCAGGTTTTCCTGCGGCTCCGGCGGGAAGGTGGCCTCGGCCTCCGGCGTCTCGTCCTCGGTCACCAGCGCGTGCGAGCGGTGCTTCGGCAGCGTGCGCCACAGATCGTTGACCTGCATCTGCAGATAGTTCTCGCGCTCGGCCTGGCGCGCCTGCTCCTCGGTGATCGACAGCTTCTTCGGGCGCTTGTAGCGGTCCACGCCGTAGTTCTGCAGCGCGTGGCAGGAGTCGAGCAGCAGTTCGACCTCCTGCTCGCCGTAGCGCTGCTCGCATTCGGCCACGTAGTTCTTGGCGAACAGCAGGTAGTCGACGATGGCGTCCGCGTTGGTCCAGGTGCGGAACAGGTAATTGCCCTTGAAGAAGGAGTTGTGGCCGTAGCAGGCGTGCGCGATCGTCAGCGCCTGCATCGGCATCGTGTTCTCCTCCATCAGGTAGGCGATGCAGGGGTTGGAGTTGATCACGATCTCGTAGGCCAGGCCCATGTGGCCGCGCTGGTAGCTGCGCTCGGAAGCGAGGAAGTGCTTGCCGTAGGACCAGTGGCTGTAGCCGACCGGCAGCCCCGCGGACGCGTAGGCGTCCAGCATCTGCTCGGCGGTGATGATCTCGATCTGGTTGGGATAGGTATCGAGGCCGAAATCGGCCGCGATGCGCGCGATCTCCCGGTCGTACCGCTGGATCAGTTCGAAGGTCCACTCCGAACCGGTAGAGAGGTATGCCATTTCCCACCCCCATGTCGGCGGCCCGCGATCGCGGCTCCGCCGGTTAGCCAAGGCCTGTCCGGCGCGGCACTCCTGCATGGACACCATGCCCGGGCGCCGCTGCGCCGGTGCATCGACGCATCAAGGCGTCAGCGCATCAACGCCCGGTGTTCGGCCAGGCCGCCTTCTTCTGAAACAGGTCGTGCAAGACCGGATAGATCTCGTCCGCGCCGATGATCCGCTGCATCGCGAAGTTCTCGTGCGCGCCCTTGACCGTCATGTACTCTTCCCACAGGTTCTGCGGCTCCTCCGACGCGACTTCCACATAGGCGTAGTACTGCACCAGCGGCAGGATCGATTCGCGCAGCAGCCGCCCGCACAGCTCCGAGTCGCCGGCCCAGTTGTCGCCGTCCGACGCCTGCGCGCAGTAGATGTTCCACTGGCTGGCCGGGTAGCGGTTGTGGATCACGTCGACCATCAGCTTCAGCGCGCTGGACACCACCGTGCCGCCCGATTCGCGCGAGTGGAAGAAATCTTCCTCGTCGACTTCCTTGGCGACCGTATGGTGGCGGATGAAGACGACGTCGATGCGTTCGTAGTTCCGCTTCAGGAACAGGTACAGCAGCATGAAGAAACGCTTGGCCAGGTCCTTGCGGCTCTCGTCCATCGAACCCGACACGTCCATCAGGCAGAACATTACCGCCTGCGCCTGCGGACGCTTCTTCAGCACTCGGTTGTTGTAGCGCAGGTCCAGCTTCTCGATGAAGGGCACGCGATCGATGCAGGCGCGCAGATGGCGCATCTCCTTCATCATCTCCTGCGCGCGGGCCGTGTAGGGACCCTCTTCCTCGAGCACCTCGCTGTACTGCTGCTCGAGCGCCTGCAGGCGCCGCTGGTAGGGCCCGGACAGCGCGATGCGGCGGCCGAGCGAACTGCGCATCGTGCGCAGCACCGACAGGTTCGAGGGCGTGCCGTCGATCGAAAAGCCGGCGCGCACCTTGCGCACCTCGGCGATCTTGGCCAGATGGCGCTTGGCCATGTCGGGCAGCGCCATGTCCTCGAAGAAGAAATTCAGGAAGTCCTCGCGCGAGAGCGTGAAGACGAAATCGTCCTCGCCCTCGCCCGAGTCGCTCGCCCGCGAGCCGGTTCCGCCCGCCCCTTGCTGCTGGCGGTCGAAACTGTCTCCGCGGACGAACTTCTTGTTGCCGGGGTGGATCCACTCGCGCTTGCCACCCTGGCCATGGTGGAAAATCGGCTCGGAGATGTCCTTGACCGGAATGGACACCTGCCCGCTCTGTTCGATGTCCATGATCTTCCGGCCGGACACCGCCTTCGCTACGGCTTGCCGAATCTGCTCGCGGTAACGCTTGATGAAACGCTGCTTGTTGACCGCACTCTTGTTGCCGCCATTCTCCCGCCGATCGATGACCGTGGCCATATTGGTTGCCCTCGTTCAGAGGCCCCGTGCAGGCGCCGTTACGATGATTTTCGAACGCGCAAGTACCACTCCACCAGCAGCCGGACCTGCTTGGGCGTATAGCCCTTCTCGACCATGCGGTTGACGAAGTTCTCGTGTTTCTCCTGGTCCTCGCGCGAGGACTTGGCGTTGAAGGAAATGACCGGCAGCAGGTCCTCCGTGGTGGAGAACATCCGCTTCTCGATCACCATGCGCAACTTCTCGTAGCTGGTCCAGTTCGGGTTCTTGCCGCCGTTGTTGGCCCGCGCCCGCAGCACGAAGTTGACGATCTCGTTGCGGAAGTCCTTCGGGTTCGAGATACCCGCCGGCTTTTCCACCTTCTCCAGCTCGTCGTTCAGCGCGTTGCGGTCGAGGATCTCGCCGGTATTGGGATCCCGGTACTCCTGGTCCTGGATCCACAGGTCGGCGAACACCACGTAGCGGTCGAAGATGTTCTGGCCATATTCGGAATACGACTCCAGATACGCGGTCTGGATCTCCTTGCCGATGAACTCGACGAAGGGCGTCGTCAGGTATTCCTTGATGTACGAGAGCAGCTTCGCTTCCTGCTCCGGCGGGAACTGTTCGCGCTCGATCTGCTGCTCGAGCACGTACAGCAGGTGCACCGGATTGGCCGCGACCTCGGTGTTGTCGAAGTTGAAGACCTTGGACAGCACCTTGAACGCGAAGCGCGTCGACAGCCCGCTCATGCCCTCGTCGATGCCGGCGTAGTCGCGATACTCCTGGTACGACTTCGCCTTCGGGTCGACGTCCTTCAGGCTTTCGCCGTCGTAGACCCGCATCTTCGAGAAGATGTTCGAGTTCTCCGGTTCCTTGATCCGCGTCAGCACCGCGAACTGCGCCATCATCTTCAGCGTGTTCGGCGCGCATGGCGCGGCCGACAGCGAGCTGCTGCGCAACAGCTTGTCGTAGATCTTGACCTCGTCCGACACGCGCAGGCAGTACGGCACCTTGACGATGTAGATCCGGTCGAGGAAGGCCTCGTTGTTCTTGTCCGCCTTGAACGATTGCCATTCGGCCTCGTTCGAGTGGGCCAGGATCACGCCGTCGAACGGAATCGCGCCGAAGCCCTCGGTGCCCTTGTAGTTGCCCTCCTGCGTCGCCGTCAGCAGCGGGTGCAGGACCTTGATCGGGGCCTTGAACATCTCGACGAACTCGAGCAGGCCGCGGTTGGCCAGGCACAGGCCGCCGGAGTACGAGTACGCGTCCGGGTCGTCCTGCGGATAGTCCTCGAGCTTGCGGATATCGACCTTGCCGACCAGCGAGGAGATGTCCTGGTTGTTCTCGTCGCCCGGCTCGGTCTTCGCGATCGCGATCTGCGACAGCACCGAGGGCCGCAGCTTGACCACGCGGAAGCGCGTGATGTCGCCGTTGAACTCGTGCAGGCGCTTGACCGCCCATGGCGAGGCGATCGTGTTCAGATAGCGGACCGGGATGCCGTAGTCCTCCTCCAGAATCTTGCCGTCTTCCTCGGGCGAGAACAGTCCGAGCGGCGATTCATGGATGGGCGAGCCCTTCAGCGCGTAGATGGGGATCTGCTCCATCAGCGACTTGAGCTTCTCGGCGAGCGAAGACTTGCCGCCGCCGGGAGGCCCGAGCAGGTAGAGGATCTGCTTGCGTTCCTCGAGACCCTGCGCGGCATGCTTGAAGAACGAGACGATCTGCTCGATCGTGTCCTCCATGCCGTAGAACTCGCGGAAGGCCGGATAGATCTTGATGACCTTGTTGAAGAACAGGCGCGACAGGCGCGGGTCGTGGTGCGTGTCTACCAGCTCTGGCTGCCCGATCGCGGCGAGCATGCGCTCGGCCGCGGTCGCATAGGCAGTAGGGTCTTTCTTACAGATCTCCAGATACTCCTGGATGCTGTATTCCTCTTCCTTGCGAGCTTCGAAGCGCGTGGCGTAGTGGCCGAAAATGTCCATACCTCACTCCCGTCAGAGTCTCGTCCGAGGCGAACGCAGTCCGTCTGCAGGTAGGTACCCTGCCTCATTCCACGTATCAGCCTTTGAATACCGCCACCCCGGCTTGGCGGAAGACTGACCATGTTGCGAAGTCTTTACTTCATCATAGTCAAATAACGCCCAGGGGGAAGAGCTTGTTGACGCGCATTGCGCACTGGCAACGGCGCGGTCCTGCTCGTGAAAACTGCGTTCTGGCTGCGTGCGACTGAGCGGCACGCTGACCGGTTCGCACTGGGCGGCGCGACCATGTTCTGGGACACACCTTACACCTTTCCCTTTGGTGCTGCACTGCCCTGTTTGTAACGATTGCTTCCGGCGAGCATCGACGACATACCGGGACTGCAAAACCTTGGAACGGGTGGGGTCGTACGTTGGCACATCCTGCATCGTTGCTGCGGCCAAGGCCTCGCGCGCAACGTCGCGCGACACGCTGCTGTCGTGTTCTCGATGCGCGGGAAGGCGATCGAAGCAGCGACGCACGCAGGGACAGAAACGGGGATCGAAGCGGGATGAAAACGGAGCGCCGCGACATCGCGCATCGCGCTGCCAAAAAGCAGGGTTAACCCATCGGCCCGGGCGCTGGCCCGCTGTCGGCCCGGGTGTGGCGAAGCATCGTTCGCCGGTTGTCTCCATGCACCGTCGAGGCAATCGCGTCTCCCCTTTGGAATCGTGGCGCGCACCGTGCGGGTGCGTGCCCATTGGAATGCCGAAACCGCTACAGGTTCCAGTTCGCATTCGACCGCGTCGATCGCATCGCTGTCTCCCCGTCGCGGTTGCCCGCGCGGCGGCATCCGTCGGCCACCGTTGTCGGTACACCAGCAAATTGCGGGCCACATGCGACGGGCGAGCGGAACGATCGTCGGACGGTCGACGAAGAAGGCGGTGGACGAACGGCGTTCACCGACGACAGCCGGCGGCGATGCGGGGAAACCGCAATGCGCGACGACGTGCGCGCGAGCGACAATCGATCGAAGGAGGAGAGGCGAAACGGCGAAGGAGAGGAGAGGAGAGGAGAGGAGAGAGCGGAGAAGAGCGAGACAATGAAAACGCCGGGCGTCAGCACCCGGCGCGTCGTGCTGCCAGCGCATTGCCGGCAGCGGCATATCTCGGATCAGATCGTCGGAAGCGAATCCTCAGATCGGATCCCAGTTGATGACGTCGGGCGAGCGCTCCAGCGGATAGAAGCTGTTGCGCATCGCCGGGATCGCGATCTCCGCGATCGTCTCCGGCGTCCACCCCTCGCTGGCATGCACCGAGCGCACCGGCCGCGGCTGGCTCATCAGCATGATCTCGTTGGCGCGCACCGCGAAGATCTGCGCATTGACCTCGCGCGCCGCCTCGCTGGCGAGGAACACCGCCATCGGCGCGACCTTGCCGGCCTCCATCTTCTGCAGCTTGGCCACGCGCGCCTGCTCCTCCGGCGTCTCCGACGGGATCGAGCTGGTCATCCGGCTCCAGGCGAATGGCGCGATGCAGTTCGAGCGGACGTTGAAGCGGGCCATGTCCAGCGCGATCGATTTGGACAGCGCCGCGATGCCCAGCTTGGCGGCGGCGTAGTTGGCCTGGCCGAAATTGCCGATCAGGCCGGAGGTCGAGGTCATATGGACATAGGCGCCGCTCTGCTGGTCCTTGAAGTAGGGCGCGGCGGCGCGGCTGACGAAGAAGGTGCCGTGCAGATGCACGTCGATCACCGCGCGCCATTCCTCCTCGTTCATCTTGAAGAACATGCGGTCGCGAAGATTGCCGGCGTTGTTGATCACGGCGTCGATGCGGCCGAACCGGTCGAGCGCGCACTGGACGATCGCGTTGGCGCCCTGCCAGCTCGACACGCTGTCGGTGTTGGCGACCGCCTCGCCGCCGGCGGCCTGGATTTCCTCGACCACGCGCTGCGCCGGTCCCGCATCGCCGCCCTCGCCGCTCAGCGACACGCCGATATCGTTGACCACCACGCGCGCGCCCGCGGCGCCCAGCGCCAGCGCGATGCCGCGGCCGATGCCGCCTCCCGCGCCGGTCACCACCGCGACCTTGCCCGCCATCGTGCCAGCCGTCGAGTCTGCCATCGCGCCTGCCGCCGATCCTTCCACCTTCGCCGTCATCATCGGTCTCCTGTCCCACCTACGAGGTTCTATTGAAGCGGCATATAAGATAAATTGCCGGCAGCGAAAGGGGAATTCGCCAATCCCAAAAGACGCCTTCCGCCTGCCGAAACCCTCCGTTCGATCCCGCCAAACCCATCACGACACGATGCATTACGACCTGACCGACCTGCGCCTGTTCCTGAACGTAGGGGAAACCCATAACCTGACGCGGGCGGCCGAACGCAGCTTCCTGTCGCTGCCGGCGGCAAGCACCCGCATCAAGCAGCTGGAGGAAGCGTTCCAGACCCAGCTGCTGATCCGCCAGGTCAAGGGGGTGCGCCTGACGCCGGCCGGCGACGCGCTGCTGCGGCACGCGCGCGAGGTCTTTCGCGAGCTCGAATGCCTGCATGCCGATCTGCGCCCCTACGCCAAGGGCGTCAAGGGCAAGGTCCGGCTGCTGGCCAACACCACCGCGACCAACTCGTTTCTGGCCAACGCGCTGTCACGCTTCCTGTCGGAGAACCCGGACGTCGACATCGAGCTGGAGGAACACCTGTCGCAGGAGATCGTCTCGGCCATCGGCGCCGGTGCGGCGGACCTTGGCATCGTCGCCGGCGAGGTCGCCACCGAGGACCTGGACGTGATGCAGCTGTGCAGCGACGAGCTGATCGTGATCGCGCCGGTCAACCACCCGCTGCCGCAGTTCAAGCGGCTGCATTTCGCCGATCTGCTCGATACCTGCCGCTTCGTCGGCCTGAACCAGTTCAGCGCGATCCAGTCCTTCCTGGACCGCATCGCCAGCGGCATGGGCAAGCGCATCAGCCTGCGCATCCAGGTCGGCAGCTTCGACGCGGTCTGCCGCATGGTCGAGGCCGGCGCCGGCATCGCGATCGTGCCCAACAGCTGCGCGCGCCGCTACGCCAGCCGCAAGGTGCTGCGCTTCATCACGCTGGAGGACGACTGGGCCAAGCGCGAGCTGCGCCTGGTGCGCCGGCCCGGCCGCGAGCTGCCGCAGTTCGCCGAGACCCTGGTGCACTACCTGATCGACGCGGCGCGCGAGCCGGTCTGAGCGGGCGCGTCCGGCATCGCGGACCGCCGGGGGCCACGACGTGCCACCCGCATGCCACCACCCGCCATCGCCGGCCACCGAGGCCCCGGCGGGTCCCAGCGCGCCACATCGGCCCACGGCGGCCAGGGCACCGGCAAGGTAAGGCCCGCCCTAAGCCGCTCTTTGGCAAATGCGAATGTCGGTCCGTGGCGGGCTCGGGAATAATGGCCGCATTCCCGTGATTTCCCGCAAAGGCCCCTTGATGACGATCGACCAGGCGCACGATGCGCATTACCCCGAAATCCGCGAGGCCGTGCGCGATCTGTGCGCCGGCTTCGATTCCGCCTACTGGCAGCGCGTCGAGGAGCAGGACGCCTTCCCCGAGCAGTTCGTCCAGGCGCTGACGCAGGCCGGCTGGCTGTCGGCGCTGATTCCCGAGAACTACGGCGGCTCCGGCCTGCCGCTGACGGCCGCCTCGGTGATCATGGAAGAAATCAATCGCAGCGGCGGCAATTCCGGCGCCTGCCACGGCCAGATGTACGTGATGGGCTGCCTGCTGCGGCACGGCTCCGAGGCGCAGAAGCAGCGCTGGCTGCCGGGCATCGCCGCGGGCGAGCTGCGCATGCAGTCGATGGCGGTGACCGAGCCCACCACCGGCACCGACACCACCAAGCTCAAGACCACCGCGGTGCGCCAGGGCGACCGCTATGTCGTCAACGGCCAGAAGGTCTGGATCTCGCGCGTGCAGCATTCGGACCTGATGCTGCTGCTGGCGCGCACCACGCCGCTGGACCAGGTCAAGCGCAAGTCCGAGGGCCTGTCGGTGTTCGTGGTCGACCTGCGCGAGGCGATCGGCAACGGCCTGACGGTCCAGCCGATCCGCAACATGGTCAATCACGAGACCAACGAGCTGTTCTTCGACAACCTGGAGATCCCGGCCGAGAACCTGATCGGCGAGGAAGGCAAGGGCCTGAAGTACATCATCGACGGGCTGAACGCCGAGCGGATCCTGATCGCCGCCGAATGTATCGGCGACGGCTACTGGTTCGTAGAGCGGGCCAGCCACTATGCGCGCGAGCGCGTGGTGTTCGACCGGCCGATCGGCCAGAACCAGGGCATCCAGTTTCCGATCGCCCGCTCCTACGTCAACGTCGAGGCCGCCAGCCTGATGCGCTACAAGGCCGCCGAGCTGTTCGACGCCGGCCAGCCCTGCGGCAAGGAGGCCAACATGGCGAAGCTGCTGGCCGCCGATGCTTCGTGGGAAGCGGCCAACGTCTGCCTGCAGACCCACGGCGGCTTCGGCTTCGCCGCCGAATACGACATCGAGCGCAAGTTCCGCGAGACGCGTCTGTACCAGGTCGCACCCATCTCGACCAATTTGATCCTGTCCTATGTGGCCGAGCACGTGCTGGGACTGCCGCGGTCCTTCTAGGCCGGCGTCTTCCTCAGCGCCGTTGCCACCGCCTTGCGCCAGGCCTTCCGCGCCAGACCGATACGCACCAAGCCGATACGCACCAAACCGATCCACGCCAAGCCGATCCCCGCCAAACCGATGCCAAGCTCCTATCCCACGCGCGAACTCTGCGAGTTCCTTGCCCGCTTCACGCTGTCCGACGTGCCGCCGCACGTGGTCGAGCGCACCAAGGACCTGTTCCTCGACTGGATCGCCTCGGCCCTCGCCGGCAAGGACGCTCCGGCGATCCGCCGGCTGCAGGAGTTCGCCGTGGCGATGGGCCCGCAGCAGGGCCCGTCCGAGGTGCTGGTCGACCGCCGCCGCACCTCGCCGTGGTTCGCCGCGCTGGTCAATGCCGCGGCCTCGCATGTGGTCGAACAGGACGACGTGCACAACGGCTCGGTGCTGCATCCGGCCGCGGTGGTGTTTCCCGCCGTGCTGGCCGCGGCCCAGGCCGAGGGCAAGAGCGGCGCGCAGCTGCTGACCGCGGCGATCGCCGGCTACGAGGCCGGCATCCGCATCGGCGAATTCATGGGCCGCTCCCACTATCGCGTATTCCATACCACCGGCACGGTCGGCACACTGGCGGCCGCGGCGGCGGTGGCCAAGCTGTACGGGCTCGATGCCGAGGGCATCAACCAGGCGCTGGGGTCGGCCGGCACCCAGGCCGCGGGCCTGTGGGAATTCCTGCGCGACGCCGCCGATTCGAAGCAGCTGCATACCGCCAAGGCGGCGGCGGACGGGCTGATGTCGGCCCATCTGGCGCGGGCGGGCTTCACCGGCGCGCGCCGCATCCTGGAGGGCGCGCAGGGCATGGCGGCCGGCATGTCGAGCGACGCCGATCCGGCGCGGTTGACCGACGGCCTGGGCACGCGCTGGGCTACCGCCGAGACCTCGTTCAAGTTCTTCGCCTCGTGCCGCCACACCCATCCGGCGGCCGATGCGCTGAAGGCGCTGATGCAGCGCGAGCGCCTCGACCCCGAGCAGATCGCCAGCGTGACCGCGCACGTGCACCAGGGCGCGATCGACGTGCTCGGCCCCGTGGTCGATCCGGTCACGATCCATCAGGCCAAGTTCTCGATGGGCACGGTGCTCGGGCTGGTCGCCTGGCACGGCCACGCCGGCCTGGGCGAGTTCGAGCAGCATGGGCTGCGCGATGCGCGCGTGGCGGCCTTCCGCGACAAGGTGACGATGGCGCTCGACGCGGAGATCAACGCCGCCTATCCGCGCCAGTGGATCGGCCGCGTGACGGTGGCGACCACCGACGGCCGCACGCTGGAGGCCCGCGTCGACGTGCCCAAGGGCGATCCGGACAACACGCTGAGCCGGCCCGAACTGGAAGCGAAGGCGCTGCAACTGGCGGCCTTCCGCCAGGGCGCAAGCGAGGCCGAGATGCGCACCATCATCGCGCGCGTCTGGGCGCTCGAACACACGGACAGCATGGCGGACTGGTTGCCGGCCGCAGCCTGAACTCCTACGCTCGCAGAGACGGCGCGAAGACTGCCGTCCCTGCCGTTCCCCAAACCATAAGAGGATTCCCAACCGTGGCCCAACAACTCACGGCCGATCCGGCCGCCTCTGAAACCCATCTCGATACCGATACCAGCCTCGAAGCGCTGCGCCGGTGGATCGGCCGCAGCGAAAGCCGTACCGAAACGCTGGCGCTGCAACCGGTGCTCGGCCTCGCCGCCACGCTGGATCTGGACGGCGAGGCGATCGCGCGCGGACCGCTGCCGCCGCTGTGGCACTGGCTGTATTTCCTGCCGCGTGCGCCCCAGCACAGGCTGGGCCGCGACGGCCACGCGGTGCTCGGCGGCTTCCTGCCGCCGGTGCCGCTGCCGCGCCGGATGTGGGCCGGCAGCGAGCTCGACTTCCAGCGTCCGCTGCGCGTCGGCGACACCGTGACGCGTACCTCGACCATCGAGGAGGTGCAGCAGAAAACCGGCCGCAGCGGCGAGCTGTGGTTCGTCTCGGTCCGCCACGTGCTGACCGTCGACGGCGAGACGGCACTGAGCGAGCGCCACGACATCGTCTATCGCGCGATGCCGGAGCCCGGCCAGGCCCAGCCGGCGCGCCCGCGGCTGCCGCACCAGCCGCAATGGCAGCGCCAGCTGCATGCCGATCCGGTGCTGCTGTTCCGTTTCTCCGCGCTGACCTTCAACGGCCACCGCATCCATTACGACCATGACTACGTGCGCGACGTCGAGGGCTATCCCGGCCTGGTCGTCCACGGTCCGCTGCAGGCGGTGCTGATGGTGGACCTGCTGCGGCGCGAACTGCCGCAGGCGAACGTCAAACGCTTCGGCTTCCGCGGCATGGCGCCGCTGTTCGACCACGACCTCGTCACGGTCGGCGGCCGCCGCGATGACCAGCAGCCCGGGCGCGTGTTGCTGTGGACTGGCGACGATGCCGGCGGCCAGGCGATGGAGGGATGGGCGGTGGTCGAGGAGTAATCCGCCCCCCTGCACCGCCGCCTCCGCTCTCCACCGCCACACCTGCCTCCGTCGTTCCCGCATCCGCGGGAACGACGGTACTGCATCACTCCACCTCGATCTTCGCCGTCTTGACCACGCCGCCCCACAGGCGCAGCTCTCGTTCGATCCGCTCCGCCAGCGGCTTCGGACCGGTGATGTTCAGGTCGTAGCCGCCCTGCGTCATCCGCTGGCGAAAGGCCGGATCGTCGCCGACGGTCTGCTGCGCCTTGACCAGCGTGTCGACCACCTCGGCCGGCAGCTTCGGCGGTCCGATCAGCGCGTACCAGCCGGTCACCGCATAGTCCTTCAGCCCGGACTCGACCATGGTCGGCACGTTCGGCAGCGCCGCGTTGCGCTCCTTCGACGTCACCGCCAGCGGCCGCACCTTGCCGCCCTGGATATGGCCGATCGCGGTGCCGGTGATATCGAACATGAAGGCGATCTTGCCGCTGATCACGTCGGTCATCGCCGGCGAATTGCCCTTGTACGGCACGTGCAGCATCTTGACGCCGCTCATCTGCGCCAGCAGTTCGGCCGACAGATGGTTGGACGCACCGACGCCGGCCGAGCCGAACGCCACGCCCTGTGGGTGCTTGCGGGCGTACTCCACCAGCTCGCCGACATTGCGGGCCGGGAAGTCCTTGTTGATCAGCAGCACGTTGGTGTAGTCGGTGATCAGCCCGATGTGGCTGAAATCCCGGCTCGGATTGAAGTTGACCGCCTTCTGGATCAGCGGCGTCATCGTCATGGTCGGGCTGGCGACGAAGTACAGCGTATAGCCGTCGGGCGGCGCCTTGGCCGTGATCTCGGCGGCGATCGCGCCGCTGGCGCCGGCACGGTTGTCGACCACCACCGGCTGCTTCAGCACTCGTCCCAGGTGATCGGCATAGACGCGCGCCGCGGTATCGACGGGACCGCCCGGCGTATAGCCGACGATCAGCTTGATCGGCCGCGACGGATAGGCGTCGGCCGCCGCGGCGCCATCGCTCAGCGCCAGCGAGCCACGCCGGCCAGTGGAACCAGCGCGCCCAGCACGGTCGCCAGCATGCCGGCGGGCCGCCATCGTGTTTGCTTCGTTGCCATGCGTCTCCTCCTGTGGTGAACGGTCTGGCTCGGCCGGCGCACTTTCTTGGTTTGCGCAGGTCTTTTCCGCATACGTCCGTATACATATAGAGGGAAGCCCGGGCGCTCCCGCCGATGCCATCACCGCAGTGTGTGGGCGCGCCGGGGCGCTCGCCATTTGCATTTGGCTAAGGCGGCCTTTTGCACGGCCGTGGGTGCGGTGCGGCAATCATGGATCGCGAGCACGGATCGCGAGTACGGATCCGGAGCGCTGATCAGCAGCGCAGACGGGGCGCCCCGATGGCGCGCAGGGACCTCGCGAAGGGATGGGGCACACGGACGGGGGGCACGAAAGGAGAGCACGGTAGCGCGCTACACCATGCCTCCGCGGCTCAATAGCAGCGCACCTCGTCGTCGCGCACTGCCGGCTCCGGCTCCGGCGGGAGTGCCCAGAGGAGGCACCGCGGACCTTCCAGTTCCCGCCTGACCGCTTCGACGCCGTGAATGGCCGCCCGGTATCCTTCCCGGCGCTTCCCCTCGCCGCTCATCCGCACGACCACCGCCGCGCGCCCGTCGCGCGGCATCGGATAGACCTTCAGCTGCGCCCTGCCGGCGATCTCGCCGCGGCGAGGCATCGGCAGGCGAAACAGCCGGATCAGCAGCATCAGCAACGCGCCGCGCCAGTCGCCGGCGGCGAGCCGATCGCGTACACCGGGGCCTGGTATCGGCACGGCCTCGTGCATGCGCCGCGCATCCCCGACGCGCACCGGCCGGATGCGGCAACGGAGCAGCACACGCCGTGGATCGCCGCGGCGCGGGCGCACCGTCCGGCGCCACGGCTCGATCCGGAAGGCCAGGCACGCGTCCATCTCGGTAGCCTGTGTCACCGGACCATCCGCTCCGTCTGCACCCGCACCAAGGGCACCGTCGGCGCTATCCGGCCTGCCGGTGCCACCCGTGCGATCGGTCCCTCTCTCCGGCTGCCGCTGCCAGCGTGTGAACTTGTGCAGGCGAATCTCGCCGCCTGCGCCCGCGCAAATCGACAGGCAGCGCTGCACCGGTGCAGCGTCGGCCTTTACGGCACGCTCGTCGCGGCAGATCAGCGCCTCGTCGGCAATCGCCGCCGCGCATTCGAGCAGCGCGGCGCGGCGGGCGATATGGTCGCCATGCGCGTCGCGCTGAACGTCGCGCTGTGCGGCGCCCCCTGCGTCGTCCCGTACGTCGCTCCGTACGCCGTTCCGCACGCCGTCCTGCGCCCCGAACAGGGCGCCGAGGCAATCGCTCAGCCGCATCAGCACCTTGATGCCCATTTCGAGCTCCAGCGCGGCATGGGCTGCCTCGGGATCGGGTGCGCGGTCGCAGCTGCGTCCGCCGATGCGGTATTCCCGCTCGATGTCGGCGAAGACCGAACGCAAGCGTCCGCCTCGATCCGCGGCCAGCGTGACGTCGATGCTGCCTTCGCCGAGAAACAGCGTGGCCGCGGTGCGCGCCACCTGCGCGGCATCGCGCGGCCGCAGCGGCGCCTGCCATGCGCGGGATCGCGGGTCTCCGATACGTGACGTCGGGGGAAGGAACGATGGGATGGGACGGGCGGACAGCGTCATGATGCGGGCAGGCTCAGAAGGACAAGGCAGGGGCGTGGGCGAACCACAGGCCGAGCGGCAGCGCCTTGCCGGTCCGCGATTCGCCCTCGCACTCTCTAGACGAGTGGCGCGGCGCCATCGTTGACGGCCAATGCCGACTTCGCGAGTCTTCGACCGGACCTGGTGTCGCCAAACGAAAAAATGCGGACGAACGCGTTAATCGTCCGTCCGCATTGCCTTGCGCGCTTGCGTACCTGCCTGACGCCTGCTGCGGCATGCCGTCGCAGCATCGGTTCGGCAGCCGGGGCCGCTACAGCGCCGCCGCGGTTCCCAGAATCGCGGTCGACTGGCTCGACAAGGTGCCGCCGTTGCCGTGCACCAGCGCGATCTCCGCACCGCCGACCTGGCGTTCGCCGCATTCGCCGCGCAACTGGCGCACCGCCTCGATGGTGATGAACATGCCGTACATGCCGGGATGCACGCACGACAGTCCGCCGCCGTTGGTATTGACCGGCAACCTGCCGCCGGGCGCGATGGCCCCGCCGCTGACGAAGGGTCCGCCCTCCCCCTTGGCGCAGAAGCCAAGATCTTCGAGGAACAGCAGCGTGTTGATGGTGAAGGCGTCGTACAGCTCGAGCACGTCGACATCGGCCGGCTTGACGCCCGCCATCGCGAACGCGCGCTCGCCCGATTCCTTCGCCGCGCTGACGGTCAGGTCCGGCATGCTGGAGATCTGCCGGTGCCAGGTCGCGGTGGCGTTGCCGAGCACATAGATCGGCGGCTTGGCGAGGTCCTTGGCGCGTTCGGCGCGGACCATCACATAGGCGCCGGCGCCGTCGGTGACCAGGCAGCAGTCGCGCACCGACAGCGGGTCGGACACCATGCGCGCGTTCAGCACGTCGTCGATGCTCAACGGATCGCGCATCAGCGCATCGGGATTGAGTTGCGCCCACTTGCGCGCGGCCACCGCCACCTCGGCCAGATGCTCGCGCGTGGTGCCGTACTGGTGCATGTGCCGCGCGGCCGCCAATGCGTACGAGGTGATCGGCTGCATCGGCTGGTAGGGGTTCTCGTACGGCTGCGGGTCCAGCACCGAACGCACCTTGGCGATGCCGGCGCGGCCGACCGTCGAGGTGCGCTGATTGCTGCCGTAGCAGACCAGCACTGCGTCGCACAGGCCGGCCTCGAGCGCCAGCATCGCGGGCAGCATATGGGCGACGAAGCTGGAGCCGCCGATCATCGTGCTGTCGACGAACTTCGGATGGATGCCGAGGTATTCGGCCACCGGCATCACCCACATGGTGGCGCCGACGCTGGCGGTGGCGATGCCGTCGATCTCGCGCATCGACATGCCGGCGTCCTTGACCGCGGCCTTGGCCGCCTCCACCAGGATTTCCATTTCGGTCTTGCCGTGGGCCTCGCCGAGTCCGGCCTGGCCCACGCCGACGATGGCGACGCCACCGCGCAACGATTGTGCTGGCATCGCGTCAGCCCTCCATCGGATCGAACACCACCATCGCGGGAACGCCGTCGCCGGCGGCGGGCGCCACGCGCGCCCTGACGCGCATGCCGATGCGCACCGCCTGCGGCGCCACGCCCTCGACCCGGCTCATCATGCGCACCCCTTCGTCCAGGTCGATCAGCGCGACGTTGTAGTCGCCGCCGGCGTCCGGCTTGCGGCGCACGACGCTGGTCGAATAGACGGTGCCGGTGCCCTTCGGATCGGTCCAGTCCAGCGCCTCGCCGCCGCAGTGCGGGCAGAGATTGCGTGGATAGAACACGTGGCGGTCGCAGTCGCGGCAGTGCTGGATGCGAAAGCGCCCTTCGTTCAGCAGGGCCGCGTAGAGGCGGTCCGGCCCCTGCTCGGCCTGCGCCTCGGTGGTGGGTGTTGTCATGCTGTCTCCTGGCTCGGTGCCTTCCGGGGGCAGCTTGCCGCAGTCATTGGCGCCTGCACAATTCGCTTGTCCGGAAGGGTGGACTATTCAATCGCGAATGGGGCCGCCCTTGCCCTCTCCCCGGCCCTCTCCCGCAAGCGGGAGAGGCAGAACACCACCGGTCGTTCGTCGGCGCGGCGGTTTGCTCCCCTCCCGCATGCGGGAGAGAGGCTGGGGGAGAGGGCAAGCGGCGCCTCATCGCCCCTGTCAAATCACCAGCTCGATCAGGAACGGCCCCTTGCGCTTGTTCGCCATCGCGAACAGATCGGCGAAGCTCTCCATATCGACCGCACGCGCCCCCTCGACGCCCATGCCGGCGGCGAGCTTGACCCAGTCGAGGTCGGGATTGCCGATATCGAGCATGTCGAGCGCGGTCTTGCCGGGGTTGGCGCCCACGCCGGCCAGTTCGCCCAGCAGGATCGCGTACTTGCGATTGGCCAGCACCACCACCGTGACGTCGAGCTGTTCGCGCGCCATCGTCCACAGCGACTGCACGGTGTACATGCCCGAGCCGTCGGCCTGCAGCGCGACCACGCGCCGATCGGGCACCGCCACCGCGGCGCCGACCGCCAGCGGCAGGCCCGCGCCGATGGCGCCACCGGTCAGCTGCAGCCAGTCGTGCGGGGCGGCATGCACCGTACCGGGATAGAAGGCACGGCCGAAGCTGACGCTCTCCTCGACCACCACCGCCTGCTCGGGCAGCAGCGCGCTCAGCGTCTGCGCGACGGCTTCCGAGGTCACCGCGCCCTTGGCGATGCCGGCGGGTGCGACGGCGTCCGGCACCGGCACCGCGGGCGCGCCGAGCGCGTCGGCCAGCCGCGCGAGCGCATCGGCCAGATCCTGCTCGGGGCGCGCCAGCACATGGACCTGCGCGTCCTCGGGATAAGGGCGCGGCGACTTGCCGGGATAGGCGAAGAAGGTCACCGGCGGCGGCGCGCCGACCAGGATCACCTGGCGGATGCCGGCCAGCCTGGCGCGCGCCGCATCGCCCGAGTAGGGCACGCGCTCGACCGCGAAACGGCCGCGGCCGCGCGACACGCGCGCATTGGACATCGGCGTGATCAGCCGCGCGTCGGTGGCGGCGGCGATGCGATGCGCGTCGGCCAGCGGCGCCTCGCGCAGCGCCGTGCCGGCCAGCACCAGCAGCGTCGGCTGGCCCGAGCGCAGCCAGCGCGCGGCCTGCTCGATCGCATCGGGCGAGACCTTGGGCGCGCTCAGCGGCGGCAGCGGCGCGGCAACCTGCCCGCCCTCGTCCCAGCACACATCCGACGGCAGGATCAGGCTCGCCACGCCGCCAGGCGCGGCGCAGGCGGCCTGCACCGCCGCCGCGGCATCGGCGCCGACCTGATCGGCGCGCTGCGCGGTGCGGGTCCACACCGAAACGGGACGGGCCCAGCCCTCGGTGTCGGCGGTCAGCGGCGCATCGAGCGGCCGGTGATAGGTGGCCTGGTCGCCGATGATATTGACGATCGGCGTCTGCGCGCGCCGGGCGTTGTGCAGGTTGGCCAGGCCGTTGGCCAGACCCGGTCCGCAATGCAGCAGCGTCGCCGCCGGCTTGTCGGCCATGCGCGCATAGCCGTCGGCCGCGCCCGTCACCACGCCCTCGAACAAACCCAGCACGCAGCGCATGCCGGGGATGCGGTCGAGCGCCGCGACGAAATGCATCTCGCTGGTGCCCGGGTTGGCGAAGCAGGTATCGACCCCGCAGGCGAGCAGGGTCTTGACCAGGCTCTCGGCGCCGTTGAGCGTCTGCCCGGGTTGCTGGGATTGGTTGGTCTCCATATGCGCGCTTCCTTGGTCTCAGGTCGGTCGATTCGAAAATCTCGGGTGGGGATCGGTGATGCCTGCGTTGGCGATGCGTTGGCGATGCGTTTGGCGATGGGTTCGGGATGTGCCGTGAGGCGTTGCCGTTCAGCCCGCCAGGCCGCCCGGGTCGAGCAGGTCGAAGTCCAGGCAGACGTATTCGGTCGGAAACTCGATGCGGGCGTAATAGACGATCACGCCATCGGCGCAGGCATGGCGGCGCAGTTCGGCGACCGGCGCGCCCACCGGCAGCGCCAGCGCCGCGGCCGACTCCGCGCCGGCGGCGATGATCGACAGCCGCTGACGCGCGCTCGAGACGCGCAGCCCCGGAAAGCGGTCCAGCACCGGCACCGACGCGCCCTGCCGGAACGCGCGCGGATTGCGCGCGAACAGGCCTTCCTCGATATAGACCTCGCCGATCGCGAAGGGCCGGTCGTCGAGCCGGTGCAGGCGGCGCAGGAAATGGTAGGCCGGCGCACGCTCGGCCTCGCACGGCATGCCGAGTTCGTCCGGCAGCGGCACGCTGCCCGCCGACTCGACCAGCGCCTCGGTGCCCAGCTGCTCGCCGACCTCGACCGCCTGGCCCCAGGTGACCGGCAGCGATAGCGGCCGGCGCCGCTTGCCGCCGCCCTTGACGAAGGTGCCGCGGCCGCGCGAGCGCGCGACCAGCCCTTCGTCGTCGAGCACCGACAGCGCGTGATGCATCGTCATGCGCGCGACCCCGTATTGGCGGCACAGGTCCTCCAGCGACGGGATGCGTTCGCCGGGACGCCAGACCCCGCTCTCGATGCGGCGGCGAAAGATGGTCGCCAGCTGCAGATAGACCGGCTCACGGCTGCGCGACAGCAATTCGGTCGAGGACAGGGATTCGGGCATCGATGGCGGCAAGACGAAGGAACCGGTGCGCGGCGCCAGGCCGCGGAGGGACGCGAGGCAAACGAACGCCGTGCGGCCCCCGGAAAGGGGGTTCGGCGAACTGCCACTGTAATAAGGTCTAGTTACCTATACCACTAGGGTTTACCGCGGGTTGGTGCGGCATGCCGCGGTCAGCGAAGGCGCGTCAATGGCAAGTTCTGCTTACGTGTGCCGGCCCCTCGTCTACCCGCAAAGGTGGGTGACGTTCGCGGAGGGTCTGCGGCCAGAATGCGGCATGCCCCTCTCCCCCGGGGCAAGCGCGGCTGCCGCTCGCAGCCATTGATCCAGGAGCTTTTCCATGTTGATGCGCGACGTGATTCCCCACATCCTGAACCGCGGTACCGGCCAGCTGGCGCAGGATCAGGTCGAGACCCCACCCCGCAAGACGTTCCACCACACGATCGACATCTATCTGAAGGACTCCAACGCCTTCATGAACACCTACTTCGCGCGCTATTTCGAGTGGCAGGGCATCTGCCGCGAGCGCTGGTTCCACGAGTGCATCCACGGCAATCTGCTGGCCGCGGGCGGCGTCTTCGTGACCAAGCGCGCGCATCAGGAATATGTCGAGGAAACCTTCCCGTTCCAGCGGGTGGACTGCTACCTGAACACGTTCCAGGTCAAGCAGTGCTCGGCGTATCTGCTGTTCCGCTTCTGCGTCGACGAGCGGCCGGTCTCGCTGGGCTACCAGCAGATCGTGTTCGCCGACAAGGAAAAGCGGATCGCGCGGTTCCCGAAGGAGATCGTCGAGCGGGTCAAGGAGTATGAGGTGAGCGCGCCGGTGCTGGCCAACTAGCGCCAACCAGTGCCAGCCGGGCCGGCCATGCGAGCCGGTCCGGGCACGGCCGCCGCGTCAGGCGGCCGTGCCCTGGCCCAGCGGCTGCATCGGCTGCATCGGCTGGAGCGACTGCATCGGCTCGATCCGATCTATCCGCTCCAGCGTCTCGAGTGGACCGAGCGGGCCGATCGACGTGGCCGCGTTCGCCGAGGCCGGCGGCTCGGCCGCCAGCGCGACCGGCAGATGCAGCGTGAAGACGGTATGCCGGCCGGGCGCGGATTCGCACTCGATGCGGCCGCCGAAGGCCTCCATCACGCGCCGGCAGAAGGCCAGGCCCATGCCGGCACCGCTGCCGTGCGGCTTGGTGGAGAAGAAGGGATCGAAGATGCGCGGCAGCACATCGGGCGGAATGCCCGGCCCCGTATCGCGCACGCGCAGCTGATAGAAGCCGCCCGACTCGCGCGCCGAGATCTCGATGCGGCCGCCGTCCCCGCGCGCGGCCGGGTTCGCGCCCTGGTGCGCGCCCTGGTGCGCGCCCTGATGAGCGCGCATGGCCTGCAGCGCGTTCTTCAGCAGATTGAACAGCACGTAGACCAGCAGCGTGTCGGAACCGCGGAAGCGCCAGCCGGCCGGAATCGCATGCACGGAGACCCGTTCGCGTTCGCCGGCGCGGAACGGGTAGCGCTCCAGCGCCGAATCGACGCATTGCGCCACGCCGTGCGGCACGAAGCTGCCGCGGTCCAGCCGCTCCAGCGTGATCGAGGCCAGCGCCATCTCGATCACCGCCTGCGTGCCGTCGACCTCGCTGCGGATCGCCGCCAGCAGCGTGGGCAGCCGCTCGAGCTGGGCCGGGCGCAGCCGGTCCTCGATCAGGCCGTGTTCGACGGCGCGGCGGTAGCCATCCAGCACCGTGGGCCAGGCCACTGCCAGCTCCTGCGTCTGCATGCGGATCGTCGCCAGCGGCGTGCGTACCTCGTGCGCCACGGTCGCGGCCAGCGAGTACGGATGCATCAGGTCGTAGCGGACGATCGACAGCGCGATCAGGCCCAGGCTGACGGCGATGAAGACCACGCCGGGCGGGTAGAAGTCGTGGCCATAGTTGGCCGCATAGTCGATCGCGGCGAGCGAATACAGGCCCAGGCTCCACAGGCACAGCGTCAGGCGCTGGCGCTTCTCGCCCACCGCGCTGCGGCGCGCGTCGCGCAGCAGCCAGCCGCTGCGCAGCGCCAGCAGCACGGTCTGCACGACATGGAGGGGATGGAGGACGCCCGCGCGCGGGTAATTGCCGAAGCTGTAGAGGTAGTAGTCGGAGACCAGGCGATCCGACGTCAGCAATACCACCGCCAGCAGCAGCGACATGCCGTACGACACCAGCAGCCATGGCCGCTCGCCGCGGCGCTCGGTCACCTCTGTCATGAAGTGATAGAAGGTGGTCGGCAGGAACAGGATGAACAGATAGCCGACCTTGGCCAGCAGCAGCGCCACATCCGGATGCACGGTCTGGAACAGGAAGGCCCAGGTGCCCTGCCACGCGAACGTGGTGGCGCACATCAGGAAGAAGGACGTGGTCAGGCGCGTGACGCCCTTCGTCACCAGCACGTAGAGGCCGTAACCGAGAAAGATCGACGAGACGAAGGCGGGCAGGATGGCGTACATGGCGTGACCGTTTGAGCTGCCAGACCGGCGGAAAGCGGACATGGTATGCCCTAACGCTGCGCCGCCGTACTGATTTCGGTTGCACTCTGCGGTAACCGGGGTTGAATACGCCATCCCCGATCGGGGGTAGCACGCCGGTAGGGTTGCGAGCCGCAATCCCCGCGCGGAAAACAGGGCCGGCCCCATGCTGTGCCGCGGCAGGCGGCATAATGCGCGCTCCACTTGCTACGCCGCCGCGTCCGCGGCAAGGGCCATTGGCGACGCTGCCCCGAGGCGGTACCACTGCTTCGGGCCCGCGTCGCCCACATCGACGCCCGAGCCCGCGCGCCTTCCGACCGCATGTCCTCCTCTCCGATCGCCGGCTCGCGCGCCGGCTGGCTGACCCTCCTCCTGCTCGCCTTCCCGCCGCTGAGCTGGGCCGGCAATGCGATCGTCGGCCATCTGGCGGCCGGCGCCGTGCCGCCGATCACGCTGAACTTTCTGCGCTGGCTGCTGGCCGGCCTGCTGCTGACGCCGCTGGCGTGGAACGGCGTGCGCGAGCACGCGGCCGCGCTGCGGCGCCATGCGGGGCTGATCCTCGCGCTCGGCGTGCTGTCGATCGCCAGCTATAACGCGCTGCAATATCTCGCGCTGACCACGTCGACGCCGATCAACGTGACGCTGATCGGCGCCTCGATGCCGCTGTTCCTGCTGGCGGTCGGCGTGACCTTCTTTCGCGAGCCGGCCACGCGCAGCCATATCGCGGGCGCGCTGCTGTGCCTGGTCGGCGTGACCTTCGTGCTGGTGCGCGGCGAACTGGGCCGGCTTGCGCAGCTCGACTTCGTGCCGGGCGACCTGTTCATGCTGGCGGCCACGCTGGCCTGGAGCGGCTATACGTGGCTGCTGCGCAAGCAGCGGCCGGCGCTGCCGCTGATCGTGCTGCTGTACGCGCAGATCGTCGCCGGCGTCGTGGTCAGCGTGCCGTTCGTCGCCTGGGAGCTGGGCATCGACGGCCAGGCCATCGTCTGGAGCACGAAGACGGTTGGCATCCTCGCCTATGTCGCCACGGTTCCGTCGCTGCTGGCGTATTTCGCCTGGGATCGCGCGGTGGCGCGTGCCGGCGCGCAGCTGCCGGTGTTCTTCGTCACGCTGACGCCGGCCTTCGCCGCGATCCTCTCCACGCTGCTGCTGGGCGAGTGGCCGAACTGGTACCACGGCGTCGGACTGGCGGCGATCGTGGCCGGGATCTGGGTCGCGCAACGCCGCTGATCGGCGCACCGGTTTGCAGCGCGCAGGGCATCGCGACAGCGGCGATCGCGAAGATGGTGGCATCCGCGCGACACATTGCACGGTCCAACCGCCAAATCGCGCCGAAAACCCCTTGAAAATAGGCACCGTTCGCGCGTTTTGCTATTCTGTGCGCGGCGCTGCCCGGCGGCTTCCGACGGTACTGCGCTCCAACATTGAACCTGTTCACGACATCGATATGGCCACCAAAGCTAAACCGACCGCGAAGACTGCAGCAACCAAGACCGCCGCCAAGGCGCCCGCCAAGAAGGCCGCCGCTCCGGTGAAGGCCGCCAGGAAGGCAGCGCCGGCAGCGCCGACGCCCAAGCCGCTGAAGGACACCTTCAACAAGTCGAGCCTGGTGTCGCACCTGGTCGCGCAGACCGAACTCGATCCGAAGACGGTCAAGACCGTGCTGGCCCAGCTGGAAAACACCATGATCGGCGCGCTGAACAAGAAGGGCGCGGGCGAATTCACGCTGCCCGGCCTGCTGAAGGTCACCGCCGTGCAAGTGCCCGCCACCAAGAAGCGTTTCGGCAAGAACCCGTTCACCGGCCAGGAGCAGTGGTTCGCTGCCAAGCCGGCGTCGGTCAAGGTCAAGGTCCGCGCGCTGAAGAAGCTGAAGGACGCGGCGCTGTAATCGGCCTGCGTTTGCCGCTGCGCCGGCGCGACTCCCGCGCCGGCATGCAAAACCCTCGCCTCGTTGAGGCGAGGGTTTTTTATTGCGCGCGCGCCCAGGGCGGTTAGAATCGCTCCCGCCGCATGCCCAACGATGTCCCGGGCGCGCGGCCGTAAGCGTTCACGTGAACCAACGCATCACCAGCGGCACCTCCGGCCGGCTGGCGGTGTGTGTCGACCGCTTGCGTCATGCCTCGCGTCTGCATCGTTCCCCGCCTGTCGATCGTTCCGGTGCCGCCCTCTCTCTGAAGGAGCGGCGGTCGATGTCGAACGTCCTGCAAGATTCTTCCCTGCGCCGGCTGGTCTGGATGACCGTGGCGCTGTTCCTGACTTACCTTGCCGTCGCCATGGCGATGCCCGCCGTGGCGATACACATCTCCGATGCGCTCGGCATGGGCAATGTCGCCTCCGGCCTGGCGGTGGGCATTGCCTTCCTGTCGACGATCCTCAGTCGCGGCTGGGCCGGACGGCTGGCGGACGAACGCGGCGGCAAGGCCGCCATGTTCCGCGGTCTCGCGCTGTACGCGCTGGCCTCGCTGTTGTGCTGGCTGTCTTCCTGGCCGTCCCTCGGCAGCGGCACGGCCTCTTACGTGGTACTGCTCGCGGGCCGGCTGCTGCTGGGGCTAGGCGAAAGCGCCGCGCTGGTCGGCATGCTGGCGTGGGGCATGGGGGCGATGGGGCCGGCGCGCTCGGGCCTCGTCATGGCACTGGTCGGCGCGGGCATGTATGGCGCGTTCGCCGCGGGCGGACCGTTGAGTCTATGGCTGCTGCAACGCTGCGGCTTCGCCGGGCTGATGCTGGTCTGCGTGGCGATGCCGCTGCTCGGCGCGCTGATGCTGTGGCGGACCGCCCCGGCGGCGCCGCCGCAAGCGGGACGCCGTCCGCCGTTCGTCCAGGTGCTCGGGCGCATCTGGCAACCGGGCGCGGTGGTGGGCTTGCAAGGCATCGGCTTCGCCGCGCTCGGCGCGTTCTTCCCGCTGTATTTCCTGGCCAACGGCTGGCACGGCGCCGGCTACGGGCTGACCTGTTTCGGCCTGGGCTTCGTCGCGGTCCGCCTGCTGTGCGGCACCTTGCCGGACCGGCTCGGCGGCGTGCCCGTGGCGCTGGTCTCGCTGCTCATCGAGGCCGCGGGGCAGTGCCTGCTGTGGCTGGCGCCCGGGCCCGCCGTGGCGATGCTCGGCGCGCTGCTCACCGGCATGGGCTGCTCGATGGTGTTTCCATCGATGGGGCTGGAAGCGGTCAGGCGCGTGCCGGCATATCTGCGCGGCACCGCGATCGGCGGCTTCGCGGCGTTCCAGGATCTGGCTTACGGCGCGACCGGGCCGTAAGCCGGCTGGATCGCCGACCATTTCGGCCATGCGCGCGTGTTCATGGTCGGCGCGCTGGCAGCGCTGCTGGCCGTGCTGCTGGCCGTGCTGATGACCTTGCGGCCGCGCGCCGATCGTTCTGTGCCCGGGCAGGCCGATTCTGCTGCCGCGATGCACAAGGACAACGCACAAGCGGACAACGCGTAAGGAGACGGTCCATAAGGAGCCGGCGCGCAAGAAAAATGCCGGCCAAACCGGCCGGCATTTCCTGGCAGCGATCGCAAGACCGCGATCCCATTGCTCAGCGCGTCCAATACCCCGGACGCCGCACGACATGCCCGTGCGAGTCCCTGACCCAGCGCTCGGGCACGTAGCGGTGTCCCGGGCGCGACACGTAGTGGCCGTGGCCATGGTGCGGACGGGCGTAGTAGCGATGGTGATGGTGGTCATGGCGGTAGTGGTGGCGCCGCACATGCGGCGGCGCCGGACGGTAGTGCTCGTGTCGATGGTAGCCATGCCGATGGTCGTGGCGGTCCGAATGCGCCTGGGCGGGCGACACCAGCCCGAACAGGGCGCCGGCGGCCAGGGTTCCGAGTGCGATCAGCAATTGGCGAGTCATGTTTTTCTCCTGATGCGCTGCCCGGCTTGGCGGCGCGTTGAACATGGCTCGACTGTAGCGATGCGTCGCGTTCTCGGACGGATGCAGTTGTAAGGCCGTCTCACAAGCGGGCGTGCGCTGGAGACCGGCTTCGACACACGCTGGAGAGCGCCCAGGCCCTTGCCGGGGCGAGGCTGGCGGCCGCTGCGCCCGCCTTCCCGTCATGCTGCCGCCCGTACTGCCGCCAGCGCGGCCGCGTTCGTCGCGTAATGCGGCGTTACAGCCGAAATAAGTGCTTGCGACGATCGCGGCGTCCATCGCTGCGGCTATCGCGTCGCGGCGGCCTCGCGCTCGCGGGCCTCGCGCATCGCCAGCGCCTTCTTCTGCAGCGTGTGCTCGCGCATCAGCGTCTCCACCGTGGCACCGTCGCGCGCCAGCAAGGCGGTGACGAAGCGCTGGTGGTCTTCGACGCCGTGGGCCCATTCGTCCCGGTCCTGGTTCGAGCGGAAGCGCAGGTTCTGCACGCGCAGATTGAGGCGGCGATGGGTGTCGGCCAGCGTCGGGTTATGGGCGGCCGCGCTGATCGCCAGATGGGTGCCCATGCTGGCCTCGTAGTAGGCGTGCAGGTCGCGCGCGGCATAGGCGTCGAGCATCGCGCGATGCAGCCGGGCGATCCGCGCCAGTTCCTCGTCGCTGGCCTTCTCCGCGGCGAGCCGTCCGGTCAGTCCTTCCAGCACGGCCAGCACGTCGAACAGGTCGGCGACGTCGCGCTCGGACATCGCAATCACCTGCGCGCCGCGCTTGGGCAGCAACATCACCAGCCCATCGGCGGCGAGGATGCGATAGGCCTCGCGCAGCGGCGTGCGTGAGACGCGCAGCCGTTCGCACAGATCGCGCTCGTTGAGCCACACCCCGGGCACCAGCGTGCCGTCGATGATCAGTTGCCGCAGCCGCTCGGCGACCACCGCGGCCAGCGTCGGATGCGCGATCGCCAGCGGGTCGTCGCCGTCTGCCGACAGGCCGGCTGCGGCGCTGGCGGCGGTGGCGGGTCCCGTGCGGCGGCCGCGCTCGCCGCCGGTGCGCGCCTGGGGCAGGTCGGGCGCCAGCGTTGCCGGCGCGTCTTCCGGGTTAACCATGGGCGATGCTTCCTTGGTATGTGGCGATGATTTGGGATATGGTATACCAAATCAACGATGCGGCAAGACACCATGTCGCCAACCTGCCAGGAGCGCCCTCGATGACCGTGATGCCCGCCTCCGCTTCTCCCGATTCCGGACCCGATTCCCGACCCGATTCGCACTCGGAATCCCGACCGGATTCCCGCGTCGATCCCCAACCGGGCGGCACCGACGACAGCCCCGTGCTGACGATCCGCGACGGCGCCATCGCCACCGTCGTGCTGAACCGCCCCGCCAAGCTCAACGCGATGACGCTGTCGATGTGGCAGCAACTGGGCGACGCCTTCCGCGCCCTCTCCGCCGACGACGGCGTGCGCTGCGTGATCGTGCGCGGCGCCGGCGAGCGGGCCTTCTCGCCCGGCAACGACATCGGCGAGTTCGCGCAGGCGCGCTCGAACAAGGCGCAGGCCACCGCCTACGGCAAGGTGATGCACGCCACCGCGCAGGCGCTGCAGGACTGCCGCCATCCGGTGGTCGCGCAGATCCACGGCATCTGCGTCGGCGGCGGGCTGGAGATCGCGGCGATGGCCGACATCCGCATCTGCGGCCAAGGCAGCCGTTTCGGCGCGCCGATCAAGAACCTCGGGCTGGTGATGGCCCATGCGGAAATGGCCCCGCTGATCCGGCTGATCGGCGAGTCGTGCACGCTGGAGCTGCTGTTCGAAGGCCGGATCGTCGGCGCGGATGAGGCCCATGGCATGGGCCTGGTGTCGCGCGTGGTGCCCGACGACCAGGTCGCCGCCGAAGCGGCCGCGACCGCGCAGCGCATCGCCAGCGGCGCGCCCCTGGTCGCCCGCTGGCACAAGAAGTTCGCGCGCCAACTGGCGGCCGGCACGCCGCTGAGCGAGCGCGAGCGCGACGAGGCCTTCGACTGCTTCGACACCGAGGACTTCCGCACCGGCTATCGCGCCTTCCTCGCCAAGCAGACGCCCGAGTTTCACGGCCGCTGAGCGGCCTCCACCTCGAAGGACAGCGATGGCTTCCCCCATGCAATCCGAACGTTCTCCGCGGGCCGGCGCCCTCGCCGGCATGCGCGTGCTCGAGCTGGCGCAGATCATGGCCGGCCCGACCTGCGGCATGATGCTGGCCGACCTCGGCGCCGACGTGATCAAGATCGAGAAGACCGATGGCGGCGACGATGCGCGCGGCTATCGCGATCCGCGCATCAACGGCGTGTCGGCGCCCTTCCTGATGCTGAACCGCAACAAGCGCGCGATCGCACTCGATCTGAAGACGGCCGAAGGCAAGGAAGTGCTGCTGCGGATGGTGCGCGACGCCGACGTGCTGATCGAGAACTTCCGCAAGGGCACGCTGGAAAAGCTCGGGCTCGGCTACGACGTGCTGTCGGAAATCAATCCCGGCCTGATCTATTGCGCGATCTCGGGCTATGGCCGTACCGGCCCGGCCGCCGACAAGGGCGGCTTCGACCTGATCGCGCAGGGCTATACCGGGCTGATGAGCATCACCGGCGAGGAAGGCGGACCGCCGCTGCGCACCGGCAACTCGATCGCCGACATCAATGCCGGCATCCTGGCCGCGTTCGGCATCCTGGCGGCCTACCAGCACAAGCAGAAGACCGGGCGCGGCCAGATCGTCGAGACCTCGTTGATCGAAGCCGGCCTGCAGCAGTTGTACTGGCATGCGGCGATCCATTTCGCCACCGGCGAATCGCCGGGGCCGAGCGGCTCGGCGCATGTGCTGGCGACCCCGTACCAGGCCTTTCCGACGCAGGACGGGCACATCATCGTCGGCGGCGCCAACGAGAAGAACTGGGAGCGGATCGCGCAGGTGCTGGGCCGGCCCGAATGGCTGACCGATCCGCGCTATCGGCTGAACTCGGACCGCATGCGCCACCGCGACACGCTGCTGCCGGCCATGGCGGAGATCCTGCGCACCAAGCCCTCGGCCGAATGGCTGGCGGCGTTCGACGCGGCGGGCGTGCCGGCCGGGCCGGTGCATTCGATCGGCGAGGCGCTGTCGCATCCGCAAACTCTCGCGCGCGAAATGGTGGTCGAGCAGCAGCACCCCGAGGCCGGGCCGGTCAAGAGCATCGGCCTGCCGATCAAGCTGTCGGAGACGCCGGCGCAATACCGGCGGCCGCCGCCGCGGCTGGGCGAGGACACGCGGGCGCTGCTGGCCGAGTGCGGATATGGAGAGGCCGAGATTGCGCGGATGCTGCGGGCTGGCGTCGTGCGGGACGTGACGGCGGCGGAGGGATAGCGAACGCCGTTGCCCTCCCCCCGCCCCTTTCCCGCCGGCGGCGCAGGCGGTAGAGAGGCGACAATCAAACCACCGCCTCGTCGTCCCGTCGCACCCCTGGTGCCCCCGCCGCAACCTCATCTTCCTCCGCCGCCTCATCCGGCCAGCTGCGGCTGACCATCCATTCGTACAGCGTCGGCAGCACGATCAGCGTCAGCACGGTCGCGGTGATCAGCCCGCCGATGATCACGATCGCCAGCGGGCGCTGCGTCTCCGAGCCGATCGCGCGCGAGACCGCCATCGGGAACAGGCCCAGCATCGCCAGCAGAGCGGTCATCAGCACGGTGCGCAGGCGGTCCATCGACCCGGCCAGCACGGCCTGGCGCAGCGGCAGCCCCTGCTCGCGCAGCTGGTTGAAGTAGGTCACCATCACCACCCCATTGAGCACGGCCTGGCCGAACAGCGCGATAAAGCCGATCGCCGCCGACACCGACAGCGGAATGCCGGTCAGGAACAGCGCGAACACGCCGCCCACCAGCGCAAACGGGATGTTCGACAGGATCAGCGTCGCGCTCTTGAACGACTTGAACGCCTGGAACAGCAGCAGGAAGATCAGCAGCACCGACAGCGGCACGACGATCGACAGCCGCGCCATCGCGCGCTGCTGGTTCTCGAACTCGCCGGACCAGCCGATCTTGACGTCGTCGGCGCGCACGTTCTTCGCCACCAGCGCCTGCATGTCCTTGACCACGCTGCCCATGTCCCGGTCGTGAATGAAGACGCCGATCGACGTGGTGCGCTGGCCGTTCTCGCGGCTGATATTCATCGCGCCGGACGCCGCATGGAAATGCACCAGCTGCGACAGCGGCACCTGGGCGCCCTCGGCGGTCTGCATCAGGATGTTCGGCAGGTTCGGCAGTTCGCGTTCGCCGGGCGCGAGCCGCACCACCACGCTGAAGTGCCGCTCGCCCTCCCACAGCTCGGTGGCGGCCTTGCCCGCCAGCGCGGTCTCCATCAGGTCCTGGACGTCGGCCACGTTGATGCCGTAGCGCGCGGCCTGGGCGCGGTCGAAGTCGAGCACATACTGCGGCAGCTCGCCGTCGCGGTCGATGAAGGCCCGCATCACGCCGGGCACGGTCTGCACGTTGGCGAGGATCTGGTCGGCGACGCGCTTGTTCTGCTCGAGGCTGTCGCTCTGCACCTTGATGACGATCTGGCCCTTGATCTGCGAGATGCTCTCGAGGATGTTGTCGCGCACCGGCTGCGAGAAGTTCGGCTCGATCCCCGGCAGCTTGCGCAGATTCGCGTTGATCTCGCCGATGATGCGGCGCTTGTCGAAGCCGCGGCGCCACTCCGCTTCCGGCTTCAGGTCGACCAGGATCTCCACCGTATTGATCAGCTTCGGGTCGGTGCCGTCGTCGGGACGGCCGACCTTGGAGATGGTCGACTTGACCTCCGGCGTTTGCCGGATCGTGCGCCGCAGCCGCGCGGCCTGCTCGCGTGCCTCGTCGGTCGACACCGAGGCCGGCAGGTCGAAGCTGACCCACATCGCGCCCTCGTCGAGCTCGGGCAGGAATTCGCTGCCCAGCAGCTTGCCGACGCCGGCAGTCACCACCAGCAGCGCCACCGCGCTCGCCACCACCGCGCGCTTGTGGTCCAGCGCCCACGCCAGCATCGGCGCATAGGCGCGCTTGCACAGCCGCACCACCGCGTTGTCGTGATGGGCGATGTCCTTCTTCAGCAGCAGGTAGCACAGCAGCGGCACCAGCGTCAGCGACACGATCAGCGAACCGACCAGCGCGCCCGTCACCGTGTATGCCATCGGCGCGAAGATCTTTCCTTCGTGCCGCTGCAGCGTGAAGATCGGCAGGTGCGCGGCGATGATGATCACCATCGAGAACACCGTCGGGCGGCCCACCTCGGTCGTCGCGCGCGCGATCGCGTGCAAGCGCGCGCGGCTGTCGCGGATCTTCTGCTCCTTCAGTTCGCCCAGCCGCTTGAAGATGTTCTCGACCACGATCACCGCGCCGTCGACGATGATGCCGAAGTCCATCGCCCCCAGCGACAGCAGGTTGGCCGGAATGCCGACCCAGGTCAGGCCGATGAAGGTCGACAGCAGCGCCAGCGGGATCACCAGCGCGACGATGGCGGCGGCCCGCACGTTGGCCAGGAACAGATAGAGCACCGCCATCACCAGCAGCGCGCCCTCGACCAGGTTGCCGAACACCGTGTGCAGCGTCTTGTCGATCAGGTCGGCGCGGTCGTAGTACGGCACGATCTCGACGCCGCGCGGCAGGATCTGCTCGTTGAGCTGCGCGATCTTGGCCTTCAGCGCGGTCAGCACCTCCGACGGGTTCTCGCCCTTGCGCATCACCACGATGCCCGAGACGATGTCCTCCTCGTCGTCCTGCGCCATCAGGCCCTGCCGCGGCGCGGCGCCGACGCGCACCTCGGCGATGTCCTTGACCAGGATCGGCGTGCCGTTGACCTCGGACACCACCACGTTCGCGATATCGGCCGAGCTGCGAAAGCTGCCGAGCGAGCGCAGCAGATACTGCTGCCGCCCCTGCGCGACCGCGCCGCCGCCGGCGTTCGAGTTGCCGCGCTGCAGGGCCTCGAACAGCTGCGCCAGCGAGATATGCGCGTCGCGCATGCGGGCCAGATTCGGGTTGACCTCGTACTGCTTGATGGTGCCGCCGATGGTCACCAGGTCCGCGACGCCCGGTACCTGGCGCAGGTTCTTCTCGACCACCCAGTCCTGCAGCGTGCGCAGCTCCTGCGGCGTGTGGCCCTTGCCCTTCAGGCGGAAGCGGTAGATCTCGCCGATCGCGGTCGACAGCGGCGCCAGGTCCGGCTGCACCCCGTCGGGCAGATCGACGCCGCGCAGGCGCTCGATCACCTGCTGGCGCGCGGTGACGTCGGTGGCCTTGTCGTTGAAGGTCACCATCAGGTAGGACAGGCCGAACTGCGTGTGCGAGAACACCCGCACCGAATTGGGCGTGCCGGCCAGCGCGGTCTCGATCGGAATCGTGACCTGGCGCTCGACCTCCTCCGCCGCGCGGCCGGGATACAGCGTGATCACGTTGACCTGCACGTCCGAGACATCCGGGAAGGCCTCGATCGGCAGGTTCTTGAAGGCCGCCAGGCCGCCGGCGACGAACAGCGCCAGCCCCATCCAGACGAACAGCTTCTGGTGCAGCGCGAAATGGACGATGCGCGAGATCATGACGCGGCCGCCCTCATCGAGCTTGCTGGCGCAGCGCGGCCTGCGTCGCGCTCGCATCGCGCAGGATGTCCTGCAGATACAGATTGCCGTCGGTCACCACCTGCATGCCGGGTTCGAGCCCGGACACCACCTCGGTAACGCCCGGCAGGCTCGCACCGACCTTGACCTCGCGGCGCTCGAAGCGATGCGCGTCGACGCGCACGAACACATAGTGATGGTTGTCGGCCAGGAACACCGCCCGGGCCGGCACCGCGATGCCGTCGAAGCCGGCGGCCTGGATGCGCGCGGTGACGAACATCTCGGCCTTCAGCCGCCGCTCGGGATTGGGCACCGACAGGCGGACCTTGATGCTGCGCGCGGCCGGATCGACGTAGTCGGCGATCTTGACGACCTTGGCCGGGAAGGACTCGCCCGGATAGGCGGTCGAGGTCAGCGTCACGCTGCCGCCTGGGCGGAACAGCGCCAGATCGGCCTCGGCCGCGTCGAGCTGCGCCCACAGGTCGGAAGGGTCGGTCAGCAGGAACAGCGGCGCGGCCGGCGGCTGGTCGGGCCGCAGCTGCATGCCGGGATTCAGGTTGCGTTCGACCACCAGGCCGGCGATCGGTGCGCGCAGTGCGAAGCGATCCGGGGCGCCCACACCGATCGCGCCCGGCTTGCCCAGTTCGCCGCCGACCTGCCGCAGGGCCGCCTGCGCGCGCTGCAGTTCGGCGCTGGCCCGTGCGGCCTCGGCCTGGGCCTGCTCGAGGTCCTTCTGCGCGACGATGCCGGCGCCATACAGCTCGCGTTGCCGCGCCAGGCCCTTGGACGCCAGCGCGGCATCGGCGGCCGCCTTGCGCGCGTCGGCCTGCGCCGCGCCGAAGTCGGGCGAGGACAGCAGCGCCAACGGCTGGCCCGCGGCGACGGTGGTGCCCGGCTGCACCAGGATCTCGGCGACGCGGCCGGCGAACGGGCTCATCACGCGCACGGTACGGTCCTCGTTCCAGACCAGCCGGCCGGGCAGCGTCAGCACGCGCTCCGCGCCGCGCCGCACCGGTTCGGCGGCGATGCCGGGCAGCGACTTGACCGTATCGGGGAAGACGACGGCCGCGCCTTCGACGCGCGGCGACTCGGACTCCGGTTCGGCCTTCCGGCCGCATCCGGTCAGGCTCAGCGACGTGGCAAGCAGGACGATCGTCAACAGGGAACGGAGGGTCATGGCGACGGGATCGGGAAAGCCGGAACGTGTCCGGCTAGTGGACGGAAAGGTAGGGGGCGACGTCTTGCAGCGGCAGATCGGCAGCATCGGCCGGAGCCGCGGCGGCCGCTTCATCCGCCGTGCGCGTGGCGGCCAGATAGGCGGACAGCGCCTTGGCATAGGCGCCCCGCGCCTGCGCGGCATCGAGGCGCGTCTGCCGCAGCGCGCGGCGCGCATCGAGCAGTTCGAGCACGCCGATCGCGCCCTTGCCGAAGGCGAACTCGGCATCGGCGGCGACGCGCTCGGCCGTGGGCAGCACGGCTTCGTCGATCTGACGCAGCGATTCGCGCGCGGCATCGAGGGCGGTGCGCAGCCGGCCGACCTCGTTGCCCGCGGCCAGCAGCACGCGGTTGCGTTCGTCGAGCGCCGCGTAGTAATCGACCTCGGCGCGCTGCGCCTCGCCGCCATAGCTGTGGCGCAGATACAGCGGGATGCTGACGAACACGCCGAAGCTGTTGCCGCTGCCCTGCTGGTTGGTGGCCGAGACCGGATAGCGCTCGGCCTGCGCGCCGACGGTCACGTCGGGCACGCGTGCCGCGCGCGCCAGCTCGCGCGCGGCCGCGGCGGCCTGCAGACGCGCCTGCGCCACGGCGACATCGGGCCGCGCCTGCAAGGCCTGTTCGTCCAGCGACGGTACCGGCTCGGCCAGGCCCGGCCACTGCGGCGACAGCGCGACGTCCTGCAGCGTGCCCGGGATGCCGATGCGCTGTGCGAGTTCGGCCAGGTCGCGCTGATGATCGGCCCGTGCCTCGCGCCAGTCCGCGCGGGCGCGCAAGGCATCGAGCTCGAGCCGGGTTACGTCGGCGCGCGCCAGGTCGCCGGCCTTGTAGCGGGTCTTGTTGGCCTGCTCGGTGCGCTCGTACAGCGCCAGCGTCTGCGCCAGCACGTCGACCCGCTGCTGACTGACCGCCGCATCGAAGAAGGCCTGCTCCAGCGCGGCCATCTGCTGCACGGTGGCCGCCTGCACCTGCCGGCCCGCCGCCACGCTGGCCGCCTGCGCGGTCTTGACGCGCAGGCCGGCCTTGTTGGCGGTCTCGATCACCTGGTCGATGCGCACCGTCGAATCGACGGTCTTGTTGCGCCAGCTGCCGGCGCCGACGCCGGCATGCGGGTTGATGCTCTCCACGCCCAGGCTCAGCACCGGGTTCGGCCGCTGCCCGGCGATCCGGATATCGGCCTCGGCCGCCTGCACGGCGCGGCGAGCCGCGAGCAGGTCGGGATTGCAGCGCAGCGCCAGCGCGCGCGCCTCGGACAGCGTCAGCGTCGCGCCCGCGCCGGGCGCGCGGCATTCGCCATCTGGCTGCGGTGCGACGGCTGCCGGGGGCGGAGCGGCGGCGGCGAAACGGGCCGGCGCGCCGAGCAGCAGCGAGACGGCGATCGACGCGAGCAGCAGGCGGAGGTGGGCAAAGCGATGACGACGGACATGCACGATGACAGGCTCGATTCAGGCAACGCAGACACGAAGCGCGCCGGCAAGGCCGGCGCGACGCGACCGTGCGGCCCCTTTGGCAACGGGCCCGGCACGATCTCCGGCGGCATTGGAGCGAAACCGGATTTCAATCGGCTTTCAAGATCTTGACGATTAGCTTGCAGCGCGCGATTCCGCGGGAATGTCCTGACGTCCAGCGTGTGGGCGATGTCTCCATGTTTTATGATCGATACTTTTGCGCGAGGCCGCCGCGGTGGCGCCCGCCCCCTCCACTCGATCGACGATGCCCGATATTCCGCTGCTCCCCGCGCTGTTGACCTTCCTTCTCGGCGGTGCGCTCGGCGCAGTCGGCGGCCTCTTCGGCATCGGCGGCGGGCTGATCGCGATCCCCGCGCTCGGGCTGCTCTACGGCATGGACCAGCAACTGGCGCAGGGCACCGCGCTGGTGATGATCGCGCCCAATGTGCTGATCGGCTTCTGGCAGTACCGCCGCCGCGCGGACATCGCGCTGCGCACCGCGCTGGTGCTGGGCCTGTCCGCGGTGCTGGCGACCTATGTGGGCGCGCGGCTGGCGACGGCGATGGATGCGGTGCTGCTGCGGCGGATCTTCGCGCTGTTCATGATCGGCATGGCCGTGTATTTCCTGTGGCGGCTGTTGCCTGGCCGCGCGGTCACGGTGCAGAAGGACCGGCTGTCGTCGCGCTGGATTCCGGCGGTCGGCGTGGTCGGGGGCGCGTTGTCGGGATTCTTTGGCGTAGGGGGCGGCGTGGTGGCCGCGCCGGCACTGGTCGGTCTGTTCGGCTTCCGCCAGGCGGCGGCGCAAGGGCTGGCACTGGCGCTGGTCACGCCGGGCGCGGTGGTCGCGCTGGCGACCTATGCACAGGCCCGCCACGTCGACTGGGCCAGCGGCATCCCGCTGTCGCTCGGCGGCATGCTGACGATCTCCTGGGGCGTGGCGCTGGCGCACCGCATGCCCGAACGCCATCTGCGGGCGTGGTTCTCGCTGTGCCTGATCGCGACCGCGGTGGTGATGCTGGTGCGGGGTTGAGCCAGTGTTGATGCTGGCGCGCGGCCGACGCGGTTGGTGATGCTGGCGCGCGGCGACGCGGCGTGATGCCCGCGCGCGGCTGAGGCGGGCGTGATGCTGGTGCGGGGCTGAGGCGGCGGTAATGCTGGCGCGGGGCCGAGGCAGTGTTGGTGCCGGTGCGCGGCCGAGGCGTTTGCCGCTGCGGCCGGTCTTTTTGCCGCAGGCTAGTTCTTCCTGAACACCACGCTGAAGTTGTTGGCCGGCATCGGCACCGCTTCCTCGAAGCGCAGCCCGACGCTGTCCCCCAGCGCGATCACGGCCTCGATATCGCGCACGCCCCACGAGGCGTCGCTAGCGCGCAGCTGCTCGTCGAATATCGCGTTGCTCGGCGACGTGTGCTGGCCGTCGCGACGGTAAGGTCCGTACAGATAAAGCACGCCGCCGACGGGCAACAAGCGCGCCGCGCCCGCGAACAGCGCCTCCGTCGCCTGCCACGGCGAGATATGGATCATGTTGATGCAGACGACGGCATCGGCATGCTCGATGCCCCAGTCGGTCTGCAGCACGTCCAGCGCCAGCGGATCACGCAGATTCGGCAATCCCGCCTCGACCTTCCACGCCGAGATAGACCGCCGCGCGGCGGGGTCCGGATCGCTGGGCTGCCAGATCCACGCCGGATTCGCGGCGGCGAAGTGCCTGGCATGCTGACCGGTGCCGCTGGCGATCTCGAGAATGGTGCCTGCCGCCGGCAATACGCGCCGCAACACCTCGAGAATCGGCTCGCGATTGCGTTCAGCGGCGGGGGCGATGCGGCGGTGGTTGGGATGGACGTGTTCAGGCAGCATGGGCATCGGTCGGTCGGGCAGCCGGTTCGAACGGCGAGACTGACAGCCTACCAGCAACGGCCCCGCTGTCGAGCCGAATCGCCACTGCGATACACTGGCCCCGCCGTTGCCATTTCCCCGCCGTAGCCCCTTGCCCACGTACACCCTTTCCGCCGCCGTTCACGCCGAGCTCGATATCCGCAAGAGCCGCTTTCTCGCCGTCGCCATGCCGGTCGCCGACCGGGACGAGGCGATGCGCGTCGTGCAGTCGCTGCGCGCCGAGCATCCGACGGCGACGCATGTCTGCTGGGCGCTGTTGGCCGGCGGGCAGTCCGGCATGTCGGACGACGGCGAGCCGTCGGGCACCGCGGGGCGGCCGATTCTCGAGGTGCTGCGCCATCATGAACTCGATGGCGTGCTGGCCGCGGTGGTGCGCTACTACGGCGGCATCAAGCTCGGCGCCGGCGGGCTGGTGCGGGCCTATACCGATGCGATCGCCGCCGCGCTGAAGACCGCCGAACGGATCGAACGCATCGCCTACGCCAACGTGGCGGTCGAGGTCGACTATGCCGACGAGGCGCGGGTGCGGCGCTGGCTCGAACAGACCGGCCACACATTGGCCGACAGCGTCTATGGCTCGACGGTGAAGCTCATCGTCAGGCTGCCCGCCAGCGAAGTGGACACCGCGCGCGCGGCGCTGCGCGATGCCACCCATGGCCGCGCGCAGTTCCCGCGGGTGGACCCGGACAACGAGGGATGCCGATGAGCGAGGCGATGACCGAGCCCATGGGCGAGGTGAAAGGCGATCCGAGGGACGATGCGATGGGCGAACCAAGGAGCGGACCGGACACGGCATCGCCGCTGCGCGTGCGTATCGCCCCATCCGGGTTCGAGTTCACGGCGGAGCCGGGGCAATCCATTCTCGAGGCCGCGCTGCGCGCCGGCATTCGCCTGCCCAGCTCGTGCCGCAACGGCACGTGCCGCACCTGCCTGTCCCGGCTGGTATCCGGCAGCATCCGCTATCGGATTGAATGGCCGGGCCTGAGCGCCGACGAAAAGGAAGACGGCTATCTGCTGCCTTGCGTCGCCTGCCCCCAATCCGATCTGGAGATCGTCGCACCGGGCGCGCGGCGGCAGGACTAAGCCCGCGACGCTCAGGCGACCGCGCGCCTGCGCACCGGCGCCGGCGCAACCGCGGCAAAGAACGCCAGCGCGATCCGCAGCGCATCGGGCCCCGCCGGATCGGCATAGGCCTGGCTGGCCGCGCCGCCGCTCCACGCATGGCCCAGCCCTTCAACCCGTACCAGGCGGACATAGAGCCTGCCGTCGCGGCGCCAGTCATGCACCGCGACCGGACGGCGCTCACCCCGCCGCAGCACGCGCACCGATGGCTGGGCCGCCGCGGCCGGCAATGCGCCCGGGGTCGACAGCGACAGCCACAGCGTCGCGCTGGCGATGGCGTTGTCGTAGGCCACGACACGATCGGCATCGCCATGGATCAGCAGCAGCGGCGGCGGCATCCTGCCCTGCAATTGCAGCCGCAGCGCCTGCAATTGCGCGGCCGTATGTCCGTTCAGCGAGCCGCGCATGACGCGCCCGGCCTGCGTGGCGTTGCGTGCGAGATGCGGGGCCGCGCCCGAGTGCGAGCCGACGGCGACGAAGCGGTCGGGATAGCGCAGCGCCAGCATCAACGCCATCGCGCCACCCGCCGACAGGCCGAGAAGATGCACGCGATCGGACTGCACCGGATGCGCGCGGCAGACATGGTCGATCATTCCCATCAGCAGGCTGGCCTCCGCCGCGGCCTGCGCCTCGCTGCGGAACCAGTTCCAGCATCGATGCGCATTGGCGCGCGAGGACTGCTCGGGCAGCAGCACGATGCAGCGGCGTGCGCGCGCCAGCGCCGCCACGCGCGTGCAGGCGGCAAAGCTGGCGGCATCCTGCCCGCAGCCATGCAGCAGCACCAGCAAGGGCGCGGGCCGCGATGCGCCGACCCCGGACGGGATGAACAATCGATAGCGGCGCTGCGCCAGCGGACCGAAGCCCCAGACGCCCTCCTGCCATCGCCCGCCGCCACGACTGGTCGGCGCCGGCGCCGGCGAGGTGACACCGGACAGCACGCGCCGCGCTTCCCGGCCCTGCTGGGCCGCATGGCCGACCGATTGCGCCACGGTATGCGCGACGGTCTGCGCCACCGTCTTCGTGACGGACTTGGTCACCGTGCGCGCGACGGCGCGCTGCATCTGCTGCATCTGGCGGGCAGCGGTCTTGCCAAGCTTGGCCCAGGGATTGACGGTGCGGCGGCGGCGTGGGGTCGGCATCGGTCAGCCTTGCGCTTTACGCATTGCGGTCCGCGGGTCGGGACCGAGGCCATTATGCGGCAAGCCGGAGCGCGGCATGCCGATGCGGTGCAGACGCCGATACCGTTGCCCTTGCCCTTGCCCTTGCCGTTGCCGTTGCCCTTGCCGTTGCAGTTGCAGTTGCAGTTGCCGACGCCGATGCCGATGCCGCTGCCAGTACGGTGCCGTTGCCGGGCAAGCCGGCCCTCAATGCCAGCCGCGCCAGGCCAGGTCCGCTCCCAGCAATAGCAGCCCGATAAAGAACAGCCGCCGGAACAGCGCCGCGCTGATCCGGTTGCGCAGCCGCTGGCCCAGCCACATGCCGGCCAGCGCGGGCACCAGCGTCGCCAGCGAGGCGCCCAGCACCGGCGTCTGCGCCAGCACGCCATGCATCAACAGATTGATCGCCAGCGCCACCGTCGACACCGTGAACGACAGGCCGAGCGCCTGCACCAGTTCCTCGCGCGCCAGGCCCAGGCCCTGCAGATAGGGCACCGCCGGAATCACCAGCACGCCGGTCACCGCGGTGATCGCGCCGGTGGCCAGGCCGATCAGCGGCGCCAGCCAGCGCTCATGCGCCGCCGGCACGTTCAGGTGCCACGACGACAGCCCTACCGCCGCATAGGCGATCAGCGCGATGCCAAGCGCCGCGGTGGCCTGCTGCATGGCCGACGGCGGCGCCAGCGCACCGGCCACCAGCGTGCCGACGACGATGCCGAGCAGCATCGGCCAGAGCCGCATCACCAGTGCGCCGAAGCGCGGACCGGCGGCCAACTGGACCACGTTGGTCACCATCGATGGCGCAACCAGCAGCGCGGCGGCCTGCATCGGCGGCATCACCAGCCCAAGCAGGCCGACGGCGACCGTCGGCAGGCCGAGTCCGACCACGCCCTTGACGAAGCCCGCCAGCAGAAAGGTCAGGCCGATGAACAGCGCCTGTGCGCCCAGCGTGTGAGCATCCATGCCGCGTTCCCTTACTGGTCGCCGGTACGGGCATCGTGCACGGCGCGGCTGTCGCCCGGCGCCTGCTCGCGCCGATGCATGCCGTAGTCGCGCAGCACCTGCGCGACGCGCAGCCGGTAGTCGGCAAACACGCCGCCGCGGCCCGCCGCCTGGGCGTGGCGGTGCTCGACCGTATTGCGCCAGGCCTGCACCGCGGCCTCGTCGCGGAAGAAGGACAGCGACAGCACCTTGCCTGGCGTGCTCAGGCTCTGGAAGCGTTCGACGGAGATAAAGCCGTCGATCGCTTCAAGCGTGGGGCGCAAATGCGCGGCGATATCGAGATAGGCGTCCTTCTGCCCGGGGGCGAATTCGACTTCAAAGATCACGGCAATCATCGGGGCGTCCTTGAATTGTGTTGGGTGGTCCTGTGCGGAGATCGGGATCCGAAAAGATGGGAATCAGAGGAAATGCGGGATCCGTGCGTTCAGCGATGGCCGGTAACGATACGCCTTTGCCAAGGCGGCCGGCTCGATGCCGCGCGCCAGCAGCGCGGCGACGGTGGCTTCGGCCAGCGTCGCCGCCAGCGCATCGCCGGGACATCGATGCGCGCCATGGCCGAAGGTCCAGGCCCGCTCGCCGGAATTCGGCGGCCCATACACCGAGGCACTCACCGAGGCACTCACCGGGGCACTTACCGGGGCACTTACCGGGGCATTCTCCGGGGCATTCTCCGGGGCATTCGCCGGCACATTCGCCGAGACACTGGCTGGTCGGCCTTCCGATGCGGCGGCCGCGGCCAGCAGCACCAGGATCCCATCGCCGCGCCGCAGCGGCACGCCGCAGACGTACGCATCCTCGGCCATGAAGCGGCGCGTGTTGTGGATCGGCGGATCGGTTCGCAGCACGCCCGCCACCGTCGCCTGCAGATCGTCGGCCGCGGCCGCATCGCGTGCGAGCCGCAGCAGCGTATTGCCGATCAAGCCTGCGGTGGCCTCGCAGCTCTGCACCATCAACCCCAGCAGATTGGCGGCGATCGCGGCGTCGTCGACCCCGGCCGTGCGCGCCTGCTCGCGCAGCGCCTGCGTCCACGGCGTATCGGCACGCAGGGGCTGGGCCTGCAGCGCCGCGGCGGCCTCGATGCCGGCCGCGATCTCGGCCGGACCCGCCAACGGCGACATGGCGGCGGCAAAGCTGGCGATCTGCGTGGCGATCCGGCCGGCCGTGGCCTCGTCGTCGGTGGCCGTGAACCCGAGCAAACCCGCGATCGCGATCACCGGCAGCGCGCTGCTCCAGCGATTCGCGGTCGCGCCGTGATCGTGCGTCACCGCAAGGACACGCGCCCATGCCGAGGCGGCAGCACGCACGTCGTTCAGGTCCAGCGTCGCCAACTGCCGCTGCAGCACCGCCTTCAACGGCGCATGGCCCGGCCCGTCGTTCATGCGGATCAGCCGCGCGAACAAGGTCCCGGCGGGCGACTGCGCGAGCGGCGGCGGCACCGGCTGTCCCGGCGGCCGCACCCGGCACGCCGGATGCGACAGCACCGCGGCCACCTCGTCCGGTCCCGCGGCGACCCACAGCATCAGCATCGCGTCGCGGTGAAACGGCTGCGCGTGTGCGAGTTCGCGATAGTAGGGATAGGGGTCGGGATGCGTGGCGGCGGCCAGCGGATCGGGAGGCGGCTTGGTCGGGTACAGGGTCATGGGGATCACAAGGGGGTTCGCGGCGGCTTTACGGCGGCTTTACGGCGGCATTACCTCGGCATTGCCGCGGCATCGGGGCGGCGCTACGGCGGTATTGCCGCGACATTGCCGCGGCATGACCGCCGACAAGGCATGGTTGATATCGGCAAGTATCGGCCTATACTGCGATCGTTGTTTCACCGTGGAATGAACTATGGAATACGCTCCCAGCATCAGTCAGTTGGCTGGCCTGCTGGCCGACCCGGGCCGCGCCGCGATGCTGTGGGCGTTGATGGACGGCAGCGCGAGACCGGCCGGCGAGCTGGGGCTGATCGCGGGGCTGTCGGCCTCGTCGACCAGCGGCCATCTGGCCCGGCTCGCCGAGGGCGGCCTGCTGGCGGTCGAGACGCATGGCCGCAATCGCTACTACCGGCTGGCCGCGCCCGAGATCGGCGTGGCCATCGAGGCGCTGGCCGCGGCCTCGCAGGCGAGCCGCCCGCCGCGCCTGCGTGCGGTGCCGCCCTCGCGCACCGCGCCGGCGACGCTGCGCCACGCGCGCACTTGCTACGACCACCTGGCCGGCGAACTGGCGGTCGACCTGTTCGCGCGCATGACCGATTCGGGATGGATCCTCGTGCGGGACAGCGCGGTGGAATTGTCCGAGCACGGCGCGCACGGCATGGCGCAGCTCGGCGTGGATCTGGACGGCGCACGCCGCAAGCGCAGGCAATTTGCCTGCACCTGTCCCGACTGGAGCGAGCGCAAGCCGCACCTGGGCGGCGCGCTGGGCGCGGCCTTGCTGGACGCGATGCTGCAACGGCGCTGGGTCGAGCGCACGCCATCGTCGCGCGCGCTGCGGGTGACGCCACGCGGGATGCGGGAAATCGGGCAACTGGCGAATCAGGTTGGCCGCTGGGTCGGCACGGCGGATCAACGCGGTGAACCGACGCAGTGGACCGGCACAGCGGACCGACACAGTGGACGGCGGTCCGGCACACTGGATGTTTTGCAAGGGAAGCGGGAGGGCGAGCCGTGAATGGAGTCATCGACGACGAGTCGCGCCAGGCGGTCGAACGGCTGCTCGGCATGATCAATTTCGACGACGGCGCAATGGTCGAGAAGCAGTTGGCGCTGCTGGACGAGGCGCTGGAGGAAGCCGACGATACGGTGGAAGGCACCGAACTGCTGTCGGTGGTGCAGGACGTGGTGGACTGGGAAGCGGGCTTCCAGGTCGAACAGAATGACACCGCCACCTTTATCGACTGCATGAACCAGCTGGCGGCGCGCGTGGCGCTGGTGCTCGATTGGGGCGTCGACGACCCCGAGGACGAGGACTTCCTGGGCAGCACCAGCGTGCCCGAACTGATGGAGCAGGCGCACGAGCAACTGCGCGCGTCCGGCATCACGCTATGGCACTGGGAGATCGGCTCGGGCGTCTACGCGGGCTGGATCGCGCGCGCCGAGGACGATGACGAGATCCTGGCGATCGGCGAAACGCTGGGTGTCGAGCTGCGGACCGGCGACCAGCCGTTCTGAGCGCGGCCGCCGCGGCCGCATCAAGCCTTGATATCGGCCTTGGGGTCGGACCTGATATCGGCCTTGGGGTCGGCCTTGGGGTCGGCCTTGATATCGCCCTTGGTATCGCCCTTCGCCTCCGCCTTCCCCGCCCGCCGCACTCCTCGCGCCGGCGCCGCGGCCCCCACCGTGTGCTCCATCACATCGAGCAGCGCCCGCACCGCGGCAGGCATCAGCTTGCGCGCGGGCATCAGCACGTAGACCTTCAGCGGCGACGACGCATAGGCGGGCAGCACGCGCACCAGCTGGCCCTGGCGCACCTGCTCGTCGACGAACTTCGGCGACAGGCGCGCGACGCCCAACCCGTCGGTGGCGGCCTTCAGCCGGATCTCCGCGTTGTGCGTGCGAATGCGCGGGTCGACCGGCAGCACGGCCACCTCGGCGCCGTCCTGCACGAACTCCCAGCGCCGATCGTCGGCGTTGCCGATCACGGGCCAGCCGTTCAGATCGCTGGGCGAGCGCGGCAGCCCGCGCGCCTGGATCAGCGATGGCGCGGCATAGAAGGCGCGCTCGACCAGCACCACGCGCTTGCTGGCGAACGAGCTGTCGTGCAGCGTGGTGTTGGTCATCACGAAGGCCAGGTCGTAGCCGTGCTTGAGCAGGTCCGGCTGGTCCCAGGTGACGTCGATCTGCACCTTCAGGTTCGGATGCAGCGACAGAAGACGCGACAGGCTCGGGGCCAGATGCTGCGAGCCGACCTCGTACGGGGTGGCGATCCGCAGCGTGCCGCTGACCTGTTCGCTGGCCGAGGCGGCCTCGGCGCTGATCTCGCGCAAGGCGGCGAAATGCGGCGCGACGCGTTCGTACAGCCGCTGGCCCTGCTCGGTCACGCGCACGCGGCGCGTGTTGCGCTCGAACAGCCGTCCGCCGAGCTGCGCTTCAAGCCGGGCGATCGCCGCGCTCGCGGACGACTTCGGCACCTCGGCCAGTTCGGCCCCATGCGTGAAGGTGCCTGCCTCGACCACGCGGCAGAAGATTTCCCAATCCTTCCATTCGATCGTCTTCATCGTCCCGTTCGCCGGCGCCTGAGATGCGGCGCGCGAGCGGGATTTTCCCACAGCGCGGGCGGCATCGCAGGTCCGGCGCTCTGCCGCGGCCGGACTAATGCTCGAACAGGATCACCGAGCGCGCCAGCTCGCCGCGCCGCAGCTCGTCGAAGGCCTCGTTGATGCGCTCGAGCGGCAGCCGCTGCGCGATCAGCGCATCGAGCTCCAGCCGGCCCGACAGATAGAAGTCCACCAGGCGAGGCATGTCGATCGGGAAGCGGTTCGAGCCCATCATCGAGCCCTGGATGCGCTTTTCGGCGAGGAAGTCGGTGCCCTTGAGTTCGACCTTGACGCCCGGCGGCAGCATGCCGATCACGGTGGCGGCCCCGCCCCGGCGCAGCATCGCAAAGGCCTGCTCGGCCGTGGCCTTCAGCCCGATCGCCTCGAAGGCGTGATGGACGCCGCCGCCGGTCAGCGTGCGCACCGCGTCGACGGGATCGGCCGCGCTGGCGTCGACCACATCGGTGGCGCCGAAGCGCCGCGCCAACTCCAGCTTGCCGGGCAGCCGGTCGATCGCGATGATGCGGCCCGCGCCCGCCAGCGCGGCGCCGTTGATGGTGGCCAGGCCAATGCCGCCGCAGCCGATCACGGCGACGGTCTCGCCCGGCCGCACGCCGGCCGTATGCGTGACCGCGCCGAAGCCGGTCGTCACCGCGCAGCCGATCAGTGCGGCGCGATCCAGCGGCATGTCACGCCGGATCGCCACCAGCGCATGCTCGTGGATCAGCATCTGTTCGGCGAAGGCCGACAGGTTCAGGAACTGGTTCATCGCCGCGCCGGTGGCGCGCAGCCGCGGCGGCTCGTCGTCACGGCGGCGCGTATCGGGCGCGACGCACAGCGACAGATGGCCGCTCAGGCAGTGTTCGCAGTGGCCGCAATAGGCCGACAGGCAGGTGATCACATGATCGCCGGGCTTGACCGTGCGCACTTCCGCGCCGACCTGCTCGACCACCCCGGCCGCTTCGTGGCCCAGCACCACCGGCATCGGAAACGGGTAGGCGCCGTCGAGAAAATGCAGGTCCGAATGGCAGACGCCGACCGCCGCGGTGCGCACCAGCACCTCGCGCGGGCCGGGCTTGTCGATGGCGAGGTCTTCGATGACCAGCGGGGTCCTGGGCTGATGCAGCACGGCAGCTTTCATGGTGTCTCCTTGTTCCGCTTGATGGGCTATCGGGAAATCCACTGCGATGTTGCGCCCGCCGGCGCATCGCCCGGGACGGGTCCGGGTCCCAGCGCTGGTTCCGCTCTGGCTCTGGCTCTGGCTCTGGCTCTGGCTCTGGCTCGGGCTCGGGCTCGGGCTCGGGCTCGGGCTCGGGCTCGGGCTCGGGCTCGGGCTCGGGCTCGGGCTCGGAGCGAAGCCTACTGCAGCATGCGCCAGTCGCCCTGCGCTTCCTGCGCCTGTCCGTCCGCCTGCAGCTTCAGCAGGTGCGCCAGCAGCGAGCGCTGCGCGACCGGCAGCATGCGCGGCGGCACGTCGTCGTAGACGCGCGGCAGCAGCGTTTCGATCGGCGCCGGCCCGAGCTCGCGCAACGCATTGACGACCTTGGCCTCGCGATGCTGCCGATGGCGCATCAGCAGGCGGATCGCGTCGCGCGGCCGCGGCATCAGGAAGCCATGGCCGGGCGCGAGCCATTCGAGATCCTCGTCCAGCAGCGCGGCGAGCGAGGCCAGATAGGCCCGCATGTCGCCATCGGGCGGGCCGATCACCACGGTCGAGCCCTGCATCACGTGGTCGCCGGTAAACAGCAGCTTCTCTTCCTCGAGCAGGAAGCACAGGTGATTGGACGCATGGCCCGGGGTATGCACCACGCGCAGCGTGATGGCGTCGCCCGGTACATCCGTGTCGCCGAGCACGATGCGCTCGCCGTGTTCGAGCACGCGGTCCGGCGCAAAGGTCGGGTCCTGCCGCTCGGGCCGGTTTGCGATGCGCCCCAGCACCTGGGCCCCGGTCGCTTCACGCAGCCGCACCGCGCCCGGGGAATGATCGATATGCGTATGCGTGGCGAGGATCCAGCGGATCGGACCGGGCGCGGCGGCCAGCACCGCGCGCTGATGCGCCTCGTCGTCGGGGCCCGGATCGATCACCGCCCATTCGTTGCGCTTGCCGCCGCCGACCAGATAGGTGTTGGTACCTGGCCCGGTCATCGCGTTGCCGTTGTCGGCGGTCACGCGCCAGACGCGTTCCGACAGCCGCACCGGCACGCCAGGTTCGAGCGCATAGCGGCCGTGGCCGGCGCCGTCCGGATCGATGCGCGCGATCTCCGCGTAGGGCGGCTCGTCCGGCTGCACCGGTCGCACGCCCTTGGGGCCATTGGCCAGCCGCGGCATGATCAGCGCGATCTCGCGCAGGCCCTGCGCGTAGTCGAAGCAGGCCTGCGCCGTGGGGAAATGCGCGATCGACGCCAGCATGCGCCTCGTCACGTTGACCAGCGTCATGCCGCTGTCCGGCGCGATCGCCTCGGCCGGGCGCACCCAGCGATGATCGACCGCCTCGATGCCGTCGTGCATCGCGCTCTGGCCCGGCGGCAGCACCGCGACGAAGAAGCGCGTATCGAAACGCTTGGGCAGGCCCGGCGGCGTCAGCCAGTGGCTGATATAGGCCATCCTGTCCATCGCCAGCCGCAGATCGAAGCGGCGGCAGACCTCGGCGATGCCCGGGCCGCCATAGCGGACCGCCTCGCGCAGCCAGGCCAGCTGGGCGTCGTCGAAGCGTTCGAGCGCGACCATCTCGCCGTCGCGCTGGTAGGCGAACAGCAGACCGGCCTCCTCGCAGCATTCGCGCACCGCGCACAGGTAGAAGTCGAGCCCTCCGGCCGGCAGGCGCAGCCGTGCGCTGGCGGCGGCATCGTCGAGCCCTTCGCAGAGGCCGTGCAGCTGGTTGTCCTGCGGATCGAGCGTGCCGCCGGGGAACACATAGGCGCCGCTGCTGCGGTCGTCCTGGCGTTCGGGCCGGCGCACCAGCAGCACTTCCATGCCGTCGGCACCGTCGCGCAGCACCAGCACGCTGGCCGCGTGGCGCAGCGAAGGAGCGCGCGGACGCTTCGCTGGCGCGGCAGATGGGGCGCCAGCGGCGGCGTCCGGGGTGGGATTCGATGGATTCATACGGGTCGAACAGATCGGGTGGGCGGCGCGCGGACATGGCGCGGGCCGTCATCGGATCGCCCTAGTGTAAGGGCAAGCGTCGCGGCGGTCATGGCGCACTGCGCCAGTGGAGCGGCAGCGCTGTGCGGTCACCGGCCGCAAGCCGGGCTGCGAACCGGGCTGCGAACCGGGCTGCGAACCGGGCTGCGAACCGGGCTGCGAACCGGGGCCGCGAGCTGGGCCCCGAACTGGCCGCAAGCCGGGCCGGTATGCCAGGCGCGTTACAGGGCAGGCAATCAGAAGGCAGGCGACGAGGCAGGCGGCCCGCTGGCGTCCGGCGCGCCCGGGCCGCCGGCCGTGCCAGGGCGTCCGGCGCGAGCCATCCGCGCCCGGTCCTCGGCGGCCTCGCGCTGGTCGGCTTCCGTGGCGGCCTCGGCGGCCGCATCGGCGCCGGCCTCCTTGCTGTCGCTCATCCGCTGCCGATAGAAACGCCGGATGATCTGCTGCGCCACCGGCAGCCGCCCGCCCACCGGCGCGGGGAAGCGCACGATCGCGTCGAGCCGGTCGGTGCCGACCGGTTCGAACATCACGCGCGGCGCGAACTGCGACAGGTCCAGGAAGCGCGTATCGCCATAGCGGCGCAGGCTCTGGCCCGCGGCCTCGAGAAACGGCTCGCAGGCTTGCTGGGCGATGTCGAGCAGCTCCGCCTCGATGCGGTCCGGGTCGCACTGCGCCGGCAGCGGAATGCGTACGGTGTCCAGCGTGTATTTGCCGGCCTGCGAATGGTTGCGCACCGCCATCGTCAGCAGCAGGCTGTTGGGCACCTGCACCGTGTAGCCGGTGAACTGGCGCGTCGGCGCGACCTCGACCAGCGTCGTCGTCAGCGCGTCCATGTCGATCACCTCGCCGGCGTACTGGCCGATCTCCACCAGGTCCCCCAACTGGAACGGCCGCGTCAGCATCCGCATGAACGCGCCGAGGAAGCACATCACCAGCTCCTTGCCGGAGATCATCAGCGCGGCGGCAAACGCGGCCAGCGAGATCGCGACGCTCTTCAGTTCGGAGACCCAGATGCCGAGCAGCAGCAGGAACACCACCGCGCCGATCAGGTTGCGCGAGGCCACGGTCCAGGTGCGATAGCTGCGCAGGTTGTCGCGATCGGCGAGCTGGCGCGAGACGAAGAAGCGGTTGTTGAGCTTGACCAGCAGCACGCCCACCAGAACGATGAGCACGCTCAGCACGATATGCAGCAGGATGCTGTCGTTGAAATCGAGATTCAGCTTCATGGTGTCGGGACCGCGGCGCCGCAGCGCCGCTCGGCCGCGCGGGCAGGGAAGCCACGATTCTACCGAGTTGGCGGCCCGTCTATCCCGCCGTCTATCCCGCCGGCGGGTTTTCTTATAGGATGCCGCCCCATTGCTGGCCTTCCTGTCCTGACCATGACCGCTTCCCAAGACACGCGCGCCGCGGCGGCCGCCGACACCGCGCGTCCGACCTTGCAGCGCAAGCTGCGGGCCCGCCATCTGAGCATGATCGCCATCGGCGGCTCGATCGGCACGGGACTGTTCGTCGCCTCCGGCGCGACCATTGCCCAGGCCGGCCCGGGCGGGGCGCTCGCCGCCTACCTGCTGATCGGCGCGATGGTGTACTTCCTGATGACCAGCCTGGGCGAACTGGCCGCCTATATGCCGGTGGCCGGCTCGTTCTCGACCTACGGCTCGATGTATGTCGAGGAGGGCTTCGGCTTCGCGCTCGGCTGGAACTACTGGTACAACTGGGCGGTGACGATCGCGGTGGAACTGGCCGCGGCGCAGCTGGTGATGCAGTACTGGTTCCCCGACACGCCCGGCATCCTGTGGAGCGCGCTGTTCCTCGCGCTGATGTTCGGGCTCAACGCGATCTCGGTGCGCGGCTTCGGCGAGGCCGAATACTGGTGCTCGCTGGTCAAGGTGGTGACCGTGATCGCGTTCATCGCGATCGGCACGCTGATGATCTTCGGCATCCTGCGCGGCGACGTGCCGGCGAGCCTGGCCAACCTGACGCTGGGCGACGCGCCCTTCGTCGGCGGCCTGCCGGCGATGATCGGCGTGGCGATGATCGCCGGCTTCTCGTTCCAGGGCACCGAGCTGATCGGCGTCGCCGCCGGCGAATCGGCCGATCCGGCGCGCAATATTCCGCGCGCGGTGCGGCAGGTGTTCTGGCGCATCCTGCTGTTCTATGTGCTGGCGATCGCGGTGATCGGCGTGCTGATCCCCTATACCGATCCGAGCCTGCTCAAGAGCGATGTGCAGACCATTGGCGTCAGCCCGTTCACGCTGGTGTTCCGCAATGCGGGGCTGGCCTTCGCCGCCGGCCTGATGAACGCGGTGATCCTGACCGCCGTGCTGTCGGCCGGCAATTCGGGCATGTATGCCTCGACGCGGATGCTCTACAACCTGGCCACCGAGGGCCGCGCGCCGCGCGTGTTCGCGCGGCTCACGCGCAACGGCGTGCCGATGCCCGCGCTGCTGGCCACCACCGCGGTCGGCGCGCTGTGTTTCCTGACCTCGCTGTTCGAGAGCAAGGCGGTCTATCTGTGGCTGCTCAGCTTGTCCGGCATGACGGGCTTCATCGCGTGGCTGGGCATCGCCATCAGCCACTACCGCTTCCGCAAGGGCTGGACGCGGCGTGGCCTCGACCTGTCGCGGCTGCCGTACCGCTCGCCCTTCTTCCCGTACGGCCCGATCTTCGCCTTCGTGCTGTGCCTGGTGATCGCGCTCGGGCAGAACTACCAGGCCTTCCTCAGCGGCAATATCGACTGGTGGTCGGTGGTTGCCACCTATATCGGCATTCCGATCTTCCTGGCGATCTGGCTCGGCTACCGCTGGACGCGCAAGACGCGCTTCGTCCGGTACGAGGACATGCGGTTTCCGGACGTCGAATGAGGGCCGGCGAAGTGGCCGGCAAAGCGGCCGGCGAACGCTCGAACCGCTGCCACGCCGGACATCGCGTCGTTCCCGCGCAAGCGGGAATCCAGCGACTTGCCTGGCCACTGAGTCCCCGCTTTCCCGGGGACGACAGACCGTTCAGCGAACGGCCCTCGGATCCCGCTCAGTAGACGTCGCGCCGATAGCGGCCGTCCTCGGCCAGCGCCGCCAGCGCCCGCGCCCCCAGCACCTCGGCCAGCGCGTCGTTGACGCCGGCGGCCATGCCTTGCAGGCTGCCGCAGACGTAGATCGCCGCGCCCGCCGCGACCCATTCGCGGATCTGCGGCGCGGCGGCGCGCACGGCGTCCTGCACATAGCGCAGCGGCGCGCCGTCACGCGACCAGGTCCGGTCCAGGCGCGACAGCGTGCCGCTGGCCTGCCAGGCCTCCAATTCTTTCCCATAGAAGGCGTCGTGCGCCGCGCTGCGTTCGCCGAACAGCAGCCAGTTGCGCCCGTGCCCGGCGGCGGCGCGCGCCTTCAGCAGCGCGCGCAGGCCGGCCATGCCGGTGCCGTTGCCGATCAGCAGCAACGGCCGGTCGTCGGCCGGTGCATGGAAGGCGCGGTTCGTGCGCACGCGCAGCGCAATGGGCGCGCCGAGCGGCGCGTGTTCGGTCAGCCAGCCCGACGCCAGGCCAAGCCGGCCATCCTCGTGGCGGGTCTGGCGCACCAGCAGTTCGAGCCGGCCATCGGCGGGCAGCGAAGCGATCGAATACTCGCGATGCGGCAGCGGCGGCAGCGCGTCGATCAGCGCCTGCGGGGAAAGCCCATGCATCGCTTCGGCATGCGGCGCGGGCAACGGCATGCGCGTGGCCAGCGCCTGCGCCAGCGGCATCGCCTCGCCATCGCAGCGCACCCCCGCCGTGCCGTCGAGCGACAGATCACGCAGCAGTTGAGCGACCTGCTCCGGCGGCAGCCGCGGGCCGATCTCCGCGATATCGCCCGCCTGCCAGTCAAGCGCGGCCGGCGACTCGGGCTCCAGCGCCAGATGGAAGGCCGGCGCACCGGCGCTGCCCGGATTCATCAGCCGGCGTTCGACCAGCCGCCAGCGGCCGTAGCGCGGCGCCTCCCAGTCCGCGATCTCGGCGCCACCGGCCAGCGCGGACAGGTGGTTCTGCCAATGGCGCAGCGCGCCGGTGTCGCCGTTGTCGACCTCGACCAGGTCGAACAAGGGCTGCGCCTGCGCGCGCTGCAGCGCCGCGCTCAGCGCATGCCCGTAGGCGCAGAAATTCGCGTAGCTGCTGTCGCCCAGCGCCAGGATGCCGTAGCGCAGGCGGCGCAGCCCGTCGCCGCTCGCGGCGGCCAGCTTGCGCGTGAAGCCCGCCGCGCTGTCGGGCGCATCGCCCTCGCCGGTGGTGCTGGCAACGAACAGCGCCTGACGGCAGCGCGCGAGCGCGGACGGATCGAGATCGGCAAACGAGGCGACCCGCACCGGCAGGCCGGCGTGTTGCAGCGCCTGCGCGGTCTGCAGCGCCAGCTGTTCGGCAAACCCGGTCTGGCTGGCATAGGCGATCAGCGTGGCATCGTCGGCGGTCGACGCGAACACGGCGCTGCCCTGGCGGCGACGGCGATGCAGCGCGAGGATCGCGCCGCAGAAGCCGGCGTAGGCGAGGGCGACGCCGCCCGCGGTCGGCCATTTGCCCGCGCCGGCCAGCGACAGCGCCAGGCCGGACGCGCCGGCCACTCCGCTGATGGCGGTGAGCACGCCGAGCGCGCTCGTCAGCGAGGGCAGGCCGAATCGTCGCGGCGCGTTCATGCGAGCATCGCCGCGAAGGCGGGCGAAACGCGTTCGGCAAAGCCGTGCGGCGTGCGCAGCAGCATCCGCGCCGCGATGCCGCGCTGCGTGGCGAAGGCCATGCCGGCCTCGGGGCCGAGCACGGTCAGCGCGGTCGACAGCGCGTCGGCCATCATGCATTGCCGATGCAGCACGGTCACCGAGGCCAGCGCGTGGCTGGCCGGATAGCCGGTACGGGGATCGAGCGTGTGGGCGTAGCGGCGGCCGCCGCTGTCGAAATAGCGGCGGTAATCGCCGGAGGTCGCGACCGACAGGCCGTGCAGCGCGACCACGGTCGGTGCAGCGGCATCGCCCGCGTGCAAGGTGGCATCGCCGCCGCGGGCGTCATCCGTGGCCGGCGGGCTTTCCAGCTCGACCCACCACGGCATGCCATCGGGCTTGACGCCCTCGCCGCGCAGCTCGCCGCCGATCTCGACCAGATGGTGCGAGACGCCGCGCGCCGACAGCCATGCCGATACGGCGTCGACCGCATAGCCCTTGGCGATCGCGCACAGATCGATCGACACGCCGCCGGGATGGCGCGCGCGCTGTCCTTCCTCGTCGAGCTCGATGCGCGCCCAGCCGCAGCGCTCGCGCGCCGCTTCGACTTCGTCGGCGGTCGGCGGCAGCGCGCGTGCGCCGTCGGGGCCGAAGCCCCACAGCGACACCAACGGGCCCGCGCTCGGATCGTAGGCGCCACCGCTGTCGCGCGCGACCGCCAGCGCCGCCTGCAGCACGGAAAAGCAGGCGGGCGGCAACGAGACCCAGCTGCCGGCGGGCGCGCCGTTGAAACGGCCGATATCGGAGTCGTCGAGCCAGTTGCTCATCTGCCCGACGATCTGTGCGAGCAACGCGTCGATGCCGGCCTGGATCGTTGCGGCATCGACAGCGGCATCGACAGCGGCATCGACAGCGGCATCGATATCGGCATCGAAACCGGGCGCGTCATTGCCCGCGTCATTGCCCGCGACTTTGCCTGCGTCATTGCCCGCGACTTTGCCTGCGTCATTGCCCGCGTCTTTGCCCCTGTCATCGCCAGCATCATCGGCGGTCAGCAGGCAGCGCACCGACCAGGTCGTCCCCATCGTCTGCCCGCCGCATCGATGCAGCACCACCGCGCCTTCGGGCGGCGACGGTGGCGCATCGAAACGCAGCGGCACCAGCACGCGCCGCGCGGCGGATGGCGGCGCGGATGGTAGCTCGGATGACGGCGTGGACCGCATGCGAGCCGCCGCGGCGGCGGACATCGGCAGCATCGGAGGACCCAACTCGACCCAACGCGCCGCGCTTACTGCGGCAGCACCTCGAAGGTCGCCATATAGGCCGCGCGGCGCGCCTTGGCGGGCTTGATCGAGACCTTGTCATCGCGCACCTCGGCCTCGATCCAGTACATGCCCGGCGACGGCCACTTGACGGTGAACTTGCCGTCCGCATCGGTCTTGACCTTCATCTCGCCGAGCTGGTCGCGATAGCGATTGCCGCCCGGCACCACCTCGACCTCGACGTTGGCCGCCGGCTTGCCGTCGAGCAGCAGCCGGAAATTGGCCGGCTCGTCCGCAAACAGATCGTTCGGATGCGTGACGGGGGCCAGCTCCAGCCCGCGGCCGGTGGTCTTCAACGCCTGGGTGGTCGGCTTGCCGGCGGTCACGAAGGTTTCGAGCCGGCTCTCGGACTGGGTCACCTGCAGGTCCTGGGCGTTGGCCGGCACCTTCTGCGCGAAATCCTCGGCCGAGCCGCGCCAGCGCTTGGTCTGGCCGTTCTCCTTGTAGCTGGCGAACAGGCCGTTGTTGACCACCGCCAGCTTGTAGGTGCCCGGAGCGGTCAGGTGCACGTCGAAGGTGCTGCGATAGCGGCCGGTGCTCTGGTTCTCGGCCTTGGCCGGGCTGCCGTCCGGTGCGCTGACGCTGAGGTTGTCGAGGCGCAGCGGGAAATGCTCGAAGTAGAACAGGTCGTTGGACACCGCCGCATCGACGGTCACCCACGGATCGCTGCCCGACAGCACGGTGGCCGACGGCAGCAGCCATTGGCGGTGGGCGTGCGCGGACAGCGGCAGCAGCGCAACCAGGGCCAGCGCGGACAGCCTGGCGGAGAGGGACATCGCGGAACGGTTCATCGAGGGCTCCAGGGCACGGGATCGGAAATGGACGGATGGAATGCGGCGGGCGGCGGCGCGGGGCACGACGCTCACGGCTTCAGGCTGACGGTGACGGCGCCCAGCTCGTGCTGGCCCTTGGCTTGCGCCGACTTGGAACCGTCCGGCGGCCAGGCGAACGGCACGCGCAGCAGTTCGCGGCCGCCGACTTCGCGCGCGGCCTCGACCACCAGCTGGTATTCGCCCGCGGGCAGCTTGGCCAGCGGCGCCTTGCCGTCGGTGAAGGTCACGGTGTGTTCGCCCGGTGCGCGCGTCGCGCCGGAGATGCCGTCGGCCGGCATCTGCAGATCGCGGCCGGCCTTGCGCCACCACTGGCGCATGTCCTTGAGCCACTTGGTGCCCTCGGCGTTCTTCAGCTTGACGTCGTACCAGACCGACAAGGTCGCCACCGGGCTCTGGTCGGCGCGCTCGAGCCACATCGCCACATAAGGGCGGTGGTATTCGGCGACGCTCAGGCGAGGGATCTCGACCTTGACGTTCATCTCCGCCGCCGCGGCGGGCGCGGCGAACGAGACCGCCGCCAGGCCGCTCAGGCCACTGAGGCCGCCCAGGCCGGTCATGGAGACGCTAAGCAAACGACGCATACAGGGAACCTCGTCAATGGATAAACAGGATGGCCAGCAGCAGCGGTGCCACCAGCCCCAGGCCGACCAGCGGCCAGGTGGCGACGCGGGCGCCGGCGTGCAGCTTCAGCAGGAACAGGCCGGTCACGCAGAACACCAGGCAGGCAAACGCGAACAGGTCCAGGAACAGGCTCCAGGCGCCGCCGGTGTTGCGGCCCTTGTGCAGATCGTTCAGGTAGGAGATCCAGCCGCGCGTGGTCAGCTCGTACTGCGTCTCGCCGCTGTCCAGTGCGACGCTGACCCAGGCATCGCCGCCCGGGCGCGGCAGCGGCACGTAAATCTCGTCGGGAGACCATTCGGCCTCGCGGCCATGCGCGTCGATATCGAATTCGCGCTGCAGCCAGTCGGCGAGTTCGGCGGGAACCGGGCTTTTGTCCTGAGCGGCGTTATTTCCGCGGTTGCCGGTATCGCCGTTTTTGCCGCTATTGCCGCTATTGCCGCCGTCGCTGCTATCGCCGTTCGTGCCCGCCAGGGCCGCCTTGCGGGCCTGCAAGGCCGCCAGCACCGGGGCCGGCGCCTCGGCATTGCGAACCACGACCTTCGGCTCGGCCTCGATCTGTCCGGCATGGTTCAGCGTGAAGCCGGTCACCGCGAACAGCAGCATGCCGATCAGGCAGAGCGCGGAGCTGATCCAGTGCCATTGGTGAAGGTGCTTGAGCCAGAACGCCCGACGCTGCTGCGCCGCGCCCATATGGGATTCCATACGCGGCTCCAGAGGGGGTTCCAGGCGGGATTCGGTCATGACTGTGTTCCGGCGTTGCTGCGTGTTGCTCGTCGCCGGGGCAATGCGGCGTGCGGGACGGCGGCGCAGCGACTGGCCGCAGGCTCTCTCGCCGTCCGTCGTCGGCCCGTCGTAACGGGAGTTTCAGGAGACCGAAAGAATAATTGTTCTCATTTGGTCCTGCAATCCACACGTGATTAATAAGTATTACAGCGCATTTCACGTGCCCGTAACTTGTAAGTAAGTGCATGTAACTTTACGCGTACCGCCACGATTGTGCCCGCATTTGCACTCATGGAAAGCCCTAGGCCCTCCCCGGTCAAGTTTGTCCGCCGGTCCGCCGTTATGCCGCGGACAAACACAATTTTTACGGTGGACCACGGGGAAACACGATGCTGGAACGTCTTAGCTTGAGAAAGAAATTGCTGCTGCCATTGGTGCTCAGCTGGGTGTGCCTGTTGGCGCTGCTGTTGTGGGATGCCTGGCAGATGCGCAACATGCGGCTCGACGAGCGGCGCACCGACCTCGTCCATGTCACCGAGACCGCGCTGTCGGTAGTCAAGGCCTACGAGGCCGAGGCGAAGGCCGGCAAGATGACCGTCGAACAGGCCAAGGAATTCGCCGTCGACAAGGTGCGGGCGATGCGTTTCGGCAGCGACGGTTACTTCACGCTGATGCGCTCGGACACCGTGGTCGTGATGCATCCGATCAAGTCCGAGATGAACGGCAAGAGCATGGCCGACTTCAAGGACCCGGCCGGCACCTACCTGTTCCGCGACATCGCCGAGATCGGCAAGGGGCCGGGCACCGGCTTCGTCCACTACCTGTGGCCCAAGCCGGGCGCGGAGGCGCCGCAGCCTAAGCTCAGCTATGTCGCCAACTTCAAGCCGTGGGACTGGAACTTCATCTCGGGCGTCTATCTGGACGATATCGATGCGGCCTTCCGCGCCTCGCTGTGGCAATCGCTGGGGCTGCTGCTGGTGATCGGCACGCTGATGAGCCTGGTCGTCGTCCGGATCGCGAACGGCCTGCACAAGCAGCTTGGCGGTGAGCCGGCGCTCACCTCGCATATCGCCAGCCGGATCGCGGAAGGCGATCTGGCCAGCCGCGTCGAGGTCGCGCCCGGCGACCAGCGCAGCATGCTGTTCGCAATGGCCCAGATGCAGCAGCGGCTGACCGGCGCGATCGGCACCATCCGCGGTTCGGCCGATTCGATCGCCGGCGCGGCCAAGCAGATCGCGGCCGGCAACGCCGACCTGTCGCGCCGCAGCGAGGAGCAGGCCGCCTCGCTGGAGGAGACCGCCGCCAGCATGGAGCAGCTGACCAGCACCGTGCGCCAGACCGCCGACAACGCCCGCCAGGCCAGCCGGCTGGCCGAAGGCGCGTCGGAGATCGCGGTGCGCGGCGGCGAGATCGTCCATCAGGTGGTGTCCACGATGGGCGAGATCAAGGACGCGTCCGGCAAGGTGGTCGACATCATCGGCGTGATCGAAGGCATCGCCTTCCAGACGAATATCCTGGCGCTGAACGCCGCCGTCGAAGCGGCCCGCGCCGGCGACCAGGGCCGTGGCTTCGCCGTGGTGGCCGGCGAAGTGCGCAGCCTCGCTCAGCGCAGCGCCACCGCCGCCAAGGAAATCAAGGCGCTGATCGGCAACTCGGCGCAGCGCGTCGAGGACGGCTCGGCGCTGGTCGAGAACGCCGGCAAGGCAATGGGCGAGATCGTCGAGGCGGTCAAGCGCGTCACCGACCTGATCGGCGAAATGCGCGCCGCCACCGAGGAGCAGACCGGCGGCATCGAGCAGGTGAACCAGGCCGTCACGCAGATGGACCAGATGGCGCAGCAGAACGCCGCGCTGGTCGAACAGGCGGCCGCCGCCGCGGCTTCGCTGGAAGACCAGGCCGACGCGCTGCACCGCGCGGTGGGGACGTTCCGATTGGCGGCGTGATCTGGAAGGCCCAGGCGGGAGGGTGACTTGGCATGTTGACGGGACGTGCTGGGTGCCTCTGGATGGCCTACCGTGTCGTGTGTATAGTCCACGCTCTGCGCTTGACGTAAGCCGGTGAACATCCGGCCCGCGAGCGCAGGGACTCAATACCAACAAGGACAGTTGCACACGGCCGCGCGCTCACAAGGCGACGCGAAGCCATCCATTCAGAGGAGCATCATGGTCCGTACCACCACCCTTCACCCCGTCCGTCCGATCGCCGCGCTGCTGCTTTGCGCCGGCCTGCTCACCGGCGCCGCCCACGCACAGACCGTCGTCGCACCCGCCGCACCCGCCGCGACGGCGGCTCCGGCAGCCACCACGGCCCCTGCGGCGACCGCGCCGAGCCAGGTCCGCAAGGCCAATATCGTGATCGTCGGCACCGGCGGCACCATCGCCGGCGCCGGCGCCTCGGCCATCAATACCGCCGCCTACCAGTCCGCGGTGGTGCCGGTCGACAAGATCATCGCGTCGGTCCCGGAAATCTCGAAGGTTGCCAACGTCAAGGGCGAGCAGATCTTCCAGATCGGTTCGGAGAGCTTCAACAACGAGCGTCTGCTCAAGCTGGGCAAGCGCGTGTCCGAGCTGCTGAAGCAGCCGGACGTGGACGGCGTCGTGATTACGCACGGCACCGACACCATTGAAGAGACGGCCTACTTCCTGAACCTGACGCTCAAGAGCGACAAGCCGGTGGTGGTGGTCGGCTCCATGCGTCCGGGGACGGCGCTGGGCGCCGACGGCGCGCTGAACCTGTACGACGCGGTGCTGGTCGCTTCCAGCCCGGAGTCCAAGGGCAAGGGCACGCTGGTGGTGCTGAACGACGAGATCCACACGGGCCGTGACGTCACCAAGAGCAACACCTTCAAGACCGAGACCTTCCGCTCGCCGTTCGGCCCGCTGGGCTACGTGGTCGAGGGCCGCACGCTGTATTACCGGCTGCCGGCCCGTCCGCATACCACCGCGACGGAATGGGATATCGACCGCATCGACCGCCTGCCTGAAGTGGCGATCGTCTATGCCTACGGCAATGCGAACCCGGGCAGCGTCGACGCCGCGGTCAGGAACGGCGCCAAGGCGATCGTCTATGCCGGCACCGGCAATGGCAGCGTAGGCGAATACATGGTCGAACCGCTGAAGGCCGCACGCGCCAAGGGCGTACAGATCGTCCGCGCCTCGCGCACCGGCAGCGGCGTGGTCATCCGCAACGGCGAGCAGCCCGACGACAAGTACGACTGGGTGGTGGTGGACGACCAGCTGCCGCAGAAAGCGCGCATCCTTACCGCGTTGGCCTTGACCAAGACCAACGACACGCGCGAGCTGCAGAAGATTTTGTGGAAGTACTGAAGTCTCGAAACGCTGACGCGCCGAGGGTGGCTGCCCGTCTGCCCTCGGCGCCCTCCATCAAAGGAGGAGTAACAGGATGTATCTCCCCCAACCAATACTTGTAATGAGATCAATTCTCATTTACTATCGCATCACTGTCTGACGACGCCGACACCCGAGTTTCACGGTGGCGTCGCAGACCAAGCCGGCAGCGCAACGCTCGCGCCCGCCGCACGAATTCCGCGACGCCGCCTGCCGGTGTCCGACAACCGTCTTTTGTGGGGACCGCTCCGTACCGCGGAGCGTTTGGCAGTAGCCAGTCGCCGGAGGATCAGGGAAGCAACCAGACCCCGCTTTCTTGATCGCCAAACTCCGTCGGCAAGCAAAGCCACCTTTTTATTCCTGGCGCCGTGCTTCTGCACGGCGTGTCTTTCCGGGCGCCCGTCCAGGGCGCGGCAGCCGGAACTTCCGTCGCCCGGCGCGCTTCTCGCGCCGGCGCATCGAGCGCCTTCCACTGGCTGTCCGCCGCTTCGCCATGCCGGCCCACCCGATGGCACCGATGGAGCTTCGCGATGGAACGCCTGTTCAAGCCGTTGACCGAACTGAAACGCATCCTGGCGCGGCAGTTGCGCGAGCAGCCGGGTTGCCATGATTGCCAGCTGCGCGCGGTGTGCGTGCACCGGCCGGACCATACCGGCTGCAACTGGAGCGCGGAAGTCGACTTTCCCGAACGATGCGACGACGATGCCGTCCGCGACCTGCGCCATGCGCGGCAGGTCATCATGCTGGTGCGCGAACGCTATAACGTCACCGCCGCCAGTCTTGCGGGCCAGGGCGGCCGCGCGGCAGGGGCGACTCCCGCCTAGGCGAGCCGACGCCTTCTCATTCGATCACGATCGCAGACCGCTCACGGCCGCCCGGCGGCCGGGACCGCCGGCACCGTCGCCGGCCTCAACACCAGCCACAACGCCACGCCGATCAGCGCCCCGCCCACCGCGTGCGCCCAGGACAGCGACTCGCCCAGAAACACCGCGCCCCACACGATGCCGAACGGCGGAATCAGGAAGGTCACGCTGAGCGCCCGCACCGGTCCGATATCGGCGATCAGCCGGAAATAGAGGATGTAGGCCAGCGCGGTACAGACGAGGCCCAGCGCCGCCATCGCCGCCCAGACGCCGGCACTGGCCGCGGGCAGCGTGTTCTCGCGGACCAGGGCCGCCACGCAAAACGGCAGCAGGAACAGCGTCGCGCCGACCATGCTGCCCGCTGCCACCAGCCGCGCATCCAGCCCGCCCTGCTGGCTGATCCAGCGGCGCGTCAGAAAGCGGGCCAGGCCATAGCAGGCGGTGGCGGCGAGGCGAGCGAGCGCACCGAAAAGCACTTCAAGACTGAACGCGACCGGCCCGGTCCGCGTCAACACCGCGACGCCGGCCACGCCGATCAGTACGCCCGCGCCCTTGGCCAGCGTCATGCGTTCGGCGAAAAACAGCGCGCCGATCAGCACGCCCATCAACGGCGTCATGGCGTTGAACACCGCCGAATAGCCGGCCGGCAGCCACAGCGCGGCCACCGAGTACATCACGAAGGGGATGCCGGAATTGACGGCGCCGAGCACCATCACGCGGCCCCATTTGCCGCGCATGTCCCAGCGGATACGCAGCGCGGCGAGGATTACCGCCAACGCCAGCGCACCGATGACCACCCGCACGAAGGCTGCCGTCAGCGGACCGAGCACCGGCGCGCCGACACGGATAAAGAGAAAGCTGGCGCCCCAGATGGCGGACAGCGACAGCAGGCGGAGGAAATCGGCGGGAGTCATGACGGGATCGGCGCTTGTGGCGCCCGGTGAATGCGCAGTGAATGCGCGGGGGTGTGCGGGGTGTGCGGGTGTGCGGGGTGTGCGCGACTGTGCGCGGATGGGCGGATTTGACCCCTCTCGTCCGCCAATGGCAAGCCGTTTTCGGACATGCGCATCGCCCCGGGACGGCGATCGGCGATGTAAGGACGCAACTGTTGCGCGACGGCATCAGCTTGACCCCACAACGGAAAGGGTAAATATTACAAGCAGTGACAAAACGCCTTAAGTGAAATTAAACTATGACCTGCGCCAGAGTTAATTGACCCCTCCGACGCATTCCCGACGAGCCGCCAGGCAACTGGCGGCTTCTTTTTTTGGTGCCGGGATTGCCGGGATTGCCGGGATTGCCGGAATTGCCGGGATTGCCGGGATTGCCTGATTGCGGAGATCGCGGAAGGCTCGGAGACCGCGAACCCCCGAGGGCCGCACCGTACGATCCGCCGCCGCGCGCCCCACGCCGAAACGTACCCGTTTCTGCGAACCCCCTCGCCAACGCGGCGCTACACCGGCTGCAACGTCACGCCCTGCTCGCAGCGCTCGATCAGCTCCGCCAGCGGCACGCCGGCACCGAACAGGAAGCCCTGCACCGCATCGCAGCCCTGCTCCCGCAGGAAGTGGAACTGGTCGGCGGTTTCGACGCCCTCGGCCACCACCTGCAGCCGCAACTGATGGCCGAGCGCGATGATCGCCGCCACCACCGCGCGGTCTTCGTCATTGCTGTCGCCGCCGGCGAGGTTGGCGACGAAGGAGCGGTCGATCTTCAGCTTGTTGATCGGCAGCCGCGTCAGATAGCTCAAACCCGAATAGCCGGTGCCGAAGTCGTCGATCGACAGGCCCACACCGAGCGCGCGGATGCCGCGGAACGCCTCGATGGTCTGCGGCGTGCCCTCGATCAATATGCCCTCGGTGACTTCGATCGCCAGATTGCGGGCCGGCAGCCCGCTTTCGCGCAGGCAGCGGTCGACCAACTCGGGAAAGTCCGCCTGCTGCAGATGCGGCGGCGAAATATTGACCGCGACCTCGAGGTCGATGCCGGTGCGCATCCGCAGCGTCTGGATTTCGCGGCAGGCGGTCGCCAGGACCCATTCGCTGATCGGCACGATCAGCCCGCACTGCTCGGCGATCGGGATGAACTGGCCCGGCTCCATCGCGCCACGCTCCGGGGTGTGCCACGACAGCAGCGCCTCGACGCCGACAATGCGCTGGCTGGCGGTGTCGACCAGCGGCTGATAACGCAGCGTGAATTCCTGCTCGACCAGCGCGCGCCGCAGCAGGCCCTCGATGGTGAAGCGGGCCAGCGACGCCTCCTTCATGTCCGGCGAGAAGCGGCGCACCTGGCCGCGGCCGCCCTGCTTGGCGGCATGCAACGCCGCATCGGCCGCCTGCAGCAGGTCGGCGACGGTATTGCCGTCTGCCGGGAACAGCGCCATGCCGATCGACGGCACGACGCGCAGCCGTACGCCGCCCAGCCGCAATTCCTCGGACAGCCGCGCGACGATCTTGGCGGCCGCCAGTTCGGCCTCGCTTTCATCGGCGATGTCCGACAACACCACGGCGAACTCGTCGCCATCCATCCGCGCCGCCAGGTCGGCCCGGCGCACGGCGGCGCGCAGCCGGTCGGCCATGGTGCGCAGCACGTCGTCGCCCACATGGTGTCCGAGCGAATCGTTGATGCGCTTGAATTGGTCGAGGTCGATCAGCAGCAAGGCAACCCGTCCGTCACGGGCACCGATCGCCTGCAGCAGCGCGTCGGCACGGCCGCTCAGATAGTCGCGGTTGGGCAGCCCGGTCAGCGTGTCGTGGTGCGCGAGATGATCGATATAGGCATCGGCGCGCCGGCGCTCGGTCAGATCGTGGGCAATCGCCAGGTAGCCGCCGGCGCCGTCCTCTCCCGCGTCGCCTTGGTGCCTGCCGGCGTCGCCACCGGCCCCCGGCAGCGGCAACAGCGTCAATTGCACGGGCAGCGTCGAACCGCCCTTGCGCACGTAATGCCAGGTGTGCTCGTCGACCAGCCCGAGGCGCGGCTTGGCGATCAGCGCTTCGAAACCCGGCGCCACCGGCTGGCCCAGTTCGGCGGACAGTGCGCGGGCCCGCGCGGCGAGTTCTCCCGGTTCGTGCAGCGCGCTGTACGGAATGCGTCCGACCAGTTCGTGCGCCTGGTACCACAGCATCTGCTCGCCGGGGCGATTGATCGAGGTGATCGTGCCGTGCCGGTCGAACCCGATCACGCAGATCGGCGCATGGTCGAGCAGGCGCGCGTGCCGCTGCGCCACCACGTCGGCCGACTGCCTGGCGCGTTCGGCGTTGCGGCGCCGCGCGGCCAGATGCCACACCAGAGCGCCGAGCAGCACGGTGCCGAGCGTGCCGGCCGCGATCACCAGCGGTACCGGGGCGGGGCCGCCGTCCTCGAAGGCGGGCAGTGTGCTCGCGCGCACGGTCCAGGTCTGGCCGCCGAACGACAGCTCGCGATCGAGCTGGCGCAGCGGATGCGAATGCGTGCGCGGCGCCGCCTCGCCGCCCGCCCGGGCCAGCAGCACGGTGCTGGCGGCGGAGGGCCGCCCCTGATACAGCGACAGCGAAAGCTTGCCGCCATGGATCGCCGCGGCATCGGCAAGCAGGTCGCCGAGCCGGTAGGCGGCATAGACATAGCCGAGCACGGCGTGCCGGCGCTCATCCACCGCGTTCAGCGGCATGCCGTTGCGGTAGACCGGCAGATACAGCACCGTGCCCTGCAGCGCGACGCTGCGATGGGCCTCGCGCAGCAGCGTCACGCGGGAAGTCATGCGCGCCTGCATCGCGTCGCGCGCCGCTTCTGCCGCCGCGCGGCGTGCCGGGTCGGACAGATGGTCGAAGCCCAGCGCGCCGATGGTGCGGCCGGCGAAGGGCTCGACATAGATGCCAGGCGCGTAGACCTCGCGCTCGCCGCGCGGAAACACGTCGAAGGCGGGCAGGCCGTCGGCGCGGACGGTGTCGATCAGCGCCTCCAGCCCGGATGCATCCGTCAATCTGGCATAGCCGACCGAGTGGATGCCGGCCGGCAGATCGTCGACCTGCGTGGCAAGCATATAGGCGCGCCATTGGTCGCGCGTGGTGTCGGGATCGGCCGCCAGCAGGCCGCTGGCCCCGCGCAGCAGACGCTCGCCGGTGTCGAGACGCTGGCGCACCGCCATTACGCTCGCCGTCAGCATCGCATCGAGGCGCTGCGCGGCGGCCCGCTCGCTCCACGCGGCGGTCTGCACGGCGGCCACCGCGGTGACGCAGGCGCCGGCGGCCACGACCAGCAGAGCCAGGACGGCAGGAGGAAGCGAAGGCAGTTTCATCGCGGTAGCAAAGCGGCGGGGCGGCGGGGCGGCCTGGATTGGGGCGCCGGAGCGTGGCGCCAGAGCGGTGACCGGCACCGATGCCGCTGGCGTCCAGGCTCCGATCACGGCTTGGACTATACCGCGCGAAATGCACTTTGCGACAGCCGCCAGGCCCGCCCCGGCTACTCGCACCATGCCGCTCGATGTGATACGGTGACGCCTACGGAACCCGCCGACCCCGGGGAACGCCCTTGCGGGCACGCATGCACCCGTCCCCCTTGCTCGACGCCTCGCCCAACGCACCGCAGAAAGGACCGCCCGACACACCGAACGACGATCGCCGCGCGCAGGCGCCCGCGGCACAGACACGTCGTCCGCGTTTCGCGCTGTCGTTGACGACCCGCATCGCGCTGGTCACCGCCGGTCTGTCGACCGTGCTTGGGGCCGCCATCGTGGTCGCTCGCTGCAATCGGCCCACGCCGATCTGCGTGACGCCCTGCAGGCGCAGCAGGATTCCGTGGTCAAGCTGACCGCGGAGCAACTGGACACGGCGGTCAGCGATCGCCTGATCCTGCTCGAACACCTGGCCCCGCAGTTCAAGACCATGATGGACGCGCCGCCCGCCAAGTTGCAGGCGATGCTCAGCCGCGCGCTGCCGATTCCCGGCACCTTCAACAGCGCCGTCGTGGTCGACGCCAGGGGCATGCTGCTGGCCCGCGACGGCACCGTGGTATCGGTCGCGGACCGCACCTACTTTCGCGAGACCGCACGCACGCTGGCGCCCGTGATCAGCCCGCCGATCCGGGCGCGGGCCGATGGTTCGGTCGGCGTGCTGCTGGCCGTGCCGATCGTCTCGGACGACAAGACCTTCCTCGGACTGGTAGGCGGCTGGATCGACCTGGGGCGCTCCAACTTCCTGGTGGAGGTGCCGCACAGCCCGATCGGCAGCACCGGCTTCTATTGCCTGGTCTCGGCCGGGCCTCAACCGGTCTACGTGCAGCACCGGTTGCAGCAGCAGGTGGGACGACCGGCGCGCGCCCAGGGCGAGACCTGCGGGGTGCAGGCGCAACCGGCCACGTTCGAGTTCCTGACCCCGCGCGAGCCGGTCATCGCACGGTATCTGATGGCCACCACCGGCTGGGAACTGGTCGCGGTGCTGCCGGCCAAGGAAGCCTTCCAGCCCTTGCACGCGATGCAGCAGCGCTTCCTGCTGTGGTCCGCGGTGGCCGTCGGCATGGTGGCGATGCTGAACTGGTTCGCGGTGCACTGGATGTTCGCGCCGCTGGCGCAGTTGCGGCGCGTGGTGCGCGACAGCGCGCGCGACCTGTCGGCCTTCGAGCGGCTGTCGACCGATCGCCACGACGAGATCGGCGTGCTGGCGCGCGCCTTCGCCCGGCTGATGCGCGACGTGCGCGAGCGCCGCGAACAGCTGCATCGCAGCGAGGCGCGCCTGCGCGCGGTCACCGACACGCTGCCCTCGCTGCTGGCCTTCATCGACACCGAAGAGCGCTACGTCTTCAACAACCTCGCCTACGAGCGCACCTTCGGCATTCCGCTCGATCAGCTGCGCGGCATGACGCTGCGCGAGCTGCTGGGCGAGGCCCGCTACGCGCGCATCCAGCCGTATCTGCAGCAGGCGCTGGCCGGCACCGCGGTCACCTTCGAGACCGAATTCCACGACCCCGACTACCACTGCACCGAGACCAATTTCCGGCCCGAGTGGAGTGCCGACGGCAGCCGCGTCGAGGGCGTGCATGTCCACGTGCAGGACATCACCGCGCGCAAGCTCGAGACGCTGCGGCTGGCGCAGATCTCGCGCCTGGACCACCTGACACAGCTGCTGAACCGCAGCGCCTTCGAGACGCGGCTCGCGGAGGCGATGGCGCGCAGCCGTTCGCAGGAGCGCTTGATGGCGCTCCTCTACCTCGACATGGACCGCTTCAAGGCGGTCAACGACCACTATGGGCACGCGGCCGGCGACCAGCTGCTGCAGAGCTTCGCCAAGCGCGTGCAGCGCTGCGTGCGCGAGCGCGACGCGGTGGCGCGCCTGGGCGGGGACGAGTTCGCCATCGTGATGGAGGACATCGACCGGCCCGATGTCGCGGTGCGCGTGGCCGGGGCGATCCTGCATTCGGTGGGCCGGCGCTTCTTCATCGAGGGCGCCTTCGTCGACGTCAATGTCAGCATCGGCATCGCGCTGTACCAGGGTGCCCCGATCACATGGCAGCAGCTGGCCAAGGAGGCCGATGCGCTGCTGTACCGCGCCAAGGACGGCGGACGCGGCCGCTTCGAGATCGGCCCGCCGGAGCTGGCGAACCGGTCGCGCGAGGCGCGCTCGTAGGGCCGCCTTCGCCGCCTTCGCCGCCGGGGCCGCCCTGCGTCGGCGCCACGGGCGGATCCGGGCACCGGCGGCACCGGCGGCAACCCGAGCATTGGCGGCGTATCCTAGAAGACCGATTCGTACCGTTCGTTCACAGGAGCCAGTCATGTCAGACCAGCAGCCCCCAGCGACCCGCATCGAACAGGACAGCCTGGGCCAGGTACCCGTCCCCGCCGACCACCTGTGGGGCGCGCAGACCGAGCGCTCGCGCCAGAACTTCCGCATCGGCAACGAGAAGATGCCGTCGGCGCTGATCGAGGCATTTGCGATCCTGAAGCTGTGCGCGGCACGCGCGAACCGCGAGCTGAACGTGCTCGACGCGGGGCTGGCGCAGGCGATCGAACAGGCCGCCGAGGAGATCATCGCCGGCCAGTGGCCCGACGAGTTTCCGCTGTCGGTCTGGCAGACCGGCTCGGGCACGCAGACCAACATGAACCTGAACGAGGTGATCGCCAACCGTGCGATCCAGCTGCTCGGCGGCGAGGTCGGCAGCAAGCGGCCCGTTCATCCCAATGACCACGTCAACGCGAGCCAGTCGTCGAACGACAGCTTCCCGACCGCGATGCATATCGCCGCGGCGCGTGCGGTGCAGCGCCAGCTGCTGCCGGCGCTGGAGACGCTGCAGAAGACGCTGGGCAGCAAGGTCGAGGCCTTCGCCGATATCGTCAAGGTCGGCCGCACCCATCTGCAGGATGCCGTGCCGCTGACGCTGGGCCAGGAGTTCTCCGGCTACCAGGCGCAGGTGGCCGACGCGCAGGCGCGGCTGCATCAGGCCGTGCTGCGCGCGATGCCGGTGCCCCAGGGCGGCACCGCGGTCGGCACCGGCCTCAATGCGCCGGCCGGCTTTGCCGCCGCCTTCGCGCGCGCGCTGGCCGACTACACCGGCCTGCCGTTCGAACCGGCGGCCAACCGCTACGCGTTGCAGGCCGCGCACGACGCGCTGGCCGATCTGTCCGGCGCGCTCAATACCACGGCCTCGTCCTTCCTGAAGATCGCGCGCGACTTCATGCTGCTGGGCTCGGGTCCCCGCGCGGGCTTTGCCGAGCTGCAGCTGCCGGCCAACGAACCCGGTTCGTCGATCATGCCGGGCAAGGTCAATCCGACCCAGGCCGAGGCGCTGGCGATGGTCTGCTGCCGCGTGATCGGCAACCACACCACCATCACGCTGGCCAACGGCCTGGGCACGCTGGAACTGAACGCCTACAAGCCCGTCATCGTTTACAGCCTGCTGCAGTCCGTTACACTGCTGGCCGACGCGGCGGCCAGCTTCGCCGAACACATGGTGGCGGGCGTCGAAGCGGACCGGGCGCGCATCGCCGAGTTGCTCGAACGCTCGCTGATGCCGGTCACCGCGCTGAATCCGCATATCGGCTACGACAAGGCGGCCGAAATCGCCAAGCTGGCGGTGGCCCGCAACCTGTCGCTGCGCGAGGCGGCGATCGCCTCCGGCCATGTCACCGCCGAGCAGTTCGAGCAGTGGATCGATCTGAAAGGGATGACGCGCGAGGTGTAGCGCCGCGGCGCACCGGTGCTGGCGGACACGTCCACGACCGCGCATGCGGCCGCCCGCACATGGAACGACCCTATCGACCGGCCCCGCGCTGCCGCGGCGGCCGGCGACAAACCCGCTTGAGGCGGGCAGACGACGATCGGGGATAACAACGATCGCATTGACGAGATGATTCCTGCTCCCATTCCCGCCGATGACCAGCGGCGCCTCGACGCGCTGTACTCGCTGAACCTGCTCGATACCGCCGCCGAAGAGCGCTTCGACCGGCTGACCCGCCTGGCCAGGCGGCTGTTCGACGTGCCGATCGCGCTGGTCAGCCTGGTCGATGCCAGGCGCCAGTGGTTCAAGTCCTCGTTCGGCCTGGCCGCCCGCGAAACGCCGCGTGAGCAATCGTTCTGCGGCCATGCGATTTTGCGCGACGACCTGCTGATCGTGCCCGATGCGCTGCAGGACCAGCGCTTTCACGACAACCCGCTGGTCAGGGGCGCGCCCGGCGTGCGTTTCTATGCCGGCTGCCCGCTCGCGGTACGGGGCGGCGCCAAGGTCGGCACGCTGTGCCTGATCGACACCGAGCCGCGCGAGTTCGACAAGGACGATCAGGCGCTGCTGCACGATCTGGGTCGCCTGGCCGAGCAGGAACTGGAGTCGGCACAACTGGCCTCGATGGACGACCTGACGATGCTGTCGAACCGCCGCGGCTTCTCGGCGCTGGCGCAGCATGCGCTGGCGGTCTGCCAGCGCCAGGGAATGCCCGTCACACTGCTGTTCTTCGACATGGACGGCTTCAAGGCCATCAACGACCGCTTCGGGCACGCCGAGGGCGATCTGGCGCTGGCCGCCTTCGCCGACCACCTGCGCCAGGCCTTCCGCGAGTCCGACCTGATCGGACGCCTGGGCGGCGACGAGTTCGTCGTGCTGCTGGTCGACGCCTCGGCCGACCAGTGCGACGCGATGCTGGCCCGGCTGCGGCAAGTCGTGGACGCGTACAACGCGCAGAGCCAGCGCGGCTATGCGCTCGATTTCAGCGCCGGCGCGGTCGCCTTCGATCCCGCCCGGCACACCGGCATCGCCGACCTGCTGGCGCAGGCCGACCAGGCGATGTACGCCAACAAGGCACGCAGGAAGGGAACGCCGCCCGCCGCGCCACAGTAACTCGCGTTGCGGCCGCCGCCGCGCCGTGTTACTGTCCGCCCATCCAGGAGAAAGCGAGCCTGCGGCGCGACAGCGCGGCGGCAGCGCTGCCGAAGGCGTACCCCCGAAACGCTCAGGTACCGAAGACTGGAGACGACAACGAACTGGAGAGCGCCGCCATCATGGTTCAGCGATGACGGCCGCCGAAGGGGCAAACCGGGTCCGGGGCGGACGCGGTGAATCTCTCAGGCAAAAGGACAGTGGGGGCAGCCGGGTTGGCATCGACGATGCCGGCCGGCTGCCCCTTTTTGCATCCTGGAGCCTGAAATGAAAGTCATCGTGATGGGGGCCGGCGTGATCGGCGTGGCCTCGGCGTGGTATCTGTCCAAGGCCGGCCATGAGGTCGTCGTGCTCGAGCGCAATGCCGGCGCGGCACGCGAAACCAGCTTCGGCAACGGCGGCCAGATCTCGGTCAGCCATGCCGAGCCCTGGGCCAACCCCTCGGCGCCGCTGAAGCTGCTCAGCTGGCTGGGACGCGAGGACGCACCGCTGCTGTTCCGCCTGCGCGCCGACCCGGCGCAATGGTCGTGGGGGCTGAAGTTCCTGCGCGAATGTCCGGCCCGGCGTTCCACCCGCAACATGATCCAGCTGCTCAACCTCGGCACCTACAGCCGCGCCAGCCTGCAGGCGCTGCGCGCCGAGACGGGCATCGAATACGATCATCTGACCCGCGGCATCCTGCACTTCTATACCAGCCAGAAGGAATTCGACGCGGCCATCGAGCCGGCGCGCATCATGCGCGAGCTGGGCTGCGAGCGCCGCGTGATCGGTCCCGACGAAGTGGTGAAGCTCGAACCGGCGCTGGCCTCGATCGCGCCGCGGCTGGCGGGCGCCACCTACACCAGCGAGGACGAGTCCGGCGACGTGCACCGCTTCACCACCGGGCTGGCCGCGCTGTGCGAGGCGCGCGGCGTGCGCTTCCGCTACGGCGTGCGCGTGCAGCGGCTGCTGGCGGAAGGCGGTCGCATGCGCGGGGTCGAGATCGCCGACGAGACCGGCGCCTACACCGTCGAGCAGGCGGACGCCTACGTGCTCGCGCTCGGCAGCTTCAGCCCGATGCTGGCGCGGCCGCTCGGCGTCAAGCTCGATATCTATCCGGCCAAGGGTTATTCGGCCACGCTGCCGGTGCTCGACCCGGAGCGCGCGCCGAGCGTCAGCCTGACCGACGACGAGTACAAGCTGGTGTTCTCGCGTCTGGGCGACCGGCTGCGCATCGCGGGCACCGCGGAGCTCAACGGCTATTCGATGGAGCTGAACCCGGTGCGCTGCGAGGCGATCGTGCGGCGCACGCTGGAGATCTTCCCCGGTGTCAGCCGTCCCGAACTGGCGCGCTACTGGACCGGCCTGCGACCCGCGACGCCGGGCAACGTGCCGTATATCGGCGCGAGCGCGGTGCAGGGGCTGTACCTGAACACGGGCCATGGCACGCTGGGCTGGACCCACGGCTGCGGCTCGGGACGCGCGATCGCCGAGCTGATCAGCGGCCGCGTGCCGGAGGTGGACTTTGGCTTCTGCGGTCCGCTGCCGGAGGCGCCACGGATGGCGCGGCCGCTCGCACCGGTGGTGGCGGCGCGTGCCGCCGCGTCGGAGCCGGCAGAGGTTTGATCCGGGGTTTGATCCGGGGTCTTATACGGATCTGATACCGATCTGATACCGATCTGATACGGATCTGATACGGGCCTGAAACAACGACACCGGCGCGGCATGGCATCGCCATGCGCGCCTGTGTTTTCGTTTCATCGTTGGCGTGGATGCGTCCGGGCACGCCTCGGGCACGCCTTGGAGATGCATCAGGACAAGCATCGGAACACGTGTCGAGCATGCATCGCGCACGCACCGGGCCCCCGCATGCCGGCGAAAGCGTACCCGTTTCTGCGTGCCCCTCGCGCAAACCGTACCCGTTTCTGCGTACCCGTTCGCGAGCGTCGATGGGCCGGCTGATTGCGATGAAACCGCCGGTAAAACCGGCGCGCCGGCAGGCGATGGATAGCGGCGCCGTACCCGTTTCTGCGTCGCGCGAACTCGATGAAGACAGACGCCGCGCGCGGAGCGTACCCGTTTCTGCGTACCCCGCGGTGGTGCGAAATGAAGTCCGGCGCGATCGCGATGCAGCGGCATCGCACCGTTGCACCATCCCGCCGCTGCCAGGCTCAGGCGATGGTATCCACCACGCCACCATCGACCCGCAACGCGGCACCGGTGGTCGCCGATGCCTGCGGCGAACAGACGTAGACCACCATGTGCGCGACCTCTTCCACCGTGGCCGCGCGCTGGAGGATCGAGCTGGGCCGATGCGCCTTGACGAACTCGGCGGCCGCCTCCTCGATCGACAGCCCTGCCTTCTGCGCGTCCTCCCGCAGCATCTCGCGCAGGCCGTCCGACAGTGTCGGCCCCGGCAAGACCGCGTTGACGGTCACGCCGGTGCCGCTGAGCCGTTTGGCGAGGCCGCGCGATACCGCCAGTTGCGCGGTCTTCGAGAAGCCGTAATGGATCATGTCCTCCGGCGTGTTCAGCGCGGACTCCGACGAGATGAACACCACGCGGCCCCAGCCGTTCGCCGCCATCGCCGCCGTATACGCCCGCGCCAGCCGCACGCCCGACATCACGTTGACATCAAAGATCCGGGTCCAGTCCTCGTCGCTCAGTTCATAGAAGTCGCGCGGACCGTAGATGCCGGCGTTGTTGACCAGAATGTCCACCGCCGGCTCGGCGGCCACGATTGCATCGCAGCCCTCGGCGCCGCCGACGTCGGCCGCGACGCCGCGCACCGTGGCGCCCGGCACCTCGCGCACCACGTCGGCAATGGCGCCCTCGACGGTGTCCTGCTTGCGGCCATTGACGATGACGGTGGCGCCGCTGCGCGCGAGGCCGATGGCGATGGCCAGCCCGATGCCCGCGGTCGAGGCGGTGACAAGGGCGGTCTTGCCGGTGAGATCGATCTGCATGAGTGCCTCCTGAATCAGTGGGACAGCAGGGCAGAGGATGCAAACGGTTGGCGAAAGCCGTACGCAGAAACGGGTACGCTATTGGAGAAAATCGCCACCACCGCCGTATGCCGCGGACTAGTGGCGGCGTTCGCCTCGTGCGTCGCCCGCTGCGGGAAACACCACGCGCACCCGCAGCCCCGGCTCGTTATCTTCCAGCGACAGCGTGGCGCGATGCACCTGGGTGATCTCGTCGACGATGGCCAGGCCCAGGCCGCTGCCGCCGCTCGGTGCATCGGGCAGGCGGTAGAAGCGATCGAGCACGCGGGCGCGCTGCTCGGGCGGGATGCCGGGACCGTTGTCGGCGACCATCAGCGCGACGCGGCCCGCATCCGCGCGCTGCACGCGCACGTCGACCTTGCCGCCGGCCGGCACATAGCGCAGGGCGTTGTCGATCAGATTGGTCAGCAGGATGCGCAGCGCGTCGGGGTCGCCCTGCACGGTCAGCCCGGCCGAGTCTCCATCGCGGCCATCGTGACCTTTGTCGCCATCGTGACCAACCCGACCATGGCGACCATCGGCACCGCCATCGCCATCGGTAGTGTCGAGCCCCAGGTCGATATGCCGATCGAGGGCGGCCTGCGTCATCTCGCCGACCACCGTCGCGGCCAGCTCGCGCAAGGCGACCGGCTGATGGCCAGCGACGGCCGCGCCGGGCTCGTGGCGCGCGAGCGTCAGCAACTGCGTCACCAGATGCGTCAGCCGCTCGAGCCCGTCGCGCAGATTGCCAACCGCCTCGCGGCGCGCCGGCTCGCTGTCGGCGCGTTCGACCAGTTGCGCCTGCAGCTGCAGCGCGGTCAGCGGCGTGCGTAGCGCGTGCGCGGCATCGGCGATGAACGCGCGCTGCGTGTCGATCGCGTCGGACAGCCGCGCCAGCAGCAGGTTGAGCGCCTCGGTCAGCGGCGCGATCTCGGCCGGCATCTGCGCCACCGCCAGCGGCGACAGCGCATTGGCGTCGCGCTTGCCGACCTGCCGCGCGATCTCGCGCACCGGCCGCAGTCCGCGGCCCACCGCCAGCCAGACCATCCAGCCCAGCAGCGGCAGCAGCAACAGCAGCGGCGCCACCGTGCGCAGCGCCATCCGCGCCGCCACTTCGCGGCGCGCGCTCATCGGCTGCGCGATCTGCACCACCGCCGGCCCGAGCTGCACGCTGTAGATGCGGAACTCGCCGTCGTCGGTGCGCACATTGGAGAAGCCGAGCTCCGCGCGCGGCGGCAGCGACGGCCGCGAATGCGACAGATAGAGGCTGCGGCCGGTGCCGTCCCAGATATGGATGACCACGTCCTCGTCGGAGCGGAACAGGTTGTCGGTGCCGGGCGGCAGCGGCGGCGGCAGCGATGGCATCGCCGGGCCGCTGAACTGGCTCGGCAGCGCGAGCGCGACCTGGCGCATCTGGTAGTCGAACAGCGCGTTGGCCTCCTGCCGGGCCTGGCCGTAGATCAGCGCGGTGGCGGCGGCGATGCCGGCCAGCAGGCCGAGCGCCAGCCACCACAGCAGGGTCCGCTGGATCGATCGCATCAGCGCGCTCCTCCAGCGGCTTCATTGTCCTTGCCGCCGTCTTTCTTGCTGCCCGTCTCGCTGCCCGTCTCGCTGTCCTTCTCGCCGCCGTTGTCCCCCTGCTGCACGCCTTCATCGAGCTTCGGGCAGACATAACCGACACCGCGGATATTGCGGATCAAACCCTGGCCGAGCTTCTTGCGCAGCGCGTGGATATAGACCTCGACCGTGTTGCTGCCCACCTCGTCGTCCCAGCCGTACAGCTTCTCCTGCAGCTGCGGCACCGACCAGACCTTGCCCGGACGCGCCAGCAGCGCCGCCAGCAACGCGTATTCGCGCGCCGACAGATGGACCGGCTCGCCCGACAACGTGACTTCGCGCGTGGCCGGATTGAGCACGATGGCGCCGTAGCGGACCAACGGCTCGGCCCGGCCCTGCGCGCGCCGAGCCAGCGCGTGGATGCGGGCCACCAGCTCCTGCAGGTCGAAGGGCTTGACCAGATAGTCGTCGGCCCCGGCGTTCAATCCGGCGACGCGATCGGCGACCGCATCGCGCGCGGTCAGGATCAGCACCGGCGTGGCGACGCCGCGCGCCCGCATGCCGGACAACACATCAAGACCGGATCGGCGCGGCAGGCCGAGATCGAGCAGCACCAGATCGTGCTGCCCCTCGGCCGCGCCGCCGGCGGCGACGCCGGGCGGTTGCGTGGCGGCCGACAGGCCGGCCTCGCCGTCGCGTACCCAGTCCACCGCGAAGCCTTCCTGACGCAGCGCCAGCCGCACGGAATCGCCGATCATCGTGTCGTCCTCGATCAGCAGCACACGCATCGCTTCGCTCCGTTCGTTCGCCCCGCCAGGCGTACGCAGCGGCTCATCGCCGGTCGACCGCTTCGGCCAGCGCGTGCGCCAGCCCCGGCAGCGCGGGAAAGCGCGCGGTGATGACCTGCACCGGCACCGGCTCGAGGAACGCGCGCATGCGCCCCTTGTCGACGAAGCGCGCGTTGAAGCTCGACGCCGCCAGCGCCTCGACGAAGCGCGGCACGATGCCGCCGCCGATATAGACGCCGCCGCGCGCGCCGAGGATCAGCGTCACATCGGCCGCGACCGACCCGAGCAGGCCGCAGAACACCGCGAGCGCGCGCTGGCACAGCGCATCGCCGCGCTGCAAGGCGCCCTCGGTGACCTCCGCCGCGGTCAGCGGCACGCGCACGGGCGTACCCGTTTCTGCGGCCAGCGCGGCATGCGTGTGCGACAGCCCCATGCCCGACAGCAGCCGTTCGGCCGAGACGCGGCCGTGCTCGCGATGCGCGGCATGCCAGGCGATCCACTCGTCGTCGGTGGCCGGCATCAGCTCGACATGCCCGCCCTCCCCCGCCAAGGCCACGGGCCCGGCGCCGTGGCGGCCGGGGATCAGCCCCGATACGCCGAGCCCGGTGCCGGGGCCGATCAGGGCCAGCGGCGTGTCGGCCGCCGGTGTGCCGGCACGCACGGGCGCCAGCTCGCCGGGCTGCAGGTACGGCAGGGCCAGCGCCAGCGCGGTGAAATCATTCAGCGCCAGCAGTGTCTCCATGCCCAGCGCCTGGCGCACCGCCTCGATCGAGAAGGCCCAGGCGTGGTTGGTCAGCTTGACGCGATCGCCGGTGACCGGATTGGCGAGGCCGATCGCCGCGTGGCGCGGCTGCGGGCCGGACAGCTGCGACAGGTATTGCCGCATCGCCGCTTCCAGCGACGGATAGTCGGCGACCTTCAGTGCCGTGACCGGTCCGATCGCGTCGGGCGCGGTCTGCAGGGCGAAGCGGACATTGGTGCCGCCGACATCGGCGAGCAGGCGTGGGTAGGTAGTCATCGCAGGGCGGAAAACATCGGGCGAAATTCGGGCGGTGGTGGCAACGCGTGCATTCGGGCTACGTGTTCGGGCTACGTGTTCGGGCTACGTGTTCGGGGGCGTGTTCGGGCGGTGTGTTCGGGCGGCGTATCGAAGCGGCGTATCGAGTCAGCGTAGTCAGGCCTCGCAGTCAGGCAGTGAACACATCGAACCCATGCCGATGCCGGCTGGCCACCAGCCCCACCGGCAACGCAGGCCCCGGCTCCTGCAGCGCGCGCTCGAACACCTCGGCCTTGGCCGCGCCGGCAAACGCCAGGAAGACGCGCTCGGCCGCCAGCAACGCGGCCAGGTTCAGCGTCACGCGCGCATGCGGCGCGCTGGCCGGGCGTGTCACCACATAGCAGGGCGTATCGCCGTTCAGCGCTTCGCCGAGCTCCGGCGCATCGGCGAACAGCGACGCGGTATGGCCGTCCTCGCCCATCCCGAGCACCGCCACGTCGGGCTGGCGAAACGCGGCATTGAGGCGCACCACCGCCCGCGCGGGCTCGGACGCCTCGACCGCATCGGCGATCAGCGGCACGAAGCTGGCGGCGGCCGCGGCATCGCGCAGCAGGTGTTCCTGCACGAGGCGCGCGTTGCTGTCCTCGTGTCCGGGCGGCACCGCGCGCTCGTCGACCAGCGTGATGGTGACGGCGTCCCAGCGCACCGGCCGATAGCGCAGCCGCTCGAACATCGGCACCGGCGAGCGCCCGCCCGAAACGGCCAGCACAGCGTGTCCGCGGTCCTGGATGGCGAGGTCGAGCGCGTGACTGACGGAGGCGGCCAGCGCTTCGGCCTGGTCCAGCAGCGAGGGATGTTCGAAGCGGCGCATGGCGATTTCCGGGTCAGGGTTCGTTGGAGCGGAGCGGCGGGCCGATTCGCCAAAGCGGGCGAGCCGGCGTCAGACCTCCTCGTGCCACAGCGCGTTGTCGCGCGAGAGCAGCGCGGAGGACGCGGCCGGTCCCCAGGTGCCCGCGGTATAGGGCTTTGGCGGCAGCGAACTCTCGGCCCAGGTGTCGATGATCGGCTCGACCCAGCGCCATGCCTGCACCTGTTCGTCGCGGCGCACGAACAGGCCCAGCCGTCCGCGTATCACGTCGAGCAGCAGGCGTTCGTAGGCACCGGCGCGGCGCACCTTGAACGAGTTGGCGAAATCAAGGTCGAGCGAGGTCGGCGTCAGCGCGACCGTGTCGCCGGGCTGCTTGACGAGGAAATACAGCCGGATGCTTTCCTCGGGCTGCAGCCGGATCACCAGCCGGTTCTGCGGCGACAGCGTCAGCGGACGGGGAAAGATCGCATGGGGCACGTCGCGGAAATGGATCACGATCTCGGCCACGCGCGACTGCATCCGCTTGCCAGTACGCAGGTAGAACGGCACGCCGGCCCAGCGCCAGTTGGCGATCTCGGCCTTGATCGCGACGAAGGTCTCGGTGCGGCTGTCCGGCGCGATGCCGGGCTCTTCGAGATAGCCGGGCACCGGCTTGCCGGCGATGGCGCCAGCGCGGTACTGCCCCCGCACCGTCTTCTCGGCGACCTCCTGCGGCGAGATCGGCTTGAGCGCCTTCAGGATCTTGATCTTCTCGTCGCGCACCGCGTCTTCGGTCAGGCTGGTGGGCGGTTCCATCGCGACCATGCAAAGCAACTGCAGCAGGTGGTTCTGCACCATGTCGCGCAGCGCGCCGGTCTGGTCGTAGAAATCGCCGCGGCCCTCGACACCGAGTTCCTCGGCGATCGTGATCTGCACGTCCTGCACCCATTCGCGCCGCCACAGCGGCTCGAACAGCGCGTTGCCGAAGCGGATCGCCATCAGGTTCTGCACCGACTCCTTGCCCAGGTAGTGATCGATCCGGTAGATCTGCTCCTCGGCGAAGTAGCGCGCCACCGCCGCGTTGATCGCCTCGTTCGAATCCAGATCGTGGCCCAGCGGTTTTTCCAGGACCACGCGCACCTTCGGATGGTTCAGGCCGGTGCGGCCGAACTGCTCGCAGATCGGCACGAACAGATGCGGCGCGGTGGCCAGGTAGCAGACCACGACCTCGGGTTGGCGGTCCAGCACCTTGCGCGCCAGCGCGTCGAAATGCTCGGGCTTGCGGGCGTCGGCCTGCACGTAGCACAGCCGCGCGACGAAGCTGGCCCAGTCGCCCGGCGGGGCGTGTTCGAGGCCCGGCCGCATGCCCTGCTCGAGCGTGGCGACGTATTCCTCGGTGGTGGAAGGATGGCTGCCCGTGGCCAGGATGCGCGCCGCGGGATGCAACAATCCGGCGCGATGCGCGTCGAACAAGGCCGGCAGCAGTTTGCGCCTGGCCAGGTCACCGGTGCCGCCAACCAGCACCATGTCGAAATCGGGCATGCTCACCCTGACCTCCTTGTCGCTTGATAGAGACCCCGTAGCGCGGCCGTTGCGGCCAGTTTACGTGAGTCGCGGGCGCTTTGCGAGCCACGCGGCAGCCAGCGGCGGCCGTGGTCGTGGGTGTGGCGGCGCGTGTGGCCACGAGAGGCGGCGCGGCGGGCATGCTCCGTGCAAGCCCCTGCAACATGCGCTAGGCTGAACTGCGACATGCCAGGCATTGAAGAATCCGCTGGAGAGAGCCCCATGCCCCATCCCGTACTCGAACAAGTGACGGCCCGCATCGTGGCCCGCAGCGCGCCGACGCGCCAGGCCTACCTGTCCCGCACGCAGGCCATGGCCGGCAGCAAGGTGCAACGCGCGCAGCTGTCCTGCACGAACCTCGCGCACGGCTTCGCCTCGATGCCCGAGCCCGCCAAGATCCGCCTGAAGGCCGAGGAACGGCCCAATGTGGCGATCGTTTCCTCGTACAACGACATGCTTTCGGCGCACCAACCGCTGGGAGAGTTCCCCGCCTGGATCAAGGAAGCCGCGCTGGAGGCCGGCGCCACCGCGCAATTCGCCGGCGGCGTGCCGGCGATGTGCGACGGCGTGACGCAGGGCCAGGACGGCATGGAGCTGTCGCTGTTCTCTCGCGACGTGATCGCCCAGGCCACCGCGGTCGCGCTGTCGCACCAGATGTTCGATGCGGCGCTGTATCTGGGCATCTGCGACAAGATCGTGCCCGGGCTGGTGATGGGAGCGCTGTCGTTCGGCCATCTGCCCGCGGTGTTCGTGCCGGGCGGCCCGATGCCGACCGGCATCCCGAACGAGGAAAAGGCCCGCATCCGCCAGTTGTATGCGCAGGGCAAGATCGGCCGGGAGGAACTGCTCGAGGCCGAGAGCAAGTCATACCATTCGCCCGGCACCTGCACCTTCTACGGCACCGCCAATTCGAACCAGATGCTGATGGAGATCATGGGCCTGCATCTGCCGGGGACCGCCTTCATCAATCCCCACACGCCGCTGCGCGAGGCGCTGACGCGCGAGTCCGCGCGGCATGTGCTGCGGCTGGTGCACCAGGGCGAGCGCTATACGCCGATCGCGCAGGTGCTCGACGAACGCGCCTTCGTCAATGGCATCGTCGGCCTGCTGGCCACCGGCGGCTCGACCAACCACACGCTGCATCTGATCGCGATGGCGCGCGTGGCCGGCATCGTGCTGACCTGGGACGACTTCGACGAGCTGTCGGCGGTGGTGCCGCTGCTGGCGCGGGTCTATCCGAACGGCCAGGCCGACGTCAACGGCTTCCAGGCGGCGGGAGGCCTGGCGCTGGTGATCCGCGGCCTGCTGGCGCGCGGGCTGCTGCATGACGACGTCACCACCATCGTCGGGCAGGGGCTGGAGGACTACACGCGCGAACCGGCGCTGCGCGAGGGCAAGCTGGTCTGGATCGACGGGCCGACCGAATCGCTGGACGCGTCGGTGGTGCGCGGCGCCGGCGAGCCGTTCGCGCCGGACGGCGGCATCAAGGTGCTGGACGGCAATATGGGCCGCGCGGTGATCAAGACCTCGGCGGTCAAGGCCGAGCATCAGGTGGTGCAGGCACCGGCGCGCGTGTTCCATCATCAGGACGACATGCTGGCCGCCTTCAAGCGCGGCGAGCTGGAGCGCGATTTCGTCGCGGTGCTGCCGTACCAGGGACCGGCGGCCTGCGGCATGCCCGAACTGCACAAGCTGACGCCGACGCTGACGGTGCTGCAGGACCGCGGCTTTCATGTGGCGCTGGTCACCGACGGCCGCATGTCGGGCGCCTCGGGCAAGGTGCCGGCCGCCATCCACGTCTGCCCCGAGGCGCTCAAGGGCGGCGCGATCGGCAAGGTCCGCGACGGCGACATGATCCGCGTCGATGCGCCGGCCGGCATCCTGACCGCGCTGGTGCCGCAGGCCGAATGGGAAGCGCGCACGATCGACGTGCCGGACCTGAGCCGCCATCGCCATGGCGTCGGCCGCGACCTGTTCGGCAACTTCCGCCGCAACGTCAGCACGGCGGAGGAAGGCGCCTGCACGCTGTTCGCGGACGAGGCCTGAGCGGCGGCGAGAGCCTGAGCGGCAGGGGCGCGGCCCCTGCCTGCCACCGCTAGGCGTGTCGCTGCGCGCCGCCCGGCGCGGACTGCGGCGACTGGGGCCGCTGGGCCGGCTGCGGCGTATGGGGCTGCGGCGTATGGTTCAGCACCAGCGCGGTCTGTTCGCCCTGACCGCCATTGCCCGGCACGCGCAGCTCCTGCACCGGCACCGCGATATCGATGCCGACCGCCTGCAGCTCGCGCTTGACGCGCTCGTAGAAGGCGAAGCGCAGGTTCCAGTAGTTGTCGTTGGAGGTCCAGCAGCGCAGGTTCAGCGTCACGCCCTCGCTGGTGAAGTTGACCACCATCGCCTCGGCCGCCGGCACCTCGAGCACGCGCTCGTCGTCGGCCAGCATATGGCGCAGCACCCGCAACGCGGTCTGCACGTCGGCGCCGAACGGCACCGTGACCTCGATATCGAGCCGGCGCGTCGGATTCTCGCTGTAGTTCGTGATCGCGCTGCCCCAGATCTTGTTGTTCGGCACGCGCAGGCAGACGCCGTCGAAGGTCGTCAGCTCGGTCATGAACAGCCCGGTCTCGCGCACGGTGCCGGCGATGCCCTGCGCGTCGATGTACTGGCCGACGCGGAACGGCCGCAGCAGCACCAGCATGATGCCCGCGGCGATGTTCTGCAGCGTGCCCTGCAGCGCCAGCCCGATCGCCAGGCCCGCGGCGCCGAGCATCGCGATGATGCTGGCGGTCTGCACGCCGAACTGCGACAGCACCAGGATCACGGTGACGACGCGCACCACCCACTGCGTGACGCTGCCCAGCATCGGCCGCAGCGTCGCGTCGACATGCGGGCGGTCGAAGGCGTGCAGCACCGCGTTGCGCGCGCGGCCGCTGAGCCACCAGCCCACCAGCAGGATGGCGAGTGCGGCCAGCACGTTCAAACCCTGGTGCACGGCCAGCTGCAGCAGATAGGCCCAGGTGGCCTGCAGCTTGTCGGCGTCGATGAAATTCAGATCCATGGCGTCGGCTCCGGAAAGGATGGCATCACGAAGGCGTCACGGTGCATCACGACGAACCTTCGCGGCGGGTATGCACCAGTTCGCCGGCGTCGGGCAACGGCGTCTCGCTGCGCGTCAGCTGGCGCGGATCGAGCTGATGCGAGAAGCCCGCCACCGAGCCCATGCGACGCTGGCGGTCCTCCGGCAGCGTCGGCCCGCTCTGGATATAGACGGTCAGCAGCTCGGCCAGATTGACCAGCACGTCAAGATGGGTCCGCTCGTAGCCATGCGAGGCATCGGCACCGAAGCACAGCAGCGCGGTGCGCACGTCGTGGCCCGCGCTGACCGCGGCGCCGGCGTCCGAATGGTAGAAGCGGAACACGTCGCGATGGCTGGGGATGCCATGCTCGTCGCACAGCCGCAGCAGGCGCCGCGTCAGGTGATAGTCGTGCGGACCGGCCGAGTCCATCAGCGGAATCGTCACGCCTTCCTCGCGCGCGCCCTGCCCCGGCGCCACCGGACCGATATCGATGCCGATCACCTCGCTGACGTCGTCCTCGATCACCGCGGTCGCGCCCGAGCCGACTTCCTCGGTCAGCGTGAACACCGCATGGCAGTCCATCGGCACCGAGGCGCCGCTCTCGCGCACCGCCTTCAGCGCGGCCAGCACCGCGGCGACGCCGGCCTTGTTGTCCAGATGCCGCGAGACGACATAGCCGTTGTCCAGGATTTCGGGGTTGGCGTCGAAGGCGACGAAATCGCCGACCTGGATGCCGAGCGCGCGGATCTGCTCCGGCGTCGCCGCCGGTTCGTCGAGCCGCAGTTCGAGCTGGTCCCAGTTGACCGGCTGCGTATCCACCGCCTCGTTGTAGACGTGGCCCGAGGCCAGCAGCGGCAGCACCGAGCCGCGATGCCGGCCATGTTCGGTAAACAGCGTCACGCGGCCGCCTTCGGCCCAGCGGCTGGACCAGGTGCCGATCGGCGCCAGCGCGAGCCGGCCGTTGGGCTTGAGCTCGCGCACCATCGCGCCGAGCGTGTCCAGGTGCGCGACGATCGCGCAGTCGGGCCCCATGCCGCTGTTGGCGCGGTTGCCGCGCAGCGTCGCGCGGATGGTGCCGCGCCGGGTCAGCTGGTAGGGAATGTCCAGACCATCGAGCACGTTGGCGGTGTAGTGCACGATCTCGTCGGTCAGCCCGGCCGGGCTGGGGATGGCGAGCAGCTCCAGCAACGCGGTCTTCAGGTACAGCCGGTCGATGTTCAGTTTCTGCATGGATGTCGATGCTGGCGCCGCGCGCCCGGGACATGGCGCGCGAATCCGCTCAGGAATTGGCTCAGGAGGTAAAGGGGAACAACAGATCGACGAAGCGCTCCGCGGTCGGCTGCGGCTCGTGATTGGCCAGGCCCGGCCGCTCGTTGGCTTCGATGATCACGTACTCGGGCTGGTCGGCGGCCGGCACCAGGAAGTCCAGGCCGACCACCGGGATGCGCAGCGCGCGCGCGGCCGTTTGCGCGGCCTCGCGCAGCACCGGATGGAGCTGGCCGGTGACGTCGTGCAGCGTGCCGCCGGTATGCAGGTTCGCGGTCTTGCGCACCGGCACGCGCTGGCCGGCGGCCGGCACCGATTGCAGCGTCAGGCCCTGCGCCGCCAGGCAGCGCTCGGTCTCGGCATCGAGCGGAATGCGGCTCTCGCCGCCGGTGGCGGCGCTGCGTCGCGCACTGTGGCGCTCGATCAGCGTCTTCAGGTCGGCCTGCCCATCGCCAACCACCTCGGCCGGCTTGCGGATCGCCGCGGCCACCACCTCGTAGCCGATCACCACGATGCGCAGGTCCTGGCCCGGGCAGAACGATTCGAGCAGCACGGTGCCGCCCTCCTGGTGCGCGGTGTCGATCGCGCTGCGCAGATGGTCCTCGGTGCGGACGTCGACGCTGATGCCGCGGCCCTGCTCGCCGAAGGCGGGCTTGACCACCACCGAGCCGTGCTCGGCGAGGAAGGCGAGGTTCTCGGCATCGGTGCCGATCTGGCGCTGCGCCGGCACCTTCAGTCCGACCTGCTCCAGCCGCTTGCGCGTCAGCGCCTTGTCCTGGCACCACGTCATCGCCACCGCGCCGGTCAGCTCGGACAGCGACTCGCGGCACAGGATCTCGCGCCCGCCATAGCGCAGGCTGAAGATGCCGGCATCGGCATCGATGATCTCGACGCCGATGCCGCGCCGGCGCGCTTCCTTGACGATCAGCGCGGCATACGGATTGAGGTTGTCGCACTCGCTCGAGCCGGCGAACAGCGGCTCGTTGATCGCGTTCTTGTGCTTGACGACGAAGCCGTCGACCTGCACGAAGCCGAGCTTGTGGTACAGGCCGATCGCATGCTGGTTGTCGTGCAGCACCGACAGATCGAGATGCTTGCGTCCGCGCGAGGCGAACAGCGCGATCAGCTCGCGCACCAGCGCCTGGCCGACGCCGGCCAGATGCGTCTGCGGATCGACCACCAGGCACCACAGGCTGCTGCCGCCGCGCTCGTCGCCGAATGCCAGCAGATGGTCCACGCCCATCGCCGAACCGATGATGTCGCCGGTCGATTCGTCCTCGGCGATCAGGTAGATCACCGCGTCGTGGTCGCGCTGGCGCCAGACCGTGGCGGGATCGAGCGGCACCATGTGGCGCGCCGCGTAGAGGCGGTTGATCGCCGCGATATCGGCGCGTGTCGTCAGGCGCCGGATCGTGACGCCGGCCGCGCCGGTTGCTGCGGCCGCGGCGGCATCGCCGTCCTCGAGCGTGCGGCGAAACAGCAGCGACGGGTCGAGGAACAGCGTCTGCGGCGCCTCGGCCAGCAGCAGCTGCGGCGCTTCCACATAGAGCGCGATATCACGCCGGCCCGGCGCTTCCTGCTGCAGCTCGGCGGCCAGCCGCGCCGGCGATTCGAACGACGGCGCGAACATCAGCCGGCCCCAGCCGCAGTCGAGCATCGCATTCGGGCGCGCCGACACCGGCGCGGGAGCGGGGCTCGGCTGCACGGCGGGTTCCTGCTGCACCGGCGCGCCGCCGGCGTCGTGCATCACGGCGCGCGGGGGCTGCCCTTCGGCGCCGGTGGGCGCGCCGAGATGGAGCGAATCGGCCAGTACCGACGGCTTGGCCGACTGCTTGGCCGACTGCTTGGCCGACTGCTTGGCCGACTGCTTGGTCGAAGGCTTGGTGGCTGGGCGGACTTCCGCATTGACGGTCGACATTCGATCTTTCTCCTCGTTGTTGTCCGGGTTCTGGCCCCGGTCGTGGCCGACACGGGACTGCGGCCGCGCGCGGCGGCCGTTGGCGTCATCGTCAGAGTGGGGGGCTGCCGGTCCCGGTCTGTCGCCAGTCATGGCAGCCCTCACAGGCCATGCGATTGCAGCCAGCCCTCGAGCAGCGCGACTTGCCACAGCTTCGAGCCCTTGAGCGGGGTGATGTGGGCATCGGGGTCGGCCAGCATCGACTCGACCACGCCGGCCCGGTACAGGCCGCGCTGGCGTGCCGCGTCGCTGTCGACCAGGCCGCGCACGTAGTCGAGGAAGGGACCGCGCAGGTACTTCAGCGCCGGCACCGGGAAATAGCCCTTGGGGCGGTCGATCACCTCGGCGGGGATCACCTGCCGCGCGGCTTCCTTCAGCACGTGCTTGCCGCCCGCGGCGATCTTGTGGCGCGCCGGCATGCGAGCGGCCAGTTCCACCAGGCGGTGATCGAGGAAGGGCACGCGCGCCTCCAGCGCATGCGCCATCGTCATGTTGTCGACGCGCTTGACCGGGTCCTCGACCAGCATCACGGTCGTGTCCAGCCGCAGCGCGCGATCGATCGCGCTGTCGGCGCCCGGCATGGCGAAATGCGCCGCCAGGAAGCGGCCGCTCGGATCGTCGGCCAGCCATTGCGGCGACAGCAGCTCGGCGATCTCCGACTGCGTGCGGTCGAAGAACACCTTGCGATAGGCCGCGACGCCGCCGTCGGCATCGGTATTGGCCGCCAGCGGCGGATACCAGTGGTAGCCGCCGAACACCTCGTCGGCGCCCTGCCCGCTCTGCACCACGCGGCTATGGCGCGCGACCGCCGCCGACAGCAGATAGAAGGCCACGCAGTCGTGGCTGACCATCGGCTCGCTCATCGCGTGGATCGCATCGGGCAACGCGTCCAGCAGATCGGCCGCCGGGATCATCATCTTCTCGTGGCGCGTGCCGAAATGCCGGGCCACCAGATCGGAATAGTGGAACTCGTCCCCGGCCTCGCCGCCGGCCGCCTCGAAGCCGATCGCATAGGTGCGCAGGTCGGGCGTACCCGTTTCTGCGAGCAGGCCGGTGATCAGGCTGGAGTCCACACCGCCCGACAGCAGCACGCCGACCGGCACGTCGGCGACGGTACGCAGGCGCACCGCGTCGCGCAACGCGGCCAGCGTCATGTCGCACCATTCCTCGAAGGTGCGCGCCTCGTCGGCGGCGTCGTGGACGAAGTCGAGCCGCCACCAGGTACGGGTTTCGGTGCGGCCATCCGCATGCACGGTCATGTGCGTGGCGGGCGGCAGCTTGCGCACGCCCCGGACGATCGTATGCGGGGCCGGCACCACGGCGTGCAGCGTCAGGTAGTGATGCAGCGCGACCGGATCGAGCGCGGTATCGATGTCGCCGCCGGCCAGCAGCGCCGGCAGCGTCGAGGCAAAGCGCAGGCGCCGCGCGTCCTGGCTGTAGTACAGCGGCTTGATGCCGAGGCGGTCGCGCACCAGGTGCGTGATGCCGGTGTCGCGCTCCCACAGCGCGAACGCGAACATGCCGGCCAGGCGATCGAGCGCCGCGGGGCCCCAGGCGTGCCAGGCCTTGATGATGACCTCGGTGTCGCCGGTCGACGAGAACGTGTAGCCGCGGGCGCTCAGTTCCTCGCGCAGCGCGTGGTGGTTGTAGATCGCGCCGTTGAAGACGATGCCCATCCCCAGCGCGTTGTCGATGAAAGGCTGATGGGCGCGCTCGGACAGATCCATGATCCGCAGGCGCCGATGCCCGAAGGCGCGCCGGCCCAGGCCGAACAAGCCTTCGCCGTCAGGGCCGCGCGCGGCCTGCACCCGCGCCATGTCGGCCACGGCGTGAAGGTCCGCCATTTGTTGATCGAAACGTATTTCTCCTGCGATACCGCACATCGATGGTCTGCTCCCTTGCCCGCAGGCGCGCGGGACACCCTTGCTTATCGCACGGGGCGATGCCAGGGTCTGCCCGCGCTCATCCGACGCAATGTCGGAATTCGCCTACAGATAATCGAAATTGACAATATTTTCGGGACAGATCGATGGAGAAATGGTTTCCGTGAATATTTGGGCAGGGCCCGGGCGAACGGGCGCGAGCCCTTGGTGGGCAAGGGCTGCAGCGGATTGGAAAAATTTCGGAAAGAGTGCCGCCGGCGTCGCTTTCAGCAGCGTGGCCGCACGCAGAAACGGGTACGGTTCGGCTGGGACTCCGGGCGAACTCCGGGCGAACTCCGGGCGAACTCCGGGCGAACTCCGGGCGAACTCCGGGCGAACTCCGGGCGAACTCCGGTCGAACTCCGGTCGAACTCCGGTCGAACTCCGGTCGAACTCCGGTCGAGCTCCGGGCGGACTCCGGTCGAACTCCGGTCGAACTCCGGTCGGAATCAGGCGGGATTCAGGTGGCCCCGGGGCTGTCGTGAAGCCGGTTGCGGTTCGCCAGCGCCGGGAACAGCCGCATCCACACGGCCACCACCACCAGCGTGCCGATGCCGCCGAGCAGCACCGCGCCGACCGGACCCAGCCAGGCCGCCGTCACGCCGGATTCGAATTCCCCAAGCTGATTGGAGGCGCCGATAAAGACGGAGTTGACCGCGCCGACCCGCCCGCGCATGTCATCCGGCGTATCGAGCTGGACCAGCGTCGAGCGCACCACCACGCTGATCATGTCCGAGGCGCCCAGCACCACCAGCGCCAGCATCGACAAGGGCAGCAGCGTCGACAACCCGAAGCAGATCGTCGCCAGGCCGAACAGTGCCACCGCGCCGAACATCACGCGGCCCACCTTGCGCTCGAGCGGATGACGGGCCAGCCAGATCGCGGTGGCCAGCGCGCCGATCGCCGGCGACGAGCGCAGCAGCCCCAGGCCCCACGGACCGGTATGCAGGATGTCGCGCGCGTAGATCGGCAGCAGCGCGGTCGCGCCGCCCAGCAGCACCGCGAACAGGTCCAGCGAGATCGCGCCCAGCAGCACCGGCCGGCTGCGGATATAGGCAAACCCGGCGAACAGCGTGCTGATGCTGACCGGGGCGGTCAACCGCTGCGGCCGCTGCCGCAGCTTCAGCAGCGTGATCAGCGTGGCGGCCGCCAGGAACAGCAGCGCGCCGATGCCGTAGACCACGCCGGGGCCCGCGACATAGGCAAAGCCGCCGAGCGCCGGGCCGACGATGATCGCGGTCTGCGTCGCCGAGCTCGACAGCGCGACCGCGCGCGGCAGCTGGCGCGGCGTTACCACGCTGGGCAGCAGCGCCTGCAGCGTGGGGGTTTCGAAGGCACGGGTCGCGCCGAGCAGTGCGACGAACACAAAAATGTGTTCGTGCCGGACCCAGCCGGCGAGACTGGCCGCCGCCATGCCGAGGGCAATTGCCGCTTCGGTCAGCTGGCAGATCCGCACGATCTGGCGACGGTCGAAGCGGTCGGCGACGTGGCCCGACATCAGCAGCAGCACCACCGAGGGCAGGAACTGCACCAGGCCAACCAGGCCCAGCATCAGCGGGTCGCCGGTCAGGTCGTACATCTGCCAACCCACCGCCACGGTCAGGATCTGGTAGCCGATCGTCGTACAGAGACGGGCGCACCAGAACATGCGGAAACCGGGGTCGCGAAAGACCGAATCCGGATCGGAGGCGGACGGCGTGCTGCTGGCAGGGGTGGGAGGCATGGCGGGAGAGGGAAGCGGCGCCGCCTTGTGCGGTGGCGGCTGCCGGGACAGCGGGAGGCCGGTGTAGCGGGCCATGAGAGGCCCATGGCCCGCCCCGCCGGCAAGCCGCAATTCTAGCGGAGCGGCGCCAGGCGCGCTGGACGTTACATGAATCCCTGCTGGCAGCGCGGTGTTGGCGTCACGCAACGTCGACCATGACGACGGGGCCGGTTTGCGGCGCCTGAGAATGCTTCGCATTTATAAATCGCCGCTTCTTGGGTGACGCGGAGGCCGTGATGCCGCTTTCACCTGGTCGCGGTCCGGTCGCCGCGCCATCGCGCGGATCCGACCCCGCTTTCGCCGCTTTCCCGCCTCTGTTCAGGATCCGATCTTGCAAGCCGCCTTCCGCCTGACCGCCGCAGCCGCCGGCGTCGCCCTGCTGTGCCTGTCGTCCCCGGCCCGTTCGGCCGAGCCCATCGTGATCGCCCAGGCGTCGCCGCAAGCCCAGACGCAACCTCAGACGCAAGCCCAGGCGCAACCTCAGGCGCAAGCCGCCGCGGCGGACGAGGACAAGACGCTGAGCACGGTGACCGTGGTCGGCAACTGGCTGGATCAGCCAAACGAAACCAAGGTGCTGGAGCACCCGGGCGCGCGCTCGATCGCCGACCGCCGGACCATCGAGGAAAGCGGCGCGACCAATGTGCGCGAGGTGCTGCGCCGCATGCCGGGCGTGCAGGTGCAGGACAGCAACGGCACCGGCGGCAGCGACATCTCGCTGAACGTCGGCGTGCGCGGCCTGGCCTCGCGCCTGTCGCCCCGCTCGACCGTGCTGCTGGACGGCGTTCCGCTGGCGGTCGCGCCCTACGGCCAGCCGCAGCTGTCGATGGCCCCGCTGTCGATGGGCAATATCGACACCATCGACGTGGTGCGCGGCGCGGGCTCCGTGCGCTATGGCCCGCAGAACGTCGGCGGCATCATCAACTTCGTGACCCGGCCGATTCCGCAGACCTTTGCCGCGCAGGCCTCGGTGGAGACCGAGGTGGCAACGCACGGCGGCAATGTGAAGACCATGCCGAGCGTCTTCATCGGCGGCATCAACGACAACGGCCTCGGCGGCGCGCTGATGTATTCGGGCGTGCACGGCGACGGCTATCGCCGCGGCAACGACCGCGTCGATATCGACGACCTGATGCTCAAGGGTTCGTACCGCATCTCCAGCACGGACCAGATCACCGCCAGCTATCACTACTACGAGGCGCTGGCCGACATGCCGGGCGGCCTGACCGCCGCGCAGTACGCCGCCGATCCGTTCCAGTCGGTGCGGCCGTACGACACCTTCGCCGGCCGCCGCAACGACGTCTCGCTGAAGTATTCGCACCAGGACAACAACCGCAAGTTCGAGGTGCTGACGTACTACACCGACAGCTTCCGTGGCAGCCAGATCGAGAGCGAGAGCGCCGGCCGCCGTCGCCTTGGCTCGTTCCCGCGCCACTACCACACCTTCGCCGTCGAGCCGCGCTATTCGCAGCTGTTCCGCGGCGCCAACATGAGCCACGAGGTCAGCGTCGGCTACCGCTACCTGCGCGAGGCCAGCGACGAGCAGGCATCGCGCACGGCGTTCTACACGCCGGGCACGGTCGATCCGACCACGATCGCCTCGCCGATGTACCAATGGCGCAGCGGCGGCACCACGGCGAACGCGGTCTATATCGACGACACCATCAACGTCGGCAACTGGACCATCACGCCGGGCCTGCGCTATGAAATGATCCGCTCGAACATCACGGACCATTTCACGCAGCGCCGCACCGACATCAAGTCGGACGAGCCGCTGCCCTCGCTGGCGGTGATGTACCACGTCAGCGACAACTGGAAGCTGTTCGGCAATGCCGGCGTCTCGTTCGGGCCGCTGCAGTACTTCCAGATCGCGCAGACCACCAACGGCCTGGCGCCGGAAAAGGCCAAGACCTACGAGCTGGGCACGCACTTCCACGCCAACGGCTGGGGCGGCGAGCTGACGCTGTTCAATATCGACTTCGACGACGAGCTGCAGCTGCGCGGCGGCACGATGGGCAGCCCGGACGCGTGGACCAATCTCGGCGCGACGCGCCACCGCGGCGTCGAGAGCTCGCTGCGCTACGACTTCGGCACGCTGTCGAAGGCGCTGGCCGGCCTGTCGGCGTATGCGGGCTATACCTATACCGAGGCCACCTACAACCACGGCACCTTCGCCGGGCGCGACCTGCCGTTCTACTCGCGCCATGTGGCCACCGCCGGCGTGCGCTACAGCCGCAACCGCTGGACGCTGAACGTCGATGGCTTCGCGCAATCGCGCCAGCATTCGCCCGGGGATCCGACCGACGGCACGCCGTACCAGACCGCCGAGAGCGCCAACGGCGCGCTGGGGGACATCCCCGGCTACGCGCTGGTGCACATGCGCCTGGGCTACGACTTCGGCAAGTCGATGTCGAACCTGAAGCTGGCGGTGGGCGTCAAGAACCTGTTCGATCGCCGCTATTTCACGCGCTCGACCGACAACAACCTGGGCAAGTACGTCGGCATGCCGCGCACGTTCTACGTGCAGGCGACGCTGGCGTTCTGAGGGACTTGAGCTGGGCGGGGGCGGGGTTTGAAGCGAGGCCTGCCGGGCGCTTGCCCGGGGCACGTTGCGTGTCCGCGGGCAAGACGCTGAATCCCCGCCTGCGCGGGGACGACGATGCGGCGCGCGCCGCCTAGACGATCTCGCGCGTTTCCATGAATTGCAGGTTCGGGAAGCGTTCCTGCGTCAGCCGCAGGTTCACCATGCTCGGCGCCAGATAGACGTGGTCGCCGGCGCCGTCGAGCGCGACGTTGTGGCCGGCCTTCTCGATCAGCTTCTCGATCTCGGCCGGGTCACCCTTGAGCCAGCGCGCGGTCGCGCACTCGTGCGATTCGAAGATCGCGTCGACGCCGTACTCGTGCTCGAGCCGGTGCGCCACCACGTCGAACTGCAGGATGCCGACCGCGCCGAGCACCAGTTCGTTCGAGGCGATCGGGCGGAACATCTGCGTCGCGCCTTCCTCGGCCAGCTGCTGCAAGCCTTTCTGCAGCTGCTTGACCTTCAGCGGATTGTTCAGCCGTGCGCGGCGGAAGTGTTCCGGCGCGAACGACGGGATGCCGGTGAACTTGAGCGCCTCGCCTTCCGTGAAGACATCGCCCAGGCGGATCGTGCCGTGGTTGGGCACGCCGATGATGTCGCCGGCGTAGGCCTCCTCGGTGGTGTTGCGGTCCTGCGCCATGAAGGTAATCGCGTTGTTGATCGCCACCGTCTTGCCGGCCGACACGTGCAGCAGCTTCATGCCGCGCGTGAAGCGGCCGGAGCAGACCCGCACGAACGCAATGCGGTCGCGGTGGCGCGGGTCCATGTTGGCCTGGATCTTGAACACGAAGCCGCTGAACTTGGCTTCCTCGGGCTGCACCGTGCGGCTGTCGGTCGCCCGCGGCTGCGGCGAGGGCGACAGGTCGCACAGCGCGTCGAGCAGCGACTGTACGCCGAAGTTGTTGATCGCCGAGCCGAAATAGACCGGGGTCTGCTTGCCGGCCAGGAAGGCGTCCTTGTCGAAGGCGTGCGAGGCGCCGCGCACCAGCTCGATCTCGACGCGCAGTTCCTCGGCCTGCGAACCGAGCACGCGGTCGAGCTCGGGATTGTCCAGTCCGTCCAGGATGGCGGCGGTGCCCTTCTCGCCGTGCGGATCGAACAGCTGCACCTTGTCGTCGATCAGGTGATAGACGCCGCGGAACGCCTTGCCCATGCCGATCGGCCAAGTCATCGGCGCGCACTGGATCTTCAGCACGTCCTCGATCTCGTCGAGCAGCTCGATCGGCGAGCGCCCTTCGCGGTCCAGCTTGTTGATGAAGGTCAGGATCGGCGTATCGCGCAGCCGGCAGACGTTCAGCAGCTTGATCGTCTGCGCCTCCACGCCGTTGACCGAGTCGATCACCATCACCGCCGAGTCGACCGCGGTCAGCGTGCGGTAGGTGTCTTCCGAGAAGTCCTCGTGGCCCGGGGTGTCGAGCAGGTTGACGATGTGCTCGCGGTACGGGAACTGCATCACCGACGAGGTCACCGAGATGCCGCGCTGCTTTTCCAGCTCCATCCAGTCGGAGGTGGCGTGGCGGTCGGCCTTGCGCGCCCGCACCTCGCCGGCGACCTGGATCGCGCCGCCGAACCACAGCAGCTTTTCCGTCAGCGTGGTCTTGCCGGCGTCGGGGTGGGAAATGATGGCAAAGGTGCGACGACGCGCAATTTCGGATACGAGCGAGCTCACGGTAGGACGTTCGGATGGCAGGCGATTGGATCGGGACCCGGAGGGCGCGGCAGAGGCGATGGCGAAGCCGATCGCGCCGCGCCTGGTGTGTCGCGTTCCGCGGCGGCCGGCTTGGGATCGGCTGTCGCGGCGGAGCGCCCGAGGGAATGGGCCGCTATTCTACCGGTTCCCGGCGCCGACCGGTTCCGGCGCCTCGCCGCGGCGCCGCCGCTCCCGCAGGCTGCCGAATTGCAGCGCGTACTGATGGGTCAGTTCGGCGCCGAAGAAGAAGATCTGGGCCGAGTAGTACACCCACAGCATCAGCGCCACCACCGAGCCGGCCGCCCCGTACGAGGACGCCACCGCGCTGTTGCCCAGGTAGATGCCGATCAGGCGCTTGCCGACCGAGAACAGCACCGCGGTGATCACCGCGCCCATCGTCACGTCCCGCCAGGTCACGCGCACGCGCGGCAGCATCTTGAACACCACCGCGAACAGCGCGGTGACCACGGCGAACGAGAAGCCGTTGGAGATGGTGGTCGCGACCGGGGCCAGCCACGACTCGAACCACATGCCGTCCCAGAAGCGCTGCACCACCGCGATCGCGGCATTGACCACGAGCGACACGAGCAGCATGAAGGCCAGCACCAGCACCAGGCTGAACGACAGCAGCCGCGTGCGCACCAGCGAACGCCAGCCGCTGGCCGGCGTCGCATCGGCCTCCCAGATATCGTCCAGGCTCGCCTTGAGCTCGGCGAAGGCGCTGGTCGCGCCGACGATCAGGATGCCGGTGGCGATCAGCGCCGCCACGCCGCTGCCGCCGGCGCGGTGCGTGGCGGCCAGGATTTCCTGGATCGCCGTCGCGCCCTGCGTGCCGAGCAGGCCCTCGAGCTGCTCGAAGATCTCGCCGCGAGCCGCTTCGGCGCCGAAGAACAGCCCCGCGATCGAGATCACCAGCACCAGGATCGGCGCCAGCGAGAACAGCATGTAGAACGACAGCGCGGCGCCCTTGCTGGCGGCGCGGTGCGCGAACCAGGCCTGCACGGCGCCCGTCACCACCATCGCGGTGCGGCGCAGGGTATGGCGGTCGGGCAGCATGCGGGCCAGGCCGTGCCAGCGGCCGTTGCGGTGCTCGGGGTCGGGTTGGTACATCGGCAAGGAGGCGCTCCCTGGCTTGGTCGGTGGGCTGAGGTCCGGAGGGGCTGGGGGTCGTGCCGCCGCCGGGCGCGGCCGGCGGGGCAGTGTTCAGGATACCGCGCCTGGCGGCTGTGCCCAAGCCGCGTTCGGGGCAAGGGCTCGCGCAGGCGGGCGCGAGCGGGCGCGAGAGCCGGTGCAAGAGTCGTTGCAAGAGCCGGTGCAAGAGCCGGTGCAAGAGCCGGTGCAGGGGCGGGTGCAAGGGCGGGTGCAAGGGCTGGCGCGAGCGTCAGTACAAGAGGTTGCGCGAGGCCTGTGAAAGAGCGGGCGCAAGGGCCGGCCGCGACCAACTGCTAGAGTAAAAGCAGGCGGCGCGCCATTCCGCCGCCGCGTCTTTCGTCTCTTCTCTCTCCTTCAGGAGGTACCGTGATCCGTTTTCCGATCGCATCCTTCCCCGCCCTCCGGCTCGGCACACTCGCGCTGGGCCTCGCCGCCATCCTGGCGATCGCCGGCTGCGACCGCAGCCAGCCCGGCCCGAAACCGATTTCGGGCGACACGCCCGCCGCCGACACCGCGCCTTCGGCCAACCCGCCGGCTCGCAAGGAATGACGCCGAGGCGCGGCCTCGGTTTCGGCCTCGGTTTGGGCGTCGGTTTGGGCCGCGATTTGGCCGCGATTTGGCCGCGATTTGGCCGCGGTTTCGCCGCGGTTTCGCCGCGGTTTGGCCGCGTCTGGGGCCGACGTGGGGGCCGCCCATGCTCGTCGCAGGCCGATGCGTACCCGTTTCTGCGGACGTTCGTGTGTGGGTTTCCGAGTGTTATGGACGCGTCGGGTGCCGCCGTCGCGCTTTTCGCCCGTCTGCACGCGTCCGGCACCCGTGCGTTAAGCCGGTGTAACCGCGCCGCCCTTGGCTGCGCGGCGCGGGCCAGGCAGGGGACTTCGGCCGTATCGGCGAGCCCGTCGCGCCGTTCCCTGCCCTGACTTCATCCGGAATTCCTCCTTTGGACGGATGCCGGCGCCCGTGCCGTTGTGCCGGCGCGCCGTTGGCCACCGTCCCGGCGTCGACGGCATGGCCGGGAGGGAAACACCGTGCGCGCAGCCGCCGCCACCCCGGTTTCAGGGCCGCAACAGAATCGGACCGGTCCGTCCAGGGCGATCCGTCGCGCGCGCGGCCAATCGCCGCAAACCCAACGGGGACAACGGCGGGCGCATCTTGGCACGCTTGTCGCAACAGGCCGTGGAGAGCCAGGACCTACGCTTCAGCCACGGGAGAGCGCCCCACCATGCGTCACCCTCCAGCACGCATGACGGCACGACGCCGCGCCCAGCGTCCGGCGCGCGCCGCGCCGTCGGTATTGCAACTGCTGTCGCCCCCGCTATTGGCTGCGCCGCGGTTGCCGCATCGGGCGACATCGTCGTTCTGCACGGAGTCCAACCGCGTCCTGCCGATCGCGGCCTTCCGCAGCCGGACACGGCGATAGCCGCCCTTCCGTGGATCGTCGGCGGCCACGGGCCGCCCACAGGTCGGCCTGTCCACGCGCCGCGGCGCGCCGGCTGGCCATCCGGCATCCGATCAGGGAGGAGACACAATGAAAACCAGGCTTTGCGCATTCGCTGCGTTGGCCGCGTTCTGTACCAGCGCCGCGGCCGGCAGCTTCAGCCATCTGGACCGGTCCGACGATGCCGAGATCCACAGCCATACGGCATGGAGCAACGATATCTACGTCAAGGGCTTCGGCTTGTCGCTGGGCCTGCTCGGCGCCGGCGCGCAGGACGACGAGGCGCCCGGCCAGCAGTCCGCGGTGGACGACGACGGCAAGACACGGCAGGTGGCCCGCCTGCCGATCGATCTGCTGGCGGCATCGGCCGATTCGGTCGGCTACGGTGGCGGCCTGGCATCGGGCTGCTGGAAGCCGGCCTCGTCATTGGCGCCGCGGCGCTGAGCGGCAAGCGCGATGAAAAAGGGGCCGACGAATCGTCGGCCCCGCTGATTGCCGCTGTCTCGGCGGTCCGCTACTCGGCGTGGCTCGACTGGCCTTCGACGCGGATATTGTGCTTGTGCATCAGCCGGTAGAGCGTGACACGCGACACGTTGAGCTCGCGCGCGGCGGGCACCACGTGGAAGCCGTGGCTGGCCATCACCGAGCGGATGGCCTCGCGCTCGGCCTCTTCGCGGATCGCGTCGAGGGTCTTGCGCGGCGCGTCGCTGTTGCCGTGCAACTGCAGGTCCTCGGCGGTGATCTTGCGATTGTCGGTCATCACGATCGCGCGGCGCACCCGGTTGGTCAGTTCGCGCACATTGCCGGGCCAGCCGTACTGCATCATCGCCTGCGTCGCGCACGGCGAGAAACCGCGAATGCGCCGATGGGCCTCGTGGCCGTGCTCGGCGAGCACCGCGTTGGCCAGCAGCAGGATGTCCTCGCCGCGCTCGCGCAGCGGCGGGATCGACAGCGTCAGCACGCACAGCCGGTGGAACAGATCGGAACGGAAGCGCCCCTCGGCCTGCGCCGCGACCAGGTCCACGTGCGTCGCCGAGATGATGCGCAGGTCCAGCGGTATCGACTGATGGCCGCCCAGGCGCGTGATCATGCCCTGCTGCAGGAAGCGCAGCAGCGCGACCTGGCTCTCCAGCGGCAGATCGCCGATCTCGTCCAGAAACAGCGTGCCGCCCTGCGCCTGCTCGATCCAGCCGATCTTGCGCTGGTTGGCGCCGGTGAAGGCGCCCTTCTCGTAGCCGAACAGTTCGGACTGCACCAGGTGCGGCGGAATCGCGCCGCAGTTGATCGCGACGAAGGGCCCCTTGCGCCGGTTCGACGCTTCGTGGATCGCCTGCGTGGCCAGTTCCTTGCCGGTGCCGGACTCGCCCGAGATGAACACCGGGGCGTCGTTGTGCGCGACCTTGGCCAGCGAGCGGAACATCCCCCGCATCGGCGCGCATTCGCCGATCATCTTGCCCTGCACCGCCGTATCCGGCCCGCGGGCGGCGTGCAGCGCGGCCATGCCATGCGCGTGCTTGAGCGTGTAGGCCAGTTCGCTGTAGGAGAACGGCACGCGCACATAGTCGACGCAATAGTCGCGGATCAGGCGCCGCACCCGCTCGTCCTCGAGCCGCTGCGGCGAGGTGATCGCGACCCACATCACGTGCAGGCATTGCAGGCTCTGCTCGAGCAGCGCGATCTCGGCATCGGTGTATTCGGTCTCCAGGTCGAGCACGCCAGCCATCGGCGCGCTGCTGCGAACGACCCGTGGCAGGTCGCGCAACTGGTGATGGTGGCGGATCTCCCAGCCGGGTCCGAACTGGCTCGCGTCGATGCCGAAGTTCTGCTGTCGTGATACCACCAGGACCTGCGCGGCCCGCGATGTCGGCTTGTTGAGTCGGTCCATCCCGTTCTCCCGCGCGTTTGGCGTGGCCGCATGCCGCACGGTCTCGCTGCGCCGGCTGGCGGACGGGATCGGGCTGCGGTCCAGTTGTATGCGGTGCGGCTGGGCACCCAGGTGGGCGGCCGCCATTACACGCTCGAAACGCTGTGGGGAGGGAGATCGAACATCGCGGTCGGCGTCGTGCCGCTGCGCAGCTGTTCACGAATGGTGCGGCGCATGCTGTCCCGCTCGCGCATCAGGCGATCGCTCGGGGCATGCAGGGTCTGGCCGGAATAGCGGTGATAGAGGGCCTGATAGGTCAGCACGTTGACGATCCATTCCTCGCGCTGGGCGCGCAGGCGGGCGATGTCGGCTTCGAGCTGGCGGTGGCGTTGCAACAGGCCTTCAATGGCCTGCCGGACGTTCGGTGGCACGCTGTCGTCGGCCGCGAGCACGGCGGCCACGGCATCGGCGATGAATTCGTCGCGATGCTCGCGATGGGACTGGCTGGGAGCGTGTTCGGGTTTGGCGCCGGCGACATTGGCCAGATGGCTCCAGGCGCGGGTAATCGAAGGCGTGGCGGATCGAGTCGGCTCGAGAACGGGCCGATGGACTTCTCCTGCGGTCATGATTCTTCCCCGTTGAACAACATCCCCCGGCACTACACGTTCGCGATTACCACTTGTTCCGCTTATTGTTTCGGCACGCTTTGCGCATGCTCTCGTCGTGGAGGCGAAGCCGCCTGAAGGCGGTCTGTCTGTACGTCCGCTTCACGCGGATCGAATGGGTCTGCGTCGCGCCATGGGCGCACTCCGTTGCCCGGAGTCAACAAGGGGCGCTTCGAAGCGCCCCCGGAATAGCACGCCTCTAGTTCAGTGCATTTGGCTTCGTTTGTCTAGCCCCCACGCGGGGCATGCGCCCAAAATCATCCTTCGGTATGACCGTAACAACGGTGGCCCATCATGGTGCGGGAGGTAAATAAGTACTTACCTTGAACGCAGAAACGGGTACGGTGCCCGCGTTCCGCGCTGCTGCAGCGCACGCAGAAACGGGTACGGTCCGGTGACTTTGCAGCGAAATTTCGAACGTTCGGGGGCACGTCCCGGACGATGGCCATGAAAAAGGGCGGCCGTGGCCGCCCTTGCTGCAAGCGATGCCGCCAGGTCAATGGCCGGGCAGATAGTAGAACTTGAAGACGAAGACGGCGGCGATGATCCACACCATGATCGGCACGTCCTTGGCCCGGCCGGTCAGCAGCTTCAGGCCCGCATAGGTCACAAAGCCGAAGGCCACGCCGTTGGCGACCGAATAGGTGAACGGCATGCCCAGCGCGGTGAGCACCGCCGGCACCACTTCGGTGGCGTCGTTCCAGTCGATGTCGACCAGCTCGCGCAGCATCAGGCAGGAGACATAGAGCAGCGCCGGCGCGGTGGCGTAAGCCGGCACGGTGCCGGCCAGCGGTGCGATGAACAGGCAGGCCAGGAACAGCACGGCCACCGTCACCGCGGTCAGGCCGGTGCGGCCGCCGGCCTGCACGCCAGAGGCGCTTTCGATGTAGGCCGTGGTCGACGAGGTACCGAGGAAGGAGCCGGCCATGATGGCCGTGCTGTCCGCCATCAGCGCCTTGTTCAGCCGATCCATCTTGCCCGCCTTGAGCAGCCCCGCGCGGTTGGCCACGCCCATCAGCGTGCCGGTCGCATCGAACAGCTCGACCAGGAAGAACACCAGCACCACATTGATGATGCCGATCGACAGCGCGGCGGTGATGTCGAGCTTGAACAGGGTCGGATCGATCGACGGCGGGGCGGACACGATGCCGTGGAAGGTGTTGCCACCAAACGCGAAGCTCAGCAGCGTGGTCAGCAGGATGCCGATCAGGATCGCGCCCTTCACCTTGAGGCGGTCCAGTGCGACGATCGCCAGGAAGCCGACGATGGCCAGCACCGCCGAGGGCTGATGCAGATCGCCGAGCGTGACAAGCGTGGCGGGGCTGGCGGTGACGATGCCGGCGTTCTTCAGCGCGACGATGGCGAGAAACAGCCCGATGCCCGCGGTGATCGCCACCCGGATCGAATGCGGGATGCCGTTGACGATCATCTCCCGCACACGCAGCAGCGTCACCAGCAGGAACAGACAGCCCGAGATGAACACCGCGCCGAGCGCGGCTTCCCACGGCAGGCCCATGCCCTTGACGACGGTGTAGGCGAAATAGGCATTGAGCCCCATGCCCGGCGCCATCGCGATCGGATAGTTGGCGTAGAAGCCCATGATCAGCGTACCGAGCGCCGCGGCCACGCAGGTGGCGACGAACACCGCGTCCTTCGGCATGCCCGCATCGCCCAGGATGGTCGGGTTGACGAAGATGATGTACGCCATCGTCAGGAAGGTCGTGACGCCGGCCAGTATCTCGGTGCGCACGTCGGTCTGGTGCTCGCTCAGCTTGAACAGGCGTTCGAGCGGCGAGCGGCGCGCCGGCGTGGTCATGGCGGGTGTGTCGTTGGGTTCGGAAAGGGGTTCGGGCATCGACATGCTGTGTCTCCTGTATCGTTTTGTCCCGTCTCTCGCAAAAGGCAAGAGCCTCCTTCCGGCGCGTTGGCCAGGGAGGCACACGTAATGTCTTACACTTTTGTATACAGGTGCGCCGATACGGACAAATAGACTGTATGCAAAATGGGTGATGATCGCACGAGGGCACTCGCGTGATCTAGCCTGCAGCAGGGGAACACCGCTCTTGACGTGGGCTCCGATCCCCCGTATAAAGCGCGCTAGATTCAAGCGACGAGGCAACAGCACATTCGTTAGCCACCGTCATGGTACTTCGGTTGTCCATGGTGTCCTTTCCTTGAGTTGCTCTGCCGGAAGCGCCCTGAGCGCCTCCGTTTTTTAATTTTTTTTAGGAAATGCAAGACCATGAAAACCGGTATCGTCAAATGGTTCAACGACGCCAAGGGTTTCGGTTTCATCAAGCCGGACGAAGGCGGTGATGATCTGTTCGCCCACTTCTCGGAAATCCAGGGCTCTGGATTCAAGTCGCTGCAAGAAAACCAGCGCGTTTCGTTCGAAGTGAAGAACGGCCCGAAGGGCCTGCAAGCAGCGAACATCACCCCGCTGTAAGGCCTCGCGCTCCTCGCCTTCGGGCGAGAAGACACTGAAAGCCCCGCCCCGTGCGGGGCTTTTTGTTTTGTGGCGCGGCGAACTTCGTCGGTCCGCCAAGCGCTGGCCGCCGGGCGGCGTCGTCCGGGTTCGACGTCTCTCTTCGGCCCCTTCCCTCGCTCCTTCCCTGGCTCCTTCCCTGGCTCCTTCCCTGGCTCCTTCCCTCGCTCCTTCCCTCGCTCCTTCCCTCGCTCCTTCCCTCGCTCCTTCCCTGGCTCCTTCACTGGCTCCTTCACTGGCTCCTTCACTGGCTCCTTCACTGGCTCCTTCACTGGCTCCTTCACTGGCTCCTTCACTGGCTCCTTCCCTGGCTCCTTCACTGGCCCTTCACTCGCCCCTTCACTCGCCCCGTCCTCCGCCCCTCCTCCTCGCCCCCCGTCCGCTCGACCCTTTCCCCTCGGCTCTCCCCCCCTCCGCCGCGCCTTTGCTCAGGTCCTCCCCTTGGTTGCCCGCGCGCCAGAACAGTTTGGCGCACCGCCATCAGCCGGGCCTCACCACGCAGAAACGGGTACGGGCAGCGCGGATTGCCGTCCGCAGAATCGGGTACGGATTGGCATCGCTGGCCCTTTTCGGACCGCCGACAGCCGCAGAAACGGGTACGCCATGGCCCACCCCACAAGGATTTCGGCACGCAGAAACAGGTACGGATAGGCCGGCACTGAAGGCCGATCCGCGGTCCGCGCACGGGTCACGTTCGCAGAATCGGGTACGGTTTGCCGCTTTTTTGCCGCGACGCAGAAACGGGTACGGTTTTCCGGGTGCATCCCCTCGGGATCAATGCGGCACCATTTCCCGCAGAAACAGGTACGCGGATCGCACCGGTCGGACACGTACCAGACGCGCAGAAATGGGTACGGCCGTCTGGCAGTCCTCCAGCGATCTCTTCTGCGAGGTCCGACCTCCGACGCAGAAACGGGTACGCCCTTAGGCATTGGCAACGTTTCCGGCCCGCAGACGTTTGGAAGCGCTCGCTTTTAACAGGATGTACGTATACGTGGGCCTTTGCCGTGAGCGGCGCGGCTTCACGGCCTTGAGGCTGCGCAGAAACAGGTACGCTCGTCGCTCCACCGATGCCCCATCGCGTACGCAGAAGTAGGTACGCTTTGCGGAGGCCGCTCCCCCGCCTGTCGCTCGCAGAACTGGGTACGCCGCAGAAACGGGTACGCACTTCCCCCAGTTGGTCCCACGCATCTTCACGCAGAAACGGGTACGGCCACGCCGGGATGCGTGCAATACCGGGCCCAATGCGCTTTATGAGGCGCTTTGCAGTCTTCTCGATCCCCACCGGCACGCCGATACGGCGCAGAAACGGGTACGCACCGAGCCCGCGGCCGCTGTGGATAAGCCTGTGCAATGCCGAAGTTATCCCCGCAGAAAGCGGTTCGCCGCTTTCGCTGAAACAGGTTCGGGTATACGCAGATTCGGGTTCGACGCTTCGCAGAATCGAGTACGCTGCGGCGCAGAATCGGGTACGAAGGGAGTCGGTTTACGTTTACGGTTCAACGGCTTAGGCGCCCCGTATACGGTTTACGAGTAGTTAACCGTAAAGGTATGTATTGCTTGTAGTGGATGACCGCGCGGAAGTGGACAACCCTGCCGGGTTGCCCCCTGCCGCACGGCATGCGAGCTGGCAAGAGAGAGATATCGACACAGAGCCAAGGGCTGACCAGGCCGGCGCGAAGCCGCTGCGAACGCGGGGTATACCCGGCCAGATTTCGCCCCACGACGGGGTATACGCCCGAATCTCCGAACGTACCCGTTTCTGCGTGACAAGGGTGGCGGCATCAAGTAAAAAGGCGGGTAATTCGAAGCACGCCGATATGCCGATCAAACGTTCCCTGGCCACCCCGGACGACCGCACCGTCACTGACGTGGAAACCGGTCCCTCGCGCATCATCGTTCCTGGCAACGATGCGCCGTTGGTTCCGTCCGAAAAATTTCAGCGGCTGTTCGACGAAGCGCAAGCCATGGAGCGCGAAGACGCTTGGCAAAGTGGCGAGGTCGGCTTTCTGAGCCGCGCCAGTGTGCAGGTCACGCTTCCCTACCGGGCGCCGAAGGGCGCGCCGCCCGTCTGGACCCGGACCAGTGGCAACATCTCGCTGATGATCCAGCCCGGTTACTTCACGCAGCAGCGTTCCGAGCGCGCCAGCAACGGCCGCCAGAAGCTGGTGTCGGAAACGGTCTCGCTCGGGTATCCCTATGGCTCCTATCCGCGGCTGATGCTGGCCTGGATCGGCAAGGAGATCATGGCGAAGAAGAAACGGGGCGAGTTTACCGGCACCGTGGACGACCGCCGCATCTCGCTGGGTAACTCGCTGTCCGAGTTCATGTACAACCTCGGCATCCCGATGGCCACGGGCGGCAAGCGCGGCACCATGACGCTGGTGCGCCAGCAGATGATCCGCCTGTTCTCCGCGACCATTGCGATCGTCCAGAACAAATCGGCGCCGACGCAGAACCAGACCAACAACCACGAGCCGATGTCGATCGATCGGGTCGGCTACCTGCTGGCAGATCAGCTGTCGACCTGGTGGGATCCGATGCAGCCGGGCCAGGGCTCGATGTTCGAAAGCTTTGTGGTGCTGTCGGAGCCGTTCTTCAACGAGCTGGTCAATCGCCCGGTGCCGGTCGATATGCGTGCGCTGAAGGCGCTGAAGCAGTCGCCGTTCGCGCTGGACGTCTATTCCTGGCTGACCTACCGCTTCTTCACCATCCAGCGGCGCACCGAGATCCCATGGGAAGCGCTGCAGATGCAGTTCGGTACCGAGACCGAGAGCGAGCGCAAGTTCCGCGCGTTGTTCCGCAAGGCGTTGAAGGACGTGCTGGTGGTGTATCCGGACGCCAAGGTCGACGCCGACTCGTCGAAGGCGCTGATTCTGCAGCCCTCGCGTACCAGCGTGCGCAAGCTGGCCTGAGCGACTGTCCTTGAAGGAACGCGCCGGGGCCCCTTCGCCTCGGCAATATTGGGCGCGGCAATAAAAAAAGCAGGTGTTGAACACCTGCTTTTTTGCTGGCTCCCGGCGAGTGCCGCGAACCAGCGGCGACGCGGGCAATCAGGCCGGTTTGATGCCGGAAGCTTGCTTGCCCTTCGGACCTTCCTTGACTTCGAAGGTCACTCGCTGGCCGTCCTTCAGCGTCTTGAATCCAGTGCCCTGGATTTCCGAGAAATGGGCGAACAAGTCCGCGCCACCATCGTCCGGGGTAATGAAGCCGAACCCCTTGGTTTCGTTGAACCACTTAACCGTACCGGTTGCCATGTGAGTTTCCTTTCGACGCAAGTTCTTTGTACACGACGCAAACAACCGTTCAAGCACGTTGATTTCTCGCAGATACCGAACGGAAGCCGACGAGGGTGACACGACTTGACGCGACTGTGTTGGGCATCATATCCAGTTTGTCTAACCGTGTCATGTGCGGCGTACAACGCACAACCTCTAATGTAGGCCGATTCTCGACCGATTTTCAAGCACAACTTTTGAAGAAACTTGTGCGCCTTTTTGGCTTCCGGGCTGTAACGAATTCGTGTAATTGAAGAAATCGGTTGATAGCACCAAGGCGATTGACTAAAGTTTCGCCTACAGTCAAACCGCGCTTTCAGCGCTGAAAGAGAGAGGCCCCGGTGGCAGCGAAAATCATCACGGTGTTCAATCAGAAGGGCGGCTGCGGCAAGACAACGGTCAGCATGCATCTCGCGGGAACGCTGGGTTTGCGCGGGGCGCGCGCAATGCTGGTCGATATGGACGAGCAGGGAACCGCGACGCGTTGGGCGGCGCAAGCCTCGGACGAGCGCCCGTTCCCCGCTTCCGTCATTGGTTTGGCGGCCTCCGGCGGTGCGATGCACCGCGAAGTCCGCAAGTTCGTCCAGGACTACGACTATATCGTCGTCGACTGCCCGCCCGCAGTGCACTCCGCAGCGCCGTCCAGCGCCCTGCTGATCTCCGATCTGGCAGTGATCCCGGTCGTCCCGTCGCCCCCCGATCTGTGGGCGGCGGTGGCGGCCAAGACCCTCGCGCAGCATGCGCAGGTCCAGAACGAAACATTGACCGTCCGCGTGATGGCCAATATGGTGCAACGCCGCGTTTCCATCGCGCGCCAGGCTATCGAAATCCTGGGCGATGACGGCGACTTTCCCCTGCTGCAATCGATGATCGGCTCGCGCTCGGCGTTCCGTGAGTGCCAGGCCATCGGTTGTACCGTGCACGGCGTACCGGGCGCACGCGAGGCAGTGCAGGAAGTCGACATCATGGTGGACGAGGTGTTGTCCCTGATCGAGTAAAGAGAATGGCAACGAAGATGAAGAATCTGCGGGCCGGCATGCTGGCCGGCATGGCGGCGGAAAAGAGCCGCGCCGACACGCTGGACCGCTTCGCGCGCGCGGAAGCGGCGATCGCCAAGCATCCGCACGGCCTGTTGCAGGCAAAGGGCGCCGAAACACCGCCCACTTTCAGCGCTGAAAACGAGGAGCGTTCGGGAGACGGCCGCGTCCTCAAGCGCATCCCGCTGGCGCAATTGCACGACAACCCGCTCAACGCGCGCCGGATTTACGATCCCGCCGTCGTCCAGGAGCGCGCCGCGTCGATCGCGACCCACGGCCAGAAGACGCCGGGTCTCGCGGCGCCAGATCCGTCCCGTCCCGGCCATTACATCCTGATCGACGGCCACTACCGCAAACGCGCGCTCGCGGCGGCCGGCAAGCTCGAGATGGAGTGCTTCGTCGAGAGCGACCTCAGCGACCTCGACTTCTACCGCCTGTCCTTCCTGCTGAACGAACAGCGCTCGGACCAGTCGGCGCTCGACAATGCGATCGCCTGGCGCCAGTTGCTGGACGAGGGCAAGGTTGCCAAGGAAGAAGATATTTGCGAGCTGACCGGCATGTCGGCCGGCACGGTCAACAAGACGCTGGCGCTGCTGAAACTGCCGGAGTCCGTGCTGATGGTGATGCGCGAGCGTCCCAGCGCGATCGGCATCGCGGCCGGCTATGAGCTGACGCTGTACTACAAGCTGGCGGGCGAGGAGCGCACCCGCGAGTTGGCGATGCGCATCATGAACGACGGCCTGTCAAGCCGCGAAGTCGAGGCGATTCGCAAGCAGGCGCAAGAGGGCAAGGCGCGCAAGGTCAAGGAAATCAGCCGCCAGTACAAGATCCGGACCAGCGGCGGCGAGCTGCTGGGCACGATCAAGGAATGGGACTCGGGCCGTGTCGTGCTCGACGTCCAGCTGACCGATCGCGATGCCCGCGAAGCGCTGCTGGAAGCCCTGAAGGCGCGCTTCGGCCTGGACAAATCGCTGCTGTAGCAGACCGCACGGGCGGCGCGCCGCTGGGCCATGAAGATGGTCCGCCCGCGCAGCACGCCATCACGGCTGCCCGGCGTGCCGCCGCACCAGCATGCGCGGCGTGAATCGGAGGTCGCGATGCTCGGCATGCTCGGGCAGCGCAACGAAATCCCGCCACGCCGCGCGAAGCAGCCGGTCCAGGCCGCTGGGGGAATAACCGGCAAGCGGCTGACTGGCCCGTTTGGCCTGGCCTCGCGACGTCGGCGGCAACATCAGCGGACCCAACAACGGCGCGGCGTGGGGTAGCCCGTCCGCCGCCAAACCGCGGTCTGCCCAATGCAGGGAGAGGGCGTTCCAGGCATCGTCGCTGAGCGTGGCGAAGCGCTTCTCGACGCGGCCCGGCTCAGGGTCCGACATCACGATTCCGGACCCACCGCGGTCGAACCGCGGGCGAACCAGACAGCGGCTGCCGTCGCCGAGCCGAAGATGGCCCCCGGTGACCAACACGGCTTCGCCGATCCGCATCCCGCAATCGCCGATCAGATACGCGGCGGCATTGGCCGCCCGCCATATCGGCGTGCCATCCGATCCATCGAGCCAGCGGCGAAATGCGGCCACACTCGTACCCGCGCCGGCCGCCAGCCCGGGAGCCGCTTCCCGGTGACCGGCCAGCCCAGCCAGACCATCTGCCTGATCGGCTGCCTGATCGGCTGCCTGATCCTCTAGCTCTCCGTCCGCCTTGTCGCCTGGCCGATCGTCGTGCAATGCCGCCGCCGCAGGCGGTATCGCAAAACCATCGAAGGGATGATGCGCCAGCACGCCGCGTTGGCGCAGCCAGCCGAACAGCGCCCGTATCACCCGCATGGCCGCCTGGCGAGAACTGTCCCGCAAGCCGCCCTCGAACGGCCGCCACGGCATCCGGTCGCGCGGGCCGGCGGGTCCCTGCCAGAACGAGGCCGGTTGCGGATTGGCCAGGAAATCCCAATACGCCGACAGATCTTCCGCGTTCATGCCGCGCAAGGGCTGCCGCCGCCGCGCCGCCCACAGCAGCAGCCGTTCCGCCTCGCGCCGATAGCTGGCCCAGGTGTGGGAGCCGGGCCGCTTGCCCTCCAACCATTGGCGTACCAACTGCAACTCCTCGCCAAGAACGGCTCGCCAGTCGCCATTAAGTGATGTACAGAGCATATATTCCAGAGGAACAGGCGCCGCCAACCGTTCGTCCAACGGTGCCGGCGACATCCGCGGCCGCTGCGATGGCGCGACCAGCGCGCCCACCTGGGGCCCCAACACCGGTCCCCCATCGCTGGCACGCAGCGTGTCGCGCTGCCGCTCGAGCCAGTGCCGTACCACGTCGGCCGACTTGGCGCCCAAGCGCGGCACCCCGCGCCACCAGGCGGCGCCGCGCCGGTTGACCCGCTCCACCAGGTCGCCGATGCGTTCGATGCCGCCCGCCGCGAGGCGGCGCGACAGGCTCGGTCCGAACCACAGCGACACCGCGTGATCGAGCGCCGGCCGCCCCGGCGACAAGCGCTCCAACGACGACAGCGCGTCGACGCGCCGGTCCATCGCGACATTCGAGCGACCCTTGAGCGAGTCGAACATCGCCGCGATATCCGGCCGGTTGTTCTGCAGCGCGAACTGGACCAGCCGATCGCGCAGCCGCAGGATGCGCTGCACCGCCTGATGCTCGGTCAGCGCCTCCTCCTCCTCGTCCGGGTCGAGCAGATAGCGGTTGGCGATATCGACCGCGGCCATGCCCTGGGCATACGCGCGTACCACGGCGAATTCGGTCCGGGTCAGTTTCGAGGGATCCAGCGTGTCGTCCCGCACAGACATCGGCAATCGCCCTTAAGTGATTGATTGATAACGACTTTGAGCAGACGAGTAGCGCAACCTGCCCAAATTGCTACCCGAAGTGTAATGTAAATTATTTTCTCGGCACAGCGTCCGAAAGGTCGACCCCCGCGAGCAGAGCATGGCGAAAAATCGCCGCGAACATCGCCGGAAACATTGACCGGACATCGGTCGAACACCGCCCAAACATCGGTCCGAACCCTAAGAACGCGGCCGCTTTGCGATTGACGTAAGGGAAAATCCTTACCCCGCCTCCAGCCTTGTGCTGCGTACGCATTCGCACAAAAGCGACTTACCCACCATCTGGCAAGCCTTGCTTTCCTGTTTTCGCATGCATATGCTGGACCGCAGAATAAGTGAAAGTTAAGTCTGTCTTTAGAGGGATCGAAAGCGTGCAAACACGCAAACGGGGCGATTGCATCACGCTTGACGGGAAGGGACGGCCGCGCTGAACGCCGCGCCGAACAGAAGCGGGATGGATCGTAGGGAGGGGCAGGGGCAACATAGCACCGCACTTCCGATCACACGGGCGACCGTCGCGGCGCACGTGTCGCAACAAGAACGAGAGCGGCATGGCCACCATTCTGTTGATCGAGCCTCATCCATTACTGCGATTGGGCCTGCGCCAGTTGCTGGCGCAATCCGAGCTTCCCGTCCACGTCATCGATGTCGAACCGGCCGCGCTGCCGTCGCCCGACGACGCCCGCCTGCGCGACGCCGACCTGCTGATCTACGGCTGGCACGACGATGGCAGCGGCACCTGGCAAGCGATGGAAGACGTGTGCCGCTATCTGGCGCCGCAGCGCGTGCTGGTGCTGGCCGATGGCCTGCCCGCCGCAATGGCGCAGGAATCCGTGCCCCCGATGGTGGCGGGCCTGCTGTCGAAGAACTGCTGCGCCGAGGTGCTCGACGCCGCCATCCGCCTGGTGCTGGCCGGCGGCGAGTGCTTTCCCGCGCTGGTCCACGCCGAGCCGACGCGGCAAACGGGGCTGTCCGGCCTGCAGAACACCGGCGGCAGGGAAGGGACGGCCACCCGGCCGGATGAACCGATCGAGTCGACCCGCGCCGTTCCCGGGTGGTCCGCGGACATCGCCATCCGCACCGCACCGCTGATCCAGCCCGACATCGAAACACCGTCGTTCGGCTCGCATCTGCTCAATATCACCGAGCGGCAATACGAGGTGCTGGCACTGCTGGCACGCGGCTACCCGATCAAGACGGTCAGCCGGGTGCTCAATATCTCGGTGGCCACCGCCAAGACCCACGCCTGCACGCTGTACCACCGCCTGCATGTGCGCAACAAGGGCGAGGCCGTCTACGAAGCGCTGCGGCGCGGCGCCAAGCTGAACTGGCCTGGACCCTCGACGCTGGGCGCGGTGCCGTTGCACGTCGACGCCATGCGATTGCCGGCGGTCTGCCAGGCGGCCTGAGTTGCAAGGCGCCGGTCACGGTGGCATGTGCTTGCGCGAACTCATCCTTTCGGCTGAGGGACTTCATTCCAATGGTCGAGGCGGCCCGGGAGGCGGCTTGCTAGGCTTATGGACATGCACGCCGGCAGTCACCTCGCCCCCCTGACCTCGCCCGAGTCGATGACGACCCTTCTTCTGGCCAACAACGCGATCATGCTGCGCGCGCTGTCGCGCCACCTCGGCAAGCGTCAGGCCTCCTGCCCGTTGACCTTGCAGTCGCCGGAATGGCTGCTGCACGCATCCTCGGCCCAATTGCCCAAACAGCCCGTCGATTTCGCGCTGCTCGATTGCAGCAGCAGCGACGCGGATGCCGGCGCGCTGATCGACGCCTTGTGCCAGCGCATCGCGCCGCGCCGGTGGCTGCTGATCGCCAGGCCAGGCGCCACGGCGCTGACGCAGCGCGCCGCCCGGCTCGGGGCCGGCGGCTGCCTGCTGGCACCGGCTTCGCCCGACCTGCTTTCCGCGGCGGTGGCGCTGGTCGCCGCCGGCGGCCAATGCTTTCCGCGCGCCAGCATGGCGTGGCTGATGGCGCCTGCTCCCTCTCCCGCTGCGACCTCCAACTTTCTGCGCCCTGGTTCTACGGCAAGCGGCTGATGGTCGTCCACCGGCGATGCGGCCTATGCTGGCACTACGCTGCTGGCGTAGCCGGACCCGGGATCAGAAGGTCCGCCGCCGGCAGGAGCGGGGGGTCATATGAATGGAGGAGCGGCGGTCCTGATCGTGCGCGGCTTTGCCGTGCCGGAGGGCCGCAACAAGTGGGCGTGTTGTTATGAGATCCGGCTGGCGTCGGCATGCGATGGGCCGCTGGTCCATCGCGGCGAACTGCATGGCCGCGCGTTCTGCAGCGAGGATGCCGCGGTAATCGCGGCCCGCGAAGCCGGCGAGCGCGAAGCGCGGCGGCGCATTGCCGCGGGACTGGCGACATCGTTCCTGTCGGTGGCGCCCGGCACGTGCGCGGGCGATGGCCGCGACATCAGGACGCCGCGGCCGGACGATCGGTAAGCGATAGAGCCAGGCGAACGAACACGAAGGGGGGAAATAAGGCGCGTGCTCGGGGGAGCCGCATGTCGGATGACGAATCGAACGACATGCGTACACGCGCGTATCGGCTGCGGCGATCGCCCGGCCGGATCTGCGGACCACGGCGGAGCCGCCGCTCGACAGACGGCACGCCGGGGTCCTTTCTTTTTTGGGAAGAGCGCGGCCGTCGACGACGACCGCAGACGACGACCGCAGACGACGACCGCAGACGAGCGCAACGCAAGGAAGGGGGAAAAAAGAAGCCCGCAGACCGGGGGACCATGCGGGCTCCAAAGTGGCAGGCCGATTCCGCCTGGCCCACCACAAGACTGACGATATCCAATCGATCTTGCGACTTCCATCAACCAAAAGGACCAAAAGCCCACGGTCGCGCCGCGGCGGCGCGGGGCATTCCGCGGGGCATTCGACACCATGTGGCACTGGCACTTGATTTCGCGCTTCGGCGACGCCGCGCTGCTGCTGCCGTGCGCCGCGCTGTTGCTGCTGTCGCTGTGCCATCGCGGCGAATGGCGCGCGGCGCGCGACTGGTGCCTGGCGTTCGCCGCCGACGCCGGACTGACGCTTGCATCGAAGCTGGCCTTTATCGGCTGGGGCATCGGCGTGCCGGCGCTGGACTTCACCGGTTTCTCGGGCCACAGCATGATGGCGGCGAGCGTGCTGCCGGTGCTGCTGCATCGGCTCGCACCGGGACGGCGGCCGCGCCTCGGGTGGATCGCGGCAACGCTCGGCGCATCGCTGGCGCTGCTGGTGGGCTATTCGCGTTTGCCGCTGGGCGCGCATTCGCTCAGCGAAGTGGTGGGCGGACTGGCGCTGGGATTTGCCGTCAGCGGCGGCTATCTGCTGGCCACCGCGCCGCGGCGGCGCCAGCGGCGGCCACCGCGGTGGCGTCGATCGCGGCGCGCGCCGCTGCTGCTGCTGATCGGCGCCTTGCTGCTCGGGGTGCCGGCATCGGGCGCGCATGCGCCGACCGAGCAGTGGATCGAACAGATCGCGCTGTATCTGTCCGGCCGCGCGCGACCGTTTCAACGCGAGGATTGGCAGCGGCGCGAAGCGGCGACGATCGCGCCTCCGGCCGCGTCCACCTTCCCGTCTACCGCGCCGTCTTCCTCGCCCGTATAGCAGCCCCACCTGTGTGGGGGACCCAACAGACCCCACGCCGACCCGAGCGCGACGATGTTCGCGATATGCCGACGCACGGCATCGAACACGGCAGCAAGGGGAGAGGGTCATGGCAACGGCAAGCGCGCAAGCGATCGTCGAGCGGCAGACAGCGCTGCAACTGTTGTATCGGGTCTCGGATGCATTGACGGTGGGCATCTGCGGCATCCTGGTTGGCGAATTCTGGTTTCCCGAGGGCGGACTGGCATCCGCGGCGCCGGTGCACGGCTTCCTGACCGCGTTCTGCGCGGTCGCCACGCTGATCGTGTTTCCCGCCTGCGGACTGTACGAATCGTGGCGCGGCCGCAGCCGCGCCGCACTGGGCTTGCGCACGTTGGCGGCATGGAGCCTGGTCGCGGTCAGCGGGCTGGTGCTGGCCTACCTGATGCATCAGATCGGCGCGGTGTCGCGGCTATGGTCGACCACCTGGTTCGGCATCGTCTCGCTCGCGCTGGTCGGCTCGCGGCTGGTGCTGTACCAGCTGCTGGGCAATGTGCGGCAGCAGGGCATCAACGCCAAGCGCGTGCTGATCTTCGGCTACGGTCCGCTCGGCAACGAGATGTACCGGCGCGTGCAGCGCATCCGCGAGGCTGGCTACCACGTGGTCGGCATCTACTGCGACCACGACGACGATGCGCTGCCCTCCGGCGTGCCGATCCTGCGCGAGATGAGCGACGTCACGCGCTTCGTGCGCAGCCAGGACGTGCGCGAGATCTGGCTGACGCTGCCGATGGCGGCATGCCGCGACCTGTGCGACGTGGTCTACCAGTTCCGCAACGACCTCGTCGACATCCGCTGGGTGCCCGACATCATGTCGGTCGAGCTGCTCGGCCACCGCTTCAGCGAATTCCTCGGCCTGCCGGTGATCGACCTGAACAGCCCGCCCGATTCGCGCATCACGGGCCTGCTCAAGGCAAGCTTCGACCGCGTCTTCGCCGCCGTGGCGCTGCTCGGCATGTCGCCGCTGCTGGTCGCCATCGCGATCGGCGTCAAGCTGTCCTCGCCGGGCCCGGTGCTGTTCCGGCAGAAGCGCCTGGGCATCGACGGCAAGCCCTTCGACGTCTTCAAGTTCCGCACCATGGTGGTCCACCAGGACCGCGGCGTCACGCAGGCGGTGCGCAACGATCCGCGTGTGACCCGCATCGGCGCCTTCCTGCGTCGTACCAGCCTCGATGAACTGCCGCAGTTCTTCAACGTGCTGCGCGGCGAGATGTCGGTGGTCGGCCCCCGTCCCCATGCGCTCGAACACAACGAGATGTACAAGGAGCTGATCGACCGCTACATGCTGCGCCATCGCGTCAAGCCCGGCATCACCGGGTGGGCGCAGATCAACGGCCTGCGCGGGCAGACCGACACGGTCGAGAAGATGCGCGCCCGCATCGAGTTCGATATCTATTACATCCGCAACTGGTCCTTCCAGCTGGACCTGCGGATCATCGCGCGCACCGCGCTGCATGGCTGGACCGGCAAGAGCGCATTCTGAAAGGGGTCCGACCCACGGCTGTGGCGAACGTGCGTTGGCAAGCGCACGGTGCCGGCGGGTACGGCCGAGCCAAATGGGGCATACCAAGACCCCAGGGGGAGGAGACCATGAAAGCCACCATACGCACGATCCTGGCGGAGGTGGGCCGGCTCGAGGTGCCAGCGGACACGCTGGACGATCAGGCTGACCTCTACGAAGCCGGTCTGTCGTCGCTCGCCACGGTGCACGTGATGCTGGCCATCGAGAACGCCTTCGATATCGAGATTCCGGACCGCATGCTGACGCGCCAGCTGTTTCGCAGCATCCAGTCGCTGGCAGACGCGATCGTGTATCTGCGCCAGCAGCAGGAGGCAGCATGAACGCGATCGCAGTGCAGGCGGTGCAGCCGCGCCCGCACGATGCCGCGCCGGGCTGGGGCGGGGGCGACGCGCCCGAAGCAGGACATCCACCGCGGGACGCGCTGGCCGCCGCGCGTGACGTCGCGCCGCTCGCCGCGGCGCAGGCCGATGGCGTGGACCGCGAGGCGGCGTTCCCCGAGGCCGCCTTGGCCGCGTTGCGCGAGCGCGCCCTGCTGGGTGCGATGGTGCCAGTGGAACTCGGCGGCGGCGGCGCTTCGCTCGATACCATCGCGGCGATCTGCCGCGTGCTCGGCGGCGCGTGCGCGGCCACCGGCATGATCTACGCGATGCATCAGATCCAGGTCGCCTGCCTGGTCGCGCATGCGCGCGCAAGCATCTGGCACGAGCGCCTGCTTGCGCGCATCGCCGGCGAGCAGCTGCTGCTGGCCTCGGCCACCTCGGAGCAGTCGATCGGCGGCGCGCTGCGTACCAGCGGCTGCGCGGTGGCCACCGACGGCGGGCGCTTTCATCTGGTCAAGATGGCGCCGACCATTTCGTACGGCGCGCAGGCCGACGTGATCCTCGCCACCGCGCGCCGCCATGCGGAGGCTCCCCAGTCCGATCAGGTGCTGGTCTGCGTGCTCGGCGGCGATTGCACGCTGCAATGCACGAGCGGTTGGGACACGCTCGGCATGCGTGGCACCTGCAGCAACGGCTTCCGGCTGGAAGCGCGCGGGGCCTGCGAGCAGATCGTGCCGGTGCCGTTCGGCGAGATCGCCGACGCGACCATGACGCCGGTGTCGCACATCCTGTGGAGCGCCTTGTGGACCGGCATCGCCGCCGACGCGGTACAGCGCGCCAAGGCCTTCTTCCAGGGCCAGGCGCGCTCGCGTCCCGGCACGCTGCCGCCGTCGGCCACGCGGCTGGCGGAGGCGGCGGCGATGATCGACACGATGGAGGCGCGCGTGCAGATGGCGCTCGCGCATTACCGCCAGCACACACCGGGCCGATCCGTCTCCGCGGACTTTGCCTTTGCCGCCGAAATGAACGGCCTGAAGACCAGCGTGTCGGCGCTGGCGCTCGAGGCGGTGCAGATCGCGCTGCTGATCTGCGGCATGGCCGGCTACAAGCACGGCACGCCGTTCAGCGTCGGCCGCCATCTGCGCGATCTGTGGTCGGCGCCGCTGATGATCAGCAACGACCGCATCCTGGCCAATACCGCCAGCCTGCTGCTGGCCGAACGTTCGCATTGAGGAGAATCGGCATGGACTACCAGAGCGGCCAGCACGGTGGCGCCGTCGAGCCTGCCGACACCGCGGCGCCGCCGCAGCGCCTGTCACGATCGCCGGAGGAGGCCGCGCTGGCGGCGCAGCGGCGCTTTCGCCAGGCGCTGATCGAGGCCGGCCTGCTGATTCCGACCGGCGTCGATGGCCTGTATGGCCGCAGCGCCGACTTCGAGGCCATTGCCGACGGCCTGAACGCCGCCATCGGCGCGCTCGGCGCCGACCAGCAGGCCGAGGTGATGCGCTTTCCGCCGGCGATGGCGCGGCAGGACTTCGAAGCCAGCGAATACCTGAAGAGCTTTCCGCAACTGGCCGGCACCGTGCACAGCTTCTGCGGCAGCGATCGCGATCATCACCGGCTGCTGGCCAGGCTCGATGCCGGCGAGGAATGGGCCGACCAGCAGCGGCCCACGCGCGTGGTGCTGACGCCGGCCGCCTGCTATCCGATCTATCCGGTGATGGCCGCGCGCGGACCGCTGCCGCCGCAGGGCCGAGTCGTCGACGTGCTGTCGTACTGCTTCCGCCATGAGCCCTCGGTCGATCCGGCGCGCATGCAGCTGTTCCGCATGCGCGAGTACGTGCGGCTGGGCACCGCCGAGCAGGTCGCCGCGTTCCGCGCGCAGTGGATCGAGCGGGGCAGCGCGCTGGCGCAGCAGCTGGCCTTGCCCTGGCAGCTCGACCTGGCCAACGACCCGTTCTTCGGCCGCGGCGGCAAGATCGTCGCCGACGGCCAGCGCGAGCAGAAACTGAAGTTCGAACTGTTGATTCCGATCCACGACGACGCCCCGCCGACTGCCTGCATGAGCTTCAACTACCACAAGGACCACTTCGCCGAAGTCTGGCCGCTGCGCACCGCCGACGGCGCGCGCGCCCACACCGGTTGCGTCGGCTTCGGCATCGACCGGCTGATTCTGGCGCTGCTGCGCCACCATGGTTTTGCGCTGGCACGCTGGCCGAGCCAGGTGCGCGAGCTGCTGGGACTGCGCCATGTATGACGGCACCGGGCGGCTGGCGCCAGCCGTGCATGCCTCGCATGTCCTGCATACCGAGCAGGCGGTCTGGCCGCAGACCAACTGCTACGTCGACCTGTGGATCGAACTGCTGCACGGCTGGCAGCTCGATCCGCTGGCGGCGCTGCCGTTTACCGTCGCGCAGGACTTCGAGGGCGATCAATTCACCTTCTTCAAATACCCGGTCGACGACCTGGAGCGGCTCTATGGCGTGGTGGTGCAGGAGCTCTCGCTCTACGACGCGATGGAGCGCCATGTCGCGACGCAGACCGCGCGCGGCCATGTGGTGCTGCTCGAGGTCGACGGTTATTACCTGCCGGACAATCGCGCCACCTCGTACCGGCGCCAGCACACCAAGACCACCATCGGCATCGACGTGCTGATGCCCGAGGCGCGCGGCGTCGGCTATTACCACAACGACGGCTACCACGTCGCACGCGGCGACGACTATGCGGGGCTGTTCCGCTTGCTGCCCGACCTGCAGGCCGATCCCAATCTGCTGTTCCCGTATGCCGAGGTGGTGCGGCGGCGCTTTCCGCCGCTGTCCGGGCCGATGCTGCTGCGCGCGTCGCTGGCGCTGTTGCGGCGGCATCTGGCGCGGCGACCCCGGCAGAACCCGATCGCGGCGTACCGGCAGGTGTTTCCGCAGCATCTGGACGAACTGGCGGTGCGCGGCGAACCGGCCTTCCACCCGTACGCCTTCAACGTGCTGCGCCAGCTGGGCGCCAACTTCGAGCTGCTGGGCAAGTACCTGCGCTGGCTCAGCCTGCAGGGACAGCCGCTGCCGGCCGCGATCGCCACGGCCTGCCAGCGGCTGGCATCGGAGGCGATGGTGATGCAGTTCCGGCTGATCCGCTCGATCCTCGGCCGCCGGCCCGACGCTTGCCAGGATTGCCTGGACCAGATGGAAGCCTGCTACGAGGCCGCGGTACCGGCGCTTGCCGCCTATGTCGGCGAGGGCGAGCCCTGACGCCGCGGGCGCGCTCGCGACCGCGCCCACGGCCGTAGCGACGACCGCGCCCGATGTGTGCGAACGGATGGCGGCGGCCATGCCGCTGGGCCGGCCGCTGACGCGGCAGCCGCTGGCCGGCCCGTGGCGGATGCTGGAAACCGGGGCCGATGCGATCGCCAGGCCGTCGGAGTTGCCGGGCGACTTGCCGACTGACTTGCCGACTGACTTGCCCGCCGACTTGCCGCCCGACTTGCCGCCCGACTTGCCCGACGCCGTGCCGGGCAATGTGGGCTGGTTGCCGGCGCCGGTCCCTGGCACCGTCGCGCAGGCGCTGCAGGCGGCGGGCCGCTGGTGCGCCGAGGCGCCGCCCGCGCTGCACCAGCGCGACTACTGGTATCGCGTGCCGATCTCCGGCGAGGGCGCCCACTGCCTGCGGCTGCGCGGCCTCGCCACGATCTGCGAGGTGTGGCTCGACGACACCCGCGTGCTCGACAGCCGCTCGATGTTCGTCGAACACGAGATCGCACTGACGCTGTCCGGTGCTCACACGCTGACGCTGTGCTTTCGCTCGCTCGAGCGCGCGCTGCGCGGCCGGCGCGGTCCGGTGCGATGGAAGCCGCGGCTGGTGTCGCTGCCGTCGTTGCGGCATGTCCGTACCACGCTGCTGGGCCATATGCCCGGCTGGTGTCCATCGGTACACGCGGTGGGCCCGTGGCGCGAGATCGATCTGCTGCCGATGCCTGCGCCCGCGCGAGCGCTCGACGCCGCCCGCTGTGAAACGATCGCGCGCCTGGACGGCGACGACGGCATCGTATCGGTGCACGTGCGCGGCGTCGCTGCGCTCCCGCAAGGGCCGCTGACGGTGATCGTCGACGGCCACGAGGCCGCGCTGACATGCCGGCACGACCCGCTACACGACGCGCAGCACGACCCGCTACACGACGCGCAGCACGACCCGCAGCACGGCCCACAGCACGGCCCACAGCACGGCCCGCAGCACGGCCCACGACACGGCTCACAGCGCGGCCCACAGCGCAGCCCGCAACACGACCTTGTATGGCACGGCAGCGTACGCGTGCCCCGCGTGCGCAAATGGTGGCCGCACACGCACGGCGAGCCGGTGCTGTACGACGTGATGCTGCGCGCCGGCGCGCAGACGCTGCCGTGTGCGCGCGTCGGCTTCCGGCACGTCGATGTCGACGAGCGCGACGGCGGCTTCGTCGTTCGCGTCAACGGCGTGCCGGTGTTCTGCCGCGGCGCCTGCGTGGCCAGCCTCGATCTGCATGGCCACGCGCCCGATGCGCGGACCTGCGCCGCGTGGCTCGAACAGGCGCGCGACGCCAACATGAACATGATCCGCATCAGCGGCGTGACGTGCTATCAGGGCGAGGCGTTTTACGCGGCCTGCGATGCGATGGGCCTGCTGGTCTGGCAGGACTTCCTGTTTGCCAACTTCGATTATTCGGCCAACGTCGGGCCGAGCGGCGGCATCAACGCAGCGTCCAATGCCGTGACCAATGCCGGGACCAATGCCGGGACTGACGCCGCAACCAACTCCGGGACCAGCGCCCAGGCCGGCTCCGCCGCCGCGCTGCTCGACGACGCACGCCGCGAGGTGCACCAATGGCTGGCCGCGCATGGCCACCATCCGAGCCTGGCCGTGCTGTGCGGCGGCAGCGAGGCGGAACAGCAGGCGGCGATGCTAGGAGCCCCGCGCGAGGCGTGGCGCCAGCCGCTGTTCGACACGGTGATTCCCGACTGCATCGCCGCGCATGGTGTTGCCGTGCCGTATGTCCGCAACTCGCCCAGCGGCGGTGCGTGGCCATTCCAGCCCGATCGCGGCGTCAGCCACTACTACGGCGTCGGCGCCTACCAACGGCCGCTCGACGATGCGCGGCGCGCGCGCGTGCGTTTTGCCGCCGAATGCCTGGCCTTCGCCAACGTGCCATGCGAGCGCACGCTGCGCGAGGCGATGGCCGGCGTCGCGCCGGTGCACGACCCGCGCTGGAAGCGCGCGGTGCCGCGCGATGCCGGTGCGAGCTGGGACTTCGAGGACGTGCGCGACTTCTATCTGCAATCGCTGTACGCCGTCGATCCCGCGCGCCTGCGCAGGGAGGATCCGGCGCGCTATCTGCAGTGCTCGCGTGCGGTCGTCGCCGAGCTGATGAGCGAGGTCTTCGCCGAATGGCGCCGCGCGGGCTCCAGCTGCGCCGGAGGACTGGTGTGGCAATGGCAGGACCTGGCCCCGGGCGCCGGCTGGGGCATCGTCGATGCGCTGCGCCGGCCCAAATCCGCCTGGCATGCGCTGCGCCAGGTCTGGCAGCCGCGGCAAGTGCTGCTTACCGGCGAAGGGCTGAACGGCGTGCATGTGCACCTGATCAACGAGACCGCGGCCCCGCAGCCGATGCGCCTGCAGTTGCGCTGCCTGCGCGACGGACTGACGCCGCTGCTCGACGTGGCACGCGACTTCACGCTGGCGCCGCGCTCGGTGCAATGCGTCAGCGGCGCCGAGCTGGCGGGCGAATTCTTCGACTTCGCCCATGCCTATCGTTTCGGCCCGCGCCTGCATGACGTGGTGCATGCGGCGTGGTTCGACGCCAGTGGCTCGCTCGTCAGCGAAGCCTTCTATCTGCCCGATCGCAGTGCCAACGCGCTCGCGCCGCCCGAGCTGCATGCGCAGGTCGAGCGCATCGACGGTCAGTGGTGGCTGACGATATCGGCGCGCCGCTTCGCGCGCTGGGTGCAGATCGACGATGCGAACCTGCAACCGGCAAGCGATTACTTCCATCTCGCACCGGGTGCGAGCCGCCGTGTGCTGCTGCGTGCCGACGAGGGACCACGTGATCGCGAGGGGCACGGCAATGAAGGCGGCGGAGAAGGCCTAAACCGTCTGGCGAACACCGCCATCCCGATGGGTGAGATTCGCGCGCTGAACGCGCCTCGTCCACTTGGCTACGGCGCGTAGCGCATCGTCGCGCAAGCCAATCCCCATCACAACGCGCGCGGGCATCGCCGCTGCGCCGTGCCAAAAGGTTGCACCGCTGTAACGCGGCTCCCTCCCGATTCCCACCTACCGAAGGATGAGCAGGTTTCAGCCGTGCGGCTACTGTTGGGCGTCCCACAGATGGAACTTAATGGAAGCACGCAAGCCGCACCGCGTCGCCGTCACGGTCAGCATCGCTGTCTCGTGGTTGTGACGGACGTCGTCGATGGGTCCTGGTGCGAGGCGGGGGAAAAACAGCAACAAAAAGGACAAGAAGGGAGAACAGAAATGATCGGTCAACGTTCGGATTTGCACGTCAACCACCTGCTGGCCTCGCTGCCGCGCAAGGAGTGGGAGACGCTGTCGGGTCATCTGGAGCTGGTGCGGATGCGTGCGGGACAACTGCTCACCGACTCGGGTCAACGCATCCACCATGTGTACTTTCCCACCACGGCGATCGTGTCGATGCTGTCGCTGCTGGAAAACGGCGCGACGGCCGAGATCGCCGCGATCGGCAACGAGGGCCTGGTCGGCATTCCGGTGCTGACCGGCGGCGACACCATGCCGTGCCGCGTCGAGGTGCGCACGCCCGGCTTTGCCTATCGGCTGTCGGCGGGCACGCTGCGCCAGGAGTTCATGCGCTCGCCGACGATCCAGCGCGCCACGCTGCTGTACGTGCAGGCCGTGCTGACGCAGATCGCGCAGACCGCGGTCTGCAATCGCCATCATTCGCTGAACAAGCAGCTGTGCCGCTGGCTGCTGCTCGCGCTCGATCGCATGGCGACCAACGAGCTGGTGATCACGCAGCAGGTCATCGCCAACATGCTCGGCGTGCGCCGCGAGGGCGTGACCGAGGCCGCCGGCAAGCTGGAGGACCTCGGCCTGATCCATCACAGCCGCGGCCATATCACGGTGCTGGATCGTCATGGGCTCGAAGCGCATTCGTGCGAATGCTACAAGCTCGTCAAGCGCGAGTTCGACCGGCTGCTGCCGGCCCTCGCCGAAGCGTGAACTGCGCCAGTGCGTCAGGAGATTGCCGTGGACAGGTTGTCTTTCGCCGGAACGATGCCGGCTCCCAACGTGGTGCCGCAGCGGCCGGCCGGCTATGCGCGTGCGCTGCAGGATCGCGCCGGCCTGCTGGTCGGTGCGACGCTGGCCGGCGCCGCCGTGGCCGGACTGGCCGCGTTGACGGTGCCGCCGCGCTACGAGGCCGCGGCGCTGATCCAGGTCGCGCAGCCTGACGTTGTGGTCGCCGGCGCACCGGGTGCGCCGTCGACTCCGGCCGCTGGCTTCGACGCCAGCATTCTGAAGAGCCGCGCGGTGGCCGCGCCGGTGATCGAGCAGCTCAGGCTCGGCATCACCGCCGAGCCCGTGCGCGCGCCGCTGGTCGGTGCCCTGGCGGCACGCCTGTCCGAGCCGGGACAGGTGCGCGGCGCCTGGCCGCCGGGAATGGGCTATGCATGGGGCGGCGAGCGCATCGCGCTCGATACGCTGGCGGTGCCCGAGCGGCTGCTGAACAAGCCGCTGACGCTGGAGGTGCTCAGCGGCGGCGCGTTTCGCTTGAGCGATGGCAACCGTACGCTGCTCGAAGGCCGAGTCGGCGAGTCGGCGGCGGTCGATGGCGTCGAGGTGCTGATCTCGCGCATCGACGCGCGGCCGGGCACGCGCTTCACGCTGATGCGGCGCGATCCGGTGGCCACGGTCGACGCCGTCGCGAACCAGCTCAAGGTCAGCGAAATGCCGGGCGGCACGGTGCGGCTGTCCTGGCAGAGCGGCGATCGCAAGCAGGCCGCCGATCTGGTCAACGGCATCGCCGATGGCTATATCCGCGGCCAGACCAGCGCGCGGCGCGGCGACGCGGCCGAGTCGCTGGCCTTCCTTGCGGCCGAGCTGCCGCGCGTGCAGGCCGAGCTCGAACGCGCGGAGGCGGCGCTGACGCGTTACCGTTCGCGCTCCGGCTCGATCCAGCCGACGCAGGACGCGCAGTCGTATCTGCAAGGCAGCATGGAGTACCAACGCCAGATCGCCGCGCTGCGGCTCGAGCGTACCAAGCTGCTGCAGCGCTTCACCACCGATGCCAACGAGGTGAAGACCGTCGACAGCCAGATCCAGCAGCTGATCCGCGAGCGGCGCGAACTCGACGAGCGCATGCAGAACCTGTCGCTGTCCGAGCGCGAATCGGTGGCGCTGACGCGCGACGTCAAGGTGGCCGAGGACATGTACATGACCCTGCGCCGCAAGATCGAACAGCTGTCGCTGGTGCAGGCCGACCGCAGCAGCGCGGTGCGCATCGTCGATGCCGCCGCGGCCTCGACCGTGCCGGTCGGCGTCGGCCCATGGCCGGCGGCGGTAGCCGGCGGCGCGGCCGCGCTGGCGCTGGCGATCGGCGGCGTGATGCTGCGCCGGCGTGTCAAGCCGGTGGTCGCCGATGCCAGCGAGGCGGAGGCGCGCCTGGGCCTGTCGATGCTGGGCGATGTCGCCTTCAGCGACGAGCAGGCGGAGCTCGAACGCCAGGCCGAGCTCGAACGGCGCTTCGGTGCGATGGCGGCAATGGGGCTCGCCGACGCCGCGCGGCAACGGCTGGCCGCGCCCGCGCCCGGCACCGCGCTGGCCGAGGCGCAAGGCGGCGCCGATCCGCAGGCCGGCGCGCGCAGCGCCAACGGGCTGCACGATCGCTTCCTGCTGGCGCGGCGCTCGCCGCATGCGTTGGCGGTCGAGGGCTTGCGCAGCGTGCGGGCCTCGCTGTACTTCGGCCTGCGCGGCGCCCCCGATGGCGTGCTGGCGATCACCAGTCCAGCGCCGGGCGCGGGCAAGACCTTCGCCGCGGTCAACCTTGCGGTGCTGTTCGCCGAGGCCGGCCAACGCGTGCTGCTGATCGATGCCGACATGCGGCGCGGCAAGGTCGCGACGTGGTTCGGTCAGGCGGCCGAGCCGGGATTGTCGGACGTGCTGGCCGGCCGCATTCCGGTGGGGGCGGCGGTGCAGCCGACCGTGGTAGCGGGCCTGTGCATCCTCGGCGCCGGTGCCACGCCGGTCAATCCGTCGGAGCTACTGATGCTGCCGACGCTGAAGGACGCGCTGCAGCAGTGCAAGGAGCGTTTCGACCTGGTCATCGTCGATACGCCGCCGGTGCTGTCGGTCGCGGACGCGATGCTGATCGCCAGCCTGGCCGGCTCGACGCTGCTGGTCATGCGCGCCGACGTGACGCTGCCCGGCCAGGTCGACGACACGCTCAAGCGGCTTGCGCGCGCCGACGCGCGCATCGCGGGCGGCATCATCAACGGCGTGGCCCAGCGCCGCAGCAACCGCGCGGACTTCGCCACCATCAATCCGTATCTTGGCATGCCGCTGCCGCCAGCCACACCGGCGGCCCGTGCCCTCGAACGTCCGGTGGCGGCAGGAGCGGGCAAGGCATGAAGGCATGAAGGCATGAAGGCATGAAGGCATGAAGGCATGAAGGCATGAAGGCATGAAGGCATGAAGGCATGAAGGCATGAAGGCATGAAGGCATGAAGGCATGAAGGCATGAAGCGGGCAGCGTACCCGTTTCTGCGTGGGCGCCGGGCAGGATTGCAGAAGCAGCAAGAAGGTTTCGAAGAGGCATGCGCGGGCTCTTGCCCGCGCGCCTTGTCGGCATCCGGGGGAAGACCGATGAAGCGAGTGGCGTTCGACCACTGCGTCGGCTGGCTGCATGCCGGCCCTGGCGCAACCGGCGTGGTGCTGTGCGCGCCGTGGGGCCACGAAGCGATGTGGTCGCATCGCGCCTGGCGGCACCTGGCCGCGGATCTCGCCAGCGCCGGCATGCCGGTGCTGCGCTTCGACTATCCCGGCTGCGGCGATTCGGCGGGTTCCGACGAGGGTCCCGATCGTCTCAGCGCCTGTGCGCACAGCATCGTGCGCGCCGCGCAGACGCTGCGCGCGCATACCGGGGTCGAGCGCGTGGTGCTGTGCGGTCTGCGCCTGGGTGCGACGCTTGCGGTGCTGGCCGCCGAGGCGATGGCCAACGACGGCGGGCAGCGTCCCGACGGACTGATCCTGCTGGCGCCGCCGGTGACCGGCCGCACCTATCTGCGCGAGCTGCGCGCGCTGCAAGGCAGCTGGTGCAATAACGCGATCCCCGATATTCCGGTGGCGCCGCCGTGCGATGGCAGCTGCGAGGTGCTGGGCTATCGGTTGCCGTCCGACGCGGTGGCCTTGCTCGAGAGCCTGCGGCTCGAACGCCGTGCCACCTGTCCCGCGCCGCGCGTGCTGCTGCTCGATGCGTGGCCCGGCGCCGGTTCGCCGGTCGCCGCGCTGGCGGGCCGCTATCGTGCGCAGGGCGTGCAGGTGACGCGGCTCGACTTCGACGAGTATCCCGCGATGATGCGCTCGGCGGAGAACAGCAGCGTGCCCGAGCAGGCGTGGCAGCAGATCGCGCAATGGCTGGGTCCGGCCGCTTCGGTGGCGCGCCGGGCCAAGCCGTCTTGCGATGTCCCGGACGATGCCGTGTTGCGCGTCGAGGGGATCGTGGAGCAGCCGGTGTGGCTCGATGGCGGCCGTCAGTTCGGCGTGCTGTGCACGCCCGAGGACGGCGCCGATACGAGCGGCATCGCGGTGCTGTTTCCAAACACCGGCGGCAACCATCATGTCGGCGATTGCCGGCTGTTCGTCACGCTGTCGCGCCAGCTCGCGCATGCCGGCGTCGCGGCCTTGCGGCTCGACGTATCGGCACTGGGCGACAGTCCGCTGGCCGCTCGCACGATGCGGATCGCGGCGCTCTATGGCGAGCAGCCATGGCGCGATGTCGCGGCCGCGGCGGCGTGGCTCAAGGCGCGCGGCTATCGGCGCGTGGTGGCGGCGGGGGTTTGCTCGGGCGGCTTTCTCGCGCTGCAGGCGGCATTGGCGGCCGCGCCGATCGATGGGCTGGTGCTCGCCAATCTGCTCAAATTCCGCTGGGACAGCCGGGACGGCGGCAACGGGGCAAATGCCGAAGCCGAAGCCGACGCCGATGCGCAGCCGCAATCGACGCGGGTCTACCTGGCCGCCGCGCGCAATCCGGCGCAATGGCTGCGGCTGCTGCGCGGCGAGATCGATCCGTGGCCGCATGCCGCCGCGCTGGCGCGCCGGCTATTGCCGAGCCGCGCCCGCGCCGAACCGGGCGCGAAGGATCTGGACGCGTATGCGCGCGAGGCGATGCACAGCCTGCAACGCCGCGGCGTGCGCGTCGATCTGCTGTATGGGGCGGGGGATATCGGCCTGGAGCAGGCGCGTGCGCGCTTCGGCCGGCATCTGGAGGCGCTGGCGCCGATGAGCGGCATTCGCGCCCATGTACTGCCGCGGCTGGACCATTCGCTGTTTCTCGCGGAGAGCCGCGCGCAATTCGCGGCTTGCCTGATGCGGCATCTGGCGGCGTCCGGGGCGCCGGTGGCGGCGACATCCACGTCTTCGCTGGCCGCGTCTTCGGCCGCTTAGCCCGCGGGCCCGCCCCCGCAGACCCCGGACTGGCGCTTGGCCTTCGTCCGGGGCCAGGGGCGGCCCGCGACGCATCAGCGCGCCGGCGGCGTGGTCAGTTCGCGCTTGGCCTCCTCGTTGGCCTCGCGCATCTCCTGCTTGCGTTCCTGCTTGGCGGCCTTCACTTCCTGCTTGTATTCCTGCCGCGCTTCGGACTTGCGCTCGCGGTACTCGCCGCGTGCCTCGGCGCGTGCCATGCGCCGCTCGACCAGCGGATCGAGCTTCGGCTGGAGCTGGTAGACGCCCGGGCCGTACGGCGTGGCGACCATGCCGGCCGGAACGCTGCCGGGAGCGGGGCCGGTGGTCGGCATGGTCGAAGCCGCGCCGGCGGGCGCCATCGTGCCGGCACCGGCGCCGGCGCCAACACTGGCACCAGCGCCAGCGCCGACACCAGTACCACCGGCGCCAGCGGCGGCGCCCGCGCCAACGCTGGTATCGGCACCGGTGCCGGTGGAGGGCGCCATCGGCGCCTGCGCAAAGGCGGTCGCGCTGATCAGACCCGCGGCCAGCGCCGCCAGGGCGGTTCGGGTGCGCACAGTCAGGTTTCGGGACATATCGGACCTCTTGAGTTGTTATCGAACGAAGCCCGCGGCCGATGGGGCCGCGGGGACGACGGTGGCGGCACGCGATCGAAGGATGCTGCCGCCCGCTCGATTTTTGATGGCAAGCGCTCGTCGCCGTTTCCGCCTTTCAACAACTCCTTACAAATGGCCGAAAGACCGACAGCGCGTTCCTACGCGGCGCGCGCCGGCTGTCCTACAAAACGCCGATCCCCGCGCGCGGCGGGGATCGGCGTTGATACGACGGTAGGGTGCAAGCCCGTGCGGATCAGGCGCGCTTGGCCTTGATCGCGCTGTACTGGTTCATATAGCGATACTTGCCGAAGTGGTAGTGCGAGCGGTACCAGCGGCCTTCGACATGCAGGCCGTTGAACAGCACGCCCTTGACGTCGCCGCCGGCATGGCGGATTGCCTTGTCGGTCGCCTGCAGCTCGCTCGCCGTGGTGACATCGGCGCGCGCCACCAGGAAGACCGCACCCGCCCTGCTGGCCAGGATGCCGGCATCGGCCGCCGCCAGCACCGGCGGCGAATCGATCAGCACCACGTCGTAGCGCGACTTCAGTTCATCGATCAGCGCCTCCATGCCCGGGCTGTTCAGCATGTCGGCCGGCTGTGGCGCCTGCGTCCCCGTCGGGATGAAGTCCAGCCCCGGGGCGACCTGGCGCTGCACCACCTTGTCCAGCGGCGTGCCGAGCAGCACGTCGCTCAGCCCCGGCGAGCGGCGCGAGCCGAAGCGGTGGTTCAGGCCGCCGCGGCGCAGGTCGGCGTCGACCAGCGCGACGCGCTTGCCGCCGGCACCGAGGATCGCGGCGAAGTTCGCGGCGATGAAGGACTTGCCGACGCCCGGTGCGGGGCCCGTGATCACCACGATGCGGTTGCGGCTGCCGACCAGCGCGAACTGCAGCGCGGTGCGGAAGCTGCGCAGGCTTTCCATCGCCGGGTCCTCGGGCTCCTGCAGCGCGAGCAGGCCAGGCAGCGGCCTGGCGCCGCCGAACTTGCGCGCCTGCTGCTGGCTCTGCGGGATCGTCGCGTAGACCGTCAGGCCGGTATGCTGCTCGATCTCGTCGGCATCGGTCAGTCCGCCGTCGAGCGAGCGGCGCACCACCACCATCAGCAGGCCGGCCAGCACGCCCAGGCCCACCGCCACCGCGACGATCAGCGGGCGATTCGGCCGCACCGGCTTGAGCGGCACGCTGGCCGGATCGACCAGGCGCGCGGTGCCGACCTTGCTCGCCTTCATCAGCTTGAGCTGCTGCACGTCGTTGAGCAGGGCCTGATACAGCTCGGTATTGACCTTGACGTCGCGCATCAGGCGCAGCACGTTCTGCTCGACATCGGGCAGGCGCTGGATGCGCCCGGTGACGCCGTTCAGCTGCGCGGTCAGGCTGTCGATCTGGCTGTCGATCGCGGTGATGCTGGGGTGGTCGCCGACAAAGCGCATCGCCAGTTCCTGCCGCTTCTGCTTCAGTTCCTGCAGGCGGGTCTGGATCTGCACCGACTGCGCCAGGATCAGCTTCGATTCCTCGCTCAGGTCCACCGTGCCGCGCTGGTTGCGCATCGCGTTATAGCGCGATTCGGCGGCCTCGACCTGCTGGCGCAGCTGCGGCATCTGGCCCTGCAGGAATTCGAGCGATTTCTCGGCTTCGGCGGCCTTGCGCCGTACGTTCTGCTCGACATACTCCATGCCGATCTCGTTCAGGATCGCCGCGGTCAGCTGCGGCGAATCGCCTTCGAGCGTGACGCCGATCACGCCGCTCTGCTTGCCGCGTTCCATGATGTGAAGCTGCTGCTGCAGGCGGGCGATCGCGGCCAGCCGCGGCAGATGGCGCAGTTCGAACTGCGCGCCGGGACGGCCATCGAGCTTGCTGATGGTCAGGTTGACCGGGCCGTAGGCCGTCTTCACCGTCAGCGGCTCGCCGACCTTGCCGTTGGCCCGGGCCGGATCGCTGGCGAAGCTGACGCGGTAATCGCCCTTGCCGAGCGCGGTCACCGTGATCTTGCGCTCGTCCATCTCGGCCGGCACCGTCAGCTCGCTGACCGCGATCGATTCGCTGCCCCAGGCGAATCCGCCCCAGCCGAACAGGCCCGGCTGCGACAGCTCGCTGTTGTTCTGCGCGATCGCGCGGCCCACGATCGGGAAGTAGCGCGGCGACGCCTCGATGTTCAGCATCAGGTTGTCGACCGCGCGCCCGACCACCATGCGCGACTGCAGCAGCTCGATCTCGGCGGAGGCGGCCGACTTGACCTCGATCACCGGCGAGATCTGCGCGGCCACGCGGTTGGTCGCCGCGGTGGTGTTGGTGCTCTCCTCGACCTGCACCATGATGTCGGCGCGATAGACCGGGCGCGCGATCAGCGCATAGATCGCACCGAGCGCGATGACCAGGCCCGCCACCGTCAGGAAGGTCCAGCGGTATCGCGCCAGCACGTCGAACCAGGAGGTCAGATCGACCATGCCATCGCGCTCGTCGGCGCGCTCGGAGTGGGTGCTCCGGATGTTGTTGCTATTCATGATGCCTCCCCGTGACATTCGGCCGGCGCAATGGCTCTTATGCGTACCGACCAGGATTCGATGCCCGTCTTGATCAAGCCGAGTGCGATGGCGAACATGCTGTGCGAACCGCCGAAGGGATCGGGCACGTCGGCCGCGATGAACTCGCAGATGCGATAGACGCGGCCGCGTGCATCCGGAAACCGGCGCTCGACCTCGTCGCGCTGCTCGAGGTCCATCACCAGCACCAGATCGGCCCAGTCCACCAGCTGCGCGTCGACGACGCGGGCGCGATGCCCGCGCAGTTCATGCCCCTCGGCGGCCATCAGCGCGATCGCGCACGGATGCGCCGCCGCGCCGACCGGCGGTGCCAGTCCGGCGGAGGCGACCTCGCACGTTGGCAGCGCCTGCCGCAGCAGCGCTTCGGCCATCGGACTTCGACAGGTATTGCCGATGCAGACCACCAATATGGTTCGGATCATCGCGCCCGCCTATCGGACCACGCCGGCCGTGCCGATCACCGGCTGGGTCGACGGAATCAGCAGGTTGATGACGCGGCTCCAGCGCACCAGTTCGCGGGCATCGACATAGACGACGTCCTTCGGCTCGAGCTCGAATCCTTCCGCGATGGCCAGGGCCACCGGCGAGCTGCCGTCCAGGTGGAACACCTTCGGCTCTTCGCCGGCGGTGGTCTTGCGGATGACGTAGATCTGGTCGGCGCTGGCCGAACTCGGATTCACGCCGCCGGCATCGCCGAGCGCCTCGTTCAGCGTCATGCGTCCGTTGCGCATCAGCAGCGCGGTGGGCCGCAGCACTTCGCCGGTCACGAACACCTTGCTGTCCTCGCGCTGTTCGACGCGCACGATGTCGCCGTTGCGCAGCAGGATGCGCGACGGGTCGACGCCCTTGGCCAGCAGCGCCGGCATGTTGATGTACCAGCTGCGCTCGCCGCGCGTCACGCGGATGCGGCTGCTGTCGCCGGTCTGCGTCAGCACGCCGCCGGCGCGGTTCAGCGCCTCGACCAGCGTCATCGGCGCGTCGTCGATCGGCAGCATGCCGGGCGTCTTGACCTCGCCGTCGACATAGACGCGCTGGCTGCGGAAGGCCAGCACGCGCACCGTCATCTGCGGGTCGCGCACCACGCGCGACAGCGCCTTGGCGATCTGGTCGCGCACCTCGTTGGCGGTCTTGCCGCCAACCTTCATCACGCCCGCGTACGGGAACTGGATGTCGCCGTTGGGACTGACCACATAGCCGGGCACGTTGGCGCTGCCGCCGGTGGCGGGCAGCTCGTAGGCCTGGCCGATGCTGTAGGTCTGCGTCGGGAAGACCAGCTCGGGGTGGTCCCAGACCACCACCGAGATGATGTCGCCCGGGCCCACGCGATACGGCTGCGGCGCGGCGAACAGCTCCTCGACGTTCTCGTTCTCGCGGCGCGAGTTGTTGCGCAGCTCGCGCACCAGGTCCATCGTGATCGGCGTGATCTTGGGCACCGCATCGGGGCCGATGGCGGAGACCGGCGCCTGCTTGTCGAAATACATGCCCGGCGAGCTGGCGCAGCCGGCCAGCAGCGCCGCCGCTCCCATCGCGCCGGCCGCGACCAGCCCCGCCACTGCTCGACCGCGGCGCACACTGCGTGGACCGCGTTGCTGATGCTGTTCCAATGCTTTCATGGTAACCTCCCCCACTGCGACTTGCACATGGACACGCGCACGGCCATGTCCCCCGGATGCTGCCATCGTGTCCGCGCAGGCACTGGGTATCGGTGCGTTGTCACACATTTGATGCGGAGTGGATCGGGAGCCCAACGCAAGGGGAACGAAAGGGGTTGGCGAGGACGCGCTTGCCAGTGTTCGAACTCGCGCAAGCGCGCGTATCACGCAAAAAAAAAACGGGCCGGATTTCATCCGGCCCGCCTTCGTTCGAACCCCGCCTGGCGTCAGCGCATGCCGCCTCCGGCCTGCAGCGGCAGTTCGGTAATCTCCGCGCGTTCGTTCGCCGGACGCGGCATGCGCGTGACCGACGCAACCGGCGCCGCGCCGTCGCCGTTGACCCATTCGAGCTTGGCACCGCGTTGCAGCGCGGTGTAGACCGCCTCGCCCTTGTTGCGCACCTTCAGACGCTGGTACAGCGTGCAGGCGTGGCTCTTGACCGTGGCCACCGAGATATTGAGCATGCGGCTGACGGTCTTGATCGGATGGCCGCGCGCCAGCAGCACCAGCACCTCGTACTGGCGCGGCGTGATCTGCAGCATTTCGGCTTCGTCGTAGTAGGTCGCTTCCGCGCTGCCGGTGTCGACCGGTGCGGGACGCGGCGCGGCCGCGGCAGCGTGCGGCGGCACGATGCCGCTGCGCGAAGACGCCGGCATCGCGGGATGCGGCGACACCGTGGCGCTGCCCGTCATCGTGGGGCGCACGCCGAGCGAGGGCGGCGCGACCACCGGACCGCCATAGCCGGCCGGCAGCGAGGACGACAGCGTGCCCGCCGCGCCGTTGCCGCGCACGAAATAGCCGCCCACCATCGCCAGGCGAATGGCCGCTTCGAGCACGGCGAGCGAGGCGGACTTCGGCAGGCAGCCGCACACGCCCTGCGCCATGGCGGCAGCCGGAACCTGCAGCGGCACCATATCGGAGAGCAGCAGCACGCGCTGGGCGTTGAGCACGCGGCGGACCTGGGTCAGCAGTTGCCAACCGGCGTCGACATCCTGCGGCATGCCGAACACCATCAGGTCGGTATCGCCGTCGGTGCCGTCAAGAAGAGAGACATCGGCGGGATCGATCGCGATGACCTGATCGATCCCCTCGATGCGCTCCAGCATCTGGTGCAGGCCCAGCCGGAGCAAGGGATGGCTTTCAATCAACAGTGCATTCATGTTCTTTTTCCCCCGTATCTGTGGGCGGAAAACAGGTAAATACACTGGTGAATGCAGTTGCCTCATCGCAGGCGACTTCCCGGCGAAGCGGCTCAGGCCTTCCCCCCGTCTGTCGGTCTCGGCATCACCAGGCCACTGTGGTGCGCCGGCCCCGATAGCCGACCCTGTTCCCCACCCCAAAACATTTATCTTTAATCCGTTTAGGGCATCTTATGGGTTGAGTCAGTCGAAATCAAGTCACCTCCCAGGGACCCGGAAGGATGGGATTACCCCCACTTTTCATAATCCGGTAACCCTTGATCCATAAGCGTTTCCAGCCTCCCCAAATGGGTGAGAATAAATGCGCCCATTAGAGTTTCAATAATGAAACAACGCTCGTTCGATAATGTTTCAGCGTTGAAACTCGTGTCATCGCCGATGGCGTTCCCATCGCAGTAGATCCAGCCTCGCCCGGGCCATCGATACAGCGCTGAAACAGCAGCGGCCCGCACCGTCACGGATCGCGCCGCGCACACGGACGGGGCCCCACGAACGGGGGGCCCGCCAAATGGATGAGTGGGTTCTCCACCATCAGGATGATGACCGCGAGGCAGGGCGCATCGTCCCTCCCTCCACCCTGCTTCCACCCTTCTGCCGCCGTCCTGCCGCCGTTCGTGCGGAGGGCATCCGCCCGGCGCGGGACCCTGTCGCGCCACGCCCGCTGGGTGCGCCAACGAACAGAGCTTGCCCATCGCGCTGCCTACGCTTTGTGGCACGGAGCGCCGCCCGCCAGCACGGCGCGTCTTGGCGCGGCATGTTCGTCGCTGTGCGCCATCCCATCCTGCTGCATGCCGATACGGTCAGGGCCATGAAGCTTCTTCACATCATTGCGACTATCAATCCGGCCGGCGGCGGCCCGATCGAAGGCTTGCGGCAGTTGCGCATGCCGCTGGTCGAACGCGGCGTGCATGTCGATGTCGTCTGCGGCGACGATCCGAATGCGCCATGGGTGCGCGAGAGCGAGCTCAACGTGATCGCGCTGGGGCCTTCGAAGGGCATCTACACCTATAACCCGCGCCTGCTGCCGTGGCTGCGCGAACACGGCACGCGCTACGACGCGGTCATCATCGAAGGTCTCTGGCAGTTCCACAGCCTGGCCGCGCTCTGGGTGCTGCGCGGCAAGGTGCCGTATTACGTGTTCACCCACGGCATGCTGGACCCCTGGTTCAAGACCCGCTATCCGCTCAAGCATCTGAAGAAGCTGGTGTACTGGCTGCTGTTCGAGCGCCGCGCGCTGCGCCATGCCACCGGGGTGCTGTTCACCTGCGACGAAGAGCGCCGGCGCGCGCGCCTGTCGTTTCCCTGGTACCACTGCACCGAACGCATCGCGTCCTATGGCACCGCGCAGCCCCCGGCCGACGACGGCACGCTGCGCGCGGCCTTTCACGCGGCCTTTCCGCAGACCGAGGGCAAGCGCATCGTGCTGTTCTTCGGGCGCATCCACGAGAAGAAGGGCTGCGATCTGCTGATCGAGGCCTTCGCGCGCGTGGCGAACGTCGATCCCGCGCTGCAGCTGGTGATTGCCGGCCCGGGCGCGCCGGCGTTGCGCGAGGACCTGGAGATGCTGGCCGAGAGGGTCGGCGTCGCCCCGCGCGTGGTGTGGACCGGCATGCTGTCCGGCCCGCAGAAGTGGGGTGCCTTCCATGCCGCCGAAGTGTTCTGCCTGCCCTCGCACCAGGAGAACTTCGGCGTCGCGGTGGTCGAGGCGCTCGGTTGCGGCGTGCCGGTGCTGATCTCCGACAAGGTCAATATCTGGCGCGAGATCGAGGCGGACGGCGCGGGCATCGTGCGCACCGACACGGTCGACGGCACCGAACAGGCGCTGCGCGAATGGCTGGCCGCCGACGCGGCCACGCGCGCGCGCATGCGCGCCGCCGCGCCGGCCTCGTTCGCGCGGCGCTTCCAGAGCAGGCAGGTCGGACAACGCCTGCTCGACATCATTCAGGGCCGCGCCGATGGCGCGCCGCCGGCCGACCGCGATTCCGGACCGGCGCTTTCGCATGCGGCCCCTTAGCGGTTGACCGGGAGACTGACATGCGAGAACTGATCCTCAATGCCGACGATTTCGGCTGGGATGCCGATACCTGCGACGCCACCATTGCCTGCTTCGAGGCCGGGCTGCTGACCAGCGCCACCATCATGACCGGCCGGCCGGCGTCGCAGCAGGCGTACGACTACGCGCGCCGCAACCGGGGGCGCTTCTCGTTCGGCCTGCATTTCAACATGGTCGACGGCCATCTGCCGCATGCGGGCCGGACCTCGTCGCTGTGCACGCCCGACGGGCGCTTTCGCGCCAGCCATCGGCAGCGCGTGCGCGCGCTCGCCTGGATGCTGTCGGAGGACGATATCGCGCGCGAGTTCCGCGTGCAGCTCGAAGAGCTGCGCGACCACGGCGTCGAGGTGACCCATGTCGACAGCCACGGCCATCTGCACAAGTTTCCCATCGTGATCAGCGCGCTGCGCACCGAACTCGAACGGGCCGGCCTCGAATGGGTACGGCGGCCGCAGAACTTCTACTTCACCGCCAATCCGCGCCAGGCGGTGATGAACAACTATTGCCAGCGCTACTTCAACGGGCTGCGCCATACCCATTACTACGGCGCGATCAATCACGACAACACCGACTGGGCCGCGCGGCTGCCGGAGCTGCTGCGCGACGGGCTCACCGAGATCTCTGTCCATCCCGGCTTTGCGGAGCCCTGGCGGCGCTGCGAGACCGAACCGCTGGTCAGCGCCACCGAGTTGCGCACGGCGCTGCAGCGCGCCGGCATCGCGCTGCGGAGGTACGGCCAATGACCGCTCCGCTGGCCCGTAGCCTGCCGGCGCAGGCGGTGACGCGTCCCGATACGCCGCAGGCCGCCGCCGACGGCGCGCATGCCGTGCCGTGCAAGACCGCCAAGGTGTCGGTGCTGATCCTGACGCTGAACGAGGAGAAGAACCTCGCACGGTGCCTGGAGTCGGTGTCGTGGTGCGACGATGTCGTCGTGCTGGACTCGTACAGCACGGATCAGACGCTGGAGATCGCGCGGCGCCACGGCGCGCGCGTGTTCCAGCGCAAGTTCGACAACTGGTCGGCCCATCAGAACTGGGCCAACGAGAACATCGACTTCAAGCATCGGTGGGTCTACTACTCCGACGCGGACGAAGTGGTCAGCCCGGAGCTGGCGGTGGAGCTGCGCGAGATCGCCGACCGGGTGCCGGGCGACGAGGCCGAAGCGCCCGTGGCCTACCGCGTGCGCTACAAGAACTACTTTCTCGGCAAATGGATCCGCTTCGCCGGCGGCTATCCAATCTGGGTGCTGCGCTTCTTCCAGCCGGACAAGGTGCGCTGGGAGCGGCTGGTCAATCCGGCGCCGGTGGTCGACGGGTCGGTCGGCTTCCTGCGCCATCATTTCCTGCACTACAGCTTCAACAAGGGCTTCGACGCCTGGTTCGACAAGCACAACAAATATTCGATGGGGGAGGCGCTGGAGACCATCCGCAGTCTGGACGAGGACAAGTTCCGTTTTTCCTCGCTGTTGGCCTCCGATCCGCCGGCGCGCCGGCGGGCGCTGAAAGAGCTGTCGTTCCGCCTGCCGATGCGGCCGGTGGCGCGCTTTCTGTACCTGTACCTGCTGAAGTTCGGTTTCATCGACGGGAAGGCCGGATTTCATTACTGCGTGCTGGTATCGATCTACGAATACATGGTGGTGCTGAAGGTACAGGAGCAGCGAAGACGGGCGATGCAGTTACCCCTGTAGCCGGCGTGCGCCGCCACCGCTGGAGAGAACCATGCGAGTGGCCTACGTGACGACGTACGACGCTTCCGATCCCCACGCCTGGTCGGGATCGGCAAGCTATATCCCGCGCGCGCTGCGCAGCAGCGCGATCGAGACCGAGGTGATCGACAAGGTCGACGAGGGGCCGGTGCTGGCCTGCCTGCTGCGCGCCAAGGCGCTGGCCTATCGGCGGCTGTTGCGGCGCGACTACCAGCGCGACCGCTCGCCGACGGTGGCGCGCCGCTACGCGCAGCGCGTGCAGCGCCGCCTGGAGGGCGCGCACTGCGACGCGGTGCTCAGCCCCGGCACGCTGCCGGTGTCGTGCCTCGACACGGACCGTCCGATCGCGATCTGGACCGACGCGACCTTCGACGGCATGGTCGGCTTCTATCCCGGCTTCAGCAACTTCTGCAAGGAAACGCTCCGCGACGGCCATCGGCTCGAGCAGCAGGCGCTGTCGCGCTGCCGCCTGGCGATCTTCAGCTCGGAATGGGCCGCGGCCACCGCGCTGCGCCACTACGACGTCGATGCGGCCAAGGTCAAGGTGGTGCCGTTCGGCGCCAACCTCGAATGCAGGCGCACCTCGCAGGATATCGAGCGGATCGTGCTGGGCAAGGACTACCGCGTCTGCCGGCTGCTGATGGTCGGCGTGGACTGGATGCGCAAGGGCGGCGAGACCGCGCTGGCCGTGGCGCAATGCCTGAATCGCCGCGGCCTTCCGACCGAGCTGCATGTGGTCGGCTGCCGTCCGCCGTACGAACCACCCAGCTTCGTCAAGCTGCACGGTTTCGTGCCCAAGAGCACGGAAGCGGGCCGGCGCCACTTCGAGCGGCTGATGAGCGAGGCCCATTTCCTGCTGCTGCCCTCGACCGCCGAGTGCTACGGCGTGGTGCTGGCCGAGGCCAGCTCCTTCGGACTGCCGTCGCTGGCCACGCGGGTCGGCGGCATTCCGACCGCGGTACGCGATCGCCGCAACGGCATGACCTTCGAGCTGCAGGCCGATCCGGCCGAGTGGTGCGACTACATCGAGCGCGTGTTCCAGTCCGCGCCGCACTATGGCGCGCTCGCCCGCGGCGCGTACCGGGAGTACGCCGAACGGCTGAACTGGCGCAGCGCCGGCGAGCAGGTCAAGCAACTGCTGCGCAGCCATTGCGCCTAGCGGCACGCGCGGCCGCCACACTGCGCGGGCATCCCACGAAAAGTAACTTGACCTTTTATGAGGTCGAGGCAACAGTGCGACGCCATGTTGGACGCTACATTGTCTGCACAAGAGGACCTTTGGTTCGCAACACGTTGCAGGGCGATCGACGATGACTGAAAAGACCGTACTGGTCACCGGGGCGAGAGGCTTCTTCGGCGGTTACGTCGTGGAGCACTATCTTGCCGCGGGCTGGCGTGTGGTCGGCCTCGGCCACGGCAGCCCGGGCAGCGCCTGCGCCGGCCGCGTGGTCTGGCACCAGGCCCCGGTCAGTCTCGAGCGCCTGGAGCGGCTGGAGATCGAGCCGGATCTGCTGGTGCACTGCGCCGGCGGCGGGTCGGTGTCGGCATCGCTGCGCGATCCTTTCGGCGACCACGCCCGCACCGTCGACACGACCGCCGCCGTGCTCGAATACATCCGGCGGCATTGCCCACGCACCCCGGTGGTCTATCCGTCCAGCGCCGCGGTCTATGGCAACGCCGCGCATCTGCCCGCCAGCGAAGGCAGCACGGCGCCGCTGCGGCCGGCCTCTCCCTATGGCATGCACAAGTTGATGGCGGAGCAGTTGTGCGCGTCGTATGGCGCGCACTTCGGCGTGTCGGTGGCGGTGGTGCGCTTTTTTTCGCTCTTTGGCGAGGGGCAGCGCAAGCAGCTGCTGTGGGACGCATGCCGCAAGATCGGCCAGCGCGACGACCTCTATTGCGGCACGGGCGAGGAGAGCCGCGATTGGCTCCATGCCGAGGATGCGGCGCGCCTGGTGGCCGCGGTGGCGGCGCAGGCGTCGCCGGCCTGCCCGATCTACAACGGCGCCAGCGGCACGACCACCACGGTCAGGCAGGTGCTGACGCTGCTGTATCGGGACCTGGCGCCGTCGCGCCATCCGCGCTTTTCGCTGGCGGTCCGTCACGGCGACCCTTGCGACCAGTGCGCCGATATCGGTCATACGCTGAGCACCGGCTGGGCCCCGCAGATCCGGCTCGAAACGGGCGTGCGGCGCTATGCCCAATGGTTCGAGGCAGTGTGCGATGACTAGGGTCGGTTTCGTTTTCGCCTTCCAGGATCGCGGCTGGCTCGGCGGCATCAGCTACTTCCGCAACCTGCTGTGGGCCCTGCACACACTGCCCGGACGCACGATCGATCCGGTGATCCTGACCGGCGAGCGCACGCCGGCGGACCTGCTCGAAGGCATGCCGCCGCTGCCGGTTCATCGGACGGCGCTGCTCGATCGCCGCCGTCCGTGGTGGTACGTGCGCAAGGCCTGCCAGGCGGCAAGCGGCACGGACCTGCTGCTGGCCCGCTATCTGGCCCGCAACGGCATCGCGGTGCTGTCGCACCACAACCCGCTCGGTCCGCGCGCCGGCGTGCCGACGCTGGGCTGGATTCCCGATTTCCAGCATCTGCATCTGCCCCAGATGTTCTCCGCCGAAGAGATCGCGATGCGCGACCGCCTGTTCGCGTCCTTGTGCCAGGGCTCGGCGCGCGTGCTGGTCAGCAGCCACGCCGCGTGCCGCGATCTGCAGCGCTGCTTTCCGGCGCAGGCGCATCGCGCCCGCGTGCTGCAGTTCGTGGCCAACATGAATCCGCTGGCGCCGGCGCCGCCGGTGTCCGAGCTGGAGCGCCGCTACGGCTTTCGCGGTCCCTACTTCCATTTGCCGAACCAGCTGTGGCAGCACAAGAACCACGGCATCGTGGTCGAGGCACTGCGCCTGCTGAAGCAGCGCGGGATCGAAGCGCTGGTGCTGTCGACGGGCCAGACCGCCGACCATCGGCAGCCCGGCTATGGCCAGCGCCTGCTGGGCAGCGTCGAGGAGGCCGGCCTGCAGCGGAATTTCCGCTTTCTCGGCGTGGTCCCGCACGCCGATCTGGCCGGCCTGATGCGTGGCGCGGCCGCGCTGATCAACCCGTCGCGCTTCGAAGGATGGAGCACCACGGTGGAAGAGGCCAGGTCGCTGAACAAGCCGATCCTGCTGTCCGATATCGAGGTCCACCGCGAACAGGCGCCGCCACGCGGGGTCTTCTTCGCCCCGGACGATGCGCCCGCGCTGGCCGACGCGATGGCGCAGGCGCTTGCCTGTCCGGCTTCGTCCGAGCGCGACGCCGAGCAGGCGCGCCTTGCCCGCGACGACCTGGCACGGCGCCGTCGCCGCTTCGCCGAGACCTACCAGCAGATCGTGATGGAGTTGAGCGCCTGAGCGCCTGAGCAGTTGAACACCTGAGCTCCTGAGCTCGTGAGCGCGGCGTCGCGCCGCCGCGTCACCCTGCGCCGCGGCTCGGCGGTTCAGTCCCTGCGACTCAGCGTCCCTGCCGCTTGCGCGTGCCGATTGCCCGCGCCGGCGTACCGCCGTAGACGGTCCACGGCGTCGGCAGCGATTTGGTGACCACCGAGCGCGGCGCGACCACCGCGCCTTCCGGCACGGACACCCCCGGCGAGACGAAGCTCTCCGCGCAGATCCACACCCGCGGCGCCAGCGTGATCGGCGAGGCGATCAGCTGGAAGTTCGGGCTGTTGTAGTCGTGCGAGCCGGTGCACAGATGCGTGCCTTGCGACACCACGCAGTATTCGCCGATGTCGATGCGCTCGATGTTGTACAGCGTGACGCCGTCGGCCACGCCGGCATTGTTGCCGATGCGCAGATTCCACGGTGCCCAGATGCGCACGCCCGGGTAGACATGGACATGGCGCCCGAGCTGCGCGCCGAACAGCCGCAGCAGCGCGGCGCGCCAGGCGTGTGCGGGCCGCGGGCTGGGACGGAACAGGAACAGCCAGACCCAGTTCCAGATCTGCCGCTGCACGCGGTTCCCCAGCGAGAACGAGGGGCCCATGGTCGGATCGTCTTGCGTAATCAGCATCGGCTGTCCCGGTAAGCGCGCGGCGCGCATGGGACGATGGTGTGCCGGGACACGCCGACGGTCGGTGCGGCCGGTCACAGACCCCGCGCCGTGGATGCCCGGCGGCCTGGAATGGGACTTGCACGAGCGGTGGATCGTGCAGGAGACCATTCATGCGGATCCATCATCTGAACTGCATCTCGACTTGTCCGCTGGGCGGGCGCCTGATGGACGGACGTTCCCGTTCGATCCTCGAGCGCGGCGAGCTGGCCTGCCACTGCCTGCTCGTCGAGCTGCCGGAGTGCCTGGTGCTGGTCGATACCGGCATGGGGCGGCGCGACGTGCAGGACCCGCGCTCGCGCCTGAGCGGCTTCTTCCTGACGCTGTTGCGGCCCGATTTCCGCGACGAGATGACGGCCTACCGGCAGGTGGAGGCGCTCGGCTTCGATCCGCGCGACGTGCGGCACATCGTGCTGACGCATCTGGACTTCGACCACGCCGGCGGACTCGACGACTTCCCCTGGGCCACCGTCCACCTGATGGCGGCCGAGCGCGACTATGCGCGGCTGCAGCGCACGTGGCTGGACCGCCAGCGCTTCCGGCCGCAGCAGTGGTCGACGCAGGAACGCTGGCGCACCTACGCACCCGACGTCGGCGAGCGCTGGTACGGCTTCGACCGCGTCCGCACGCTCGACGGCCTGCCGCCCGAGATCGCGATGGTTGCATTGCCCGGCCATACCTTCGGCCATGCCGGCATCGCGGTGCAGGCTCAGGGCGAATGGCTGCTGCAGGCGGGCGACGCCTATTTCCATCACGGCGAGCTCGACCCGGTGCGGCCCTACTGCACGCCGGGGCTGCGCTTCTATCAATGGATGATGGAAAAGGACCGTGAGGCTCGCCTGGCGACACAACGGCATCTGCGCGAGCTCAAGGAACGGCGCGACGGCCATATGACGGTCTGCTGCGGCCACGACGTGGTCGAGTTCGAACGGCTGTCGCGGCGCTCGGCGCGCGTGCCGGCCCGCGCGTTTGCCACGGCGCCTTGACCGCCCCCGGGCGCCGATGACGCGCGATGCGCGCCGGCCCCAAATATGCAAGCCCGTGGAGCAATTTCTGCAAGCGCTGCAGCGCGGCGCAGGAGCCCCATGTTGCAGGTGGCTCGCAAATATCGGCATGCGGCTTGCGTGGCGAGCGGGTAGATCACCACGACAATCAGGAGGGACAGCATGAAACCACGAGATCTGCTGGTGGTGGCCGCGTCTTGCCTCGCGCTGGCGAGCCAGCTCGCGATGGCGCAGGGCCGCTCGAGCGGCGGCAGCGGCAAGGCAGGATCGACCGGCATGAGCGATAGCGCCGGCGCTGGCGCAGGTACCGCGGCCGACGCCAGCGCTCCCGTCAGCGGCGGTGCGCGCGGCGCGGTCGGCCCCGGACAGGGCGCCCAGTCGAGCGTGCAAGGCAGCGCGCAAGGCAGCGGGCAAGGCGGGGCCCAGGGCGGCGCGCAAGCCGGCGCCGGCGGCTCCCGTCAATCCCGCGCCGGCGATGTCGAGCATGGCGGCAGTCCGACCACCGGTTCGCCGTCGGGCGGACGTCAGCCTCCTGGCAGCGCGAAGGCCGCGCCCGGCGGCGGCACAGGGAAGACCGCGGGGAACAACGCGGGCAACACCGCTGCCAACAGCGGCGGCGACGCGACCAGCGGCAAGCCGGCGAGCGGCTCGCGCCGCGCCGGCGGCGTGTCCGACTCGACCCAGGGCAGCAGCCGCGCCAGCGCCGGCGGCGGCAAGGCCAGCACGCCGTCCGGGGCGACCCAGGGCAGCGGCACATCGGATCGCGGCACGGGCGGGGGCGGCGTGACCAGCGGCAGTGACCGCTGAGGCAAACGCCGCCCGAAACGCCCGAAACACCCGAAACGCCCGAAACGCCGTCCGTTACTCGGTGCCGACGCTCGCGGCCGGCACGCTGACCGCCGCGTGCTCGCCGCACAGGGCCTGCATCGCGGCCTCCCAGCGGCCCAGCACCGCGTCCCGGTCCAGATGCCGCTCGGCCCAGGCGCGGCCCGCCGCGCCGAGCGCGTCGCGCGTCGCCGGGTCGGCGGCCAGCGCGTCGATCGCCGCGGCAAGCGCGAGGCCGTCGCCCGGCGCGACCACGCGCCCGCAGCGCGCCGCCAGCCGGGCCAGCTCGGTGCCGGGATGCGCGGTCGCAATGACCGGCCGGCCGCTGGCCAGCATACCCGCCAGCTTCGACGGCAGCACCAGGTCGGCGGCATCGGCGCGCTGCGGCAGCAGATGCAGATCGGCGGCGGCCAGCAGCGCGGGAAAGCGCGAGGCCGGCTGCAGCGGCAGGAAACGGACCTGCGGCAGCCCGGCGCACGCCTGCTCGAGCGCGGCACGGCCCGCGCCGTCCCCGCACAGCACGAACCAGATGTCTGGCCGGTCGCGCAACTGGCGCGCGGCCTCGGCCAACACTTCCAGCCCCTGCTTGTTGCCCATGTTGCCGGAGTACAGCGCCACCGTGGCATCGGGCGCAATGCCCAGCCGACGCCGATAGAGACTGCCGCGGCCGGGCTGGATCGCGCGCAGGTCGACCCAGTTCGGAATCAGTTGCGTGCGTGCGGCCGGCGCGCCCTTGTCGCGCGCCAGCCGCAGCATTGCCTCGGAGATCGTCGATACGCGGTCGAAACCGGCCATCGCATGACGCTCCAGCCCATAGGCGAGCCTGCGCAGCAACGGCTGCTTCAGCAGTCCGAGCGCGAAGGCGGCATCGACCTCGTAGTCCTGCACATGCAGCCAGGTCTTCGCACCGGTCCAGCGGCCGAGCAGCAGCGCGGCGGGGCTGCACAGCAGCGGCGGCTCGACCACCATCACCACGTCCGGACGCCAGCGCCATTGCGCCAGCAGGCAAGGCAGGCTGCTCAGCGCGAAGCTGGCCAGATGCAGCACGCGCTTGAGGCCAGACGGCCGGCGCGGCACCCAGATCGGCGCGCGCCATACCTGCACGCCGTCGTGTTGCTCGCGCCGGTATTGCCAGGCGCGGTAGCCGGCGCCGACACGCCAGGCCGGATAGTAGGGCGGGGCCGTGACGACGCGCACCTGGTGGCCGCGCGCGGCGAACCAGCGAGCCTGTTCGCCTGTGTACTTGCCGATGCCGGTCAGCTCGGGAGCGTAATTGAGGCAGTACAGCAGGATCTTCATCGGCGGGACCTGCGCGGGCTCAGCGCAGCGCGACCAGCCGCGGCTGGCGCCGCGGCGGGCTCTCCAGGCGGCCGCTTTGCAGCGCGTCGCGATAGGCCAGCCGCAGTCCGTCGACCAGCGACACGGTCGGCTTCCAGCCGGTCGCCTCGATCCGGCGCGAGTTCAGCCGCTTGCGCGGCGTGCCGTCGGGTTTGCTGGTGTCGAAGCGGATCGCGCCGCGAAAGCCCACGGTGTCGGCGATCAGCTCGGCCAGCACGCGGATGCTGACCTCGTCGGGGCTGCCCACATTGAAGAAACCCGGCGCGCCGGCGTGGTTGCGATATTCCTGCTGCGGCAGCGCCATCAGGTGCACGCAGGCCTGGCCGAGATCGTCGGCGTAGAGGAATTCGCGCAGCGGCGTGCCGGTGCCCCACACCACCACCTCGCTCGCGCCGCTCTGCTTGGCCTCGTGGAAGCGCCGCAGCAGGCCGGGTATCACGTGGCTGTTCTCCGGGTGGTAGTTGTCGCCGGGGCCGTACAGATTGGTGGGCATCGCGCAGCGGAAGTCGGTGCCGTATTGCCGGTTGTAGCTCTCGCACAGCTTGATGCCGGCGATCTTGGCGATGGCATACGGCGCGTTGGTCGGCTCCAGCGCGCCCGTGAGCAGCGCCGCCTCGTCGATCGGCTGCGTGGCGAAGGCCGGATAGATGCAGCTCGAACCGAGGAACAGCAGCCGCTTGACGCCCGAGCGCCACGATTCATGAACGACGTTGGCCGCGATCAGCAGGTTCTGCTGGATGAACTCGGCCGGATAGGTGTTGTTGGCATGGATGCCGCCGACACGTGCGGCGGCCAGGTAGACCTGATCGATGCGCTGCTCGGCGAAGAAGGCGCGTACCCTGGCCTGGTCGCACAGGTCCAGTTCGGCATGCGTGCGGGTGATCACGGTGATGTCGGGACGCGCGCCGAGCGCGCGCACGATGGCGCCGCCGACCATGCCGCGATGGCCGGCAACGAAGATGCGTTGTGGAGGCTGATTCATGGCTGTGACACTGACTGTGGATCGGCGAAGTGGGCCACCGGCGTGGCGGTCGGGCGAGGATCGGGAACGCCGGGCTGCACCCGGAAGGGCGTGCACTGGACGGACTCTAGCGCGCGATCCCGCTTCCGACTGTGGGCTTGCGCACATTGGCGCGGGGCGGCTCGAACCGGTGTGCGCCATCGAACGGAAAACATGCTTACCCCCCGGCATCGTGCGGCCATGCGGGTCCGTGGGCTCGCGGGTCCGGATGTCCGGTTCCGCCCTGGTCCCGCACGGCATACCCGCTCACCGACTCAGAAGGCGGTCAGACCATGCAAACCACCTCGACCCTGCCGATCGGCGCCCGCACCAGCCACGCCGCCCTGCTGCTGTACCTCGGGCTCGGCGCACTGTGTGCGATCAAGCTCAATGTGATCGGCGAAGTGTACGTCGGCGAATTCATCGCGGCGGCATACGGCCTGGCGATGCTGTCGACGCTGCGGATCGAGCGCGGCTATGCCACCTTCCTCGGCCTGACATTGATGTGGGCGTTCGCCCAGGCGCTGTCGGACCTGTCCAACAGCACGCCGCTGACCAGTTCGATCAAAGGCGTGCTGGCGCCGGGCGTGTTCTTCCTGACGGTGTTCGCGATCGGCACGCACTTCAGCCAGGGCAGTCCGAAGCGGATCTGGTATTTTCTGATCGGCGCCGCGCTCAGCGAGATCTTCAACGTGAGCCGGGCCCCGACCGAGGAGATGCTGTACAACCCCTGGAAGTGGGGTTATGCGACGCCGGTGCTGATGCTGCTGCTGTGCTATCTGGCGCTGGCACGCGCCGGCGCGCTGCGCATCGCGCTGTGCATCCTGGCCTATTGCGCCGTGTCCGCGGCGTTCGACTTCCGCAGCGCGGCGGGGCTGCCGCTGCTGGCGCTGGTGATCTACCTGCTGCGCCGTAGCGCCGTGGTTGCGTGGGTGCGCAGCCTGACCAATGCGCGCGGCGGCATTCCCTTGCTGTTCGGCGTACTGGTGCTGGTGATCGCGGCGCTCAACGCGCTGTTCTCGATGGTCTTCGCGCATGCCGGCGAGTTCGGCTTCCTCACCCCCGAAGCCGCGCACAAATACACCGTGCAGGCCACCAGCGAGCTCGGCATCCTGTTCGGCGGCCGCTCGGAGATCCTGATCTCGATGCGCGCCTTCCTCGATGCGCCGCTGCTCGGCCATGGCTCGTGGGCGATCGACCGCAACGGCTACCAGGACGCCTACAGCGTGATGGTCTACCAGATGGGGGCCGCGCTCGACGACAAGATCGTCGTCACCGACGACACGCTGATTCCCGCCCACTCCTTCCTGATGGGCGCGCTGATCTGGAGCGGCCTCGTCGGCGGCCTCTACTGGATCTGCATGTTGGCCCGCACGCTGTGGTTGTTCGTGCGCAATATTCCCACGCTGCCGATCTTCTTCTATGTCGGCACCGCGCAGTTCGTCTGGGACGTGTTCTTCTCGCCGTTCTCGGCGGACCACCGCTGGGAGTCCGCGCTGTTCCTCGGCATGCTGTTCGCCTGGCACCATGCCTCCCGCAATCGCCAGCTGCGGAGCGTGCAATGAAATTCAGCGTGGTGACGGTCTCGTTCAACCAGGCGCGGTATCTGGAGCAGGCGATCCGTTCGGTCACGGGCCAGCGCGGTTGCGAGATCGAATACATCGTGGTCGATCCGGGCTCGACCGATGGCAGCCGCGACATCATCGCGCGCCATGCCAGGTCGATCGACCATTGCATCCTCGAGCCCGACAACGGCCCCGCCGACGGCCTGAACAAGGGCTTCGCGGCGGCGACGGGGGAGATCTTCTGCTACCTGAACTCCGACGACCTGTTCCTGCCGGAGGCGTTCGCCAAGGTGGCCGCCTACTTCCGCCGCTATCCGTCGTCCGACGTGATCTGCGGCAACGGCTACGTGATCGACGGCGAGGGCGCACTGGTGCGGCGCGTCTACTCCGACCGCTTCGGCCTGCGGCGCGCCGCCTATGGCGCCAGCATTGCGATCCAGCCGTCGACCTTCTTTCGCGCCGAGACCTATCGCGCGGTCGGCGGCTTCAATGTCGAGAACCGCTCGAACTGGGACGGCGAACTGGTGGTCGACATGGCGCTGGCCGGAGCCACCTTCCGCAATGTGCCCGACTTTCTCAGCTGCTACCGCGTCTACGCCGAGTCGATCACCGGCTCGGCGCGGATGGCCGAGGCGCACCGGCAGTTCGAGCAGCGCATGTTCCGCAAGATTCTGGGGCGCGATCGCCGCCGCTACGACGATCTGGCGTCGGCCTGGTTCCGCGTGACCAAGCATCTGGCCAATCCGCGCGCCGCCTATGAGCGCGTGGTACGCGGCCCCGTGTTCGGGAGGCAGTCATGATCCGGAAAGTGCTGGCGGCCGTCTCGATCGGCCTGCCGTGGCCGCTGCGGCGGCGGCTGCTGAACCGCTTCTGCGGCGCGCGCATCGATCCGAGCGCGCGCATCGGCTGGTCGCTGGTGCTGTGCGACGAGCTCGAGATGGGGCCGCACTCGCACATCGCCCACCTGACGCTGGTCAAGGGCATCCGCCGGCTGAGCCTGGGCGAGCATGCCATTCTCGGCAGCCTGAACTGGGTGTCGGGATTCCCGCAGGGGCTGACCGATTCGCCGCATTTTCGCGATGCCGCCGACCGCGACCCGGCACTGGTGATCGGCCGGCATGCCGCGATCACCTCCCGCCATATCCTCGATTGCACCGACACCATCACGGTTGGTGCGTATTCGACGGTGGCGGGCTATCGCAGCCAGATCCTGACGCACAGCGTGTCGATCCGCGAATCGCGCCAGCGCTGCGCGCCGGTGACGATCGGCGCCTACTGCTTCGTCGGCACCGGCTCGATCCTGCTGCCCGGCGCGGCACTGCCCGACTACAGCGTGCTGGCCGCCGGCGCGGTGCTGAACCGCAGCATGGCGGCGCCGCACATGCTGTACGGCGGCTGCCCGGCGAAGGCGGTGCAGGAACTGCCCGAGGACCTGGCTTATTTCCGGCGCGAGGAAGGGTATATCGTCTGACGGTGCGCACGGCGCCCGATGTCAGATGCGTCGTCCCCGCGCCCGCGGGGGACCCGGCGGCTCGCGAAGACGCCCGAATCTCCGCATCCGCCGCGCATCCGCCGCCTGCATCCGCTGCCTGCATCCGCCGCCCGCATCCGCCGCCCGCATCCGCCGCCCGCATCCGCCGCAATGACAGCCAACGAGGGGATGATCCTTTCAGGGCTTGACCGGTTCAGAGCTTGACCGGTTCAGGGCTTGGCCAGCACCCCGGCCAATCCGTGCCGAGCGAAACCGTGTATCAGCGGCAGCAGCGCCAGCAGGATCAGCAGCTCGGTGGCAAGCACGCCGAACGACACCGCCGCCTGGCCCAGCAGCTTGCCGCCCGCCACCGCGATCAGCAGACCGGCGGCGTTTGCCGCCAGATACACCAGCGACAGCCGTGCGTGGTTGTTGGTCGAGGTCACCATCACCGATGCCGTATGCCACAGCGAATTGACCACCGCGGCCGCCAGCAGCCAGCTGTAGTCGGGATGGATCGGCGCGATCTTGCCATGCGTCCACAGCTGGCAGATCCATTCACCGGCGATATACAGGAACACGCCGCAGGCACCGGCCAATCCCACCGAGGCGCTGAGCGCATGACGGAACAGGGCGCGCAGCGCGCGCGCGTTGCGCTGGCCATAGAGCCGGCCGATCTCGGGAGACAGCGACTGGCTGATCAGCTGGCCCAGCTGGTAGGGGATGCGCGAGAGCGTGCGCATCGCGCTGAAGTAGGCGACGAAGGCGGGACCGAAGACAAAGCCCGCGCACAGCACCATGCCCTGCATATTGAGGGCGTTGCCGATCGGGAAGGCATTGAGCGCCAGCGCGGGCAGCAGCATCTCGCGCAGTTCGGCTCGCGAAAACGCCGATACGCCGGCGCGCGCCCATGCGGCCAGGCGCACCATCCGCACATACGTCACCACCACCAGCAGTACCCGCACAATAGCCAGCAGCGTCAGCAGCAGCAGGAAGCCGCCATCGAACAGCAGCACGCCGGCGGCGAGCGCGACGAATTCGAGCAGCCGGAACAGGTTCAACCACATGATGGCCTCGGCGTAGCGCCCCACGCTGTAGAACACGCCGTGCGACAGCAGTGCAAACATGTAGCCGACCACGTAGATCGCGATCATCAGCATCGCCAGCACCGCCGCGCCGCCGGCCAGGCCGGTCCATCCCTCGATCGCGTCGCCGAAGGCGGCGCCGGCCAGCATCGCCATCCCGCCCAGCACGGCGCCGATCGACAGCAGCAGCACCAGCGTCGACTGGTAGCACACCACGGCGGCGCGCTGGTTGCCCGCCGCGATGCTCATATTGATGCGATTGACCGCCACGCCGGTGAAGCCCAGGTCGGCGAGCCCCAGATAGACCGGTACCGCAATGACCATCAACCAGGTGCCGTAGCGCTCGGGACCCCAGGCCGCCAGAAACAGCGGCACGCTGAGCAGCTGGGTCACGATGGTGACCACCTGCCCCAGGGCGTTCGCGCCGATGCCGCGCAATATCCGCTCCACGCTTGCCTCTTCCTTTGCGCGGCCCGGGCGCCGCCGAAGCAGGCCCGGGCCGCCATTCATGCGCCGGCGCGCCGGCGCGCACCGCCGCACTTACGCGGTTGCCATCACCCCATCATTCGTGGTGATCGTAGGCGCGGAAGCCCGCCAGCTTGCACAGGGCGTCGCGCCGTGCCGCCGCGTAGTCGGCACCGATCATCTCGCGCACCAGTTCGTCGAAGCTGGTGGTCGGCGACCAGCCCAGCCGCTCGCGCGCCCGGGTGGGGTCCCCCAGCAGCGTGTCGACCTCGGTCGGGCGGAAGTAGCGCGGATCCACCCGCACGATCACGTCGCCGACCTTGCGCCCGGGCGCCAGCTGGTGGCGGCTGTTGTCGATCGCGTCGATCACGCCGATCTCGTCAACCCCGCTGCCTTCGAAACGTACCGTGATGCCCAGTTCGGCGGCGGCCCGCTGCACGAATTCGCGCACGCTGTGCTGCTCGCCGGTGGCGATCACGAAGTCCTCCGCCTGTGCCTGCTGCAGCATCATCCATTGCATCTGCACGTAGTCGCGCGCATGGCCCCAGTCCCGCAGCGAGGACAGGTTGCCCAGGTGCAGCGTGTCCTGCAGGCCCAGCGCGATCCGCGCGATGGCGCGCGTGATCTTGCGCGTCACGAAGGTCTCGCCGCGCAGCGGGCTCTCGTGGTTGAACAGGATGCCGTTGCAGGCGTACATGCCGTACGCCTCGCGGTAGTTCACCGTGATCCAGTACGCGTAGAGCTTGGCGGCCGCATACGGGCTGCGCGGATAGAACGGCGTGGTTTCCTTCTGCGGAATTTCCTGCACCAGCCCGTACAGCTCCGAGGTCGACGCCTGATAGAAGCGGGTGGTCTTTTCCAGGCCGAGGATGCGGATGGCCTCGAGCAGCCGCAGCGTACCGAGCGCGTCGGTGTTCGCGGTGTATTCCGGCTCCTCGAACGAAACCTGCACATGGCTTTGCGCGGCCAGGTTGTAGATCTCGTCCGGCTGCGATTGCTGCACCACGCGCACCATGCTCGCGGTATCGGTCATGTCGCCGTGGTGCAGGAACAGGCGGCGGTCGGGCGCCTGCGGGTCCTGGTACAGATGGTCGATGCGCTCGGTGTTGAACAGCGAGCTGCGGCGCTTGATGCCATGGACCTCGTAGCCCTTGGCCAGCAGCAGCTCGCACAGATAGGCGCCGTCCTGGCCGGTGATGCCCGTGATCAGCGCACGCTTGCGGCGTGCGCCGCTGCCGGCCGATGCCTCGTCGTGCTGCCGCGGCTGGAGTTCGAGATCGCCGGCCGCCAGCGGGCCGAGCGGTTGCAGGTCAAGTGCGCCCATAAATGTCTGCCATCCTGATGATGTCATCTTCGCCAAGGTACGAGCCGGACTGGATCTCGATCAGCTCGAGCGGGATCCGGCCGGGATTTTCTAGACTGTGGGTCTCGCCGATCGGGATATAGGTGGACTGATCCTCGGTCAGCAGGAATTCGACGTCGCCGCGGCGCACACGCGCGGTGCCCGACACCACCACCCAGTGCTCGGCGCGGTGGTGATGCTTCTGCAGCGACAGCTTGGCGCCGGGTTTGACGCTGATGCGTTTGACCTGATAGCGCTGGCCATGGTCGACGCTGTCGTACGACCCCCAGGGCCGGTAGACCTGCCGATGCTGCGTCGCCTCGGGGCGTCCCTGCGCGCGCAGCGTTTTGACCAGCTGCTTGACGTCCTGCGCATGGTCCTTGTGCACGACCAACACGACGTCGGGCGTCTCCACCACGATCACGTTTTCCAGTCCCGCCACCGCCACCATCCGATGCGAGGCATGGACCAGGCAATCGCGCGCGCCGTGCGTGACCACATTGCCGACCGCCGCGTTGTTGCCTTCGGTCTTCTCGGCCGCCTTCCACACCGCATCCCACGAGCCGATATCGCTCCAGTCGGCGGCCAGCGGCGCCATGCGCCCGTCGCGCAGATGCTCCATCACCGCGTAGTCGATCGAATCGGACGGGCACGCGCCGAAGGCATCGGCATCGAGCCGGCAGAAGTCCAGATCGGATTTGCCGCGCGCCACCGCCTGTTCGGCGGCACGCAGGATGTCGGGCGCGAACTGCCGCAGCGCATCGAGATAGACCGAGGCGCGGAACAGGAACATGCCGCTGTTCCAGAAGCAATTGCCTTCGCCGAGGAAGTCGGTGGCCTGCTCCAGCGAAGGCTTCTCGACGAATCGCTTGACCGTCATCAGCGCGCCATCGTTGGTCGGCACCGCCTTGATATAGCCGTAGCCGGTCGCGGGGAAGGTCGGCACCACGCCCAGCGTGGCGACGGCGCCCGCGGCGGCGGCCGCGCTGGCCGCGGTGACCGCGCTCGCGAACGCGGCGTGGTCGCGGACCAGATGGTCCGACGGCAGTACCAGCAGGATCGGATCGTCGCCGCCCGCCTGCGCCTTGATCGCGGCGACCGCGGCCGCCGGCGCGGTGTTGCGCGCATGCGGTTCGAGCAGGATTGCCGCGGGTTCGCAGCCGATCTCGCGCGCCTGTTCGGCAACGACGAAGCGATGCGCTTCGTTGCTGACGAGGATCGGCGAGCCGACGCCATCGATGTCGCGCACGCGCAGCAGCGTGTCCTGCAGCAAGGTATGCTCGCCGAGCAGACGCAGGAACTGCTTCGGATGGCCGTCGCGCGACAGTGGCCATAACCTCGAGCCGGTGCCGCCACACAGCACCACCGGTACGATTCGATTCTCGCTTGCCATGACACCTCCAACCGGCCGCTGCACGCGTGCCGATGCGATTGGGTGAAACCGTCAGGGCAAGTGTATCGACCGCTGTCCCGCAGCAATGTTTGTTAGGCAACAGAGATCGACGGTCGCCGTCTGGCGCCGCAGGTGGCGCAGCGATGACAAAAAGGGGCCGGCGCAATGGCCGGCCCTTCGGGGCTCAAACAAAAAGAGTGGATGGGGGCGCTTCTCTCGTTCCAGCGAGACAGCGGGCGGGTTTATCGCACCCAGTGTCCCGGCCGCATCACCCAGCCGTGCGGCCCGCGCACCCAGCGCTCGGGCACATAGCGGTAGCCGGGGCGGGCGCGTTCCCAATGGCCCGGTTGCCATACATAGCGCGGACCGGCGGCACGCCAGTAGCCCGGCACCCAAACCTGTCCCCGGCGTGCGGCCCGTGGCGCTTCGTAGCGCGGCGGTGGCGGCGCGTCACGGCGATAGCCATGGTCGCGATCGTAGCGATGGCCGTCATGCGCCTGGGCCGGCGACACGAGGCCGAAGGCCGAGCCGGCGGCGAGGGTGGCGAGCGCGAGAATCAGAGGGCGGGTCATGAGGTACTCCTGGTCCGGGTAACAAGCTGGGCGTTGCGGTGATGCACTGCGATGCGGTTCGGGGCCGTTGGCGCGGCCGCAATTCCATCAATAGCGGTGATGGCGATGGTGATGCCCGTGCCCATGTCCATGCGGCACGACGATGCAGGCGGACAGCATGGCGGCGGTGGCGGACAGCAGCACGAGGATGGAGAGGGTTCGTTTCATCTGTGGGCTCCTTGGCGGGGCGCGTTGAACATGGCTGCAATGTAGCGGTGCCCCCGCTGCGGCGGCCGTTGCACTTGTAAGGCACTCTCACAGCGCCATCGCGTCGCCGCGGCCGCGTCGAGCGACGGCGTCGATTGGCGTATCTCCTTGCGCGGCAAGGCTTTTTCGCCAGGATGAACGCGTGTGGAATCGCCGCGCCGCGTTGCGCGTGCGTAATGTGGCGTTACATCGGAAATGAATGCGGGCAGGGCGGCATGCCGATCGGCACGCCGAGCCTGCGAATTGGCCAGCGAATCGGCGAGCAAATCGGCCAGCGAACAGGTCAGCGAACAGGCCAGGGAACAGCCAGTAAGTCGGCCGTTGAATCGGCCAGGGAATCAGCCAATCAGCCGGGGAACCCGCCGTGGGCGCGTCAGTGCGCCGTGCTGGTGTACTCGATCTCGAGCCGGTAGGCGACCGCGAGGAACAGCGATTGCGCCAGGCACAGCGTGCTGGTCAGCGAGCGGAAGCCGAAGGTCGCGCCGTCCTGGACCTGCAGCAGCACGCTGGCGTGTTCGGCCAGCGGGCCGAGCGCGCTGTCGCTCAGTGCGACGATGCGCGCGCCCTGCGCGGCGGCGGTCCGGACGCACGCCAGCGTTTCCTCGGCATAGGGCGCGAACGAGACCGCGATCATCACGTCGCCCGGCTGGATGGCGCGCAGCTGGCCCTGCTGCATATGCCCAAGGCCATTGAGCCACTGGATCGGCTTGCTGGTGTGCTGCAGCGCGTAGGCGAGGTAGGCGCCCACCGGGAAAGCCCGTCGCGATGCCACCAGCCAGATCGACGGCGCCTCGACCAGCATCTCGACGGCCTGGCCGAAGCGTTCGCCGTCGACCTCGCGCTGCAGGGCCTCGAGGCTGTCGAGGCTGCCCGCGATGACCTCGTGCGCGATGTCCGCCGGCGCCAGCGGACCGCCCTTGCTGCCGATCAGCGCGCGCAGCCGGTCGCGATAGTCCCGATTGGGCGCCAGCTGCCGGGCCGCCGCGGCGCGGAACAGCGCCTGCATCTGCGAATACCCCGACAGTCCGAAATGCTTGGCGAAGCGGACCATGGCCGAAGGCTGCACGCCGCAATGGCGGGCCGACTCGTTGACGCCGTCGAGCACCAGCTGCTCGCGATGGCTCTCGACGTACTGCGCGATCGCCTTGAGCTGCTTGCTCAGTTGTGGGAAGCCGGCGCGCACGGCGGCCAGGAATTGATCGGCGTCTGCGTAGGGAAGGGATTCGCTCATCGGTGTTCGGTGCCGCCGCGCTGCCTCTCCGGCGGCAGCATCGTGCAGGCCGCATGTGGAGAGACAGGCATTGAATTGGAATTTATTTTCTCACACAACAAAAAACAGAACAAATTTTCTATTCTCGCGCTATCATCGCTTCCATCGCTGGCGCAGCCGCTCGGTCCCGATCCACGGCAGCGACCAAGACAAGACAAGACAGCAGACAGAGACAGCACCTCCATGCGCACCCTCCCATTTCCCGATCAGCGCGATTTCGATGTGGCCTGCCTTGGCCGGCTGGCGGTCGATCTCTATGCGCAGCAGATCGGCTGCAGCCTCGAGGCGGCCAGCACCTTCGCCAAATACCTGGGCGGCTCGTCGGCCAATATCGCCTTCGGCACCGCGCGGCTCGGCTTGCGCTCGGCGATGATTTCGCGCGTCGGCAACGAGCAGAACGGGCGCTTCCTGCTCGACACGCTGCGCCGCGAGGGCTGCGACGTCAGCCGGGTGCAGATCGACGCCGCGCGGCTGACCGGCATGGTACTCCTGGGCATCAAGGACCAGGACACCTTCCCGCTGCTGTTCGCGCGGGAGAACTGCGCCGACATGGCGCTGGATGCCGAGGCCATCGACGCCGCCTTTCTGGCCCGCTGCCGCAGCCTGGTCATCACCGGCACGCATCTGAGCACGCCCGGCGTGCTGGCCGCCTCGCGGCGCGCCCTCGAGATCGCCGGGCGCCACGGCGTGGTGCGCGTGCTGGACATCGACTACCGCCCGGTGCTGTGGGGCCTGACCGGCAAGGGCGACGGCGAGACGCGCTATATCGGCAATGCCGAGGTCAGCCGCCACCTGCAGGCGCAGCTCGGCGCGTTCGAACTGATCATCGGCACCGAGGAGGAATGGCTGATCGCCGGCGGCGTCGAAGGCGACCTGATGGCCAGCCTGCGCCAGGTGCGCGCCTGCACGCAGGCCACCCTGGTGGTCAAGCGCGGACCGCTCGGCTGCACGATCGTCACCGGCGAGATTCCGCCGACGCTGGACGATGCGCTGACGGTGCTGGGCGAGCGGGTCGAGGTGCTCAACGTGCTCGGCGCCGGCGATGCCTTCGCCTCGGGCCTGCTCGCCGGCCTGCTGCGCGGCAAGGACTGGCGCGAATCCGCTGCCATCGCCAATGCGTGCGGCGCCATCGTGGTGTCGCGGCACGGCTGCGCGCCGGCGATGCCTACGCCCGCCGAGCTGGCGCACTGGTTCTCCGGCCATCGGCATCCGCGGCCGGACCGCGATCCGACGCTGGCCCATCTGCATCGCGTGTCGGCGCCGCGCCAACCGTGGCCCGAGCTGTACGTGCTGGCCTACGACCATCGCTCGCAATTCGAGGAGCTGGCGCGCGCGGCAGGCGCCAACGTGGCCGAGATCCCGCGGCTCAAGCGGCTGATCAACGAAGTGGTGGCCGAGGTCGAATGCGATCCGGGCTGCGGCGGCAAGATCGGCGTGCTGATCGACGGCCGGCTGGGCGAATCGGCGCTGCATCAGGCCACCGGTCGGGGCTGGTGGGTGGGCCGCCCGATCGAGCTGCCCGGTTCGCGGCCGTTGCGCTTCGACGGCACGCGCTCGCTCGCTTCCGAGCTGGCGCACTGGCCGCGCGAGCAGGTCGTCAAGTGCCTGGTGTTCTATCACCCGGACGATCCGGCCGCGCTGCGCGCGGAGCAGGACGACTACCTGCAGGCCGTATGGGAAGCGACCCGCCACAGCGGCCACGAGCTGCTGCTCGAGGTCATTCCGCCCAAGGACACGCTGGCACCGGATGACCGGGGCGAAGCGGTGGTCCGCGCGATCCGCCACTTCTACGACATCGGCCTGAAGCCGGAATGGTGGAAGGTCGGCGCGATGTCGGCAGCGCAATGGCAGGCGCTGGACCGGCTCGTGCAGGAGCGCGACCCCTGGTGCCGCGGGGCGGTGATTCTTGGCCTGAACCAGCCGCTCGAGCAACTGCTCGATGGCTTCGCGCAAGCCAGCTCGCCGCTGGTCAAGGGCTTCATGATCGGCCGCTCGGTATGGGCCGAGGCGAGTCTTGCGTGGCTGCGCCGCGAACTGGACGACGACGCCTTCCAGGCAAGGGTCGCCGCCAACTTCCGCCGGCTCATTGCAGGCTGGCGCAGCACCCGGCCCGCGCCCACGGGCGACAGCACCACACGGGAGGCAGCATGAATCCGAGGTCGATGCGCAACACCGGCAGCCTGCTGGTCAAGGCCCAGCCGGGCCGCCATATCGTCGACATCACGCCGCAGTCGGCCGGCTGGCGCTATATCGGCTTTCGTGCAATCCGGCTCGACGCCGGCGAGGCCGAAGCGTTGTCCACCGGCGCGCGCGAGCTGTGCATCACGGTGTTGTCCGGGCAGGTCGACGTGGTGGTCGGCACGCAGCGGTTCAGCGCGCTGGGCAGCCGCCGGTCGGTCTTCGAAGAGCAATCGCCGTATGCCGTCTATGTGCCGCCGGGCCGCGACGTGCAGGTCATCGCGCGCGATGCGGCGGAGATCGCGTTCAGTACCGCACCGGCCGAGGGCCGCCTGCCGTGCCGCGTGATCGAGCCCGCGCAGATGCGGCGCAGCGTGCGCGGGCAGGGCGCCAACACCCGCCATGTCTGCGACATCTTGCCCGAGAGCGAGGCTGCCGAATCGCTGCTGGTCGTCGAGGTGATCACGCCCGCGGGGCATTCGTCCAGCTATCCGCCGCACAAGCACGACAGCGCCGACGCGAGCGACCCGATGGCCGAGACCGCGCTGGAGGAGGTCTATTACCACCAGCTCGATCCCTCGCAGGGTTTTGCCTTCCAGCGCGTCTATACCGACGACCGCAGTCTGGACGAGGCGATGGCGGTCGAGCATCGCGATGCGGTGCTGGTGCCGCGCGGCTATCACCCCTGCACCGCGCCGTACGGCTACGACCTCTATTACCTGAACACGATGGCCGGGCCCGAACGGCGCTGGGCCTTCCGCAACGACCCCGCGCACGAGTGGCTGATGGCGCCGCGCTGAGGCGCCGCGCCAACGCCGCTCAAACGTCGCTGAAACGCCGAACCCGCTTGTTCGCCGCCGCCGCGCGGCACCCGCTTCGCCATACGACAAGGGAACACCGCAGTTCCCGCCAAGACAGGAGACATCGCCATGAAGACCCGCATCCCCCGCGGCATTGCCCGCGCCTTCGCCGCGCTCGCCACGACGCTTGCCACGTCACTGGCCACGACGTTTGCCTGCGTGGCCCCGGCCGGCGCACAGACCTTCCCCAGCCAGCCCGTCAAATGGATCGTGCCCTATGCGCCGGGCGGTACCACCGACGTGATCGCGCGCAACCTGGCGCTGCGCATGGGGCAGGACCTGGGCCAGCCCGTGGTGGTCGAGAACCGGCCCGGCGCGGCCAGCATCATCGGCGCCACCGCCATCGCGCGAGCGGCGCCCGACGGCTATACGGTCGGCACCGCGGACTCGGGCACGCTGGCCTTCAACCCGGCGATGTATTCGAGCCTGACCTATGACGCGGGCAAGGACTTCACCTTCATCGGCGGACTGGGCCGGATGCCGCTGGTGCTGGCCGTGCATCCGTCCTTTCCGGCGAAAGACCTGAAGGAGTTCGTCGCGCTGGTGCGCAAGTCGCCGGGGCGCATTTCTTCGGCGTCGTCGGGGCCCGGCTCGCCGCTGCATGTCGCGCTGGAACTGTTCAAGCAGCGTACGCGTACCGACATCCTGCACGTGCCCTACAAGGGCTCGTCGCCGGCGCTGCAGGACCTGATGGCCGGCCAGGTGCAGACCATGTTCGTCGACTTGCCGCCGAGCCTGTCGATGATCCGCGCCGGCAAGATCCGCGTGCTGGCCGTGGCCACGCCCCAGCGACTGCCGATCCTGCCCGACGTGCCGACCATGGCCGAATCCGGCCTGCCCGAACTCGCGGGCTTCGAGGCCTATGCATGGCAGGGCTTTGTCGGCCCGGCCAAGCTGCCGCAGCCGGTCGTCGCGCGGCTCAACCAGGAACTGGTCGCCGCGCTGCGCCATCCGGGCACGCGCGCCAAGCTCGAGGAGCTTGGCATCCAGCCGATGCCGATGTCCGACGCGGAGTTCGGCGATTTCACGCGCAGCGAGCAGAAGCTGTGGTCCGGCGTGATCAAGGCCGCCGGCATCCGGCTCGATTGAGCGCGGCCTGCGCCGGTTCTCTCCTCGCTCCTGCTCTCGCTCCAGTCTTTACCGTACCCCGGAGTTTTCGTCATGAATGAACCGCTTCATCAACGCCGCGCCGTGCTGCGCGCGCTCGCTGCGATGTCTGCCACCGCGGCCTGCCCGGCGCTGGCCCAGGGCGGCGCCTACCCGTCGCGCCCGATCGAACTGATCGTGCCGTTCGCGGCGGGCGGCGGCACCGATGTGCTTGCGCGCGCCTTCGCCGAGGCCGCACGCAAGCATCTGCCGCAGAACCTGGTGATCCTGAACAAGTCGGGCGCCAGCGGCGCGGTGGGCTGGGCTGATCTGGTCAGCGCCAAGCCCGACGGCTATCGGCTGGCGGTGATCACGGTCGAGCTGACGATGATCCCGCATCTGGGTCTGGCCAAATTCACCGCCGACGACATGACGCCAGTCGCGCGCCTGAACGCGGACCCGGCCACCATCGCGGTGCGCGCCGATTCGCCCTTCACGACCATCGAGGCGTTCCTGGCCGCCGCCCGCAAGCAGCCCGATTCGATGCGCGTGGGCAATGCCGGTCCCGGCTCGCTCGGCCATCTGTCCGCCGCCGCGCTGGAGGACAAGGCCGGCGTGCGCTTCAACCATGTGCCGTTCCGCGGCGCGAATCCGGCGGTGCTCGACCTGCTCGGCGGACATATCGAAGCGGTGGCGGTGACGCCGGTGGAAGTCGCGACCTATGTGGCCGCCGGCAAGATCCGCCCGCTGGCGGTGATGTCGGAGCAGCGCATCAAGGCGGGCTGGGAGAACGTGCCGACGCTGAAGGAGCGCAACGTCGATCTGGTCATTCACGGCTGGCGCGGCATCGCGGCGCCCAAGGGCACGCCACCGGACGTGGTCGCCCGCCTGGGCAGCGCCATCGCCAAGACCATGCAGGACCCCGCGCTGCGCGAGACGATGGCCAAGCAGAACATGGGCGAAGGCTATCTGGACGAAGCCGCCTTCAAGCGCGTGATCGCGCGCGACAACGCTACCTTCAAGGCGCTGATCGAAAAACTGGGGATCAAGACCTGATCGGAAGTCCGGGCCGGCCTACGCAGAAACGGGTACGGTCGGCTTCGGCAGCGCGGCTGCGGTACGCAGAAACGGGTACGCATCGTCGTGCAGTGTGCCCCGTTGCAGCGGCCATGCGGGCGAACTGGTGGCGTCGGAAAGAGAAGAAGGAGCGCCGATGTGGCCGAAGGCGAAGACCGAAGCCTTCGCCTTCGCAGGCAGCCATCAGACCCGGCTCGGCATCGCCAGCAGATACCGGCGCGGATCGAAGCGCGTGGTGGCCAGCATCACCAGCACGACCGCGGCGAGGTGGTACCACCAGGCGGTGGCGAAGCTGCCGGTTGCGTCGTGCAACACCGCCGCCAGCCACGGGGCGCAGCCGGCCAGCAGGAAGCCGCCGCCCTGCATCAGCGCGCCGAGCGCGGCGGCGTCTTCGGGGCGGGGCAGGTGGTCCAGCGCGACCACCAGGTAGAGGGAGAAGCAGCCGCCGAGGCCGGCGCCGCCGATGATGGCCCATGCGGGCGGCGCGAGATCGGGCCATCCGGCCAGGCCGGCGAAGCCGATCGCCTGCAGGGCGAGCGCCAGCCATGCGCGGCGATCCGGGCTGCGGGCCGCCAGCGTCGGCAGCGCCAGCGCGGCAACGGCCTGCGCCACCGACATCACCGCGATCAGGCCGCCCGAGGCCGGACCGCTCCAGCCGCGCTCCTGGTAATAGGCGGCGAGCCACGCGATCAAGGAGGCATAGCCGCCGTTCATCACGCCGAACGAGGCCATCAGCAGCCAGGTGCGTGGGCGCTTGAGCAGGCGCAGCACCGGAATCGCGGTTGGGCGGCCGGCTTTGGCTTTGGCGCTGGCATCAACGGTGTCCGTCGCGTTCGCTTTGGCTCTGGCATCAAAGACGTCGTCGGCGTTGGCCCTGGCATCGGCGACGTCGCGGCAAGACATCGCTGGCTCGACGGCCGCATCGCGGGGCAGCGTCCGCCACGCGAGCAGCCATCCAACCCATGCGGGCAGCGCCCACACCGCCAGCCCCGCATGCCAGCTGCCGCTCAGCCCGGCCATCCACGGCGTCAGCTGCGCGCCGAGCGCGCCGCCCGCCATCAGCGCGGCCGAATAGAGGCCCATCACCATCGCCATCCGTGCCGGAAACTGGCGCTTGACGATGGCCGGCAGCGCCGCCTGCGCGGCCGCCGTCCCGAGGCCGCACAGCGCGGCCGTGGCGATCAGCGCCGTGCCGCCGGGCCACGCGAGCCGCAACAGCGAACCGATGCCGACCAGTGCCAACGCGAGCAGTACCGCGCGCCGCTCGCCGAGCCATCGGCGCATCGCCGGCGCGAGGCAGGCGCCGACGCCGATCAGCACCATCGGCAGCAGCGTCAGCCACGCCATGCCGCGATAGTCCAGGCCGGTGCTGTTGCGGATGACCGGCGCCAGCGGGCCGATGCCGGTCAGGAAGGGACGCAGGTTCAGGCCGGCCAGCACGATGGCCGCCAGTGCCCAGCCCGGCGCGCCGATGCCGCGCCGGCCGGTGGGGACTTCAACTGCCATGGATCTCAACGGCCATAGACCGCATCGGCGGTGACACCCACATCGAGGCGGATCAGCGGCAGCGGCGGCGGATCGAGCGTCAGCCGCAACGCCTGGTAGGTGGCCTCGCTGGACAGGCCGTAGGGCGCGGCGTCGTTGTTGTCGAAGGCGTAGTAGACCTCCTGCACGCCGCTGATCACCAGCGCGGCCAGGCACATCGGGCAGGGATGGCCGCTGGCATAGACCGCGCAGCCGCGCAGGTCCGGGCTCTGCAGGCGCCGGCTGGCGGCGCGGATCGCCTCCATCTCGGCATGGCTGGTCGGATCGTGGCTGTGGACGATGCCGTTGACGCCGGTGGCGATCAGCTGGCCTTCACGCGCCAGCACGGCGCCGAAGGGCCGGCCGCCGCGTGCGCGGTTGGCCTGCGCCAGATGCACGGCTTCGCGCAACAGGGATTCGTGGTTGGACATGGGGATGCCTCGCGGAAAAGAGCCTGCGGGTAGAGGACCAGACTGTACGCGCGCGCTTGGCAATTGGGAAATTAAATGATGGAATGCGGGGCAGTGAGAAATCAAATAGCCCGGCAAAGGGCCGCTCAAAGGGCCCGCCAAAGACCTGCGCAAAGGACCTGCAAAAGGACCCGCGCAAAGGACCCCGCAAAGACCGGCCCAATCCCTGCCCGAATCCCTGGACACATAGCCGCCTCGAACGCCACCCCTTGAACGACATCCTCGATCCCCAACTGCTGCGCAGCTTCGTCGCCGTGGCCGACAGCGGCAGCTTCACCCGCGCCGCCGAGCGCGTCCATCTGACCCAGTCCACGGTCAGCCAGCAATTGCGCCGGCTCGAGGAACAGTGCGGCTGCGCGCTGCTCGACCGCGGCGGGCGCTATGTCACGCCGACGCCCGAGGGCGAACGTCTGCTGGGCTATGCACGGCGGATCCTGCAGCTGTCGGGCGAGGCCGTCGCGTTGATCCGCGACAGCGCGGTGCAGGGCGAGATCCGGCTCGGCGTGCCGGAAGACTTCGCCGCGCAGACGCTGACGCCGGTGCTGGCCGATTTCGCCGACGCGTGGCCCGGCGTGCGGCTCGAGGTCACCAGCGGCCTGAGCCACGAGCTATGGCAGGGATTCCAGGAGGGCGACTTCGATCTGGCGCTGATCAAGCAGCGCGAGGGCAGCGCCGCCGGGCTGGCGAGCTGGCCTGAGCCGTTGTGCTGGATCGACAGCCGCCGGCGTCCCGCCTTCGGGCGCGAGCCGGTGCCGCTGGCGGTCTTTCCCGGCGGCGCCCTGTATCGCGGGGAGATGACGCATGCGCTGGAGGCGAGCGGCCGGCGCTGGCGCATCGGCTTCGTCAGCGCGAGTCTCGCCAGCCTCAGTTCGGCGGTGGCCGACGGCCTGGGCATCAGCTTGCTGCCGCGCCGCGTGGTCACGCGCGCGCATCGCGTGCTGGACGAGCCGGCGCTGATCGGCGCCGTGCCGCCGGTCGAGTTGAGCCTGCATGCCAGGCCGGAACCGTCGGCGCCGGCGCGGGACATGGCGGCACGGTTGCAGGCGATGTGCGATGCCATGATGCGGCGCGACCAGCGGCGCGGTCAGCCGCGCGATGCGTAGCCCCACGATTGGCGCGAGCAGCAGCCCGAACAGCAGGGCGAACAGAAGCGCCAACAGCAGCGCCAACAGCAGCGCCAACAGCAGCGCCAACAGCCGCGCCAAAAACAGCGCGATATCTGGCGGGCCGCGTACCCCGATGACCGGCCGGCTCAGCCAGCCGGATCAGCGATCCGTGCGGATCGGCCCGAACTCGACCGGCACCCACGTATAGCCGTTGCCGTCGGCCCGCACGTGCCCGATGCCGGGGAAGGGCAGATGCATGCCGGCGACCCACAGCTTGTTGCGCGCGGCATCGTTGAACAGCCGCTTGCGCGTGCGTACCGCGGCGCGGCTGTCCACGTCGAATTCGATCGCCACGTCCGGCCGGCGGAACTGCACCGCATGGCTGTGCACGATGTCGCCCCACACCAGCAGGCTCTGCGCCTTGCCGTTCTTCTCGGAGCGCAACAGATAGCCGGTATGGCCGGGGGTATGGCCGTAGGCGGCCACCGCGGCGATGCCCGGCACGACCTCGTCGCCGGCCTTGAAGGTGCGGAAGCGCCCGCCCGCCTGATACGGGGCGACCGCATCCCGCGCCATCTTGAAGTAGGGCTGGGCCTCGGCCGGGGCCTTGTCGGCGACGTCCTGCGACAGCCAGTAGTCGGCGTCCATCTGCGACGCATGGACCGTCGCGGTCGGGAACGCCGGCTTGCCGTCGACCGCCAGGCCGCAGGCGTGGTCGCCATGCAGATGGGTCAGCAGCACGGTGTCGATCTGCATCGGGTCGTAGCCGGCGGCGCGAACGTTGTCGACGATCTTGCCCAGCGCGGGGCCGAAGCAGGCGCCGGCGCCGGTGTCGATCAGCACCAGATTCTTGCCGGTGTGGATCAGAAACCCATTGACCGCGGTCTGCACGCCGGGAGTCGACTCCACGAACATGCGCGCCAGCAGGGTTTGCACCTCGCGCGCGCTGGTGTTGCGCAGCAGCTTGGGGTCGACATCGATATAGCCGTCGTACAGTGCGGTGATCTCGAACTCGCCGAGCATCATCCGGTAATAGCCGGGCACCTGATTCTGCTGCTGCGCCGGTACGCCCTGCGCGTGGGCCGGCGTGCCGGCGAGCGCCGCGCACGACAGTGCGGCGGCCAGCGCGAGAGGAAGAACACGACGCGGAAGGGCAAAACGGGACGGGTTCATGCGGCGCTCCATGCGGAAGAACGTTGTTTGGCGCAATGACGGGAACAACAAGCCGGAAATCGGGCTGGCGCTAATGTATCACTCGTCACATTTCCCCGCAGGCCGTCACTCCGCTGGCGGCAGCCGATACGGCACGCTGCCGTGCTCGTTGGTCGCCTCGACCAGGCGGATCAGATACAGCAGGAACCGTTCACGGTCGGCCGGCGGCAGATGGTCGACGGTGCGATCGTGCGCGCGCTGAACCGCCGCCTCCATCTTCCTGACCAGTGTCTTGCCCTTGCGGGTCAGCTTGACGAGCTTGACGCGCCGGTCGGTTTCGCTTTGCCGCCGCTGCAGCAGTCCGCGCGCCTCCAGCCGAGGAATGACTTCGGCCACCGTGGTGCGCTCCAGGCCTACCTCGAGGGCCACGGTGTTCTGGTCGAGTTCGCCGTGCTGGTCCAGTGCCGTCAACAGGCTGTATTGGACGGGCGTGATGCCGAACGCCTCGGTCTCCTCGAGGAACAGCGAGCAGTGGACCTGATGCAGGCGCCGGATCAGGAAGCCGGGGCGCCCCAGCAGCGTGGAGCGGTGCCGGGCGGCGTCGATCTCGGTCTGGATGGCGATGGGTCGTTTGGTCGTCGTCATGCGGTGCGGTGTTCGGAAACGGACGGCATTTCGCCGCCGGCGGTTGGCGCCAGGTCAGGGGGCAGCCGTTCCAGCGTGGCTTCGGTTGCCGCCATTATCGCCGAATAGGTGGTATGCCCCGTATTGCACAGCAACGGGGCATGTTTGCTGCCCGCTGGGCTCGTATACGCCGATTCCCGGTGCGCCGGCACCAGCCTCGCGCATCCGGAATCGACCCGGATAAGTGGCATACCCCGTATTTCGTTGCGTCGACGGAAGACCGCAAAGCCTTGACCGTCAAGGGTTTCCGGCAACGGGGCCAGGGCCTGCGGCATGCACTGGCAAAGTTCTTGCGTTTTGCAGGCAGCGTTTTCACCCCATGAGGCCAGCATGACTGCAAGCAATCGCGACATCGTTCTTCGGCAAGGCCGCGTCATCGATCCGGACGCCGGCATCGACGCGGTGTGCGATGTATGGATCCGCAACGGCTGCATCGCCGCGGTCGGCGACGGCTCGGCGGCCTTGCCTGCCGACGCCGATGCGGCCGAAGTCGTCGACTGCCGCGGCAAGCTGGTGCTGCCCGGCCTGATCGACACGCACGCGCACGTGTACCAGTACGTGACCGGACGCTTCGGGCTGAACGCGGACATGTGCGGCGTGCATTCCGGGGTCACCACGCTGATCGACCAGGGCGGCGCGAGCTGCATGACGCTGCCCGGCTTTCGGCACTACGTTGCCGAGCCGGCAAGCAGCCGCGTCTACGCCTTCCTGTCGGCCTATCTGGTCGGCGGGCTCGAAGGCCATTACTACGCCGAGCTGTATCGGCCCGAATGCGTCGATGTCGATGCCACGGTGAAGGCCGCGCTGGCCAACGCCGACCTGGTGCGCGGCATCAAGGCCCATGCCGAGCTCGGCGGGTTTGCGCGGTGGGGCGTCGAGGTGATGCGTGCGTCCGCCGAGATCGGCCGTCAGGCAGCGCTGCCGGTCTACGTCCACTTCGGCCAGTTGTGGCCGATGCCTGGCCACCCCGAGCATGAGGTCGACCCCGACACGATCCTCGAGCAGGTGGTCGACATGCTCAAGCCCGGCGATGTGCTGGCGCATCCGTTCAGCCGCCATCCCGGCGGCTTCGTCAACCGCGACGGCACCGTGCACCCGCTGGCGCGCGAGGCCACGGCGCGCGGCCTGAAGATCGACGTCGGTCACGGCTCGCACTTCAGCTACCGGATGGCGCGCACCGTGCTGGACGCCGGCATCGTGCCCGATACGCTGGGCGCCGACATGCACGGCTACAACACGCACGTGCCGGCGCCAGCGGGTACGCCAGCGGAACATCCGGACCAGGACCATATGTTCCTCGGCCGCGTCCGCTTCAGCCTGGTGTCGGCGATGACAAGCATGCTGGCGCTCGGTTTGCCACTGGACCATGTGGTGCGCATGGCCACCGTCAATGCGGCACGCATGGCCGGCCTGAAGGACGGCGCCGGCACGCTGCGGGTCGGTGCCGAGGCCAACGTCTCGGTGCTGGAAGACCTGCGTGGCCGCTGGGTCCTCGCCGACAACGAGGGGACCCAGGTGGTGGTCGAGCGGATGCTGGAACCGGTGTTCTGCCTGCGCGCCGGGCAGCGCTTCGATGCGGCCGCGTCCATCCTGCCGATTGCGCAGGTCGCCTAGGGAGATCGCGATGACGACCCCGGCAGCGCACGGCGACCGCAGCAGGAACGGCGGCAACAACGGCGGCAACAACGGCGGCAACATCGGCAGCAAGACCGGCGGCATCGGCGCGCGGCTGCGCCGCAAGGAGGACGACCGTTTCCTGCGCGGCCGCGGCGACTATGTCGCCAACCTGCGCATGGTCGGCATGCGCGATGTCGCCTTCGTGCGCAGTCCGCTGGCGCATGCGCGCATCCGCGGCATCGAGAAGCCCGAAGGGCTGGCCGATGCGGTATTCACGCTGGCCGACCTCGACGGCGTGCGGCCCATCGTCGCCGACTCGGGGCTCGCCGGCTTCAAGTCGTCGGCGCAGCCGGTGCTCGCCGACGGCAAGGTGCGCCAGGTCGGCGAGATGATTGCGATGTGCGTGGCCCCGACCCGCGCCCTGGCCGAAGACATTGCGGCGCAGGTCTTCGTCGACTTCGAGGAGCTGCCGGCGGTGGTCGACATGCTGGCCGCACGCGAAGTCGGCGCGCCGCTCGTGCACGAGCACTGGGGCGACAACGTGTTTCTTTCGACGGCGGTCGGCACGGACGGCGACAACGAGGCCGCGTTGGCCGCGATCCGCGCGAGCGCGCCGATTCACGTCATCCGCACGCTGCGGACCGCGCGCCAGAGCATGGCGCCGATGGAGGGCCGTGGCGTGGTCGCGTGGTGGGACCGGCGCCTGGCCCAGCTGGTGGTGGTCACCGCGGCGCAAATGCCGCATATCAACCGCACGGGTCTGGCGGGCTGTCTGGGCCTGGACGAAGGGCAGGTTCGCGTGATCTCGCCGGACGTCGGCGGCGGCTTCGGCTACAAGGGAATCCTGCTGCCCGAAGAAGTCTGCGTCGCGTGGCTGGCGATGCGGCTCGAGCAGCCGGTGCGCTGGATCGAGGATCGGCGCGAGCAGCTGACGGCCAACGCGAACTGCCGCGAGCACGCCTATCGCATCGAGGCCTGGGCCGAGCGCGATGGCCGCCTGCTGGCGGTCGACTGCGAGGCCACGGTGGATTCTGGCTGCTATTCGTCGTACCCCTTCTCGGCCTGCCTGGAGGCCGCACAGGTCGGCAGCATCCTGCCGGGGCCCTACATGATGGAGCGCTATCGCTGCCGCACCTGGTCGGTGGCGACCAACAAGCCGCCGATCCTGCCATACCGCGGCGTGGCGCGCACCGGCGTCTGCTTCGCGATCGAGAGCGTGATGGACGCGATCGCGGTCGAGGCGGGGCTGGAACCCCATCAGGTGCGGCTGCGCAATCTGGTGCCGCCCGAGCGCATGCCGTTCGACAACATCACCGGCAAGCACTTCGACAGCGGCGACTATCCCGAATGCGTGCGACGCGCCGTGGCAGCCATCGATCTGCCTGGCCTGCGGGCGCGCCAGCAGCGCGGCGAGCCCGACGGGCGCCGCATTGGCGTCGGGTTTGCGGTGTTCTGCGAGCAGGGCGCCCATGGCACCTCGGTCTATCACGGCTGGGGCATTCCGATGGTGCCTGGCCGCGAGCCGGCCGTGGTGCGGCTGACGCCGGACGGCGTGCTGGAGATCCGCGCCGGCGTGCATTCGCACGGGCAAGGTATGGAAACGACGCTGGCCCAGATCGCGCACGAGGTGCTCGGCGTCGACACCGATCAGGTGCGCGTGCTGCTTGGCGATACCGCGATCACGCCGTACTCCACCGGCACCTGGGGCTCGCGCTCGATCGTGATGGCCGGCGGGGCCGTGGGCCAGGCCTGCAAGCAGTTGCGAACACGGCTGCTGCACATCGGCGCCCATCTGCTGGGCCTGCCTGTGCCGGCGGCGCGCTGGGAGGACGGGGCGGTGGTGGGCGGCGGTGGCCGCGTGCCGCTGGCCGAGCTCGCCCACGTCTGGTACCGGCAGCCGCAGAAGTTGCCCGCCGATGTCGATCCTTCGGGGCTGGAGGTCATGACCACCTACCAGGCAACGCGCGATACCGGCACCTTCAGCTATGCGTGCCATGCGGTGGCGGTCGCCGTCGATACCGAACTCGGCAAGGTCGAACTGATCGACTACGCGATCGTCGAGGACGGCGGCGTGCTGATCAATCCGATGGTGGTCGACGGCCAGGTCTACGGCGGGGCGGCGCAGGGCATCGGCACCGCGCTGTACGAGGAGATGCGCTACAGCGAAGACGGCCAGCCGCTGGCATCGACGCTGGCCGACTACCTGCTGCCCGGCGCTACCGAAGTGCCTGCGATCCGCATCCACCATATGGAAACGCCAGCGCCCTACACCGAGTTCGGCCAGAAGGGCATCGGCGAGAGCGGTGCGATCGGCTCGCCCGCGGCGATCGTCAACGCCATCAATGACGCGTTGCGGCCGCTGGGCGCCGAACTGCGCGAGCTGCCGGCAAGCCCGCGGGCGATCCTCGCCGCGCTCGCCAATGCGCGTGCCAGGGATGTCCGCCACCCCGGCCACTTCAGCCCGATGCCGTCGTCGCCTGCGCAGGTGGCGGCATGAAGCCGGCGCCGTTCGACTATCGGCGGCCCGACACCGTCGAAGCGGCGCTCGCCGCGCTCGCCGGCAGCAATGGCGTTGCCAAGGCCGTCGCCGGTGGCCAGTCGCTTGGCCCGATGCTGAACCTGCGGCTGGCACAGCCGGCCGAGCTGATCGATCTGGGCGGCATCGCGGCACTGCGCGAATGCCTCGACGCGGGCACGTCGGTGCAACTGGGCGCCGGCATCACCCATGCGCAGATCGAGGACGGGCGCATTCCCGATCCGAGCCGCGGCCTGATGTCCTTCGTCGCGCGCGGCATCGCTTATCGGGCCGTGCGCAACCGCGGCACACTGGGCGGCAGCCTGGCCCATGCCGACCCGGCGGCCGACTGGATCAACGTGATGGCGCTGCTCGACGCCACCTGCATCGTGATGGGCCCGCGCGGCCAGCGCGAGATCGCGCAGCGCGACTGGATGGTCGGCGCATTCACCACGGCGCTGGCGGATGACGAAGTGCTGCTCGGGGTCCGCATCGCGCGCTTGAGCCCCGGCGCGCGCTGGAGCTACTACAAGGTCAACCGCAAGCCGGGCGAATTCGCCGAGGCGATCTGCGCCTTCGTCGACGACGGCGCACAGGGTAGGCGTCGCGCGGTGATCGGCGCCATCGACGGCGCGCCGTTCGTGATCGCCGACGCCGGCGCGCTGATCGAGCGCTGGGACGAAGCGCTGGCGCACCGCCACCTGTGCGAGGCCGGGCTCGAGCCCGGCACGCTTGAATACCAACTCCACGCGGTGGCGTTGCGGCGCGCCGCCGCGGCGCTGGCTGTCTTTACCGGAGAAGGCGCATGACACTCCCCATGCCTGTCGAACTGTGTGTCAACGGCGAGCGTGTCAGCGCCGCCATCGAGCCCCGCACGCACCTGGCCGACTTCCTGCGCGAACACCTGAACCTGACAGGCACCAATCTCGGCTGCGAGCAGGGCGTCTGCGGCGCCTGCACGTTGCAGGTCGACGGCGTGCCGACGCGTTCGTGCACCGTGCTGGCCGTCAGCTGCACCGGCGCCGAGGTACGCACCATCGAGGACTTCGATGCCGACCCCGTGATGGCGCAACTGCGCGAAGCCTTCAGCGCCGAACACGCGCTGCAATGCGGATATTGCACGCCGGGCATGCTGGCCACTGCGCGTGACATCGTGCTGCGGCTGCCGGATGCCGACGATGCGCGCGTCCGTCACGAGCTTGCCGGCAACCTGTGCCGCTGCACCGGCTATGTCGGCCTGGTGCGGGCGATACGCAGCGTGCTCGATGCCCGCAAGACCGCCGGCGCGGTCAATCGGACCTGACCAGAACCCGCGCGAACCGACACGACACGCTACCGAGGCGACCCACAGGAGGCTGAGCCCCGCATGGAACTCCAACAAACGATCTTGCTGCCGTTCGCGCGCGACGCGGTATGGCGCTGCTTCCGCGATACCGAGGGCGTGATCGCCTGCCTGCCCGGGGCGTCGCTGTCGGCGCCGCCACGAGACGGCCGGTTGCCCCTGACGATGACCGTCAAGCTCGGGCCCATCGTCGCGGTCTTCGCCGGCGACGGCGAGATGCGCCTGGACGATGCCGATTACCGTGGCGCGGTGACAGGCACCGGCGCGGACCGCAAGAGCGGCTCGCGCGTCAAGGGCGAGGCCGCGTTCTCGCTGCATGACCTCGCGGACGCGACCGGCGGGCCCGCCACGCGCGTCGACATCGCGGTGGACTATGCGATCGCCGGCAGCCTGGCGCAGTTCTCGAGAGGCGGCATCGTGCGCGAGCTGGCCGCCCGGCTGACCGAGGCCTTTGCCGCCAACCTGCGCCGCAAGCTCGAAGCCGAGGCCGGACCGGCCGTTACCGTTGCGGCGGCTCCCACGGTAGCCGCCTTCGCCGCGGCCGAGCCGCCTGCCTTTGTCGAGACGGCGCCTGCGCCGTCGAGGCAGGCCCCAGCCAGTGGGCCAGCCAGTGCGCCAGCCAGTGCGCCAGCCAACGCGCCTGCCAACGCGCCGCTCGACCTCAATGCCCTGTTCTGGCCCGCGCTGTGGGCCCGCCTGCGGCAGTGGCTGTCGTTCGGCCGCCGCTGAGTTTGCCGTCCCTTTCCCTGATTCGCTCCGCAAGACCTGTCCCGTGACGAGGTATTCCATGACTCCCAAGCTGATCCGTACCGCGCTGCTGTCCGCGCTCCTGATGGGCGCCACCGCGCTGGCCCAGGCCCAGTCCACCATCCGTATCGGCGCGCCGCTAGCGTTGACCGGAGGCCTGGCCGACGAAGGCAAGAAGCAGCAGGTCGCCTATGACATGTGGCTCAAGCGGGTCAACGCGGCCGGCGGCATCAATGTCGGCGGCACCCGGCGCAAGGTGGAGCTGATCACCTACGATTACCAGTCCGACGAGAAGCGCGCGCAGCAGATGGCCGAGAAGCTGATCACGCAGGACAAGGTCGAATTCCTGACCGCGCCCTTCGGCTCCGGACATACCAAGGTTGTCGCGGGCGTGGCCGAGCGCTATGGCATTCCCGTCATGGCGTCGGCCGCGTCGTCGGAGTCGGTGTTCGACCAGGGCTACAAATACCTGTTCGGCACGCTGGCACCGAACGGCGGCCTGGTCGATTCGATGATCCGCACCTTCACCGCACAGATGCCCACGGTCAAGAAGATCGCGATCCTCGGCCGCGAGGACGTGTTTCCGCGCTCGATGGCCGCGACCATGAAGGCACATGCCGAGAAGGCCGGGCTCAAGGTCGTCCACAACGAATATTTCCCGGTGGGAGCGCTCGACCATTCCGCGTCGCTGTCGCGCATCAAGGCATCGGGCGCCGAGTGGATCTATATCACCGGCTACACCAAGGACCTGATCCTGGTGCGCAAGCAGATGGCCGATCTGGGCACGACCGCGCCGATCATCACGATGATCACCGGTCCGGCCTACCGCGAGTTCATCGATGCGCTGGGCCCGCTCGCCAACAACGTCAGCAGCGCGACCTGGTGGCATCCGTCGTCGCAATACAAGGCGGACGATGTGTTCGGTTCGACCAAGGCGTTCTACGACGAGTTCGTCGCCCGCGAGAAGCACGACCCCGACTATGTGCACGCCTCCGCGGCGGCGGCGCTGATCGCGCTGCAGAAGGCCATCGAGAAGGCGGGCAGCACGCAGGGCGCCAAGGTGCGCGACGCGCTGGCCTCGCTCGATGCGATGACGTTCTACGGCCCGGTCAAGTTCGGCCCCAATGGCATGAATGCCGGGCGCGACCTGCCGATCATCCAGGTCCAGTCGGGCAAGGTGGCGGTGCTGTATCCGCAAGCCGTCAAGCAGGCCGACCTCGTCGCCGTGCGCTGACACGGACCGCCGGAAGCCACCGCCATGAGTCTCTACGCACAAATCGTCGTCAACGGCCTGATGCTGGGCGCGCTGTACGCCTGCATCGCCGTCGGCTTTTCGCTGGTCTGGGGCGTGCTGAACGTGATCAACATGCTGCACGGGTCGTTCATCGTGCTGGGGGGCTATCTGGCCTACTTCGCGTGGCTGCACTGGCAGGTCAGTCCCTTCGTGATGCTGCTGGTGGTATCGGTGGGATTGTTCCTGCTCGGCTTCCTGCTGCAGTACGGGCTGGTCAACCGGGTCGTGTCGCAGCCGGTGCTGACCACGCTGACGCTGACCTTCGGCCTGGACATGATCCTCTACAACCTGATGAACGTGTGGTTCGACGCGACGCCGCGCCGGATTTCGCTGGACCTTGGGCGGCTGGACCTGAACGGCGTGATCGTGCCGAACGACCGGCTGCTGGCGATGCTGCTGGCGCTGGCGATGACCGGCGTGCTCTATCTGGTGCTGCGCAGCTCGCGCATCGGCCGCGCGATCGTCGCGGTGCGGATGGACCGTGATGCCGCCACGCTGATGGGCATTCGCGTGGGCCGCGTCTACGCGATCACGTTCGGCATCGGCGCGCTGATGGCCGGCGCCTGCGGCGTGCTGATGTCGGTGGTGTTCCCGATCACCACCAATATCACCGGGCTGCTGCTCGGCAAGGCCTTCGTGATCTGCGTGATCGGCGGGCTCGGCACGGTGCCGGGCGCGCTGGTCGGCGGCCTCGCACTGGGGCTGATCGAGAGTGTGGCGGGCAACTTCCTGGGGGCGCAGAGCGCGATCCTGGTCGGCTCGCTGCTGATGCTGGTGCTGTTGATGACGCGGCCCACCGGGCTGATCGGCAAGCGAGGGTACCAATGAACGCCAACCGTTCCCGCTTCCCCGCGCGCGGCGCGCATCTGCTGTTCGCCGGCGGCGTGCTGTTGCTGGCCGCGATGCCGTTCCTGGCCGACAACTACTTCGTGCGGCTCGCCACGTTCGTCTGCATGTACGGCGCGCTGGCGCTGTCGTGGAACTTCATCGGCGGCTATGCCGGCTATCCGTCGTTCTCCACCGCGGCCTTTGTCGGCCTGGGCAGCTATGTCGGCGGCCTGCTGCAGAACGCGGGCGTGCCGATGGTGCTCGCCTGGCTGGGCGCGACCGTGTTCGTCAGCCTGTTCGCCGCGCTGCTTGGCGGCGCAATCCTGCGGATGAAGGGCCATTACTTCGCGATCGGGTCGATCACGCTGGTCGAGGTGCTGCGCATGGTCGCCTCGCTGTGGGTCGATGTGACCGGCGGCGGGGACGGGCTCAATATCCGCATCCTCGACGGCGGCCCGGACTTCGCCGGCCGTGTCTTCCTGTACGCGATGCTGGCGGTGATGCTGTGCGCGTGGGCCACCACGCTGGCGGTCGAGCGCTCGCGGCTCGGCTTCGGCCTGCGCTGCATCAGCCAGAACGAGGAGGCCGCCGATATGGTTGGCATCGACACCAACCGCTACAAGACCGCGGCCTACACGCTGTCGGCCGTCTATTGCGGCACCGTCGGCGCCATCTACGCGTCGTGGGTCTCGTATATCGCGCCGACCGACGCGTTCGGCATCCTGCTGACGCTGAAGGTGCCCGTGATGGCGATGCTGGGAGGACTTGGCACAGTGTACGGGCCGCTGGTCGGCGCCACCGCCTTCGTGCTGATGGAGGAAACCATCTGGGCGCGCTTTCTCGACTACCACCAGGCGATCCTCGGCGTGGTGATCGTGCTGCTGATCTTCTTCCTGCCGGGCGGCCTGCTGAAGATCGACTATCGGCGCGGGCTGGCACACATCCGATCGGCCGCCTGGGCGCGCGCCGGCCGCGCCACCGCGACGGAGGTGCGCTGATGGGCAGGCTGCTGGAGGTCCAGGCACTGGACAAGCATTTCGGCGGGTTGCATGCGACCCGCGAGGTCAGCTTCGCGCTGGAGGAAGGCGAGATCGTCGGACTGATCGGACCGAACGGCGCGGGCAAGACCACGCTGGTCAATCTGATCACCGGCGTGGTGCGCGCCGACGGCGGCTCGGTGGTGTTCCGCGGCCGGGACGTGACCGCGCAGCGGCCGTGGCAGGCGGCCCGCAGCGGCCTGGCGCGGACCTTCCAGATCGTGCAGCCGTTTCCGCAGATGACGGTCCTCGAGAACGTCTGCGCCGGCGCGCTGTTCGCGGGCCACGCGGCGAGCCTGGCGCAGGCCGAGCGCGACGCAATGGACCATCTCGAGTTCGTCGGCCTCGCGCATGAGGCGCGGCGCCCGGCCACCGCGCTGACGCTGCCGTCGCGCAAGCGGCTGGAACTGGCCAAAAGCCTGGCGATGCGGCCGCGCCTGCTGCTGCTCGACGAGGTCAATGCGGGGCTGAACACCGCCGAGATCGACCAGGCGCTGGCGCTGATGCGCGCGATCGCGGCGCGCGGCGTGACCATCCTGCTGATCGAACATCTGATGAAGGTCGTGATGTCCCTGAGCCAGCGGATCCTGGTGCTGCATCAGGGCGAGCTGATCGCGCAGGGCGAGCCGCAGGCCGTCATCCGCGACGCGCGCGTGGTGGAGGCCTATCTGGGCAGCAAGTTTGCCGCGCGCCAGGCGGCGCATGGCGTAGCCGCGACGCCGGCGGCGGACACCACCACGGAGGTCCACCGATGAACGTCCAAACCAGCGCCGCCATGGGCGCTCGCACCAGTGCCGCGCCCGCCGGCGCCGCCGCGCCCCTCAACACGCCGCTGCTGGAGATTGCCGGGCTGCACGCCGGCTACGGCGACGTGCAGGTGCTGTGGGGCATCGACCTGCAGGTGCCGGCAGGCGAGATCACCTGCATCGTCGGCTCCAACGGCGCCGGCAAGTCCACGCTGCTGCGGACGATCTCCGGCATGGTCAAGCCCTCGGGCGGGCGACTCGCGTTTGCCGGCAAGGACATGACCGGCGCCAGTCCCGACGCGATGCTGCGCGCCGGCGTCGCGCATGTGCCCGAAGGGCGGCGGCTGTTCCGCGGCCTGTCGATACGCGACAACCTGCTGCTTGGCGCGTATCTGCGCAGCGACAGCCGCGCCGACATCGAGGCAGACCTCGACTTCGTCTTCACCATGTTTCCGATCCTGAAGACGCGCCAGAAGCAGGATGCCACCACGCTCTCCGGCGGCGAGCAGCAGATGTGCGCGATCGGCCGGGGCATCATGTCGCGCCCGCAGCTGCTGATGATCGACGAGCTGTCGCTGGGGCTGGCCCCGCGTGCGGTCGAGAACCTGGGCGAGGCGCTGCTGCAGATCAACCGCGCGGGGCTGACCATCCTGCTGGTCGAGCAGGATGTGCTGACGGCGTTCGAGCTGGCCCGCCATGCAAACGTGGTCGAGACCGGACGCATCTCGCTTGCAGGCGACACGCGCGTGCTGGCCGACGATCCCCGTGTGCGCCAGGCCTATATGGGGATGTGAGGCGGCATGAGAATGGCAATGGACGCGATCGATGCCAATCAAGCGGACCGCCGCGCCGCCAATGCGCGCGTGCTGGCGCGGCTCGTCTCGGTACAACCCGCGTGGACGGCCGTAAGACCCGCGCGCGAGGCGCTCGGTCTGGAGCACCACACCCTGCTGCACGCCGGCCCGCCGCTGACGGACCCGTGCCGGCCGCCGGGACCGCTGCTCGCTTCGGCCGTGCTGTGCTGCCTGCACGAGGGCTGGGCGAGCGATGCGATGGCGGCCGAGCGCGCGATTGCATCCGGGCGCATTGCGTTGCGGCCGGCGCAGGACTTCGGCGCCGTCACGCCGCTGGCCGCGTTGATTTCGCCTTCCTCGGCGCTGGTGGAGGTCACCGACGTCGCGGCTCCAGCCGCGTACTGCCCGCGTGCCCGGGCGTGGTCGCTGCTGGGCAGCGGCGCGGGGCCGCAGTTGCGCTTCGGCAGCCGGGATCCCGCGATCCTGCCCAGGCTGGCGTGGCGCGATGGCCCGCTGGCGCGCCGGCTGAGCGCCGTGCTAGCCGCCGGGCCGCTGCCCCTGCTGCCGCTGGCGGCGGCGGGACTGGCCGGTGGCGACGATCTGCATGCGCGTACCGTCGTGGCCAACGCGGCCCTGTGCGAGCGGCTGATCCCGGCGCTGGACACCCTTCCCGACGTGGCGGCCGACGCCACCGGCGAAGCAGACGCGTACGCGGTGGCGCAGATGCTGCGCCAGACGCCGCTGTTTTTTCTGACGCTCTGGATGGCGGCCTGCCACCTGATGCTCGAACGCGCCGCCGATGGCGGCCGCGACGCGGCGTCGACCCTCGTCGTGGCGCTGGCCGGCAATGGGCAGCAGGCTGGCATCCGGCTGGCCGGCCAGCCGCATCGATGGCATACCGCGGCTGCCGCCGCACCGGTCGGGCCGCCGCTGAACGCATCGGCGGCCGCGGCCACCGCCTCGCCGGTAATCGGCGACAGCGGGGTCATCGATGTGTTGGGCTGTGGCGGGCAGGCATTGACCGGAGCGCCGGAGATCGCCACCGTGCTGGCGCCATGGTTGCCGGCCGACTGGCGCAAGCGGTCCGGAATCCTGCTGGCGGGCCGGCATCCGGGCCTGGCGCCGCAAGGGCTGGCCGTGGGCCTCGATGCCGCACGCGTCGCCGCGGGTTGCGAGCCGCTGACCGCGATCGCCATGATCGATGCCGCCGGGGAACGGGGCCTGCTCGGCCGCGGGCTGTACGTGCCGCCCGCGACCCTGTTCGCGCAGGCCGCGCGGGACATCGCGGCAGCGGCCGGCGAGGCCTGACGCCGCCGGGCCATTGCGGGCGCCGATTTCGCCAGGCAGCGCCAGGTTCGTCCCTGCGCTTGCCGCCACTGTGCCGTCCCCCTATAGTCGGGCCAATGTCCTTCAACTCGGGAAACGGCATGACCACCAGCGATTCCGCTCCGAAACGGCAAGCAGCCGGCGCCTCGACGCCCGTCGTGGCCGACGCGCGCGGCCACGTCGTCGAGCAACCGGTGTCGGAGCGCATCCGCGCCCGGCTTCTCGCCGCGCGCCAGCGCTTCCACGCCAACGACAATATCTCGCGCTTCATCGAGCCGGGCGAGCTCGACCAGCTGTCCAAGGAGGTCGAGAACCGGCTGGCCGACGTGCTGCGCAGCCTGGTGATCGATATCGACAACGATCACAACACGCAGGAGACCGCGCGCCGCGTCGCCAAGATGTACCTGAAGGAAATTTTCGCCGGCCGCTATGTGCATGCGCCGAGCGTGACGGAATTTCCCAATGTCGAGCAGCTCAGCGAGCTGATGATCGTCGGTCCGATCCGCGTGCGCAGCGCGTGTTCGCACCACCTGTGTCCGATCATCGGCAAGCTATGGGTGGGCGTCATGCCGAACCAGCACTCGAACCTGATCGGCCTGTCCAAATATGCGAGGCTGGCCGAATGGATCATGTGCCGGCCGCAGATCCAGGAAGAAGCAGTCAGCCAGATGGCGGACCTGCTGCAGCAGAAGATGAATCCGGACGGCCTGGCCATCGTGATGGAGGCCGAGCACTTCTGCATGCACTGGCGCGGCGTGCGCGATACCGACGCCAAGATGACCAACAGCGTGATGCGCGGCTCCTTCCTGAAGAACGACAGCCTGCGGCGCGAATTCCTGACCCTGCTCAATCTGAACCGCGGCTGAAGGAGGCCATCATGCTAGTTCGTCTGCTTTACGCGAGCCGCGCCCGCCAGCCCGCCGACGAGGATCTGGTCGATACCATCGTCGCCACCAGCATCGAGCGCAATCCGCCGCAAGGCATCACCGGGGTGCTGTGCTACGGCAACGGTGTGTTCCTGCAGGCCCTGGAGGGCGCCCGCGCCGAGGTGTCGGCGCTCTATCACCGGATCGCACAGGACCCGCGGCACGAGGACGTGGTGCTGCTGCACTACGAGGAAATCGCCGAGCGGGAATTTGCCGGCTGGGCGATGGGGCTGGTCGATACCTGCCGCATCAATACCGCCACGCTGCTGAAGTATTTCCCGCGGGCGGAGTTCGATCCGTACCGCACCAGCGGGCGCGCCTCGCTGGCGCTGCTGAGCGAATTGATCGCGGGCAACGCGGTGGTGGCGCGCAGCGCGGAGCGGCCGCGTTATTGAACGGTCGCCGTTGAGGGACCGCAGCTCGTCGGGGGATTGTTGACTACCGAGGGATCGCTGGCCATCGCGTGGCCGCTGACCACCGAGGGATCGCAGGCCTTCGACGGCGAGCGCCGGTGAGTCAGGCCACCCGCGAAAGCAGGGTGGCCTGCAAGGGCCGATCAAGGGCCGATCAAGGGCCGATCAAGGGCCGAATCGCCCGTCAGTCCTTGCCGAGCTCGTGGCCGATATAGCCGCCGACCGCCGCGCCGCCGATGGTGCCCCACGGGCTGCCGTCACTGACTTCGTGGCCGATCGCGCCGCCGGCGACAGCGCCGCCCAACGTACAGCCCTGCATCGAGATGGTCATCGCGCCCGCCGCAACGAGCGTCGCTATCAGCTTCCACATGATGATCTCCTGAGCGGCGTGGTTGCCGCCTGATGCGTCCAGCTTAGGCCCGGGCGGACCGGCGTCGATTCGGCCCCGGACTGAATTGCCTGTAGGAAAGGGACGACACCCCGGGCGGCGGACATGTCACAGCCTTCGCCCTGCTCGTCCCCTGCCTGTGCTTCGCTTGTGCGCCGCCGCATGCCGTGCCGGCATGCCAGCCATGCGCAAGCCGCGCTTGAGCGGCACCGGGCCGCGCGCCATCATCGTGACGTCGCAGCCCACGAGGAGACACGATGTCCGCCGTGCCCACGCCCACCCTGGAGTTCTGGTTCGAGTTCGGCAGCAACTACAGCTACCTGAGCGCGATGCGGATCGAGGCGCTGGCCGCCCGGCACGGCGTCGCGCTGGCATGGAGGCCCTTCCTGCTCGGCCCGGTGTTCGCCGCACACGGCTGGGAAGGCTCGCCCTTCGTGGTGCAGCGCGCCAAGGGCGCCTACGCGATGATCGACACTGCGCGCCAGTGCGCCAAATACGGCCTGCCGTGGCGGCAGCCGAGCCAGTTTCCGCGCCGCGCGCTGCTGCCGATGCGCGTGGCACTGCTCGGCGCCGAGGAGCCCTGGATCGGCGCCTATTGCCGCCGCATCATGCGGATCAATTTCGCCGAGGACCGCGATATCGACAACCCCGAGGCGGTCGGCGAGGCCCTGGCCGAACTGGGCCTGCCGGCTGACGCGCTGCTGTCCGCCGCGGTGCTGCGGCAGAACAAGGAGGCGCTGCGCGCGCAGACCGAACGGGCGCTGCACCGCGGCATCTTCGGCGCGCCGACCTTCTTCGTCGGCGAGCAGATGTTCTGGGGCAACGACCGGCTGGAAGACGCGCTGGCGCTGGCCATCGGGCAGGCCGCGAATGCCTGAGCGCGCGGGGCGGGCCGGGCTGGGCACGGGGGGCACGCGTGCTACCATCGTCGCCCCATGCCGACCAATATCGAAATCAAGGCCCGCGTCGACGACCGCGACGCCCTGGCGCCCCTCGCGGCCGAACTGGCCGATCACGGTCCCGAGCTGCTGCAACAGGACGACACCTTCTTCCATTGCGGCAACGGCCGCCTCAAGCTGCGCGCGTTTCCCTCGGGACGGGGCGAGCTGATTTTCTATCGCCGCGCCGACGACAGCGGTCCCAAGCCCAGCCACTACCAGATCGTGCCGACCGCCGAGCCGGACCAGCTGCGCGCCGCGCTGTCGGCCGCCTACGGTGAGGCCGGGCGCGTGCGCAAGGCCCGCATCCTCTACCTGATCGGCCGCACCCGCGTGCATCTGGACCGCGTCGAGGGACTGGGGGACTTCCTCGAACTGGAGGTGGTGCTGCGCGACGGCGAAGCGCCCGAGCACGGCGTGGCCGAGGCGCACGCGCTGCTGGGCAAGCTGGGCATCGACGCCAGCCGGCTGGTGCCGACCGCCTATGTCGATCTGCTGCGCGCAAGGGGCTGATCCCGCCCGGCTTTTCGCAGAGGGCTTGATTGCCGCGCCGCTTTCCTGCCCTTCCTCGCCGACTGCGTCGTTGCCTGCCTTGTTCGCCGATCTCCCGCGCCGCACCGCCTCCCCGCCGGTGCCATTCCCGTGAACACCCTGATTTCCACCCGCTTTGATGTAGTACATACTGAACGTCCATTCGGTAAACACTACATCAATGGCGGGGCCCGGAAGCACCACGCCGCGCCGCGGCCGGACGTATCCGCCGCGGAACGAGCGCGAAGCCGCTTGCCGTGGCATGCTTGCACGGTTCGGCGTGGGCAGCCGCTGGCCCGTTCCTTGCGTCAAACCGGCCGCTGCGATTTATGTAGTGAATCCTGAATGAAAACAGTGCGCGGCGCACTGCCCGGGCGGGGCGCCACGCACCAGCGCTGTGCCGTCCCTGTGCCGGGCCTGCGCCGGCGCGCCTTGCCGTTCCACCGTCCATCTCCGCCAACCGGCGACTCGCTTCAGCAAAGGAAGAACGATGCACAACCGAATCCGCCCCCAACGACGACTGCGCCGCGCCACCGCTGCCATGGCAGTCACCGTGTCGGCGCTGCTCGGCAGCGCCGCGGCGCTGGCGCAGAACACCATCAAGATCGGCGAGATCAACAGCTACAAGGCGCAGCCGGCGTTCCTCGAGCCGTACAAGCGCGGCTGGGAAATGGCGGTGGACGAGGTCAATGCGGCGGGCGGGGTGCTCGGCAAGAAGCTGGAGGTGGTATCGCGCGACGATAACGGCAATCCCGGCGACTCGGTGCGGGTGGCCGAGGAACTGGTGGCGCGCGAGCGCGTGGCGCTGCTGTTCGGCGGCTTCCTGTCCAACACCGGATTGGCGCTGACCGACTACGCCAAGCAGCGGCGCGTGTTCTTCCTCGCCGCCGAGCCGCTGACCGACAAGATCGTCTGGCAGAACGGCAACCAGTACACCTACCGGCTGCGCCCGTCGACCTATATGCAGGTCGCGATGCTGGTGCCCGAGGCGGCCAAGCTGAAGAAGAAGCGCTGGGCCATCGTCTATCCGAATTACGAGTACGGCCAGTCGGCGGTCGCGACCTTCAAGAAGCTGCTGAAGCAGGCGCAGCCCGATGTCGAGTTCGTTGCCGAGCAGGCGCCGCCGCTGGGCAAGGTCGACGCCGGCTCGGTAGTGCAGGCGCTGGCGGACGCCAAGCCCGATGCGATCTTCAACGTGCTGTTCGCCGCCGACCTCGGCAAGTTCGTGCGCGAGGGCAATACGCGCGGCCTGTTCGAGGGGCGCGAGGTCGTGTCGCTGCTGACCGGCGAGCCCGAATACCTCGATCCGCTGCGCGGCGAGGCGCCGAAGAACTGGGTGGTCACCGGCTACCCGTGGTACGCGATCGATACGCCCGAGAACAAGAAGTTCGTCGAGGCCTACCGCAAGAAGTTCAACGACACGCCGCGCGTCGGCTCGGTGGTCGGCTACGCCGCGGTCAAGTCGATCGCGGCCGGGCTGCAGAAGGCCGGCACCACCGACAGCGACAAGCTGGCCGCCGCGTTCTCCGGCCTGCGCGTCGACACGCCGATGGGGCAGATCGTCTACCGTCCGCAGGACCATCAATCGACGATGGGCGCCTACGTCGGCCGCACCGGCGTGCGCGACGGCAAGGGCGTGATGACCTCGTTCGTCTATGTGGACGGCGCCAAGGTCCAGCCGAGCGACGCCGAAGTGAAGGCGATGCGGCCGGCGCAATAACGGCGATGCAACCACGCCGACGCAATCGGGCCGATGCAACAGGCCGGTGCAAATAAGGCCAATGCAGTAAGGCCAATGCAATAAGGCCGGCGCGTCCCGGCTGGAGTCGACACATGACACTGACAAGCTTGCTGGTCCAGCTGCTGAACGGCCTGGCCGAAGCCTCGACGATGTTCCTGGTGGCCGCCGGGCTGTCGCTGATCTTCGGCGTCACGCGCATCGTCAATTTCGCGCACGGCTCGTTCTTCATGCTGGGCATCTATCTGTCGTACACGGTGGTCAGCCGCATCGGCGAAACCGCCGCCGGTTTCTGGGGCGGCGTGCTGGTGTCGGCGCTGCTGGTCGCCGCGATCGGCGCGCTGGTCGAATGCGTGATCCTGCGGCGCATCTATCAGGCGCCGGAGCTGTTCCAGCTGCTGGCGACCTTCGCGCTGGTGCTGGTGATCAAGGATGCGGCGCTGTTCGTCTGGGGACCGGAAGACCTGTTCGGCCCGCGCGCCCCGGGCCTGAGCGGCGCGGTGGAGATACTGGGCCAGCGCTTCCCGCAATACGACCTGGTGCTGATCGCGATCGGCCCGCTGGTGCTCGGCCTGCTGTGGCTGCTGCTGACGCGCACGCGCTGGGGCACGCTGCTGCGCGCGGCGACGCAGGATCGCGAGATGGTCGGCGCCCTCGGCATCAATCAGGCCTGGCTGTTCACCGGCGTGTTCGCGCTGGGCTGCTTCCTTGCCGGACTGGCCGGCGCGCTGCAGGGTCCGCGTGTCCCGGCCAACCTGGCACTGGATCTGGAGACGATCGGCAACGCCTTCGTCGTCGTCGTGGTCGGCGGCATGGGCTCGATTCCCGGTGCCTTCCTCGCGGCGCTGCTGATCGCCGAGATCAAGGCGCTGTGCATCGCGCTCGGCACGGTGTCGTTTGGCGGCGTCGAGATCGCGCTGACCAAGATGACACTGGTGGTCGAGTTCCTGGTGATGGCGGTGATCCTGGTGGTGCGGCCATGGGGACTGCTGGGCAAGCCGCAGGCGCCGTCGCGCAATGGCGCCGAGCTGGAGGCGCCGATGCGCGCGCCCGGCAAGGCGGTCAAGCTCGCCGGCGCGCTGACCGTCGCGGCGCTGCTGCTGGTGCCGGTGCTGGCGCAGGCCTATCCGTACCTGACCGTGCTGCTGGTCGAGATCCTGATCGCTGTGCTGTTCGCCGCCAGCCTGCACTTCATCATGGGGCCGGGCGGCCTGCATTCGTTCGGCCATGCCGCCTACTTTGGCCTCGGCGCGTATGCCGCCGCGCTGCTGCTGACCAAATGGCAGCTGCCGATGGAGGCCACGCTGCTGCTGGGGCCGCTGGTCGCCTGCATTGGCGCGGTGGTGTTCGGCTGGTTCTGCGTGCGGCTGTCGGGCACCTATCTGGCGATGCTGACGCTGGCCTTCGCGCAGATCGTCTGGTCCGTCATCTATCAATGGGACGGCTTTACCGGCGGCAGCAACGGGCTGCTGGGCGTGTGGCCAGCCGGCTGGCTGTCGTCACCGACCGCGTTCTACTACCTGACCATGGGGCTGTGCTGCCTGTGCGTGCTGGCGCTGCGGCGCGTGCTGTTCGCCCCGTTCGGCTACGCGATGCGGGCCGGCCGCGACTCGGCGCTGCGTGCCGAGGCGATCGGCATCGACGTCAAGCGCGTGCAGTGGGTGGCGTTCGCCATCGCGGGCCTGTTCTGCGGCATGGCGGGCGTGCTGTTCGCCTACTCGAAGGGCAGCATCTCGCCGGAGGCGATCAGCGTCGGCCGCTCGGTCGACGGCCTGGTGATGGTGCTGCTTGGCGGCGTGCAGACGCTGGCGGGGCCGCTGGTCGGCGCGTCGGTGTTCACCTGGCTGCAGGACACCATCGCGCGCGAAACCGATTACTGGCGCGCGCTGCTGGGCGCGACCATGCTGCTGCTGGTGATCCTGTTCCCGGCGGGCATCGTCGGTTCGCTGCGCAAGCGCTTCGGGCGCGAGACGGACCCGGCCGTAGCCGAGCCGGCGGCCGGCGGTGCGGGGGTGGCCGGCGCGTCCTCCTCGTCCTGGCAATCCCCCTCGCTGAAGGAGCCGGCATGACGCTGCTGCAAGTCAGACATCTGGGCAAGGCGTTCGGCGGCGTCAAGGCGGTCAGCGACGTGTCGTTCGACCTGCCCGCCGGCCAGCTGCTGGCGCTGCTCGGCCCGAACGGCGCCGGCAAATCGACCTGCTTCAACATGCTGAACGGCCAGCTGAAGCCGGACCAGGGCTCGATCCGCTTCGACGGGCACGAGATCGCCGGCATGCGGCCGCGCGACATCTGGCGGCTCGGCGTCGGCCGGACCTTCCAGATCGCCGCGACCTTCGGCTCGATGACGGTGGTCGAGAACGTGCAGATGGCGATCCTGTCGCGCGAGCGCAAGCTGTTCCAGCTGTGGCGCCCGGTGCGCGAGCACCATCGGGAGGAGGCGATGGCGCTGCTCGAGCAGGTCGGCATGGCGAGCCAGGCCGAGCGCGCCTGCGGCGTGCTGGCCTACGGCGACGTCAAGCGCGTCGAGCTCGCGATCGCGCTGGCCAACCGGCCCCGGCTGCTGCTGATGGATGAGCCGACCGCCGGCATGGCGCCGGAGGAACGCCGCGCGCTGATGGCGCTGACCAGGCAGCTGGTCGTGCGGCACCAGTTGTCGGTGCTGTTTACCGAGCACAGCATGGACGTCGTGTTCGCCTATGCGGACCGGATGATCGTGCTGGCGCGCGGGCAGCTGATCGCCGAGGGCGATGGCGAGGCGATCCGCAACGATCCGAAGGTGCGCGAGGTGTATTTCGGCACCGGCAAGACCTTCGAAAGCCAGGCGGGACAGCGCCGCCCGGCACAGACGCAGGAGGGCTCGGCATGAACGCCGACATGCTGTTGGAAGTCAGCGGCCTGAACGCCTTCTATGGCCGCGCGCACATCCTGTTCGATGTCGGCCTCGAAGTGCGGCGGGGCGAGGTGGTCGCGCTGATGGGCCGCAACGGCGCCGGCAAGTCGACCACGATGAAGGCGCTGATGGGGCTGCTCGACCGCGCGCACGGCAGCATCCGCTTCCGCGGCCGCGACCTGGCGCGTGCCAAGCCGTACCAGATCAGCCGCATGGGCATGGGCTTCGTGCCCGAGGACCGGCGCATCTTCACCGACCTGACGGTGATGGAGAACCTCGAGATCGGCAAGCAGCCGCCGCGCCCCGATGCGGTCGAATGGACGCCGCAGAAGCTGTTCTCGCTGTTTCCCAATCTCGGCGAGATGCCGCACCGTCCGGGCGGCCAGATGAGCGGCGGCGAGCAGCAGATGCTGACGGTGTCGCGCACGCTGATGGGCAATCCCTATCTGGTGCTGCTCGACGAGCCGTCCGAGGGCGTGGCGCCGGTGATCGTCGAGCAGATGGCCAACATGATCCTGGCGCTCAAGCGCGAGGGCATGTCGATCCTGCTGTCGGAGCAGAACCTGCATTTCGCCGAACTGGTCAGCGATCGCGCCTATGTGCTGGAGAACGGCCACATCCGCTATCACGGCACCATGGCGGAACTGGCGGCCAACGACGCGGTGCGGCGCGACTACCTGGCGGTGTAGGGAGCGAGTCGACAGGCGCGCTGGCAAGCGCGCCGGGAAGCGCGCCGCCGCGTCTCAGCGGCCGGTGTCCTCGATCAGGCGCAGCAGCGCATCGGGGCTGACCGGCTTGACCAGATGCTGGCCGAAGCCGGCGGCCTTGCTGCGATCGCGGTCGGTCTCCTGCCCGTAGCCGGTCAGCGCGACGAAGCGGCAGGGGTGCTCGCCGAGCGCTTCGCGCAGCCGGCGCACCAGCTCGTAACCGTCCATCACCGGCAGCCCGATGTCGAGCACCGCGACATCAGGGGCGAAGCGTTCGACGATACGCAGCGCGGAAACCGGGTCGTAGGCGACCTGCACATGGTGGCCGTAGGCCGTCAACAGCTGCGCCAGCGCCTGTACCGAATCGACGTTGTCGTCGACCAGCAGCACGCGGCGCGCATCGCCGGGGGCCACCACGGCGGCAGGTTCCTCGCGGTGCGCAGCGGCGACCAGTGCGGCGCTGGCGTGCGCGGGCAGCCGGATCGTGAATTCGCTGCCGTGACCGGGTCCTTCGCTGGTCGCCGTGACGCTGCCGCCGTGCAACTCGACCAGATTCTTGACCAGCGCCAGGCCGATGCCGAGCCCGCCCTCCGGGCGGTCGATCTTGCGCGGCCCCTGATAGAACAGGTCGAACAGATGGGGCAGCATCTCGGCGGCGATGCCGATGCCGTTGTCGCGCACCTGGATCACGATGGTGCCGTCGGCGCTCTCACCGCTGCCGCTGCCGCTGCCGCTGCCGATGTCGTCTCCGCCTTCATCGTCGCGCCGCGCCGACAGCAGGATCTCGCCGCCGATATCGGTATAGCGCGCGGCATTGGTCAGCAGATTGGCCACTGCCTGCGCGAGCCGCACGGGGTCGCCCTGCCAGACCAGCGTGCGGTCGACATCGACGGTCAGCCGATGGCTGCGCTGCTCCAGCAGCCGGCTTGCCATCTCGACGGCCTTGGTCAGCACGTCGACGAGCTGCACCGTCTCGACCTTCAGTCCGATATTGCCGCGCGTGATGCGCGAGACGTCGAGCAGATCGTCGATCAGCCGCACCAGATGATCGACCTGGCGCTCGATGATGGCCCGCTCGCGCTGGGTCTCGGTGGAGCCGCGCATGCGCATCAGTTGCAGCGCGGTGACGATCGGCGACAGCGGATTGCGCAGCTCGTGCCCCAGCATGGCCAGGAATTCGTCCTTGGCCTGGCTGGCGCGCTCCAGTTCGCGCAGCAGGCGTTCGCGCTGCTGCTCGGCGATCTCGCGCGCGACGCGGTCGCTGGCGTCGCGCGTGAAGCAGCGCGTATAGCGCAGCTTGCCGTCCTCGAAGCAGCCGTTCGAGTGGATCAGCACGGGTTTGATGCTGCCGTCCTTGCAGCGCAGCCTGGCCGGCTGGTCGTACAGCGTCTCGCCCGCCTTCAGGCTGTCGAGGATGTGTTCGATGACCGGGGCGTCGACGTGAAAGTCGGTGATCGGGCGGCCCACATACTCGTCGTAGCGATAGCCGAGCATCTGCAGCTCGGCCTGGTTGGCCCACAGGATGGTGCCGTCCGCCGCCACGCGGTGCACCCCCTCGGCGGCGTTGTCCAGAAAGTCGGTCAGCTCGATCTCGCGCCGGCGCAACGTGGCTTCGGCCTCGCGCAGGCGCTTGACCTCGTTCTCCAGCGCCAGCGCCTTCTGCTGCCATACCGCGGCGCGCAGGGCGTTGTCCTCGATCTCCGGCGGCTTGCCGGCCGCGGTGGCGTAGAAGTGGGTGTGGACGTCGCAGACGCAGCGGAAGTGCCGCGCCTGCTCGTCGCTGTCGAACACGCGATGCGGATACGCGCACAGCAGCTTGAAGCCGTGGCGCCGGATCAGGTCGTTCCACAGTTCCTCTAGCCGCAGCGCGGCGTCGTGCCTGCCCTGCTCGCACAGCAGCGCCACCATCTCGCCGAAGGCGTGCAGCGGCGGAGCACGCCGCGCTTCGGTGGCGACCAGCTCCCCCACACTTGCCAGAAAGCGCTGCTCGTCCGGCCAGCCGTCGACCATGAAACGGTCCAGCGTCGCCTGCGCCGGCAGTGCGACCAGATTGCCGGTGTACCACGGCCGGTCGTCGCGTCCGGGGCCGAGCCCGCGCAACAGCGGCAGCAGGGCGTCCAGGTGTTCTTCGGTGGCGATCAGGATCGCACTGCCGCCGCAGCGCAAGGCCTCGTCGGCGAACTCGCGCACGTCCGCCAGAAGGATCGAATCCTCGTCGTAGAAGCGGACCATGTGGGAGGGCTCAGGCCTGGCCAGATGCCCCGGGATGACGGCTGACATAGAAGCGATGTGGGCGCGCTGCGCCGTGCGGAAGGCCCCATGATACTGCGCGCGCGCCGGCAGGCCGTCAAATCGCACGCCTATTGCCGTGAACCGGACGCGGATTGGACGCGGACCGGCCGCGCATCGGACGCGAACCGCCCGCGAACCAGCCCAGGAAATGCCGGCGAAGGCAGCGCGGAAAGCGGCGGCGAAGGCCCCGTATCGACGCCGTGCCCGATATACTCTGCGCAACACTCCTACCGATGCCGCCACGCAAAGTGTCCACCTCGTCATCCAACAAGAACAAGACGCCGGTCCCTTCGTACGATTTCACCGACCAGGTCGGCCACCTGTTGCGGCGGGCCTATCAGCGGCATGTCGCGATCTTCCAGCAGACCATTCCCGATTCGCAGCTGACCGCGGCGCAGTTCGTCGTGCTGTGCGCGGTCAAGGAGCGGCAATCGTGCTCGCTCAGCGAGATCGTGCGCGCCACGGCGATCGACCAGGCCACGGTGCGCGGCATCATCGAGCGGCTGAAGGCGCGCGAGCTGATCGCGGTGTCGCATGACCCCAGCGACCGGCGCAAGGTGGTGGTCACCGTCACGCCCGCCGGACTGGCGCTGATCGACCAGACGATTCCCTTCGCGCACCAGATCACCGAGCAGACCTTCGGCGACCTGAACCCGGCCGAACGCGTCGCGATCACCTATCTGCTCAAGAAGATGAGCGAGTTCGACGAGCGCGAGCCGGGGGCGTAGCACCAACTCGAACGCGAACGCAAAGGCTGCCGTTCCCGCGAGCGCGGTAATGCAGCCGCTGCTTCAGCCGGCAAGGGCGGAGACACCGGGTCGCCGCATTCGCGCGGGCGACGATTTCCCTGCGGCATCGGCCAGCGCCGCGCGCACCGATTCCGGCGTGAACGGCGGCCGCCGCAGCCGCAGGCCGGTGGCGTCGAACAGCGCATTGGCCAGCGCCGGCGCGCCCGGCAGCGAGGCGGACTCGCCGGCGCCAAGCGGCGCCTCGTGCTGGCGCGGCATCAGCACCACCGAAATCGGCGGCAGCTCGGGGAAGGTCAGCAGCGGATAGCTGCCCCATTCGCGGCTCGCGACGCCGTCCGCGTGGAAGCGCACCTGCTCCTTCAACGAGCGGCTGAGGGTCTGCACCACATTGCCATGCACCTGATGGCGGACGCCGTCGGGGTTGACCATCATGCCGGTGTCCTGGCCGACCACCACGCGCAGCACGCGGATGCTGCCGCTGTCGGGCTCGACCTCCAGATCGACGACCCACGCCGACCAGGCCGCGCCGAAGCCGGGAAACTTGCTGTGGATATAGCGCGCATAGGCGATGCCGCGGCCGCGCAGCCTGCCGTTGGCAGCGGGGATGCCGCGTGTCCCGCGTTCGCCCTCGCGCCAGCCGGCTTCGTTGGCGACCGCGCGCAGCAGGTCCGTCGCACGTTCGTCGGCAAGATGCCGCAGTCGGAAGGCCAGCGGGTCCGCGCCCGCCTCGTGCGCCAGCTCGTCGATAAAGGACTCGTGCGCGAAGGTATTGGGCAGCGCCGATACCCCGCGCAGCCACGCGGCGCGGACGATGGCCGGCGTATCGTCGCAGGCGATGTGCGTATGCGCGTAGTCGTAGGGCGGCACCGCGGTGCGGTCGCCCATTTCCAGCATCCGCGGCGCCGGGTCGATCCTGCCGGTCAGCAGCAGCGCCAGCGTCGGCGCGTCGTTGGACGGATAGCGGCTGACGAAGTCGCAGCCCAGCAGCGCGCCATCGGCGCCAAGCGAGCCCTGCACGTCCATCAGCTGCGCCGCGCCCTTGGGCTCCCACAGATGTTCCTGCTCGCGCGACAGCTGCACGCGCACCGGCCGGCCCACCGCGCGGGACAGCAGCACGGCGTCGGCGCAGACGTCGTCCGCGCAGTTGCGGCCATAGCAGCCGGCCGCCTCCATCCGCACGATCTCGATCCGGCTTTCGTCCAGCCCGGTCAGGCGCGACAGGTCGATGCGCAGCACATGGGGGTTCTGCGTGCCGGACCAGACCGTCAGCGCGCTGCCGTCCGCATCGTTGTGCCGTTCTTCGTGCCGTTCTTCGCGCTCTTCGTTGCGTCCGTCGTCGTCCCGCTCTTCGTTGCGGCCTTCGTTGCGCCCATCGTCGCGCCCTTCGTTGCGCCCTTCGTTGCGCCAGTGGGCCACACCGCAGGACGGCCCGATCGACGCGTGCATCTGGTAGGGCCATACATAGCTGCGCTGCAGCGTGGTGGCGGCCTGCTCCCGGGCAAGATCGACATCGCCCTGCGCGCGCAGCTCGCGCCGTTTGGCGGGATTGGCCCGCAGCGCGGGCTCGGGATCGTCCAGCGGCGGCAATGGCGGCGCGGCGCGCCAATGCACGCGCAGCCGGCGCGCCGCTTCGATCGCCTGCTCCTCGCGCTGCGCGACCACGCCGACGAAATCGCCGATCGTCACGACATCGACCACGCCCGGCACGTCGCGGATCGAGTCCCGATCTACCGAAATCAGGCTGCGGCCGACGAAGTCGCCGGCATCGCGTCCCGCATACGGGGGACGGATCACGCGCCCATGCAGCATGCCGGGCACGCGCACGTCATGGACGAAGGTCAGCGCACCGGTGGCCTTGCCCGGAATATCGACGCGCGGCGCGGCCTTGCCGACCACGCGATAGGCGCTGGCCGGCTTGAGCGCGACCTCGTCGGCCAGCGGCAGTTCGATGTGGTCGTCGCCGAGCAGGGCCCCGTAGGACAGGCCGGTTTCGGCGGGCGTATGGCTGTCCGATGGACGGACGCGAACGCGGCCTGCGTCGACGACGAGGCCGTCGGCCGCCACGCCAAGGCGCTCGGCGGCGCGCGCCAGCAGGAAGGCGCGCGCCTGCGCCGCGGCCCGGCGCAGCGGCTGCGCGGAAATCTGGATGGTCGCGCTGGCGATGGTCGGGCCCTGGTTCGGCGTGGCATCGGTATGCCCGAGCACCATGCGCACCGAAGCGAGCGGCACGTCCAGTTCCTCGGCGACGATCTGCGCGAGCGCGGTGCGGATGCCCGTGCCGAGATCGACATGGCCATTGAAGGCCAGCACCTCGCCGTCCGCTTGCACGGCGACGAAGACATCCGGCAGCGCCGGCACATAGTCGGATGCCGCCCCGGGCTGGCCGGGTGCGGGTTTGGGCGCGGCCTGCGCGGCGCGCGTGATCAGCAGCACGCCGCGGGCCTGCGACAGCGCCGCCCTCAGGGCGCGCGGAGAGTCATCGTCGTGCATCGGCATTTCGTTCGTTTTCCTTCGATCGCGGCCGCGCCGCGATGGCGCCGCAGTGCTCTCGCATCGCCTTGCATGGATCGCCCCGCATGGCCTGCAAGGCGTGCGGCCGCGGGCACCTTCGACAGTTATACTGGCAGCTTCGCAACGCCAGATCCTCGCAACCGACGACATGACCACCGCGACGGCAAGAACCAGGGCAGCGGCCGGCACGCGGGCCCGGCAAGCCCAGGATACGCGCGCCAAGATCCTGAAGGCCGCCATCAAGGTGTTCGCCGAGCGCGGCTACGACGGTGGACGGGTCGAGCGCATCTCGTCGCTCGCCAAGACCTATGACCGGATGATCTACTACTACTTCGGCAGCAAGGAAAAGCTGTTCGTCGAAGTGCTCGAGACCATCTACATGCAGCTGAACGAGGCCGAGCAGGCGCTGGAGCTCGATCCGGACAATCCGGTGCGCGCGCTGATGCAGCTGACCGATTTCGTCTGGCACTACTACCTGGACCACCCCGAGTTCGTCGCGATCCTGACCAGCGAGAATATCAGCCAGGGCCGGCATGCGAAGAAGTCCGGCCGGCTCAAGGAAATCTCCAGCTATGCGCTGTCGGTGCTCGACGGCGTGCTCGAGCGCGGCAAGGCCAGCGGCCAGTTCCGGCCCGAGGTGCGCGCCCGCGACATCTATCTGGTGATCGCCTCGCTGGGCTACTTCTACAACTCCAACCACCATACGCTGAGCGCGTTCCTCGGCGAGCCGATGATGAGCAAGCCCGCGCTGGAGCACTGGCGCGAGGTGATGCAGCACACCGTGCTCAACGCGGTCTGCCGGCCCGCCATTGCGGCGGAGCAGGCGACGGCGGCCGAGCCGGCCGCGGCATCCCGCCCCGCCAGGTCCGCGCGCAAGCCGGTGCGCAAGACCGTGGGCAAGACCGCGCAGAACGCCCGCGTGGCGGCGGCCGGTTGAAGCGGGACGCATCGGCGGTCTCCGGCGGTCTGTCGAAGCCTTAACGATCCTGCGCCGCGGCGATCGCGCCCAGCGCTTCGTCGCGCGGCATCACGGTCGCGTACTTCTGCTCCATATCGAACAGATTGGCCTGATGCGGGCCCAGCGCGCGATCGCCGACGCAGTCGGACAGCACCAGCGGGCGGAAGCCGTGCGACATCGCATCGACCACGCTGGCGCGCACGCAGCCGCTGGTCACGCAGCCGGCCACCAGCAGCGTGCGCACGCCGCGGTGCGCCAGCCAGGCCGCCAGCGACGTGCCGAAGAACGCCGACGGCACGGTCTTGCGCACCACCAGCTCGCCGTCGCGCGGCGCCAGCTCTGGCACGATCGCGCTGTCGTGGCTGGCCTCCTTCAGGGTCAGCATGCCCGGCACCTTCTGCGTGAAGACATTGCGGTCGGCATCGTCGTCGGCAAAGACGATGCGCGTATGCGCGATCGGCCAGCGCTGTTCGCGCGCCGCGGCCAGCAGCGGCCCGGTGTTGGCGATCGCCTGCGGGATATTGCCGCCGCCAAAGACCGCCGGATCGGCAAAGCCGTTGACGAAGTCGATGATCAGCAGGCCGAACGGCGCGGCGATCTCCATGGTCGCGCCAAAGCCCTGGCGCTGGTACGTCGACACTTCATCCTGCATGTCAGGCTCCGTCGTTTCGATAGTCGAATGCATGCTGCACCGGCGCGCCGCCGTCCATCACGCGGCCGCGCTCCACCACCGTCTCGCCATCGAGGCGGACGGTGCAATGGCGTACCGGAATGTCGATGTGGCAGGCGGTGGTGCGGCTGCCGCCGGCCTCGTTGTTCGGGCCGAACGAGCACAGGAAGTTGCCCTCGTAGGCGCGCGCGTCCATGCCGATGGTGGCCTCGCGGTCGTACATCGCCAGCGTGGACCAGCGCGCGCGCGGCTGCAGGCCCCAGCCGATGTGCGACATCGCATAGGCCTCGGGGTCGTTGAACGAGGCCATGTAATCGGCCAGCAGCTCGGCGTCGAGCTCGCCGTCGATCGACGTGACATAGCCGTTCTCGACCGTGATATCGATCGGCGCCTGCAGATAGGACTTCATCGGCAGCAGGATGTCGCCGCGGTCGAGCACGATGCGGCCGTTGGTGCCGCCCTCGTTGGGCCAGGTCAGCACGAAGCCGCTCGGCCAGTGGTCCCAGCGGCCGGGTTCGTCGACGAAGCCGTACTCGCTGATGGCCGGGAATTCGCCGAGCGCGCAGCGCAGGTCGGTGCCGGCGTCGGAGACGACATGCATCTCCCGCGCCCGCGACAGCCGCGCGGTGGCGGCGCGCACGCGCGTGCGGTCCGCTTCGGTCGGCACCAGCCGCACCAGCACCTCGGGCGGCTCGACCGCCAGCAGGATCTTCGTGCCGGTGGCGAGGATCGCGTGCTGCTCGGGCGAGAACAGCAGCGTCATCAGGTCGAGCACCAGGTCGCTGGCCTTGAGCGCGGCGATCGCGGCCGGATTGCCGGTCAGCGGCGTGGTGCCGAGATAGGCCAGCGAATCGCGGCTCAGCGCCTTCTCCGCGTTGACCGGCGGCAGATCCAGCCGGTTGACGATGGCGCCCATCGACGAGGCCGCCAGCAGCGCGGTGCGCATCGTCTGCGGATGCGTGGCGGCGCTGGTCAGCACGGTGACGCTCTGGCCCGGCTGCAGCTTCGACAGCGTCAGCACCTGCTTCCAGGCTTGCGTCAGATCATGATCGCTTACCGGCATGCGTTCTCCTTGCTCGGTGATTCGGTGAAGGTTGGCGTGCGTCACGGCTGCAGCGGCGCGCCGAGGAAGTCGCCGAAGGCGCGATAGAACCCGGCCTCGTCGTCCCACGGAATCATGTGGCCGGCGTCTGGCACGCGCGCGACCTGCAGCTGCGGCATCAGGCCGCGGATTTCTTCGACGTCCTCGGGTCGGATCACGTCGCCGCGGCCCGCGACCATCAGCAGCGCCGGCACGGCGACATGGGGCATGTCGGCATGCACGTCGTCCTGGTGGAAGCCGTCGAAGCTGGCCACCACCGCGCGTTCGTCGCAGGTATGCAGCCATTCGGCGCGCAGCCGCAGCTGCGCCTCGGTCCAGGTCGGGCAGAAGGCGCGCATGCCTTCTGCATCGATGCCCCGGCGCGCCAGCCGGATCGAATCGACATACCAGGGCAGCTGCGAGGGGTAGGGCCGGCGGCCGGGGCCGGATACCGGCGGGTCGATCATCGCCAGCCGTACCAGGCCGGCCGGCCTGGCGCGCGCCGCGCGCAGGCCGATGCGCGCGCCCATCGAGTGGCCGACCACGCTGTAGCGCTGCAGGCCGAGGGCCTCGGCGAAGGCGATCACGTCGGCCGCCTGGGCATCGAGGCTGTAGTCGAGCGCGTCGCCGGCCTCGGACAGGCCGCGGCCGCGTACATCGAGCACATAGGTATCGAACTGGCGGCCGAAGCGCTCGCCGACGAAGCCCCAAGTGATCGCAGGGGAGGTGATGCCCGGCACGACGATGACCGGGTCGCGCGCGTCGCGGCCTTCGCCCGGACCGCCGTAGCGCAGGTAATGCTGGCGGATGCCGTTGGCAAGGACGTTGCCGCCATAGAGTAGGGACGCTGTCATGACGGCCTCCGCTCAGTACGCGCCCGACAGCAGCGTGCCGCCGCCCGGCACCACCGCCTCCAGGTCCAGCGCCTTGAGCATCGCGTAGGTGGTCGCGATCGCGGCGGTGATCACCGGCTTGCCGGTCATCGCTTCGACCTTCTCGACCACCGGCAGCGAAGGCATCTGCACGCAGGCAGACAGCACCACGGCATCGACGTCGCGCGTATTCATCTGCGCGACGATGGCCGGCAGGCGGTTCGGATCGTGGCGGCCCACTTCGAGATTGTCCGGAATCTCCAGCGCGCGCCAGTCGACCACCTCGTAGCCCTCGTTCCGGATGTAGTCGACCACCAGCTCGGTCAGCGGCTTCATATAGGGCGCGACCAGCGCAATGCGCTTCGCCCCGATCACCTTCAGCGCATTGACCAGCGCGCCCGCGCTGGTGACCACCGGTGCGGTGCCGTCGTTCTCGGCGGTGCGCGACTGCAGGCGCCCTTCCGACACGCGGTGATAGCCGCGCCCCATCGACATGATCGCCACCAGGCAGGCGTAGCCCAGCACGTCGACCCGCGCATCGCTGAGTTCGACCGCGCAGCGGTCCGACTCGGCGTCCATCGCGGCAAGCTCCTCCTTCTTGACCGTCTTCATCCGCATCCGGCTCGAGTGGAAGGTAAAGCGTTCCGGCCGCACCAGCTGGCGCGCCGCCAGCATCGCGGGGATCTCGGTTTCCATGGTGGTGTTGGAGCTCGGCACGATCTGGCCGATCCGGAAGACTTTCTGCACTGTCGACTCCGTTTGTCAGTAGAGAGGGGCGCGTTACGGCAAGCCGTCTTGCGTGTGTCGAGTCATTGTAGTGTACACACTGTATTACGACAACCATCTCCGGCACCGTGCCGAATGCACCATTTTAGTAAGTACTCAACGAACGTAAGGCGCAATTGGTGCTTGATTTCACGGATATGGCGCATTGCAGCGTTCCGTCCACTTCAATACCTAGGGATTACACCGAGTCGCCGCATTCCGCCTTTACGTCAAAAAATATGGTGTGTACACTCAATTCCAATCGCTGGCCCCGGCCGGCGCGAACTGTGTTTGATGGAAGTGATGGCCAGGAGAAAAACGTGCAAGGCAAACCTCGGATCGCCGTGATCGGTGCAGGACTGGGAGGAACGGCCGCGGCCGCGCTGCTGCAGCGTGAGGGCTTCAACGTCAGGCTGTATGAACAGGCCCCGGCGTTTTCGCGGCTTGGCGCCGGCATCCATGTCGGACCCAACGTGATGAAGATCATGCGCAGGATCGGCATCGAGGACGGACTCAATGCGATGGGCTGCCATCCGGACTACTGGTACAGCCGCGACTGGAAGACCGGCGAGGTGATCGCGCAGATTCCGCTGGGCGACTACGCGGTGTCCCATTACGGCGCCACCTACCTCACCGTGCACCGCGGCGACTTCCACGCGCTGCTGACCGACGCGGTCGCGCCCGGCACGCTGCTGTTCGACAAGAAGCTGACCCAGGTCGAGGATCTGGGCGATGTGGTGCGGCTGAGCTTTGCCGACGGCACCGTCGAGGAGGCCGATATCGTGATCGGCGCCGACGGTGTCAATTCGAAGATCCGCGAAACGCTGCTGGGCGCCGAGCCGCCCAAGTACACCGGCTATATCGCGCACCGCGCGGTGTTCCCGATCTCGCGCGTCAAGGGCTTCACGCACGACCGCTGTACCAAGTGGTGGTCCGACGATCGGCACATGATGGTCTACTTCGACACGGGCAAGCTCGACGAGATCTATTACGTGACGGGCGTGCCCGAGCCGACCTGGGACATGAGCAAGAGCTGGCTGCCGAGCAGCATCGAGGAGATGCGCGCCGCGTTCGACGGCTGGCACCAGGGCGTGCAGTCGCTGATCGAAGGCACGGTCGAGGTCACCAAGTGGCCGCTGCTGGAGCGCGACCCGCTGCCGCTGTGGAGCCGCGGCCGGCTGGTGCTGCTGGGCGATGCCTGCCATCCGATGAAGCCGCATATGGCCCAGGGCGCGGCGATGGCGATCGAGGACGCCGCGATGCTGACCCGCTGCTTCGTCGAAGCCGGGCTCGACGACTTCGGCACGACCTTTGCGTTGTACGAGGCCAACCGCGCCGAGCGCGCCAGCAAGGTGCAACGGGTCTCGCACGAGAACACCTGGCTGCGCAGCAACGAGAATCCCGACTGGTGCTTCGGCTACGATGTGTTCGAGGTACCGCTGGTCGAGCCTGCCGCGGCCCCGGTGCCCGCCAGCCCGGCCACCGCGGCCACCGCCACCGCCGCGGCCTGAGCGCAGGCCTGGCGCGGGTCTTCGGGCCCGCCGGCGCGGTCGAGCCGGCGCGCTCCGGCCCGCGATGCCCATCGTGAATCCCGGAGGCGCGGCAACCTTGCATTGCCGCCCCCAAGACAAGCCAGCCCCATGAGCGTGCCTCGCCCCCCCAGCCAGCTCTCGCTGAACGTCAACCGCACCGAACGATCGGTCTGCGCCGACCCGGCCACGCCGCTGCTCTATGTCCTGCGCAACGACCTGCAATGCAACGGGCCGAAGTACGGCTGCGGGCTCGGTCAGTGCGGGGCCTGCACGGTGCTGATCGACGGCGTCGCGGCGCGTTCGTGCGTGGTGCCGGTCAGGGCCGCGGTCGGGCATGCGGTGACGACGCTGGAAGGGCTTGCGCGGGGCGAGCGGCTGGACCCGGTGCAGCAAGCCTTTATCGAGGAACAGGCGGCCCAGTGCGGCTACTGCCTGAACGGCATGATCATGACCGCCAAGGCCTTCCTGTCGATGCATCCCGATCCCACCGACGAGCAGATCCGCGAAGCGCTGCGCTTCAACCTGTGCCGCTGCGGCACGCATGTCGAGATCGTGCGCGCGGTCAAGCGCGCCGCGGTATTGCTGGGGCAGGCCGGCGAACAGGCGGAGCCGCGATGAACGATCTGGCACGGGTGGCCGGCGGCGGCGATATCGCCCACGGAGCGGACGGGACGATGCTGATCCCACCGCCCGCGCGCGAACGCTGCTTGTTTGGCGAAGTCGTGCGGCCCCGTCATCCGCATGCCGCGACGCTGCGCCGCTTCGACGCCGAGGCCGCACGCGCGGTGCCCGATGTGGTCGCGGTGGTCGCGCGCGCCAACTTCCTCGCCGTGGTGGCACGCTCGCCCGCGCAGGCGGCAGCCGGTGCGGCAGCGTTGCGCCCGGTATGGTCGGAGGCCGGGGGCCGTACCGAGCAGCGTGTTCCGCGCCGGCGCCGGGTGGTCGCCTCGCACGGCGACGCAGCGTCGGCGCTGGCGGCCGCATCCATGCAACTCGAACAGGACTACCGCTGGCCGCTGGCCGGCATCGCCCCGCCTGCCGCCACCGCGATCGCGGATTGGCGAGACGGCGAACTGCGGGTCTGGCTTCCGGATAGCCGTCCCGGTGCGCTGCGCGCCGAGCTGGCGAAGCTGCTCGGGATTGCCGAGACCGCGGTCGCGCTGATCTGCTGGCACGACGGCGCCGATATGGCCGATATGGCCGATATGGCCGCCATGGCCGACATGGCCGACATGGCCGACGTGGCCGACATGGCCGACGTGAGCGGTGCGGCCGCCCGGGCAAGCGTGTCCCATCATGCCGCCGCCGATGCCGCGCTGCTGGCGCAGGCGGTCGGCGGACCGGTGCGGGTTCGCTTCGATGCGGCGGCGTTCGACGATGCCGCGGGATGGATCACGACCCGCATCGCAAGTGCGACGACCGGCGGCGAGCCCGATGGCGAGGCCGCCGCGATTTCCGCCTACCAGGTCACAGCCACGGCAATGCCTGTCCAGGCTCGGCCGCTGGCATCGATCCAGACCGGTACGCCGTCCGCGGTCTCGGATGTCGGCGGCAGCGATGACGCCGGACTGGTGCCGCCGTATCGGATCGACCATCTCGAAGCGGTGTCGGCCGACATGGCGCCCACGGCAGTCGCCATCGCGATCAACCCATTGGCGGGCGCCGTCGCTCAGGTGTTTGCACGCGAATCGCATCTGGACGAGGCCGCCGCGCTGGCCGGCGTCGATCCGGTTGCGCTGCGCCTGAATCATCTGCAGGACGAGCGGGGCGCGGCGCTGGTTCGGCAGGTGGCGTGGCAGGCCGGATGGCAGGCGCCTGCACAGCGCTCTGTGTCCCGCGCCGCGTCGCCCGATGTGTCGGCGGGCGTTCGCCGCGGGCGCGGCTTCGCCTACGCCAGCGTGGTCGATACCGATGGCGCGCAGCCAACGCACAGCTGGGCCGCGTGGGTTGCCGACGTCGAGGTAGACGCGTTCAGCGGCGAAGTCAGCGTGACACGGGTCACGCTCGGTCACGACAGCGCGGTGTCCACGTCCACACCTTCGCGGTCGTCCTTGCCGTCGCCTTCGCCTTCACCTTCACCCGGCCGAACGCAGGCCGCTGCGCCGGCGCTGGAACACGATATCGCCGAAGCGACCCGGCAATTGACGGCACAGGCGCCGTCGTTCGATCGCTGGGCGACGGCCGCCGATGCCGCCACCGCGCTGCCGGCCGCGGTCGGCACGCTCGCTCCCGAGGTCCGCGTCGTCGGCGGCTTGACGACGACCGCGGGTCTGCGCGGAAGCGCCGCCGCGACCCTGCCCGCCGCCGCCGCGATCGCCAATGCGATTTTTGATGCCACCGGCGTGCGCCTGCGCGAGCCGCCGTTCAGCGGCGAACGCGTACGCCTGGCGCTGGCCGGAGAACACACCGAGGGCGCGCCCGCCAGGCGCAAGCGCCATTGGCTGATTGCGGCGGGCGCCGCCATCGCCGGACTGTGCGCCACCGTGATGCCATGGCGCTCGGCGATCGCGCCCGTTGCGCCCCCCGAGCCGGGCTTCTATTCGGCCGCGACAATCGAACGCGGCCAGCTGGTGGCGGCGGCCGGCGATTGCGCGGTCTGCCACACCGCGCCCAACGGCGCGAAGAACGCCGGCGGCCTGCCGCTCGAGACGCCGTTCGGCACGATCTACAGCACCAATATCACGCCCGATGTCGACACCGGCATCGGCAACTGGTCGTACGCCGCGTTCGAGCGCGCGATGCGCGAAGGCGTCCATCGCGACGGACGCCGGCTGTACCCCGCCTTCCCCTATACCGCCTTCGCCAAGATCAGCGAGGGCGATATGCGCGCGCTGTACGCGTACCTGATGTCGGCCGAGCCGGTGCATGCGCCGGCGCCGAAGACCGAGTTGGCGTTCCCCTTCAATCTGCGGCCACTGATGGCCGGCTGGAATCTGCTGTTCCATCGCAACGAGCCCTTCCAGCCCGACCCGTCGCGCTCGGTGCAATGGAACCGCGGTGCGTATCTGGCCGAAGGGCTGGGACACTGCAGCGCCTGCCATTCGCCGCGCAATGCCTTCGGCGCGGAGAAGGGCGGCCGCGCCTACCTGACCGGCGGCGAGGCCGAAGGCTGGGAAGCGCCGGCCTTGACCTCGCTGTCGCGCGCGCCGATTCCCTGGACCGAAGAAGACCTGTTCCAGTATTTGCGCACGGGGTACTCGTCGCGCCATGGCGCCGCCGCCGGACCGATGGCGCCGGTCGTCGAAGAGCTGGCGCAATTACCGGAGAGCGACGTCCGCGCGATTGCGCACTACGTCGCATCGTTCAACGCGCCGCCGCCGGATGCCGCCACGCTCGACCGGCGGGCACGGGTCCTCGAGCAGCGCAGCGCGACGCTAGCCCGCACCATGACCGGTCCCGCCGACCGGCTCTACCAGAGCGCCTGTGCGGTCTGCCATCAATCCGATCAGGGCGTGCCGATGTTCGGCGCCAAGCCGTCGCTGGCGCTGAACACCAATCTGCATGGCGACAAGCCGGACAACGTGATTCAGGCCGTGCTCAAGGGCATTCCGGCGCCTTCATCGAATGCGCTGGGCGATATGCCGAGCTTTGCCGACAGCTTCGACGACCGGCAGGTCGCCGAACTGGTGCATTACCTGCGCGCCCGTTTTGCGCCGGACAAGCCGGCCTGGCAGGGCGTGGACGAGGCGGTGGCCCGAATACGCAGCAGCGCGTCCACCGGCGCGAAGGTTGTACATGGCGCCAATGGCGCCAATGGCACGCATCACGGGCAATAAGGTCGAACAGGCTCAAGACATCGAAGAGGTCGCCGCCGCTACTCACAACCGCACCACTGCTTCACAACGCATTCCCGATCACGATGCAGCACGCACTGCATCGGACCCCAGTCACGCCGAACCCGCACCTTGCGTCATCGACGCCGAGGCGGGGACGGTGTTGGCGCCAGCACCCAAAGGTAGACCAAGCAAGGAGCGAAGATGTCGTATCAGTACTCTCAAGGAACGGCCGGCGTGCTGGCCCCAACGACGGAACCGGATGTCTACCGCAAGGTGACATGGCGCCTGATTCCGTTCTTCTGTCTGTGCTATCTGGCCGCTTATCTGGACCGCATCAATGTCGGGCTGGCGAAGCTGCAGATGCTGGACGACCTGAAGTTCAGCGAGACGGTCTACGGCCTGGGCGCCGGGCTGTTCTTCGTCGGCTATATCCTGTTCGAAGTGCCGAGCAACCTGGTGCTGCAGAAGGTCGGCGCGCGTATCTGGATCGCCCGCATCATGGTGACGTGGGGCCTGCTGTCCGGGGCCACCATGTTCGTCACCACGCCCACGCAGTTCTATATCGTGCGCTTCCTGCTCGGCGCGGCCGAAGCGGGCTTTCTGCCCGGCGTGCTGCTGTACCTGACCTACTGGTATCCGACCCATCGCCGCAGCAAGATCATCGCGCTGTTCATGATCGGGCTGCCGCTGGCCAGCATGATCGGCAGTCCGATCTCGGGCTGGATCATGACGGCGTTTGCCGGCGTCTACGGCTATGCCGGCTGGCAATGGCTGTTCTTCCTCGAGGCGCTGCCCTCGGTGCTGCTCGGCGTGATGGTGTTCTTCTATCTGCCGAACAACATCGACTCGGCCAAATGGCTCGATGCGGGCGAGAAACGCACGCTGCAACGCAATCTCGAAGCCGACGTGCTCGTCGAGAACCAGCATTCGCTGAAGGCGGCCTTCACCGACCGCCGCGTCTGGATGCTGGGCGTGATCGACATGTGCCTGCTGATGGGAACGTATTCGATCGGCTTCTGGATGCCGACCATCATCCGCGATTCGGGCGTCGCCAGCCCGCTGCATATCGGCCTGCTGACCGCGATTCCGCATGCCGTGGCGGTGGTGGCCATGCTGATCAACGGCGCGCATTCGGACCGCACCCGCGAACGCCGCTGGCATATCGTCGTGCCGGTGCTGTTCGGCGCCTTCGGGCTGGTCGCCAGTACCTTCGTCACTGGCCATACCGGCGCCACACTGGCGCTGCTGACGCTGGCCAACGTCGGCATCGTGGCGACGTTCCCGGTGTTCTGGTGCCTGCCGTCGACCTTCCTGAGCGGCACCGCGGCGGCCGCGGGCATTGCGCTGGCCTGCTCGATCGCCAACCTGGGCGGGTTTGCGGCGACGTACCTGCTGGGCTGGATGAAGGACACCTTCAACAGCCCCAGCGCCGGCCTGATCCTGTTCGCCGTCTGCCTGCTGGGAAGCTGCCTGCTGGTGCTGGCGATGCCGGCGAAGACGGTCAACCGATAGCGGCAAGGGCGGGGCGGCATACGGCCACTGCGGCGGCCGCTGCGGTGATCGGACGGCCGAGGCGATATACAGTCGCCCGGCAGCCGCCGTACAATAGGCGCTCCAACTGCCCGTATCCGACCCCATCATGCCGCGAGCGAAAGCCGTCCGCCTCGACACCGACAGCCCCGCCGAACCGCTGGACGACGGCAAGGCCGCGTCCGGCATCCAGGTCGACGAGATCGCCGAGCGCATCCTGGTCGCGATCTGGGAGCACAGGCTGCCGCCCGGCACCAAGCTGGTCGAGGAGAAACTGGCCACTGTGTTTGGCGTCAGCCGGACCAAGGTGCGGCTGGCCTTTACCAAGCTCGCACACGAGGGCGTGGTGACGGTGTATCCGAACCGCGGCACCTTCGTCTCCAGCCCGAGCGTGCAGCAGGCCCGCCAGGTCCTGCATGCGCGGCGGCTGATCGAGCCCGAGCTCGCGCGCGACCTCGCGGCCGGCATGACGCGGGAGCGCCTGCGGCCGCTGCGCGCGATCACGCGCGACGAAGCGCAGGCGCGGCGCAAGAACGACCGGCGCACGATCATCCGGCTGTCCGGCGAATTCCATGCGCGGCTTGCGGACCTGTCGGAAAACCAGTACTTGGCCAGGTATCTGCGGGAGCTGTGCTCGCTGACCTGCCTGATCATCGCGCTGTACGACGCGCCGGGCGTGCCGTCCTGCCCGCATCACGAACACGACGACATTCTCGATGCGCTCGAAGCGGGAGACGGCGAGCGCGCGGCCACGCTGATGACCGAGCATCTGGCGCATGTCGAGAGCACCTTGCATCTAGACGCGCCGGCCGACGAAGAGGTCGACCTGGAGGCGGTGTTCGCCTCCGTGTAGCAAGGCGCCAACGCGCCGGGTCATCGGAGCACCGATGTGCGGACTGACCTGCGGTCTGGGGTGCGGACCGACGTGCGGGCTGCCGACAACGACTGGCGAACGATGGGCTAACGATGCTCGATACGCGCCGCGAGCGCATCGGGCAGACCCAACGTGGACTTGGCATCGGGCCGGCGGAACGTGCCGGCGGTCGCCTTGCGCGTGTTCAGCGCGACAAGCCCCTCGGCCTGCTTGACGGCGGCCGCCATCTGGTCGACCACGGGCACCGGGATGCGGTCGCGCACCCGCGCCGCCAGCCCGGCCAACGGCGCACCGGCAAGGATCACCACATCGGCCTCGTCCTCGGTGACGGCGCGGTTGGCCAGCGCCACCAGCAACGCCTCCTTCTCGTCCTGCACATCCGATACCGACGCAAACGCGTCGTCGAGCATGCGGATGCCGGCCAGCCGGCCGCGCAGTCCGTGCATGTCGACGCATTCCTCGTACCACGGGCCCAGCGCGCGGGCGAAGGTGACGATGGCAAAGCGCCGTCCCAGCATGCAGGCACTGAGCATTGCGGCCTCGGCCATGCCGACGACCGGCAGGTCGAACAGTTCGCGCGCGCCGAGCAGGCCCGGGTCGCCGAAGGCGGCGATGATCGCCGCATCGACGCTCGCATGATGCTCGGCCAGCATCTCCAGCGCGATGGCGCCGCCGATCTGCGCCTCGGCACGGGTGGCGATATAGGGCACGCCGCGTGGCGCGGTCAGCGGCACCAGTTCGGAACCGGGCGCGGCGGCATCGCTGCCGGCGGCCATCAGCCGCGCCGTGATGCCTTCGCTGGTATTGGGATTCAGGACAAGGATGCGCATGGTGTCTCGGGATGGAGTCGCGGGTTCGTCACGTGCGGGGAGCGGCCGTCGCCTCAGCCGGCCGCCAGCAGTTGTTCGACCAGGCGCGCGGCCGCCAGTACGCGCCAGTCGGCGCCGCGCGGGCCGGCGATCTGCAAGCCGACCGGCAGGCCGTCGCGCCCGGTGCCGCATGGCACCGAAATCGCCGGCGCCTGGGCATGGTTGAAGAACGGCGTGAAGACGGCATGCGCCCGCGGTTCGACGGCGACGCCGCCGATCCGCTCGGGACCGAGCCGGTCGTTGGGCCAGGCCACGCACGGCGTGGTCGGGCACAGCAGCAGGTCATGCTCGGTGAAGAACGCCGCCAGGGCCAGGCCGATGCGGCGGCTCGCCTCGCGTGCGCGCGCTACCTCGGCGCCGCTCCACGACAGGCCGCGCTCGATCTGCCGCGCGATGTCCGGATCGAAGCGATCCGGGTCGCTTCGCCAGGCCTCGCCGTAGAGATTGGCCAGGCCGACATGCTGCAGCGGCATCAAGGCCGCCTCGCCGGCCCCTTCCGGCCAGGCCGGATCCTGCCGCGCGATGCGCAGCCCTGCCGCACGCAGGCGTGCCACCGCCGCCTCGAAGGCCTCGGCGACATCGTCGTCGACCGGTGTGTCCAGGCCCAGGCGCGGGCTGACCGCGATGCGAAGCTCCTCCAGCGGCTCGGCCGCAGCGCACTGAAAGCCCATGGAATCGGGATCGCGCGGATCGGGACCGCACAGCGCGCGGAACATCAGGGCAGCATCGTCGACCGTGCGCGTGATCGGCGCCATCACCTGGATGCCCGGAAACGCGTGCGGAAAACCGGCGGCATCGGGAATGGCGCCGAAGGACGGCTTGAAGCCGACCACCCCCGCGTGCGCGGGCGGGCGCCGACTGGAGCCGCCGCCATCGGTGCCCAGCGCCAGCGGCGCCATGCCGGCGGCCACCGCCACCGCGCAACCGCCCGACGAGCCGCCGGCCGTCAGCGCGGTGTCCTGCGGATGGCGCGTCAGCCCGTAGACCTTGTTGGTGGTCAGGCCCTTGCAGGCGAATTCCGAGGTATTGCCCATGCCCAGCACGATGGCGCCGGCCGCGCGCAGCCGCTCGACCGCGATGGCGTCCTCGGGCGCGACGAAGTGGCGGTACAGCAGCGAGCCCTGGGTCACGCGGCGGCCGCGCACCCACACCACGTCCTTGACAATCACGGGCACGCCGGCGAGCGGCGGCCGTTCGCCGGCGGCCAGGCGGCCGCGCAGTTGCGCGACGTCGGCCTCGACCAGATCGCGGCGCTCCTCGAAGACGGCATTGAGTTCACCGTTGCGCGCGTCGATGCGTGCCTGGAACGCCGACACCACCGCGCCGGGATCGAGCTCGCCCGCGTTGACCTGGGCCGCGATGCCAGAGGCGCTCGGGTACGGCGGCGCGGCATCGCGGTCATGGCCGCTGTCCTGCCGACTGCGATTCGGATGGGACATCAAAGGCTTCCTCCCGAAGTCCGGTAACGCGGCTTTGCCATCTCCGGCAGCGCGCACGGCAGGAATTCGCCGTGTCCCGCCGTCGCCTGCATCTTGCCCTCGTGCGCGACGACCTTGCCGCGCACCAGCGTCGCGACCGGCCAGCCCTTGACGCGCGTGCCTTCGTACGGCGTGTAGTCGACCGCGTGATGCAGGTCGGCGTTGCGGATGACCACCTCGCGCTGCGGGTCCCAGATCGCCAGATCGGCGTCCGCGCCGATCGCGATGGTGCCCTTGCGCGGATGCAGTCCGTAGAGCTTGGCGGGGTTGGTCGACGTCAACGCGACAAACTGGTTCAGCGAAATGCGCCCGCCGCCGACGCCCTCGGAGAACAGCAGCGGCAGCCGCGTCTCCAGCCCGGGGATGCCATTCGGAATATAGCGGAACGGCACCTCCTGCCCGCCCGGCTGCTTGCCTTGCGGATCGTCGTAGCGGAACGGCGCATGGTCCGACGAGAAGATCGTGAACAGGCCATCGGCCAGGCCGTCCCAGATCACCTCCTGGTTGGCGCGGTCGCGCGGCGGCGGGCTGCAGACGCATTTCGCGCCATGGTAGCCGGGCTGGTCGAGGTCCGATGCCGTCAGGAACAGGTACTGCGGGCACGTCTCGGCGAAGATCTTCATGCCGCGCGCGCGGCTCCAGCGGATCTGCTCGACCGCTTCGCGCCCCGACACATGGACGATCAGGATCGGCACATCGACCAGTTCCGAGAAGGTGATGGCGCGGTGCGTCGCCTCGCGCTCGATCGCCATCGGCCGCGCGATGGCATGAAAGCGCGGCGCGGTCTTCTGCTCGGCCTCCAGCCGGTCGGTCAGCCAGGCGATGCAGTCGGAGTTCTCCGCGTGGATCATCACCAGCGCGCCTTCCTGGCGCGCCACCGTCAGCACGTCGAGGATTTCGCGGTCGTTAAGCTTCAGGTCGTCGTAGGTCATGTAGACCTTGAACGACGTGTAGCCCTTGCGGATCAGGGAGGGCAGCTCGTCGCGCAGTACCGTCTCGGTCGGATCGGAGACGATCAGGTGGAAGGCGTAGTCCACCACGGCGCGCCCTTCGGCCCGTCGATGGTAGTCGGCCACGGCGGCACGCAGCGACTGGCCCTTTTCCTGTGCCGCAAACGGAATCACGGTGGTGGTGCCGCCGCACGCGGCCGAGATGGTGCCCGACTCGAAGTCGTCCGCCATCTTCAGGCCGTCGGGCATCGGCTGGTCGAGGTGGCAATGCGCATCGACACCGCCCGGCAGCACCAGCTTGCCGCTCGCATCGATCTCCTCGTGGGCGCTGCCGAGGTCGTGGCCGAGCTGCACAATGCGGCCGCCGGCGATCGCGATGTCGCATTGCACGGTGTCGCTGGCGGTCACCACCGTGCCATTGCGGATCAGAAGGTCGAACTGTTTCACGGGTATCTCATTACGGTTGTTGTTCTGGCGCGGCACACGCGGCGCTCGTTCAGCGTGCGGCCTCGTTGCCGAGGTCGGACAGGCGGGCCCGTGCGGTCTCGCGTGCCACGCCCGCGGCGACGGCGATCAGCACGCATACCACGGCCAGGTAGATGGCGACCGGCGTGCTGCTGCCGAAGCGGTCCAGCAGGCCGACGGCGATCAGCGGGGCCAGCGCGCCGCCGAACACGCCGGCGAACTGGAAGCCCAGCGAGGCGCCGGTGACCCGCACCTTCGTGGCGAACAGCTCGGGCAGGAACGACGCGAGCGGCGAGAACATGAAGGACACCAGCACCATGCCGATGAACGAGGCCAGCATGATCAGCGCCGGGCTCAGCGTATGCACCAGCGCGAAGAAGCCGAATGCCCACAGCGCGCCGCCGATGCCGCCGATCATCAGCACGGGGCGGCGGCCGATGCGGTCGGCCAGCAGGCCCGCGACGGGGATGAACAGAATCTGCGCGACGGCGCCAAGCAGCACGGCATTGAGCGCGATGCTCTTGGGCAGGCCCAGCTTGGTCGGCACGTAGTACAGCAGGAACAGCGTGAAGACGTAGAAGGCGATATCGCCGCCCAGGCGCGCGCCGAATGCGATCAGCAGCTGCTTCTTGTAGTGACGCAGCACTTCGGCGATCGGCGCGCGCGCTTCGGCGTGCTGCGCTTCGGCCTTCTCGAACACCGCGGACTCGCGCACATTGGCGCGGATGTACATGCCGACGCCGACCAGCAACGCGCTCAGCAGGAAGGGCACACGCCATCCCCAGCTCAGGAACGCCTCTTCCGACACCATCCACGTCACCAGCGCGAAGACGCCGTTGGCCAGCAGCAGCCCGATCGGCGCGGCCAGCTGCACCAGACTGCCGAGCAGCCCTCGGCGCCTGCCTTCGGGATCGAGCTCGTTGACCATGATGGCCGCGCCGCCCCACTCGCCGCCCAGCGCGAGGCCCTGGATCACCCGCAGCAGCACCAGCAGCAGCGGCGCCAGCATGCCGACGCTACCGTAGGTCGGCAGCAGCCCGATGCCGAAGGTCGCCAGGCCCATCATCAGCAGCGTGACGATCAGCACGGACTTGCGGCCGAACTTGTCGCCGAAGTGGCCGAAGATCGCCGCGCCAAGCGGCCGCGCGACAAACGCGACGCCGTAGCTGGCGAAGGACAGCAGCGTCGCGGTCAGCGGATCGCTCTGCGGGAAGAACAGCTTCGGAAAGACCAGCGCGGCGGCCGATCCGTAGATGAAGTGGTCGTAGAACTCCAGCGTGGTCCCCGCCACGCTGGCGCCCGCGACCCGCGCGACCGACTGGGGACGGTCCTGCGCGGCACGCGCGGTTGCGTCGACACTGACTGCTTGCATGATGCGTTCTCCTCCGGAGGGGGCCGCCTGTCGGCGGTTGGCATGTTGGCGTAGTGGGTGGGACTGCCGCTTCCGTGCCGTCGGCACGGCCCTCGCATGGCGTCTCACTGTCCCGTACAGTAGTCCAATAACCGCCATACAATCAAGACCAAAATTGTTTGACGAAAGTGGTGCATGTGCATGCCGGCTATTGGTGCGGCGCACGGTTTCGGGGCACGGCCGCGGACGTGCAGGCCAAGCGGGGAAAGGGTTTGCGGGGTGGGGTGGGAGATGGCCGCAGCGCAGCGCGGCCGCGTGAGGCCCGCCGTCGACGGACGAGGGGCTAGGGAAAACGAGGGGTCAGCCGGCCGAAGAAAGAGAGGCCTGGCGCAGCCGCGCCAGCGCCAATACCTGCAAGGCGGCACAAGCGATGCCGTCGTAGAGCGGCACGTCGGTATCGCGCAGGTTCACGTAGCCGCACAGCGCGGCGGCGACGGTGACCACCACGCGTGCGCCATGGGCGCGATGCAAGGTGCGCACGGCATCGCGCAGCTTGTCGGCCACGCTAGTGTCGGTCGCCCCGCCGTAGGCCCCCGGCGCTTCGATGCCGATGATGCCGGCCAGGCGGCTGCCCAACCCGTACTGCCGCACGAGGTCGCGATACAGCGGCACCAGGTCGGGACCGACCGTAATCAATCCGACGGGCGCGCCGAGTTGGGAGCCGAGCAGCATGGCCGATTCGGTGACACCGGCGACGGGGATCGTCGCCTGCCGGCGGAGCTCGCCGAGCGCGGTGTCCATCGACACGCCGAGGATCGCCGCGTCGCACCGGTGCAGATGTCTGGCGCCTAGGGCGAGCAGGCCCGGCACCGCCAGCGCGTTGTCGGCCGCGGAACGGATGGCCGCCGGGCCGTCGGGATTGTGGTGCCCGTCGAGCGTGTGACCGGGGCCGATCGCCTCGCGCGCCACCGCGCACATGCGCGCCGTCATCTCGACGCTGGCATTGGGGTTGAGCAGAACGAAGCGCACGATCAGGCCAGCGGGGCGCCGAGCACGTCGGCCAGATCGATGTCGGTCGTCGGCGCCATATGGGCCAGCACGCGCGCCTGGACGTCGGCCAGATGGCCGCTCATCGTCGCAATCGCCGCGGCCACGTCGCCTTTGTCGAGCGCGGCGACGATGCGGCGGTGCTCGTCCGGCGCGCAATGGCTCTCGTCCCGCGCCTCGTAGAGCGCGACGAACAGTTGTGTGCGAGCGATCAATTGCTCGAGATAGCGCAGCAGCGAGTCGTTGCCCACCAGTTCGGCCAGTTTCAGGTGGAACTCGCCGGCCAGGCGCACCGACGTTTCGCGGTCCTGCGCCCGGCATGCCGCCTCTTCGGCCTCCACATGGGACTTGAGCCGTGCCAGGGCACCACGGCCACCGCGCTGGGTCAGGCGCATGGCCAGCGCGGCAACGAGCCCCGCCTCGACGATGGCGCGCGCGCCATAGATGTCCGCCACGTCTTCCGGCGACGGCTGCGGTACGAAGGCGCCGCGATTCTGCAGCAGTTCGAGCTTGCCTTCCTGCCCCAGTCGAGCCAGCACCTTTCGCACCGCGCCGCGCGTGGTGCCAAACAGTTCCGCGAGATTGCGCTCCCGCAACGGCATGCCGGGGCGCAGCTTGCCGGCCATCAATGCGCTGGCAATCGATTGATAGAGGCGTTGCTCGATGTCGGGCGAAGGGTCGGTACTCATCCGTGGGACGTGCGCGAGCGGCCGGCGTGGCGGACCGATGGCCGAATTATTCTTGCGTTCCGGGTTATCGTCAACCAGAATGGTTAACCAGATTTCAGCAAAATTGTTGTGCGGTAATGGTGCATGCGGTGCACCATCGGTGCGCCATGAATGCGCCATCAACAGGCGCCCGCACCAGAAGCGACCGTGATCCCTTCGAAACGAGACCCATCCATGACCACCGAATTCCTGCAGTCACCGCCCGTGTTCGACCTTGTATTCACCGGCGCCACATTGCTCGGTACCGCGGCCGGTGCCGACGTCGCGCAGCGCGACATGACGCTTGCCGTTCGGGACGGCTCGATCGCCTATATCGGCAACGCGCTGCCCGAAGGCGCCCAGGTCCGGCGCGTCGTCGACGCGACCGGCAAGGTGCTGATCCCGGGGCTCGTCAACGTCCATACGCACGCGATCCTGTCGATGGTGCGCGGCGTGGCCGCCGACGCGGGCTTCGCGCCGTCCTATACGCCGGGAATTCCGAAGGGCACGCAGGTCAATCCGGAGCAGGCCCGCGCGCTGGCGCGGCTCGGCGCGCTCGAGGCGATGCTGTTCGGTTCCACGCTGATCGGCGACAACTTCGTGCACGCCGACGTGACCACCGAGGCCATGGCCGAACTCGGCGTGCGGCTCGCGCCGAGCTGGCGCATCCACGATGTCGATTTCGCGCAGGTCGCCGAAGGCCGCTGGCACTACGACGCGGCGATCGGATCCCGCACCCTGCAGGCGGCCCTGGATCTGGCGGCCCGCTGGCAGGGAAACGATCGCGTCCAGGTCCAGCTCGCCGCTCACGCCGTCGACACCTGTTCCGACGGCTTCCTGCGCGAGATCGCCGCGCTGGCACAGCAGCGCGACATGCGGGTGAACATGCACCTCGGCCAGAGCGTCGTGGAAGTCGAGCGGGTGAAGGCACGCACGGGGCGCACTTCAACCGAAGTGTTGGACGAGACCGGACTGCTGACGCCGCGCCTGATGGGCGGCCATTGCATCTATGTGACGGCAGACGACATCGAGAGGCTCGCGCGGGCGGGCGCACATGTGGTCCACATCCCCAAGTGCAATGCGACCTCCGGCCGCCTTGCACCGACGCCCGACATCAAGCGCGCCGGCATCAATATCGCGCTGGCAACCGATACGCAGCATGCGGACATGATCGAGTTGATGCGCTGGGCCCTGGTCACGGCGCGCGTGCAGCGTGGCGGCGTCGATGACGATTGGCAGCCGCGCCATGTGTTCGAGATGGCGACCATGGGCGGCGCGCGTGCGCTCGGGCTGGCGGACCGCATCGGCACGCTGGAGGTCGGCAAGCGCGCGGACCTCGTGATGCTGGATTTCGCGCGGCCGCATCTGGTTCCGCTGGTCAATCCGCTCGGCAACCTGGTTCACAACGGCCAGGGCAGGGATGTCCGGATGGTCGTCGTCGATGGCGAGGTGCTGGTGAACGATGGCGTGCCGACGCGCGTGGATCTCGACGAGGTATGCCGTGAGGCCGAGCATGCCTGTCGCGCGCTGTGGCAGGGAGTCGGTCGCGAATACTGGAAACCGGCGGCATGACGCCGCTGCGCTGTCGCGTCGTGCCGTGATGCAGCCATCGATGGCACGGCGCTTGCAAACGACCCGGGGCGTTCCTTCCTTCCATCGCAACAGGTGACCCTATGACGCTGCACGCTTTGTTGAGCCGATGCCTTCTTCCCTGCGCCGCCCTGCTGACAGTCGGCACGGCTTCCACCAACGCCGTGGCGGCGGCATCGGCCGCCAGCTTTCCGGACAAGCCGGTACGCATCGTGGTGCCATTCCCGCCCGGCGGTGCGGCCGATACCTTCGGCCGCGTCCTCGCGGACAAGCTTGGCGCGGCGTGGAAGCAGCCGGTGCTGGTCGAGAACAAGCCGGGTGCCGGCGGCCGGATTGCCACCGAGTACGTGGCCAAGGTACCTGCGGACGGACACACGCTGCTGCTGGTGACGGTGGGCCATGCGGTCAATCCCAGCCTCTATCCGAAGCTGCGCTATGACACCGAGCGCGATTTCACGCCGGTGGCAATGGTCGCCACGCTGCCCAGCGTGCTGGCCGTCAATCCGGCAGTGCAGGCGCGCTCCGTGACGGAGCTGGTCACACTCGCGCGGCGCGCCGGCGGCAAGATGACCTATGCCTCCTCGGGCAGCGGCTCGACCAGCCATATTGGCGGCGCGCAGTTTGCCAGCCTGGCCGACGTCGCTCTGACCCACGTGCCCTACAAGGGCGCTGCGCCGGCGCTGACGGATCTGGTCGGTGGCCAGGTGGACATGATGATCGACCCGGTCGTCTCGTCGGTCGGCTATATCAAGAGCGGAAAGCTGCGGGCCCTTGCCGTGACCACGCCGCGCCGCTCGCCCCTGCTGCCCGACGTGCCGACGATGGCAGAGGCCGGCCTGCCCGCCTACCAGTTCGCACCCTGGTTCATGATGATCGCGCCGTCGGGCGTACCACGCGAGATCGTGCAGAAGCTAAACCAGGACATCGCCGCGGTACTTGCGAGCGCCGACGTGCGCAGCCGCTTCGAGGCGCTGGGCGCCGAGCCGGCCACCGCGTCGCCTCCGGAGGCGGCGGCCTTCCTGCGCGGCGAGCTGGACCGTTACGCGAAGCTGGTGCGCAGCGGCAAGCTGCAGGCGGAATGACGATGGACCGCGATGCCTTGCCGCCGAACTCCGACGAACAAGCGCCAGCCGTGCAGCGCGACCTGCTCGGTTATGCGGGTCGTCCGCCCCACCCGCATTGGCCAGGCGAGGCCAGGGTGGCGGTATCGTTCGTGCTGAATCTCGAGGAAGGCGCCGAACTGTCAATCGCCGAAGGCGACGCGCGCAACGAATCGACGTACGAGGTGGTCGACCGGATCGAAGGCCGTCCCGATCCCTGCCTGCAGAGCCATTTCGACTACGGGACGCGTGCGGGATGGTGGCGCATCATGCAATGCCTGGCCGACGCCGGCGTAGCCATCACGGTCAGCGCCTGCGGACGAGCCGTGGAGCGCCTGCCCGAATTGGCGCGCGATGCCGTGGCCCGTGGCCATGAGGTCGCCGCCCATGGTTGGCGCTGGGAAAGCCATGTCGCCATGTCGGAGGAGCAGGAGCGCGAGGCCATCGACCGCACGGTCGCCGCAATCCGTTCGGCCACCGGCATACGGCCGGTGGGCTGGCATACCCGTTCCGCGTCGACCCCGAGAACGCGCAGGCTGCTGATGGAAGAGGGCGGGTTCGTCTACGACAGCGACTTCTATGGTGACGACCTGCCCGTGACGCTGTCTGGCCCGCGCGGGCCGCATGTGATGCTGCCCTATGCATTCGACACCAACGACATGCAGTTCCAGCACGGCAACCGCTTTGTGCGCGCCGCCGACTTCGCCGGCTATGTCACCGATGCGTTCGACTGGCTCTGGCGCGAGGGCGCACACGCCCCCAAGATGATGTCCGTCGGATTGCATCTGCGCATGTTGGGGCGGCCCGGCCGCATTGCGGCGCTGGAGGCGATGCTCGCGCATATGCGTTCGCGCGGCAGCGTCTGGATCGCGCGGCGCGACGCCATCGCGCGGCACTGGCTGGCGCATGCGGAGACGACGCGCGTGTAGCGGAGGGGCGAGGTCGTCGCGTACTCAGCGATTTCCGCCATGGCGAAGCGCCGCGCGAAATCGCGGCGCCGCCTTGCCCAGATGCTCCCACAGCCGGTTCGCGACGGGCCCATGCGGGCGGTCGCGCCGGCGGGCGGCGACCAGTTCCTCGACACGGCCCGGCAGATAGCGCCCGGCGATCGACAGCAGTCTTCCTTCCGCCAGTTCCTGCCCGATCAGAAAGCGGGGCAGATGTCCCCACGCCATCCCCTGCAGGATGATCTCCTTCTTCATCATCGGATCCGGCACCGTGCATTGCGGCGCGCCCGCCACGACGAAATGCTCCTGAGCTACGGGACGCCGTGCGCTGTCGCGGATCACGCATTGCGTCAGCGCCCGCAATTGCTCGGGACGGATTGCACGCGAGACCGGGAATGGCAGAAAACCCGGTGCCACCACGGGGATCAGCTCGATCTTGCATAGATCCAGCCATTCGATGCGCGTGTCGCTCTTGTCGACGCGATGCACGATCAGGTCCGCCTCGCCGTCGAACAGGCGCTCCCACGGCCCGGTCACCGCTTCGACATGCAGGTCCAGCCGCGTTGCGGGATGTTCCGCGAAGAACGGGCCGAGCAGCCGCAGCGTCTACGGCGGCGGACACAGGTCACCGATCACCACGCGCAGTTCGCTTTCCTCGCCCATCGCCAATTGCTCGGCATGAAGCTGCAGCGCATGCAGCTCGCGCAGCAGCGACTGGGCGTGCCGATGAAACGCGCGCCCCGCTTCCGTCGGGCTGACCCGGTAACCGCTGCGATCGAGCAGCGCCAGGCCAAGCTGCCGCTCCAGCCTGGCCACCGCCGCAAACACCGCGGGATGCGTCCGATGCAGAACCGTCGCGGCCGCCTGGAAGCCTCCCTCGCGGACGACGGCGTCGAAGCACTGCAGGTCTTGCAACGTGAAGCGGGACATTGTTTGTTTTGCTGACAGAGAAGTTGAGAACTTTGTAATTTTCTCAGATTCGGTCCGCCGCTAGGATGGTTCCTGTGATGGCCCCGGCGCCGATTCGGCGAAGGGCCTTCCCTACCTTCCAGGAGAACCGAGATGCAAGCGCTTTCGACCTTCACCACCAGCGATGCCCAACGGATTGCCTACCGTTTCGAGGGCGAAGCCGGCCGCCCCGTGCTGATGCTGTCCAATTCGATCGCGACCGATATGTCGATGTGGGACGGCGTGATGCCGCAATTGCTGGAACGCTTTCGCGTGCTGCGCTACGACATGCGCGGCCACGGCGCCTCCGACGTGCCGACCGGCGCCTATTCGCTGGACCGGCTCGGGCGCGACGCGCTCGAACTGATGGACGCGCTGGAGCTCGAACGGGTCCACTTCCTCGGCCTGTCGCTGGGCGGCATGGTCGCGCAATGGCTGGGGATCCACGCCCCCGAGCGAATCGACCACCTCGTGCTCGCGCATACCGCCGCCTATCTCGGCCCCGCTGCGGATTGGGCGCCTCGCATTCAAACGATCCTGACCGCGACGCCGAACGAGACCGCCGAGGCGTTCCTGGGCAACTGGTTTCCCGCCGAAATGTGCGAGAAGAGCGATCCGGCGCTCGCGTCGTTCCGCAAGGTCCTGCTCGAAACCAACCCACGCGGCATCGCCGGCGCACTGGCCGCCGTGCGCGATATGGACCTGCGTCGGACCATTACGCTCATTTCACGGCCGACGCTGGTGATCGGCGGGAAGTTCGATACGGTGACACGCGCGGAGCACAGCGAAGAGATCGCAGCGGCGATTCCGAGTGCGAAGCTGGTGCTGCTACCGGCGGTGCATATGTCGAATGTGGAGATGCGCGAGGGGTTCTTGGCGGAGGTCGGCGGTTTCCTTCGCTGATTTGGCATCTGTGGCAATGAGACGCTATCCCCCATCGGTGGGGTCTTGAACGGTCTGCGAGCGCCGATACTATACGATCCGGCATTCCCATTTCGGCGAAATACGTGAAGCGGCGAGGTCAGGCAACTTACGCCTTATTGGCCGAACAGTCGATCATGGTTTGCTCATTTGTAGAGCATCGAAATCCTGCTGTACCAGCGGGCGGGTCCGCTATATCAATTCAAAATAAGGAGAATAAGTTGGACTTTATCGACGAGGTTCGATCGCTCGCCGCCAGGGTCGCGGCTGCCAAGGATATGCTTCAAACCGAAGAAGCAACGAAGAACGCGATGGTGATGCCGTTCATCCACATGCTCGGCTATAACGTCTTCGATCCACTGGAGGTCACACCCGAACTCGTCGCTGACGTCGGTACCAAGAAAGGCGAGAAGGTCGACTACGCAATTCTGAAGGACGGGAAGCCGATCATGCTTTTCGAGTGCAAGAAGTGTGGTGGCGACTTGCACATCAACCATGCCAGCCAGCTGTTTCGCTATTTCCACGTGACGGAGGCTCGGTTCGGCGTGCTGACGAACGGTTTGGTCTATCGGTTCTTCACGGATCTGGAGAAGCCAAACAAGATGGATGACAAGCCCTTCTTCGAGTTCAACATTCTGGATTTTCGGGACCAGGATGTGGACGAGCTGAAGAAGTTCGCCAAGACGGCGTTTGATGTCGAAAATATTCTGACGACGGCTAATCATCTGAAGTACACCCGCGCTATCAAGAACACGTTGAACGAGTGGATGATCAATCCGCCAGAGGACTTCGTGCGGCTGGTATCGGCGGAGTTTCTCGCTGGCAAGCAGTTCAGGAACGCCGTGAAGGATCAGTTCACGATGATCACGAAACATGCCTTCCAGCAACTCGTCGGGGACAAGATCAACGAGCGTCTAAAAGGCGCCATGTCGCCGGAGCCTTCGCTTTCGCCGGAAGTCGCGATGAGCGAACCACAACAGGAAGTCCAAGGCGTACCGACGCCCTCTGCATTGGAGATGGAGGCGTATCAGATCGTCAAGGCGATCCTTCGGCCTGTCGTCAAGCCTGACATGGTGGCGATACGCGATGCCGCAAGCTACTGTGCGATCCTTTTCGATGACAACAACCGTAAGCCAATTTGCCGCTTGCGTTTCAACAACGAGAATCGACTCTACATCGGGTTGTTCGACGAGAACAAAGAGGAAGAACGCATCCCGCTGGGAAGCCTTGACGACATCTTTGATCTTGGAGATAGATTGAAGGCGACCGTTGCTTCTTATGTCCCGGTTGCGACAGCATAGGAGTACATAGGGGGAGGTCTCATTGTGTTGCCACTAGGCAAGCAATGTCCTCCCTCATGATCCGTGATGCGGACGCGCGACCTGTTGTCGGCGTTGACACATCCGTCATTCAAAGCAGAAAAGCGGGGTTCGGGCCCGTGCGCTGCTCGACCATCAAGACGCGGCTCTCAAGGTAGTCAGCCGTGTCACCAGTTCTCCCACCCCCGTGTACGGTTCCGGCGCCATCTCGGCAGTGAATCGCCGGCTCAGCTCCATGGCCCGTCTCGTCGCAGCGTCGAGATTCGGTCTGGTGATGGCAAAAGCGTCCCGCATGCCTTTCCTGTACTGCGGAACATGATTTTTCAGTCGCCGGAGCACCTCGTCGCGATGGACGGGCGCGTGGACCTGCGCGTAGTGGAGCAATAGCCAGAGCTCAAAATTCGGCACCGACGCGACGGCACGGAAGGCGACGTCTTGCTTGATATCGTTCTTCAGCCGACCATCCAGTGCCGCTGCGTATTGCAGGGCATCGAAGTAGCTGTCGTGATCATCGCGGTCAAAAACAGCGTAGACCTGTTCGAATGCACGGGCCTGGATGCGCTTGTGGCGATCGCCGTTTCGGAATAGCGATTCGGCGTATTGCACCACCTGGATCGGAGACGTTCCGATCTCGCAGTGCCGGACTTCCACATTGGTGGTGTGCAAACGATAGGCGGCCCGGATTTCGCAGAAGTAGTTTGGCTCGGTTTTCGCGCCTTCGGAAACGATCAGGATGCGGTCGTAGCTGGCGCGCTGGCCAATCTTGCGCGCCAACTGATCGCGTCGGCGGACCCGTGGGGATTTATCCCGGGCCATCAGTGACGTCGCCCGATATCACCGCGCACCAACGGGATGCCGCCATATCGGCCGATCAGGTATCCGCGCTCCAGCGCTTCATTCTTGCGAGGGCTGAATTCTGCGAGCGCAATCAGGTGCGAGGCTTGTTCGTTGTCTTTTTCGACGAGCCAGATCTGATCGCGTCGGAGAAGATCCGGCGCATCGAGCAGCGACGTATCGTGGGTCGTAAAGATCAACTGCGCGCCGCCGGTATTGACGTCGGGACGGTGAAACAGCCGGACCAACTCGCGAACCAGAAGGGTATGGAGGCTGGTATCCAGTTCATCGATCACCAATGTCTGACCCTTCTCGAGAATGTCCAGGACGGGGCCGGCGAGGAACAACAGGTTGCGTGTTCCGTTTGATTCGTCCATTAGATCGAATACGGCCGTGCCGTGATCGGTGGTATGCGAGAAGCGCAGCTGATGCTCTTCGATTTCCTCCGACCGCAGCTCGGACTTGCCGGCGGCAACATCGAAATGCACTGTCTGCCCAGGCACCTTGCGCGTCACGACTTCGATGTCGGCAATGCTGATGTCGGCGGACGTCAGGAAATCGCAAATCCGCTTGCGTCCTCCGGGCTGCTTGAGCATCTCGATCGAAACCTGCGGATTGAGCCGCGCCTGCTCGTTGAAGACGACCAAACTGCTCGCGAACCAGTCGAACAGCGGCCGCAGTGCTTCGCTGTTGAGCTGGGCGGCCATCGACAGAAACAGCGCATTGGACCGGGTGGCGTTTTCCCACAGCGTCTTCGCGCCCTTCAGCCCGGTACCGAACTCGTAGATGTCCTTGCCCGAGCTTGGGTCATAGTGCCGTTCGAACCAGCGCTGCGGCTTGAAGGCTTTATAGACCAGCAGATGCTCGCTGACGATGCGTTGCTGCGTCATGGCGAAGCCGTACTGATGCCGCACGCCGGATAGGATCACGGTCACCTCGAACTCTGTCGGTTTCGCCGCAGAAGCGGTGTCGAGGCGGAACGGCTGGACGGCGTATGTCTGCCCAGGCTGTACGACCGTGGCCGATTCCACGACCACGCCACGCATGTATTGCAGCGCCTTGATCAGATTCGACTTGCCGCTCGCGTTGGCGCCATAGACGGCGGCGCTGCTCAGCAGCCGGGGGGCGGCGTTCAGGCCGGTTTCGACGGTATTGGTGTCGGCGAGAGAGGCGTCCTTCGACGCCACGAGGCTGAGGACCTGCTCGTCCCGCAGGCTGCGGAAGTTCTTGACGCGGAACTCGAGGAGCATGAAATCAACCTGGTGGTGCGTAGAATAAATTTGAATCTTGCGCAGATAATGCGCAAAGTCAAGTTATTCGAGTGATCCAGGCGGAAATTTCGAACGGTAGTGTCGTTTTCAGCGCTTCCGGACGGCGCTGGAATCTGCTGGGAAGCCCGCCCACATAGATGCTCTCGACCAAAAAAAGCGCCGCCCACAGGCGGCGCAATCAGGCTTCGTCCATTAGCCCAAGTGTCGATAATCTTCCCGAGCCGGATCAGAACCGGTAGGTAACGCTGCCCACCACCGTCCGGCGGGCGCCGAAATAGCAGTCGCCGCGGGCGAGGCAGGTCGTCAGGTATTCCTTGTCGAACAGGTTGTTCACGTTCAGCGCGACGCGAACCGGACCGTGGTCGTAGGCCAGCACGGCGTCGACGAGCGTGGCGCTGCTGACCTTGTTGCGATCGGTGCCGTCATAGCTCGCGCTGAAATACCGCACGCCGGCGCCGGCCGAGAAGCCAGGCTTGTCGAACAGGTTGAACTTGTACGTGCCCCACAGCGAAGCCATATGCTTCGGAATGCTGGCGATGCGCTTGCCGACTTCGGCAGGATTGCCGGCGAGGATGCGGGTATCGAGGTAGGTGTAGTTGGCGATCAGGTCCACCCGATTGCGCAGCGATGCGAGGGCTTCGACCTCGACACCGCGCGTACGGGCTTCGCCGATCTGCACGGTGTCGGGCACGCCGTTGACGATGCCCGATGCGCGACGGTTCTTCTCGCGCATGTCGAACACGGCCATCGTCACCATCGCGTTCTTGCCGGGCGGCTGGTATTTGATACCGGCTTCCCATTGCTTGCCGCGCAGCGGCTTGAGCGGGCCGGCGCGGTTGGTGCCCGGCACACCCTGGAAGGACTCCGAATAGCTGATGTACGGATTCAGGCCGATGTCGGTCTGGTACATCAGGCCGAAACGCTTGGTCAGCTCATTGTCGTCGCGCGAGCCGGCCGTCGTGTTCACTTGCGAGGCACGCGACCAGTCGTAGCGCAGGCCGACCATCAGCAGCCACTGGTTCCACGACATCTGGTCCTGCATATAGATGCCGGTCTGGATCTGCTTGGTCGGATTGACGTGGCCGAGCGTCGGTGCGACGTAATTGCCGTAAACGGGATTGATGATGTCGATCGGCGCCGCGCTGCCGGTACCGTTGACGCCCCGGCGTCCGTCGATATCGGCGTGCTGATAATCCATGCCGGTCAGCAAGGTATGGCCCACGCTGCCGGTGCGGAATTTGGCCTGTGCCTGGGTGTCGACGAGGAAGGACCGCAGCCGCGGGTTGTCCCAATAGACGGTGCGGTTCAGCAGCCGGTCGCTGCCCGGCACCCAGCCACCGTTAGGCCCATTGAAACGCGCGTAAATGCTGCGGTAATCCACCGTGCTGTACGAGTACCGCAGATTCTGGCGGACCGTGAACACCTCGTTCGCCTTGTGCTCGAACTGGTAGCCGATCGCCGCCTGTTCCGCCTTGAAGCGGTCGAATCCCGGCTCGCTGACGAACAGGCTGTCGCGAATCTTCAGGCCGCCGGGGTTCGGAAACAGCATGCCGCTCCAGGGAAAGAAGCCCGCAGTGGTATTGCTGTCATCCCGCTGGAAATTCGCCAGCAGCGTAAACGACGTATCGCTGTTCGGCCGATACGTCAGCGACGGCGCGATCAGATAGCGATTGTCCTGGGCAAAGTCCACATGCGTGTCGCTGTCGCGCGCCAGCGCGACCAGCCGATACAGCCATTTGCCGTCCGCATCGAGCGGCCCGGTCAGATCGGCCTGGACCTGCTTGCGGTTGTTGTTGCCGAACTGCACGCCGATTTCGCGGGCGGCCTCGGGCTGCGGCCGCTTGCTGACGAGGTTCAGGATGCCGCCGACCGCGCCCTGGCCGAACAGCATCGACGACGGGCCGCGCAGGATGTCGATCCGCTCCAGCGCATACACGTCGGGACGGACGTTGTTGTAGTAGCCCACCGCATTGAGCAGGCCGTCCTGGTATTGCGTGAAATCGGTGCCGCGAAAGCGTCCCCAGTCGCCGCGATTGTCGTTGCCGTAGAGGCCCGCGTGGACGCCCGCGGTATAGCCCATCGCCTCCTGCACCGATTGCGCGCCCTGCGCCTCGATGCGGTCGCGCGTGATCACGGTGATCGACTGCGGCGTTTCCATGATCGGGGTATCCGTCTTGGTCGCGGTGGCGCTGCGCTTGGCGACGTAGCCAAAGACCGGGCCCGTCGCGGTTTCGTTGTCGCTGGTGGCACGCACGGTAACGGCCGGCAATTCGGCGGGGGCCGTGGCAGTAGCGGTGGCGGGGGCAGTAGCGGTGGCGGTGGCGGTGGCAGCAGAGGCGGGGGCGGCAGCCGGCGCCGATGCATCGGCGGACGCGGACTGCTGGGCCCAGACCATGCCGGCGGCTTGCAGGCCCAGGGCGAGAGTCGTCAGGCGAAGGGCATGGCCGCGGTGGCGGCCGCGGCGATGGGTTGCACGCTGTGGCATGGTCGGTTCCGTCTATATTTTTTCAGAACGCCCGCGGAATGCCGCCGCGGTGCGGCGGCGCGGACCGTGACGTCGGTCCGTGCGGGTCGGAGGCTCGGGCAACGAACGATAAATGCGAATCGTTCTTGTTAACCTTCGCATTGTAACGGCATGTGTCGAGCCGGACATAAAAGGGTGACCGCGCCACAGGGTTAATGGGCCCGTGCGCGGCCCCGATCTCGTACCGCCCCGGGGAAGCACCAACAGGACAGGAGGGCCGCGATGCCGCTGCCGCCGTATTTCGCCGATCGACGCGACGCCGGCGTCCAATTGGCGCGCCGCCTGAGCGAGCTGGGCTATGCGAAACGAGAGGAAAACCAGCCGCCGCTGGTGCTGGCCCTGCCGCGCGGCGGTGTGCCGGTCGCCTTCGAGGTCGCCCGCGCGCTGGGCGCGACGCTCGACATCCTGCTGGTGCGCAAGATCGGCGCGCCCGGCTATCCCGAACTGGCGCTGGGCGCGGTGGTCGAGGGCGATGCCACCGGCTCGCCCCCGCATACCGTCGCCAATGACGATGCGTGGACGCGCCGCGCGGTCGACAGCGGCGCCTTCGAGCTGGAGCGCGGTCGACAGCTGGGAGAAATCGCCCGGCGCCAGCAGCGCTATCGCGGCGGGGCGCCGGTGGCGGCGATGCGCGACCGGGTCGTGATCATGGTCGACGACGGCGTGGCGACGGGCGCGACGATGCGCGCGGCACTGGAGAGCGCGCGCCATGCCGGGGCGGCTCGCGTGATTGCGGCGGTGCCGGTCGCTTCGGTGGAAGGGTTGGCGTCGCTGCGGGACGCGGCCGACGAATGCGTCTCGCTATGGGTACCCGACGACTTCGGCGCCGTGGGCGCGTATTACGCGGATTTCGACCAGACCACCGATGAAGAGGTGATGGCCTTGCTGCGCGAGGCTGGCAACGCGCAGCGCGGCTGAGCGCGACAGGTGGTCAAGCGCGCTGCTGCGCCAGCCGCCGCTTCAGATGCGGGATCAGCCCGCCGGCGCGCAGCATGTCGAGCAGGAACGCCGGGATCGGTTCGCAGGGCACGCGGCTGCCGTCGGGCAGCACGACGGCCGCGTTCTCCAGATCCAGGGTCGCGTGTTCGCCGTCTACCAGTCTGGCGGTATCCGCGCAGACCAGCGCCGGCAGGCCGAGATTCAACGCATTGCGATAGAACAGGCCCGCGAACGAAGGCGCGATCACTGCCGCCACGCCGAGATGGCGCAAGGCCTGGGGAGCCTGCTCGCGCGACGAGCCCACGCCGAAATGCCGTCCGCCGATGACCAGATCGCCCGGCCGTACGGTCGCGGGAAATTCGGGACGCAATCCGGCCAGGCAATGGCGCGCGATCTGCTCGATGCCGCCTTTCATCTGCGTGGCGGGCGCCATCGCATCGGTATCGACGTTGTCGCCGAAGCGCCAGATGCGGCCGGGGGCCTGGCGTTCGGGCGTGGTATGGGGTCCGGTATCGGGTCCGGTATCGGGGCCGGTATGGGTCGGCGTATCCATGCGGATCTCGGTCTTCACAGCAGCGTGCGCGGATCGGTGATGCGGCCCGTGACCGCCGATGCGGCCACGGTCATCGGCGAGGCCAGCCACACCGCGCTGCCGGCGTCGCCCATCCGGCCCGCGAAATTGCGCGCGGTCGAGGCGATCGCCCGCGTGCCGGCGGCGAAGCGCGTGGGCCCGTAACCGGCGCAGGCATTGCACGCATTGGGCAGCAGCTGCGCGCCGGCATCGACGAGTGCCGCCAGCGTGCCTTCGCGCTCGGCCTGCTGCTGGTCGCGCAGCGAGGCGGGTGCCAGCTGCAGCGAGACGCCCGGCGCGACCTTGCGCCCGCGCAGGATGCGCGCGGCCATGCGCAGATCGTCGAGCTTGGCGCCCGTGCAGGCGCCGAGATAGGCGAGGTCGATCGGCTGGCCCTGGGCGTCGCTGACCGGCGCGCCGTTGGCCGGCGAGTGCGGCGCGGCGACCTGCGGCGCCAGGGCGGCGGCGTCGAAGCGATGGGTTTGCAGCAGCGGCGCATCGGCATCGCTGCGCCAGTGCTCGATATCGATCTGCGCCAGCGTGGCGGCGGGCACGCCGGCCTGTTCGAGCCATTGGAGCGTGGTGGCGTCCGGTGCGACGAGGCCCGTCTGCGCGCCCAGCTCGGCGCTCATATTGGTCAGCGTCATCCGCTCCTGCATCGACAGCGCGGTCACCGCCGTGCCGGCATATTCGATCGCCTCGTAGCAGCCGCCGCCCAGTCCGAGCCGGGCGCACAGGAACAGCATGATGTCCTTGGCGCAGACGCCGTCGGCCAGCGTGCCGTCCCATTGGATGCGGATGGTCTGCGGCACGCGCAGCCAGATCTCGCCGGTGGCCAGCACGCCCGCCATCTCGGTGGCGCCGATGCCGAACATATAGGCGCCGAACGCGCCCCCGGTCGGACTGTGGCTGTCGCCGCCGACGATGCACTGGCCCGGCAGCACGTAGCCGCGCTCGGGCAGCACCACGTGGCAGATCCCTTCGTTGTCGATCAGATGCGGCAGGCGCTGTTCGCGGACCCAGTCGCGCGTGAAGCGGACGATCGCCTCGGCCTCGGCATCCGCGGCGGGCACGAAGTGGTCGGTCACGACGACGAAGCGCTCGGGGTCCCAGACCTTGGCGCCCAGCTCGCGCAGCAGCGGCGCGACGCGGCGCGGTCCGCTGGAGTCGTGCGACATCGCCAGATCGACCTTGCAGGTCACCACGGTGCCGGGCGTCGCGCGGTCCAGGCCCGCGGCGCGGGCGACCAGCTTCTGTGCGAGGGTTTGCGCCGGGGCGGTCCCGGCGCCGGCACGGCTCATTCCACCTTGGCTCCCGAATAGCGCACCACGGTGGCCCAGCGCTTGATGTCCTGCTTGACGAAGGCGCTGAAGGCCTCGGGCGTGCTGGCGACCGGCTGCGCGCCATCGCTTTCGAGGCGCTTGGCCACCGATGGCGTCTCCAGGCCCCGGCGCGCGGCCTGATAGAGCGTGCGCGTGACTTCGGGCGGCAGCCCTGCCGGGCCGAACAGCCCGAACCAGGCATTGGACTCGAAGCCCTTGACGGTCTGCGAGATCGGCGGCACGCCCGGCAGCTGCGGCAGCGGCGCCGGACTGGTGACCCCAAGCGCCTTGAGCTTGCCGGCCTTGATATGCGGCAGCACGTTCAGGGTGCTGGCGAACATCAGCTCGACGCGGCCCGACAGCAGGTCGGTCACTGCCGGCGTCGTACCTTTGTACGGAATGTTGACGATGTACGTGCCGGTCATCATCTTGAACATGTCGCCGGCCAGATGCACCGACGAGCCGACGGCGCCGATGCCGAAGTTCAGTTTGCCGGGACGGGACTTGGCCAGCTGGATCAGCTCGGCGACATTGTTGGCCGGCACCGACGGATGGGCGACCAGCACGCTTGGCACGCTGGCCACCAGTGTGATCGGCGTGAAATCGGCGACGGGATCGAAGGGCAGGTTCTTGTACAGCGTCGCGTTGATGGTATGGCTGGTGAAACTCATCAGCAGCGTGCTGCCGTCCGGCGCGCTCTGCGCCACCAGCTCGGCGGCGATATTGCCGCCGGCGCCCGGGCGGTTCTCGACCACGACGGACTGGTCCAGCAGCTTGCCCATCTCGTTGGCGATGGTGCGGGCCAGCGTATCGGTGGTGCCGCCGGCCGGCGCGCCGACCAGGATGCGGATGGGCTTGCCGCCGGCGATCTGGCCAAGCGGGGCCGCCGACGTGCCGGATGTCGCGGAGGTGCCCGATGTCGCCGATGTGCCGGATGTGCTCGCCTGCCCTGCGTTCCCGTTGGTTGCGCCGATGGCGCTGGACGGCGCGAGCAGCGGCAGCAGCGGTATCGGCGACGCCAGCGATGTCAGCAGCGTGGCCGCGCCCAGCCTGAGCGCGGCGCGGCGTGTCTTGACGATGCCGGCGGGGTGCGCCGGCGGCAGAAGGGAACGGCTGGCTCGATGCAGCGGCATGACGCGAGTCTCCTTGTCTGATCGTCGAAGCGCGCAGCATGGCGCGCCTGCGTCAGTCGCGCAAGCTGGTGCGGGTCCCGTTGTCGACCCAGACGTTGGCGCTGTCGCCGCCTGCCGGCGACAGCTCCATCCGGTATTCGTAGCGGTCGGGCCGGTACTGCCCGAGCAGCAGCTGGATCGGCCGGCCGGACTTGTCCTGCACCACGCGGCGGGTCGCCAGCAGCGCGGCGCCGACCGGCACCTCGAGCAGCGGGGCCACCACCACGTCGGCCAGGCGCGCCGACAACACCTGCGTGGCACGGCCCAGCTTCAGGCCGCCGCGGTTCTCGAGCAGCCGCAGGATCGGCGTGGTCTCCAGATCCTTGCGCGTCAGATGGCGGCCCAGGTCGGCCGGCACATAGACGGTGATATGGGACAGCGGCTCGCCGTGGTAATGGCGCACGCGCACCACCTTGGTGACCGGATCGCCGGGCTGCAGGCACAGCGATTCGGCGACGTCCGGGGCGGCCTGCACCTCCTCGATCGAGATCACGTTGACCGAGGTCTTCTGGCCCATGTCCAGCAGGTTGTCCAGCAGGCTGACGGTGCGTGGGGCATTGGCGGCCGGCGCGATCGGATGCGGATTGACGAAGGTGCCCAGGCCGCGATGGCGGCGCACCAGGCCTTCCTGCACCAGGCGATCGAACACACGGCGCATGGTCACGCGCGAGGCATGGAATTGCTTGGCCAGGTCGATCTCGCCCGGCAGAGGCCCCTGGCCAAAACGGCCTTCCACAATCTGTTGGCGCAGCACCACGTAAATCTGGTGATACAGGGGAACGACGGCTTCACTCATGGTTTCCCTTGCGAGTCGACGACAGGTCGGCAATTAGTTTAATGTACTTTAAATCAGACATGGATCAAAGTGACAACGGAATACGTGCCGCCGTGTGAATTCGCACATTGGCTGGGCCGGCCGGTCACTGGCCTTGGCGGAACAACGTCGGCGCAATGTCGACACAATTTCCGGTGCAATCCGGCGAGCGATTTCCAGCCAGCATTTCCGCTACGGGAAGCGACGCATGAAGCGCGCCCCGGCAACGGCCGCCAATGATCCGCGATGCGGTCCATCCGAAACATCCCCCCAATGCAGGACGTGCTTAAAAAAACACCACCTGCGCCCTGTCCGATTCCTCGTTTCAATTCCGTAACGCCACGTCAGCCGGTTCGGTTTTATCGGCATCCCGACTTAACTATCCGGCGATAAACATATTTTTCTCGCGCAATCGGAATCGCGGCGCGACGCCACTTTCCGGCCGCTGTCACAGCGATGTGACATGTCTGTTCCGGTTCACAGTATTTAGGCTCCCAGTGTCGCACCGAAAGCGGGATCTTGCACCGCAGCAGGGCCATTTTGGCCTTGTTTTACAAGGGAAAGCGACGCCTGCGGGGGGTGCTGGCACCGAATATGCGCAGGGCGCTTCGGTTTGGCCAATGCCGGACCATGACCTGGCTACCGCTTCGTTTTCCGTCTGACGAGCGCGGCGCCGGGCTGAGTCGCAGAGAACATTCCTCCTGGGAGCTATGTATGAAAAAGACCTTACTCGCGTCCGCCGTCGCCCTGACTCTCGGGGTGACAGGGCACGCCTTGGCACAGACCGCAACCGACGACGCCGTGGCGGTGAATGTCAATGTCACCGACAACGACACCACCACCACGACCAAGACCAATTCGGAGAACCGCGGACGCGCATGGGCTGAGGGCCTTGGCACGACTGCGGCAAACAACGGCTCCACCTCGACCGCCAACTTCTCCAATGCCTTCAACACCAGCCGTGCGGTCGCCATGACGCGCCTGAACGGCACGGTCAGCGGCCTCACCGTCAGCCATATCGGCAACGTGGCCCGCCAGCTGGGTAATGCCAGCGGCGGCGCCGGCGGCCGCGGTGGCGCGGGCACCGGCGGCAATGCCATGGGTGGCACCGGCGGCAATGGCGGCAACAGCGGCAATGGCGGCGCCGGCGGCAACGGCGGTGCCGGCGGCATGGCAAGCATTGGCGATGCGACCGCGGGCGATGCCACCAACGGCAGCGCAACGGCGGGCCGCGGCGGCTATGGCGGTAACGCCAACGGCACCGCGGGCCGGGGCGCGAACGGCGTCGGCACCGGCGGTGGCGCCTTGGCCGCCAGCGTGGGCGTCGGCGCGCGCGGCGCCAATGGCACCGGTGCCGGCGGTAACGGCACCGGCGGCAGCCTGGCCGGCGGCGGCGATGGCGGCGGTGCCGGTGCGGCGTCGGGCGGCTCGCTCGGCGCGAGCGCTGGCCTGGGCGGCAGCAGCAGCTCGAGCGGCGGCGGCGCGCGCGGTCCGGGCGCTGACACCACCGCGACCACCGCGGGTGCGGGCGGCGCAGGCACTGGCGGCGCAGTGACCACGGCGGGCGGCACGTCCGGCGCGGCGGGCGGTGCCGGCGGCGCTGGTACCACCGGCGCAGTGGCGGCCACTGGCGGCGCGGGTACCGGCACTGGCGGTGCGGGTGGCGCGGGCACCGGCGGTGCGGCGACGGCTTCGGGCGGCGCCGGCACGGGCACCGGCGGCGCTGGCGGCGCGCAGACCAGCGTGGCCGGTAACGGCGGCAACGGCGGCAATGCCACCAATGGCGGCGCCACCACCACGGCCAGCAATGGCGCCGCGACCGCCGGCAACGGCGCGGTCGGCGCGGCTGGCGCGACCAGCGGTGCCGGCGGTGCCGGTGGCGCGGGTGCGGGCGGTACCGGCGGCGTGGGCAACGGTGCGACCGGCGGTGCCGGTGGTGCCGGTGGTGCGGCGCTGGCCGATGCAGGCACGTTCAACATGTCCAACGCGATGAGCAGCGTCGGGCAGTCGGCGGCCGGCATCATGATCGCCAACCAGAACAGCGGCCTCGGCTCGCTGGTGCAACAAGCCGTCACGGTCCAGGCCAACCTGGCTGTAGGCAGGTAAGACGCTGCGCGCTCGCGAATGCCGGTGCGTGGATGGCGCACCGGCATCGCGCCTTGCGCGGTGTTGCTCTGCAGGAGTGGGCGTCCCGGCCTCGCGTCGGGATGCCCGTTCGACGGGACACAAGGAGGCACCATCATGCGAGCGGTCCGCACCGCTGTCGGCGCTTTGACGACAGCATTCCTGCTCTGGCCCGGCCTGCACGCCGCGGCAGAGCCGTCCGCCGCGCCAGAAGCGGCGAGCCCGACGGCCGCGATGCCGACCACCGTCGGCATGCCGGAAGACAACAGCAAGGACACCCCCGTGGCCGCGACACCGCGGACAACGGTCGACGCATCGGCACAAGGGCAGACGGGCACCGTGCTCGCCGGCTTCGGCAAGCCGGTCGGCACCGACGCGCTGGCCGATATCCGTGGCGGCGCCGAAGTGGTGGTCAACGACATGCGGCTGGCTGGCGTCGTGGCGGACAACACCGCCAATCGCGTCATCACCGGCAGCAACGCGATTTCGGATGGGGCGTTCGCCAATGCGAGCGGCCTGCCCACGGTGATACAGAACACCGGCGCCAACACGCTGATCCAGAACGCGACGATTCTGAACGTGCGATTTGGGCCATGAAGCAGGCCATGAAGCAGGCCATGAACCTGCCACGCCTTGCCGCGCTGGCGGCGCTCGCCTGGGCGTCGGCCATGGTGCCGGCGCGCGCCGCCGATACGGTGGTGATTCCACCGGCCGGCAGCGACTACAAGGTCCGGACGGTGAGCCTGAAGGAGGCACGCTTCAAGACCACCATCCGGCAGCAGTACGACTTCAGCTGCGGCTCGGCCGCAGTGGCGACCCTGCTTACCTATCAGTACGGCCATCCGGTCACGGAAGCCGAAGTGTTCCAGCAGATGTACCTGACCGGCGATCGCGCCAAGATCCAGCGCGAGGGCTTCTCGCTGCTGGACATGAAGCGCTTCCTCGAAACGCGCGGCTTCATGGCCGACGGCTTCGAACTGCCGCTGTCCAAGCTCGAGGAAACCCAGGTCCCGGCGATCGTGCTGGTGGTCGAGAACGGCTACCACCATTTCGTCGTGGTCAAGGGGGTACGCGGCAATCGGGTGTTGGTTGGCGATCCCGCCCTCGGTACGCGAGCGTTGTCTCGCGAACACTTCGAACGGATCTGGGACAGTAGTCTTCTGTTCGTGATCCACAACCGCACCGATATCGCGCGCTTCAACCAGGCTTCGGACTGGCGCGTCGCACCCAGTGGGCCGTACTGGATGGGGGTCAATCGGGACAGTCTGTTCTTTACCGTCATGCCAAAGCATGGCGCTGGAGACTTCTAGGGACCCGTCACCATGTATCGACAAGCCATGACTACGCGGCCGGCGCGCCGCGGCGCCGCCCGTGGCGCTGCCAATTCGGCCGCTGCAGCGATGCTGCTAGGCGCGGGACTGGCCTGCGCCGGCCAGGCGTGGAGCACGCAGGCCCCGCGCGAGGAAGGGCTGGACGCCGGACTGGCGTCCTACCCCGCCGCGGATCCGCATCACGATGCCATCGCTGCCGCGCGCAGCGGCATGGCCGGCTGGAAACCGGTCGCATCGGCACGATTGGAAGAACTGCGAGGCGGCTTCGAGACCGGCGGCCTGCAGGTCTCGTTCGGCATCGAACGCGCCGTCTATATCAACGGCAACCTGGTGGTATCGACCAGCCTGGTGATTCCCGACGTCAGCCGCATCACCTCGGAACAGGCAGGACGGCTTGCCGCCGCGCTGCAGAGCGCGGCCAATGCGGGCTCGGTCGCGGCCAACGCGCTGGGGCAGGCCGGGCAGGCGGGGCAGGGCACCTCGACGCCCGGCAGCGGCAGCGCCAGTTCCTCGGCGAGCGCGGGACAGCCAGGCACGTCCACCTCCACGCCGGGCACCGCCACGGTGGCGGCGCCATCGCCTCCACCGTCTTCGGGGACGCCGCCGATGCCGGCGCCGGCGGTGATCGCCACCGCGACCGGTTCGGTCACCACCAACGGCCTGCTCAATCTGATCCAGAACGGGCCGGGCAACAGCTTCAACGCGGGGGCGCTGGCGGGCACGCCGGCGACCGTGATCCAGAACTCGCTCAACAACCAGTCGATCCAGAGCCTGTTGACCATCGATGCGGGCGTGAACACCTTGCAGGCGTTCCGCGCGGGGGTCGCCGGCGCGGCATTGAACAGCGCCCTGCAGCGGGCGGCGAGCATGCGGTAGAGCCAAACACGCATACGGGACCACACGAAGCAAGCGGAAGCAACGGATGCACGCGGTCGCATCCGGACACACAGGGGTGCATGGCAACAACGCAAACAGGTCGCGGACTCCTGAACCAGTCCGCCATCCGGGGGGAGGAGAGTCATGAGAAAAAGGTCGATGCAGGGCATCCGGCAGGCGGGATGCTCGACCTTGCTATTGCTGGGGGGATTGGCGCATGCGCAGAATCTGCCCGACGAAGGGCCGACGGCCGCCAAGCTGGAAGCCCTGAAACGCGAGGTCGCGGAACAGGCCGCCGTGCTCGACGCGATGAAGCGCTCGATGGCCCAGCAAGAGGCCACGATCCGCGAGTTGCGCAGCATCGTCGGCGCCGATGCGCTGGCGAACAAGCGCGGCGGGCAGCGCGGCCCCGGTGTGACCGGCGCCGATATCGCGACCGGCGCGGCGACGGCGCCGGCTGCCGCCAGCGGCAACACCGGCCTGCCCAATACGCGCAACGTGCCGGTCAATCAGGCACAAGGTCCGGCACAAGGTCCGGCACAGGGCCCCGCGAACGGCAGCACCACCGTCGCACAGGCGCAGGAACCGGTGGGCCGGCCGCCCGAGCGCGACACGCGTCCGCCGGAGATCGCGCCGATCTTCGATCAGCCCGGCGTGCTGACGCCGCCCGGCCGGCTGGTGGTCGAGCCGGCGTTCCAGTACGGCTATTCGTCCAACAACCGCGTGGCGCTGGTCGGCTACACGGTGATTCCGGCGATCCTGATCGGGCTGATCGACGTGCGCGAGGTCAAGACCTCGACCTATGTCGCCTCGGTCGCCTTCCGCTACGGCATTACCAAGCGGCTCGAAATCGAGGCCAAGGTCCCGTACGTGCATAGCTCGGGCTCGACCATCAGCCGCGAAGTCTTCACCGGCACCGCGGTCGACAACGTCTTCAATTCGAGCGGCAGCGGACTGGGCGATGTCGAGGCGACGCTGCGCTATCAGCTGAACTACGGCAACGACCGCATGCCGTATTTCGTCGGCTGGCTGCGCTACAAGTCCAATACCGGCAAGAGCCCGTTCGACGTGGTCACCGATTGCGTGCAGCGCTGCATCGGCAATACCACCGGCACCGGGCTGCCGCTGGGCATGCCGACCGGCACCGGCTTTCATGCGATCCAGCCGGGCATCACGTGGCTGCTGCCGACCGATCCTGCGGTGTTCTTCGGCACCTTCAGCTATCTGCACAATTTTGGCCGCGACAACGTCAGCCGTACCGTGCTGAACGGCCAGAAGGAGCCGCTGGGCAAGATCGAGCCGGGCGACATCTTCGGCTTCAACTTCGGCATGGGCCTGGCGCTGAACGAGCGGGCGTCATTCAGCATCGGCTACGACCAGAGCATCATCTGGCCGACCAAGCAGAACGGACAGACCGTGCCCGGCTCGGTGCGGATCACGCAGGGCTCGCTGCTGGTCGGCTATTCGTACCGCTTCAGCGACCGCTATACGCTCAATATCTCGGTCGGCGCGGGGCTGACGCGCGATACGCCGGATCTGCAGGTCAACGTGCGGCTGCCGATCACGTTCTGAGCGGCTTCGGGTGGGGCTCGGGCTTCGGCTCGGGCTTGCGCTTTGGCGCGGGTTCGCTTCGGCTCGGACTTCGCCCCCAGTTTCGGCTTTTGGCGTTGCCCTGGCGTCATCGCCGTCACGTCGGCCCTGTGCCGGCGTGACGGCTACGCGACGCGGCGCCGGCACGGTGCGCTGCACCTCACGGCTTCGCTTGCGATTCCCTGCCTGGTGGCGTACAAAAGTAAAACCCGCCCCGCTGGCGGATTCTGCCGCCACCTGCCAGCCTCGGCAGCCCACGGACGGGACCTCGCTCGGAGGAATCCGTCATGCGCAAACGCATCTACTGGTTATTGCCCGACGTGGTCAGCGCTCGGCGCACCATGGACGATTTGCTGATCAATCGCGTCGAACACCGGCACATCCACTTCGTCGCCCGCGACGGCATGGACATGACCGGCCTGCATGAAGCCAATCTGTTCCAGACCTCCGATATCGTTCACGCCGCCGAGATGGGTTTGATGATCGGTGGTGCGGTCGGCGTGGTCGCCGGCGTGGTGGTCGCGATGTTCCCGATCGTCAGCGATACCCCGCAATGGGGCCTGGTCGGCGTGCTGGCGGTGCTCGGGGCGGTGTTCGGGGCCTGGGCCTCGAGCATGATCGGCAGCTCCGCGCCGAACAGCCGGCTCAAGCCCTTCGAGGCCGATATCGCCGACGGCAAGATCCTGCTGATGGTCGACGTGCCGCGCGGCCGTGTCGAGGAAATCGAAACGCTGCTGCGCAGCTCGCATCCGGAAGCCCGCTTCGCGGGGATGGACCCGGCGGTGCCGGCATTCCCCTGATCCGGCGCGATGCATTGCTTCGGCTGTTCGATGGTCTGATGGTCTGATGGTTTGATGGTCTGAAGGTCCGATGATACGTGGTGCAGGGCCCGTGCCCGTGCACCACGTTCTCTCTGTGCGCGCCGGCTCGGCGCGACTCCCTGCGCATTGACCCCTCGCCGAGAAACCGGTAGTTTTCGGCCGACCCTCCCATCTCGCCTGAAGATCAATGAATCGCATGCTGCCGGGCACGCGCGCCCTCCGGACCTTCGAAGCGGCGGCGCGGCATCTGAACTTCACCCGCGCGGCCGAAGAGGTTGGCCTGACGCCCGCGGCGGTCAGCTACCAGATCAAGGAAATCGAGGAACAGCTCGGCATCACGCTGTTTACGCGCACCAGCCGCACCATCCAGCTGACACCCGCCGGCGCGGTCCTGTACGAGGCCACCGCCGATGCGCTCGACAATCTGCGCCGCGCCACCGCGCGCGCCCGGCGCATGGCGCGGGGCGCGACGCATCTTCGGATATCGCTGGAGGCGCGCTTCGCGTCCAACTGGCTGCTGCCTCGGCTGCCGCAATTTCGCGCCGCGAATCCCGGCCTGGAGCTGACCTTCGATATCAGCGAGCAGGTCCGTGATTTCGAGGCCGACGATATCGACGTCGCGATCCGCTTCGGCGCCGGCCACTACGAAGGCGCACGCGCCGAGCGTCTGTTCGGCACGGTGGTGGTACCGATCTGCAGTCCCCGCCTGCTCGAATCCGGCCCCCCGCTGCACGAGCCGCGCGATCTGCTGCACCACACGCTGTGCCATGTCGATTGCCGGACCGATGGCATCGTCTGGCCGGACTGGCCGATGTGGATGGCGGCGGCCGGCATCGAGAACTTCGACGACAGCCGCTGCATGGCCTTCGCCGATTCCACGCACGTCGTGCAGGCCGTGCTGGACGGCGGCGCCGTCGGCCTGGTCGAACTGCCGATGATCGCCAACGACCTCGCGGCGGGCCGTCTGGTCAGGCTGTTCGACATCGGGGTCAGCGTGGCGCAGGACTATGCGTATCACCTCGTCTATCCGGAGAGCAGCAGCGACGATCCGCGCGTGGTGGCGTTTCGCGACTGGCTGATCGAACAAACCAGGCAGACACCACAGGGATAAGCTCGCCTCTCTGCGGTATATTTCCCCGCATGTCCGCGCATACCCCATCCCATTCCTCCTCCCATCCCTTCTCGCTGACCGGCCGCGTGGCGCTGGTTACCGGCGGTGCGCAGGGTCTTGGCATCGCCATCGCGAAAGGCTTGATCGACGCCGGTGCCATCGTGCTGGTGGCCGCGCGCAATGCGCAGCGTGTCGAGCAGGCCGTCGCCACGCTCGGTGAGGGCGCCCGTCCGCTGGTGCTCGACATTACCGACGAGACCGCGGTAGCGAAGGCGTTCGACAGCATCGACAGCCAATATGGCCGGCTCGACATCCTCGTGAACAACGCCGGCGCGCGCAATCGGCAGACCATGGCCGAGCTCGATACCGGCGATCTGCGCGCGATGATGGAGACCAATCTGGTCGCGCCGTACAACCTGTGCCGGCATGCAGCGATACGCATGCGTCGCGGTGGCTATGGCCGCATCATCAATGTCAGCTCGATCGCGGGACAGGTGGCGCGGGGCGACGACGTGCTGTATCCCGCCACCAAGGGCGCGCTCGATGCGCTGACGCGCTCGCTATCGGCGGACCTGGGGCGCGATGGCGTCACCGTCAACGCGATTGCGCCGGGGTTCTTCGCCACCGAGCCGAACCAGCCGATGGTCGGCGACGCCGGCGTGAAGGACTGGCTGCAGCGCCGTACCTCGCTGGGCCGCTGGGGCCAGCCGGACGAGATCGCGGGCGCCGCGGTGTTCCTGGCCTCGCCGGCGGCGTCCTATGTCACCGGCCACGTCCTTGCCGTCGACGGCGGCTATCTGGCTCATTTCTGACTCACGTCTGACTCACTTCGGACGCGTCGGCCGCGCGGCATCCTGCGCGCCGCGCCGCTTGCGAAAGTGCGCGTAGACGTAGTCGAGCATCGCGCTGGCCGCGGCCGAATCACCGCGGTCGCGCAGCCGCACCAGGCAGATGTCGCGCACCAGCGATTCCAGCCGCAGCGGCCGGATCGCCAGATTGGGCAGCTGGAACTGGAACAGCGCCAGCGACGGCACCACGGTGACGCCGAGGCCCGCGGCCACGAGCCCGGCCACCGTGGCCAGATGCTCGACCTCCATCACGCCATTGAGCCGCGTCGGATGCAGCGCGGCGTCCAGATGCTGCCGCACGCTGCTGGTGCGCGACAGATGGATGAACGGCAGGCCGGCGAGCGCGGACGGGGCGATGCTGCGGCGCGAGGCCAGCGGATGATCGGCGGGGCAGATCACGTGGAAGGAATCCGCCACCAGCGGCTCGATCTTCAGGTCCGCATCCTGGCCTGGCGCCGGCGCCAGCGCGAAATCGACGCGGCCGCGCCGTACCAGATCGATGCAGCCGTCGGCCAGCACATCGTGCAGCGCCAGCGCGATGCCTGGATAGCGCGCGCGGAAGGCGGCGAGCACCGGCGGCAGATCGCCCGCGGCGATCGACGGCAGCGCCGCGATCGCGACCCGGCCCTTGCGGCGCTCGGCATGGTCGCGCAGGTCGGCGAAGGCGTCCTCGAAATCGGCCAGCAGCCGCTCCGCTACCTCCTCGAAGCGGCGACCCTCGGCACTGAGCTCGACAAAGCGCGTGGTGCGCTCGAACAGCCGCGCGCCGGCCTGTTCCTCCAGCGTGCGGATCAGCGCGCTGAACGCCGACTGCGACAGATGGCAGGCCTGCGCCGCCCGTGTGAAATTGCGCTGCTGGGCCAGTGCGACGAAGGCGCGCAGATGCTTGACGGACAGGTTCATGGCGGCGAAAGGATGGTTGATCGAGGGCGAATGGACGGCGAATGGACGGCGCATGGATGGCGCACGGACGGCAAATGCACGGCGAGCGGGCCGCGAATTGACCACGGATCGGTCGGGAATCGACCACGGACGGACCGCGCATTGATCGGCCGGACCGCTAGATTAATCCAAATAATCCGTTTTTCCGAATTCGCCATCGTGCCTAGAATGCCGGGACCGGCCGCGCATCTGCGCGGTTCCGTATTGGTCTTTGTTGGTCCTTGTTGGTCCTTGTTGGTCCTTGTTGGTCCTTGTTGATCCCTGTTGGTCCTGATTCCGACCGTCGACTTCCTGATATCGCGCCCGCCATGGCTTCTTCCCTCTCGATCGGCTCCGGTGCCGGCTTCTCCGGCGATCGCATCGACGCCGCGCTGCCCGTGGTGCGCACGCTGATCGCCGACGGCGGCCCGGCCGCGCTGATCTTCGAAACGCTGGCCGAGCGCACGCTGGCGCTGGCCCACCTGGCCCGGCGCGCCGATCCCGAGCGCGGCTACGAGCCGCTGCTCGACGCCTTGCTGACCCCGGTGCTGGGCCTGTGCCTGGCGCACGGCATTCCGATCATCGGCAATTTCGGCGCGGCCAATCCGCACGGCGCCGCGCGACGCGTGCAGGCGCTGGCGGCCGAACTGGGCCTGCCCAGGCCGCGCGTGGCCGTGGTCGAGGGCGACGATCTGTCCGGCGATGCCGGCCGCGCGCTGCTGTCGGGCCTCCTGGGCGAGGCCTTTCCCGAGCGCCGCTTCGTCTGCGCCAACGCCTATATCGGCGCGCATGGCATTGCCGATGCGCTCATCGCCGGTGCACAAGTGGTGGTGTGCGGCCGCGTCGCCGACCCGGCCCTGGCGGTCGGCCCGGCGATGGCGCATTTCAAATGGTCCTGGCAGGACTGGGACCGCCTCGCGCGCGCGACCATGGCCGGCCATCTGCTCGAATGCGGTGCGCAGGTGACCGGAGGCTATTTCGCCGATCCCGGCATCAAGGACGTTCCCGACGTCCATGCGCTTGGCTATCCGATCGTGCGACTCGACAGCGATGGCGGCATCGAGATCGGCAAGGCGGCCGGCACCGGCGGCTGCGTCGACCTGCGTACCGTCAAGGAACAGCTGCTGTACGAGGTCCACGACCCCGCCGCCTATCTGACGCCCGACGTGGTGGCCGACATCAGCGCGGTCACGGTCGAGCAGGTCGGTCCGGACCGCGTCGCGGTGCGCAATATCCGCGGCCACGCGCGTCCCGAGCAACTGAAGGCCAACCTGTTTCATGAAGGCGGCTGGATCGCCGAGGGCGAGATCTCCTACGCCGGACCGAACGCCGCGGCGCGCGCGCGCCTGGCCGGCGACATCGTGCGCAAGCGGATGGCGATGCTGGGCATTGAGGCGCCGGTGCGGCTCGACCTGATCGGCGTGCTCAGCGTGCTGGCCGACGATGGCGGCGCATGGCTGTCCGCGCCGCAACCAGATGAAGCGCAAAGCCAGGACGTGCGGCTGCGCGCCGCGCTGGCGCACGAGGACAAGGCCGTGGCAGAGGCGCTGCTGCGCGAGGTCAACGCGCTCTATTGCTGTGGACCTGCCGGCGGCGGCGGCGTGCGCACCGCGCTGCGTCCGCGGCTGAACGCGATGTCCTGCCTGGTGCCGCGCGATGCGGTGTCGCCGCGCCACACGATGATCGAAGGCTGAACATGACGACGTCCGACACCATTGCCCTCTATCGTCTCGCGCACGCCCGCACCGGCGACAAGGGCGACCGCTCGAACATCAGCGTGATCGCCTATGACGAGCGCGATTTCGCGCATCTGCTCGCACACGTGACCGAGGACGCGGTACGCACGCTGTTCCGTCATCGCCGTCCCGCCGCGGTGACGCGCTACGTCGTGCCCAGCCTGCATGCGATGAACTTCGTCCTCGACGGCGTGCTCGACGGCGGCGTCAACGATGCGCTCAATCTCGACGCGCACGGCAAGGCCCTGTCCTTCCTGCTGCTGCAGTTGGAGATTCCCTTGCCGCCGCGCTTGCGCGGAGGCGGCTGACTCGGCGCCACGCATCGGTTCATCCTGACCCGACGACTGGCCTGATCACCGACCTGATCACCGACCTGATAACTGACCTCATAAAACACCCAGAGGAGACCACACCATGCCATCCCGATTCCTGCCCGCGGCCGTGCGAACGCAACCGGCGCCGCGCCTGAAGACACTGCTCCCCGCGCTGGCCGCGCTGACGGCATTCGCCGCGCTGGCGCTGCCGTCAGCGCCGGCGCGCGCGGAATTCCCCGACAAGCCGGTCCGTTTCGTCGTGCCCTTCGCCGCCGGCAGCGCCACCGACCAGCTGGCCCGCGCCATCGGCCAGGCGATGACCACCGATGCGAAGGTCACCGTGGTGGTCGACAACAAGCCGGGCGCCAACGGCTTCATCGCGGCCTCCGACGTCGCCAAGGCCGCGCCGGACGGCTATACGGTGCTGATCACGACCAACACCACGCACGCGGCCAACGAGCATCTGTTCAAGAAGCTGCCCTACGATCCGGTCAAGGACTTCACGCCGATTACCGCGCTGGGCAAGGGCGGGCAGATCATGGTGGTCAACCCGCAATTGCCGGTGAAGACCGTGGGCGAGTTCATCGCGCTGGCCAAGCAGCAGCCGGGCAAGCTGAGCTTCGGCAGCGGCAGCTCGTCGTCGCGCATCGCCGGCGAACTGTTCCAGCAGATGGCGCAGGTCCAGCTGCTGCACGTGCCCTACAAGAGCAATCCGCTGGCGGTCACCGACCTGCTCGGCAACCAGATCCAGATGATGATCACCGATACCGCGACCGGCCTGCCGCAGGTCAAGAGCGGCAAGCTGCGCGCGCTCGGCGTGTCCGGCAAGACCCGTTCGCCGCTGGCACCGGATGTGCCGACCATCGACGAGGCGGGCGTCAAGGGCTACGAGATGAGCTACTGGTTCGCGGCGTACACGCCGGCGGGCACGCCGCAGCCGGTGGTCGCGAAGCTGAACGAGCTGCTCGTCAAGGCGGCGCGCAGCCAGACCGCAAGCAACTTCTATCGCAGCACCGGCACCGAGATCTTTACCAGCACGCCGGCCGAACTGGCGGCCTTCCAGCAGCAGGAATCGGCCAAATGGGGGCGCATCATCCGCGCCGCCAATATCCAGCCGGAATAAGGCGGGCGAACAAGCCGGCGAAGTGAGCCGAGGAAATAAGCCGGCGAAGTAAGCCGAGGAAATAAGCCGGGCAGCCGTTCCCGCATGCCGCTCCGCATTCGCTGGAGCGGCATCGCGATGGTTTGCCGGGTCGCCAGCACGGTCATGTGCAGGGCGCGTGCGCTCCGGAGTATGATCGTCGCATGCAAGCCTCGATCTTCTCTTCCGCCCATCCGGCCGACCAGTTGGCCGAGTTCACCGACCCAGAAGCCGCGCTGGCGCGCATCGGCGAGATCTACGACAACGCGGTCGGCGCGGTGCGCGCGCGTTTCGATGCCTTCGCCCGCGGCGAGCCGCTGCCCTCGGCGGCGCATGCCTGTTATCCCTATCTGGGCATCTCGGTCAATATCGAAACGATGGTGACCGACAGCCGGCCGTCGTGGGGCACGGTGGCGTATCCCGGGGTTTATGGCACCACCGTGACGCGGCCCGATCTGTTTGCCGACTACTACCGCGACCAGATCGAACGGCTGATGCGCTATCACCGCGTGCCGGTGGTGGTGGGCACCAGCCGGCGGCCGATTCCGCTGCCCTTCGTGATCGAGGCGTCGACCACCGATATCAGCTACACGCAGGCCCGCGAACTCGAGGCGTCGTTCGTGCTGCCAGAACTGAGCCGCATCGACGACGGGATCGCCAACGGCACCTACGAGCCCGTGCCCGGCGAGGCCTGGCCGCTGTCGCTGTTTCCCGCCGAGCGCGTCGATCTGGCGCTGCAGCGGCTGTACCACTACACCGGCACGGCGCCGCAGCACTTCCAGCGCTTCGTGCTATTCACCAATTACCAGCGCTATGTCGACGAGTTCGTCGCGCTGGGCCGTTCGCTGATGACCAGCGCCGATGGCGACGAGTACATCCGCTTCGTCGAGCCCGGCGATATCGTGCAGAACCACGGCGAGGCCGAGCCCGATCTGGCGCTGTATCCGCGCGCGCTGCCGCAGATGCCGGCCTATCACCTGGTGCGCGAGGACCGGCTCGGGGTCACGCTGGTCAATATCGGCGTCGGCCCGTCGAATGCCAAGACGATGACCGACCATCTGGCGGTGCTGCGCCCGCATTGCTGGCTGATGGTGGGGCATTGTGGCGGCCTGCGCCGCTCGCAGCAGCTTGGCGACTACGTGCTGGCGCACGCCTATGTGCGCGACGACCACGTGCTGGACCAGGACCTGCCGCCATGGGTGCCGGTGCCGCCGATTGCCGAGATCCAGGTCGCGCTGCAGGAAGCGGTAGCGCGGGTGACCGGGCTGTCGGGCAACGAGATGAAGACGCGGATGCGCACCGGCACCGTGGTCTCGACCGACGACCGCAATTGGGAATTGAAGTCCAAGACGCTGTACGCGCGCTTCAACCAGTCGCGCGCGATCGCGATCGACATGGAAAGCGCGACGGTGGCGGCCAACGGCTTCCGCCTGCGCGTGCCCTACGGCACGCTGCTGTGCGTCTCGGACAAGCCGCTGCACGGCGAATTGAAGCTGCGCGGCATGGCCAACGCCTTCTATCGCCAGCGCGTCAGCCAGCATATGACGATCGGGCTCGAAGCGATCCGCATCCTGCGCGAGAACGGGGTCGAGGCGCTGCACTCGCGCAAGCTGCGCAGCTTCGACGAGCCGGCGTTCCGGTGACACGGTGACACGGTGACACGGTGACGCGCGACGCCGCCGGTATCGCTATGGTGTCCCCTCTCCCGTGAGCGGGAGAGGGAAGCCAACCTGCGGTGTCGCAAGGTGCGCGGCGTGTCTCAGGCGGCCTGCTGGTCGGCGCCGCTCAGCTGTGCCGCCCGCAAATGCCGATTGATCCCCGACACCACCGCCTTCAACGACGCCGTCACCAGATTCGCGTCGATCCCCGCGCCGAAGCCGGTCGCTGATTCCCCTACCCGTACCTCGACATAACAGGCCGCGCGCGCATCGGCGCCGGACGATTGCGCGTGTTCGTGGTAGTCCATCACGCGCACCGGCATGCCGAGCGCGCGCACGAAGGCGTCGATCGGACCGTTGCCCTTGCCGCGCACCACGCGCGTGGCGCCATCCTGCACAAGCGTCGCCTCGATCTCGACCTGGTCGTCCGCGCTCGACATCATCCGGTGCGACACGTAGCGCAGCGGCGCATCGACATCGAGATATTCGCGGCGGAACAGTGCGAACAGATCGTCCGCGCTGGCCTCGGCCCCGGTCTCGTCGGTCATGCGCTGCACCGCGCGGCTGAACTCGATCTGCAGCCGGCGCGGCAGATACAGCCCGTGCACCTGTTCGAGCAGATAGGCCATGCCGCCCTTGCCGGACTGGCTGTTGACGCGGATCACCGCGTCATAGCTGCGGCCCAGGTCGGCGGGATCGATCGGCAGGTACGGCACCTCCCAGATGGCATCCGGCCTCTGCTGGGCGAAGCCCTTGCGTATCGCGTCCTGATGCGAGCCCGAGAACGCCGTGAACACCAGATCGCCGGCATAGGGATGGCGCGGATGCACCGGCAGCTGATTGCAATGCTCGACGCACTGGCGCACCTCGTCGATATCGGAGAAGTCCAGCTGCGGATCGACGCCCTGCGTATAGAGGTTCAACGCCAGCGTGACCAGGTCGACGTTGCCGGTGCGCTCGCCGTTGCCGAACAGGCAGCCCTCGACGCGATCGGCACCGGCCATCACGGCCAGTTCGGCCGCCGCCACCGCGGTGCCGCGATCGTTATGCGGGTGGACCGACAGCACGATGTCGGCGCGGCGCGCCAGATGCCGATGCATCCATTCGATCTGGTCGGCAAACACATTGGGCGTGCTGCACTCAACCGTGCTCGGCAGGTTCAGGATCATCGGTCGCGACGGGCCCGGCTCCCAGATGTCGGCGACGGCGTCGCTGACTTCGAGCGCGAAATCGAGCTCGGTCATGCTGAAGGTCTCGGGCGAATACTCGTAGGTCCACGCGGTGCCGGGAATCGCATCGGTCAGTTCGCGGATCAGCCGCGTGCCGGCCAGCGCGATCTCCTTGACCTCGTCGCGGCTCGCGCCGAACACGATGCGGCGAAACGCCGGCGCGATCGGGTTGTACAGATGCACGACCGCACGCGGCGCGCCGCGCAGCGATTCGATGGTGCGGCGGATCAGGTCGTCGCGCGCCTGCGTCAGCACGACGATGGTCACGTCGTCGGGAATGCGGTTCTGCTCGATCAGCATGCGCACGAAGTCGAAATCGGTCTGCGATGCCGACGGAAACGCGACCTCGATCTGCTTGAGGCCGATCTTCACCAGTTGTTCGAAGAAGCGCAGCTTGCTCGCCACGCTCATCGGCTCGATCAGCGCCTGGTTGCCGTCGCGCAGATCGGTGCTCATCCAGATCGGCGCGCGCGTGATGCGCTGGTTGGGCCAGCTGCGATCCGGCAGATCGACGGTGGCGGCGGGGCGGTATTTGACGGCGGGATTGCGCAGCATGAACGGGTCCTCCTCGCGAGGGAATCGCGATAGCGAAAGAAAAGCGGGACGGATGGCACGCGGACGATCGAATGCCGATCGGGCGCGATCAGGACCGCAATCGAGGCCGATTGCGGCGTGCCAATGCGAACGGAAAAGTGGCGACAGGCTGCCGAACTGCCACGGGGCGCTAGGCCCGGCAACCGATCGGTAGGTCTAGTTGTAGCGAGGAGAGGGCGCAGGCGAGCGCGCGGACCGAGCCGAGGCCATCGATGGCGACCGCACGACGCGCGCGCGCCGACGCGGCGATGCGCAGGGCATCGGCGGCTTGGCGGTGGACGGTCGTTGCAACGGACATCGTGCTGGCTGGTGTGAGTGGTGTCGAGCTTCGATGCGATTCGACGCGATTCGACGAGGCGCTACGGTGTAGCAGCCACGAAGCGTAGTGCATCGAGCGTCGACTCGTCAAGCGCGCACGCTGCGGTGGTGTGACGCCACACCGCGGTCTCGGCCAAATGGATGAGATCGCGCTCCCGGTCTCGTACCTGAACGCGCGCTGCCCCACGCAAACCGCGGCCATCGTCCACCGCTTGGCCGGTACAGCGACGCCGCCGTCGCGCCTAGCCTGAATGGGGACATTGGCCCAGCAAACGGGGAGACATCATGAGAACGGGAACGGGGTCGAAGGCGCTCGCCTGGGTCGCGGCGGCGCTGACAGCGATGGTATTGGCCGCATGCGGCGGAGGCGGCGGCAGCGATGGTGCGGCAGCGGGTCCGAGTTCGGGCTCGGGTTCCGGCGGATCGTCGGGACCCGGGTCCAACGGCTCCCCGACAACGGTCAGCTATACCGTGACACTCGGGCAATCGGCGGGACAGGTCGGCGTGGGCCGCACGCTGACGCTGGCCGCCGTCATCGTCGACAGCAATGGCAAGGACGTTACCGCCCAGGGCAGCTACGCGTGGACCTCGTCCGATCCCGCCGTCGCGACGGTGACGCCGAGTGCCACCGTCGCCGGTGCCGCGGTCGTGACCGGCATCGCCCCCGGTACCGTCAACGTGCAGGTCGCCGCCACCATCAACGGCGCCGACGGCAAGGCCATCGTGCTGCCGGTGCAGACGGCCACGATCACCGTCGCGGCCAGCCCCCACTACAGCCTCGCGGTCTCGCATCCATTGCTGACGCTCGCCAACGGCGAAACGCGGCAGATCCGCGCCACGCTGCTCGATGGCGACGGCATCGATGTGTCCGCCGCCGTGCATGACTGGGCTTGGGCGAGCTCGGCCGCCGGCATCCAGCTGAGCGCGGATCGCGAGCGCGCGACGCTGCACGGCGTCAACCCGTCTACCACCAGCACGGTCGAGGGCACGGTCACCGTCGGCGTGACGGCGCCCAATGGCGTCGCGCTGGCCGCGCGGATCGCCGTCGTGGTGCTGAAGAACGGCAGCTACGCCTACACGCTCGAGCTGCTGCGCAACGGCACGCCGATCGACGCGATCTCGATCCTGAACGGCTATCCGGCCACGCTGTCCGCGCGCGTGATGCGCAGCGACGGCCTTGATGCGACCGCGCAGCTCGACGGCCAATGGTCGTACGCCAGCACCTCGCCGTCGCTGTCGGTCCAGCCCACGGCGAGCGGGCGCGGCTTCACGCTGAACACCAGCCGTCCCAACGGGGCCGATCCGCTGCAGAGCCTGTTGAAGGTCACGGCCACCAGCAAGGCCCTCGATGCCACGCCAAGCGCCGGGCTGACGGTGACCGAGCAGCCGACCTGGGCGCTGGTCTACGACGGTCCGCAACCGCTGCGCATCGCGACGATGCCGCCGCTGCCGATCCCGGTCACCGCGACCGTCAGGCATCGCGGCAACGCGCTGACCTTCCTCGAATGCGAGGCGTGGGACTGGCAGCAGGCCGGCAATATCGCCGTGACCCCGGCCACGCATCCGGGCCAGGTCGGCGTGACGCCATTGACCCCGGGCGACTTCTCGCTGACCGCGAGCTGCAGCGTCAGGAAGACCGGGCAACGGTTGTCGGTGACGATTGCGGGCACTGCGATCTAGGGCGGGCAGTTGGCGCGCAGTTGGCGGGCAGTTGGCGGGCATTTGGCGCGCGGCTGGCGCGCCGTGCCGCGCCGGTGCCGGGCCCTGCGATCCGAAACGCCCCCATGGCGACGAGCCCCGGGGGCGTTTCATCGGTCCGCAACAGCGGCAGCGAGAGACGAGCGTACCCGTTTCTGCGTGCCAATGGGACCGGCCCTCAGAACCGATATCCGACACCGACGCTGAACAGCCACGGGTCCAGCTTGACCTCCGACACCTTGGCGCCGGCCGCCTTCACATCGCTGGAGAGCCACACCTTCTTGATGTCCGCATTCAGGTACCAGTGGCGTGTCAGCCGGTAGTCCATGCCGATCTGCAGCGCGGGCGCGATGCTCCAGCGGTCCAGCGACAGCGTATTGCCGGCGAGATCCGCGCCCCAGATCCGCGTGAAGTTCAGCCCCGCGCCGACATAGGGCCGGAAGGTGGCGTGCGGCAGGAAGTGGTACTGCACCAGCAGCGTCGGCGGCAGATGCTTGAACGTGCCGATCCGATTGCCGTCGAGATGGACGTCGTGCTTCTGCGGAATGGTCAGCACCAGTTCCGCGGCAATGTGCGGCGTGAAGAAATAGGTGACATCCAGCTCGGGGATCCACTTGTTGTTGACGCCGATGCGGTCCGAGGCGCCCGCGCCGCCGACGGGGTCGGACTTCTGCGCAAAGTCGAGATAGGTGCCGCGCAGGCGGACCATCCAGTTGCCTTCGGGCTCGGTGCCGGCCGCGGTACCGGCCGCGATGCCACCTGCGGCGCCGGTTGCCGTGTTGGTTGCAGCGTCGGCCGCGTTGGCGTGCAGCGGCGGCAAGGCCATCATGACGGCCGCCGCGGCGACCGTTGCCAATCGGGTACGAGGAGATTGCATCGGGCTCATGTTGTGATCGACAGGACTGGGAAAGACCCCATGCCGAGTGTGCCCGTGGTGCCTGCGGACCCGTTTGACCTAAAGCAAAGGGCCAGCAAAAGCTGGCCCTCTCTACTATGGCGTGCGGCTGCGGTGTGCGGCTGCGGCGTGCTGCTACGACGTGCTACCGCGCGCTGTCGTGTATCTCCCCCTGGCCCTTGCCCTGCGGCTTGCGCACGATGCGGATCGGCTTCTCGTGCGCGGACGGGGCGGGGCTGGACGCATTGCCCAACGTATTGCCCGATGTATTGCCGGATGTATTGCTGTCGCAGCTGTTGCAGCCCCCGCTGTCGCAACCGGTGGCGCAGCCGGCCGCTACCGCCTGCGGCGCCAGCCGTGCCACCAGCCGCGCGCGCCATCCGCGTGCCTGCGCGCCGCCCAGGCTGGCGGCCAGCGCGGCCTTGGCGCGCTCGCGCGTGCGCGGCATGTAGCGCGCCGCCACCGACAGCGCGCACACCAGCACGATCAGCGGCACCAGCACGGATTCGACGGCGTGATAGAGCGACATGATGGTTTCCGGCTGCCTCAGCTGAACAGCAGCGCCACGCGATAGGTGACGAACGCCGCCAGATAGCCCAGGCCCGCGAGATAGAGCGTGGAGGCGGCCATCACCTTCCACGAGTTGGTCTCGCGGCGGATCACGGCCAGTGTCGAGATGCACTGCGGCGCGAACACGAACCACGCCAGCAGCGCCAGCGCGGTGGCCAGCGACCACTGCGCGGCGATCATCGGCGCGAGCTGCGCCGCCACCGTGTCCTCGCTGCCCGACAGTGCGTAGACGGTCGCCAGCGCGCCGACCGCCACTTCGCGCGCGGCCAGGCCCGGCACCAGCGCGATACAGATCTGCCAGTTGAAGCCGACCGGCGCGAATACCTTCTCCAGCGCGTGGCCGATCATGCCGGCGAAGCTGTAGTCGATCGGCGGCAGCGTCGCGCCTTCGGGCGGGGACGGGAAGGTGGCCAGGAACCACAGCAGCACCGTCAGCGTCAGGATCACCTTGCCCACGCGCGACAGGAAGATGCGGGCGCGCTCCCACAGCCCGATCGCGACGTCGCGCGGATTCGGAATGCGGTAGGCCGGCAGTTCCATCAGCAGCGGATGCTCGGTGCGGTCACGGCGGAAGAACTTCAGCGCATAGGCGACCACCAGCGCGCTGACAATGCCGGCCACATACAGGGCGAACAGCACCAGCCCTTGCAGGTTGAACACGCCCATCACCGTGTCCGCCGGAATGAAGGCGCCGATCAGCAGCGCATAGACCGGCAGCCGTGCCGAGCAGGTCATCAACGGCGCGACCAGGATCGTGGTCAGCCGGTCGCGCGGGTCCTGGATCGTGCGGGTCGCCATGATGCCGGGAATCGCACAGGCGAAGCTCGACAGCAGCGGGATGAACGAGCGGCCCGACAGCCCCGCGCCCATCATCAGCCGATCGAGCAGGAAGGCCGCGCGCGGCAGATAGCCCGATTCCTCCAGCGTCAGGATGAACAGGAACAGGATCAGGATCTGCGGCAGGAACACCACCACGCTGCCCAGGCCGGCGATCAGGCCGTCGACGATCAGGCTGCGCAGCAGTCCATCGGGCAGCAGGCCGCCGACCAGTTCGCCGGCATAGGCCACGCCGCCCTCGATGCTCTCCATCAGCGGCTCGGCCCACGAGAACACGGCCTGGAACATCAGGAACAGCAGCACGGCGAGGATCGCCAGGCCGAACACCGGATGCAGCACCACGCGGTCGATACGGTCTTCGAGGCTCGCCGATGCGGTCGGCATCGTCACCGCCGCGTCGAGCAGGCGCTTGACCTCGGCATGCGTGTCGAAGTCGTCGGCCGGGGCCGGAGGAGGCGGCGGGGCCGACGGCAGCGCGCCGTCGAGCACCGACAGCAGCGCGGCGGCGCCACCGCGCCGCACGGCGACCGTCTGCACCACCGGCACGCCCAGCGCGGCGGCCAGCTTGTCGCGGTCGATGCGGATGCCGCAGCGTTCGGCCGCGTCGCTCATATTGAGCACCACCACCATCGGCAGGCCGAGGCGGCGCAGTTCCAGCACGAAACGCAGGTGCAGCCGCAGATTGGTGGCATCGACCACCGACACCAGCAGGTCGGGCACGGCCTCGCCGGGGCGGTTGCCCATGCAGACGTCGCGCGTGATGGCTTCGTCCAGGCTCGTCGCGTGCAGGCTGTAGGCGCCCGGCAGATCGAGGATGCGGACCTGCCGGCCGGACGGCGCGACGAAATAGCCTTCCTTGCGCTCGACCGTGACGCCGGCGTAGTTGGCCACCTTCTGGCGGCTGCCGGTCAGCCGGTTGAACAGCGCGGTCTTGCCGCAATTGGGGTTGCCGACCAGCGCGACGCGCAGCGGCGCCTGCGCGGTGGCGGCGGAAGCGGGAGTGGCGGGAGAAGTAGCGACGGACATGGCGTAATTCGAATCGGTCCGCTTCATGCGGTACCGGCTGTATCGGCGGTATTGCCTGCAGCAGCCGTATTGCTCGCAGCGGCCGGATTGGCGGTGCGGGCGCCCTCGGGCTGCACCGTCACGCGGGCGGCTTCGGCGCGGCGCAGCGCGAAGCGCGTGCTGCCGACCTGGGCGACCAGCGGGTCCTTGCCGAACGGGCCGAAGGTAATGATCTGCACGGCCTCGCCGGGCACGAAGCCGAGTTCGCGCAGGCGTCGGGCGATGGGATCGTTCGGGGTGCTGTCGTCGACCGACAGTACGATGGCCGCGGTGCGCCGCGGCAAGTCTGACAAGCGCATGTGCTTTGGTCCCGCGGGCGGGTTGCCGGCGTGGCGCCGGTACTACCTGACCGCTTGCTTAGTGATGAATCAGCGGGCGTAGATGAGAATCGTTTGCATTGTACTGCATTCACTCCCGCTCGATGTGCCGTACTGGCGTGGGGTGCCGCTCGGCGTGCCGCCTGACGTACCGCAATGTGCCCTGTGGCATCGTGGGGTGCCGGAAGGACAGCGGCCCGGCCACCGACGCCCCGGTAAAGGCTGCGGTGGCCGGGCCGATGCCTGGCTGCGGTGCGTCGATCCCGGCCCTGGCTTCGACCGCGCCTTAGCCACCCAGGTACGCGTTGCGCACCTGATCGTTGGCCAGCAGGTTCGCGCCGGTATCGGCCAGCACCACCTTGCCGGTTTCCAGCACATAGCCGCGGTCGGCCACCTGCAGCGCCTTGTTGGCGTTCTGCTCGACCAGGAACACCGTCACGCCATCCTCGCGGATGGTGCGGATGATGTCGAAGATCTGCGCGATGATCATCGGCGCGAGACCCAGGGTCGGCTCGTCGAGCAGCAGCAGCCGCGGCCGGCTCATCAGCGCGCGGCCGATCGCCAGCATCTGCTGCTCGCCGCCGGACATGGTGCCGGCGCGCTGCGAGGCGCGCTGCTCCAGCCGCGGGAACAGCTTGAACACATGCTCGATGCCCGCCTCGATTTCGTCGCGCTTGGCGAAGAACGCGCCCATCTTCAGGTTCTCCAGCACGGTCAGGCTGGGGAACACGCGCCGGCCCTCGGGCGAGATCGCCATGCCCATGCGCATGATCTCGTGCGTCGAGCAGCCGGTGATGTCGCGGCCCTCGAACAGCACGCGCCCGCTGGACGCGCGCGGGCTGCCGCAGATGGTCATCATCAGCGTGGTCTTGCCCGCGCCGTTGCTGCCGATCAGCGTGACGATCTCACCCTGGTTGACCTCGATCGATACGCCACACAACGCCTCGACGGCGCCGTAATGGGTATGGACCTGTTCCAGCTTCAGCATCAGTCCTCTCCCAGGTATGCCTTGATCACGCGCGGGTCGTTGCGCACGTCCTCGGGTTTGCCGATGGTGATCGGGCGGCCGTGCTCCATCACCAGGATGCGGTCGGACACGCCCATCACCAGGCTCATGTCATGCTCGATCAGCAGCACCGCGATGCCGAACTCGCGCCGCAGCTGGTCGATCAGCGTCTTGAGCTCGACCTTCTCCTGCGGGTTCAGGCCCGCGGCCGGTTCGTCCAGCATCAGCAGGCGCGGCTGCGTGATCATGCAGCGCGCGATCTCCAGCCGCCGCTGGTGGCCGTACGACAGCGTGCCCGCCTCGCGGTTGGCCACGGCGCGCAGGCCCATGCGGTCGAGCCATTCGGCGGCGCGCTCCAGCGCCTCGCGCTCGGCGCGGCGATAGGCCGGCGTGGCGAACAGCCCGTGCAGCAGCCCCGATTTGACGCGGCGATGCTGCGCCACCATCAGGTTCTCGACCACCGTCAGGTTCTTGAACAGCCGGATGTTCTGGAAGGTGCGGACCAGTCCCTGGCGCGCCACCATATGGCTCGGCAGGCCGGCGATGGGCCGGTCGTCCAGCATCACCTCGCCCGCGGTGGGCTTGTAGAAGCCGCCGACGCAATTGAACACCGTGGTCTTGCCCGCGCCGTTCGGCCCGATGATGGCGAACACCTCGTCGTTGCGGACGCTGAAATCGATGCCGTCCACCGCCAGCAGGCCGCCGAAGCGCATCTGCAGGCCGGACACTTTCAACAGTTCTGCGCTTTGTGCACTCATTGCGGCAACTCCACGTGCGGGCGGCTGGCGGGCAACAGGCCCTGCGGGCGCCACATCATCATCAGCACCATCACCAGGCCGAACAGCAGCATCCGGTATTCGGCGAAGCCGCGCGCGACCTCGGGCAGCACCGTCAGCAGGATCGCGGCGATGATCACGCCGAGTTGCGAGCCCATGCCGCCCAGCACCACCACGGCCAGGATCAGCGCCGACTCGATGAAGGTGAACGATTCGGGATTGACCAGGCCCTGGCGCGCGGCGAAGAACGCGCCGGCCAGGCCCGCGAAGGTCGCGCCCAGCGTGAAGGCCGACAGCTTGATGCGGGTCGGATTCAGGCCCAGCGAGCGGCAGGCGATCTCGTCCTCGCGCAGCGCCTCCCAGGCGCGGCCCATCGGCATGCGGATCAGCCGGCTGGTGACGAACAGCGTCAGTCCCACCAGCAACAGCGCGAGCAGGTACAGGAAGATCACCATGTGCTCGCCGCTGTAGTCCAGGCCGATCAGGTCGTGGAAGGTGCGGGCACCATCCTCGCCCGCGCTGCGGGTCATCGGGATGCCGAACACGGTCGGCTTCGGGATGCCATAGATGCCGTCCGGTCCGCCGGTCAGGCTGGTCAGGTTGTTCAGCAACTGGCGGATGATCTCGCCAAAGCCCAGCGTCACGATGGCCAGGTAGTCGCCGCGCAGGCGCAGCACCGGAAAGCCCAGCAGGAAGCCGAACAGCGCGGCCATGCCGGCCGAGATCGGCAGGCATTCCCAGAACGACAGCCCGAAGGCCTGGTTCAGCAGCGCATAGGTGTAGCCGCCCACCGCGTAGAAGCCGACATAGCCGAGGTCGAGCAGGCCGGCGAAGCCGACCACGATGTTCAGGCCCAGGCCGAGCATTACGTAGATCAGCGCCAGCGTGGCGACGTCGACCGCGCCGCGCGAGCCGAAGAACGGCCAGATCAGCCCGACCGCCAGCAGCACCCAGACCGCGGCGCGCTGCTGCCCCGGCGCGAGCGTGGGCAGCGCCGGCAGCCTGACCGCCGAGGTGGTGCGGTGGATCACCGGCTTGAACAGCTGGAACAGGAACACCGCGGCCACCGCGATCCACACCGGGCGCCAGTGCGGTTCGAGCACCACGCGATAGCCCTCGAGCTTGAGCTGCAGGCCGAGGATGGGGATCGTCAGGATGGCGGTCAGCACCGCCGCCGAGACGGCGTTCTTCAGCGATTGCGTCATCGAAATGGAGGAGTTCATGGCGCGGTCCTCAGACTTTTTCCACGTCCGGCTTGCCCAGCAGGCCGGTGGGACGGAACAGCAGGATCAGCACCAGCAGGCCGAACGCGACCACGTCCTTGTATTCGGCCGGCATGTAGCCCGAGGCGAAAGTCTCGGCCAGGCCCAGCAGCACGCCGCCGAGCATCGCGCCCGGAATGCTGCCGATGCCGCCGAGTACCGCGGCGGTGAAGGCCTTGATGCCGGCGACGAAGCCGATGAAGGGGTTCAGCTTGCCGATCGTCAGCCCGATCAGCACGCCGCCCGCGGCGGCCAGCATCGCGCCCAGCACGAAGGTGAACGAGATCACGCGGTTGGTGTCGATGCCGAGCAGATTGGCCATGCGCATGTCCTCGGCGCAGGCGCGGCAGGCGCGGCCCATGCGCGAGTGGCCGATGAACAGCGTCAGCGCGATCATCAGCACCAGCGTCACGCCGACGATCAGCAGGCGCGAATACGGCACGGTCACCGTGAAATCGCCGCCCATCTCGAGCTCGAGCGCGCCGCTGATCAGCACCGGCACCGACACGTCGCGCGCGCCCTGGCCGATCTGCACGTAGTTCTGCAGGAAGATCGACATGCCGATCGCGGAGATCAGGGGCACCAGCCGCGGTCCGCCGCGCAGCGGCCGGTAGGCGACCCGCTCGACCGCGAAGCCGTACAGGCCGGTGACGATCACCGACACCAGCAGCGCGGCGCCCAGCACCAGCGGCAGCGGATAACCGGCGGCCACGCCGATCGCGGTCAGCGTCACCAGGCCCACATAGGCGCCGATCATGTAGATCTCGCCGTGGGCGAAATTGATCATGCCGATGATGCCGTAGACCATCGTGTAGCCGATGGCGATCAGCGCATAGATCGCACCCAGCGTCAGGCCGTTGACCAGCTGCTGGGTGAATTGGGGTAGGAATTCGTTCATGAGGTACGTCCCGTCTGTACAGCACGTCGGCCGGGTTCAGCCCGTTCGGGCCGCTTCGGTGAGGCCGGCGTGCCTGTCGCGGCGGGCCCTTCCCGCGCGGGGAAGGGCGCGATCGAAGCGGCCCGGCATATCAAAACGCCCCGTTCGGTGACGAACGGGGCGTTGGCACGGACCGCGCCGGCGATCAGTTGGCGGCCGTCTTGGTGGCGTCCTTGTGCCAGGTGAAGACGACGAACTTGAACGACTTGAGGTCGCCCTGCGCGTCGTATTCGACCTTGCCGATCGGGGTCTGGAAGGCGTTCTTGTGCATGTACGCCGCGACCTTGACCGGATCGGTGCTCTTGGCGCCCGCGATCGCGTCGGCGATGATCTTGACGCCCGCGTAGGCCGGCATCTGGAACGGACCGTTCGGATCGCGCTTCTTGTCGGCGAAGGCCTTGACCAGCGCCGCGTTGGCCGGGTCGGCCGAGAAGTCGGCCGGCAGCGTGACCAGCATGCCTTCCGAAGCCGGGCCGGCGATCGCGGTGACGTCCTTGTTGCCGACGCCTTCCGGTCCCATGAACGTCGCCTTGACGCCCTGCTCGCGCGCCTGGCGCAGCAGCAGGCCCATCTCGGGGTGATAGCCGCCGAAGTAGACGAAGTCCACGCCCTGCGACTTCAGCTTGGTGATCACGGCCGAGTAGTCCGAATCGCCGGCGTTGATGCCTTCGAACAGCACCACGGGGATCTTGGCCGCTTCCAGGTCCTTGCGCACCGAGGCGGCGATGCCCTGGCCGTACGACTGCTTGTCGTGCAGCACGGCGACCTTCTTGGGCTTGACCTTGCCGATGATGTACTGCGCGGCGGCCGGACCCTGCTGGTCGTCGCGGCCGATCGTGCGGAAGATCATCTTGCGCTTCTTGCCTTCGGTCAGCTGCGGCGCGGTGGCCGACGGCGTCACCATCACGACGCCTTCGTTCTCGTAGATGTCCGCGGCCGGAATGGTCGAGCCCGAGCAGACGTGGCCGATCACATAGCGGATGTTCTGGCTGACGATCTTGTTGGCGACGGCCACGGCCTGCTTCGGTTCGCAGGCGTCGTCCATCAGCACGACTTCGAGCTTGTTGCCGCCGGCGCCGCCGGCAGCGTTGATCTGCTCGATGGCGGTCAGCGCGCCCGCCTTGACCATGTCGCCGTACTGCGCGACCGAGCCGCTCATCGGGCCGGCGATGGCGATCTTGACGGTTTCCGCATGCGCGGCGGCACCCAGGGTGAGCAGCGCGGCGGCCAGAGAAAGGGAGGTAAGACGGGAATGCTTCATTGGGAGCTCCTCGATCGTGTTTGTTCGAATCATCCAGGCGCGGGCCTCGGACGTGCGCAAAATCGAAGAACTCCCCGGCGACTTGACAGGCTGGTCGGGGGCGCGCATGCACGACCGCGGCTCAGGCCTGAAAGGGCACTACTTGACCACGTTCTTGTTATTGCGCAGGCCAATCGCCCGCCTGCCCACCGCACCGATGAGGACCGGGTAAGTCCGTTCGGCGTCGGCCAGGTGGCGGCATTATAAGGTGAATCTTGGAGCGGCCTATGCGCGCTGCACCAATCCGAGGCTGTTGTGGCTTTCGCGGAACACTCGAACGCGCCGAGGCCCTTCCGATGGGGGGTAATGCGGTTTGGCGCGGGGTTCAGCGGCCGGTGGTCACCATGCCGCGCGTGGCCAGCGCGAGCGCGCCGTGCCGGGTGCCGCCACGCAGGCTCGACGAAATCTCCGCCGCGGCGTGCTGGACCATTTCCGCGAACGTGCGCAGCTTCTGCGGCTTGAAGCGCTCCGCCGGCCCGGACAGGCCGACCGCGGCGAAGACCTGGCCATGCCCGTCGACGATCGGCGCGGCCACGCCATGGACCGACTCGCGCCATTCGCCGCGATTGACCGCATAGCCCTGCCGCCGCACCTTGTCCATTTCCTGCAGGAAGCGCGCCGGCTCGACGATCGAATTGGTGGTGGCGCTCTCCAGCGCGGTCGACATCCGCTGCAGCACGGTCGGCGGCTGGAAAGCCAGCATTGCCTTGCCTGTCGCCACGCAGTGCGCCAGCGCGCGGCCGCCGATCTGGGTATAGGCGCGGACTGGATTGGGGCTGTCGATCTTGTGCACGTAGACGACCTCGCCGCGATCGAGCACCGACAGGTGGACGCTTTCGCCGCTGTCGTGCATCAGCCGTTCCATCCAGCCCTCGGCGTGGCGGCGCAGATCGAGCCGGCCCAGCACCGCCGAGCCCAGCTCCCACAGCTTGATCGACGCGCTGTAGGCCGCGGTGTCCTCGTCGCGGATCACATAGCGCAGCTCGGTCAGCGCCTGCAGCAGCCGATGGACATTGCTCTTGGCCATGCCGAGCCGGTTGGCGATCTCGGTCAGCCCCAGCGGCCGGTCGCTATGGGCCAGCAGTTCGACGATGCCGAGGCCTTTGATCAGGGTGTTGTTCATGGTTTGCTGTATTGCCTGGGCGCTTACGCGGGCAGCGGACGGGTCGTCCGCCCTGTTCTCAAATACGGAACCGTTGTCCCGTATTCCGGCACGTCCATATAATGCCTCGCATGCCCCGCCGCCCGCAAGACGGGCGCCGGCGTGCCTTTCCGCCAACCGGCGCCCTCCCACCGCTGCCACTGTCATGTCCGATCTGAACGAGAAGGATCTGCCGCTCGCCGGCGTCAAGGTATTGGAGTTCTGCACCGTTGCCGCCGGGCCGTTCTGCGGCATGCTGCTGGCCGACATGGGCGCCGACGTCGTCAAGATCGAACCCCCCGACGGCGATACGCTGCGGCAATGGCCGCCGATTTCGGCCGGCTTCTCGGAGAACTTTGCTTCGCTGAACCGCAACAAGCGCTCGGTGGTGCTGAACCTGAAGCAGCCGGAAGACGTGGCGCTGGCGCGCCAACTGATGCTCGAGGCCGACGTGGTGGTCGAGAACAACCGGCCCGGCGTGATGGACCGCCTGGGGCTGGGCTATGCGAGCCTGCGCGAAGACCATCCGGGGCTCGTCTACTGCTCGGTGTCGGCCTATGGCCAAAGCGGGCCGCGTGCGACCGAGGGCGGCTTCGACCTGACCATCCAGGCCGCCGCCGGCGTGATGAGCGTGACTGGCGAGCCGGACGGCGCGCCGGTCAAGTGCGGCGTGCCGCTGGCCGATTTTGCGTCCGGGCTGTACGGGGCCTTCGCCATCGCCAGCGCGCTGGCCCGCGTGCGCGCCGGCGGCGCCGGCATGCATATCGATGTGCCGATGTATGGCTGCACGCTGGGCATCGCGGCGCTGCAGACCAGCGAGTATTTCGGCACCGGCCGCAGCCCGGCCAAGCTGGGCTCGGCGCATCCGCGCAACGCGCCGTACCAGGCGTTCCAGGCGGCCGACGGCTATTTCGCGATCGCGGCCGGCAACCAGAAGCTGTGGCTCGAGGTCGTGCGCGTGGTCGAGATGCCCGAACTGTCCGAGGACCCCCGCTTTGCCACCACCCGTGATCGCGCGGCCAACCAGGTCGCGTTGAAGGACTTGCTGGAGCAGCGCTTTGCCCGCGCCGGCGTCGATCACTGGATCGCGGCCTTCCAGGCCGCCGGCGTGCCGCACGCGCGCATCAACGACTACGCCGCCGCGCTGCAGGATCCGCAGGTCGAACACATGGAGTGGGTGCGCCCGTTGACGCTGCCGAGCGGCGTGGCGACGCGGACCTTCGTTTCGCCGCTGCGGCTGGACGGCATGGGGTTGCCGGTGCGCCGGCCGCCGCCCGCACTCGGCGAGCATACCGAGGCGATTCGCGCCGCCCATGCCGGCGGCGCCGGGCAGGGGCAGGAGCCGGGGCAAACGCAGGAACGAACGCAGGACCAAACGCAGAAGCAAACTCAGGACCAAACGCAGGAGAAAACGCCATGAGCCGCACCATCGAACCGCTGCGGACCTTCGTTGCCGGCGTCACGTCGCTGATGGAAGGACCCGACCGCGACGAGGCCGCCTTGCTGGAAGGCACCCGGCCCCTGCTGCAGGCGCTGGTCGCCCGCGACGACTGGCTGCCCGACGAACTGGCGCAGCCGCATCCGACCTACTACCAGCAATACCTGCTGTACGGCGATCCGCTCGATCGCTTCTCGGTGGTCAGCTTCGTCTGGGGGCCGGGCCAGCAGACGCCTGTGCACGACCACACGGTGTGGGGCTGGATCGGCGTGCTGCGCGGGGCCGAGATCGACATCCGCTATCGCCGCGACGATCGAGGCATCCATCAGGACGGCGAGGAAACCCGGCTCGAGGCCGGGCAGGTGGCGGCGGTTTCGCCCTCGCTGGGCGACATCCACCGCGTGCGCAATGCCTTCGACGACCGCGTCTCGGTCAGCGTCCACCTGTACGGCGGCAATATCGGCCGCATTCGCCGCCATGTCTTCGATCCCGCGACCGGCGCGCCGAAGGAGTTCGTCTCCGGCTATGCCAACCGCTTCGCGCCGAATCTGTGGGCCGCTGCCGATGTCTGACGACGCATCGACCGTCGCCGCCACCGCGCAGCCGGCGCTGCTGGTCGACCGGCAAGGCGATATCACGCGACTGACGCTGAATCGTCCGCAACGGGGCAATGCCTTGTCGGCCGAACTGGTGCAGGCGCTGCACGACGCGGTCCTCGCCTGCCAGCGCGACGGCACGCGGCTGCTGCTGATCGAAGGCGCGGGCAAACACTTCTGCACCGGCTTCGACCTCGCCGACCTCGACGGCGAAACGGATGACACGCTGCTGGCCCGCTTCGTCCGCGTCGAACTGATGCTGCAGGCCGTCTATACGGCGCCATTCACCACCGTCGCGCGGGTCCACGGCCGGGCCATGGGCGCCGGCGCCGATCTGGCGGCGGCCTGCGAACAATGCTGGGTGGCGGCCGACAGCCGCTTCGCCTTCCCCGGCGCGGCCTTCGGGCTGGTGCTGGGGACCGCGCGGCTTGCCGCCCGCGTCGGGCCGACACTGGCGCGCCAATGGATCGGCGCCGGCGCCACCATCGATGCCGACACGGCCCTCGCCACGGGCCTGGCCTCGCGGGACTTCGAGGCCGACGAACACGGCAAGCCCGATACCGCGCTGGAGGCGCTGGCGCGTCAGGCGCGCCGGCTCGACACCGACACGCAGGCGGCGATCCATGCCGCCTCCCGCGCAGACGGCGACGAACTCGCCAGGCAGCTCGCCGCGCTGGTCCATTCGGCCGCGCGGCCCGGTTTGCGCGAGCGCATCCGCGCGTATCGCGCGGCGTCGGCCCGCTAGGCGGTCCGTTGCCGCGCGGCCGGCGTGGGGAAGATGCCGACGAAGCGATCGCGCGCCGGATGATCGGGCGCCGCCTTCCAGACGCAATAGACCTCCGACGGCACGGTGCTGTGCTTCAGCGGCCGAAATGCCGCGCCGGCCAGCGCCGAATGCCGCAGGGCCGCCGGCACCACCGCCACGCCCATTCCCTGCGAGACGAGCGACACCACCGACAGCCAGTGCCGGACCTCGTGGCGGATCTGCGGGTAGAAGCCCTCGGCCGCGCACATGTCGACGATGCGCGCGTAGTAGTCGGGCGACGCATTGCGGGAGAACAGCACGAACGGCTCGCCGCGCAGCTCGGTCAGCGCGATGGTGCGCCGGGTTGCCAGCCGATGGGCGGCCGGCATGCAGCAGACGAAGGGCTCGCTGTGGATCAGCCGCGCCGCCAGCTCGTCCGGCACCCGGCTGGTGTGGATGAAGCCGACGTCGAGCTGCCCGTGCAGCAGCGCCTCGATCTGTTCCTGCGAATTGAGTTCGGTCAGCGCGATCTGGATGCCGGGCTGATCGGCCTCGAACTGCTGCAGCTTCTGCGGCAGGCCCCGATACAGCATCGACCCGACGAAGCCCACGCGTAGCCGGCCCACGGCGCCGGCCTCGATCTGCCGCGCCAGCAGCCGCGCCTCCTCGGCCTGCGCCAGCAGCGCGGTCGCCGATTCGCGGAAGGCCCGGCCCGCGGCGGTCAGCCGTACGCCCTTGCTGTCGCGCTCGAACAGCCGGGCGCCGACCGACGCCTCCAGCTGCTGGATGTTCAGCGACAGCGGCGGCTGCGAGATCGACAGCCGGCGCGCGGCGCGGCCGAAATGCAGCTCGTCGGCCAGCACGAGGAAATAGCGCAGATGGCGGAACTCCATGACAGGGGCGGCGTTCGATGGCGCTTCGATGAGGGTTCGGTGATGGGGGCCGGAACGGAGGCGGTGTCGGGCGCCGGTAACGGTGAAGCGGGCCTCATTCTATGCCTACAGTTTGCGCGCGGCATGCCGTTATCCCTTCGATGTGCCGCCTGAACAGGTAGCGCGCAGCAGCAGTGCGGGCTGCGCCAACGGCGAATACAAGGCCCCCGTGACGCACCATGACCACTACCAGACCCTAGGCGTTGCCCCGACGGCCACGGCGGAAGAGATCCGGCAGGCGTACCGGCGGCTGGCCATGCGCTGGCATCCGGACCGCAATCCGGACGATCCGCAGGCCGCGGAAGAGCGGTTCAAGCGATTGCAGCATGCCTTCGCGGTGCTCAAGGATGCCGGCCGCCGGATGGCCTACGACGCCGAGCGCGCCGCGCCGCGTGGCGGTTCGGGCCACGGCGCCGGCAATGGCGCGGGCAATGGCACCGGCAACGGCCGCGGCGGCCACGGAGCGCGTCCGGCGCGCGAGGCCTGGCCGCACGGCGGCCCGCGGCGCAACGCCCAGGGCAAGGCCGGCGTCGACTATCTATGCGAGACCAGCATCGCGCTGGAAACGGCGGTGCTGGGCGGCATGGCATCGACCCGGGTCAGGATGACGGTCGATTGCCTGCACTGCGATGCGCGCGGCATCCGCATGATGGCCTGCAAGCCGTGCGCCGGCACGGGCCAGGTGCGGCGCGGCCTGTTCAACGCGTATGGCGCCTGCGAGCGCTGCGCAGGGCGCGGCGTCGAGCCGGCTGCCTGCGATGCCTGCGGCGGGACCGGCAAGGTGCGCGTCGACAAGGCGCTGCGCGTGCAGATCAAGCCGGGCGTGATCGACGGCACCGTGCTGCGTGCCCGTGGCATGGGCGGCGCCGGCATCGACGGCGGCCCCAACGGCAATCTGATGTGCAAGGTCCGGGTGCGCAAGGACCGCGTGTTCGGCGTCGATGGGCTGGACCTGACGCGCGAACTGAAGATCGACTTCGTGCTGGCCTGCCTCGGCGGCCGCGTGCCGGTGGTGCGCTTTCGCAAGACCGTGATGGCCGAGATTCCGGCGATGACGCGCAGCGGCACCGTGATCCGCGTGCGGGGCATGGGCCTGCACGACCGCGCCAGGCAAAAGACCGGCGATCTGCTGCTGACGGTCGCCATCGACCTGCCGTCGCGGCTGCGCACGCTGACCGAGTCGCAGCAGACGCTGCTGCGCGAACTCGGCCGCGGCGCGGGCGAATGAACCTTATTGGTTCTTCATCGCCTCCGCCAGCCGCTGGATGATCGCCCCCTCGCTCTTGAAGGCCTTCTGCGCATAGGCGGTGTACTGCTCGGGACCCATGTAGTTGGTCGACATGCCGTACTGCTGCGTCACCGCCAGCAGCTTCGGATCCTTCAGCGCATTGCGGAACGCGGTATCGAGCTTCTTCACGACCTCGGGCTTCATGCCGGCGGGGCCGACGATGCCGAACGGCGAATTGGACCAGACCGGATAGCCGATCTCCTTGAGCGTCGGCGCATCGGGGAAGTCCGGCGCGCGCTTTTCCGACAGCACCGCCAGCACCCGCAACTGGCCGTTCTTCACATAGGGCAGCAGCGTGTTGGTCAGCATCGCCACGTCGCACTGGCCGCCCAGCAGCGAGGTGATGGCCTCGGCGTCGCCCTTGTACGGGACATGCGTCCAGTTCGATTGCGTGATGCGCGCCAGTTCCGAGATCGTCAGATGCTGGCTGCCGTAGATGCCGGTGGTGCCGTAGCTGATGCCGCGGCTCGACGCCTTGGCCTCGGCCACCAGCTCCTGCATGGTCTTCCACTTGGCATCGGTGCGCACCGCGACCGCGAAGTTGTAGTCCGCGATCATCGAGATATAGGTCAGGTCCTTCAGCGGGTCGTAGCGCATCTTCTGCACGTGCGGCAAGCGGAAGATCACCACCGGCGCCATCGTCAGCGTATAGCCGTCGGGCTCGCTGGTGGCCATCTGCGTCGCGCCCAGCGTGCCGCTGACCCCGGGCTTGTTCTCGACGATGATCGACTGGCCCAGCTCGCGCCCGGCCGCATCGGCCAGCGCGCGGCCGATCTGGTCGGTGATGCCGCCCGCGCCGTAGGGCACGATCAGCTTGATGGGACGACTGGGAAAGTCCTCGGCGTGCAGGCGTCCGACCGGCATCCCGGCCACGCCCGCCGCCCATGCCGCGCCGGCGAGGCGCAGGATTTGGCGTCGTTGCATGTTGTCTCCTTTGTATGGTGTCGATGCGACGGTGTCGATACGACGGCCAGGCTGTCCCGCCCGGCTCGCACGGCTCGGCCGTGGCGGGACAGTATGCAACGCGTTGCGGTCTGGTGGTGTGACAGGGCGGGTTTGTCCCTAGCGCTGCAAGCGACGCATGAGAGCGTAGCGAGGTGAATCGCCTGTGTGGGCGCCTATACAAAAAACATATCGTCCAAGCCATTATTAGTATTGGACGCAAATCGCTGCTTCCTCGAACATTCCAGCATCCGGCGGGCTCGGTCCCGGCCGCATATCGAGAAGTGGGAAGAGGAGACAAGCATGCCGACCAGCGCCGTCCGTCAGGACGTTTCATCGCAACCCGCCGCCGCGGCGACGCCGTCCGTACATCCGGTGCCGGACCAGCATGGCGCCAATCTGTTTGCCAGCGATCCCGACCTGCGCGCGCTGCTGCCGCTGTATCTGCCGGCCGACTTGTACCAGCACCTGTTGCCGCATCTGGACCGGATGGGCGCGCTGGCGGGGGGCGTGCTGGATGCGCTGGCCAATACCGCCGATCACCATCCGCCGACGCTGACGTATCGCACGCGCACCGGCATCGATGCGCAGCGCATCGACAAGCATCCGGCCTATGTCGAGCTCGAACGCGTGGCCTTTGCCGAGTTCGGCCTGGCGGCGGTATCGCATCGCGGCGGCGTGCTGGGCTGGCCGCAGCCGATGCCGGCGGCCGCCAAGTACGCGCTGACCTATCTGTTCGTGCAGGCGGAGTTCGGCCTGTGCTGCCCGCTGTCGATGACCGATTCGCTGACGCGCACGCTGCGCAAGTTCGGCGATCCGGCGCTGGTCGAGCGCTTCCTGCCGAACCTGACCACGCAGGTGTTCGAGGACCTGTACCAGGGCGCGATGTTCATGACCGAGCAGGGCGCGGGCTCCGATGTGGCGGCCACGGCCACGCGCGCGATCCCCGATCCCCAGGCGCAGGGCGGCTGGCGCCTGACCGGCGACAAGTGGTTCTGCTCGAATCCCGACGCCGAGCTGGCGATGGTGCTGGCGCGTCCGGATGGTGCGCCCGACGGCATCAAGGGCGTGTCGCTGTTCCTGCTGCCGCGCCGGCTGGCCGATGGCAGCCCGAACCACTATCGCATCATCCGCCTGAAGGACAAGCTGGGCACGCGCTCGATGGCGAGCGGCGAGATCCGCCTCGAAGGCGCGCACGCCTGGCTGGTCGGCGAGCCTGGCCGCGGCTTCGTGCAGATGGCGGACATGATCAACAACTCGCGCCTCTCCAACGGCGTGCGCGCCGCCGGACTGATGCGGCGGGCGTTGTCGGAAGGACTGTTCATCGCGCGGGAGCGCCGTGCGTTCGGCAAGCGGCTGATCGACATGCCGCTGATGCGCCGCCAGTTGCTGAAGCTGGCGCTGCCGACCGAGCAGGCCCGCACGATGGTGTTCCAGACCGCCGAGGCGCTGCGCCGGGCCGACGCCGGCGAGGCCGACGCCTATCCGCTGATGCGCATCCTGACGCCGCTGATCAAGTTCCGCGCGTGCCGCGATGCGCGCAAGGTCACCGGCGACGCCATGGAGATTCGCGGCGGCTGCGGCTACATCGAGGAATGGAGCGATCCGCGGCTGGTGCGCGACGCCCACCTCGGCTCGATCTGGGAAGGCACCAGCAATATCGTCGCGCTCGACGTACTGCGCGCGATCCGGCGCGAGGGCGCCCTGCCGGTGCTGCGGGCCCATCTGCAATCTCTGCTGGTGCAGACGCCGATGCACGCCAACGCGCGCGCGGCGTTCGACCGCGCACTGGAACGCGCCTGTACGCTGGCGGCCGACGCCGCGCAGGCCGATGCGGCCGGCGATGTGCTGGCCCGGCAGGCCGCGTCCGCGCTGTATCACGTGACCAGCGCGGTAGCGATGGCGTGGGAAGCGGGCCGTATCGGCTCGGTCCGCCGCATGCGTCTGGCGCAGCTGGTGCTGATCCACCGCGTGCTGCCGCGCGATCCGCTGGCGGGCGGCGCCGAGCCGGACTGGCTGGCCGACACCGTGGCGCCGGCGGCCGAAGGCGCGGTGCAGCCGGCCGGGGCGGTCGATCAGGTCGATCTGTTCTGAAGATCTACTGGCGACCCGACCAGCCGGTCCGCCGGCCCGGGGGCCCTGCGGCCCGCAGACGCGCAGACGCGCGGACGCGCACACCGGCAGACCCGCGACCCCGCAGATCCATAGACCCACAGGCTCACAGGCTCACCCGTCGCGAGGCGTAATGCCTCGCAGCGAATCCCCAACCAACAACGATCCGAACAAGCGCCCGGGACGATGAATCCCGACGGCGCATGGCCCGACAAGGAGACATGACATGACCCCATGGCAACGCATCGCGGCGCTCGCCGCCGCTTCCACGCTGACGCTGTGCGCCGGCATCGCGCCGGCCTTCGCGCAGAAGGACTATCCGTCCAAGCCGATCATGATGGTGGTGACCTACCCGCCGGGCGGCCCGACCGACGCGATGGCGCGCACGCTCGCCGCCTCGCTGAAGAACACGCTGGGCCAGCCGGTGGTAGTCGAGAACCGCGCCGGCGCCGGTGGCAATATCGGCGCGGAGGCCGTCGCGCGCGCCGAGCCCGATGGCTACACGCTGATGTTCGGCACCTCGGCGCCGCTGGCGATCAACGTCAGTCTCTATCGCAAGATCAACTACGACCCGGTCAAGAGCTTCACGCCGGTGATCCAGATCGGCCATCTGCCCAATGTGCTGGTGGTCAATCCGTCGGTGCCGGCGAAGAACGTCACCGAGCTGATCGCCTATGCCAAGGCCAATCCCGGCAAGCTGACCTATGCCTCGTCCGGCAATGGCGCGTCGTCGCACCTGGCCGGCGTGCTGTTCAACAACCTGGCGGGCACCGACTTCCAGCACATTCCGTACAAGGGCACCGGCCCGGCGCTGAACGATCTGCTGGGCGGCCAGGTCAGCATGACCTTTACCGACGTGCTGACCGCGCTCCCCTTCATCAAGAGCGGCAAGCTGCGCGCGCTCGGCGTGACCACCCGCGAGCGCTCGCAGGCGCTGCCCGATGTGCCGACGGTCGCCGAGCAGGGCGTCGCCGGCTTCGACGTGTCGGTGTTCTTCGGCGTGGTGGCGCCGGCCGGTACGCCCAAGGAAGTCATCGGCAAGCTCAACGCGGCCTTTGCCGACGCGCTGAAGCAGCCGGAGGTCCGCAAGACGCTGCAGGGGCAAGGGCTCGAGTTCGCGCCCTCGACCAAGCCCGAGCAACTGGGCGGCTTCATCAAGGCCGAGGTCGGCAAGTGGCGCGCGGTGGTGCAGAAGTCCGGCGCGCAGCTGGACTGAGCCGGATCGACCTGGATTGATGACAGCGCCCACGATGGCGCCGACGATGGCAACGAGCAAGGGAATCCGATGACGCAAGCAAGCACCGGCGCGCTCGCCGGTATCCGGGTGGTCGACCTGTCGCGCATCCTGGGCGGCCCGTACTGCGGGCAGATCCTGGGCGACCACGGCGCCGATGTGCTGAAGATCGAGCCGCCACAGGGCGATGACACGCGGACGTGGGGGCCGCCGTTCAAGGACGGCGTGGCGTCCTACTACTTCGGCCTGAACCGGAACAAGCGCGTGATGCGGCTCGATCTGGCGGCGCCGGCCGAGCGCGAGGTATTGCTTGCGCTGCTGGCCGACGCCGACGTGCTGATCGAGAACTTCAAGACCGGCACCATGGAGAAATGGGGCCTGGGCTACGAGGCCCTGTCGCAACGCTTCCCGCGCCTGGTGCACTGCCGCGTGTCGGGCTTCGGCGCCGACGGACCGCTCGGCGGCCTGCCGGGCTACGATGCCGCGATCCAGGCGATGGCGGGCATCATGAGCATCAACGGCGAGGCGGACGGCGAGGCGCTGCGCGTCGGCCTGCCGGTGGTCGACATGGTGACCGGCCTGAACGCCGCGCTCGGCGTGCTGCTTGCCCTGCAGGAGCGCGAGCGCAGCGGCCGCGGCCAGTTCGTCGAGGCCGCGCTGTATGACTCCGGCCTGTCGCTGCTGCATCCGCATGCGGCCAACTGGTTCATGAGCGGCAAGGCGCCGCAGCGCACGGGCAACGCCCATCCGAACATCTATCCGTACGACACGGTGGCCACCGCCACCGATCCCATCTTTCTCGCGGTCGGCAACGACCGGCAGTTCCGCATCCTGTGCGAGCACCTCGGCGTGGCCGCGCTGGCCGACGATGAACGCTATGCGACCGCCGGGGCGCGCTCGGTCAATCGGTCCGCGCTGAAGGCCGAACTGGAGACCCTACTCGGCGCGCTTGACGGCAAGACCCTGGCCGACGCGCTGGTGCAGGCCGGCGTGCCGTGCGCCCCGGTGCTGTCGGTGCCGGATGCCCTGCAGCATCCCCATACGGCGCATCGCGAGATGGTGGTGGAGATGGAGGGCGGCTATCGCGGACTGGGCGCGCCGGTGAAGCTGTCGCGCACGCCGGCGACCTATCGCTTCGCGCCGCTGGCCGAGGGCGACCGCTTCCTGCCTCGGGAGGAGGAGGGCTAGCGGGAGGGTTTGCTGGAGGGCTGGCCTGCTGTCCACTTTGGACATTGCGGTTCTTGCACTATGGTAACGAGACGCATTCCGAGCAAAAGGCTGCGCCATCCGGCGCGGACCCGACCGCCGGTGCCAATCGATTCCCAAGGAGACCACCATGTCCTATGTCGACGGATTTGTCATTGCCGTGCCCACCGCCAACCGCGAAGCCTACCGCGAAATGGCGCAGAAGGCGGCGCAGGTGTTCAAGGAGTACGGCGCCCTCAGGGTGTTCGAATGCTGGGGCGACGATGTGCCCGAGGGCAAGGTCACGTCGTTCACCATGGCGGTCCAGCGCAAGGACGACGAGTCCGTGGTGTTCTCGTGGATCGAATGGCCGTCGCGCGAGAAGCGGGACGAGGGCATGAAGGCGTCGATGGCCGATCCGCGGCTGGCGAACGACATGAAGAACATGCCCTTCGATGCGCAGCGGATGATCTACGGCGGCTTCGAGACGATCGTCCAGGCCTGAGCGCCGGGCCGCCTTGCCGGCCCGGGCGTAGCGTCGGAATGGCTTGCGATGGGACGGACCGCGGCTAGAATCGCGGTTCGCGACGCCCCCTGTCGCTGTCCCGCCTACCGACCGCTACCCGATGCCTACGAAGAAATCCGACACCAGCACGCGCGCGACCAGCGAGCAAGCCCTTCAACTGCTGGATGCGGCCACCGAGCATGTGCTCAACCACGGCCTGGGCGATCTGTCGCTGCGCAGCGTCGCGGAGGCCCTGGGTACCAGCCATCGCATGCTGATCTACTACTTCGGTTCCGCGGACGGATTCTGGCAGGCGCTGCTGCATCGTATCCGGCATGCCGAACAGCAGGCGCGGCAGCAGACGCTGGCCGAAGGCACGGATCCGAAGACGGCGCTGGTCTCCGCCTGGCAGCGATACTCGGCGTCGAACTACCTGCCCATCATGCAACTGGTGTTCGAAATATATGGTCGCGCCATCCGCGACCGCGAACGCTTCAGCGGCTTTCTCGAGGACGTGATCGGCAGCTGGACCGGCATGCTGGCCGAACGCTTCGAGCGCAATCTGGGGATGAGCCGCACCGAGGCCAGGCTGCTCGCCCGCGTCGAAGTCGCCACGATTCGCGGGCTGCTGCTCGATCTGGTGACCACCGGCGACCGCAAGGGCACGACCGCTGCCATCGAGTACTTCGCCGAAATGATGGCACGCCACCGTCGGCCCTGATCCCCTCGCTGCCGCTACGCATCAGCCCCTGATTTCCCCCGGTGATTCGCGTATACCCTCGCTACACCCGGCAATGTACCACATGGTACATTGCGTCTCGATTCGACAGCCGCGGGTGGCGGTCGAAGTGATTCTCGACCGAGATGAATCGACCGGACGGATCGGCCGGGATGGATCGAAGACAAGGTGAGTGCAGCATGAAACGGCGAACATGGATGAGCTGGACTGCGGGCGCAGTGCTGGCGGCGGCGCTGCCGGGTATCGGGCAGGCTGAAACCTACCCCGCCCGGCCGGTACGGCTGGTGGTGCCGCAGGCGGGCGGAACGGGCAACGACGTACTGGCGCGGGCGCTGGCCGAGCGGTTGGGACACGCGTGGAAGCAGGCCGTCGTGGTCGAAAACAAGCCGGGCGCCAACGGCGCGCTGGCCATCAGCTACGTGCTGTCCCAGCCGGCCGACGGCTATACGCTGTTCTTTGCCGGCGTGTCGAATCTGAGCTTCAATCCCCATCTGTATCCGAAGTTGCCCTATCGCCCGTCGAAGGATCTGGTCGGCGTCGCGATGCTGGCGAACTCGCCGTTTGTGTTCGTCGCCGCGCCGTCGCTGGGCGTCAAGACCCTGCAGGAGTTCGTGCAGATGGCCAGGACGCGTCCGGGCGAAATCAGCTTCGCATCGGGCGGCGTCGGCAACTCCACCCATCTCGCGATGGAGCTGGTGGCCGAAAAGGCCGGGATCAAGCTGCAGCACGTCCCCTTCAATGGCCCGGGCGGCGCCACCAGCCTGATGAACGGACAGACCCCGGTGATGATGAACGTGGTGGCGGGCGTGCACGCGAACATCGTCGGACAGAAGCTCGTGCCGCTCGCCGTCACCGGCGACAAGCGTCTTGCGGCGCTGCCCAACGTGCCCACCTTCAAGGAACTGGGCCATGACATCGCGGTGCCGGGCTGGTATGCGATCGTCGCGAAGGCCGGAACGCCGGCCGCGCTGGTGCAGAAGATCAACGCCGACATCAACCAGGCGCTGGACGACCCGCTGTTGAAGGAAAAGCTGGCCTTCCAGTTCCTCGAACCGATCAAGGGGCCCTCGACGGAAGTGGAGCGCTACATGAAGCGCGACTCCGAAGCCTGGGGTCCGATCATCCGCAAACTCGGCATTTCTCTCTGATCAAGCCATGCCTCATCTGACAAAAGCCGTCCACGAATACCGCCTGGCGTCGATGCGCAAGCTGATGGATCGACTGCGCGTCGATGCGCTGGTCTTCGGCACGCCCGACTTCTTCCAGTTCGCGACCAACTTCCAGCTGGACGTATGGCCATGGGAACGGCCGGTCTTCGTGGTCGTTCCGCGCAATGGCGACACCTTCGCGGTGATGAACGAACTGTCGACCAACCATATGCGCTTCGCCACCGAGAAGGGGAAGGTGTGGTTGTCGGATATCACCTATTACGCCGAGCACCCACGCGTTGCCAATCGCCTGCCGCTGGTGCCGCAGCTGCCCGAGGTCGTCGCCGGGCTTCTGGCTGAGAAGGGTCTGGGCATGTCGCGCATCGCCGTCGATGTCGCACATCCGATCCTGACGGCGGCACAGCGCCATCTGCCCGAGCTGACACTGCGGCCGTCCATGGGCGACATGCGTGGCCTGCGTTGGGTCAAGCATCCCGAGGAACTGCAGGTGATGCGCGAGCTCGGGGCGCTGACCGATTGGGTACAGGATCGCTACCGCGAGAACATCCGCGCGGGCCGGCTGGTCCAGGAACTGGACCATGCCATGGCGGCCCTGATGGTCGAGGAAGCCGCTCGCCGTTTCCCCGGCGAGGACTTCGACATTCTCAAATGCTGGACGCTGTCCGGGCCCGCATCCGCTTCGCCCCACGGCGACGGCGCGGCTTGCGGCGCGCGCATCTCGGCGGGCGACACGATCGTCAATCTGGTGCTGCCGCGCCTGAATGGACTCTACGTCGAGAACGAGCGCACGTGGTTCTGCGGCAAGCCGACGGACCAGCAGGCCCGCCTGTACTCGGTGGCCGCGGAAGCTACCGACGCCGCGGTGGCAGCGGCGGTGCTGGGCAAACGCGTGTGCGACATGGATGCCGCGGCGTTGCAGGTGATCGAGCGGGCCGACTGCGCGCAGTACGTCTTCCACCGGACGGGCCATGCCGTCGGCCTGATGCTGCATGAGTATCCGGAAGACATGGCGTTCAATACGCGGCCCCTGCTGGCAGGGGAGGTGTATTCCGCCGAGCCGGGGCTGTATGTCTATGGACTCGGCGGCTTCCGGCTCGACGACACGGTGATCGTCGGTGAGCGGCCCGAGGTCATCGTCAAGACGCCGAAGACGCTGGCTTACGCGACGGTGGAGTAGGCGGGGAGGCAGGGGCGGGCCATTCGCGGCGGCATGCGGATGGGCCCCGCAGCGATCTACTTGCCAAGCAGGCGGTCGAGCTTGGCGTCCATCCGCTCCAGCCGGGTCTCAACCGCCCCGACTCGAACCTCCAGCGCTCCGAGCCGGCCCTCCAGCGCTCCGAGCCGGCCCTCCAGCGCATCGAGCCGGCCGCTCAGCCGCTTGTCCAACTCGACAATCTGAACACTGAGCGGGCCGGTTCCCTTGTCCACCTTGTCCTGAGTGGTGGAGTTCATGTACCCCATTACCGAGAGGATCAGGCCTATCCCGGTGCCCACGGCGGCGAACACTCCCCACGGTGCGACGGTTGCTGCGGCTTGCTTGCGGACCAGATGGACCAGGTCTTCCCGGGACATCGACTCGTCGCGGCGTCGAAAAGGCCTCGAGCGATGAGGATCGATAGGCATTGCATCGTCGCCGGTGGCGTAAGGATCGTGGGCGGTGCTCATGGACATGTTTGGGCAGAGGTGAAAACGGTCGGCATCGATCGTCGGCACAGGCAGTCATCGTAGTGGCCCAACAGCGCACCGACTCGATCGATGCGGCACTATCCCATCCCACCCAATCCCCTGCTTTCGCTTTTCGCCGCCGTCCATCGAAGAGCGTGCACGTGGCGATCGGCGTCCTAGCCCGGAATCATCCCCGTCAACCAATACGCCTGCACCATCGTGATGATGCCGACGATCACCGCGAACAGCAGGCTGTGCTTGACCGTGAAGCGGAACAGCTCCGACTCGCGGCCGACCAGTCCCGTCGCGGCGCACGCCACCGCGATGGACTGCGGCGAGATCATCTTGCCGGTCACGCCGCCCGTGGTGTTGGCGGCGACCAGCAGCGTGTCGGAGACGCCGATCTGATGCGCGGTCGTGCTCTGCAGCGAGCAGAACAGCGCGTTCGACGAGGTATCGGAGCCGGTCAGGAATACGCCGAGCCAGCCGAGGAACGGCGAGAAGAACGGGAAGGCCGCGCCGGTGCCGGCGAGCAGCAGCGCCAGCGTCGACGACATGCCCGAGTAGTTGGCAACGAAGGCGAAGGCGAGCACCAGTCCGATCGACAGGATGGGGCGGCGCAGCTCCAGCAGCGTCTCGCCGAAGGTCGCCACCAGCGCGCGCGGCGACATGCGCAGCAGCACGGCGGAGATCAGCGCGGTCAGCAGGATCGCGGTGCCGACGGCGGACAGCAGGTCGATCTTCAGCACGGCATCGTAGGCCTTGGGCGCGGCGACGATCGGCGCGGTCTTGACGACCAGCTGGTCCAGCCACGGCACCGGGAACTTCAGCACCGTGCCGGCCAGCGCCCCGCCGGAGGCGAACAGCGCCTTGAACGGCTGCAGGCTCCAGACCGTGACGATCGCGGTCAGGATACCGAACGGCGTCCAGGCGCGCACCGTTTGCGCGAGCGTGTAGGGCGAGGCCTTGCGCTGGTTCGTGGCGCCGATCGTCGGCAAGCCGCCCATGTCGCCGAAGCCGCCGAGCGCCGCGGCGCCGCCGTGGCCGGCACGCAGCGATGCGCTGGCGGTGCGCGTCGCGCTGCGCGGCTGCCACACCTTCAGGAAGGCCGACAGCGACACCAGGCTGACGAGCGCCGAGGTGATGTCCGGCAGCTCCGGCCCGATATGGTTGGCGGTGAAGTACTGCGTCACCGCGAAGCTTGCGCCGGTGACCAGCGCGGCGGGCCAGGTCTCGCGCACGCCCTTGACGCCGTCCATCATGAACACCAGCCAGAACGGCACGGCCAGCGACAGCAGCGGCAATTGCCGGCCGGCCATCGCGCCGATATGGAAGGGATCGATGCCGGTGACCTGGCCGGCCACGATGATGGGGATGCCCATCGCGCCGAAGGCCACCGGTGCGGTATTGGCGATCAGGCACAGTCCCGCCGCGTAGAGCGGATTGAAGCCGAGGCCGACCAGCAGCGCGGCGGTGATCGCCACCGGCGCACCGAAGCCCGCCGCGCCCTCGAGGAAGGCGCCGAAGGCGAAGCCGATCAGCAGCACCTGCAGGCGCTGGTCGTCGGTGATCGCCAGCACCGAGGCGCGGATCACGTCGAACTGGCCCGTCTTGACGACAATTTTGTACAGGAACACCGCGGTGACGATGATCCAGGCGATCGGCCACAGGCCGTACAGGAAGCCGTAGCCCGCGGCGGCGAGCGCCTGCGGCACCGGCATGCCGTAGCCGGCGATGGCCACGGCCAGCGCGAGCGCCAGCGTGATCGCCGCGGCCACATGGCCCTTCATGCGCAGCAGCGCCAGCGCGACGAAGAAGAACAGGATGGGAATGGCGGCCGCCAGCGAGGACAGCCACAGGCTGCCGAGCGGCATATAGACCTGTTGCCAGGTTTGCATATCGGTCTCCTCCGAGGGATGCGAGTCTAGAAAGGAAAAAATCGTGGCCGGCGAAGCCACCGACGAGGTTGCGGTTGCCACCGCGTCGTTGCCGCGAATGCGCGAATCCAGCGTCTTCGGAAGCCGCTGGGTCCGCGCTTTGGCGGGGACGAGGGGCTCTTGTCGGCGAGGGTGCCGGGCTTATTCGGGTTGTCCGCGCTCGCGCAGCAGATCGGCCAGGCTGCGCGCGGCCGGCCGCAGGGGCTCGCGGTGGTCGGTCCACCCCATCTGCCGCGATGGCGTGAAGGCCCGCAGCCGCGTCGCCGCCCAGCGGAACAGCCGATACAGGCGCGGATGGGCGAACGCGCCGCGCCAGAAGCGCCAGATCAGCTGTTCGCCACGGCTGTAGCGCGCGCCCTGGCCGCGCAAGGGGTGCTGCACCGCCTCGTCGGGATTGCGGTTGGCCTCGGTGCGCAGCCGGATCAGCAATTGGGGAATCGGAATCCGCACCGGGCAGACCTCGCCGCAGGCGCCGCACAGGCTCGACGCGGTCGGCAGGTCGGCGGTGGCGTCCAGTCCCAGCAGATGCGGCGAGATGATCTTGCCGATCGGGCCCGGATAGGTCGTGCCGTAGGCGTGCCCGCCGATGCGGGTATAGACCGGGCAGTGGTTCATGCAGGCACCGCATCGGATGCACTGCAGCGTCGCGCGCAGTTGCGCGTCGGCATAGGCCTGGGTGCGGCCGTTGTCGAGCAGCACCACGTGCATCTCGCGCGGGCCGTCGAGCTCGCCGGCGCGTCGCGGACCGGTGATCAGGTTGAAGTAGGTGGTGATCGCCTGGCCGGTGGCCGAGCGCGTCAGCAGTGTGGCAAGCGGCACGATATGGTCCAGGCTCGCCACCACCTTCTCGATGCCCATGATCGCGATATGCACCGGCGGCACGGTTGTCGACAGCCGGCCGTTGCCCTCGTTCTCCACCAGCCACAGCGTGCCGGTATCGGCGGCGGCGAAGTTGACGCCGGACAGGCCGATATCGGCCTCGACGAAGGCGTGCCGCAGCGCGCGGCGGCCCGTCTGGATCAGCGTGTCGACGTCCTCGGTGTAGGGCGTGTCGGGGATATGCTGCTCGAACAGCGCGGCGATATCGCCGCGCGTCTTGTGGATCGCCGGCATCACGATATGCGAGGGGCCTTCGCCGGCCAGCTGGACAATGTATTCGCCCATGTCCGACTCGAGGCTGCGGATGCCGCGCTCGGCCAGGTAATGGTTCAGCGCGATTTCCTCGCTGGCCATCGACTTGCCCTTGATCACGCTGCGCGCGCCGTGGCGCTCGGCAATGCCGGCGATGATGGCGTTGGCCTCGTCGGGCGTCTGCGCCCAATGGACCTGCACGCCTGCTTCGGTCAGCTTCGCTTCCAGTTGTTCCAGCAGCGCTGGCAAATGCGCCAGCGCGTGCTGGCGTACCGCCTCGCCGAGATCGCGCAGGGCCTGCAGCTCGTCGCCGTCGGGAAACTGGAGCGCGCGCTTGTTCTGCAGGAAGTCCATCGCGCCGCGGAAGCTGCTGCGCAGCTTGGGGTCGTCGAGCGCCGCGCGCGAGCGCGCCTTGAAATCGGCGGAGGGGACGAAATGCATCGGGGTCGCGCTCATGCGGATTCTCCCTGTGCCGGTACCGCGCCCGGTACCGCGCTCGATGGCGTGGCGGATACCGCGGCCGATAACGCGCTCGATACAGCGCCCGATACAGCGGCCGATGGCGCCTTGCCGCCGCGCTCGACGATCAGCACCCACAGCCGGCGCGGTCCATGCGCGCCATAGGCCAGCGTCTGCTGGATGTCGGAGGTCTTCGACGGGCCGGACACCAGCACCAGGTTGGTCGGCATGCCGTCCTGCCAGCGTTCGGCGCGCATGGCCGCGTGCAGGTCGGCATGCAGCGTGTCGGCGTAGACCAGCGCCACATGCAGCGGCGGCACCAGCGAGACCGTGCGCGGTGCGCGCGCGTCGGGCACGAGCACGAGCGTGCCGGTGCCGGCGATGCCGGAGCGCGCCACCGTGAAGCCGGCGTCGATGGTGTCGAACAGCTCGCGTTTCCAGTCTTCGACGGGGCGTTGATAGGCGACGGCTTCCACGGTAGACGGGAGGGCGCGCGACAGCGCGGCGCCCTCGGGACCCTGCGAATCGAACAGCAGCCGGCGCACGCCATCGGCGGCCAGGCGCCCGGCGAGCAGTGCGGGCCAGCCGGCCTCGTCGGTGCGCCACACCTCGGCGTGGGCGGCCTGCAAGTTGACCTGCATCGCGTCCGTCAGCGTGGCGGCGTCCGCGGGCGCGTGCATCGCGCGCCGGACGTCGAAATGCGCATCGATGCGCCGGCTCAGCGTTGGCGCGGCGGCGTGGCCGTCGGCTGCGTTCGCTGCATCCGGCGCGGCGGCGCGCAGCCGTTCGAGAATGCGGGTGCGGGCGTCGTCGGCGTTCATCGCTGTGGCTCCGTTCCGGCGATGGCCACATCCCGACCGCCGCCGCTGCCGCCGCTACCGCCGCTTCCTCTGCCGCCGCTTCCGCCGCCGATGCTGTCACGGCTGCCATCGTCACCGCTGTCACCGCTGCCATCGCCGCTGCCAAGGCGGCGCCACAGGAACGTGGCCATGTGCTCGACCTTGAGCCCGAGCGCCTGCCGGCCCGCGGCGTGGCCGATATTGAGCAGGCAGCCGCAGTCGGCCGATACCAGCGTGTCGCAGCCGGTCGCGCAGGCCGAGCGGACTTTGTCCTGCACCATCGCCCCCGAGATGTCCGGATGCTTCAGCGAGAAGGTGCCGCCGAAACCGCAGCATTCGGACTCGCGCTCGTGTTCCAGCCGTGTGACGCCAGGCAACGCGTCGATCAGCTCGACGCCGTGCACGCGCGTTCCCATCTCCCGGCGGGCCGCGCAGGAGGTATGCAGCACCACGGTTTCGGGTCGGGCGGATCCGGAGCCCGAGTCCGACCCCGACCCCGACCCCGATATGGACTTCGACCCCGAGGCCGCCGCGGCGGGAAAGCGGACCTTCAGTACGCGCAGCAGGAACTCGCTCAGTTCGTACACGCGCTCGGCCAGCGCGCGCGCCTTCGGCCCGGCGACGGCGTCGTCCTCGAACAGCCTGGGCCAGTGATGGCGCATCATGCCGGCGCAGGAGCCGGAGGGCACCACGATCGGCCAAGGCTGCGAAAACAGGTCCAGCTGCGCGCGTGCGACGGCGCGCGCCTGCTCGGGGTTGCCGCTGCTGTAGGCCGGCTGGCCGCAGCAGCTCTGCCCGCGCGGGAAATGCACGGTCAGCCCTTCGCGCTCGAGCAGGCGGACCGCATCCAGGCCGGCTTGCGGCACGAACAGGTCGACCAGGCAGGTCGCGAACAGGTACACCTCGGCGGGGGCCTCGGGGTATTGCCTCGGAATCATGTCTCGCTCCGGAGATGGCCTGCCTGCAATGGCGGGCTCGATGCGTGGTGCTGGGGACGTCGTCATGCGTCTGATGGCGGGCGCGATGGGGCGCAATGGGTGCGACCGGGGCGCGATCGGGCACCGCAAGGCGCGTCCGCTTCGGCGGCATAATTCCCGCTGCGGCGACAAGGTTCAAATTGGTTGGACCAGTTGGCGAACCGGGCGGCAAGCAGGGTGGCGGACCAGGTGGCCAGCCCCGGTGGCGGGCCGGTCGGCGGACCAGCACGTGGCATGGCGATGCGAAGGGAGAAAACGATGGCGGCAGGCATGCGCGAGCGCGGCCGGGTGGAAGAGGTGATGCGCAAGGTCGAGACCGCGCTGCTGGACGGCACGTGGCGGGCCGGTACGCGCCTGCCGGCCGAGCGCGTCCTGGCCGAGACCTACGGCGTGGCTCGCAATACGGTGCGCGAGGCCACCCAGCGGCTGGCCGCGCGCGGCCTGCTGCAGAGCCGGCGCGGCGCCGGCGTGTTCGTCACCGAGCAGCTGCGCAGCGGCATCGCCTCGCCGTGGCGCCAGCTGGTGGCCGATCATCCGGCGCTGCGCGAGGACATCCTCGAATTTCGCCGCGTGCTGGAAGGCGCCACCGCCTATTTCGCCGCGCTGCGCGCCGACACGCAGGATCTGCGGCGGATCCGCGCGCTGTTGGACCAGTTGGAGCGAGCCCGAGGCCGCGACGACAAGCAGGCGGAGGCGGATGCCGACGCCAAGCTGCACGAGGCGATCGCGCTGGCCTCGCACAACACGATGTTCCTGCACCTGCATACCAGCGTGATCGGCATGCTGCGCGAGCACATCACGACCAATGGCACCGGCCTGCGCGAGCAGGACGCGGAGGCCTCCGAACAACTGCTGCTGCAGCATCGGACGTTGTGCGCGGCGATCCTGGCGCGGCGTCCGGAAGAGGCGCGCACGGCGATGCAGGCGCATATCGATTACGTGCGAAGCCGGGCGGAGTAACGGTGCAGGGCACGGAAGGCGACGCGCATTCCCCCGCTATTTCGCAGCCCCGTGCCTCCGGGTAACACGTACGCGAACGTACGCAGAAACGGGTACGGTCTCACCGGCCGAGCGGAAGGGCAGCCCTACGGCGGGGCGCTCGAGCGAGCCACGGGAGCCGTCCCAACACCGGAAAGGGCGGAAATCGAACCCGTTCGGCGGGCCGCCGAGCCCGCGATAGCGGCACGCAGAAACGGGTACGCCTTGCGCCCAGCCACCCCGCGATATGCCCCTCGCCCCGCTCCCGTAACGTTTGCGCGCTATATTGCGGACCAGGGGCCCGCCATCGCGCCAAGCCGCGCCAAGCCGCGTCAAGCCGCGTCAAGCCGCGTCATGAGCGGGCCACCACTCCTTGCCGGGGGAACAGATGGCGTTCACTGAAACGATCGGCGCGCGGCGCTATGCGTTCGCGGACCTGAAGACCCTGCTGGCCAAGGCCAGCCCGGCCCGCTCGGGCGACCAGCTGGCCGGCCTCGCGGCCGACACCGAGGAAGAACGGATGGCCGCGCGCATGGTGCTGGCCGACCTGCCGCTGTCGCGCTTCCTGAACGAGGCGCTGATTCCCTATGAAAGCGACGAGGTCACGCGCCTGATCGTCGATCGCCACGACGCCGATGCCTTCGCCGAGATCGCCGCGCTGACGGTCGGCGAATTCCGCAACTGGCTGCTGCTGCATGAGACCGACGGCACGGTGCTGGCGCGGGTGGCGCCGGGGATCACGCCGGAGATGGCGGCGGCGGTGAGCAAGCTGATGCGCAACCAGGACCTGATCGCGGTGGCTCGCAAATGCCGCGTGGTCACGCGCTTTCGCGACACGATCGGGCTGCCGGGCCGGCTGTCGGTGCGCTTGCAGCCGAACCATCCGACCGACGACCCCAAGGGGATCGCCGCATCGATCATCGATGGCCTGTTCTACGGTTGCGGCGACGCCACCATCGGCATCAATCCCGCCGGCGACAACCTCGCGTCGATCGTGGCCCTGCTGCGGCTGATCGACGAGCTGCGCGAGCGGCACGGCGTGCCGACGCAATCGTGCGTGCTGACCCATGTCACCAACACGCTGCGCGCGATCGAGCAGGGCGCGCCGGTGGACCTGGTGTTCCAGTCGATCGCCGGCAGCGAACAGGCCAACGCCAGCTTCGGCATCGACCTGGCGCTGCTGGCCGAAGCCCGCGCCGCCGCGCTGTCGCTCGGGCGTGGCACGGTTGGCGACAACCTGATGTACTTCGAGACCGGGCAGGGCAGCGCGCTGTCGGCCAACGCCCACCACGGCGTCGACCAGCAGACCATGGAGGCGCGGGCGTACGCGGTGGCGCGCGCGTTCTCGCCGCTGCTGGTCAATACCGTGGTCGGCTTCATCGGGCCGGAGTACCTGTACGACGGCAAGCAGATCGTGCGCGCGGGGTTGGAGGACCATTTCTGCGGCAAGCTGCTCGGTGTGCCGATGGGCTGCGACATCTGCTACACCAACCACGCCGAGGCCGATCAGGACGACATGGACACGCTGCTGACGCTGTTCGGCGTGGCCGGCGTCAACTTCATCATGGGCGTGCCGGGCGCGGACGACATCATGCTGAACTACCAGAGCACCGCCTTCCACGACGCGCTGTATCTGCGCGAGACGCTGGGCCTGGCGCCGGCGCCGGAGTTCGAGGCATGGCTGCAGCGCACGGGCATCCTCGGCGACGACGGCAGGCTGGTCGAGCCGGCCGAGCGCCAGCCGCTGCTGCAACTGGCGCACGACCTGTAACCGCTCCGGGAGCCAACGATGCCTTCGAACCTTGCTCCGCCGCATCCCTGGCAACGGCTGCGCCAGTTCACCTCGGCGCGCATCGCGCTCGGGCGGGCGGGGCACAGCCAGCCCACCGATGCGGTGCTCGCGTTCGGCCTCGCCCATGCGCAGGCGCGCGACGCGGTGCACCAGCCGCTGTCGTGCGAGGCCGTCGAGGCGGCGCTGGACGAGGCCGGGTTTGCCAACCTGCGGGTCCACAGTGCCGCGGCGGATCGCGCGCAGTATCTACGCCGCCCGGATCTGGGCCGCCGGCTGGACGAGGACAGCCGCGAGCGGCTGCGCCAGGCAGCGGGCGAGCCGTGCGACGTCGCCTTCGTGATCGCCGACGGCCTGTCGTCACAGGCGGCGCAGCGTCATGCGGTGCCGGTGCTGAGCTTGGTACGGGAGCGGCTGCCCGACTGGCGGATCGGTCCGGTCGCGATCGCCGAGCAGTCGCGCGTCGCCCTCGGCGACGAGATCGGCGAGCTGCTGCGCGCGCGCCAGGTCGTGATGCTGATCGGCGAACGCCCCGGGCTCAGTTCGCCGGACAGCCTCGGCATCTACCTGACCTACGATCCGCACCCCGGGCGCACGGACGCGCAGCGCAACTGCATCTCCAACGTGCGGCCGGAAGGGCTGTCGTACCAGCAGGCCGCGGATCGCCTGGCGTGGCTGCTGCGCGGCGCGGTCGCGCTCGGCTGCAGCGGCGTGCGGCTCAAGGAGGACAGCGGCGACCTGGGCCAGAACGAGGCCGCCGCCCTCAGGTCACCGGTGCCGGATTGAACAGCACCAGCGCGTTCTGCAGCTTCCACTGCTCGGCATACGATTTGCGGCCGCTGGCGATGTCCAGCATCGCGTGGAACAGCTGCCAGCCCACCTCTTCGATGGTGGCCTCGCCGGTGGCGATGCGGCCGGCATCGATGTCCATCAGGTCATGCCAGCGGCGCGCCAGGTCGCTGCGCGTGGCGACCTTGATCACCGGGACTTCGGCCAGTCCGTACGGCGTGCCGCGTCCGGTGGTGAACACATGCAGGTTCATGCCGGCGGCCAGCTGCAGCGTGCCGCAGATGAAGTCGCTGGCCGGCGTCGCCGCATAGAGCAGGCCTTTCTGCGTGGCCTTCTCGCCCGGAGCCACCACGCCGTGGATCGGCCCGGTGCCCGACTTGACGATCGAGCCCATCGCCTTCTCGACGATGTTCGACAGCCCGCCCTTCTTGTTGCCCGGCGTGGTGTTGGCGCTGCGGTCGACGCGGCCCTTGCTGAGGTAATGGTCGTACCACGCCATCTGCTCGATCATCGCCTGCGCGACCTCGGGCGTGGCGGCGCGCGCGGTCAGCTGGTCGATGCCGTCGCGCACCTCGGTGACCTCGGAGAACATCACGGTGGCGCCGGCGCGCACCAGCAGGTCGGTGGCGAAGCCGACCGCGGGATTGGCCGTGACGCCGGAGAACGCATCGCTGCCGCCGCACTGCACGCCAACGACCAGGTCCGACGCCGGGCAGGTCTCGCGCCGGCGCGCGTTCAGCCGTTGCAGATGGCGCTCGGCCGTCTCCAGGATCGAATCGATCATCGAGCCGAAACCGACATGGCGCTCGTCCTGCAGGCACACGACATCGGGCGCGCCGCCCTCGACCTGCAGCGGGATCGTGCCGGCCTCGATCAGGCGCGTCGGCTGCAGCTTCTCGCAGCCCAGGCTGACGATCATCACTTCGCCGCCGAAGTTCGGATTGAGCGCGAGGTTGCGGATCGTGCGGATCGGGATGACCGCATCGGGCGCGTCGATGGCCACGCCGCAGCCATAGCTGTGTTCCAGCGCGACCACGTCGTCGACGTTCGGATAGCGCGGCAGCAGCTCGGCCTTGATCCGGCGCACGGCGAAGTCGACCACGCCGGCCACGCACTGCACCGTGGTCGTGATGGCGAGGATGTTGCGCGTGCCGACCGAGCCGTCGGCGTTGCGGTAGCCCTGGAAGGTGTAGCCCTCCAGCGGCGGCAGCGCGGGCGGCACGCGATTGGCGATCGGCAGCGCGTCAAGCTCGGGCGCGGACGGCATCCGCAGCACGCGCTCGTTCACCCAGCTGCCGCGCGGCAGCGGCTTGACCGTGTAGCCGATGACGACGTTGTAGCGCAGCACCGGCGCGCCCTCGTCGAGATCGACCAGCGCGACCTTGTGGCCCTGCGGCACGTTTTCGACCAGTTGCAGCCCGCACGGGAAGGTAGCGCCGGCCGGCAGACCGCCGTCGTTGGCGACGATGGCGACGTTGTCGGCCTCGTGCATGCGGATATAGAGCGGTTGGCCGGGGCCGCGGCTCGCCGTTTGCATCATGAATGGTTCTCCTGTGCCGCCGTCAGTCGGCGGCGATCTTTCCGGTTTCGATGACGCGCTTCCAGCGAGCCGACTCGGCGGCCTGGAAGCGGGTGAACTGTTCGGGCGTGTTGCCGACGATCTCGAAGCCGACCTCGAGCAGCTTGTTCTTGACCGCGGGGTCGTTCAGCCCGGCGACGATGCCCTTGTGCAGCTTGTCCCGGATATCGGCGGGCAGTCCCCTGGGCGCCGCCACGGCCTGCCACGAATAGACGACCAGGTTCTTGATGCCCGCTTCTTCCATGGTCGGCACCGAGGGCAGCACCGGCGAGCGCTGCGTGCTGGTGATCGCCAGCGCGCGGATCTTGCCGGCCTTGACGTGCGGCATCGCGGTATTGATGTTCATGAAGGTCGCATCGACCTGGCCGCCGATCAGGTCGTTCATCGCCGGCGCGCCGCCCTTGTAGGGGACATGCGTGCCGCTGGTGCCGGTCTGCTGCCAGAACAGCTCGGCGGTCAGATGGTCGCTGGTGCCGTTGCCGGCCGAGGCGAAGGTCAGCTTGCCGGGATTGGCCTTCAGGTACGCCACGACTTCCTGCAGCGTCTGGAAGCGCGAGTTGGCCGGCACGGCCAGTATGTTGGGCGCCTGCACCGCCACCGAGATGTAGTCGAAATCGCGGGCCGGGTCGTAGGGCGTGCTCTTGATCAGATGCGGCGCGATGACCAGCGGCCCCAGCGAGGACACCAGCAGCGTATAGCCGTCCGGTGGCGCGCGCTTGACGAAGCTGGCGCCGATCGCGCCCGCCGCGCCGGGCTTGTTCTCGACCACGAAGCTGGCGCCGGTCTGCTCCTGCAGCTTGGCGCCGAGGATGCGCGCAATCACGTCGGTCGAGCCGCCGGCGGGGAAGGGCACCACCATCGCGACCGGCTTGTCGGGCCAGGCGGCGTGGGCGGACAGCGTGGTGGCAAGGCCGAGGGCCAGCGTGGCGATCAGGCGTTTCATCAGTGTCTCCTTGAGGATGGGGTCTGCGCTTGTCGTGCATCGGCCGGTCTTGGGCGCCGGCCTGTTTCTGTCTATTCCTGCCTGTTTACTGCCCCGTCTGCCGGGTTCTCGTCGGCTGGTCGCCGTTACGGGCGCTCGCCGAATTCGGCCTGCGCGCGGGTCCACGCACGCGCCTGCTCGCTGATCGATACGCCCAGGCCCGGCCGCGTCGGCACGGCGATGCGGCCATCGCGGATCTCCAGCCGCTCGTTGAACAGCGGCTCGAGCCAGTCGAAATGCTCGACCCAGGGCTCGCGCGGATACGCCGCCGCCAGGTGGATGTGCAGCTCCATCGCGAAATGGGGTGCCAGCATCAGGCCGGCGTGCTCGGCCAGCGCCGCGACCTTCAGGAACGGCGTGATGCCGCCCACGCGCGGGGCGTCGGGCATCAGGTAGTCGGCGGCGCGGTGGCGGATCAGGTCCCAGTGTTCGGCGGCGCTGGTCAGCATCTCGCCGGTGGCGATCGGTGTATCGAACTGCGCGGCCAGCGCGGCATGACCCTCGTGGTCGTAGGCGTCCAGCGGCTCCTCGATCCAGACCAGGTTGAACGGCTCCAGCGTGCGGCACATCCGCTGCGCGGTGGGGCGGTCCCACTGCTGGTTGGCGTCGACCATCAGCGGCACGGCGTCGCCCAGCTGCTTGCGTACGGCGCCGACCCGTTCGAGGTCGCGCGCGCCGTCCGGCTGGCCGACCTTGAGCTTGATGCCGCCGATGCCGCGCTCGACCGAGGCGGCGGCGTTGATCAACAGCTGATCGAGCGGCGTATGCAGGAAGCCGCCCGAGGTGTTGTAGCAGCGCACCGCATCGCGCTGCGCGCCGAGCAGCTTGGCCAGCGACAGGCCCGCCCGGCGCGCCTTCAGGTCCCACAGCGCGACGTCGAAGGCGCCGATCGCCTGCGTCGCCATGCCGCTGCGCCCGACCGAGGCGCCGGCCCAGCACAGCCTGTCCCACAGCCGCGCGATGTCGCTGGGGTCTTCGCCCAGCAGCGTCGGCGCCAGCTCGCAGGCATGGGCGTACTGGCCGGGACCGCCGGCGCGCTTGGAATAGCTGAAGCCCATGCCCTCGCGCCCGTCCGCGGTCGTGATCTCGGCGAACAGGATCGCGACCTCGATCATCGGCTTCTGGCGGCCGGTCAGCACCTTGGCGTCGCTGATCGGGGTGGCCAGCGGCAGAAAGCAGCTGGACAGGCGGATCCAGGCGATGCGGTCGGCGGCGAGGGTCATGGGGTGTCTCCGTTGGGCGGGGGGTAATCGTCTTCGTCTTGCGGTGCGAAATGACAACGTTGTCATTTCGCCGCCAAAACAAGCCCGTTACAATGTCGGGCGCCGTGCACAGCGATTTTGTACGGCGGCGCGACAGGAACGGGCACGTTTCGGCGAAATGCTAACGTTGTCATATCATCGCTGTCAACGCGCTTCGCCACGATGCCGGCTCATGGCTTTCCCGAAGCCGCCCGTCCGTTGCCCTGTCCGTTGCCCTGTCGTTGCCCTACCTTTTGCCTTGATCCGAGACCCCGACGTGGCCCCCACCAAAGCCCAGAACAAGTCCGTGACCCTGCATGACGTCGCCCGCGAGGCCGGCGTGTCGCTGATCACCGCGTCCCGCGCGCTCAGCAATCCCGGCATGGTGTCGGCCAAGACCATCGAACGCGTGCAGCAGGCGGCGGAGGCGGTGGGCTATATCCCGAACCTGATCGCAGGCGGACTGAAGTCGCGGCGCAGCCTGATGGTGGCGGCGGTCGTGCCCGATATCGCGGTGACGCAGTTCCTGCCGACCATCAAGGCGCTGACCGAGACGCTGGAGGCGGCCGGCTACCACCTGATCCTCGGCCAGAGTAGCTACGACGATTCGCGCGAGGAGGCGTTGCTCAACGCGATGATCGGCCGGCGCCCGGACGGCATCGTCGTCACCGGGCTGATCCAGTCGGAGGCGGCGCGCGAGCGGCTGCGGCAGTCCGGCATTCCGGTGGTCGAGACGTGGGAGCTCAGCGACCGGCCGGTGGACATGGCGGTCGGCTTTTCGCACGTCAAGGTCGGCAGCGCGGTGGCCGGCTATTTCCTGTCGAAGGGCTGGCAGCGCGTGGGCATCGCCACCGGCGACGATCGCCGGGCACGCCTGCGCTCGGAGGCCTTCGTGTCGACCTTCGGCCGGCCGGTGCCGACCGCGGTCGTGCCGGCGCCCAGCAATCTGCCGTTGGGGCGGCGCGCTCTGGCGGAGCTGCTGGAGAAGGAGCCACGGCTGCAGGCGATCTGCTGCAGCTCGGACCAACTGGCGCAGGGCGTGCTGGTCGAAGCGCAGGCGCGCGGCCTGCGCGTGCCGGAGGATCTGGCGGTCTGCGGCTTCGGCGATGCCGAGGCGTCCGCGCACATGGCGCCGTCGCTGACCACGGTCCAGGTCGATGCCGCGCGCATCGGCGCGACCGCCGCGCGGCTGATCCTGGACAAGTGCAAGGGCTTGCCGGTGGAGCCGCGCATCGTCGACGTGGGCTTTCGCGTGATCGAGCGGGCGTCGACGGGCGGGCCGGATTAAAGCTCGGCGCGCGCCGAAAGTCTGCCGGTCACTGGATCACTGCGTCACGGGGTCACTGCGTCACTGCGTCACTGCGGCATCGCGGCCAGCCGCGGCCAGATCGCCTGCAATTCCCCCTTCAGGAACGTCAGCAGGCAGCGCGTCGCCATGGTCTGGTAGCGGTTCGGCAGGGTCAGCATGTAGAGCCGGCTGCCGAACACGCTGATGCGGTAGTCGCGCAATACCGGCGTCACCAGGCCGGCGGCGAGTTCGCGCCCGATCGCGTAGAGCGGAAAGATGCCGATGCCGACGTCGCCCAGCACGGCCTCCTTCAGGAAGGCGAAATTCTCGGAGCTCAGCGTAGGCTCCAGCGCGACCTGCTCGCGTTCGTCCTCGCCGGCGCGCGCGCCGAAGGCCTTCAGCTTCTGCCCGACCGGCGAGGCGCAGACGATCGCATGGCGCTGCAGATCGGCAAGCGTCCGCGGCGCCGGCTGCGCGGCCAGATAGGCCGGCGAGGCGCACACCACCCAATCGACCTCGCCGATCTCGGTCGCGACCACCGAATCGGGCGGGGTCGAAATGATCCGCAACGCGACCTCGACGTCCTCCGACACCAGGTTGTGGATGCGGTTGTCGAACACCACATCGAGCGTGATGTCCGGGTAGCGGTGCTTGAACTGCACCAGCAGCGGCGACAGCAGCGCGTGGCCCAGGCCGGTCGGCACCGACAGCCGCACATGGCCCTGCAGCGTCTTGCCCATATTGCTGATCAGCGCGTCGGCCGCGGCCACCTCGGCGAGGATGTTACGGCCGTGCTCGTAGAGGCCGGCGCCCACCGGCGTCGGCTCGACATGGCGCGTGGTCCGGCGCAGCAGCTGCACGCCGAGCTCTTCCTCCAGCGCCTTGAGCCGGTAGCTGACGTTGGCGCGCGTCATCTTGAGCTTGCGTGCGGCGGCGGAAAGGTTGCCGGCGTCGACGATATCGACGAACAGGCGCAGGGCGTTCAGATCCATCATGGCGAAATGGTGGTGGGGTGCGGCAGGAGCGGGACGGCGGGCCGGAAAGCGGCGCCGGCCGCGGATTGTCAAATATGGCTGTCCATTCTGTCCAAGCTGTCGTGGATTGTCAAAATCCGGGGTCGGCGTACCATGACGGCCATCCGCCCGCATTGCCGGATTGACCGGTCCGGCCCCGGACCGCTGCCGGCCCCGCGGCGCCACCCTTCCTCCACCGAATTCCCACGGAGATCGCCATGACCCTGGACACCGAATCGTTTTCCTTGCTGCGCGCCTCGGTGCAGCGCTTCATCGAAGAGCGCCTGAAGCCCGCCGAGGACATCCTCGAGGAAACGGACGACGTGCCGGCCGATATCGTGGCCGACATGAAGGAGATGGGCCTGTTCGGCATCTCGATCCCGGAAAACTACGGCGGCATCGGCCTGTCGATGTCGCAGGAGTGCGATGTCGTCTATGACCTCGGCCATACCGCGCTGGCCTTCCGCTCGGTGTTCGGCACCAACGTGGGCATTGGCTCCCAGGGCATCCTGATGGATGGCACCGAGGAGCAGAAGCAGAACTATCTGCCGCGCATCGCCAGCGGCGAGCTGATCATCTCCTTCGCGCTGACCGAGCCGAACGCGGGCTCCGACGCGGCCTCGCTGCAGACCAAGGCGGAACTGGACGGCGATCACTATGTGATCAACGGCACCAAGCGCTTCATCACCAATGCGCCGCGCGCCGGCGCCTTCACGCTGATGGCGCGCACCGGCGGCCCGGGCGCGTCGGGCATCTCGGCCTTCATCGTGCCGGCCGACACGCCTGGGATCTCGCTGGGCAAGCCGGACAAGAAGATGGGCCAGCGCGGCACCAAGACCTGCGACGTGGTGCTGGAAAACGTGCGCGTGCCGGCCGCCAACATCATCGGCGGCGTGCCGGGCGTGGGCTTCAAGACCGCGATGAAGGTGCTCGACCGCGGCCGCCTGCATATCTCGGCGCTGGCGTGCGGCATGGCCCATCGCCTGCTGACCGATGCGGTGGCCTACGCCAAGGACCGCAAGCAGTTCGGCCGCCCGATCGGCGAATTCCAGCTGATCCAGGGCATGCTGGCCGACAGCCAGGCCGAGCTTTACGCCGGCCTGTCGATGGTGCGTGATTGCGCCCAGCGCTACGACGCCAAGGAGCCGGGCAAGAGCGATCCCGAAGTCAGCATGCTGGCCTCCTGCGTCAAGATGTTCTGTACCGAGATGGTCGGCCGCGTGGCCGATCGCGCGGTGCAGATTCACGGCGGCGCAGGCTATATCGCCGAATACAAGGCCGAACGCTTCTACCGCGACGTCCGTCTGCTGCGCCTGTACGAAGGCACCACGCAGATCCAGCAGATGATCATCGCCAAGCAGCTGCTGCGCGATTGAAGCCGGTCCGGACGCGGAGGGTTCGAGCATGAAACAGCTTCAACGCGTCCGCCTCGCCGGCACGGCATCCGGGGTGGCACACTCCGGTGCCGGCGCGCACGGCTGGGCCCCGCATCTGGGATGGACCGCGGACGAGCCGGTTCGTCCGCCATGCTTTCCGATCATCGCCGCGCTGCGCGCCGCCTGCGCGACGCCGCCGACCGCACCGCTCGACGTGGGCGCGCTGGCGCTAGGCGCGGCAGCCATTCTGGGCCGCCGCGATCCGATCGTGTCGGTCCAGGCGGCCGAGCTCGGCGACGTCGACGGCGTGCTGTACCGGACCGGCAACGGCGGCTGGACGCTGCTGCACCGGACCGCGCTGCGTCCGTCCGACACCCGCTTCGTCCAGGCCTGGCTGCTCGCCTGCTATGCGATGCGCGGCGAGCATGCAGATACCGACGCCTTCGAATGCCGGCAAGCGAGCCTGTATTCGCTGGCCGATGACGACAGCCCCGCGGCGCGCGCCTACAGCTTCGCGGCGCGGCTGACGATGCCGGCAACTGCCTGCCATCTCGGCCTGACGGGCCATGTCGATGGCGACGTGCTGATGGCCTTCGCCTCGCAACTGCAGGTGCCGCTGCTGCATGCCGCGCGGCGCTGGCTTGCACGTACCGCGCAGAAGGCCGTGCTGGTGCTCGATGAAGCCGGGACGGTGCGCGCCAGCTGGCTCAGCGAGACCGCGTGCGCGGCGGGCTGGCGCATCGATCCGGCCGCGCTGCCGGTACGGGACGGGAAGGGCACGATCGAACCGTCGGGCGATGCCATGCTGGCTGCCGTCGTGCACGAACGCCGCGTCGCGATGTCGGACTGGTTTGCGCAGGCGCCGGCCGGCGGCCAGCTGATGGAAGCCTCGTTGGGAACGGTCGAAAGCGGACGGGGACGGCTGAGGCTTACCTTGCTGCAGCTGCCGCGCGATGCGGTCTGCCCCCAGCCGCGCGCGATATGGCCGCAATACGGCGCCAGTGTCAGCGCCAACGTCAGCGCGTAGCGCGCGGCGGCCCGCGCCTCAGCGGATCAGCAGCCGGCGACTCAGCGGATCAGCAGCCGGCGACTCAGCGAATCAGCAGCCGGCGACTCAGCGAATCAGCAGCCGGCGATCCGAGGTGCCGCGCGTCACGCTGCCGCCGCTGGCCGCGCAGTTTGCTGCGGAGTTTGTCGCGCAGTTCGTCGAGCCGCGTGGCGCCAGCCGCTCGAGCTGGCGCCGCATCCTGGTCAGACAGGTGAGCATCATGCCGCGCTCTTCCAGGCTCAGCGGCGAGACCCAGACCGATTGCAGCGCCTTGATGGCCTGACCGAGCTTGTCCATGCGATGGCTGGCGCTGGAGCGGATCAACGGAATCGGCTGCGCCGCATACGGGCCGGACTGCTGCTCGAGCCATCCCTGGTCCGACAGGCTGCGGACCATCGCCTCGAATTCCTCGGCCTCGAGCCAGGGCAAGGTGCAAGCCGCCGTGATGCGATCCGGTTCGGTGCGCTGCCGGTGTGCGAGGTGTTGCAGCAGGAGCCATTCCGTCGGGGAGATGCCGGACTGCGACAGAACGTGGTCGAGGGCCGAATGCCAACCGGCCAGATTCTCTTGCAGACAGCGCAGCAGCGGCTCCTTGGCGTCGTACAGGTTGGCTGACATGGTGTCGCGGGTCTCCTGTTGTGTTTTGCCTGATGTGTTCCGTTCGCTGGATTGCCTGGCGCTGGCGCGGGAGCCAACCCTGCCTGCGATCGGGGGCACCATCGTGCGTTGCCCGGATACCGCATTCTTTCGAAAAGCTCACGAAAGTATTTGGTGGATCGTCGGGTGAAGCGATGGTTTTGCCGCTGTTCCTGGTGCTGCGACACGGCGTCGCAGCGTCGTGCTCGGCTCAGCCACCATCACGCCTCGATCCGCGCCCTGGTCGGGCGCTGCAATCGCGTGCTGCAATCGCGCGCTTTCATCGCGCCTCAATGCCAGAAGGCATCCACCTCGCGCAGCAGATGGCCGGCCAGGATGTAGTCGCCGAGGCGGCTGGCGCGCGCTTCGAGCTCATGCAGTTCCTGGTCGGCAATGGCGCCGAGATCGAACAGGCAATAGAGATTGCGCTGACGGAAGGTGGTCTTGGGTTTGGCGAGCCCTTCGATCAGGGCCTCGTGCGAGCGCACCGCGATGCTTTCCTGGCCGCGGTACTGGACGCGTATGCCGCGTTTTTCCCCCAGCCGGCCCAGTTCGACGGCGTCCTGCCAACCCGTTTCATAGTCCAGCTCCAGCGCCAGAACCTCACGGGCGGCCAGCAGACGCAGGGCCTCGTTTTTGCTGCCGGCTCGTGCGATTGACATGCTTACCTCCGTGGCGATCAAGGACTGTACAAATATACAGTCCTTGAGGTCACCCGGCAAGCGGAAGGTGCCCCGAATGGCTCACCGATCCGGGGCCGAGACCACGCCCGTGCGGCGTGGCCGATGACCGCTCACGCCGCCGCGCGGGTGCTCGTCGCGAGTTCCCGCACAAACGCCTGCATCGACCTTGGCGGACGACCCAGGATCGCCTGCAGCACCAGCGTATTGGCGCGCAATCCATGGGCTGCATAGTGTTCGTGGATCTTGCGCAGCAGCTCCCATTGGGCCGCGGTGTAGTCCAGCGGCAGGCGCGCCCTCCATCGCTCGAAATCGATCTCGCCGGGGACAATGTTGCGGCCGAGCGCCTCGCTCATCATCGCGGCAATCTGCGTGCGCGTCAGTCCCGCCTCGCCGGCCAGCTCGAAACAGCCGTGCGCCAGCCGATCGGTGGTCAGTGCCATCGCGGCGACCTCCGCCACGTCGCGATAGTCGACGCGGGCCACCGGCACGTCGACCGGATAGGGCTCGGCGAAGCTGCCCTCGGCCACCACGCGCGCCCATCCGCCCAGCAGGTTCTGATGGAAGTTCGCGGGCTGCAGCACGGTGAACTGCAGGCCCGAATCGAACAGCGCCTGCTCGACCGGAATCTTGCTGGCGTGGTTGGCGAGCGTCACGTCGGTCGGCTGGATCACCGAGGAAAACACGAAGCGCCGCACGCCGGCGCGCCGCGCCGCGGCGACCATGTTGATGCCGAGCTGCGATTCGTCCGGCGCGAAGGCCGGGCCGATGTAGAAGACGCCATCGACGCCATCCAGCGCGGCCACCAGCGTCTCGGGCGAGCGCAGGTCCGCGACCGCGACCTCGTCGACGCCATTGGCCAGGGCGTGGGGAGCGCGTTGCGCGTCGCGGACCAGTCCGCGCACGGTCACGCCCTTGTCCCGCAGCGCCTGCGGAACCAGGCCGGCAAACCGTCCGGCGGCGCCGACGACCAGTACGCGGCGCGCCGCCGCGGACTCGGAGGGAGATGTTGCTGTGGCGATGGATGTCACGATGCGTGTCCTCGTTCGTGGTGGATGATCCGGACACGATAGAGAGTCACGTATCGGAGGAGAATACGGGCGCTCGATGATTCTCTCTTCCACAAACTGAGAGAATGGCGGGCAACGATCTTCGAATCCAACCGGAATCCAACCGGAATCCAAACGGGAATCCAGCCGTGGAGCGCTGATGGACCGCGTATCCGACATCCTGACCTTCCTCGCCATCGCCGAGCACGGCAGCCTCAGCAAGGCCGCCCGGCATCTGGGCCGCTCGCTGCAATCGGTCAGCCGTTCGCTGGCGCTGCTCGAGCGCAGCCTCGGCGTGCAGCTGGTGCAGCGAACCACCCGCAGCTGCCAGCTGACCGAGGCCGGCGAGGCGTTCCGGCATCGCGTCGCGCCGGCCATGGCGGAGTTGAACGAGGCGTGGGATGCCGCGTCGAGCCTGAGTACGTCCGCGTCGGGCACGCTGCGGGTCAGCGCACCGGTGCTGTTCGCACCGGCATATATCGTGCCGGTGGTCGCCCGTTACATGGAGCGGCATCCGAAGGTGGAAGTGGAGCTGACGGTCAGCGACGCCTTCACCGGTCTGCGCGCGGAAGGGCTGGACTTGGCGGTGCGGATCGGCGAGGTGACCGACGACAACCTGAAGGCGCGCCGGCTGGCGATGCTGCGGCGCGTGGCCTTCTGCTCGCGCAGCTATGTGGCGCGCCACGGCGTGCCGGCGCACCCACGCGACCTGGCCGCGCATCGCTGCGTCGTGCGCAGCGGCGAGGGCAACGACGCGCGCTGGCCGTTCCTGATCGACGGCAAGCTGCGGCGCTTCGCCGTCGACGGCAGATTGCGCGCGGGCAGCACGGCCGCCGTCAACGAGGCCGTGGCGCTGGGCCTTGGCATCGGGTTCGGCCCGCTATGGCAGGTGCGGCCTCTGCTCGACCAGCGGCGCCTGGTGACGGTGCTGGACGCGTTCGAGGCGCCGCCGATCCCGGTGCAGGCGGTATGGCCCGCGGCCCGCGCGATTCCGGCCAAGACGCGGGCCTTCATCGACCTGCTGGCGGACCATCTGGGCGGCCTGTCGTTATAGCGCTGACCGGCCACCGGCGCTGCAGCGTGGCAACGCTTGCGACCGGCAGCGCCGCGCGGAAGTCCTTACTTCGCGAACACCTGGCTGATATCGCCGAACGCCTTGAATTCGAGCGCATTGCCCGACGGGTCGAGAAAGAACATCGTGGCCTGTTCGCCGACCTGGCCCTTGAATCGCACATGCGGTTCGATCACGAACTTGACGTTGGCCGCGCGCAGCTTGTCGGCCAGCGCCTCCCATTGCTCCATCGACAGGATCGCGCCGAAATGGCGCACCGGCACGTCGTCGCCATCGACCGCGCTGGTCGAGCGATGTCCGGTCTCTTCGGGCGACAGGTGCGCGACCACCTGATGGCCGTAGAAGTTGAAATCGACCCAGCTGTCGGAGCTGCGGCCCTCGGGGCAGCCGAGCAGCTCGCCGTAGAAGCGCCGGGCCTCGGCCAGATCGTGCACAGGGAACGCCAGGTGGAACAGGGGAATGGTTTGCATATGTGTGTGTCGGCCTTTGTGGAGAGAAAGCGCCCGGCTGCGGCGTGGTATGGTCCCGGAAATTCTACTCAGCACAAGTCGCGATATGAAGCGAATCATTTTGGCGCTGAGTATCAAAGATTTCGATCGGATACCGCCGAGCCCTTCGCCATGATCCGCTACTTCCGCACCTTCCTGGTCGCTGCCGAGACCGCTTCGTTTTCCGCCGCCGCGGCGCGGCTGTCGCTGACCCAGTCCGCGGTCAGCACGCAGATACGGCGGCTGGAAGAGGATCTGGGCTGCGCGCTGTTCGATCGCACCGGCAAATCGGTGGCGCTCAGCGAGCAGGGGCGCAAGCTGCTGCCCGAGGCGGTGCGCTTCGTCGAGCTGTACGAGTCGATGAAGGGACAGGCGCACGCGGCTCCCGCGCTGACGCCGATCGACCTGGGCGCGGTATCGACGGTGCAATCGACGCTGCTGCCCAAGGCGATGCAGCGTTTCCGCGCCGATTATCCGAAGACCCACGTCAATATCGTGCCCGGCATGTCGACGCAGTTGTTGACCCAGGTCGACGCGCGCGAACTCGAGGTCGCGGTGATGATCAAGCCCCGGCTCGGCATTCCGGCCGAGCTGAAATGGCTGCCCTTGCTGAGCGAGCCCTTCGTTGCCATCGCGCCGCGTGGCGCGCCGCGCGAGCTGAGGGCGATGCTGGGCGCGCTGCCCTTCATCCGCTACAACCGGCATTCGGCCGGCGGGCATCTGGTTGACCGCTATCTGAAGCGCCATCGGCTGCGCGTCGACGAAGGCATGGAGCTCGACGAGCCGGCGGTGATCCTGCAGATGGTCGACCAGGGCCTGGGCTGCGCGATCGTGCCGGCCGATCTGCTGCCGCTGGCGCAATGTCCGAACGTGCAGGCCGAACCGTTGCCGGGGCGGCCGATCCATCGCGAGGTCGGCGTGCTGGCGCGGCCCTCGGCACTGTCGCGCGCGCCGACCGCTGCGCTGATCGAGGCCTTCGTCATCGCGGCGCGCCAGTGGCGCGGGCGGCGGAGCAAATCCCGCTGAACCGGACGTGGCCGGACGGCTCGGACTCGCATGTCCGAATCCGGCTGGTCGCTTCGCCGGAAAGCGGTAGCATGCAGCCATGGAACTCGATCCCGACACCTGCTACCGCGCCGTGGTTTCGCACGACCGCCGCTTCGACGGGCGCTTTTTCGTCGCCGTGTCGTCGACCGGCATCTACTGCCGGCCGGTCTGCGCGGTGCGCACCCCCAAGCGGGAAAACTGCAGTTTCTTCGCCACCGCGGCGGCGGCCGAGAAGCACGGCTATCGGCCCTGCCTGCGCTGCCGGCCCGAGCTGGCGCCAGGCCATGGGATTGCCGACCTGTCGGGCCGGCTGGCGCAGGCGGCGGCGACGCTGATCGACGAGGGCTTCCTGGCCGATGCCGGCGTGCCCGAGCTCGCCGCGCGCATCGGCGTCACCGAGCGGCACCTGCGGCGGCTGTTCACCGCGCAGTTCGGCGTCTCGCTGGTCGACTATGCGCAGACGCAGCGCCTGCTGCTCGCCAAGCGGCTGCTGACCGATACCGCGCTGCCCGTCACCGAGGTGGCACTGGCGGCCGGCTTCGGCAGCGTCCGCCGCTTCAACGACGTGCTGAAGACGCGCTACGGCCTGGCGCCCACCGCGATGCGCAAGCGCGCCGCGGGCATGCCGGCCGACCGCCTGGTGTTCGAGCTCGGCTACCGGCCGCCAATGGCGTGGGCCGCGCTGATGCAGTTTCTCGGTGCGCGCGCGGTGCAGGGCGTCGAGCAGATCTGGCCCGATGCGCATGGCGGCGAATACGGACGCACCGTTGCCATCGAAGTGGGTGGACGACTGCACAGCGGCTGGATACGGCTCGCGCTGGTCCCGCAACGCCACGTATTGCGCGTGACGCTGTCCGGTTCGCTGGCGCATGCCATTCCGCAGGTGCTGGGCAAGGTCCGGCGCTTGTGCGATCTCGGTTGCCGGCCCGACGTGGTCGATCGCCATCTGGGCGCGCTGGCGGCCGACATGCCCGGCATGCGGTTGCCGGGGACCGTGGACGGTTTCGAGATCGCGGTGCGGGCGGTACTGGGCCAGGTCGTCTCGCTGGGCCAGGCCCGTGCCATGCTGCATCGGCTGGTGCAGGCCCATGGCGTACCGCTGGCCGCGCCGATGGACGAACTGCGCGCCTGCTTTCCGGGCGCGGCCACGCTGGCTGCGGTGCCAGTGACGGAGCTCAATGCACTGGGCGTGCCGATGGCCAAGGCGCGCGCGATCCATGCGATCGCCACGGCCGTGGTCGAAGGCAGGGTGTCGCTCGAGCCCGGTGTGGAACCCGCGCAGACCGTCGCGGCGCTGTGTGCCATCGACGGCGTGGGCGACTGGACCGCGCAATACATTGCGATGCGCGCGCTGGGCTGGCCCGATGCGTTCCCGGCCACCGACTATGCGCTGCGCATGGTGCTCGGCATCGAGCGCAACGGCGAGATGCTGCGGCACGCCGCGCAATGGGCGCCGTGGCGCGCTTACGCTGCCATGCATCTGTGGCGGCAGTACCAGGACATGCAGGACCGCCGCGAGCGCGAACGTGCCGAGGCGCGCGCGGTGCCCGCGGGCCTTGGCGCTACCACTGGCGATCCAGCCGTGACGCGACGCGCCCGCAGAACACGCCGCCCTCAATTACAGGAGCAGCCAACATGATTCACTATCGTTCGATGTCGAGCCCGCTCGGCGACGTGCTGTTGCGCGCAGAAGACGGCCATCTGACCGGGATGTTCTTTGCCGGCCAGAAATACCATCCGGCCGGACCGTTCGACTCCGCTGCCGTTGACGCACGTAATGCGCGCGTACTAGCGCAGGCGGCGCAAGAGCTGACCGAGTACTTCGCCGGTGGGAGGCAGCGTTTCACCGTGCCGCTGCGCCTGGCCGGCAGCGCCTTCCAGCAGCAGGTCTGGCGGGCGCTGTGCGAGATCCCCTTCGGCGAAACCATCAGCTATGGCCAATTGGCCCTGGGCCTCGGCCTGCCGCCCGGCCATGCGCGCGCGGTTGGCAGCGCGGTGGGCCGCAACCCGATCTCGGTGATCGTGCCCTGCCATCGCGTGCTGGGCGCCAAGGGCGCGCTGACGGGCTATGCCGGCGGCACCGACCGCAAGCAGGCACTGCTGCGGCTGGAAGGCACGGCGGCGGCGCCGCATCTGCCGCTGTTGCGCGACGCGCTGGCGGCCGCCGCATGACGGCAGCCGCATAACGATGGCCCGTAACGGCAGCCTCGTAACGGCAGCCACATCGCGCTACCCGCGCCGCACCCGCAACGCACCCGCGCCGCACCCGCAACGCACCCGCAACGCACCCGTAACCGCGCGCCGACATGCCACGGCTCTTTGTCGCACTGGAAACCCCGCCCGCGCTGGCGGCCTCGCTACTGGCGACGCTGCCGCGCGAGCGCGGCATACGTGCGACGCCGGCCGCGCAGGTCCACCTGACGCTGCGCTTCGTCGGCGAGGTCGACGAGGAAAAGGCCGCCGCGATCGACGCCACGCTGGCCACGATCGCCGCCGTGGCGGTCCCGGTGCAGGTCGCCGGCGTTGGCCGCTTCGGCCGGCGCGGCGGCATCCTGTGGGCCGGCGTCGTGCCCGCGGAACCGCTGCTGGCACTGCATGGCGCGCTCGATCTGGCGCTGCGCGATGCCGGGATCGAGCCCGAGACGCGCCCCTTCCACCCGCACCTGACGCTGGCGCGCTGCGCGCCGCATGCGCCCGAGCCACTGCTGCGCGAGTGGGTCGCCGCGCACCGGGAACTGGCCTGCCCGTCCTATCTGGCGCGGCGCTTCGTGTTGTTCGAGAGCCGCCTGCAGCGGCAGGGCGCCGAGCATCGCTGCCGCCGTGCCTTTGCCTTGCGCGAGCCGGAGCGGGACAACCCCCCGTAAGTCGGGCTCAAGTTTTGCGCCAGGGATGCCGTTTCTGTACTAGAGTCCCAACGCCCGCAATCTGGATCCCCGCACCCGCCCGCGTGATTTCATGAGTTCCCACGAGTCCATCGACCAGCCCGAGGCCGCCGTCCCGTCCGACGAGCAGTACCGCCTGACGCATGCCTCGCAGATCGGCACGGTGCTGCGCGATCTGGCGTGGCAGAAATGCACGCTGAACGTGCGCTCCGGCCGCGGCCGGGAAACCGTTTCCTCGGTGCTGCACGTCGATCCGGGCAGCCGCACCTTCATCTTCGACTGGTGCCGGACCGACGAGGAAGCGCGCGCGGTGCTGGAAGCCGAGGAAAACGCGATTTCGGCCTCGCTGCGCGGCGTGCCGGTCAACTTCACCATCGGCCAGCCGGAGCCGGTGCAATATCAGGGCGGTCCGGCGTTCAAGGCCCCGTTCCCGGACAAGCTCTATCACTTCCAGCGCCGCCGGCATTTCCGCGCGCGCACGCTGGTGACGCGGGGCTATGGCTGCGAAGGGCGGCTCGACGACGGTACCGTGGTCAAGCTCGATATCTCGGATCTGTCGCTATCGGGGGTGGGCCTGCGCTCGCGCACGGTCGGCGATACGCAGCTGACGGTCGGTACGCGCATCGCGCGCGCCCGGCTCGATTTCCGCGAGCTCGGCAAGCTCGACCTCGATCTGCAGGTGGTGGGACATTGGCTGGTGGGCCGCGACGACAGCGCGATTCATCATTTCGGCTGTGCCTTCGTCACTCCGGACGGGCGGCTGGAAAATACGCTGCAGCGGCTGGTATTCGCGCTGGAATTGGCCCATCGCGGCTGATAAAAGGCGCCGGCGGTTCGCAGCGAAATCGGCCGAAAATCGCCGTCCGCAATCACATCGTTCGCGCGAAAGCGGGAAATCCAGCGCCATTGAAAGCCGCTGGTCCACGCTTTCGCGAGGATGACGCGCGGGTCGGCGCCCTCGCGCTGTTTCTTCCTTATTGCGGCTTGCTCTGCGCCACCATCGTGAGGGCGAGCATCACATCGCCGGACAGGCGGCCACCGTTCGATGGCATGCCGGCATCTTCCAGAATGGCCCACAAATTCTCGGAGCCGGCTGCAATCCGTTGACGCAGTTCGGCGAGATAGGCCTGTTCGGCGGGCATCAGGGGTCTCTCTGCCATGCGCATATCCGCGACGATTGCGCCAAGCGAGATGTCATCGAAAGTCATATTGGTGTTGCGGTAGTCTCTTTTTTGGCAAGAGTCTTTCAGGTTCGGACTTGTTGGACGGTGATTTTAGCAATGTATATCGCAACGCGATGCATGGAATACCGCGACTTTTCTCCGGTCTATTCCGAGGAGTGATGGCGGCGACGCGCCTCACGCTTTAAAGCGTGGCGATTGTGAGCATTGCGACATGATTCGCTTCAAACAAGCGGCGCAATATTGGCGTTAATTGTCGATTGTCGTTGTGGCGAGGAGACAGCAACGCAGGGCAGCGACACAGGGCTTGCCTGGTGCCGCACGGTCATGCCGCGTCCTCATGTCACACCGTCGTGCCGCAACCTCGCGCCGCAATCACGCCGCAATCACGTCGCACTCACGCCGCAATCAGCCTGCTCATTTCCATCGCGGCCTCGCGCATGCGGGGCAGCATGCGGGCAAGCATCTCCGCCTCGCCGACCTGCGTGGGCCGCACGCTGACGCTGATGCCGGCCACGACCTCGCCCGATTCCGCATGCACCGGCACCGCGAGCGCGCGCAGATCGAGCTCCAGTTCCTCGTCCACCACCACGTAGCCGAGCGTGCGGGCCTGCTCGAAGCACGCCTCCAGCTCGGTGCGCGACACCTTGGTCTGCAGCGTGCGCGGTCGCAGCTCCGCGCGCTCGAAGTAGGCATCGCGCGCCGGCTCGTCCAGGTGGGCCAGCAGCATGCGGCCGATCGACGTGCAGAAGGCCGGCAGGCGGCTGCCCATGCCGAGCGCGTGCGACAGCATGCGGCGCACCTCGCAGCGGGCCAGATACAGGATGTCGGTGTCTTCGAGGATCGCCAGCGCCGAGGTCTCGCCCACCGCGGCGCTGAGCCGGTCCAGGATCGGCTGTGCCTGCGCGACCAGCGCGGTCGACGAGAAGTAGGCGTGGCCGAGATGGAGCACGCGCGGGCGCAGCGCGAAGCGGCCGTCTTCCTGGCTGACATAGCCGAGCCGCTGCAAGGTATAGAGGCAGCGCCGCACCGAGGCGCGCGACAGCTGCGTGCGCTGCGCGATCTGCGAAATAGTCAGCGGCCGCCTGCGTTCGGAGAAGGCCTCGAGCACGTGCAGGCCTCGGGCCAGCGACAGCATGAAGTTCGGATCGCCCGCGTACTGGTCCAGTTGGTCCGGACGCGGCGGAGCCGTGCGCGGTGGGGCCGCATCGGCGCGCGCGGCGTCGGAGGCAGCGGGAGCAGCGGGCGCCGGAGCGGCGGTGGAGCGGGTGGCGTCCATATGGGAAAGGGCAGGAAGAGGGCGACAGCGATTGTTCGATAATCGCGCATCATAACCGGCCCCGGGGTGCTGCGGGAAATCTGCGGCCAGCGTCGCTGCGCGATGCCCGCGCGCTCCGCGCATTCGCCGGCGTGCGATCCGAGCATTCCCCGCCGCGCGACCCCTCGTTCTCCGCCGCGCTATTCCGCCAGCGCCGCCAGGATTTCCGCATGCAGCCGGCGATCGCCGCAGGCCACCACGCGTCCGCCATGCTGCGGATCGTCACCGGTCCAGCTGGTGATGATGCCGCCCGCGCCCTCGACGATCGGGATCAGCGCCTGCACGTCGTAGGGCTGCAGCCCGGCTTCGACCACCGCATCGACATGGCCCGCGGCGACCATGCAGTAGGCGTAGCAGTCGCCGCCATAGCGCAGCAGCCGGGCGCGGTCGGCCACGCAGCGGAACGCCTTCCGTTCCGGCTCGTCGCCGAACATCTCCGGCGTGGTGCACATCAGCTTGGCGTCGGCGAGGCTGGCGCAGGGACGCGTGCGCAGCGGCGTCCTGCCGAGCCAGGCGGCGTCGCAGGTGCCGACGAAGCGCTCGCCGGTGAACGGCTGGTCCATCACGCCCAGCACGGGCCGGTCGCCGTCGTTCAGCGCGATCAGCGTGCCCCACAGCGGCAGGCCGGTGATGAAGGCGCGCGTGCCGTCGATGGGGTCGAGCACCCAGGTCAGCGGCGACGTGCCCTCGATGCGCTCATGCTCCTCGCCATGGATGCCATGGTCGGGATAGGTCGCGGCGATCAGCTCGCGCATCGCGGTCTCGGCAGCCTGGTCGGCGGCAGTGACGGGATCGAAGCGGCGGCCGCCCTTGTCCTGCACCTCGGCATGGGTGCGGAACAGCGGCAGGCTTTGCGCCGCGGCCGCGTCGGCCAGGCGGTGGGCGAAGTCCAGATATTCGTTCAGGCGTTCGGCGGGCAGCGGCATGGCGTCGGCAGCGGGTGGTTGCAGGAAGGGACGTGAAACGGGACCTGGGCAAGGGCGCAGGAAGGGCCGGCAAGGACCGGCCGATGCAGCGATGGTACGTCGGTCCCAGCGGGCATGCCAGCCGCGCTTTGGGGGCCTTGGCTCCGACTGACGCCTAGCGCCGGTTCGGCGCGACGATGCCGAATCGCTCCATCTGCCGGTAGACCGTCGCGCGCGAAATGCCGCAGGCCGCGGCGACCTCGGTCACGTTCCAGTGGTGCGCCTGCAGCGCGGCCAGCAACTGGCGCGCCTTCGGATCGTCGGGGACCGGCGAACCGGCGGGATGGGATGTGGGCATGGATGCGGGCACGGGTGCGGGCACCGACGCGGCCAGCGCGCGCGGCGGATTCGCCGTGCCCGCGTCGGTCACCTCCGGCGGCAGGTCGCCAAGATCGATATGGCCGCCGTCGCTCATCGCCAGCGCGAAGCGCAGCACATTGCGCAGCTGGCGCACGTTGCCGGGCCAGTCGTAGGCCAGCATCGCGCGCCAGGCGTCGTTCGACAGCGTGGCGTCGATGTGCAGCTGGGCCGCTTCCTCCTGGCAGATGCGTTCGATCAGATAGGCCTTGTCCTGGCGCTCGCGCAAGGTCGGCAGATACAGCGTGGCGCCGCACAGCCGGTAATACAGGTCCTCGCGAAAGCGCCCCTCGGCGATCAGCTGGCGCAGGTCCCGGTGCGAGGCCGCGACCACGCGCAGGTCGACCGCGACCGGACGCTGCGCGCCGAGCGGGGTGACCTCGCGCTCGGACAGCACGCGCAGCAGCCGGCTCTGCAGGTGCAGCGGCATGTCGCCGATCTCGTCGAGGAACAGCGTGCCGCCATCGCTCTGCGCGATCAGGCCGCGCATGCCCTTGCCGCGCGCGCCGGTGAAGGTGCCGGCGGTATAGCCGAACAGCTCGCTCTCGATCAGCGTCTCCGGAATGGCGGCGCAATTGACCGCGATGAAGGCATGCTCGCGCCGGTTGCTGCTCTGATGCAGCGCCTTGGCGAGGACCTCCTTGCCGGTACCAGTCTCGCCGTGGATCAGCACATTGAGCGGCTTGTTGGCGAGGCGTTTCGCCTGCGTGATCAGCCGCTGCATCTGCGCGTCGTCGGCGCCCAGCGCATCGAGCGCGGCGGTGTCGCCGGGCTCGGGCGCGGCCGGTGCGGGAATGCGGTGCGGCATCACGCGCGGCGCGATCGCGCTGGCGTAGTAGACTTCGTCGCCATGCGTGCGCAGCGTGGCGCGATCGGACGACATGCCGGCGCGTGCGATGCGCCACAGGTCGCTCATGCTCTCGCGGAACAGCATCGTCAGCGGGCGCCCGATCACCGGGCCATGGTCCGCCGCACGCAGCGCGCGGCGCGCACCGCTGTTGATGCCGCAGACGATGCCGTCGGCGTCGAAGGCCACCATGATCTCGCCGCTGACGTCGACCAGCGACCAGGTCGCGCCCAGCCGCAGGATCCAGCGGTCGCGGAAGTAGCGCAGGAAATTGGCGTCCTCGATCATCTGCGCGTACATCGCCGTCATCTGCAGCGCCAGATGCTGGCTCTCGCGCGGACCGGGCGAGGTCAGCGCCGATACGTCGAGCACGCCGAGAAAGCCGCCGGTGGGGTCGAACAGCGGCGCGCTGTTGCACGTCAGGCTGATATGCGAGACATCGAAGTGGTCGGTCTGGTGGCAGGTGACCGCATGCTGCTCGACGATGCAGGTGCCCACCGCGCAGGTGCCGGCCTGGCGCTCGCTCCAGTCGGCGCCGAGATAGAGGCCGGAGCTCTTGAGCTCGCGATCCCACTGGTCGTTGCCGATGAAGTCTACCGCGATGCCGTGCGAGTCGGTCAGCAGCAGCACGTAGCCGAGCGAGGACATGCGCTTGTACAGCTGCTCCATGCCGGTGCGGGCCACGCCGAGGAAGTCCTCGATCTGGTCCTTGTGCTCGCGCAGCCGTCCCGCCTCGACGATATGGGCCGGCATGCGGCGGCCGGGGTCCATACCGTACTCGTTCACGCAGCGGATCCACGAGCGCTCGATCTCGCTGAGCGGCGGCCGGGCCGGATCGGCCTGGCTGGCGAGCGTCAGCACCTGCTCGACATGCGCGTGCCGTTGGGCGGCTTGCTTGGCACTGATCACAGGGTCTCCTTCGCTGCGCCTTGCCGGGGGGACGGGCGACGCTTATCTGCTGTTGTCTTCGTGGTGTTATCCAATATAGACCCGGAGGCGGACGGTGTCGGTACCGCGGGCCGCCTTTTCCCTCTCCCCCGGGCCCTCTCCCGCGGGCGGGAGAGGGGAGCCCCCCGGTGGCCGAGAGCGCTGCCCCTTCCCAGGCGCGACGACCTTACACCAGCCCCGGGGCGGACTTCAATCCCGACAAGCCCGGGCTCAGACCTCGCCCCTGCGCAGCGCGCCGGCCAGGTATTCGGCCTGGCGGATCGCCAGCGCGACGATCGTCAGTGTCGGATTGGCGGCCGAACTGGAGGTGAACTGGCTGCCGTCCGAGACGAACAGGTTCTTGACGTCGTGCGCCTGCCCCCAGCGGTTGACCACGCCGTCGCGGGCGTTGGCGCTCATCCGGTTGGTGCCCATATTGTGACTGGCGGGATACGCCGGCATATCGATGACCCGCGTCGCGCCGACGGCCTCCGACAGCTTGCGGAACTGCTGCAGCCCGTGCGCCGCGATGGCCTCGTCGTTGCGGTGGTAGGTCTTGGTCACGATCGGGATCGGCAGGCCGTACTGGTCCTTCTCGGTCGGATGCAGCGTGATGGTGTTCTGCTCGCGCGCCATGTCCTCGCCGCAGACCCAGATCGCGGTCATGTGGTCGTACTGCTCCAGCGCCGAGGTCACGTCGCGTCCCCAGCCACCGGGCTTCATGAAGGCCGCCGTATAGGGCAGCCCCAGCGCCAGTCCCTCCAGGTAGTAGCCGCCGTTGAAGCCGCGCCTGGTATTGAGCGCGACCTCGTCGGCCACCACCGCGCCGATATCGAAGCCGCGGTACATGTAGACCGGCTTGCGATGGATCGCCACCGCGGCCGCGGTGGCGTGGTTCATGTAGTTGCGGCCGACCTGGCCCGAGGAATTGGCCAGCCCGTTGGGGAACAACGTCGAAGCCGAGTTCAGCAGCAGCCGCGCCGATTCGATCGAATTGCCCGCCACGCAGACCACGCGCGCCTTCTGCAGATGCTTGCGCCCCTTGCTGTCGGCATACAGCACGCCGTTGACCTTGCCGGACTTGTCGTGCTGGACCTGCAGCACCATGCTCTCTGGCCGCAGCTCGACGCGACCCGTCGCCAGCGCCTTCGGGATCTCGGTGTAGAGCGCCGACCATTTGGCGCCGATCTTGCAGCCCTGCATGCAGAAGCCGGCCTGCTGGCATGCGGGACGCCCGTCGTAGGGCGTGGAATTCGAGGCCACCGGCCGCACGATCTTGCGATAGCCGATCTTGCGCGCGCCGGCTGCCACCACCTTGTACTGGTTGCTTTCGGGCATCGGCGGCTGGCCGCTGGCGGCGCTGCCGGTCACGCCCATCTTCTTCTCGGCCTTGTCGTAGTACGGAGCCAGTTCCTCGTACGTGATCGGCCAATCCAGCACGTTGGCGCCTTCGACCTGCCCATAGATTTGCCGCGTGCGGAAGTCGTGCGGCTGGAAGCGCAGCGCGACGCCGGACCAGTGGATGGTCGAGCCGCCCACCGCCTTGACGATCCACGCCGGCAGGTTCGGATAGGTCTTGGTGTGGTGCCAGCCGCCGGCCGAGATCCGCTTGTCGAGCCACGAGATCTTGCGGAACATCGCCCATTCGTCGTTCTCGAAGTCCGCCTGCGTGTAGTGCTTGCCGGCCTCGAGGATCACGATCTTGCCGATGCCCCGCTGCGCCAGCTCGTTGGCCAGCGTGGCGCCGCCCGCGCCGGAGCCGATGATGACGACCGCGTCGCGGTCGTTCAGGTCGATCCGTGTTGCCATGTTTTGTCTCCAGTGTTGTCTCGATGCGGTACCGCGGTACGGTCAGCGGTGCCGTCTGTGCGGCCCTGCGATGCGCTTGCGGATCAACTCGCGGACCAGATTGCGGACCCCATTGCGGATCGAATGGGCCGATCAGATCCAGTCGATGTCGTTGAAGCCGCGGTTCGCGTAGCCGCCCTTCTCCCAGGAAGAGCCCTCGTAGCCGAGCAGCGGCCAGACCGCCTTGTTGTCGTAGAGGCTGGTCACCATCTCGCCGCGCACCTTCTCGAAGAAGGGCGTGGTCTCGATGGCCTTGAGCAGCGCGACCCGGTCGGCCTCGTCCTGCAGCTGTGCATAGGGTTTGCCGTGCTTGCGCTGCGCGGCCGCGTCGAGCTCGCGTACGCCCCGCTGCAGCAGCGTGCGGACCGCCTTGTCCTTGGCGGCCGCCTGGTCCAGCGGCGCGATGGCCTGCACGTAGTAGCGGTCGGCGAAGCGGTCGTGCGGGAAGATGTCGCGCGCCATCACCAGCAGGGTGCGCGCGGTCGGCGTGCCCAGCGCCTTCAGGTCGGTGACCAGCGCCTCGCGCGCCGGCTTGGCCAGCGCGCCGGGCGAGACCACGGCGACGCCGATGGCGGCCAGGCCCGTGCCGCGCAGAAAGCCGCGCCGGGTCACCGGCTGGGTCTTGGCCACGATGCGCATGCCGGCCGCGGGCGCGGCGGCATCCTCGTGCTGGATGTCGTCTTGCATTTGTCGTCTCCTTCGGTGGGATATCGGTATCGTTGTGTTCGCGGCGTCGGGCGTCGGACGTCGGGCGTCGGGCGTCGGGCGTCGGGCGTCGGGCGGCGGTTCGGCGGCATTCGGCGGCATTCGGCGGTGTTTGGCTGCGTTTGGCAGCTTGGGGCCGCATCAGGCAGCTTCGGACCGTATCGCGCAGCGTCGGCAGCGTTGGCCGCGCCGCGCTAGCCTGGCGGCGCCGCGGCACCGCGCGGCCGCGTTGCGTGACGGATGGAAGCGCACGGCATGGGCTCGTGGTCGTTCGCCGCCACGCTGCCGAGCACGTCGGTCAGCATGTGGTGCAGGCGGTCGGCCAGCACCTCGGCGATCACCGGCGCGCCCAGCTCGGTCTCGCACGACGTGGTGCGGTCGGCGAGCGCATCCCCCAGGCCCGCCGGCTGCCCGAGCGCTTCGCACAGCAGGCGCCAGTCCGGCGGCGCGATCAGCGTGCCCGAGGTCAGCAGCACGCCAGTGCGCCGGCGCAGTTGCGCGAGGCCGACGATCTTGCGCGAGTCGACCACGACCTCCCAGGGCGACAGGCCGCCATAGCAGGCCCACGTCAGTGCCGCATCCGCCTGGTGGCTGCGCGCCTGCTCGGGCGGCAGCGCGAACGCCGCGATGCCCATGTCGCGCAGCAGGCCCGCATGCAGCACGCCTAGCCACCGGTAGCTGCCGATCGGCCCGCTCGACAGCAGTGCGTGATCGGGCGGCAGCACGATCGAGGCCGACAGCATCCACGGGCCGGTCAGCACCGCGCCGCCGCCGGAGCCGCGCACGACCGCGCGGTCCGCGAGTGCGGTGCGCTCGTGCAGCGCCCGCTGCGAGCAGCCGAACACCACGCCGGGCGCGCGATAGGTCCACAGCCGCAGGCGCGGCTCGGTGACCGGCTCGGCCAGCTGCCGCGCGTTCCACGCCTGCTCGGCGTGCGGCGTCGCGGTGACGAGGGTCGGGGCGAGCGCGGCCATCACAGGTCTTCCGCGGATTCGAGGCGCCGCTTCAGGTCGCCGAGGAAGGCCGCGGCCGGGTAGCCGTCGACGGCGCGATGGTCGAACACCAGGTGCAGGCCCATCATCGGCGCGATGCTGATCCAGTCGTCCTTGACCACGGCGCGCCGGATCACGCGCGTGACGCCGAGAATCGCCGCCTGCGGCGCGTGCAGGATCGGCGTGAAGCGCTCGACCTCGGTCATGCCCAGGTTGCTGATGGTGAAGGTGCCGCGCTGGTAGGCGCCGGCGCTCAGCGTGCCGTTGCGCGCGCCCTCGGCCAGCGTGCGCGCCTCGCGGGCGATCTCCTCGACCGGCTTGCGATCGACCTCGCGCAGCACCGGCACCACCAGGCCGTCGTCGAGACTCACCGCGAGCCCGATATTGACGTCCGGCATCAGCTCGATCTCCTTGTCGGAGACGCGCGCGTTCAGGCGGGGATGCGCACGCAGCGTCAGCGCGGCGGCACGCAGCACGTAGGCGGTCAGCGTGAGCTTGACGCTGTCGCCCAGTTCCGCCTGCAGCCTGGCGCGCTTCGCATCGACTGCGCTGACATCGGCCTCGAGCGAATGCGCGACCCGGGGGATCTGCCAGCCGGCCGTCATGCCGCGCGCGATCGCGCCGCGCATGCCGGTCAGCGGAATGGTCTGCCGGGTGGGCCCGGGCGGGGACGCGGGCGCGGCGGTTCCGTCCTCCGCCGCCAGCGTCAGTGAGGCTTCGGCCATGGTCTACTCCTCGATGCGCGCCAGCACGGCGCCGCGCGCGAAGGTGTCCTGCGACTGCACCAGGATCTCGGCGATGCGGCCGGCCACCGGCGCGACGATCTCGTGCGTGGTCTTCACCAGCTCGGCTACCACCAGCGTCTGCCCCTCGGCGACGCTGTCGCCGACATTGACCTGCCAGTCCTGCAACAGGGCCTCGGTGCCTTCCTCGACATCGGCCCACACGTCGTCTGCCATCGTTACGTCGGTCATGCTGCTTCTCGCTTCAGTTCCTGGGTGGGTTGCATCAGCGCGCGGACGCTGGCGGCGATCGTGTCGACTTGCGGGATCACGAAGTTCTCGAGGGGACGGCTGAACGGGATCGGCACGTCGGGCACGGCCAGGCGGCGCACCGGCGCCTTCATCGACAGGGTGTCGAGATGCTCGGCCACGATCGCGGCGATCTCGCCGGACAGGCCGTAGCTCAGATAGTCCTCGTCGGCGATCAGCAGGCGGCCGGTCCTCGCCACCGACTCGAGCACGGTTTCCTTGTCGAGCGGCACCAGCGTGCGCAGGTCGATGATCTCGACATCGATGCCTTCCTGCGCCAGCTGCTGGGCCGCGAGCACGGACTTCTGCACCATCTGGCTCAGCGTGACGATGGTCACGTCGCGGCCCTCGCGCACCACGCGCGCCTTGCCGAACGGAATCGTGTAGGCCTCGGTGGGGACGGCCGTGGTGCTGCCTTCGAAGTACGACATCCACGACAGGCCCATGATGCCCTTGTGGTAGCAGAACACCACCGGGTTGTCGTCGCGGATCGCCTCGATCATCAGGCCCTTGGCGTCGTAGGCGTTCGACGGCACCACCACCTTCATGCCGGGCATATGCGCGAAGGTGCTGTACAGGCATTGCGAGTGCTGGGCCGCGTCGTTGTAGCCGCCGCCGATGCCGGTCATCACCACGGCCGGCAGCTTGACGCGGCCGCCGGACATGTAGGTGTTCTTGGCCAGGTGGTTGTAGATCTGGTCGAAGCAGACGCCGAAGAAGTCTACGAACATCAGCTCGGCGATCGGGCGCAGCCCCTCGGCCGCGGCGCCGATCGCGGCGCCCATGAAGGCGGTCTCCGAGATCGGCGTGTCCATGATGCGCTCGGGACCGAAGCGGTCGAGCAGTCCGGTGGTGGCGCTGAAAATGCCGCCGTACTTGCCGATGTCCTCGCCCATCACGAAGACGCTCGGGTCGCGCTCCATCTCCTGGCCGATGGCCTCGGCGATGGCCTGCGCCATGGTCAGCTTGCGGGCGGCCTGTGCGGGCTCGACCGAGGCGTGGGTGTCGTTGGGTTGCATCTGGTTGTCTCCTGTTCCTGTCATTGCGGGCAGCGGGTGGCGTTTCGTGTTGGCCAGCGGGGCCGCCATCACGCGAACACGTGCTGCAGCGCTTCCTCGGGGGCGGGGTAGGGGCTTTCGCGGCCGAACGCATAGGCGGCGTCGACGCGTTCGACGATCTGCCGGCGCAGCGCGGCATCGGCCTCGTCGTCGAGCAGGCCCTGTTCGCGCAGCTGCTTGCCGAGCCGGTCGATCGGATCGTTGCGGCGCAGCGTCTGCGCTTCGTTCTTCGGCCGGTAGGTTTCCGGATCGCCCTGGAAGTGGCCCAGGTAGCGGTCGGTCTTGACCTCGATCAGCGTGGGCCCTTCGCCGCGCCGCGCGCGCGCGACCGCGACACCGGCCGCGCGGAACACCGCAACCGCATCGTTGGTATCCACCAGTACGCCGGGTATGCCGTAGCCGGCGGCGCGAACCGCATTGCTGTCGACCGACGTCGAAGCCGACTTCTCGACCGAGATGCCATATTTGTTGTCCTCGCAGACGAACAGCACCGGCAGCTTCCACAGCGCCGCCAGATTCAGCGCCTCATGGAAGGCGCCCTGGTTGGCCGCCCCTTCGCCGAAGAAGGCGATGGCAACCCAGTCCTTGCCGAGCTTGCGCGCGGCCAGCGCGGCGCCGCAGGCCTGCGGCGCGCCGGCGCCGACGATGCCGCTGCACGAGAACTTGGTTTCGGGGTGGAACAAATGCATGTGGCCGCCCTTGCCGCGGCCCAGGCCGGTGACCTTGCCAAACATCTCGGCGGTCATTTCATTCAGCGGCACGCCCTTGGCGATCGCGAAGTGGTGCGGGCGGTGGGCGCCGACCACGGTGTCCTCGGTGCGCAGATGCGCGCAGACGCCGACCGCCACCGGTTCCTGGCCCGCGGCCAGATGCATTTCGCCGGGCACCGGGCCGGCACCGATATCGAAGGCCAGACCCTTCTGGATCTTGGGCGGCAGCTTTCCTTCGAGATACACCTTCGCCATCGTCTCCTCGTAATGGCGAATCTCGACCATCTTTTCGTACATCCACAGCAACTGGTCCGTGGTCGGTTCCATCGTCGTGTCTCCTGTTTCTTTCGCTTGGCGAGGCGCCCGTGTCCGCGTGGGGAAGCGCGGGTGCGGCGGGCGCCGCGGCTGCCATGTCATTGCAAGCGCGATGCCAGTGCGGGAAAGTGGGGGGACGGCGGGGGACAGACCGAGCTGGGCCGGTGGCCGCAACGCCTTGTGTGGCGCGGCTTCGCGGCGGATCGGGGAGGGTGGGTCAGGGGCGGTGCGGGACGCTCGGAGGCGATGGGATGGCGGCCGGTGCGTCGCGACGCCGTCGCGGCATGCGACAGGTGTCGCGTCCGGAATGCGACAGGTGTCGCACGGGGAGAGGCAGCGGCGAGGCGCCGGGAGGCGCCGGGAGGCGGGGGTAGCGGAGGTAGCGGAGGTAGCGGGGGTAGTGGAGGTAGCGGAGGTAGCGGAGGTAGCGGGGGGGGGGCTAGCCCTGCAGCGCGCGTATCGCCGTGCGCAGCGGCATTGCGATGTCGGCGGCGCGCGACTCGACCCGGTGGATCGGGCCGGCCACCGACACGCCGTAGACCACCCCGGCCAGCGTCAGCGGCACCGCGACGGCGCCGAGGTCGGCCAGCGACTCGCCGAAGTTCTGCGCCCAGCCGCGTTCGCGCGAGATTTCGAGCTCGGCCTCCAGCGCTTCGCGCGACGCGAGCGTGCGGGCGGTCAGCGGTGCGAACGAGGCCCGCGCGAGCAGTGCGTCGCGGTCCGCGGCGGGCAGCGCGGACAGGATCGCGCGTCCGATCGAATTGGTATGGGCCTGCCGCAGTTCGCCGGCGGTGGCGATGTAGCGCACCGGATTGCTGGACTCGACCACGTCGAGATAGACCACGCGCCCGTCGTCCTGCAGCTTGCCGAAGATCACCGTCTCGCCGGTCTCGTCGCGCAGCGATTCGAGCACCGGCTGCACCCGCTCGAGCAGCGGGTCGTTGGCGGCGATGCGTTGCGCGATCGCCAGCAGGCGGCCGGTCGGGTAATAGCCCTGGCGCCGTCCGGTCTCGTACAGATAGCCCAGCGCCGCCAGCGTGCGGATCAGGCCGAGGCAGCTCGACATCGGCGCGCCAAGCAGCCTGGCCAGTTCGGTCAGCGTCAGCGAGCGTCCTTCGCGCGCGTAGATCTCCATGATCTCGACCACGCGCAGCGCGGTCTTGACGTTCGAACTCGCGGCTTTGTCGGCGGGCTCCACGGCGGTCATCTGCTTGTTCCTGTCGGCCTGTTGATCGGGGGCATGCTGCGCAAGGCCGACAGTGTAAGGCCTTGGCGGGCGCCGCCGCGGCTTGCGCCGACGCTAGGCGGGATCGTTGGCCGCGTCCGTGGCGGCATCCATCCTGCGCCTGGGCAGCGGCTCGGGCCAATGCCGGATATTGCCCGGCGTGCGCGAGAAGCGGGTCGGAATGCCGACCGCACGCAGCTGGCCCTCGCTTGGATGCGCGTATTCGAACACCATGCCGGTCGCGCGCAGGTGCGGGTCGTCCAGCACGTTGTCGAAGCGCGGTACCTCGCTGTGCGGAATGTCGGCGTCGCGCAGCAGGTCCAGCCATTGCGCGGTGGTTTTGGTGCGCACGATGTCCGCCAGCGTCGCGTACAACGAATCGATATGCGCGCTGCGGCCGGCGGGACTGGCGTAGCGCGGATCGGCGGCGAGCTCGGGGCGCCCGGCCACGGCGAAGAAGCGGGCCCATTGCGCGCTGGTGTACGGCAGCAGCGCCAGATAGCCGTCGGCGGTCTGGTAGGGCTTGCGATGGGGCGACATCACGCGCCCGTAGCCCGCGTCGCCCAGCGGCGGCACGAAGGTGCGGCCCGCCAGCTGCTCGACCGCGAGGAAGGACACCAGCGTCTCGAACATCGGCACCTCGATCGCCTGGCCCTGTCCCGAGCGCTCGCGTTCATAGAGCGCCATCGGAATCGCATAGGCGACGGTCAGTCCGGCGACCTTGTCCGCCAGGATCGTGTTGACGTAGCGCGGGCCCTGGTCGCCGTTGGCGCCCTGGAACTGCGCCAGGCCGCTGCGCGCCTGGATGATGTCGTCGAACGCCGGCTGCCCCGCGTACGGGCCGTCCTCGGCATAGCCGTAGGCGCCGCAATAGATCAGGCGCGGATGGTCTTCGCGCAGCGATGCGTAGTCCAGGCCGAGCTTGCGCAGCGAGGCGGGGCGAACGTTGGAGACGAACACGTCCGCCTCGGCAAGCAGACGCTTGAGGGCGGCCAGGTCGTCCGGCCGCTTCAGGTCCAGCACGACGAAGCGCTTGTTGCGGTTCAGGTTCAGGAAGGCCGCGCCCATGTTCGGATGCCGCGCCGGCTCCGCATGGCGGAAGACGTCCCCTTCCGGGGATTCGACCTTGATCACCTGTGCGCCCATGTCGCCGAGGATCTGCGTTGCATAGGGGCCCATGCCGACCGAGGTCATGTCGACCACACGCACGCCGGCCAGCGGACCGGTGGCGGCGGTGGCGTTGGTGTCAGGCGTGTCCCAGGGCGAATTTGTCATGCCGTGATCCATCACGCGTTGTGCTCCGGGGTTCAGTTCGGTTCAATGCGGTTCAATGCGGTTCAGTACGACTTCGGCAGGCCGAGCACGCGCTCGGCGATGAAGCACTGGATCAGCTGCGGGCTGACCGGCGCGATGCGCGGGATATACGATTCGCGCAGCAGCCGCTCGACGCGGTACTCGCGCGAGTAGCCCATGCCGCCGAGGGTCAGGATCGCGGTCTGGCAGGCGTTGTGGCCGGCTTCGGCGGCCAGGTATTTGGCGGTGTTGGCCTCGGCGCCGCAGGGCAGGCCGGCGTCGTAGCGCGCCGCCGCCTTCATCACCATCAGGTTGGCCGCTTCGAGCTGCATCCAAGCCTGCGCCAGCGGATGCTGCACGCCCTGGTTGGCGCCGATGGGCCGGCCGAACACCACCCGGTCCTTGGCGTATTGCGTGGCAATCGCCAGTGCCGCACGGCCCAGGCCCACCGCCTCGGCGGCGATCAGGATGCGCTCGGGATTGAGCCCGTGCAGGATGTATTCGAAGCCGCGTCCCTCCTCGCCGATCAGGTCTTCGTCCGGCACGAACAGCTCGTCGATGAACAGCATGTTCGAATCGACGGCGCCGCGGCCCATCTTGTCGATCTCGCGCACCTCGATGCGGCTGCGGTCCAGCGCGGTGTAGAACAGCGACAGGCCTTCCGTGGGCTTGCCGACCGATTCCAGCGTCCGCGTGCGCGCCAGCAGCAGCATGCGGTCCGCGACCTGCGCGGTGGAGATCCAGATCTTGCGGCCGCTGACCTGATAGCCGCCGTCGACCTTGCGCGCGAAGGTCTTCAGCCGCGTGGTGTCGAGCCCCGCGTCGGGCTCGGTTACCGCGAAGCATGCCTTCTCGCGGCCTGCGATCAGCGGCGGCAGGAAGCGGGACTGCTGCTCGGGCGAGCCGAATACCACCACCGGATTCAGGCCGAACACGTTCATGTGCACCGCCGAGGCGCCGCTCATGCCGGCACCCGATTCCGAGATCGCCTGCATCACCAGCGCCGCCTCGAGGATGCCGAGACCGGCGCCGCCGAGCGCTTCCGGCATCGCCACGCCGAGCCACCCGCCCTCGCACATCGCCGCGTGGAAATCGTGCGGGAAGGTGTGGTCGCGGTCGAGCCGGTCCCAATATTCCATGTCGAAGCGGGAGCAGACCGTGCGCACCGCTTCGACAATGGCGGTCTGCTGGTCCGAGAGTTCGAAATTCACGTCGCTGTCCTCGTGTTGCGGCTGTTGTTCGGTGGGGGCGTGGCGGCTTGGTGCCGCGCTAATGCCGCTGATGCGGCGTCAGTGTGGGCGTTGGTGCCGCGTGGGTGCCGCGTGGGTGCCGCGTGGGTGCGTGCATCGGCGCGGCGTCACGGCGCGGCACGATGGCCGGTCATTCGGGCTGGATGCCCGCGTCCTTGACCAGCCTTGACCATTTGCGCAGCTCCGCCGTGACGAAGTTGCCCAGCTCGGCCGGCGTGCTGCCGAAGGGTTCGAAGCCGAAGGCGTAGTACTGCGCGGCGTGCTGCTTGTTGGAGACGATCGCCACCAGTTCGCGATTGAGCCGTTCGACCACCGGCGCGGGCGTGCCCGCCGGCGCGAACACGCCGTTCCACGACGTGATATCGAAGCCCTTGAGCTCGGGCACGCTGGCCAGCGGCGGCACCTCGGGCAGCAGTTCGCTGCGCTGCGCGGTGGTCACGCCGAGCGCGCGCAGCTTGCCCGCCTTGACGTTGGCGATGCCGGCGGCGAAGTCGACGAACATCAGCTGGATCTGGCCGCCGATCACGTCGGTCATCGCCGGCGGGGTGCTCTTGTAGGGGACGTGCAGCATGTTCAGGCCCGCCATCCGCGCCAGCGTCGCGCCGGCGACGATGCCGGTGCTGTTGCCGCTGCCATAGGACAGACCCGGATGCGACTTGGCGTAGGCGATGAACTCGGGCAGCGTCTTGACCGGCAGCGAGGGGCTGACGACCAGCATGAAGGGCAGGTTGCCCATGCGCGCGACCGGCGTGAAGTCCTTGACCGGGTCGTAGCGCAGCTGCTTCATCAGCGACGGGTTGGCCGAGTGCGTGGTGTTGGTCGTCATGAACAGCGTGTAGCCGTCCGGCGCGGCCTTGGCCACGTATTCGGCGGCAATGGTGCCGTTGGCACCCGGCTTGTTCTCGACCACGACCGACTGGCCGAGCGACTCGCCGAGATACTTGGCCGTCAGCCTGGCCACCGCATCGGTGCCGCTGCCGGCGGCGAACGGCACCACCAGCTTGATCGGCTTCGAAGGAAAGGTGTCGGCCAGCGCCGCGGGCGCGGCCACGGTCAGCGCCATCGCCACGGCGGCCGCGGTGCGTCCCAATAGTCGGCCCAAGCCCTGCCTGGTCAGCATGTTCATCGTCTGTCTCCTCGTTATGGTGGGATGGCCCGACTGGCGCGGGCTCAGGGTTGGGCGCGGCTCAGTCGGGCCGCACCACGCGTTCCGGCGATTCCTCGTACGGCGGCGAATAGATGACCAGTACCTTGACCGGCTCGTCGCTGACCACCGTGAACACGTGCATCTCGTCGGCGGGAAAGAAGCAGCAGTCGCCCGGGCCGAGCTCGCGGCGCTGCCCGCCTACCTCCGCCAGCGCGCGGCCCTCGAGCAGGTAGCAGACCTGCTCGATGCCCGGATGCGCATGCGGCAGCGCGCCCTTGCCCTTTTCGATGGTGCCGTGCACCACCTCGAGATGGCGCGCGCCGACGGTTTCGGGGCCGATCAGGCGGCGGTTCAGGGTGCCGACGTGGTTGGCCGGGTGATAGCCGGGAACGTCGTCGAGCGATACGAAGTAGGTGGGGCGGTCTGGCACGGGCAAGCCTCGGTATGGAGTCGCGAAAGCGATCTTCAAATTCTAAATGGTGAATCGCAGTTTATATCTGTGAATTAACCGGTCAAGCGATTTGTGGACGGCTCCGGGTTTACGCCTACCGGAGCGGGGCCACGGCAAACGGCGACGCGAAGCCGCACCGGCGCTCGGAAGGCCGGCGGCGTACGTGGGGAGAGGAAGAACGGGGAAGGAGGAAGGAGGAGGGAGGAGGGAGAAAGGAGGGCAGGGAGGGCGGGGAGGGCAGGGAGGCGGGTCTGGCGTAGCGGTCCCACCTCATCGGCAGGCCGCTGCGCCTTGGTCCGGACGCCGACTATGCCGCCGGCGGCGAATTGCCGGCGGGGCCGGCGCCGGCGACCGTGCCCTGCTCGACCATCGCCAGCAGCATCTGCAGCTTCGGCAGTTCGACCGGCTTGACGATATGGAAGTGAAAGCCCGCCGCCTTGGTTTCGGCCCGGTCGCTCGGCTGGCCGAAGCCGGTCATCGCGGCGAACACGGTGCCGGACCAGCCCCGCATGTTCTTCAGTCCGCGCAGCAGCGCAAAGCCGTCGACCACGGGCATCGCGATATCGATCAGCGCCAGCTGCGGCACGAAGCTGCCGGCGATCTCGATAGCGCCTTCGGCGTCGTAGGCGATATGGACCTCGTGCCCCATCGCCTGCAGCAGCATGCCCAGGCTGTCGGCGGAATCGCGGTTGTCGTCGACCACCATCACCCGCAGCGCGCCGGCCGGCAGCGGCACCGCCGTATCCTGCTTTTCGTCGGCGCTCTCGATGCCCAGCGGCAAGCGGATCGTGAAGGTGCTGCCCATGCCTTCGCCAGGGCTGCTCGCACGGATCGAGCCGCCGTGCAGCTCCACCAGCGAGCGGCACAGCGACAGGCCGATGCCCAGGCCGCCCTCGTCGGACACCTTGCCGTGCTTGTGCTGCACGAACAGGTCGAAGATGGTGTCGATCTCGCTGGCGGGAATGCCGATGCCTTCGTCGCTGACGCGCAGTTCCACCGCCTGCGGCTGCAGCTCGGACTCGATCGCGATCCGGCTGCCCGGTGGCGAGAACTTCGACGCGTTCAACAGCAGGTTCTGCAGCACCTGAATCAGACGGGTCGGATCGGCGCGCATCGCGATCTGGCCGGGCACCCGCAAATCCAGCCACTGCCTGCGCCGCTCCAGCGTTGGCTTGGCGGCTTCGGCCGCTCGCGCGACGATGTCGGCCAGGTCCACGCGGCTGTATTGCAGCTCGACCTTGCCGGAGGTGATGCGGCCCATGTCGAGCAGGTCGTCGACCAGCCGCGTCATATGGGACAGTTGCCGGTCCAGCACGCTCTGGCACTGGCGCAGCGTCGCGCTGTCGCGCGGCGCCCGCTGGTCGCCCGAGCCCAGCGTCTCGAGCCGCATCAGATTGACGGCGTTGCGCATCGGTGCCAGCGGATTGCGCAGTTCGTGCGACAGCGTGGCCAGGAACTCGCTCATGCGCCGGCTCGATTGTTCCAGCTCTTCCAGCCGCTTGCGCTCGGTCATGTCGCGCGTGACCTTGGCGAAGCCCTGCAGCACACCCTGCTCGTCGAACATCGCCGTGATGGTGACGTTGGCCCAGAACAGCGTGCCATCCCGGCGCACGCGCCAGCCTTCGTCCTCGAAGCGGCCATCGGCGGCGGCCCGGCGCAGCTCGTAGTCCGGCCAGCCGCGCGCCACCGCATCAGGTGGATAGAAGACCGAGAAATGCTTGCCGATGATCTCGTGCGCGGCGTAGCCCTTGATCTTGGCGACGCCGCGATTCCAGCTGGTGATATTGCCGGACACGTCGAGCGTGAAGATCGCGTAGTCCTGAATGGCCTCGACCAGGGCCCGATATTTGGCTTCCAGCTGCTTCGGCGTGCCTTCCGCGTTGGCTGAAGCCTCCGTACCGTGCGCCGGTTCGGTGGGGTGTGTCATGTTGAAGCTCCGGGCGGGGATGACGCAAAGGATACGCCAGCCCTGGCGGCGGGCCAAAAAAACCGCAGACGGCACGAGGCCGCCTGCGGTGGCTTGCGACGCATCGGCGATGCGCCACACGTGCCGATACGTTCGATACATTCGATACGCAGGCCGGTTGGCGTGGAGCGTCCCCGGCGCCCGCGCGCGCGGCTCAGGCCGCCCGCGCTGCCGGTGTGCGGCCTGCCGCCTCGGCGCTCTCGCGGTACAGCGTCGAGGCGCGCTGCACCAGCGTGCTCAGGCTTGGCGTCATCGGCTTGAGCTCCATCCGCTCGGCCGCGAGCGCGCAGGCCAGGTTGGCCCTGTCGCCGCGCAATGCCGCCTCGATCAGCGTCAGGTTCAGGATGTCGCGCTGGGCGTGGCTGCCGCCGAAGCGATGCGCGATCAGGCGCACCGGCATCAGCAGTTCGATCGCATGGTCGTAGTCGCAGGCCTCGAACGCGTACAGCGCCTCGATCACCGGCAGGCCGACCTCGCGCGTCATCGCGGCGTTGGTACCCGTGCCCGCCGCCGCCCGCCGCATGTTCGCCATCAGCCTGGCGAAGGACGCCGGGCGGTCGTCGCCGAGATAGGCAAGGCCGGCGTGCACGTCGTTGAAGGCGTAGGTCCCCTCCGCGCCGCGCGCCTCGCAGGTATCGGCCAGTTCCGCCCAGCGCGAGCCCACGTCGATGCCGCGCAGCTGCAGCCGCCACAGCATCGCGCTGGCGTCGATCACGTCGAGCGCCACCGCGGAGCGCGCGGCACGGATGCGTTCGTCGTACAGCGCCAGCACCTGGTCGGCATGGCCGAGCTCGAGGTGGAACAGCGCCAGATGCCACCAGTTATGGACGGCCATCATGTTGTCGGTGGCCCAGTCCTCGGTGCGCGACTGCAGCCAGCCGATGCCCTGGTCCGGGCGGCCCTGCATCTCCATCACGTGCGCGACCGCATGAATGGCCCACGGATCGCGCGGATCGAGCTCCAGCGCGAAGCGCCCGCGTTCCTCGGCCTGTTCGTACAGATGGGTCTCCTCCAGGCCGAAGGCGTGCATGCCCAGCACATGGCTGAAGCCCGGCACACGCGCATTCCAGTTCGGCAGCACCTGCGCGATGCGATCGCGCAGCATGCTCGACTGGCCCAGCAGGAAGTCGGTGATATGCGCGACCTGCAGCGCGAGCGCATCGCGCGGGTAATCGATCACGATGTCGCCATACATCTGGTTCGCGCGGGCGAACTCGCCGTCGAGCCAGGCACGGGCAGCGGCGATATGCCGGCGCTCGCGCTCGTTGGCGATGCCGTGCAGCGCCTCGGCGGCCTCGACCGTCTGGCGCAGCAGCGGCGCGACCGCGCCATCGCCGGCGGTGATCAGCATCCCCGCGCGTAGTGCGTGCCCCATCACGAATTCGGGGTCTTCGGCCAGGGTCTCGTCGATCATCGTCAGCGGATCGCCGTAGTAGCCCTGCAACAGTTCGAGGGCGGATTCGAAACGCTCCATCGAACGGCTATTGCCCGACGAAACCTGCAGGTGCCGGGAATCGGTGTGTGCCATGGAAGTCATCCTTGTTTCTAATGCGCAATCCAGCAGCCCGGTGGTCTTGTCGCTGTCTGCGCCGCATCATGCGGCCGGCGGGCGTCGCGGCTGGCCTCGCCATTGGAGAGTCTTGGAGGCGGGGCAGTAGCGAGGTTAGGGGGGCGCCGTGATATGGCCGTGCGCGCCGGCGTGAAAGAAGCGTGAAAGTTGTGGGGCAGCAGTACCGCGCTGCGTCAATCCGTGGCCTATAAAAGAGCTTTCCAGGCCAGCTTCGCAAGCCGATGCCGCCGCGCCTGCCTCTGACATCGGCCACGGCAAGGACTCCCAAGCGATGGCGGCGGTCCGTCTCGATCTGTTCGGCGGCTTTACCCTGAGTTCGCCGGACGGCACTCCCATCCCCCTGTCCGCGCGCAAGGCGCGCGCGGTGCTGGCCTATCTTGCGCTGGCCGACGGCCGGCCGCAGCCGCGCGACAAGCTGGCCGCGCTGCTCTGGCCCGACAGCCATGCCGAGCAGGCACGCACCAGCCTGCGCCAGGCACTCAGCGCGGTGCGCCGCGCGGTGGAGGGATATCCCGTGGTGCTGGCCGATGCCGACCGGGTGGCGCTGTGCGGCGTCGCGGTCGACGTGGTGGCCTTCGAAGACCATCTGCGCGCTGCTACCCCGGAGGCGCTCGAGGCCGCCGTCGCGCTGTATCGCGGCGATCTGCTCGAGGGATTCGATGCCGCCGCGCCGACCTTCGACCATTGGCTCGCGGTCGAGCGCGAACGGCTGCGCGGGCTGGCGCTGCAGGCGCTGGCGCGGCTGATGGATCGGCACGAGCAGGCGGGCGAGCTCGATCGCGCGATCGCCTGCGCCACGCGCCTGCTGACGCTCGATGCCCTGCAGGAGTCGGTGCACCGGGCGCTGATGCGGCTGTACGACCGGCAGGGGCGGCAGGCGCTGGCGCTCAAGCAGTACCGCCTGTGCCGGATCGCGCTGCAGCGGGAGCTGGGCGTGTCGCCCGAGGCGGAAACGGAGGCGCTGCACCAGCAGATTCTGCGTGCGCGACGGCAGGCGTCGCCGGTGCCGGCCGCCCCGGCGGGGATGTCGGCCGCGCCGCCGGTGGCGGTGTCCGGGGCGCCGGTGTCTGCTGCTGCGGTGGTGCCGGAGGCCTCGGCCGGCGCCGGCCCCACTGCCGCACCGATCGCCGGCGCCGCCAGGGCAGCCGCGGCGGTCGCACCCGGTACGCCGCAGCCGCGCCATGCCGTCGTCGTGGTTGCCAGCGTCGACGATATCGGCGCCCATGCCGCCGGGCTCGACGCCGAGCAGATCCATGGCCTGCTGATGCGCTGGCGCGAACGGGCCCGGGCGTTGGCCGCTGCCTGCGGGGGCACCGTGACCGACGAGATCGGCGCGCGGCTGACCGTCGTGTTCGGCGTGCCGGTGGCCCACGGCAACGATGCCGAACGCGCGATGCACGTCGCCGTCGGCCTGCACGACGGCGTGCGGCGCCTGTGCCCCGAGTGCGCGACGCCGCCGGCGGTGCGGGTGGGCGTCGCCAGCGGACAGGTCCTGTTCGCGGCCGCGCCACCGACCGCTGGCGGCGCGATGACGCTGACCGGCCCGCCGGTCAACGTCGCCGCGCGCGTGATGGAGCACGCGCAGGCCGGCGAGACCGTGGTCTCGAATCGCGTCTTTCTCGCCTTGCCGGGGCGCCTGGAGGTCGAGCATCTGACCGATGTGTCGATGCCGGGCATCCCCGAGCCGATTCCGCTATGGCGCGTACGCCGGTTTCTCGATGCCGCCGAGACGGCGCCCCAGCATGCCTTCGTCGGACGGCAGGCCGAGCTGGTGCAACTGGCCGGCGTGGCCGGCGATTGCCTGCGCTCCGGACAGGGCCGCGTGGTGGTGATCCGCGGCGAGGCCGGCATCGGCAAGAGCCGGCTCGCCGAGCGCTTCGTCGCGCTGGCGCGCGAACACGGCATGGAAGCGCTGCGCGCGCTGGTGCTCGATTTCGGCGTCAGTACGTCGGGCGATCCGCTGCGCGTGCTGGTGCGCGCTCTGTTCGGCATCGATGCCGGCGCCAGTACCGAGGCGCGCGCGGCGGTCATTGCGGGCTCGATCGCCAGCGGCCGCATCGACGATGACGACGTGCCGTTCGCCTTCGATCTGCTCGACGTACCCCAACCCGAGGCGCAGGCCGCGGCGCTGGCGGCGATGGATGCTGGCGCGCGGCAGCGCGGCGTGCAGCGCTTCCTGCTGGCGCAGGTCGCGCGCCGCAGCACGTTCAAGCCGCTGCTGATCGTCGTCGAGGACGTGCATTGGGCCGAGCGCGCGCTGCTCGATTGTCTGGCGCGGCTCGCTGCCGCCACGCGAAGCTGCCGGCTGGTGCTGGCGATGACGGTGCGGCCGGAGCAGGATCCGCTCGACAGCGCATGGCGCGCGGCCGCGGGCGGCGCGTCGCTGACCACGATCGACCTCGGGCCGCTGAACGATGCGGAGGCGCGCGAACTGGCGACGCGCTATCGCCATGTCGACGAGCAGCTGGCCGATTCCTGCATCCGCCGCGCCGAAGGTAATCCGCTCTTTCTCGATCAGTTGCTGCGCAATGCGGCCCCCGGCACGGACGCCGAGGCGCTGCCCGGCACGCTGCAGAGCATCGTGCTGGCGCGCATGGACCGCTTGCCCGAGTCGCATCGCCAGGCCCTGCAGGCGGCCGCCGTGCTGGGTCAGCGCTTCTCGCCGGTGGCGCTGCGCCATCTGCTTGGCACGGCCGACGATCCCTGCGATGCGCTGGCGCGGCAGGCGATGCTGCGGCCCGAGGGCGAAGACTACCTGTTCATGCACGCGCTGATTCATCAAGCCGTTTATGCGTCGCTGCTCAAATCGCGCCGGCTGGCGCTGCATCGGCGCGCCGCGGACTGGTATCGGAGCCGCGATCTGACGCTGCATGCCGAGCATCTCGACGCCGCCAGCGATGCCGGGGCGGCGCCGGCCTACGAAGCGGCGGCGCGGCACGAGGCGGGGCACTTCCGCAACGAGCGGGCGCTGCGGCTGGTCGAACGCGCGCTGGAGATCGTCGGCGATGGCACGACCAGGCAGTCGCTGGCCTGCCTGCGCGGGGAGCTGACGCTCAATCTCGGCCAGCCGGCCGAAGCATTGAAGGCGTTCGAGCACGCGGTGGCGCTGGCCGACGACCACAGCCAACGCGCCCACGCGTGGTTCGGCGTGGCCTCTGCCCTGCGGCTGCTGGACCGCTACGAGCGCGCGTTGATCGCCCTGCAGCATGCGCAGCGCGGCGCCGCGGCAATCGGCGACGCCGACATGCTGGCGCAGATCGAATCGCTGCGCGGCAACGTTCATTTCCCGATGGGTGACCTCGATGCCTGCCTGACCGCGCATCAGCGCGCGCTGCAGCACGCCGGCGCGGCGGGCTCGGCGCTGGGAGAGGCTCGCGCGCTCGGCGGCCTCGGCGATGCCTACTATCAGCAAGGCCGCATGGTCACCGCCCGCGCGCATTTCGTGCGCTGCGTCGAACTGGCCCGCGCGCGCGGCTTCGTGCGGATCGAAGGGGCAAACCTGCCCATGGTTGGCGCGGTCGACCTGCTGTGCAATGCCTTGCCGTCCGCGCTGGCGCGCTGCGAGGAGGCGCTGCGCATCGCCCGCAGGATCGGCGATGCGCGCATCGAACTGCTGGCCTATGACGTGATGGCGTCCACCGAGCAGCAGACCGGCGATTGGGCGAAATCGCAGGCGCATGCCGAACGGGCGTTGGTGCTGGCGCGGCGTTTGGGGGCGCGTCGCTTCGAAGCGGAACTGGCCGGACGGCGGGCACTGGCCATCGGCAACCAAGGGCATCCGGAGGCCGCGGAACAGTTGCTGGACGAAGCGCTGGCGTTGAGCCGCGACACCGGCATGCGGTACTCCGGCCCGATGATCCTGGGGTTTCTCGCCCGCACCTCGCGCGATCCGGACAAGCAGCGCCGTGCGTTGGCGCAGGGCGAGGCGATCCTGGCGCAAAGCTGCGTCAGCCATTGCCACCTCGATCTCTACGAGGCTGCGATCGAAGTTTCGTTGCGCAACGGCCGTTGGGACGATGCGGACCGCTATGCCGACGCGCTGCAGGCCTACACGCGACCGGAGCCGTTTCCGTGGGCACAGTTCCTGATCCGCCGCGCCCGGGTCCTGGCGGCGCTGGGCCGCAGCCAGCGCGGTGCCAGCCAGACCGGGCTGCGGGCCGAGCTGATGGCGCTGCGCAAGGAGGCCCTCGGCGCAGGCATGCTGGCGGCCCTCGCGGGTATCGATGAGATGCTCAGGCGCGTTCACACCGCTCACTAGCGCGCAGCCGTGCGGGCGTCCCCGTTCGGCCATCTACCCGCTGTACCACGACTGAATCGAAAACCTGCCAACGATTTCCAATAGCGCCACTGGCTTGCTGCCCGGCACCATCTGGCCAGCATCGGCGGTACGCCGCCGCTGCACCACCCTCCGCCACGGTCTGGCGGAATCCATCCCCACTTCGTCAGGAGCAATCATGGCTGGCACTCACACTGTCGCTTCGTCTGCCATCGTCGACTCGAGGCCACCGCCCCATCCGGGCGTCGATACGCCACGCGATCATGGCACGATGGCCGTGCAAGCAGGCGGGAACTCGGCTCGCATCCAGTATGTCCGTGCTGCGGACGGGCCTCCGGCCCACCAGGGGGGCGATGGGAAGGCCGGTCCCTGGGACAAGGTCCTGTCGTTCTTCGGTATCCGAAAGCCCGCTCCCCATCATGATCGGCCGCACATCGCCGACTCGCGGCCAGCGGATCGGCCGCCGGTAGAGAACCGAGTCGAAACGACGGTCATCCAATCGGCCCCACCCCCGGCCAAAGCGGAATCCGCGACACCGTTTCCGATTCTGAAGCTTCCGTTCGAGCTGCTTTGCGAGGTGATGGCGCGGGTGCCCCATGACGAGCGGCACTTCTTCCGTCGCGATGCATCGTTGGGAACAACTTGCAGGAAATTTCACGATGCCATCGCCGCCGTGGCCAAGATGCCACGGTATCGCGATGACGACGCTCTTGCCCGACGTATGGCCGGAATGAGATGGGCGAGTCAGCTCGTTCCAATGATCGACACCATTGCCAATGCGAAGGCATCCACTCGCGAGTGGGCACTTGCAGCGGTGGTTCGGATGGCCGGCGGGATGTCGGCAGCAGGCAGGCGAGCAATCGTGTTGGCGATCCTTCAACGTGCGAAGGATCGTTCGACACTGTGGGCACTTGAATTGATGCGCCACTTGGCCATGAGGCTGCCCGATTCGGATGGTGAGCTCTTGTCCATATTGACCGACCGCGCCATACAGATCGATGTGCAAAGTGATGACGAACATCTGGCCAAGGCGAGAGTCCTCGCACAACTCGCACAACGAATCAGCCCTGATGATCTGCCCGGAACCGTGCGCCGCTGGGAGTCGATATACAAAGCGGTCTCGGCGCATCCCCGCAACGAGGATGTCCTTACCGTGCGCGGCCTGAGAGCTGGATTCGATCATTTGAGCAGCGACACATTCAACTGCAAGTTCAATGTCGAATCCGAGGGAATGCTGCTTTGCAGACTGATTTGGCTCTACCGCGCAGTAGACAGCCTGCAATCCAGGCAGTACGAGGCGGCCTGCACCGCAGAGGAGTTGGTCCCCAGGGAGCCGCCGAAGCCTTTACCCGGCACAGTGAAGCCGCCGGATCCATGGCGCGCATACAGCAGCATCATGGATCGCCCCATACCAAAAATCGATCGCTTGCCATCCCACATCATGTAGCAACGCCCCGTTGCGTGGATCGCAAAGAATAGCAATAGCCCGGAGGAGACGATGCGAATTGATGGGTTTCGCCCGAGTACTCAATCGAATGACAATAAGTTGCCCGACTCGGAAACCGGGCGGTCAAATACAAGCCCCCGAGGCGACCCGCTCCTCGACGATATAGGTTCATCCGGCCATGGCATCGCACCATCGTTCCAACCAGACTTGGATATCGATCGGGGTCCCAATGCATTGAACCTGCTCAAAGATGAGTCTCTGAATCCGCTAATCGTCATTGACGAGCTGGGTAGCGGAATCGCTGATAAGTCGACTAACAACCGAAACGTGAGGCCCGTCCCTCCTCGCGAGCCCGTCCCGTCCTCTCAAGTCGCCAATTGGCCTCCCCCGTACCTCTCTCACGCGAAGCTCTCGGAGACAAAGGGATGGCATCTGCTCAATGAAGTTACCTACGGCCTATGGAGCGCGGTAACGGTAGGACGCGAGGGGATGCACATCGCCGTGTCGTCCACGGACGAACTGAGGACGTTCTCGGCCACTTCGTATCTGCCTGCAGCGAATGAAGGTGCCCTGGTCGGCAGCACGTTTGCAGTGATGGAGGCCATCGGTACTGCTCACCTCGTATGGAAGGCAGGGCGGAAGAAGTCGGAACTGGACCAGGCGCTGCGCAAGCATGCCGCCGGGCGGGACCGTTTCGTGAATGGCAACCCGGAAATTGCCAGCTTGCTTGGTGAGAGACAGGCGCTCTCCACGTTGCTCAATACCTGGCCGTGCGACGCGGAAGCGAAGTTGCTGCCGGATTGGCAACGGGATCTGTCCGCATCGCCGTTGAACCTTCAGAGAACCCGGGCCGACCTGAAGGGGGTGGAAGAAAAACTCGAGAAACTGGCGCTCGACCTGGCCGCGGATTTCGAGCACTACGTCCGCTATGAGCAGGCCGCCAATCAGCTCGCCGAAGCGACCGACAATCTCCATGCCATGGGCGTCGCCGCTGCGCGGGACAGCGTCGTACAACTGGGCGGAGCCGCGTGCAATGCGGCGGATGCCGCGGTAAAGCTCGGTGTGCAAGGCGTCGATGTTGCGGCAAACAGTGTCGCCAGTGGTGCCTTCAGCATTGCGATGGGCGCATTCCACATCGGTGCCGCCGTGGTCGGCTTGTATCAGTCGGAGCGACGGCTGCTGGATCTTGAAGCGGCTCGTAGCCGCAGGCCCGAGCTGCGGACCGTCAATGGCGCAGAGCGGCTGGTCTCGGAGGCGGCGGATCATCATCGGCAATGGTTGACTGACCAGGCCGCCCGGACGAAATCTGCCGCTGTCCGGCAATCTCATATTGCAGGCGCTGCCGTATCAGCATCCGAGCAAGCTGAAGACGCCGCGAGCGCGAAGGAGCTGATCGGCATCGTGCTGCATCATCAGGAGAAGGCGTTTCAGGCGATCGAGACGGATGAACTCAAAAAGATCTCTCGCGCGAAATTTCGTATCGGCTACGGCGCGACATCGATCGCAATAGGGATTGGTTTCGTTGTCCTGGCGGCGACCGGCACCGGAGGCATATTCGCCATCGCAATGCTCGCCATCGCTCTCGCTGCTGGGGTCTTTTGGCTCACCTCGGGTGTCCTGCGCTTTGTCAATGATCGCAAGGATGCAGGCCGCGCAGCGAATCGCGATGTCGAATTGATGGCCATGGCGCAGCGCATTCTGCAAGAGCGGCGGCAACCTACGATCGAAGAAATGCGGAGCAACCGATTTGTGGCCATTGAGGCGATGCTGAACGCGCTCCTTGACGGTGATCGCCCGGTGACCAGATGTGCGCTGACGGAAGCACTCGTGTCGCTTGGGATGGATGCGAACCTGCTCGAAGCAATCAGGCTGCGTTCATCGGTCCGGCTGGACTCTACCTACGCGAAGGACCGCGAGGAGATCTCGCAGAAGCTGCGCTGTTTCGCATCGCAGGCGCAGACCGACGCGCTGAAGGCAGCCATGGAAGGGATGGCGCTGCGTAGCGACGAGGCCATGCTGAAACCGTTGCGGCAACTGTTTCAGGAATTCATCGAAGGAAAGACGGCGATGCGCCAGGAGTATGAACGCCGGTCAGGGGCGTTGGCGTTTCTGCGGGAGAGGTTGCCCGAACCCTTCTGGAAGAAGATCGGCGTTGGCGAGGTCGCGTACCGGCCGGTGGAGCGACTGTAGGAGCAGGCTGACGCGCCGATCCGCACACCGCGCCCACGGTATTCAGCCCTGACAGGATTTCAGCATGCGGGCGGCATGGACGTGTCCGGCTGCGGTAGCGTAAGTCAGAGCGGTTCGTCCGGAATTGTCCCGCAGGTCCCAATCGGCTCCGGCACCGAGCAGCACAGCCAGAATTTCGATATGGCCGTTGGCGGCGGCATGCATCAAGGCAGTGGCGCCGCGAATATCCCTCGAATCGACTGCGGCGCCGTGGTGAAGCAACATCTGGGCGGTGTCGCGGTGTCTGGCGGGGCCGAGGCCGGCAGCGACGTCACGCCGCTCGTTTGCGCCCTGCGGTGTGCCGGAACGAGTCAAGGCGGCAAACGAACCCATGGTATCGACATGGATTGCCGTGACGCGGTCCTGTAACGACGCCCCGGCATACAGCGTTGCCGAGTGGAGGGCGGCGAAAGCCAGTGCGGTTCGCCCTTCGCCATCCTTGGCATCGACCGCGGCGCCGTGGCGTAACAAGACCTCCACGGTGCCCCGGTGTCCGGCCACGGCGGCGAACATCAACGCCGTCCGGCCCAGCGCATTGCGGGTATCGACAATGGCACCGGCATCCAGCAGCCGCTCGACAATGCCGTCGTGGCCGGCGATGCCGGCCGCCATCAGGGCAGTGTCGCCGCACTGGCTTGGCACCTCGGTAGCCGCCGAGGCGGCGAGCAGGCGCTCCACGACGGCAACATGTCCGTGAAAGGCAGCCAGCATCAACGCGGTATCGCCGCTGTCTGCCGCACCCAGATTCAGCTGGCGCATGCCGTGCTCGTCGGCGTGGGCCAGCAGGATGTCGACGACGGCCTCGTGGCCCAGTTCGGCGGCGATCATCAGCGCTGTCTTGCCGCGCTGAACGGCAAGATCCAGCGGCATCTCGCATGACAGCAGCGTCGCCAGCTCGGCGAGGTCCGCCGAGGACACTGCCCTGGCCATGTTGGCGAGATAGGCTCGGTACCAACCATCCTGCCGTTGCAGCCCCGCCATGATCGGTTCCATGCCGGGCCTCGGCTGACGCTGTGCCCCCGGCCCATATTCATAGGCATAGCGACCATCGGCATCGGGTACGAAGGCGGCGAGCCAGGCGCCGGTGTCGCCCTTGCGACCGGCATGGCCGAGCAACCACGCCAACCAGGCCGGATCGGTGTGTTGCTGGCTGAAGGCGATATGCATGGCCGTTTCCCCGCGCATATTGCGCGCATCGAGACGAGCGCCATGTTCCAGCAGGCATGCCAGCAGAGCGACCGGCGCTGCCGAACGGACCGCGTAGTGCAGGGGCGGATCGCCCTGCCCATCGCAGGTCTGCAGCGCGTCCGGCGCGGCCGCGAGGGCCTGTCGGACGAGCGCCACCTTGCCGCTTCGGATGGCGGCATGGACGGCGGGGAGTGCACTGTTTGCGGAGCTTGACGGAGGGGTTCGAGAATACGGCGATGCGGACGGAGAAGCGGTGGCGGGCCGCGCCGGATTCCCGCAGGCATTGGCGTCGTCGGGGAAGGGCTCGAATGGGTTGCGCTGCATGGCGGCGTCCTCCGTCGGGACTGGCTCGCCGTCCGCCGCAAGGGGAGTGGGCGGGAACGGTGGCGGGCTTGGGGGAACGCCAGCCTACGCACGGTTCAGCGCGATTTCTTACGGAAATGTGTCGGCAGTTCAATCTTTCGCAACAAAGGGCGCCGGCACTGTTGTGCGAACGCAGCGAACTGCGGTTGGCGTGCCGGCGTGCAAGCCGCCGGGTGCCGAGTGGATGGGCGCGGGGCGGAAGCGGGACCGGGCGCCAAAAAACGATGGGCGAGGCCGCCAATGGCCCCGCCCCCTGGGCAGGCGTCAGGCTCTGCGCCGTACCAGCCCGTAGATCACCAGCAGCACGATCGCGCCGATCACCGAGGCGATCCAGCCGGCCGGCTCCCCGGGGCGATACCAGCCGAGCGCCTGGCCGACATATCCGGCGATCAGCGAACCGCCTATGCCAAGCAATATGGTCAAGATCCAACCCATCTTGTCGTCGCCAGGCTTGATGGCCCTGGCGATCAGCCCGACGATCAGGCCGACGATCACCGTACCGAGGAATGACAGCATACGCATCTCCCAGTTTCGAGCGGCCGGCGGGTCCGAGCCGCTTCGGCGCCATCTTGCCACGCCTTTGGGCGCAGGGCGAGCAGTCCGGCGCACCGGACATTCAGAGTTTTTGAAACGATCGTCCAGCCCGGGACCGGCCGCGGTGGCCGCAGTGCTGGCAAACTTCGCCCATATCGCGAATCATCGCGCCATCGATCATTCACCGGGAGACCGCCGTGGGCGAATTGCAGGTCCTGCTGGAACAGCACGGACTGACGCTGGTATTTCTGAACGTGCTCATCGAGCAGGCCGGGCTGCCGGTGCCCGCCTATCCTTTGTTGCTGGTTGCCGGGGCGCTGGGCATGCGCGAGACCGGACCGTCGATCGGCGCGGTGCTGGGCGCCGTCGTGGTGGCCTGCCTGATCGCCGATTCGCTGTGGTACCTCGCGGGCCGGCGCCTGGGCCAGCCGATGCTGCGCACCATCTGCAAGGTATCGCTGTCGCAGGACAGCTGTATCCGGCAAACGCAGTCGCTGTATCTGCGTCTGGGGCCCCGTTCGCTGATCTTCTCCAAGCTGTTGCCGGGCGCGGGCGCGCTGTCGACGGCGATGGCGGGCATGACGGCCACGCCGTTCACGGTCTTCCTGTTCTACGACGCGATCGGTGCCGTGGTCTGGGCCGGCGGGGCGCTGATGATCGGCGCGGCGTTCAGCGATGCGATCGATGCCGTGCTGGACGCCTTCGGCACCTATGGCCACCTGGCGCTGATGCTGGCGCTGCTTGCGCTCGCGCTGTTCATCGTCTGGCGCTGGTGGAAGCGGGTCCGGCTGCTGCGCCGCACCCGGCTGATTCCGCGCATGAGCGTCGTCGAACTGGAGGCGCGGCGCCAGGACGGCCGCCTGCCGCTGGTGCTGGACGTGCGCGCGCCGGGCAGCGCGGCGCTCGAGCGCATCCCCGGCGCGCTGGCCGTGGACCCGGAGGCGCCGCTGGACGTACTCGCCGAACATCCCCCGGCCGTCGAGATCGTGATCTATTGCGCCTGCCCCAACGAACTGTCCGCCGCCATGCTGGCCGAGCGGCTGCGCGCGGCCGGCTATGCCAATACGTGGGCGCTGCTGGGCGGCATCGATGCCTGGAAACAGCTGCAAGGGGAACGTGTGCTGGCGGTCTAGCGAGCCCGATGCGGCCTGTCTGGCGCCGGGAGACCCTTCCGACAACGCGGGAAGAGAACGGCTATAGTTGCCGTTCCAACTCGATCGCCGTCCACGGCAAACGCCTGGCGGCGCCGCGGCGTGCCGATGCGTCGATGTGCCGGTCGGCCATCGATCGCGCCACGCCCGGCCAAAAAACCGTTCCCGCTTCGCCTTCCCGCATCCTTCCCGCATGACCGCTCCCACCACTGCCTACTCCCTGCTCGATCTTTCGCCGATTCCAGAGGGAAGCGACGCCGCCCAATCGATGCGCAATTCGCTGGACCTCGCGCAGCATGCCGAGCGCTGGGGCTATCGCCGCTTCTGGCTGGCCGAGCACCACAACATGCCCGGCATTGCGAGCGCCGCCACGGCGGTGCTGATCGGCTACGTCGCCAACGGAACCTCGACCATCCGCGTCGGCTCGGGCGGCATCATGCTGCCCAACCATTCGCCGCTGGTGGTCGCCGAGCAGTTCGGCACGCTGGCCTCGCTGTTTCCGGGCCGTATCGACCTGGGACTGGGCCGCGCGCCCGGCACCGACCAGCTGACGGCGCGCGCGCTGCGCCGCAGCGCGACCCACGACACGGCCGACACCTTCCCGCAGGACGTCGAGGAGCTGCAGGCCTATTTCGACGAGCCGCGGCCCGGCCAGCGGCTGCGCGCGGTACCGGGCGCGGGCCTGAAGGTGCCGCTGTGGCTGCTGGGCTCCAGCCTGTTCAGCGCGCAGCTGGCCGCATCGATGGGGCTGCCGTTCGCCTTCGCCTCGCATTTCGCGCCCGGCTTCATGCGCCAGGCGGTGGATCTGTATCGGCAGACCTTCCGGCCTTCGGAGGCGCTGTCCCGGCCCTACGTGATGCTGGGCCTGAACGTGTTCGCCGCCGATACCGATGCCGAGGCGACCCGGCTGTTCAGCTCGCTGCAGCAGCAGTTCCTGGCGCTGGTGCGCGGCACGCCCGGGCGCATCCGTCCGCCGGTCGACGATATCGAATCGATGTGGAACGAGACCGAGGCCGCCCATATCCGCCGCTCGCTGTCCTGTTCGGTGGTCGGCAACCTCGATACGGTGCGCGAGGGCATGCAGCGCTTCGTCGACGATCTGCGTCCGGACGAGCTGATGCTGACCGCGCAAATCTACGATCATCAGGCGCGGCTGCATTCCTTCGAGCTGGCCGCGCAGGCCGCGCAGCAATTGCGGCCGGTCAGCGGCGCGCAGACGCTGTAGCGCAGGCAATCGTCATCGGCCGTCGGCGGGGCGCCGGCGTACGCTCACACCTGTGCGCCCACCTGTGCGCCCACCTGTGCGCCGACCGGTGCGCGGACCTGTGCGACGACCTACGCGGCCGCAGTGGTGACCCCCGTCGCCGCGCCGCTCTGCGCCTGCCGGCGGCGGCGCACGTTCTCGATCAATTCGCGCCGCGCCGCGTCCAGCCAAGCGATGCGGTGCCTGACCGGGTCTCTGGGCGACAGCTTCGCCGCACTGATCTCGCCAAGGAAGTAGCGCACCATGCTGCCCGCGCGCGCGGGCACCGGCATCATGCCCAGCAGCTGGCCGGCACCGATCACGCCCTTCTCGGCCGCGTGGCACAGGCCCGCCCACGCGGTGCGGCCCAGCGCCAGATAGAGGGCATCGTCGCGGACCCTTGTCAGCCGTTCGACAAACTGAGTCTCGAACGCGCGGCGCAGCATCGGTACGGCCAGCAGCGCTTCCAGCGTGCCATCGAAGGCCAGCCCACGGCGCATGGTCGCCTGCGGCAGCAAGGCCAGCGGCTGCAGCAGGTGAAAGCTGTCCTCCCACAGGGCGGTCGCCCGTTCGGCGCCGACCAGTGCCGGGATGCCGAAATGATCGAGCATGCGGATCAGGTTTGGCCGCACCAGCGGCCCGCCCAACTCGATCTGGCGCTTGTTTTCCAGCTGGACGATGCGGCCCGGCGCATGCGCGCGCAGCAGGGCCTCGGTCAGTTCGGCGGCGAGCCGCACATGCATGTGTCCCGGCGTCGTGCTGACCAGCACCAGCCGGGCGGTGGCGTTGACGTGTTCGAACGGCACGTAGCTCATCACGTAGGTGCCGTCGCTGTCCACCACGACCGGATGCGCCATCACGGCGTTGGCGCCGCCTTGCCGGATGCGCGCGCAGTAGTCTTCGATGTAGCTGCTCAAAGGTGCCCCCCGTTCCTCGGCGACGTATTTTCTGCCTGCGTATCGGCGGTTGCCGATGCTCGTCGTTTGCTTGCATGGTAAGCGCAGGGACGGTGGGGGCAAAGTCGCGGCGCGACGTTTCGGGCGCGGCGCGGCGGGGGATTGGTGGGGCAGCGAACAGATGGCGTCAACCGCGCGCGCGGAAGGTCCGCGCCATGGCGACAGCGGGCTCGGGCTCGTTCAACCGCCGGTGCAGGCGAGCGTCGCCGGTCCGGCCTGCGGGTCCATCGCCACGATGGTCGGTGCCAGCCCGCGCAGCAGCCTGACCGACAAGGCGCTGGTGAAGCTGTAGCGCGCCGCATGCGGGCCGCGCACATGCAGCGTGACGGTGCCGAAGTAGCGCTCGCCGATGGTGAAGACGAAGGTGGCCGAGCGGCTGACGGCGCGCGATGCGATCACGTAGCCCCCGCGGCCGAACACCATGTGCCGATGATCGCCGGTGCCGGTCTTGCCGCCGAGCGCCATGCCGCGATCGGCCGGAAAGGCGCCCTGTGCCGAGCGCGCGGTGCCGCCCTCGACCACGTCCAGCAGCGAGCGCCGCGCGAGTTCCGCGACATCCTCGGGCAGCAGGCGCTTGCGCTGCCCGGGCCGCAGCACGAAGCGGGTTTCGTACGGCGTGCCGGCGGCGAAGTCGAGCCAGCGCACGGTCTCGGTGTACGGCTGCAGGCCGCCGCTGAGCAGGATGCCCGCCAGCTCCGACAGCGCGGCGGGACGATCGCCGGAGGCGCCGACCGCGCTGCCATAGGAAGGCGTCAGCGTATCGAAGGGATAGCCCAGCCGGCGCCAGCGCTCGCCGATCCGCTCGAAGGCATCGCGCTCGAGCAGGATGCGGATGCGGTTGTCCTGCCCCGCCTTGCTGCGCGTGCGGAACAGCCAGGTGTAGACCTCCTGGCGAACGTCGGCGCTGGCCTCCAGCACCTGTTTCAGGTCCGCCTCGGAATGGTCGTCCAGATAGTCGATCAACCACAGTTCGAGCGGATGGATGCGCGACAGGTAGCCGCGGTCGTTCAGCGAGAATTTGTCCTTGCCGTACTTGTCATAGAGCTTGAACACATCCTCGTCGTCGAGCTTGGTGCCGAGCTTGGCGCGCAGATGCCGTGCGAAAGTGGCCTCGTCCATGGTCGGATCGGCGCTGCGCAAGGCCACCGCCACGCGCACCGCGATGGGCTTCACACGCTGCAGCAGCAGCGCGATGCGGCCGTTCTTGTCGAGCGCGTTGTATTTGCGATAGAAGCCGGTCAGGTACTGGCTGCCTTCCTCGTCGGCGAAGCGCTCCAGCCATTTGCGCCGGCCGGGCGCATCGCGGTCGGCCAGCAGCTCGCTGGCATCGGGGTGCGCGCGGTGGACTTCGTAGCGGACGATGTCACGCATCATGCGGATGAACACCAGGTTGACCGAGTGCTGGAAGGCCCGGCGCACCGTCAGGCTTTCCACGCTGGCCGAGCGCTCGAAGTTGGTGAAGGTCTGCAGCCCGCCGCCGGTGAAGAAGGCCTCGCCGGCGCCGCCGGCGTACTTGCGTTCGAGCGCGGCCTCGAGCATCGCGCGGCGATTGCCGTTGGGGTTCTTCAGCAGCCAGTCGATCGTCCAGCGCGTCAGCCCATCCTGCGGCGAGACCGGGACGCGCTGCAGCTCGGCGCGCGTCATGCCCGCGTAGCGCTCGTGCAGTTCGGCAAGGATCTCGAGGTAGGTGACCAGCGTGCGCAGCTTGGCGGTCGAGCCGAGATTGAGCCGCGCGCCGCTGTTCAGGTCGAACGGCTGGTCGATATTGTCGGCCTGCACGCGCAGATAGCTGGCATTGCCGACCCGCTCGAACAGCGTGAAGCTGGCCGCCAGCTTCGACGGATCGTCATGATCGCGCAGCATGTTGTGGCCGTAGAGGCCGAGCTCGCGCGCGCCTTCCTTGTCGCGCAGCTTCATCAGCGTCGCGGTGATCTGGCGCTGCGCTTCGGTATTGATCGTGCTGGCGACCGTCAGGTCGAGCCGGTCCAGATCGTAGCGGCTCGACACGCCGAGCAGGCGCGACAGGTCGGTGCGCACCTGGTTGATGGCCTTGCGCGTGACGAAGGGATCGGCGGGCGGCAGCGAGGGAATCGGCGCCTTGTCGAGCCGCGCGGCCAGCGCGGCGTCGCGCAAACGCGGCGAAATCACGCCCGCGCCGGCTAGCAGGCGCAGATAGCTGTCGGTCAGCGGTTCCAGGTTGGTGTCGTAGCGGCGCAGATGGTACGAGGGACGGCGCTGCGCGATGATCAGCGACAGCGCCTGCTTGAAGACCTGCGCCTCGCGCGGCGTGGGTGGTTTCGACTCGATCTCGTGCAGCATCCGATTCGCTTCGTCGAAGTCCTCGCCGTACCAGTAGTACATGCCATCCCCGATGCCGTGGATTTCGCCGCGGCCATTGCGCGCCGACAGCGGTACGGTGTTCAGGTAGTCGACCACGATGCGTTCGCGCGCCCGCACGGTATCGCGCCCATCGAGATAGGCGCGCACCGAGGCCGAGCCCATCTGGCGCAGCTTCTCCGAGATCGACGACGTGCGGCCCTGCGGCGAATGGCGGTATTTCTCGATCTGCGTGGCCAGCGTGCTGCCGCCCGGCGTGTCGCGCTCGCGATCGACGATGGCGAACAGCTGGTCGACGCCGGCGCGCGACAGCCGGCGCCAGTCGAGCGCCGGATTGCGGGTCGGATATTCGGGATTGAGCAGCCCCTGGTTCTCGACGAACAGCAGCGAGTTGGCCAGGACCTGCGGCACTTCGCGGTAGTCCTGGTACTGCCGTTCGGGGAAGCGCTGCACCGACACGTTGCGGTCGTTGCAATCGAGCAGGGCGAGCCCGGCGCGGGTCTTTTCGCGATAGGGCGCGTACAGGCCGAGATCGAGGTATTCGAGCATCGCCTGGGACATCCGCGCCTGATGCTCGCGCACGAAGCCGCGCGCTTCCAGCAACTCGGTGTAGTGCGGAATGCGGGCGTAGCCGAGCCGCATATCGTAGGGCCCGGCATCGGGGAAGCGGATGCGGTCGCTGGCGCCCGGCGCGATGGTGTAGGTCAGGCGCTGGCCCCAATCGTGAAAATAGCGCGCCTGCCACCGCGAGGTGCGAACCTCGTCAGCGATCAGATGGGCGGCGAAATAGCAGGCGCCGCCAACCAGGACCAGCAGGACAACGATAGGCCAGACACGACGCGACACGGTTCGCTTCCGGTGCTATGGGTGGTCGATCGAAGCGTCATTGCGCACTACGGGCCGCGCGCCTCCGACCTCTAGTATTGGCGCTAGCCGGCGTTTGCACAGGGGCCGCCGACAGAAAATTTTCCGGCCGGGCCGTCGAGGTCGGCGAATGCAGGCAGGCGATCAGCTCGCAGGGCCAAGTATGCCTTGGACGTCGCTCGTGGTGAAGGGTGGGCCGCAGGCAGGGTTTGGCCGCTGGCGCGCGACTAGTGCGGATCGGCGTCGCGGCCCGTCTGGCGCCTTGCCTCCGGCGCAACCCCCAATCGCCGCGCCAGCCGGTGGAAATTGCTGCGATCCATGCCGGCCGCGCGCGCTGCGGCGGCATAGGCGCCGCCGTGCCGCGCCAGCACGGCTTCGATCCAGCGGCGCTGGAATTCGTCGGTGGCTTCGCGCAGCGTGCCGCTCCCTATCAGCCGATCTGCCTCCGGCGCGCTTGCCGGCAGGGACTGCGCGGCACGAGCGGCCGGTGTGTCGTCGCGCTGCGCTGCGGTGGGGCGGCTGGGGTGGCGGACGTCTTCGTTGGCTTCGTTGCCATGCGCGAGCCGGCTGGTGCCGCTGTCCAGCCCAAGGTGGCGCGGCTCGATCGCGATCCAGCGCGCGCCGCGGCGCGATTCGGCCAGCGCGCGCAGCGCCGCCCGGCTGATCAGATGTTCGAGTTCGCGGACATTGCCCGGCCAGGCATACGCCATCAGCGCCAGCGCCGCGTCCGGCGACAGCCGAAGGTTGCGCGCACCGAGCCGGTGCTGGTTTTCCTCGAGAAAGCCGCCGGCCAGCGCCAGCACGTCGCGCCCGCGCTCGCGCAGCGGCGGCACGCGCAACGGATAGACCGACAGCCGGTGATACAGGTCCGCACGAAAGCGGCCCTCGGCCACCGCCTTGCCGAGGTCGCGGTTGGTCGCCGCCAGCACGCGGACATCGACCCGCAGCAGCCGGTCGCTGCCGGGCCGCTGCACTTCCCCGCTCTGCAGCACGCGCAGCAGCTTGGCCTGGACCGGCAACGGCAGCTCGCCCACCTCGTCGAGAAACAGCGTGCCGCCGTCGGCCAACTCGAACTTGCCGACGCGGTCCTGTACCGCGCCGGTGAAGGCCCCGCGCTTGTGCCCGAACAACTCGCTGTCGGCCAGCGTCTCCGGCAGCGCCGCGCAGTTGATCTGCACCAGCGGCCGGTCGCGGCGGGCCGAACGGTCATGCAGACGTTGTGCGACCAGTTCCTTGCCCACGCCGGTTTCCCCCAGGATCAGCACGCTCAGATCCGACGCCGCCACCGTGTCGATTTCCTGCTTGAGCCGCTTCATCGCCGCGCTCTTGCCAAGGAGCTCGCGCGGCTGGCCACGGGCCTGCAGCGCGCGGCTCATTTCGCGCTCGCGCGCCGCGCGTTCGGCCAGCGCGCGGATCGTCTCGTCGGCCTCGATGCCGGATTCGAGCATCGTCACCACCGCCTGCATCTGCGCCGCCGAGATGTCGGCGAAGGCGCCGGGCTGCAGCGCGTCCAGTGTCACCAGGCCCCACAGCCGGCCGCCGCAATGCAGCGGCGCGCCCATGCAGTCGTGGATCGGCAGGATGTCCGGCTGTCCCTCGATCAGCCCGTCGTACGGGTCCGGCAGGCCGCAATCGGCGGCGAATCGCACGCCGTCCTCGCTGTCGAGCAGCTGCGCCAGGCGTGGATGAGCCGAGACGGGGAAGCGCCGCCCGAGCGCGTCGTCGCTCAGGCCGTGGACGGCGACCGGCACCAGCACTTCTCCTTGCAAACGCAGCAGCGCCGCGGCATCGCACCGGACGATGCCACGGGCGGCGGCCAGCAGTTGGCGGAAGCGCCCTTCGTCGGCGGGCGTGGGGAAATCGGAATTCGTGGTCATGTGGACAACAACGTTGTCATTCGGACAACGGATGACGCGTAGTCATTTGGACAACTGCATTGCATGATGCCATAAGAATCAAGGGTTTGCGCCCGGTGTCCCCTCCTGGCATGCCGCTTGATATGACAAGGTACCTCTCGACGTCCAACCACAGGAGCGTTTTCATGCTGTCCCCGAATACCATCGCGCTGGTCAAGGCCACGGTGCCCGTGCTGAAGCAGCACGGCGAAGCGATCACGCAACACTTCTATCGTCTGTTGCTGACCCGGCATCCGGAACTGAAGGCCTTCTTCAACGAGGCCCACCAGGTGCACGGCACGCAGGCACGCGCCCTGGCCGGCGCGGTGCTCGCCTTCGCCAGCCATATCGACCAGCTCGACGCGCTGGCCGGCGCGCTGCCGCGGATCGTGCAGAAGCACGCCGCACTGGGCGTCCAGCCCGAGCACTACCCGATCGTCGGCGGCTGCCTGCTGCAGGCGATCCGCGACGTGCTTGGCGAAGCGGCGACCGACGACATCGTCGGCGCCTGGGGCGAGGCCTATGGCGTACTGGCGAAGATCCTGATCGATGCCGAGGAGGCGGTCTACCGCGACAACGCGGCCCAGCCCGGCGGCTGGCGCGGGACGCGCGGCCTGCGCATCGCGCGCAAGGTGCAGGAGAGCGAGATCATTACCTCGTTCTACCTGGAGCCCGCGGACGGCGGCGTGCTGCCCGCCTTCCGGCCGGGCCAGTACCTGACGCTGCTGCTGACCATCGACGGGGCGCCGACCCGTCGCCACTACTCGCTGTCCGATGCGCCGGGCAAGCCGTGGTACCGGATCAGCGTCAAGCGTGAGCCGGGCGGCCGCGCGTCGAACTGGCTGCACGACCATGCCGCGGTGGGCGACGTCCTGCAGGCGCTGCAGCCTTGCGGCGACTTCGTGCTCGAGCAGGCGGCCAACGACCGGCCGCTGGTGCTGGTGACCGGCGGGGTCGGCATCACGCCCGCCATCAGCATGCTGGAAGCGGCCGCGCCCGCGGGCCGGCCGGTCCACTTCATCCATGCCGCGCGGCACGGCGGCGTGCATGCCTTCCGTGAGCGCGTCGATGCGATCGCCGCCAACCACGGCAATGTGAGCGTTTGCTACGTCTACGACACGCCGCGGGAAGGCGATGACCCGCACGCCGTGGGCTTCGTCACGCGTGAGCTGCTGGCGAGCCGGCTGCCTGCCGACCGCGACGTCGACTTCTACCTGCTGGGGCCGAAGGCCTTCATGCGCTCGGTCTATGCCGACGGTCGCGCCCTGGGCATCGCGCCCGAGCGCCTGCGCTTCGAGTTCTTCGGACCGCTGGAGGACTTGCAGGCGGCGTGAGCGGCGCGGTAGCGGAGGCGGTCGCCCCCGCGATCGCCTGTCCTGCCGCCAACCCTGCCGGCGGCCCTGTCGCCAACCCTTTCGCCAACCCTGTCGCCCGCCTTGCCGCAGGCCCTACCGCCCGCCCTCCGGCATGCCGATCGCCGTGGTCTCGATGACCTGCTGCTGGTCGCCCTGGCGGATCTCCGTGCGCAGCACGAAGGCTTCGCTGGGGCAGTACCAGTCGGTCACGGTCATGCTGTACGGGTCCGGCCGTTCGACGTCGTCGCCGATATGGACCTCGCCCAGCGAGGCCTGCTTGTCGTACCGGATCGGCAGGCATTCGCGGCGGCCAAGCGGCGTGTCGATATGTTGCCGCCGGCCGACCCGGCGCTCGCCGATGTAGATGGTTGCGCGCGGCACGCGGATGGTGGTCACCGCTTCGCCCGAATGCAGGCTGTTGATCTGCAGGCTGGCGGTGGAATGCAGCGACTCGTCGGGCAGCGTGGCGTCCTCGCGGATATCGTGGCCGGCATAGGACAACAGGCCCGTGCCCTCGAACGAGGCCTCGCCGAACAGCCGGGCATAGCGGGCCTGGGCGTTAATGGTGGCGTGCTGGCTGCTGATCCGGCCATTGGCCGAGCCCGTATCGCGCACCAGCGTCAGCCGGTGCATCTGGTCCATGACCACCGGCGGGCCCATCATCGCCGCCAGCGCGGACTTCGAATGGATGTCGAGCCAGGCCGCGCAGCCGCCCGGCACGGGGCCGGGATGGCGCACCGTCATCGTGATCGACATCGGCATCTGGCCATCGGCCTCGAGCTGCGCGCGGGCGCCGCTGCGGAACCACGGTGCCTGGCAGACCGGCGGAGCGGTGGCCTCGGCGGGTTGGACGGATGGGGTGGCCGGAGCGGCAGCAGCGGCGGTAAGGGCCGGATTGGCGAGAGTGGCAGGCGCCGCGGAGGCCGCCGGCGGTCCGGCCGGCTGCGCGTGCGAGCCTGGCGCCCAGAGGGCGGCAACGACGGCCGCGAGGACCGCGGCAAGGGCCCGGGCGAGGGCCGGGGCAACCGTCGCGGCAAGGACGGTCGGCAGAGGCCGCGTCCAGCCGCGTCGCCAGTGGATGCCGCGTCGGTCAGCCAGCGCGGCTGCTGTCATCTCCGCCCCCTCGGTTCATGCCGCCACATTATGCAGACGGGGGGCGGGACTGCCTATGCGGGCTGATCCCGACGGAGAAGGTCCGGCGTGCCCGAAGTCTCGGCGTGCACCAAGCTCAGGCTTGCGCCCAGCTCAAGCGTGCGCCGCGGCAGGCGTGGGCCGAACTCAGGCGTGCGCCGGCTCGGCCAGCGGCGACGGCACCAATCCGGGCAGGGCGCCATGGCGGGCGGCGCGCCGCAGTTGCTGCAGCCGTGCCTGCAGGCGCGGGTCGGGCTGCGTCGGCGGATACATGCCATTGGGGCAGGCCACGCCCAGCAGGTCCAGCGCCTGCTTGAAGTCGTCCAGCGTCAGTCCCTTGGCCGGATCGAGTGCGATCAGGCGGGACTGCAGCGACGCATCGACGGAGGCTGCATCGGCGGTCAGCACCACGTAGTTCTGCGGAACGGGCCGGGTTGCGGCCAGATAGGCGGCCACCTCGGCGCCGAAGCCGCCGTTGGCCGCCGGCGCGAAGGCATGTACCTGCAGGTCAAGCTGTTGCACCAGGGCCGAGCGGGCGCCGGTGCTCCAGGCATGCGGCAGCACCACACGGGCGCCGGCCAGCCCGAACAGCCGCCGTACGAAGCCCAGCGCGACCGGATCGAACAGTCGCAGTTCGCGCACCGCGCCGGTTTCCGGTTTGCCGCCCAGCCGCGCGGCGGAGCGCTCGGAGAACAGCACTCCGGGCACGTCGAGCATGATCAATCGTTCAGACATGAGATTCCTCTGCATCCATCGGAGCGGTAGGGGAGCGTTCAGGTTACGACGCACGATCGGGCCTGCGGCCGGCCTCGGCGGCGACAACATGAAACAGTTCTGTAACTTGTGGTTCGGTGACGTAAAAACCGCCTGTCAGTGCCGACTTTTGTTTCCCGGCGACACATTTGAGGCGCTTGCGACCCCGCCGATCATGCCCGCTCGTGGTGCACGATCCTGCATCCCACAACGCGCCAGAGGCCGTTTCGGACGACGAATTCGGGTTCTCCCTAGGTGGGGTGACAACGAGCGGTTGCGGTATGGTTACGCCTTTTTCCAGGGGGGCGGTTTTGCCTCGACCCCGGGGCGCCTCGACCGCCGACTGACGGGCACCATCTCGCCCGAACCCGACTCGGAGATTCGCCATGAACGAAATCGTCGATGCCGTCAACGGCATCATCTGGAGCTCGGCACTGATCTACCTGTGCCTGGGCGTCGGCCTGTATTTCTCCATTCGCACTCGATTTGCCCAGGTGCGGCACTTCTTCGGCATGATCCGCCTGATGCTGGACGGCAAGTCCTCGGCACAGGGTGTCAGCTCCTTCCAGGCCCTCGCGATGTCGCTGTCGGGACGGGTCGGCACCGGCAATATCGCTGGCGTGGCAACCGCCATTACCTTCGGCGGTCCCGGCGCGGTGTTCTGGATGTGGGTGATGGCCTTCCTCGGCGCCAGCACGGCGTTCGTGGAATCGACGCTGGCGCAGATCTACAAGGAAGAGGTCGACGGCCAGTATCGCGGCGGCCCGGCGTACTACATCGAGAAAGGGCTGGGCACCAAGTGGTACGCCTGGATCTTCGCGCTGGCGACGATCCTTGCCTGCGGCGTGCTGATGCCCGGCGTGCAGTCGAACAGCATCGCGGCCGGCATGACCAATTCATTCGGCATCGATCCGGCGGTGACCGGCGCGGTGCTGGTCATTCTGCTCGGCCTGATCATCTTCGGCGGCGTCAAGCGCATCGCCAGGTTCGCCGAGATCGTGGTGCCGTTCATGGCGCTGGGCTACATCCTGGTGGCCTGCGTGATCGTCGCGCTCAACGTCGGCAAGCTGCCCGAGGTCATGAGCCTGATCCTGCGTAGCGCCTTCGGCCTGGAGTCGGCCTTCGGCGCGGTGCTCGGCCTGGCGATCCAGTGGGGCGTCAAGCGCGGCGTCTACTCGAACGAAGCCGGCCAGGGTACCGGCCCCCATCCCTCGGCGGCCGCCGAAGTCTCGCATCCGGCCAAGCAGGGCCTGGTGCAGGCGTTCTCGATCTATGTCGACACGCTGTTCGTCTGCTCGGCGACGGCCTTCATGATCCTGATCACCGGCGCCTACAACGTGGTCGGTCCCGCCAAGGAAGCGCTGCACACCGGCCTGGCCGGCGTGGAAGCGGGACCGGGCTTCACGCAGCATGCGGTCGAAAGCGTGCTGCCGGGCTTTGGCGCCGCCTTCGTCGCGATCGCGCTGTTCTTCTTCGCGTTCACGACCATCGTCGCCTACTACTACATCGCCGAGACCAACGTCGCGTATATCAACCGCAAGATCCACCGCCCGTGGATGGTGTTCCTGCTGAAGATCGCGATCCTGGCCGCCACGCTGTACGGCTGCGTGCGCACCGCGACGCTGGCCTGGGCGCTGGGCGATATCGGCGTGGGCCTGATGGCGTGGCTCAACATCGTGGCGATCGTGATCCTGCAGAAGCCCGCGCTGAAGGCGCTGCGCGACTACGAGGCGCAGAAGCGGCAGGGCCTCGACCCGAATTTCGTGCCGGGTCCGCTGGGGATCGATAACGCGGTCTTCTGGGAGCAGCGTGCGGCCGGCGTCAAGCAGCGCCGCCCGGGCGACGATCAGGACGGCGGCGAGCCCGCCGTCTCGCCGGTCATCGCGGCACCGCGCTCCGCCGAATAAGGGAACGACCAAGGGCGCACGAACAAGTCGTGCGTGCCGGACCGTACGCCGTCGGCTAGCCCGCCGACGGCTGCGGCAGCATCAAATCCTGGCGGGCGGCAAAGTCGAACAGTTCCCTGTCGTTGCTGGCCCCCAGCTTCTGCATCGCGCAGTTCTTCTGCCGGCTGATGGTCTTGACGCTGCGGCTCAAGGCCGTGGCGATCTGTGTCACCGACTTGCCGCTCAGATAGAGCCGCAGCACCTCCGTTTCCCGCACCGACAGGCTGCCGATGCCGGCCCGTTCCTCCGGACAGGGGTAGCGCGAACTCGATTCCGCCAGGATGCGCGCCGCCGATTTGCCGATATAGGTCTGGCCGCGCTCGACCTGGACCAGGGTGTGGACGAGCTCGTCGAGCGGTGAATCCTTCAGCAGGATGCCCTGCACCGGCACCTCGGCGATGGCGCGCAGGATCAGCGGGTTGGTCATCATCGTCAGCACCACCACGCGCATCTGCGGATGCTGCCGTCGCATCTGCCCGAGCATCCGCAATCCATCCTTGGCCTGGCCGCCCGGCATATGGTAGTCGGTGACCACGACGTCGGGCGTACACGTAGCGATGGCGCGAAACAGTGCCTCGGGCGTCGTCACGTCAGCGCAGACCTGCCAGCCGGCGTGCCCTTGGAGGACGCTGCGGATCGCCAGGGAGATCGCGGGGTGGTCGTCCGCGACGACGATGTTCAGTGCCATGCCATTGCTCCTGCGCCCGCGTGCCGAGCCCCATCGCAGAGCGCGGCTGGTGCCAGGGGCGTGCGGTCCATCGGAAAAGAAGCGCCGCGCGGCAAATGCCGTGCGGCGCAAAGCGCGTGACATCTGTATCGGGCGGCCCCATGACACGATGGAGGTACGGACAGGACGACACTACCGCCCGGCACAGCGACAGCGCACATGCCCACCCTCAGACCAAAAACGGGAAATAGTCGGAAAGCGCTGCAATGCCCCGCCAGATTAGTGGGCAAGGGAGCGCGAAGCGATAAGACGAGTCTCAAAACGGGATCGGGTGCGAGGGTGTGCGGCTGAATCCCGCCGGCAGGGCGGGGTCAGCTCCGCTGCGCTCAGCTCGACAGCGTCCTGGCCCACCGCGCGAGCGCCGGCACCAGTTGCGCCATCGCGGCCGCCACGCCGGCGGCATCGCCGTCGCGGCACGCCGCCTCCAGCGCCTCGCAGCCCGCCGCGACGGCATCGGCCGATACCATCCGCGCGGCGCCCTTGATACGGTGCGCGATGGCGTGGGCCGCCCGCCAGTCGGCGCGCGCCACCGCGACGCGCAGCGCGGCCAGATCCGCCGTGTTGCCGGCCAGCAAGGCTGCCCGTACCGCCGCATCGGGGGCCGGCGCGTGGGGCGCTGCGGCAAATGGCGTCGAAAGGCATCGCCCGCCCGGCGGGTCCCCCAGCCAGTGTTGCAATGCGCGCCCGAGCGTGTCGAGATCGATCGGCTTGAACAGGCAATCGTCCATGCCGGCTGCCAGGGCTTGCTGGCGGTTGTGCGGCCGCGCGTCGGCGCTGTAGCCAAGCACGGGCACGCGCGGCCGGGCCAGGGCCCGCTCCTGCGCGCGCAGCTTGCGCGCCAGCGTGAAGCCGTCCATGCCGGGCATGTTGCAGTCGAGGATCACGAGATCGAAGGTGGGGTCCGGCGCCGCGCACCGCACCAGCGCCTCGTGGGCATCGCCGGTACCGATTGCCTCCACCCCCAGATGACGCAGCTGCCTGGCCAGCAGCATCCGGCCCGCCGGATGGTCGTCGACGATCAGCGCGCAATAGCCCTTGCGCAATGGCGCGATCGCCGGCCGGCCGCGAGCGGCCTGACGGCTGTCGCCGCGCAGCGCGCGTCCTGCACAGGCCTCCGCGGCCAGCGTCAGGGTCAGCAGCGCGGTGGTGCCCTGGCCCGGCCGGCTGAGCAGTTCGAGGTCCCCGCCCATCTGGCGGGCGAGCTGGCGCGAGATCGACAGACCGAGGCCGGTACCGCTGGTCGAGCGCGCTTCCGCGGCCCGGAAGAACGGCTCGAACAGCCGGGGCATCTGGTCCGCGGCGATGCCGGGGCCGCGGTCGCGCACCACGATGCGCACCGTTTCCCGATCGACATCCTCGCCCGCGCTCTCGAGCTTCACCGTGATGTCGCCATGGCCGCTGAACTTGATCGCATTGCTGAGCAGATTGCCGACCACCTGCCGCAGCCGCTGCGGGTCGGCCCGATGGCGACGGGCCCGCAGCGTGCCCAACTGCAGGCGGATGCGCAGACCGCGCGATGCCGCCAGCGGCCGAAACGCCTGGACCCACTGCTGCAGCAGCGTATCGAGCTGCACCGGCTCCGGCCGGATTTCCATTCGGCCCGCCTCCAGCCGCGCCATGTCGAGCAGATCGCCGACCAGCGCGACCAGCGACTTGGCGCAGTCGTGCGCGGTGTCGATGTAGTGGCGGGCCTCGCCATGGATCGCGGTCTTGTGCTTGAGCAGATCGAGGATGCCGATCACCGCGTGCATCGGTGTCCGGATTTCATGGCAGATCGTCGCCAGCAGGCTCAGGCGATCCGCATCGGGCGATGCGCCGGGGGAAGCACCGACGGCAGCGCCGACGGCAGAGCCCACACAAGGCGAGGGACCACGGTGGCCGCCGTCCGCGGACGGCCGCATGCCGGCCGCGCTGCGGCGGGTGGCCGGGCGTGCGTTGGCCAGGCGCCGGTGCAGCGTGGTGGCGGCGCGGGCGATGCGCCGGCCGTGGCGATGCAGGGCGACCGCGCACGCACCCATTGCCGTCATCCACAGCAAGGTGCCGAGCGAGCAGGTCAGCAGCCATGGTCGACGTCCGTGGTGCGCGTGCGCGTGCGCCGGCAGCGCAGCGGGAACCGCAGCGGGCATCGGCGCCGTCGACACCCAGCCGGCCTTCAGCGCGTCCCAGTGCGCTGGCGGGATCGCGGCCAATGCCTTGTTCAGGATCATGCGCAGCTGCGGCGCCGCCGGCGAAACGCCGAAGCCGATCGCGGCCGGCTGCGGGCCGAGCGGAGCGGCCACGCGCAGCCATGGCGCGAAGGCGTAGCGGACCATGTAGTGCGCGCAGGTCAGCGTGTCGACCGCGGCGTCGGCCTGGCCGTGCGCGACCATGCGGTAAGCCTCGGTCGTGGAACTGGTGCGGATGACGGTGGCGTTGGGAACCTGTGCGAGGCGCTCCGCCAGGCCGCGGCTGCTGCGGCGCACGGCGATGCGCATGCCGGCCAGGCCCGCGGCATCCCGGATGGCGCCGTTGGCGGCGTGGGTGGTGATGACCCATGGCGTAATCAGATAGGGCAGCGATGGCTGCAACCGGCGCGCCCGGCGTCCCGATTCGCGCATCGCGGCGGCATCGGGCGGCGGCGAGTCCGCCGTCACCGCGGGCACCAGCAGCACCGTGCCGTCGCGCAGGGCCGCTTCGCGCGCCCCGGGGTCTTGCTGCCAGACCGGTTCGAAACGCAGGCCGGTGATGCGGCCGACCTGCTCGAGCGTCTGTACGGCGATGCCGGCGGCATGTCCACCGGCGCCGACGAAGGCCATCGGCCCACCGATCGGCGATGCGCTGTAGCGCACCACCGGATGGGCGGCCAGCCAGCGCCGTTCGGCACTGGTCAGCGTGTCGGCGAGCCGTTCGCGCACTGCTCCGGTATCGTCGCGCTGCGTCTGGATGCGGCCGAGCTGCGCGGCCACCAGCGCCGCCCACAGCAGGCAGCCGCACGACATCAACCCGTACAGCCGACGCTCAGAGCGCTGCATCGGCCGGCCGGCGCATCGTCGCCGCCATGCACGGCGTGCGGTTGGCAAGAGGGGTTGGCATCGCGGCGACCTCCGGGCAGACACAGTGAAGCGGAGGAATCTAGCCAATGCGCCATGCCGCGACTATCGCAGTTCGACGCGGACGGTGTTCTATCGGACGCGTTGCTCCGAATCCGATGCCGCGATCAATCCTGTTCGCAGCGGCCGGGCGCGATCGCGATTTCGCCGACCGGCCGGTCGCCGATGCCGGTGTAGCGAAACACCAGTGCGATGCCCAGGCGGCCCAGCACCGGTACATCGGGATTGCGACAGATGCCGCGCACCAGAGCCGGCGTGGCGCTGGCCATGAAGGCGGCGGTGCCCTCGCGCGAGGCATCGAAACGAACGAGATTCAGATGGAAGACCACGCGCTTGCCGCTTTCGCCGCGGCAGCCGTCCAGACGCGTGGCGGTATCGAGCAGGATGGGGCCGGAGCGCGTCAGCTCGCGGCAGGCGCTGCCCAGCGCCACATCGGTGCTGCTGCCGGAACCGGTCAGCCGCGTGACGCCGTTCATGCCGGTGGGCCGGCCGTCGGCCACCCCGACCAGCAACCGGGCCAGTGCCGACATGCTCGACGGCGCGGTGGTCGAGGCGGCGGCGTTGCCATGCTGGGCCACCGCCGGCCACGATGCGCAGGCGATCAGGGCGGCTGCGCGCCAAGGGTGGGGCAACGAAATCAAAAGCGAGTTCCGCATGAAGATACCGGTATCGAGTTGGCCTCGAATGGCGGCTGCGGGCGGGCTGCCCGTTCGCCATGGCGAAACCATAGCGAGCCGATTGCCGGTGTGCTGTCAGTCACTGTCCTACATTGGCAAGCGAAATGCGTTCAAATCCATGTGCTATGCTGCAACGCAGCAAAAATCAACCCGGAGCGTTCGCGCGCTTCCGCAAACCGCGCATGGCAAGAAGCTTGATGGGAAATTGGCAGCGTCCGTGGCGGCAGATCGGCACGCTGCCGCGTCAGTCGGCCCGTCACCTTGGCGACTGGCTCGGTCGCTTGCACGGACGCGGCGCCACGGCTCCCACCGCCCGCACGCGTGTGCCGCCGCCGCTCGCGCTGCCTGCCGGTCCGCTGCCGGGGCAGTGGTCGCAGCGGCGCCTGAAGCTGCCGGCAATGCCCGGCGAACTGGTATCGCAGCTGAGCTACTGGCTTTACGAGCCGTCGCGCCGGCACCGCGGGCCGCTGCCGCTGGTGGTGATGCTGCATGGCTGCCGGCAGACCGCCGAGGACTTCGCCGCCGGCACGCGCATGAATGCGCTCGCCGAGCGCGAGGGCTTTCTGGTTGCCTATGCCGAACAGCCGCTGCGGCGGCAGTTGCAGCGCTGCTGGCAATGGTTCGATCTCGCCGCCAGCGAGGGCGCGCGCGAAGCGCAGGCGATCGCCGCGCTGATCGATGCGCTGGCCTTGCGGCGCGATGTGTGTCCCGATCGGGTGTACCTTGCCGGCCTGTCCGCCGGTGCCGCGATGGCGGCCGTGGTGGCCTTGCGCTATCCCGACAGGATCGCCGCGGTCGGCCTGCATTCCGGCGTGGTGGTGGGCGCCGCCGATTCGGCGCGGGCGGGTTTGCGGGCGATGCAGCAGGGCTCGCGGGCCGAGCCGGCGGCCCTGCTCGATGCGGCCGGCGTCGCGCTGGCCGGCAAGCCGATGCCGGCGCTGATCCTGCATGGCATGGACGACGAGGTGGTGCACCCGGTCAATGCGCGGCTGCTGGCGCGGCAGTTCCTGGCCTACAACCGCCTGCCGGATCGCGTCGATGGCGAGCGCCGTAGCGGTGAGCCGGTGCGGGCGGCCGGCGCGTCGACGCGCCAGCAGCAGGGCCACGCGGATGGCCACACCAATGGCAACGCCGATTCGGCCGGCATGCCCGCCGGCCACTACCTCGAATCCCGCTTCGGCTACTCCCGCCGCGATCTCGTGCAGCTATGCGAAGTGGCCGGGCTCGGCCATGCGTGGAGCGGCGGCGATCCGGCCTATCGCTATCACAGCGACACCGGGCCGGCGGCGAGCATGCTGATGTGGGAGTTCTTCCGCGAGCATCGGCGCTGAACCACGGCACCGGCCGGGCGGCCGGGGTGCCGGGGCGCCGGGGCAGGGCGCCCGGGGGCCCGGTGTTGGACCAGCTCCCGGATCGGCCTCCGGACTGGCCTCCGCAATCGCGCCCCGGACCGGCCCCGGAATCGGCCCCGGGATCGACCCGGTTCGGCATCGGTCCGCTTACAGCCTGGTCGACTTGCGCGCGAACAGCGCGGTCACCATGCCCAGCGCGCACAGCGCGACGACATAGTGCGCGGGCGCCAGCGGATCGCTCTTCAGCATCAGCGTCACCGCCATCGGCGTCAGCCCGCCGAAGATCGCGTACGACAGGTTGTACGAGAACGACAGGCCGGAGAAGCGGACATGCGCCGGGAACGCGTTGACCAGCACGAACGGCACCGCGCCGATGGTGCCCACCGCGAAGCCGGCCAGCGCATAGAGCGGCAGCAGCAGGTCGGGGCGCTGGTGGATCACCGTGTAGAACAGATAGCTGCTGACGGCCAGGAACAGGCCGCCGAAGAACAGCGTGCGGCGGGCGCCGATGCGGTCGGCCAGCGCGCCGGCCACCACGCAGCCGATCGACAGGCACAGCGTCGCCACGCTGTTGGCGACCAGCGCCGTGCGTGCGTCGAATCCGTAGAGCTTCTGCAGGAAGGTCGGCGTCATCAGGATCACGACCACGATGCCGGCCGACAGCATCCACGTCAGCAGCATCGACACCGCCACCGCGCCGCGGTGATCGCGCACCACGGCCTTCAGCGGCATTTCGGCGGCCAGCGCCTTCTTGCGCTGCAGCTCGGCAAATACCGGCGTTTCATGCAGCCAGCGGCGCAGGTACATCGACGCGATGCCGAACACGCCGCCGAGCAGGAACGGCACGCGCCAGCCCCAGTCGGTCAGCTGCTCCGGCGTGAAGATCGTGTTGATGCCGGTCGCCACCAGCGAGCCCAGCAGGATGCCGGCGGTCAGCCCCGCGGTCAGCGTGCCGCAGGCATAGCCGACGTGGCGGCTGGGCACGTGTTCCGAGACGAAGACCCAGGCGCCCGGCACCTCGCCGCCGACCGCCGCGCCCTGCAGCACGCGCAGCAGCAGCAGCGCGACCGGCGCCAGCAGGCCGATCGCGTGGTAGGTCGGCAGCATGCCCATCAGCAGCGTAGGCACCGACATCAACAGGATCGACAGCGTGAACATCTTCTTGCGCCCGAGCAGGTCGCCGAAGTGGGCCATGATGATGCCGCCCAGCGGACGCGCCAGATAGCCGGCGGCGAAGATGCCGAAGGTCTGCAGCTGCCGCAGCCAGTCCGGGATCGAGGGCGGGAAGAACAGCTGCCCGATCACGGTGGCGAAGAAGACGAAGATGATGAAGTCGTAGAACTCGAGGGCGCCGCCGAGGGCGGCGAGGGACAGGGTCTTGTAATCCTGGCCGGTCAGCGGGCGCGCGGCGCGTTCGAGCGACGCGCCGCTGGCGCCAACCGTACTGCTGGTGGTGGACATTGAGGAAACTCGCAGAAAACTCGCATGGAGGAGATCGCATGCGAAGCGCGCTAACACGGGTAAGTGTGAGGGTACGGCCGGCGGGTACAGCGCGGGAGAGAGGCAGGGCCAGAGGACGGGTGGGCCTCGGCATGCGACGGAACGCTTCGCAAAGGCGAAACGATACCAGATCGAAGGCCGGGCCGCCGATGCGCCGTTCGCAATAATCCCCCGCGCCCCGTCATGAAGCATTACCATAATGCCCAAAAAAGTGGGATCCAGAGCACAACTGGAGCCAAGGACGTGCATCGGGAGGGCGCCAGGCCGCGATGACGGCAGGCGAAAACCGCCGGGCACGTGCGGCTGTGGGGGTCAATTTCTTCGGGACGACATGGCATTCAAGATTTCCATGCAGGCCGCCACCGCGACGCCGCGGCGGCGTACGGGCCTGCGCGTGGCGGGCGGCATTGCGGCAGCAGTGGCGATCTTCGGTCTGGCCGGCTACTTCGGCGGACCGCCGCTGATCCGCTCGCTGGCCGCGAGCCAGGCCAGCGAGGCGCTGGGGCGCAAGGTGACGATCGGCGCGGCGCAGGTGCGGCCATTCTCGCTGGCCGCGACGGTCGGCGATGTCACGATCTTCGAGCCGGATGGCACCACGCCGATGCTGACGCTGGGCTCGGCCGATATCGACGCGTCGATCGCCTCGCTGTGGCGCCTCGCCCCGGTGGTGGACGCGGTCCATATCGACCGGCTCGCGGTGCATGTCGTGCGCGAAGCCGATGGGCGGCTGAGCTTCGACGACATCCGCGACCGGCTGGAGGCCAGGCCGAAGAGTCCGGACGACGGCAAGCCGGCCCGCTTCTCGATCAACAACATCGCGCTGACGGAAAGCTCGCTGCGCTTCGACGACAGGATGCTCGGCGAAACGCAGCGCGTCGACCATCTGACGGTCACGCTGCCCTTCCTGTCGAATCTGCCGCACGACGTCAATATCGTCACGCAGCCGACCATCAGCGCCCATATCAACGGCTCGCCGCTGGCGGTCAGCGGCACCATGCTGCCGTTCGCCGATGCGCGCGAGGCGAAGCTGAACCTCGATCTGGATGGCCTCGATCTGGTCCGCTTCATGCCGTTCGCGCCGCGGCTGACCGACGCCGAAGTCAAGGCCGGCAAGCTCGACACGCGGCTGGTGGTGGGTTTTCGCCAGCAGCAGGACCAGCAGCAGATCGACGTCTCGGGCACCGCCACGCTGCGCGAGGCCGATATCCGCAAGCGCGACGGCGCGCCGCTGCTGCAGGCCGGCAAGCTGACGGTCGATATCGCGCGGCTGGCGCCGGCCGACAACCTGATCCATCTGCGCGGCGTGACGCTGGACGGGCTCGACCTGCGCGCGCTGCGGCGCGCCGATGGCACGCTCGATCTCGCCACCGCCTTCCTGCCGCGCGCGGCGACGCCCGCGAAGGCGGCCGCGCCCGCGGCCTCGTCGTCGGCCTCCGCTTCTGCGCCGGCGGCCGCCTCCGCTTCAAGCTCTGCTTCGACATCGGCCTCGACCTCGACCTCGGTCCCGGCTCCGCTCGCTTCCGCCTCCACACCGGCCGCTTCGGCCCCGCTCGCCTCCGCGTCGGCACCGGCCGCTTCCGCGCCCGTGGCACGACAGCCGGCCAGCGATGCCAAGCCCTGGCGCTACACCATCGACCGCGTCGCGCTGAAGCAGGCCCGCGTGGCGCTGCGCGACGAGGCGGCGTTCTCCGGCCCCGGCACGCTGGCGCTCGGTCCGATCGACGTGCAGGTCGACGGCCTGTCCGGCGACAGCGACAAGCCGGCCAGGCTCGACGCCACGCTGGTGGTCGCCGACGGCCAGACCATCGCGCACCAGGGCGCGCTCTCGCTCAGGGACGCCACGCTGGCCGGCACGCTGCGCACCAGCGGACTGCGGCCGCAGACCTTCGCCGCCTGGTTCCCCGGTGAATTGCGCATCCAGCTGGGCCAGTCCGCGCTCGATGCCGAGCTGAACTACAAGATGTCGTGGGCCGCGCCGGCCTTCGCGCTGTCGCTGGACAATTCGCGCGTGGCCATGAGTGGCGTCCATGTCGCGCTGCGCGATCCGGCCGCCGCGCCGCGGGCCGCCGCGCCGTCCGACGATGCCGTGGCGAAGCGGCGCGAGCAACGCGCGCGCCAGCGCGGCGATCTGGTTGGCGACAAGCTGCCGCTGCTCAGCGCCGACAAGCTGACGCTGGACGGCCTGCGTTTCGATCTGGCCGCGCAGTCCCTGCAGGTGGCGCAGATCGGCCTGAGCAACCCGCAATTCGCGGCGGTGCGCGATCATCGCGGCGAGTTCGTCGAGGCGTCCCGCATCTGGGTGGCGCAGTCGCGTGCCGCCAGTGCGAAGGGGGCCCAACCCGCGACCCAATCCACGTCCCAATCCACGTCCCGATCCGCGGCCCCCGCGCCGCGGTCGAACGCCGCCACGGCGCCCGCCAAACCGTGGCAGGTCGAGGTGGGCAGCGTGGCGATCGAGGGCGGCAAGCTGCGCCTGACCGACTACCAGCCGGCCGCCGCCAACGGCAACCGCCCGGTGGTCCACCAGCTGCGCGGGATCGACGTCAAGACCGGCGCCGTCCGCTGGCCGCTGGCCGCCACGCCGATCGCGCTGAAGGCCAAGGCCGAATCGGGCCGCCGCGGCGTGCTCTCGCTCGACGGTACCGTGCAGCCGACGCAGCCGGCGCTGCAGATGCGCGTCGATGCGCGGCAGTGGGACCTGACGCCGTTCCAGCCCTATCTGGCCGACCGCTTCAACGCGGCGCTGCGGGCCGGCAATGCCACCGTCAATGGCCGGCTCTCCGTCGCGGTGCCCACCGGCAAGCCGCTCGCCGCAACCTTCGCCGGCACCGCGCAGCTGAGCAATGTGCGCACGGTCGATCGCCTGAACGGCGAGGACTTCATCCGCTGGCGCTCGCTGGGCCTGAGCGGCATCGACTTCCAGATGGACGACAGCAAGGGGCCGTTGCGGCTGGCGCTGGGCCAGATCGCGCTGAACGACTTCTATGCGCGCGTGATCCTGAACGCGAACGGCCGGCTGAATCTGCAGGACGTGGTATCGGGCGGCGCGCAGCAGGGCCAGCCGGCGCCGACCACCAGCCTGACGCAGGCCAATACCGCGCCGGCACCGGCGAGCGCGCCCGAGGCTGCGTCCGCGTCGGCGACGGTGGCCGCCAGCCCCTCCGCGCCGGCGGCGGGCTCCACCAAGGGCACCGCGGCCGGTCCGCAGATCCGTATCGGCGGCATCAAGATCGACAAGGGCAACATCAACTTCTCCGACTTCTTCGTCAAGCCGAACTACACGGCCAACCTGACCGGCATGCACGGCTCGATCTCGAAGGTGTCGACCGGCGATCCGGCGCCCGCCGACCTGGTGCTCGAGGGCCGGCTCGACGACGATGCCCCGGTGACGATCAGCGGCAAGCTGAACCCGCTCGGCGAGCAGCTCTATCTCGATATCGCGGCCAAGGCGGCAGGCGTCGAGCTGACGCGCCTGACGCCGTATGCGACCAAGTACGCCGGCTATCCGATCACCAAGGGCAAGATGACGGTCGATGTTGCCTACAAGATCGAGAACGGCCATCTGAACGCCAGCAACCACCTGTTCCTGGACCAGCTGACGTTCGGCGACAAGGTCGACAGCCCCACCGCGACCAAGCTGCCGGTGCTGCTGGCGGTGTCGCTGCTGAAGGACCGCAATGGCGTGATCGACGTCAACCTGCCGGTATCGGGCTCGCTGTCGGACCCCGAGTTCAGCATCGGCGGCGTGATCGTGCGCGTGATCGTCAATCTGCTGACCAAGGCCATCACCTCGCCGTTTTCGCTGATCGCCTCGGCCTTCGGTGGCGGCGACGAGCTGGGCTACGTCGAGTTTGCCCCCGGTTCGGCGAACCTGACCGACGCGGGGCGCAAGAAGGTCGAGACGCTGGGCAAGGCGCTGAACGATCGGCCGGGCCTGCGGCTGGAGATCACCGGCCGCATCGACCCGGCCACCGACGCCGCCGGCGCGCGCCGCGCCTGGCTCGACGAACAGGTCGCCGAGCAGAAGGTGCGCGAACTGCGGCAGTCCGCGCGCGAGCAGCGCGCGACCGACGACGAGGACGACGAGCAGGGCGCCAAGGTCACGGTCAGCCCGCAGGAGTATCCGAAGTATCTGGAGGCGGTCTACCGGCGCTCGTCGATCAAGAAGCCGCGCAACCTGATCGGCATGGCCAAGTCGCTGCCGACCGCCGAGATGGAGGCGCTGCTGCTGCAGAACGCGCCGGTGACCGATGGAGGCCTGCGCCAGTTGGCCGAGCGCCGCGCGCTGGCAGTCAAGCAGGCGCTGGAGCGCGAGGGCAAGGTGCCCGAAGCGCGCCTGTTTCTGACCGCGCCGAAGCTCGATACCGAGGGCATCAAGGACAAGGGCTCGCCGAACCGCGTCGACTTCACGATCCGGCAGTAGTGGCGCCGGCGCGCCGGTGTACCAGCCGCACGTCGCGAATCACCATGCGGTCGCGCGGCAGCGCCGGCAGGCGGGCGAAGTCGAGCGTCAGGTCCTGCTCCGGCACGCTGTAGCGCAGCCCGCGCAGCAGGAACAGGACCGCCTGCTTCATCAGCGCCACGGTGATCCCTTCGCCGGGACAGCGATGATGATCGGCGGCCTGCGCGCCGCCCTGCGGGATGAAGCCGAACGGCGGGGGCGCGCGGGCCAGGAACCGTTCGGGCGCGAAGGCCTCGGGCTCGTCCCAGCTGCGCGGATCGCGGTTGGTGCCGTACAGGTCCAGCATCACGCGCCGCCCGCGCGGAAAGCGGTAACCCTTCCATTCGAAGTCCTCGCGCACGCGCGCCACCACCGCCGGAAAGAACGGATACCAGCGGCGCACCTCCTGCACGAAGGCATCGAGATAAGCCGGGTCGCCTTGCTGCAAACGTTCCCGGCATGCCGGATGCAGGTGCAGCGCGTGCGCGACGAACACGATGAAGACCGAGACCGCCACGGTCGGCCGCAGCAGGTTCGCCAGTTCCACGGCGGCGATGCGCGGCGGCAACAGCTGGCCATCCGCATCGTGGTGCCACGCCACCGTATGCATCGGCGTGTGCTCGAGAAGCTCGAACTGCCCCGCGCGCGCCTGATCGATCAGCCGCGACAGCCAGGCCTCGACCCGGTCGCGCGCGCGCCGCGAGCGGAAATGCCCCAGCCCCGGCGCGGCCGCCTGATCGAACAGCGCAGTCAGCTGCCGGCAACTCGGCTCGACCTCATGCTCGCGCAGCGGCACGCTGGCCCAGCTGCATACGGCCCGGGTCAGCAGCGGATGCAGCGCGTCGTACAGCGCCACCGGCTGGCCATCCGACCACGACCGGGCAGACAGCAGCCATTGCTGCGCGACCGCGTCGCACAACGAGGCGATGCGCTCGGGCGCGGTCGCATGCATGAACAGGGCCTTGCGCATCCGGTGCGCGTCGCCGTCGAGCGTCTGCACGCCGCCCTTGCCGAACAGCGTCGCGCGCAACGGCTCGGGCGCGGCACCGCCACGCTGGAACCGCTGCGGATCGTAGAACAGCGCCGCCGCCTCGGGCCCGGTCATGCACAGCGTGCGGCGCAGCAGCACGCGGGTTTCGAAGACATCGGATTGCAGGGCGCGGCAGCGTTTGGCGATGAAGCGATAGGGGTCGGCCAGCAAGGCCAGGCTATGGTCCCCGGGCGTGTCGCGTGGAATGGCGGGCATCGGCAATGCTCGGATCGGAGGCTTGATCGCCGATCCGCTGCAACCTGCATGCCAGCGCGGCGCGCTCGCGGCACCAGGTCGGGCGCAGCGCCGTTCGCGGCGCATCCGACCGGGCCCGGGATCGTGGCGCCGCAGCAAAAACGCGTATGATTCGCTCCGGATTGAATAAAGGAGCTTGTTTTGCAGCAGGAAACCGTCGCCTACAAGACCTGGGTGTGTCTGATTTGCGGTTGGGTCTACGACGAGGAGCAGGGCTGGCCGGATGATGGCATCGCGCCCGGCACGCGCTGGGAAGAGATTCCCGAGGATTGGCGCTGCCCGGAATGCGATGTGGCGAAGGCCGATTTCGCGATGATCGAGATCTGACGCAGCGCGTCGTTCATCGACGCGTGCGGGACTCGCGCGTTCGGCTCGCGCTCCAATGATGCGCCGCAAGGCGCTTGGTCAGCCGTGGTGCAGGCCGCGGTGCAGCCGCCCATGCGCGTTCGCGTGCGGCCGGCTATGTGGCCGATTGCGCGGCGTCGGCATGGCGCGCCGCCGCATCTGCCGGCAGCGGCGCCAGCGCATCCGCGCGGGCCGCATGCTGCGCCACAGCGCGCGTCCGACCGTCAAGGTCAGCGCGGCAACGAGCAGGATGGCGATCCAGAACAGGGACATGTCAGCCTCCCTGCCGGTCGCGATGCATCGCACCGGCAAGTGCCGAGTCGGCGGTGGACCGGCTCGGACCCGTGGCCAGCTGGTCCGCTCAGATCAGCAGCGGGATCGCTTCGAGTACGGCCAGGCCCAGCAGCGCGCCGGCGATTGCGCCGAGCGTGCGGCAACTGATCTGCAGTGGCCGCGCTGCAACGGGCACCATGCCCATCACGATAATCCCAACCAGCGCCATCGGAATCAGGAACACGAGGTCGTGCATGTCCAGGGTCGGCATGGCGGTCTCCTTTCCTCTCTCTCTGTGGGGAATGCTGTTATGCCTGCAGTATAGGCAGCGGGGCGCACTATCCAAGCTCTTTGCCGCTCGGGGTTGACCCGAAGGCTGCGCGCCTTCCCGCCGATGGCCGCCGCGTGTCCTATGCTGTGCAAATGAACGGGACCCGGTCTCGTCACAGCATACGGAGGTGGCAATGGAACTTCACATGCATTCGCACCACTACGTGCGCCGCGTGCCGGACTGGAGCGCGGCCGCGGTGTCCGGCCTGGCCGCCGGCGCGCTGCTGCTGGTGCTCGAGCTGTTCTGGTCGACCATGATCGCGGGCACCAATCCGTGGCCCACCACGCGGATGATCGCGGCCATCGTGATGGGCCCCGACGTGCTGCAGAGCGGCATGTTCAGCGTGGCCACGGTCACCGCGGCCCTGGTGATCCACTTCGTGCTGGGCGCCGTGCTGGGCATGATCCTGGCGGCAATCATGGCGCCGTTCCAGCTCGATTCCAGCCTCGGCATGGCGCTGCTGGTCGGCGCGGTGTTCGGCCTGGTGATCTACGTGATCAACTTCTACGGCATGACTCGCTTCTTCCCGTGGTTTGCCGATGCGCGCGGCTGGCACACGCTGTTCGGCAACATCGTGTTCGGCATGTGCGCGGCAGCGGCGTACTGGAAGCTGGAAAGCAAGGACGTCACGCACTGAGGCGCGACGGCGAATGCGCGGCGGTCGGGGTTTGGCTCCGGCCGCCGTTTTTTTTATGGGCAGCTGTGGCCGGGTCGGGCCCTGCTCGTGCGTCGCCGGTGCGTGGCCTGTGCGTTGGCCTTGCGTCGCTCGTGCGTGCTTGTACGTGCTTGTGCGTGGCTTGTGCGATGCGGCACGGCTCGCGCGCCGCATCGCCTTGAATCGACCGGATCGGATGCACTAGTCTTATCCTAGCTGCGTGACTTGGGCAGCCCTCGTGCCGGCGGCACAGAAGGAGGGGTCGACATGGCGCTCGCCATCGCACTCGTGGTCATGGTTGTCGCTTCGGTGCTCTTCCACTTCCTGAGCCCGTGGTGGGCGACGCCGCTCGCGTCCAACTGGAAGCAGATGGACGACACGCTCACCATCACGATCGTCATCACCGGCGCCTTCTTCATCGGCATCAACCTGTTCGTCGGCTACATGGTCTGGCGCTATCGCCATCGCGAAGGCAGCCAGGCGGCCTACCAGCCGGTCAATCACAAGCTCGAACTCTGGCTGATCGGCGGCACCACGCTGGGCATCATGGCGCTGCTGGCGCCGGGCCTGTTCGTCTATGCCGACTACGTGCGCCCACCGCGCGACGCGATGCTGGTCGAGGTGGTCGGCCAGCAATGGTCGTGGGGCTTTCGCTTCCCCGGCGCGGGCGGGCAGTTCGGCACCACCGATCCGCGCTTCGTCGGCCCGGGCAATCCGCTCGGGCTCAACCCCGACGACCCCAACGGGCAGGACGACATCATCGTTGCCGGCCCCGAGCTGCATTTGCCGCTGGGGCGGCCCGTCAAGATCCTGGCGCGCTCCAAGGACGTGCTGCACGACTTCTATGTGCCGGAATTCCGCGCCCGCATGAACATGGTGCCCGGCATGGTGACCTCGTTCTGGTTCACGCCGACGCGCGCCGGCACCTTCGACGTGCTGTGCGCGCAGCTATGCGGCGTCGGCCATCACAACATGCGCGGCAAGGTCGTGGTCGACGAGCCCGCCGCCTTCACCGCCTGGCTGCAGAAGCAGCAGACCTTCGTCGCGATGCGCGCGGGGCAGCCTGCCGCGGCGGCCACGGTTTCCACCCAGCCGAGCGGCACACGCGGCCCCGGCCCGGCGGCGACCGATCTCGCCGAACAGGGCAGGGCGCTGGCGCAGAGCAAGGGCTGCGTCGCGTGCCACAGCGTGGACGGTTCGCCCAGCGTCGGGCCGACCTGGAAGGGCCTGTACGGACATACGTCGACGTTCACCGACGGCGGCAGCGCCAAGGTCGACGACGACTATCTGCGCACCGAGATTCGCGAGCCGCAGCAGCGCGTGGTCAAGGGCTTCGCGCCGATCATGCCGAAGATGCCGCTCAGCGACGACGAGGTCAACGCGCTGATTGCCTTCATCCGGTCCACCGCGGGGCCGCCGCGCGAGGCGGCCGGGAAGTAGCGAAAAGCCCGGGCGTTGCGCCGCGGAACCCGCAGCCGAACCACCAGCGAAGCCGCAGCGGAACCGCAGCACAACGCCGGCGCGCCGAAGCGCTAGAGAGTACAGAGGCAGCGCCGCGTCCGAGCCGGACGCGGCCCGCCACGACAGGTCACCGACCGCAGGAGAGATCACCATGGCCTACGCCGACGATGCCGTCCACCACGGGCCCACCAGCTTCTGGACGCGTTATGTCTGGAGCCAGGACCACAAGGTGATTGCGGTGCAGTACACGATCGTCGCCATCGTGGTGGGCCTGGTCGGCGTCGTGCTGTCGAACCTGATGCGGATGCAGCTCGGCTTTCCGGGCCGCTTCGACTTCATCGACGCCAACGCCTATTACCAGTACGTGACCATGCACGGCATGATCATGGTGATCTACCTGCTGACCGCGCTGTTTCTCGGCGGCTTCGGCAATTACCTGATCCCGCTGATGGTCGGCGCGCGCGACATGGTATTCCCCTTCCTCAACATGCTGAGCTTCTGGGTCTACCTGCTGTCGGTGATCGTGCTGCTGGCCAGCTTCTTCGTGCCGGGCGGACCGACCGGCGCGGGCTGGACGCTGTACCCGCCGCAAGCGATCCTGGCCGGCACGCCCGGCCACGAGTGGGGCATCATCCTGATGCTGGTTTCGCTGCTGATCTTCATCGTCGCGGCCACCATGGGCGGCCTGAACTACGTGACCACGGTGCTGCAGGCGCGCACCGAGGGCATGACGCTGATGCGGATGCCGCTCGCGGTCTGGGGCATCTTCATGGCCACGATCCTCGCGCTGCTGGCGTTTCCCGCGCTGTTCGTCTCCGGCGTGATGATGCTGCTCGACAAGACCATCGGCACCAGCTTCTTCATGCCGTCGATGGTGTCGATGGGGCAGCAGCTCGACTACAAGGGCGGCAGTCCGCTGCTGTTCCAGCACCTGTTCTGGTTCTTCGGCCATCCCGAGGTCTATATCGTCGCGCTGCCGGCCTTCGGCATCGTGTCGGACCTGATCAGCGTGCACGCGCGCAAGAGCATCTTCGGCTATCGCACGATGGTGTGGGCCATCCTGGCGATCGGCGTGCTGTCGGTGGTGGTGTGGGCCCACCACATGTTCGTCAGCGGCATGAACCCGTACTTCGGCTTCTTCTTCGCCACCACCACGCTGATCATCGCGATTCCGACCGCGATCAAGGTCTACAACTGGGTGCTGACGCTGTGGCGCGGCGACATCCATTTCTCGGTGCCGATGCTGTTCGCGATCGGCTTCATCAGCACCTTCCTGATCGGCGGGCTGACCGGGCTCTTCCTCGGCAACGTCAGCGTCGACATCCCGCTGTCCAACACCTACTTCGTGGTCGCCCACTTCCATATGGTGATGGGCGTGTCGCCGATCCTCGTGGTGTTCGGCGGCCTCTATCACTGGTATCCGAAGGTCACCGGCCGGATGCTGAACGACACGCTGGGCCGCGTGCATTTTTGGGTGACCTTCGTCGGCACCTACGCGATCTTCTTCCCGATGCATTACCTCGGCATCCTCGGCATGCCGCGCCGCTACTACGCCTTCGAGAACTACGCCTTCATCCCCGAATCGGCGCATGTGCTGAACGCCTATATCTCGGTGGCCGCCTTCGTCGTCGCGGCGGCGCAATTGCTGTTCGTCGCCAATCTGATCTGGAGCGCGCGCCGCGGCGAGCCGGCCGGCGCCAATCCTTGGCGCGCCGCGTCGCTCGAATGGCAGACGCCCCATACGCCGCCGGAACACGGCAACTGGGGCCCGCATCTGCCGGTGGTGTATCGCTGGGCCTATGCCTATAGCGTGCCCGGCGCGCGCGAGGACTTCATCGCGCAGAACGCGCCGCCCGAAGCCGGCGGCGCCGAACCCGAACCGCATGCCAGCCAGGGAGCCGTCGCATGAATACCGGAGCACTGTACCGAGTCGCGCGCGGCGACGATGGCCCGGCCCCGCGCGGCGGCGACGCGATGCGTCAGCACGCCTCGGGCTCGACGCCCGGCAGCGTCGCGCTGTGGGTCTTCATGGGCGTGATCACCTCGCTGTTCTCGCTGTTCGTGGTCGCGTTCGGCCTGCGCATGGACTCGGCAGACTGGCATCCGATCGCGCTGCCGTGGCAGGTGTGGCTGTCCACGGCGCTGCTGGTCGCCGGCAGCGTGGCGATGTGGCGGGCGGCTCGTGCCGCGCAGGCCGGCGATCCGTCGAACGCGCGGCGCATGCTGATGCTGGGCGGGGCCGGCGCGCTCGCCTTCGTCGCCAGCCAGCTGTGGGCGTGGCAGGCGCTCGGCGCAGCGGACATCCTGCCCGCCAACAATCCGGCCGGCAGCTTCTTCTACATGCTGACCGGGATGCATGGCCTGCATATGGTCGGCGGCCTCGTGGCGTGGCTCGCCGCGTGGCAGGGCGTGCGCGCGGGCGCCGCCTTGCGCGTACGGCTGCTGGCACGCTACTGGCACTTCATGCTGGCGGTCTGGCTGGTGCTGCTGGCCGCGCTCGGCTGGCTGACCCCGGAAATCGTGCGCTACATCTGCGGTACCGCCTGAGCGCGAGATCGGCGCGGGCAGGCAAGCGAAGGAGGCGATATGGCGACCCAACTGCACCCCGGCGATGGCGTGGCCGACGCCGCGGCACACACCGCGGCCCACACCCCGACCATGCACGGCGGCTGGCGCGGCATGCTGGCCGACTGGGGTTCGGACCGGCATGCCTTCCAGGTGTCGTGGGGCAAGGCCATGATGTGGATCTTCCTGTTGTCCGATACCTTCGTCTTCAGCTGCTTCCTGATCAGCTACATGACGGTGCGGATGACGACCACGGTGCCGTGGCCCAATCCGAGCGAGGTGTTCGCGCTGACGATCGGCGGCGAATCGATTCCGCTGATCCTGATCGCGATCATGACGTTCGTGCTGATCACCAGCAGCGGCACCATGGCGATGGCGGTCAACTTCGCCTATCGGCGCGATCGCGCTCGCTGCGCGATGCTGATGCTTGCCACCGCCGCGCTGGGCGCCACCTTCGTCGGCATGCAGGCGTTCGAATGGACCAAGCTGATCGAGGAAGGCGTGCGCCCCTGGGGCAATCCGATGGGCGCGGCGCAGTTCGGCTCGTCGTTCTTCATGATCACCGGCTTCCACGGCCTGCACGTGTCGTGCGGCGTCATCTATCTGCTGGTGGTCGCCACGCGCGTGCTGCGCGGCCGTTACGAGCGCACCGGAAACTACCAGATCGTCGAGATCGCGGGCCTGTACTGGCACTTCGTCGACCTGGTATGGGTGTTCATCTTCGCGTTCTTCTACCTGTGGTGAGGTCCGCCATGTCCGAACCCATCCTGCACGATTCCCCGATGCCGTCGCACGGCGGCGCACCGGCCGCCGACCCGGGACACGGCGCCACCGGCCAGGCCCATCCGATCGGCCTCTATCTGAAGATCTGGGGGCTGCTGTTCGTGCTGTCGGCGATGTCGTACGCGGTCGACTACTTCCACCTGCAGGGCGCGCTGCGCTGGACGCTGATCCTGATCTTCATGATCGCCAAGGCCGGCCTGATCGTCGCCGTGTTCATGCACATGGCATGGGAGCGGCTGGCGCTGGTCTACGCGATCCTGCTGCCGCCGCTGTGCCTGCTGGTACTGGTCTGGCTGATGGCGGTCGAGGCGGACTATACGTTCCTGATGCGGGGCGAGTTCTTCCGTTAGCCGCCCGTTAGCCGTCGCTGGCCGTCCGTTCGCCCCGCTAGTCCCCGCTAGTCCCGCTAGCCCTCGCTAGCCGCGTCGTAACGAATTCAGGGAAGCGGTCAGACCGTTTCCGTCTCCCCCGCCGGCTTCAACGCGTCCTCGGCCGGCGTCCCCATGCTGGTGTCCGGCGCCTGCCCGACGACTTCGCAGGCTGTCGGCGCGACCGGCAGCATCTGGATGGCGCGCCAGTTGCCGAAGCGGTAATAGGCCGCCGCCAGCGTGATCGACACCACCGAGCCGAGCGGGAAGCTCCACCAGACCGCGTCCGCGCCCATCGTGCGGCCGAGCCACCAGGCGAACGGCAGGCGCACCACCCACATCGAGACGAACAGCACGGCCAGCGGCGCCATCACCGCGCCGGTCGCGCGGACGGTGCCGAACAGCACGATGGTGAAGCCGAACAGGATGAACGACCACAGCACGATCGCGTTGATGTGCTGGGCGATCTCGATCGCGCCACCATCGTCCGGCAGGAACAGGCCCAGCGAATGCCGGTTGAACAGGTAGACCAGGCCGACCAGCGCCCCTGTCATCGCCAGATTGAAGGCCAGGCCCATGCCGGTAATGCGGCCGACGCGGTCCCAGCGGCCTGCGCCAACGTTCTGCGCGACCATCGACGAGACGCTGGCGCCCACCGCCAGCGCCGGCATCTGGACGTAGGTCCACAGCTGCGAGGCGACGCCATACGCCGCCGCGGTCTGCGAGCCGTACTGGTTGACCAGCGCCATCATCACGATCGCGGACGACGAGATCACCACCATCTGCAGGCCCATCGGCAGCCCCTTGGCTACCAGCGAGCGCAGGATGCCGAGGTCCGGCCGCAGGTAGCGCAACTGATCGCGATGCAGCGTCAGGAAATGCTTGCGGCGATAGAGCAGCCACATCATCGCGGCCAGGCTGACCAGCTGCGCGATCAGCGTGGCCAGCGCGGAGCCGGCGATGTCCATGCGCGGGATTGGCCCGAGGCCGAAGATCAGCAGCGGGTTCAGCGCGACGTCCAGCACCACCGACAGCAGCATGAAGTAGAACGGCGTGCGCGAGTCCCCGGCCCCGCGCAGGGTCATCATCACGAAGTTGTAGAAGTACATGAAGGGCAGCGCGAGGAAGATGATCCGCAGATAGCGGATCGCCAGCGGCCGCGCATCCTCGGGCGTGCCCATTGCGCTCAGGATGTCCGGCGTGAACAGGTAGCCCAACGCCGCGGCGATGACCGACAGCAGCACGAAGAACGTGGTGCTGGTGCCCACCACGCGCCGCGCCTCGTCGAGATCGCGCGCGCCGACGGCCTGCCCGATCATGATGGTGTTGGCCATGCTGATGCCGAACACCACGCCGAGCAGGAAGAACAGCACGATATTGGCGTTCGACGTCGCCGTCAGCGCCGCCTCGCCGAGATAGTGGCCGACCCAGATCGAATTGATCGACGCATTGAGCGATTGCAGGATGTTGCTGCCGAGCACCGGCAGCGAGAACAGCAGCAGGGTGCGGCCGATCGGGCCGGTAACGAGTCTGGCGTCGGGCTTCATTGTTATTGGTCGGTGAGCCGCAGGGGCGGGAGCCGGGGAGCGAGTTCGTATAGTATTCCAGGCGACCGACACCCCGCCCTCCATGATCCAGCCCACCCCCTCCGCAAGCGCCGCGCCCGTATGGTTGAAGGTCGGGCCGGCGCTGTTCCTGCTGCTGTGGTCGAGCGGCTTCGTCTTCCTCAAGCTCGGTCTCGCCTACGCCGATCCGCTGACCTTCCTCGCGCTGCGTTACGCCTGCGTGATTGCGCTGCTGATCCTGCCGTGGCTGTGGCTGCGGCCAGCCCTGCCCGCCACGCCGGCGGCATGGGGCCATCTGGCGATGGTGGGCCTGCTGATGCAGGCGGGGTATTTCTCGTTCACCTATCTGAGCCTGAAATACGGACTGTCGTCGGGCGCGGTGGCGCTGATCACCTCGCAGCAGCCGATCCTCGTCGGCCTGCTCGCGCCCGCCATTGCCGGCGAACGGGTCGGTCGGGTGCGCTGGATCGGACTGCTGCTTGGCGCGAGCGGCGCCGCGATGGTGATTGTCGCGACCTCGTCGATCGACCTGTCCTCGCGGCTGGCGCTGCTGTTCGCGGTGCTGGCCCTTCTGGTGATGACCGCCGGCACGCTGTGGGAGAAGCGCTTCGGCCGGGACACCCATCCGCTGACGGCCAATCTGGTGCAATACGGGGTCGGGCTTGCGGTGACCGCGCCGCTGGCGTGGTGGCTGGAGGCGATGCACGTGCAATGGACCCCGGGACTGGTCGGCTCGCTGACCTATCTGGTCGTCGCCAATTCGATCGTCGCGATGACGCTGCTGCTGGCGATGGTCCGCCACGGCGAGGCATCGCGCGTGTCGGCGCTGTTCTTCCTGGTGCCGCCCACTACCGCGCTGATCGCCTGGGCCGTGCTGGGCGAAACCGTGCCGCTGGCGGCGTGGCCTGGCATGGCGATTGCCGCTGCCGGACTGTATCTGGTGATGCGGCGGCCGACCTAGCGCCCCGTGCCCACTGCAAGGAGTCGTCCTTTGTCGAAACCATCGATGCGTACGGTCCTGCCGCTGGCCACCATCACCGCGGCCAGCATGCTGACGATGGATCTATACCTGCCAGCCGTGCCGACGATGCAGCTCGATCTCGGCATCACGGTGGCGCAAGGACAGCTGACCATCGCGATCTTCCTGCTCGGCCTGGCCGCTTCGCAATTGGTCTGGGGCGAGCTGCTGCACAGGATCGGCCCAAGGCGCTGCGTGCAGACGGGCCTGCTGGCCCTGATCCTGACCAGCTTCGGATGCGCGCTCGCGCCCGATCTGACGATGCTGCTGGGCCTGCGCCTGGTGCAGGGCATCGCGGCGGGCGCGGCGACCGTGGTGGTGCCGACCGTCGTGCGCGCGACACTGCCGGAGCAGGACGGCGTGCGCGGCATCGCGGCGATCGCGATGATCGAAGCGATCGTTCCCGCAGCGGGGCCCGTGCTGGGTACCGCGCTGCTGCTGATCGCGGACTGGCGCACGACCTTTGCGATCATCGGCGTCATCGCCCTGGCGTCCGCGCCCTTCGCGCTGCGGGCCACGCCCGTCGCGCTGCCGTCGCAGGGGGACGCGGACGGGGATGAGGGCGGGGGCGAGGGCGGAAGGGTCGGCTATCGCGCGCTGCTGCGCAACTGGCATTTCGTCGGACTGGCGCTGGCGCATGCGCTGTCGTTCGGCGCGCTGATCACCTTCGTCGCGAGCGCGCCGCAGGTGCTTCCGGCATTGGCCAACACCGGCCAGAGCGGCTTCGCGCTGGCGCAGGGCTGCGGCGTGGCGGGCTTCATCGTGGCGGCGAGCCAGGCCGGCCGGATCAGCAACCGGCTGGGCCCGCGCCATGCCATCCAGCTTGGCGCGCTGCTGCACGGGCTGCTGTGCACCGCGCTGCTGGCGGCATGGTGGGCAGACCGGCTTTCCTATCCCTGGCTGCTGGCGTTCTGGACGGCGTTCTGCGCGGTGCTGGGCATACGCGGCCCGACCGCGTTCAGCGAGGCGCTGTCGGAGCCGACCGCGCAGCTCGGGCGCGCGTCGGCGTTGATGGTGCTGGCGTTGCTGGCGGTGGGCGCGCTGGCGACACAGGCCACGGCACCGTTCCTGCCCGGCGGCCAACTCGGTGCCGTGGCCCTGTCGATGAGCCTGCTCTGTTGGGCGAGCTGCGCGCTGGTCGCCCGTTATCCCGACAAGCAGGCCAGCGTTCGCGCTCGACAGCGGCCGGAACAGGAGCAGGCCAGGCTCTGAGGATGGCGCGCCCCTGCCGCCGATGGAAGAGGGCTCGCTAAACGGCCGGCAATTCGATTTCGAGCGCGACGCCGTCGCGCCCCGGATCGGCGCCGCCTTCCAGCCGTCCGTCCACGATCCGCACCGCGTGCACCCAGCCGATCGTGTAGTTGTACGGGTTGCGGATCACCTGATAGCCGTCCTGCTCCAACTCGCGGGTGACATAGCGCGGGATGCGATTGCAGACGTCGATCGCGTTGCTGGTCGACGAGAAGCGCGGCGCGGACACGGCGGCCTGCATCGGCATGTCGAAGTCGACCACATTGACGATGCTCTGCAGCACCCCCATCGCGATCTGCGTGCCGCCCGGCGCGCCGAGCACGATCTCGGGCCGGTCGTCCTTGAAGACGATGGTCGGGCACGACGAGGTGAAACGGCGCTTGCCCGGCGCGATGCTGCCAGCGCGTCCCGGCCGCGGATCGAACACGCCCATGCAGCCGTTGTACATGAAGCCCAGGCCCGGCGTGATCACGCCAGACGGCATCGCGAGCGAGTGCGTCAACGCGACGCAATTTCCTTCGCCATCCACCACCGACAGATGCGTGGTGTCGCGCGGCACCGCGTGGCCCGGATTGACGCGCGGCACTTCGGCGCGCTGCCCATCGCGGATGCGCTGCGCGACCTCGCGGGCGTAATCGGGCGACAGCAGCCGGTCCAGCGGCACGTCGACGAAGGCGGGATCGCCGATGAAGCGGTCCTTGTCGCAGGTGGCCTGCTTCATCGCCTCGCAGACCACGCGGATATAGTCGGGGCTGTTGTGTCGCAGCGCGCGCAGATCGAACTGCTCGAGGATCGCCAGCATCTGCAGCAGCATCGCGCCGCCGCCGGGCGGCCGGTTGGTGGTGACGCGGCGGTCGCGGTAGCCGCCGACCAGCGGCGCGGTGCGCACGGCCTGGTAGCCGGCGAGGTCCTCGCGCGACAGCAGCGCGCCGTGTTCGCGCATGTCGGCAACGATCTGATCGGCGATCTCGCCCAGATAGAACGCGTCGACGCCGCCGGACGCGATCCGCTCCAGCGTGTCGGCATAGTCGCGGTTCTTCAGCGGGGTGCCGATCGTATGCGGCGAACCGTCGGGGCGGCAATACAGTTGCCGCCCGCTCTCGCTGAAGGCCAGGCGCTCGCGGTTGCTGGCGCGGCCCAGCGTCGCCTCGTCGATCCAGAATGCATACATGCCGGGGCGCACGAAGTAGCCGTCGCGCGCCCACTGGATCGCCGGCTGCACCACCTCTTTCCACGGCAGCCGGCCGTGGCTGCGATGCAGCGCCTCCAGACCGCGCAACGTGCCCGGCGTGGCGATCGACTGATAGCCGATGTCGTTGAGGCGGTCCTTGATGAAGAAACCGAAGCCGTCGCGGGCTTCGCCTTCCAGCAGGTCGGCCCACATGTCGGGGCGCGCGGCGGCCGGCGCGGTGGCATGGAAGTCGATGTATTCGTGCGCGCCGCTGCCGGGCACGCTGCCGGACATATAGACCGCGGCGGTGCCGAAGCCCGCGATGCCACACATCAGCGGATCGACCACGGTTTGCGCAAGGGCGCAGGCGACCGCGGCATCGGCCGCATTGCCGCCGGCGCGCAGGATCTCGATGCCGGACTCGGCCGCTTCCGGCTGCGGGCAGGACACCATTCCACTACGGGTCATTGCTTGTCTCGATAGGTTGGCGCCGGGGTGCGCCAGCGGCGATGCCGATGGCGCATCCCGGCGCGGGATCGTGGTGATGACTGGATGGGCGGGACCCTGGACTTACTTCGCGCTCAGGTCCAGATCGCCGATCGCGCCCTGCCACTTGGCGGTATCGCGCACGGTCAGTTCCATCAGCTGGTCGGACGGGCCCGGCATCGGCAGCACCTGCATCGACTTGAGCTTGTCGACCACGGCCGGCTCGGCCAGGAAGGTCTGCGTGGCGGCATGCAGGCGCGCGATGACGTTGGCCGGCGTGCCGACCTTCGCCGCGATGCCGCTCCAGCCGATGTTCTCGAAGCCCTTCAGGCCCAGTTCGGCGGCGGTCGGCACGTCGGGCAGCTCGGGCACGCGCTTCGAGGCGAACAGCATCAGCGGCACCAGCTTGCCGGCCTTGATCTGCGGCAGCGCGGTGCTCAGCACCGGCGCCATGACCTGCGTCGCGCCGGAGACAGTCGACACCAAGCCATCCGGCTCGCCGCGATACGGCACGTGCAGCAGGCGGATGCCCTGCTGCTTCTGCATCAGCTCGACCACCAGATGGGTCGAATTGCCGTTGCCGGACGAGGCGAAGCTGATGCTGCCGGGCTTGGCCCTGGCGGCGTCGACCAGCTCGCGATAGTTGCGCAGGCCGGATTGCGGATTGGCGACCAGCACGAAGGGCACGGTGGCCAGCATCGACACCGGCGCGAAATCGGATTCGGGCTTGTAGGCCAGCGGCGCGTAGACGAACTTGTTCAGCACCATCTGCGAGACGCCCGCCAGGAACAGCGTGCAGCCGTCGGCCGGCTGGCTCAGCACGTACTTGGCCGCGATGATGCCGCCCGCGCCGGCCCGGTTCTCGACCACGATCGGCGTTTGCAGCGTCTTGCCGACGCGCTCGGCCCACATACGGGCCAGGGTGTCCGTGCTGCCACCGGCCTGCTGAGAGACGACCATCCGGATCGGGCGCGACGACGCGCCAGGCTCACCGCAGCCGTAGCTCGGTGCGGCCACGCCGAAGGCGAGCGCAAGGGGAACAGCGAAGTGGAAAAGGGAAGTTTTTCTCATAGGTGGTGGCAGTGTCCAGGTCCGTCGAATTCCAGGTCTGGTGCCTGGATGCCGGGAAATTATTGGCCCCAACCGCAAACTCACCTAGTGAATTGTTTCGAACCATCTATTAGTATTCGCTCATGGATCCATCCGACCACAGCATCGCCTGGGCGCGCCGACTGCGGGTGCGGCACCTCGAGTCCTTCCTGATTCTTCACGATGCGGGCACGCTGTCGGCCGCCGCGACGCGGCTGCATATGACGCAGTCCGCGGTGTCGCACTGGCTCAGCGAAATGGAGGAACTGGCCGGCGTCAGGCTGGCGATCCGCGGCCGGCGCCTGCAGCTGACGCCGGCCGGCGAGGCGGTGCGCCGGCTGGCCGTGCGCGTGCTCGGCGAGGTATCGCGCGCCCACGACGAACTCGGCGCCATTGCCAAGGGCGCGGTCGCGCGCCTGCATGTGGGCAGCGTGCTGGCCGGCGTCGCGCACCTGATTCCCTGGGCCATCGTCGCATTCCAGCGGGTCCAGCCCAATGTCTCGATCCAGGTCACGGAAGGCGCGTTCAATACGCTGCTCGAGCGCCTGGAGAGACGCGAATTCGATCTGGTGGTCGGCTCGATCGATGCGCGCGCCTATGGTCCGCATCTGGCGCACGAGGTGCTGTTCGAAGATGCGATGGCGGTGGTGGTGGGCCCGCACCATCCGCTGGCACAGGCAAAACGGCTGCGCTGGGGGCAGCTGTTCTCGTATCCGTGGGCGATGCCGCAGCGCGAGACGCTGATGCGCACGCGGCTCGATACCGTGCTGCTCGAGCACGGCGCCGCCGGCCTGCGGCCGGCGGTCGAGACAGGTTCCATCGTCACGATGCAGGCGGTGCTGCGGGAAACCGACTATATCGGCGTCTGTTCGGCCGCGATGGCCGAGCACCTGGCCGCGCTGGGGCTGCTGCATATCCTGCCGCTGGGCGACCGGGAATCGTTCGGTCCGGTCGGGGCGGTATGGCGCAAGGGCGGCGACGACGAGGTGTTGCACGCCTTCATGCAGGCGTTGCGGGACGAGGCGGGCCGGATCCGTGCCGCCGAGCCGGGGGCGGCCGCGCGGTAACGCACCGCCCCTCGCTCCCTCGCGGCACGGCGGCAAGGCTTACGCCGTCAGCGCGGCACGCGGATATTGTTCCTGACCTCGTCCACGCCCATCACTTCCTCGGCGATATCCTCGACGCGGTACTTGGCGCGGCGGTCCGATACGGTACCGCTCAGCGTGACGATGCCCGAGCCGACCTCCACGGTGACCTCGGACACGTCGAGGTCGCGCGCCTCGGCCAAGCGCTCGCAGACCTCGTCGCAGATGCGCTCGTCGGTGCGGCGATAGCCCTTGGGCAGGGTGCGGGCGCGCCGTGGGGCCGTACTGCCGCGCATTCCCGCGCCGCCGCTCGCGCCGCGTTCGCCGAATTCGTTGAAGCCGACGCTGCCGCCGCCGGAGCCCATCGCCCCGGTGTCGCCGCGCCGATAGTGGTAGGCGTCACGCATGCCGCGCGAGCCGCCATAGCCGCGATGGCGCCAGGTCTCCGCGACCTCGCCGGTGCGTGGGTCCTCGGGGAACCACTCCATGCCGCCTGTCACGGTGCCGCGTCCGCGGCGGTCCTCGCCGGTTTCCCGGGGCCACATCTGGCGCGTACCGCTGGTGTCTCGATTCCCGGTGTTCCTGTTGCCGGTGTCTCTGTTGCCGTTCATTTCGGTCTCCTTCGATCAGGGACGTAATGGGCAATGGCCGCAAAATCCGTACCGCCGCCGCGCGGTGCGGGCGCGGTCGCGCGGCATGGTGCGGGCACGCGCGGTGCAATCTTTGCCGGGATGGCTTGTAAATAAAACGCGCCTGGACGCCCGATCGACGTCCTAGGGCGATGTAAAAAGGCCTTCCCGTGTGGGAAGGCCCGGATTTGCCGCAGAGCGTCAATCAACCATCACGTCGGCCGGCGCATCACACCTGCGTGATGAATTTGGTCACCAGATAGCCGTCGAAGGTCTCCATGCCGCCTTCGCTGCCGATGCCGGAGTCCTTGATGCCGCCGAAGGGCGTTTCGGCCAGCGCCATGCCGAAATGGTTGATGTTGACCATCCCGGCCTCGAGACCGTTCGAGACCAGCGTCGCGGTCTTCAGCGAGTTGGTGAAGACATACGAGGCCAGGCCGTAGGGCAGGCTGTTCGCGCGCCGCAGCGCTTCCTCGGCGTCCTTGAAGCGCGTCACCGGCGCCACCGGGCCGAACGGTTCGTCGACCATCAGCTTCGCGTCGTCCGGCAGGTCGGTGACCACCGTGGGCGCGAAGAAATAGCCCTTGCTGCCGATGCGCGCGCCGCCGGCGACGACCTTGCCGCCGCGATGGCTGGCGTCGTCGAGAAACTGCTCCATCGACGCGATGCGGCGCTCATGCGCGAGCGGCCCCATCTGCGTGCCGTCCTCCAGACCGTCCCCGACCTTGATCGAGCCCATCACCTCGGTGAAGCGGGCCAGGAAGCGATCGTAGGCTTTCTCCTGGACGTAGAAGCGGGTCGGCGACACGCAGACCTGGCCGGCGTTGCGGATCTTGAAGCGGGCCAGCATCTCGGCGGCCGGCTCGATATCGGCGTCGTCGAACACCAGCACCGGCGAATGCCCGCCAAGTTCCATCGTCACGCGCTTCATGTGTGCGCCGGCCAGCGCGGCCAGCTGCTTGCCGACCGGCACCGAGCCGGTGAACGAGATCTTGCGCACGATCGGCGATTCGATCAGATAGGTCGAGACCTCGCTCGGCACGCCCCAGACGATGTTCAGCACGCCCGGCGGCAGGCCGGCATCGTGGAACAGCTGGGCCAGCGCGACCACCGCGCTCGGCGAATCCTCCGGGCCCTTCAGGATCAGCGTGCAGCCCGCGCCGAGCGCCGACACGATCTTGCGGATCGCCTGGTTGAAGGGGAAGTTCCACGGCGTGAAGGCCGCGCAGACGCCGATCGGCTCGCGCACGACGATCTGCCGCACGTTCGGATTGCGCGGCGGAATCACGCGGCCATAGATGCGGCGGCATTCCTCGGCGTGCCAGTCGGCGTGCTCGGCGCAGATCATCACTTCGGCGACTGCCTCGGCCAGCGGCTTGCCCTGGTCCAGCGTGATATTGCGGCCGATGTCCCTGGCGCGCTCGCGGGTCAGCTCGCCGACGCGGCGCAGGATCTTCGCGCGCTCCAGCGGCGAGGTCTTCTTCCAGCTGTCGAAGGCGCGCTGCGCGGCGGCCAGGGCGCGGTCCAGATCCGCGGTGCTGGCGTGCGGCAGTTTGCCGAGCACCTCCTGCGTGGCGGGATTGATCACGTCCTGCTCGCGGCGCCCGCCGCCTTTGACGAACTCCCCATCGATATAAAGGGCGAGGTCCTGGTACATGGCTTCTCCTGTGTCCTGTGTCGTGAGTCCTGGGTCCGCTGTCGGGAACCGGGGCGTGTGCCACGCGGGCGCCCGGGGTTCCGAACCCGTTAGCTTACCGCGTCGGCCATCGCGGCGTGCGGCGACCCACGCAGCGACTCTCGCGACGATTCATGCCGCGGCCGACACGACCGCTGCGCGTCTTCGATCGCGATTCCTTTCAACGAGCCTACATCTCGCTTTCACGTCCCTTTCAAAATGCATCACGTCATGATGCAAACGCAGATTCCTTGCTGTGGTTAACCCTGAAACCAGACAACTGAAAGGGCGCTGAAAGCACGCTTCTCTAACGTTGCATCCGCTTTCGGCACAGCGCTCGTGCCGTGCGGCTTTGCATTTAACGAGGAGAATCATGTTGCGCATACGCAGCCAAAAGGACTTCGCCTCCGGCCTGATGTTCGTGCTGGTCGGCCTAGGCTTTTCCTTTGTCGCTCGCGGCTATTCGATGGGGACGGCCGCGAAGATGGGTCCCGGATATTTCCCCTTCCTGCTCGGCCTGGTACTGGCCGCGCTCGGCGCGCTGGTGTTGCTCGGCTCGCTGTCGAGCAAGGGCGAGGAAGACCGGATGGAACGCTGGGACATCAAGATCCTGCTGTGGATCCTGGGTTCGGTGGTGCTGTTCGGCCTGTTGCTCAAGCCGCTCGGCATGGTGCTGTCGGTATTCGTGCTGGTGGTCGTGTCGTCGATGGCCAGTCATGAATTCAGCTGGAAGGGCGCGCTGCTCAACAGCGTGGTGCTGGTCCTGATCAGCCTCGGTGCCTTCGTCTACGGCATCAACCTGCAGATGCCGGTGTGGCCGGCGTTCATCACGGGCTAAGGAGCGCGCAGATGGAATTGCTTGAACATTTGACGCTCGGGTTTTCGACCGCGCTGTCGTTCCAGAACCTGGCCTACGCCTTCCTCGGCTGCCTGCTCGGCACGCTGATCGGCGTGCTGCCGGGCCTCGGCCCCCTCGCGACCATCGCGATGCTGCTGCCGATCACCTACACGCTGCCGCCGGTGGCCGCGCTGATCATGCTGGCCGGCATCTACTACGGTGCGCAGTACGGTGGCTCGACCACGGCAATCCTGGTCAACCTGCCCGGCGAATCGTCGTCGGTGGTGACCACCATCGACGGCTACCAGATGGCGCGGCGCGGCCGTGCCGGCGTGGCGCTGGCCACCGCCGGTATCGGATCGTTCTTCGCCGGCTGTGTGGCCACGCTGATCCTGGCGGCCTTCGCCGGTCCGCTGTCGGAACTGGCCTTCAAGTTCGGCCCCGCCGAGTACTTCTCGCTGATGGTGCTGGGCCTGATCGGTGCCGTGGTGCTGGCCTCTGGCTCGCTGGTCAAGGCGATCTCGATGATTGTGCTGGGCCTGCTGCTGGGCCTGGTCGGTACCGACGTGAACTCGGGCGCCGCGCGCTTCTCGTTCGACATCCCGGAACTGACGGACGGCATCGACTTCGTCGCGCTGGCCATGGGCATGTTCGGCTTCGCCGAGATCATCGCGAACCTGGAGCAGAAGGAAAACCGCGAGACCTTCACCGATCGCGTGACCAACCTGTTCCCGACGAAGGAAGACTTCAGGCGCATGATCCCGGCGGTGCTGCGCGGTACCGCGCTGGGCTCGGCGCTCGGTATCCTGCCGGGCGGCGGCGCGTCGCTGGCTTCGTTCGCGGCCTACACGCTGGAGAAGAAGTCGTCGAAGTACTCGCACGAGTTCGGCAAGGGCGCGATCGAAGGCGTGGCCGGTCCCGAATCCGCGAACAACGCGGCGGCGCAGACCTCGTTCATTCCGCTGCTGACGCTGGGCATTCCGCCCAACGCGGTGATGGCGCTGATGGTCGGCGCGATGACGATCCACAACATCCAGCCGGGTCCGCAGGTCATGACCAGCAACCCGCAGCTGTTCTGGGGCCTGATCGCCTCGATGTGGATCGGCAACCTGATGCTGATCATCCTGAACCTGCCGCTGATCGGCATCTGGGTCAAGCTGCTGACCGTGCCGTATCGCTTCCTGTACCCGGCGATCCTGGTGTTCTGCGGCATCGGCGTCTACTCGGTCAACAACCAGACCTTCGACGTCTTCATGGCCGCGGGCTTCGGCGTGGTGGGCTATCTGTTCCTGAAGCTCAAGTGCGAACCGGCGCCGCTGCTGCTCGGCTTCGTGCTCGGGCCGATGATGGAAGAGAACTTCCGCCGCACGCTGCTGCTCTCGCGTGGTGAGTTCTCGGTGTTCGTCACGCGTCCGCTGTCGATGGGCCTGCTGATTGCCGCCGCGGCGCTGGTGGCGGTGGTGGCGCTGCCCTCGATCAAGGCCAAGCGCGAAATCGCCTTCCAGGAGGAGTAGAGAAAAACCGGGCCGGCCGGCGCCCCGGAGCCATTCCGGGCGCGCCGACCGGCCCGGTCGTTTTGCGCATGTCTATCGTTGCATGAAAAGACCAACCATCGATAGTCTCGTTTCCCGGCTCTATATCCTGAAGTTCGTGCAGTCCAGCCCGGCCACGGTGCTCGCTCTCGTCGAGCGGCTGCGCGAACATGGCATCGAGAAGAACATCCGCTCGCTGCGCCCAATCCTGCGCAGCCTGCTGATCGCACGGGCGATCACCGCGGAACTGGTCGAAGGCAACGGCCGGGTCTACTCGATCACCGACAGTGGGCGCGAAGAGCTGGATGCCTACCTGTCCCATCTCGATGTGCTGCAAAACGAAATCGGCGGCGACCGTTGAGGCCGCCGCCGATTGTCGTTTGAGCGATCGGACTTTCTTGCCGAACCGCTTTACTGGCTGACCAGCTCGATCGCCGTCTGCGAGTCGTCGTTGGCCTTGGCCACCAGCACCTTGATATTGTTCGGCACGGCCGACGCGATGCCATCGACCGGGATCGGCATGATCAGCCAGTCCGCGTTGTTGTCGATGGTGATCGCGCCCGAGCTGAAGATCACCTGCTTGGTGCCGGCCGTGGTGACGCGGATCTGGTAGTTGTTGCCGCCGTCGAACTCGTTGGAGTCCTGGCCCGAGGCCGGCACTGCCGACTTGTAGCCCACGTTGGCGAAGGTCGGGCTGACCGTATTGATGTCCACCGACGGGGCCGTCACGTAGATATCGACGTTCTGCGCGTTGAACGCGGCGTTGACCGCGCGCACCCGCGCCTTGGTCGACAGCAGTCCCTTCTCGTACGGATCGTCGATCACCAGCGTGTCGGCGCGGTCGTCGCCGGGCAGCGCCACGATGGTGTACTTGTGGCCGGTGGCCGCATCGACCTGGGCGCGGCCCACTTCGGTCTGCGTGCCCGCGGCGTTGAAGGTGAACAGGTGGTTGCCGTCGTCGACGTCCGAATAGCGGGCGACGAACTTGTACGGAATGTTCTGCAGGGACGTCTTGGCGCCGTTCTGGTAGACGTCGAGATTGAGCGTGGTCGGGATCGGAGGCACGGCGTGGATCACGCGTGTCTGCGGTTCGTTCAGGCCGAGACGGTCGTCGATGCCATCATCGCCGCCGCCGCATGCCGCGAGCATGGCGCTGGCCGCCACCATCAGTCCCAGTGCAATCCCGGATTTCGAGAACAGCTTCATGGATTTCCCCTTGCAGGTGAAATGAAAGCGAAGAAGTTACGGGGCCGACCGCGTAATGCCACGGGATGGCAAGGGTTGCCGACTGCGTTGGCATGGCATGGCCAACGCATCGCAACAGGCCTTGGTGTGGTCGGGGTCCGGCCGCGTGCCGTGATGGAACGATAGTGGTGGTCACGATGGGCCGAAACGCTGCGCGCTCCGATATGGCTGTCGGAGGAATCCGACAGCCGATTGAATCACTCCGGCGAGCCCAAGCCCTGCAAGGCCTGGCGGCGCCGTTCTGCACAGCGGAATGGGAGTGCGCGTAAAAAGCGGGTTTGTCTATCGCCGTTTGCCATTGTTTTCACTCGTGAGGCCCCTCATCCTTCACCCCGCTTGATTTTTTCCAATTTTTCGTCACACTTGCCGGGATAGCTGACCGAGCACGATGTCAACAATCACAAACGGGGCGGGGAAAGTGGCCAGGTCGGAGGCGATGGCGGCTGGCGCGGTTCCGGCGGCGGACACCGATCCGTTGACCGGGGTAGCAAGCCGCCCATTCTTCTTGAGCAAGCTCGAAGCACGCCTGCAGAACGAGGCCGTGCCGCGCTGCGCATTGATCCTTCTCGGCATCGACGACTTCCGCGCCTTCAATGACATGCACGGTCATGGCGAAGGCGACCGCATCCTCCAGCAGATGGCCCGCCGGCTGCGCGACGCCTCGCCGCGCGATGCCGTGATCGGCCGCACCGGCGGCGACGAGTTCGCGGTGCTGCTGCCCTCGATCTACGATCCCACCCTGGTGCGCCACGTCAGCGCGGCGATCCTGTCGCTGCTGTCCGAGCCGTACGACTGCAATGGCCACCGCCACTATGTGCTGGCGAGCCTGGGCGCCTGCGTGATGCCGGCCGGCGGCGACAACGCGTCCGATGCGCTGGCCTCGGCCAGCCTGGCGCTGGCACGGGCCAAGCGCGACGGCGGCCGCACCATCCGTTTCTTCAAGGCGCAGATGCGCGCCGATGTCACCAGCCGGCTGTCGCTGGTGCAGGCACTGCGCGAAGCCTATGCGCAGCGGCAATTCGAGCTGCTGTACCAGCCGCAGGTCGACCTGCGCGACGGCCGCATCGTCGGGGCCGAGGCGCTGATGCGCTGGCGGCATCCGACCCAGGGCCTGCTGGCCCCGGCCGCGTTTATCGATGCGCTGGCCGCCAGCAGCGTCGCCGTCGACGTGGGCATGTGGCTGCTGCAGACCGCCTGCGCGCAGGCGCGTGCCTGGTCGCTGCAGTTCGAGCAGGCGCCGCGCGTGGCGATCAACCTGTTCGCCGCGCAACTGGCGGAAAGCCGCCTGCTGACCGAAGTCCGCCACGTGCTGCGCGAACTCGCGCTGGAGCCGAACCGGCTCGAACTGGAAATTACCGAGACCATCGCCCTGCAGCAGGGCGACGAGGTGTCCGGCCAGCTGCAGACGCTGCGCCGCGACGGCGTGACGCTGACCTGCGACGACTTTGGCACCGGCTATGCGTCGCTGAGCTTCCTGAAGACCTTCCCGGTCGACCGCATCAAGATCGACCAGTCCTTTATCCGCAACGTGACCCAGGACCCGGTCGATGCGGCCATCGTCCGCTCGGTGATCAATGTCGGCTCGAGCCTGCGCATCGGCGTGATTGCCGAAGGCGTCGAGACGGTGGAGCAGCGCGATTTCCTGCTGGCCAACGGCTGCCACGAGGTCCAGGGCTATCTGTATGGCAAGCCGATGCCGGCCGACCAGCTGACCGACCGGCTGTACGAGCAGCAGCGGCTGGCCAAGGACTGAAAGCGCGAGGACCGAACGGCCGGCGGACCGAATGGCTGGCCGACCGAATGGCCGGCGGCATGAACGTGCCGAGTCATCCCGATTCCGGACCGTAAAAAACGACGATCCCCGCCGCAGCGGGGATCGCAGGGAAGGGCCCCATCGCGGGCCCTTTCCTTTTTCCGCCTGCGCGGATCGCTTCCTTACTTCGCCAGCTCCGACAGCCGCACCTGGCTGATCTTGCCGCCCTGCACCCAGCCGACCACGGTATCGGCCATCGAACCGCCCTTGGCGTCGATGCCGTCGACCTCGTTCGGGTTGAGTTCCTTCGGCAGCGTCTTCATCGCGTCGGGCATCTTGGCGCGGATCGCCGTGGCGTCGCTGGTGGTACCGGCCAGCTTCATCGCATGGGCCAGCGCATGCACCATCGTGTAGTTCAGCGACATCTCGGTGGTGGCGTCCTTGCCGTCATGCAGCTTCTTGTACTTGGCGTTGAAGGCCTGCGCCGCCGGGCGGCTGTCGCTGTTGAGCGGCAGCACGCCGATCGAGCCCTCCAGCATGCCCAGGCCGTTGGTCACGCGCGCCATCTCGTCGAGCTTGGCCTGGTCCATCACGATGAAGCCGCCCTTGAAGCCGAGTTCGCGCGCCTGCTTGACGACCAGCGCGGTCGGCTCCGACGGGCCGCCGACGAACAGCACGTCCGGCTTGTCGGCGATCACGCGCGACACGCCGCTGTAGAAGTCGGTCGCCTTGGTATAGGACATCGGGTTGTTGCCGACCACCTTGCCGCCCGCCTTCTCCCAGGCCGGCACGAAGGCCTGCACCCACGCCTTGGCGTAGTCGTGGTCGGCCGGCACCAGCGCGACGTTCTTGCCGAAGCGCTTCATCTGCGCCTTGACGAAGGGCTCGATATAGCCGGTGTACGCCGGCGGGATCCGGATGGTCAGCTTGTTGCCGGCGTCGGTGATGCGCGGCACGCTCGAGTACGCCATCACCATGAACTTCTCTTGCTCGTTGAAGGCCTGCAGCGCGAAGATGCCGCCCGAGTGCGGCACGAACACGGCCGGCGTCTTGTGCTGCTGCACCAGGCGGCGCGCGTTGATCGCCGATTCGGCCGGCGCGTACTTGTCGTCGAGCGCGACCACTTCGAACTTGACCTTCTTGCCGCCGACCTCGACGCCGCTGGCGTTCAGTTCGTCGACCGCCATCTGGATGCCCGACAGCACGTTCTTGCCGTACAGCGCGGCGCCGCCGGACAGCGGGCCGGTATAGCCCAGCTTGACCACTTCCTGCGCGAAGGCCGCGCCGGAGGCCAGCAGGGCGGCCAGCGCGGTGGCGGCCAGCGGCAACAGCTTGCGGCGGGGTTTGGTGGCGTTCTGCATCTTCCGTCTCCTTAAACGATGAAAGTGCCATCGGGTCGTGGCCCGGATGGTCTTGGTTGAATCTCGATCCGCTTCGATTCAGTGTCTGGGTACCCGCTTTCGCGGGGGGCCGGCGGCTTCTGTCCTTCGTCCTGACGGCGTCACCCGCCGATATAGGCCCGCCGCACGCCTTCGTCATTGAGCAGCGAATCGCGATCGCCCTCCATCACGATGCGCCCGCCCTCGATCACGTAGCCGCGATGGGCAATGCCCAGCGCCGCATAGGCGTTCTGTTCGGCCAGCAGCACGGTGGTGCCGGCGCGGTTGATGCGCTGGATCACCTCGAACATCTGCTTGACCACCAGCGGCGCCAGCCCCAGCGACGGTTCGTCGAGCAGCAGCGCGCGCGGCCGGCCCATCAGGGCGCGGCCGAGTGCGACCATCTGCTGCTGGCCGCCCGACAGCGAGCCCGCCGGGTCGTCCTTCTTCTGCTGCAGGATCGGAAAGAGCTCGTAGACCTCTTCCAGCGAGCGCCTGATGCCGGCGCTGTCGCGGCGATGCACGTAGGCGCCCAGCGTCAGGTTCTTCTGCACGCTCATCGCCGGGAACAGCTTGCGGCCCTCGGGGCAGTGCACCAGCCCCGCCTGCACGATCTGCGACGGCTTCATGCCGGACAGCTCGCGGCCGTCGAAGCGCATGCTGCCGCCGCTGGTCCGGTGGATGCCGCTCATCGCCAGGAAGATCGAGCTCTTGCCGGCGCCGTTCGCGCCGAGCAGCACGACCAGTTCACCCGCCTTGGCGTGCAGCGTGATGTTGTCGAGTGCGCGGAAGCTGCCGTAGGAAAGCGATACGCGTTCAAGCTGCAACATGGTCGGCTCCCAGATAGGCTTCGATGACCTGCGGATTGCGCTGGATTTCCGCCGGCGTGCCCTCGGCGATCTTCTCGCCATAGTTCAGCACCATGATCTTGTCGGCGAGCCGCATGATCATGTCCATCTTGTGTTCGATCAGGCAGACCGTCTTGCCGTGCCGGACCATCTTGCGGATCAGTTCGGCCAGGCCCACGGTCTCCTCGGGGTTGACGCCGCCGGCCGGCTCGTCGAGCAGCAGCAGCTCGGGCCCGGTGGCCAGCGCCAGCGCAAAGGCGACGCGCTTGCGCTCCTCCTGTGTGATGTCGGATGCCACTTCATGCGCGAGATGCGACAGCCCGACGAAGTCCAGCGCCTCCTCGGCCTTGTCGCGGCACAGCCGCTCTTCCTCGCGCAGCCGCCTGGTGTTGAACAGCACGTCGCGCAGGCCCGCATGGGTGCGCAGCCGATGGCCGACGATCAGGTTGTCGAGCACGGTGGCGCGATCGAACAGCGCGGTGGCCTGGAAGGTGCGGGCGATGCCCAGGCGGGCGATGCGGTCGGCCCGCATGCCGGCCACGTTGGTGCCCTTGAACAGCACCTCGCCGGAGCTTGGCGCATGGGTGCCGGCCACCAGGTTGAAGAAGGTCGTCTTGCCGGCGCCGTTGGGGCCGATGATGGCGTTGATATGGCCGGCCTCGAAGGTCACCGAGACATCGTTGACCGCGGTCAGCCCGCCGAATTTCTTGGTCAGGTTGCGGATCTCAAGCATGGTCGGCTCCGGCGGAAGCGGGGGCGGGCGCAGCGGCCTTGCCGTCGGCTGCGTCATCTCCGGCGGCGCGGCGTGCCGGCTGGCGCTGGCCGCGGCGCGCGGCGGCGGCACGGCGCGCCTGGCGCTTCAGGTAGGTCCCGACGATGCCGTCGGGCAGGAAGATGATCAGCAGGATCAGCACCGGGCCGAACACCAGCATGCGGTAGTCCTGCAGGAACTGCAGCGTCTGCGTGACCCAGGGCACCAGCAGCGCGCCCAGCAGCGGCCCGAGCAGCGTGCCGATGCCGCCGACCAGCATCGCCATCACCATGTCGAAGGTCAGGTCGGTTCGCGCGATGTCCGGACCGAGGAAGCGCACGTGGCCCGCATACAGCGCGCCGGCGAAGCCCGCATAGGCCACCGACAGCACGAAGGACAGCACCTTGGTGCGCATCAGGTCGATGCCCAGCGCCTCGGCCAGCGCGTCGCTGTTGCGCACCGCCATGAAGCTGCGGCCCAGCAGCGAGCTGACGATCCGGTGCATCAGGAAGGCGCCGATCACCAGGAAGAACAGCACCAGGTAGTACTGCGCCTGCACGCTGTCGAAGGTTACCGGGCCGATCGCGGCCGGTACCGGAATGCCGATCAGGCCGACCGTGCCGTGCGTCAGGCTTTCCCACTTCTCGATCAGCAGGTAGATGATGTAGCCGATGCACAGCGTGAAGATCGAGAAGTAATGGCCCTTGAGCCGCAGCGATACCACGCCGACCACATAGCCGACGATCATGCAGACCACGCCGGACAGCACGAAGGCGGCCCAGAACGGCATCTGGTGATCGACGGTCAGGATGCCCAGCGTATAGGCGCCGATGGCCATGAAGCCGCCGTGCGCGAGATTGAGCTGGCCGGTGTAGCCGGTGATCAGGTTCAGGCCCAGCGTCGCGATCGCGTAAATGAAGGCCAGCGTCATCACCGTCAGGTAATAGCTGTTGGTCGTCAGCAGCGGAAACGCGATGGCCAGCGCCAGCAGCAACGCCCAGCCGGTCTTGCCTTGCAATGCGTTCATGTCGAGAGTTCTCCTACCTTGTGCGCTTCGATGCGGCGGCCGTCACGCGGCCTTGCCGGCGAACAGGCCCTGCGGCCGGATCGACAGGATGATCACCAGCAGCACGAAGGCGATGATGTCCTTGTAGTCGGTCGACACGTAGAAGCCGCCGAAGCTCTCCGCCATGCCGATGATCAGGCCGCCCAGGATCGCGCCGGGGATGCTGCCCATGCCGCCGAGGATGATGATCACGAAGGCCTTGGTGATGACCAGGTGCCCCATCGCCGGATAGACCAGGTTGATCGGCGCATACAGCGTGGCGGCGATCGCGGCCAGCGCGCCGGAGATCGCGAACACCAGCAGCGTGACGCGCGTCGCGTCGATGCCGACCAGCGCCGCGCCTTCGCGGTTCTGCGCCATCGCGACGATGGTCGAGCCGGTCACGGTGCGCGTCAGGAACAGATGCAGCACCACCATCAGCGTGAAGGCGGCGGCGATGATCAGCAGCCGCTGCAGCGGCGCGGTCAGGCCGAACACCTCGACCAGCTGGCCGTAGGGCGTCGGCATGCGATGGAAGTCGGCGCCCCACAGCGCCTGTGCGCCCGCTTCCAGGAACAGCAGGATGCCGATCGCCGCGATCATGTCGTGCAGCTCGGGCGCGTTGCGCAGCGGATGGAAGACCAGCCGCTCGGCCAGCATCGACAGCAGCGCCACGGCCAGCGCCGCGGCGACCATCGCCAGCCAGTAGTTCACGCCCAGCGACGTCATCATGTAATACGAGACGTAGGCGCCGGCCATGTAGAAGGCGCCGTGCGCGAAGTTGGGTACGTGCAGGATGCCGTAGACCAGCGTCAGGCCGAGCGCGACGAGGCTGTAGACCCCGCCGAGCGTCAGCCCGTTCAGAAACTGTTGGAAGAACATTGACACCGACTCACCTCATGCAGATCGAAATCGCAAACGGGGGCGCGCTTCGGCGAACCGATGCGCGTGGCAGGACAGCGCCGCGAAAAAAGACGCGGCCTGCCGGTCAACCAATGTGGGGGTCAACTGCGCGGCTTGGCGCGCATCGGAAAGGGTTGCATGGCGGTCTCCTGAAACGGTCGATCCGGGCCGCAAGATGCCCAGCTTTCATACCGGTTATTCGTGTCGTGACTGACCGCTGCGAGGTGTGTCGCAGCGTCTCCGCACGATCGTTCGTTTTCGTTGACTGTTGCATAGGGCTTGAGGCACAGTCAAGGAATACGGAATAGTCTTTCGCACAGCGAAATAGCGGTTTCCGGCCCGGCCGCGCAGGGGTTTTTCGCTGTCGCAGCGCGGTCAAATGCGGGCGGGTTTTCCCTGCTTTTCGGCCGCTGCCGCCGCTGTCGCGCCCGGCTTTCCGCTCGATTTCCGCCTCGATTCCGCCCCGATTTCCGCCTGGACCGCCGATCATGAAGCGCACCGCCACCGTGATTCCCGTTGTCGCCGAGCCGCCCTCGACGGTGCCGGCGAGCGCATTGCGCGATGCCGACGAGGCGGGTCCCGGAAATCCCGCGGAGGCCGAGGATCGCAGCTTCGTCACGGCGCTCGCGCGCGGTCTCGATCTGCTGCGCGCGTTCGGGCCGCAGGACGACTATCTCGGCAATGCGGAGCTGTCGCGCCGTACCGGCATTCCGCGGCCGACGGTGTCGCGGCTGACCTATACGCTGACGCGGCTCGGCTACCTGGTCTATGTCGAGTCGCTGGAGAAATACCGCCTGGGCCAGGGCGCGATGGTGCTGGGTCACCGGTATCTCGCGACCTCCGGCATTCGCGAGGTCGCGCAGCCGCTGATGCAGTCGCTGGCCTTCGCCACCGGCTGCACCGTTGCCCTTGCCACGCCCGACCGCCACGAGATGGTCTATCTCGAAGTCTGCCAACCGCGCGGCGCGCTGGTGATGCGGCTGACGCCGGGCTCGCGCCTGCCGATCGCGACCTCGGCGATCGGCCGCGCCTGGCTCGCGGGTTTGCCCGCGGCGCGGCGCGCCAGCGTGCTGGGCGATCTGGAGCGCCACTATCAGACGCGCTGGCCGACGATTCGGAGCAAGCTCGAACGGTCCTTGCGCGACTACGGGCGGCGCGGCTTCTGTGTCGCGCATGCCGAATGGGACCGCACCGTCAGCGGGGCCGCCGCGCCGGTGGTGCTCGAAGGCGGCACCGAAGTGCTGTCGATCAATATCGGCGGCGCGGCCTCGCGGCTGACGCCGGAAATCCTCGAGGCGAATCTCGGCCCGCGCGTGCGTCAGCTTGCCGAGGCGCTGCAGGGCAGGCTGTGGCGCGTCCACGGCTGAGCGGACCTGGCCATCGGGACCATCACCAATACCCACGACATCTCGACCACCACAATCATCAGCACAAGGAGACAGGCATGGAGATCAGCAACAAGACCGTCGTCGTCACGGGCGGCGCCACCGGCATCGGGCGGGCACTGGTACTGGCGTTCGCCAAGGCGGGCGCGCGTGGCATCGCGGTCGCCGATCTGGACGAGCGCGGCGCGCAGCAGGTCGCCGCGGAGGCGGCCGAGCTGGCGCCGTCGTGCCAGACCTTCGGCTGCCGCACCGATGTCGCCGATGCGGCCGCGGTGCAGGCGCTGGCCGACGAGGCCACGCGCCGCTTCGGCCAGGTCGACGTGTTCTGCTCGAACGCCGGCATCATCCTGCGCAAGGGCCTCGATGCCACCGCCGACGAATGGCAGCGCATCTGGGAAATCAACGTGATGGCCCACATCCACGCCGCCAATGCCGTGCTGCCGCAGATGCTCGAGCGCGGCGAGGGCTATTTCGTCAATACGGTGTCGGCGGCGGGCCTGCTGTCGCAGATCGGCTCGGCGCCGTATGCGGTGACCAAGCACGCGGCGATCGGCTTCGCCGAATGGCTGGAGATCACCTACGGCGATCGCGGCATCAAGGTCAGCTGCATCTGCCCGCAGGGCGTGCAGACGAAGATGCTGTTCGGCGAGAACGGCGAGCGCAAGGGTTTCCTGCAGGAGGGCTCGGTCACGGCCGAGCACGTGGCCGCGGTGACGCTGGAAGGCATCCGCGACGAACGCTTCCTGATCCTGCCGCATCCCGAGGTGCTCGAGTACTACCGCCGCAAGGGGCAGGACTACGACCGCTGGCTCAAGGGCATGCGGCGGCTGCAGGAGAAGGTGATGAGCGAGTTCGGCGGCATCGGCAAGCAATGACCGCCGGCACGCCGATGTTCGAGATGGATTGACCCATGGCGGCGACGGGCCGATTGAAACGATTGGCCCCGATTGGCCGCAATCGAGACGACAGAGACCGAACAAGCGTCCAACACAAAGGAGACAAAGATCATGCGGATTTCCCCATTCACCGGCGCGCTGTCCGCGCTTGCCACGGTGCTTGCCACCGCGTTCGCCGCGCCGGCGGTGCAGGCCGAAACCTATCCGGGCCGGCCGATTCGTATCGTGGTCGGCTTCCCGACCGGCGGCGCGCCGGACACGCTGGCGCGCATCGTGTCGGAGAAGATCTCGCCGTCGTGGGGCCAGCCCGTGGTGGTCGACAACAAGCCCGGCGCGGGCGGCAATATCGGCGCGGAAGCGGTGGCACGCGCGCCGGGCGACGGCTACACGCTGGCGCTTGGCACGGTCGGCACCCATTCGATCAATGGCGCGGTCTACAGCAAGCTGCCGTACGACATGGTCAAGGACTTCACGCCGGTGATCCTGCTGGCGACGACGCCCAATGTGCTGGTGGTCCATCCGGGCGTGCCGGCCAAGACCACCGCCGAGTTGATCGCGCTGGCCAAGTCCAAGCCCGGCGCGCTGACCTTCGGCACGCCCGGCATCGGCACCTCGCCCCACGTGGCCGGCGAGCTGTTCAATACGGTGGCCGGGGTCAAGATCACGCACGTGCCCTACAAGGGCCGCGCGATGGCGATCCCCGACCTGCTGGGCGGCCATATCACGATGATGTTCGACAACCTGCCGTCGGCGCTGCCGGTAATCAAGGAAGGCAAGCTGCGCGCGCTGGGCGTGACCAGTCTGAAGCGCTCGGCCTCCGCCCCGGATATTCCGACGCTGGCCGAGCAGGGGTTGAGCGGCTTCCAGGCCGACTCGTGGTTCGCGATCTTCGCGCCGGCGACCACGCCGAAGGACGTGGTGGCCAAGCTCAATACCGAGCTGAACCGGATCTTCACGCTGCCGGACGTGCAGGCCAAGCTGAAGACCCTCGGCCTCGATCCGGTGCTCGGCACGCCCGACGCGCTGGCCTCGTTCCAGAAGGCCGAGATCGCGAAGTGGGCGAAGGTGGTGAAGGACTCGGGGACGACGCCGCAGTAATCGGCGGTATCGGCAACACCGAGCGTTACGTCATGCGACGCGGTTCTCCCCTCTTCCGCTGGCGGGAGAGGGGTCGGGGGAGGGGGCAACAGCGCCCGCTATTGCCAATAGCGCCCGCAAAACCACCGCCTTTTCCTCTCCCGCGTGCGAGAGAGGGGAGCCCCGCCCCGGTTATTCCTCGAGCGCAGTAGTACCCCGTTCCGCCAGCCGGTCCGGCACGCCGCGCAAGCGCGCCAGGCTGACCGCCGCGCCAACCGCCGCCACGCAGGCCGCCACGCCCAGCGCGGTGCGCGAGGCCGACGTTCCCACCAGCGCAAACAGCAGGGCCACCACCGCGGTGCCCGTGGTCTGCCCCAGCAGCCGCGTGGTCGCCTGCGCGCCGCTGGCGCCGCCGCTGCGATGCGGCGGCGTCGCGCCGATCATCGCGCGGTTGTTCGGCGACTGGAACAGGCCGAAGCCGAGCCCGCACATCGCCATGCGCCACAGCACGTCGATGCTGCTGCTGCCGCGATCGAGCATCGCCAGCAGGACCAGCCCCGTGCACAACAGCGCGAGCCCTAGCCCGGCCAGCACGCTGGCGGGGAAACGATCCGAAAGCCGCCCTGACAGCGGCGCCATCACGGCCACCATCAGCGGCCACGGCGTGATCAACAGCCCGGTCTCCTGCAGCGATCGCCCGAGCTGGTATTCGAAATAGAAGGGCAGCGCGACGAAGGCCAGCATCTGCGTCATGAACGAGCAGAACGACGTGCCCACCGCCAGCGTGAACGCGCGGTTGGCGAACAGGTCCACCGGCACCAGCGGCGCCGCCTTGCCGCGTTCCATCCGTGCGAGCCACCAGCCGAGCAGCAGCGCCGCGATCAGTCCGCCGACTGCCGCCCGGCGCAGCCCGCCATGGCCCAGGCCATCGACGCCGAGCACGAACAGGCCGATCACCACCGCCGACAGCAGCGCGCTCGGGTAATCGAACGCGCGCGGCTGCGGCGGCGTGTCCGGCAGCGCCCAGCGGCTCAGGCTCAGCGCGATCACCGCCACCGGCACGTTGATGGCGAACAGCCATTGCCAGCTGGCGAACGACAGGATCAGCGCGCCGACCGACGGGCCGATGCCGGTCGTGATGCCGACCACCAGCGCGTTCAGGCCGATGCCGCGTCCGAGCTTGGTGGGCGGATAGATGTAGCGCACCAGCGCCGTGTTGACGCTCATGATGCCGGCGCCGCCGATCCCCTGCAGCACGCGCGCCGCCACCAGCATCGGCAGGTTGACCGACAGCGCGCACAGCAGCGAGCCGACCAGGAAGGTCGCCAGGCCGATCCGATAGACGCGCTTGTAGCCGAGGATGTCGCCGAGCGAGGACAGCGGCAGCAGGCAGACGGTGACCGTCAGCTGATAGGCGTTGACCACCCAGATCGTATGGCCGGGATCGGTGCCGAGCTGGCGGGAGATCGACGGCAGCGCGATATTGGCGATCGAGCCGTCGAGCACGGCCATGATCAGGCCGCAGAAGACGGTGAGGATCGCCCACTGGCGTTGCGGATGGGGAAGACCTTGATCTGAATGCATCGACGGTACGGCGGGGAAGGCGAGGATGGCGGCTGGCCGGCCCGGTGCGATCGCGCATCAAGTACGCCGCGGCGAGCGGACCGATGGCCCGGCCCGATGCTGGCCGGCGCCGGGCGGCGACATTATCGGCGCAGCGCCGCGCGCCCGCAAATCGCCGCGTTGTGGTATATCGCGCGCGCTGGAATCATGCGCACGTGCCGCGTTTTCGCACAGACATTGCAGACATGGCATCGCCGTGCGCGCCCGTAACCGGCGCCGTGCCGGTGTTCGCGATCAGCGCGCCAGCTGGCCGAGCACGCTCTCGAGCGACGACAGCCCGCTCTCGATCAGGTGCGACATGTAGACGTTCATCTGCGGCATCACCAGCATCAGCAGCAGCATGCCGCCGGCCAGCGTGACCGGGAAGCCGACCGCGAAGATCGACAGCTGCGGCGAAGCGCGGTTCAGGATGCCCAGCAGCAGGTTCAGCGTCAGCAGCGCCGCCACCAGCGGCAGCGCCAGCAGCAGGCCCGACGAGAACACCGTGCCGCCCGCACGTGCGACGGCCGCCCAGCCATCGGCCGACAACGGCGTGCCGCCGATCGGCAGTGCCGAGAAGCTGTCGACCAGCGTGGCCAGCATCAGCAGGTGGCCGTCCAGCGCCAGGAACAGCAGCATCGCGACGATGCCGAGGAAGCGCCCCAGCACCATGGTCTGGCCGCCGGCGCTCGGATCGAAGAACGAGGCGAACGACAGGCCCATCTGCAGGCCGATGATTTCGCCGGCGTATTCGACCGCGGCGAACACCAGCCGCATCGTGAAGCCGAGCGCGATGCCGACGCCGATCTCGTTCAGGATCAGCAGGAAGCCGTCGAAGGAGTAGACCGGCACCACCGGCAGGTTCTCGATGGTCGGCGAGATCGCGATCGCGATCAGCGCGGCCAGGCCGATCTTGGCCTGCCGTGGTATGGTGCCCTCGCTGAACAGCGGCGCGGTGGCGATCAGCGCGAGCAGCCGGAACAGCGGCCACAGGAAGGCCGCAATCCATTCGTAGAGCTGGGCCGTGGTCACTGATACCATCGCGTCTCGCCTCTTGCCGTGGTTGTCGTTGTCTGCGCCGCTATCCGCGTCGCTAGCTGCGTCGTCATCCGTGCCGCACGTGGCCGACTCACGGCCGGCTCAGCGCACCAGCCCCGGAATGCCCTCGAACACCTCGCGCATGTAGTCGACGAAGGTGTTGATCATCCACGGCCCCACCAGCACCAGCGTGATGAACAGCGCCAGCAGCTTGGGGATGAACGAAAGTGTCATTTCGTTGATCTGCGTGGCGGCCTGGAACAGGCTGATCGCCAGGCCCGCGATCAGCGCGACCAGCAGCAGCGGGCCGGCCAGCAGCAGCGTCATCTTCATCGCCTGGGTGGCGATGGTCATTACGGTTTCCGGCGTCATTTGGCCTCCGGTGCGCTTGCGGCGTCGGCGTGGTACATCGAAGGTGGCACGTCAGGTCAGGAAGCTCTGCGCCAGCGAGCCCAGCAGCAGCTGCCAGCCATCGACCAGCACGAACAGCATCAGCTTGAACGGCAGCGAGATCGTCGCCGGCGGCACCATCATCATGCCCATCGCCATCAGCACGCTGGCAACCACCAGGTCGATGATCAGGAAGGGGATGAAGATCGTGAAGCCGATCTGGAACGCGGTCTTCAGTTCGCTGGTGACGAAGGCCGGCACCAGCACGCGCAGCGGCACGTCTTCGGGGCCCTGCATCTCCGGCGTTTTCGCCATCTGCGCGAACAGCGCGAGGTCCTTCTCGCGGGTCTGCTTCAGCATGAAGGCCTTCATCGGCGCGGCGGCGCGTTCGGCCGCCTGCTCCAGGCTGATGCGGTTCTCCGACAGCGGCTTGTAGGCCTCGGTGTAGACCCGGTCCAGCACCGGCGACATCACGAAGAAGGTCAGGAACAGCGACAGGCCGATCAGCACCTGGTTCGGCGGCGACGTGGCCGTGCCGAGCGCGGTGCGCAGCAGGCCGAGCACGATCACCACGCGGGTGAAGCCCGTCATCATCAGCAGGGCGGCCGGCAGGAAGGACAGCGAGGTCAGCAGGACCAGCGTCTGGACCGACAGCGACCAGGTCTGGCTGCCACCGGGGCCGGGGCGGCTGACGATGCCCGGCAGCGCCTGCGCGGCCGCGGGATCGGTGCCGAGCGCGAGAGCGGCGGCCAGCAGCAGGCCGAGCGTCAGCGTCAGCGGCGCTCCGGACCGACGCCGGCTGGCGGCGTACATGGTGTTCATGACTTCAGGGTCTGTTGCAGGTTCTGTTGCATCGAGCGCAGCAGCTTCTGCGCGAAGGTGGCCTTGTCGCCGAACGGGGCTTGCGGCGACATCGGCGTCGAACCCGTGCCGCGCATGCCGCCCGTGCCGGCCATCGGGGCGATCGCCTCGCCGGGCGATGCGGAGCCGGCCGGCAGCGTATGCAGGGTGCGGATTTCGCCGGCGCTGACACCGAGCACCAGCCAGGTATCGCCGACCTCGACCAGCAGCAGGCGCTGGCGTGCGCCCAGGCTGGTGCTGCCGACGACTTTCATCACGCCGCCCTGGACATGCCGCACCAGGCCGGCGCGGCGCGCCAGCCAGGCAAGGCCGAGGATCAGCGCGATGATCGCGAACAGGCCGAGACCGGCCTGCGCGAGCGCGCCGGCACCGGTCGCGCCGGTCACGGCATCGGCCGCGTGTGCGAGGACCGGCAGGCCGGTCGCCGCACCGCAGATCGAGCGGGCCGCGTACGAGCGCGTGCCAGGCGCGGGCCGCAATGCGCGGCCCCGAGCGGGTTTCATTTGTTCAGCTTCCGGATGCGTTCGGACGGCGTGATGATGTCGGTCAGGCGGATGCCGAACTTGTCGTTGACCACCACCACCTCGCCCTGCGCGATCAGATAGCCGTTGACCAGCACGTCCATCGGCTCGCCGGCCAGGCCGTCGAGCTCGACCACCGAACCTTGCGCCAGTTGCAGCAGGCTCTTGATCGGTACCTTGGTGCGGCCCAGTTCGACCGTCAGTTGCACCGGGATATCGAGGATCATCTCGATATCGTTGTGGAAGCCGCTCGACGCTTCGCGCTCCAGCGGCTGGAAGACCGTCGCGGCCGCGGGCGTGGCCGTCGCCACCGTGGCGGCGGGCTCAGGCGCAGCGGTCGCGCTGGTTTGCTCGGCCAGGGCGCTCGCCCAGTCGTCCATCGGATCGGCCGGCTTGTCCTCTTTGCCGTCAGTCATGGTCGGTTTCCTTGTTGGAATCGCTGTCTTGATGATTGAACATGCGCTGCACACGCAGCGCGTACTGGCCGTTCATCGTGCCGTAGCTGCACTGCATGACCGGCACGCCGTCGACCTTGCCGATCACGTTCTCGGGCAGCTCGATCGGCAGCACGTCGCCGGCGCGCAGCGCCAGCACTTCTGCCACGGTGCTGCGCAGATGCGCGAACTCGGCCACCAGTTCCACCTCGGCGGCGCGCAGCTGTTGCGACAGCTGCTGCAGCCAGCGCTTGTCGACCTCGACTTCATCCTGCAGCGGATTCATCAGCAGATCGCGCACCGGCTCGATCATCGAGTACGGGAAGCAGACGTGCATCTGCCCGCCGACCGCGCCCAGCTCGATATGGAATGCGGTGGTCACCACGACCTCGTTGGGGATCGCGATGTTGGCGAATTTGGTGTGCATCTCCGAGCGGACGTATTCGAACTCGATCGGATGGACCGCCTGCCAGGCGTGGCCATAGCTGGCCAGCGCCAGATCCAGCATGCGGCGGATGATGCGTTGCTCGGTCTGCGTGAAGTCGCGGCCCTCGACGCGCGTATGGAAGCGCCCGTCGCCGCCGAACAGGTTGTCGACGACCAGGAACACCAGGTTCGGGTCGAACACGAACAGCGCGGTGCCCCGCAGCGGCTTCATGTGGACCAGGTTCAGGTTGGTCGGCACCGGCAGGTTGCGCACGAACTCGCCGTATTTCTCGATCCTGATCGAACCGACCGAGATATCCGCGCCGCGGCGGATGAAGTTGAACAGCGCCGTGCGCAGCTGGCGCGCGAAACGCTCGTTGATGATTTCCAGCGTATGCAGCCGGCCGCGGACGATGCGCTCCTGGGTCGCCAGGTTGTAGGGCCGCACGCCGTCTTCGGAGACCGGCGCCACGGCCTCGGGCGTCTCGGCCTCGCCGGATACGCCCCTGAGCAGCTCGTCTACTTCATCCTGCGAGAGGAATTTGTCGTAAGCCATTTAATGTCCTGCCCCAATGAACGACTGGATTAAAGAAGCGCCGCGCGCACGCCGGCCTGGGCGCGCGCGAGGTGCGCATCGGCGGGCGAGAGTCGGGTGGTCGGCTTCATATCGGGTTGGCAAGCGGGGCAGGGCACGGGCTTACTGCACCACGAAGGAAGTGAACAGGACATCCACGATCTGTTGGCTCGGCAGCGCCGGTGCGAACGGCTTTGCCAGCGCCTGCTTGATTTCTTCGGCGAGCTTCTGCTTGCCCTCGACGGTCGACAGCTCCGGCGGCTGCTTGGCCGACAGCAACAACAGGATGCGGCTGCGCGCCTCCGGCAGATATTCGGCGATGCGCGCCTGCGTCTGCGTGTCGGCCACCTTGACCGACAGGCCGGTGTGCAGGAAGCGGTCGCCGTCCTCGCCCTTCAGGTTGACGGTGAAGGCGTCGAGCGCGACAAAGATCGGCGCCGGAACCACGGGGGCGGCCGGCGCGGCGGGTGCGCGGTTGTTCAGCAGGCTGCCGAGGAAGAAACTTCCCGCGCCCAGCACGGCCGCGACCGCGACACCGGCGAGAATCAGCACCCCGCGCTTGCTGGAGCTGGGTGCCTGGGGAGTCGTGAGCGTTTTCGCCATGAGATGCCTGTATCGGAATGCCACGCCATTCTCGGTGAATCGGTGGCGGGCAATGGGCCGAAAAAAAGGGGGAAACCCGCTCAGCTTGGCCGTTTGAGTCGAGCGGGAGCGACCGTCGGCGGCAGCGGACGGTCATCTCATGGGTTAACGTTGGTGGCCGGCGGAACTTGAGCGGGCTGTCATCGGCGGGTCATTGCCGGGCGCCAGACTCGCGGGATTTCCATCCACGAGAGCCTGCGCATGCGCCGTCCCGCCGTCCGTTCCGCCGCCTGTTCCGTCGTCCCTTCGGTCGATCCTTCGATCGAGGCCGTCGTTGCGTCCGCCGATGCGCCGGCCATTGCGCCGGCCATTGCGCCGGCCGGCGCGCCCGGCCGCCGTGCCGGGACCCGGGTAGTGGGCCTCGCCGCGCTGGTGATGTCGACCGCGCTGCTTGCCGCCTGCGGGGGCGATGACGACCAGGACGACGGCCCGCGGCGTTCGGTAGGCGCGGTCCGGCTGATCGGCGAGCAGACGCTGCCCAACGACCTGCAGGTCGGCGGCACCACGGTGGGCGGCCTGTCCGGCATCGACTACGATCCGGCGGCCAATCTCTGGTATCTGGTCTCGGACGACCGCTCGGACAAGCAGCCGGCGCGCTTCTATACGGCGCGGATCAGCTATGACTCGGCCCGCCTGCAGCCGGTGCAGATCGCCAGCGTCGTGACGCTGCGCCAAGCCGACGGCAGCGCTTACCCCAACCGCACGGCGGGCGGCGTCGTGCCCGATCCCGAGGCGATCCGCTTCGATCCGTCCACCGGGGGCCTGTGGTGGACCAGCGAGGGCGATCGCGCGCTTGGCCTCGATCCCTTCGTCGCGCGGGCCCGCACGGACGGCACGCTGAGCGGCACCTTGCCGCTGCCGGCGGCGTTCAGGATGACGCCCACGCACGAAACCGGCTCGCGCAACAACGCGACGTTCGAGGGACTGTCGCTGTCGGCCGACGGCAAGTCGCTGTGGGTCAGCATGGAAGGGCCGCTGTACCAGGACGGGCCGCTGCCGACGCCGTCGTCCGGCTCGGTTTCCCGGCTGCTGCGCTACGACCGCAACGGCAATGTGCTGGCGCAGTATGTCTATCCACTCGACGCAATCCCGGCCGCGCCAGCCCCGGGGCGCAGCGCCGACAACGGCGTGACCGAGATCCTGGAGATCGACGAAAACCGGCTGCTGACGCTGGAGCGCGCCGGCGTGCAGGGCGCCGATGGCAACTTCACTACCTATGTGCGGCTGTACCAGATCGATATCCGTGGCGCGACGGACGTGCGCAGCCTGGACCGGCTCGCCGGCGCCAGCTACGTGCCGGTGCGGAAACGGCTGGTGCAGAACCTGAACGCGCTGGGGCTGAAGACCGTCGACAACATCGAGGGCATGGCCTGGGGACCGAAGCTGCCCAACGGCCGCGACAGCCTGGTGCTGGTGTCGGACAACAACTTCAACGCGACGCAGATCACGCAGGTGCTGGCGTTCGAGGTGGTGCCGGAGTAGAAGAGGGGGCCGGCGCTGGCGGCGTTCCTCGGCTTCCGTCAGCCGCCGTCAGCCGCCGTCAGCCACCGTCAGCCACGTCAGCCACGTCAGCCACCGTCAGCGCCCGTAGCCGTACCCGTCGTAGCCGCGGCCGTCGTATGGCTGGTCCGGATAGCCCTGCTGGTAGGCCGGCGGATAACCGCGGCGGTCCTCGCCGTATTGCCGCTGCCGCGCCGGCCCGTCGGCCCGGATGCGGGCGGCACGGATCGGCCCGGCCGCTTCCAGCGGCCCGTTGACGATCAGGTCGCCCTGCACGCGCAGGGGGCCATGCACGGTCAGCGGGCCGTTGAAGGTGCGCTGCGGCGCCCCCCGCATCGACGGGCCGTCGTCCGTCTCGAACCATTGCCCGGTGACCGGCCCGCGTACCCGCACGCGGCCATCGACCTCGACCGGGCCCTGCACCGTCACCGGCCCGTTGACGACCAGCGTGCCGGCCACCGTCATCGGGCCGGATTCGACAGGCTGCGCCTGTGCCTGGCCGGCCAGCATCGTCACGCCGCACATGGCCATGGCGGCCAGCCCTCGGCGCAGGGCAAAAATTCCTGCATTCACACCGTTCTCCCCATGATTCGGCAGCCTCCGTTGTACCGCGTGGCGAGGCGCCCTGGGGCCGCCGTTTCCCTTTGTTGCCAACGACTTACGGCGGTTACACCCGGTAACGGCGGGGCAGTGTCGCGTGGCTGTTGCCCGGTCGTCAGTCCTAAGTCTTATATAAGATATAAGACGTTTGACCGAGGACCGGCGTTGAGCGTACAATCGCGATCACAACGGTGTTGTTTAACCCCTACTCCTCTATCACCCCGCAGGCTCCCATGCTCGAAAACTATCGCGCCCATGTCGCCGAACGCGCCGCGCTTGGCATTCCTCCGCTGCCGCTGTCCGCGCAGCAGACCGCCGAACTGATCGAACTGCTGAAGAATCCGCCCGCCGGCGAAGAGCAGACCCTGCTGGACCTGATCACCTACCGCGTGCCCGCCGGCGTCGATGACGCCGCCAAGGTCAAGGCCTCGTACCTGGCCGCCGTCGCCCTCGGCAAGGAAACCTGCGCGCTGATCAGCCGCGCCCGTGCCACCGAACTGCTCGGCACGATGCTCGGCGGCTATAACATCTCGCCGCTGATCGAGCTGCTGGACGACGCCGAAGTCGGCACCGTCGCCGCCGACGCGCTGAAGAAGACCCTGCTGATGTTCGACGCCTTCCACGACGTCAAGGAAAAGGCCGACAAGGGCAACGCCAATGCGCGCGCCGTGCTGCAAAGCTGGGCCGACGCCGAATGGTTCACCAGCCGTCCGGAAGTCCCGCAAAGCCTGACCGTGACCGTCTTCAAGGTCCCGGGCGAAACCAATACCGACGACCTGTCGCCGGCGCCGGACGCCACCACCCGCCCCGACATCCCGCTGCACGCGCTGGCGATGCTGAAGAACAAGCGCGAGGGCGCCGCGTTCCAGCCCGAGGAAGACGGCAAGCGCGGCCCGGTCAAGTTCATCGAAGCGCTGAAGGAAAAGGGCCACCTGGTCGCTTACGTGGGCGACGTGGTCGGTACCGGCTCGAGCCGCAAGTCCGCCACCAACTCGGTGCTGTGGTTCACCGGCGAAGACATCCCCTTCGTGCCGAACAAGCGCTTCGGCGGCGTGTGCCTGGGCGGCAAGATCGCCCCGATCTTCTACAACACGATGGAAGACGCCGGCGCGCTGCCGATCGAGCTCGACGTGTCGAAGATGGAAATGGGCGACGTGGTCGAGCTGCGTCCCTATGAGGGCAAGGCGCTGAAGAACGGCGAAGTCATCGCCGAATTCCAGGTCAAGTCCGACGTGCTGTTCGACGAAGTGCGCGCCGGCGGCCGCATTCCGCTGATCATCGGCCGCGGCCTGACCGCCAAGGCGCGCGAAGCGCTGGGCCTGGCGCCGTCGACGCTGTTCCGCCTGCCGCAGAACCCGGCCGACACCGGCAAGGGTTACACGCTGGCGCAGAAGATGGTCGGCCGCGCCTGCGGCCTGCCGGAAGGCAAGGGCATCCGCCCGGGCACCTACTGCGAGCCGAAGATGACTTCGGTGGGCTCGCAGGACACCACCGGCCCGATGACCCGCGACGAACTGAAGGACCTGGCCTGCCTGGGCTTCTCGGCCGACCTGGTGATGCAGTCGTTCTGCCACACCGCCGCCTATCCGAAGCCGGTCGACGTCAAGACGCACCACACGCTGCCGCAATTCATCAGCACCCGCGGCGGCATCTCGCTGCGCCCGGGCGACGGCGTCATCCACTCGTGGCTGAACCGCATGCTGCTGCCCGACACCGTCGGCACCGGCGGCGACTCGCACACCCGCTTCCCGATCGGCATCAGCTTTCCGGCAGGCTCGGGCCTGGTGGCCTTTGCCGCCGCCACCGGCGTGATGCCGCTGGACATGCCGGAATCGGTGCTGGTCCGCTTCAAGGGCAAGATGCAGCCGGGCGTCACGCTGCGTGACCTGGTCAATGCGATCCCGCTGTATGCGATCAAGCAGGGTCTGCTGACCGTTGCCAAGCAGGGCAAGAAGAACATCTTCTCCGGCCGCATCCTGGAAATCGAAGGCCTGCCCGACCTGAAGGTCGAGCAAGCGTTCGAACTGTCCGACGCCTCGGCCGAGCGCTCGGCCGCCGGCTGCACGGTGCGCCTGAACAAGGAACCGATCATCGAATACATCAACAGCAACATCACGCTGCTGAAGTGGATGATCGCCGAGGGCTACCAGGACGCCCGCAGCCTGTCGCGCCGCATCAAGGCGATGGAAGCGTGGCTGGCCGATCCGAAGCTGCTCGAGCCGGACGCCGACGCCGAGTACGCCGCCGTGATCGAGATCGACCTGGCCGACGTGCACGAGCCGATCGTCGCCTGCCCGAACGACCCGGACGACGTGAAGACGCTGTCCGACGTCGCCGGCGCCAAGATCGACGAAGTGTTCATCGGCAGCTGCATGACCAACATCGGCCACTTCCGCGCCGCGTCGAAGCTGCTGGAAGGCAAGCGCGACATCCCGGTCAAGCTGTGGGTCGCGCCGCCGACCAAGATGGACCAGAAGCAGCTGACCGAGGAAGGCCACTACGGCGTGTTCGGCACCGCCGGCGCCCGTACCGAGATGCCGGGCTGCTCGCTGTGCATGGGCAACCAGGCACAGGTGCGCGAAGGCGCGACGGTGATGTCGACCTCGACCCGCAACTTCCCGAACCGCCTGGGCAAGAACACCAACGTGTATCTGGGCTCCGCGGAACTGGCCGCCATCTGCTCGCGCCTCGGCCGCATCCCGACCAAGGAAGAGTACATGGCCGACATGGGCGTGCTGAACGCCAATGGCGACAAGATCTACCGCTACATGAACTTCGATCAGATCGAGGACTTCAAGGGGGTGGCGGATACGGTGACGGTTTGATGGCAGGGATTTGATCTGGTCTTTGGGGTTTGGGTTGGCGATTGTCCCGAGCCCCAGGGACTGAGCTGAACTGCTTTTGGATTTGTTGCTGTTGGAAAGCCTCGGAGGCGAAAGTCTCCGGGGCTTTTTGTTTTGGCGCGACTTGTTGGAGGGCGATTCTGTTGCCGCGTCCTCCCGAGCGGGGTCTTGTGTCGGCTTGACCGTCATCGGTTTACAAACAATAATGAAATCACCATAGTTGTAAACTAGCCTGCCCGGGAGGTGCGATGATTGGAAACCGACTGAAGAGGGCACGTGAGGCGCTCGGCCTTTCCTTGCGCGACCTCGAAGCGACCATCGAGGGCCTGGTGTCTGCACAAGCCATCGGCAAATACGAGCGAGACGAGATGATGCCGAGTTCCACCGTACTTCTTGCCATGGCGAAGGCGCTGCGCGTCTCCCCCGAATTCCTGCTCAGCGAACGGAAGATCGAGCTGACCGGCGTCGACTTTCGCAAGGCGCCCCATACGGCTGCGAGGGAGGAGCGCGCGGTCGAGGCGGCGGTACTGGATCACGTCGAGCGCTATCTCGAGCTGGAAGAACTGCTGGCGGCGGAGGACGGCGCCTGGTCTCCGCCACGCGGCGCCGCGTTCGCCATCGGTGATATCGAAGATGCCGAACCTGCCGCGGACACGCTGCGGCGCCTCTGGTCGCTGGGGACCGACCCGATCCCGGCAATGACCGAATTGCTCGAAGACATGGGCATCAAGGTGATCGCGCTCGATCTGCCAGAGTGTTTCTCGGGCTCCAAGGCGTTCGTCCAGCAAAGCGGGCAGCGCGATGTCCCCGTGATCGTCATCAACAAGAATCACAACGGCGAGCGTCAACGCTTCACGCTGGCGCACGAGCTTGGGCATCTGGTGCTCTGCTTCGCGGAGTTGAGCGACGCGGAGCAGGAAAAGGCGGCGGACCGCTTTGCCGGCGCCTTGCTGATGCCGAAGGAAATGATGACTCGGCTATTGGGCAGCCATCGCACGTCCATTTCGATCGGCGAACTGGTGGAGCTGAAGAAGATTTTCCAGGTCAGCGTTGCGTCGCTGGCAGTACGGTGCTCGCAGCTTGGCGTGATATCGAAGGCCGCCTACGGCCGCCTGTGGGGACAAATTCGGGGAATGGGCTGGAACAGCCCCGGATCCAATGAACCTCACAAGCTTCCGGCCGAAGTGCCACAACGCATGGAACGCATGTGCCTGCGAGCCGTCGCAGAGCAGGCCATTTCGGAAGCGAAAGGCGCTGAGCTGCTCAGTATCAGCGTCCGCGAACTGGATCGCCGCTTGATGGGGCACGTCCACTGATTCGCCATGATCATCCTCGTTTCGGATACGTCTGTTCTGATCGATTTGGAACGAGGGGGATTGCTCGAAGCCTCGTTTTCGTGCGGCTTGACGATGATCGTGCCCGATCTGCTCTACGAGCGGGAGCTCGAAGCGGAAAACGGGCCGCTCTTGAGGAAGCTGGGGCTTGGAGTGGTGGCCCTCACGCCCGATGAAGTGGCATTCGCCCAGCGAGTGAGAACCGAACGGCGAAAGTTGTCACTGCCGGATTGCTTTGCGCTCAGTTGCGCCACACGGCCGAACCACGTTCTTGTCACGGGAGACGGGGAGTTGCGAGCCGAAGCTATATCCAGGCTGGGAAAGGTGTATGGGCTGCTTTGGCTGCTCGATCAAATGGCGTCTTCAGGGGTGTTGTCGAGTTCTCAGCTTCACGAAGGATTGTCTCGGATAGCTGCGCATCCGCGGTGTCGGTTGCCGCAAGGTGACGTGAGGATTCGACTGAGCGCTTGGGCGCCGGCGTAGTTCGGTCGATGTAAAGCTGAGATGACAGCTCTGGTCAGCCTGACAGCGAGACAGGTACCCAACGATGGAGGGGTACGGAAATAGCGGACTGTGGTCGATAGCCAGGAGCGTTCCCGTTGCGCGTGCGACGCCATCACGTCGGTATCGGTCGGCGCACAGCGACCCGCGAACGTATTTGCCGCGTTTATTCTCGTCCTGGCCTTCTGCCACTACCGCTTCCCAGATTCATAAAATGAAGATCAATCACAGCATTATCACTATCCTTGCCGTCTCCACCCTCGCGTTGACCGGCTGCGCGTCCGTCGACATGGCGAGCAAGGAGCAGTCCGACCAGGCCAAGCAGTTCAGCGCCCCGAGCGCAGGCAACTCTGGACTCTATGTCTACCGCAATAGCTTCGTCGGCAAGTCGCTGAAGAAGGACATTTGGGTGGACGGCAAGTGCCTGGGCGAAAGCGCATCGGACGTGTTCTTCTACACGCAGGTCGAAGGCGGCAAGAAGCACAAGATCGAAACGGAGTCGGAGTTTTCGCCGAACGCCCTGGAAGTGGCCATGGAAGCCGGCAAGAACTACTTTGTCCGCCAGTTCATCAAGCTCGGCGCTTTTGTTGGCGGGGCCGATCTGGAGCTGATTCCCGAAGAGCAAGGCAAGGCCGACGTGGCCAAGCTCGAATTGGCAAAGTCGGGCACCTGCAGCCAGTAAGACGTCTGATTTGGCGGTCGGTCACGCGCCGTGAGCGTATTGTCCGACCGCGCTTCCCCCGGCAATCCCCGGACGCCCCTCGTTACGCGACCTCTTCGCACGGTGCAACGAAGGCCGCACACCTACGGCGGTTGGGTGCAAATATTCCACGCCGAAAATACAATCCATACGCCTTCTCAAAAGGCGAACAAATACAAAACGAACAAAAGCAGACCTCGGGGGGTCATCCATGCGTGTTCTTGTTCCATTGCTGTTGGCCACGGCTTTGGGCTTTGCCGGTTGCGCGCAAACGCCTGAAGAACAGTTGGCACCGCGCTCGTCCACGGTGCGCCTGTGCGACGGGAATGCCTGCACCGAACAGGATCGACGCGTAGCAACAGCGCAACTCGCGTCGAACGAAGCCGATCCGCGTATGCAGGCATTGGCCAACGTGGCCGAGAAGAATCCGGACGCGGCCTACGACCTGGGCCTGCGCCTTCTGCGCGGCGACGGCGTGAAGCGCGACAGCTATCAGGCCCTGGAATGGCTGCGCAAGGCCGGCGACAACGGTCATACGCAGGCGCAACTGGCGCTTGGCCGAATTTATCTGATGGGCTTTGAGGAAATGGGTTCGGACCCTGCCGAAGCCGAGGCTTGGCTGATGCGAGCCGCAGCCAAGGGCAGCAAGGAAGCCAAAGAGTTGATTCCGCAGGCTCAGGCTGCCAAGAAAGACGAACAAAGCGCGTACCGAGTCCGCGAGGCTTATCGCACCTCCTGGATTGCCTGGTACAGCAGCTATCCGTATTACTGGGTATGGGGCCCTTCCGGCTGGTATCACCGCTAAGCCTTCCCACCCGGATTTTTTCGTCAATTTCCTCGACAGGAACGCCCTATCATGCCCAAGAGTATTTCCTTGCGCGCGGCCGCATTGGCCGCGTCTCTGGTTCTCGCTGGCTGCGCCACGGCCGGCGGCGGTCTGATCAGCACCGGCACCGCGCCCACCGCTGCCACCGGCGCCGCGGGTGGCGCCACCAGCGTGAATGCCAATGCTTCCCTGGAGCGTTGCGACGCGCCGCTGGGCACGCTGGCGGTGGACGACGGCCGGGGCAAGGAGTGGTACGCGAGCTTTGGCGCGGCCACCAAGGTCACCAGCATCGAGCCGCTGATCCGTCTGGCCGTGCAGCAGTCGAACTGCTTCGTGATCACGTCGATCGGCAACAATCGCACCGAAAGCAAGCTGTCGAACATCACCGACAAGCAGCGCAATTCCGGTGAATTCCGCGCAGGCTCGCGCCAGCAGAAGGGCCAGCGCGTAGCGGCCGACTACTACATGGAGCCGGCCATCATCATCGACAACGACTCCACCGGCCAGCTGGCTGCCGGTGTTGGCGGCCTGTTCGGCAGCGTCGGCGCGCTTGTGGGCGGTGCCATGCAAAGCAAGGCATCGGTCGTGACGCTGACCATGTTCGACATCCGTTCGGGCGTGCAGGTCTCCATCTCGGAAGGCAATTCGACGGCGACGAACTTTGGCGCCGCCCTGGGCGCGTTCGGCGGCAATACGGCCGGCGGCCTGGGTGGTTTCTCTCGCACGCCGGAAGGCAAGGCCACCGTCGCGGCATTCATGGACGCGTACAACAACATGGTGATCTCGCTGCGCAACTACAAGGCGCAGGAGGTCAAGGGCGGACTGGGACGAGGCGGGCGGCTGAAGGTCGGCTCGTAAATTCCTTCGACGATCGCCCGCGTTTGCCGTCATCTGCCGCTCGCCAGAAGCCGGTGGATGCATGGAGCGCGGGGGGATCGGTTCTGCATTACCGCGTAGGGGACCTTTGTCCCGCGAGAGCCCGCAAGACCTTACGCGACCGCGATACAACCCGGCCACCGGGAAGTATGCGAAGAAGGCGATCATCGCCGCGCCCCGGCAGGCCTCATGGCCTTGTCGGGGCGTTTTTCGTTTGGGCCAGGAAGCACGGCGGCCCCTGCTGATGGCTGAGGCAGAGGGGCCGGGCGTGATGCCGCCCGACAGCAAATAGCCAGCCCCGCCAGCCAGCCGGCGACCACCGGAACGGCGGCACCCTGAATTTTTGGGCCCTTGTCCGAGCCCTCGCCCCATCGCTCGCTGTCTTCTCGAGATTCCGCGGGTATCGCCACGCGCGCACAAAGGCGAGCCAAATACTTGGCACCCGACGCGCTTCGCCATCGGGTGAGGGAATTGGCGCCCCGCGGACAACATGCTGTTTCTACACGCGCGCCTAGTGCCTACAAACAATGGTGGCTAGGATTCAACGCGACCCGTCAAGTACCAATACATCGATCCATTGCGATGGCGGTGGGTGCGATGCCCATCCGTTTTCCTGATTCACTCACTTCGCCAATCGTTCGTCCAGTGAAAGACGGGGGACCTTCGCTCGGAGCTTTATCCGTTCATTTTGTTCGCACGACCTGACAAGAGTCTTGATGCCATGAAACCTGCATCTACATCGCCGTCCGTCTCTGAGGGAATCACCCGCCGCCAACTGCTCTCGCTCGGAACGAGTGCCGCGGTAGCTGCGTCCTTGCCCTTCACGGCCACGGCTGCTTCGACGACGTCCACCGCGCAGAAGACCGCGGCAACCTCACAGGGGAATTTCGCCATGAACTATGTCACTACCAAGGACGGTGTCCAGATCTTCTTCAAGGACTGGGGTCCTGCCGATGCGACGCCGATCGTCTTCTCTCATGGATGGCCGCTGAGCTCCGACGATTGGGACGCCCAGATGATGTTCTTCCTTGCCAAGGGCTATCGCGTCATTGCCCATGATCGGCGCGGCCATGGCCGCTCGTCGCAGGTTTGGCAAGGACACGATATGGACCACTACGCCGACGACCTGGCAGCGGTGGTAAGCCATCTTGATCTCAAGGGCGCCATCCACGTGGGTCACTCCACTGGCGGTGGCGAAGTCGTGCGCTACCTGGCGCGGCACGGCGAGAAGCGGGCCTCGAAGGCTTGCCTGATTGCCGCGGTTCCGCCGCTGATGGTCAAGACGTCATCCCATCCGGGCGGCCTGCCGAAGGAGGTGTTTGACGGCCTGCAATTGCAGACGGCCACCAATCGGGCACAGTTTTTCCGGGATCTTCCCGCGGGGCCGTTCTATGGTTTCAACCGGCCGGGCGCAAAGCCTCAGGAAGGCCTTATCCAGAACTGGTGGCGACAAGCCATGATGGGCAGCGCGAAGGCGCATTACGACGGCATCGTGGCGTTCTCGCAGACCGACTTTACCGAGGATCTGAAGAAGATCAATTTACCCGTGCTGGTGATGCACGGCGATGACGATCAGATTGTGCCCTACTCGGAATCGGGCCCCTTGTCGGCCAAGCTCTTGAAGAAAGGCATCCTGAAGACGTACAAAGGCTTCCCGCACGGAATGCCGACGACGCACGCGGAGGTCATCAACGCGGATCTCCTGGAGTTCCTCAAGGCCTGATCGGCGGAAGCCGCAGACAACTGCCGGGTCCGCTTCGAAGCGGACCGGCAGTCGTTGCCCCCTGGCCGATGCCGGAGCGCGATCGAGGGTATCGGTACATTGCCACCCCCATCAGCACTCGCATCGGCTCACGCTCGCATCGCGCGCGCGCCTTCGGTCTGGCCGGCAAGCTCCGCCGCGACAAAGTCCACCAGTACGCTTGCGCGCGCCGGGATCCGTCGACCGAATCCGTGCAGCACCTGCAGCGGTACCGCGCGTAGCGCCAACGCTGGCACTACACGCTGCAGCCGGCCGGCATCGAGGTCAGCCTGCACGGCGACGTGCAGCAGCTGCGCGATACCCAAGCCGCTGAGCGCTGCCGTGCGCATCGCGGCCCCATTGTCGGCATCGAAGGATCCCTTCGTCTGCAGCCGCGTGCCGTCGGCAAGCGTGACCGGCATGACTTGTCCGGCCAGTCGATAACGGACATGGCGATGGTGCAGCAGGTCCGCCGCCGTGCGAGGCTCCCCGCAACGTTCCAGGTACGCCGGCGAGGCCACGAGCACCACAGGAAGGGTTGTCAGGTGCCGTGCATGCAGGCCGCTGTCAGGTGCGTGACCGGCGCGGAAGGCCAGGTCGAACCCCTCGCGGATCAGATCGGCGTGCTGGTCGCTGAAGCTGACGTCCAGGGACAGGCGCGGATGGCGCGGCATCAATTTCGACGCGATCGCGGCCAGCAATGTGGCGCCCAGATCGGCCGGCATGCTGATGCGAAGATGACCTGCCGCCGCCATCTCCGACGGCGCGATCAACCCCTCGCTTGCTTCCTCGAGTCCTCGTACCAGCGGCGCGACGCGTCGGTAGAAGACGGTCCCTTCGTCGGTCAGTGCGAAGGCGCGGGTAGATCGGTGAAAGAGCTTCACGCCCAATCGGGCTTCAAGTCGCGACACGCTCTTCGAAATGGCCGAGGGCGTAGTGCCGAGGAGCCTGGCGGCCCTGGTGAACGAACCCGTTTCTACCGCACGGACAAAGGCTGAAAGGCCATGGAGGCGTTCTATCGACATGGAAGACAATTTGGCACAAGTCATGCGCCCAATGCAGGGCTGCTCGCCTTGCGACGGATCCTCTAGATTTTCAATCTCATCAAACAGGAATGTCGAGGTACACGATGGGCAAGCTTGAAGGAAAGGTCGCGGTGATTACGGGCGGCAACAGCGGTATCGGATTGGCGATGGCAAGGCGGTTCGTCAACGAGGGGGCCCAGGTGCTCATCGTCGGCCGGCGCGCGGACGCCGTTGATGCGACGGTTGCCGAACTGGGGCCGCGCGCGAGTGGCCTGACAGGCGATATCGCCGATCTGTCCACGCATGATCGCGTGTCGGCAGAGGTCGTCAAGCGGTTTGGCGGGGCCGACATCTACGTGGCCAACGCGGGCATGAACCAGATCAGGCCGTCCGCCCAGGTTGACATCGACGAATACGACGCCCAGTTCGCCACCAACACGCGAGCTGTGTTCTTCGGCGTGCAGAAGATCGTGCCGGTGTTGCGCGACGGTGGCTCCGTTCTCCTTGTCAGTTCGATTGCCAGCGCCAAGGTGCTCGATGGACACGCCGTCTATGCAGGTTCCAAGGCGGCAATTGAGGCGTTTGCGCAGGGCTGGGCGCTCGAGTTCAAGGCGCGCGGCATTCGGGTGAACGTCATCAGCCCAGGTCCCGTCGATACGCCGATTCTGTCCAAGCTGGGCGTTGCCGACGGTGACCGGCCAGCTTTCGAGGCAGCCGTGGCAGGTGCCATTCCGCTTGGTCGCCTTGGGCGTGCCGAGGAAATTGCATCGGCGGCACTGATGCTGACCAGTGAGGAAGGCAGCTTCATCACCGGCGTGAACCTGCGCGTCGATGGTGGGATCGCGCTGACCTGATATTGCTGACGGCAAACCGCCTCGCTGTTGGGGCCGGCTGGCAGCGCTGCCGTGATTGGAAAGAAAGGCGCCGCGGGTCTTTTGAACCCTCGGCGCTTTTCTCGCGATCATCGTCGCAATCGACTCGATGACGGTTTGTCGTCGAGTATCGATCAGTAATCCCACTGCACCGGAACGAAGCGGAAATTCCCGCCGTTCTTTGCGACGTGACCGATGGACGGGAAGGCGACATGCGCCGCGGCCAGTAGAGCGCCAGTCTCGGCGGCTTCGTTAAGCAGCGCGATACGCACGTCCACAGCGACTTCCGGTTCGTGCTCGAAGCCATTCTGCCAAGCGGGATTGTCGAAGCCGACTTCGAAGATGGCATCGCCCACGAAGGTCAGCTTCTCGCCCTTCGATGCAACATCCACGACGCAGTGCCCCGGGGTGTGTCCACCCGTTACACGCGCCGACACGCCCGCTGCGACTTCGACGGTCTGATCGAACAGCACGAGGTTCTTGCTGTAGAGCTCGACGAACTTGGCGGCCGCCTTGCGCAAGGCGGCGGGAGGAACCGCTTCCGGCATGACCGTCTGGCTGAAGTCCGGATCCTTCCAGAATTCGACTTCCGCGGCCGCTACGTGAATGCGTACGTCCGGCCGCAGGCGGGCCTTGACGCCATCCACGTTCAGGCCACCGACATGATCCATGTGCATATGGGTGATGACGATATCGGTGATGGCAGCCAGATCAATACCGGCCGATTCCAGCCGCATCACCGACCGACCGGCGCGCGAGAAGTATTCGAATCCGTCACCGACGCCCGAATCGATCAGGATCAGGCGTTCGCCGCTACGCACGAGCGCGATATTCAGCGCCCAGTCGAACATGTCACGTTGCAGGAAGCGGCTATCGAACCATTCGTTGCGGTCCGATTGGCTCACGTTGGTCGACATGGTACTGGTCGGAAGCGGCAGAATGCCATCGCTGATCAGCACGACGTCGACGTCACCGATGCGCACGGCGTAGCGGGAGGGAACGAGTTCGCCGGAACCTGCGTTGCCAAGGTGGACGGTCACCGGCTGCACATTGCGGATTGTTTCGCTCATTTTCTGGAGTCCTGTCAATTGAGTGGGTAAGCCGCACGATGCGGCAGGCGAGGTCCGTTTCGCTGCGCGGACATCTTCCTCGACCGTCGCACGGGTTGTGCAACGATCGTTGCCACCGAGTGTAGGCAGGAGGGGCGATTGGCAGTAGAGTCGCGGCGGCCTTCAGTATGTTGACCGAACGGCAACAATCTCCGACGGGCGACAACACGCGCGATCCGTCGTCTTGCTGGAGGACAGGGACGAAAAATCGAAGCGCTTGGTGGGGCTGTCGCTCAGACCCGGCGCACGGCGCATGGCGTGCGATGTTATGATCGAAGCTGGATTCGACGACGGCTTGAACAGGAAATAAAACTGCAGAAGCAGCGTTCCGGGGCCGTGCTTCTCACAATCAATAGCGTCAGGCCATGGCCTGGAAGTACTCAAATGATGGATTGGTTCCCTATCGTCTTTATCGCGTTCAAGGTCCTCGTGTTGGGCACGGGCATGTTCTTCGCCATCAAGTGGCATTACGATAAAGGCAGGAAGAAATGATCAAACCAGCGGACGCTCGCTGCTGATGGGCCGATTTGCGGGAAGTGCCCGGCTGGATTGAGAGTCGGCGAGATGCGAGCGAGAACGTGGCCCTACGCATCGCCCTCGGCCACCAGTCTTTCGATGTATTCCTCCAGCCCCGTCCCACCCCTCATCGGTTCCTCTGACAAATCGAACCGACTGTCCACACTGACGGCGGTCATCCGCGCATAGGAATCGGCAGCGGCATCCGAGAACCCCAGCCCCACAAACGTCTCCTTCCACTTCTCCCGCGGCACGACTTCGACCTGGACGGGCCGCCGAAGTGCCTGCGAGAAGGCCATCGCAACCTCTTCGGATGAATACCGCCGTGGCCCTTCCACATGGCGGACGCCAACATCGTCGAGCGGGGACATCAGCCTGGCTGCTGCCGCCTCCCCCAAATCGCGTGGCGCCACCATGGGGATTGGTAGATCGGCAGGAAACATCGTCGGCAGCTTGCCCGTGCTGCGTACCGTATCGAGCAGCCAATCCCAATTGCTCATGTAGTAAGCGGCGCGATTGATCGCCGCAGGAATCGGTTGGCGGCGCAGTCCTTCTTCGAGCTCCCACAGCACGCTCAAATCGCCGATGCGCTCGCCGGGCTGGGCGCCGCCTGTGGATTCGGCGACGACCTTCTCCAGGCCCGAGCCCTGAAGCGCGGCAAGGATGTTGGCCACCGTGTGCCGCTCGATCGCATCGGTGTCCTTGCTGGTATCGGCGGGCGGATTGAGCAGGAACGCTCGGCGTCCCCGCTGAAGCGCGGCCCGCAGTGACGCCACGTCTTCCACGTCCGCCTCGACGACCGCGGCGCCCTTGTCGCGCCATTTCGCGGCGCGGGCGGCCGAACGGGTCACGATGGTGACCGCCTGGCCGCGGGCGAGCAGCGCTTGCGCTGTCGCCGATCCAACATGTCCGGTACCGCCCATGATGACGTACATGTGCTTGCCTCCCGCGTCCCCTGAGCCGTTGTCGGGAATGGACGCATAAGTCATTGCTCATGTCGAAACCATATCAAAGACCGAAGCGGCGTTGGCCATTCCCCCTTGAAATGGCCGAACTGGCGACGATTACCGCCCCGCATCCCTCGGCACCGCTGTCCACATGACGATCCCGGCCGCCACCAGCAATCCCGCCAACAGATACAGCGCGTTATCCATGCTGCCGGTCTGAACCTTGACCTGCCCGATCACCCACGGGCTGACGATCCCGCTGGTAATGCCGACACTGCTGATGAACGCGAGTCCGGTTGCAGCGGTATGCCCGGGCAAATAGCTGCGTGGCAGCGACCAGAAGATCGGCAGCGCCGCAAAGATCAGCACCGCCGCCACAGACAGGATCGCCAGCATCGCGCCGAAATGCGGCAGTCGCAGGGTCAGCAGCGCGAGCGCCAGGGCACCGCCGCAGCAGCACAGCAGGAAATGCTTGTGCCGCTCGCCGGTGCGGTCCGAATGCCGCGCGATCAGGATAAGACCGACGGCGCCCACGGCATTCGGAATGACGCTATACAAGCTGATCGACACGACATCGGTAATGCCGAAATCGCGAATCATCAGCGGCATCCAGAAATTCAGCGTCAGCGAGCCGCAGGTCAGCGCGAAATAGATAAACGCGAACACATACAGCCTGGGGTTGCGCAGCGCCTCGCGCAGGGCGCCGAGCGTATGGGCCGCGTGGCTGCCTTGCTCGCCTTCCAGTTGCCGTGCCAGCAGCGCCTTCTCGCGAGCGGTCAGCCATTTGGCGTCGGCGGGGCTGTCAACCAGATACCAGGCGGCGATCAAGCCGAGCAGCACGGCGGGCGCGCCTTCGATGGCGAACATCCATTGCCAGCCGAACAGCCCCATCACGCCGGCCATATCGCGCATGATCCAGCCGGAGACCAAGCCGCCCAATACGCCGGCAATCGCGACACCCGCGAAGAAGATGGCCATCACGGCCGCGCGCCGGTGCGCGGGGAACCAGTAGGTCATGTACAGCACGATGCCGGGGAAAAAGCCGGCCTCGAATACGCCGAGCAGGAAACGCAGCGTGTAGAACTGCGCCGGCGTGGAGACGAAGGCCATTCCCACCGAGACGGCGCCCCACAGCAGCATGATCCGCGTGAAAGTCCGCCGAGCGCCGAAGCGGGCGAGCAGCATATTGCTTGGCACTTCGCACAGTACATAGCCGACATAGAACACCGCGGCGCCGAGTCCGTACATTGCATCGCTGAAGCCGAGGTCCTGCTTCATCTGCAATTGCGCGAAGCCGATATTGATGCGGTCAAGGAAGGAAATGACGTAGCAGACGAACAGGAAGGGGACGATGCGCAGCCAGATCTTCTGGTGCAGGGCGTCTTCTTCGTGTGCGAGGGCGAGCGGGGGCGTCGCGGTGCCCGCGTGGAGTTGGGACATGCTTTGTCTCCGTAAAGCAGGAAGGAGGAAAAAGAGGGGCGGATCGCGCCGCCCTTAACGGGCCGATGTCTTGCGCACCGTGGGCCCGGAGTGGATTCCGTCGTGTATCAACCGTTGGCGCGAGCGCGCCCTGTCGTTCGTCGAATATGTTGTCGCGTATCTCGTCGCGTATCCCGTCGAATCAGGCCGCGGCCGTTTCGGCCTCGCGCGCCAGTTGCAGCGCCGACAGCAGCGTCTCGTGGTCGCCGATATGGTTGGCCAGCAGCAGGATCAGGCGGGCGTTGGCCGCCTGGCTTTGCGCATCGTCCAGATCGCGGTGCATGTCGATCAGGGCTTCGTAGAAGTCGTCGGGACGGGCGAGGTTGGGGGCGGTGATAAGGGGCATGGTGTCTCCGGGGGATGTCGTTGCCGCTTGCTGGGGATCATGCCGCGAGCGCTTCGGCGCAGGCCGGTGTTCCTCGCGCCGCCGGCGCAGTCTCCGCCAGACGCTTGCCTTGAGCCCGAGCCATCGCCTCCATCACCCGTCCCGCATCCACCGCACGCCAGCGTGCGCAGACATGTTGATCCGGACGAATCAGATACGCGGTACCCGGCACCGCGTCGTAGCGTTGCGCCACGATGCCGTCGCGATCCCTGACCACAGCAATGTCCGATGTCCGGGCAGCGCGATGACCGTCCGGCGCGACGAACAGCATCCGTGGTGCACCGGCTTGACGGCGGAGCGCGGCGATCTGCCTGTCGGCCTCCGCATCGAGATCGTCGGGATGGCCGTAGACCAGCAAGCTGAATCCGCCATGCAGCTGCGACAGCAGCCAATCCTCGGCGCCATCGGCCTCGACCGGCGCATCGGCACACGGCGCCCCAGGAATCATGGCGCCAGCGAAGGCATCGGTGTCGACCGTATTCAACGGGGACGAGGCCAGCACGCTCGGCACCGACAGGCGCCCGCTATTGACCAGCGTCCGCGCAAACGGATGCTTCGCCGCCAGCGTCAGTACCGCATCGCGAAACACACGGCTTACCTGGCTCTTCGGCGTGATGAAGTCCGTGGAGCGAGTCGAATTGCGGATGTTCTCGTCCGCCGCGTATTCGCGCTCGCTGGCATAGGTGTCGAGCAGCGCGTCCGGTGCCTCGCCGCGCAGCACGTGGGCCAGTTTCCAGGCCAGATTGTCCGCATCCTGTACGCCGCTATTGGCGCCGCGCGCGCCGAAGGGCGACACGCCATGCGCCGAGTCGCCGGCGAACAGCACGTGGCCATGCCGGAAGCTGTCCATGCGCAGGCACGAGAACGTGTACACGCTGACCCATTCGAGCTCGAATTTCGCATCCGGGCCGAGCAGGGCCTGCACGCGAGGAATGACGCGCTCCGGCGATTTCTCCAGCACCGGGTCCGCGTCCCAGCCCAGCTGGAAATCGATACGCCAGACGTTGTCGGGCTGCCGATGCAGCAGCACCGATTGATTCGGATGGAAGGGCGGATCGAACCAGAACCAGCGCTCGCTAGGAAAGCCGGCTTCCATCCGGATATCCGCGATCAGGAAGCGGTCCTTGAAGGTGCGGCCCTTGCTGTCCAGGCCCAGCAGATTGCGCATCGGGCTGCGCGAGCCGTCGGCGGCGACGACATAACGAGCCCGCACTGGATATGTGCCATCGGGCGTTTCCACGGTCAGCGTGACGGTGGCATCCGCGCCGCCCTCATCGCGGCGCTCGATGCCGACCACCTTGTTCTTCCAGCGGATCTGCAGATTCGGCAGTTCGAGCGCGCGCTCGAGCAGGAAGCCTTCGACGTAATACTGCTGCAGGTTGATGAAGGCCGGCCGGCGATGTCCGCTTTCGGGAAGAAGATCGAATGCATAGACCATCTGGTCGCGCAGGAACACCTTGCCGAGATTCCAGCGCACGCCCTTGTCCACCATGCGATCGCCGCAGCCAAGCCGATCGAAGATCTCCAGCGTGCGCTTGGCAAAGCAGATCGCGCGCGAGCCAGTCGACAGTGTGCAATCGTCGTCCAGCAGTACTACCTCGATGCCTTGCTGGGCCAGGTCGATCGCGGTGGCCAGGCCTACCGGGCCGGCACCGACGACCACGACCGGATGCATCGCGTTGGTAGCCGATTGCTCCGCGCAAGGCCGGTATTCAAAGGTCAATCGTTGATAGTCGACCGCCATCTTGTTGTCTCCTTCCACCATCCTGGATGCCGATACCGATACCGATACCGATACCGATGCCGATGCCGATACCGCCGCGTCAGTCCTGCAGCGCGGCCCACATTTCCTTGTCGCGCTCGGCGGTCCAGATGCGCGGATGCGTGATGCCGGACGCCTCGTCATAGGCGCGCGTCACGTCGAAGGGCAGGCAGTGCTCGTAGATGAAGACGTGGCCGAACTTCGGGTCCATGCTCTTGCGGGTATGCGCCATCGCGGCCTTCAGATCCATCTTCCGAGCGACCGCTTCCTGGCCGGCGCGGTACAGCGTGCTGACGAAGTCCTTGGTGTAGGCGATGCCCTCGCGGACCTGCTGCGGCGTGGTCAAGGCCGGACCGCGCCCCGGGACGAGCTTCTCGGCGCCCAGCGCCTGCAGCGCGTCCAGCGTCGCCGGCCATTGGGCCAGCTGCGCGTCGCCGCAATAGCAAGCTGCCTCGTACTCGACCAGATCGCCGGAGAACAGCACCTTCTGCGACGGCAGCCAGACCACGGTGTCTCCCTTGGTGTGGCCCGAGCCGAGATGCGCGATGCGGACTTCCAGCTTGCCGAGGAACAGCGTGATTTCCTTGTCGAACACCAGCGTCGGCCAGGTCAGGCCCGGCACGGTCTCGACGCCGGCGAACAGGCGCGGGAACCGCTCGATCTCCGACTTCATGTCGGCCTCGCCACGCTCGACGATCATTTCGTAGGTGCCGCGGCTGGCGATGATCTGCTGCGCGCCCTCGGCGAAATACGCCGAGGCGCCCAGCACGCGGACCGCGTGGTAGTGCGACAGCACGACGTACTTGATCGGCTTGTCGGTGACCGTGCGGATCCTGGCGATCAGGTCCTGCGCCATCGCTGGCGTCGCGGTGGTGTCCACGATCAGCACGCCGTCGTCGCCGATGATCACGCCCGAGTTCGGGTCGCCTTCGGCCGTGTAGGCGTAGGCGTTCTCGGACAGCTGGGTGAAGGTGACCTTTTTGGCTTCCAGGTCGGCTTGCGATGCGAATGCTTTGGCCATGCTTGCCTCGTCGTGGGTGACGGGGCGCGGCAGCGGGCGGCATTGCGCAGCGGCAATGCACAGGTACTGTCTCGCCCCTTCGTTATTGGATTGGCCGCGCGCGAGAGGGCATGCGGCGTTGTCGGGGTAGACGGATGGTAGGAGGTCTCCGTGCGTTAGTCAATGGATAAGTTATTGGCTAAAACATAAAGAACGAACAACAGACCGGCGGGTGGCAAGCGCGGCGCCCATGCGGCGTTGGATTAATATCCAGCCTTTCGGAGGGCAACCATGAGCGAGGCAGGGCAGGCGGGACAGGAGAAGACGCAGCGCGGCGTGCAGAGCGTCGACGTGGCGGGCCGCTTCCTGCAGGCGCTGGCAGAGGCGGGCGCACCGCTATCTGCGGTCGAACTCGCCACGGCCGTGGGCATCGCCCCGGCTCAGGCCCATCCCTACCTCGTATCGCTGACGCGGCAGGGCTGGATCAAGCGCGACCATCTCGATGATCGCTTCGAACCCGGGCCGCTGGCGCTGCAACTGGCGCGGATGCGGCTGGAGCTGGATCCCGGCCTGCACGCCGCGGTGCCGCTGGTTGCCGCGCTGACCGCGCAAACGGGCTGCAGCGTGGCGGTCAGCGTGCCGGGCCCGCAGGGTCCCACCATCGTGCGCTACGAGCGCGGCAACGCGCCGCTGCACGTCAACCTGCATGTCGGCACCGTGATGTCGCTGGCCACTACTGCTACCGGCCGCATGTATTGCGCCTGCATGCCCGAGGCGCAATGGGTGCCGCTGTTCGACGCCCTGCCGGCGCGTCCCAAAAGCGCGGCGTTCCTTGCCGAACTGGACGAGGTGCGCAGCCGCGGCATCGCCCGCAGCATCGATATCCCGAGTCCCGGCGTCAGCAGCCTGTGCGTGCCGGTACGCGACGCCGCCGGCGCCCTCCGGCTGCTGCTTACCGCAATCGGCCCGACCGCAACCATCGACACGACCTGGCGAGGCGATCTTGCGCGCGCCCTGCAGGCAACCGCAGGGCAGATCGCCGATTCACTGCGCGTAGAGGGCTGAGCCATGACGAATGCCACTGGAACGACCGACGAGGCCACGGGCAAGCCGCAACGCGGCATTCAGGCGCTCGACGCCAGCGCGCAGCTGATCGGTGCGCTGCTGCGCGCTGGCGGTCCGCTCGCGCTGAGCGAACTGGCGCGCGGCGCGGGCATGGTGCCCGCCAAGGCCTTTCCGCACCTGGTCAGCCTGGTGCGAGCCGGCGTGCTCGAGCGCGATGCCGATGGCCGCTTTCTGCCGGGACCGCTGGCCCTGCAATTGGGACTGATCGCGTTGCAGCGCCTGTCGCCGGTGCGCGAGGCCGAGCCGGAAGTGCGCGGCCTTGCCGTGGATACCGGCCTCAGTGTCGCAATGGCCGTGCTCGGGCCGCTCGGACCGACGGTCGTGCGGCTCGAGGAATCGACGCGGCCGCAGCACGTCAGCCTGCGCGTCGGCACGGTGCTGTCGCTGGTGAATACCGCAATCGGCCGCGTGTTTGCCGCGCATCTGCCGGAAGACGTGCTCGGCGGAATGCTCCACCAGGAAGCGGTGCGGATGGCGGGCGCGTCGACGAAGGACAACGGGACCGGCAAGACCTCTTATGCCGCGAGGCTGGCCCGCATTCGCGCGCAAGGCGTCGACGATGCGCTGGACAAACCGGTGCCCGGCATCCATACGTTGGCGGTGCCGGTGTTCGACCACACCGGTACCGTGGTGCTGGTGCTCGCGGCGATGGGGACGGCGGGGAGTTTCGATAGCGGGCACGACGGCAACGTCGCGCGCCAATTGGCCGGCGCAGCGCAACGCTTGTCGTGGCGATTTGGGCGGACGCAATCCGACGCACGGGGGTGAGATGACTGCCCAGCCTTGATTTCCATTGTTCGAACATGGTGTCAGGCCAACACTAGACTGTCAGGACAACAATCTTCAAGGAGACGACCCAATGTCACGCCCCATCCTGAACATCGCCGACGCCCAATACCTCGACTTCGCCGACCTGTCGCGCCAATACGGCTCCGAACTCCCCGCCGACCGCTACGGCGGCCGCATGGCGCCGATCGGGCGCATGCTCGGCGCGCAAAAGCTCGGCTACAACCTGACGGTGATCGAGCCCGGCAAGCGCGTGTTTCCTTTCCACAGCCACCGCGCCAACGAGGAGATGTTCTTTATCGTCGAAGGCAGCGGCGAAGTGCGCATCGGCGAGTCGCGCCATCCCGTTCGCGCCGGCGACGTGATCGCCTGTCCGGCGGGCGGTCCGGAAACCGCGCATCAGATCATCAATACCGGTACGCAGGAACTGAAAGTGCTGGCCGTCAGCACGACGACCGCGCCGGAGCTTTGCCACTATCCCGACTCGGGCAAGTTCGGCGTGCTCGATCACGGCAATGGGTTTGCCTATATCGGCCGCGCGGAGGGGAGCCTGGACTATTGGGAAGGCGAGTGAAGCACGGTTCGCCAGCTGCGACGCTGGCGAACCGCAGGGGCAGGAAGCGGTAGGCGGTGCGCTTATCCCGCCAGCTTGATCAGCGCCGGCACCGTCAGCACCGCCGTGTAATACCCCATGAACTGCACGCCGGTGTTGAAGCCCAGCACGCGCGACAGCAGGCCGCCGATCGAGCCGAGCGTGACGATCACCAGCAGGCCCAGCAGCTGACCTTCCCACACGCTGATCACCAGGATCAGCCCGACAAAGGTGGCGACGATGGCCTCGTGCGAAATGCGGCGCGATACGAACAGCGCGGCGCGGCGCGCGTAATTCATCGCAAACGGATACGACACGATCGCCGCCAGCAGCACCGCCAGCAGGCCGTAGCCGAGGAATTCCCAGTGGCTCAGCAGGTTGTGCAGGTTGTGGGTCTGGCCGTTGCCGGCATCGACGGTGAAGACCGGCGGGGCATTGAACAGCGGCGCGGCCGGACCGGCGGCCACCGGGCTCAGCGGCAGGCCGAAGGCGATCAGCGGAATCAGCGCCTCGGCGATATAGGTCGCCTCGGTGACGCCGTTGCGGGCGCTGAGCACCGTGGTCAGCCGGTGATAGGCGTGCTTGATGCGCGAGCCGACCAGTTCGCCCAGCACCACGGTCATCGCGACCGGGCTGAACACGAAGGTTGCGCTCGAGATCGCCGCGGTGGCCACGGTCCAGCGGGTCTGCGTGCCGTCCATTACCTTCAACGGATTGGGGAAATAGCCGCTCCATCCCTTCACGTCAGGTGCCAGCGTAAACGTGCGGGCTTCCTTGCGCTGCATGCGCGGACGGTCGACCGGCGACAGCGTCGAGAACAGGTCGGCGATCAGCGGGCCGATCGCGATGCCGAGGAAATAGCTGATGCTCAGCTTGACGCCGAATTTCGCGGTCAGGGTCTGCAGCGCGACGATCACCACCACGAAGGGCACCAGCGTCGCCACCGAGGCCCAGCGCCCCGGCGACGCGTAGGCGATCACCAGCGCCGCGGCCACGAAGATCCACGGGGCCGCCTTGGTGATCGTGGCGCCGAACGGGGCCAGCAGCACGGCGAACAGCACGGCCAGCGGCACCGCGCAGAACGCGGCGACGATGGCGCCGGAAATCATCTTGCGCAGCGCGATATGCGGCACGCCGAGATTGCGCAGATGATTGGCGTCCTGCATCAGCGGCGTGGCCATGGTATCGCCGGGAATGCCGAGCAACGCGGTCGGCACCGCGTGCGTCATGTGCTTGGCGACCGCGCCGGCCAGGAAGAAGGTGAACACGCCGGCGGGCGGCACGCCGAGCAGCACGACCAGCAACGTCAGCGGCGCGAGCGTGGTGGTCTCGTCGGTGCCCGACACCAGGCCGATCGCCGCGAAGACGATGGCGCCGGCCAGGCCCATGCCCAGCGCGACAAGGATCTGCGTCAGCAGAGGGGTGGATTCGATCATGATGCGCTCCAGGCGGTGGCGGGTCAGGCGGCGTTGGGGCGAGCAGGAGCGGCGGCCGCGTCCGCATCCGGTATCGCGACGTCGGCGTGGCCGGCGGCCATCGCACCGCGTTCGCGCGCGGCAAACAGCTCGTAGAGCTGGAGTTCGCGCAGTTCCTGCACCGTGGCGGCGGGGAGGTCGGCCATGGTTCCGAGTCCACCGGATTCCTCGGCAAGACGGTCGAGCGCCTGCTCGCGTGCGGCGGCCGCGGTTGCGCTGCTCGCATCGGTTCCGCTGTCCTCGGTGACCACGCGCTTGGGTTTGAAGAGGCAGGCGCAGATGAAGCCGGCCAGCACGCAGCCGGCCAGCCCGGCGAGCATCGCATAGGCGCGCGCGAGCTCCGGTGTGCGGACCAGTTCGGTCAGGATGCGGCTGGCGATCGCAAAGGCCGCGAGGCTCAGCGCGCCGCCGATGACGATGGCGCAGGCGAGATGGCGCGGATTGGCGGTATCGCCCCAGACTTCGACCAGCGGGCTGCCGGCGGCCTTGGGTTGTGGTTGCATGGTTGTCTCCTGTGTGGCGCCTCGCTTGTCGGCGGGCGCTTTTTCTTGGTGTGGCGAGCGGGGGTGGTCGGCAGGTCGCTGCCCCCTCCCTTAACCCCTTGCCCGCTCGCGGGAGAGAGGCCGGGGAGAGGGAAGTCTCCCGCCGCCGGGGGGCGCCGCTATCCCTGCCGCAGCTGCGCCAGCAGTTCGATTGCACGGTCGGTGCGCACGTCCTTTTCCTCGGCCATCCGGCGCGCCACCTGTTCGACCTCCTGGCCGACGGCGCCGGCGACCAGCGCGATATTGCGGGCGTGCAGCGCCATATGGCCGCGCTGGATGCCTTCGGTGGCGAGCGCGCGCAGGGCGCCGAGATTCTGCGCCAGTCCGACTGCGGCGGCGATTTCGCCGAGTTCCTGCGCGCTTTGCACGCCCAGGATCTTCAGCGCGAGCCGCGCCAGCGGATGGGTCTTGGTGGCGCCGCCCACCAGCCCCACCGGCATCGGCAATTCGATGGTGCCGACCAGCGCGCCGGTGGCGTCCTTCTCCCAATGCGTCAGCGACGTGTAGCGGCCCGCGCGGCAGGCATAGGCATGCGCGCCGGCCTCGACCGCGCGCCAGTCGTTGCCGGTCGCGACGATGACCGGATCGATGCCGTTCATGATGCCCTTGTTGTGTGTCGCCGCGCGGTACGGGTCGATTGCCGCGAAGGTGTAGGCGTCGAGCACGCCTTCGATGATGGCCTCGCCGCTGCGCTCGCCGGTGGCCAGCGCTTCGGGCGTCAGCCGCACGCGTGCGCGCGCAAGGCGCAGGTCGGCGAGGTTCGACAGGATGCGCAGCCGGACCGGCGCGCCGGTGATGCGCTCGACCACCGGCGATACCGCCTCGGCCATCGTATTGACGGTATTGGCGCCCATCGCGTCGCGCACGTCGACGATCAGGTGCATCACCACCATCGCGCCGCGCGGCGTGTCGGGAAACACATGGACCTCGATGTCGCGGCAGCCGCCACCGAGTCCGATCAGCACCTTGTCCCGCGCGTTGGCAACGGCGAGGATCTCGTCGCGATGGCGCAGCAGCGCCTGCCGCGCGCCATAGGGATCGGCGACGCCAACCACCTGCACCTGCGCCCGCATCAGCGGGCCGGAGCTCGAGGTCTCGAAGCCGCCGCAGCCGCGCGCGAGCTTGGCCATGTAGGAGGCCGCGGCAACGACGGACGGTTCCTCGACCGCCATCGGCACCAGCACGTCCTTGCCATTGATCTGGAAGTAGCCGGCCACGCCGAAGGGCAACTCGAAGGTGCCGATCACGTTTTCGATCATGCCGTCGGCACGTGCCGCGCCCAGCGCGCCGGGCTCGGCCAGCAGTGCGTGCTCGTCGTCGTCCAGGCCGACCGCGTCCGCGATGGCGGCCAGGCGCTGGGCCGGCGTCATCTCGCGAAAGCGCGGCAGGCGGGAATCGACGGGTTTGCGGCGGGAGTCGGCCGTGGCGGTGCCATCGGAGGCAGCGGCGGCATCGGACGAGGGGAGGGAGGCAAGCATCGAGGTCTCCGTTCTATGGTTCTCTGGTATGGAATGGAGACAGTCTAGGGTGACTGTACCAGTCAATAGGGGTACAGTTTTCGGGGACAGTGACCAGCCGCCCGCTATTTGCGCCCTATCGATGACCTCCACCGCTCCGGGCACCGCCCGCAAATCCCCATCGCTCGCCACCACGCTGGCCGACTCGATCGCCCGCCAGATCGCCGAAGGCGCCTATCGCACCGGCGATCGCCTGCCCTCGTTGCGCGAACTGGCGCAACTGCATGGCTACAGCAAGAACACGATCGTGGCCGCCTTCGAACTGCTGGTCGCGCGCGGGCTGGTCGAGCCGCGGCGTGGCTCGGGCTTCTTCGTTCGGGAGGTGGCAGTCCGGCCCGCGCCCGAGGAGGATGCCGGCACACTGGGCCGCGCGATGGACATCGTCTGGCTGATGCGCGAGCAGTTGAAGAGCCGGCCCGACGTGCTGGCGGTCGGGGACGGCTTCCCGCCGGTGTCATGGCTGGCGGAGGCGCGGCTGGACCGCTATCACCACAAGGTCGTGCGCACCGGCCTGGGCGCGCTGTTCCGCTACGGCAACCGTTTCGGCTTCGGCCCGCTGCGCGACCATCTGGTCCGCAAGCTCGGCGATGTCGGCATCGGCGCGCAGGCCAGGCAGATCGTGCTGACGCACGGCGCCAACGAGGCGCTGGACCTGGTGATCCGCTACTTCGTGCCGGCCGGCGGCACGGTGCTGGTCGACGATCCCGGCTATTACCCGCTGTTCGGCAAGCTAAAGCTTGCCGGCGCCCGCATCGTCGGCGTGCCGCGGCTCGCGGATGGCCCGGACATCGACGCGCTGGAGCAGATCCTGACGCGCGAGCGGCCGCGGTTGTTCTTCACCCAATCGGTCGGCCACAACCCCACCGGCTCGGATCTTTCCGCGGCCAAGGCGTATCGCCTGCTGCAGCTGGCCGAGCGCTTCAATCTGCTGGTGGTCGAGAACGACGCGCTGGCGGACTTCAAGCCGACCACGCTGCCGCGGCTGTCCGCATTGGACCAGTTGCAGCGCACGATCTATATCGGCAGTTTTTCCAAGTCCTTCTCGGCGGCGCTGCGGGTCGGCTATATCGCGTGCAACGACGCGCTGGCCAGCGATCTGGCCGACCTGAAGGCGCTGATCCATGTCAGCAGCTCGGAGTACTGCGAGCGCACGGTCGACGTGATCCTCAGCGAAGGCCATTACCAGCGCTATCTCGCCAAACTGCGGGCGCGGCTGGCCGCCGCCACCGAGCAGGCATTGGCGCTGTTCGATCGGCTGGACGCGGACGTATGGGTGCGTCCGCCGCAGAGCCTGTACCTGTGGGCCGCGTTTCCGGACGCGCCGGACTCGCTGGCGCTGGCCGAGGCCTTGCTCGCGAAGAAGGTGATGATCGCGCCCGGCCGCGTGTTCCGTGTCGATCCGGAGGCCCGGTCGCCTTGGGCGCGGTTCAATGTGGGCGCGGTGCTGGATCCGCGGTTCGAGGCAGCCGTCAGGCGGGTGTTGGGGCGGCGCGGGCGGGGTTAGCCCGTCGGTCACATCGCGAGCGCCAATGCTGCGGCCGGGCCAATGCGGACTTGCGGCGGCGTGGCGCCATGACGTCATGCGGCCGGCGTGATGGCGCCCGATACGGAACGGCCAAGGAAACGACTGAGTGGAAAACCGGGATGCAGAATGCGATCGCGGTGGGCAAGGTCGTCGCCGGCACCGGATGGCGATGCCTCCGGTGCCGTCGTCGATTTGCGTTGGTAGGCTCGATTGGACTCGAACCAACGACCCCCACCATGTCAAGGTGGTGCTCTAACCAGCTGAGCTACGAGCCTGTGGAAGGCGCGGATTATAGAGAAGCCTTTGCGTGCGCACAAGCCTGCCGCGAAAAAAATGCGGCACGGATTTGCGGGCTGTGGGACACCGCCCGATTGCCGGGCCCGCGTGGCTCTCCTAAAAAGGGAACAACGGCAAGCCAACAAGCCTGTCCAGCCAGCCATTTGGCCCATCCGCCCATTCCCCCATTCGCCCATTCACACGTGCCATGCTGAAGATCGCCACCTTCAATATCAACGGCATCCGCGCCCGCCTGCCCGCATTGCTGGAATGGCTGGAGCGCGAGGCGCCCGACGTCGTCTGCCTGCAGGAATTGAAGACCGTCGATTCCGGCTTTCCGATCGATGCGATTCGTGCCGCCGGCTATGGCGCGATCTGCCATGGCGAGAAGTCTTGGAATGGCGTGGCGATCCTGTCGCGCGGAACCGAGCCGATCGAAAGCCGGCGTGGATTGCCCGGGGACGATGGCGACAAGCAGAGCCGCTACATCGAGGCGGCGGTGCATGGCGTGCTGGTGGGCTGCCTGTATCTGCCGAACGGCAATCCGCAGCCGGGCCCGAAGTTCGACTACAAGCTGGCCTGGTTCGAGCGCCTGCTGAAGTATGCGGCCACGCTCTACGACAGCGGCCATCCGGTCGTGCTGGCTGGCGACTACAACGTGGTGCCGACCGACGAGGACATCTACAACCCGCGTTCCTGGCTCAAGGACGCCTTGCTGCAGCCCGAAAGCCGCGCCTGCTATCGACGCCTGCTGGAGCAGGGATGGGTCGATGCCTTGCGCGAAAAATATCCCGACGAGCGGATCTATACCTTCTGGGATTACTTCCGCCAGCACTGGCAGACCAATTCGGGGCTGCGCATCGACCATCTGCTGCTGAACGGGACGCTGGCCCCGGCGTTGCGCGAGGCCGGCGTCGATCGCTGGGTCCGCGGCGCGCCGCAGGCGAGCGACCATGCGCCGGCGTGGATCACGCTGGAGTTCGGTGGTGGCGCGGGAGGGCGTCGGGCGTCGTCGAAGGCGGCGGCGAAGGCGCCGGCGAAGAAGGCTGCCACGACCGGGGCCGCGGCTGCGAAGGCGGTTATCGCGAAGGCGCCTGCGGCTGCCAAGCGGGGCGCCGCTGCGGAGAAGGCCACGGCTGCCAAGAAGGCCACCGGTACAAAGGACGCTACCGCCGCAAAGAAGGTCACTGCGGCCAGGAAATCCACCGATACAAAGAACGCTACCGCCGCAAAGAAAGTCACTACGGCCAGGAAAGCCACCCCGGCAAAGAAAGCCACCCCAGCAAAGAAAGCCACCGCCAAGAAGGCCACCGCCGCCAGGTGAAGCGCGACTGAGCGACAATGACGCCCGTCGCGGCCACAGGCGCCGCGCCAATGCCGTTTGTCGATTGAACTCCCCCTCGCTTCCCCATGCTCCTGAAAGTCGGCGCGCTCGCCAGGCAGACGGGCCTGACGGTCCGCGCCCTGCATCACTACGACCGCATCGGCCTGCTCAAGCCTTCCGGGCGTTCGGCCGCGGGCTATCGCCTCTATAACCGCGACGACGTGGCGCGGCTGCATGCGATCCAGGTCTTGCGCCAGTCCGGCCTGTCGCTGGCCGCGATCGGCGCGCTGCTGGCGGGCGAGGGGCCGCCGCGGCATCGCATCGTCACGCAGCAGATCGAGGCGCTCGATCGCGAGATTGCCCGGGCGACCGAACTGCGTGGCCGTCTGGTGCTGCTGCAGACGGTGCTGGCCGCGGGCGGCGAGCCCGACATCGAGCACTGGCTCGCGGCCCTGCGCCAGATGCGGGCGTATCGCGAGTACTTCAGCGAGGCGGAGCTCGAAATGATTTTCCGCGAGTGGATCGCCACCGAGGCGGAATGGCAGCCGCTGCTGGACGAAGTCCGGGAGGCGATGGCCCGGCAATGGCCCGCGGATGCGATCGGCACGCAGGCGCTGGCGGCTCGCTGGATGCATCTGGCCATGCGCTGGATGCAGGGCGACATGGCACGGGCCATCCGTTGGGGCGAAATGATCAAGCAGGCCGCGCAACAGGGCTTTGGCGGCATCGACGCGACGATGATCCGCTATATGGAGGCGGCCGTCGAACTGCGCATGGCGGCGTGGCTGCGGCACCTGTCGCCGGACGAACTGGCGCGGCTCGACAAACGGCTCGAACCCGAATGGCGGGCGCTGGCGCAGCGCGCCCGTGCGCTGATCGCGGCTGGCACCGATCCTTCCGCGGCGGCGAGCCGCACGCTGGTGCGCGATTGGGATGCCTTGGTCGACCGTATGGTGGGCCACGATGCAGGGCTGCGCGACAAGCTGCTGAAGGCCTATCGCGACGAGCCGCTGCTGCAGGTCGGGCACATGGTCGATCCCGGCGTGCGCGAGTTTGTCGAGGCGGTGCGCACGCACGCCGGTAAGGCGCCGTCGCGGCGGCGCTGACGATCGGGTCACGCCTTGACATGATGGGAACCGGCACGCGCGGGGGGTTGACCCTGACGTCCACGTCAGGGTCTATGCTGCCCCGCTTTCGCAGCAGGAGACCGCCATGTCCCACACCGACACCACCGCGCTGGCCCAGGGCCGGCCCAGCACGACAGCGCTGATGATGGCCATTGCGCGCGCCGTTCACCAGTTGCTCGACGATCCGCTCGTGCTGCCCGATCCCATTGCCTTGCCGATTCTTGGCCCCGAACTCGAACGCGCCGTGCGGGACGATCCCTATCGCCATAACGACCCGATGGCGCGCCCGATGCGCGCCGCGGTGGTGGCGCGCGCGATGGTGGCCGATGCCGAACTGGCCGAGGCCGCTTGCGCCGGCGTGCGCCAATGCGTGGTGCTCGGCGCGGGCCTGGATACGCTGGCGTGGCGCGTGCCCGCGGCGGATGACGGCATGCGCGTATTCGAGGTCGACCATCCCGCCACGCAGGCGTGGAAGCGAGACCTGATGCGGCAGGCCGGGCTGAGCATGCCCGACGGTGTGACCGCCGTGCCGGCCGACCTTCAGCATGCATCGCTGCAGGGCGTGCTGGAGGCGGCGGGCTTTCGCCGCGACCGGCCCGCCTGCTTCGTATGGCTCGGCGTGACGCCGTATCTGACGGACTCCGCGATCGAAAGCACGTTGCGCCATGTCGCCAGCCTGCCGGCGGGCACGCGCATCGTGTTCGACTACCGCGTCGATGCCGGCGTGCTGCCGCCATTCGAGCGCGTGATGGCGGCGCATATGGCCGGGCAGGTGGCCGCGCTGGGCGAGCCCTGGCTGTCGGAGTTTGTGCCGGAACAACTGGTGCAACGGCTGACCGCCATGGGCTTTACCGAGGTGACGGATCTCGACGCGCCGGCGCTGAACGCGCGCTATTTCCCTCGCCGCAAGGACGGCCTGCAGACCGCCGGCGGCGGCCTGCGGGTGCTGTGCGCCAGCGTGGGAGAAGCGCGATAGCCTGGCGTCGTGGAGGCGCCAGGCGCGAGACGGCAGACGCCTGACGCCTGACTGACGGCTGACGGCTGACGGCTGACGGCTGACGCCGGACGGCTGACGCCGGACGCCGGACGCCGGACGCCGGACGCCAGACGCCAGACGCCACCACTCAGCCGCGTGCCGCCGCCAGCGTCCGGCGGGCGTAGTACTCGAACGTCAGCTGCGAGCGGCGCGGCGTCAGGATCCAGTCGTGCGCCTCCGTGGCCAGCGCCTCGGGCAGCGGCTTGATGGTGCCGGCCGCCATCGCGGCCAGTTGCATGCGGGCCGCGCGCTCGAACAGCAGCGCCATCACGCAGGCCTCCTCGACCGAGGTCGCCGCGATCAGCAGGCCGTGGTGGGCCAGCAGGATCGCGCGCTTGTCGCCCAGCGCCGCCGAAATGATTTCGCCTTCCTCGTTGCCGACCGGCACGCCCGGCCATTTCTCCAGGAACGCGCAATCGCCATACAGCACGCACGTATCCATATGCGACACCGTCAACGGGACTTCCAGCATCGACAGCGTGGCCGCGTGGAACGGATGCGTGTGGATGATGCAGTTGACGTCCGGCCGCGCGCGATAGATCCACGAGTGAAAGCGGTTGGCGGGATTGGCCATGCCGCCGCCCTCGAGCACACGCAGGTCTTCGTCGACCAGCAGCAGGTTTTCCGCGGTGATCTCGTCGAAGCCGAGCCCCAGCTGCTGCGTGTAGTAGCGGCCGGGTGCGTCCGCCCGAGCCGTGATCTGGCCGGCAAGGCCGGAATCGTGGCCGCCGTCGAACAGGATGCGGCAGGTCAGCGCCACCTTTTCGCGCAGCGATCGTTCCGGCACGGTCAGCCGGGTTTGCATCTCGCCCTGTGCGCGGGCGATCAGCTCGTCTTTCTTCAGGTCGAAGGTATCAGCCATGTTGGATGCTCCGTTGGGATGTCGAGGGGCCGGTTGCGGTCGTCCGGTTGCGGTCGCCCGGGGGGCGTCCGATTGGGGTCGCCCTTAGTCGGCCTTGATCTTTGCCGCTTCGACCACCGCCGCCCACTTCTTCTTTTCGGCGGCCATCGTCGCGGCGTATTCCTGTTGGGTGCCGGCCAGCGCCTCGCTGCCTTGCGCCGCGAGCCGGCTGCGCAAGCCCGGGCGCGCCAGCGTGGTCCGCAGCGTCGTGGCCAGTCTGTCGACGACTGCCGGCGGCGTGCCGGCCGGGACGTACAGCGCATTCCATGAGCTGGTCTCGAACGATGGCAAGCCGGCTTCCTGGCTCGTGGGCACCGTGGGAGCGGCGCTGGAGCGCGTGCCGTTGGCGATCGCCAGCGCGCGCAGCTTGCCGGCCTTGACCTGCGGCATCACCACCGGCACGGCGTCGATCACCGCGGCGACATGGCCGCCGATGGCGGCATTGACGGCTTCCGCGCCGCTCTTGTACGGCACGTGATTGATCTTTGTCCCGCTCAGCAGCTTGAACAGTTCCATGCTCATGTGCGGCGCGCTGGCGCTGCCCGCCGATCCGTAGTCGAGCCGGTCCGGATGGCTGCGCGCATAGGCGAGGAATTCGTTGAGGTCGCGCGCGGGCACGCTGGCGGCCACCGCCAGCATGAAGGGCGACTTCGACACCATGCCCAGTGGCGTGAACTGGCTGTCCGGCGAATAGGGCAGCTTGCCGGCTGGGTAGATCAGCGGATTGACGATCTGCGTGCCCACCGTGCCCATGAACACCGTATAGCCGTCGGGCGCCGCCTTGGCGGCCGCCTGCGCGGCGATCAGGCCGCCGGCCCCAGGCCGGTTCTCGATCAGCACGGTCTGGCCCAGCGCGCCGGACCATTCCTGCCCGACCAGGCGGGCGATGTTGTCGGTGATGCCGCCGGCGCCAAAGGGCACCACCAGCCGGATCGGCTTGGCGGGGAACGGCTCTGCGGATAAGGCATTGGCGGTCAGCAGGCAACAGCCGGCCACCGCCACCATCCATCGGGGCGCTTTCATCTGGAACTCTCCGTTGTGTGTCATGTGATTGCCGGCATGACACAATGTGTCCTATGGAATGTGTTGTGTCAAGTAGGACATGTTGTACCCGGAGCGTCGATATAATGCCGCGGTCGCTTTCGCTACCGCCTCGTCATGGTCAATCTGGCGCATCGCCTCCGCACCCTCCGCCGCCAACGCGGCTTTTCGCTGGAAACGCTGGCCGAGCAGACCGGCCTGACGCGCAGCTATCTGTCCAAGCTCGAGCGGGGGCTCAGTTCGCCATCGATCGCCACGATCCTGAAGATCGCCGATGCCTACGGCATGGGAACGGGGCAACTGCTGGGCGATGCCCGCGACAGCGCGCACGAAGTCGTGTGCATCTCGCGCGCCGGCGAGCGCGAGCCGCTGTCACCCTCGGAACGCGAGGGGACCTATCGTTACGAGGCGATTGCCGCGCAGCGCAAGGTCAAGGCGATGGAGCCCTTCATCATGTATCCGCCGCGGGAGTTTCCCGACGAAGCGCGCTCCGCGCACAGCGGCGAGGAGTTCCTGTTCGTGCTGAAGGGCCAGGTCGAGGTGATGCTCGGAGAGGAAACGATCGCGTTGTCGATCGGCGATTCGCTGTACTTCGATGCCGATCTGCCGCACCGCATTCGCACGGCAGGGCGGGCGCAGGCCGAGGTGCTGGTTACCACGGCGAAGTAACAGCCGGAGCAAGAACCGGGAGCAAGAACCGGAGCAAGAACCGCAGCCGCAATGGAAAAGCCGCCGGGGCGCATCGCCGCCGGCGGCTTTGGCAGGGTGGGGTGGGAGCCGGCACGCCGCCAGCTGCCTCCGTCGAATCGGCTTCAGGCCGTCTTGGCCTCCTGATAGGCCGCGTACAGGCGCTGGAACACCGGTCCCGGCACGCCCTTGCCGATTGTTTGGCCGTCGATCGTCACCACCGGAAGGATCTCCTTGCTGGCCGACGACAGCAGGACTTCGTCGGCGGCGAACACCTCGTCGCGGGTGACCGGGCGGGAGACCAGCGGAATCTCGAAGCGGGCGCACAGCTCTTCGATCAGGCCATAGCGGATCCCTTCGAGGATCAGATTGTCCTTGGGCGGCGCCGCGACGACGCCATTCTTGACGACCCAGACGTTGGACGCCGAGGCCTCGGTCAGCATGCCGTCGCGGAACTGGATGGCCTCGGTCACGCCATGCTCGGCCGCATTCTGCGCGGCCAGCACATTGCCCAGCAGCGAGGTCGACTTGATCTGGCAGTGCAGCCAGCGCTTGTCCTCCATCGTGACGCAGGCCACCCCGCGCTCGGTCGCGGCGGCCGGCGGCAGCGACATCGGATTGGTCATGATGAAGACAGTCGGCGTGACTTCCTTCGGGAAGGCGTGCATGCGCTTGGCGACGCCGCGCGTGACCTGGATATAGATCATCTGGTCCGGCATCGGATTGGCCTGCATCACGCGCGCGATCAGCGCCGTCCATTGGCCCTCGTCATGCGGATTCGGAATACCGATCGCATCGAGGCTGCGCGCGAGCCGGGCCAGATGCTGTGCCGCGCGGAACGGCTTGCCGGCATAGACCGGGATCACCTCGTAGACGCCGTCGCCAAAAATAAAGCCGCGGTCGAGCACGGGGATGCGCGCCTCGGACAGCGGCGTCAATTCGCCGTTCAGATAAACGGTGGCGTCGGAGCTGGAAGTCATGGTGTTGGATGCGTGGAGAACAGGATGAAGCATTGTTCCACAGCGGCTTGCGCGGGGTCATGCCGAATGCGCATAACGTTGCGCCGGGGGCCTTCCGGACGAAAGCCGACGAACGCCGGACGAAGGCAAGCTTGGCCTTGCTTGTAGGACGAATCCTTGCCGTAATCAGCGGCCCTCCGACGCCGCTGAGCGGTGTCCTGCGGAATACTCCGGGGAAAACGACTGATAGCGTGGCGCCGTGCTCACCTTCGTGTTGCTGACCCTCGCCGCGATCGGAGTGATCGCGATCGTGATCTACCTGTCGAAATGAGCGGCAGGCGGCTGGCCCATGCCGTGCGACAAGGCACGGGGCAGGACCGGTGCGCGCCGGCGGCACGCGCCTCAGCTCGCGCCGTCGGTACGCAGCGGCGCGGCGGCGACCGGCAAGCCCGGAGGCTCCTGGCCGCCGCCCGTATCGTTGGCAGCGACGCGCTCGTCCGGTGCCGGGGCCCGCGTGGGCGTCTCGTCAAGACGATTGCCATGCGCGTCCAGGTCCGGCCGGCGCGCGAACAGCAGCGCGAAGTCGCTCAGTGCCTGCCACGTGCGCTGGTGCGCGATGATGTCCGAATGATTGCTGCCGGGAATGGTCTCCACCGCCACCGGCCCCGGCCACGCCGCCATCAGGCGCTCGGAGCATGCATGCGGGACGACGTCGTCGACCTCGGCGAGCAGCACCTTGGTCCGCTGCACCACCTTCTTGCAGTGCGAGATCGAATCGAAGTGATGACGCATCAGCTGGCGCAGCGGCACCAGCGGAAACCGCTTGCGCACCAGTTCCAGCAGCGAATCGTAGGGCGTGATCAATTGCAGGCTCTCGAAGTCCTGCAGATCGGCCAGCTGGATCGCGACCCCCGTGCCCAGGCTGCGGCCGACCACGTGGACCCGCGTGCCCGGCAGCACGCGCCGCAGATGCAGCAGGAACTGGCTGGCATCGGCGACGGCCGCCGCCTCCGACGGGCTCCCGTCGGAATGGCCGAGGCCCCGATAGTCGAACGTGGCGAAGCCGACTTCGGGCGGCAGCCAATGTAGAAATTGCATGGTCTCGAGCACGTCTTCCCCGCGACCTGGCAAATAGAACAACAGATCGGTGACGGCGCAGTGCGCATCGCCGCGATACACGTAGCCGCGCAGCATCCCGCCGGGGATGGTGTGCGAATAGGCGGTGATGCCTTCCGGCAGTTCGCGCGGCGGGCGCCGCCTCGCGTCGAACAGCAGGCGGCCCTGATTGATGCCGAGGTAGGTCCAGTAGCTGAGAAAGCCGGCTGCCGTCAGCACGGCGGCGGCGCCGATGGTCTTGCAGGGCAGGTGCATCAGGACCTGCCGGAACAAGCTGCGGTTCGCGTGGTGATTCGCGTGGTGATTCACATTGCGATTCGCATTGCGGTTCGGGTTGCGTTTCTGTTCTTCCATGAGGCGCACCTTATACGAATTCGCCCCTGTGCGGCAAATCGCTGCCGAACACGGGCGGATAGCGGCAATTGCCGGCAGTACCCCAATGGTGCGGACCTGTGCGTCGCGGCATCGCATCCGCATCGGGGGTCACCCCCTCGCGATCGGCGGATCGATTTCCTATGCTGCCTGTGTCCCCTCACCTGTCCCTGTCCTGACAAGGAGAACAACATGGATCGCCGCCAGTTCTTGAAATGGGGAAGCTTCATCACCGTCTCGGTCGCCACCACAGGGTTGGCCGGCTGCGGCGGTGGCGATGACAATCCCGATCCGCCCGAACCCGACCTGTTCGACTTCCGCCACGGGGTCGCCTCCGGCGATCCTCGTCCCGACAGCGTCGTGTTGTGGACACGCGTCGAAGGCGACAACGGCAGGCGCCACGTCAATGTGCGCCTGCAGGTGTCGACCCAGGAGGACTTTTCCACGCTGGTCGTCAATGACCTTCTGCGCGCCTTGCCCGAGTGGGACTACACGCTGCGCACCAAGGTCACCGGCCTGAGCGCCGCCACCACCTACTACTACCGTTTCCGCGTGGGCAGCCGCTTCAGCCCGGTCGGGCGCACCCGCACCGCGCCCGCGGCCGGCACGCCGCTGTCGCAGCTGAAGTTCGCCTTCGTCAGCTGTCAGGACTGGAGCATCAACCACTGGGCCGGCATGGAGGAGCTTGCCCAGCAGGACCTCGATTTCATCGTGCACACAGGCGACTACATCTACGAGGCCGTGGCCGACGGCGCGCCGGTCAATCTGGTCGAAAGCCGCCATACGCCGCTGTCGCTGCCCGACGGCACGACGCTGCCGAGCGGCTTCCGCTACGCGACCACGCTGGAGGACTACCGCTATCTGTACAAGGCCTATCGCAGCGACGCGCGCCTGCAGGCGCTGCATGCGCGCTTCCCGATGATCGCGATCTGGGACGACCACGAGTTCTCCGACGACTGCTGGCAGGACCGCCAGAGCTACGATGCCGACGACGACCAGTCGCCGCAGACCGCGCGACGGCGCAGCGCCAACCAGGCCTGGTTCGAGTACCTGCCCGCCGATGTCACGCTGGACCTGAACAACCCCTCGTTCCAGAACATCCAGATCTATCGCGCGTTCACGTTCGGCAATCTGGCGACGCTGCTGATGACGGACGAGCGGCTGTATCGCGCCGACCATCTGATTTCCGAAGCCAATGCCGGCGGCGATGTCGGCAGCCGCTTCTTCATCCGGCGCGATGCGCTGAAGGCGGCAGAGGACGCCAAGATCGCCGCGGCCGGCGGTGCGCTGACGCAGGTATCGATGCTGGGCGATGCGCAGCGCGCGTGGTGGCAGGACCGTGTGGGCGGTGCGGCGACGACGTGGAAGCTGTGGGGCAACCAGGTTTCGCTGCTGCGCATGCAGATCGATCTGACCGAAGCCATCGCGGAGCTGATGGTGTTGCGGCTGATCGCAAGCAATACGGCGCTGACGCCGCTGCGCGACCAGATGGAAACGGCGTTGACCGCGGACCTGCGCGCCGCGCTATCGTCCGGGACCTATCCGAACAACGTCGCCTACACCAATCTGCGGCAACTGCTGTCCACGCAGGCCGGCATCGACAGCGCGACCTTCGACGCCAATATCAAGCCGACGCTGGACAGCCGCCTGCCACCGGCCTCGCTGCTGGCCACCTATGTCTTGAACGCGGACCAGTGGGATGGCTACGACGCGGAACGTCGGAACCTGATGGCCTTCCTGAAGACGAACAACGTCCGCAATGTGGTGGCGCTGACCGGAGATATCCACGCCTTCTTTGCCGGCGTGGTGATGGACGACTTCGATGCGGCCACGCCGACGCCGGTGATGGTCGACCTGGTCGGGGCAGGGCTGTCGAGCAATACGCTGATGAGCACGTACAAGAGCGTGGTCGACAACGACCCGCGCTTTGCCGAGATCAAGGCGTTGATCTACGAGGAGGTCAGCGGCGCGGTCGTCAATACCCTCAATCGCACGCTGCAGCATTTCAATCCGTGGATGCGGTACGCGGAGACCAATGTCACCGGCTATGCGATCGTCACGTTGACGCCGGACAAGCTGAACTGCGCCTTCCATATCATGAAGGGCTTGGTCGACGGCAATGCGCCGCCGTAGCCGGCGACGGCGCGCGTCACCACGGTCGAGGTGCCGGCGGGTTCGGCGGTGGTGAACGTGGTCTGAGGGGTTCGCGGCGCGGCAGGACGGCGCCCCGCCGGCCGCCGCCGGCCCCCGCTGGCCACCGCGCTGAGGCATGGGGTTTGGTACGATCAGTGACGGCGCGCATCCGATGCGATGCGCGCCGCGGAAGGGGCACCCGAAGGCGGGCACCCGAAGGTGGGCATCCAAAGGCGCGTCCACCTGTCTGTCTGATCCACCACGGAGATCCCATGCGTTGCAGCGCTGCCGGCCCGGTCCTGTCCGCCATCCCGATCAGGGTCCTTGGCGCCGTCCTGAGCGCCGTGCTTACCGCGGGACTTGGCGCCGCGTTCTGCGGCCCTGGCGTGGCGCATGCCGCGCCTGCGTCGGTGGAATCGGCGGGCGTGCCGCCGCCCGCATCAGCCGGCGAGGCGGCGCCGGCGTTGCCCACGCCGGTCGCCACCGCCGAAGGCATCTCCGAATACCGCCTGCCCAACGGACTGCGCGTGCTGCTCGCCCCGGATGCGGCGCAGCCGACCACCACGATCAACATCACCTACCTGGTCGGCAGCCGGCACGAAAGCTACGGCGAAAGCGGCATGGCCCACCTGCTCGAGCATCTGCTGTTCAAGGGCACGCCGAGCGTTCCCGATGGCGCGATCGGCCGGCAGATGGCGAGCCGGGGGATGCAGTTCAACGGCACCACCGCGCACGATCGCACCAATTACTTCGCCACCTTTGCCGCCAGCGAGGAAAACCTGGACTGGCTGCTGCGCATGGAAGCGGACCGCATGGTCAACAGCACGATCTCGCGCAGCGCGCTCGACAGCGAGATGACGGTGGTGCGCAACGAGCTGGAGCGCGGGGAAAACAGCCCGACTGGCGTGCTGCTTCGCCAATTGGCGGCCAGCGCCTACCACTGGCACAACTACGGCAAGGCGCCGATCGGCGCGCGCAGCGATATCGAGCACGTGGGCATCGATGCGCTGCAGGCCTTCTATCGTCGTTACTACCAGCCCGACAACGCGGTGCTGGTGATCACCGGGCAATTCGATCCAGCCCGCACGCTGGCCAGCGTGAGCCGCTATTTCGGCGCGATCCCCAGGCCCAACCGCGTGCTGGCGGAACAGTACACCGTCGAGCCCCCGCAGGAAGGGCCACGCGAAATCCTGCTGCAGCGGCCCGGCGATATCCAGGTCGTGGCCGCGCAATATCACATCGGCCCGGGCGCGCATCCGGATACCGCGGCGATGACGCTGCTGGTCGATATCCTGACCGCGATACCGGGAGGCCGGCTGTATCGCGGACTGGTCGAGCAGAAGAAGGCCGCGTCGCAAACGGGCTTTCTGCGAGCGTTGAAGCAGCCGGGCAGCGTGGTGTTCCTCGCGCAGGTCGGCAAGGCGCAATCGCTGGAGCCGGCGCGCACCGGACTGCTTGAGCTGGTGGAAGGCATCGCGGCCCAGCCGATCACGCAGGAGGAACTCGACCGCGCGCAGCGTCGCGCGCGCAACGGCTACGAACGCATGCTGAACGATCCGGCCAGCTACGGCGTGGCGCTGTCGGAAGCCATCGCCAAGGGCGATTGGCGGCTGATGCTGATTACGCGGGATCAGATCGAGCGGGTAACGGTCGACGACGTCAATCGCGTCGCCCGCCACTATCTGCAGCGCACCAATCGCACGCTGGGCCAGTTCATTCCGGTCGACGTGCCGAGCTACGTCGCGATTCCGCCGGCGCCGGACCTGGCCGAGCTGACGCGCGGCTATCGCGGCAAGCCCGGCAACGCGCCGGTCGCACCGTTCGCGCCGACCCCCGCCAATATCGAGGCGCATACGCTGCGCGCGACGCTGCCGAACGGCATGGTCATGGCGATGCTGCCCAAGCCCACGCGCGGTGCGCGCGTGCACGGCCAACTGGTGCTGCGCATGGGCGATGTCGACAGCCTGCGCGGCCTGGACGCGGTGGGCACGCTGACCGCCGGCATGCTGATGCGCGGCGCCGGCGGACGCGATCGGCAGCAGCTGATCGATGCCTTCGAGGCGCTGCGGACGACGGTCGGGGTTTCGGGCGACGCCGAACGCGTCACCGTCAGCTTCCAGGCGCCGCGCGAACATCTGCCGCAGGTCCTGACGCTGCTGCGCGATGTGCTGCGCGAACCGACCCTGCCCGCCGCGGAATTCGAGGTGCTGCGCACCACTGCGGTCGCCGGCATCCAGAGCCAGGTACGGCAGCCCGAGGCGCTTGCTCCGGTCGTGCTGGGCCGGCACGGCAATCCCTATCCGAAGGGCGACCCGCGCTATGTGCCCACGCTGGAGGAATCGATCGCCGAGCTGCGGGCGGTCCAGCTTGAGCAACTGCGCGACTTCCATCGGCGCTTCTACGGCGCCAGCCATGCGCAGTTCGCGCTGGTGGGCGACTTCGATGCCGAAGCCGCCCGGCAGCAGGTGCAGGCGCTGTTCGGCGACTGGAGCGCGCCGATGCCGTTCGCCCGCGTCGAGCGCGATTTCCTGCCGCTGCATCCGGCCAGCCTGGCCGTGCCGACGCCGCACAAGGCCAATGCCAGTTTCATCGCCGCGCTGCCGATCGGCATGACGATGGACCATCCCGACTATGCGGCGCTGGCGATCGCCAACCGGATCTTCGGCGGCAGCTCGATGAAGAGCCGGCTGGCCGACCGGCTGCGCCAGCAGGAGGGCATCAGCTATGGCGCCACCAGCTACCTGCGGATCGGCGCGCTGGATACCGCCGGCCGCTTCGGCATCCAGGCCTCCTTTGCCCCGCAGAACCTGCCCCGGCTCAAGGCCGGCGTGCAGCGGGAGCTGCGGCGCTTCCTGCGCGAGGGCGTGACGGAGGAAGAACTGGCCGAGGCCAGGAGCGGACTGCGGCAGCAGGGGGTGGTCACCCGCAGCCGCGACGAGGCGCTGGTCTCGATGCTGGCCTATCAGCTGTTCGTCGGCCAGACCATGGCGTTCACCGAAGAGCTGGAGCGCCGCATCGACCAGACTACGGTCGAGCAGGTCAATGCGGCGATCCGGCGCTATCTGGACCCGGACCGCTTTGTCGAGGTCTATGCCGGTGCCTGGCCCGACGCAGGCGGGGCCGGGGACCCCGGCAAGGCGGCAGCCACGCCTGAAGGCGGCCAATAGCTATACCTAATGACGACGGTTTATACGATAAATTGTACAAATGGAGGGGGCGTCGCCAGAATGGGGCCTTCGCTGCGACACATAACCACGCAGCACAAAGAATCTCACCCCGGAAACCCGAACCTACTACCCAACCAGGAGCGATCCCAATGCTGCAATCCCGTGAAGGCCAACGCGTCCCCAATGTCACGTTCCGCGTCCGCGAGAACAATGAATGGAAGAACCTGAACACCGCGGAGCTGTTCGACAACAAGACCGTCGTGGTCTTCTCGCTGCCCGGCGCGTTCACCCCGACCTGTTCGTCGACCCACCTGCCGCGCTACAACGAACTGGCGCCCGTTTTCGCCAAACACGGCGTCGACGCGGTCCTGTGCGTCTCGGTCAATGACACCTTCGTGATGAACGAGTGGGCCAAGGACCAGGAATCCGAGAACATCGTGATGATTCCCGACGGCAACGGCGAATTTACCGACGGCATGGGCATGCTGGTGGACAAGACCGACCTCGGCTTCGGCAAGCGCAGCTGGCGCTATTCGATGCTGGTCAAGAACGGTGTGGTCGACAAGATGTTCATCGAGCCGGAAGAGCCGGGCGACCCGTTCAAGGTCTCCGACGCCGACACGATGCTCGCCTACGTCGCCCCGGACGCCAAAAAGCCGGACCAGGTCGTGGTGTTCTCGAAGGAAGGCTGCCCGTTCTGCGCCAAGGCGAAGCAACTGCTGGCGGACAACGGCTACCAGTACATCGACGTGCCGCTGGAACACAAGATCCGCGGCAAGGTGCTCGGCGCGGTGTCCGGCACGATGACCGCCCCGCAGGTGTTCATCAACGGCAAGCTGATCGGCGGCGCCGAGCAGGTCGAGCAGTATCTGGCCGCCTGATCGCCCGCAGCGCCTTTATCTCCCGATTCCACTGATTGTTCCGTGGCGCGGTCCGGCAGTCGCCGGACCCGATGGCGGCGTGCCGCCCTCGGGTCCGTGGATTGAACCGCCCCGAATACTTCGAATATCCCGAATAGCTCGAATTCAACCATCGTCTCTCCGAACAGGAATTTCGCCATGCAAACCATCGTCACCGACATCGCCGTGATCGGCGCAGGCACCGCCGGCCTTGCGGCCTATCGCGCCGCCAAGGCCGCCGGCAAGCGGGCCGTGATCATCGAAGGCGGGGAATACGGCACCACCTGCGCGCGCGTCGGCTGCATGCCGTCGAAGCTGTTGATCGCGGCGGCCGAGGCCGCGCACGAGCTGCGCCATACCGCGCCGTTCGGGGTCCATGTCGATGGACAGATCCGCATCGATGGCCGCGAGGTGATGGACCGCGTGCGGCGCGAGCGCGATCGCTTCGTCGGCTTCGTGGTCCGTGGCGTCGACAATATTCCCGAGCAGGACCGTCTGCGCGGCTATGCCCGCTTCATCGACAACACGGTGCTGCAGGTCGGCGACGATGCCGACGGCACCGTGGTTCGCGCCGGCCGCGTGGTCATTGCCACCGGCTCGAGCCCGGCCGTGCCGCAGCCCTTCCGCGTGTTCGGCGACCGGCTGGTGGTCAACGACGACGTCTTCGACTGGCAGGACCTGCCGCGCCGCGTGGCCGTGTTTGGCCCCGGCGTGATCGGCCTCGAACTGGGCCAGGCGCTGTCGCGGCTCGGCGTGCATGTGCGCGTGTTCGGCGTGCGCGGGGGCGTCGGTCCGCTGACCGACCCGGCGATTCGCGCCTATGCCGCCCAGGCCTTCCAGCAGGAGTTCTATCTGGACCCGGATGCCAAGGTCACGGACATGGCGCGCGAAGGCGACGAGGCGGTGATCTCGTTCATCGACCGCGACGGCAATGCGGTCACCGAGCGCTTCGACTATGTGCTGGCCGCCACCGGCCGCCAGCCCAACGTGCGCAATCTGGGCCTGGAAAACACCGGGCTGGAGCTGGACGAGCGCGGCGTGCCCGTGTTCGACCCGGCCACGCTGCAATGCGGCTCGGCGCCGGTCTTCATCGCCGGCGACGCCAACGATGTCCTGCCGCTGCTGCACGAGGCCGCCGACGAGGGCAAGAGCGCCGGCGAGAATGCCGTCGCCTGGCCGCAGGTTTCGCCGGTGCCGCGCCGTGCGCCGATCGCGGTGGTGTTCGCCGATCCGCAACTGGCCATGGTCGGCCAGCGTTATGCCGACTTGCCGGCCGACAGCTTCGTCACCGGCGAGGTCAGCTTCGAGGACCAGGGGCGCAGCCGCGTGATGCTGAAGAATCGCGGGCTGATGCATGTCTATGCCGACAAGGCGAGCGGGCGTTTTCTCGGTGCGGAATGGATCGGGCCACGCGCCGAACATATCGCCCATCTGCTGGCATGGGCCTATCAGCAGCAATTGACCGTCGATCAGATGCTGGCGATGCCGTTCTATCACCCCGTGATCGAAGAAGGATTGCGCACCGCGTTGCGCGACGCACAGGCCCGGCTGCGCGCCTGAGCCGGTTAAATGCCGCCGTGGCGGCGTTCCTTGCCATTGCCGTTATGCGGCTTGCCGCGCATCCCCGCCTCGACATTGCGGGGGTGCGCATTATTATGTAATTGCCGAATATTGTGATTCTGTCTTATTGGATTACATTTTTTATAGTGACGCGCACATAACCGTGAGCTAGCATAACGGCACCCTACAACTGGCAAGGAATGACGATGGCGACTTACAAACAATTACTGGCAGAAAAGGAAAAACTCGAAGCGCAACTTGAGGAAGCCAGGCAAACCGAAGTGGCGACGGTGATCGCCCAGATCCAGCAGCTGATGGAGGATTACGGTTTGACGGCCGAGGATCTGGCACCGCGCCGCCGTGGCCGTCCTCGCAAATCGGCGGGACGCTCGGGTACGCCGGCGCCGGCCAAATACCGCGATCCCAAGACCGGCAAGACCTGGTCCGGCCGCGGCCGCGCACCGGCATGGCTGGGCAAGAATCGCGATCGCTTCCTGATCGCCGAGTAAGGTCGTGCGTGTAAGTCCGGGCGTGTAAGGTCGTGCGTTATTGCATTTCGCGAACGGTAATGCGTCGAATCGCAATAGCCGACGCGGCCGATGTCCTGCCAGGGGATACGATTTGCCGCCGGCCCGCCTGCGATTCTGTGCGATAGCCGATCCACGGGCGCCAGCATACCCATTGGTCTTTTGCGGGAATTCCCGCGTTTTGCACCGGTTCCGCCAAGTCTGCTTGCAAGAAGACATTGCGACAAGACAATGTGCAAGACATTGACGGCACTCAATTAAGTCTTTTCTTACAATCGAGCCGATCCTCCGTATTGCGCCGGGTCAACGCAATACGGGCCGGCCGCCGCCGAATTGCCGAAACGATAACGGTAACGGTGCGCCGCGCATCGAAACGCTCCCCGCACGCCAATACGATATCCTGCGCCGCTTCGGCGCGATCCTCCGATTCGCAGGTCAGCCATACCGCGCCTTGCAGGCAAACGACGGTGTATCCTTGGCCGATCACCAGCCGAAGCGGTTCGGTGCCAATGCGGCCAATCCGGCCAATTAGACCCATCCTGCCGATCCGGTCGGTCCCATCCATTCCGTCGAGTTCAGCGAACGCATGCATGGCAGTCTCCTGGCGTGCCCCGCATCGGGAAAGGGCGCCTTGTCATTGTGGCCACCCGCCTGATTCGCTGGCCGGATGTTTCGTCATCCCCGGTATTCCGGCGGATCATGGCCACCGCCGATGACAACGCCATCGGGGCCATATCCCTATCGGCTTCGGTCCGCGCCTGTGTCCACGCCTCTGTCCGGGCATTTGTGCCGGCCTCTGTCCGCGCATTTGGTCGCGCGTTTTTCCGCATCAGCCCGCCATGACGCCAATCAGCCAGGCCGCTTCCCAGGCCCTGCGCGCGATGTCGCTCGATGCGCTGCGCGGATTCGACAGCGCGGCGCGGCATTTGAGCTTTACCGCCGCAGCCGACGAGTTGTGCCTGACGCAGTCGGCCATCAGCAAGCAGATCAAGAGCCTGGAGGACGCGCTCGGCGTGCCGCTGTTCCTGCGCGGGGCCAAGGGCTTGTCGCTGACGCCCGAGGGACGCCTGCTGCAGCAGGCCGCCAGGGAGGCCATCGAACGGCTGGCCGGCACCGTCGAGCGCCTGATCGCACCGGAGCGCAGCGCGATCTCCGTCACCACCACGCCGTCATTTGCCTCGCTTTGGCTGGTGCCACGCCTGGCGCGGTTCCAGGCGGAGGCGCCGGAGATCGACGTGCGCATCGACGCCTCGGAGGCGATCGCCAATCTGGACAGGGATGGCTTCGACCTGGCGATCCGGCTGAGCCAGCCGGGGCAGGCCCCCACCGCGCTGCTGCGCGAACGGCTGATGCTGGTGGCGGCGCCGCAGGTCGCCGCGCGCATTCATCGGGCGGACGACATCCGTGCCGCGACGCTGCTGGTCTATCACGATCCGAATGCGCGCTTTGGCTGGATGTCGTGGGGCGAGTGGTATCGCCGCCTGGCCCTGACGCCGGTGGCCAGCCAGCCGTGCCTGTATTTCTCGCGCTACGAGCACGTCGTCGCCGCGGCCGCGGAAGGCGCGGGCGTCGCGATCGGCCGTACGCCGCTGATCCTGCCGCTGCTCGCCCGCGGCGAGCTGCAGGTGGTCCTGCCGGATGCCGGAATCGACGGCATGGAATACCAGGTCGTGACCGCGGACCATGCACAGGCACGGCCCGCGGTGCACCGTTTCGAGGCCTGGTTGACGCGCGAACTGACGCGCGACGTCACCGGTTGACGACAGGCGCCGCGCGCTCCCGGCCGACACCGATGACACCGACGACACCGGCGACACCGGCGACACCGGCGACACCGGGCGATCAGAAGCGATGGCGCACGCCGACCCCGTAGTTGTTGCCGTGGGACAGGCCGCCGACCTTGTCGTAGTAATAGGCGACATAGACGTCGGTGCGCTTTGACAGGTTGTAGTCGTAGGCCACCGCCGCGGTGTTGCGCTCGACGTCGGCGACCTCGTTCTTGACCTTGCCGTAGGCATACGACAGCAGCAGGCTGCCCGCGCCGATCGGCACCGAAGCGCCGATCTGCCCGTTCGTGTGCTTGATGTCGCCGGTCGCGCTGTCGATATCGGATCGGATGTGCTGGCCCTGCGCGAACAGCTTGACCACCTTGAAGTCGTAGCTCAGGCCGGCCTGTACGGCGTTCTGCTTGCGAAAGCCCACCATCGCGGCCGGCGAGGTCACGTCGCCCGGCGTGTTGTGGAACTTGACCTGCTGGAAGGCGACGGTCGCGGCAAACGGGCCGTTGAAGTACAGCACGTTGCCGCCCCACTTGTTCTTGCCGTTGTCGCCGGCCTGCTCGCCGAAGGCGTAGATCGCGTTGAAGCTGAGCCCGCCGAACTTCGGCGACGAATAGACCAGCGAATTGCTCCAGCCCGAATCGCCGACGATGCCCGGATCGTAGACCGTGCCGCCATTGCTGCTGACATAGCTGTGGAAGATGGTCGGCGAGAAGTGGTACGAATCGACCAGCGGATTGAACAGGATCGTCGACAGGAAATAAGGCGTGGTATTGCGCCCGAGCCGGAGAGTGCCGGCCCTGTCGCTCTGCAGCCCGACGTAGGCGCTGCGCGTGAACATGCCGTCCGCATCGAAGCGGCCCGCGCGGCCGCCGTCGGCGCGATAGAAGCCGTTCAGGTCGAAGATCGCTTTCAGGCCGTTGCCCAGGTCCTCGGTGCCCTTGATGCCCCAATACGAGGTCTGCATGCCGCCGGCGCCCAGCACATAGGCGCGATCGCCGCCGACCGCCTTGTTGCTGCCGACGTAGGTGTCGACCTGCCCGTATAGCGTCACGCTGGACTGCGCCAGCACGCCCCCGCTTGCCAATGCCGCCATGGCGGCCGCCAGCGCGCGCGCCGGCCCGAATTTCGTTGTTGTCATGCAAACCTCCATCGTTGACCCTGATTTCTCTCGTGCTTCGTTGTGATGTTTTTGTCGTGACGTCGCCGTGATCGTGCGCGTCGGCCCCGCTCGGCTGGCTCGGCCGTAGGACGGGGCGTTCGGATCAGTGTGCGGAAATCGGGCGGGACCGACCAGCATCATTTTTCGCGCGACGCGAGCGCAAAATGTGTGCGGTGCCGGGGCAAGGACGGTGCAGCCGGATCGGCGCAGCGCCGACGCCGGGCGCTTCGCGGCTACCGAGGCTACGCGGTTACCGAGTGCCAAATGAGCGGCCAATGAGCGGCCAATGAGCGGCCACCGAGGGGCTGTCGAGCGGATACCGGCCGGCCACTACGCGACCAACGTCAACGGCGGGTGCAGCGCCCCGATGGCGGTCTTCAGATGTTCGGCGAATGCGGCCGCGGCCGGCGGCAACGCGCGGCCCTTGCGCGTGGCCAGCACCAGCCGGCCCAGCGCCAGTTCCGGATCGCTCAGCGGCACCGCGGTCAGCGTGCCCTGCCGCGTTTCGCGCAGCGTGCCGGCATGGAACTGGAAGCAGATCGCATCGGTCTGCCGGACGAAACCCTTCAGCGTCTCGACCGTGGTCGCCTCGAGCATCACCGACAGATGCAGCCGATTGCGCGCGGCAATGGCCTCGATCAGCCGGCGGCTGGCAAAGTTGGCCGGACCGAGGGCGACCGGAAACGCCGCGCAGTCGGCCAGCCGCAGCGTGCGCCGGGCCGCGAGCGGATGGTCCGGCCGCATCATCGCGCAGAACGGCTGCGGCGCGGCCGCCAGCTCCTGTAGCAGCGGACTGGCAGGCGGATCGTGCGCGAGCAGCAGGTCGGCGTCGTCCTGCTTCAGCGCATCCATCAGGGCATCGGTGCCGCCGATCGCCACATGGAATTGCACGCCGCGATGGCGCGCCTGATAGCGGCCGATCGCATCGGGCAGGAAATCGGTTGCCACCGACTCCGCCGACGCGATCCGCACCGAGCCGCGCACCAGCCCGCGCAGTTGCGCCATCTGCGCCGCGGCCGCGTCCAGGTCGGCCAGGCTGCGCCGGATCGTGGCCACCAGGACCTCGCCGGCCGACGTCAGGCGCACGCCGCGCGGCAGCCGCTCGAACAGCGGCGTGCCGATCTGCTGTTCCACCTCGAGAATCTTGCGGTTCAGCGCGGTGGATGCGACATGCAGCTGTTCGGCCGCCTTGCGGATCGAGCCGCAGCGGGCCACGGTGTCGAGGTACAGATAGACGCGGGGAGGGTGAAGCATCGGCTCGGGGCAGCAGGAAACGGAACGATCACTGCTTAGCAAGGATCGTGCGCACCCTGTGCGTCCGACGGACAACACGGCGAATGCGGCCATGCGCTGGCCGATCGTCCGTTCGCGTCCTATTGTGGGACGTGGTTGGGTCGGTCCGGACGGTGCGCGGCCGGCCCTTGATCTGTAACAACTTCGACGGAGCGCATGGCTATGCAGAAGACTGGATCGGCAAGATGGCAAGGCGGCATCAAGGACGGCGGCGGCACGATCTCGACCCAGAGCGGCGTGCTCAAGGATGCGCCATACGGCTTCAAGGCGCGCTTCGAGGGCGGCCCCGGCACCAACCCCGAGGAACTGATCGGCGCCGCGCATGCCGGCTGCTTTTCGATGGCCCTGTCGCTGATCCTCGGCGAGGCGGGCATGGTGCCGGACAGCATCGACACCAAGGCCACCGTGACGCTGGAAAAGGAAGGCGGCGGCTTCAGTATCACGGCCATCCATCTCGACGTGGCGGTGCGCATCCCCGGCGCGGACCAGGCCGCCTTCGACAAGTGCGCGCAGACCGCCAAGGAGAACTGCCCGGTGTCCACGCTGATGAAGGCGCCGATCACGATGAATGCCACCCTGAATGCCTGAGGCCGGGTCCGCCGCCGTGCCGCGCCAACATGGCCCGGCGGCGAGATTCGCGGGAACCGGGCGCGAAACGCGCTTTCTATAATGGACAGGGCGCAGCGCCCCGCCATCCGGCGCTGCTGCCCGCCACCTCAGGAGGCAACATCATGCAGAGCAGCGAAGCGGTGCTCACGCAGGCCCGCGCGGCGCTGGCCAATCTGCCGTTCCACGGCCAGCATCTCCATCCCACCATCAATCTGCGCCTGTCCGACGGCGCTCTGATCCTCGAGGGCGACGTGCCGGATATCGTCGCCAAGACGCGGGCCGCGGCCCGGATGCGCAAGATCGACGGCGTATCGTGCGTGATCGACCATCTACGCGTGGCCAACGGCGCCGCGCCCGCAGGCGATGGCGAGCTGCGCAATGCCGTCTGCCAGCGACTGCTGCAGGCGGTGGATTTCCGCAGTTGCAAGATTTGCGTGCATGCCAAGGGCCGGCTGGAAACGCTGCGCGAGGCGGTCGGCGAGCGCAGCGGCTGGATCGAGGTCAATACCGTCGATGGCATCGTGACCCTGCGCGGACAGGTGATCAGCCTTTCCCATATGCGCCTGGCCGGCGTGCTGGCCTGGTGGTCGCCCGGCTGCCAGTGCGTGGTCAATGAGCTGGAGATCGCGCCGGCCGAGCGCGACAACGACGAGGAGATCACCGAGGCGCTGCGCCTGGTGCTCGAGTCGGACCCGCTGGTCAATGCGGACCAGATCGTCATCCGCACCGAAAACCGCGTGGTCACGCTGGAGGGCTATGCGGGCGAGGGCGCGCGCCGCCAGGCCGAACGCGATGCCTGGTATCTGCACGGCGTCGAGGACGTGGTCAACCGGATCGAGCGCCGGCCCGACGCCGTCTGACGTCCGAACGCGCGAGAAGCGCTGCCGAAGGGTTTGTGCTGTTTCTCGCCCCGGGCCCTGGCCCCCGCCCCCGGGGCCCCGGTCCTTCAGGCCGCGGCGCCTTCGCGCAGCGCGTCCTCCACGCGCCAATAGCGGCGCCGCGCCCGCAGCGCGTAGCGGGCGCGATAGTGCGACATCGACATCCCCGTCGCGCGCTGGAACAGCCGCCGGAAGGTCGCCGCATCGCTGTAGCCGCACGCTTCGGCGATCGCCTGCGTGCCGTGCAGCGATACCTCCAGCAGCGTCTTCGCGCGTTCGATCCGCAGCGCATGCAGATAGGCCAGCGGCGTCGCGCCGGTGACCTGGCGGAAATGCCGCAGCAAGGTCCGCTCGCTGACCGCGGCGGCGCGGGCCACTTCGGCCAGCCGGTATGGCGCGCCGATATGGTCCTGCAGCCAGCGCTTGGCGCGGAACACCGGGCTGTCCGCCGTGGGCGTGAGCCAGCGCTGCGCCGTCAGCGCCGGTGTCAGCTGCTGGCGTTCGGCCTGCAACAGCAGCACGCGCGCGCTGGCCTGGGCCAGATCGGGATCGTGCAGATGGCCCAGCACGCGCAGCATGAATTCGGTCTGCAGAGCCGGCGCCACGCTGTGGAAGACGCGCCCGTGCACGCCCATCGGCTCGTCGTCCGTGAAGTCGCACAGCGGATAGCGGCGCGCCATCCAGCTTTGGTACAGCCACGGCGCGCTCACGCGGGCGCCGTCGAGCAGGCCGAGTTCGGCGGCATAGGCGATGCCGTTGAAGGACGCGGCGATCCAGCCGCCCGCCTGCGCATGCCGCTCCACCAGCCTGAGCACCGCGCGCTGCTGTTCGAACAGCTCGCCCAGATGCGGGGCGTTGCGGGCCATCACCCCGGGGATCACCAGCAGTGAATGCGCTTCGGCAGGCTGGGGAGGGGGTTCGACAGCGCGTTCGACGGCGCGCTTGTCCGCGCCCTTGTCCCCGCGCTTGTCCGCGCCCTTGTCCCCGCGCTTGTCCCCGCGCTTGTCCCCGCGCTCCGCCGGGCGCGAGCGCCGGCGCGCCCGGGCCAGCCCCGGTACCGGCATCGGCAGCGCGCGTCCCGTTTCCCCGATCACCTGCCAGCTGAGGCCGCAATCGCGGCCGGGGCGCTGCAATTGCGCGATGCCGCTGGCCGTGCGCAGCACGTCGAGCGCGGCAAACAGCGAGCCCGGCATGGCGTGGGGCAGCCACAGCAGCCGCACATGCAGCTCGGGGGCGGGGCGATCCGTCGCCGGCAGCAGGCCGAGTTCGGGGAAATCGTGTGCGGCAGCATCTTCGTCTTGGCAGGGCGGGCGGGACACGGACTTGGCGGGATCGGCATCGGAAATGGCGATATTGGTCCTCCCCTGTGCGACGGACAAGCCCTAGCATCCCGGATTGACTCCCGGCACAAGGCGGCCCTTGCCGCCACGACATTCCTACCCCGGGCCCTCACCAGGAGACTTCATGCAGCCACGTCTGCACCCCGCCGTACGCCGCCTCGCCGCGGCCGCGCTGTTCGTCTGCACCGCCGCCGCCGCCAGTGCGGTCCGGGCCGCGCCCGACGCGACGCTGTTCGAGGCAGCGCGCGCCGCGCAGCCGAAACTGATCGAATCGCTGAAGGAAATGGTGTCGATCGAATCGGGCAGCCGCAACGCGGCGGGACTGGCGCAGATGGCGGCGTATGCCGAGAAGCGGCTCGCGGCGCTGGGTGCGACCGTCGAGCGCGTCAAGCCGAAGAGCGGGGACAGTCCGATCGTCAAGGCGACGCTGACGGGCAACGGCAAGGCCCGCATCATGCTGATCGCGCATATGGACACCATCTATCCTCCCAACACGCTGGCCACGCAGCCGATCCGGCAGGATGGCAACAAGCTGTACGGGCCGGGCATCGCCGACGACAAGGGCGGCATTGCGGTGATCCTGCACGCGCTGGAGATCCTGCAGGCGAGCGGCTGGCGCGACTATGCGCGCATCACGGTGCTGCTGAACGCCGATGAGGAAATCAGCTCGGAGGGCTCGGGCGAGCTGATTGCCGCGCTCGGCGAGCAGCACGACGTGGTGCTGTCGTGCGAGCCGACCGCGGCCAAGGCGGTGGTCAAGGCCGAGGCGCTGCTGCTCGGCGCCAGCGGCACCGCCAGTGCGACGATGGAGGTCAAGGGACGCGCCGCGCATGCGGGCGCGGCGCCCGAGCATGGCCGCAACGCGCTGCTCGAACTCGCCCATCAGCTGCAGCAGACGCGCGATATCGCCAAGTCGGTGCCCGGCACGCAGCTGAACTGGACCGGCGCGCAGGCGGGCGTCGTGCGCAACCAGATTCCCGAAGTCGCGGTGGCGACCGCCGATGTGCGCACCACGGTCAAGGACGGTCCGCAGAAGCTGAAGGCCGCGCTGGAGCGCAAGGTCGCCGAGAGCAGGCTGATTCCGGATACGCATACCACGGTGTCGATGGAGGAGGGCCGTCCGCCCTTTGTCGTCAACGAAAAGGGCCGCGCGCTCGCGAAGCGGGCCCAGCAGATCTACGCCGAACTGGACGGCCGCCCGCTCGCGCTGGCGGAGGGGACCGGCGGCGGCACCGACGCCGGCTATGCCGCGCTGTCGGGCAAGCCGGCCGTGGTGGAGAGTTTTGGCCTCGCCGGGTTCGGCTATCACGCACGCGACGAGTACATCGAAATCGACTCGATCGTGCCGCGGCTGTATCTGATGACGCGCATGCTGCAGGAAATCGGCAAGCAATAGCGGGGTAGTCCACTGCGCGGGAGTCGCATTCCGCGGCAGTCGTATTTCACGGCAACCCCATTCCGCGGCAACCCCATTCCGCGGCAATTCCATTCCGCGGCAATTCCGTTTCGCAGTCGTTCCGCTTAAAACCCGCGCCATACCGCTTGTCCAATGCGCCCGCCGGCAAGAAACCGGCGGGCGCATTTTTTTGCGCAACGCTGCGCGAGCCGCCAGCGCAAGTTTTGCAAGGCGTGCAGGGATTGTCTTCCGGATTCACAACGTGGCGCCTGCGCTGGCGCGCAGCGGGATCGGCACGCCCGTTGCTAGAGCAAGAAACGCGTCGCCGGCGGCATGCCGCACGGCGTCTTTCGCTCACCCCACAATGGAGTTTCCATGGACACCTTGACCGATCTGCTGGATGCCAAGGGCTGCCCGCTGGGCCAGCAACATTTCACTTGGAAGGACCTGGTCCAGGCGCCGATCAGCAAGCTGGACGACGACGCATTCACTCGCGTCCGGATCATTCTGATGAATGGCATCGAATCCGATGCGCTGCGGCTCAAGCACATCATGTCCCGCTGCAATCGGGAATTGCGCATTCCGCTCGCGCAGATCCGCCGCGTCGAGCATCACCAGGCGACGATGATCAACTGGCTGATCGGCGCCGACCATTCCCCGCTGGAGACCACGATCGCCTACGAGCAGGTAGCCATCGAGGTCACCGCGGCCGTCGCGCAGACCGAGCCCGATCCCTACCAGGCGCAGGCCTATCGCTTCGGCCTGCTGGAGGACTTCGATCACCTGTACCGCTATAGCGCGCTGCTCGACCGGCTCGAAGGCAAGGACGCGAACGCGATCACGCAGGGCCATACCGACATCGTGCCGGGGCGCTCGACCTGGGTCGAACACCGCGCGCCGCAGGACGACGTGCGCGAGAGCTACGACCGCGCCAACGCCGCGCTGATCACCAAGATTCACGCCGCGATGATCACCGCGGCCGAGTACCAGACCCACGACTACTACATGAACATCGGGCCGCTGTTCACCGATCCGCTGGCGCGCCAGCTGTACGCCGAGATCGCCTCGATCGAGGAGCAGCACGTGACCCAGTACGGCTCGCTGATGGACCCCGACGAAAGCATGATCGAGAAGTGGGTGATTCACGAAGCGATGGAGGCCTACAACTACTACAGCTGCGTGCAGCAGGAGAGCAACCCGCGCATCAAGGCGATCTGGGAACGCTTCCTCGATTACGAGCTGGGGCATCTGCATGTCGCCTGCGAAATGCTCAAGCGCCACGAGAATCGCGATCCGGCCGAGATCTTGTCCGGGCCGCTGCCCAAGCCGATCGACTTCGCCAGCCAGCGCGATTTCGTGCGCAAGGTGCTCGCGGACGAGGTGGACCTGCGCGCCAACGGCATGGAGTTCGTACCGCTCGACAAGGACAGCCCCGCCTCGATCGAATACCGCCGCGTGATGAATGCCGAAGGCTCGCCGTCGCAGCTGGTGTCCGCCGGCTATGTGTGGACGCCCGGCACGGAACTGGCGCGGATGCACACGAGCGCCTGAGGCGTTTGTTGCCGAGGCGGCTGCCGAGGCCCGCACGCTGAACTACCGAGCCGAACGATCGCTTGAACTATCGAGCCTGACTATCGAGCAGGACAACCGAAACTGGAGAGAACGCATGCAACAGACCACCCAGATGGGCGTCAACCGCACCGGCGCGCAGATGTCGCCGATCGACACCGAGACCATGGAGCGTTATGCCGAAAACATGGGGCCGGACAGCGGTATCGACGATATGAACGTGCCAGCCGAATCGCAGCCCGCCGCCGACATGCGTGCCCAATATATTGATGCGGCCGATCCGGTCGGTTCGGTGCCGCTGCCCGGTACGCTCAAGGGCGCGATGAGCACGACCGTGGACAAGCTGACCGGCAATCGTCCCGAGGTGCTGATCGACAAGCTCGGCGAGCGCCTGGCTTTCGAACGTACCGGTACGCGCCTCTACGAACTGATGATCGCCAAGTGCAAGGAGATGGATACCAGCGCGGTCGATCCGGACGTGCTCGGCACGCTGATGCATTTCCACGATGAAGAGGCCGAGCACTTCGCGATGGTCGACGAGACCATGCGCGCGATCGGCGCGGACCCGACCGCGGTCACGCCCTGCGCCGACGTGGCGGGTGTCACCGCGATGGGCGTGCTGCAGACCATCGCCGATCCCCGCACGAACTTCGCGCAATGCCTCAATGCGCTGCTGACCGCGGAGATGACCGACAACGCCGGCTGGGAGCTGCTGATCAAGCTCGCGACCGAGACCGGTCATACCGAGATGGCGCAGAAGTTCCAGCAGGCGCTGACGGAGGAAGAGCAGCACATGGCCACGATCCGGCAGTGGCTGGAGCGCGCGGTCATCACCGAAGCGACGTAAGACGAGGCGCACCGGCACCAACACCAACACCAACACCAACACCAACACCAGCACCAGCACCAGCACCAGCACCAGCACCAGCACCAGCACCAGCACCAGCACCAGCACCAGCGCCGGTTGCCGCGCCAGCGCCGCGGCATCCCCCCGCCTGAAGGAGAGCGCATGAAGGAAATGTTCTATCGCGACCATCTGATCGCCGCCCACGCGGTGCCGGTCGGCGCCAGCGCGGGCGTGCGCTACGGCTACCAGGGCGAGATCCTGCCGGCCGGGGCGCGTGCGGCCACGACGCAGGACCTGCCGACGTCCTTCGCCTCCGATGTCGACACGGCGTTCGACAACGCGGCCACGGCGATCGAGGCCTGCCTGCTCGAGGGCCGGCGGCTGATCGATACCCGGCTCGACGGCGCCGACACGCCGGCGGCGTCTTCCGACCCGGCCCGGGCGCCGGGCTCGGGCAACAGCAATCACAGGAGCATGCAATGACCCAGAAGCAGACCGACCAGGGCAAGAGCGGATCGAGCGGCAAGGGCGCCGCGCAGGGTGGCAAGGATGGCGGAGGCGGACGCGAGGAGCCGAGCCCGATCGATGTGCAGAAGTCCCTGAAGGGCATCGACTTTCCCGCCACCAAGGACGACATCCTCTCGCGCGCCCGCGACGGCGGCGCCAGCGAGGAAGTGATGGCCGAACTGGAACAACTGCCCGAGCGCGACTACGATTCGCCGGCAGAGATTTCGCGGGAGTTGGGCAAGCTGCATTGAGCGAATTGACTGTGCGCCGCCTTTCGCGGGGTATTCAGCTGCCGCAGGCGTAATGCGATTCGGGGCAGGCGGTGCGCAGCTTTTGATTTCTGCGTGCTACGACACCGCCTCCAACACCGGCGCCACGACCGGGCGCGGGCCTGGGAACGAATCGCCATAGCCCATTTCCGGATCGCGCGCGAATATCTCGGCGGCCCAGTCGACGAAGACCCGCACCTTGGCCGACAGATTCCGGTTTTGCGGATACATGGCCGAGATCGGCATGACCTCTTCCTGCCAGTCGCCCATGATTTCGACCAGCCGGCCGCTTTCCAGATACGGTTGCGCCATCACGCGCGAAATGACGGCGATGCCGTGTCCTTCCAGCGCACAGCCGATATAGACCTCCGGATCGTTGGTCGAGATCGCCGACGGCAGCAGCAATTCATGGCGTTCGTCGCCGCGCGTCAGGATCCATGGCATTTCCCGGCCGGTGCGCGTCGACAGGTAATTGATCGCGCGATGCTGCATCAATTCTTCGGGCGTGGTCGGCGTGCCGTGCTGCTTTAAATAAATCGGCGACGCGTAGAACGCCAGACGCAATTGGCCGATGCGGCGCGCCACCATCGTATCGTCGACGGTATCGCCGACGCGGATCACCACGTCGACGCCTTCCTTCAGCAGATCGATTGGCTTGCCATTGATGGTCAGTTCGACCTTCAGGTCTGGATAGCGCGCGAAGAACTCATGCAGATTGGGCACCAGCGCCAGGCGCGCCAGCCCGCCCACGGTATCGACGCGCAGCGTGCCGCGCGGGGTCTGGTTCTGATGGGTCAGCGACTGCTCGGCTTCGTCGACATCGGCCAGAATGCGCACGCATCGCTCGTAATAGGCGGCGCCTTCGGAAGTCACGCTGATCCGGCGCGTGGTACGGTGCAGCAGCTTGACGCCCAGATGCGTTTCCAGATTCTGGATCAGCCGCGTCAGCGTGGCCTTGGGCAAATCGAGCGATTCGGCCGCGCGGGCGAAACTGCCGACGTCCACGACGCGGGTAAAGGCTTGCATTGAGACGAAGCGGTCCATGGCGGCTGTCCAATTAGAAGCCATAGCGAGCGGACGGCGCCGCGCGGCTGGCGAGGGCGAATCTTACTCACTCTGTCGGTCGTATGCACGGTAGGGTCTTTCATTGGCATAACCGCAACAGTGGAGCGGTTATTCGCCGAATGGGGACGATCTATCGGAACAGACCACGGGCCGGCGCGATTATTCCATCCGCAGAATAGTGCGTTGGCAAACTGCGCCTTTATCCCGTCTACGTCAATCACCATAATTCGATGCAACGCAACATGCAAACCATGCGTCGAGCCGTGTTCCCGGCCGGCGCAACGGGACCGACACCATGACCAAACCGACGCAAGCCACCGCATCCCAGCCCGCCAAGGCCGGCGCCGCGGCGCGCGTGGTGCGGCATGAGATCGCCAGCGGCGAGCGCACCATCGCTGTGCACGTGTGCTATCCGGCCGGGTATCCGACCGCCTGGGCGCCGGCGCCGCTGCCGTGGCTGCTGTATCTGCACGCCGGCAGCTTCGTCGACGGCGGCATCGAGAAGGCGGCCCATCTGACCCGCCAGCTGGCCGGCGCGGTGCCGGCCGTGGTGGTGGCGCCCGAATACTCGCTGGCCCCGGACCATCCGTTCCCGGCCGCGCCGGAGGACGCCTTCAATACCGCCGAATGGGTATTGCGCCAGGCGCGCCGGCTCAAGGTCGACAAGATGCGTTTCTCGCTGGTCGGCGAGGAAGCCGGCGGCAATCTGGCGATTGCGGTGGCGCAGATGCTGCGCGATCGCGGCCTGCCCGCGCCGCGCGCGCAATGGCTGATCCGCCCGGTCACCGACCCCTGCCTGCAGCACGCCTCCTGCGCCGGCCAGGCGCACGTGCCGCTGGAAACGCTGCAGCGCATGGCCGTCTGCTATCGCGATTACCTGCCGACCCCCGCTGCGTCGGTCCACCCCTACGCCGCGCCGGCGCATGCGATGCGCCTGGCCGGCCTGCCGCCGACGCTGATCCAGGTGGCCGAGCTCGATGCCCTGCGGCCCGAAGGCGAGGCCTTCGGACGCAAGCTGCTCGACCGCGGCGTGGCGGCGGAAACCCGAATCATGCCCGGCGCCTGTGGCGCCGGTGTCGAAGCATCCCACGACCGATGTCAGGTATGGGTCGATGAAGGCGCGCGCTTTCTGCGAGAACGATTCGCGGACAGCGACGATGCCTCGCCACAGGCCGAACGCCGGCCGGCAGCCAAGCCTTCCGGTTGGGCGCCGTGACGTGCCTGCGGCCGCGCCAGCGTTCATCGCGCTAGCGCCGGCCGCCATTCGAGAAGTCAGCCGCGTGTGAATGTCTCCGGACCCCGCGTCGGCGCCCCAGGGTGTGCTCACCCGCAAGGCGCCGAACGGGCCCGGCGGGCGGCGTTCGTCCTTTTGCTTTTCCGGTTGAAGAAAACCCGAAACGGAGTGAAGAAATGAAGCTGCAATCCCGACGTAGCCTGATCGCCGTCGCCATCGTCGTCGTGCTGGGCACCGGCCTGGCGACCTCGATCCTGCGCCCCTGGCATGCCGGCGAGGCGCAAGCCGTGCCGAGCCCCGCCGCCAGCGCGGCGGCGGTCGATGTCGCCGCCGCCATCGGCAAGACCATCACCGAGTGGGACGAATTCTCGGGCCGCCTGGAGGCGATCGACCGCGTCGAGGTGCGTCCGCGCGTCGGCGGCACCATCGACGCGGTGCACTTCCGCGAAGGCGCGATGGTCAAGAAGGGCGATCTGCTGTTCACCATCGACCCGCGGCCGTACGCGGCCGAGGTGGCCCGCGCCGAAGCGGCGCTGGCCGCGGCGCAGGTGCGCGCCAGCCACGCGCAGAGCGAGCAGGTGCGGGCGCAGCGGCTGCTGGACGACAACGCGATCTCGCGCCGCGAATTCGACGAACGCATCCATGCGGCACGCGAGGCCAACGCCAACGTGCGCGCCGCGCAGGCCGCGCTCGACTCCGCCAAGCTGAACCTGGCCTACACCCGCATCACCTCGCCGGTGACCGGCCGCGTCTCGCGCGCCGAGATCACGGTGGGCAATCTGGTCGCCCCGGGCGCCAATGCCCCAGCGCTGACCACGGTGGTGTCGGTGTCGCCGGTGTACGCCAGCTTCGAGATCGATGAGCAGAGCTACCTGCGCTACACGGCGCCGGGCGCCGCGGGCGGGTCCAACGGCAAGGGCATGGCGGTGTATCTGGGCCTGGCCAACGAGGAAGGCCATCCGCACGAGGGCCGCATCCAGTCGGTCGACAATCGGCTCGACCCGCGCAGCGGCACGATTCGCGTGCGGGCGGTGTTCGACAACCCGGACGGACGCCTGCTGCCGGGGCTGTACGCCAAGGTCAAGCTCGGCGGCAACGCGCCGCATGACGCGGTGCTGATCAACGACCGTGCGATCGGCACCGACCAGGGCAAGAAGTTCGTGCTGGTGGTCGACAAGGACAACAAGCTGAACTATCGCGAAGTCCAGATGGGGCCCAACTACGACGGCCTGCGCGTGATCCGCTCCGGCCTGAAGGCGGGCGAGGTGATCGTGGTCAACGGCCTGCAGCGCGTACGGCCGGGCGATACGGTCGCGCCGACGCCGGTGCGCATGGCGCTCAAGCGCGAGCTCGAACGCGGCAATGCGACCGAAAAGAGCGCGGACAACCAGCCGGAGCCGGCCAAGAAGGAGTCGGTCGGATGACGTTTGCCAGCCTGATTTTCTCGCCTCGCCCGCTGGCTGGTGAGGGAGAACCAGCCCCGCCAGCCACGGCATCCTGAGCTGACCCAGTCAGCCAGCTGCATCGCCCAAATGCGTTTCCATGGCGTCCAGAAAACGGACCGCCAGGGGCTCCCTTTTTTATCGAGACCCGTCATGAACCTCTCGAAATTCTTTATCGACCGGCCGATCTTCGCCGGCGTGCTATCGGTGCTGATCTTCCTGATCGGCGCGATCGCCATGTTCAAGCTGCCGATTTCCGAGTATCCGGAAGTCGTGCCGCCGTCGGTCGTGGTGCGTGCCCAGTATCCGGGCGCCAACCCGAAGGTGATCGCCGAAACCGTCGCCTCGCCGCTGGAAGAGCAGATCAACGGCGTCGAGGACATGCTGTACATGTCCTCGCAGTCGAACAGCGACGGCCTGCTGACGCTGACCGTGACCTTCAAGCTGGGCACCGACCCGGACAAGGCCCAGCAGCTGGTGCAGAACCGCGTCTCGCAGGCCGAGCCGCGCCTGCCCGAGGACGTGCGCCGGCTCGGCATCACGACCGTCAAGAGCTCGCCCGACCTGACCATGGTGGTCCACCTGGTCTCGCCGAACGATCGCTATGACATGACCTACCTGCGCAACTACGCGGTGATCAACGTCAAGGATCGCCTGGCGCGTATCCAGGGCGTGGGTCAGGTGCAGCTGTTCGGCTCGGGCGACTATGCGATGCGCGTGTGGCTCGATCCCGAGAAGATGGCCGAGCGCCAGCTCGCCGCCAGCGACGTGGTGCGCGCGATCCGCGAGCAGAACGTGCAGGTGGCCGCCGGCGTGATCGGCGCCTCGCCGTCGCTGCCGGGCACCGACCTGCAGCTGTCCGTCAACGCGCAGGGCCGGCTGAACACCGAGGAGGAATTCGGCGGCATCATCGTCCGCACCTCGCCGGACGGCGGCGTGACCTATCTGCGCGATGTCGCGCGCATCGAGCTGGGCGCGTCCGAATACGCGCTGCGCTCGCTGCTCGACAACAAGCCGGCGGTGGCGATTCCGATCTTCCAGGCGCCGGGATCGAACGCGATCCAGATCTCGGACGATGTGCGCAAGACCATGGAAGAGCTCAAGGAGAACTTCCCGGACGGCGTCGACTACAGCATCGTCTACGACCCGACGCAGTTCGTACGGCACAGTATCGAGGCGGTCACGCACACGCTGTTCGAGGCGATCGCACTGGTGGTGCTGGTCGTGATCCTGTTCCTGCAGACCTGGCGCGCGTCGATCATCCCGCTGCTGGCGGTGCCGGTGTCGATCGTCGGTACGTTCGGCCTGATGTACGCGTTCGGCTTTTCGATCAACGCGCTGTCGCTGTTCGGCCTGGTACTGGCGATCGGTATCGTGGTCGACGACGCGATCGTGGTGGTCGAGAACGTCGAGCGCAACATCGAGGAAGGCCTGTCGCCGAAGGAGGCCACCTACAAGGCCATGCGCGAAGTCAGCGGCCCGATCATCGCGATCGCGCTGGTGCTGTGCGCCGTGTTCGTGCCGCTGGCCTTCATGACGGGCCTGACCGGCCAGTTCTACAAGCAGTTCGCGCTGACCATCTCGATCTCGACGATCATCTCGGCGTTCAACTCGCTGACGCTGTCGCCGGCGCTGTCCGCGCTGCTGCTGCGCAGCCATGACGCGCCGAAGGACTGGCTGGCGCGCGCGATGGATCGCGTGCTGGGCGGCTTCTTCAAGCGCTTCAACCGCTTCTTCGGCGCCAGTTCCGAACGGTACGGGCAGGGTGTCAAGGGCGTGGTGCGCCGCAAGGGCGCGGTGTTCGGCGTCTACGCCGTGATGCTGGCGCTGACCTGGGGCATCTTCCAGATGGTGCCGAAGGGCTTCGTGCCGGCGCAGGACAAGCAGTACCTGGTCAGCTTCGCCAAGCTGCCCGATGGCGCGACGCTCGATCGGACCGAGGACGTGATCCGCCGCATGTCGGAAATCGCGCTGAAGCATCCGGGCGTGGAATCGGCGGTGGCCTTCCCGGGCCTGTCGATCAACGGCTTCACCAACAGCCCGAGCGCGGGCATCGTGTTCGCCACGCTCAAGCCGTTCGAGGAGCGCAAGTCGGAAGACCTCAGCGGCAATGCGATCGCGGCGCAGCTGAACCAGCAGTACGGCGCGATCCAGGACGCGTTCATCGCGGTGTTCCCGCCGCCCCCGGTGCAGGGCCTGGGCACCATCGGCGGCTTCAAGCTGATGATCGAGGACCGTGCCGCGCTCGGCTATGACGCGCTGTTTGCCGCGACCAATGCGTTCGCCACCAAGGCGCGCGCGACGCCGGAACTGGCGGGCATCTTCAGCAACTACCAGGTCAACGTGCCGCAGCTCGACGTGCAGCTCGACCGCGTCAAGGCCAAGCAGCTCGGCGTGCCGGTGACCGACGTGTTCGACACGCTGCAGACCTATCTCGGTTCGGCCTACGTCAACGACTTCAACAAGTTCGGCCGTACCTACCAGGTCAAGGTGCAGGCGGATGCCAGCTACCGCCAGCATGCCGAGGACATCCTGCAGCTGAAGACGCGCAACGCCGCCGGCGAGATGGTGCCGCTGTCGTCGATGGTGCAGGTCAAGCAGGGCTTCGGTCCGGACAGCGTGGTGCGCTACAACGGCTTTACCGCCGCGGACATGAACGGCGGACCGGCGCCCGGCTTCTCCTCGGGCCAGGCGCAGGCCGCGGCCGAGCGCATCGCCGCGGAGACGCTGCCGAAGGGCATCAAGTTCGAATGGACCGAGCTGACGTATCAGGACATCCTGGCCGGCAATGCGGGCGTGTGGATCTTCCCGCTGTGCGTGCTGCTGGTATTCCTGGTGCTGGCCGCGCAGTACGAGAGCCTGACGCTGCCGCTGGCGGTGATCCTGATCGTGCCGCTGTCGCTGCTGGCCGCGCTGACCGGGGTGTGGCTGTCAGGTGGGGATAACAACATCTTCACGCAGATCGGCTTCATCGTGCTGGTGGGCTTGTCGGCGAAGAACGCGATCCTGATCGTGGAGTTCGCCCGCGAGCTGGAGCATCAGGGCCGCACCATCGTGCAGGCCGCGATCGAGGCGAGCCGCCTGCGTCTGCGCCCGATCCTGATGACCTCGTTCGCTTTCATCATGGGCGTGGTGCCGCTGGTGGTGTCGACCGGCGCGGGCGCGGAGATGCGCCAGGCGATGGGCGTGGCGGTGTTCGCCGGCATGCTGGGCGTGACGTTCTTCGGCCTGTTCCTGACGCCGGTGTTCTACGTGGCGCTGCGCAAGCTGGCCACGCGCGGCAAGGCGCAGCCCGAGCCGGCGCCGGAGCCGAAGCCCGACAACAGCGTGGCACTGGCTGAACCGCAACATTGAGTCGCAGTGAAGGTGTGCTCGCTCCCCCGGGGAGGGAGCACACCGAACGAGCCAAAGAACGAGAATCAAGGAACAACGACATGACAGCAAACCTGCAATCGTGGATGCCGCGGCTGGCCACGCTGGCCGCCGCGCTGGTGCTGGCAGGCTGCTCGCTGGCGCCGACCTACAAGGTGCCGGAAACCGCGACCGCCCCGGCCTTCAAGGAGGCCGAGGCCGCGCAGGCCGAAGGCGCCCAGTGGAAGGTGGCGACGCCGGCCGAGGGCGTCGAACGCGGCCAATGGTGGAAGGTATTCGGCGACGCCGAACTCGATCGGCTGATCGACGCGGCCAACAGCAATAACCAGGACCTCGCGGCGGCGGCCGCGCGCGTCAAGCAGGCGCGCGCCTTCACCGGCGTGGCCGAAGCCGACCTGTATCCGCAACTGAGCGTCGGCCTCGATCCGACGCGCAGCCAGCCGTCCGCGGCCTCGCTCGGTTTGCCCGACGGCACGCCGGTGTCGCCGCGCACCGTGCTGCGGGCCCGCGCGATCGCCAGCTACGAGGTGGACCTGTTCGGCCGCGTGGCCGACAGCGTCCGTGCCGCGCGCGCCGAGGGCGAAGCGGCCGAGGACCTGTTCCGCTCGGTGCAGTTGACCTTGCAGGCCGACGTTGCGCAGGCCTATTTCGTGCTGCGTACGCTCGACGCCGAGCGCCAGCTGCTGCGCGCGACGATCGCGCTGCGCGAGGACGCGGTGCGCCTGCTCAAGCGCCGTTTCGATGCCGGCGAGACTACCGACCTCGATCCGGCACGCGCCGAGGCCGAGCTTGGCACCGCCCGCGCGGATCTGGCCGATATCGAGCGCCGTCGCGCCAACCAGGAGCATGCGCTCGCCGTGCTGACCGGCGTGCCGCCGTCGCAGTTCGCGCTGGCCGAGCGCCCCTTCGACACCGCGCCGGTGGCGATTCCGGCCGGCTTGCCGTCGGACCTGCTCGAGCGCCGGCCCGACATCGCGCAGGCCGAGCGCCTGATGGCGGCGGCCAACGCGCGCATCGGCGTGGCCAAGTCGGCGTTCTTCCCGCGCATTTCGTTGACCGGCGTGTTCGGCTTCGAGTCCAGCGAGCTGTCGAATCTGTTCCGCTGGTCCTCGCGCGCCTGGCTGCTCGGCCCGCTGATCGGCTCGACCATCGCGGCGCCGATCATCGACGGTGGCCGCAACCGCGCCAACCTGGCCGCGGCGCGCGCCCAGCATGAAGAAGCGGTCGCTGCCTACCGGCAGACCGTGCTGGTGGCGTTCCGCGAGGTCGAGGATGGGCTGGCCGATGTCCGCTGGCTGTCGCAGCAGGCCAGCGCGCTCGACAGCGCGCTCGCCGGGGCTCGCCGCGCGCAACGCATCTCGCGCAGCCGCTACGATGCCGGCGCGGTCGACTATCTGACCGTGATCGATGCGGATCGCACCGTGCTGCAATCGCAGCGCGCGGCCAATCAGGTGGCGGGCCTGCGCGCCGCCGCCACCGTGGCGCTGGTGCGCAGCCTCGGCGGCGGTTGGGGGCCGGTGCAGGCGTCGAGCGACGCGGCGGCACGGTGATCGCGATCAGGGTGATCGCGGCCAGCGTGATCGTGGCGAGGCAATAAAGCAGCACGCCCGCTGTCTGCTGTGCGCAGGCAGCGGGCGTGCCGCAACAAGGGGAGAGGCCGGCGTGACCGGCCTCTTTTTTCATCCAGGATCAGAGCAACATGCCGCCCGAGGCCTCGACCCGTTGCGCGTTGATCCAGCCGGTGCCCGGGGCAAACAACGCCGCCACCACGGCGCCGATATCGTCCGGCTTGCCGGGGCGGCCCAATGCGGTCACCGAAGAAACGAAGGCGTTGACTTCCTCGTTGTCGCGCACGACGCCGCCGCTGAAGTCGGTCTCGATGGCCCCGGGCGCCAGCGTGTTGACGCTGATGCCGCGCGGGCCCAGCTCCTTTGCCAGATAGCGCGTCAGCACTTCGACGCCGCCCTTCATCGTCGCGTACGCCGAGTAGCCCGGCAGCGCGAAGCGGGCAAGGCCGGTCGACACATTGAGGATGCGCCCGCCGTCGGCGATCAGCCCGAGCAGGGCCTGCGTCAGGAAGAACGGCGCCTTCAGATGGACGCGCATCAGTTCGTCGAACTGTTCTTCGGTGGTATCGGCAAAGGCGGCATGCACGCCGATGCCGGCGTTGTTCAGCAGGAAATCGAAACGGCTGCGGCCCCAGCCGGCCAGCACCGACTCGACCTGTGCCGCGAAGCCGGGGAAAGCGCGGCTGTCGGCCACGTCCAGCTGCAGCGCGGCGGCGCGCCGGCCCAGCCGCTCGATCTCCGCGACCGCGCTGTCGGCCTCGGCGCGCTGGCCCCGGTAGGTCAGGATCACGTCGGTGCCCTGGCGGGCCAGGTGGATCGCGGCATTGCGGCCCAGGCCGCGGCTGCCGCCGGTGATGACGGCGATGGTGGAAGTTGTGGTCATGAAGTGGACTCCGGATAAGGGGGTTGGGGGTTTCGCGTTGCGGATCGGGGTCGAGCCGCGTGAATCCACTTTATTGATTCGTCCGTGACGCATAAACTGGCGTGGCGCGATAGCTCTGTTTTCCATCGCTAAACAATTGCTCGGACAACCCACCCCATGGACTCCCTCGACACGCTGCGCATCGTTCTGCGCGTCGCCGAACTCGGCGGCTTCGCCCGGGCCGCGGACAGCCTCGACCTGTCGAAGGCCGCGGTATCGATCGCGGTGCAACGGCTGGAGGCCAGCCTCGGCACCCAGCTGTTCCATCGGACCACGCGCCGGGTCCAGCTGACCGCCGACGGGCAGGCGTTCTACGAGCGTGCCCGCGATCTGCTCGATGACATGGACGAGCTGCACGGGATGTTCCAGCGCGACGGCGGGGCGCTGAAGGGCCGGCTGCGCGTCGACATGCCGGCCGGCATGGCCTCGATGTTCGTGATTCCGCGGCTTCCGGAATTCCTCGACAGGCATCCCGAGCTTTCCATCGAAATCAGCGGGACCGACCGTCGTGTCGATGTGGTGCGCGAAGGCTTCGACTGCGTGGTGCGTGTCGGCACGCTGGAGGACAGCAGCCTGGTGGCGCGGCCGTTGGGGGCGATGCGGTTGATCAACTGCGCCAGTCCCGGCTATCTGCGTCGCCATGGCGTGCCTCGCACCATCGACGATCTTCGCGATCATCGGCTGGTGCACTACGCCAGCACACTGGGGCAGCGCCCGCTCGGCTTCGAATACCCCGATGGCGCCGGCCATGCGGCGATGCCGATGGCGGGCGCCGTCACCGTCAACAACGGCGCCGCGTACGAAGCCGCGGCGGTCGCCGGACTGGGCATCATCCAGGCGCCAGCCACGGCGATGCAGGCCAGGCTGGCCGCAGGCGAGCTGGTCGAAGTCCTGCCCGATTTCCGGCCGCCGGCGATGCCTGTCACGCTGCTCTATGCGCAGCGACGCAATCTGCCGCGGCGCGTGCGCGTCTTCATGGACTGGATCGCGCAGGTCCTGGCACCCCACCTCGAACCGGTGTCCTGACGCGCGCGCCGTGCTTGCGGATCGCCGAGGCATGAGCGCGTACGGACGGCCGCCCCGTGAAGTGCCCACGTTGCTGCGGTACAGTCGAGGCCATGAGCAAGCCCCGTCCCACCGAGCCCGCCCACGACCATGACGATGCCGCGCTGCGGCAGCGCGCCGCGCGCCGCAGCACGCTGGTCAGCGTGGCGGCCAATCTGGTGCTGACCGTCGCGCAGGCCGTCACGGGCATCGTCGCCGGCTCGCAGGCGCTGCTGGCCGATGCCGTCCATTCGCTGTCGGACATGCTGTCCGATTTCATCGTGCTGTTCGCAGGCATGCACAGCGGCAAGGGGCCCGACGAAGACCACCAGTACGGCCACCAACGCTTCGAGAACGCGGCTTCGCTGGCGCTCGGCGTACTGCTGCTTGCCGTCGGCGCGGGCATGCTCTGGTCGGCGGCCGGCAAGGTCGATCCCGCGGGTGACACGCCGCCGGTCGGCATGGCCGCATTGTGGGTCGCGCTCGGCACGCTGGTGCTGAAGGAATCGCTGTTCCGCTATCTGCTGTCGGTCGCGCACCGCGTGCGCTCGAGCATGCTGGCGGCCAACGCCTGGCATTCGCGTTCGGATGCCGCGTCGTCGCTGGTGGTCGCGCTCGGTATCGGCGGCAGCCTGCTCGGCTATCGCTGGCTCGATCCCGTCGCCGCCATGGTGGTCGGCCTGATGATCATCCGCATGGGCTGGCGCTTTGGCTGGAATGCGATGCAGGACCTGATGGACCGCGGCGCGGACGCGCACACCGTCGAGGCAATCCGGCACAGCCTGTTGTCCACGCCGGGCGTGCTGGGCGTACACGACCTGCGTACGCGCAAGATGGGCGACCTGATCCTGGTCGACGTGCATCTGGAGATGGAGGCGATGCTGACCGTCGAGCAGGGCCACGCGATCGCGATGGAGGCGCGCCGGCGCGCGATGGAAAACCGCGACGTGCTCGACGTGATGACCCACATGGACCCGGTGCGCCGTGGCGGCGCCACCGTCGACCGCGCAGCCGGCTAGCGCTTTCGCAGCGGCGCGAGCAGATGCGACAGGCCGTTGTGGTCGAGCTCCTGCATCAACGCCAGCAACCGCCCGATCTCACCCGGCGGAAACCCTTCGCGCGCAAACCAGTTCAGGTAATTGCCCGGCAGATCGGCGATCAGCCGGCCCTTGTACTTGCCGAACGGCATGGTGCGGGTGACGAGGAGTTGCAGGTCTTCGGGGTGCATGGAGATAAGGGGGCCGCAACTGCGCTTGCCGGCGGCTCGTCGCCTTGTCGCGGTTGCCCCATATCGTAGCGGATCCATGGCCGCGTCCTCACGTGTCGGTCCCCGGGGAGCAACTGTGCCCCATCAACCGGCCTCGGCCCCCGCCGCACACGCAGGCAACGACGGCCGTGCCCGTTCCAGCCGCACGCTCCAGGCCGCGACCGCCAGTGCCGACAGCGGAGCCAGCGCGGCAACCCAGGGCAGGGCGGTCAGGCCTGGACCGTGGTCGATCACCATGCCGCCGAGCCAGGCGCCCAGCGCATTGCCGAGGTTGAAGGCGGCGATATTGAAGCTCGACGCCAGGTTCTGGCCCGGTCCGCGCGCGTGCCGCAGCACGCGCAGTTGGAGCGGCGACACCGTGGCGAAGGCCGCGATGCCGAGGATGCCGACGAAGGCCACCACCGCGACCTGGTGGTGGATGGCGAAGGTCATCAGCGCCAGCACAGAGGCGAGCGAGAGCAGCGTGGCGAGCACCGCGGCGACCGGACGGCGGTCCGCCAGCCTGCCACCGAGCAGATTGCCGACGATCATGCCGGCGCCGAACAGCAGCAGGATCGGCGACACCGCCGCCTCGCCATAGCCGGCCACCTTGGTCAGCAGCGGCTGCACGTAGGTGATCACCGCGAAGATGCCGATGGCCTGCAGGATCGTCATGGCCAGGCCCAGCATCACCTGCGGCCGCACCATGGTCGCCAGCTCGTCCTTCAACGAGGCCGGCGCGCTGTGGTCGCGGCTGGCCTTGACCAGCATGCCGATCACGACGAGCGATACCAGCCCGATCAGCGTCATCGCCCAGAACGTCGAACGCCAGCCCAGATGCAGGCCCAGCCAGGCGCCGGCGGGCATGCCGAGCAGCGTGGCCAGCGTCAGGCCGGAGAACATCACCGAGATCGCCGAGGCGCGGCGGTCTTCCGGCACCAGGCCGGTCGCCACCACGGCGCCGACGCCGAAGAAGGTGCCATGCGTCAGCGAGGTGATCACGCGGGCGATCATCAGCGTGGTGTAGTCGGGCGCCAGCGCGCAGGCCGCGTTGCCGACGGTGTAGATCACCATCAGCGCCAGCAGCACGGCCTTGCGCGGCATGCGGCGGGTCAGCAGCGTCAGGATCGGCGCGCCGGCGGCGACACCGAACGCATAGCCGGACACCAGCATGCCGGCCGAGGCGATCGACACGTGCAGGTCGGCGCTGACCTGCAGCAGCAGGCCCATGATCACGAATTCGGCGCAGCCGATGCCGAACGAGCCGGCGGTCAGCGCGTAGAGCGCCAGCGGCATGCCTGCGCGCGCGGGCTTGGCAGGAGGCTTGGCAGTGGGTGGGGTGGTGGACGGGGTAGTGGCGGTAGGCGGGGCGGCCATGACAACTCTCCTATTGGAAGGCCCGCAGTTTGCCCGCCCGCATCTTTTTGAAAAACCGGCGGTATCATGAATCAGTTTCAATATCCGATTGATAGTCATGGACCGAATCGGCGATATCGCGCTGTTCCTGCGCGTACTGGACCTCGGCTCGATCAGCGCTGCCGCGCGCAGTCTCGACCTGTCGGTGGCCGTGGCCAGCCAGCGCCTGAAGCGGCTGGAGCAGGACCTGAGCGTACGCCTGCTGCACCGGACGACGCGCCGGCTGCACCCGACGCCCGAAGGCGCGGCGCTGGCCGAGCAGGGCCGCGGGCTGGTCGAGGAACTGGAGGCCCTCGGCAGCTCGTTGCGCCGGGCCGGTGGCGAGGTCACCGGTACGCTGCGTGTGACCACGGCATCGTCGTTCGGCCGCCAGTACCTGTCGCCGCTGCTGCCCGAATTCATGGCGCGGCATCCGCAACTTCGGCTGAACATTCATCTGGACGACCGCGTGGTGGATCTGGTCAGTGCGGGCTTCGACTTGGCGGTTCGCATCGGCGCGCTCGACGATTCGACGCTGGTCGCGCGCAAGCTCGCCAACAATCGGCGGCTGCTGTGCGCGTCGCCGGACTATCTGCGCCGGCATGGCACCCCGCGCACGCCGGAAGAGCTGGCCCAACACGAATGCCTGGTGCTGGTGGGCAGCCAGGGCAGGCAGGACCTGTGGCGGCTCGAAGACCGTGACGGCCGAGAGATTGCTGTGCGGGTGCGGGGCCGGATCGAGGCCAATACCGGCGAATTGCTGTCGGACGCGGCGCTGGGCGGTCTCGGCATCGCGCTGCATTCGTACTGGCATGTCTGCCCGATGCTGCGTGCCGGCCGTCTGGTGCAGGTGCTGCCGGACTACCAGATCCCGGACACGGGCATCTATGCGGTGATGCCGCAGCGACGACTGGTGCCGCCGCGCGTGCGAGCGCTGGTCGATTTCCTGGCCGAGCGCTTCGGCGATATCCCGCCGTGGGAGCGCGACAGCGGACTCAAATGACCGCGCGCGCGGTGCCGATCCGCTCGAGCACGAAACGCACGCGCGCCGCCACGTCGACGCGCGGCAGCTCGATCAGCGTATAGCCGCAATCGCGATAGGCCTGTGCCACCGCGTGATAGGTCCGTTCGGCCTCGTCCAGGCTCTGCTTGCGCTCGGCGTCGTGCCGGTAGATTTCCGGCCAGGGCGGTGCGATGAAGACCTGCTGGCGATAGCGGAACGTCGCCGCGGCGCGCCGCAGATGGTCGGGCACCGGCAGCTCACACAGCCGCAGATAGCCGATCACGTCCGGCACGCCGCGGTCGAACAGCACCGGGCCGGTATGCCGCTGCGCCAGACGATACGAGCGCAGTTCCCAGCCGAGCATCGCCTCGGCGAAGACCTGCCGGTCGCGCCATGGCAGCGCCGGGCCCTCGATCGCGACCTGGTCCTGGATGATGCCGCGGCCCGCTTCCTCCGAGCGGGCATGGCCGAGCTGCTCCAGCGCATCGATCAGCGTGCTCTTGCCCGAGCCCGGGCCGCCGGTGAAGACGATCAGGCGGTCGATATGGCCGGCGACGCCGGCTGCGGCATGGTGTTCGGTCTGGTTGAAGCTTGGTGCCGACATTGGCTTCTTCTGGATGATTGGAATTTCGGGGCGCTGCGAATGGTGAAGCATGGACGGCCGGGCGCGTGCCGGCTTACTTCGACGTCGCGATGCGCGCCGTCAACAACGGATAGGGATTGATCGCACCGGTCGGCGTATAGATGCCGTAGTGCAGATGCGGCGGCGTGCCGCGCGCGTTGCCGGTATTGCCGACATACCCGAGCACGGTGCCGGGAGTGACGCGATCACCGGGCGCGATCTCGCCATAGCGGTCGAGGTGGGCGTAGTAGTGCATCTGCCGGCCCGGTCCCATGACCCAGACCACTTGGCCACCGAGATTGTTGGTGCCGACGCGGGACACGATGCCTTCGGTGGCCGACACGACCTCGCGACCTCGCGGCGCGAAGATGTCGATGCCCTGATGCTGCCGGCCGCCGGAGCGCGGGGCGTTCCAGGTATCGCGCAAGGCGTTGGCCGGTACGCCTGCGACGGGCACCGGCAGCGCTTTGGGCGCCGGCATCGCCGCGAGGCGCATGCCGTAGAACACGCGGTCCAGCACCGGCTGGACGCGTGGCCAGGCCCACCATGCCGCCGCCGCGAAGGCCGCGACCCATAACCACCCCGAACGCCTGCGCAGGATCGACACGGGGTCAGGCTGCCGCGGTGTTCGCCGATCGGCGCGGACTCAGGCGGTTGCCCTGGTGGTCGCGATCGACACGCCGGCCTGCAGCGTCAGCGTGACCGGCGTCTTGCCGGCGATCTCCAGTAGGCGTTCCCATTGCTCGTCGCTCAGCGCCGCCGACGCGTGCAGCGTGCGTTCGATGCGCGTATCGCCGTCGCGGTTTTTCAGCAAGGTCAGCTCGACGCGCAGATCGCCGAGGTCCCAGCCCTTGCGGTCCGCATACATGCGCAGCGTGATCGCCGTGCAGGCACCGAGCCCGGTCAGCACATAGTCGTACGGAGCCGGCCCGGCATCCTGCCCGCCCGCCTTGGCAGGCTCGTCGGCCACCAGCTGATGCTTGCCGGTGGTGATTTCGTGCCGGTAGTTCGGTCCGGCGGCGCGGACACTGGCGTGGGAAACCGGGGTCATGACGGGCGGCTCCTTGCAGGGGAGGGAAAGAGGGGAAAGATGGGACGGTACCGAAAATGCTGACTGCCGAGGCCGGTGCCGGAGCGGTTCACACTATCACTTAAGCGCTCTCGCGTACAGCCAGCCTCGGTGCCAGGGCGCCCGGAATCCCGGTCGATCCCTCGTCAGTTCCTCGTCAATTCGTCGTCAGCACCCGCACCGGTCCGCGCCGTTCCAGCATGTCGACGACGACATGCCGGCCCGAGCGCCGCAGCGCGACGTCGGCCGAGCCGCCGCCGACCGCCAGATTGCGGAAGACCACCTCGTCGAGGAAGGCTGGCAGCGCCGGCTCGTCGAAGGTGATATGCACGCGCTCGGTGTCGAAGCCGAGCCCGAGGCTGGCCTGCAGCATGTATAGCGGTGCGGCCGCGGCCCAAGCCTGCGGGGTGCAGGCGACCGGATAGAAGGTCGGGCCCTGCGTGCCCTGGCGCGGGAAGCCGCAGAACAGCTCGGGCAACCGGCGCAGGTCGATATAGGTGGAGGCCGCGAACAGGCCCTCGAAAATCCGCGCTGCTTCGCGATGGAAGCCGTAGCGCGCCATGCCGCCCGCGATCAGCGCATTGTCGTGCGGCCAGACCGAGCCGTTGTGATAGCTCATCGGGTTGTAGCGCGCCTCGGTCGACGCCACGGTGCGCACGCCCCAGCCGCAGAACGACGTTCCCGACATCAGCGTACGTACCACCGCGGGGGCGCGCTCGGGCAGCGCGATGCCGGTCAGCAGCGCATGGCCGGCGTTCGACGTGCGCACCCGGCATGGGCGCTTGTCGCCATCGAGCGCGAGCACATAGGTGCCGAGCGCCTCGTCGAAGAACTCCGCATCGAAGGCCGCGCGCAGGGCCTCGGCGCGCGCCGCGCATTGGGTCGCACGCTCGGTCATGCCCAGTTGCGCGGCGATATCGGCGCCGGCCTGCCAGGCGCCGTAGACGTAGGCCTGCACCTCCGCCAGCGCGATCGGGCCCCTGGCCAGCGTGCCGTCGGCATGGAAGACCGAGTCCTGGCTGTCCTTCCAGCCCTGATTGACCAGCCCTTCGGTGGTGCGCCTGCTGTACTCGACGAAGCCGTCGCCATCGCGGTCGCCATAGCGCTCGATCCATTGCAGCGCGGCCTCGAGGCTCGGCCACAGCCGCTGCAGCGTGCCGAGATCTCCCGTGCGATGCAGATAGGCGCCGGCCAGCATCACGAACAGCGGCGTCGAGTCGATGCTGCCGTAGTAGCGGCGGAACGGCACCTCGCCGAGCTCCGCCATCTCGCCGTGCCGGACCTCGTGCAGGATCTTGCCCGGCTCGGCGTCGGCGGCCGCATCGTTCTCGGTGGCCTGGTTGGCCGCCAGATAGCCGAGCACGCCGCGCGCGATATTCGGGTCCAGCCACAGCGTCTCCAGCGCGGTGATCAGCGCATCGCGGCCGAACACGGTGCTGAACCACGGAATCCCGGCATAAGGATAGGGACCCTCCGGCGTATCGGTGATCAGCATGTACAGGTCCGATACGCTGCGCCGGACCGCCTCGTTGAAGATCTCGTTCGAGGTCACGATCGAGGCCGCGCGCGAGGCCGAGTTGCGCAGCGCCCGCCGGGCGTCGCGCAGCGCGCTGAAGAAGGCGCAGCGGGTCTGCTGCGGAATCTCGCCGATACCGCAGCGGATCTCGACGAACAGCAGGCGCGCCTCCTTCGGCTGGATATCGAGCGTGAAGCGCGCGCAGTTGCCGGTCAGCCGGGTCGGCGCCGGATCGAACAGCAGCGCCGTGTGCCGGCTCTGCTGATCGAGCCCGGTATAGCCGAGGATGACCCGATTGTTGCTGATGCGGGGCGGATGATGTTCGCCGCGGCGCTCGCGTTTCGAGCCGCGGACCTCGAACAGGTCGGCGAAGTCCGCCGCGAACGCGAGTTCGAGCTGGATGCGGCGCGGCTTCTCGTCGAAGTTGCGGATGATCAGCCGTTCGTAGCAGGTCGCGTTCCACAGAAAGCGCGAGCGGCGCAGATGCAGCAGATCGTGCTCGATCTTCAGCTGGCCATCGCCATCGAACAGATCGGGATTGGTCAGGTCGCAGGTCAGCGTCGCGTTGTCGTCGCGCAGCGTCGACGACAGCAGCATCGGCCGCGCGCCGTCGATCGAGAGGAACAGGTGCGACAGGTGGCGGGTGTCCCGATGGAATATGCCCTCGGGACTGCCGGGGCCGGACAGCGCATCGCCGTTGTGGTCGAACACCGCGAAGGTGTCGCCATGCTTGAGCGTGCGCGGCCTGCGCTCCTGCAGCGACGCGGCGGCCGGGATGAAGAACTGGGCGAGCTGGGTACCGCCGGGCCCGGTGGGCGCCGGCGCGTGGGAGGCGGCAACAGTGCTGGCGGTTGGCATCGTCGCGATCCTTTGCGGTTCAGGCGAGGGCGGGCAGGCCGACACGGTCGCTGCCGGTCACGCCGCCCACCGTTGCACCCATGGCTCGGCGCAGCAGCGCACCGGCGCTGACATCGGCCAGGCTGCGATAGATCTCGACATACTGCTGCGCCATTCGTTCCACGGTGAAGCGCTGCTCGAAGGTCGCGCGGATCCTGCCGCGGTCCAGTTCGTCGATGCGTCCGACCGCCTGCGCGGCCTGCTCGATGTCCTCGACGATAAAGCCGGTCACCCCCTCGTCGATGACTTCGGGCACCGAGCCGCAGCGGTAGGCGATCACCGGCGTGCCGCAGGCCATCGCCTCGATCATCACCAGGCCGAAGGGCTCCGGCCAGTCGATCGGGAACAGCAGCGCGCGCGCGTTGCCGAGGAATTCGGCCTTCTGATGCTCGTTGATTTCGCCGATGAACTTGACCTTCGGATGCGCGGCGATCATCGGCGCGATGACTTCGTCCCAATAGGCCTGGTCGGCCTTGTCGATCTTGGCGGCGATCTTCAGCGGCATGCCGGTGCGCGCGGCGATTTCGATGGCGCGATCGGGCCGTTTTTCGGGCGAGATGCGGCCGAGGAAGGCCAGATAGCCGCCCTTCGCCTCGGCGGTGAAAGGCAGCAGGTCGCGCGGCAGGCCATGGTGCACCGTGCCGACCCAGTTGACGGGCGGCATCGGGCGGCGCTGGTCGTCGGAGATCGACACCAGCGGAAATTCGGGGAAGGCGCGATAGAAGGGCACCAGGTCGGGCAGATCGAGCCGGCCATGCAGCGTGGTGACGGTGCGCTCGGCGATGTCGCGGATCAGCGGGAAATGCAGCAGGTCGATGTGGAAGTGCAGCACGTCGAAGTCGTCGGCACGCCGGCGGACCTCGTCCAGCATCATGATGTGATAGGGGATCGGGTCTTTCACCCTGGGATCGAGCCGTAGCGCGATGTCGGAGCCGCGTACCAGCCGGGCGGCGGTCCTGGAGTCGCCGCTGGCGAACAGGGTCACGTCATGACCCTGGCGGACAAGCTCTTCGGTCAGATAGGACACGATGCGCTCGGTGCCCCCGTAGAGCTTGGGCGGGCAACGCTCGGCAAGCGGGGCGATCTGGGCAATCTTCATCAGCAAACCTCCTCTTCAAGCGAAGTTGACTGTCCGGAAGCCGCACGGCCGCGATGGCCGATGCGGCGTGGGTGCCGTTCCAGAGAAGACGGGCCGACGCCAAATTAAGGGCGGCTGTGTGACCTTCAAGAGCCGCCCGGCAAAAATTTTTTTGGGCGGCGCGTAGCGGCGCCGCCCTCTTCAGCTAGTTATATGCGATGCGGAAGCGGTGTGAAGGACGGGCCGCATGCGGCCCTTGCCGGCCGGTGGTCCGACGGCGTCAGCGCTCGCCATTGCCGTCGCCGAGGCCATGCCGGGCATGCCATTGCGCCAGCGATTCGTCGGGCCACTGGCGGCAATGGACATGCCCCTTGCCGCGCGGCACGTCGACCCAGGGCGCGGCATAGTCCAGCGCCGCCTCGACGACCTCCGGCGGGCGCGGCAGCGGGGTGTCGATCGCCGACGCATGGGGATGGACCAGTTCCGGCCAGCGCGGGTCCCACAGCCACAGCGGGCTGCCGCATTGCAGGCAGAAATGCCGCGACGCCGGCGAGCGGGTCGCGCGCTTGCCGGGCTCGCGCATCACGGCGTGATAGATGCCCAGATGCTTGCGGCCGCGTACGCGCAGCGTGTTGGCGTCCGCGCCGAGATTGATCGCATAGCCGCCGGAGCCCGCGGTCTTGCGGCAGATCGAGCAATGGCAATGCATGAAGGGGTAATACGAAGACGACTCGACGCTGAAACGCACCGCGCCGCAATGACAGGAGCCTTCCAGATGCATGGCGACCTCATATCCAGGAGTGGTGGATCGAGGTTCCTATTGTGGAAGCTGGCCGGCGGAATACCAATCCAATACCAGGCCTGTACCAGACCAATACCAGGCCGATACGAGGCCGATACGAGGCCGATACGAGGCCGATACCAATGCAATGCGCCTATCGGTCAGCAGCGAAGACGCCGCGCCAAAACAAAAAACCCGCCGATCTTGCGATTGGCGGGTTTTCTGCTTTTGCTGGCGGAGTGGACGGGACTCGAACCCGCGACCCCCGGCGTGACAGGCCGGTATTCTAACCGACTGAACTACCACTCCTTGTCGGCTTGCCTGCTGGCGCCGCCGCACTGCTTGGCATGGTTGCCGGCATTGCAGCGAGCGGTCCAGCCGGCGTCCGGATGCATGGCATCCGGTCAAGCTGGCGTCCCCTAGGGGATTCGAACCCCTGTACTCACCGTGAAAGGGTGATGTCCTAGGCCTCTAGACGAAGGGGACTGGAACCGTTTCGCATTGACGCTGTGTTTTGCGTCGCGAGGGGCGCAAGTATAACGCCGATTTTTTTGCCTGTGAAGCCTCTTCGATGCGATTGGTGAATCGGCGGGTCCGACAGATGCCTATGGCATCATTCCGGCACGACAACATGAGGATGGACATGCTTCAGGACACGCACAGCAAGCTGATCGGTTATTTGCTCTGGATCTTCGGTTTTACCGGCTCGCATCGCTTCTACTATGGCAAACCGGTGACCGGCACGATCTGGTTCCTGACGCTCGGCCTGCTGGGCATCGGCTGGCTGATCGACCTGTTCCTGATTCCGGGCATGGACCGGGATGCCGACCGCCGCTTTACCTCGGGCCGCGTCGATTTCAATATCGCCTGGATTCTGCTGACCTTCCTCGGCATCTTCGGCGTGCATCGGATGTATATGGGCAAATGGCTGACCGGCCTGCTGTATCTGGTGACCGGCGGCTTCTTCCTGATCGGCGTGCTGTACGACTTCTGGACGCTCAATGACCAGGTGTCCGACAAGAACCGCGTGTTCTCCTGAGCTTCTCCTGAGCGGCGGACCGCGTCCCATGCGCGCGGAGCGCTGAACCATGGCAGGCAGGCAAGGCACCCTCGGGCTGAAAGGCATCGCGCTGCTGGAGGCGACCAAGGGCGCGCTGGTGGTGCTGGCCGGCATCGGCCTGGCGGCGCTGCTGCATCGCGACGCGCAGGCGCTGGCCGAGGCCATCGTCGCGCGCCTGCACCTGAATCCCGGCAGCCGCTATCCGACGATCTTCCTGTCGCTGGCGGCGCATCCCGACGATCCGCGCCTGTGGGCCATCGGCGCGTCGGCCGCGATCTATGCCGCGATGCGATTCGCCGAGGCCTATGGCCTGTGGCACGAACGCGCCTGGGCCCAATGGCTGGGCGTCTGGTCCGGTGCGATCTATATTCCGGTGGAACTTTACGAAGCGGCGCGGCATCCGACCTGGATACACATCGGCGTGGCCGTCGCCAACGTGGCGATCGTCGCCTATCTGGCCGCAAGCCTGGCCCGCCGACGCGGCACGCCGCGATGACGGGCGCCTGATGCCGGCACGGCCCGGGCATCGGGGCGGACAGGGGGATCGCCAGGGGAACAAGCGGAACGAGGGGACGAGAGGGCCCAGGGGGACTCTCGAAGACCGACCACGCGAGGAGCCAGACATGCCTGAATCGAACGATCCGACCCGATCATCGGCCGATCCATCCGCACGGCCGCGGCATTTCTCGATGATCCGCGAACTGGCGCTGGCCGACGTCTTTACGCTGGCCAATGCGGCCTGCGGCATGGCATCGGTGTTCTTCGCGATGTTCTACATCGACAGCCAGTCGCTGCGGCACTTCCTGATCGCGGCGGCCTTCGCGCCCGCCGCCTTCTTCTTCGACGTGATCGACGGCCGTGTCGCGCGCTGGCGCCACGCGCATTCGGCGCTGGGCCGCGAGCTCGATTCGCTGGCCGACATCATCTCGTTCGGCGTCGGTCCCGCGACGCTGGCCTTTGCCGCCGGCATGCGCGGCGGCTGGGATCTGCTCGCGCTGATCTATTTCGTCTGCTGCGGCGTCAGCCGGCTCGCGCGCTTCAACGTCACGGCCGAATCGCTGTCCGGCGCCAGCGGCAAGGTGTCCTATTTCGAGGGCACGCCGATCCCGACCAGCGTGGTGCTGACCGGCGTGCTGGCGCTGTGCGCCTGGCAGGGCCGCATCGGCGATGCGCTGTTCGGCGGTGCCTGGACGCTCGGCCCGGCGGTACTGCATCCGCTCGTGCTGCTGTTCGTGCTGTCGGGCTCGCTGATGATCAGCAAGACGCTGCGGATTCCGAAGTTCTGACGGGGTGATCGTCCGCGGCGATCGTCTGCGGCCACCGAATGCGGCCACCGAATGCGGCCACCGAATGCGACGACCGGATTCGGCGATCGGCTATCGCAGCGACAGCCACACCGTCTTCGGTTCGGTGAAGTTCTGCAGCGCCGCGTCGCCATGTTCGCGGCCCAGCCCCGAATCGCCGGCACCGCCCCAGGGCAGCCGGACATCGGTATAGCCGTAGGTATTGATCCATACCGTGCCCGCCTTCAATTCGCCGGCGACGCGATGCACGCGCCCGATGTCCGCGCTCCAGACCCCGGCCGCCAGGCCGAACGCGGTGCCGTTGGCGATGCGGATCGCATCGGCCTCGTCGTCGAAGGGAATCACTGCGGCCACCGGGCCGAAGATCTCCTCCTGCGAGATGCGCATCGCGTGCGCGACGTTGGCGAATACCGTGGGTGCAACGAAGTAGCCGCGCTCGCCAACCCGCATGCCGCCGGCCACCACTGATGCCCCTTCCTGCTTGCCGATCTCGATATAGTCCAGCACCGTCTTCATCTGCGCGTTGGACACCAGCGGCCCCATCGTCGTCTCGGGCAACGCCGGGTTGCCGACGCGGATCGCGTTGGCCCGTGCCGCGAGCCGCTCGACCACCTCGTCGTAGATGGCGCGTTGCGCGAGGATGCGCGATCCCGCGGAGCAGACCTGGCCGGCATTGAAGAAGATGCCCGATGCCGCGGCCCGCACCGCCGCGTCGAGATCCGCGTCCGCAAAGATCAGGTTGGCCGATTTGCCGCCGAGCTCGAGCGTGACGCGCTTGAAGTTGCCCGCCGCGCCCTGCATGATGCCGCGGCCCACGCCCGGCGAGCCGGTGAAGGTCACCTTGTCGACGCCGGGATGGCCGACCAGCGCATCGCCGACCACGCTGCCCTTGCCGGTGACGATATTGAGCACCCCCGGCGGCAGGCCCGCTTCGAGCGCGAGTTCGCCGACGCGCAGCGCCGACAGCGGCGTGATTTCCGCGGGTTTGACGATCACGGTGCAGCCGCATGCCAGCGCCGGCGCGATCTTCCACATGCCGATCATCAGCGGGAAATTCCACGGCACGATCGCGGCCACCACGCCGACCGGCTCGCGCACGGTATAGGTCAGCGCGTCGGGGCGGGCCGGTATCACGTCGCCGTGGATCTTGTCGGCCCAGCCCGCGTAGTAGCGCACGGTGTCGATCACCGCCGGCAGGTCCTGCCGGCGTACCGCGGCCAGCGGCTTGCCGGCGTCGAGGCTCTCCAGCGCGATCAGCTCGTCCCGATGGGCCTCGAGCAGGTCGGCGAAGCGGTGCAGGATGCGGCCGCGTTCCGCGGCGCGCATGCGGCTCCAGCCCTTCAGCGCGCGGCGCGCGGTCTGCACCGCGAGGTCCACCTCGGCCGCGCCGCCCCGCGCGACCAGCGCGATCGGTCCCTCGGTGGCGGGGTTGATATCGGTCGAATAGGCGCCCGAGATCGGCGCGACACGCTCGGCGCCGATCAGCAGGTCATGCCGCGGCAGCGAGGACGAATTGGGCCAGATCGGCGAATTCGGCGAGGGCAGCGAACTGGTTGGCGGCAAAGGCGACGGCATGATGGCTCCTCACGGGATCGACCCGGTGCAGTGTCGATTCAGTGTTGGCAAGCCGCGGACCAAAGTCCAATTAATAGATCGGATTGATTTATCCGAAAAAGTTATGGTGCCGACGCGTCCGGTTTACCGGGTCGATCCGGCTGCTCGGTCTCGCCCGGTTCGTCAGGTCCGTCCGTTCCCTCGCCGGGGCGCACCGTGCGTGCTTGGGCCGCGAGCGGCGGGACCAGCCCCACGATCGCCGCATGCAGTTCCGCGGCGACCACGGGCTTGTGCAGCAGCACGGTGCCGCTCGCATGCACGCTGCGCAGCCGGTCCGCCGCGGTATCGCCGGTGATGACGATCGCCGGTACCGCCTCTCCCAGTTGCTTGCGCAGCGCCGCCATCGCCTGCAGGCCGTCCCGGTTTCCGCGCAGCCGATAATCCGCCACGATCAGATTGGGCCGGAACGCCGGCAGGCAGGCCAGCGCGTCGCGCTCGGACTCCGCCGCCCGGCAATCGCATTGCCAGCCCGACAGCAGCTCGGTCATCGCCAGCCGGATATGCGGATCGTCGTCGATGACCAGCGCCCGCACGCCCGGCAGCGGTTCCAGCTGCATCGGCGCATCGCTCGGCAGCCGATGTACCAGCGTCTCCATGCCGGCCGGCGGCAGCCAGACCCAGGGCAGCGCCATGCGAAATACCGAGCCGCGCTGCGGCGTCGAGGCGAGCGTGACATCGGTGGACATCGTGCGCGCGAGGCCGCTGGCGATCGACAACCCGAGTCCCAGGCCCTTGCGCTGATCGCGCTCGGGATTGCCGAGCTGATGGAACTCCTGGAAGATCGCCGCGTGCTGCGACGCCGGGATGCCGATCCCCGTGTCCCATACCTCGAGCACCGCATGTTCGCCGCGCCGGCGGCAGCCCACCAGCACGCCGCCGCGCTCGGTATAGCGGATTGCATTGGCGATCAGATTGCGCAGCACCAGCTCGACCAGCGACGGATCGGCGAACACCGCGCAGGTCGTCTCGCGCGTCCGGTAGACCAGCCCGCGTGCTTCCGCCAGCGGCGCGAACTCGTTCTCGAGCCGGTAGAGCAGCGGCTGCAGGCGAAACGCCATCGGCCGTGCCTGCACCACGCCGGCTTCGAGCTTGGAGAAGTCCAGCAAGGTGTTCAGCATTTCCCGCGCGGCGTCCGAGGCCGCCTCGATATGCGTCAGCAGCTGGCGCTGCTTGTCGTCCAGCGAGGTGCGGCTCAGCGAGACCAGAAACAGGCCGAGCGCATGCAGCGGCTGGCGCAGGTCGTGGCTGGCCGATGCCAGGAACACCGATTTCGCGCGGCTCGCCTGCTCGGCCGCGCGCTGGGCGGACTCCGCGCGCGCCGTCTGCTCGCGCAGCTGCCCGATCAGTTCGATATTCTCGAAGCGCAGCGCGATTGAATGCCGCGCCACGCGGGCGTAGTTGCGCGCGAACACGATCAGCACGATCAGATAGAGCGGCGTCGCCAGGAACATCGGCAGATAGTCGGGGTCGCCGGTGGCCAGGAAGCTGATCCATACCGGCAGGATCGCCGGCACGAAAAAGCCGACGGCGACCGGCAGGCAGGCCGAGAACACGGCCAGCGCCGCGGCGCTCATGCCCGCGATCAGCGACAGCACCGAAATGACGATCGGCGGCTCGCGGACATCGAGATAGAGCAGCGCGATCACTCCCCACAGCGAGCCGATGCAGGTCAGCAGCATCGTCATCCAGCGCGCGTAGCAAGGCGCTGCGGCCTCGGTGGTGCGTTCCGGCATCCGCTGCCGGCCGACCAGGCCGTAGGCGCAGGCCAGCGTCATCGCGATGGCCCACGGCAACGCCAGCGGGCGATCGCCGGACAGCACCAGCCCGGCCGTCAGGAACCAAGATGCCAGCGCGCAGCCGATCATCGCGACGCTGAAGCTCTGGTCCAGCAGATCCATCTGGGCGGCCAGCAGCCGTCCCTCGTCGAAGCGCGGCAGCAAGGGCAGCCGCCAGCGGCCGCTGGCGCGCTTCACCGCGCGGCCTGGATCAGGCCACGCCGCTGCGCCTCGATGATGGCCTCGACGCGGCTGACCACGCCAAGGTGATCGAGGATGGCGGCGACATGCACCCGCACCGTGTTCTCCGACAGGCCGAGATGGTGCGCGATGATCTTGTTGGAACGGCCCAGCGCCAGTTGGCTCAGCACCTCGAGCTGGCGCGGTGTCAGCTGGCTGGGACGGTAGCGGGCCGCATCCGTGGCGGACGGGTCCGGCGCGATGGCGTCATCCGCATGGCAGAAGTAGGTGCCGCCCTGCAGGCAGCGCGCGATCGCCTTCTCGATGCGCGTGGCGTCCGCCGATTTGGGCAGGAAGCCGGCCACGTCCTTCCGCACGTCGGGGGGAATCGCGTCCGGGCCCGAGGTACCCGAGACGATCAGGATGCGCGCCGCGGGAAAATGCCGGCGCAGCACGCGCACGCCCTCGATGCCGTTCAGGCCCGGCAACTGGATATCGAGCAGGATGATATCGACCGCGGCTCCGGCATGGTCCTGCACCGCCTCCATCACCGTGCCGGCCTCGACGATCGCGGACACGCTGGCGCTGTCGGCCAGCAGCAGCCGCAGGCCGGTGCGGAACAGCGTATGGTCGTCGATCAGCAGCAGGCGGGCATCGGGCATGGCGGTCGATAAGGGGCCGGTCATCGGCGTGGCGGGCCGCTAGAACCTTGCGGTTGGGGGATCGCATGGCAGGGTGAAGGCGCGCGGATGGCGGCCGGCGGCCCTTGCCAGTGGTGGATTGGAATCGATTCCCGACTGCTTGTCCATGCCTGCCGATCCGGGGTTGCCTAGTCCGGATGGATTATTGGCGTGGCTGGCGCGTGATGCGAGGATGCGTCCTGAGCGGAACCGCGACTCGCTCATACCACTTTGAAGTACCCGCACCTCCCGGCTGCGGGTATTTTTTTGCCCGATCGCTGCTCGGCGACATGGCCGCCATGCAGCGCATGCATTCACGATCGCGATTGCGCCGGCCATGCCTCGCCATGTCCTTCGGTGTCGGTGCGATGTCGGTGCGATGTTGGTGCGATGTTGGTGCGATTCCCGCGGCCATCATGCCGCCCGATCCAGCGGCCAGACCCGCGTATCGCGCGGCGTATCGAAACGATAGTCGCTGTAGGACCGCACGAACAGCTCGGCGCCGAGTCGCTCGGCCTGCGCGATCGCATCGGTCGGATCGCGTACCACCTCGCCGCGGCGATTGCCGGTACCCCGCACCACGCCTGCCAATTGCGAATCGGTATAGCGGGCATACTCCTGCAATTGATGAACGATGCCGAGCGCCGCGCCGGCATAGCTTTCCTCGGACGCCAGTACCAGGCCGAGGCGCTTGCGGGCCAGCTTCGGCACCACGGTGGCCGAATCCGGATGCGAGGCGGCGTAATAGCAGAACATCCGGTCGAAGAAGGCCTTGGTCTGCGCCGACAGGCCATACCAATAGATCGGCGAGCAGAACACCACGCCGGCCGCGGGCAGAAAGTCCTGCAGCAATAGGTCGCGATAGCCGTCGTCGATGCCGCAGCTGCCGTCGGCGCGCCGGCATTGGCGGCAGTCGCGCAGCAGCCCGCCGATATGGTCGTCGAGAAAGCGCAATTTGACCGGGTGGCCCGCTCGCTCGACGCCGCGCTGCACCGCGTGCGCCATCGCCGCCGAATTGCCGTCGCGCCGAGGGCTGCCCACCAGGATCAATACCGGCCCGGAAGGAAGGGTTTGGGAGAAAGTCGTATCCGTCATCATGTTCCTTGCATTGCGTGGTAGGGACACGGCGACTGTAGGATGGCGACTGCGGCGCGACAAACGAGCAATTCTTGCGTCGGACAAATTCGGTTCATCTCTGGGTTTCCTGCGCATTTTTTTGGAGCGCAATGCATGTTCGCTTCCTTGCCGATCGCCGCCCTGCGCGTCTTTGAATCTGCCGCGCGGCATCTGAGCTTCAAGGCCGCGGCGGCCGAGCTGTCGGTGACGCCGGCCGCCGTCTCGCATCAGGTGCGCGGGCTCGAGTCCTGCCTTGGCGTGGCACTGTTCACGCGCCTGCCGCGCGGCGTGGCGCTGACGGTCGAAGGCGAGCGGCTGTTCCATCGGATGCATGGCGCGCTGCTCGATGTGGCCCAAGCCATCGACGAGCTGCTTCCGCAGCCGGCGGCGGGGTCGCTGACGGTGACCACCACCATGTCGTTCGCCGCGCTGTGGCTGGTGCCGCGGCTGGGGCGCTTCTATCAGGCGCATCCCGATGTGCACGTGCGGATCGACAGCGATGGTGCGCCGGTCGACCTGCACCAGGACGCGCGCATCGATGTGGCGATCCGCTATGGCACCAGCGCCTGGCCCTCGCTGCTGAACGCATGCCGCCTCGGCGAAACGTTCGGCGTTTACGGATCGCCGGCGCGGATCGCAACTGCCGGCCAGGAGACGCCCGAACTGATCACGGTGCGATGGACCGATTCGACGCTGTACGACGATGGCTGGCAGGCGTGGTGCGATGCGGCCGGCGTGCGTTGGCTGCAGGAAGGCGCCACGATGCGCGCCTACGACGAGGAGAGCTATGCGCTGCAGGCCGCCGTCGCGGGACAGGGGCTGGTGCTCGCCAGCTCCATCATGGTGTCCGACAGCGTGCGCAATGGGCTGCTGCTGCCGTATCGGCCCGATATCACGGTAGCCGGCGCCGCCTATACCGCGCTGTGCGTGCCGGGGCGCGAGCGGCATCCGCCGGTGCGGGCGTTTCTGGCCTGGCTGGCGCGGGAATGGGCCTGAAGGCGCGGCCTTTCGCCCATGCGCCTCAATGCCACATCAATGACGTGTTACACCGTGTAGGGCACCCGTTGCCGCGGCCCGCGCATGGTCTCCCCCATGGCGCGACGCAACATGGCGATTCCTGCTGCCGCCCGGCAATTCGCGTTGCCTAATATTCAGATCGTGGCGGTTCCGCCAGCGGCCATCGGGAGTAAAGCATGCCGACCGCAGTCCGACACCGTTTTCCCCTTGCTGCCCGCATCGCCAGCATCGCGCTCGGCATGGTTTGCCTCGCCGGCATGGCGCCGACGGCAACGTTGGCGGCATTGCAGGACCACTTCCTGTACTTCCCGAGCAAGGCACCGCTGGCCGCGCTGATTTCCGACGAATTGCGCCCCTGGCCCGGTGAAGACGACTTCATGGGCCTGCTCGCCGAGCCCAGCGGGCCGGCGCGTGCCACCGCGATCGTGTTCCATGGCAACGCCGGCCATGCCGGCCACCGCAAGGTCTATGCGAACGCGCTGGTGCAGCACGGCGTGCGGGTCATCCTGGCCGAATATCCGGGCTATGGGCCGCGCGATGGCGAGGTAGGCGAGGCCAGCTTCGTCGCCGATGCGCAGCGCACCATCGAACTGGCCCATGCGCGCTTCGGCGCGCCGCTGCTGCTGATCGGCGAATCGCTCGGCGCCGGCGTGGTGGCCGCAGCCGCCGCGCGGCAACGCGACCGGATCGCCGGCCTGATGCTGATCACCCCGTGGGATCGGCTGGCCCATATCGCCGCCCATCACTACGCATGGCTGCCGACCTCCTGGCTGTTGCGCGACCGCTATGACAGCGTCGCAAATCTGGTCGCATTCGATCGCCCGGTATTGGTAGTGGTGGCCGAACGCGATCGCATCGTGCCGGCACGCTTCGGCCGCGCACTGCACGACGCGCTCGGCATGCGGCGGCAATTGCGCGTGGTGCCGGGTGCCGACCACAACGACTGGTTCGACCGCGTCGATGCACAGTGGTGGGGGCAGGCGCTCGCCTTCCTGCTCGAATCAGGGCCCAACGCCGCCGCTCCGTGAGCCGGTTTACCAGCGATTCGCCAGCGATTCACCAGCGGTCCGAGGGTAATTGCATTAATGTTGGAACTTACGGATTTGGACGCGCATTGGTTATCCTTGTGTCATTGCATTGAATGAACCAATCCGATGAAGCTCTCTCCCGCCATTCCAATTCTGCGTATCTTCTCGGTGGACAAGGCCAGGGAGTTCTATCTCGATTTCCTTGGATTTTCCGTCGACTGGGAGCATCGCTTCGAGGAAAGCCTGCCGCTGTACATGCAGATATCGCGTTCGGAATTGCTGCTGCATCTGAGCGAGCATCACGGCGATGGCACGCCCGGAACGGCAATATTCCTGCGGGTCGATGACATCGAAGCGCTGCATCGGGAATTGGCGGCGAAGCCGTACCGATATGCGCGCCCCGGCGTCGAAACGATGGACTGGGGCAAGGAAATGCAGGTGGCCGACCCGTTCGGTAATTCCCTGCGTTTCTGTCAGCTCATTGACGATTAATTATATTTCGAACACCTACCGTAGTAGGGGTAACGCGGCGCCACGCGAATTCCGTTGTGCGAAATCAATTACACTGGCGCAAAAAATAAGCTTTATTTCGGCAGGGGTCAGGAGCCAAAGCTTGGTGAAGAGTCGAATTGCGTCGGGCATGGCCCCGGCGCGCCAGTCGTATGCCATCGTCGTCGACGACCATCCGCTGGTGGCGCGCGGTATTGCGGGATATCTGACAACGCATTGCGACTACGCGGTGGCGCACTATGCCGCGAATGCGCAGGAGTGCTTTCAACGGATCGATAGCGACGGTCCTCCCAGCCTGCTGGTGGTCGATTTCTGGCTGCCCGGCGGCACCGCCCTGGCGCTGCTGCGCGAGGCTGCGGCAAAGCTGCCATCGTGCCGCCTGCTCGTGATGAGCGGCGATGAAGACGCGCGCGTACAGATCAAGGCCATGGAGGCGGGCGCGCACGGCTTTCTGCGCAAGAGCGAGCCGCCGGAGACGTTCGCCCAGGCGGTGGCCACGCTGCGCCAGGGCGGCACCTGGTTCCCGGCCGTGCCCGCGGCGGAACTGACACCGGCCCTGCGCCGCGAGCTGCCGCTGAGCCCGCGCGATCTCGGCCTGACCGATCGGCAGGGTCAGGTGCTTGCATTGATGCTGCGCGGCCTGCCCAACAAGCAGATTGCCAAGGAACTGGCGATTTCCGAGCAGACCACCAAGGAACACGTGACGGCCATTCTCGGCAAGCTGGGCGTCAGCAATCGCGTCGAGGCCATCACGCTGCTGCACGGACGCCGGCTCGAACCGTGAGCGGGTCGATCTCGCAACGGCTGGGCCTGCGTGCCGCCGCCGCCGAATCGAGCGTCAGCCCGCGTGCCCGCGCGCGCCTGGTCGACATGACGTTCGAGCGCCTCGTCTTCAGCGTCAACGCGATTCCCTTCGTCGGCCTGCCGTTCGTCGTCTGGCTTCATGTCACGGGCAGGGATGCCCGTTCGCTGCTGGTGTGGACGCTCGCCTACTGCCTCGCCGCCGGCTGGATGCAGCTGGAGCGCCGCCACTATCGGCGCGAGCGCGCGCAGTCCGACGACGCGGCGATGGCCGAGCGCTGGCTGCCGGTGGTTCGGCGCATCGCGCTGGTCCACGGCCTGTGCCTGTCGATGGCGACGGTCTTGACCGCGGGCCAGGTTACGTTCGACTTCGCGCTGCTGCTGCATATCAGCCTGGCCGCCATTCTTGCGGCCAATGCCACGCACCAGACGCCGATACTGGGCGCCTTCCAGCGGTTCTTCTTTGCGTGCTGGGGTGTGGTGACGGTCAACGTGCCATGGAGTTTCCCCCATCACTGGCAGGTGGTGCTGCCGCTGACGCTGCTGTACGCGGTGGCGATCTATCGGCACGCGCTGATCGCCAATCAATTCTTCCGCCAGCAGGTGCAGCTCGAGGACGACGGCATCCGGCTTGCGGAGAGCTATCGGCTCGCCAAGGAGGCGGCCGAGGATGCGCTGCGCGCCAAGAACCTGTTCCTGACCACCGCCAGCCACGACCTGCGCCAGCCCGTTCATGCGATGGGGTTCCTGATCGAAGCGATCGCACAGCGCAATCGCGATCCGGCGCTGAATCCGCCGCTGGAGGACCTGCGGCGCAGCGTCCGATCCGTTCATCTGATGTTCAACTCGCTGCTTGACCTGTCGAAGATCGAGCAGGGCATGGCGATGCCGCGCAGCGCACCGGTGGCGCTCGCACCCATCATGGAGGAAGTCGCCGCGCTGTTCCGCGAGGAAGCGCATAGCCGCCATCTCGATCTGCGCGTGCGGGTGCCGAAGCAGGCCGCGGCGGTGCTGGCGGATGCTTCGCTGCTGCGCCAGTCGCTGGTCAACCTGGTCCACAACGCGCTGCGGTACACGCAGCGTGGCGGCGTGCTGCTGTCGGCGCGGCGCCGCGAAGCGGACTGGCTGCTGGAAGTCTGGGATACCGGCATCGGCGTGGCCAACGAGGACAAGAGCCGGATCTATTCACCGTACTATCGCAACGAATACGCCTGGCGCATCGATAGCGCGGGTCATGGCCTCGGTCTCGCCGTGGTTGCCCGCTGCGCGACCATGATGGGTGCCGCCTACGGGCTGGACTCCGTCGAACGTCGCGGCTCGCGATTCTGGCTGCGCTTTCCGGCCGCTGACCCCGGGCAGGCCCATGTGCACGCGATGGCGGCCGAGTCCCAGGCCCGCCCGACGAGCGCGCTGCCGCCGCTGAGCGGTTGCTGTCTGATCGTCGAGGACGATCCGGTCGTCGTCAGGGCGTGGGGGAGCCTGATGCAGGCATGGCATGTCGATGCACACTGCGCGGCCTCGGCGACGGAAGCGATCGCGCTGCTCCATGCCGGCCTGCGTCCGCAGGTGATCCTGTGCGACCAGCGCCTGCGATCCGGCGAGAGCGGCTTCGAGGTGCTGAAGGAGCTGCTGGAGCGCTGTCCCGGCGCCAGCGGCGCGATGGTCAGCGGCGAATTCGATTCGCCCGCCCTGCTGCAGGCCGAACGCGAGGGCTATGTGGTGCTGCGCAAGCCGGTGGAGCCTGCGCAGTTGCATGCATTGCTGTACCAGTGGCTTCGGCCGGAAGAGACGCTGCACCGCGCGTCGTGATTCGTGGGCGATGATCCGGTGCCAGCATCGCCATCCCACCTCCTTGTAGAGGACCGACTATGCCAATCCAGATCCGTGACGAAGTCCCCGCCGATATTCCGGTGATCGAGTCGGTCGTCGCCGAAGCCTTCCGCAGCGCGACGCATGCCAGCGGTACCGAACCGCTGATCGTCAATGCATTGCGCGCGCGAGGGCAGCTGTCGATTTCACTGGTGGCCACGGACGCCGACCGGCTCGGCGGCCGCATCGTCGGTCATGTGGCGGTGTCCCCGGTCGCGATTTCCGATGGCAGCGAAGGCTGGTATGGCCTTGGTCCGATCGCTGTACTGCCCGCCTGGCAGTCGAAAGGTGCTGGTACGCTGCTGATGAACGCAGCACTGGACGCGCTGCGCCGGCGCGGCGCGCGAGGCTGCGTGGTGCTTGGAGAGCCCGCCTATTACAGCCGCTTCGGCTTCGTTTGCCGTGCGGACCTCGTATTGCCCGATGTCCCGCCGGAATATTTCCAGGCGGTACGCTTCGAAGGCGAGTGGCCGGCGGGGACGGTGCAGTATGACGAGGCGTTCTGGGTGACGGGGTAGAGTGTGGGCGCGCCGGCGACGACACGAGCGAGACATGAAAGGAGGCTGCCTCTGCGGCGAGATCGCGAGGACCGGCCGCCTGCCAAGGTGCCGGCTCGGACATCGTCCGTTCACCTGCGTACAATGCCGGCCTCGACTACCGAGATGATCCCGTGAAGAAAACCGACCTCGAAAAGAACAAAGGCCTGAAGATCGCCAACAGCATGAAACAGGCCGGCGCCAAGCGCGGCGGCCCGGCTCCGAAGACCGAGCGCCGCGGCTCGGCAGCGGCCAAGACTGGCCTGCTTGGCAAATTGCTGGGGAAGGCGGTGCCGCCGGAGAAGGGGCAGGACTGAGGGGCCCTGCCCCGACGCCCCGTTGCGTCATCGTGTGGCTTGGACCGCTCCCAACCCGCACACGTGGGGAGCGACCTCGCCGGCAAGCTCATGGCGGATGCAAAGCGCGCGAATGATCAGCGTGTTGCCACGGGATTGCTGCCTTGCGTGGTTTCAGCTGTCTTGGCCGCCACCGGCTGATTGCGCGTCCAGTTAATGAATCCGTTCAGCATGGGGTGGAACAGCGGATCGTCGAGCCCAGCCATATTGAAGGCGGAGTTTTCGATCTGCAGCACTGTCTTGCCGGTCCTTGCATCAATGGCTTTGAGCGTGCCGTCGAAGCGGTAGCCGCCCTTGAAAATGGCATTTGGCTCGACGATCAGGAAGGGCCCGATCTCCTTGCTGAGGGTGTTCAGACCTACCAGATCGGACACGCTCGGCACCTTGCCGCCCAGATCCCGCTCGATGATGATCTTTTCGAGGTCGCTCTTGGTGACGACCTTGTCGAAGGTGTGCATGTCCTTGAAGGCCGATTCGAAGAACTCGACAAAGCGCTGGTTGGGCGTATCGGCGTTGATCTTCAGGTAAAGCATCTTCTTGTAGGCCGGATCGAACTTCTCCTCCACGCGCACCTCTTCGGCCTTCAGTGCGGTGGTGGTTGCGTACATGCCGGTCGCGGCGTCAGGCTTCTTGATCTGAAGGGTAGTGTTGCAACCGGCAAGCAGCGCGGCAAAGAGCAGGGGTATGGCAATACGGAACATCGATTCCTCCGGAGATATCGTGGAAATCGATATATCGGCAACCTGCTGGCTCACTTTAGTTGTGTTGAGCCATGCTTTGGTAGGGTTGCATGCGTTCGTGGCGGATTGTCGGCGCACCGACCGTGCGGACGGCCACCGCGAATCCGACGCCGCTCATTCGGCCCCGAACACCAGCGACCGATGCACCGCCACCCCGGCCATCACGCCATCGGAACAAGCCCATGTCACGCTATGGGCTCCACGGGTGATATCGCCCGCCGCATGGACGCCGTTCACTGTCGTTGTCTTCAGATCATCCGTCTGAATGATCGAACCAAAAGGCGTTTCCTGGATCTCGCATCCAAGCTGACGAGCGATGTCGCTGTTCGGATAATTCCGCGGACTGACAAACAGCGCATCGATCGGCGCGGTACCGCCGTCAGCAAATTCGATGGCCGATAGCCGTGCCCCTTCGCCATGCAAAGCCCTGACCCTTGCCGGCTCGACGGCGACGCCACGCTTCTTCAATTCGGAAAGTACACCGTTGTCGGGTAGCGGCTCCCCATTCAAATAGAGCGTGGTCGGTCCCCATTCGGCGATCAGCATGGCCTGATGGACCGACATCGGCGACATGCTTAGCACGCCCAGGCGTTGATCGCTGAATTCGAAGCCATGGCAGTACGGGCAATGAATCACGGACTCGCCCCAGCGCTCCTTCAGTCCCGGCAGGTCGGGCAGTTCGTCGGAGATGCCGTACGCGAGCACCAGCCTGGCGCCTTCCACCGCCTCGCCGTTCTCGAGGCGCACCGAGAAGGCGCCCAGTTCTCCTGACGCGCGGATGGCTCGACCTTCGATAAACGTGGTCGTGGGATACGCCGCCACCTGCTGTCGCGCGGTCGCGAGCATGGCGGCGGGATTGCTGCCGTCCTGGGCCAGGAAGCCGTGCGAATGCGTGGCAAAGCGATTGCGCGGGGCGCCCGCATCGATGATGCAGACCGAGCGCCTTGCCCGCGCGATATAGGTGGCTGCCGACAGGCCGGCGAAACTGCCGCCGATGACGATGGCGTCATACCGCATGGACGTGCTCCAGATCGTGGCGGCCGCCGCGGGCGACCATCCGTTTGTGGAAATCGGCGCTCAGCATCGCCAGCGTGACCTCGCCCAGCCGCGCCAGCAACAGCGCTTCCGCGTCGTTGAAGGCCTGGTCGAGCGCGGCATTGACGGCTTGCTCGACCAGGCAACCGGGTGATTCGGTCCGGTTGCCGATCGCCAGAAGCGAGGGACAGCCAAGCGCGGTATAGACGTCGCGCAGCGTGACCCTGGACAGGTCGCAGGCGAGCGTCCAGCCGCCGCCATGGCCCTTTTCCGAGCGCACATAGCCCTGCTCGCGCAGGCCGGCCATCACGCGGCGGATGACCACGGGATTGGTTTCCATCGCCTTGGCGAGAACCTCGGAAGTGACCGGGCCATCGTGCTCGGCCATGTGCAACAGGACGTGGAGCACGCCTGACAGTCTGCTATCGCGTTTCATGGAACTTATGGTGTTACATGAAACGCCGAATGTCAAGATAAAGGAGAGCAGGTCGATTGCGACGCCCTGACCGCGGGAAGCCGGGGCCGATGATTGGGTGGCTTGCATGGGTTCTCTCCGTGAATGCGGGAGAGCGCAGCGTAATGCGGACGCGGCTGCGGCGTCTTGAACGATTGTGCGAGCCGAATCAGCGGCCGTTGGCCGACTGGACCATGCGCAGCCATCTGGCCGGCGGAATGCCGTAAGCCTTGGTGAAGTGCCGCGTCATGTGGCTCTGGTCCGCAAAGCCGGCTGCCACGGCGCTGCGCCGATACTGGAAGCACTGCACGCCGGCCAGCGTACGGCCGATGGCATAGGTATCGTGCCGGTGCATTGCATAGGCGTTGCCGATGAAGAAGGCCTCGATGCGCTCGATGCCCTGCGCCGGTTCGGCGCGATGCACTCAATCGGGGCTCTTGGCACGACGTTCGTCATGGCCGGCAGGGGCCGGCATGGGCCCCTCTTGTGGGAAGGGACGCTGTCATTGTCTGCTGAATGTATAGCCTTGCGCCTGCGTCCGCAATCGGCTGTAATCCCGTGGCGCCTTTTTTGCACCGGCGTCGCCCGACAATGACCGAATAACGAGACAAGCGAACCAGCCGTGTTGAAAACCCGAATTGGCATTCTTGCCCTGGCGATTTCCGCCCACGCCATTCCCGCCTTTTCCCAATCCGCAGTCAATCGCGACGAGTTCTATTGGCTCGGCGAAATCAACAAGGCCACCACCGTGATCAATACGGAGGAAGGGCTATTGGACAAGTCGCTCGCGCCGCGCATTGCCTCGGGCATCGTCAAGGTGCTGGAAGACGGCAATCGGCCGGGCGGCAAGCGTCCCTCCACGGTGATCACGTTCGAGCCGCTGTTGATCCAGGCCGCGGGCGTCGAGGTGACCCTGCTGCATGCGGGGCGGTCCAGCCAGGACATGCACGCGACCTACCGCGCCGCGATCCTGCGGGACAATCTGCTGAGCCTGGCCGACCAGCTGAACAAGACCAGCCGATCGCTGGTAGCGCTGGCCGAGAAGCACGCCAATACCATCGTGCCCAATTACACCAACGGCGTGGCGGCGCAGCCGAACAGCCTGGGCCATTATCTGCTCGGCCATGCGGCGGGACTGGAGCGCGACGCACAGCGGATTCGCGAGGCCTACGCGCGCATCGATCGTTCGCCGATGGGAACGACCGTATTGAACGGCACCAGCTGGCCGCTGAATCGCGCGCGCATGGCCGACTATCTGGGCTTCTCGGCGATCGTCGACAACGCCTACGATGCCGCGCAGATTTCCTCGACCGAACAGCCGGTCGAGGTTGGCGCCATCGTCACCAGCATTGCGCTGCATGCGGGCAACTTCATCGAAGACGTGATGACGCAGTATGCGCAATCGCGTCCGTGGATGCTGTTGCAGGAGGGCGGCAGCAATACCTATGTCTCCAGCGCGATGCCGCAGAAGCGCAATCCCGGCCTGCTGAACACGACGCGCCGGCACGCCTCGACCGCGGTCACGCTGGCGATGGGGCCGGTGATTCAGGCGCACAACATCACGCCGGGAATGGGTGACGCCAAGGAGGTCAAGCCCAACAGCGAAATGGTGCAGAGCGCAATCCGCGTGCTGCAGGGCTGGGACAAGATCCTGAACGCGCTGGTGATCAGCCCCGAGCGTGCGCTGGAGGAGCTGAACAGCGACTGGACTGCCTCGCAGGAACTGGCCGATGTGCTGATGCGCAAATACAAGCTGCCATTCCGCGTGGGCCATCACTTCGCATCGGAGATCGTCGACTATGCGAAGGCCAACAATATCCGGCCCAGCGAATTCCCGTATGCGCAGGCGCAGCGCATCTATGCGGAAGCGGTCAAGGGCCAGGGGCCGGCGCAATTGCCGATGAGCGAAGCGGAATTCCGCGCCACGCTCGATCCCGTGGCGATCGTTCGCCATCGTGCCACCGTAGGTGGTCCGCAGCCTGCGGAGATGGAGCGGATGCTGAAGGCGGCAAAACAGACGCTGGCGCAGCAGGATGCCTGGATCAAGGAAAAGCGCGGCCGGATCGATGCATCGCTGGCCCGGCTGGATCGGGATTTCAGCAAGCTGGCCAAGGCAGCAAATTAGGAAAACAATCCGGCCAACAACGAGGCCGCCAGCTAGCTTTCTGCGCGATGCCGATCGGGTGAGATCCGTTCCATCAGCCGTTGCGCATCGAATGGCGCCTTGACCTTCTGGTCGTTATCGAAATAGCAGTACACATCGCGCCGCGCCGCCTTGCGTGCCTTGATCGGGGAAATCCGCTTGGCGTCGTCCGGTTCGCCCCCGGCGCCCCATGCGCTCAAGCGCTGGGCCCAGCGATCGAGCGCGGGATCCGAATAGGCGCCGCCGTACAAGGTCTCCGTGCCGTGCAGCCGCAGATAGACGAAATCCGCGGTCACGTCCTCGACGTAGGGCCAGTCGGCAACCGCATCGGAGACCACCAGCGCGACGCGATGCTTGCGCAGCAGCGCGGGAAATTCCGGCGTACAGAAGCTGGCATGGCGGATCTCGATGGCGTGGCGCAGGCGCCGTTTGCGCGTCGGCTCGAACCATGGCTGCTTGACGCGGCCATCGTGCTGGCTGGCCAATTTCCTTGCTTCGTCGGTGGTGCGCGGCAGCATCGCGAGGAAGCGTTCCAGCCGGTCCGGCTTGAAGCTGAAATTCGGCGGGAATTGCCACAGGAAGGGCCCCAGCTTTTCCTGCAGCGCCAGCACTCCCGAGGCAAAGAAATTTGCCATGGCCGGGCGCGCCTTTTCGTCGCGGAAACGCAGCATGTGGGTCAGATAGCGCGGTCCTTTTACGGCGAAGACAAAGCCCGGTGGCGTCGCCTCGTACCAGGCGCGGTAGCTGCCGATGGTCTGCAGCGAATAGTGCGAGCCGTTGATCTCGATCGTGTCGACGGCGCGCGCGGCGAATTCGAGTTCGCGCGCCTGGGCCAGTCCCTTCGGATAGAAGACGCCACGCCAGCCCTCGTAGCGCCACCCCGAGATGCCGATTCGAATAGTCATCGGATTGCGCCGACGAGCGCCCATTCGCCTTGCGTGGTGGCGAGGGCTTCGCTGGGCGACGAATGATCGATATGGACGATCATACGCGAGCGCCGGCAAATTACAGGTGCCGCGACATCCACCGCGCGCGTAGGAACCGGCCTACGCCAGTCTCCGTTGCCGACCGATCCCTGCTGCGCGGCATGGCCCCTACATTGCACTTAAGCCGCAGCGGATCGCGGCAATTGCCAGGAGCTCGGTTATGTCGTTTGCACTATTCCTGATTGGACTGCTGATCCTTGTCGGCGGCATCGCCTGGGGCCTGATCACGGCCGGCGTGCCGGAGACCTACGTCGCCATCGCCTGTGTGATCGTGCTGGGCCTTGGCATCATGGGCGCGGTGTCGCGCACGCGGACCAAGGACCCGTCATAACGGCATCAGGCGCGCGGCGAGTCGGGGCTGGGGCTGGAGGCCGATGAGGGCGAGCGAGTCGAAGCAGCCGAAGGAGCCGAAGGAGGCGAAGAGGGCGCCTGCCCCATCGCTGGCGCCCCCGTCCGGACCGTCGCCCCGCGTTGGCTCAACCACATGCTGGCCAGCACCAGCACCATGCCGGCCAGTTGCGGCGCGCCGAGCCACTGATCCAGCAAGCCCCATCCCAGCAGCACTGCGCTCACCGGGCTCAGAAAGCCCAGCGACGCCACCGCCGGCGGCCCAAGCCGCGCGATGCCGCGAAACCACAGCACATAGGTCAGCGCGGTGCCGACCAGTCCCAGATAGAGGAATCCCAGCACATTGGCCTGTGTCAGCGGGCCGAGCGGGGGTTCGTACCAGAGCGCGACAGGCAGCAGCAGGATGCCGCCCGCCACCAGTTGCCATGCGGTGAAGGTTAGCGCGGATACCGGCGGTCGCCAGCGCCGCGTCAGCACCGTGCCGAGCGCCATCGAGGCGGCGCCCAGCAGGCCGGCGGCCACGCCTGCGGTATCGAGCGCCGCCTTGGGCGTCAGGACCAGCAGCGCCACGCCCGCCATGCCGCCGATCGCGGCCACCACGGCCACCGGCCGGATGGCGTTGCCCAGCAGCAGCCGGGAGAACAGGATCACGATCAGCGGCTGCACGGCGCCCAGCGTCGCCGCGACGCCGCCCGGCAGGCGGTAGGCGGCGACAAACAGCATCGCCTGGAACACCGAGAAATTCAGCGCGCCGAGCACGAATACCCGCAGCCACCAGCCGCGCTGCGGCAACTGGCGGACCCACAGCAACAGCAGCAGCCCGGCCGGCAGCGCGCGCAACATCGCTACCGTCAGCGGATACCCGTCGGGCAGCAGGCCCGTCGTGACGACATAGGTGCTGCCCCAGATCGCCGGGGCCAGGCCGGTCAGCAGCAGGTCGGTGGCGCGGTTCATGATGCTTGCCTCAGGCGAAATCGAGTACTTCGGCCAGGGGGCGGCGCGGCTTTTGCGGCCAGTTGCCCGGCGCCGCATGGCCCACCGCCACCAGGATGGCCGGCACCTCGTCGGCCCGCAGCGCGAATTCGCGTGCCACGCCCTGCGGATCGAAGCCGGTCATCGGACCGGTTGCCAGGCCCATGCCCTGCGCGGCCAGCATCAGGGTGGCGGCGCCCAGCGAGGCGGTGCGGATCGCTTCGTCGCGCCGGCTCTGCGGCTGCTCCAGATATTGGCCGCGCGCCGCATCGACCCAGGTCTGCACCATGCCGGCCGGCATCAATCCGGCTTCGACGGACGGCTGAAGCCGTTGCGCCAGCGTGGCCGGATCGGCCAGCACGCCGCAGACGATAAAGACGACCGCCGCATCGGTGACTTTTGGCTGGTTCCAGGCGACCGCGCGCAGTCGTGCCTTGGCTTCGGCGGTCCGGACCGCGATGAAGCGCCAGTTCTGCAGGTTGTAGGCGGTGGGCGCGCGAGTGGCCAGCGCGGTCAGCGTCTCGATTTGCGCGTCGGACAGCGGACGCGCGGCATCGAAGAAGTTGGCGGAGATGCGCTGCTCGATGGCGTCGATGACGGGATGGCTCATGGTCGTTCCAGCTCCGAAATGGTGTCGTTGGATGTCGTTGGATGTCGCCGAATGTCTGGTGTCAGGATCGGCGCAATGGCCATTGGGACGGCCGTTTATTCACGGTCAAAGATTAATCGCCATCCTCGCGCGTTGAAATATGCGATATGCTCACCACAATCTTTACCAGTAGTGAATAGTCGGGTGAAATAACCGTGGACCATTTGACGGCGCTGCGCGTATTTCGAGAAGTCGTCGAGCGCAACAGCTTTGCCGCGGCGGCGCGGCGGCTTTGCCTGTCTCCGGCGGCGGTCAGCAAGAACATTGGCGAGCTGGAGGCGCATCTGTCCACGCGGCTGCTGAACCGCACCACGCGGCGGCTCAGCCTGACCGAGGCCGGCCAGCAGTACTACACGCAGATTGCGCAGATTCTCGACGACCTCGACGAGGCCGATCGCGCGCTGGGCCCGATGCAGAGCGAGCCCACCGGCACGCTGCGCGTCAGCGCGCCGATGTCGCTGACGCTGACGCAGCTGGCCGATGCGATCCCGCAGTTCCTGTGCCGCTATCCGCAGCTGTCGCTGGATCTGCGCCTGGACGATCGCCGCGTCGATCTCGTCAAGGAGGGTTTCGATGTCGCGATTCGCGGCAGCGACAAGCTCGAAGATTCCAGCCTCGTCGCACGCAAGCTGATGTCGATGACGCACGTGCTGTGCGGCGCGCCGGCGTATTTTTCGCGGCATGGCGTGCCCGATTCACCCGAAGCCTTGCGCCAGCACGAATGCGTGCAATTCAGCTTGTCCGGCCACGCTCGGCTATGGAGCTTTCGAAAGCATGGCGCGCAGGGCGATATCCAGGTCGACGTGCCGATCGACGGCCGCTACAAGGTCACCTCCAGCCTTGCCGTGCGCGAGGCGCTGCTGGCGGGCTTCGGCATCAGCCTGATTCCGCTGGTCTATGTGCGCAACGATATCGAGCAGGGGCGGCTCGTCACCGTATTGGACGAATGGTCCACCGTCGAGACGCATGTCTATGCCGTCTATCCGTCGCGGCGGTATCTCAATTCGAAGGTGCGCGCCTTCGTCGATTTCCTGATCGAGACCTTGGCCTGAACGCTCGGGGCTGCCGCATCGCGCCTTCGAGCCTTAACCTGCGTTCAAGGCAGCCATGCCGCGTGGGGCGGGCAAGCCGTCCTAGACTGGCTTCGTCCTGTCCGACCCACACCATAAAAGGCTGCGCCCCATGATCCGTCTTCCTTCCCTGCGCCGGCTTTGCGCCTGCCTGGCGCTGACCGTTGCCACGCCAATGGCGATCGCGCAGTCCGCATCGTCATCATCGTCCGCCGGCACCAGCTACCCGGAACGCCCGATCCGCCTGCTGCTGGGGCAAGCCGCCGGCGGCGCGGTGGACACCATCGCCCGCATGCTGGCCGAGCGCCTCGGCGCGACGCTGCGGCAGCCGGTGGTGGTGGAGAACCGGCCCGGCGCCGGCGCGATGATTGCGGCGGAGGCCGTGGCACGCGCCCCTGCGGATGGCTATACGCTGGCCCTGCTCGACGAAGGCGCGCTGACGGTCAATCCGGTGCTGCAGAAGAAGATTGCCTACGACGTTCTCAAGGATTTCAGTTACCTCGGCACCGTTGCGCGCATCCCGCTGGTGATGGTGGCGCATCCCTCGCTGAACGTCGCGACGTCCGACGAATTGGCGCGCTACAGCAAGGCCCATCCGTCGGCATTGAGCTACGCGTCGGCGGGCGTCGGCAGCCCGCCGCACCTGGCCTTCGAAGCCTACAAGCAACAGTCGGGCGCAATCGTTGCGCATCTGCCCTATCGCGGCGGTGCGCCGGCCCTGGCCGATGTGGTGGCCGGCCATGTGCACCTGACCTTCATCGACACCAATCTTGGCAGCCAGTATGCGAAGACGGGCCGCGTCAAGCCGATCGCCGTGTCGACGCGCCAGCGCAGCCCCTTGCTGCCGGCCGTGCCGACCTTCGAGGAGGCCGGCCTGAAGGGCTTCGAATTCGCGCCGTGGGTCGGGGTGGTGGGACCGGCGGGGCTGCCGGCGCCGGTGGCCGAGCGCATTGCGCAGGCGCTGCAGACCGTGCTGGCCGACCGCGACCTGCTGGCGCGCGTGCGAGGCAGCGGCTTCGAGCCCTTCGCCAGCGGCAGCACCGCGTTCGCGGCACTGATCCGGCAGGATCTGGAGGCCCGCCGCACGCTGATCCGCGAACGGAATATCCGGCTCGAGAACTGAACCGCCGCAGCACCCGCCCACCGCCGAACCCTTATCGCTCGCTCCCATGACCAAGACCTTGTTGCTCGATGCCGTCCCCGGCGCCAATGCCGGCGCCGATCTCGATACCTTCGTCGATGCCTGCCTGATCCTTGCCGCCCAGGGCCATGCCGCGGGGCTGGCCGGGCAGATCACGATGCGCGATCCCGACTCCGGCGGCATGGTTACGCTCGCGCTCGGTACGGGCATGGAAGAGGCCAGCGCCGCCAATGTGCTGCTGGTCGATGCGGAACTGAACACGCTGCAGGGCAAGGGCCGGGCCAATCCCGGCGTGCGCTTCCACAGCTGGATCTATCGCCACCATCCGGAGGTCAGGGCGATCGTGCATACCCATCCGCCGGCGTTGTCGGCGCTGTCGATGCTGGGCATGCCGATGCCGGTGGCGCATATGGATGCGGCGATGTTCCACGACGACTGCGGCTTCCTGGCCCACTGGCCAGGCGTGCCGACCGGCGACGACGAAGGCGAACTGATCTCGGGCGCGCTGGCGGGGCGGCGTACCGCCTTCCTGGTCAATCATGGCGCCGTCTGCACCGGTGCGACGCTGCAGGAGGCCGTCTACCTGAACGTGTTCGCCGAGCGCAATGCCCGCATGTGCCTGGACGCGCTGGCCGTCGGGCCGCTGCAGCAGGTCGATCCGGCGGCTGCGCGCGAGGCGCACGACTTCCTGCTGCAGCCGGCAATCGTCAACGCGACCTTTGCGTACTGGGCCCGCCAGGCGAAAACGACGCTGCGCAGTTGATACATGGGCCGCGCGCTATCGCGTCGCGATGCGAGCCGCGGCCGCCTCGATCGCGCGGATGGCCCGGCTGACCGCCTGGCTCGGGGTCGTGCCGCCGCGGTGGATCAGCACCACATGGCGATGCAGGTTGGCGCCTTCGATGGCGAGGCGATGCAGCCCGCGCGCCGTGATGGCGATGTCGGGCAGATCGCGCGGCAGGATCGTGGTGCCGACGCCCTGCATCGCCAGGTCGAGCGACATGCTGACCGAATTGCTCTCGACGGCGATCGACAACGGCGCCGGCAATTCCCGTTCGATCACGCGCCGCAGCGCGTACGGGCGCGGCGGCACGATCAGCGGCCGCTGCGCCAGCGCGGCGACGCTCAGCGTTCCCGGTGTCGGCGCGCCCGGCTCGCGGCTATAGGCGGCGATCTGCTCGATGCACAGCCGCCGCAGCGCCACCGCGTCGGTATCGACGGCGAGGTCGTAGACCAGGCCGATATCGGCGAGCCCGCGTTCGACCCGTTCCACCACATCGGGCGAGCTGGCGTTGAACACGCCGAGCGTGATGCCCGGGTGCGCGGCCCGCAGCGAGGCGACGACCTCCGGAATCAGATAGGCCGCCAGCGTATTGACGGTGGCGATCGTCACGCGCCCATGGCCGCCGGCCGAGGCCTGCCGCGCGACGTCCAGCGCGCTGTCGACCATGCCGAATCCCTGATCGATATCGCCGACCAGCCGTTCTCCCAGCGGTGTCGGCCGCATGCCGCGCCCGTGGCGGTCGAACAGTGGCGCCCCAAGGAACGTTTCCAATGCGGCGATCTGCTTGCTGACGGCGGCCTGCGTGATGCCGAGCGAAGTGGAGGCGGCGCGCAGCGATCCGGCGCGCGCGACGGCGAGAAAGGTGCGAAGCAGGCGGTCTTTGTCTTGCATCGAGGGAGGGCGCTGGACAGTATCGGACGAAGCACGTGCTCCGTGGCGTCTGCATTGGAATCGATTCAACCGGCACTGTCCATCGGGGCCCGTGCTATGGTTCCAATACCGTTTCCCCCCAATCCGATGCCTGCCGGCCAGTTCCAGCTCCTCCCTTGCGCGTTGCCCGGTGTGCTCGCCGTCCAGGCCAGCTCGCGGCACCGTTTCGCCCGTCATACGCACGAACAGTTCGGCATCGGCGTGGTCGAGCGGGGCGCGCAGCGCTCGGCCAGCGGCCGTGGTGAGGTGCAGGCGGTCGCCGGCGACATCATCACGGTCAATCCCGGGGAGGTGCACGACGGCATGCCGCTCGACGACGCCGGGCGGTCGTGGCGCATCCTGTATTTCGATCCCGAGGTGGTCGCGCCAGTCTGTCACGATGTGAGCGAAGGGGCCACGCGGCTCGGGGAATTCCTGCTGCCGGTGCTGAGCGATCGCGCCTCGGCCACGGTCTTCACGCAATTGTTCGACGCGATGACCGGGGGCAATGCCCCGGATACGGCCTTGCGTCGCGACAGCCTGCTGTTGATGCTGGTCGCGCGCACGATGGATTGCCGGCAAGGCATGCGGGACGGCGACGGCACCCCGGCGGCGATTGCCCATGCGCTGGCGCGCATCGACGACGATCCCTCGGTGCCGGTGACGCTGGACGAGCTCGCCCATGCCAGCGGCCTGAGCCGCTTCCAGGTGCTGCGCGCCTTTACCCGGGCCACCGGACTGACGCCGCATGCCTATCTGGTGCAGCGGCGGATCGACCTCGCGCGTCGCCTGATCGCGCGCGGCGAGCCGCTGGCCGATGCGGCAATCGGCAGCGGTTTTGCCGATCAGAGCCATATGACGCGCATCTTCGTGAAGAAATACGGCCTGTCTCCCAGCGCCTATGCCGCCGTCGCCACCGGGCGGTCCCTGCGCTGACGGGTACCGTCCCAAGGACCGGTTTCCGCTCCGCTGCAATTTCGTTCAAGACGCCCGCCATGCCGCGGCCTAGCCTTAGGCATCCAACGATGCGGAGGCGGCCATGTCCGGCAAAACCGAAGGTTATTTCTATCTGGCGCTGGCCATGATCCTGGTCGGCAGTACCGTCATTGCCAGCAAGGTCATCGCGGCGGGGCTGCCGCCGTTCACTGCGACGGCGCTGCGCTTTGCCATCGCATTGCCCGGCTTCCTGTTGCTGATGAAGCTGACCGGCACGCGCATGCCGGCCATCGGCCGTGGCGACGGGTTGCTGCTCGTACTGCAGGCGGTCGCCGGCAGCGTCGGCTATACCACCTTGCTGATCTCCGGCCTGCGGATGACCTCGGCCGCGGACGCCGGCGTGATCATCGGCACGCTGCCCGTGGTGTCGGCGCTGGTCTCGATCGTCGTACTGAAGGAGCGCCCGGGCGTGGCCTTGCTGCTGGCCATTGGGCTGGCGACGGCGGGCGTGCTTGCCGTGGCGGTACCGGGAGAGGGCGCCGACGGCGGCCGGGGCACGTGGCTTGGCAACGCCCTGGTGATGGGCGCGGTGGTCTGCGAGAGCCTGTTCATCCTGCTGAACAAGCGGCTGCGCCAACCGCTGCAGCCGCTGGCGCTGTCGACCGTGATGACGGCGATCGGCCTGGCCGCGTCCATCGTTCCCGCGCTGTTCGAGGCGCCATGGCGGCATGGACTGCCGAGCGGGGCGCTGGCGGCGGTGCTGTATTACGCGCTGGTGCCCACCGTGGCGGGCTTCGTGCTGTGGTATACGGGCTCCGCGCGCACGACCGGCACCGAGGCATCGCTGTTCACCGCGCTGGCGCCGATATCGGCGGTGGCGATGGCCTTTCTGCTGCTGGGCGAGCCGGTCGGCACGAGCCAGCTCGTCGGCATCGGCTGTGTGGTGGTGGCCGTGCTGAGCCTGGTGCTGGTCGGCAAGCGTAATCCGGCCGGTCCGCGCAAGGGCGCATGCCGCAAGACCACCGCATGCCGCAAGCACGCATGCGGGCTAGCGGAGCGATCGTGAGCGCGCGGCGTCGCTCGCGGACAGATACGCGCGCGGCGTCGTGCCGAGATAGCGGCGGAACACCGCGATAAAGCTGCTGACGCTGGCATAGCCCAGATCGAGCGCGATCGCCGTGACGCTGTGGCCGGCGGCGAGCCGCGCCATCGCCGCAAGCAGCCGCATCTGCTGCCGCCACTGGCCGATGGTCCATCCGGTCTCGGCCTGGAAGCGCCGTGTCAGCGTGCGGCGGCTCATGCCGATGCGTGCGGCCCAGCCATCGAGATCGGTGTTGTCGTCCGGCGCGGCCAGCATCCGCGTCGCCATCCGCACCAGCCGCGGCTCGCGCGGCATCGGCAGGAACAGCGTCTGCGCAGGCTCGCGCGCGAACGCGTCGGCAAACACGGCGAGGTAGTGATCGAGGGCGGTGCCGGTAGGCGCTTCGTTGCTCGTCAGCACGCCGAGCAGCGCGTCCAGCAGCGGCGACAGCCTGGCCACCTTGACCGTGTCCGGCATCGCGGCGTGGCTCCACGTACCGTCGAAATACAGGCTGGTGCCGACCATGCCGCCCTGCACGCTAGCGCCATGCACGATGCCGGGCGGAATCCACGCGATGCAGCCCGTCGGCATCACCCATCGGCCGCCGTCGGCCTCGATGGCCACCACGCCCGTCCGGATCGTGAAGAGCTGTCCGTCGTCATGACGATGCGGACGGCGCTCGCGGATGCCGGCGTGCGAGAGCCGGCGGATGTGCTTCAGCGACACGGTGATCGAATGGTTGGCCTGATTGCATTATCGGTTGACATTCTAGCGTTGGCGGGCAAGGCGTGCGCCCCCTAGAGTGCCTGCATTGCCCGATACCGGCCACTCACGGAGCCATTCGATGACATCCGCCACGCCATCCCGACCGTTCGCCGAGACCCACGGAGACCGCGCATGAAGCCGGAAGCCATGCTCCCCGACCATGTCGATGCCGTACAGGCCGACGGCATCACCGTACGCAAGGGCAGTGTCGGCGCGTTCCTCGCCAGCTGGCGCGTGCTGTCCGATCCCGCGCAGTCCGCCGAGAGCCGGGCGGCGGCGAGAGAGGACCTGATCGCGCTGATTCCGGCCCTGACCGCGCTGGGTCTGTTCGACGTGCTCGAGCCGCGCGATCCGCAACTGCGCGCGCTGATTGCACAAGGTCGCGGCGGCGCCTGAGCGCGCGCCGCGGCCTTGTGCCGGCGTGGTCCGGATCAGACCAGGGTCAGGCGCACGTCGATGTTGCCGCGCGTCGCGTTCGAATACGGGCAGACGACGTGGGCCTTGTCGACCAGCGCCTGCGCGGTCTCGCGCGCCACGCCCGGAATCGAGATCTGCAGCTCGACCTCGATGCCGAAGCCCGTCGGGATCTGGCCGATGCCGACGTTGCCGGTGATCGTGGTCTCGGCGGGCAGGGCGACTTTCTCGCGGCCGGCGACGAACTTCAGGGCGCCAAGGAAACAGGCCGAGTAGCCGGCGGCGAACAGCTGCTCGGGGTTGGTGCCGGGACCGCCGGCGCCGCCCAGTTCGCGCGGCGTGCTCAGCTTGACCTCGAGCGCGCCATCGGACGAGACGGCGCGGCCGTCACGGCCACCGGTGGCTTGGGCTTGGGCACGGTACAGGACTTTTTCGATCGACATGGTTGGCTCCTTCGGGTTGATGGCCGGGTTCTGCTTCAGGGTTGGACTTCAGGGTTTTGCTTCAAGGTTTTGCTTCGGGTTTTTGCTTTAACATAGTGCGCTATTACATAGCGTGCTATATAAATTCGCCAAGTCAGGGCGCGCCGCCATCCCGTGCGGCTCAGTCGACCGCGTTCCGGGCGATCTTCGCCGTCACGCTATCGAGCTTGCGCTTCAGGCTGGTCAGTTCCTCGACGCTGCACGCCGACGCGCACAACACCGACTCCGGGACCTTGCCGGCCTGTGTCTTCAGCGCGCGGCCGGCCTTGGTCAGGCTGACGATGACCTGACGCTCGTCCGCCGCCGCGCGGGCCCGCGACACCAGCTCCTGCGTCTCGAGGCGCTTGAGCAACGGCGTCAGCGTGGCCGAATCCAGATTCAGCCGGGCACCGATCTCCGACACCGTCAGGCCGTCCTGTTCCCACAGCACCATCATCGCCAGGTATTGCGGGTAGGTCAGGCCCAGCGGGCGCAGCAGCTTGCGGTACAGCTTGTTCAGCGCGAGCGAGGCCGAATAGACCGAGAAACAGAACTGCCGGTCCAGCAGCAGCGCGGTGGCAGGGTCGATCCGGGAGTTCGATGCGGCGTTCATGGAGCAGAATATAGATCGTGCGCGATTGAATAGCAAGAAATTTATTTGCGGGAATGCCGATGGAGGGCGAGGATGGAGGGCCGGGCATCTTTCGCGGATACGCGGCCCGCCATCGTCAAGCCGCCACTTCCATCAACGCATCGACCACCACCACGCCATCCGGGCTCGCCATCACCGGGTTCAGGTCGACCGACCGGATCGCGCCGCCCGCGGCGTGCACCATCTTGCCGACCGACACCGCGGTGCAGCACAGCGCCGCCATGTCAACGGCCGCTTCGCCACGCACGCCGGCCAGCAGCGGCGCGATGCGAAGCGTGCGCAGCGCGCGGGCGACATCCTCTTCCTCGCAGGTCGCCAGCAGCACTGCGGTGTCGCGCAGCGCCTCGACATACTTGCCGCCGTCGCCGACCACCAGCACCGCGCCGAACACCGGGTCCCAGTGCGCGCCGATCATGCATTCGCGCTGCCCGCGCACCATCGCCGCGACGATGACGCCCTCGGCCTCGACACCCATGCCGGCCAGCGTGGCCATCTGCCGCTCGAATGCCGCGACGATCGAATCGGCGTCGTTGCAGCCGAGCGCCACCAGACCGTGTTCGCTCTTGTGCGGCACCGCGGCCGCGCAGGCCTTGACCGCGACGGGGCCATCCAGCGCACGCCAGGCCGACACCGCCTCATCGGCGCTGCGGCACAGGCGATGCGCGACGACCGGAACGCCGGCCTCGGCCAGGCGTGCGAGGCTGGCCGCTTCGCTCAGCGTCGCCGAGGGCGACGAGACATCGGGCGCCACCGCTGCGGGCGGTGCCGGTGGACGCGCGAACAGCTCCGCCAGCCGCAACCGGTGCGCGCGCCACTGGCTCAGCGCCGGCAGCGCCTCGCCGGCGTTGGCGTAGACCGGTACGCCGCGCTGCCGGAACGGAGCGGCCACGCCCTGCTGCCAGGCCGCCACCACGATGGGCTTGCCGCTGGTGTCGGCGAAGGCGGCCGCATCGGTGGCAAAGCGTTCGATGTCGTAGCCCATGCCCGCCACCGGAATATCGAGCAGCACCATGTCCGCCGCCGCGTCGCCCGCGATCACCGGCAGCACATCGCCGAACAGCGCGCTGTTGGTCAGCAGGGCGGCGGTCACGTCGACCGGATTGGCGGTGGCGGCAAAGCCAGGCAGGCGTTCGGCCAGCGCGGACTGGGTCTGTGCCGCCAGCGGCGCCATCGACAGTCCGCACGACTCGGCGGCGTCGGCCGCCATCACGCAGCTCGCGCCGGAATTGCTGACGACGACGAGCCCGCGCCCCTGCGGCTGCCAGTCGCGCAGATACAGCGGTGCGCAGCGCGCCAGCGCATGGGCGTCGTCGACGCGCCAGATGCCGTGATGCGCGAGGAAGGCATCGACGGCGCGATCCTCGTTGGCGAGCGCGCCGGTGTGCGAGGCCGCCGCGCGCTGGCCCGCGCTGGTGCGCCCGGCCTTGACCGCGACGATGGGCACGCCGCGTGCGCGCGCCACCGCGGCTGCCTGCGCCAGCGTGGCCGGATCGTTCAGCGTCTCCAGATACAGCAGCATCAGTTGCACGTCGTGATCGTGCGCGACGGCCAGCGCCAGGTCGCTGACCGTGACGTCCGCCTGGTTGCCGGTCGCATGCATGTGCCGCACGCCGATGCCCTGGTGGCGCAGCAGGCCGTAGACCATCGCGCCCATGCCGCCGCTCTGGCTGATCACCGCGACCGGCCCATCCTGCGGCGGCACTTCGATGAACATCGTCGAGAAGCTGGCGATCGCGCCGCTGCCGAAATTGGCCAGGCCCTGGCTGTTCGGGCCGACCATGCGCAGATTTCCTGCGCGCGCGATATCGACCATCTTCTGCTGCTGGCGCCGGCCTTCCTCGCCCGCTTCGCCGAAGCCCGAGGCGATCACGATGGCCGCCGCCACGCCGAGCCGCGCGCAATCGCTGACTGCCTGCACGGCGGCCTCGCCGGCGACCACGACGATGGCCAGCTCCGGCGCTTCCGGCAGCGCGTCCAGCGCGGCGTAGCTGCGCAGGCCCTGGATCGTGTCGCGCTGCGGGTTGATCGGATACAGCGTGCCGCCGTAGCCGTGCTGCTGCATGTAGTGGATCGGCCGGCCGCCGATCTTGTGGATATGGTCCGAGGCGCCGATCACCGCGATCGAGCGCGGCGTCAGCAGGGCCTGCAGGCCGCGGGGGAGAGAAGCCGACATGTCGTAGTCCTGTAGTCGATCGGTTCAATGAAGTCGTTCAATGCCTGGGTTCAATGCACTGGTTCAATGCACTGGTTCAATGCATCGGTTCCATGCAAGCCAGGCTCAGTCGATGGTGGCGCCGGAGGTCTTGACGACGCCGGCCCATTTGTCGATCTCGGCGCCGAGGAAGCGGCCGGTCGCGTCGGGCGACGTCCATTCCGCGCCGAAGCCCTGCGTGGCGAAACGCGAGCGGACTTCGGCATCGTCGAGCACGGCGCGCAGCGACTGGCTCAATTTGTCGATCACCGGAGCGGGCGTGCCGGCTGGCGCCAGCAGCGCATTCCACGCGGTCGCCTCGTAGCCGGCCAGACCCGCCTCCGCAACGGTCGGCACATCCGGCGCGGCTGGGGAACGCTTGGCGCTGGTCACGGCCAGGGCCTTGAGCTTGCCGTCGCGCACGAACGGCATCGCCGACAGCATGGTGTCGAACATCACCGTGGCCTGGCCGCCGATCACATCGGTCAGGGCCGGCGCGCTGCCCTTGTACGGCACGTGCGTCATGCGCACGCCCGCCATCGCGTTGAACAGTTCGGCGGACAGATGGGTCGACTGGCCATTGCCCGAACTGGCGAAGCTCACCTGATCCGGCTTTGCCTTGGCCAGCGCGATCAGCTCGGCGACATTGCGCGCCGGCGTCGATGGCGCGGTGACCAGAACCAGCGGTCCGCGCGTCAGCAGGCTCACCGGCGCGAAATCGCGACGCGTGTCGTACCCCGGCTTGCGGAACAGCGTCATGTTGATGGCATGCGCGGTGGTGGCGACCAGCAGGGTATAGCCGTCGGGTGCGGCCTTGGCGGCGGCCTCCGCGCCGATATTGCCGCCCGCACCCGGCCGATTCTCGACCACCACCGGTTGTCCGAGCCGCTCGCCGAGCTTCTGTCCGACCACGCGCGCGACGATATCGGTGGGGCCGCCGGGCGGGTAGGGCACGATCATGCGGATCGGTTTTGCCGGCCAGGTTTCCGCTTGGCCGGGCCGCGGCAATACCGCGCACAGCGTGCCGAGCGCCAGCACCGGCAGCACGGCGCGCAACGCGTGCCGCCTGGTTGAAGAAAACGGACGGGCGAGCGCGGCCCGCCGATGCTGCTGATTCGGCTGCATAGGTGTCTCCATCTGGTTGTTGTCGTGCCTGGCCGGCTGTTTCGTCCGCCCTTCCGGCTCACTACTCCCGCTGGAATCGCAACAGCGTCTGCGCCCCATGCCGGAAAAACCCGGCGCGCACACGGTCGCCGATCGCCACGCCGGGCTCGGCATGGCCCATCACGCGCGGCCCTTCGTCGAGAGTGGCCAGCACCAGCGTGTACGGGACCAGCGTGCGGAAGCTGTCGTCCGGCGCGCGCGCAACCGCGGTCACGGCGTAGACGGTGGCCACACCGGCGGCATCGCGCCAGGCGAGCCGGACGCTGCCGCAGCGCTGGCAGGCATGGCGCTCCAGCGATTGCGCCGCGCCACAGTCGCCGCACGACTGGTAGCGAACGCGGCCCGCTTCCAGGCCTTCGGCATAGGGATGAAGCCCTTCGGGCAGGGCGGATTCGGCTGAGATCGCCATCACAGGGCCTCCAGCACCAGGCTGACATGGGACGACAGCACGCCGCCATCGGCATGGAACAGCGCGCGGCGACGCGGACCGATCTGGCGGTCGCCGGCACGTCCGGCAAGCTGCCGCGTCGCCTCGGCCAGATGCATCAGGCCGCCCGCGACGCCGGAATGGCCGAACGCGAGCAGGCCGCCATGGGTATTGAGCGGCAGCGCGCCATCGACATCGAAGTCGCCGGCCAGCAGCCGCGCAGGCGCGCCGCCTCGCGGCGCCACGCCGATCTCCTCGAGCAGCATCAGCAGCGTGATGGTGAACGAGTCATAGATCGCCAGATAGTCGAGGCCATCGACCCCGATGCCGGCCTCGCCAAGCGCGCGCGTGGCCGCTTCGCCGGCGCCGGTCGTCATCACGCTGTCGATCGCGCATAGATGCTGATGGCGATGCGCCTGTCCCGCGCCGGCGATGCGCACAGGCCGGCCGGGCCCCGGCTCCGCCGAGACCACCAGCGCCACCGCGCCATCGGAGATCGGGCAGCAGTCCGACAGCAGCAGCGGCGTCGCTACCGGCTTGGCGGCGCACGCGGCGGCCGCGGTCAGCGGCTCGCGCAGATGTGCGTCGGGGTGGGCGCCGGCATGCTTGCGCATCAGCACCGCGAAATCCGCCAGCGCGTCGCGTGGCAGGCCGGTCTCCATCAGATAGCGCGAGGCCAGCAGCGCGTAGTACGCCGGCACCGAGGCGCCGTTGGGCACTTCGATCTGCGGCTCGCCGACCTGGGCCAGCGTCTGCACCGATTGGTCGCGGCTCTGGCCGCTGAGGCGGTTCTCGCCAGCCACCACCAGCACATGGCGGCAGCGGCCGGCACGCACCAGTTCGCGCGCCAGCATCGCCATCGCCCCGCCGGTGGCACCGCCGGCGGCCATGCCGTGCGCATAGGCGGGTTGGAGCGACGCGTATTCGCAGAAGCGGTCGGCCAGCATCAGATGCGGCAGCGTGGTCGCGTAGCCGCACAGCACGCCATCGATCTCGGCGCGCGACAGTTCCGCCTCGGCCAGCGCGGCATCGGCGGCCTGCGCCATCAGCGTCAGCGGCGTGCTGCCCGCGAGCCTGCCGAAGCGCGTATTGCCGGCGCCGCGCAACCAGGCGCCGCGTTGAAGGGAGTCGCTCATGTCAGCGCTTGAGCAGCGGGCACTTCGACTTCGACGGCGGGATGAAGGCCTGGTCGCCGGGCACCGTGGCGAGGACCTTGTAGTAGTCCCATGGATATTTCGATTCGGCCGGCGTCTTCACCTCGAACAGGTACATGTCGTGCACCATGCGTCCGTCCTCGCGGATACGGCCATTGGCGGTGAAGAAGTCCTGGATCGGCATCGCCTTCATCTGCTTCATCACGGCGGCGGTCTCATCGGTGCCGGCCGCCTGCACCGCCTTCAGGTAGTGCATCACCGACGAATAGACGCCCGCCTGGCTCATGTTGGGCATCTTCTTGAGCTTGTCGAAATAGCGGCGCGACCATTTGCGGGTGGCGTCGTTCATGTCCCAATAGAAGGCCTCGGTCAGTACCAGCCCCGCGGCGGTCTTCAGCCCGATCGCATGGATGTCGTTGATATAGAGCAGCAGGCCGGCCAGCTTCTGCTTGTTGTCGCGCGTCAGGCCGAACTCGTGCGCGGCCTTGATCGCGTTGACGGAGTCGCCGCCCGCATTGGCCAGGCCCACCACCTGCGCCTTGCTCGCCTGCGCCTGCAGCAGATACGAGGCGAAGTCGCTGGCGCCGATCGGATGGCGCGCGGCGCCGAGCACCTTGCCGCCGGCCTCGGTGACCACGGTGGTGGCCGAGTCCTGCAGCGTGTGCCCGAACGCGTAGTCCGCCGTCAGGAAATACCATGTCTTGCCGCCGCGCTGGACCATCGCACGCGCCGTGGTATTGGCGAGCGCATAGGTGTCGTAGGCGTAGTGCACCGAGATCGGCGTGCACAGGTCGTTGGTCAGACGCTCGGTACCGGGGCCGGAGAACACCACGATGCGGTTCTTCTGCTTGGCGACTTCGAGCACGGCAAGCGCGGGCGCCGACGCCGCGACATCGAGGATCGCGTCGACCCGGTCGGTGTCGAACCATTCGCGCGCCTTGTTGGCGGCGATGTCGGCCTTGTTCTGATGATCGGCGACCACCAGTTCGATCTTGCGGCCGAGCACCTTGCCGCCGAAGTCGTCAATCGCCATCTGCGCGGCGGTGGCGCTGCCGCGGCCGGTCACATCGGCATAGAGGCCGCTCATGTCGAGGATCAGCCCGATCTTGACCAGATCGTCGGAGAGGGTGGCCTTGGGCTGGGCCTGAGCCTGGGCGTAGGCGGTGCCGCCGAGCGACAGCGCGCATGCGCCCAGCATGCCGGCGAGCGTGCGGGAAACAAGGCCGGCAATGCGCCGGCGTGCGGGAAATGGCTTCATATCGTAGGTCTCCTCCGGATCGTTGGTGTCGCCACTCAGACGGTGGCGATCGGCGTGGTGGGCGAACCGACCGCCCCGGGCAGGCGCAGCGGCGGCGCCGTCAGCATGAAGCGGGTGCGGCCGTGCTCGCGCAGCCATTGCGCCAGGTCGCGCAGATACCAGAGCTCGCCCAGCGGCAGGCCAAGCTTGAACAGGCAGTGGTGGTGCAGCGGCAGCAGCGGATGCGGGCCCGGGCCGCTGGCCGGCTGCGCCGGATAGCGCTCGACCGCGTAGTTGTCGGCGATCAGCGCGGCGATGCCGGCGTCGGTGATCCACTGCAGCAGCTTGTCGTCGCGTCCATTCAGCGCGCTGCAGCTGTGGTGCAGCACGTTCTCGTCGGGCTCGCGCTGCATCGACAGCACCACCTCGGCGAAGCCGGTGCGCAGCAGCAGCATGTCGCCGCGCTCGACTTCGACGCGGTCCGCCTCCATCGCGCGCATCAGCTCGTCGTAGCCGATATCGCGGAAGTCGGTGCCGTAGCAGTGCGCCAGATCGACCAGCACGCCGCGGCCCTGCATGCCCTTGACGGCGAAGTTTTCGATGCCGAGCGCGCGCGCCTCGCTGTGTTCGTGATTGCAGCCGTGCGCGGCGAAATGATCGTCGTCGGCATAGTCGACCGGACCGACGATATGCTCGTTGGCGCGATAGCCGTTGTAGTAGACCCGCTCGGCGCGGCCGTCGCCGTCGGCATCGAACAGCGCGCCGACGTGGGCCAGCGAATCCCATTGCGTCGAGTACTGCAGCGACAGCAGGACCTGGTCGTCGCTGATCACGTCGGTGGCCTCGGGGTCGACCTTGGCCAGCGGGAAATTGACGTAGGGCAGGTCGTCGCGGAAGGTCGGACGCAGCACCGGCGGATGGCGGCGCGGATTGAGCTTGTTGCCGCCGGGATAGTCGAGCGGCAGCGACAGGCAGAAGCTCAGGCCCGCCTGGACCTCCTGCGCGGCCTTGCGTACCTGCTCGGCGCCGATCAGATTGAGCCGCCCGATCTGGTCGTCGGGCCCGAAGTCGCCCCAGGTGGAGCCCTGCGGACGTTGTTTCCAGCGCATGCCTGATGTCTCCATATCCGTGGTCCTTTTCTTGTTGAGGGTCGTGCAGAGGGACTGCCGCGCCGTCTCGGCTACGGCGTATCGGCCGGCGACAGCGTGGCGCCGCCCGTGCGTGCCGCGGTGCCGCGATGCGGCCAGCGGTCGGGCAGCGACGCCTCGATGGCGCCGAGATTGGCAACGATGCCGTCGGCCTCGCGCCGCAGCGCCTTGGCCATCGCGGCCTCACGTTCGGTGATGCGCTCGTTCAGTGCGGCGATGCTCAGCGCGCCGAGCGGATAGCCGTCCGGGCCCGGCAGGGCGATCGCGATGCCGCCCATGCGCTCGACCACCACATCGAGCAGCACCGCATAGCCCCGTTCGCGCGTCGCTTCGACATGGCGCAGCAGCGCGGCCGTGCTCAGCCGCGGATAGCGCTTGAGCGCCGGCGCCACGCAGCGCAGCACCGCATCGATTTCGTCGTCGGGAAGGGCGGCCAGCAAGGCCAGGCTGCCGGCGCCCACGCCGAGCGGGCGGCGGCTGCCGATATCGAGATAGTTGGCGCGGATCGGGAAATTGCCGAAGCGCAGTTCGGTGCAGACCGATTCCCAGCCGCTCGGCACCGACAGGATGGCGGTGTCCTCGAACGCGCAGGCCAGGCGGATCAGCGCGGGACGGGCGAGCGGGCGCATGTCGAGACGCCGCAGCGCGGCCGCCCGCAGCACCAGCCATTCGGGGCCGGGGCTGAAGGCCTTGGTGGCAGGATCGCGCGAGACCAGCCCTTCGGCCGCCAGCGTGTCGAGCAGCCGCAGCGCCGACGCCTTGTCGACGCCCGACGCCTGCGCCAGGTCGGTCAGCCGCGTATTACGCGGATCCGACAGCGCCCGTAGCAGCTGGCAAGCCTTGCGCAGCGACGATCCCTGCGTCGTCATCCGGCCGTCTCCCTGTTCTGGTCATTTTGCGGAATGAAACCGCAGATGCCGTTATAGGGCGGCTAGAGGGCCGCGTCATTTTGCGGCGCGTCAAAGTTTCGCGGGATGAAACTTGTGGGCATGTCATTCGTTCGTTGCCGACTGGCGTTGTCGGGGACAGTGTTCCAACACGAAGCCATGCCGACAGAAAACCGTCCCCGAGGTTCGTTTTTTTGTACATTTCCCTATAATCGAACAACAAAAGTCCGGTATTTTTGACATCATGCACACTGCGTACACCCCACAAGAGCTTGGTCAGCTGATCCGAAGCACACGTAGGGCGGTCGGCACCACCCAAGCGGAGATGGCCGCCGCGTTGCAGGTGCGCCGTCAGACGATCGCTGAATTGGAAAGGGGTGGGAACGTAGGTATGCACGTGATGTTCAACGCCCTGGTCTATTTGGGTAAAGGGATCGCCATCGCAGATGCGCGTCCCACGGCCGAGGCGTTGCGAGCCATGTTGGACGACGATGAATGACAAGCTGAAACGCCTGCAGGTCACCACCCCTCAAGGGATTTCGGGCACGATCGACAAGGAGTCCCGTTATGTCTTCAATTACACGGCGACGGAGCGCGAATGCGAGGTTGCACTGGGCATGCCCATTCGCGCCGAAAGCTACGGCAGCGCCGTCTTGCATCCGATCTTTGCGATGAACCGGCCCGAGGGCTATTTGCTCGAACGCATTCGACATCGCTTTGGAAAGCTCATGCAGCTCGACGATATGCGCCTGCTCGCGCTGACCGGCGAGAACCAGATTGGACGCCTGCGCTACGAGGTACCGGGTAGCGGGGTCAAGCGTTCCAAGGCGTCGACGGTGGGCCTCTCCACAGTCCTGGAGTCCGACGCGTCGACCGACTTGTTCGAGTATCTCGTCGACACCTATCTGCAATCCGGCATTAGCGGAATTCAGCCCAAGGTCATGATTCCGGACGCGGACAAGGACAGTACGGCGCTGGTCGAGCGCGCGACGTTGATTGCCCCCGACCTGATAGTCAAGGCCAGCGGCGAAGGCTATCCGTATCTGGCGCAGAACGAGTTCTTGTGCATGGAGGCAGCTCGGCGGGCCGGCATCTCGGTGCCTCAGTTCTGGCTGTCCCAGAGCGGCGCGCTGTTCGTGATGGGGCGCTTCGATATGGCGGAGGAGCGGCAGCTCGGCTTCGAGGACATGGCCGTGCTAATGAACAAGACCGCCGAAGAGAAATACCTCGGCGCGTACGAACATATCGCGAAGGTGATCAATGTCTATTGCGGGCCGAACGCGCCGGACAGCTGCAGGCGGTTCTTTGACTATCTCGCCTTGACGGTGATGGTGCGCAATGGCGATGCACACCTGAAGAACTTCGGGTTGCTCTATCGGGACCCTCACACGAGCGCACCGGAGCTTTCACCGCTTTACGACGTGGTAACGACCACCGTGTACAAGTACCAGAATCGGTACGGTGTGGAGCTGACCGACCGCGAACTGGCACTCAAGCTCGCGAAATCGAGGCGCTATCCGGACCGCAAGACGCTGCTCGATTTTGGCAGGAACGTTTGTGGAGTCGCCAATCCAGAGCAGGCCCTGGAGCGCATCGGCGATGCAATGAGCGACACGCTGCAGGCCGATTTCCCCGGAATCGACCCCAAACTGTTGAAGGCCCTGCGCAAGGAATGGGACGGCGGTCGTCTTGCAATGGCGCCTGACCACGTCTATCAGCAGGCAGCCATCAACCATCTGTCCGGCTCGCACCCGGAATCGATTTGAATCAGGGGCCTGCAGATACGGCGGATCAGCGGGCCGCTCCCGATGCGAACTACCCCGCAAACACCGGCTCGTCCCGATCCACCTTTGCCGCGGCCAGCAGGGCGTTCAGTTCGGGCACGCACGATCCGCAGTTGCCGCCGGCCTTGACGCAGGCGGTGATCTCGGCCGCGCTGCGCAGGCCGTGTTCGCGAATCGCGTCGCAGATGGTATTGCGGCCGACGCCGAAGCACGAGCAGACGGTGGGGCCGGCATCGACGCCCGGCTGGGCGGCCTGGCCGATCAGCAGGCCGATGCGGTCGTCGTCAATGAGCCGGTCCTTGGCGAACAGGCTGCCGAGCCAGGCCCGGGCCGGCAGGTCGGGCCGCGTCGAGACGTAGACGCAGGCCTGCAGGCGGTCGTCGACGACCAGGGCGGCGTGGTAGACGCCGGCGGAACGGTCCTCGTACTCGATCCAGTCGGCCTCCGGGTCGGCCGCACCGAGCAGCTGCCGCGCCCACGCAGCGCGATCGGCGACCGACTCACGGCCGGCGAACTCATAGCGCTGGAACTGCCGGCCGGTCACGCGCGTCCACCAGGTCAGCGCGCCGCAGTCCAGCGTGTCGCGCGCCAGCGCGAAGCCGTGCCACGAGACCGGAAAGGGGTCGATGCGGACCGGCGTGTGCTTGAACTCGGGCTCGCCGGACACCGGATCGACCACCGGATTGACCAGCGCGCCGACGCGCGCGTCGGAACTGAACTGCCCGTTCCAGTGGATCGGCACAAACACGCTGCCGCGCGGAATGCCGCCGCCATGGCGCACGCGTACCACCATCGCGCCCCAGCGCGTCGACACCCGCGCGAGGCGGCCTTCGCCGACGCCGCACAGCAGCGCGTCCTGCGGATGCATGTCGACGAAGGGTTCGGGCAGATGCTCGGCCAGGCGCGCCGACTTGCCGGTGCGGGTCATCGTGTGCCATTGGTCGCGCACGCGGCCGGTGTTCAGGATCAGCGGATAGTCCTCGTCGGTAGCGTGGACGGGTTTGCGCGGCGCGGTGGCGACGAAGCGCGCGCGCCGGTCCGGATGCGAGAAGCCGCCGTCGGCGAACAGCCGTGTCGTGCCATTGCCGTTGCCGCTGGCGCGCACCGGCCATTGCACCGGTTGCAGCGTGTCGTAGCCGTGGGCGTCCAGGCCGGCCAGGCCGCCGATGTCGAAGGCGCGCGGGACCGTGTCTTCCCTGCGGGCATGGCCGTTCTCGTTGCTTTCGTGGCTGTCGTTGCTGTCATTGCGGTATGCCGACAGCCGCGCATGCTCGTCGAAGATCTCGCGCGGCGATCCATAGTCGAAGCCGGCAAATTCCATCCGGCGTGCGACCTGGCAGACGATCCACCAGTCGGCGCGGGCCTCGCCGGGCGCGGGAAGGAAGGCGCGCTGGCGCGAGATGCGCCGCTCCGAATTGGTCACCGTGCCGTCCTTTTCGCCCCACCCCAGCGCCGGCAGCAGGATATGCGCGCTGTCGTTGGTATCGGTGCGGGTGACGATGTCCGACGCGATCACCAGTTCGCAGCGCTGCAGCGCGCGCCGGGCCTGGTCGGCGTCGGGCAGGCTGACCACCGGATTGGTGGCCATCACCCACACCGCCTTGATGCGGCCCTGTTCGATCGCCTCGAACAGCTCGACCGCTTTCAGCCCGGGACGATCCGCGATGGCCGGCGCATCCCAGAAGGTCTGCACCAGTTCGCGATGGCGCGGCTCGGTCAGCTCCAGATGGGCGGCCAGCATGTTGGCCAGGCCACCGACCTCGCGTCCGCCCATCGCGTTCGGCTGGCCGGTCAGCGAGAACGGGCCCATGCCGGGCTTGCCGATGCGGCCGGTCAGCAGGTGGCAATTGATGATGCTGTTGACCTTGTCGGTGCCAGCCGACGATTGATTGACGCCCTGCGAGTACGCGGTAACCGTACGTGGGGTCTCGGCGAACCATTGGTAGAAGGTCAGCAGATCGGTTGGATCGACCTTGCAGGCGCGGGCGACGGCAGCCGGATCGGCCTCGCCGGCGGCGGCCTGCAACGCGGCCGCCAGCGCGTCGTCGCCATCGGTATGCGCCTGCACGAACTGCGCATCGATGGCGCCTTCCCGGTGCAGATGATGCAGCAGGCCGTTGAATAGCCAGACGTCGGTGCCCGGCCGTATCGGCAGGTGCAGGTCGGCGAGATCGCAGGTGGCGGTGCGGCGCGGGTCGATCACCACCAGCTTCATCTGCGGGCGTTCGGCCTTGGCCCTGGCCAGCCGCTGGAACAGGATCGGATGGCACCACGCGGTGTTCGAGCCGACCAGCACCACCAGATCGGCCATCTCCAGGTCCTCGTAGCAGCCGGGCACGATGTCCTCGCCGAACGCGCGCTTGTGGCCGGCCACCGCCGAGGACATGCACAGCCGCGAGTTGGTATCGATATTGGCCGTGCCGATGAAGCCCTTCATCAGCTTGTTGGCGACGTAGTAGTCCTCGGTCAGCAGTTGCCCGGAAACATAGAGGGCGACCGACTCGGGGCCGTGGCGCGCGATGATGTCGCGCAGGCCCGAGGCCGCGCGATCGAGCGCCTCGTCCCACGACGCGCGCCGCAGCGTGCCGTCGGCCGCGCGCAATTGCGGATGCAGCAGGCGCTCGTTCAGGTCGACGGTTTCGGCGAGCGCCGAGCCCTTGACGCACAGGCGTCCCGCGTTGGCGGGATGCGAGGGATCGCCGGCGACCTCGACGGTGCCGTCGGCGTGCCGCTGCGCGCGCACGCCGCAGCCGACGCCGCAGTAGGGGCAGGTGGTCTGCACGCTCGCCACCGGCGTGGACGGCGCCGCGGCGTCTTCCGCGGCGCCATCTTGCGTGATGGCGCCCGCGGCGATGGCGACTGGAATATCGGAGAGTTTCACACCTTGCCCCTTGCTGGCTTGCTGCTGTGCGCGATCACGCGGCTACCGCCTCGCACTGTGCCTTGCCGAACAGCAGCCGGTTGCGCATCGCGCCGATCGGCGTGCCGTTCTGGATCAGCTCGAAATACCACGGACCGTCCTGCACGTCGCCGTACAGCACGGCGCCCGCCAGCCGGCCCTGTTGCAGCACCAGGCGCTTGTAGACGCCGCGGCGCGGGTCGCGCAGCACCAGGTCCTCGCTGTCCTCGCCGCCGACGATGTCGCCGGCCGAGTACAGCTCGACGCCGCTGACCTTCAGCCGCGTGGCCGTGGCCTGCTGGACATAGCGGCGGTGTCCGGCACCGGCCAGGTGCGCGGCGCACACGCGCGCCTGATCCCAGATCGGCGCCACCAGCCCGAAGGTGGCCTGGCGGTGCTGCACGCATTCGCCGACGGCATAGATGCGCGGGTCGTAGGTCTGCAGCGTGTCGTCGACCACGATGGCGCGCTCGCAATGCAGGCCGGCGGCGCGGGCCAGCTCCGCGTTCGGACGCACGCCGGCGGCCATCACGACCAGATCGGCGGGAATCCGCGCGCCGTCGGCCAGGCGCACGCCGGTGACACGCTCGTCTCCAAGGATCTCGCTGGTATTGGCGCCGAGCAGGATGCGCAGGCCGCGCCGTTCCAGCGTGCGCTTGAGCAGCGCGGCGGCGTTGGCGTCCAGCTGGCGATCCATCAGCGCATCGCCCAGATGCAGCACGGTGACGTCCATGCCCTGGCGCAGCAGGCCGTTGGCCGCCTCCAGCCCGAGCAGCCCGCCGCCGATCACCACGGCATGGCGATGCGCGCGTGCCGCCGCCAGCATGGTCTCGACATCCTGGATGTCGCGGAACGCGATCACGCCGTCGAGCTGGTGTCCGTGGACCGGGACGATGAAGGGACGCGAGCCGGTCGCCAGCAGCAGCCGGTCGTAGCGGACCTCCTTGCCGGACTGCGAACGCACCAGCCGGCGCGCGCGATCGATCGCCACCACCGGATCGCCGGCCAGCAGCGTGATGCCATGGCGCGCATACCACTCGCGCGGATGCAGCATGATGTCGTCGACGGTCTTTTCCCCGGCCAGCACCGGCGACAGCAGGATGCGGTTGTAGTTGCCGTGCGGCTCGGCGCCGAACACGGTGATGTCGTACAGGTCGGGCGCCAGCGCCAGCAGCTCCTCGACGGTGCGCATGCCGGCCATGCCGTTGCCGACCACCACCAGGCGGGGCTTGTCGGTTCGCGTCATGCCGCCACCCATACCTTGCCGTCGTAGACGCGCGCCGGATAGGCGGGCACCGAATGCTCCGGCGCCTCCAGGCATTCGCCGGTGCGCAGGTCGAAATGCTGCTTGTAGATCGGCGAGGCCACCACCAGCCGGTCGCCGAGGTTGCCGACCAGACCACGCGACAGCACCGAAGCATCGGCGTTCGGATCGTAGTTGCCGATCGCGAAGACCTGGTTGTCCGGGCCGACGCGGAACACCGCGATCTGCTGATACCCGACCAGTGCGCAGACGCCGGTGTTCGGCACGATGTCGCGGAGCGCGCAGACCGCGGTCCACTGTTCGGAAGAAGCGTGCGTGGCAGACTGGCTCATGATGGTTTCCTCGGCTGCGTAGGGCATGGCGGCTGATGTGGCGACTGACGTGACGACAGATGTGGCGGCTGACGTGGCTGGTGTCGTTCGGCTGGCGAAAGGGTCCGGTTACGCTACCGGGTCCGCCTCGGCGATCCGATCCATGCGGACCAGCGGCACCGCCACCGGGCGCTGCGCCGGCATGCCGCCGCCAGCGCCGCGTTGCAGCTTCCGTTCCTCTGGCGTGGCCGGACGGATCTGGCCGCGCTCCTGCACGAACACGACATGCTCGTCCCCTCGCTCGCTGTTGACGAAATGGTGGAAGCGCTGGCGCGTCTGCGGATCGGTGACGGCCTTCTTCCATTCGCACTCATAGGTATCGACCACCAGTTGCATCTGCGCCTCGAGCTCGGCCGCGATGCCGAGGCTGTCGTCGACGACGACGGCCTTCAGGTAGTCGAGGCCGCCTTCGAGGTTGTCGCGCCAGACGCTGGTGCGCTGCAGTCGGTCGGCGGTGCGCACGTAGAACATCAGCACGCGGTCGATGTAGCGGACCAGCGTGTCGCGATCCAGATCGCTGGCCAGCAGCTCGGCATGGCGTGGCTTCATGCCGCCGTTGCCGCAGACGTACAGGTTCCAGCCCTTGTCGGTCGCGATCACGCCGATGTCCTTGCCCTGCGCCTCGGCGCATTCGCGCGTGCAGCCGGACACGCCGAACTTGATCTTGTGCGGCGCGCGCAGGCCCTTGTAGCGGTTCTCCAGGTCGATGGCCAGACCCACCGAATCGCCGACGCCATAGCGGCACCAGGTCGAGCCGACGCAGGACTTCACGGTGCGCAGCGACTTGCCGTAGGCGTGGCCCGATTCGAAGCCCGCTTCGATCAGCTCTTCCCAGATCAATGGCAGCTGCTCGACGCGCGCGCCGAACAGGTCGACGCGCTGGCCGCCGGTGATCTTGGTGTAGAGGCCGTACTTCTTGGCGACGCGGCCTACCGCGATCAGTCCGTCGGGCGTGACCTCGCCGCCCGGCATGCGCGGCACCACCGAATAGGTGCCGTCCTTCTGGATATTGGCCAGGAAGTAGTCGTTGGAGTCCTGCAGGCTGGCGTGCTCGGGCTTGAGCACGAATTCGTTCCAGCACGAGGCCAGGATGCTGGCGACGGTCGGCTTGCAGATGTCGCAGCCCTGGCCCTTGCCGTGCGCGGCCAGCAGCGCGTCGAAGGTGCGAAAGCCGCCGACGCGGACCAGGTGATACAGCTCCTGGCGCGAGTAGGCGAAGTGCTCGCACAGGTGGTTGTTGACCGCCAGGCCCTGCTTCTTCATCTCGGCCTTCATCAGCTGCGTGACCAGCGGCACGCAGCCGCCGCACGCGGTGCCGGCCTTGGTGCAGGACTTCAGCGCGCCGATGCTGGTGGCGCCGTCGCCGACCGCGGCGCAGATCTGGGCCTTGGAGACGTTGTTGCAGGAGCAGATCTGCGCGCCGTCGGGCAGTGCATCGACCCCGAGGCCGGGTCTGGCCTTGCCGTCGGAGGGCGGCAGGATCAGGAATTCGGGCGATTCCGGCAGCGGCATGCGGTTCAGCATCATCTGCAGCAGCGTGCCGTATTCCGCCGCATCGCCGACCAGCACGCCGCCGAGCAGATAGGTGCCGCACTCGGACACCACCAGCTTCTTGTAGACCTCCTTGCGCTCGTCGGCGAACTGGTAGACGCGCGCGCCGGGGGTGTGGCCGTGCGGGTCGCCGAGGCTCGCCACGTCCACGCCCATCAGCTTGAGCTTGGTGCTCATGTCGGCGCCGGTGAAGGCGGCCTCGTCGCCGAGCAGCTGGCTCGCGGTCACGCGGGCCATGTCGTAGCCGGGCGCGACCAGGCCGAAGATCTTGCCCTGCCACAGCGCGCATTCGCCGATCGCGAAGATGTCCGGGTCGGAGGTGCGGCACTGGTCGTCGATCACGATGCCGCCGCGCTCGCCGACCGCCAGGCCCGCCGCGCGCGCCAGTTCGTCGCGCGGACGGATGCCGGCCGAGAACACGATCATGTCGGTGTCCAGATGCGTGCCGTCGGCAAAGCGCATCCGGTGCGTACCGTCCTCGCCGTCGACGATCTCGACGGTGTTCTTGCCGGTATGCGCGGTGACGCCCAGCGCCGCGATCTTCCGCCGCAGCATCTGGCCGCCGCCGTCGTCGACCTGCACCGCCATCAGCCGCGGCGCGAACTCGACCACGTGGGCCTCCAGACCCATGTCGCGCAGCGCCTTGGCGCATTCGAGGCCAAGCAGGCCGCCGCCTACCACCACGCCGGTGCGCGAGCGGGCGCCGCACTCGCGCATCGCTTCCAGGTCCTCGATGGTGCGGTAGACGAAGCAGTCCGCGCGATCGCGGCCCGGCACCGGCGGCACGAAGGGATAGGAGCCGGTCGCCAGCACCAGCTTGTCGTAGTGCAGCGTCTCGCCGGTCGACACGGTGACCGTGCGCGCGGCGCGGTCGATCGCCGTGGCGCGCGCGTTCAGCCGCAGCGCGAAGCCGGTCTCGTCGAAAAAGCCGGGCGCGACCAGCGACAGGTCCTCGGCGCTCTTGCCCGCGAAGAACTCGGACAGGTGCACACGGTCATAGGCCGGGCGCGGCTCCTCGCACAGCACGGTGACCTGCAGGTTGGGGCCGCCTTCGTCGCGCGCCTGCGCCAGGCATTCGAGCAGTTTGTGGCCGACCATGCCGTGGCCGATGATGACGAGCTTCATGATGCGTTCCTTGTTCGTGGGCGCCTGCGTGGGCATCTGTTCTTGCGTTCCGGTCCGTTCTTGTGGGCAGTGGGGCGGGCGGGATCGGCTAGCTGGCGAGCGCGCTTTCCAGCAGCGCCTGCTCACGGGCCTTGTGCTCGGCCGAGAAGCGCACCGCCACCGCGCACAGCGCCGACAGCACGACCAGCACGCCGAGCACCATCAGCGTTTGCTGCAGGCTGCCCAGGCTCTTCATCAGCAGGCCGGCGGCCACCGCGCCGACGTTGCCGCCCGCGCCGATGATTCCGGACACGCCGCCGAGCGCCTTGCGATCGATGAAGGGCACCAGCGCATAGGTGGCGCCGCATGCCATATGGGTGAAGAGACCAAAGGCCAGCATCGCGATCACCGCCAGCGCGACCGAATTCGACTGCGAGAACCACAGCAGGCCCAGGCCCTCGCCGAGCATCAGCACGAACAGCAGCGTGGTGCGGGCGCTCAGGCCATGGGTGCGCGCGACCTTGTCCGAGGCCCAGCCGCCCAGCGCGCGGGCGAACAGCGCCAGCAAGCCGAAGCTCGCGGCGGCCAGGCCCGCGGCCTTCAGCGACAGCTCGAACTTGTCGACGAAGTACATTGCGGCGACGTTGTGGATGAAGATCTCGACGCCGAAGCAGGCGCCGTAGGTCACGAACAGCAGCCACACGCGATAGTTGGCGCTGGCGGCGACGAAGCTGGCCCAGCCGCCTTTCTTGCCGCCGTCGATGGCAATGCCCTGCGCGCGCAGTTCGGCGTAGTTGCCCTGCGGGCAGTCCTGCGTGAAGCGCCAGTACAGCGCGGCCATCAGCAGCATCGCGACGCCGGGCACCAGCAGCGCCACGCGCCAGCCCATCGCCTCGCTGACGCCGAGCATCAGCACGCCGGCCAGCAGCAGCGGCATCAGCCCTTGCGCGGCGCCGCCGCCGGCATTGCCCCAGCCGGCCGAGGCGGCGTTGGCGGTGCCGACCACGTTGGGCGCGAACATCACGGAGGTGTGGTACTGCGTGATCACGAAGCTCGCGCCGATCGCGCCGATCAGCAGCCGGAAGAACAGGAAGGCCTCGTAGGTCTGCGCCATCGCCACGCCCAGCACGGGAATCGCGCCGAGCACCAGCAGGCCGGTATAGGCCTTGCGCGGGCCATAGCGGTCGCACAGCGGACCGATGATCAGCCGCACGAGGATCGTCACCGCGACGGCGGCGATATTGATGTTGGCGACCTGGTCGGGCGTCAGGCCGAACTCGCCGCGCAGCATCGGCATCAGCGGCGCGCAGGCGAACCAGGCGAAGAAGCAGATGAAGAACGCCATCCAAGTCATATGGAAGGCGCGCATCTGTGGCGTGCGGAAGGTGAACAGCGCGATGCGGGTCGCTTTGCCTTGCGCGCTGGAATTCAGGCTTGCATCGGGGCTGGGGGTCGCTGCCATGCTTGGCTCCAAGAAAACAAAAGGCGTCCCGAGAGCCGAGGCGGGAATGCGATCGGTTCAGGGGACGCCGTTGTCCTGACGCCGGCGGTAAAAACCGCCGACGCGCTGTGTGTCTGGAGCGGGCCGCCGTTGGTCCGCTCGCGTCACAATTCAGCAAGCGGCATGCCAGGGGGTTTTGTGCTGTGGGATGCAGAAACGGCGCTGCCGCGGCGCGGCATACGCCACGCGATGCGCGCTGTTGGGGCGGGGCGGCACGACGATGGTGCGGCGCAATGCGCGGCGGCGGTGCGGCCGCCTGGTCGGCGTGGGAGGGGCCGGGGATGCTGGAGGGCCGGGTGGCGTCGGTCGCCTTCGTGACGTCGCTGGCGTGGGTCGGCTCGGACCAGGGGCAGGGCCAAAGGCCGGGTAGGGCAGGGCTACGGCCGGCCAAGGCCAGGGGCTAGGGGCTAGGGGCTAGGGCTAAGCCTAAGGCTGGGCCTAGCGCCAAGGCCAGGGCCAGGGCCAGAGGGCGGGGCCCGTCGGGCTAGCTGGCTTCGGACGGCGATGGCTGGGAGCGGGCGGCCTCGCCCGGCGCCGCATCCGCGTCCGGATAACGTGCGCGCACCACCTTCAACTGGTTCGGCGGCACCTCGTTGCCGGCCTCATCGAGCAACGCGGCGTGGACCTTGAGCCCGCTGCTGGCCGAACGCACCTCCATCAGCCCGCAGCCATCCTTCAGATGACGGTCGCCCCACTGCATCAGCCCGATCAGCACCGGCAGCAGTTCGACCGCGGCGCGTGTCGGCCGGTAGGCGAAGCGCTCCCGCTCACCGGGCTCGCGATAGCCGACCCGGCGCAGCAGGCCGGCCTCGGTCAGCGTCTTCAGCCGGGCGGACAGCACCGCCGGCGAACATTGCAGCCGTCCAAGCAGGTCGTCGAAGCGGCCGACGCCGTTCAGCACATCGCGCAGGATCAGGATCGACCACTTCTCGCCGATCAGCGAGAGCGTGCCGGCGATCGAGCAATGGCGGAGGTCTTCGTGGGTCAGTTCCATGAACGAAGCATAGCAGGCTGACTTCATTTGCAAAAGTCAGGTTTCCGCCTATACTCTGGCTACGACAAATGAAGCCAGGATGCCGCTCATGCCCGCCGTCTTGCGTGCCGCCGAAATCGCTCCCTTCCTGTTTGCCAAGCCCCTGGCGTTCGGCGACTTCCCGCAGACCTGGACCATCAAGGGAGGGCAGACCTTGACGGCCCGCGCGGTGCGGCCGGAGGACTTCGCTCGTCAGCGTGCCTTCGTCGACGGGCTGTCGCGCGAGAGCCGCTACTACCGCTTCCTGACGGGCGGGCTGGTGTCCGACGAGTTCATCGCACAGTTCGTCCGCAGCCGCTGCGCGCTGGTGCTGACCACGCGGGAGGAGGGCGATGGCGCCGAAGAACGCATCGTCGCCAATGGGGAATACGTGGCTGGGGAAGGCGGCGTGGCCGAATTGGCCCTGGTCGTGACCGACCGCTGGCAGGGGCGCGGCATCGGACGCCGGCTCGTGCAGACCCTGGTGCAGGGCGCCCGGGCTCAGCGCCTGCGCGCCTTGCGTGGCGAGGTGTTGAGCGAAAACCGCCGCATGCTGGCGATCCTGCGCGAGCACGGCTTCTCCGTGCGGCTGCATCCCGGCGACGCGTTGCTGCACGAGGCCATGCTGACGCTGGCGCCGGCCCGGCAAACCAACGAGTGGCTGCCGGAGGACTGGTTCGCGATGCGCTGAGCCGCGGCGGCGCGGCGTTCAGCCTTTGGCGCCTTCAGCGCCTTTGGTTCCTTCAGGACCTACGGCGCTTTCCGTGCCCTCGGCGAGGATCTGCCGGATCACCCGTTCGAACGCTTCGGCCGGTTGTCCGCCGGTGACCAGATAGCGCCCATTGAAGATGATCGACGGCACCGAGTGAATGCCCATGGACTGGTATTCCCTTTCCTCGGCGCGGACCTCGCCGGCATAGTCGCCGCCTTCCAGCACGCGCCGCGCCGCGGCGCCATCGAGTCCGGCCGACTGCGCCGCCTCGACCAGCACGTCATGGTCGCTCGGATCCTTGCCCTCGCCGTGATAGGCCCGCAGCAGCGCCAGCTTCAGCGGCAACTGATGGCCTTCGAGCCGCGCCCAATGCAACAGCCGATGCGCGTCGAAGGTGTTGTACACGCGCTCGCGCGGACCGAACGAAAAGCCGACATCGGCGCCGCGCTCGCGAATCATCGCCTGCGTCTCGGCGATCTGGGCCGGCGTGCGGCCGTACTTGTTGCCGAGATAATCGACGATGGCCTCGCCGTCGGGCCCCATGTCGGGGTTCAGCTCGAACGGGTGCAGCACGACCTCGGCGTCGACCTCATCCCCGAGGTGCGACAGCGCCAGCTGCAGCGAGGACAGGCCGATCGCGCACCAGGGGCAGGCGATGTCGGAGACGAAGTCGATTTTGAGGGCTGGGGGCATGGATCTTTCCGTGACACGATCTGTTTTGCAATGCGGCTGGGTCGTACGGCCACATGAATGCGCGACAGATTAACCCGAATGACTGATCTCTGCTCTGAATGCCAGGATGACTTGTCGGACCCTTGTCGCACTTACTATTACGATTGGGCCCGGATAAACCGAAGCAACGTGTACGAATTCCGCGACTTGCCGCTTCCTTGCTTGACCGTCTTCTCCTGCAGTTCGACCAACCAGCGTTTTCCCACGATGTCCGCGGCACGGGCGCCGGCACCGCGATGTTCGTCTTCTCCATTTCGCTGGATGACATCGGCGGCAACGATCCCCTTCAGCACGGGCCCGGCCGTGGGGTGCAACTCGAACCGGCGTGCATCGGGAACGAGAAAGAGGACACCTTCCCGCTGAATAATCGTTTCGTCGATCACGGTGGCGTCCGCTCGCTCCCTGCCTCGATGCAGGCTATGGCTATCGAACGACAGCTCGCGGTCTCCTTCAACGAGTCGCAGCGTGGCGCCGTTGTCGTCAAGGACACGGAGAAAATCCCTGATCGCAAAGAGCGTCCTGTCGTCGAGGGTCTCTGCCGCTTCTTCGAATGCTGTCGGATTCTCGGCCGCGATGTTGGCCAACAGGTTGCTCACGTCTTCCAGGGTTTGCTGGAGGGACGCAACGATCGGTTCGCTGGCCTCGCCATTCTCTTGCAAGACAAATCCAAAGGAACCCCGCACAACATCGGTGACCAGCATCGTGGAGATGTCCCGACGCGGCACCGGTCCACGCGTCGCCAGCGGGCCCAGCGCCTGGCTGGCCATACGCTTGGTGACCAGTTCCTGATAATGGCTGATGGCGTCGGCAGCAAAGTCGGCTCGGATTCCCCGGGATCCCACTACGGGTGTTCCGCCAAAGAAGACCGCAACTTCGGCGTTGGAAGGCAAATCGGACTCCATGCGCGCGAGCCGTTCCGCCACGTCTGCCCGGCGATGCGTCAGTTGCAGCCAGCCTAGCGGGTCCTCTTTCTCCGTGCGTCGGGCGAGCAGTGCATCGAGGGTCGATAGTTCTGCCTGCAGGCTGTCAAGTTCCAGCTTTCTCATCAGAGCCCCCTGTTCCCAGCACGGCAAGCGCGGCGGCATCGTCGTCGACAAGGCCAACTTGCAGCATGCCCTTCCAATGATATGAATTCCGCTGGTGGGAAAAGAGCCCGAACCAGTAACGCGTGTCATCGACCAGCAGGGACCCTGGGCTCTGAAGGTCCATCAGGAATGCCTCACAGTGATATCGCGCCTTTACCGTTGCCGGTATCAGCAAATCGAGATGCTCTTGCTGGAAGAGGTTCCACTCTGCGTTGTCGCGCGCTTCCTTCGGCCGCTCCACGAAGGTGACGACGTCAATGTCGCCGGGCGGACGCATGCGGGCGCTTTCGACGTCTTCGACGAAGCTGCCATCGAGCCATTGAAATCCTTGTGTCAAGCCAATGTCCCTCAGTGCCTTCCGATATGCCAGCAGGCCACGGAAGATGGTTTTTCGCGCTGGCGATTTCGCGAATCTCCGGGCCACATCTTCGATGCCGACCTGATAGGGGGACATGGAGCCGCGGCGTGCTGGTGAGTCGCCTACGAAAGGGGGTAACACGCCCGATGGCGTAAAAGCCGGAATCACAGTGTCGATCTCCGTCATGGGTGATTCCGAATGCTGCCCGGATGACGGATCCGCAACTTGCGACTAACTGAGCCGTCGATCGATTTAGGTATGCCGGAGCGACTTATGAGATTCTTCTGACGCCGGTTGAGCCGACTTGGACGACGTCGTTCAAATTACTAGACGACCGGTCTAATTCTGCTATCATCCCACCCCATGGCAACCACCACTACCGCTGACGTCCGCCAGCACATCCTCGACACGGCCAAGCCGATCATGCTCCGCAAGGGCTTCTCGGCGGTGGGGCTGAACGAGATCCTGCAGGCGGCGGGGGTGCCGAAGGGGTCGTTCTATCACTATTTCGGCTCCAAGGAAGCGTTCGGCGAGGCGCTGCTCGAATCGTATTTCGCCGACTATCTGGCCCACCTCGAACAGATGCTGGTGCGCGGGCAGGGCGATCACGGACAGCGGCTGATGCGTTACTGGACCGAGTGGCAGAACGCGCAGGGTACCGAGGATCCCGAGGGCAAGTGCCTGGCGGTCAAGCTCGGCGCCGAGGTTTGCGACCTGTCGCAGGCGATGCGCGGCGCGCTGGAGCGCGGCACCGGGCAGATCGTCCAGCGGCTGGCGGCATGCATCGAGGCAGGGTTGCGCGACGGTTCGCTGCGGGAGATCGACGACCCGCATGGGCTGGCGACGACGCTGTACCAGCTGTGGCTCGGCGCCACGCTGTTGGGGAAGTTTCGGCAGCACGGCAAGCCGTTCGCGCTGGCGATGGCCGCGACGCGGCAATTGCTGAAGCTGTCGTAGAAGAGCAGGGCCGGCGGACAACACGCCGGTGGCGACGCGGCAATGAGGCGTCGCTTTTTTTGGCTTCGTTACTAGACGACCGGTCTAATTCCGGCGTTTCCGTTTCGGTTATCTCCGTTTCAGTCACCTCCATTTCACCGAATCGACCGACAAGGATTCGCATCATGAAACTGCTGATCGTATTGACCTCGCACGACCGCCTCGGCGACACCGGCCAGAAGACCGGCTTCTGGCTGGAGGAACTGGCGGCGCCGTACTACGTGTTCCGCGACCAGGGCGTCGATATCACGCTGGCCTCGCCGCAGGGCGGGCAGCCGCCGCTGGACCCGAAGAGCAGCGACCCGGCTTCCCAGACCGACGCCACCCGGCGCTTCGAGGCCGATGCGGAGGCGCGCGCCGCGCTGGCGTCGACGCGCAAGCTGGCCGAGGTGTCGATCGACGATTTCGACGCCGTGTTCTATCCCGGCGGCCACGGCCCGCTGTGGGACCTCGCCGAAGACCGGCATTCGATCGCGCTGATCGAACGGGCCATCGCCGCCGGCAAGCCGGTCGCGGCGGTGTGCCACGCGCCCGGAGTACTGCGCCACGTCAAGGGACCGGACGGCAAGCCGCTGGTCCAGGGCAAGGCGGTGACGGGCTTCTCCAATACCGAGGAAGCGGCGGTCGGCCTGACCGACGTGGTGCCGTTCCTGGTCGAGGACGTACTCAAGGCCAATGGCGGCCGCTATGAAAAGGCCGCGGACTGGCAGCCGTACGCCGTCACCGACGGGCTGCTGATCACCGGCCAGAACCCGGCTTCGTCCGAGCCGGTCGCGCACGCGCTGCTCGGCGCGCTGGCGGCACAAGGCCGCTGAGGGCACTTCGTGCCAGACGCCTCTTGCTCAAGTTCGCTCCTGTTTTGATCTCACTGAAGGAAAACAATAGATGTCCGCGCTGTTCCAACCGTTCCAACTGAAAGATGTCACGCTGCGCAACCGTATCGCGGTGCCGCCGATGTGCCAGTACGTCGCCGAGGACGGCGTCATCAACGACTGGCACAAGGTCCATCTGGCCGGCATCGCGCGCGGCGGCGCGGGTCTGGTGATCGCGGAGGCGACGGCCGTCTCGCCCGAAGGCCGGATTACGCCGGGATGCGCCGGCCTGTGGAACGACAGGCAGGCCGAGGCATTCGCTCCCGTGGTGAGCGCCATCAAGGCCGCCGGCGCGGTGCCCGGCATCCAGATCGGCCACGCGGGGCGCAAGGCCAGCGCGAACCGGCCGTGGGAAGGCGACGACCATATTCCCGAAGGCGATCCGCGCGGCTGGCAGACCATCGCGCCTTCCGCCATCGCGTTCGGTGCCGGGCTGCCCAAGGTGCCCCGTGCGATGACGCTCGACGATATCGCCCGCGTGCGCGCCGATTTCGTCGCCGCCGCAGAGCGGGCGCGCGACCTCGGCTTCGAATGGCTGGAGTTGCATTTCGCGCATGGCTATCTGGCGCAGAGCTTCTTCTCGCCGCACTCCAACCAGCGCGACGATGCCTACGGCGGGTCGGCCGAGAATCGCGGCCGCTTCCTGGTCGAGACGCTGGCGGCGGTGCGCAAGGTCTGGCCCGAGCGCCTGCCGCTGACCGCGCGTTTCGGCGTGATCGAATACGACGGCCGCGACGAGGAAACGCTGAGCGAAGCCATCGCGCTGACGCAGCGGCTCAAGCAGGAAGGGCTGGACATGCTGAGTGTCAGCGTCGGCTTTTCGACGCCGGAGGCGAATATCCCGTGGGGTCCGGCGTTCCTCGCGCCGGTGGCCGAGCGGGTGCGTCGCGAGACCGGCCTGCCGGTGGCATCGGCCTGGGGCATCGATACGCCGCAGCTCGCCGAACGCGTCGTCGCCCAGCAGCAGCTGGACCTCGTGATGGTTGGGCGTGCCCATCTGGCCGATCCGCATTGGCCGTATCACGCGGCCAAGGTGCTCGGCGTCGAGCGCGCCGCGTGGACGCTGCCCGCGCCCTACGCCCACTGGCTCGAGCGCTACAAGGTCGCCTGAGCGTGACTGCGGCCGCGCGACGGCGGGGCCTTCAGCGCCTTCACGCGGCCGAGCCGGTGCCCCGCGCCTCCGCCTTGGCCGGGCGGCGCGCACCGGCCGTCGCGGTGCAGCCGATCGACGCGACGATGATGCAGCCGATCGCCAGCCACTGCGTGGCGCTCAGCTGCTCGTGCAGCATGACGAGCCCCGCCAGCGCCCCCATCGCCGGCTCCATGCTGAGCAGGATGCCGAAGGTCCGCCGCGGCAGCCGCTTGAGCGCGACCATCTCCAGCGAGTAGGGAATCGCGCTGGACAGCACGCCTACGGCCAGCCCGGCCAGCAGCAGCGCCGGGCTGAACAGCGCCGTGCCCGCATGGGCGAAACCGAACGGAAACACCACCAGCGATGCCATCAGCAAGCCCAGCGAGGTCGCCTGGCCGCCGTGGGCATTGCCCGCGCGTTGGCCGAAGATGATATAGAGCGCCCAGCCGACCCCGGCCGCGAGCGCATAGCCGATGCCGACCGGATCCAGATTGCCGGCATGTTCGCGCAACGGCAGCAGCAACAGCAATCCGATCACCGCAAAGGCGATCCAGAGGAAATCGATCGCACGCCGCGACGAGGCGATCGCCACGGCCAGCGGGCCCGTGAATTCGATCGCAATCGCCAACCCGAGCGGCACCGTCCGCAGCGACATGTAGAACATCAGATTGGTCGCACCCAACGCCGCGCCGTACAGCGCGATGGCACGCGCATCGGCCCCCTTCAGCGGCCACCGCCACGGCCGCCACGCAATCAGCAGGATCAGCGCGGAAAACCCGACGCGAAGCGCGGTGGTGCCCTGCGCGCCGACCGCATCGAACAGGCTCTTGGCAAACGACGTGCCGATGCACAGCGAGGCCATCGAACCCATCAGGGCAAGCACGGCGAGCAGGGTGGAACGGTCTTGGGAAGCGGGAGAGGACACGGTTTCTTGTTTTGTGGTCCGACGGGCGGGCCGATCGGGCTCTCGCCGCAACCATACCGGCGCGGCGGTGGATGAGGCGCAAGTGTAGTGGAAGGCGTGGGTATGGGACAGCCAGCAAAGCCGATTGGACCGAACCGGCGCTTACTGCGCCTCCGCACTCCCTGCCGGTCCTGCCTGCGTTGCCCCGTTCTGTTCGACCTGCTTCGCCTTGCGCATCCCTCGCAGATTCAGCGCGGCCAGCGCGAACTGCAGCACCACCAGCGCATAGGCGCTGGTGTGCAGGCCCCAGACGACCCACAGCACATTGCTGAGCAGGAAGACCCAGAAGCCGACCTTGCGGCGCGTGGCGATGCGCGAACCGATCAGCCAGGTGGCCGCGACGGTGATGGCCATCGCCGGCCATTGCAGCATGTCGATCCAGTCCATCGCCTCTCCCGGTTGCGTGTCGGCCCATGCAGGCCGAACGCCGCCAGCATAGGCCGGAGCGGCTACCGCGGGACACCGGCGTCGGGCCGCATCGGCTGTCAGCCGATTCCGACATCGGCGCCGCGGCCGGCAGCCCTCAGCTCGCGAAGGTGACGTAGCCCTCGGGCGAGATCGGCCAGGCCGGGTTGTAGGCCACCTCCCACAGGTGTCCGTCCGGATCGGCGAAATAGCCCGAATAGCCGCCCCACGGCAAGGCGCGCGCCGCCGATACCAGTTCGGCGCCGCTGGCCACGGCCTGCGCCATCAGGCGGTCCACTTCCTCGGGCGATTCGACGTTGTGGCCCAGCGCCGAGCCGCGTGCGCCGGGGCTCGACGGCCCATGGATTTCCGCCTCGAAGGAGGTCTTGTTCCATAGCCCGACGATGAAGCCGTTGAACTGGAAGAACGCGATGTCGCCGTTGTCGAATACCGGCGACCAGCCCAGCCCACCGCAATAGAAGGCCTTGGCGCGGTCGAGATCGGCGACGGGGAGGGTAACGACGGAGATGCTTTGCTTCATGATGGCCTCGCTGAAAAGGCTGCACGGCATGCCGATGGGGCAGCCGACACAGCGTCGAACGAAAAGGCTTCGCGCCGAGACCGGGGATGGACAGCAAGTCGACGTGTCGACGTGGACGCACGCGGCCCTGCCCACCGGATCTGCGGGCGAAGGTCGCGGGTCGGCAGGCGCCGACAGAACCCCTGATTCGGGGCGGGCGGACTAACCGATACCGCCGCTGTCTTTTTCGACGCCGCGATTATCCCGCACGAGGTCGGCACCCGCAAATTCCGCTTGCCTTCGCATGGAATGGCCTGAATGGCGCGCGGAATGGCACGCAAACAGCCCGGCTTTACATTTGCCAACCCCCCGCCTTAAATGTTCCGCACCAGCGCCCTCCGCCGATCCCGCCTTCTACCCTCATCCTCCCAGGTCCCAGACCCGATCGATCCGGGCACGCACACCACGTGATGGCCATCACCCCGCCACCGCGCGGCCCCAGGCCGGACAGCCTGTCGAGGGCGCTGCGTCAAAAGCAAGACGAGGTGCGCCATGACCAGTGTGACCAGGGAAACCATCGACCAATGGAAGTCGGGTATGCGGGGAGCGGTGTTGCAGGCAGACGATCCCGGCTATGAGGAAGCGAGAAAGGTGTGGAATGCCACGGTGGATTGCCGGCCGGGCGCGATCGCCCGTTGCGCCGGCGCCGCCGACGTCATCAGCGCGATCCGCTTTGCCAGGCAGAACGGCATGCGCGCGGCGGTGCGAGGCGGCGGCCACAACATCGCCGGCACGGCGGTCTGCGACGAAGGACTGGTGCTCGACATGTCGACCATGCGGTCCGTGGTGGTCGATCCGCAGGCGCGGGTGGCCTGGGTCGATCCAGGCGCGACGCTCGCCGATTTCGATCATGAGGCGCAGGCCTTCGGGCTGGCGACGCCGCTGGGCATCAACTCGACCACGGGCGTCGCGGGGCTGACGCTCGGCGGCGGCTTCGGCTGGATCAGCCGCAAGTACGGCACCACGGTGGACAATTTGCTGGGCGCGCACATCGTCACGGCGGACGGCAAGTTCCGCCGCGTCGATGCCGACAACGATCCCGATCTTTTCTGGGCCATCCGCGGCGGCGGCGGCAATTTCGGCGTGGTCACGCAGTTCGAGTTCGAGATGCATCCGGTCGGCCCCGAAATCTACGGCGGCCTGGTGGTGTATCCGTTCGAACAGGCGGCGCAGGTGTTCCCGCGCTATCGTGACTTCATCGAGGCCGCGCCCGACGAACTGACGGTATGGGCGGTGTTCCGGCTGGCGCCGCCGCTGCCTTTCCTGCCGGCCGAGGTGCACGGCAAACCGGTGATGGTGCTGGCCAGCTGCTATATCGGCCCGTCGGCCGATGGGGCGGACGCGGTCGCGCCGCTGCGCGAATTCGGCCAGCCCTATGGCGAGCACCTGGGCGCGATGCCCTATACCGCGTGGCAGAAGGCCTTCGATCCGCTGCTGACGCCGGGCGCGCGCAACTACTGGAAGTCGCACAATTTCGCGCGGCTGGACGACGGCATGCTGGCGGTGCTGAACGATGGCCTGGCGACGCTGCCGTCGCCGGAATGCGAGATCTTCATCGGCGCGCTCGGTGGGCATGTTGGCCGCGTGCCGGTGGACGCCACGGCCTATGCGCATCGCGATGCCAACTTCGTGATGAACATCCACGGCCGCTGGCAGCAGCCCGCCGACGATCAGCGCTGCATCCAGTGGACGCGCGGCCTGTTCGACGCGCTGACGCCGTTCGCATTGGGCAGCGTCTACGTGAACTTCCTCACGCAGGACGAGACCACGCGGGTGGATGCGGCCTATGGCAGCAACTATGCGCGGCTGGCGCAGATCAAGCGCGAATACGATCCGGACAATCTGTTCCGCGGCAATCAGAACATCCGGCCGGCGCAATAAGGCAACCACGCAACCACGCAACCACGCAACCACGCAACCACGCAACCACGCAACCACGCAACCACGCAATAAGGCAATCACGCCAGCGCGTTTCGCCGCGCCGCGCAGCTGGCGCGGCCTAGGCCGTCGCCACCCGCGGCGGCCGCGGCCGCGTCGCCACGGCGAACGCGATCTGCGCGAGGCCGGCGGCCAGGCCCAGCGATACGCCGACCTGCCAGGCCAGCGTGTACGAGCCGAGCGCGTCGAACAGCAGACCGCCGCCGAAGGCGCCGACGAAGCTGCCGATCTGGTGGCTGAAGAACGCCACGCCGCCCAGCATGGCCTGCCAGCGCAGGCCGAAAGTCTCCGCGATCCAGCCCGCCACCAGCGGCGCCACGCCCAGCCACAGGAAGCCCATCACCGCGGCGAACACCAGCGTGCTCTCGGGCGTCGGTGCCGACGAGAAGTACCAGGTCAGCGCCAGCGAGCGCACCGTGTAGATGCCGCCGAGCAGCAGCAGCTTGTTGACGCGGCCGCCGGCCCAGCCGAAGAACAGGCTGCCCAGCACGTTGAAGCCGCCGATCACGCCGAGCGCCTGCGCGCTGAGCATCGCGTCCATGCCGCAGACATCGAGATAGGACGGCAGATGCGTGGTCAGGAAGACCAGCTGCATGCCGCAGACGAAGTACGCCAGCGCCATCACCAGGAAGGGCGCATGGCGCAGCGCGGTGCCCAGCGCCTGGCGTGCGTTCTGCTCGATCCCGGTGGTCGACACCGGCGCGGGCAGCCGGTCCACACGGCCGGCGAACCACGCGGCCGGCAGCATCGCCAGCGCCAGCACGACGAAGGCCGCCATGCCGACGCGCCAGCCGTAGCCCTGCGCGACGACCTGCCCGATCGGCGCGGCGATCAGCGCGCCCAGCGACCCGGCGGCCGACACGATGCCGAGCACCGTGCTGCGCAGCGTCGGCGAGATCGGACGGGCGGCGACCGCCATCGCGATCGCGCTGCCGGTGCAGGCCATCGAGGCGCCGATCGCGACGCCGGCGCCCAGCGTGACGCCGATCATCCCCTCCGCCCCGGCGAGCAGGGCCAGCCCCAGCACATACAGCGTGGCGCCGCTCATCATCAGCGGGCGAAAGCCGACCCGCACCGCCCACGCGCCGGCGATCGGCTGCAGCAGTCCCCAGGCGAGGTTCTGCACCGCGATCGCCACGGTGAAGTCCGATACCGAGATGCCGATGTCGCGCGTCAGCGGCGGCATGAAGATGCCCAGGCTCTGGCGCAGGCCCATGGCCAGGCTCAACATCACGGAAGCGCCGATCAGGATCGGCAGGGCGGGACGCAGTTCGCTGAGCAGCGAGGGGTTCAGGCGGGAGGAAGGCACGGCGGGGCTGTCTCGGAGAGATTTGTCGTTATGGGTATGGGGGACTGCGGTGCCCGGAAGGGCTTGCGGCGCGGCGGCGCGAGGCGGCGTGCGGGGCATGTCCAGGGACGACCGAGCGTAAGTCCGTCCGTTTGGGGGTGTCAATTTTTCTCAAAGACGGACCGCTGCGGCCGCATCGTGGAACGCGCGCGGCAGGGAGGGCGCGGCACGGAAATTGCAGCGGCCGCTCCGACATGACAACCTCGCTGCCCGATTCCATCCGGCGCCTGCTGCGCGAACGCTTCGACATCCGGCGGCTGCGCCCCGGGCAGGCCGAAGTCATCGACAGCGTGCTCCAGGGCCACGACACGCTGGCGGTGATGCCCACCGGCAGCGGCAAGTCGCTGTGCTACCAGGTGCCGGCGATGTGCCTGGACGGCCTGACGGTGGTGGTCTCGCCGCTGATCTCGCTGATGCAGGACCAGGCCGAGAAGCTGGAAGGACTCGAGCTGGATCCGGCGGTGGTCAACAGCGCGGTCGGCGATGCCGCGGCCGATGCCGCGCTGGACAGCCTGGCCCGCCGCGACGAGCGATCGTGCTGACCACGCCGGAGCAGCTGCAGGACCCCGAAGTCATCGCGTCGATCCAGCGCAATCGCGTCGCCTTGCTGGTCGTCGACGAGGCGCACTGCATCTCGCAGTGGGGCCATGATTTCCGTCCCGCGTATCTCGGCATTCCCGATGCGGTGCGCGCGCTCGGACGCCCGCCCGTGCTGGCGCTGACCGCGACCGCTACCGACGCGCTGATCCACGATATCGCCGCGCAGCTGGACCTGCAGTCGCTGTGCGTGGTCAAGGCCGGCCTGTACCGGCCCAATCTGATCTATGCGGTCCAGCATGTCGCCGGCGACGACGAGCGGCTGGCGCAAGTGCGCAGCCTGGTCGCGCGCGAGCCAGGCGCGGGGATCGTCTACACGGCCACGGTGCGCGAGGCCGAGCGGCTGCATGCCGGGCTCAAGGAGGCCGGGCAGGACGTGGCCCTCTATCACGGCCGCTGCACCGCCGCGCAGCGCCGCGACAGCCAGGCCGCCTTCATGGCCGGCGATTGCCGCGTGATAGTGGCCACCAACGCCTTTGGCATGGGCATCGACAAGCCCGATGTCCGCTTCATCGTCCATGCCCAGCTGCCCGGCAGCCTCGATGCCTATTACCAGGAGACCGGCCGTGCCGGTCGCGATGGCGAGCCGGCACGCTGCACGCTGCTGCACGACGAGCGCGACAAGCGCGTCCAGCAGTTCTTCCTGGCCAACCGCTATCCCGGCGCCGATACGCTCGAACAGATCGTCGCGGCGATGGGCGGCCGCCGCGATGCCGCCGCGCCGCTGTCGCTCGACGCGCTGCATCAGGCGTTGCCCAATGTGGCCCGGCGCAAGCTGCAGGTCGCGCTGACGATGCTGTGCGAGGCCGATATCGCGCGCCGCCACCAGGACGGCAGCTACAGCCGGCAGCCGGACAAGAACGATGCCGAGGCGGTGCGCAGCATCGCGGCGCAGTACGCCGAACGCAGCGACAAGGACCGCGCCACGCTCGAGGCCATGCTGCACTACGCTCGCAGCGGCCGCTGCCGCTGGGCGATGCTGCTGGAGTACTACGGCGAGCACGGCGGCCCGGAACGCTGCGGCACCTGCGACAGCTGCGTGCGGGCCGCCGAGGCCGCGCGCCATCCGGTCGAGCCGTTGCCCGAAACGAGAACCGGCGCCAGCGCGCCGCGTTTCGCCGAAGGGGACAAGGTGCGCGCCCGCCGTCATGGCGTCGGCACCGTGGTGGCGACCACGCGCGAACGCGTCGATGTGCGCTTCCCGGACGGCACGATCCGCCGCTTTGTGCCGCGCTATCTGAGGCGCGAGGCGTAGGCCGCCGCTCGTACGCGTGGCGGTCGCGGTCCTGTGGCGGCGCACGGAAGGCGCCTGAGCCGTGCCGGGCGATACATGACAAAACCGTCAGCCTGGCGCCAGCGGCTTGACCGGCAGCGACGGATAGCATCGGTGCCGCCCGATGTTCTCCGATTGCCGCCATGCCTGCCGATCCCGCCTTCGCCGCATCCCGTTCGACTTCTTCACGGGCTTCTTCTTCTTGCAGGCTGCCAGCCACCGCGCCGCTGCTGTTGCCGTTGCTGCTGTCGGCATTGACCGTTGCCGCCTGCGGCAGGGAGGAGACCCCCGCCGCCGCGCGGACTCCCGAGGTCGCCTATGTCACGCTGCGGCACCAGCCGGTGGCGCTCAGCACCGAACTGCCCGGCCGTACCGTGGCCTACCGCGTCGCCGAGGTTCGGCCGCAGGTCGACGGCATCATTCTGAAGCGGCTGTTCAAGGAGGGCAGCGAGGTCCGGCAGGGGCAGCAGCTCTACCAGATCGACCCGTCCATCTACCAGGCCGCGCACGCCAGCGCGTCGGCGACGCTGGAGTCCGCGCGGCAGACCGCGCAGCGCTACGAGCGGCTGGCGCGCGATCGGGCGGTGAGCCAGCAGGAATACGAGCAGGCGCGAGCGGCCTGGCTGACGGCGCAGGCGGCGGTGGACCGCGCGGCGATCGACCTGCGCTACACCCGGGTGCTCGCGCCGATCTCGGGGCGCATCGGCCGCTCCTTCGCCAGCGAGGGCGCGCTCGCCACCAACGGCCAGGCCAACGCGCTGGCCACCGTGCAGCAGCTCGATCCGATCTATGTCGATGTCACGCAGCCGTCGTCCGCGGTGCTCGGGCTGCGGCGCGATCTCGCGGCCGGCCGCCTCGAAGCCGCGGGGGACAACGCCGCGCGCGTGCGCTTGATCCTCGAAGACGGCAGCGAGTACGCCGAGCCAGGCCGGCTCGAGTTCACCGAGGTGGGGGTGGACACCGGCACCGGCTCGGTGACCTTGCGCGCGGTGTTTCCCAATCCCCGCCACGAACTGCTGCCCGGCATGTTCGTGCGGGCGCGGATGCAGCAGGGCGTGCGGCCCGCCGCCATGCTGGCGCCGCAGCGCGGCGTCACGCGCGACGCGAAGGGGCAGGCCACCGCGCTGCTCGTCAATCAGAACGACGAGGTCGAGCTGCGCCGGATCGAGGCCGAACGCGTGATCGGCGACAACTGGCTGGTCAGCGGCGGCCTGCAGCCGGGCGAACGGCTGATCGTGGACGGAGTGCAATTCGTGCGGCCGGGCATGAAGGTGCGGCCGCTGCCGCTGACGGCGGTGGCGCCGGCCGACACGGCCAACACGGCCAACGCAAGCAGCGCGGCCAGCGCCGTCGTCTCCCAGCGTTGAACGGAGCGCCTCGATGTCCCGATTCTTTATCGAACGCCCCATCTTCGCCTGGGTCATCGCGCTGGTGATCATGCTGGCGGGCGCGCTGTCGATCGGCGCGCTGCCGGTGAGCCAGTATCCGGCCATCGCGCCGCCGACCATCGCGATCCAGGTCAACTACCCGGGCGCGTCGGCGCAGACCGTGCAGGACACCGTGGTGCAGGTCATCGAGCAGCAGCTCAATGGGCTGGACCGCCTGCGCTATATCTCGTCCGAGAGCAACGGCGACGGCAACATGACCATCACCGTCACCTTCGAGCAGGGCACCAACCCGGACATCGCCCAGGTGCAGGTCCAGAACAAGCTGCAGCTGGCCACGCCGCTGCTGCCGCAGGAGGTGCAGCAGCAGGGCATCCGCGTGACCAAGTCGGTGCGCAATTTCCTGATGATCGTCGGCGTGGTGTCCAGCGACGGCAGCATGACGCGCGAAGACCTCGCCAACTACATCGTCTCGAACATCCAGGACCCGCTGTCGCGCACGCCGGGCGTGGGCGACTTCCAGGTGTTCGGCGCGCAGTACGCGATGCGGATCTGGCTCGATCCGGCCAGGCTCACCGCCTACCAGCTGACGCCGTCGGACGTCAGGACCGCGATCCAGGCGCAGAACGTGCAGGTCGCGTCGGGCCAGCTGGGCGGACTGCCGTCGGTCGCCGGCCAGCAGCTGAACGCGACGGTGGTCGGCAAGACGCGCCTGCAGACGCCCGAGCAGTTCCGCGAGATCCTGCTCAAGGTCAACGGCGACGGCTCGCAGGTCCGGCTCAAGGACGTGGCCGAGGTCGGCCTCGGTGGCCAGGACTACAACATCAATGCGCAGTACAACGGCCGCCCGGCCTCCGGCATCGCGATCCGGCTCGCCAGCGGCGCCAATGCGCTCGATACCGCCAAGGCGATTCGCGCGACGCTGGGCGAGCTCGAGCCGTTCTTCCCGCCCGGCATGCAGGTGGTCTATCCGTACGACACCACGCCGGTGATCTCGGCCTCGATCGAGGGCGTGGTGCGCACGCTGCTCGAAGCGGTGGTGCTGGTGTTCCTGGTGATGTATCTGTTCCTGCAAAACGTGCGCGCCACGCTGATTCCCACCATTGCGGTGCCGGTGGTGCTGCTGGGCACCTTCGGCGTGCTGGCGGCGTTCGGCTATTCGATCAATACGCTGACGATGTTCGGCATGGTGCTGGCGATCGGGCTGCTGGTCGACGACGCCATCGTGGTGGTCGAGAACGTCGAGCGGCTGATGGCCGAGGAAGGGCTGTCGCCGAAGGAAGCCGCGCGCCGTTCGATGGGGCAGATCCAGGGCGCGCTGATCGGCATCGCGCTGGTGCTGTCCGCGGTGTTCCTGCCGATGGCGTTCTTCGGCGGCTCCACCGGTGTCATCTATCGGCAGTTCTCGATCACCATCGTGTCGGCGATGGTGCTGTCGGTGCTGGTCGCGCTGGTGCTGACGCCGGCGCTGTGCGCGACGATGCTGCGTCCGCTGCCGCAGCAAGGGCAAGGGCATGGGCATGGGCATGGGCATGGGCATGGGCACGGCGCGCCGAAACGCGGCCCGCTCGGCTGGTTCAATCGCGCCTTCGACGCGGCCACGCGCGGCTACGAGCGCGGCGTGGTGGCGGTGCTCAAACGCCGCGGCCGCTATTTCGCCGTCTACCTGCTGATCCTCGCGCTGGCGGCGTGGATGTTCACGCGGATCCCGACCTCGTTCCTGCCCGACGAGGACCAGGGCGTGCTGTTCGCGCAGGTGCAGACGCCGCCCGGCGCGTCGGCGCAGCGCACGCAGCAGGTACTGGACCGGCTGCGCGAGTATCTGCTGCAGGAAGAGGGCGGCGTGGTGCAGTCGCTGTTCACCGTCAACGGCTTCAACTTCGCCGGCCGCGGCCAGAGCTCGGGCTTTGCGTTCGTGCTGCTCAAGCCGTGGCACGAGCGCATCGGCGAGGCGACCAGCGTGTTCGACCTGGCGCGGCGCGCGCAGGCGCGGTTCAGCGGCATGCGCGATGCGATGGCCTTCGCCTTCGTGCCGCCGGCGGTGATGGAGCTGGGCAATGCGACCGGCTTCGACGTCTATCTGCAGGACCGGGCCGGCGTCGGCAGGGAGGTATTGATGCAGGCGCGCGACCGCTTCCTGCAGCTGGCCGCCCAACGCCCGGAATTGCAGCGGGTGCGGATGAACGGCCTGAACGACGAGCCGCAATACCGGCTGCAGATCGACGACGAGAAGGCCCGCGCGCTCGGCGTGTCGCTGGCCGAGATCAACGGCACGGTGTCGATCGCCTGGGGCTCGAGCTATGTCAACGACTTCATCGACCAGGGCCGCGTCAAGCGGGTCTATCTGCAGGGCAGGCCCGACGCGCGGATGAATCCCGACGATCTGGCCAAATGGTTCGTGCGCAACGAGCGCGGCGCCATGGTGCCGTTCACCGCGTTTGCCAGCGGCAGCTGGGGCTACGGCTCGCCCAAGCTGCAGCGCTACAACGGCGTGGCGGCGATCCAGATTCTGGGCGAGCCGGCGCCGGGCCACAGCTCCGGCGAAGCGATGGCCGCGGTGGAGGCGATCATGGCGCAGATGCCGGCCGGCGTGGGCTACTCCTGGAGCGGACTGTCGTACGAGGAGCGGCTCTCGGGCGCGCAGGCTCCGGCGCTGTACGCGCTGTCGCTGCTGGTGGTGTTCCTGTGCCTGGCCGCGCTGTACGAGAGCTGGACGATTCCGTTCTCGGTGATGCTGGTGGTGCCGCTCGGCATCGTCGGCGCGCTGGCGGCGACGCTGCTGCGCGGCCTGCCCAACGATGTGTTCTTCCAGGTGGGCCTGCTGACGACGATGGGGCTGTCGGCCAAGAACGCCATCCTGATCGTCGAGTTCGCCAAGGCGCTGCACGACCAGGGCAAGGGCATCGTCGAGGCCGCGATCGAGGCGAGCCGGATGCGGCTGCGGCCCATCGTGATGACGTCGCTGGCCTTCGTGCTCGGCGTGGTGCCGCTGGCCACGTCGGTCGGTGCCGGCTCGGGCAGCCAGCATGCGATCGGTACCGGCGTGATCGGCGGCATGATCACGGCGACGGTGCTGGCGATCTTCTGGGTGCCGCTGTTCTATGTCGCGGTGCATCGCTGGTTCGGCGGAAAGTACCGTCCGCAGGCCGGCGAAGCCTCGACAAGGACCGCGTGAAGAACCTTACCGCCCGGGTATTTGTTACTCACGGGCCCGGTGCGCGGGCGCGAGCCGATGCGGCCCGCACAGGCCTTCCTCCCGCCGCAAGCCCGCCCCGACGCGGTTTGCGGCCCCCGCTGCGCATGCGCCGCCGCCAATGGCAGGCTTCTTGCAGCTTCGGCTGCAGGCATCGTGATGAATGGAGGACACCATGGCACAGCAACCGCAAGGCGGAAAGGGCGGCAGCGGCGGGGGCCAGCAGAACCCCGGGCAGAATCCCGCCACCGATCCGGCGCAGCGTCCCGATCCCGAGGCCGCCAATACCGATGAGACCGTGCAGGCCGAGGAGCGCGCTGCGGGCGGCGGGTCGGGCGGCGCCGCGGGCGGCGTGTCCGGCAGCGGCAACACGCTGGGCGATGGCATGACGGCCGGCGGCGCGGAGAACGTCGAGGAGCGCAAGGTCCTCCAGCAAGGGGAGGACGGCCAGGACGGCCAGAACGACAACAAGGGAGACAAGGGCCAGCAGGGCCCCGTGAAGATCGCCGTCGCCGGCGACGAACACGGGGACGAGGACGCGACCAGCCAGTAGCAATGGATTGCCGCGGCGCACCGATGCAGGTCCACGGCGCGATGGGCGCCATGGGCCCTTTCGGCGCCGATGCGTCAGGCGTCAACCGCTGAGCAAGCAGAGGAGCACCCGATGAAAACCACCTGGGTCCTGGTGGCCGACGAGGCCATCGCCCGTATTCTCGAAGGGCACAAGCCCGGCCAGGAACTGGCCTGCATCGATGAACTGACCGACGCCGGCGCGCATGCCGATGCCGCCGATCTGCGCCGCGACGCCTATGGACGCCGCGCAGGCGCCGGAGCGGGTCCCGGCGCGGGGCCGGCCGTGGGCGGCGGCACGGGCCGCCAGCGTGCGCCGTCGAGCGTCACGTCGTCGGCCGGCGAGGACGAACTCCATCTGGAAGCCGAGGGCTTTGCCCGGCGCGTGGCCGAGCATCTGGCCGAGGCGCTGCAGAAGCAGCGCTACGACGAACTGCGCATCGCCGCCGCGCCGCGCTTCCTGGGGCTGCTGCGCAAGCATCTGCCCGCGCAGGTCGCCAACGTGGTGACCGAGGAAGTCGACAAGGACCTGGTGCATCTGCCCGAGCGCGAACTGACCGAACGGCTGTTCGCCGCGAAGTTCGCCGGCGATCGGGCCGGCGGCAAGTCCGCCAGCTGAGCGCGAGGCCGTCATGCCGCGCCGCGTGGTGGGCGCGGTCCGTAATCTCTACGGACTGCTGAAGGACACGGTCAGCGCCTGGATCGACGATTACGCGCCCAGCATGGGCGCCGCGATCGCCTACTACACGGTGTTCTCGGTGGCGCCGCTGCTGCTGATCGTCATTTCGGTGGCGGGCGTGGTGTTCGGCGCCGACGCCGCACGCGGGGCCATCGTTGCCGAACTGCAGGGCTTTTTCGGCACCGAGGGCGCGAAGGCCATCGAGGACATGCTGGCGGCGGTCAGCGAACCGGCCACCAGCACGCTGACGGCGCTGGCCGGGCTGGTCACGCTGCTGATCGGCGCGACCACCGTGTTCGCGGAACTGCAGAGCGCGCTGGACCGCATCTGGCGCGTGCCGGAACGGCAGAAGACCTCGGGGCTGTGGGGACTGCTGCGCGCGCGCGTGCTGTCGTTCGGCATGATCCTCGGCATCGGCTTCCTGCTGATCGTGTCGCTGCTGGCCAGCGCCGCGCTGGCCGCGCTGTCGCGCGGATGGGCGCCGCTGTTCGGGGAAGAGGAGGCGGTGGCCCATGCCGTCGACTTCGTCTTCAGTCTGGCGGTGATCACCACGGGATTCGCGATGATCTACAAGATCATGCCGCGCGCCCGCGTGCGCTGGCCCGACGTCTGGCTGGGCGCGCTGGTGACCGCGCTGCTGTTTACGTTCGGCAAGTTCCTGATCGGCCTGTATATCGGCAAGACCGGCGTGGCCTCGGGCTACGGCGCCGCGGGTTCGCTGGTGGTGCTGCTGGTGTGGGTCTACTACTCCGCGCAGATCTTCCTGCTCGGTGCGGAATTCACCTGGCTGTACGCGCATCGCTACGGCTCGCTGCGCGGGCAGCAGCCGGCCGAACGGACGGTGCAGGTCAAGACCGGGCGCTTTGTCGAACGGCAGCCGGCCGAGCATCCCGGCGAGCGCTCGGGCCAGTCCTAGGCGCGGATCCGGCCGCCGCCGCGGCGGGACGCCATGGTAGAGTACCTGCGGCCGCTGCCCTGTGCGGCGGTGCCCCTCCGCCGAGCGCCCGCACCATGCCGATCACGTACCTGCGCAATCTGACCGGAAAGGACAGGAGTACCCTGGCCAACTGGCAACTGGCCCGCTACCTGGCCTTCGTCGCCGGGGCCATCAATGCCGGCGGCTTTCTCGCGGTACACCAGTACACCTCGCACATGACCGGCATCGTGTCCGCGATGGCCGACGACCTCGCCGTCGGCCATGCCGCGCTGATGCTGGCCGGATTGGGCGCGTTGATCTGCTTCGTGGCGGGCGCCGCACTGTCGGCGATGCTGGTCAATTGGGCGCGGCGGGTGCGGCTGCACAGCCAGTACGCGCTGCCGCTGATGGTCGAAGCCGCCCTGCTGCTGTGCTTCGGTCTGCTGGGCGGCAATCTCGAACGTCGCGAATGGCTGTTCGTGCCCGCCACCGTCGCGGTGTTGTGTTTCATCATGGGTCTGCAGAACGCGTTGATCACCAAGCTGTCGCGCGCCGAGATCCGTACCACGCACGTGACCGGCATGGTCACCGATATCGGAATCGAACTCGGCAAGCTGTTCTACTGGAACCTGACCGAAGGCGAGGGCGCGGCGCGCGTCGTCGCCGATCGGCGCAAGCTCGTCATGCTGGCCACGCTGGTTGGCCTGTTCTTCGTCGGCGGCGCCGCCGGTGCGTTGGGTTTCAAGCAGGTCGGTTTTGGCATGACGGTGCTGTTCGCGGCGCTGCTTGGCGCGCTGGCGGCCGTACCGGTCTGGGATGATCTGCGCCGGCTCGCGTCGCGCCGCTAGTCCGCCGCCGGCTCGCGGCGCCGCTCGCCGAAGCGGGCGAGGTAGTGCCATACCTTCTTCAACTCCTGCGAGTCATGCTGTCCGCCGCGGGCCGCCTCGCCGATCAGTGCGGGCGTCAGCCAGCCGCCGCGTGCCAGCGCGCAGCCCAGTTCGACGTAGCGCGGGCCGCGATAGCCGGGGTGGCGGCGCAGTTCGTCGACCGACAGCCGGAAGCCCGCATGCCATTCCAGCGCGCAAGGCAGCGCGCGGGCCATCGCCTCGATCTCGGTACCGCGATAGCAGGGATCGAGCACAAGCGCCTCGACATCGCGCGCCAGATCGACCGGTCCGTGCACCTGCGCCTCGATATAGTCGTCGAGCGGGTCGGGCTGCGGCGTGGCGGCCAGCGCGATCAGCCCCATGCGCTCGGCCACGCCGAATGCGGCCGGCTCGTAGACGCTGTCGGGATAGCAGAAGGTCGTGCGCGCCAGCACCGCGCCGGTCAGCCGCAGATGCGCCGAGCCGAAGCGCGGCGAACCGCCCGCGGCACGGCCGCGGAAATTCAGCGCGCCATACTTCGGGCGCTCGGCCGGCGAGGCGTCATCGTAGGCGCCGCCGAACAGCCGGCTCTCCCACTGCCAGCGGTCGCCGCCGGGATGCGCGGTCAGGCCGCCATTGCTGGTGCCGGTCTCGAACTGCGAGCGATAGACCCCGTCGTTGGCAAGCGCCTGCAGGAACGGCACGCCGCGGTGCAGGCGGTCGGGATGGAAATTGAGCGTGACGCGCAGCGTCGGGTCGATCGGCTCGCCGAGGCTGCGTGCGGCGACATGGGCCAGGGCACGGGCCTGGGGAGAATCCGGGGGCGGTACCCATGAATCCCCGGTATCGGTGGCATGGACGGGCATGACGGTCGCTTGGCGATTGGCTTGCGGTGCGGCTTGCAGGTCGGCTTGCGGTTCGACTTGCGTTGGGCTTGCGTTGGGCTTGCGGTTGGGCTCGCAGGTCGACTTGCGGTGCGGCTTGCCGCCGCAGTAGCCGATGCATTCTAACGTCGCCGATGCGAAGCGCGTGCCATGCCTGTCCTTCGCCCGATCAAGCCCGCATGCCGTCCAGCACCTTGTCCAGCGTCAGCGGATAGCTGCGCAGCCGGATGCCGGTCGCATTGAACACGGCATTGGCCAGCGACGCCCCTGCGCCGCAGATGCCCAGCTCGCCGACGCCCTTGGCGCCGAGCGGATTGGCCTTGTCGTCGTATTCGTCGAGGAAGACCGCCTCGATCGCCGGGATGTCCGCATGCGCGGGCACGTGGTAGCCGGCCAGGTCGCGATTGACGAAGGCGCCGTAGCGCGGGTCGACCATGGTCTCTTCCATCAGCGCCGCCCCCACGCCCCAGATCATGCCGCCGATCATCTGCGAGCGCGCCGTCTTTGGGTTCAGGATGCGGCCCGCGGCGAATACGCCCAGCATGCGCCGCAGCCGGATTTCGCCGGTGTCCATGTCGACGCCGACCTCGGCGAAATGCGCGCCGTAGGCGTGCTGCGAGTACGCCTGATATTCCGGGCCGCGCTGCACCTCGCCGGTTACGCTGAGCCCGTCGGGCATCGTGCGCGCCAGCAGGGCGCCCAATGGTTCGGATTTGCCGCCGGCGTGCAGACGGCCGTCCGCGAGCCTGGCCTGCGCCGGGTCGCTGCCGAACAGGGGCGAGGCGCGGTCGGCCGCGGCAACTTCCGCCAGCTTGCGGCACAGCGCCGCGCAGGTATTGAACACCGCCGAGCCGGTGCTGGCCGCGCCCCAGGAGCCGCCCGAGCCCGGCGTCGGCGGGAAGTCGCTGTCGCCCATCTCGACCTGCACCGCCTGCAACGGCAGGCCAAGCGATTGCGCCGCGATCTGCGTCAGGATCGTATAGGTGCCGGTGCCGATATCGGTCATCGACAGCCGCACCCGCGCGGTGGCATCGCGATACAGCGTGACCTCCGCCTTGGACGCCTGCAGGTAGTTCGGCCGGATCGCCGCCGACATGCCATAGCCGATCAGCCAGCGGCCCTCGCGCATATTGCCCGGTGTCGAGGGCCGGCGCGACCAGCCGAAGCGCTCGGCGCCCTCGCGCATGCAGGCGACCAGGCCGCGCGTGGAGAAGGGGACGTTGCGCTCGGGATCGACGCGCGGCTCGTTGCGGATGCGCAGTTCGATCGGGTCCATCCGCAGCGCATGCGCCAGCTCGTCGACCGCGCACTCCAGCGCCAGCGCGCCCGGCGCCTCGCCCGGCGCGCGCATGATGTCCGAGGGCGGCAGGTCGAGCCGGACCAGCCGATGGCTGGTGCGCCGGTTCGGCGCGGCATACAGCGAGCGCGTGAAGGCTGCGGTCTGCTCGGCGAATTCGTCGTACATCGCGGTCTGCTCGATCACGTCGTGCGCCAGCGCGGTCATGCGGCCATCGCGGCCGGCGGCCAGGCGGATGCGCTGGCGTGTTTCGGTGCGATGGTTGGTGTTGGCGAACATCTGCTGCCGCGTCAGCGTGACCTTGACCGGCCGCCCTGTCATGCGCGCGCCGATCGCAGCCAGGATCGCGTCGGCATGGGTCGGCACCTTGGAGCCGAAGCCACCGCCGACATGCTTGCAGACCACGCGCACATTCTCGGCCGGCAGATTCAGCGTGCGCGACACCGCGATCTGGCAGGTGTCGACCATCTGGGTCGAGGTATGGATCAGCAGCCGGTCTCCCGACCACTGCGCGACAGTGCCGTGCGGCTCCATCGGGTTCACGTGTTCGTACGGGGTCGTATAGGTGGCGTCGATTCGCACCGGCCCGGCGGCGAACGCAGCATCGAAGTCGCCGACCGCGGTGTCGTGCGGCATGCCGGCATTGATGCCGTCCGGCACGTAGGCGTTGCGAAGCTCGGCGGTCATGTCGAATTTCGCGCCCCATTCGGGCGTGTACCGCACCCGCACGCGCGCCGCGGCGTCGCGCGCGGCCTCGAACGATTCGGCGATCACCAGCGCGACCGGCTGGCCGTAGTGGCGCACGCGGTCGCTGTCGAGCATGGGCTTGGGCCGTTCGAAGCGCCGCGCCACCTTGGGCGGGCCGTAGGGCGATTGCGCCGGCGCGTTGCGATGGGTGGCGATCAGGATCACGCCGGGCATCTGCGCGGCGGCCTCGGTATCGATGGCGGCGATGCGGCCGCGCGCGATCGCGCTTTCGACGAGGTAGCCGTAGGCGAGCGGGCCGTTGGGCACGTGATCGCAGGCGTAGACGGCGCGGCCCGTGACCTTGAGCCGTCCCTCGACCCGGTCGACCGGCGTGCCGATCCATTGCTGGCCGGCGTTTTGATCTCTCCGCTGGCGCTGCTGAAGTTCATCCATGGTGGGCTCCGTCGCGTTGCGATGCCTGCATCAGGCTGGCCTGCAATACCCGCCTTGCCAGCGGAATCTTGAAGTCGTTGCCGCCGAAGCCGCGCGCGCCGGCCAGCGCCGTATCGGCGGCACGGGCGAACAGCTGCGCGGACGGCGCCTTGCCGGTCAGCATGGCCTCGGCCTCCGGCACGCGCCAGGGACGATGCGCGATGCCGCCGAACGCCGCGCGCACGTTCTGCAGGCGGCCGCCTTCGACCTGCGCGATCAGCGCCACCGACACCAGCGCGAAAGCGAACGAGGCCCGGTCGCGCACCTTGCGGTACGACTGGACGCCGGGCGGGGGCGGCGGCAGCACGACCGCGCCGATCAGCTCGCCGGGCGCCAGATCGGTCTCCAGATGCGGCGTCTGTCCCGGCGCGCGGTAGAGCTGCTGGAGCGGGATCACACGCATGCGCCCATCGGGCTGCACGGTCTCGATGCGCGCGTCGAGGGCGCTCAGCGCAACCGCCATGTCCGACGGATGCACCGCGATGCAGGCCTCGCTGTGGCCGACTACCGCATGCATGCGGTTGACGCCGCGCAGCGCCGCGCAACCCGATCCGGGCGAGCGCTTGTTGCACGGCATCGCGGTGTCGTAGAAGTAGGGGCAGCGCGTGCGCTGCAGCAGATTGCCGGCGGTGGTGGCCTTGTTGCGGATCTGCGCGGAGGCGCCGGCCAGCAGCGCGCGCGTCAGCAGCGGATAGCGTTCGCGCACCAGCGGGTGGGCCGCCAGGTCGCTGTTGCGCACGGTCGCGCCGATGCGCAGCGTGCCGTCGGCGCCGGCCTCGATGCCGTGCAGCGGCAGCGCGTTGACGTCGACCAGCCGCGTGGGCCGCTCGATCTGCAGCTTCATCAGGTCGAGCAGATTGGTGCCGCCGGCGATGAAGCGCGCGTCGGGCTGCGCCGCGGACGCGACCGCGTCCCTGAGCGCGGTCGGGCGCTCGTAGGTAAAGGGGATCATCGCTGGCTCCCGGCCGCGCTGCGGATCGCGGCGACGATATTCGGATAGGCGCTGCAGCGGCACAGGTTGCCGCTCATGCGTTCGCGCACCTCGGCCTCGCTCAGGTCCTGCAGCGATACCGTGCGGGCGCCGCTCAGGTCGGCACTGGCATGGCTGGGCACGCCGTCGGCGACCTCGCGCAGCATGCCGACCGCGGAGCAGATTTGCCCGGGCGTGCAGAAGCCGCACTGGAAGCCGTCGTGCGCGATGAAGGCGGCCTGCAACGGATGCAGCTGTCCGCCGCGCTCCAGTCCCTCGATCGTGGCGATCTCGTCCTGCTGGTGCATCACCGCCAGCGTCAGGCACGCGTTGATGCGGCGGCCGTTCAGCAGCACCGTGCATGCGCCGCATTGCCCGTGGTCGCAGCCCTTCTTGGTGCCGGTCAGATGCAGCGTCTCGCGCAGCGCGTCGAGCAGCGAGGTGCGGACATCGAGCGCGAGCTGATGGCGCTTGCCGTTGACGGTCAGCGTGACCGGTGCGTTCGGTGCGCCCGGCCTGCCGGGTTCGCCGGCTGCGGCCGGCATCGGCGCGCCGCCTGCGGCGCCCGGTGTTTGCGCGACGGCCGGCGTGACGGGCAGCACCGTGATGCCGCCGGCGGCCACCGTGGTACCGAGAAACGCGCGCCGGCTGAGCCGTGGCGTGCCTGTGTCGTCGTGGCGATTGCCCATGGGGAGCTCCCGAGTCGAGGTGGCGGGGCGCGGTGCTGCCGTGGATGAAACGAGCCGGCAGCAGCGCGATCGGGCGCAGTTTGCGCAATCGCTTTATCGGGTGGTAGCCTCGGCGCGGTTGAAACCTCTTCAACCGGATGGCTAGGAACGAGGCGGGCATTGGCTTTGGCGGCGACGCCGTCAGCGCATCGTCACGACGCTGTCAGCGTGGTGACAGTTTCGGGTCAGCGGCTTGTCAGCGCGCTGCCGCGATACTGCAAGCCAGGGGCCGCCGGGCGCGATCGACGCGGGCCGCGACGGCCCCGATCATCCCCACATTCCCCCCTTCGAACCGCACGGACAGGATGGCGCGATGGACCGCTTGCGAGCGCTGACGGTATTCGTACGTGTGGCCCAGGCCCGCAGCTTCAGCCAGGGCGCGCGCGAGCTCGGCATGTCGCCGCAGGCGGCCAGCAAGCAGGTGATGCTGCTCGAACGGATGCTCGGCGTGCGGCTGCTGCACCGTACCACGCAGAAGGTCGGCCTGACCCGCGAGGGGGAGCAGCTGCTGGCGCAGTGCCAGCGTCCCGTCGAATCGCTCGAGGTGGCGCTGCGCCATATCGATGGCGACCGCGAGCACGTGGCCGGCGTGGTACGCGTTGCGGCGCCGTATTCGCTGGCGCACCGCTATGTCGCGCCGGCCATCGCCGCGTTCGTGCAGGCGTATCCCGACGTCGCGGTCGAGTTGCTGGTCGGCGACCAGCTGACCGACGTGATCGAGCAGGGCATCGATATCGGCCTGCGTACCGGCAGCCTGCCCGACAGCTCGCTGGTGGCGCGCCGCATCGCGCCGCTGCAGCTGATCGTCTGCGCGGCGCCTGCCTATCTGGAGCGGCACGGCGTGCCGCGGAGCATCGCCGAGCTGGAGCGGCACCGTTGCACGAGCTTCCTGCATCCGCGCACGGGCAAGGTGTTTCCGTGGGAATTCCTGGTCGACGGCGCGATCGAGACGCGCACCTTTGCGCCGTTCGTCGCGACCAACGATGTCGATGCCGAGGTCGAGACGGTGGCCAGCGGCGCGGCGATCGGGCAGTTCTTCCAGTACGCGGTGGCGCAGCACCTGCGGGCCGGGCGGCTGGTGCCGGTGCTGCCCCAGCATACGACCGAGCGCTACGGGGTGTTCCTGTACATGCCGGCACGCGCGCACGTGCCGCGGCGCAATCGCCTGCTGGCGGATTTTCTGGTGCAGACGCTGGCCGGACATGAGGACTTCCAGCGCATTGTGCTGGAGCTGCCGGCCGTGCGGCGGCGCGCCTGATCGACGCGCCGCCGCGGTTCCACTACGCGGCTCGCCTTACGACGCCGGACACGGCAGGGCCGCCGCGATCTGCGGCCGGCCCTGCGCGATGGCCGGCGAATCGTCCGCGCTCACCGTGTTGTCGGTGAACCTGCAGCCGTAGTCGGGCCGCGCCACGGTGGCGGCGTCGAGCACGTTGTCGCCCTCCGGCCTCGGCCCGCCCTGTTCCCACTGCACCATCGCCTCGAACGCCGCCTTCTGCTCGGCCACCGTGAAATCGCAATGGCTGACGCCGCGGATCGCGCGCTGCACCAGCCATTGCGCGGTGCCCTGCGCATCGGCCCGCCGCTTGTAGATCTGCTGCATGCTGAACGGCACGTACATGTCGCCGAGCGTATGCAGCGTGACCACCGGCACGTTGATGCGCGCATTGGTCTTCGGGATCCAGCGCAGGCCGTCGCGCCGCAGGCGGTTGGCCTCGGGATCGGCCCTGGCGCGCAGGATGGTGTCGTTCAGCGTGGTTTCTTCCGCCGACAGCGCCGGATCGCCGTCGAGCTGGTAGACGATGCTGGTGGTCGACACGCCGTTGCGGTTCAGGATGCCGTTGATGGTGCCGTCGCCGCCGAAGGTGCCCCACACCGTGTTCTGCACCGGGCCGGCGAAGCCCTGATCGAACATGGGACGGGCGCCGCCGGTGAGGTTCTGCACGATCGCCTTGACCTTGTCGCCCTGCGCGGTGGTTGCGCTCGGGAAGGTGGTGAACAGCGCGTCGCGCACCGCCGGTGCGATCTCGGCCCAGTTGTTTACCGGCCACGCCGTGGCCGGACGGCCCGCGTATTGCTGGGCGGCGAGCTGGTAGGCCGCGAAGTAGTCGAACAGTTCGGTATCGCCGAGCACGCCGCACATCGGCACCGCGCCGTGATAGCGGACCTTGTTGTTGGCGGTATCCAGCGTCTCCTGGTCGACCGCCGCGGCGGCGATATGGCCGCCCATCGAATGGCCGATGATATAGATGCGGCTCGGCGGCGCGAGCGGCCGCCGATTCTGCGCGGCGATCTGCACGAAGGCCAGCGCCAGTGCATTGGTGTCCTCGACACCGGCGCGCACGTCGTAGTAGTTCTTGCTGTAGCTCGACGCCGCCCACGCGTAGCCGGCCTCGATCAGATGGCGGCGGATGCTCGGCGTGGTGACGCCCAGCACCGCGCCGGTGCCGGCATAGCCGTGCGCGTACATCACGAGCTTGCCGTTCCACTGCTTGGGAACCTCGATGCGGTAGCCGGAGCCCTTCAGCGTGCCGGTCCAGCGGTCGGTCTCCGGCGCGTCGGCCAGCGCCGGGAAGGCGAGGGCGGCTTCGTTGACGGTGAAGGTGCGGCTGTCCTGGGCGCGGGTCTCTTCCGGCTGGCGCGGCGGATCGTCGTCGTCGCCGCCGCAGGCAGCGAGCGGCAATGCGGCGGCCAGCGCCAGCGCCAGGGCGGCGCGCTTGGTGAGCTGCATGGTTGTCTCCTCGTTATCTCGTTTTGGACACTGGGGAGGCCTTCGCCTTCATGCCGCACTGCCACATCGCTTCGTCACGAAAACGAACGACCGTGCACGAAGTCTAAAGACGAGGAGACGAAAAGTAAAAGAAAAGCCGCCCAGCGTTTCGTCTGGCGAAATGCCGGGCGGCTGCTGCAGGCGGCTCCTGCGGGCGGCCGCTCCAAGGACGGTGGTGGCCGCCGGTCAGCCGCGCCTGGGAATTTCCAGCCCGCGGATCACCGCCGGCCGCGCGACAAAGGCATCGAGCACGCGTTGCACCTGCGGGAAATCGTCGAAGCCGACCAGCTCCCTGGCCTCGTAGAAGCCGATCAGGTTGCGGATCCACGGGAAGGTGGCGACATCGGCGATGGTGTACTGCTCGCCCATGATCCAGTCACGCCCGGCCAGGTGTTTCTCGAGTACGCCGAGCAGGCGCCGCGATTCGGCGACGTAGCGGTCCCGTGGGCGCTTGTCCTCGTACTCCCTGCCGGCGAACTTGTGGAAGAAGCCGACCTGTCCAAACATCGGGCCGACGCCGCCCATCTGGAACATCACCCACTGGATGGTCTGATAGCGCGCGGCCGGATCGGCGGGGAGCAGCTTGCCGGTCTTCTCGGCCAGGTAAAGCAGGATCGCGCCGGACTCGAACAGCGCCAGCGGCTTGCCGCCCGGGCCGTTGGGATCGAGGATCGCGGGGATCTTGTTGTTCGGATTCAGCGACAGGAATTCGGGCGAGAGCTGATCGTCGGCGTCGAACCGCACCAGGTGCGGCTCATAGGGGAGCCCGATTTCCTCCAGCATGATCGACGCCTTGACGCCGTTGGGCGTCGTCAGCGAATACAGCTGCAGCCGGTCGGGATGCTGGGCGGGCCATTTGCGGGTGATCGGGTACGCGGAAAGATCGGGCATGGTTCCTTGGTCTTGGTCCTGGCTTGACGGGACGGTTGCCGCCGCGGATGGCGATGGCGCCGGGCGGTGCCACCGGAGGGCACCGGGAGGCGCCGGCGATGGCGCCGAGGTTGGCATCGACGGTGGCGCCGTGCATCGCGACCGCCGCGGCGGGCAGAGGTGATCATAAGCCCTTTGCCGGCAACGCGTAGGGACGGTCCCGCGCCGGGCATCGGCGGCGGCCACCGCCCGTTTTGGTACGATGCACGCTTCCCGAATTCGCAGTACTCCGTGTGAAGCGTCTTTTCCTACTCAGCGCCGGCCACGCCGGCGAGCGCGCGCCATGATGCGCGACCGTCTGCGCAGCACCTTTGCCGACTGGCGGGCGCGGCTGCGCCGGCCGACCGGCCGCCAGATCGCCTGGGGCGTGGCCGCGGTGCCCGTCCTCTTTCTCGCCTATACGCTGGTGCTGGTGCCGTTCACGCCCGGCATCAGCGATATCCGCAAGGCCAAGTCCGAGCGGCCGGCGCAGGTGCTGTCGGCCGACGGCAAGGTGCTGGCCGAGTTCAAGCGCGCCAACCGCGACTGGGTGCCACTGGACAAGATTTCGCCCAACGTGGTCGCGGCCTTGATCTCCACCGAGGACCACCGCTTCTACGAGCATTTCGGCCTGGACTGGCGGCGCACCGCGGCGGCAGCCTGGTACACGCTGTCCGGCGATCGGCAGGGCGGCTCGACGCTGACCCAGCAGCTGGCCCGCAACCTGTATCCGGAGGAGATCGGCCGCGCCGCCAGCGTGACGCGCAAGATCAAGGAAGCGATCACCGCGCTGAAGATCGAGGCGCTGTATTCGAAGGACGAGATTCTCGAGACCTATCTGAACACGGTGCCGTTCCTGTACAACGCGACCGGCATCGAGATGGCGGCGCGCACCTATTTCGACAAGCCGGCCGACCGGCTCGACGTGCTCGAGAGCGCCACGCTGGTCGGCATGCTCAAGGGCACCAGCTACTACAACCCGGTGCTCAATCCCGAGCGCGCGGTCGAGCGCCGCAATACGGTGCTGGCGCAGATGGTCAAGCGCGGCAAGCTCAAGCCCGCGCAATTCGAGGCGTTGAAGAAGCGCCCGCTGCGGATCGACTTCGAGCGGCAATCGCCGGAAGAGGGGCCGGCCCCGCATTTCGCGCAGCAGTTGCGCAAGTGGCTGATCGACTGGGCCGACCGCAACGACTACAACATCTACACCGACGGCCTGGTGGTCCATACCACCATCGACTCGCGCCTGCAGGCGATGGCCAACCAGGCGGTGGCGCGCCAGGGCGCGCGGCTGCAGGGAATCGCCAATGCGGCGTGGTCCCCGCGCGGTGGCTGGAGCGCGAATCGCGCGCTGGTCGAGGCCTTCATGCGCGAGACCGCCCAATACCGTGCCGCGCGCGAGGCAGGCCTCGCCGATGCGGACGCGCTGGCGCAAGTGCGCAAGAACGCCGACGCGATGCAGAAACTGCACGAACAGAAGACGCGCATCCAGGCGGGCTTTCTGGCGATCGATCCGCGCAACGGCGAGATCCGCGCGTGGGTCGGCAGCCGCGACTTCGCCGACGATGCCTTCGATCACGTGCAGCAGGCGCGCCGCCAGCCCGGCTCGACGTTCAAGCCCTTTGTCTACGGCGCGGCCTTTGCGCAGGGCATCGGCCCGGACACGACGCTGCGCGACGAGGCCGTCGAGATCCGGCTGGCCGGGGGCGAGGTCTGGCGCCCGACCGACGGCGGCCCGCCGAGCGGACGCGAACTGACGCTGCGCGACGGCCTCGTCTATTCGAAGAACACCATCACCGCGCAGCTGATGCAGCAGGTCGGCCCGGTGCGCGTGGCCAACCTGGCGCGGGCGATGGGCGTGCGGCAGAGCCGGCTCGACACGGTGCCGTCGCTGGCGCTGGGCACCAGTCCCGTGACGCTGAAGGAAATGGTCGCGGCCTACGGCACCATCGCCAACGGCGGCGCCTATCAGGAACCGACCATGGTGACCCGCATCGAGGACCGCGACGGCCATGTGCTCGAGTCCTTCCGCCCGGCATCGCCGGAGCGCGTGTTGCCGCCCGCGGTCGCCTACACGCTGCTCGACGTGATGCGCGATGTGGTCGCCCGCGGCACGGGCGCCAGCATTCGCACCCGCTACGGCATCCATGCCGACGTCGCCGGCAAGACCGGCACCACGCAGGACAACGCCGACGGCTGGTTCATCCTGATGCATCCACAGCTCGTGGCCGGCGCCTGGGTCGGCTTCAACGACGCGCGCGTGACGCTGCGCAGCGACTACTGGGGCCAGGGCGCACACAGCGCGCTGCCGATCGTCGGCGACGTGTTCCGCCGCGCCTTGCAGACGCGCGCCATCGATCAGCGCGTGCGCTTCGAGAACCAGCAGCAGCCGGGCATGCTCGATCCGTGGCTGAAGTCGGTGGAAGGCTGGTGGGCGCGCACCTTCGGTCCGGCGTCGGAGCCGGAGGCGGCGGCCGAGGTCCACGTCACGCCGGCGCCGGCCGCGCGGCAGGAGACGCCGGTGGACAGCGGCATGGCCTCCGAGCCTGAGGTGCTGGACGAGGCCGAGCCGCTGCCGTTGCCGACCGATCCGCAGGCATCGGCGCCGTTCGGGGAGCCGGTTGCCGGGGCCGGCCAGCCGGCATCGGCCGGGGCGGCGCCTGGGGCGATCAATGGAACCGGTACGCCTGGCGCCGCCGGCACGAATGCGGGGCCGAATCCGGGGGGCTACCCGGGAAGCTATCCGGCACCGGGCGTCGGCACTGGCAACGCCCCGCCTCCCGCGGTTTCGCCGCCGGCGGGGCAGGGCAGCGGGGCCGCGCAAGGGGCCGCGAACGGATCGGCCGGTGCACGGCCATCGGCAACACCACCGACGCCGGCGGCGCCCGCGCCGTCGCCTGCACCGTCTGCTGCGCCGCTGCCGCAGGCGGCACCGCCCGCCGTGCCGTCGGCACCGCCATCCGCACCGGCCCCGCCACCGGCCCCAACCCCAACGCCGGCACCGCTACCGCCGGCCACCAACGGCGCGGCGAGCCCCAATGCCCCCGGCTGATCGCAGTAGTCGCCGCAGTGCCCCATGCGCTATGCTTGCGCGATTTGGTGAGGATAGGCGCGCACAATGGGCATCCTGAGCTTGAGCAATCTGGTGGCGGAGTTCCTGCTCGCGTTCTCCGCGCTGCTCAGTATCATCAACCCGTTCGGCATGGCATTCGTGCTGTTCGACCGGACCCGCTTCCTGACCGTCGAGGAGCGTCGCAAGCTGAGCCGCCAGGTCGCGATCAATTCGCTGATCGTGCTGCTGGTGACCTTCTTCCTCGGCACCGCCATCCTCGGCTTCTTCGGCATCTCGCTGCAGGCGCTGCGCCTGGCCGGCGGCTTCGTGGTGGCGTTCAGCGGCTGGACCATGCTGAACGCGCCGACGCAGCCCGCCGAGAAGCGCATCGAATCGGTCTCGACCGGCGATGTCACGCAGATGGCGTTTTTCCCGCTGACGATTCCGCTGACCACCGGCCCCGGCTCGATCGCCACCGCGATCGCGCTGAACGCCAGCCGCAGCCGCGAATGGCGCGATGCGATCGAATCGGCGGTGGTGTCGGTGACGGTCAGTGTCGCCGTGGCGATCGTCGTCTATGTGGTCTACAGCCGCGCAGAACTGCTGGCCCGCGTGCTGGGACCGGAAGGCACCAACGTCGTCACGCGGCTGTCGGCCTTCCTGCTGCTGTGCATCGGCGTGCAGATCATGATGACGGGCATCAGCGAATACCTGACGACGCTGCCGGGCCTGGGCTGATCGCCGGCATTGCCCGCACCCCGCACCCCGCACCCCGCACCCCCGCAGCCCCGCAGCCCCGCAGCCCGCAGCCCGCAGCCCCGCAGCCCCGTACCGCCGCACCGCCGCACCGCCCGGCGGCGCGTGCGGATGGTCGGCCATCCCGCGACCTAATCCAGCCTGAACTGCCCCACCGCGCCGGTCAGCCGCGCCAGTTGCTGCTGCTGGCGCGCGACCTCTTGCGCGGTCTGGTCGACATGGTCGACGTTCTGGCGCGAGGCCGCGTCGATGCCGGCGATATTCCCATCCACCTGATCGATGCCAGCGCGCTGTCCACCGGTGGCGAGCGCCATCTGGTCGACGATGGCGGCGAGCCGCGCGACGCTGGCCTCGAGTTCGCCCATCGTGCTGCCGGCGGTGCCGACCAGTTCCGAGCCGGCGCGCGCGCGGTCGACCGATTCGCCGATCAGCGCGCGGATCTCCTTGGCCGCCGCGGCGCTGCGCTGCGCCAGCGTGCGCACCTCGCCCGCCACCACCGCGAAGCCGCGGCCCTGCTCGCCCGCGCGGGCGGCCTCGACCGAGGCGTTCAGCGCCAGGATATTGGTCTGGAATGCGATGCCGTCGATCACGCCGATGATGTCGGCGATCCGTTCGCTGGCCGCATGGATCTCGCCCATCGTGCGGATGACCGAGCCGATCACCTCGCCGCCCTGCGCGGCCACCGCGCGCGACGTGCCCGCCAGCGTGTGGGCCGCCTGCGCGTGGTCGGCGTTCTCGTGGGCGCTGCGGCGCAGCTCGCTCATCGCCGTGACGATTTCCTCCAGCGCGCGCTGCTGGCTGTGCGTGCGTTCGGCCAGCACCGTATTGCGCTGCAGGATGTCGCCGGAGGCAGCGGCGGCCTCCGCCGCGCTGTCTCGCACCTGCAGCAGCGTGCCGCGCACCGCGTCCAGCGTGGCCTGGAACGAGCGCGCCAGCGCGCTGGCCGGCCGCGGCGCGCCGGCGCGCGCCGGCGTCAGCGTCAGGTAGCCGGGATCGCTGCCGATGCGCGCGGCCAGCGCCGCCAGTTCGCCGGCGGAGCGGGCGTCGGCCTCCATCCGATGGGCCAGCACCACCAGCACCGCGGTCTGCACCACGACGAAGGCCGCATGCAGCAGCACGATGCCCAGGCCCGGCTCGGTGAAGCAGATCACGCCCCAGCCCCAGGTCTGGAAATAGTTGAAGCTCAGGTGGTGCACGGCGATCAGCGCCGCGGCCAGCAGGATCGGCCGGAAGTCGCGATAGGCCAGCAGCACCGACAGCAGCACGAACACCGCGAAGTGGTACTCGGCCTGCCCGTGCGCCTGGTGGATCAGCAGCCCGACCATCGTCATCGAGATCGCCGCGGTCGCCAATCGCGTGCCGAGCCGGCCCGGTAGCGCCGCGGCCCACAGGCTGGCCGCCGCCGACAGCGGCAGGCCGACCGCCAGGCTCGGGCCGAGCGTGCCGTAGCGCCAGCCCGCCAGCAGCGATGCCGCCCACAGCAGCCAGATCGTTCCGACCAGCAGGCGGTCGGCGCGCCGGTGGACGGCCTCCAGCAGCGTGCCGGCGGCCTGCGCCTCCGGCACGCGTTCATCCGGTCGCGTGGCGGTGTGACCCGCTTCCGCGCGCAAAGCGAGCGTGCTGCTACCCATTCGACCCCCTGTCGTTGCAATTTCGCATTCGTTGTGATGTTGTTATCGCGGCCGCACGACGGCATGCCGCCGCACCGACGATATCGGCAGATCGGAGGCGGACCTTAGGCCGGACGCGGTCATGGTTTACCCGCAAGGACGCGGGACGACCGGTGTCGCCGGTAAGGATTGCCAGCGCGGTTGTAAGGAGGAGAGCGCCGGGGCGGGGCCATCCGGACCGATGAGCGGGGTGGAAGCGGCTGGGGCGGGGAAGGACGCCATATGCCGGCGGCGGCATGAAAGTTGCGGCCCCACGGCAAGGTGCCACGCGCCAGGCGTGGCGTTCGCCAACGTTTGCCAGACAGGAGAAAGCCCATGGCCACACCCGAGCAACTCCCGCCACAGCACCAGGACCGGCAGCCCGGCCTGGAAAGCGAGATGCATCCGAAGCCCGACAGCGGCGCCGACGACTATGTCGGCAGCGGCCAGCTGACCGGCAAGGTCGCGCTGATCAGCGGGGGCGACAGCGGCATCGGCCGCGCCGTCGCGGTGGCCTTCGCGCGCGAGGGCGCCGATGTCGCGGTGGCCTATCTGAACGAGCATGAGGATGCCAAGGAAACCGCGCGGCTGGTCGAGGAAGCGGGCCGCCGCTGCCTGCTGATGGACGGCGATCTCGGCGACAGCGCCCATGCCGCGCAGGTCGTCGAGCGGACCGTCAAGGAACTCGGCAAGCTGGACATCCTCGTCAACAACGCGGCCGAGCAGCATCCGAAGCAGCAGCCCGAGCAGATCGACGAGGCCCAGGTCGAGGCGACCTTCCGCACCAACGTCTTCGCGATGTTCCACCTGACCCGCGCCGCGCTGCCGCATCTGCAGCCGGGTTCGGCGATCGTCAATACCACCTCGGTCACCGCCTATCGCGGCAGCGCGCACCTGCTCGACTATTCGTCGACCAAGGGCGCGATCGTCTCGTTCACGCGCTCGCTGGCGCTGCAGGTGGTCAAGCGCGGCATCCGCGTCAACGGCGTGGCGCCGGGCCCGATCTGGACCCCGTTGATCCCGTCGACCTTCCCGCCGGAGCAGGTCGAGAAGTTCGGCAAGGAGACGCCGATGGGGCGTCCCGGCCAGCCGTTCGAGGTGGCGGCCGGCTTCGTCTTCCTGGCCTCGCGCGCGGCCAGCTATATCACCGGGCAGGTGCTGCATATCAACGGCGGCGAGGTGATCAACGGCTAGGCAAAGGCAAGTTTCGTTGTGGCAAGGGATCGATGGGTCGTCCGGCACCGGCCCATCGGGGGGCGCTCGCGCTTGACGTTCGGGGCTCGGCGTCTAACCTGAATGCTTGCTGGGGTAAGCTGCGCATTCGTGCAGTGGCCGCCATCGCGGTTGCCCGGTCCAGCCCCTTGCCACCATGCCCCACAGCTATCTCGGCACGCGCCACTACTTCGCCACGCAGCGCCGTACCCTGGTCGCGCTGCTGTTCGGCGCGATCCTGTTCCCCGCGGCGGTGCTGGCCACCTGGGCGTGGCTGTCGCTGCGCGCGGACGTGGCCGAGGCCGAGCAGCGCTCCGCGCGGCTCGCCCGCGTGATTCAGGAGCACGCCAGCAAGGTCTTCGAAGGCAATCACCAGATCAACAGCCGCATCCGCGATGCCACCGCGGGCTGGAGCAACGCGCAGCTGCGGCAGCACGAGGACGACGTCCATACCCGCCTGGCCGATATCGTCGGCGGCCTGCCGCAGGCGTCGTCGCTGGCGGTCTACGACGAGCAGGGCGTGCTGCTGGCCAGCAGCCGCTTCTACCCGGTGCCGCGCGTCTCGATCAGCGAGCGCGAGGACTTCCGCGCCATCGTCGGCGGGCTGCGTCCGTTCGATGTGACCGGCGTGGTCACCGACAAGGTGGTACCCGAGCGGGTGATCAACGTCAGCATGCCGCGGCTCGGTCCCGACGCGAATGTCGCCGGGCTGGTGTCGGTGGCATTGCGCCCCTCGTATTTCGCCGACTTCTATCGCGACGTGCTGAGCCAGGAGACCGGCGCCCAGGCCGCGCTGGTGCGCAGCGACGGCGTGGTGCTGGCCGCGTATCCGGACAGCGTGCCCGAGCAGGTGCCCGATGCGGTGCGCGAGGGGCTGCAGCGCGTATCGGAAGGGTCCGGCGACAGCGTCGCGCGGATGCCGGGCCTGGGCGGCGAAGACAGCATCGTTGCGCACTGGGCGATCGGCGGCGGGCTGCTGCACGCGGTGGTCGACATTCCGATGCGGGTGATCCACGCGCAGTGGCGGCACCGGCTGTATATCGGCGCGACCGTCGCGGCGATTCCCGCCTTCGCGCTGTGGGCGCTGGCCTGGATGAGCCTGCGCCGGCTCAAGCGCGAGGAGCAGTCGTATCTGCGCTGGCAGGAGGAGGTCACGCGCCGGCAGGAGGTGGAGGAGCGCTATCGGCAGTCGCGCAAGCTCGAGGCGGTGGGGCATCTGATCACCTCGGTCGCGCACGACTTCCGCAATGTGCTGTCGGTGATCTCGTTCAATACCGACCTGATGATCACGCGCCCCGATGTCGCGCGCGAGAAGGCGCTGGCCGGCATCAAGCGCAGCGTGGCGAGCGGCGTCGCGCTGAGCAACCAGCTGATCGGCATGGCCCGCAAGCGCCAGCACCGCAAGGAAGTCCTGCTCCTGCCGCAGGAAGCAGAGGGCTGGACGCCGCTGATCCGCTCGACCCTGGGTCCGCGCGTGCAGCTGCGCTACGAGATCGATCCGGCCTGCTGGCCGGTCTGCGCGGACAAGAACGAGCTCGAACTGGCGATGATGAACCTGGCGTCGAACGCGCGCGATGCGATGCCCAGCGGCGGGCAGTTCGTGGTGACGGCATCCAACGTGACGCTCGATGGCAGCCGTCCCGGCGGCATGCGCGGCAACTATGTCTGCCTGTCGGCGCGCGACAACGGCAAGGGCATGCCGCCCGAGGTGGTGGAGCGCGTCTTCGAGCCGCTGTTCACCACCAAGACCGCGGGCCTGGGCAGCGGCCTGGGACTGGCGCAGGTACACGACTTCTGCCGCGAAGTCGATGGCGTGGCGGTGATCGAATCCGAGGTGGCCAAGGGCACCACGGTGCGGCTCTATCTGCCGGCCTGGCAGCATGGCGACAGCCATGCGCGCACGCGCTGGGGGGGCGGCGCCAGCGCGGTGCTGATCGTCGCCGATCAGCCGCGCAGCGTGCAGAGCGCGGTCGAATCGCTGCAGGCAACTGGCCATCGCGTGACGCTGGTGCGCGACGAGGCCGAGGCAATGGCGGCGACCGACCGCTACGGCTTCGATCTGGTGATCGCGGATGCGCGCCTCGGTCCCGCGCTCGGCGGACTGGCGCTGCGCGATCGGCTGACCCGCAGCTTTCCCTTCCTGCCGGTGATCCTGATGACCGACGACGCCGACATGATCGCGCTCGCATCGGTGTCGGGGCTGCCGTTCCTGCTCAAGCCCTGGAACGCGCAGACGCTGGTCAAGGCCGGCATCCTGGCGCCGACGCGCGCCGTGGACGGACAATCGAGCCCGTCGCGGCTGTAGCGCTCGGCCGGTACCGATACAGACGGCACCGATTCAGACGGCACCGGTCGGCAGATACGCACCGCACGGTGGCATCGGCGCAGACCCCTCAGCCGGTACGGCGCAGCAGCGCGACCGGCAGCGGGTCCAGCACGTCGGCCACGCGCAGGCGGCCGTTCGGCGCCGACAGCGTGCGGCCGGTCAGTGCGTCGGTCCAGCGGCTGGCGCCCGGCTCGCCGACGCACAGCAGCGTGTCGCCCCATGCCGCGGGCGCGACGGCGGGCCGATCCTGCACCAGCCTTGCGGCCAGCCGCGTGGTGATGGCGATGACGCGCTCGTCGCCGCGGCGGCGCTCGAACGCCAGCAGATGCGAGGCCGCCGGGCCTTCGCCATGCAAGTGCCGGTAACCGCCATCGCGGAACAGCGCCGGCTGCTCCTGGCGCGCGGCCAGCAGCGCGCGCACCAGTTGCACCTTGATGCGGCCGTCGCGCCATTGCTCGAGCCAGCTCTGCCAGCCCGCCGTGCAGGCCAGCGCCGCGCGCAGCGCGTCGTAATCGACCGGGCGGCGATTGTCGGGATCGACCAGGCTGAAGTCCCAGCCCTCCGTGCCCTGATAGCGGTCCGGCACGCCTGGCGCGGTCAGTTGCAGCAGCGTCTGCGCCAGGCTGTTGAGCGCGCCGGCCGGTGCGATGCGCTGCGCGAAGCGCGCCACGCTGCCGAGCAGATCGCTCTGCGCCATCGCCTGCAGCAGCCCCGCGTAGGCCTGTTCGTAGGCCTCGTCCGGCCGGGTCCAGTGGCCGTGCCGCTTGGCCTCGCGCACCGCCTTGGTCTGCCAGGCACCCACGCGTTCGAGCAGGGCGTGCACGGCCGGGTCGCCGGCATCGCGGTCGGCCGGCAGCTCGGGCGGCCAGACACCGACCAGCGTTTGATACAGCATCAGCCGGTCGGCGCCATCGGGAACGGCGCGCTCGCCCGAGCCCGCCAGCCGCAGGGCGCGGCCTTCCCACTCGCCGACCGCGGCCTGCCATTCCGGCGCCAGTTCGCTCAGCACCGCGAGCCGCATCCGCATGTCCTCGCCGCGCTTGTGGTCGTGCGTGGCGGTCGCCAGCATCGCGTGCGGCCACACCTGCGCGCGAACCGCCATGCGGGCGTGGAAGCGATCCGGCGGCATCGCCAGCGTCGCGGGGTGGCTGCCGACTTCGTTGCGCGACAGCAGCCGCCCGTAGCGGTAGAACATCGTGTCCTCGGCGGCCTTGGCCGCCAGCGGCGGCATCAGCTGCTGCACGCGGGCGCGCGCCTCGCGCAGCGCGCCGCTCGCGTGCGGACCCGCGCAGAGCCAGGCCAGCAGCCGATCGACGGTGGCGGTGTCGTCGGGCCGGACCGCGCGGCGCGCCAGCTCGGCGGCGGTTTCCAGCCGCAGGCGGTCCTCGCGCGACCACGCGTGTTCGCCCAGGTAGGTGCGATAGACCTCGAGCGGTTCCAGCAGCGCGGCCAGCGCGCGGCGCCAGCTCGCCAGCGTCAGGTCGCGCGTGGCCGGCTCGGCGCGCGCGCAGGCATGCAGGCGGCGGCAGGCGCCTTCGAATTCGGTGACGAGAAAGCGCGACAGCAGATGGCGGCGCGCCTGCCGCACCTGTTCGCCATACGCCTGGCTGTCGCCGCTGACCTGCTGCCACAGCGTCGTCAGCGCCGTTTCGCCGGCGCCGTCGTGCAGCACCGCGCCGACCTCGTCCATGAAGTCGTAGCCAGTGGTGCCGTCGATCTGCCATTCGGTGCGCAGCGTTTCGCTCTCGGCCAGGATCTTCTCGATCACGATCCACGGGCGCGCGTTGCGCGCCGCCATCGCGGCGTTCAGTTGCGCGCGCAGCTGCTGGCAATAGCCGCCGGGGTCGGCCAGGCCATCGACATGATCGACGCGCACGCCGTCGATCAGGCCGTCCCTCGCCAGCCGCAGCACCAGCGCATGCACGTCGTCGAACACCGGCGGCTGCTCGACGCGCACCGCGACCAGCTCGCTGACCTCGAAGAAGCGCCGCCAGTTCAGTTCGTCCGCCGCGGTGCGCCACCAGGCGAGCCGATAGTTCTGCTGCTCCAGCAGGGCGTGCAGGCGTTCGAGGCCTTCCGGCGTCGCCGTATCGAAGCGCGCGCCGTCGCGGCCGGCATCGAAGGACGCCATCGATTCCTCGGACAACGGCACCTCGTGTTCGCCGTATTGCAGCCAATGGCGCTGGCCGTCGCTGCGCACCGCGATCTCGCCGGCCTGCAGCGTTTCCCAGTACGGGCGGCCCAGGATCGGCAGCAGCACCTTGCCATGCAGTTCGGGATCGGGCGAATGCCAGTCGATATCGAAGTGCCCGGCGTAGGGGCTCTCCGCGCCGCGCGCCAGCACGTCGGCCCACCAGCGGTTGTGCGTGGAGCTGGCCGCCATATGGTTGGGCACGATGTCGATGATCACGCCGAGCCCCGCGGCGCGCGCGCGGCCGGCCAGCGCTTGGAAGCCGGCCTCGCCGCCCAGCTCGGGATTGATCTGCTGGAAGTCGGTGACGTCGTAGCCGTGCGTCGAGCCCGGCTTGGCGGTGAAGATCGGCGACAGGTACAGATGGCTGACGCCGAGCGAGGCGAGATAGTCGACCTGGCGTTCGGCGTCCGCGAAGGTGAAGCCGGCATGCAGCTGGAGCCTTGCCGTGGCGCGCGGCACGATGGTGTTGCCCCGGTCGTCCGCGTGCTCGGCGGCGCGATCGACAGCGGGATCGGCCGAATGCGTGGCTGAATGCGCGGCTGAATGCGCGGCCGGGTGCGCGGTGGCGGAATGCGATGCGTTGCTGGAGGCTGACGACATGGTGGCAAGCGCCCGGCGTTCAGCCGGTGGTGTCTTCGGACGGCGTCTGCTGCCCGGATTGCAGATAGGCGACCGTGACGCCGGCGGACAGCGTGCCGTCCTCCAGCTGGCGCGCGGCGCCGGGCTCGCTCTCGGCCAGCAGCTCGCCTTGCGGTCCATCGCCGCAGGAAACGACCGCGTCGCCGAGATTGGCCCACAGCGTCAGCAGCGCGCCGTCGCCCATGCGCCAGCTCGCGCGCACCGCCGCGTCGCCGAGCACGTCGACGCCTTCGCAGCGCGTGCCGGGCAGCCGGGGCAGCAGTTCGCGCCGGCGCAGCGTGATGAGCGACCTGTAGTACTGCGCATTCTCGCCGTCCGGATCGAACTCCGGACGCGAGGCCTCGAAGGTGGTCGGTGCGTTGGGGTCTGGAATGCTGTGGGCGCGCGCGCCGTCGGCAAAACCGGCCATCGAGCCGAACTCGCGGCGGCGGCCCTCGCGCACGGCCTCGGCCAGTTCGGGCGGATGGCTGGTGAAATAGAGAAAGGGCGTGCGCGTGCCGCCTTCCTCGCCCATGAATACCATCGGGATCTGCGGACACAGCATCTGCAGCGCGATCGCGGCGCGCAGCGGGCGCGGCTGGGCCAGCGCCGTGATGCGCTCGCCGAACGCGCGGTTGCCGATCTGGTCGTGGTTCTGCAGGAAGCTGATGAACGCGGTCGGCGGCAGATGCGCGCTGCGCTGCCCGCGATGGACGGGCTTGTCGCCGCCCGCTTCACGCGTGCGATGCGGCGACGCCTCGCCCTGATAGGCGAAACCTTCGGCCAGCACGCGCGCCAGATGCCGGGTGGTGGGGCCAAGCGGCTGATGATCGCCGCGCGGCGCCGCGTCCTGGTCGTAGGCGCGGCCGTAGTCGGGGCCGGGATGGCTGCCGGAGTCGGCCCGGTGCGCGGCGTCGGCACCGGCGCCGAACTCGGGCGCGACCACCGCGCCATAGTCGGCGTAATAGCCGTCGTGCTCGCCGGTCAGCAGCACGTGCAGCACGTGGTGCGCATCGTCGTTCCACTGCGCGTCGTAGCCGCCGGCGAGCAGCTCGGCGTCGTTGTGGTCGTTCTCCAGCACCAGATGGATCTGCCGCCCGGCGCAGCGCTGCCGCAGCGTCGGCGCCAGTTCGGCCAGCCAGCCCTCGTCGGCGATGGCGTGCACCGCGTCGAGCCGCAGTCCGTCGAAGCGGAAGTCCTCGAGCCAGTAGCAGGCGTTCTCGGTGAAGAAGTCGCGGACTTCCTGCCGGCGGAAGTCGATCGCCGGGCCCCATGGCGTGCGCACATCCTCGCGGAAGAAGGTGCTGGCGTAGCGCGGCAGGTAGTTGCCCTCGGGGCCGAAATGGTTGTAGACCACGTCGAGCAGGACCATCATGCCCAGGCCGTGCGCCGCGTCGACCAGCGCCCGCAGCTGGTCGGGCGTGCCGTAGCTCGACTCCGGCGCGAACGGCAGCACGCCGTCATACCCCCAGTTGCGGCTGCCGGGAAACTCGGCCAGCGGCATCAGTTCGACCGCGGTGAAGCCGAGCGCCGCCAGCCGCGGCAGTTCGCGCGCCGCGCCCGCGTAGCCGCCGCACAGGCCGACGTGCATCTCGTAAATGATGGCTTCGTGCCAGGGCCGCCCCTGCCAGTAGGGATGGCACCACTGGTAGGTGGTCGGATTGACGACCACGCTGGCGCCGTGCACATCGCCGGCCTGCGCGCGCGAGGCCGGGTCCGGCACGATGGTGCCGTCGCCGAGGCGGAACCAGTAGCGCGCGCCTTCGCAGCAGGCCACGATGGCCTCGAACCAGCCGTCGCCGGCCGGCGTCATCAGCACCGGGCCGGCGTCGTGGATCTCGAGCCGGGGGATTTCGCCCTGTGCCGCCATATCGGGCGCCCACAGCCGGAAGCAGGTGCGGCCGTCGGCCAGCCGCAAGGGGCCGAAGCGGGGCTGGCGCGCCGGTGCGGCTTCAGACGCGCCGCCCAGCGGCGCGGGCGCCGGCGCGGTGCCCAGCGTTTCCCAGCCGCCGCGCGGCTGGGCCGCGGCCGCGGCGGCGGGGTTCGGCTCTACGCTCATGATGATTTCCGTGTCGATTCAAAGCCGTGTCGATTCAAAGCCGTAGCGATTCCAGGCCGCAGCGATTCCAGGCAGGCGGCAGGATCCGCAGCGGCGCGCGGCCCGCGCACCTTGCGGTCCCGCCGGCTTGCGGCATCAGGCGGCCGCCGTCGGCAGTGCATCGCCGAACCCGCCGCCGTTGCCGGCCGCACTGGCCTGCGCGGGCACTGCGCCGCGGTCGACCCGCGCGCCACGGCCGCGTCGCCGCGACGGCGAGGCCTGGATCGCGAGTTCGGGCGTGGGCTCGGAAGCCATGACGGGGGCGCTGGCCGGCGTCGAGCGCGGCACGCGCTGCGGCGAGCGTTGCAGCTGCGGCGCGGATTCGACCTGCGCGACCTGTGCGGCCTCGGCTGCCCGTTGCGCGGCGCGCTGCATCGCCAGCGCCGAGGCCAGGGCCGGCGACAGCGCGCTGTACAGCGACAGGTATTGCTCGGCCGGTTGCGTCCAGCAGAACAGCGCCTGCATGCCGGCGCGCTGCAGCACCTTCCACGCGCGCGGCCGCCGCAGCCATTGCAGCGCCCGCTCGATCGCCGCGCTCATCGCCTCGGCGGTCTCGCCGTCGAACAGGAAGCCGGTCGCGCCGGGCCGCGGTGTCGACCCATGGCCGGCGTCACGCACCGTGTCGACCAGGCCGCCGACGCGCGAGGCGACCGGCACCGTGCCGTAGCGCATCGCATAGACCGGGGTCAGGCCGAAGGGCTCGAAGCGGCTGCCGTGCAGCAGCACGTCGGCGCCCGCGTGCAGCAGGTGCGCGGTTTCCTCGCGGTAGCCGATCGACACGCCGACGCGGTCCGGATAACGCGCGGCCAGCGCCTCGAAGCCGCGCTCGATGGCGGCCTCGCCGCAGCCCAGCACGGCGAACTGCACGCTGTCGTCGGCCTGCAGCGCGCGCTCGATGGCGCCCAGCGCCACGTCGGCCATCTTCTGGTGCGTCAGGCGGCTGCCCATCGCGACCAGCGGCGCGGCCGGATCGGCCGGCAGCCCGAAGCGGTTCTGCAGCGCCGCCTTGCAGGCCCGCTTGCCGGCCATCGCATTCGGCGTATAGCAGTGCGGCAGCAGATCGTCGCTGGCGGGGTCCCAGTCCTCGGTGTCGATGCCGTTCGGGATTGCGCCCAGCACATCGCGCCGCGCCTGCAGCAGTCCTTCCAGCCCGTGGCCGAACTGCGGCGTCAGCATCTCCTGCGCATAGTTGTGGCTGACCGTGGTGACGCGGTCGGCGTAGCGGATGCCCGCCTTGAGGAAATTGAGCTTGCCCCAGAACTCGACGCCGTCGGACGTCAGGCAGTCTTCCGGCAGGCCAAGCTGCCCCGCCAGGCACAGCGGGAAGATGCCCTGGAAGGCGAGGTTGTGGATCGTGATGATGCTCGGCGTGTCGAGACCGGCGGCGCGCATCAGGAGCGGCGTCAACCCGGCATGCCAGTCGTGCGCGTGCACGGCGGCGGGCACCGGCAGCGGCGTGCGGCCTGCGGCGATGGCGGTCGCCGCATGCGCCAGCGCCGCGAAGCGCTGCGGGTTGTCGGCAAAGTCGCGGCCGGTCGGGTCGGTGTACGGCGTGCCGGCGCGGTCGTAGAACGAGGGGCAATCGAGCAGGGCGACCTGCACGTTGCTGCCCGGCATCCGACCGGCCATCAGCCGCATCGCACTATGCCCGGGTGCCAGCGCCAGCCCGGGCGCGCTCTCGGCAAGTTTCAGCGCGCCGAGGCTGCGCAGCCCCACGGCGCCGGCCAGGGCCTGCGGATAGCCCGGCATCAGGATCGTGACATCGAGGCCCCGCTGCTGCAGGGCGCGGGCCAGCCCGCTGACGACATCTCCCAAGCCGCCTGTCTTGGCCAAGGGCATGGCCTCGGCCGCCACGAATAGCACGTTCGTGTTCAAGTTGATCTCCGCCATTCTGAATGCGCTGGTGGTGGGGCGGCGGTCGGGCTGCACCGCCGCTGTTGCGCTTCACTCGCGGAGCGTCGTTGCATGGCGTCGGCGCGTGAAGCGTTGATGCCATGCGAATGGCATGCCAGCGTGGCGGATGTTTCGCAAAGGCTTTGCGTTCAACGGTTTGCGTAACCGGTTCGTAACTGTTGAAACAAGCACTGCGCAAAGCCTCCGCCGGCCGGTGTAAGAACTACATGCCGGGGCCGCCCTTGTGGCGGGTACCCGCCGTGCTCATCGCGGCGCGATGCAGCAGCGGCACCGGCACCGGTTTCACCCGCCAGATCCGCTCGCAGTACTCGCGAATCGCACGATCGGACGAAAAACGGCCCGAGCGCGCGCACGACAGCACCGACATCCGCTGCCAGCGCGCCTGGTCGGTGAACGCCACCGACACATCCTGCTGGCAATGCAGGTAGGAGGCGAAGTCGGCCAGCAACATATAGGGATCGTGTTGCAGCAGCCCGCCGAAGATCGGCTGGAACACCGACGGATCGCCGCGCGAGAAGAAGCCCTGGCCGATCAGGTCGATCACGGCGCGCAGCTCGGCATGGCTCTCGTAGCATGCGGCGGGCCGGTAGCCGGCGGCCTTCAGCGCGTAGACCTCGGCGGCCGACAGGCCGAACGGGAAGAAGTGGTCGGGGCCGATCGCTTCGCGCAGCTCGATATTGGCGCCGTCCATCGTGCCGATGGTGATCGCGCCGTTCATCGCGAACTTCATGTTGCCGGTGCCCGAGGCCTCCTTGCCGGCCAGCGAGATCTGCTCGGACAGGTCGGCGGCCGGATAGATCTTCTGCCCATAGGTCACATTGAAGTTGGGCAGGAACACCACCTTGAGCCGGTCGCGTACCTGCGGATCGCGATTGATGACGTCGCCCACCGACGTGATCAGCCGGATCATCAGCTTGGCGTAGTGGTAGCCCGGGGCGGCCTTGCCGGCGAACAAGAAGGTGCGCGGCACGATGTCGGCGTTCGGGTCGGACTTGATCCGGTGGTACAGCGCCACGATGTGCAGCACCGCCAGATGCTGGCGCTTGTATTCGTGGATGCGCTTGACCATCACGTCGAACATCGACGACGGGTCGATCACCACGCCGGTGGTCTCGCGCACCAGCCGCGCGAGGTCTTCCTTGTTCTCGCGCCGCGCCGCCTGCCACCGGTCGCGAAAGCCCGTGTCTTCGGCGTAGGGCTCCAGTTCGCGCAGCCTGTCGAGGTCGCCGATCCAGCCGTCGCCGATCGACTCGCACACCAGCCGCGACAGCCGCGGATTGGACAGCGCCAGCCAGCGCCGCGGCGTGACGCCGTTGGTGATGCTGGTGAACTTCTCCGGCCACATGGCGTAGAAGTCCTTCAGCACGTCCTCGCGCATCAGCCGCGAATGCAGCTCGGCCACACCATTGATGGTATGGCTGCCGACGCAGGCAAGATGCGCCATCCGGACATGGCGCTGGCCGCGCTCGTCGATCAGCGACAGGCGCGACAGCTGCGACTCGTCGCCGAAGAAGCGGATGCGCACCTCATGCAGGAAGCGCGCGTTGATCTCGTAGATGATTTCCAGATGGCGCGGCAGCGTGCGCTGGAAGAGCGGCAGCGGCCACATCTCGAGCGCTTCCGGCAGCAGCGTGTGGTTGGTGTAGGCGAAGGCCTGCCGGGTGATCTGCCAGGCCTCGTCCCATGCCACGCCATGCTCGTCGACCAGCAGCCGCATCAGTTCGGCGATGCCGATGGCCGGATGGGTGTCGTTGAGCTGGACGGCGAACTTCTCGTGGAAGCGCGTGACAGGAATGCCGTGCGCGTCCAGCAGCCGCAGCATGTCCTGCAGCGAACACGACACGAAGAAATACTGCTGCTCGAGCCGCAGCTCCTTGCCTTGCTCGGTTTCGTCATTCGGGTAGAGCACCTTGGTCAGGTTCTCGGAGGTCACCTTCTTGCTGACCGCGCCCAGGTAGTCGCCGCGATTGAACACGCCGAAGTCGAAGGCCTCGGTCGCCTCCGCCCGCCATAGCCGCAATGTGTTGACCGTGTTGACCTGATAGCCGAGGATCGGCGAATCGAACGGCACCCCGACCACCGTCTTGGCCGGCACCCAGCGCACCCGGTAGTGGCCGCGGTCGTCGGTGTAGTGCTCGGTCTGGCCGCCCAGCTTGACCTGCACCGCCCATTCGGAGCGCTGGATTTCCCACGGATTGCCATGGCGCAGCCAGGTATCGGTGCTCTCGACCTGCATGCCGTCGATGATCGACTGGTGGAAGATGCCGTACTCGTAGCGGATGCCGTAGCCGAGCGCCGGGATCTGCATGGTCGCCAGCGAATCGAGGAAGCACGCGGCCAGCCGGCCCAGGCCCCCGTTGCCCAGCCCGGGCTCCAGCTCCTGCGCCAGCACCGTGTCGAGGTCCAGGCCGAGCTCGGCCATGGTCTCCTTGACCTCGTCGAAGATGCCCAGGTTGACCAGGTTGTTGCCCAGGTGCGGACCGAGCAGGAATTCGGCCGACAGGTAGGCGACCGTGCGCGAGGGCTGGCCCAGATACGTTTCCGCGGTACTGATCCAGCGCTGCACCAGCCGGTCGCGCACCGTATGGGCAAGTGCCTGATACAGATCGTTGGGACTGGCAAGGCCGGGCAGCTTGCCCTGCGTGTAGAAGACATGGTCGAGGAAGGCGCGGCGGATGGTCGCGCCCGACATCGCGGTGCGGGTGTCCTCGTGGCTGTCGGCGGGCATGGTTTCGGCGAGCTGGGCCCGGGCGGCTTGCGACATGGCGGTCCTCCGGTTGGGAAAACCGGAGGGAGTTGCAAGAGACGTACCTTGCCCCGGGTAAGCGGGTTTTGCTGGCCCGGACGGGTAGGGCGCCGGGCAGTTCTTGCCAATTATTGGTGAGTTTGTAGAAAACGGTTAGGAAGATCGGGGGCTGGGCTCGCGCCCCATGTCGTCCCATTCCTACAAACGATTGCGTGCGCGGCGGGATGCATCGGGCGCCGCCCCGGACTAATGTCGGAATGCCATCCCGAGGAACGGCGCGACACGGCGCAAAGAGCGGCGCTGCAACGGCGCCAGAACGGCGCGGCCACGGCGCCGGACGGGAAGGGTGGAGACGGGAGCCACGATGCGCGCTTCGACGCCGGCCGCTGAGAGCGTGACAGCAGGGACGACAGCAGGAACCACCGCAGCGACCACGGCAGCGACCGCGGCAGCGGCGGCGCGCGAGACATTGCCGCCCGGCGTTCGCTATGTCAACGACACCGGGCCCGGCATCACGCGGCGCCTGGTGCGCGGCCGCTTCGCCTATTTCGCGCCGGACGGCACCCGCATCCGCGATCGCGACACCATCGCCCGCATCGACGCGCTGGCGATTCCCCCCGCTTACCAGGACGTCTGGATCTGCCCCGACCCCCGCGGCCATATCCAGGCCACCGGCCGCGACGCCCGCGGCCGTAAGCAGTACCGCTACCACCCCGCCTGGATCGCGCTGCGCGACGAGAACAAGTACGACCGCCTGCTCGCGTTCGGCCGTGCGCTGCCCCGGCTGCGGCGGCGCGCCCGGCGCGACCTGCAGCGCAATGGCATTCCGCGCGAGAAGGTGCTGGCCGCCGTGCTGCTGCTGCTCGACGCCACGCTGGTGCGGGTCGGCAGCCGCCGCTACGCGCGCCAGAACCGCACCTATGGCCTGACCACGCTGCGCCGCCGCCACGTGCAGGTGCGCGGCAGCCGGCTGCGCTTCCTGTTCACCGGCAAGAGCGGCGTCGAGCATGACGTCACGCTGCAGGACCGCCAGCTTGCGCGGCTGGTGCGCACCTGCGCGGACCTGCCGGGCCAGCATCTGTTCAAGTACCGCGACGAGGACGGCGAGCTTCGCGAGGTCGGCTCGGACGATGTCAACGCGTACCTGCGGGAGATGGCCGGCGAGGACTTCACCGCCAAGGACTTCCGCACCTGGGCCGGCAGCGTGCATGCGCTGGCCGAACTGCGCAAGGCGCCGGCGGCGGAAACCGAGGCCGCCCGCAAGCGCGCGGTGGCGGCCACCATCAAGGTCGTGGCCCGGCGCCTGCGCAATACCGTGGCGGTATGCCGGCAGTGCTATGTCCACCCGACCGTGCTCGACGCCTATATGAACGACAAGATGGCGGCCTGCGGGCAGTGCCGCCGCGCGGTGAGGGCGCTGAGCATGGACGAGACCCGGCTGCTGGCGTTGCTCGAAGGGCAGAGCGCGGCGGCTGGCCGCGGCTAGTGCCGCTGGCGAGGCAGTGCGGCTGGCATGGGTGAGGCGGCTGGGGCTGCTGGGGCAGCTGGCCCGCGGGGCCGGCTGGTGCAGCCTGTGCAACTGGTGCGGCGAGCGCGGGGAGGGCGGTGTCCCGCGGTTCAGCTGTGTTCGAGCAGCTCGTCGATGGTGCGGATCAGCGCTTCCGGCGCGCACGGCTTGCGGCAGTAGCGCACGTTCGGATTCGGCACCTCGGGCATGGTCTGGATGCTGGAGAAAACGACAATCGGTGTACGACTTAGCGACGCATCGCCCAGCAGCAGATGGCACAGCAGCGCGCCGTCGCCGCGCGGCATCACCCAGTCGGTGACCACCACCGAGGGGTGCAGCCGCTGGGCCGCATCGAAGCCGGCCAGTCCATCTTCGGCCAACTCGACGCTAAATCCCGCGCGGCTCAGGGCGCTGGCCACTGCATGGGCCACGGCGGGATCGTCGTCGACGACAAGTACGGTTCGCACGGTAATACCTTGTGTTGGCAGATCGCGATCGTTCCGACCTTGCCATGCAAGCGGCGCGCCAGGGGCGGGCGGCGTGGCCCCGCGCCAAGACGGTATGGCGGTATGACGTTATGACGGTATGGCGTCCGGCGCCCAGCCGTCCGGGCGTGAGGTCGCGAGGGCGCGAGAGCGCGAGGGCGGGAGGGCGCGAAGGCGTGCGGACGTGCGGACGTGCGGTGTCGTTCGGCCGCTCAACCCTTGGGCGCACGGCCCGAGCGCAGTGCCTCGATGCGCCGCTGGACTCCGGTCTGGCTGAACAGCGCCTGCACATCGAAGCGCAGCCGGCGCTGCCAGTTCGGATGGCCGCTGGTGGTGCCCGGCAGGTTGGGCTGCTCGACATCGGCCAGCAGGTCCTCGACCGGCACCAGCCGCAACGGCGTGCGCGCGCGCGACAGCCAGGCCAGGATCGTCGCCACCGGCGCACGGTCGGGGTCGGGCGCCTCGCCCCTGGCCAGTCCCGCTTCGCACAGCGCCTGCCACAGCGCCTGCCGGTCGCGGGCGCGCTCGGCGCGGGCGCCGGCCTCGGTCACGTCGGGGCCGAGCTGGTCCAGACGGGCGCGCCAGGTGATGTCCTGCCCCGCCCACCAGCCGGCGATGGTCGGCAGATCGTGCGTGGTCGACGTCGCGATCGCGTTGGGCGGCCAGCGCTCGGGCGGCACGAAGGGCGCCGGGGCCTCCGGCGCGGGCGTCGCGGTGTGTTCCGCCGGTTGCGGTACGGGTTTGCCGCCCGTGTCGTCGGGCGCGCGGCCGCTCGCATTGCTGTTCATCGCGCCGGTCTCTTCGCTGGTAGAGCGTGCGGCGGACTTGCGGCCGGAACTACCCGCCGTCTCGTCCTTGCCTTCGCTGTCCGGCTGCGCCCGCTCGAACCACAGCACATCGATGCCCAGCATGCCGCGCTCGGCCAGCGTGGTGTTGAAGGTGGCCGGCACCGTGCCCAGGTTCTCCCCGATGATGATCGCGCGATGGCGCCACGATTCGAGCGCGATCAGCCGCAGCAGGTCGTCCATCGGGTAGCGCAGATAGGCGCCCGATTGCGGCGGCACGCCTTCCGGCACCAGCCAGACGCGCGCCAGCCCGAGCGCATGGTCGATGCGCAGCCCGCCGACATGGGCAAGGTTCGCGCGCAGCATCTCGATGAAGGCCGTGTAGCCGTGCCGGCGCAGCCCGCGCGGCGAAAACACCGTGATGCCCCAGCTCTGCCCCAGCGGGTTGTACACATCGGGCGGGGCGCCGGCGGAGAAGCCCTGCAGCATCTCGTTCTGCCGGGTCCAGGCATGGCTGCCGGTGGGGTCGGTGCCGACCGCCAGGTCGCCGATCAGTCCGATCGCCATGCCGGCATCGCGGGCGCTGCGCTGCGCCGCGCGCAGGCCGTCCTCGGCCATCCATTGCAGGAACACGTGATAGCCGATCTCGTCGGGGAAGGCGCTGGCGAAGGCCGTCAGCGCCGCGTCCTGCGGCGAACGGTGCGTGACCGGCCAGCGGCGCCAGTCCCCGGCCACCTGCATCTCGGCGCGCGTCCCCGCCTCGGCCACGTGCTGGGCCTGCAGGGCCTCGAAGGCGGCGTGCGCCAGCAGCGGCGTGCCGCCCTTGCTGCGGAACAGCGCCAGATCGTCGGCGGCGTCGGCGGGCAGCAGCTGGTCCCGGTGGTCCCACAGCCAGCGCGTGATCTTCAGCCGCGCCTGGGCCACCGCCGGCCAGTCGATCTCGGCCTTCGCTTCGAGCGTCTGCATGAGCCCGCCCAGCTGCAGCGCCGAGATGGCGCGCGCCACCGCGGCGTGGCCGAATACCGGCGCCGGGTCGGCATACAGCACGTTCAGGAACAGCCGGCTGGACGGCGAGTAGGGGCTGTAGCGTTCGGGAAAGGCCGCGAAGCCGGCGTGCAGCGGGCTGATGGCGACCGCGTCGGCGCCTTCGCGTGCGGCCGCCTCGGCGAACATCGCCAGCGCGCTCAGGTCGCCCATGCCGGCCGGCGCGCCGCGGCGCAGGCCGTAGACCTGCACCGACGGGCCCCAGGGCTTGCGCCGCATCCGCTCCTGCTCGGACAGGCCAATGCCGCGCAGCGCGTCCTGCACGCCGAAACAGCGCGGCGGCGCGACCGCGACCTTCACCTCGACATCGCCCATCAGCAGGCGATGGTAGCCGGCGCTCTGCACCGCCGGCACGATCAGCGCGCCGCGGGCATCGCGGCGGGCGACGCCGGTCTGCACGCTGCCGTCCTCCAGTTCGAGCCGGAACGGCTGCTCCTGCCGGGTATGCGCCAGCGGCACGCGGATCGGCTTGCCCTGGTCGGCGGTCAGCAGCGGTGCCAACGCCGTGGCGGCGTCGTCGGCCAGCATCCGGGCGCGGGAGGCCTCGCACTGGCCGATGGTCTTGCACGGCAGGCCCAGCCGTTCGAGCACGATGCGCAGCGATTCCTCCGGGACCACGCGATCGCGCCCCTGGGCATCCTGCCAATACACCAGCAGGCCGGCACGCTCGGCGAGCAGGTGCAGCGATGCTAGCGCGGCATCGGGATTGGCTTGGCGCGGCATGGTGGGGCTCCTTTGTGGCTGACTGGTCGGGATGGCGACGTTGGCGGACGATGGCGGACGGTGGCCGGTGATCGGGGCGCTGAATCGGTAGCCGCACCGGGCGCCGAATCGGGTTGCCGAACGAGGCCGTCCGTTACGACGGCCCCGACGGCGCCAGCGTGGCGGCCAGCAGCACCGCGGCGTGCGGCGCGACCGGCTGGACCGGATGATCGAGCGGCGCTTCCGGCAATTCCGGCCGGGCGCTGTCGAACAGGCGGGACCAGATCAGCGCCGGCGGCGGCAGCCGGTATTCGACCGCCTCGGTGCCGGCATTCAGCAGCAGTACCGTCACGTGGACCTGCCCATCGGCGTCGCGTCTGGCGCGCCTGAGCGCCAGCGTCCGTTCCTCGGGATTGGACCACTGTTCGGGCGTCAGCGGTTCGCCATCGACGCCGAACCAGCCGATATCGTGAAGACCTGGTGCGAATTCCTGACGACCGTGGAGAAACTGCCGCTCCGCATAGGCGGGCAGCCGCGCCCGCAGGCCCAGCAGCCGGCGCACGCATTCGACCATGCCGCGCCCGGTGGGCGTCTGCGCGTCGTCCCAGTTCAGCCACGACAGTTCGTTGTCCTGGCAGTAGGCGTTGTTGTTGCCCTGCTGCGAGCGCAGCCATTCGTCGCCGGCGGTCAGCATCGGCGTGCCCTGCGACAGCAGCAGCGTGGCCATCATCGCGCGCGCGACCTGGCCGCGGGTGGCGAGGATCGCGGGATCGTCGGTCGGGCCTTCCACCGACCCGTCGGGGCTCCAGTTGGCGCTGGCGTTGTCGTCGGTGCCGTCGCGGTTGTCCTCGCCGTTGGCCTCGTTGTGCTTGGCGGCGTAGCTGACCAGGTCGGCCAGCGTGAAGCCGTCATGCGCGGTGACGAAGTTGATCGAGGCCCAGGGCTTGCGGTGGCGCCGGTCGAACAGGTCGGCCGAGCCGGTCAGCCGCGCGGCCAGCTCGCCGCGCTGGCCGGGGTCGCCGCGCCAGAAGCGCCGCACCGTGTCGCGGAACTTGTCGTTCCATTCTGCGAAGCCCGGTGGATGGTTGCCGACCTGATAGCCGCCCGGGCCCAGGTCCCATGGCTCCGAGATCAGCTTGACGCGCGACAGCACCGGGTCCTGCAGCACCGCGTCGAAGAAGCCCGCGCCCGGATCGAAGCCGTTGCCCTCGCGCCCGAGCGTGCTGCCCAGGTCGAAGCGGAAGCCGTCGACGTGGTAGCACTGGACCCAGTAGCGCAGCGAATCGAGCACCATCTGCAGCACGCGCGGATGCGACAGGTTCAGCGTATTGCCGCAGCCGGTGTCGTTGATGTAGTGGCGCTCGTCGCCCGGCACCAGCCGGTAGTAGCTGGCGTTGTCGAGTCCGCGCCACGACAGCGTCGGGCCCAGCTCGTTGCCTTCGCAGGTGTGGTTGTAGACCACGTCGAGAATCACCTCGATGCCGGCCGCGTGCAGCCGGCGGATCGCGACCTTGACCTCGTTGAGCTCGCCGCCGCTGAGGTAGGCCGGCTCGGGCGCGTAGTAGCTCAGCGTGCTGTAGCCCCAGTAGTTGCGCAGTCCGCGCTGGACCAGGAAACGGTCCTGCAGGAAGGCGTGGATCGGCAGCAGCTCGATGGTCGTCACGCCGAGGTGATGCAGATGGTCGACAAAGCGCGGGTCGGACAGCGCGGCGAAGGTGCCGCGCTGATGCGGCAGCAGGTCGTCGCGCCGCATCGACAGCCCGCGCAGATGCGCCTCGTAGATGACGGTGCGCTCCCACGGCACCGCCGGCGGGCGGTCGTCGCCCCAATGGAAGCTCTCGTCGACGACGATGGCCTTGGGCATCATCGGCGCGCTGTCGCGCCGGTCCGGCGTCAGGTCGGCGCGCGGGCTCTGCAGCCGGTAGCCGAACAGCGCATCGGCCCAGCGCAGCGGGCCGGTCAGCTTGCGCGCATAGGGGTCCAGCAGCAGCTTGGCCGGATTGAAGCGATGGCCGTGGTGCGGCTCGTACGGGCCGTGCACGCGATAGCCGTACACCGTGCCGAGCGAGGCGTGGGGCAGATAGCCGTGCCAGACCTCGTCGGTGCACTCGGGCATCGTCAGCCGCGCCAGTTCCTTGCGGCCGTTGCGCGAGAACAGGCACAGCTCGACCCTGGTGGCATTGGCCGAGAACACCGCGAAGTTGATCCCGAGGCCGTCCCAATGGGCGCCGAGCGGGTAGGGTTTGCCGGGAAGGAGCGTGCTGGCGATCGGGGAACGCGACAAGCAGGACCCTCCTAGTCGGGCAGATGGCGCAGCAGCAGCATCGCCAGCGGCGGCAGCGTCAGCGACAGCGACGCGGGCAGCCCGTGCGAGGGCACGGCTTCCGCGAACAGCTCGCCGCCGTTGCCGACATTGCTGCCGCCATAGCACGCGGCATCGGTATTGATGATCTCCTGCCAGCGTCCGGCACGTGGCACGCCGAGCCGGTAGCCCGGCCGCGGCACCGGCGTCATGTTGATCACCGCCAGCACCACGTCGTCGCTGTCGGGGGCGGCGCGGCGCAGATAGGCAAACACGCTGTTATGGCTGTCGTCGCCGATCACCCAGCTGAAGCCGCCGGGATGGTGGTCGCAGGCGTGCAGTGCGGGCAGCTCGCGATAGGCGCGGTTCAGGTCGCGGATCAGCATCTGCATGCCGCGATGGTCGGGATGATCCAGCAGCGCCCAGTCGAGCTCGCTCTCGTGATTCCATTCGTGCCATTGCGCCAGCTCGCCGCCCATGAACAGCAGCTTCTTGCCGGGGTGGGTCCACATGAAGCCGAAATACGCGCGCAGGTTCGCCAGCTTCTGCCAGTGGTCGCCCGGCGCCTTGCCGATCAGCGAGCCCTTGCCGTGCACGACCTCGTCGTGCGATAGCGGCAGCACGAAGGCCTCGGACCACGCGTAGACCATGCCGAAGGTCATGTCCTGGTGGTGCCAGGCGCGGTGCACCGGATCGTGCGACAGATAGCGCAGCGTGTCGTGCATCCAGCCCATGTTCCACTTGAAGGTGAAGCCCAGTCCGCCGCTGTCGACGGGCGCGGTCACGCCCGGCCAGGCGGTCGATTCCTCGGCGATCGTCATCGCGCCGTGGCAGCGTTCACGCACCACCGTATTGAGCTCGCGCAGGAACGACACCGCCTCCAGGTTCTCCCGGCCGCCGAAGCGGTTCGGCACCCACTGCCCGGCCTTGCGGCTGTAGTCGCGGTACAGCATCGAGGCGACCGCGTCGACGCGCAGCCCGTCGATATGGAACTCGCGCAACCAGTGCAGCGCGCTTGCCAGCAGGAAGCCGCGCACCTCGTTGCGGCCGAGGTTGTAGATCAGCGTGTTCCAGTCCTGGTGGAAGCCCTCGCGCGGGTCCTGGTGCTCGTACAGCGCGGTGCCGTCGAACTCGGCCAGCCCGTGCGGATCGGTCGGGAAGTGCGCCGGCACCCAGTCGAGGATCACGCCGATGCCGGCCTCGTGGCAGCGGTCGACGAAGGCGGCGAAGGCCTGCGGCGGCCCGAAGCGCGCGGTCGGCGCGAACAGCGACAGCGGCTGGTAGCCCCACGAGCCGCCGAACGGATGCTCGGTGATCGGCAGCAGCTCGATATGGGTAAAGCCGAGGTCGCGTACATAGGGGATCAGGCGCTCGCCCAGGATCTCCCAGCCGCGCGCGGGATCATTGACCTCGCGCAGCCACGAGCCGGCATGCACCTCGTAGACCGACATCGGCGTGGAATACGGGTCCTGGCTGGAGCGGCGGCTCATCCAGGCCTGGTCGGTCCAGCCGAACGGCGGCGCCGACACGCCGGCCTGCGTCACCACCGAAGCGGTGCCCGGCGGCAGCTCGGTGGCGAGCGCCAGCGGGTCGGCCTTGTCGGGCAGCGGGTGGCCGTGCGCGTCGCTGAGGTCGTACTTGTAGCGGCTGCCGGGCTGCACACCGAGCCCGGCCGGCACGAACAGCTCCCACACGCCGACGCCGTAGCGCAGCCGCATCGGATGGCGCGCCGGATGCCAGCCGTTGAAGTCGCCGATCACCGAGACGCGGCTGGCGTTGGGCGCCCACACCGCGAAGCGCACGCCCTCGATGCCGTCGACCATCATCCATTGCGCGCCCAGGCAGCGGCCCAGTTCGAAATGCCGGCCCTCGCCGATCAGGTGCAGGTCCAGCTCGCCGAGCAGCAGGTCGAACGAATACGGGTCGGCGCTCAACTGGCGGGTGCCGTCGGGCCAGGTGATATCGAGCCGGTAGTCGCGCCGGCCCAGCTTGTCGGGCAGCGTGCCGGCGAAGATGCCGCCGGCGTGGATGCACTGCATCGGCCCGATGGCATTGCCCAGGGTGTCGGCCAGCGCGACGGACTGCGCGCCGGGCAGGCAGGCGCGCACCACCGTACGGTCGCCTTCGCGGTGCGGCCCGAGCAGCGAGAACGGGTCGGCGTGGCGCGCATCGAGCAGCGCCTCGAATTGCACGGCGGCGTGTTCGGCGTGCCCGGAGTGTCCGTGCGGGCCCCGCGTCGACGCGGGGCCGGAGGAAGTCATGGTGGCCATGGTTGCGTCTCAGACGTGTGGGGCGGGGGGCGGCGAGGCCGGCGGCGCCGCGGCGGTGCCGCCGGGCATGCCCGTCAGCGTGCGGATCAGCCGAGCGAGGCCGTGCACCGGCAGGTCGATCCAGGTCACCCGGTTGTCGGCCTCGTACTTGACCTCGTAGGCGGCGCGCTCGAGCAGGAACAGGTCGAGCAGCGGCTGCAGCTGTGCCGCGCTTGCCCACGGGTGCAGCGCGGTGTCGGCGACCTCGCGGTAGCCGCCGAGGAAGGCGTCGGTCGCGGTCTGGCGGAAGCGCTCCAGCAGGCCTTCGCGCCGCTCGGCCTGCGCCGGTGGCAGCGCCGAATGGGTGCGCTCGCTGCGATCGGTGCCGACCGTGGCCGCGGCATAGTCGAACGAGCGCAGGATGCCCGCGACATCGCGCAGCGGCGAGGTCTTGCGGCGCCGGTAGGCCAGCGGCAGGCCCGGCTCGCCCTCGAAGTCGATGATGTAGGTGTCGTTCTGCGCGATCAGCACCTGGCCCAGATGCAGGTCGCCGTGAATGCGCGTCTGCAGGCTGCCCGGCGCCGCCGCGGCGAGCGAGGCGACCAGCTCGGGCAGCCGCTCGCGGCTGTCGAGCACCGCCTGCACGTCCGCGCGGTAGCGCTCGCCGATCGCGCCCTGCGGCGGCTGGCCGGCGCCGGCGCTCATCAGCTGCAGCGCGGTGTCCAGCGCGGCCATCGCGTCGTCGGTCCACTCGCGCACCTGCGCGTCGCCGGCCGGCACGGGCGTGAAGGCCTCGTCCTCGCTCGGCCGCGCCAGCACCGCGTGCAGCTCGGCCAGGCGCCGGCCCAGCGTCGCCGCCATGGCGGCAAAGCCGTGCATCGCCTCGGTGAACTCGTCGTCGCCGTTCTCGTTCTCCATCGGCAGCGCATCGTCGATGGCGCGGCCGATGTAGTCGAGCGTCCAGTTCCAGCCGTCGCCCTGGTTCAGGATGTAGCCCTGCAGCAGCATCAGCGTGTGCGGCGTGCCGTCCGCGCCGGTGCGCACCACTTCGCCGAGCAGTGCGGCCGCATTGGCGTAGCCCTGCTCGGTCAGGTAGCGCGTCATCTCGCCTTCCGGATGGATGCCGCCGGAGACGCGCCGCACCAGCTTGAGCACCGCCGAGTTGTTGAACGACAGCGAGCTGTTCGATTGCTCGGCGGACATCCACTGGATCGGATCGTCCTCCAGCGCCAGCGCGGCCAGTCCCGGTCCGCCGCGGAAGTGGATCTGCCCGCGCGGCGTGGCGATCTCGGTGCCGGCGCGCAGGGCCTTGACGACCTCACGCGCGAAGCGCTCGACCACGAAACCGTCGGTGGCCAGCCCGACGCGGCTGCCGCGGCGCACGCGCGCCATCGCCAGTCCGTGCGCCAGTTGGGGGACGCTGGCGCCGGGCGCGTCGTGGTCCCACAGCACGCTGACGGGCAGTTGATAGCACTCGCTGCGTCCCTGCAGCGCGACCTCGACCTCGGACAGATACATCGCCTCGCCGGGCGCGGCGGCGCCGAACGGCACCGCGTAGGCGATCGTGACGCCCTGGATCTTCTCGCTCTTGGCGCCGAACCAGCGGCGCCGCGCGATGTAGTCCGGCAGCACCTCGTTGGACAGGATGCGACGCGACGCTTCGGTCAGGTCGGCTTGCGCGGTGTTTTGCATGATCAGCGTGATCAGCTCGGGCATCTGCTGCGGAGCGTCGACGTGCCAGGACGGCGGCTGCGCCTCGGTGGATAGCACGAACCAGTAGAAGCCATAGGGCGGCAGCGTCAGCAGATAGGTCAACTGGCCGATTGCCGGGAACGGGGTCGCGCCGAGCATCTCGACCGGCACCCGGCCCTCGAACTCGGACAGGTCCAGTTCGACCGCCTGCGGCGCGCGCGACAGATTGGCCACGCAAAGAATGTGCTCACCCTCGTATTCGCGCAGATAGGCGAGGATTTTCCGGTTGCCGGGGAACAGGAAGCGGAAGCTGCCGCGGCCGAAGGCGCGGTGCTGGCGCCGCAGCGCCAGCATGCGGCGCATCCAGTTCAGCAGCGAATGGGTATCGCGCGACTGCGCCTCGACATTGACCGCCTCGTAGCCGTACAGCGGGCCCTGCAGCGGCGGCAGCACCAGCCTTTCCGGATCGGCATGCGAAAAGCCGCCGTTGCGGTCGGGCGACCACTGCATCGGCGTGCGCACGCCGTCGCGGTCGCCCAGATGGATGTTGTCGCCCATGCCGATCTCGTCGCCGTAGTAGATCACCGGCGTGCCGGGCATCGAGAACAGCAGGCTGTTCATCAGCTCGATGCGGCGGCGGTCGCGCTCCATCAGCGGCGCCAGCCGGCGGCGGATGCCCAGGTTGATGCGGGCGCGGCGGTCCGAGGCATAGACCTCCCACAGATAGTCGCGCTCGCTGCTGGTCACCATCTCCAGCGTCAGCTCGTCATGGTTGCGCAGGAAGATCGCCCACTGGCAGTTCGGCGGAATTTCCGGCGTCTGGCGGATGATGTCGGTGATCGGGAAGCGGTCTTCCCGTGCGATCGCCATGTACATGCGCGGCATCAGCGGGAAGTGGAACGCCATGTGGCATTCGTCGCCGTGCGCGGGCCGCTCGCCTGTGGCGGGCGTGCCGCCGAAGTACTGCTGCGCGTCCTCGGGCCACATATTGGCCTCGGCCAGCAGCAGCCTGCCCTGGTAGTGGTCGTCCAGATGCTTGCGGATCTGGCGGATCACCGCATGGGTCTCGGGCAGGTTCTCGTTGCTGGTGCCCTCGCGCTCGACCAGATACGGCACGGCGTCGAGCCGCAGCCCGTCGATGCCCATGTCGAGCCAGAACCGCATCACCGACAGCACGTCGCGCAGCACCAGCGGATTGTCGAAGTTCAGGTCCGGCTGGTGCGAATAGAAGCGGTGCCAGAAGTACGCCCCGGCCACCGGGTCCCAGCTCCAGTTCGACTTCTCGGTATCGCAGAAGATGATGCGCGTGCCGCTGTAGGCCTGGTCGGTGTCGGACCAGACGTAGTAGTTGCGCGCGGCCGAGCCCGGCTTGGCGTGGCGTGCGCGCTGGAACCACGGATGCTGGTCGGAGGTGTGGTTGATCACCAGCTCGGTGATCACGCGCAGCCCCCGCGCATGCGCGGCGGCGATGAAACGGCGCACTTCGGCCAGCGTGCCGTATTCCGGATGGACGTTGCGGTAGTCCGCGATGTCGTAGCCATCGTCGCGGCGCGGCGAGGGATAGAAGGGCAGCAGCCAGATCGTGTCGACGCCGAGGCTGACCAGATAGTCCAGCTTGGCCAGCAGCCCGGCGAAGTCGCCGACGCCGTCGCCATTGGCGTCGTAGAACGATTTGAGGTGCAGCTGGTAGATGACCGCGTCCTTGTACCAGAGCGGATCGGCGTTGAGCAGCGCGGTGCTGCCGCGCTCGGAGAGGCGCTTCATGCAGACTCCTCGCGTCGTGGCTTGACGTGCCACAGGGCGAACGGCAGCGCGTGCGGATCGAGCCGGATGCGCTGATGCTTGCCCTGCCACTGGAAGCGGTGGCCGTGCATCAGATCCTCGGCGGCCAGCGCGCCGTGATCGGGCAGGCCCCATTCCCACAGCGGCAGTTCGATATCGGCCTCGCGCACCGTGCGCGGGTCCAGGTTGATCGCCACCAGCAGCACGTCGTCGCCGAAGGCCGCGTCCGCATCGTGCGAAGTGGGGACGTAACGCGCGAAGTACAGCACCGCATCGTCGCTCGCATGCAGGAAGCGCAGGCCCAGGTGGTTCTGCAGCGCCGGATGGCTGGCGCGGATCTGGTTCAGCCGCGTGATCTCGGCAACGATATTGCCGGGCCGGTTCCAGTCCCAGGCGCGCAGCTGGTACTTCTCCGAATCGAGATACTCCTCCTTGGTCACGCCGTTGACCACCAGCGGCGTGCCCTCGCACAGCTCGAAGCCGTTGTACATGCCCCAGAGCCCGGACAGCAGCGTCGCCAGCGCGGCGCGGATCAGGAAGCCCGGCCGTCCCGAGTCGTGCAGGAAGTAGGGATTGATGTCCGGCGTGTTGACGAAGAAGTGGGGGCGGAAGTATTCGCGCAGCGGCGTGCGCGTCAGCTCCGTCATGTACTCGATCAGCTCGCGCTTGTGGTTGCGCCAGGTGAAGTAGGTGTACGACTGGCTGAAGCCCAGCTTGGCCAGCCGCGCCATCATCTTGGGCCGCGTGAAGGCCTCGGCCAGGAAGATGGTGTCGGGATGGCGCTCGCGCACGTTGGCGATCATCCATTCCCAGAACGGCAGCGGCTTGGTGTGCGGGTTGTCGACGCGGAAGATGCGCACGCCCTCGTTGACCCAGAACATCACGACGTCGCGCAGCGCGATCCACAGCGCGGGCGCGGCGCCGCCCTTGGCGTAGAAGTCGACGTTGACGATGTCCTCGTACTTCTTCGGCGGATTTTCCGCATAGCGCAGCGAGCCGTCGGGCCGGTGCGCGAACCATTCGGGATGCTCGCGCAGCCAGGGATGGTCGGGCGAACACTGGATCGCGAAATCGAGCGCCAGCTCCAGTCCCGCCGCGGCGCTGGCCGCGCGCAGCCGGCGGAAATCCTCGATGGTGCCCAGCTGCGGGTGGATCGCGTCGTGGCCGCCCTCGGCCGAGCCGATCGCATACGGGCTGCCCGGATCGTCGGGCGCGGCGCGCAGGCTGTTGTTGCGGCCCTTGCGGTTGGCACGGCCGATCGGATGGATCGGCGGGAAATACAGCACGTCGAAGCCCATCGCGCGGATCGCCGGCAGCCGTTCGATCACGTCGTCGAAGGTGCCGTGGCGCTCGGCGTCGCCGCTCTGCGAGCGCGGAAACAGTTCGTACCAGCTGGCAAAGCGCGCCGCCAGCCGGTCGGCCTCGACCGGCATCGCGACGGGGTGGCGCGTGGAGAAGTGGCGCGGATCGGCCGCCTGCATCAGCGTGCGGGTGTGCGGCGACAGCAGGATCTCGAGCCGGCGCAGGTCGTCCTTCGCCGCGGCCTCGAGCTCGGCTACCACCTCTCGCAGCGCGCGCGATGCCTCGCGCTCGCCGGTCCGCCCGTGCCGCAGCGTATTGGCGACCAGGCGCGCGCCTTCCTCGATTTCCAGCGTCACGTCGACGCCGGCCTGCTTCTTCTTGGTGACCTCGTCGCACCAGGTGGCGAAGGCATCTTGCCACGCCTCCACGGTGAATTCGTGCCGGCCCAGCGCGGTCAGCGCGAAGCTGCCGACCCAGCGGTCGTTGACGGTCGGCACCATCGGCGCCTCGTGCCAGCTTTCCTCGCCGGGACCGCGCCACAGCACCACGGCGGCGAGCTTGTCGTGGCCGTCCATCCAGATATCGGCGCTGACTTCCACCCGCTCGCCGGTTACGCGGCGCACCGCGAAGCGGCCGTTGTCGCAGGCCGGCGCGACGTTCTCGATGGCGATGCGCGGCGCCTGCACGGCCGCGGCGACGCTGCGTTCGAGCGCGGCGCGCACCGAGGCGCCGAAGCGCTTGCCCTCGCGCCGGGCCGGCTCGGCCAGCGCCGCCGACGGGGCGGCATGGAACAACTGCACGCCTGCCGGGGCCAGCGTGATGTTGTCCAGCGCATCGAGCAGCGTGCCGGGCTCGACGCCACCGCCAGGTCCGCCATCGGCCGCCAGCAGGGTGCCCGCACCATGCGGCAGCGCGCTGAGGATGCGGTCGGCGCCGAGGCTGGCCGGCTGCTGCAAATCGGGATTGATGACGATGGCCAGCGGCAGCGGCGCGCCGGCGGCGGGCATCGGCAGCCGCGCCAGCGCGACCAGCGCGCCATCGGCGCCGCTCAGCTGGCGCACCGCCAGCGCCGGGGCCGGACCGCGCGCGGCGATCCAGGCGTTGGCATGGATCAGCTCGTGCGACAGGTCGTAGCTGAGTTCAGGATCCGCGTCGCCATCGCGGCCGCCGTGCCGGTCGCGGGATTGGTCGGCGGCTTGGCCGCGGCCTTGATCGCGGGCCTGATCGCGAGGCGGGTCGTCGTCGCAGTCGCCGCCGCCGCATTCGAAGCCGGCGGGCACCAGGATGCCGTCGCCAAGCGCTGCCGCGGTCCACAGCGCGCGCCGCGCCGCCAGCGCGTCGAGGCCGCGCGCCTGCATCGCGGGCGCGGCCAGCACCGCCCCGAAGGGACGCAGCCGGGCGATTTCCTCGGCCAGCCAGGGGCTGCGGTAGTCCCACCACGGCAACGAGCAGAAGGCGCCGTCAAAGCTTGCACCGGAGCCGCCGCCAGAGCCGCCGCCGGCCAGATCGGCCAGTTGCGCCGGGCTGGTACCGGGCGTCCAGGCCAGCATCATCGGCGGACGGCGCGCCTCGCCGTGCTTGCCGCCTGCGCCCGCACCCTTCAAAGCCGCGATCAGCTTGCCCCAGTGCCGCCCCGCCACGCGGGCCGGCGCGCGGCACACATAGCCGGCGATATCTAGCTCGGCCAGGCCCTGCAGCCGTTCGGTCCACCAGGACACCAGCGCCGCGGCGGCGCCTTCGTCGTGCCAGCGCAGGCGGGCCCCGGGCAGATGGTTGTCGGTGTCGCGGGGATCGGGCATCGCGCCGTCGTGCCGCCAGCCCGGATCGATCGGCGCCGCGCCGTCGGGATAGCGGTCCAGCGCCAGCTCCAGCAGGCAGCCCAGCCCTTGGGCCCGGCAGTGGGCGGCCATCGCGGCCAGCGTCTCGGGCGGGGTATGCAGCGGAGAGGCGCCTGCCAGCAGCACATGATCGAAGCCGAGCGCCTTGGCCCGGGCCAGGGCCCCGAGGGCGCCGTCATTGGCCTGGTGGACAAAGTTCGGATCGATCTGGCAGATGCGCACGGATGGGCTCGTCGAAAGAGGACAGTCCGGGCACTGATGCGAAGCGCGTGCCAATATACCGCCGCGTCGGACAAGCACCGACGCGCCCGCGGAGCCTGCCTTGCCCCGCAAGGCATGGCGCGCGATTGCGGCAGGAACGCCGCTTGCCGAAATGACAAGCACCGAAATGTGGCCTGTAAAAACTACAGTGCCGCGCTGGCAGAAAGTATCCGAAGCGGTGCCGCGCGATCCGGCTCAGGCGGCCGGCCGTCCCGCGCCGGGATTGCGAGCACTGCGCCGCCGGCGGGTAGTGCCGGCCGGGCGCCGTGCGGCCGCAACGGGGCGGCTGCCGTCTCCATCCGCGGCGGGCCGGCTTTCGTCTTGTTCTCCGTCTCGATTGGCGGCGGCCAAGGCCGGCGCGGCGCGCGTGGCGGCGGCGGCCGGCAGCGCGGTGCGGGAAGGCGCGGGCGTGGCGCATTCCGCGCTGCGGCGGCACACCAGCACGCAGCCATGGCCGGGCTGACGGCAGTAATCGCGATGCAGCACGGCGGCCACGATGGCCGGATGGCAGTCCAGCAGGCCCGGATAGGTCTCCAGCGCCCACGGCCACGACAGGCCGTCGTCATGCAGCACCAGCAGCGCATGCGGCGGCCAGCCGGCCTGGGCCTGCGCCAGCGGTCCGCGCACCATCGCGCCGCCGTCGACGAGGGCCCCCCTGTGGCGCAGCAACGGCTGTACCGAGACCGTGGTGGCGCCATCGGCCGCATCGGCTCCAGGGGTGCCGGGTTCCACCACGCAGGCGCAGAAGCGGCCTGCGCCCGCTACGCGCACGTGGCCCGCATGCGCTTCGATCTGGGCGGCCGCCAGCGCCATGTCGCCGCCCCCGGGCAGCGTGGCGCGGACGCGGTCGATCTGCTGCATCTGCGCGCCGAAGCCCTGCAGCGCGGCGACCCGGCGCGCCGCTTCGGCGCCGCGTCCCAGGCCCAGCACCACGGTCGACAGCCCTCGTGCCGAATGGATGTTGAGTCCGCCCGGCGCGGCATCGCCGTCGGCCGGCGCCCACACCACGCCCACCGCCACGGCCGGCAGAGACACCGGGCCGGGGCGATCGGCCGGGGACAGCGTCATGCGAATCACCGAGCCGGCGGGGCTGTCGTAGCGGTCCAGCGCGGTCACCAGTTCATACAGCTCGGCCAGCCTGCCGGCCGCGCGGGCGCGTCCGTGACTGCCATCCCCGCCGCGCGGGGCATCGGGCCGATCGGACCCATCGGGCGTATCGGACGCATCGGGCGTATCGGACGCATCGGAGGTATCGGACACATCGGACACATCGGACGCTTTGGCGGAACGGGGCCGGTCGACGGCCAGGATCTCGACCTGCGGCGCGGCGGCCCCCGTTACCTCCTCCTGCAGCGGCCGCAGATGCAGCACGCCGCCGCCGGCGTGATCCAGCATGCCGGTGGCCGCCGCGACCGCCGCGCGGCCGAGCCGCTCGGTGGCGATTTCGCCGAAGCCGCAGCGCACCGCCAGTTCGGTGGCCGCGTCATGCGCGTTCGCGAGATCGCCGGTCGCGTTGATGGCGATACGAGTCTGCATGGCCGTGTGCCGGGGCGATCAGGCCTGGCCGGCGCGGGCTTCGCTGCCCTGCGCGGTGCGTTTGCCCAGCTCGGCGAACAGCGCGACGATCTCCTGGTTGAACGCGGGGATATCGTCCGGCTTGCGGCTGCTGACCCAGTTGCCGTCGCGCACGACCTCGCGGTCGACCCATTCGCCGCCCGCGTTGCGGATATCGTCGGCCAGCGAGGGCCAGCTGGTCAGCGTGCGGCCCTTGACCAGCCCCGCGGATACCAGCAGCCACGGGCCATGGCAGATCACCGCGATCGGCTTGCCGTCGTCCTGCATCTTCTTGACGAAGCGCTGCGCCGCGGGGTCCATGCGCAGCGCATCGGCGTTCATGGTGCCGCCGGGCAGCACCACGCCGTCGAAGTCGTCGGGATGGGCGTCGGCCAGCGTCGCCTGCACGCCGAAGCGGTCGGCCTTCTTGTCGTGCTGGGCGCCCTGTACCTCGCCATCGTGCGGGGCAACGATCACGGTTTCGGCGCCGGCCTGCTGCAAGGCCTGGCGCGGGCCGGTCAGTTCGACCTGCTCGAACAGGTCGGTGACGAGGAAGGCGATGCGCTTGCCCGTCAGGGGATGATTGGCGTCGGGGGACGTATTGCGGTTCATCTTGCGGTCCTCGTTGCACAGGGAAGTTGCTACGTCGATGCGTCGATGCGTCGATGCGAACGCGTCGATACGGAAGCGGACCGGCACGACCTTGTAGCTTTTGCGGCAGGCGGTAAAAAAAGCGCTCGCCGCCGCGCCGCGGGTCTTGCGGGAAGGCGGCGTCCGTGTCCACTTCGGTCCATAGCGGCAAGAAGCGTGCCCCCGCAATTTGGCGCCGCGCCGCGTCGGCCTAAGCCCGATGGGCCGGCGGCGGCCGCTGGCATACCATCGTTGTATCGATGTGCCTGCCGATGGACCCATCGGCCACGCCATCGCAGCCGGAGTCCGCCTTCCATGGACCTTGTCGTAGCGCGGCCCGAGGGCCTGTACTGCCCGCCGGGCGACTTCCATATCGACCCGTGGCGCCCCGTCGCGCGGGCCGTCATCACGCACGCCCATTCCGACCATGCCCGCGCCGGCAGCGGCCGCTATCTGTGCGCGGCGCCGGGGCGCGGCGTGCTGCTGTCGCGCCTGCCCGATATCCATCTGGACAGCCTCGACTATGGCGAGGCCGTGGTGCACAACGGCGTTCGCATCAGCCTGCATCCGGCCGGACACGTGCTGGGCTCGGCCCAGGTCCGGCTCGAATACGGCGGCCAGGTGTGGGTCGCATCGGGCGACTACAAGCTCGCGCACGACGGCACCTGCGCACCGTTCGAGCCGGTTCGCTGCGATACCTTCATCACCGAGAGCACCTTCGGCCTGCCGATCTATCGCTGGCAGTCGCAGGCCGAGCTGATGACGCAGATCCTGTCGTGGTGGCGCGCCAATGCCGAACAGGGGCGGGCCAGCGTGCTGTACTGCTACGCCTTCGGCAAGGCGCAGCGCATCCTGCATGGGCTGATGACGCAGGCCGGCGAAGCGGGGCTGCCGGGGCCGATCGTCGAGCATGGCGCGATGACGGCGCTGAACCGGGCCTATGCGGCGGCCGGCGTGGCGTTGCCGGAGACGGTGCATGCCTCCGAGTTGCCGCCGCGCAGTCCGTTGCTGCGCCAGGCGCTGGTGATCGCGCCGCCGTCGGCGCAGCGCTCGCCGTGGCTGCGCCGCTTCGGCGATGCCTCGCAGGCCTTCGCCAGCGGATGGATGCGCATTCGCGGCACGCGCCGGCGGCGCGGCGTCGATCGCGGTTTCGTGATCTCCGATCATGCCGACTGGCCCGGCCTGCATGCGGCGATCGAGGCGACCGGGGCCGAGCGCGTGTTCGTCACCCATGGCTATGTGCACGCGATGGTGCGCTATCTGTGCGAGCGCGGGCTGCAGGCGCAGGGCTTCGAGACGCAGTACGGCGACGAGGAAGACCACGACCGCGACGAGCCGGACAGCGAGGCCTTGGCAGAGGTGGATGCGCTGGCCGACGCCAAGACCGACGCCGCTGCCTCGGCCCCCGCCGCGGCCGCGGCTGGGCCGACCGATGACAAGGCCGGCCCGGCCATCCCCTCCGCCATCGACCCGCGGGACGCATCATGAAGGCCTTCGCCGAGCTGTACGCCGCGCTCGACGCCACCACCTCGAACAACGCGAAGCTCGCGGCGCTGCGCGCCTACCTGCAGGCCGCGCCGCCGGCCGATGCCGCCTGGGCGGTCTATTTCCTCGCTGGCGGCAAGCCGCGCCAGATGGTGCCGGTGGCGATGCTGCGCACGCTGGCCGAGCAGGCGGCGCGGCTGCCGACCTGGCTGTTCGAGGAGAGCTACCAGGCCGTCGGCGACCTGGCCGAGACCATCGCCTTGCTGCTGCCCGAGTCCGAGCATGCCGACGACGCGGGCCTGGCGGAGTGGGTCGAACAGCGGCTGCTGCCATTGCGTGGCCTGCCGCCCGACGTCCTGCTGCCCAGGCTCGATGCACTATGGCGGCCGCTCGACGCGCAGGCGCGGCTGGTGCTGTTCAAGCTGATCACCGGCGCCTTCCGCGTCGGCGTTTCGCGGCTGCTGGTCACCCGCGCGCTCGGCGAGGTGGCCGGCATCGATCCGAAGCGCGTGGCCGAACGGATGGTCGGCTACACCGATATCTCGGCGCGGCCCGATGCCGAGCACTATCTGGCGCTGATCGCCCCCGACGGTGGCGGCGAGCACGGCGAGCACGTCGAGGGCGCCGGCGATGGGACCAACGTCCCGCGCAGCCGAGGCGGGCAGCCGTATCCGTTCTTTCTGGCCCATCCGCTGCAGGCGCCGCTGGAACAGTTCGACGCGGTGCTCGGTCCGGTCTCGCAATGGCAGGTCGAATGGAAGTGGGACGGCATCCGCGCACAGATCGTGCGGCGCGATGGCCAGACCTGGATCTGGTCGCGCGGCGAGGACCTGATCACCGAGCGCTTCCCCGAACTGGCCGAGGCCGCCGCGCCGTTGCCGGACGGCACCGTGATCGACGGCGAGATCGTGGTCTGGCGCGACGAGCGGGTGCAGCCGTTCGCCTTGCTGCAGCAGCGCATCGGCCGCAAGAACCTGGGCGCGAAGCTGCTGCGCGACGCACCGGCGGTGCTGCTCGCCTACGACCTGCTCGAATGGCAGGGCGAGGACTGGCGCCGGCGGGCGCAGGGCGAGCGCCGTATCGCGCTCGAGAGCGTGCTCGCCGTGCATCGGCATCCGGCGCTGCGGGCGAGTCCCCTGGTGCAGGCGGACGACTGGCCAGGGTACGCGGTGCTGCGCGAATCGTCGCGCGAGCTCGGCGTCGAGGGCTTCATGCTGAAGGCGCTCGATGCCGCCTACGGCGCGGGCCGGACCAAGGATGTCGGCGTCTGGTGGAAATGGAAGATCGATCCGTACGCGGTCGATGCGGTGCTGATCTACGCGCAGCGCGGCCACGGCCGTCGCGCCAGCCTGTACACCGACTTCACCTTCGCGGTATGGAGCGCGCCCCCGGGCACCGAGGGCCGGGTGCTGGTGCCGTTCGCCAAGGCCTACTCGGGCCTGACCGACCAGGAGATGCGGCAGGTCGATGCGATCGTGCGGCGGACCACCATCGAGACCTTCGGGCCGGTGCGCAGCGTCGAGCCGACCCAGGTGTTCGAGCTGGGCTTCGAGGGCATCGCCCGCAGCAGCCGCCACAAGAGCGGCATCGCGGTGCGCTTTCCGCGCATGCTGCGCTGGCGTACCGACAAGACCATCGAGGAGGCCGACACGCTGCAGACGCTGCAGGGCATGCTGCCCTCCGCAGAGCGCGGCGAACGCGCCGAACGCGCCGAACGTGCCGAACGTGCCGAGCGTGATGAACGCGATCAGCGAGATCAGCGCAATCAGCGCGACGACCGCGGCAAACGCGGCAAGCGCGGGGAGGCCGCATGAGCGCGCGCGCCGCGGATGCGCTGGCCTCGACCCCGGCGCTGCTGGCGCAGGTGCTGCCGCAATGGTTCGCGCAACGCGGCTGGCAGCCGTTTCCGTTCCAGCGCCAGGTGTGGCAGGCGATCGCCGCCGGCCGCAGCGGCCTCGTGCATGCGACCACCGGCACCGGCAAGACCTACGCGGCCTGGCTCGGCGCGCTGCTGCGCCATGGCGAGCCGGCGGCGCAGTCTTCCATTGCACCGCCGTTGACCGTGCTGTGGCTGACGCCGATGCGCGCGCTCGCCGCAGATACCGCGCGTGCCCTGCAGGCGCCGCTGGCCGATCTCGGACTGAACTGGACCGTCGGCCTGCGCACCGGCGACACCGGCAGCAGCGAGCGCGCCGCGCAAGCACGACGGCTGCCGACCGCGCTGGTGACCACGCCGGAGAGCCTGTCGCTGCTGCTGACACGCGCCGATGCCAAGGAAGCGCTGGGCCGCGTGCGCATGGTGGTGGTCGACGAATGGCACGAGCTGATCGGCAACAAGCGCGGCGTGCAGGTGCAGCTGGCGCTGGCACGGCTGCGCCGCTGGTGTCCCGAGCTGGTGGTCTGGGGTTTGTCGGCCACGCTCGGCAATCTCGAACATGCCAGCGAGGTGCTGCTGTCGGGCACGCCGGCCGAGCGGCGCGAGCTGGTGCGAGGCAAGATCCCCAAGCAGCTGATCGTCGATACGCTGCTGCCCGATGCGGCGGGGCGCTTTCCGTGGGCGGGGCATCTGGGCCTGTCGATGCTGCCGCATGTGGTGCGCGAGATCGATGGCAGCAGCACCACGCTGGTCTTCCTGAACACCCGCTCGCAGGCCGAGCGCTGGTATCTGGCGCTGCTCGAGGCGCGGCCGGACTGGGCGGGACAGCTGGCGCTGCATCACGGCTCGCTCGACCGCGACGTGCGCGATTGGGTCGAGGCGGGACTGAAGACCGGCACGCTGAAGGCGGTGGTCTGCACCTCCAGCCTCGATCTGGGCGTCGATTTCCTGCCGGTCGAGCGCGTGCTGCAGGTCGGCTCGCCGAAGGGCGTGGCGCGGCTGCTGCAGCGTGCGGGTCGCTCGGGCCATGCGCCGGGCCGGCCGTCGCGGGTGACCATCGTGCCGACCCACAGCCTCGAACTGGTCGAAGCGGTGGCGGCACGCCATGCGGTCATGGCCGGACGCATCGAAGCGCGCGAGTCGCCGGACAAGCCGCTCGACGTGCTGGTCCAGCATCTGGTCACGGTCGCGCTGGGCGGGGGCTTCGTTCCCGACTCGCTGCTCGACGAAGTGCGCGGCGCCTATGCCTATCGCACGCTGACCGACGCCGAGTGGCAGTGGTGCCTGGACTTCGTGCGGCAGGGCGGCAGCAGCCTGTCGGCCTATCCGGACTACCGGCGCGTGCAGCCCGACGAGCACGGGGTCTGGCGCGTGCCGGACGTTCGCCTCGCGCGGCGTCATCGGATGAGCGTCGGCACCATCGTCAGCGATGCGACCATGCAGGTGCGCTACTGGAGCCGCGCGGGGCGTGGCGGCACGTCGCTCGGCACGGTCGAGGAGGGCTTTATCGCGCGGCTGTCGCCGGGCGACTGCTTCCTGTTCGGCGGCCGGCTGCTGGAGCTGGTGCGCGTGCAGGAGATGACCGCCTACGTCCGCCGCGCCGACAAAGGACGCCCCGTGGTACCCCGCTGGAATGGCGGGCGCATGCCGCTGTCGACGGAACTGGCCGACGCGGTGGTCGCCACGCTCGAGGACGCCGCCGCCGGCAAGCTCGATCCCGCGCAGACGCCGGAGCTGCCGCTGATCCAGCCGCTGGTCGATCTGCAGCAGCGCTGGTCGGCGCTGCCGACGCGCACCACGCTGCTGGCCGAGACGTTGCGCTCGCGCGAGGGCTCGCATCTGTTCCTGTATCCGTTTGCCGGCCGCTCGGTGCATCTGGGCCTGGGCAGCCTGCTGGCATGGCGGCTCGGCTCGCAATTGCCGACCACGATCTCGGTCGCGGTCAACGACTACGGGCTGGAGCTGCTGTCGGCCGCGCCGCTCGACTGGGCGCACTGGCTGCCGCTGGTGCTGGCGCAGGAGCGGCAGCGCGATCTGGTCGCCGACGTGCTGGCCAGCCTCAACGCCGGCGAGCTGTCGCTGCGGCGCTTTCGCGAGATCGCACGGGTGTCGGGGCTGGTGTTCCAGGGCTATCCCGGCGCGCACAAGAGCGCGCGCCAGTTGCAGGCCTCGTCGAGCCTGTTCTACGAGGTCTTCCGCAAGCACGACCCCGGGAACCTGCTGCTGGGCCAGGCCGAGCGCGAGGTCCTGAACCAGGAACTGGATGCCGCGCGGCTGTCGCGCACGCTGGACCGGCTGGCGGGGCTGCGGCTGGATCTGCGCGTGCTGAAGCGGCCGACGCCGCTGTCGTTTCCGCTGATCGTCGAATTCCTGCGCGAGAAGTTGAGCACCGAGAAGCTCGCCGACCGCATCGCGCGGATGCTGGCCGAGCTCGAACGGGCCGCGGGGCCGGAGGGCGAGGGCGCCAGCGAGGGCGTTGGCATGTCGGTGCCGGTGGACGAGCCGCCGGCAGATCGCGTCGCGGAGATCGCGCGCTTCGGCATGGCCGATCATGCCGGGTCGTCGTCGCGGTCGTCCTCGTCCTCGTCCTCGTCCTCGTCTTCGTCTTCGTCTTCTTCGTCGTCTTCGCGCCGTCGGCGCCCGCGCAAGATCTCGAAGCCGCTGCCGCCGCTGTGAGTCCCCCGATGTCGCTTGCTTCTTCGTCGTCTTCGTCGTCTTCGTCCGTTCGCTCGTCGTCCCCCTTGTCCGCGCCCTCGCCCGCATCTTCCTCCGCGCGCCGGGTGGAAGTCGCGGGCGAGACGCTGTGGCTGCTGCCCGAGCGCGCGGTCTGGTGGCCGGCCGCGTCGATGCTGCTGGTCGCCGACGTGCATTTCGGCAAGGCCGCGGCCTATCGCGCGCTGGGCCAGCCGGTGCCGGCCGGCACCACGCGCGACAACCTCGCGCGGCTGTCGGACCTTGCGGCTCGTTATCCGGCGCGTGAGCTGGTCTTTCTCGGCGACTTCCTGCATGCCCGCGCGAGCCGAACGCCGGCGGTGCTGGCCGCGCTGGCCGACTGGCGCGCCGGCCTGCAGTCCGCGGTGCAATCGGGGCTGCGATGCACGCTGGTACGCGGCAATCACGATGCGCGTGCCGGCGATCCGCCGCCCTCGCTCGACATCGCGGTGGTCTCGGAACCGTGGCGGCGGGGGCCGTTCGCGCTGTGCCATCTGCCGGGCGCGGCCAACGGGGGCTACGAACTGGCCGGGCATCTGCATCCGGCCTATACGCTGCGGGCCGGTTCGGATTCGGTCCGCCTGCCGTGCTTCGTCTTCGATGCGCATGCCGGCATCCTGCCGGCGTTCGGCGCCTTTACCGGTCACGCTCCGGTCAGGCGCGCGCCGCAGCGGCGCGTCTATGTGATCGGCGACGGCCGCGTGTGGGCGGTGCCGGCGCGGTAGTGTCGCGTGACGAGGAGCCGCGCAGAGGCGTTTTACCGCTCGCTGCGTACCGCTCACCGCGTACCGCTCACAGCTCACAGCTCACAGCTCACAGCTCAGAACTCAGAACTCAGAACTCAGAGCTCAGAGCTCAGAGCTTACGGCTCATCGCTTACCGCTTCCACTAACCGCTTACTGCTCACCGCTTACCGTGGCCAAGTCCAGCCGCCCCCCATCGCCTGGTACAGGGCCACGCTGGCATTGAGCCAATCCGCATGCGCCTGGATGAGGTTCAGCTCCGCGCTCAGCAGTCCGCGCTGCGCATCGAGCTGCTCCAGGTACGGCGAATAGCCGGCGCGATAGCGATTGGTTGCGTGACGCAGCGCGGCCGCGAGCGCTTCGCGCTGTTGGCCCAGATGAAGGACCTGTGCTTCGAGTTGACGCAACGCGGCGAGATTGTCGTTGACCTCGCGGAAGGCGGTCAGCGCGGCGCGGCGGTACGCGAAGGCAGCCTGATCGCGCTGTGCCGTCGCAACCTGTGCGCCGGCCTCGATGCGGCCGCCCTCGAACAGCGGTGCCAGGATGCTGCCGCCGAGCGACCAGATACGGACCGGGTTGGCCACGCCGCTGGCGTACAGCAGACCCGCCGACCCCGACAGGTGCAGCTGCGGCAGGAACGCCTTGCGCGCGGCGCTCAGATTGGCATCGGTCGCGGCCAGCTGGAACTCGGCCTGCGCGATATCCGGGCGACGCCGCAGCAGGTCGGCGGGCAGGCCATCGGGCACGGGCGGCGGCCGCAGCGCGGACAGCGCGGCGCCGCGCGCGATCCCGCCAGACGGCGATTCGCCGATCAGCAGCAGCAAGGCATTCTCCTGCCGTGCGACCGCCAGCTCGGCCTGCGGCACCGCCTGCGCGGTGGACTCGTATTCGGCGCGCGCCTGCGCGAACTCCAGTTGCGAGGTGTAGCCCGCATCGGCACGGCGGCGCGCCAGCCGCAAGGCGTCCTCGCGCGCCGCCAGCGTCTGCCGTACCACGGCGAGCTGGGCATCGAGGGCGCGCAGCGTCAGGTAGGCGCGCGCGGTGGCCGCGGCGACCGACAGCACCGCCGCGTCGTGCGCCGCTTCGCTGGCCCGCGTGCCGGCGCGCGCGGCAGCCGACAGGTCGGCCAGGCGCCCGAACAGATCGATCTCGTAAGCGGCCTGGAACTGCGGCTCGAACGAATTCGAGATCGATTCCCGTCCCAGCGCATTCAGGCTGCGGGAGCGTCCGCCGGTCGCGGTGGCGTCGAGCGTCGGCAGCAGCTGGGCCTGCGCGAGCCGCTGCTGCGCCCGCGCTTCGGCGACACGCGCCGCGGCGACGCCGAGATCGGCGTTGTTGGCCAGTGCGCGTTCGACCAGCTGCGCCAGCACCGGGTCGCCATAGCGGCGCCACCAGTCGCGCTCGAGCGGCGCGCTCGGGCCGGGTTCGACGCGCCATGCGGGGGGCGGCGTCAGCGCGGCTGCGGCCGGCGGCTCCGGCCGCGGGCCCATGCAGCCGAACAGCAGCGGCAGCGCCACCGCGCACAGCGCCATGCGCAACACGGGGCCAATGCGGGCGTGGATACGCGGGGGAATACGCGGGGCAATATGCGGGCGAATGCGCGGGGCAATGCGCGGGGCAATGCGCGGGCCAATGCGCGGGCCAATGCGCGGGGCAATGCGCGGGCCGATACGTGGACCGATAAGCGGACCGATAAGCGGACCGCTACGCGAGCCGAAGCGCCGAATATGTGAGCCGGCCGTCATCGCGCGTGGGACTCCGCCTGCCGGGTATCGACCTCGACCCGCACCGACATGCCGGGCCGCAGCCGCGCCGCGAGGGGTTGGTCCGGATCGATGGCGATGCGCACCGAGATCCGTTGCGCGACCTTGACGAAGTTGCCGGTAGCGTTGTCCGGCTGGATCACCGCGAACTCCGAGCCTGCCGCCGGCGCCAGCTGCTCGACATGGCCGGTCAGCCGCGCATCGTCGAGCCCGTCGACGCGAAAGCTCGCCGGCTGGCCGGGCGCCATGTGCGAGGTCTGCGCCTCCTTGTAGTTGGCGATGACCCACAGCGTCGGCGGCACCAGGAACATCGCCTGCGTGCCGGCCGTCACGTACTGGCCCAGGCGCGCGCCGATCTGGCTCAGTTGCCCGTCCTGCGGGGCGCGCAGCACCGTGTTGGCCAGATCGATCTCGGCGAGCTTCAACGCCGCGCGCGCCGCTTCGACCGCCGCCTGCAATCCCTCGCGGCTGACCGCGACGGCCTGCACGTCCTGGCGGGCGATCTCGGCGGCGGCGCGGGCCTGGCGCACGGCGGCCTCGGCCTGCCGCAGCGCGGCGCGGGTCTGGTCGCGCTCGCGCAGCGAGACCGATCCGTCGGCCACCAGCTCGTCGACCCGCCGCATATCGGCCTGGGCCCTGAGCAGTTGCGCCTGCGCGTTGGCCAGGCTCGCCTGCTGCGCCAGCACCGTGGCCTCGCGCGAGCGGCGCGTCTGGTCGGTGTTGCTCAGGTTGGCGATCTGCGTGTCCAGGTTCGCGCGGGCCTGCTCGACGCGCTGCCGATAGATGCGATCGTCGATCTTCAGCAGCACCTGTCCCGCCTTGACCTGCTGGAAGTCGCGCACCGGCACGTCGACCACATAGCCGCTGACCTGCGGGCTGATCACCGTGGTCTGGCCGCGCACATAGGCGTTGTCGGTGCTCTGGATCACGTGCGTGAAGGGCGGGAGTCCCCACGCGTACAGGATGATCAGGATGCTGGCCAGCGCGATCGCGACGACGATGATCGTGGCCCGACGCGTGCCCTTGGGCGGCGACCAGCCGGTCGGCGGGGCGGAGGCCTGCTGCGGTACCTCGACGGGATCCTGCAGACGCTCGGGCGAGTCGGGCTGCGCGGACTTCTGCGCGCTCGTTTGCGCGGAAGCAGCGGGGCCGGGTTCGCGGTTCGGCGTTTGGTCGGTCACCGGTGGCTCCAGATGTTGTTGTTATTGCTGGCGTTGCCGCATCCGTGCCATCGCTTCCAGCGGCTCGGCCATCGGGTTGTGGCCGCGGATGCGATCGCGGATGTAGAGCGCCAGCAGCCAGACGAAGGTGGCGGACGCGATGATGCCGATTATCAGGAAGACGTCGTTGAACGCCAGCACATTGGCCTCGCGCGTGACCTGCTGCGCCAGCAGCGCCGAGCCCTCGGCCTGCCGCAGCGTGGGGTCGGTCAGCACGCGTCCGTAGGCGCCGCCGAGCGCCTGGATGCGCGCCGCGTCGAGCGGGTCGGTCAGCGTGATCGACTGCACCAGCGAATGCGAGTGGAATTTCTCGCGATAGATCTGGAAGGTGCCAAGCAGCGCGGAGCCGGCAAGCCCGCCGAGCGATTGCGTGATGCCGAACAGCGCCGAGAAGCTGACGATATGGCTCATGCCCTTCGACAGCGCGCGCAGCATGCCGATCAGCAGCGTCGGCCCCATGAAATAGACCGCGGCGAAGGCGATCAGCGCCTGGCTCAGGTACATGTTGGCCGGGCGCGTCAGGTTGTTCGAATGCGCGTCCATGAAGGCGCCGATCGCGATCAGCAGCAGTGAGATGCGGATCGGCCGTTCCAGGTTCAACGGGTTGACCGTCAGCGCGCTGAGGACGAGGCCGGCGATGGTCGCCAGCGAGACCACCACGTACAGCGGAACCAGCTGGTCGTTGCCCATGCCGAGCGCGGTCAGCAGGCCGACCGCGCCGTAGGCCTGCTCGGACAGCAGCACGCGCACGGCGATAGCGACCAGCGCGAAGCGCAGCATCGCACTGCTGCCGAGCCAGCGGGTATTGAGCAGCGGATTGGCGCGGTTGTGCTCGATCCACAGCGCGGCGGTGATCAGCGCGACCGCGCCGCACAGCGCGTACCCGAGCCACGCGGCCTCGGTCCACCACAGGATGCGGCCCTGGCTCAGCACCGCGCACAGCAGCGCCATGCCGGGCGCGAACAGCGCGAAGGTCACGAAGTCCAGCTTCTCGAAAGCCCGGATGCGCTCGCTGGGCGGCAGCCGCAGCAGCGCCACCGCGACCAGCGACAGCAGCGCCAGGCCGAGTTCAAACAGGTAGAGCGCCTTCCAGTTGCCTGCTTCGAGCATGCCGGAGGTGAACACGCGCGCGAGCGGTGTGGCCAGCTGCGGCACGCCGATGCCGAGCACGATCGCCTTGAGCCGGTGCGCCGCCGGCATCGACTGGATCATGTAATACAGCGCCAGCGTGCTCAGCCCGCTGGCCGCGATGCCGTTGGCCGCGCGTACCAGCAGCGCGGTCTCGAAGGTATGGACGAAGATGTGGGCAAGCGTGATGACCACATAGCCGAGCAGGAACAGCCGCGCGAACTGCTGCAGGCCGTATTGCTGCCGGAACTTGATCAGCAGCATGCTGGCGCAGACGTTGGTCATCACGTAGACCGTCGACAGCCACGCGGCCTGATCGCTGTAGAGGCCGAAGACCCCCTGGATATTGTTCAGGTTGGCGATCACCAGCGCGTTGCCGAAGCCGGCGGTCAGGCCGATCAGCACGCCGACGCAGAAATAGCCGACGCGCCTTGGCGTCGGATGATCGGGCGCCGCAGGGGAGCCCGGAACGGTGGGCCGCTCGTGCGGTTTGAACTGGTATTCGGCCGTGGCAGCGCCCATTGGCATGACGGGGAAGCGGGTTCAGCGAAGGTCCAGCGGGTTCGATCATTGCCGCTGCGGGGCTGAAGTGTCAAGCGATGAGGTAGCCGTCAGGCAAAGGCGCGTGGGGAAGGGAGGTCGGCCTCGGTCGGCCAAAATAGCGATGGCCGGGATCGAAGTCCCGGCCATCCGTGGGCTGCAGTGGGTCTGCCGTCAGGCCGCCATCGCGCGCCGTTCATCCTCGGTCAGCTGCGGACCGTCGAGCGTCACGCGCGAATCGTCGTGGCGGAACTTGCGGATGATGGGCTTGAGTTCCTCCTTGATATGGTCCTCGCTGTAGCCGTTGAACAGGTGGCCGAGCAGGCCGCGGCGCAGATCGCTGGTGCCCATCAGCCAGTCGGCGATCGGGAAGGTCAGGTTCATGTTGTAGTGCATCATGATTCCCTGGTTGTGGTGCGCGGTATGGTGCCGGCGGATCGTGTTGATGAACGGCATATTGCGCACGAACCAGTTGTCATGGACGTGGCAGCAGTAGTGGAATACTTCGTAGACCAGGTAGTGCCCGACCATCGTCATGAAGACGATGTACGCCGCGTTGGCATTGATCAGCAGATAGGCCAGGTAGCCGAGCACACCGCCGCCGACGCCCAGCGTGATCAACACGCGCCAGGGGAAGAACACGATGCGGAATTCGCGCGTGGTGTCGATGGTGGGCTCGATATCGGTGAAGTACTGGTGATGCTGACGCGTGTGCCGCTCGTAGATGGCGCGCAACGCGAACACGTCGATGCGCCGGTGCATCACGTACTTGTGCATGAACCATTCGACCAGGTTGCCGGCGAGAAAGACCGGCAGCACCAGCAGCCACTCCCACGTCGCGTTTTCCAGCTTCGTCGCGCAGTAGTAGAGCGCGGCGATGCCGGCGGCGAAGATCACGCCGATATGCAGCAGGCCGTTGTACAGCGGGCTGATATCGGCCTTGTATTGCTCGCGGAATTTGCGTTGGCGTTCGCTCATCATGATGGTTGTCTCCTGTCTTTGGCGTACTGACATCGTACTAATATATTAGTGGTATATGGCTCGATGTCAAACGATTTGTGCCATCCGCTCGTGCCAAACGATGTCTCGCTGCTGCCTGCCGCTCCAAGAAAACGGCCCTCGCAAGCGAGGGCCGTGGGAAGCGGTCGTCCACGCGTCGGCGCGGACGACATCGCATGTTCGTTCAGCTCGACACTTCCTCCAGGCACTTGCCCTTGGTCTCGATGCCGAGCCACAGCACGGTGATCGCGGCAATTGCGAACGACAGCGCGCCCAGCGTGAAGATGCCGCCCTGGCCGGTGATTGGCAGCAGCACGCCGACCAGATACGGACCGACCAGCGAGCCGATGCGGCCGATCGACGAGGCGAAGCCCGATCCCGTTGCACGCGAGCGCGTCGGATACAGCTCGGGCGTGTAGGCATACAGCACGGACCACATGCCGAACAGGAAGAACTGCATGCACAGGCCAGCGGCGATCAGCTGCTCGACCGGCAGCTTCAGCACGGCGGCCTGGCCGTACAGATAGGCGGACGCGGCGCTGCCCAGCAGCATCAGCGCGCAGGTCGGCTTGCGCCCCCATTTCTCCAGCAGCCACGCCGAGAAGATGAAGCCCGGAATGCCGGCCAGCGAGATATAGACCGTGTACAGCACCGACTTGGTGACCGCGTAGCCGGCCTGCTGCAGCAGTGCGCCAAGCCACGTGGTCAGCCCGTAGTAGCCGAGCAGCGCGAAGAACCAGACGCCCCACAGCATCACGGTGCGTTTGGCGTACGGACCTTTCCACAGTTCGCCGAACATGGCCTTGCGGTCGTGCACGGTAGCGGGCGCGAAGCCTTCCTGTACCGCCGGCAGCGGCTTGCCGCTGGCACGCTCGACGCGTGCCTCGATGCCGGCCATCACGGCCTCGGCTTCGCGTTGCCGTCCCGCCCCTTCGAGCCAGCGCGGGGATTCCGGGACCATCCGGCGCACCACGAAGACGAACGCGGCCGGCAGCGCCATCGCGATGAAGATGCCGCGCCAGCCGATCACCGGCAGCGTCAGATACGCCAGCAATCCCGCCGCGATAAAGCCGATCGGCCAAAAGCCCTCGAGGATTGCGACATACTTGCCGCGGCTCCTGGCCGGCACGATCTCGGAGACCATCGACAGCCCGATCGGGAACTCCATGCCCATGCCGAAGCCGAGCAGCACGCGGTACAGCATCAGCGCCGTCACGCTGTCCGCGAGCCCGCACATCAGGCTGCCCACGCCCCAGAAGATCATGCTGACCTGGAACACCGGCTTGCGGCCGAAGCGGTCGGCCAGCATGCCGGCCACCGCCGCGCCGGCAAACATGCCGAGAAAGCTCGCGCTGGCCAGCAGGCCGGTCTGCGCCGCGCTCAGGCCGAACTCGGCCTTGATCGAGCCGAGCACGAAGGTCATCATGCCCAGGTCCATCGAATCGAAGAACCATGCGGTGGCGATGATGCCGAACAAGGTGCGCTGATAGCGGGTCATGGGAAGGCGCTCGAGCCGCGCCGCGACTCCGGGGGTCAGCGCCACACTGCCTGCCGACATGTCCATGGTTGTCTCCTGTCGTTGTCGTGGGGCCGCCTGTGGGCGGTCTGGCTAATATATTAGATGGATGCGATAGGTATGCAAACCGTGTGTGGCAGAACGCGGGCCGCGCTGGCGTCCGCGGTGCCGGGTGGTCGCCCGGAAAGCGTTATGCGGCGCGGCTTGCCGGGCGAAGCTCGGGATTTGCCCTAAGCCCGCCCCAAGCCGGCCCTACGCCGGCCCTAAGCCGCCTGCCTGGCGGACGCGGCGCCGCCATGGGCGGCGAGTTCGCCGCGCCACGCATGCTCGATCACGCGCGCATAGGTGCCCGGCACGTCGTCGACGGGGAACGCCTGCGCCAGCCGCGTGACGGCCAGTGCGTCGCGCGTCAGCGCGGGCAGCGCTTCGCGCGGGACGCCGATGGCCTGCAGGTTCGAGGGGATGTCGAGCGCGTCGATCAGATTGCGCACGGCCAGCGGCACGCCGGCGATGCGCGCCTCGTCGCTGCCCTGGTCGAGGCCGAACAGCGGCGCCAGCGCCAGCAGATCGGCACCGCGCGTAGTACGCAGCGCGTCCAGTACATAGGGCAGCATCACGGCGTTGGTGCTGCCGTGCGAGCGATGGGTCAGGCCCGCGACGGCATAGGCGATGCCATGTACCGCGTTCAGCCCGGCGCTGCCGTAGGACAGCGCGGCGTAGAGGCTGGCATAGGACATGCCGACGCGTGCCTCGATGTCGCGAACGCCAGCGTCACCGCTGTCGCCGTCGCCCCCCTTGCCGCTGTCGCGGTAGGCGCGCAGCAGGTAGCGGCTGCATAGTGCAATCGCCTCGCGGGAGAACAGCATGGTCAGCGCCGAGCGGCCGCTGTAGCCCGGATCGACGTTGCCTTGCCGTGGATAAGCCGCGCTGTCGACGGTCAGGTACGACTCGATCGCATGCGTCAGCGCATCGATGCCCGCGTCCGCGGTCACGCGCGGCGGGCAGGTGTAGGTGAACTCGGGGTCGATCAGCGCAATCTGCGGACGCAGCGCGTTGTCCATCACCGCGATCTTGGTCGCGTTGTCGGGATCGACGAGGATCGCGCCCGGCGTCGCCTCCGAGCCCGTGCCGGAGGTGGTCGGCAGCGCCACCAGCGGGATCGGCCGCATGCCGGCGGGCAACGTACCGGCGAAGTCGCGCACCGGCCGGCCTTCCAGCAGCGTCAGGCTCAGCGCCTTGGCGAGGTCGATATTGCTGCCGCCGCCGAGCGCCACCAGATGGTCCGGGACACGGCGGCCCAGCCGCTTGCGCAGCGCGAGCGTGGCCTCGTCGCACAGCGTCGTGCTGGGATCCGGCATGCCGCCGTCGTAGACCACCGTCTCGATGCCCGCGGCGCGCGCGGCCTCGATGTACTCGCCGACCCACGGCGTGCGTCCGGTGAAGAAGGGATCGGTGACGAGCACGCCGTGGCGATGGCCGAGCCGCTGCAGCAGCGCCGGCAATTGCGCGCGCGTACCGGGGCCGACGATCAGGCGCGCCGGCGCGCAGAAATAGACCAGGTCTTCGATTCTCATGGCAACTCCAGCGGGATGGACGAAGGAAGGGCGGTTGATCCGGCAGGGCGCATCGAATCGGCGAGCTGCTGCAACCAGGGCAGCGCGAGCTCGGCGACGGCAACGGCATGGCCGGTCAGCAAACCGTGGCCCGCCAGTTCGATGGTGGCCAGCCGGCTGCCAGGCAAACCATCGGCCAGCGCCTGCGCGTGCGCCCATGGGCAATCGCCGTCGTCGCGGCCATGGATGACCAGGGCCGGCATCGGCAGCGAGGGCAAGCGCGAACGCTGATCGCTTCCCCGGATCGCCTGCCACGTCCGCGCGACGGCGGCGTGGTCGGCTGCCTCGCTCAAGCCGAGCCGACGCTCGCGCGCGGCGATCTCGTCCATCAGCGCCGTACCCTCATCGGCGTGAAACCAGCGCGTCTCGCACAGGGCAGGGGAGCCCGACAGCAACAGCAGCGCGAGCGGTGCGCGTTCATCGCGATAGCGGTCGGCGTACTCGAGCGCCACCGACACGCCCATGCTCCATCCGGCCAGCACGAAGGGCCGCGCCTCGGCATGCCGCTGCACGACCTCGCGTACCGCGGCCGCATAACGCTCCAGCGTGTATCCGTCGACGGTGCCGGGCCGCGGCGCCGCCCCCCGCCCCTGCAGATTCGGCAGCACGAAGGTACAGAGCGCGCTCAGGCGCTGCGCCACCGGCAACCACGCCGCCCGCGTGCCCTGGATGCCGTGCAGCGCCACGACGCACAACGGCCCGCTGCCGACTTCGATCACGTCCATGGGGTCTGCTGCCATGGGGTCTGCTGCCATGGGGTCTGCTGCCATGGGGTCTGCTGCCATGGGGTCTGCTGCCATGGGGTCTGCTGCCATGGGGGCTCCTGTACATCTAATATATTAGATGGATCATAGTAGTGGACGCCGGTGAGTAAACGCAAGCGGGATGTCTCTGTCGTGGACCGTTCCGGGCGCGCGGCGCCATGAATCGTCGGCGGTCTGACGGACCGGGCGCGCGATTTTCACTGGAATGCCCATGTTCAACGATTGCTGAAAATGGTCATTCCAGTGAAAACCAGTCAGAGCCCGGGGGCGCCGCGCCTCCCCGAAAATGACTCATATACAATTTGCATTCGTCAAACATGCAAACGACGTCAATGGTCAAGAAAGCGGCGACAGTCAGGCGGGCGGCAGCGACCCATGTCGAGGACGAAGGTAGCGAGAACGGGGCGGGGCCGCGCGGGCGGCTGACGGATCAGGCCTATCGGTGGATCGAGGAAGCGATCGTCACGTTGCAGCTCGCGCCCGGTTCGTCGGTCTCCGAATTCCAGTTGAGCGAGATGACCGGTATCGGCCGCACGCCGATCCGCGAGGCGATACAGCGGCTGGCGCGCGAGCATCTGATCGTGGTGCTGCCGCAGCGCGGCCTGCTGATTCCGCCGATCGACGTGGCCAAGCAATTGCGGCTGCTGGAAACGCGTCGGGAGGTCGAGCGGCTGATCTGCCGCAGTGCGGCGCGCCGCGCCACCGTCGAGGAACGCCAGGCTTTCCGGCGGCTTGCCGCGGAGTTCGAGCGCTCGGTCAAGAAGGCGGATGAAGTGGCCTTCGTGCGCGCCGATGCGGGCTTCAACGAACTGTGCCTGCAGGCCGCGCGCAACGAGTTTGCCGAGGGCGCGATGCGGCTGATGCATGGGCTGTCACGCCGCTTCTGGTATTTTCACTACAAGCAGGCCGCCGATCTTCCCGAGATGGCGCGCCTGCACGCCCGTGTCGCCGCTGCCATCGCCGAGGGCGATGTCGAAGGCGCGGGCGCGGCGCTCGACGCGCTGCTGGACAATATCGAGGACTTTACCCGCGCGACCGTGCTGGGCGACCGCCGCTAGGGGTTGCCGGACCAGGCCCAGGCGAGGCCACCGCAACACCAGGGCAGCGCCGACGCAGAGCTCGGTGTGCCAAGGCAGGCCTTGGCAGACCCAGCGAGCAGGCCAAGGCAAGTCTCGCCACGGCCAAGGCCACGGCCACGGCAGGCCAACGGCGTCCAGCCGGCACGGCGCGGGTATGCAAACAAGGAAACCACCAACGCATGCCAAGCCGCCAGATTCGCCCGCTTCGACTGATCCCGGCCCTGCTGTGCAGCCTGCTGACGGCCACCGCCGTCGCACAATCGCCAACGTCGCTCACGTCGCCAACGTCGCCCACTTCGCCCACTTCGCCCACGTCGCCCACGTCGCCCACGTCGCCCACGTCGCCCACTCCGCTCGCATCGACCGATCCCGTCCCGGCCGCGGTCGAGGTCCGTAACCTGACGACACCGACCACCTGCGCCGAAGAGGACAACGTCTCCTTCGCGCTGTCCGCCGCGTCCATCCAGCGCTTCCGCGTCGAGGCGCTGCATCCCGCCTACATCGGCAAGATCCGCAAGGACAGCTCGGCGCCGGACTTCTCGGGCTGCAATTTCGGCGATACCCCGCATCCCACCGATCCGCGCCACAGCTTCAAGCCGCGCAAGGTTCGTCTGTATGATGGCAAGGACCTCGCGATCGTCGGCATCACCTTCGACAGCTTCTGGCGGCCCCAGCGCGTGCCGGTCACCGTGGGCGGGCGCAAGGATGGCGGTTTTCATCTGATCCAGTTCTTCGACAAGCGCAAGGGCCCCAAGGGCAAGGTCGTCGAGACCGAGGTGCTGGTGCTCTATCCGTCGGACGGCTACTGGCGCGCCAAGCCGCTGCCCGCGGCGCACCTGCCCGACAACGCCTATGGCTCCTCGTTCCTGATGGGGCCGGTACAGCAGGACCTGCGGCCGATCGTCGATATCGCCCACATCGATATCGATCCGCGCCAACGCACCATCGGCCTGCGCTTCACCGCCGGGGGCGAGGCGCAGGTGGCGATCCGCGAGATCAGCCGCACGCGCACCGCGCTCGATGTCGCCTTCCACCCGCCGTATCGCGCGCAGGCGCCGTTCGCGATGCTGCGCTCGATGTACGTGACCGAGGACAACGCCGACATGAGCCGCGTCAGCTGGCAGGACCCGGCGGGGCAGGCGCGCGACGCCACGGTCGCGGAGGTGTCGACCTGGCAGGCCGGCGACGTCCGCTTCGGACGCACCGTCCCGTCGCGGCACAACACCAGCGCACCGGACATCCGCTTCAGCGATTTCCGCTGACGTGCCGGCACGGCCTGCCGTCTTTGTAATTCCGGGCAACGGAAGCACGAAGCGGCGGGCGCGCGGTGGCATCGCAACGCGCGGAACGAACTTTGCTTGAGGGACGGGTTGGCCGTACCGCCCCCCGCAGCCTTGCGCCGGGCGATACGAATCGAGCCGCCATCAGGAGACCGCCGTGAACCAAGCCGCCCGTCCCTTTGCCGTCGTCACCGGTGCCTCGTCGGGCATCGGCTTCGAGCTTGCCCGCTGTTGTGCGATGCAAGGTTACGATCTGCTGATCGCGGCCGACGAGCCCGCCATCGACACCGCGGCGGTGGCCCTGCGCGATGCCGGCATGGCCGTCGATGCGCTGTGCGTGGACCTGGCCGATCCGGCCGGCGTCGAGGCGCTGTATCGCGCCACGAAGGGGCGTCCCGTCGACGTGCTGTGCGCCAACGCGGGCCGCGGCCTGGGCCGCGCCTTTCTCGACCAGGACTTCCGCGACATCCAGCGCGTGGTCGAGACCAATGTCACCGGCACGCTGGACTTGCTGCATCGCATCGGCCGCGACATGCGCGACCGCCGCACCGGCCGGATCCTGATCACCGGCTCGATCGCCGGCTTCATGCCGGGCACCTATCAGGCCGTCTACAACGCGACCAAGGCCTTCCTCGATTCCTTCTCGTTTGCGCTGCGGCACGAATTGCGCGATTGCGGGGTCACGGTGACCTGCCTGATGCCGGGCGCGACCGAGACCGATTTCTTCGAGCGCGCCGACATGCTCGACACGCGGCTGGGCCAGCAGAAGAAGGACGACCCTGCCGAGGTCGCGCGCGAGGGCTTCGAGGCGATGCTGCGGGGCGACGGCGACGTCGTCACCGGGTGGCAGAACAAGCTGCGCGCCGCGATCTCGAACGTGACACCGGCCGATCTGCTGGCCGAGCAGCACCGCCGCATGGCCGAGCCCGGCGGCGGCATGGAGCGGTGAGCCCGAGGAAGCGAAGGCTCGCCGCGCGCCAAATCGTCATTAAGGACCATTGCATAGCGGCCTTGCGCGTACTAGCGTCGTAGTTGTCGTTCCCCACCGCCGCCGTTCCGGCGCCCCATCCGCGCCGGCGGACGTTCGCATCCCGGGCACCGAGCCAGCCCTGCCAGCTGATGCCCGACAACAAGGAGACAGCCATGCGACAGCGCACGACCTTCGATCCCGCCCTTCCCGCATCCCCGCCGCGCAGACGCCCCCGCGGCTGGCTGATGATGGCCACCGCCGCGCTGTTGCTGTCCGCGTGCGGCGGCGACGATGACGACGACCACCATGGCCACAAGCCGCCGCCCCCGCAACCGGTGGCGGGCTGCGAGCTGAACGGCACGACCGGCGGCGAGGTGATCGTGCTGCCCGGCGAGCCCGGCGCTCCCGAGGTCGCCACCGGCTACGCGCCGAAGCGCACGGTCTATGCGAAGACGTACATGGCGGTGACCAACAATCCGGTGTCGACCAAGGTCGCCTGCGACATCCTGAAGGACGGCGGCACCGCGGTCGATGCGGCGGTGGCCGCGCAGATGGTGCTGAACCTCGTCGAGCCGCAGTCGTCCGGCATCGGCGGCGGCGCCTTCATCATGCATTACGACGCGCAGACGAAGAAGGTCATCGCCTACGACGGCCGCGAAACCGCGCCCTCCGGAGCCGACGAGAACTATCTGCGCTGGAAGTCCTCGACCGACCAGACCCCGCCGCTGCCCAACGCGGTGCGCAGCGGCCGCTCGATCGGCACGCCGGGCACGCTCCGCGTGCTCGAACTCGCCCATCGCGACTACGGCAAGAAGACCTGGAAGGAACTGTTCTCGCCGGCGATCAAGCTGGCCACCGACGGCTTCGCGATTCCGCCGCGCATGGCCGCGTCGATCTCCAGCGCCACCACCGTGCAGAACATCAAGCGCGATCCGGAGATGGCCGCCTACTTCCTGAACCCCGACGGCACGCCGCGCGCGGTCAATACGATCCTGAAGAACCCGGCGCTGGCGCAGACCTTCACCGCGGTGGCCGAGGGCGGGGCCGATGCCTTCTACAAGGACGGGCCGATCGCCCGCGCCATCGTCGACAAGATCCGCACCACCTACGATGGCGGCACCACGCCGGGCGTGACCACGCTCGACGATCTCGCCAACTACCAGGCCAGGAAGCGCGAGCCGGTCTGCACCACCTATCGGCAATACGAGATCTGCGGCATGCCGCCGCCGTCCTCGGGCGGCATCGCGGTCGGGCAGATTCTCGGCATCCTCGAGAACTTCGACATGGCCAGCCATGCGCCCACCAGCATGGACCAGAACGGCGGAAAGCCCAGCGTCACCGGCGTGCACCTGGTCGGCGAGGCCGGCAATCTGGCCTATGCGGATCGCAACCAGTACGTGGCCGACACCGACTTCGTGCCGTTGCCCGGCGGCAGCCCGGACACGATGCTCAACAAGAGCTATCTGGCCCAGCGCGCCGGCATGATCAGCCTGACCGCGGCGATGCCGCGGCCCGTGCCGGCCGGCAACTTCGGTGGGGCGCCGATGGGGGCGCCGATCATCGCCGAGCGCGGCACCACGCATCTGTCGCTGGTCGACAAGTACGGCAACGTGGTGGCGATGACGACGACGATCGAATCGGGACTGGGCTCGTACCACATGACCGGCGGCTTCCTGCTGAACAACGAGCTGACCGATTTCAGCGCGGAGCCGGTCGATGCGAACGGGGCGCAGATCGCCAATCGCGTGCAGCCGCTGAAGCGCCCGCGCAGCTCGATGTCGCCGACGCTGGTGTTCGAGCGCAAGGGCGACGGCAGCCGCGGCGACTTCAAGATGACCACCGGTTCGCCGGGCGGGGCCACCATCATCCAGTACGTCGCCAAGACGCTGGTCGGCGTGCTCGACTGGAAGATGGACGCGCAGCAGGCGGTGTCGATGATCGACTTCGGCTCGAACAACGCGACGATGATCGTCGGCGGCGAGCATCCGAACGTCGATACCAGCACGCCGCAGGGCGGACTGCCGGGCGACAACGATCCGCTGGTCAAGGGCCTGCGCAATCTGGGCCACAACGTCAGCGTGGGTAACCAGTCCAGCGGCCTGAGCGCGATCGTGCGGGAGACGATCGGCGGGGCGCCGGCGCTGGTCGGCGGCGCCGATCCGCGGCGCGAGGGCGTGGTGCTGGGCGATACGTTCCGGCCGTGATGTCGGCGCGCTAGCGCCCTGGTCGTGCGGCGGGCCGGATCCTGTGCGAGCAGGTCCGGCCCGCTGCGCTTGCATTGCCGCTGAGGACCCGGGGAATCCCGGTGTGGCCGCGTGCAGCGCCGGCGCAGCCCCGCGGCACCGCGGCCCCTGCGCCCGGTACAATGCCCGCTTTCCGCCCGCCCTGATTTCTTATCCCCCTCGCTCCCATGACCACGCTAGGAACGCCCCTTTCTCCCCGCGCCACCAAAGTGATGCTGCTCGGCTCCGGAGAGCTCGGCAAGGAAGTGCTGATCGCCCTGCAGCGGCTCGGCGTCGAAACCATCGCGGTCGACCGCTACGACCGCGCGCCGGGCCAGCAGGTCGCGCACCACGCGCGCACCATCGCGATGAGCGACCCCGACCAGCTGAAGGCGCTGATCGAGGCCGAGCGGCCCGACCTGGTGGTGCCCGAGATCGAGGCGATCGCCACGCCGATGCTCGAAACGCTGGAAGCGGCCGGCACGGTCCGCGTGATTCCGACCGCCCGCGCCGCGCGCCTGACGATGGACCGTGAGGGCATTCGCCGCCTGGCGGCCGAGACGCTGGGCCTGCCGACCAGCCCGTATCGCTTCTGCGATTCGCTGCAGGAACTGCGCGACGCCATCGACGGCGGCATCGGCTACCCGTGCGTGGTCAAGCCGGTGATGAGCAGCTCGGGCAAGGGCCAGAGCAAGCTCGACGGCCCGCAGGACGTCGAGCGGGCGTGGGAATACGCGATGGCCGGCGGGCGCGTCAGCCACGGCCGCGTGATCGTGGAAGGCTTCATCGATTTCGATTACGAGATCACGCTGCTGACCGTGCGCGCCCGCGGCGCCGACGGCAGCATCGAGACGCATTTCTGCGAGCCGATCGGCCATCTGCAGCAGGCCGGCGATTACGTCGAGAGCTGGCAGCCGCATCCGATGCATCCCGCCGCGCTGCAGAAGGCGCGCGAAATCGCCCGCGCGGTGACCGGCGACCTCGGCGGGCAGGGCCTGTTCGGCGTCGAGCTGTTCGTCAAGGGCGAGCAGGTCTGGTTCAGCGAGGTCAGCCCGCGCCCCCACGATACCGGCATGGTGACGATGATCACGCAGTGGCAGAGCGAGTTCGAACTGCATGCGCGCGCGATTCTCGGCCTGCCGGTCGATACCACGCTGAAGAGCCCGGGCGCCAGCGCAGTGATCTATGGCGGCGTGGACGGCGAGGGCGTGGTGTTCGATGGCGTCGACCAGGCGCTGCGCGTGCCGCGCACCGATCTGCGCCTGTTCGGCAAGCCGGAGAGCTTCGCCAAGCGCCGCATGGGCGTGGCGCTCGCCTACGACGCCGACGTCGAGGCCGCGCGGGCCAACGCGCGCGAAGTGGCGGGCAAGGTCGTGCCGCGGCTGCCGGACTGATCCACCGCCCGCGGCAGCCACATGCCGACCCACAGCCCGCGCGGCAAGGCATTGCGCGCCGCGATGCCACCGCCGTGCGCCGCGATGCTCGCCATGGCGATGCTCAGGCCAAGCCCGGAGCCCTCACTGTCCGGCCGCGCGCCGTCGCGGACCCGATAGAAGGGCTCGAACAGGTGCGGCAGCGCGTCGGGCGGCACGCCCGGCCCGCCATCGACGATATCGAGTTCGAGGCGATCGCCTGCGGTGCGCAGCGTCACGCGGATCGGCGCGCCCGGATCGGTATGCCGGATCGCGTTGCGCAGCACGTTGTCGATCGCGCTGGACAGGCGCACGCGGTCTCCCATCACCATGGCGGGCGGCGGCGCGGTCCATTCGACGGAGACGCCGCGCGCCGCGGCTTCGAAACGGGCGTCCTCGACCACGGCGTCCACCACGCCGACCAGTTCCAGCGGCTGCAACGGCAGCCCCTTGGCGCCGAGCCGGGCCAGCGTCAGCGTATGCGCGACCAGGCCGTCGAGCCGCTCGATCTCGCGTTCGATCCGATCGAGCTGCACCGACAGCCGGCCATCGTCGCGCCTGGCCAGTTCGCTCGACACCTGCAGCCGCGCCAGTGGCGAGCGCAGTTCATGGGCGATATTGCGCAGCATCCGTTCACGCGATCTGACCAGCGCCTCCAGCCGCGCCGCCATGCTGTCGAAGTCGCGCGCCAGATGGCCGAGTTCGTCGGCACGCGAGGCCATCGCGGGCGGCATGCGCGCGCGCAGATCGCCGCCGGCCAGGGCACGGACCGCCTCGCGCAGGCTCCGCACCGGCGCCGTGACATGGCGCGTCAGCGCCCAGCACAGCGGCGCGCTGACCGCCAGCGCGAACAGGCCCAGCGCCAGCATCACCGGCGACAGGTGCAGCATCTCCCAGCGCGAGGAATCGAACGGCAGGAAGACCATCAGCAGGTCCTCGCCATCAGGCAGCGGGATCGCCTGCGGGTCCCACCATGACACGCTGGCGCCGGGCGCGAGCGGCAGCGTGCCGCGATCGTGGTCGAGCGGCGCGCTCGCGTCGAGCGCATGGCGGGGGCGTTCCAGCGTACTGACCCAGTCATGGACCCGTGTCGGCAGGCGGCGGCCGAGGATGTCGACGTTGTGCTCGTCGACCAGGTAGATCTGCAGCGCCGAAAAGCGCGAGTCCATCGCGCGCACCCAGCGTTCCAGACCCGGCCGGCCCTGCGTGCGCGCGATCTGCAGCGCGTCGTAGGTCAGGCTGGCGGGATTGAGGCCGTCCAGTGCCTGGAAGCGATACCAGGCGACCGACGCGGTCAGCGCCATGCCGATCGCCACGATCGCGGCCATGCCGGCCCAGAAGGCGAGGAAGTTGCGCCAGAACAGCGGCAGCGAGGCCATCGTCACGCCACCAGCACGTAGCCGCGTCCGCGCTGGTTGCGGATCGCGGTCGTGGCCGCGGAGCCGTCCCCGCCGAGCTTGCGGCGCAGGCTGCTGATATGCGTGTCGATGCTGCGGTCGTAGCGGTCGGGCACGCGCCCCAGCGCGTACTGGCCGAGCTGTTCGCGCGCCACCACCTGGCCGGCCGAGCGCATCAGCATTTCGAGAATCCGCGTTTCCGTGCCCGTCAGCGAGGCCTCGCCATGGGCCTGCGTGACCTTGCCGGAGACCACGTGCAAGGTCAGCCCGCCGACCGTCTGCGTGTCGGCCCCGCTGTCCGGTGTCGAGTCGAAGCGGCGCAGCACCGCGCCGATGCGCGCCTTCAGTTCGCGCGGGCTGAACGGCTTGGCCAGATAATCGTCGGCGCCCAGCTCCAGCCCGATCACGCGATCGGTCTTGTCGCCATGCGCGGTGAACATGATGACCGGGCGCTGCGAACGCGCGCGATGCCGGCGCAGCAGTTCGAGCCCGTTGCCGTCGGGCAGCATCAGATCGAGCAGCGCCAGGTCGTGGTCGCCGCGCGCGAGCAGCGCCTCGCCGTCGGCGCCGCGATGTGCGATCGAGAATTGCCAGCGCTCCGGCTCGAAATACTCGCGCAGCATCTGCGTCAGTTCGACGTCGTCGTCGATCAGCAGGATGCGGCGGGGCGCGTCGGGCGAGCGTACTTGCATGCGTGTCGAAGGGGTGAAGCACCGTCCCGGCGGCGCGATCGCGCGCCACGTCAAGAAGTGCAAAGAAGTCAAAAGCTGTCCAAAGCTCGTTGATGAGCCCGGCGGGCCACATTCTAATATGAGAATGATTGTCATTCACAGAATCGGCCGCGTACGACGTGCCGGGCATACGGGGAAATCGCGAGCATGAGCAGTAGCAGCAACGACATGGGCAGCGGCGCGGCCAGCGGTGGCGCGAGCTTGATGACGGTAACGACGGGGACGACTGGAACGACCGGGACGACGGGAATGACGCGGCACCGGGCAACGACTCGGCGACGCAAGCTGCGCGCGGTGGCAAGGGTCGCGGCGATGCTGTGCGCGGGCGGCGGCGGATGGATGGCAGGCGGTGCGCTGGCGCAGCAAGCCGCCGGCGAGGCGATCTCGCCGGCAACACGCGCCACATCGGCCACATCGGCCACACCGGCCACACCGGCCACACCGGCCACACTGGCCGCGCCAGCCACACCAGCCACGCTGGAAACCGTGGTCGTCACCGCCTCCGGCTACGAGCAGCAGATCAAGGAGGCGCCCGCCTCGATCTCGGTGATCACGCGCGACGAACTCGAGAAGGGCGCCTATCGCGATATCAACGACGCGCTGATCGGCGTGCCCGGCGTGGTCGTCACCGGCGGCGCCGACCGCCAGGACATCAGCCTGCGCGGCATGGGCGCCAAGTACACGCAGATCCTGATCGACGGCAAGCGCCAGAATTCGCGCGAGACCCGCACCAATTCCGACAGCGCCGGGGTCGAGGGCGGCTGGACGCCGCCGCTGGCCGCGATCGAGCGGATCGAGGTGGTGCGCGGCCCGATGTCCTCGCTGTACGGTTCCGACGCAATGGGCGGCGTGATCAACATCATCACGCGCATGGTGCCGAAGCGATGGACCGGCGAGGTGCGCACCGACGCCACGCTGCAGCAGCACAGCCACTCCGGCAACATCTACCAGGGCAATTTCTATCTGGCCGGCCCGCTGCAGACCGACCTGCTGGGCCTGCAGCTGTACGGCCAGTACACGCACCGCGAAGAGGACCACATCCCCTACGGATTTCGCGGCCGCGACACGCGCAACATCACGGCGAAACTCGCGCTGACGCCGAACCGCCATCACGACATCGTGCTCGAGGCCACCTCGATGCGGCAGAACATCGAGGAGACGCTGGGCAGGACCGTGGCGCCGCTGCCGCCCGGCGCGAGCTGCCCGCGCACCGGCTGCCCGGCATCGTCCGAGACCGACTATCGCAGCGAGAAATACGCGCTGTCGCACACCGGCCGCTGGGGCTTCGCGACCTCGGACAGCTATATCCAGCAGGAGGAGTTCGACAACCGTACGCGCCGGATGAAGATCCGGAATCTGGACATGCGCACCAGCTGGACGATGCCGCTCGGCAACCACATGCTGACCGTCGGCGCGAACTATCTGAACCAGCGCCTGAACGACAAGACCGGCAACCAGATCGCCGGCGGCCCGAACCAGGTCGAGCGCTATCAATGGGCGCTGTTCGCCGAGGACGAATGGCGGCTGACCGAGCGTTTTGCGCTGACCGGCGGCCTGCGCATGGACAAGGACGAGAAGTTCGGCGACCACTACAGTCCGCGCCTGTACGGCGTCTGGCAGGTGGCCGACCGCTGGACCGTCAAGGGCGGCGTCTCGACCGGTTTCCGCGCGCCCGACCTGCGCCAGACCGTGGCGGGCTGGGGCCAGACCAGCCGGGGCGGCAATATGTACGGCAACCCGGACCTGAAGCCCGAGACCTCGGTCACGCAGGAAATCGGCCTGCTGTACGACAACGGCACCGGCTTCCAGGCCGACTTCACGGTGTTCAACAACGACTTCAAGGACAAGATCACCCGCGTCGCCTGTCCGCTCACGCAGTGCACCGATGGACCGAACCAGTTCGGCGCCAATCCGACCACCTACATGAACGTCGACAAGGCGTACTCGCGCGGTATCGAGGCGAACCTGAAGTGGCCGCTGGCGCGCGACTGGTCGCTGGTCGGCAGCTATACCTTCACCAAGTCCGAGCAGGAGAGCGGCCAGTACCAGGGCCAGCCGCTGAACCAGCTGCCGAAACACCTGCTGACCGCGACGCTGAACTGGCAGGCCACCGGCGCGCTGCGCGCCTGGACCCGCGTCAACTATCGCGGCAAGGAAAGCCAGCCGATCACCGGGCCGTCGTCGAGCACCGTGGTGGCGCCGTCGTACACCTTCGTCGACCTCGGCGCTACCTATGCGGTCAACAAGAACGTGTCGGTGTTCGCCGGCATCTACAACCTGTTCGACAAGTCGGTCCGCTATGCCGACTACGGCTATGTCGAAGACGGCCGGCGCTACTGGATGAGCGTCTCGGTCAAGTTCTGAGGAGTGGCCATGCAATCGATTCCGTTCACGATGTCCGCTGCGACGCGGGCCTTGCGCCGCGCCCCTGCCGGCGCGCTCGCCGCGGCGTGCGTTGCGTCTTCTGCGTTCTGCTGCGCCGCCATTGCGGCGGCACCGGCGGCACCGGCGGCACCGGTGGCAACGCTCCCCGCCACCGGAACCACGCTGTCGATCGCCCATGCAAAGGGCACCACGACGCTGCCGGCGCAGCCGGCCAAGGTGGTCACGATGGACCTGGCCGCGCTCGATACGCTGGACGCGCTCGGCGTGCCGGTCGCGGGCGTTCCCGCCACGACGCTACCCCCGCATCTGGCCCGCTATCGCAGCGACAGCGTGGTCAAGGTCGGCACGCTGTTCGAACCGAACCCGGCCGTGATCGAGGCGATCGCGCCAGGCCTGATCGTCATCGGCGGACGGTCGGCGAAGCAGTACGAGGCGCTGTCCCGTCTCGCGCCGACGGTGGACCTGAGCATCGATCGCGCCGACCGCATCGGCAGCATCGCACGCCATGCCGAGAGCCTGGGCCGCGTGTTCGGCCGGCAGCAGCCGGCGGCGACCGCGGTGCAGGCGCTACGCGCCGGCGTGGAGACGCTGAAGCAAAAGGCGGCCACCGCGGGCACCGCGCTGGTGGTGCTGACCGCGGGCGAGAACATCAGCGCGCAAGGGCCGGGCTCGCGCTTCGGCACCGTGCACGACGCGTTCGGCTTCCAGGCCGCGCTGCCGGATCTGAATCCGGAGGGCAGGGGAACGAAGCTGACGGTGCAGCAGATCCGCGACGCCAATCCCGACTGGCTGTTCGTGATCGACCGCGACGCGGCGGTCGGCAAGCCGCCCTCGGCGGCGCTGGCCTCGCTCGACGGCGGCGCACTGGGGCGCAATGCCGCCGGCAAGCCGGTGCGCGTGGTCAAGCTCGATCCGAACCTGTGGTACCTGATGGATGGCGGCGGGCTGCGCGGCATGCAGCTGACCGTGCGGCAACTGAGCGACGCGATCGGCAGCGCAACGGCGCAGGGCTTCGCGGCACCGGCGATCGCGGCAAGCGAGCGCTTTTTGCAGCGTTAGGCCAGCGCCAACCCAGCGCCAGCCCGCATGAGGCCAGCGTCAGCCCGCATGAGGCCATCGTCAGCCCGCATGAGGCCAGCGTCAGGCCAGCGTCAGGCCAGCGTGAGGTCAGCGTGAGGTCAGCGTCGGGCCAGCGTTATCCGGGCGCGTCCGCCGCGCTGCTCAGGCCAATGGCTCGGCGTGGATCTTCCCCAGCAGCCACTGCATTCCGGCCAGATGCTGCTGGTCGTGGCTGCACAGGTAATGCACGAGGCTGCGGACCGTCAGCGCTCCGTAGCCCTCGAACTCCGCCGTGCGGGCAAGCTGCCGATCGTCCAGGCCGGCGATCAGCGCGACGGTCTTCTCGCGCGCCGCGCGGAAGTCCGCGAGCACCTGCGCGGCATCGGCGGTCGCATAGCCTCGCTCGATCGCCAGCGCGTCGCCGTCGATCGATGGCAGCAGCGGATGCGTCTCGGCGAGTGCGCGCGCGAAGCGCACGTGATAGCCATCGATCTCGATATCGCGAACGTGGCACAGCTGGCCGATCGCGGTGAACGGCTCGCTCGGCACGCCTTCCCAGCTGGCCGGGGACCAGTTGCGATGGGTGGCCGGAACGGCCGCGTGGAAGACTTCCAGTTGGCGCGGGAAATCGCGCAGGGCGGCAAGGGTGGCGGGGTCGATCATGTCGTGGGGGCGTTGGTACGCGACGTGAGGGTACGCATCGCGCAATGTACCCAGCCGCGGGGCACGCGGGCAATCATCACGCCGCTGTTTTCCCTTGCCGGACCGGAACAGAGAGAGTCAGCCCGGACATGCCCCCACAGGCAACACCGACCGCTCAGACCCGCACCAACGCTAGGCGGCGGCCGCCTCGTCCCCGGCATTCCGATCGATTTGCCGCATCGCCTTCTCGATTTCGTCCGCATCGGTCGGCCTCACCAGCCGCGCCACCTCCTTGCCGTCGCGCAGGAACACCAGGGTCGGCCACAGCTTGATGCGGAACGAGCGGCCGAGCGGGCGGCCGCTGCCGTCCTCGACCTTGATGTGCCGCACCTGCTGATGGCGCGAGAAGGCCGAGGCAATCGGCGCCTGCGCCCGCATGCAGTAGCCGCACCAGGGTGCGCCGAATTCCAGCACAGCGGCGCCGGGCAACGCGTCGATATCCTCGCGTGGCGGTTCGATCGCCATATAGGTTTCGGACATGGCCATTTGTCGTCTCCGTATTTGTCCTCGATATCCCGATCTAGCGAAATTCACGCCAGGCAGGGCTCAAGAGTGCCGCGGGGCTGACGTAAACCCTGAATGAAACCACACTAACATCAGAATTAAGCGGCTACTGAGCCGCTTTTTTGATGATAGCCGTCCCCTGGCCCCATCATGAACATCAGTCAACGTCTGCTTTTCACGCTGTTCTTCTCCCTGCTCGCCTTGCTGGTCGTCGGCATCGGCGGCATCTGGCAACTGAACCAGGCCGAACAACGCCTGGAGTATTTCAACGAAAACACCCTGACCAGCGTCCGCCGGCTCAATGCGATCAAGGACAGCACCACCGCGATCCGGGTCCAGCTGTATCGCCATGCGCTCGCCGACGACGCGAAGGCCAAGGACGACGCCGAGCAGGAGATCGCCAACGCGATCAAGCGCTTCGACGATCTGGCCGCCCGGTACGAGCGCGAGGACATCTCCAACGATGCCGACCGCAAGCTGCTGGAGGAGGACCGCGCCGCGCTGGCACGCTATCGCGCCCAGCATCCCGCTTTCTTTGCGCTGTCCCGCACCAACGACACCGCCGGCCTGCACGCGATGCTGTCGTCGGGCGAGCTGCATCTGGCCTCGGGCGCGCTGCGCAAGCAGATCGACGCGCATCTGGACTTCAACAGCAAGATGGGCGACGACTCGGTGGTGGAGAACCAGCGCGCCAGCGCGATCGCGGTGCGCGTGTTCGGCACCGTCATCGGCGTGACCGTGCTGATCGTCGCCGTGCTGGCGTGGCTGCTGTATCGCCGCATCCGCGACAGCCTGGGCGAGATGCAGGCCAGCATGGAGCATGTCAGCGAAACGCTGGACCTGAGCCATCGCTCGCCGGTGCGCCGTCTCGACGAGGTGGGCCGCACCGCGCAGAGCTTCAATGCGCTGCTCGACCGCGTCGCCGCGGCGATGCGCGAGGTGCGCCAGTCGAGCGATTCGGTCGGCGTGGCCGCACGCCAGATCGCGGCCGGCAACGCCGACCTGTCGTCGCGCACCGAGCAGCAGGCCGCCTCGCTCGAGGAGACCGCGTCCAGCATGGAAGAGCTGACCACCACGGTGCGCCATAACGCGGACAGCGCGCGCCAGGCCAGCACGCTGGCCGACAACGCCGCCGCCGTGGCGCATCACGGCCATGTCGCCACCGGCCAGATGGTCGAGACCATGGGCGCGATCAGCACCAACTCGAACCGCATCGCCGAGATCACGGGCATGATCGAGGGCATTGCCTTCCAGACCAACATCCTGGCGCTGAACGCCGCGGTGGAAGCCGCGCGAGCCGGCGAACAGGGCCGCGGCTTCGCCGTGGTGGCCGGCGAGGTGCGCACGCTGGCGCAGCGCTCGTCGAGCGCCGCCAAGGAGATCAAGGAACTGATCGACGCCTCGGTGTCGACGGTGCGCACCGGCTCGGCCCAGGCCGAAAGCGTGGGCGCGACCATGAACGAGATCCAGCAGGCAGTCAAGCAGGTTTCCGCCATCATCGGCGAGATCGCCGCGGCCACCGGCGAACAGAGCCGCGGCATCGAGCAGGTCAACCAGGCGGTCGGCCAGATGGACCAGGTCACGCAGCAGAACGCCGCGCTGGTCGAGGAAGCCGCCGCCGCCGCGCATTCGCTGGACGAACAGGCAACGCGCCTGCTCGAAACGGTCGCGATGTTCCGCCTCGCGGCGGGCCACGGTGCCGCTGCGCCGTCGAAGGGCGCGGCGGTTGCCCGCGCGCAGCTGGCCGCGGCCTGACGCTGGACGCACCGGCCTGAGCCTGGACGGCTTCGGCTTCGACAGCTCGTGCTTGGACGGCGCGCTTCGACGGCTCCGGCGTCGACGGCTCGGGCTTCGACAGTTCGGGCCGCTAGCGGGCGGCCACCCGTTTTGCGGCCATCCGCTGTACGGTGCCGCGATTGCCGTCCACCGCCAGCGTGTCGCCGTCGGCCAGTTGCGACAGGATGCCGGGCAGATTGACCACGGCCGGAATGCCGAACTCGCGCGCGACGATCGCGCCATGCGACAGGTAGCCGCCGGTCTCCATCACGAGGCCGCCGGCGCGCAGGAACAGCGGCGTCCAGGCCGGATCGGTGCTGGGCGCCACCAGGATGTCGCCATTGGCCATCGCCGTCGCCTGTTGCGGGCTGCGTGCGACGCAAGCGGGTCCCTGCGCCTGCCCGGCGCCGACTGGCGTGCCGGACCAGCGCCCGGCGGCGGCATCTGCCACCGACGCGGCGCTCGGTTCCGACGAGGGGAACACCGCCGGCAATGCGCCCGGCTGCTCGACGATCACCGCAGGCTCGGTCTGCCCGGCCTGACGCGCCAGCGTTTCGGCGCGCCGCGCCGCGCGCCGGGCGGCGTGCTGCAGCGGCATCCGGCCTTCCGCGGCCGCGAGCAATTCGAACGCGGTCAGATGGAACACATCGTCGGCCCGCTTCAAGCCGGCGTCGTTGCCGTTCTCCTTGTCGTCCTCGTTGCTGCCCTCGTCAGCGTTCGCGCCCGCACGGGTCAACTGCGCGCCTAGCGCCAGCGCGGTGCGCCGCACCACTTCGAGATACCGCATCAACGCGCTGCGCGCCGCCTCGCGCTGATTGCACTCGCGCGTCGCGACCCGCACCATCCGCCGCAGCAGCGGCAGCATCGCGGGGCGAGCCAACGGCGGTATCGCGGCGCGCAGACGCTGCCACGCCTGGCGCGCGGCATCGCGCTGGCGCTGCCGCACCGCGTGCGCGTCGCTGCCGATCATGCCAAGCACGGTGTCGAGCAGATAGTCAGGTGCCTCGCGCCAGCGCGGCTGCCGCACATAGCTTTCCGCGGTGGCGCGATGGCCGTAGCGCTCCAGGAATTCGGCGAACGCGCGGCGAAAGGGACTGTGCGCGGGCAGCCGTTGCTCCCACTGCGCGCCGATCCGCTGCGGACTGCGCAGCCACGCCAGCGCTTCGGCATCCGCCGCGGCGGTCTCGGCCAACGCGATCAGCGCATAGCCCTGCTGCGCGGTGACGCTCGGCTCGCCCCCGGCCATCAGCGCCGCGGTCACCGCATAGCCCTCGCCGGGGCAGTACTTCTCGACCAGATCGACCAGCCCGGCGAGCGTGCCGCCGGCCGAGCCCTGCAGGAAGAACAGCGGATCGGCCTGCGCGACCGTGCGGAACTGCTCGCGCAGCAGCCGGGCCAGCGCGCCGCGATCGGCGGGCAGCGCCTGCTCGCGCCACTGGCGCGTCTGCTCGGCGGCGCGCGCCAGCGCCGCTTCGCCCAGGCGTCGTTGCCGCGGCGAGCGCGCCAGATAGCGCAGCATGCGCAGGCCGCGGGCGAGGCGGTCGCGCGCGCTGGGAGGCGGCACCGCGATCTCCGGCTGCGTGCCGCCGAGCAGGCCGTTGACGGCGTCGGGACGCACGCCCAGCGCGTCGTAGCACTCCCACTGCATCAGCGACACGTCGAGATACAGGCGGCCGTCGAACAGCGCCGCGTGCTCGGTGCCGGGCAGGATCGGATAGCCGGACAGCGAAAAGCCCAGCGTCAGCATCCGGTTGGCCATCGTGCGGCAGCCGTGCCAGTCGAGCGCGGACAGCGGGTCGGGCATGATCTCGCGGGTATTGCCGCGCGACCAGTAGCGCGGCTGCTCGCGCAGCGCCGGATAGGTGTGCCGCGCACGCGCGGTGACGGGCCTGGCCTGCACGATCCAGAAGCGCTCGCCGTCCCAGACCCATTCGATGTCATAGCGGGGATTGGCGAAGTCCAGCGCGCTGGCGGCATCGCGCGACAGCCCGCCGAGCGCGATGGCCTGCGCGTCGGACAGTACCGCCTCGGCGGCCTGCTGCGCGGGCGTGTCGATCACCGTGGTGCCGCCGCCGGACAGGACCCGCGTCATGCGCTGCTTGCCGCCGAGGCGGCGCGCGATCACGCGCAGCGCATCGTCGCCATCGGTGCTTTCGTTGCTCTGCAGCCGATATTCGTCGCCATCGGCCTGTCCGCCGACCAGCGCTTCGCCCAGGCCCCAATGCGCGTGGATCAGCAACTGATCGTCGCGGCCGGACAGCGGGTCGCAGGTGAAGGCGATGCCGGCCGCCACCGCCGGCAGCAGCGGCATCACGACCACCGCCATCGCCGGTTGGTGTCCTTGCCGGTCGAGACCGAGGCGTTGCCGATAGGCGACCGCCGCCGGCTCCCACACCGAATCCCAGGCCGCCTGCACCGCCTCGGCCACGGCATCCACGCCGGTCACGTTCAGCCGTGACAGGTGAATGCCGGCGAACGAGGCCTGCGCCGAATCCTCCTGCGGGGCCGACGAGCGGACCGCGAGCGGCGTGGTTTCCCAATCCCGCACCGCCAGTTCGCGCGCGAGCGCGTCGCGCAGGGCCTGGGGCACCGGATCGCCGGCGCGCCGGCCGCGGCTCGCGTCGGCATGGATCACGAAGCCGTCGGGCACCGGCACGCCGAGCTGCGCCATCAGCGCCAGCTGCCAGCCCTTGCCGCCGGCGGCGGCCGGCCCTTGCACCGCGGCGGCCGGCCAGTCGAGCAGCGGGCGCTCATGGTGCGCGCTCCGGCTCGGCCGCGCGTGCCGCGCCGTGGAAGAACAGGTCGACGATGGCCGCGAACTCGGCGCGCAGGTCGCCGGCGGGCGCCGCGAGCCAGCGCATCAGCGCGCCCAGGTACAGATGATGGAACAGCGTGGCGAGCTGCCCCGACGGCAGGTCGCGCCGCAGCTCGCCGCTCTGCTGGGCCGCCGCCATCAGCGCATCGAAGGCGAGGTCCATGCCGCTGCGCCTTGGGGCTGCTTCGCCGCTGCCGTTGCCGTCGCTGTTGCCGCCGGCACTCTGCCCGAAGCGCCCCGGGCCTAGATCGAGAAAGCGGAAACGCAGATAGTGCGGCAGGTAACCGCGGCGCGCTTCGCACCAGTCGGCCGAGGCAGACAGCAGATAGCACAGCCGCGCCTGGAAGCTGCCGAGGCCGTCGAGCGCCCCTCGCAACTGCTGCAGTCCCGCGGCCAGCTCGCCGTGGAACTGGTGGGCCAGCAGCGCCTCCTTGACCGGGAAGTGGTTGTACAGCGTGCCCTTGGCCACGTCGGCCTGCGCGGCGATCTGCTCCATCGTCACCGCGTCGTAGCCATGCGTCTCGAACAGGTCGAAGGCGGTGGCCGCCAGATGGTCGAGCGTCTGATTGCGCTTGCGCTGACGCCGCCCCGCGGGAGGCGGGGCGGCGGTGGGCGGGTCGAACGGGGTCTGGGCAGTTCGATGGGCGGTTCGCCGAGGCGTGGCTTCCATTTGCACGTCGCTTAATGTTGAACGTCGTGCAATTTTATGCTTCGTACTCCCCTTGTCAAGCCGTCCGGTAAATGCGCTCGGATGGTCGTTCAGGCCGTCTCCGCCTCCGTATCCCCGATATAGACGACCTTCTCGGTCATCGGATCGAACGGCAGCGAGCCATGCTCGTGCGCCACCAGCCAGCGCCCATCGCGCTTCTGGAAGCAGACCGTGATGCGGATCCAGGTGCCGCCGGCCGGATGGTCGGGCTCGTCCACCGGTGCGATGCGGCTCAGGCAGTGGCAGAACGCGAGATCGGCGCCGACGGTCAGCGCGATGTCCTTGCGTTCGGAGCGGAAGCGCCGGGGCAGATACGGAAAGCACGCCTCCCAGGTGGCGCGATATGCGTCGACACCTTGCAGCGCATAGGGCGGCTTGACGTCGAACAGCGCCACGTCGGGCGCATAGTTCGCCGTCATGGCGGCGGCGTCGCGCCGTTCCAGCGCGCGGGCCCAGTCTTCCATCATCTGCGCGATGGTCTGCTCGTCCTTGCTGATGCTCATGATGTGCTCCTTGTCGGTTCGGTTTCGAACCCGCCGCATGGGGTGGACCCGGCGTGGCCGGTGTGCCAGGGCGGCGGCTCCTGTCCTGTTGTCGAACGGCTTCGAGTCAAATCGACATCCGCCGCTCCATCGGTCGCGTCCCCGAAGGCGCGGCCGACGGCCCTTGGGCGGCGGCAGGACGCCGGGTCCGCGCGTTGGGGGGGCGCGTCCACGGGGACGACGGACAGCGGTGCCTTAGAATGCACAGAACCGGGTTTGCCACCGCTGGCAGCGGCGGCATTCGCGCCGATACTTGTCGCAAGACCTGTCAGGTCGCAAACCATCGAGGAGTGCGTCATGAGGAAGGTTCGCCTTGTCATCGTGATGGGTGCCGTCATGCTGCTGGTCGGCGGCTGCTTCCTGCTGGGCATGGGGGACCGCGCCACGCTGACGGTGGCGCAGGGCACCGGTCCGTCGCCGACCCTGCCGCCGCCGAACAAGACCCTGCTGCCGACCGTGGACATCGCGCCGGCGATCGGCTGGCCGGCAGGGGCGCGGCCGACGCCCGCGCCCGGGCTCGCGGTGACGGCGTTTGCCGACGGGCTCGATCATCCGCGCTGGCTCTATGTGCTGCCCAACGGCGACGTGCTGGTCGCGGAGTCGAACGCGCCGCCCAAGCCGGAATCGGGCAAGGGCATCCGCGACTGGGTCATGAAGATGGTGATGAAGCGCGCCGGTGCCGGCACGCCGAGCGCCAACCGCATCACGCTGCTGCGCGACACCGATCGGGACGGCGTCGCCGACAAGCGCTCGGTCTTCCTGCAGGGCCTGAACTCGCCGTTCGGCATGGTGCTGGTCGGCAACGACTTCTATGTCGCCAATGCCGACGCGCTGGTCCGCTTCCGCTATCGTCCCGGCGCCGACCGGATCGAGGAGCCCGGCGTCAAGGTGGTGGACCTGCCCGCCGGCATCAACCATCACTGGACCAAGAACGTGATCGCCAGCCACGACGGCCGCAAACTGTACATCACGGTCGGCTCCAACAGCAACGTCGCCGAGAAGGGCATGGAGATCGAGCAGGGCCGGGCCGCGATCTGGGAGCTCGATCGCGCCAGCGGCAAGATGCGGCTGTATGCAACGGGCCTGCGCAATCCGAACGGCCTGGCGTGGGAACCGGTCACCGGCAAGCTGTGGACCGCGGTCAACGAGCGCGACGAGATCGGCAGCGACCTGGTGCCGGACTACATCACGTCGGTGCGGGATGGCGGCTTCTACGGCTGGCCCTACAGCTATTGGGGCCAGCACGTCGATACGCGCGTCAAGCCGCAGCGGCCCGAGCTGGTGGCCACCGCGCTGGTGCCCGACTATGCGCTGGGTCCGCATACCGCCTCGCTCGGCATCACGTTTGCGGACGGACTGCACTGGCCCGCGCCGTTCCGCGAGGGACTGTTCGTCGGCCAGCATGGCTCCTGGAACCGCAAGCCAAAGAGCGGCTACAAGGTGATCTTCGTGCCGTTCCGCGGCGGCATGCCGAACGGCGAGCCGATCGATGTGCTGACCGGCTTTCTCGACGGCGAGGAGCGCGCCCATGGCCGCCCGGTCGACGTCAAGGACGATCGCCGCGGCGGGCTGCTGGTAACCGACGATGTCGGCAACGTGGTCTGGCGCGTGACGGCAATGACGGCGAAGCGCCGATGAGGGGCGGTGGAGCGGGGTGGGCGGCGGCCATGCTGCTGCCGCTGTCGGGATGGGCCGGCGCACAGCAAGCGCCCGCCGTGCCGGAGCCGGACGCGCAGCCGGCGCTGGCGCCGGTGGTCGTGACGGCCACGCGCATCGACGCCTCGGTGTTCGATACGCCCGCATCGGCCGATGTGGTGGCTGGCGGCGCGCTGCGCGATAGCCGGCCGCAGATCAATCTGAGCGAAGGGCTTGGCGGCGTGCCGGGCCTGCTGGTCAAGGACCGGCACAACTACGCACAGGACCTGCAGTTGTCGATCCGGGGCTTCGGCGCGCGTTCGAGCTTCGGCGTGCGCGGGCTGCGCCTCTATGTCGACGGCATTCCCGCCACGATGCCGGACGGGCAGGGGCAGACCTCGAACATCGATATCGCCTCGATCGACCGCGTCGAGGTATTGCGCGGCCCCGCATCGGCGCTGTACGGCAACGCATCGGGCGGCGTGATCCAGGTCTGGACCGAACCCGGCGCGCGTCCGCCACTGCTCGAAGGCAGCTTCGGCGCCGGCAGCTACGGCACCTGGCGCCATGGCCTGAAGGCCAGCGGCGCGCCGGCCGAGGGGGAGCCGGGCCTGGACTATCTGGTCAGCGCATCGCGCTTCACCACCGAGGGATATCGGGACCACAGCGCCGCGCGCAAGAACCTCGGCAATGCGCGGCTGACGTGGCGTCCCGATGCCGACAGCGGCTGGACGCTGGTCGCCAATGCGGTCGACCTGAGCGCGCAGGACCCGCTCGGGCTGACACGCGCGCAGTTCGAGAGCGCGCCGCGCTCGGCGCCGCTGGCCGAACAGTTCCATACGCGCAAGACCGTGCAGCAGGCGCAGGGCGGGCTGCGCCATGAGCGTCGGATCGACGCCGACAACACGCTGATGGCGATGATCTACTACGGCCGGCGCGAGACGCGCCAGTTCCTGTCGATCCCGCCGGCGGCGCAGCGCAGCCCGCTGTCGGCGGGTGGTGTCATCGATCTGGCGCGCGACTACGGCGGCGCCGACCTGCGCTGGACGCACCATGCTCGGATCGGCCACATGCCGCTGACGCTGATTGCGGGGCTCGCCTACGACACGATGGAGGAAGCGCGCCGCGGCTACGAGAATTTCATCGGCGGCTCGGGGCAGCCCGTGCTCGGCGAACAGGGCCGGCTGCGGCGCGACGAACGCAATACGGTGTGGAACTTCGATCAGTATCTGCAGGCGTCGCTGGGCCTCACGCCGCGCTTGACCGTCGAAGCGGGCCTGCGCCACAGCACCGTGCGCTTCTCGTCGAGCGACCGCTATATCGTCGGCGCGAATGGCGACGACAGCGGCTCGGTGCGCTACGACAAATGGCTGCCCGTGGGCGCGCTGCGCTATCGCGTCGGCGAATCGCTGAATCTGTATGCCACCGCGGGACGCGGCTTCGAGACGCCGACGCTGAACGAGATCTCGTATCGGCCCGATGGCGCGGCGGGCCTCAATTTCGCGTTGCGGCCGGCCACCAGCACGTCGGTGGAAGTCGGCGCCAAGCAGAAGCTCGCCGGCGGCCTGCTGACGGCTGCGCTGTTCCAGACCCGTACCGACCAGGAGATCGTCACCGCGACCAGCAGCGGCGGCCGCGCGAGCTATCGCAATGCCGGCCGCACGCTGCGCCAGGGCGTGGAACTGGGCTGGAGCGGCGTGCTGCACCGTCATTGGCAGGCGCAACTCGCGTACAGCTTTCTGGATGCGACCTTTCGCGACACCGTGCCGCCCGGCATCGTCGCCGGCAACCGCCTGCCCGGCACCGCGCGCCACGCGTTCTATGGCTCGCTGGGCTGGGCGCCGCCGCGCGGCTGGCGCGCCGGCATCGATCTGCGCTATCTGAGCGCGGTGCCGGTCGACGACCGCAACAGCGACCGCGCGCCGGGCTATGTCGTGACCGGCATTCACGCGGGCTATGCGATGCCATTCGGCCGCTGGACGGTCAATGCCTTTGCGCGCATCGACAATCTGTTCGACCGCCGCTATGCGGGTTCGGTGATCGTCAACGATGGCAATGGGCGATATTTCGAGCCCGCGGCGGGGCGCAATGCATTTGCGGGGATATCGCTGTCGTATGCGTTCTGAGCTTCAGGTTTCGAACTCTGGTTCCGAGCTCTTGAACGCGGAGCTCCGGACTCCGCGCGCCAATTGCGGTAATCGCTCCGTTAATTCCGGTGGTTCGAAAACGCAATGGAGTTCGCAAAAAGCGCGCCGTGTTTCAGCTCTTACAATATGTCACGCCTTTCCGGAGCGATCGGAAATTATGCTCAAGATTCCCAATAAGGAAGTCAAGGAGAGGGAAATGAGAACCAATTTCAAGTACCGGGGGCTGCCATTCGGCGTGGCCGCGTCTGCCGCAATCCTGGCCGCCTGCGGTGGCGGCGGTGATGACGATGGCGGCGGCAAGGGTACGCTGAGCGTATCGATGACGGACGCGCCCGCCTGCGGTTTCGATCATGTCTTCGTCACCGTCGACAAGATCCGCGTCCATACCAGCGCCAACGCCGAAGACGGCACCGGCGGCTGGGCCGAGATCGACGTCAATCCGTCCCGCCGCATCGACCTGCTGTCGCTGCAGAACGGCACCCTGACCAAGCTGGGGCAGACCGTGCTGCCGGCCGGCCAATACCAGCAGATCCGCCTGGTGCTCGATCGCAATACCGGCAATTCCCTCGCCAACTCGGTGGTGCCCACGGGCGGCGCCGAACAGCCGCTCGATACGCCGAGCGCGACCCAGAGCGGGTACAAGATCATCCGTCCGTTTACCGTGCAGCCCGACACGCTGGTCGACCTGGTGCTCGACTTCGATGCGTGCCGCTCGATCGTGCAGCGCGGCAACGGTTCCTATGCGCTCAAGCCGGTGGTGACCGCGGTGCCGCTGGTGGTCAGCGGCGCGATCCAGGGCTATGTCTCGCCGGCACAGGCAGGCGCGACTGTCTACGCGCAGCAGAATGGCGTGACCATCAAGGGCACGCTGGCAGACAGCAATGGCGCCTTCACGCTGTCGCCGCTATTGCGCAGCAGCGATGCCGGCAACTACAGCGTGGTGGTCGTGCAGAACGATCGTGCCACCGGCGTGATCCAGAACGTGCCGGTCACCGCGCAGACCACCACCACGGTCTCGACCTCGGCGGCGCCGATCACGCTGCCGGCCTCGCCGATGCGCCGGATCACCGGCTCGGTGCTGCCCGCATCCGCGCAGGCCTTCGTGCAGGCGAAGCAGACCGTCGCCGGCTCGCCGATCGAAGTGGCCGTCGCCAATGCGAACTTCGATACCGGCGCCTATCAGCTGAACGTGCCGGCCGCCGCGCCGCTGGTGGGAACGTATCAGCCGACGCTGCCGATCGCCCTCGCTGCCGACACGGCGGCCGCGGGCAAGTACACTGTCACGGCGACATCGATTACTGGCGCCACGCTGAGCACCGACCGCGACGTGTCGGCGACCGATGCGACGGCAAACTTCCAGTTCTGATGCAATGAACCCCCAACGAAAAACCAGGAAAACGCAATGAAGGCAATGAAGGGAATTTGCGCGCTGCTGATCGGCGCCGGCACGCTGCTCGGCGGCTGCGCTGTCTATACCCCGCACGGTGCGGTGGTCACGCCGGGCGCGGTCGTGGTGGACCCGGGCCCCGGCCCGTACCACTGCCCGCCGGGACAGGCGAAGAAGGGCCGCTGCTGATTAGGCGTCCCGGTTGGCGACCGATTGACGGTCCGCCAATCGCCACGGTGAAGATGGGCCTGCGGGCCCATCTTTTTTTTCCGTGATTTCCCGTTACGGCCGAGCGCGATGCTTCAATCGCGGATCAGCTTGTCGAGCTTGCCCTGGACCCGGGCCCAGGCCTCATGCTCCGGCAACGGCCCCTTGGCATGCGTCAGCCGTTTCCATTCGGTCTTGCGGGCCAATTCGGCATTGATCCCAACGAAATGCCGCTGGTCTTCGGGAAGATTCTCTTCGGAATAAATGGCGCCGACCGGGCATTCGGGCACGCACATCGAGCAATCGATGCATTCGTCGGGATCGATCACGAGGAAATTCGGCCCTTCGTGGAAACACGACATCGGGCAGACCTCGACGCAATCGGTATAGCGGCACTGGATGCAGGCATCAGTTACGACAAACGTCATGGGGCAATGCGCGGGGACACGGAACAACGAAAGCCCCGATGCTAGCGCGCGATCGGGTCGCCGTGCCGGCGCCGGTTTGTGCGACACCATCAAAAATCTTCAAGCCATGCCGCGGTACGGCATTCGATGGGGCCAAGGAGGGCGCCAATGAGGGCCGCCAATGAGGGCCGCCAATGAGGGGCGAAATAAAAAGGGGCCGGTAGTCCTACCGGCCCAACGTCCTTGCACCCATGAAGAAGACAAGGTCGATATGATCGTTCGCGCGGCGGCGCGCGAGTGCCCTGGCGCCGCCGCGTGCCCGCGTGGCGGGCCTTCGGAGGCTTCGCTTAGAAGCGGTGACGCATGCCGATGGTCACGCCGGTCTGGTTCTCGCCGGCCTGGGCGGTACCCGCGCCGTTCAGGCCCAGGTCCGAACCGTCCTTGTTGCGCACGTAGCCAACGTTCATATAGACGTCGGTGCGCTTGGACAGCGAGTAGTCGGCGGACAGCACGAACATCCACGGATCGGCACCGGTGTTCTTGGTGTCTTCGTAGTAGGCCGCGCCGGTCAGGCTGAAGGCCGGGGTGAACTTGTAGCGAGCGCCGGCCCAGTACAGGTTGCTGCGGACGCTGGTGGCGGTGGCGCTGCCCACGCCCTCGTCGCGCATCCAGCGATAGCCGGCGAACACCTTGGCGGCGCCGAACTCGTAGGCGGTACCGACCGCCAGGCGCTTTGCCGCGCGGTCCTGCAGCGCGACGGTGGCGCCCTGGTACTGGTCATAGGCCGTGCCGACCGAGAAGCCGCCCGCCGCGTACGACAGGCCACCACCGAACTGGCGCGCCACCTTGGTTTCGCCCGGGACTTCGCCGTTGTTGTCGCGGCCGAAGCTGTAGAAGCCGGTCGCGGTCAGGCCGCCGAACTTGCCGGTGTACTTGATGTTGTTGTCGGCGCGGCCGTTGAAGGCCGAGTCGACGCTGTTCAGCGAGTAGCGCGGACCGACGCCCATCGGGTCGAAGGCGCCGAACAGGTCGTACAGCGCGTTCTGCTGGCGACCCAGCGAGATGGTGCCGAAGTTGCCTTGCAGGCCGACGTAGGCGGCGCGGCCGAACAGGCGGCCACCCTGGGCCGACCGGCCGGTGTCGATATCGAAGCCGCTTTCCAGCACGAACAGGCCCTTCAGGCCGCCGCCCAGGTCCTCGGTGCCGCGCAGACCCCAGCGCGAGCCCGACAGGTTGCCCGAGTTCATGCGCACGGCGGTGTCGCCGCCGCCGTCGCTCGGGGCATTGCTGATGACTTCGATGCCGGCATCGACGATACCGTACAGCGTGACGTTGGTTTGGGCGAACGCTGCGCCTGAGGCGGCGGTGGCAGCGGTCGCGGCCAGCGCGAGGAGGGCTTTCTTCACGGTGTGTTCTCTTTTGACTGGTGATGGAAGACAGAGTCTGTCGCCGGCAGCGTGGCGCGGGTTCGACCCGTGAACCCCTGCCGGCGCAAACGGGGGCGATCTTCGCTTGCTTTTATGACACCTATAAGTACGGTGAAAATCACGTTGCAAAAAAGCCGCATTGAAAGCCCCTGCGCTGTGAAAGCCCCTGCGCTGTGAAAGCCCCTACGCCATAAAAAGTCCTTATTACCGGCCGGCCCGTGTCCATGAAGACATTGAATCGCGCAGATATGACAAGGGCGAAGCGCCAAAGCGCTTCGCCCCAACGGCCCTTCAGGTCGATCGATGGACCCCCGGCGCCTCAGCTGCCCTTGGCCAGACGGCTCTGCATGCGTTTGGCGCGATCGGCCGAACCCGGGTGCGAATCGAACATGCCCGACTTGCCGCCATCGAGCTTGGCGAGCTTCTCGAAGGCCGTCACCAGCCCCTGGCGGTTGGCCTTGTTCTTCGTCAGCAGATCGAACGAGTAATCGTCGGCGGCCGTTTCCTGCGCCTGCGAGAACTGCGCGTTGATCAGCTTCTCCGACAGGTCGCCCAGCTGGGACTGCGACAGCGCGGCCACGGTGCCGTTGGCGCTGGCTGCCAGCGCGCCGCGCGCGGCGACGGCGGTATAGGCCACCTGCATCTGGCTCTTGCTGTGGCCCAGCGCCACGTGGCCGATCTCATGGCCCAGCACGCCGCGCACCTCGTCGTTGTTCATCATGTCCATCAGGCCGCTGTAGACGCGCACGCAGCCGTTGGCCATCGCCCAGGCGTTGACGTCCTTGGTCAGGTAGACCTTGGCCTGGACTGGCACGCCGCTGTCCTTCAGGCCGGCCATGATCGCGGTCAGGCGCTTGGTGTACGGGCTGTTGGCCGGCGCGATCTTGTTTTCCTTGTCCGATTCGGCGCAGGCCTGTTCCGACAGCGTCTTGACGTCCGCGTCCGACAGCGTGGCCGCCTTGAACAGCGAGCCGCCGGCATCGACGAGGCCGTTGACGTTGCTGCCGGCGCAGCCGGCGATCAGCGCCGCGGCGCAGGTGGAAAGCAGAGTGAGCGAGAGAACCTTGGTCATCAGTGGAATTGCCCCTGGATTTTTATTGATTCGTTTCAAGCATGCCCGACGAATAAAAGGCGCCGCATTGTACGATTTTTTGGAATCCCGGATTGCAAACAACGGTAATAAAAAAACGCCGGACAGGCCGGCGTTTCAAGGCAATTCGAGGTAATTCGAGGCAATTCAAGCGGATGGCAGTATCAGGATCGCTTGCGATTGACGAATTCCGCCATATAGCGCTGCGGCTCGCCGGTATCGAAGGCGCTGCCGAATTCGGCGACGCTGTTGGCGATCGCCGTATCGACCGGTTGCTCTTCCCATTCGCGCAGCAGCCGCTTCTGCTGGCGCACCACCGTCGGGCCGAAGCCGGCCAGCAGTTGCGCGACCCGCTCGACTTCGGCGTCGAGCTCGGCCAGCGGCACCACGCGATGGACCAGGCCCCACGACAGCGCTTGCGCGGCGTCGCACAGCTCGCCGGTCAGCAGCATCCATGCCGTGCGGGCATTGCCGATCAGGCGCGGCATCAGCGCGGCGTGGATCACCGACGGAATGCCGACCTTGACTTCGGGCATGCCGAGGTTGGCGTTGTCGGCGGCGATCCGCAGGTCGCACGCCAGCGCCAGCTCCAGTCCGCCGCCCAGGCACCAGCCCGGCATGCGCGCGATCACCGGCACCGGGCAGTGGCGCACGGCATCGCACAGTTCGCGCAGGCCGCCGATGAAGCGTTCGGCGGAGTCCCGCGTCAGCGCGACCATCTCCTTGATGTCCGCGCCGCCGATGAAGCCCTTGTCGCCGGTGCCGCGCAGGATCAGCACGCGCACCTGCGGATCGGCGGCGAGCCCGCGTACCGCGTCGGTCAGCGCGGCGATCACCGGCGTGCCGAGGATGTTGAGCGAGCCGGCGTTGCTGATGGTCAGGGTGGCAATGCCGCGCTCGTCGATGGCGACGGCGGCGTGGCGGCCCGGATGGGCGTTCGTATCGCCGGAGGGATTGGCCGGCGGATTGGTGGGCCCATCGGTCGGCGTATTTGTCGGCGTATTCGTCGGCGTATTTGTCGGCGTATTGGTCGGCGTATAGGCGGGCGTATTGGTCGGCGTATAGGCGGGCGTATTGGTCGGCGTATAGGCGGGCGTAGTCGTCGGCGGATTGGCGGGAGCGCTCATGAAGTCCTCACTGCAGTTTGGCGAACTGGATCTTGTCGACGACGCGCTTCCAGTGCTGGTTTTGGTTGCGGATCAGGTCGGCGAAGGCCTTGCGCGAGGTCCACGCCGGAATCGCACCCTGCTTCTCGATCGCGGCGATGACCTCGGGATCGGCCAGCGCCTGGCGCACCGCGTCGTTGAGCTTGTCCAGGATCGCGTCGGGCGTGCCGGCGGGCGCGCCGAGGCCGAACCACGACGGATTGTTCATCGCCGGCAGGCCCGCTTCCGCGTAGGTCGGCACATCGGGCAGCAGCTTCAGGCGCTGCCTGGCGGCCACCGCCAGCGGCTTCAGGCGCTTGCCCTGGATCAGGCCCGACGAAGACGGGATATTGTCGAACACCACCTGGATCTGCCCCGCCACCGCATCGTTCAGCGCCGGCCCCAGGCCCTTGTACGGAACATGCAGCATGCGCGTGTCGGTCTCGCTCATGAACAGCTCGCCGTTCATATGGCTCAGGCCGCCATTGCCCGAAGAGCCGAACGAGTACTTGCCGGGATTCGCCTTCAGCAGCTTGATGAAGGATGCGAGGTCGGTGGCCGGGAACGACGGATTGACCACCAGCACATTGGGCACGTCGGCGAGGTTGCTGATCGGCGCGAAGTCCTTGACCGGGTCGTACGGCGTCTTCACGTAGACGTTGGGATTGACGGCGTGCGAGCTCTCGACCTCCATCACCAGCGTGTAGCCGTCGGCCGGCTGCTTGGCCGCATAGGCGCTGCCGACCGCGCCGCCGGCGCCCGGGCGGTTTTCGACGACCACCGGTTGCGCCAGGATGGCGCCCATTTTGGTGCCGACGATGCGGGCCAGGATGTCGGTGGTACCGCCGGCCGCGTAGGGGACGATCAGCTTGATCGGCTTGCTCGGATAGCTGTCGGCATGCGCGGGATTTGCGATGGTGGCGATGGCGGCCGTGGCGGCGGTAGCGGCCACCGCGGCGATCAGCTGGCGGGATTTGCGCACGGTGGCGCGATGCGGATGTTTCAAGGGTGTCTCCTCGTGGTCTTCGTGGTCTGCGTGGTCTTGGTGGTTGTTCGTGGTTCTTCGTCGGTGTTCGCAGGTGTTCGTGGCCGGTCGTGGGCGCTCGTATGGCAAAGCGTCACGCGCCGTGCTCGCCCAACAGCGGCGGGGGAGCGAGCGCGGCGGCGGGCGAGTCGGGCAGCATCGGATTGCGCACCATCGGAATGCGGCCGAGCGTCGGATGCTCGGCGTGTTGCAGCAGGCCGCGATGCCGGACCTGCGGATGGGCGAAGACCTCCTCGATCGAGTGGATCGGCCCCCATGGCACGCCGGCCGCATCGAAGGCATCGGTCCACTGCTGGCGCGAGCGGGTCGCGAATACCTGCGCCAGCAATGCCCGCAACGCCGGCAGATTGGCGATGCGCGCGCTGTTGGTGCGATACCGAGCATCGGCCGGCAGGTCGGAGAGGCCGGCCACCTCGCAGAAGCGCGCGAACTGCGCATCGTTGCCGATTGCCAGGATCAGATGTCCGTCGGCGCAGCGGAACACCTCGTAGGGCGCGCAGTTCGGATGCGCGTTGCCGCTGCGCGGCGGATTGCGCCCGGAGAACAGATAGTTGGCGCCCTGATTCGCATTGAGCGCGACCGCGACATCGAGCAGCGCGATGTCCAGATGCTGGCCCACGCCGCTGGCCTGGCGCTGGAACAGCGCGGCCAGCACCGCCGAGGTCGCATACATGCCGGTGCTCAGGTCGACGACCGCGACGCCGGTGCGCAGCGGTCCCTCACCGGGCTCGCCATCGGGCTGGCCGGTATAGCTCATCAGCCCGCCCATGCCCTGGAACACGTAGTCGTAGCCGGGCTTGTCGGCCATCGGGCCGCTCTGGCCGAAGCCGGTGATCGACAGGTAGACCAGCCGCGGATTGCGCGCCTGCAGGCTCGCATAGTCAAGCCCGTAACGCCGCAGCGTGCCGGCCTTGAAGTTCTCGACCAGCACGTCGGCCTCGTCGGCCAGCGCCAGGATGGCGGCCTTGCCTTCCGGGGTGGTGAAGTCGATCGCCAGCGAGCGCTTGCCGCGGTTGCAGCAGGCGAAGTAGGCGGACATCCGCTCGCCGCCGTCGGCCGATTGCAGGTAGGGCGGGCCCCAGCCGCGCGTATCGTCGCCGCGCTCGGGATGCTCGATCTTGGTGACCTCGGCACCGAGGTCGGCCAGATTCTGGGTACACCAGGGCCCGGCCAGGATTCGGGACAGGTCCAGCACCTTGATGCCGGACAGGGCCTTGTGCAGCATGGGGTCTCCGCGTCGATTCGATCGCGGAGCAGTATATTTTTGCGCCCCTCGGCCAACCAGTCGAATGTCTTCAAGTCACCGTTCGCGGCAATTCAACGGTACGGCGGGGCGCGGTCACGGGAGCGCGTCGCGCGTCGCGGCCACATGCGGATCGCCCAGCAGGAACTCGGCAAAGGCCTCGGCGAAGGCGGGCAGCTTGCCCGCCGCCGGCAGCACCAGATTCAGCTGGCGGCGCGCCCACTCCTCGGCGAGACGTACCCCGACCACGCGGCCGTCGCGCAGCGAGGCCGCGGCGACGCTGCGCGGCACCAGCGCCAGCCCCACGCCCGCTTCGACCAGCGCCAGCACCGCGTCGAAGGTCGGCGCATGCAGGCGGATATTCGGCGTTCGTCCCAGCCGGTGCGCGGTATCGCGCAGGAACACGACATTGCTGGTATCGCGGCCCGGGCAGACGAAGTCGTGCTCCAGCGCCGCACCGAAGCGCACGCCGCCGGGCTGCGCCTGCGCCTCGCGCGTCAGCGGGTGGTCGGCCGGCACGGCCAGGATCAGCTCGTCGACCGCGTACGGCATCCAGCGCACGCCTTGCGTCTCGACCTCGCCGGCGAGCACGCCAACGTCGGCCTCGCCCGCGGCGATGGCGGCCGCGATCTCGCGGCTGGCCCGTTCCTCCAGGTCGATATTGACCTCGGGATGGGCATTCAGGAAGCGGCTGACGCTCGGCAGAATGAAGCCGTTCAGCGAACTGCTGTTGGCGATCAGCCGGATATTGCCCTTCAACCCCGCGGAAAACCGCCCCAGCTCGCCGTGCATCCGCTCCAGGCCGCGCAGCAGTTCGCGCACGTGGCCGAGCAGCGCGGTGCCGGCTGCGGTCAGCTCCATGCCGCGTGCCGCGCGCACGAACAACGGCGTGCCCAGCGCCAGCTCGAGGTTCTTGAGCCGATAGCTGGCCGCCGATGCGGTGATATGGATGGCGGCGGCGCCGCCGGACAGGTTTTGCGATTCGGCGATGGCCTGGAACAGCCGAAGGTCCGTCAATTCGTAGCGCACCGGGTTCTCTCTGGCGGGTCGGTCGGTTCGGGCCATGCGAGGCAATGTATTGCATTGCAAGCCCGGTGCCGCATTCTAAGCCGCGCCCCGCACCGGGCGCCGACGTCGGTCCGAGCCGGCCTACAGGCCGAACGGGTAGGTGTCCGGCATGCCGGTGCGCGCCGCGGTGGCCAAGGCCTTGACGGCGTCGCTGCGGTCGAACCATGCCAGCGCATCGAACTGCTGCGGCAGGCAGGCGAACGCATAGTGGCTGGCGAACTCGGTATCGGGCCGGTAGACCACGCCGATGAAGCGTTCCTGCCGCGGCACTGTCAGCAGCGCGCGCGCCTGCTCGTGGACGCCTTCGCGCAGGTCAATGAAGCAGCGGTCGATGCCGGTGCGCTGGAACAGCGCCTCGTAGCTGTCGGCGCGCGCGGGCACGACGTCCATCACCTGCATCGGCCCGTCCCAGTCGGACGCCGCCGCCACGGTGCCGCGCGACGTCGAAAAGCCGATCAGCGCCGCCTCCTTGCCGAAGCGCGCGCGGCACAGCCGGCCGATATTGATCTCGCCATGGTCGCGGCCCATCGCCGTCGCATCCGCATCGCCGATATGCGAGTTGTGCGCCCATACCACCGCCTTCGCGCCCGGCGCATAGGTGTCCAGCAGCCGCGTCAGCGTGTCGAACATATGGGTGTCGCGCAGGTTCCAGCTTTCAGGCCCGCCGTAGTACATCAGCCGGTAGTACTGCTCGGCAGAGGCCACCAGATGCGCGTTCTGCGCGGCGTCGAAGAAGGGCTCGCGCCCGCGCAGGGCGTAGTCAAGCTGTCTTTCCAGCAGCGCCTGCAACTGGGCGATGACTTCGTCCTCGCAATCGCGCGCGCGGCCGCTCAGCACCGCGCGGCCGTAGCGCGACGGGTCCTCGCGCCACGGCAGCAGGCAGCCGTAGCGTTCACGCGCCTCGCGCGCGCCGTCGGGATCGACGCGGTTCAGATAGCCCAGCACGGTCGAGATCGAGCTGCCCAGGCTGTAGATGTCGAGGCCGAAGAAGCCCGCGCGCTGGTCCGGCGCGCGATCGGCGTTGTAGCCCCGCATCCATTCGATCAGCGCCTCCACCGACGTGTTGCGCCACATCCAGGTCGGGAAGCGCCGGAACGGCGGTTCCTGATGTTCGGCCGCGGGCAGCTGGCGGACATAGCGGTCGATTGCGGCAGCATCGGGCCAGTCTGCCTCGACCGCCACGATGCGAAAGCCGTGCCGCTCGATCAGCCGTCGCGTGAAGGCCGCGCGCGCATCGTAGAACTGCGCGGTGCCGTGCGTCGATTCGCCGAGCAATACCACGCGGCAGTCGGCAAACCGGTCCACCGCCGCGGCAAACGCCGGATCGTCGATCGCCGGCAGCCGTTCGGCCGCCTCGGCGATGCATTCGACGATATCGGTATCGGCGAGCACCTGGCCGGTGATGGGATCGTGCAGTGCGCTGGTCATGGCGGTCCTCCGGGAGTTCGTCGATGGTTTTCGGTCGATGGTCCCCGATCGATGGTCGTAGATCGATGGTCGTAGATCGATGCGGGGTTCTCGATTCGATGATGCTGGAGTCGATGGTCCTCAATCGCCGGCATTCTCGTTGCCCGCTTCCTCGGCCGTGCGCGCGACCAGCGGCACGAAGGCCACGCCGGCGAGGTCCTCGCGCTCCAACGTGCCGTCCGCACGCTTGCCGATGCGCAGCAGCCGCTGCGCGTGGCCGGGATGGCCATGCGGCATCACCAGCGTGCCGCCCGGCGCAAGCTGCGCCAGCCACGCGGCGGGGATGTCGGGGCTGGCCGCGGCGGAAACGATGGCGTCGTAAGGCGCGCCCGCTTCCCAGCCGGCGGTGCCGTCGGCCAGGTGGATCTCGACGTTATCGAAGCCGAGCGCGCGCAGCACGTCGCTGGCACGTTCGGCCAGCCGCCGCCAGCGTTCCAGCGTGATGACGTGGGCCGCGATGCGCGCCATCACCGCGGCCGCATAGCCCGAGCCGGTGCCGATCTCCAGCACGCGCGAGGCGGGATGCAGCCGCGCGGCCTCGACCATGCGGGCGACGATATAGGGCTGCGAGATGGTCTGGCCCGACCCGATCGACAGCGGCGCGTCGTCGTAGGCCGATTGCCGCAGCGCGTCGGGCACGAAGCGCTCGCGCGGCACCGCGCGCATGGCCGCCAGTACCGCGGGGTCGCGGATGCCGCGTGCGGCGATCTGCAGCTCGACCATGCGCTGCCGGTAGCGTTCGGGCTGGTGTTCGGCGCCGTTGAAGAGAGGGGGATGCATGGCGGGATCGGGGCGCGGCGCGTGTGGCGCATGTCGTGTTTCGTGTTTCGCTTGTGTCACGCATCGACCGTGCCACCGATGGCGGCCGCGATTCCCGCGTGCTGTCGATCACGTCGTTTTGCCTGCCTTTGCGCCGCTGGAAGATCGTGCATGGGCCCGCGTACACGCCGTGTAAATGCTCCATGCGCGTGCGCGACGCCGCCGCACGACGCTAACGGCACGCCGCCGCTGGCAACGATCTTGCGTAACGATCGGCTTCTTTTCCACCGCCGTCCGGCGACTTCCAGGGAGCATGACGATGAAGAGCAAAGCACCACGCGCGAATCCGATGACCGATGTCACGGATGTGACCGATGTGACCGATGTGACCAGCGAGTCGTTGGCCGCGCAGCGGCCGATTCCCGCGGTCACCGAAGTGCCCGACGCTTCCACCATGCTGGCGCGCGACTACCTGAAGCTGGCCGCGCTCGGCTGGAGCTTCTATGGGGCGCTGATGGAGGAGGCCGGCTTCCAGTGGACCTCGTGGATCTGGAAGTGGGACCCCGACGAGCGCCTTGCGCAGCAGATCACCGCGCCCGCGCCGGCGCTGGCAATGGCGAGCAGATACGGGCAGACCGCCTGGGAGATCGGCGCCGACATGCAGGGGCGCTGGCTCGATGCGTGGATGCGGTTCTTTACCTGGAATCCCGCGGCAGCGTTGGGCGGGATGACGGGCGGGACCCAGGCGGGCGCTACGGTGCAGTAGCGCCCGCGTTGCCTCGGAACTTACGGCGCGGTGCAGGTGTAGTTCGACGCCTGCGCCGCGGCCGCCGCGTCGTTTGCCGGTCCCGTATAGCGCGGATATTGCGGATAGCGGCACAGCGGACGCGAGAACGCGGTGGCGCCGTTGGTCTCCTTCGTGGCCGTCAGCGTGCCCGGCGCGGTGCCCCTGGTGACCCAGGTATCGAGCGCCGCCAACAGGTCGGTCTGATCCGCGCCCGGTCCGCCGGCGCAATGATTGACGCCAGGCGCCAGGTAGTAGCGCACGAACTCGTCGGCCGATGCCTGACCGCCGACCGCGCCGACCATCCCCTGGTAATAGGCGTTGGTGGCCTTGAAGCTGAGCGCCGAGTCGTTGGTGCCGTGCCAGAGGATCAGCTTGGCGTCGCTGTTCTTCAATGGCCGCAGGTCGATGTTGGTCGCGTCGTTCAGATTCGCCAGGTTGGCCAGCGCGGCGACATTGCTGTCCCAGGTATAGGTCAGCGAGTTCTGCGAGCGGTCGCGTGCCAGATAGTTCTTGACCGTCGTGTCCTGGAACAGGAACTGCAGCGCCATGTTCAGGTTGCCGTTGCCCGTCAGCCATAGGCCCCAGGCGCCCGGATCGTCCTCGTTGCCGGTCAGCGCCCAGCCCGCATTGGAATAGGCGCCGTTGGCCCACACCGCCGGCGTGGTCCACGACTGCACCACCGCCAGCTGCGCGTCCGACAGGCAGGCGTCACCCGCGTCCGTGCCGCCGGAGCAGCGAAGTACCGCCGGATCGAAGCTGCACGACAGCGGATTCGATACCACGCCGTCGGTGATGCCATCCTGCGCATCGCAGGCATCGCGCACCGCCTTCGCCAGCAGATTGGTCTTTGCGGTGGTGAACATGCCGCCCGGGGCGGCCAGTGCCTTGGCATTGCGATTGAATGCGCCCATGAAGCCGACCCAGTTGTAGGCCGGCGCGCGGGCGATGATGCCGTCGAACAGGTCCGGATTGCGCTGCGCCGCCATCAGTGCCTCGCGGCCGCCATTGGAGCAGCCCTCGAAGTAGGAGCGTTCCGGTGCCTTGCCATAGGCGGTCCGAAGCATCTCGCGCGCGGAGGACATCACCGTCGGCACCGACTGATGGCCGAAGAGCGCGGCGGCGTGCGGATCGTCGAGGGCAAAGTCGGCCGACAGCCCGTTGCCGGTATGGCCGGAGTCGCTGTTGACGGTGGCGTAGCCCTGTTTCAGCGCGGTCAGGTTGGTCGGCACGTCGATGCCCGGGATCGATCCGTTGTAACCGCCGCCGCCACCGTAATACAGCTTGCCGTTCCACCGATCCGGAAGCCGCAGCTCCAGGTTCAGTTGCGGCGCGATGGTCGCGTTGACCTTGCAGAAGAGCGGTTGCGGCCCGCTTGCCGCGACGGTCGCCGCCGCCGTGACGGTCGCGCCGGCGACGGTCTTGCCGGCCAGCTCCGCGCACGCCTGCGCGGCGTTGGCCGAAGGCCGGGGTTTGTGATCGTCGTCGCTGTCCCCGCACGCGGCCAGCACGGCCACTGTGACAGCAGTCAGGGCAATACGGTGCCAATGAAATGCCAAAGTCGGTGCCATGTCGTCTCCTTCGATGTCGTGGAGTCCGGCCAGGACGGGCGCGACCTGCCCCTCGACACCGGTCTGGCGCAAACTCGAGCGGCTGCTGCGGTTGCTGCGGTTGCTGCTGCTTGGGGGCGGTCCGAAGAAAGCATAGACGCCGGTGACGACGCAGATTGTCCCCGCGAGGACAATCCGGGAGCCGTGGCATCGGGACTTGCCCTAGGTACGGGTCGGGAAGTGATGGGCGCGGAGCCCGCCGCGGAGGCAAGGCGAGGGGAAACGCAGGAACCCCCCGCGCCTCAGCGCCGCCGCTCGTGCTCGATCAGCTGGGCCAGAAGCCGCACGCCTTCCTCGATCCGTTCCTCGGCAATCCCCGTGTAGCCCAGGCGGAAGTGCGGAGATGGCCCGTCGGCCGCAAAGAACACATCGCCCGGCTCGATGATCACGCCATGCCGCAGCGCGACATCGCCGAGCTTGCGTGCGTCGAGTCCCGGCGGCCCTTCGACCCAGAAGGACGACGCCCCCGGCGAATTCTGTACGCGGCATTGCGGCAGATGCCGCGCCAGCATGTCGCACAGCACGGCCGCGCGGCGCTGGAAGATCGGCGCCACGCGCCGCAGCAGCGCGTCGTGGTGGCCCAGCGAGATGAACAGGGCGGTGGCACGCTGGTTGTTGGCCGGCGGGTGCCGCAGCATGTAGCGCCGCAGCGCCCGCGCCTGGCGGATCACCGTGCTGGGCGCGACGATATAGCCGAGCCGGATGCCGGGCACGAACGACTTCGACAGGCTGCCGACATAGATCACGCGGCCCTCGCGGTCCAGGCTTTTCAGCGCGGGGATCGGCTGCGTCAGCGCCGGATTCTCGGTGTCGTAGTCGTCCTCGATCAGCACCACGTCGTGTCGGTGCGCCTCGGCCAGCAACGCCTCGCGCCGGTCCAGCGGCATCGTCACCGTGGTCGGGCACTGGTAGCTCGGCGTAACGAAGGCATAGTCGCAGCGCGCCAGCTCGCCCTCGGGACGCAGGCCGTAGCCATCGACCGGCAGCGGCACGACCTCGCGTGCCCGCATGCCGAAGATCGCGCGCGCATCGCTGTAGCCCGGCTCCTCCAGCCCGACCACCGCGTCGCGCATCAGCAGATCGGCCAGCAGATAGAGCGCATGCTGGGCGCCCAGCGTGACCATGATCTCGTCGGGATTGGCCCAGACCCCGCGGCGCGGCAGCACGTGCCGCTGCAACTGCTCGATCAGCAGCGGATCGTCCCGGTCGATCAGGTCCGAGGCCCAGCCGCGGATCTCCAGCACGGCCAGCGCCATGCGCGAGCATTCGCGCCAGTCCGCGGTCGGAAACAGCGCCGGATCGAACTGGCCATAGATGAAGGGGTAGGGGTAGTTCTGCCAGTCGTTGGGCTTGACGATCGCGCGCAGCCCGCTGATGTCGGGCAGCCGTTCGCTCCAGTCGGGGCCGGGGGATTCGCTACCGCCGTCCGTGCTGGCCGGCGTGCCGGCGGTGCCGGCGTTGCTCACGGACGGCGGCCGCGCCACGCTAGGCAGTTGTTCGACGACGAAGTAGCCGCGCCGCGGCCGTGTCTCGAGGAAGTGCTCGTCGACCAGCTGCTGGAAGGCCAGGATCACGGTATTGCGCGCGATGCCCAGCGTCGCGGCGAGTTCCCGGCTCGAGGGCAGCGCGCTGCCTTCGGGCAATTGCCGCGACAGGATCGCGGAAACGATCTGCTGGCGCAGCTGGGCCTGCAGGCTCAGGCCCGAATCGGCGGGCAATTGCAGCAGCCGATTCCAGAACGTGTTTCCCTTGCCCGCCGTGGCCATGCCGTTCGCGCTCCATCTTGTGTTGGGGTCGGGGAGCATTATCGGGCAAGGGGCGGGGAGGGGATATGAGGGAAAGCCGGTGCTTCGACGCCCTTTCCCGCACGCGGCATGTTACGGCGGGAGAGGGCGTCGGCCGGATTACAGCACGTCGTCCTTCAGGTGATACCAGTGGTACAGGAACCGCTGCCCCAGCCGCCGGAACGGTGCGAACGCCGGGGACTCGACCCATTCGCGCACATTGGGGAAGGGCAGCGCCGAACGGAAGATCGGCAGCTCCGGCCCCGGGTTCTTGCCCGCGATCATCGCCGCCATGCGGCGGCCCGCCTGGGCCGAGTACATGACGCCGTTGCCGCCGTAGCCCATTGCGTAATAGAGGGTCTGCGCGGGATCGGGCTGGAAGATGCGCGGCATCATGTCGTGGCTGACGTCGACCCAGCCCCACCACGAGTAGTCGATCGGAATGCCCTTGAGCGCCGGGAACTTGCGCACCATGTCGTCGACCAGCTTCTGCTCGTATTGGGGCCGCGGCGCGTCGGTGCCGGTGATCGCGCTGCGGCTGCCGATCTGCAGGCGGCCGTCCGGCATCAGCCGGTAGTAGTGGCGCAGGATGCGGGTGTCGGTGATCACCTGCGTCGTGCGGAAATTGCAGGCCGCGATTTCGTCGGGCGTCAGCGGCCGCGTCACGATCGAGTTCGACAGGATCGGGAACAGCCGGTTCTTCAGATGGGGATGCAGGCTCTGCGAGGTGTAGCCGCCGGTGGCGACGCCGACCGCGCGCGCCCGCACGATGCCGCCCGGCGTACGCAGGTAGTGCACGCCGTCGCGCGTGGTCCAGTCGAGCACCGGGCTCGACGGATGCACGGTGGCGCCCAGCGCGCGGGCGCGGCGCAGATAGCCGAAGGCCAGCTTGCCGGCATGGATGCCGATGCCTTCAGGCTCGTGCATCGCGCCGGCCGCCTCCTTGTCGTCGACGTATTCGCGCTTGACGGTATCGGCATCGAGAATGCGGGCGTCGTAGTGGAACACCTCGCGCAGCAGCCTGGCTTCCTTCTCCAGCGCCGGCATCGCCTCCGGACGATGCGCGATGTACAGATGGCCGCCCGGCTGCGGATCGCAGTCGATATCGCGGATCAGCGTCTTGAAGGTCTCCATGCCGGCGCACACTTCCTCGTGCAGCCGCAGCGCGGCGTCCAGGCCGTAGCGCTGGATCCATTGCGAGCGCTTGAGCCGGCCCGAGGCGCATTGCGCCTGCCCGCCGTTGCGCGTGCTGCAGCCCCAGCTGACGCGGTTGGCCTCGAGCACGGTCGCCTTGATGCCGTGTTCCTGCGCCAGGAAGATCGCGCAGGTCAGCCCGGTGAAGCCCGAGCCGATGATCGCGACATCGACGTCGACGTCGTGCGTGATCGGACCGTCGTCGGGCGGGGGCTCGCCGGCGGTGCCGATCCAGTAGGTCGGGGCGTAGTCGCGGCCCTGGCCGGGCGTCGGCGCGACCAGCGGGTCGTAGGCGGGATCGTAGGGCCGGGAAGGGCCCGTGGACCCGGTGTGTCCACCAGACTGCCCGCCCGACTGGCCGGGCGTCCCGTTCTCCCGCCCGATGGCGGTGATATCGGCAATGGCTTCCATCGCTGCGCTCCTGTTGCGACGCGTTCGATCAGCCGCGCGAACCGGCCGCCAGCGCGGGACGGTCCTTGCGATAGGCGTTCTTGACCGCGATCTTGCCGTCGCGGAAGGTGAACACGTCGACCATGCGCGCCTCGATGCGCGAGCCGTCGGCCTTGGTGCCGCGGAAGGTCGATTCGCTGACGCCGCGGTCGCCGCAGACGAAATGCTCGCCGTCGAGCCAGGCAGCGTCCGGGAAGGTCTGCCAGGCCAGCTGGAAGCCCTCGCGCACCGCCTCGCGGCCGCTGAAGGTGCGGCCGAACAGTTCGCCGCCCGCCACCGCGTGGAACACGCAGTCGTCGGTCATGAAGGACATCAGCGCGTCGATGTCGTGGCGGTTCCAGGCATCGCTGAAGGCCTGCAGCGTGGCGGCGGTGACGCCGCCGCTGGCGCCACCGGCCTGCTGTCCGGACAGGTTGCTGTCGGCCGCGGTCGCTTCGGTGCCGGCCTGCTTGCTTGCGTACTCCACTTGAATCTCCTCGATGTTGTTGCGGTCCGCGCGGCAGCGGACCCGGTCCTTTGCACGTTCCCAGCATAGGGAAGCGCCGGGACGCGCTGTAGGGCCAGTTGGATGGAATCGATTGGGCCAGCGGCTGCCGGCCCGGTGGGCTTGTCGTCCCCGGCGGACGCGGGGACGACGGGATCAGCGCCGTACCGCGTGGGCGCGGGGCATGTCGCCCAGATGCTGCTGGTGCGGGTCGATCTCGCTCTCGCGCCGCTCCGCGCCGCGGCGGTACTGCCGACGGACCAGATAGACCAGCAGCAGGATGCCGAGGCTGACCACGCCGAGCAGCAGCGGCTTGCGCTGGTCCGGAATGAAGGCCATCGCCACCACGATGCCGGTCATGCCCAGGATCGCCACATAGGTCAGATACGGATACATCCACATGCGCACGCGCAGCTTGTGCGGCGCCTCGCGTTCGAGCCGCGCGCGCAGCCGCAGCTGCGATACCGCGATCAGGATGTAGACGAAGATCGCCACCGTGCCGTACGAATTGACCAGGAAGGCGAACACCGTGTCGGGCGAGACGTAAGACATCACGACCGCGGCATAGCCGAACAGCGTCGAGAACAGGATCGCACGGACCGGCACGCCGTTGCGGTTCAGCTTGGCCAGTCCGGCCGGGGCATCGCCGCGGCGCGTCAGCGCGAAGATCATCCGCGACGAGGCGTACAGGCCCGAGTTCAGCGCTGACAGCACCGCGGTCAGCACCACCGCGTTCATCACCTGCGCCGCGCCGCGGATGCCCATGGCGTCGAGCGCGCTGACATACGGCGTGGCGATGCCGGGCGAGTTCCACGGCACCAGGCACACCACCAGCAGCACCGAGCCGACATAGAACACCAGCACGCGCGTGATCACCGAGTGGGTGGCCTTGGCGACCGCCTTCTGCGGCTCCGCGGTCTCGGCCGCGGCGATGGTCACGATTTCCGCGCCGAAGTAGAAGCCCGTCGCCGCGACGGCGCCGGTCAGCACCGGCATGATGCCGTTCGGCGCGAAGCCGCCGTGCGCCGTCAGGTTGGCGACGCTGGGCGCGGTATCCGGCCACATGCCGAGCACGAACAGGCCGGCCAGGAACAGGAACACGACGATCGCGGCCACCTTGATCGAGGCGAACCAGAACTCGAACTCGCCGAAGGACTTGACGGAGAACAGGTTGGTCAGCGTCAGCATCACCAGCAGCACCAGGCTGATGGCCCAGGAGGGCACGTCGGGCAGCCAGTAGCGGATCAGGTCGGCACCGGCCACGGCCTCGAGCGCGACCACGATGACCCAGAAGTACCAGTACATCCAGCCGGTCAGGAAGCTGGCGAGCGCGCCGGCCTCGGGTTTGCCGTGCCACGCTTCGCGCGCGTATTCGTAGAAGGAGCCGACGGTGGGCAGCGCGCAGGCCATCTCGCCGAGCATCCGCATCACCAGCACCACCAGCATGCCGGTCAGCAGGAAGGACAGGACGGCCGCCGGGCCGGCCGACTTGATGACGACGCCGCTGCCGACGAACAGTCCGGCACCGATCACGCCGCCGAGCGCGATCATCGTCATGTGGCGCTGTTTCAGGCTGTGCTTGAGGCCGCGCGAGCCCTCGGGGTTATCCAGCAATTTTTGTCTCCAGTGCTTCTCATGATGGTGTCGTCACGGCTTCGCTGTCTTTGTTTTGTCTGTCCGGGGCCGCATTGCTGCGGCGGCCCCGAAGGCCGTGATCGCGCGGCGCGGCAGGGCCGCACCGCGCGCCTCGTTTGCTTCCGTTATACGTAATCCTTGTACTTGTCGAGCAGGCGGACCGGCTTGGACAAGGCATCGCGGCGGAACGGATCGCCCAGTTCGCGGGTGCACATGATTTCCACGATGGTGGTCTTGCCGTGGTTCATCTGCAGGTCGATGGCCTTCTTCAGCGCGGGGCCGACGTCTTCCAGCCGGTCGACCACGATGCCTTCGGCGCCCATCGCGCGGGCGATCTCGGCGAAGCTCGGATTGTCCAGCTCGCCGGCGACGAAGCGGCGGTTGTAGAAGTCCACCTGGTTCTTCTTCTCCGCGCCCCACTGGCGGTTGTGGAAGACGACCGCGGTGACCGGAATGTTGTGGCGCACGCAGGTCATGGTTTCCATCAGGCTCATGCCCCAGGCGCCGTCACCCGCGTACGAGATCGCCGGACGGTGCGGTGCCGCGACCTTGGCGCCGATGATGGTGGGGAAGGCGTAGCCGCAGTTGCCCCAGCTCATTGCCGCGAAGAAGCTGCGCGGCTTTTCGAAGCGCAGATAGCTGTTGGCCACCGAGTTGATGTTGCCGATGTCGGTCGACACCATCACGTCGGCCGGCATGGCCTTCTCGAGTTCGCGCAGCACCTGGCGCGGATGCAGGTAGTAGCCGCCGTTCGGCGTGCGCTCGTTCTTCTGCTCCTCGATCATGTCCAGGCTGAACGGGTCGCGCTCGTGCGTCCACTCGTCCAGTTCCTTCTCCCAGGCCGCCTTTTCGGTGGCGATCTGGTCGGCGCGCGCGGCGCGGGTCGCGTCGCACGCCAGCGTGCGGTTGGCCAGGCGTTCGGTCAGCGCGACGGCGGCCGCCTTGGCGTCGCCGCAGATGCCGACCGAGATCTTCTTCACCAGGCCCAGCATCTTGTGGTCGGCGTCGATCTGGATGATCTTGGCCGTCTTCGGCCAGTAGTCCATGCCGTGCTGCGGCAGCGTGCCGAACGGTCCGAGGCGCGAACCGAGCGCCACCACCACGTCGGCGCGCGAGATCAGCTTCATCGCCGCCTTCGAGCCCTGATAGCCCAGCGGGCCGCACCACAGCGGGTGGCTGGCGGGGAAGGAATCGTTGTGCAGATAGCTGTTGACCACCGGCGCGCCCAGCCGCTCGGCCAGCGCCTTGCATTCCTCGACGCCGTCGGCCATCACCACGCCGCCGCCGGAGATGATCACCGGGAACTTTGCCTGCGCCAGCAGCTCGGCCGCTTCGTTCAGGCTCTGCTCGCCGCCGGGGCCGCGGTCCAGCCGGCGCGGCTGCGGGATCTCGGCCTTGATCTGGCCGTAGAAGTAGTCGCGCGGGATGTTCAGCTGGGTCGGACCCATCTCGGCCATCGCGCGATCGAAGCAGCGGCCGGTGAATTCGGCCATGCGCGCCGGGTTGGTGACATGACCTTGGTACTTGGTGAACTCCTGGAACATCGGCAGCTGGTTGGCTTCCTGGAAGCCGCCCAGGCCGATGCCCATGGTGCCTGCCTCCGGCGTGACGATCACCACCGGGCTGTGCGCCCAGTAGGCCGCGGCAATCGCGGTCACGCAGTTGCTGATGCCCGGACCGTTCTGGCCGATCACGACGCCGTGGCGGCCCGACACGCGGGCATAGCCGTCGGCCATGTGGCCGGCGCCCTGCTCATGCACCACCGGGATCAGGCGGATGCCGGCCGGCGCGAAGATGTCCATCGCATCCATGAAGGCCGAGCCCATGATGCCGAACATGTCGGTGACGCCGTTGGCGGCGAGGGTTTCGACGAAGGCCTCGGAAGGCGTCATGGCCTGCGGGCCGGCGGTGGGGGTGTGGTCGGACATGCTTGCGGTCTCCGGTAGGTTGGGATCGTTGTGATCGTAAAACGGTACGTGATGTACCGAAAACTGTTGTTTCGCTGAAATGTAGGACGGACCGCAGGCATCGTCAATAGGAAAATCCATTATTCGGAATGTGTTGTGTCTAAAAATGAGACTGAGCTATGATGGCTCCATGGAACCGCCGGAGCCATGGCGCGCCTGCGCCGCCCGGGACAGCCGGGACCTCAAGGACATCCCTCCAGCCTTGTCCGGCCTCATACAGCCTTATCCAGCCTCATAGAGCCTCATCCAGGAGAACCGAAGTGACGATCGACCTTGCCAGCGTGGAACCGGACCGCATGGTGTCGGTGCGTGATGTGTTCGGCATCGACAGCGCGATGCGGGTGCCGGCCTTCGGCGTGCGCGACGACCACGTGCCGGAAATCGATCCGGGCTACCGCTTCGAGCCGGAGGTCACGCTGGCGATCCTGTCCGGCTTCGTGCGCAATCGCCGCGTGCTGGTGCAGGGGCTGCACGGCACCGGCAAGTCGACCCATATCGAACAGGTGGCCGCGCGGCTGAACTGGCCGTGCCTGCGCGTCAATCTGGATGGGCATATCGGGCGCATGGACCTGGTCGGGCGCGACACCGTGGTGCTGCGCGATGGCCAGCAGGTCACCGAATTCCAGGAGGGCATCGTGCCGTGGGCGCTGCAGCGGCCGATCGCGCTGGTGTTCGACGAATACGACGCGGGTCGTCCGGACGTGATGTTCTTGATCCAGCGCGTGCTCGAGCGCGATGGCCGCTTCACGCTGCTGGACCAGAACCGCGTGATCCAGCCGCATCCGTTCTTCCGGCTGTTCGCGACCGCCAATACGGTCGGGCTCGGCAACCTGACCGGCATGTATCACGGCACCCATCTGCTGAACCACGCGCAGATCGACCGCTGGAACGTGGTGGCGACGCTCGACTATCTGCCGCGCGAGGCGGAGATCGACATCGTGCTGGCGCGCGTGCCGGAGCTGGCCGACGCGGCGGGACGCGAGCTGGTCGGCGCGATGGTCGCCGTCGCCCAGCTGACGCGCGAGGGGTTTGCCGCGGGTGACGTGTCGACGCTGATGTCGCCGCGCACGGTGATCGCCTGGGCCGAGAACTGCCAGATCTTCCGCGATCCGGCGCTGGCGTTCCGGCTCAGCTTCCTGAACAAGTGCGAGCCGGGCGAGCGGCCGATCGTGGCCGAGTATTTCCAGCGGGGCTTCGGCACCGAGCTGGAGCCCTGCGGCGACGCGGCGGCCTGACGATGTTGGCACCGGCGATACCGGAGGCCGAACACGCGGCGGCGTCGAAGGTTGCGGCCGCGGCGACGCGGGAGGTTGGGGCCGCAACGCCGCCGGAGGCTGGGACCGCGGTGGGGCCGGAGCAACCGTTGCCTGCTTCGACCCAGCGCCGGCGCGAGGCCTTGTGCGCGGCGGCCCTGCGTGCGCTGGCGGGAGACGCCACGCTGCATTACCGCGCCGGCAGGCCTTGGCGCGGCCAACGGCCGCTGCCGTTGCACGCCCCGCACTTGCTGACCGATGCCGCCCGCGATACCTTCGCCGACCTGCGCGGCAGCGCGGACGCCGTCGCGCTGCGCCTGCGGCATGGCGATGCGGCCTTGCACCGCGCGCTGCGTCCCGCCGATCCCGTCGCGCGGCTGCTGTTCGAACTGTTCGAGCAGCTGCGCTGCGAAACCCATCTGCCCGCCGGCATGCCGGGCGTGGCCGCCAACCTGCACCGGCGCTTCGCGCAATGGTCGCTGGCCTTCCATCGCTCCGGGCTGACCGAAGGGCGTTTCGGCATCCTGATCTACACGGTCGCGCAGGTGGTCTGGTCGCGCCTGTCGAGCCGGCCGGTGATCGAGGAGACCGAGGACCTGATCGAGGCCACGCGCGCCGCCATCGTGCCGGCGCTGGGCACCGCGCTGGCCGGCATGCGGCGCACGCGCGCCGACCAGCGCGCCTTTGCCGAACACGCGCGTGCCGCGGCGGAGATGGTGGCGGGGATGCTGCGCGACGATGCGCGGCGGGCCGGCCTGGCCGACGACGAGGCGCGGGAATCGCCCGAGACCGTGCGCGACGGCTTCTCGCTGCTGCTCGATTTCGAGGACGAGGCGCCGTTGCAGCAGGGAGCCGGTGCCGGCCCCGGCGGCGCGCGCGCCGGCGCCGACGGTGCGCTTGCACCGGGCTACGCGGCCTTCACCACGCGCTACGATCGCGAGCTGCGCGCCGCCACGCTGGCGCGCCAGGCTTCGCTGCAGGCATGGCGCGAACGCCTGGACCGGCGCATCGTCGAGGGCGGCATCAATCCGGTCCGCATCGCGCGCACGCTGTCGTCCGCCTTCGCGATACCGGCCGCCGACGGCTGGTCGTCCGGCGAAGAGGAGGGCCGGCTCGATCGCAGCCGGCTCGCGCAACTGGCCTGCGCCGGCGGCCAGCCGCGCATTTTCCGCCAGCCGCGGCTGCAGCCGCGCACAGACGCGGTACTGAGTTTCCTGATCGATTGCTCGGGCTCGATGAAGGCCCATATCGACCAGATCGCCTTGCTGGTCGACGTGATGACCCGCGCGGCCGATGCTGCGGGCCTGGTCACCGAAGTGCTCGGCTTCACCACCGGCGCCTGGAACGGCGGCCGCGTGGCGCGCGACTGGCAGGCCGCGGGCCGCCCGCCATCGCCTGGCCGCCTGAACGAGGTCTGCCATCTGGTGTTCAAGGATGCCGACACCAGCTGGCGGCGCGCACGAACCGGCATCGCCGCGCTGTTCAAGGCCGACCTGTTCCGCGAAGGGATCGACGGCGAAGCGGTCGACTGGGCCTGCGCCCGCCTGCTGTCCCGCCCGCAGTCGCGCCGCCTGCTGGTGGTGGTATCCGACGGCAGCCCGATGGACCGTGCCACCGCGCAGGCCAACGGCGAGCGGCTGCTGGACGACCATCTGAAGGACGTGGTGGCGCGCCACGAGGCGCAGGGGCGCATCGAAGTGATGGGGCTCGGCGTCGATCTGGACCTGAGCCCTTACTACCGGCGCCATTTCCCGCTGGATACTTCGCGGCCGCTCGACACGGCGGCGATCGACGCGATCGCGCGCTGGGTGGGGAGCGGGGGACGGGGAGGGCTGGGGTAGCCGGCGCGCGATGGCGTCACGCATAACGTAGCCGAGCGGCTACGTTGAGGGCATTTCGGCCGCGCAACGGCAATAAAGGATACGAGCGGCTACGTTATGCGGTGCGCCTTATGCCGAAGGCGCCGCGAACCACTGCCACAGGGGCCCGGCCATCAGATACGCGCCCAGCACCACCAGCACCCCGAACGCCACCCGCCGCGTCGCCTCGGCCGACAGCGGCGGCGGGAAGCGCCGTGCCGCGATCGTGCTCAGCGCGACCACCGGGAAGGCCAGCGCGGCCTGCAGCCAGACGTCGCTGGCCAGTTCGCCTTGCCAGGCGCTGTAGGCGGTGCGCACCGCCGAGGTGGTGGTGAAGACCAGGATCAGCGCGCAGCGGATCTGCACCATGTTCAGCGGCTGGCGATAGAACTGGAAGATCAGCGGCGGCCCGGAGACGCCGAACAGGCCGCTGAGCAGGCCGCCGCAGACGCCGCTGACGAAGAAGCTGCCGTCGCCGGAGCGGCTGGACAACGCGGCGGGACGCAGGGCCGCGCCGATGCCGCCGTACAGCACCACGGCGCCGAGCATCAGCTGCAGCACGCCGGCGGCGGTGCCGCTCAGGTAGTGCAGCAGCACGACGCCGGCCACCACCGACGGCAGGATGCCGAGCGTGGCGGCCCGCACCGCGCGCCAGTCGATATGGTGCAGCTTGCCGGGCAGCGCGAGCGCGCCGTTGGCGAGCGTCAGCAGGCTGACCAGCGCGGCCAGCGTGGCGACCGGCGCCAGATGCAGGCCGCTGGCCGCGCCCATCACGATCAGACCCATGCCGAACCCGGTCACGGTCTGGAAATAGCTGCCGAGGCCGAGCAGGGCCAGTACCGGCAGCAAGGTGTCGAGACTCATCAGGACTGCGTGGCTCCCGATGATGTGGTGCCAGTCGCCGGGCCTCCAGCCATGCCCGGCAGCGCCATCTGCGCGCTGGCATCGCCCGCTTCGAGGTCGGCGGCCTGCGCCTGCACCACGGTGACCGCGATCACGTGAAAGATGTCGTCCGCGCTGCAGCCGCGCGACAGATCGTTGGCCGGGCGCCGCAACCCTTGCAGCATCGGCCCGATCGCCACGGCGCCGCCCAGGCGCTCGGCGAGCTTGTAGCCGATATTGCCGGCCTCCAGGCTCGGGAACACCAGCACATTGGCATGCCCATGGACCTGCGAGGCGGGCAGCTTGCGCTCCGCGATCTCCGCGACGATGGCCGCGTCGAGCTGCACGTCGCCGTCGATGGCCAGGTCGGGTCGCAGCGCGCGCACGCGTTGCGTGGCCGCGGCGACCTTGTCGACGGCGGCGTGGTGCGCGCTGCCATTGGTCGAGAACGACAGCATCGCCACGCGCGGCGTCTCCATCAGCAGGCTCTGCGCGCTGTCGGCGGCTGCCATCGCGATCTCGGACAGCGCCTCGGCGTCCGGGTCGATCACCAGGCCGCAGTCGGAGAAGATCAGTCCGCCCTTGAGCGAGTGAAAGGGCTCGCAGAACATCATCAGGAAGAAGCTCGATACCAGCCGGAAGGACGGCGCGATGCCGATGATCTGGATCGCGTGGCGCACCACGTCCGCGGTGGTATGGACCGCGCCCGCCACCGAGCCGTCGGCGTCGCCGGCGCGCACCATCAGATTGGCGAAGCACAGCGGCGCCAGCACGTCGCGCTGCGCCTGCTCGGGCGTCATGCCCCTGGGCTGGCGCAGCGCCAGCCATTGCTGCGCGTAGCGGTCCCGCTGCGCGGCGCTGGCGGGATCGACCAGCTCCATGCCGTCCAGCGCGACGCCGTGCCGCTGCGCCGCATCGGCGATGCGGGCGGCATCGCCGACCAGCACGATGCGGGCGATGCCCTCTTGCGTCGCGCGCCGCGCGCCTTGCAGCACGCGCGGGTCCTCCGCCTCGCACAGCACGATGCGCCGGGGGGACGAGCGCGCGCGCTCGATGATGCGGTGGATCGCTTTCATGGCGGGATTGAAAAATGGGATGAAATGTACCGAAAACGGTGATCTGAGGGAAGGATAGGGCGGCGAGCCATTCCGGTCAACAAAAATCTCGGAAAACGGTACGTGATATGCACTAAAACGGGACAAAACAGCCCGCCACGGTGCGCTGAGGGTGCGAAGAAAGCCCCGGAACCGGGCTCCCGGGTGAGGCGATTCGCGCGGTTCGGCGGCCGGCGGGCGCTTGGACCCACGATTGCCGCCCAGTGGCACTATGGCCCGCGCCCCCGGCTGCCTACGATAGCGCTACCCAACGTGCAAGGCGTTGGCCGCCGATTGCCACCACGACGTGGCGACGGCCGATACAAGGACGCGACAGCCGTCCACTGCAAGGAGACATTGGCATGCGACCTGCTTTCTGTCTTCCCCTCCTCGAGTAGGCACCTTGCCGGTGCCTGGATCTCCGTGCCGCTCCCTGCCGCGGCACGCAACCTGTTTTTCTTGAGGAATACGACGATGCGTTGGATCGAGCGTTGGATCAAGCAGTTGGCAACGGGCGCGGTGCTGGCCGCCGCCGTGCAGACGGGCGCGCTGGCACAGCCCAGGGAAGTGGTGATCGCCTACCAGGACATGGTGGTGCCATGGCGCCATGTGCAGGACGCCAAGGAGATCGAGAAGCAGACGGGCTACAAGGTGTCGTTCCGCCAGTTCTCCGGCGGCGGCGACGTGATCCGCGCGATGGCGTCGGGACAGATCGCGATCGCGGAGGCCGGCACCTCGCCGATTGCCTCGGCCCTGTCGCAGGGGCTGGACGTCGAGCTGTTCTGGATTCTCGACGACATCAACGCCGCCGAGGCGATGGTCGCGCGCAACGGCACGCGCATCGAGAGCGTCGCCGACCTGAAGGGAAAGCGCATCGGCGTGCCGTTCGTCTCGACCACGCACTATCACACGCTGGTCGCGCTGGAGCAGGCCAAGGTCGATCCGAAGCAGGTCCGCATCATGAACATGCGGCCGCCGGAAGTCGCCGCCGCCTGGCAGCGCGGCGACATCGACGCGACCTTCATCTGGGACCCGGTGCTCGCGCGCATCAAGCCGACCGGCAAGGTGCTGCTGACCTCGGGACAGATCGCGCAGTCCACCGGCAAGGCGACCTTCGACGGCATGATCGTCAGCAAGAAGTTCGCGCGCGAGAACCCGGACTTCATGGTCAAGTTCGTCAGGATGCTGGCGGCCGCGGACGACAACTACCGCAAGAACAAGGCGGCGTGGACCGCGGATTCGCCGATGGTCAAGACGGTGGCCAGGATCTCGGGCGCCAAGCCCGAGGACGTGCCGGGCAGCATGTCGCTGTACGCCTTCCCGACGCTGGAGGAACAGGCCTCGGCGCGCTGGCTCGGCGGCGGCGCGGCCAAGGCCCTGCAGTCGGCGGCGCAGTTCCTGAAGGAGCAGGGCACGATCCAGACCGTGCTGCCCGACTACTCCGCCGGCGTCAACGCCGAGTGGGTCAAGCGGGCAATGCGTTGAGCCGCTGTCCGTCCCTATCCGCCAGTCATTTGCCAACGACCCAACAGGGAACCGAGATGGCCAAACTCGAAATCGACAACCTCAGCGTCAACTATGGGGGCGCGGGCGGTACGCAGACGCTCGCGCTGTCGCAGGTCAACCTGACCATGGAGCGCGGCGACTTCGTCGTCGCGCTGGGCGCCTCCGGCTGCGGCAAGACCACGCTGCTGTCCTGCATCGCCGGCTTCATGCAGCCGTCCGAAGGGGAGATTCGCCTCGACGGCCACGCCGTCAACGGTCCAGGCGCGGAGCGCGGCGTGGTGTTCCAGAAGCATGCCCTGATGCCGTGGCTCAATGTCGCCGACAACGTCGCGCTGGGTTTGCGCATGCGTGGCGTCGGCGGCGCGGAGCGGCTTCGCATCGCGCGCGACAAGCTGGCGCTGGTCGGGCTGGAGCACGTCGCCGACAAGCCGGTCTATCAGCTGTCGGGCGGCATGCAGCAGCGCGTCGGCATTGCACGCGCGCTGGCCAACGATCCGGCGGTGATGCTGATGGACGAACCGCTCGGCGCGCTCGATGCGCTGACGCGCGAGTCGATCCAGGCGCTGATCCTGAAGCTGTGGGCACGCGAGCAGAAGATCGTTTTCTTCATCACGCACAGCGTCGAGGAGGCGCTGTTCCTGGCCACGCGGCTGATCGTGATGACGCCGTCGCCGGGCCGCATCGCCCACACCTACGAGCTGCCGTACGCGCGCCGCTATATCGAATGTGGCGATGCGCGCGCCGTCAAATCCGATCCGGATTTCATTCGCCATCGCGAGGAAATCGTCGACCTGATCCATGCCACGCCATAAGGATAAGCCGATGCCTGCCACCGTTCAGAGCCTGTCGGGCGCGCCGCGCGCGCCCGGCGCCATCGTTGCCGACGAGATGTCTTCCACCACGAACGCCGCCGCCGTTGGGTCGGTGGGGCCGGCGGGGCCGGCCGCGCCGGCACGCAAGGTCCGCACGGTCTCCGGTTACCGGATGCCGGGCGAGGGCTCCAGCTCCCGGATTTCCGCGGTCACCGTGGTGTCGCTGCTGGTGCTGTGGTGGGTCGCCAGCCATTTCGGCTGGGTGCCGCCGCTGTTCCTGCCGACGCCGGAGTCGATCGGCAAGGCCTTTGTCGATGCGTGGAACGGCAATGTGCAGGGCGGCCTGCCGCTGCTCGACCACTTCTGGGCCAGCATGGTGCGCGTGTTCGGCGCCTTTGCGCTGGCGGCCATCACCGCGGTGCCGGTCGGCGTGCTGATGGGCGTGTCGCGCATCGCGCGCGGCGTCTTCGATCCGCCGATCGAGTTCTACCGGCCGCTGCCGCCGCTGGCCTATCTGCCGCTGATCGTGATCTGGTTCGGCATCGACGAGACCTCGAAGGTGCTGCTGATCTTCCTGGCCTGCTTCGCGCCGATGGCGATGTCGGCGCGCGCCGGCGTGCGTTCGGTGACGATCGAGCAGATCAACGCGGCCTATTCGATGGGCGCCACGCCGTGGCAGGTGATTCGCCATGTGGTGTTGCCGGCCGCGCTGCCCGACATCCTGACCGGCATGCGCATCGCGATCGGCTTCGGCTGGACCACGCTGGTCGCCGCCGAGATGGTGGCCGCCACCGCAGGCCTGGGCCAGATGGTGCTCAACGCCTCGAACTTCCTGCGTACCGACGTGGTGGTGATGGGCATCGTGCTGATCGGCCTGATCGCCTATGGCTTCGATCTGCTGATGCGCGGCGTGGAGAAGTGGCTGGTGCCGTGGAAGGGAAGGGCTTGATGCCTCATGCTCTCGCGCGGGTTGCTCCCCTCTCCCGCAAGCGGGAGAGGGGCTGGGGGAGAGGGAAAACGCCGCACGATGCAGCGCCATCGTTCGACGCCGCGTGGTTGCCCTCTCCCTGCCCTGTCTCGCAAGCGGGCGAGGGAATGCAAAACGGATGTCGAGACGTCGCGCGAGATGGCAGCCCCGCGCGCTCGCCTTCCTCAGAACGTCGATGCCAGGTCCCGTGCCGCCTGCTGCAGCCGCGGCACGAATTCCAGCGAACGCGACAGCGGCGAGCGCACCGTCGGCGCGTGGACCGCGAGGGCGGCCACCACCTGGCCACGCTCGTCGCGCACCGGCACCGCGACGCAGCTGATGCCGGCGACGAACTCCTCGTTGTCGACGCCGATCTGCTTGTGGGCGCAGCGGTCCAGCTCCGCCTCGAGCAGTTCGACATCGGTGATGGTGTTCTGCGTGAAGCGTTCCAGCGGCAGTTGCTTCACCAGCGCGCGGCGCTGCTCGCGCGGCAGCAATCCGAGCAGCAGCTTGCCGCTGGCCGAGCAGTGCAGCGGCACGTGGGAGCCCGGCTTCAGGTCCAGCCGCAGCGGCCAGGGCGCCTCCATGCGGTCCAGATACAGCACGGCGCTCTCGTGCAGCATGGTCAGGTTGACGGTCTCGCCGATGTCCTCGACCAGCCGCGACAGGATCGCGTGGCGCAGTTGGCGGGTGCCGGAGTGCGTGACGATGGCCACGCCGAGGCGGGCCAGCCGCGGCCCGACCGCATAGGCGTTGCGCGCGCCGGGTTCGCGGATCACCAGTCCGCCCGCTTCGAGCGCGCCCAGCATCCGGTGCAGCGAGGCCTTGGGCGCCTCGAAGCCCTGCATGATCTCCGCCAGCGTCAGCGGCCGGTCGGCCGCGACCAGGAATTCGAGCAGCGCGAAGGCGCGCAGCGTGGGCGTGTCGCCACGGTCGTTGGCGGCTTCGCTGGGCGAGGGCGGGGGCGGCACCGGGGCGGGCCGCGCGGCGGCCTTGGCCGCGGCGGCCGAGTTGGCCTTGGCGGCCCCGCGCGCGCGTGGAGCGGACGCCGCGGCGGTGGTGGCGGTTTTCAAAGCGATTCCTCCGTTCCGGAAAACGAGACAAAGCGATTGTACTTCCGGATGGGGTCAGCCGCCATGAGACGGCGGTATGGCGCGGCAGGACGCCGCTCCTCGGACCCTTTCCTCGGACCCTACCTCTCCCCGGACCCTACCTTTCCTCGGACCCTGCCTTTCCTCGGACCCTGCCTCTGCTGGGACCTTACCGCGCCAGCTGCAACGTCACGATCCCCGCCAGCACCAGCGCAGTCGCCATCAGCCGCCGCCGGTCGAACGGCTCGCGCAGCAGGAAGTAGCCCAGCAGCGCGGCGAAGATCACGCTCGATTCGCGCAGCGCGGCGAGCTTGGCCACCGGCGCCAGCGTCATCGCCCACAGCATCAGCGCATACGACCCGACCCGGTTGATGCCGCCGATCCACGCGCGCTTCCACTCCGTGCGCAGCAGCGTCAGCAGCGTGCGGCCGCGCCGGACCGCCGCATAGCTCGGCATGAACAGGTGCGACAGCGTCTGCAGCCAGACGATGTACGAGAACACTTCGCCGTGGCGCTTGACCGCGGTGCCGTCGATCACCGTGCCGCCCGCCAGGCACGCGCCGGCCAGCAGCGCGAAGCCCATCAGCTGCGGCGACTGCGTGCGCCAGCGCACCAGGCTGACCAGCCCGCAGCAGATCAGCGCGATGCCGGCATAGCCGCCGGGGCCCAGCCGCTCGCTGCCCATCGCCAGCAGCAGCAACGCGACCATCATCGGCGCGCAGCCGCGCATCAGCGGATAGGCCTGGCTGAAGTCGCCGCGGTTGTAGGCCGCGACGAGCGACAGCTTGTAGACGACCTCCAGGCAGACCGTCGCCAGCAGGAAGGGCCAGACCGCCGGCGCGGGCAGCGGCACCACCAGCAGGAAGGGCAGCGCCGCCAGCAGGCAGAAGGTGTCGATCAGCGCCATCGACGACAGGCGGTCGCCGCCGATCTTGACGATCGCATTCCATGAGGCGTGCATCACGGCGGACAGCATCACGGCGACGAACGCCATCCAGTGGAAGTCGGCGGGAAGGGTCATGCTGGCCCTGTTGGGGAAGTGGCACGGCCGGCCCGGCAGCTCGCATCGTGCGCGCGGGCTGCCGGGGCCGGCCGGAAAGTCGATCGGTGCAATGCGTGGCGAGCGGAGCGGCGGGATCGGTGGGTTCGGTGGGATCCGTGGCGAGCGCCGCGGCTCAGGCCGCCTTGGCCAGCTGCGCCGCCATGTCGATCCCCATCTCCCGCAGCGTCAGCCCGATCGCGGACACCACGTTGCGCATTTCGTTGTCGTCGATCGCGCCGATGCAGCCGACGCGAAAGGTCTCGACCTGCGTCAGCTTGCCGGGATAGAGGATATAGCCGCGCTCGCGCACCTTCGCATAGAAGGTCTTGAAGTCATAGCGCGGATCGTCGGGCGCGTGGAAGGTGACGATGATCGGCGCCTGCACCTCCGGACGCAGGAAGGGACGAAAGCCCAGCTCGCGCATGCCGTCGATCAGCGCGGCGCAGTTGCGGCGATAGCGCTCGCCGCGCACCGCTTGCCCTCCCTCGGCCAGATACTGGTCCAGCGCCGCGCGGAAGGCCGCGACCACGTGCGTGGGCGGCGTGAAGCGCCACTGGGTGGTCTTCCGCATATAGACGTATTGATCATAAAGGTCCAATGCCAGCGAATGGCTGTTGCCCTGGCTGGCCTCCAGCACGTCCTTCCTGACCAGCACGAACCCCATGCCCGGCACGCCCTCGATGCATTTGCCGGTGGCCGCCACCAGCGCGTCGAACGGCATCGTGCGCGCGTCGATCTCGATCGCGCCGAACGAGCTCATCGCATCGACGATCAGGCCCTTGCCGAGCCGCGCGCACAGCTGCGCGATCTCGGGCAGGGGATTGAGCACGCCGGCGCCGGTCTCGCAATGGACCTGCGCCACATGGGTGATCGACGGGTCCGCGGACAGCGCGGCCTCGATCACCGCGGCGCTGGCGGGCTGGTCCTCCGGAATCGGCAGTTCGACCGAGGCGCGGCCGATCGCCTTGCAGATCTTCAGGATGCGCTGGCAATAGGCGCCGTTCTGCGGCACCAGCACCTTGCCGTCGCGCGGGACGACATTGGCGATCGCCGCCTCGACCGAGAACGTGCCGCTGCCCTGCATCGGCACGCAGACGTGCGTGCCTTCGCCGTGCACGATGCGGACCAGATCCTCGCACAGGCTGCCGGTGATGGCGTTGAAGGCGGCGTCCCACGAGCCCCAGTCGCGCAGCATGGCTTGCTTGGTCGCGAGCGAGGTGGTCAGGGGGCCGGGCGTCAGCAGAATGGGGTCGTTGCCGCGAATCATGGTCGAATCTCCTGGCAGGGGGGTGGCGGAGCGGGAATCGTGTGGTTGTGGTTGGGGTCAGTCGCGTTCGTCGGCGCCGCGCCAGGCCTGGGTGCGGCGCTCGAGCCAGCGCTGCAGGCCGTGGTAGGCGAGGCAGGCGCTGGCGCAGGTCAGCACGACCAGCGTCGCCATCGCGGCGGCCGGGCCGATATCGCCGGACTCGTCCAGATTGACGATCTCGACCGAGGCGAGCTTGGTATCGGTGCCGTACAGGAACACCACCGCGGACACGGTGGTCATCGCATTGATGAACAGGTAGCGCGAAATCTCGACGATCGCTGGCAGGCAGGCCGGCACGGTCACGCGCAAAAAGGTGGTGTAGAACGGCACCTTCAGCGAGGCCGAGACCGCCTCGAACTCGCCGTCGAGCTGCTTGAGCGCGGTCACCGCCGTCAAATGGCAGGACGCGTAGTAGTGGACGATGGTCACCAGCACCAGGATGCCCAGCGTCTGGTACAGGACGTTGAGCGGATTGGCCGCCGGCACGAAGAAGAAGATGTAGCCCAGGCCCAGCACCAGCCCCGGCACGCCCATCGGCAGCACCGCCATCAGCCGCACGAAGCCGCGCAGCCACGGGAGGCCTCGCGTCTTCTCCAGCAGATAGGCCGTGGTGAAGATGAAGACCGGACCGATCAGCGCGCAGGCCAGCGCCAGCTTCAGGCTGTTGAACCAGGAAGCAACGACGCCGCCTTCCACCAGGCCGACCCGGTAGTGGTTCAGCGACAGCGAGAAGTTGTAGGGCCACAGCTTGACGAAGGACGCGTAGATCGCCATGCCCATCACGGCCACCATCAGCGCCGCGACCAGCCAGCACAATGCCGCCATGGCGAGGTCAAAGCGGCGGCTGCGGCGGGGCACGTAGGGCACCGAGCGGGCCGACATCTGCGCCATCTGACGGCGCTGCACGCGCGCGTCGATGCAGTAGGTCACCAGCACCGGCACCAGCAGCATCAGCGCGACCACCGCGCCCTGCGAGAAGTCCTGCATGCCGATCACCAGCTTGTAGATGTCGGTGGCCAGCATGTGGAAGTTGCCGCCGATCACCTTCGGAATGCCGAAGTCCGAGATCGCGTAGGTGAACACCACCATCGCGGCGCTGACCAGGCCATAGCGCGCGGCGGGCACGGTAATCGTGAAGAACTTGCGCACGGTGGACGTGCCCAGCGCATCGGCCGCCTCGTACAGCCGCGCATCGGTCAGCGACAGCGCCGTGATCATGATCATCAGCGCGTGCGGGAAGGTCGCGAACACCAGCGCGCCGACCACGCCGAGCGGCCCGTAGATCTGCAGTTCGCCCATATAGGGCTTCAGCAGCCCCTGGTTGCCAAACCAGAAGATGAAGGAGATCGCGGCCAGCAGCGACGGCGCCAGCAGCGGAATCAGCGCGAGATTGCGCAGCAGGCCCTTGGCGCCGATGCGGCTGCGCGTCAGCGCGTAGGCGAAGGTGAACGCGAGCGGCACCGTGATGGCGGTGGCCAGCGTCGATACCCAGACGCTGTTCCAGACCGAGTGCCACAGCGCGGGCGTGGCCAGGTACGTGCGGAAATGCGCAATGCCGGCCAGCGTGCCGTCGCGGTTCTGCACGCTCTTGGCCAGGATCATCACGATCGGCGCCAGCACGAAGCACAGCAGCGCCAGCGCGGCGGCCCACAGCAGCGCGTGGGCAATGCGGTCGGTCCAGTGGGTACGGACCGCACCGAAGGGGATGCCGGGCGCGGCGGAAGGGGATAGCGGCGGCACGGGCGGGGCCGACGGAACGGGCGGAAGGGGCGGAACGGGCGGCACGGTCGCCTTGGACAGGAGCAGGCTCATGGCTGACGGAACACTCGCAGGCGGTCGGCGGGAATGGCTAGGCGCAGCGGATCGCCCGCGCTGGGACGCAGTTCGTGCATGTCGTTGAGCGACAGGTCGGCATAGAGCGGCACCGACGCGCCGGCACCGTCCGCCAGCTTCAGGGTCAGCCGCGAAAAGGCGCCGAGGAACTCGATCTTGTCGACGGTGGCATCGAGCACGTTTTCGCCCTGCTGGTCGCAGCCGCGCACGCAGACGTCCTCGGGCCGGAAGAAGATCTGCACGGTGTCGTCGGTGCAGCAGCCCGGCGGCGCGATGCATTGCAGGCGCCGTTCGCCCAGCCTCAGATGGCCGTCGCTGTCCACGGTCGCCGGCAGCATATTGGTCTTGCCGACGAAATCGGCGGCGAAGGGCGTGGCGGGGCGCTGGTAGATCTGCGCCGGCGTGCCGATCTGCTCGATCGCGCCCTGGTTCATCACGACGATGCGGTCCGCCATCGACAACGCTTCCTCCTGGTCGTGCGTGACCAGGATGGTGGTGATGTTCAGCCGCTGCTGCAGCGCGCGGATCTCGCTGCGCAGTCGCACCCGCACGCGGGCATCCAGCGCGGACAGCGGCTCGTCGAGCAGCAGCAGGCCCGGCGAAGTGGCCAGCGCCCGCGCGATCGCCACGCGCTGCTGCTGCCCGCCCGACAACTGGCTCGGGTATTGCGCGCCGCGCTCGGGCAGGCCGACCAGCGTCAGCAGTTCGGCCACGCGCGCACGCCGCTGCTCGCGCGGCATGCGGCGATTGACGAGCCCGTAGGCAACGTTGTCCGCCACGGTCAGGTTGGGGAACAGCGCATACGACTGGAACACGATGCCGTAGTCGCGTTCCATCGGCGGCAGCGTCGAGATATCGCGGCCCGCCTGCAGGATGGTGCCGGCGGTCTGCGATTCGAGGCCGGCGATGATCCGCAGCAGCGTGGTCTTGCCGCAGCCGGACGGGCCGAGGAAGCACAGCAGCTCGCCCTCGCGCACGTCGAGGTCGATATGGCGCAGCGCGGTGAAGCCGTCGGCGCCGCCGAACCGCTTCTGGATGCCTTTCAGGCTCAGATAACTTTCGTGCCGGGTGGGGGACGTGGTCATGGATGTGGGCTCCATCGAGTCGGACGGGGGCGCGCGTCTGGTGAATGCGTCTTGTGGTTGCGGCGGGTGGTTGCGGCGGCTGGGTGCGGCGGTTGGCTGCGGCGGTTGGCTTCGGCGGGCGGCGGCGAGTGGCCGGCCAGCGCGATGCCCTGCTGCCTGCCGCTGCTTACTGCTTCTCCGCCTTGGCGCTGTAGCGCTTCTGCCATTCGGCCAGCACGCGCTCGCGGTTCTTCGCGATATGGCTGAAGTCGTTCCTGACCAGCATCTTTTCGTAGTCGGCCGGAATCGTCTCGATCTTGCGGGCCACGCCGGGGTAGGCCACGATGGCCCAGTCGCGCGCGAACAGCTCGTTGGCTTCCTTGCTGGCGAGCCAGTCCAGATAGCGCTGCGCGGCCTCCTGCTTTTTGGTGCCCTTGACGATGGCGGCGGCCTCGATGTCGTAGCCCAGTCCTTCGCGCGGGAAGATGATGTCGATCGGTGCGCCCGCTGCCTTGGTCTTGTGCGCGCGCAGCTCGAACGAGATGCCGATCGGGAATTCGCCGGCGCCGGCCTGCTTGCACGGCTTCGAGCCGGAATGCGTGTACTGGGCGATGTTCTCGTGCAGCGCGTCCATGTACTTCCAGCCTTCCTGCTCGCCGAACAGCTGCAGCCACGCGGTCACGTCGAGAAAGCCGGTGCCCGACGAGGCCGGGTTGGGCATCACGATCATGCCCTTGTAGATCGGCTTGGCCAGGTCGCGCCACGTTTCCGGCTTCGGCAGGTTGCGCTTTTTTGCTTCGATGGTGTTGAAGCACACCGTCGCGCCCCAGACGTCCAGGCCGAGCCACGAGGGCGGCGTCGCCTTGTCGCTGTAGTCGCGCGTCAGGCGTTCGAAGCCCTTGGGCGCATAGGGCTGCAGCATGCCTTCCTGCTTCAGCAGCTCCAGGCTCGAGGCGGCCAGGCCGGCGATCACGTCGGCCTGCGGGTTGGCCTTCTCGGCCAGCGCCTTGGCGGTGATCACGCCGGTCGAGTCGCGGACGTACTTCAGCTCGATATCGGGCGCGACCTTGGCGAACCCCTCGGCGTAGGGCTTCAGCGTCTCGGTTTCCCAGGCGGTGTAGACGGTCAGCGTGGTCTTCTGCGCGAATGCGGCGCCGGCCAGAAGAAGGGCGGCGCTGGCGGCGAGGGCTTGCTTGGCGAGTGTCATGGCGGTTCTCATTGTGGGGCTCCTTGCGGCATTGTATGTGCTGAGTTGTGTCAATTTGGTGAATTAGTTGCAGTGCGTGGCCAGACCCGTGCACCACCGTGAATCACCTGAAACCCTTGTGCAGCAACGCTTGCAAGACATATGCCCAAACGAACTCGCGCAGTCTCCCCGATTTCGCGCTCGTCGGCGTCTTGGTTTGTTGACAATATACAAACCGCTTGCTTTAATCGCAACCAGGAAATGCACGCACGCCAGCCGGGCCCAAAAGACGGTGGAAATGAATGCGCGGCGCGTGCACCGCCATCCCGTGCCAGGAGTCTTCATGTCCCGCCAAGCGCCGCTGTCGAGCGAAATCCAAATCCTGCAGAGCCAGTCGCTGACGTCGCTGGTGCAGCGTGAGCTGGAGCGGCGCATCACCGCGGGAGAGCTCGCGCCGGGAGACAAGCTCAACGAGATCGAGCTGGCCAGCGAGCTGAACGTGTCGCGCGGTCCGGTGCGCGAGGCCTTTCGCGCGCTGGAACAGACCGGGCTGCTGCGTACCGAAAAGAACCGCGGCGTCTTTGTCCGCTCGGTCTCCCTGCACGAGGCGGACGAAATCTATGCGCTGCGCGCCGTGCTGGACGAATACGTCGGCCGGCAGCTCGCCCAGCGCATCACGCCCGAGGCGCTGCGCGAACTGCGCGCGATGATCGAGGCGCTGGGCGCCGCCAGCGCGGCGCGCGACCTCGACGAATATGCGCGGCTGAACTTCGCCTTCCACGATCGCATGGTCGAGCTGGCCGGCAACGGCAAGCTGCTCGAGACCTATCGCCGCCTGGTCAAGGAATTGACGCTGTACCGGAGGGAAGCACTGTCCGCCGCGCCGACCGCGATGCCGACCTCGACGCGCGAGCATCGCGACATCGTCTCGGCGATCGCCTCGCGCGATCCGGAGCTTGCCGGCCGGCTGATGCGCGAGCACGTCGAGCGCGGCCGTGCGCGGCTGCATGCGGCGGTGCAGGGCCACGCCGGGGCCGGCACCGGCACTGACGCCGGCACCGGCATTGACGCCGGCACCGGCACTGGCTCCGACGCGACATCGGAGGCCGCTGCGCCGCCGGGCGCCGCCTGATCCAATCCATCTGCAGGCGCGGGCCCCCGGCCGCGCGCCTGCCGGCCCTTACGCTCCTTACACCCCTTACAGCCCTTACGCGCCTGTCCCTTACGACTCTCACGACTTTTTCCGCACAGGACCCCGACATGCCCGCCCCTCGCTCCGACTCCTCGCCCGGCAAGCCCGCCGTGACCGTCAACCAGCGCACCTACCGATGGATGCAGCAGCCCGTGGTGGTGGTCTGCGTCGACGGCTGCGAGTTCGACTACCTGGAAGCCGCCGCCGCCAGCCGTAGCGCGCCGTATCTGCAGCGGTTGCTGGCCGAGGGCGCGGCGTTCCGTGGTGCCTGCGTGGTGCCGACCTTCACCAACCCGAACAACCTGTCGATCGTCTGCGGCGCGCCGCCGTCGGTGCACGGCATCTGCGGCAACTACTTCTTCGATCGCACGGCCAACGGCGGCCGCGGCGAGGAAGTGATGATGAACGACCCGAAGTACCTGCGCGCCGGCACCATCCTCGCGGCGTTCGCCGAAGCGGGCGCCAGCGTCGCCGTGGTCACGGCCAAGGACAAGCTGCGCCGGCTGCTTGGCCATGGGCTGCGCGGCATCTGCTTCTCGTCGGAGAAGGCAGACCAGGCCAGCGTGGAAGAGAACGGCATCGACAACGTGCTGGAACTGGTCGGCATGCCGGTGCCCAGCGTCTACAGCGCGGAGCTGTCCGAATTCGTGTTCGCCGCCGGCGTGCGGCTGATGGAGACGCGGCGTCCCGATCTGATGTATCTGTCGACGACCGACTATATCCAGCACAAGTTCGCCCCGGGCTCGGACGGCGCCAACGCCTTCTACGCGATGATGGACCGCTATCTGGCGCGGCTCGACGCGCTGGGCTGCGTGGTGGCGCTGACCGCCGACCACGGCATGAACGCCAAGCATGACGCGCACACCAAGGCGCCGAACGTGATCTTCCTGCAGGACCGGCTCGATGCCTGGCTCGGCCGCGGCGTGGAGCAGGGCGGGGCGCGCGTGATCCTGCCGATCACCGATCCCTATGTCGTCCACCACGGCGCGCTCGGTTCGTACGCGACCGTCTATCTGCCCGACGATGCCGACGCCAGCGACGCCGCCGCGTTGAAGTCGAAGCTCGGCGATATCGAGGGCGTCGAAGCGGTGCTCGACAATGCCGAGGCCTGCGCGCGCTTCGAGCTGCCGCCCGATCGCGTCGGCGATCTGGTGGTGATCAGCGGCAAGCATGTGGTGCTGGGCACCAGCCGCAGCCGCCACGACCTGAGCGGACTGGACGCGCCGCTGCGGTCGCACGGCGGCGTGTCGGAGCAGACCGTGCCGCTGCTGTTCAACCGTCCCACCGCCGGCATTCCGGGCAAGGCGGTGATGCGCAACTTCGACATCTTCGACGTCGCGCTGAATCATCTGCATTGATCCGGCCCGGCCCGGCCCGGCCTCGGCTAGGCCTGGCCTGGACCGCATCGCCCCTTGCCTGCACCTCACGGAGCCCCGAACATGAACGCCCCCCAGTTTCCCGCCGCCTCTGTCAGCCCGCATTTCCGCGCCGAAGCGCTGCGCATCGACGGCGAGAAGGTCGTGCGCGACCGCGTCATCGAAGTGCGCAATCCCTACGACGGCACGCTGGTTGGCACGGTGCCGAAGGCGACCGTCGAGGACGTGCGGCGCGCTTATACGGTGGCGCGCGCCTATCGCTCGACGCTGACGCGCTACGAGCGCGCCGCGATCCTCAATCGCGCCGCGGCGCTGCTGCGCGAGCGCACCGAGCCGGCCTCGGACCTGATCACGCTCGAATCGGGACTGTCGAAGAAGGATTCGCTGTACGAGATCGGCCGCGTCGCCGACGTGCTGAACTTCGCCGCCAACGAGGCGCTGCGCGACGACGGCCAGATGTTCTCGTGCGACCTGACGCCGCACGGCAAGAAGCGCCGCGTGATGACGCAGCGCGAGCCGCTGCTGGGCGTGATCACCGCGATCACGCCGTTCAATCACCCGATGAACCAGGTCGCGCACAAGGTCGCGCCGTCGATCGCCACCAACAACCGGATGGTGCTCAAGCCCTCGGAGAAGGTGCCGCTGTCCGCGTACTACCTGGCCGATCTGTTGTACGAAGCGGGGCTGCCGCCGCAGATGCTGCAGGTGCTGACCGGCGATCCGGCCGAGATCGCGGACGAGCTGATCACGCATCCGGCGGTGGACCTGATCACCTTCACCGGCGGCGTGGCGATCGGCAAGTACATCGCGGCCAAGGCGGGCTACAAGCGCGTGGTGCTGGAGCTGGGCGGCAACGATCCGCTGATCGTGATGGACGACGCCGACCTCGACCGCGCCTCGGACCTCGCGGTGCAGGGCTCGTACAAGAATTCCGGCCAGCGCTGTACCGCGGTCAAGCGCATGCTGGTGCATCAGGCCGTCGCCGCGCGCTTTACCGAGTTGGTGGTCGAGAAGACGCGGGCGTGGAAGTACGGCGACCCGATGGACCGCGGCGTCGACATGGGCACGGTGATCGATGCGCAGGCCGCGGCGCTGTTCGAGGCCCGCGTCAACGAGGCGGTGGCGCAGGGCGCGCGGCTGCTGATCGGCAACCAGCGCGACGGCGCGCGCTATGCGCCAACCGTGGTCGATCGCGTCGATCCGGCAATGACGCTGGTGAGGGAGGAAACCTTCGGCCCGGTCTCGCCGATCATCACGTTCCGCGATATCGACGAGGCCATCCGCATCTCCAACGGCACGGCCTTCGGCCTGTCGTCCGGCATCTGCACCAACCGCATGGACGACTTCACGCGCTTTGCCAACGAACTGCAGGTCGGGACCGTCAACCTGTGGGAGGTGCCCGGCTACCGCATCGAGCTGACGCCGTTCGGCGGCATCAAGGACTCGGGGCTGGGCTACAAGGAGGGCGTGCAGGAGGCCATCAAGAGCTTCACCAACCTGAAGTCGATCACGATGCCGTGGGGGTGAGAGCGGTGAGAGGGGCCAGGTGAGAGGGGGCAGGGTCAGAGGTGCGTGCGCAAGCGGCGTGCGCGGTCGCCGCTGCCGTCCTGTCACAACGCTCCGCTAAAATCCCCGCACCTTCCACAAGCCTCGGAGCTCCCGTGCTGGCCGAACAACGGCAGAAATACATCCTCGACCAGCTGGCCGCCAGCGGCGCGCTGCAGATCAGCCAGTTGGTCAGCGAGCTCGACGTCTCGCGCGAGACCATTCGCCGCGATCTCAATGCGCTGGCCGCGCGCGGCCTGCTGACGCTGACCCACGGCGGTGCGCTGGCGTCGAGCCGGGCCGAGGCCGATACCCAGACGCGGGCGGCCGTCAATGCCGAGGGCAAGCGCGCGATCGGCGTGCGCGCCGCCGAGCTGGTGCCCGACGGCGCCTCGGTGATCATCGACTACGGCACCACCACGCATGCGGTCGCGCAGGCACTGCTGGGCCACCACAACCTGCTGGTCTATACCAACGACCTGTCGATCGCGCTGCTGCTCGGCCGCCGCAACGGCAACCGTGTGGTCGTGCTCGGCGGCGAGCTGCAGGACAACGAGGACGCCACCAACGGCTGGGACACGGTCGAGCAGCTGTCGCGCTATCACGCTGATTTCGCCTTCATCGGCATCGGCGGCATCAGCAACGATGGCGAGGTCAGCGAGTATTCGCGCCCGGCGGCCGAACTGCGCGGCCGGATGCTGCTGTCGGCCAGCGTGCCCTGCGTGGTGGCGGACCATACCAAGTACGGCCGCCACACCGGCGTGCAGGTCCGGCACTTCGACAAGGCGGCCTATCTGATCAGCGACATGGCCCCCGAGGCCCCGCTGGCCGAGGCGCTGAAGCGCCGCGGACCGGCGCTGCTGATCGCCTGAATTGGCGGCCGGAACGGGCAGTTCCGCATTTTTGCGCTGCGGGTCACAACACTTTTGACTGTCGAATTTCACCATTTCGGTGCTAAAGTCGCGCTCCGACTCAAGAAAATTCGACAGAGACAGCTGTGAGCCTTCCGACCCTCGATGCCTTCCTCGCCGGCGTGGCCCGGCGCGATCCTGACCAGCCCGAGTTCCAGCAGGCGGTCAAGGAAGTGATGATGACCCTGTGGCCGTTCGTCGAGCGCAACCCGCGCTACGCCGACCAGGCCCTGCTGGAACGGCTGGTCGAGCCCGAGCGTGTGATCCAGTTCCGCGTGGCATGGACCGACGACCAGGGCAAGGTGCAGGTCAATCGCGCCTTCCGCGTGCAGCACAGCTCGGCGATCGGCCCCTACAAGGGCGGCATGCGCTTCCATCCGACCGTCAACCTGTCGGTGCTCAAGTTCCTTGGCTTCGAGCAGACCTTCAAGAACGCACTGACGACGCTGCCGATGGGCGGTGGCAAGGGCGGTTCGGATTTCGATCCCAAGGGCAAGTCGGACGGCGAGGTGATGCGCTTCTGCCAGGCGCTGATGACCGAGCTCTATCGCCATCTCGGCGCGGACACCGATGTGCCGGCCGGCGATATCGGCGTGGGCGGCCGCGAGGTCGGCTTCATGGCGGGCATGATGAAGAAGCTGTCGAACCAGTCGGCCTGCGTCTTCACCGGCAAGGGCCTGGCCTTCGGCGGCAGCCTGATGCGTCCCGAGGCGACCGGCTACGGCACCGTCTATTTCGCGCAGGAGATGCTGCACCGTACCGGCCGCGACTTCGACGGCCAGCGCGTGCTGATCTCGGGCTCGGGCAACGTCGCGCAGTACGCCGCGCAGAAGGCGATCGAACTGGGCGCCAAGGTGCTGACCGTGTCCGACTCGGGCGGCGTGCTGCACTATCCGGAAGGCATGAACGACGAGCAGCTCGCCGCGCTGATGGCGTTCAAGAACGAGGAGCGCGGCCGCCTGTCGGACTTCGCCGAGCGCCAGGGCCTGCGTTTCGAGGCCGGCCGCACGCCGTGGCATGTGCCGGCCGATATCGCGCTGCCGTGCGCGACGCAGAACGAGCTCGATGGCGAGGATGCCAAGCGGCTGCTGGCCAATGGCGTGTTCTGTGTGGCCGAGGGCGCCAACATGCCGTCGACGCTGGAGGCGGTGGACCATTTCCTTGCCGCGCGCATCCTGTACGCGCCGGGCAAGGCCAGCAATGCCGGCGGCGTCGCGACGTCGGGCCTGGAGATGTCGCAGAACGCGATGCGGCTGTCGTGGCATCACGCCGAGGTCGACTCCAAGCTGCACTTCATCATGAAGGACATCCACCAGAACTGTATCCATCACGGACGCAAGGACGACGGCTACATCAACTATGTCGAAGGCGCCAATATCGCCGGCTTCGTCAAGGTGGCCGACGCCATGCTGGCGCAGGGCGTGATCTGACGCTCTTGACGCTCAGGTCGGGCGCGCCGGCGATGTAGCTTCTTACTCGCGTCTTGCCCGTGTCGCCGCGGCGGCGCTTGCGGCGTGGCAATTCTGCAAGCCCGTGTAAGAACGCGCCGCCGGCGCCAGCGATACCGCACGGCACAGCGGGCCTTCGGGCCCGCTTTCTTTTTGTCAGTCGGTACCCGCCGACGGCGCCGAGGCCGGAATGGCTCTTGCATCTGGGCCCTGGCGCGGCCGGCATAGCGTGACCAGCGGCAGCGCGAGCCCGAAGGCGACATAGACAAGCGCCAGCGACCACGGCGAGAGCCGCCGCTCGAAGCCCGGAGTCAGCCGTTTCGGCGTCAGGCGCAGGTCGACCACGCAGGCCGCCGCCGCGACCGCGAGGCCGGCCAGGATCGCCGCCGCGGGCCTCTGCCGCTGCGGTGAGCGGCCCACCCAGGCTTCGTAGAACGCGGCCCAGAATACCGACATCGCATGATGGATCACGTATCCCACCGCGGTATAGCGCCACGCCGGACCATTGGCATGGATCGCCCGATCGCCCCAGACCCAGTGGCTGACGGCATTGACCGGCGCGAGCGTGTCGCGGCAATCGAAATGGCCGGCGCAGGCCAGGGCGATGGTGGACAGCGCGCTGGCGCTGGTGCCGGAGACCAGGCTGCGGCCAACGAAATCCTTGATGGGGCTCATGTTGGCGCTCATGTCGGTTCCTCGGAACGGGATGCGGCGACCGGCGGCACCGCGCGTCCCACGGTGCTGCTGACCGGCGCCAGCGGTTTCATCGGCGCCGCGATTGCCGCGGCGCTGGCGCGGGCCGGCTGCCGGGTCCTCTGCGGCGTGCGCGATCCGGCGAAGGCCGCGCGCGACCTCGGCGCATGCGAATTCCGTGCCGTCGATTTCGGCGCGCTGACCGACGCGCAGGCATGGCTGCCGCTGCTGGGCGGCGTGGACGTGGTCGTCAATGCGGTCGGCATCTTCGCCGAGCGCGGCACGCAGACCTTCGAACTGCTGCATCGGCGCGCGCCGATCGCGCTGTTCGCCGCCTGCGCGCAGGCCAACGTGCGCGCGGTGATCCAGATCTCGGCGCTGGGCGCGGACGAGCAGGCCACCACGCCGTACCACCTGAGCAAGAAGGCCGCCGACGATTTCCTCGCCGGCCTTGGCCTGCCCGCGGCGATCCTGCAGCCCTCGCTGGTCTACGGGCCGGGCGGGACCAGCGCGCGGATGTTCGGCACGCTGGCGACGATGCCGCTGCTGCTGTTGCCCGAGGGCGGCAGGCAGCGCGTGCAGCCGGTCCATCTGGACGATGTGGTGGCCGCGATCGTGCGGCTGGTAATGATGGCCGGAGACAGCGACGGCGGCGGTCCCGGCGGTGGTTCTGGCGGTGGTCTCGGTGGTGGTCTCGGTGGTGGTCGCGGTGTTGGTCCCGGCGGTGGTCTCGGTGGTGGTCGCGGCGGTGGTCCCGGTTGTGATTCCGGTGGTGATTACAGCGGCGGTCGCGGAGTCGGTCGTGGAGGCGATCCCGGGAGCGATCCGGCAATGCGGCCGGATTGGCCGCAGGGACGCATCCCCGTGGTTGGACCGACGGCCCTGAGCCTGGGGGACTACCTTGCCGAACTGCGTCATGCGCTGGGGCAACCGGGCGCGCTGCGCGTGCTGCCGGTGCCCGACGCGCTGGTCCGCGCCGGCCTGCCGCTGATGACGCGGCTGGCGCCGGGGCTGCCGTTGAACCAGGACGCATTGGCGATGCTCGCGCGTGGCAATACCGGCGACCCCGCGCCGATGCATCGGCTGCTTGGCCGGCCGCCGCGTGCCGTCGCCGAATTCGTGCCGGCGCGCTGGCGCGAGGCCGCGCGCACGCAGGCCGTGCTCGGCTGGCAATTGCCGATATTGCGCACCGCCGTCGCGCTGGTCTGGATCATCACCGGCATCGTCTCGCTGGGGCTCTATCCGGTCGAGGACAGCTATGCCTTGCTGGCACGCGCCGGCGTACCGCAGGCGCTGCGGCCGCTGGCGCTGTACGGCGCGGCCGGGCTCGACCTGTTGTTCGGGCTGATGTGCTTCGCGCCCCCGCGCTGGCGCTTTCCATGGATCTGGGCCGCGCAGGCCGCGCTGATCCTCGGCTACACGGCGATCATCAGCGTGCGGCTGCCAGAGTTCTGGCTGCATCCCTATGGTCCGCTGACCAAGAACCTGCCCATGTTGGCCGTGTTGTGGCTGCTGGGTACGCTGGAGCGCAAGCGATGGACTACATGATCGTCAAATGGATCCACGTGGTCGGCAGCACGCTGCTGTTCGGCACCGGCGTGGGCAGCGCCTTCTATCTGCTGGCCGCCACGCTGACGCGCGACAGCCGCGCGGTCGCGGTGACCTCGCGCCATGTGGTGATCGCCGACTGGCTGTTCACCGCCAGCACGGCGATCCTGCAGCCGGTGACCGGCTACATGCTGATGCGCATTGCCAATTTCTCGTGGGAGCTGGCGTGGCTGCGCGTGTCGATCCTGCTCTATGTGGTCGCCATCGCGTGCTGGCTGCCGGTGGTCTGGCTGCAGATGCGGATGCGCACCGTGTCCGCCGCCGCGGCAGGCGCGCAGGCACCGCTGCCGCCGGCCTACTGGCGGTACTTCCGCTGGTGGTTCGCGCTCGGTGTGCCGGCGCTGTTCAGCTTCCTGGCGATCTTCTATCTGATGATCGCCAAGCCGGCCACGCTGTTCTGAGGGCGTGCCGACGGGGTGACCGGCTTCAGCGTGTGCCAGTGACCGACGTCCGCGCGCGTCAGTGACGGCCTCCGCGCGCGTCAGTGGCTGGCCTCGGCGCGCGTCAGTGGCCGGCCTCGGCGCGGCAAGGGGGCGACCCACAGCGCGCCCGTGGCCGCTACAGCGTGCGCCCGCGGCGAGTTTCGGCGCCCCCTTGGACCGGCTTCAGCGTGCGCCGCTCTCGCGCGGATCGGTGCTGGGCTCGCGCGCCTGATCGATTGCGGCACCGCCGCTGCCCTTGCGCTCGCGGCCCTTCAGCGGCGCCTGCGGCGGCGACGGCGCGGCGCCGGAGGCCTGCGTGCGTGGCGAAGGCTCGTCCTTGCCACCGGGCGCGCTGGGCATCGGATCGCCCAGCTTGCCCAGGCCGCCCGGATTCGAGCGGATCGCTTCACCTTCGCGGGTCGACGGCTGGGTCACCGCCTTGGGCTGGCGCGACATCTGGCTGCCGCTGCCGCGTTCGGATTCGGTCGGCACATTGGCCGGCTGCGCAGCGGCGGTGGTCGCCCACGCCGCGCCGAGCGCCAGCAACGCGGCGCAGACACCATGTCGATGGAACAGCATGATTTCTCTCCTCGCAGGGGGATGTCGACATGGACAAGCACAAGACGGGCCAAGATGACTCCCTCAAATCTAAAGTGTAGGGATCGAACTTAACGGTTCGGTAACACTTCGGCCAACACTCCTGATCAGTATCGGCGAGCGATCCGGTACTGGGCACCGCCGGGCCTGGCGGTTCGATCGATCCCTTCGTCAGGAGCCATCATGACCGGCACGCCTACCGCCTTTTCCACTGCCATTTCTCCCGCGGTCGCTGACAACCGGCTGCCGTTCGAGGCGGACACCATTGCCCCCGGCAACCCTGCAACGATGGCCGTGCAGGCCGGTGGAAGCGCCGTCCGCGTTCGATGTCACTCTTTGCCGACAAGGCAGTTTCCATCGCGGTCGTCGGCGGACCGGGTTTCGGGCGCATGGCAGGCGGTTGTGTCGCTCCTGAACCGTCGCAATGCGCAGGCGACGATGAAGCGGTGCGCCAGTTCGGAATGGCCAACGGCGCCGGACAAGCCTCGCCGTTCCGATGGCGACATCTGCCCGGCGGCGGCAGACCCGCCCCCGCAGGCGGCACCACGGCAGCGCGCATCGCCGTCTCTGTTGCTGGAGCTTCCCTTTGAATTGCTGTGCGAGGTGCTGGCGAGGGTTCCGGCGGGCGACCGATATTTCGCGTTCGGTGGATCGCCGCTGTCCGCGACTTGCAGGTCGTTTCATCTGGCGTGCAACACGATATCGGCGATGCCTCAATACCGGGACGAAGACGCCATCGCACGGCGTATCGCGGGCATGCGGCACTCCGATCAGATCCTGTCGACGACGGAGGCGCTGACGACACAGCCGCCCTCGATACGGGAGTGGGCCATGAAAGCGGTCGTCTCGATGACGCGCGCCATGCCGCCGGAGGACAGGCGGTGCCTGGTGGTCGAGGCGCTGGAACAGGCGCGGCAACATTCCGAGTCGTGGGCCCTTGAGTTGATGCGCTACTTCGCTCGATGGATACCGTATGGCGACACCCCGTCTCTTGACATGTTGACCGAATCCGCCGTTCGGCTGGTCCCCGGCAACGATGAGATCCGCTTCGCCAGAGCGCGCGTGCTCGCGCAGCTGGCCCAAAGAATCGACCCCGCCGACCTGCCCGGATCGGTCCGGCGGTGGGAAACGATCTACCAGGCAATACCGCCCGATGCGCGCCACGAGGACTATGTCGCGCTGCGCGCGCTGCGTCAGGCCCTGAGCCATCTCAGCAACGACTTTCAGGCCGCCTTCACGATGGGGGATCCAACGGACCTGCTGATCGGTTTGCTGTCCCGGCTGGCCAAGACGCGCGCAGCGGGACCGGAGCCCTGTATGGCTGCCTGCAGCGACGAAGAACTCGACCTTCTGCCGCCGCCGCTATCCGACCCCGGCCGCCGCCCCGGGCCCCCGCCCGACCGGCTGCGAGCCTATGCCGGCGTCAAGCCCAAGGCCATACCCCACGCCGATCGATTGCCTGCCCATATCCCGTAGCGCGTGCGGGGTCGGGAACGCGCGGCCAAGGCGATCCCAACGCGGCGGCCAGCGCGGTCCGGACATTCGCCTGTCATGAAGAACCGCTGATCACTGGAGGAGGCCATGCCGATCAACGCGTGTGGTTCTGTCGTTCGCGAGACGCAACGGGAGGCGTTCCAGCCGGACGTCTCTACCGGAAATCACAGTGCTGGCGCCGCAATGGGCGACACCACGGTACGGCGGTCGCATGGACTGTTGCAGCCGGAGCGGGCATCTAGTTCGCGGGTGGAACACGTCGCCGGACATCGCGAACCGATCGGCGGTGCATCCGGCGAGCAGTGGCCTCCGGGCTTCGCGACGCATGCAAGGCTGGCCCAGGCAAGGGAATGGCACCTGCTCAATGAAGTGACGTACGCGATCTGGGGAGGCGCGACGACAGGTCGGGCGGGACTCCAGGTCAGCGCGTTCGCCACCGGGAAATTCGATACGCTCTCCATCACGTCTCTTGCGCCGGCCACCAGCGAGGCCGGGGTCGCGGGGGCTGTCTTTGCCATCGTGGAAGCGGCCGGGGTGCTGCATCTGACATGGAAAGCGGGCAGAAAGAAGGTGGAGCTGGACGAATGCAAACGGCAAAACGCGCAGGGTCATGCCCACTTCGTCCAGCGCCATGCCGAGCGCCAGCGCCGGATAGGATGGCTGCTCGCCCGGCAACGGGCACTGGAAGGGACGTTGCCGGGTTTGCCGGCGTCCGAGTCCAGCGATCAGCGACCGCATGCCGGGCTTGTGGCCGATGACAAGGCTTCGGCAGCGATGCTGGCCGATGTCGCGCTCGAACTGCGGGACGTGAGGATTGGGCTCGAGAAGCAGGCGCTGGATCTCGTCGAGGACCTCGAACACTACATCCTGTACGAACAGGCGGCGAACGAACTGGGGCAGGCGAATGACAATATTCGTGCACTGGGCGTGGCCACCGCGCGGGACGTCGTCATTCAGCTGGGCGGCAGCGCCTGCACCGTTGCATCTGCGGTCGGAAAGGCCGGCGTTCCGGGTGTGGAGCTCGCGCCGGTCGGTGTCGCCGGTGGCGCGTTCAGCGTGGCGATGGGTGCCCTGCATATGGCCGCCGGTTTTCTGAGCTGGTATCAGTCCGCGCGCCGGCTCGACGATATCCGTGCGGCTCGTGGTCGCGGCTCGAACTGGTTGACATCGGACTACCGACGGCAGCGTGCGGCCGCCATCGCCGATGCGTTCCACGAGACGCGCAGCGAGATGGCCTTCGGTACCCCGAATTCACAGGCCGACGGGGCGGCACTGCAATCGGCGGAGCAGACGCAACGAATGCAACAAGCGCTTCAGCCGGGTCCGTCCAGACGGGCGGACATCGAACGTGCCAACGAGCTGGTCGACATCCTGATGCATCACCGCGAGCAGGCGTTTCAGACCATCGAATCGGCGGAGCGGCGCAAGATCTGGTGGTCGAGGTTGCGCACGATATACGGTGCGGTTTCCGTTGGCATCGGTGTGGGCGCAATCCTGGCCACGACGGCATTCGGCCTGATTCCACCGGTCGGCATCATCGTGGGCGCCGTCGCGCTGCTGGCCGGTACGGTGTGGCTGCTGATCGCCTGTGTACGCCTTTATCAGGACCGGCGCGCTGGCCGTGCGGAATCGGCGCGAGACGAACAGGCTCGCGCGCAAGTCGGACACTTCGTCGAGGCAAAACGCGATGCCACCGTGGACGACATGCGGAACAACCGCTTCCTGGCCATCGACGTGTTGCTGCGAGCCTTGTTCGATCACGAGCAGCCCGTCGCCAGAGGCGTACTGTGGGAGGTCCTGGCCGCGCTCGAAATGGATCGCGCCCTGATTCACGCACTGGAGCTGCGATCGTCGGTGCGGCTCGACAGCGTCTACGCGGATGACCGCCGTACCATGATCGAAAGGGCGCGGTGCTGCGCCTCTGCCATCGACGAGGCGGCGCTGAAGAAGGTGATCGAAGGCATGAGCCTGCGTAGCGACGACGCGATGCTTGCGCTGTTGCGGCAGCTGTTTCAGGACTTCATCGAAGGCAAGACGCCGATGCGGCTGGAGTACCAGCGCCGCACGGGGTTCTTTGCGTATCTGGCCGGGCAACTCCCTGCAGGTGTCCGCAGCAGGTTGGGGCTGGGCAGTCGCCCCGCCGCACGGCCCGCGCCAGCGCTCGCGGTGACGGTGCAGGCAAGCGAAGCGACGGAGCGGACCGCCCTGATCGCGGAGCCGGACATGCCGATGCTGGTCGAGCCTTCGCCGGTCGCCTTCACTGACGCGGTGAGGGCGACCGGCCCGTCCACTCAGACGTTCGTCCGGAACGGATGGTACTGATACAGCCACGTCTCCGACAGCGGCTTGCCGTTCAGACGCAGGAACAGCCGCATGTCGACCGGCTCGTCGCCGTCGACGGTCAGGTCGAACTGCGCGCGCCAGTGGCCCGGCACGCCGTTGGGCACGGCCTCGGTGAAGATGTACGAGAACTTGCCGCGCGAGGCCCACAGCACGGCCTCGGGCTTGGTGCCGAATGGCAGGCCTTCGAGCGGTGCGCCCTTGAACTCGACCATGAACTTGCGCACGCCCGGCGGGCGCGGCTGGCCGGGCTGGCCGCCGTTGCCCATGCGCGTGGCCACGCAGCGGGCCAGCGGCGTGGGATAGGGTTCGTCCGCCAGCCAGTGCAGGCGGTAGCGCAGGCGATAGGCGTTGCCGGCCCTGGCCGGCGCCTTCGGCACCCACATCGCGACGATGTTGTCGTGAATCTCGTCGTCGGTCGGGATCTCGATCAGCTGCACGCTTCCCGCGCCCCAGCCCTCGCGCGGCTCGACCCACAGGCTCGGCCGGCGCTCGTAGAAGACGCCGTCCTGGTAGTGGTCGAAATTGCGGTCGCGCTGCAGCAGGCCGAAGCCGCGCGGGTTGTCGTCGCCGAAGGCGGACGCGATGGTGCGCGGCGGATTGTTCAGCGGGCGCCAGATGCGCTCGCCCGCGCCGGTCCACATCGCCAGCCCGTCGGAGTCGTGCACCTCGGGGCGCCAGTCGACGCCGGTGCGCTTGACCGACTCGGAATACCAGAACATCGAGGTCAGCGGTGCCAGGCCCAGGCGCCCGACGTCCTTGCGCAGGAACAGCGCGCAGTCGACGTCCATCACCACGCCCTTGGCGCGCTGCATCGTGAAGCGGTAGGCGCCGGTGACGCTGGGCCCGTCGAGCAGCGCGTGCACGGTGACGGTATCGCTGCCGTCGCGCGGCGCCTCGAAATAGAAATGAGTGAAGGAGGGGAATTCCTCGGGCTTGTCCGGCTGCGCGACATCGACCGCGATGCCGCGCGCCGACAGGCCGTACTGATAGAGCTCGCCGATCGCGCGGAAGTACGAGGCGCCAAGAAAGGCGACCCAGTCGTTCTTGCGCCAGTCGAGCTTCTTCTGGTCGCCGAGCCGGCTCTCCTGGAAGCGAAAGCCGGCGAAACCGCTGCCGCGCGGCAGCTTGCGCGCCGGGCTGTTGGCCGGCATGTCGAAATACGACTCGTCGTAGACGATCTCGCGGGCAGTGCCCCCCGAACTTGCGCCGCCGGTCTCGACAAGATGCATCCGGACCGGCACGCGGAAGAAGGTGCCCAGGTGGAAGAAGGTCACCGGAAACTGGCCGGGACCGTCAGCAAAGAGCGCATCGTCGGTGCGATAGCGGATCTTGCCGTGTTCCTCGTAGTCGATGCGGGCCAGGATGTCGGCCGGCGGGGAGGGGGGCGCGACATACGGCCGGCCTGCCATGGTGCGGGCCAGTTCGACCAGGCCCTCGTGGGTGAAGGGTTGGCCCTTGGCCAGTTTGATGCGGCCGGCGGCCAGAGCGGAAGCGGGAATGCCCAGTGCGGCGAGCGCGGCAGTGGCGGCGGCGGAGACCAGCACGGTCCGTCGGTTCATTTTCGGCATGCGGTGAATCGGCGTCTGGCGCCTTCAATGAAGTTGCAGAAAAGACGCCCGCTGGCGCAAAAAGTTCGACGGCTCCGTGGGGAGCCGGACGCCGCGGGCACGACAGAACGCAGCATGGTACCGCATGGCCCCGGCGCACTCGGCACTTGAAGGCATGCGCTACGGACGCGGTCGAGACGTGACAAGGAGCAGACGAGACGCGCGGAGGCCGGGGTGAGACCGGGCTGAGACCTTGCCGGACGCTGGTTGGAGGGCTGCCTGGACCTTGCTGGCACCTTCTTGGACCTTGCTCGGACTCGCCCCGCACGCAAATAGAGGTTGTGATTCCGCGCTTGTGAAATATAGTATGTGATATATCAATTCACCAAAAAAGCACGGGAGACAGCCATCATGAAGGTATGTATCTACGGCGCCGGCGCCATCGGCGGCTACATCGGCGCGCAACTGGCCGGGGCGGGCGTCGACGTCAGCTTCGTCGCACGTGGGCCGCACCTGGCGGCGATGCAGGCGAACGGCGTCAAGCTGCTGATCGACGGCGAGGAGCGGGTGCAAAAGGTCCGCTGCACCTCGGACCCCCGCGAACTCGGCGAACAGGACTATGTGTTCATCACGCTGAAGGCGCATTCGGTGCCAGGCGTGGTCGACCTGATGCAGCCGCTGCTGGGGCCGGATACCGCGATCGTCACCGGCGTCAACGGCATCCCCTACTGGTATTTCTATCGGCACGGCGGCGAGCTGGCCGGCACCACGCTGCAGAGCGTCGATCCGGGCGGCCGGCAATGGAGCGGCTTCGGTCCCGAGCGCGCGATCGGCTGCGTGCTCTATCCCGCGGCGGAAATCGCCGCGCCGGGCGTCATCCGGCACGTCTACGGCAAGAAATTCCCGCTCGGCGAACCTGACGGCACGCGCTCGGAACGGGTGCTGCGCCTCAGCGAGGCGATGATCGCCGCCGACCTGGAGGCGCCGGTGCGCGAGGACATCCGCAACGAGATCTGGCTCAAGCTGTGGGGCAATCTGTGCTTCAACCCGATCAGCGCGCTGACCCACGCCACGCTGGACGTCATCACGTCTGACCCGGGCACGCGCGCGCTGTCGAGGCAGATGATGCTCGAGGCCAAGTCGATCGCCGAACGCTTCGGCGTGCATTTCCGCGTCGATGTCGAGCGGCGGATCGACGGCGCGGGGGCCGTGGGGGCGCACAAGACCTCGATGCTGCAGGATCTGGAGGCGGGCAGGGCGATGGAAATCGACCCGCTGCTGACGGTGGTGCAGGAGATGGGCCGGCTGGTCGGCCAGCCGACGCCGATGATCGACGCGGTGCTGTCGCTGATCAAGCAGCGCGAGCGGATGGCGCAGGCGGCGTGAGCGCGGCCGGGCCCGCCATGGCGGCCACCATGGCGCTGGCCGTGGTGACCGCCATGACGGTGACCATGGCCTGGGCGGCGCAGCGGGTCGGTTGCGCCGCCGCCACGCCTGGACGATGCCGCCAGATCGAAGTGGCGGTGCACGCGTTCTGATATACCATATACAAAAATCGAAAGAGCGATCCCATGTCCGTGCAACCCGCGCAACGTCAAGCCGAGATGTCTTCCGCCACTGCCTCAGATGCGCCTCCCCCGGGCCTGGCGCTGTCCCTGCAGCCGATCAACGCCGGCGCCAGCCTGCGCGACCAGGCCTACGCGATGCTGCGGCAGGCGATCGCCGATGCCGACATCTACCAGTCGCGCGAGGAGATCCGGCTCGACGAGCGCGTCCTGAGCGAAGCGCTCGGCGTCAGCCGCACGCCGATCCGCGAGGCGATGACGCTGCTGGAGCAGGAAGGCTTCCTGCGCACGGTGCCGCGCCGCGGCATCTACATCATGCGCAAGACCAAGCGCGAGATCGTCGAGATGATCCAGATGTGGGCCGCGCTGGAGAGCATGGCCGCGCGCCTGGCGACGTTGCATGCGACCGACGAGGAGATCTCGCGGCTGCGGCATATGTTCGACAACTTCCGCGATACCACGCCGGCCGAGCATATCGAGGAATACTCGGACGCCAATATCGCGTTCCATCAGGCGATCGTGCAGCTGTCGAAGTCGCAGATCATCATGGACACGATCAAGAACATCTTCATCCACGTCCGTGCGATCCGGAAGATGACGATCTCGCAGAGCGACCGCGCCGCGCGATCGATCGTCGACCATCTGCGCATCATCGAGGCGCTGGAAAAACGCGATACCGAACTGGCGGAACGGCTGGTGCGCCAGCACTCGCTGGACCTGGCCGACTACGTCGAGAAGAACTGCGATTTTCTCGACTGACGACAGTCCCGCGGCACGCGCCGCAAGCATCGAAGGCCGGTTCGCCGGCCTTTTTTCATGTCGCCGCCCGAATCATGTCTCCGCGGCATGCTGGCCCCGCCGCATCATGGCCGCACCAGCATCACGCCCGCGCCTGCGTCTCCCGCACGAATTCCGAGGCCGACTCCAGCAGCCATTCCCGCACCCGCGACATCGCATCGCTGACCGGCTGCATTTCGGGATAGACCAGGTAGTACCCGCCCGATGACGGCATCGCCAACGGCACCGGCATCACCAGTTCCCCTTCGTTCAGGTAGCGCTCGACCAGGAAGCGCGGCACCAGCCCGATGCCCAGCTTCGCGCGCGCGGCGGCGATCACCATGCTGTGGTGGTCGTAGCGCGTGCCGCGCATCGCATTGACGTCCTCGACGCCCGCGAGGCGCATCCATTGTTCCCACTCGAACTGGCGCGTCGACAGATGCAAAAGCTCCGCCCCGGCGATATCGGCCGGGCGGATGCGCTTGCGGCCGCCGAAGTAGTCGGGATGGCAGACCGGCACCGACTCCTCGGGAAACAGCGGATCGGCGCGAGCGCCGGGGTAGTGTGGCTCGCCGAAGTGGATGGCGGCGTCGAAATCCGTTCCGTCGAACAGGAACACGTCCGAGCGCGCGGTCAGGTTCAGCACCACCTGCGGATGGCGCGCGTAGAAGTCGGGCAGCCGCGGAATCAGCCATTCGACCGCCAGCGTCGGCAGGCAGGCGAGCTCGACGATGCCGCCGCTGCCCTCGTGCGCCATGATGTCCAGCGTATCGCGCTGCAGCTTGCGCAGCGTTTCGCGGACCTGCCGGCTGTACAGCGTGCCGGCCGGCGTCAGCGTCAACCGCTGGTTGACGCGATGGAACAGCTGCACGCCGAGCTGGCTTTCCAGCGTGGCGATCTGCCGCGACACCGCGCTCTCGGTGACGTAGAGATCGGCCGCCGCGCGGCGCAGGTTCAGATGCGAGGCGGCGGCCTCGAAGGCGCGAAGACTGGACAGGCTGGGGACGCGAAAAGCCATTGGCGCGATGGGGTGGAACGTGGTTGCGAAGTGGGCAGGACGTGGGCGGGGCGTAGGTGCGACGTGGCCCGCGAAGTTGATGCGTTTTTCTCATCAACCCCGGCAAATTTCTCGCTTGAGCACCGTTCGGGGATGAGAAAGAATCGGCGCCGTAGCAAATACCAAAGCCAATACCAACACCAATACCAACACAGCAAGAGCCCCCGGAGGAGACCGCATGACAAAGATGAACCCGTCCCGCATTCCTGCTGCCATCGCTGCCGCCATCGCGGCCGTCGCGCTGGCCGTGCCGATGACCTCAGCCGTAGCGCAGACGCAGGATTTTCCGAACAAGGCGGTCCGCATCGTCGTGCCGTACCCGCCGGGCGGGACGACCGATATGGTAACCCGGCTGATCGGCGATCAATTGTCGAAGGTCTGGGGCCAGCCGGTCATCGTCGACAACCGTCCCGGTGCGGGCGGCATCGTCGGCACCAGCCTGGCGGCGAAGGCGCCGTCCGACGGCTATACGCTGCTGATGGGCTCGGTCGGCGAGTTCGCCATCAATCCGACGCTGTACCGCAAGCTGGCCTACGACGTCGCCGATTTCGCACCGGTGTCGCTGGTCGCCCGCGTGCCGAACGTGCTGGTGATGTCGCCCGCGTTCGCCGAGCGCTCCAGGGTGATGTCGCTGCCCGATTTCGTCGCCTATGTGAAGGCCAATCCGAAGAAGGTCAACATGGCCTCGGCCGGCAACGGTACCTCGACCCATCTGGCCGGCGAGCTGTTCCAGCGCATGACCCACACCGAGATGAGCCACGTGCCCTACAAGGGCAGCAGCCCGGCGATCTCGGACATGATGGCCGGCAATGTCGACGTGATGTTCGACAACCTGCCCGCCTCGCTCGAATTCATTCGCGCCGGCAAGCTCAAGCCGCTGGCGGTGACCTCGGCGCAGCGCTCGCCGGCGCTGCAGGATGTGCCGACGGTGGCCGCAGCCGGTCCGGTGCCGGGCTTCGACGCGACGCCGTGGTTCGGCCTGTTCGCGCCGAAGGGGGTGTCGCCGGCGGTGGCCGAGAAGATCAGCAAGGACCTGGCGGTCGCGCTGAATGACGCGAAGATCCTCGGCCGCATGCGCAATATCGGCGCCGAACCGGCCTTCAACACGCCCACCCAGTTCGCCGAACTGGTCAAGCGCGACCGCGAGAAGTGGGGCGAGGTCGTCAGGCAGTCCGGCGCGACCATCGATTGATTTCCGTCGGCGGCGGCCTGCATGGCGGGCCGCCGTTCTTTTCGCAGGCCGGTGCCGCCGCGCCCGCGATCCGTTTTCCCAAGCCATCGTCTTCATTGTCTTCAGAGTCTCCATGTCCAACCACATCCTCTCTCTGGTGTCCGCCTGCGTGGGCGCGACCAAGGCCGCCAAGCTGCTGTCGCTGATCGAAACGCCCGCGGGCCTGCCCGCCGGTGCCGCCGGCCAGCCCAGCCGTGCCGAAATCGCGCACGCGCTGAACGTGGTGCTGTTCGACGGCATCCTGACGCGCGTGCCGACCGGCCGCGAGTACACCGAGGATGTCGCCGCCGCCGGCGGCAAGGTCAACTTCGACCATGGCGCGCTGCGCACGGTGGCGTGGCAGGCCAATGGCCAGCTGCCTCCTGGCGAGGCGGCCTTCACGCGCTTCCTGCGGCCGCTGGGCTATCGCCTGAACGGCACCTATCCGCTCGACCGCATCGGCATGACCGGCCGCTCCTATGCGCATGAAGACGCGCCGGACGGCATCGCGCAGTTCTTCGTCAGCGAATTCCACCCCGAGCGCTTCAGCGCCGAGCTGCAGGCCGCGGTGACCCGCGTGGTGTCGACCTCGGTCGATCCGCTGCGTCCGGACACGGTGGCGCTGCTGTGGAAGCTCGACCGCGACCGCACGCTGCCGCAGGACGAGGCCATCCACGTGATCTGCAACCTCACCGCCTGCTTCGAGCGCCATCACGACACGCCGCGGCTGGAGGACTACCAGCGCATCCTGCAGGAATCGGCCGAGATGGCGTGGATCGCCACCGAGGGCAATGCCTTCAACCACGCGACCGACCGCGTCGAGGACGTGTTCGCGCTGAGCGACCAGCAGCGCGCGCTCGGCCGGCCGATCAAGGAAAAGGTCGAGGTGTCGGGCAGCGGCCGCGTCAAGCAGACCGCGTTCCGCGCCGATCCGGTGATGCGCGAGTTCGTCGGCGCCGCCGGCGAGATCGTGATGCGCGAGGTGCCGGGTTCGTTCTACGAGTTCATCACGCGCGACCGCTATGCCGATGGCGGCAGCCAGAACAAGCTGGACCTGGGCTTCGATGCCTCCAACGCGCAGGGCATCTTCAAGATGACCGCGGCCACGGTCTGAGGCCGCGCAGATGTCGTCCAGCAAGGAGCTGATCGGGTTTCTGTCGCAGGCCCATCCGGACCTCGACGTGCTGACCGATGCGACCGACCGCGCCGGCTACGAGACCGGCGCGCGCTACGGCGCCGGCACCGCCGCGGCGGTGGTGCGGCCGGCCGCGCGCGAGCAGGTGCAGGCCGTGGTGGCCGCCGCGCAGCGCTTCGGCGTGCGGCTGGTCGTGCAGGGCGCGAACACCGGCCTGGTCGGTGCGTCGACGCCCGATGCGGGCGGCGAGCAGATCGTGCTGAGCACCGCGCGCCTGAAGGGCGCCATCGCGGTCGACCCGCTGAACCAGTCGGTGACCGTCGGTGCCGGCGTGCTGCTCAGCGAGCTCAATACCCGGCTCGCGCAGGACGGCCTGTTCTTCCCGGTGGACCTGGGCGCCGACCCGACCATCGGCGGCATGATCGCCGCCAATACCGGCGGCGCGCGGCTGCTCAAGTACGGCGACGTCCGGCAGAACCTGCTGGGGGTCGAGGCGGTGCTGGCCGAGCCGGCCGGCGAACTGCTGGACCTGAACCGGGCGCTGCGCAAGAACAATGTCGGCTTTGATTTCAAGCAGCTGTTCGTCGGCACCGGCGGTGCCTTCGGCGTGGTCACCGCGGCGACGCTGCGGGTCTATCCGCTGCCGGCGCAGACCGCCACCGCGCTGCTGGTGCCCACCGGCGTGGCCGAGCTCGAGGCGCTGCTGCTGGCGCTGAACGCGGAGCTGGGCGATTTCCTGTCGTCGTGCGAGGGCATCTCGCGCGAAGCGGCGCAGGCCGTGGTGCGCCACCTGGACGATGTCGAGGACCCCTTCGCCGAGATGGAAGGGGCCGACTACGCGATGCTGGTCGAGCTGTCGTCGACGATGCCGAGCCGCGCCGGCGGGCTCGATCTCGAGGCGCTGCTGATGGACTTCCTGGAGCGCCACTACGGCACGCTGATCGGCAACGCGGTGGTCGGCAAGCCCGAGGCGCTCTGGCGCCTGCGCCATTCAATCACCGAGTCGATCCGCAACGAAGGCAAGATCATCGCGCTGGACCTGTCGGTGCCGCGCTCGCGCTTCCCGGCGTTCCGCGCAGAGGCGCGCGCGCTGATCGCCGCGCGCTATCCGTGGCTGCGCATCTACGACTTCGGCCATCTCGGCGACGGCGGCGTTCACCTGAACATGGTCTGGCCGCTGCAGGACGCGCCGGCCTACGACGAGGCGGTGGCGAGCGAGGTCCGTGCCGAGCTGTACCGGCTGACGGTCGAGCGTTTCGACGGCAGCTTCAGCGCGGAACACGGCATCGGCCCGTACAACGAACGCTTCTATCGCGATTTCACCGCGGACGCCGTGCTCGGCCATGTCGGCGCGATGCAGTCGCGGCTCGATCCGCGCCGCACGCTGAGCCGCCTGTGGCTCGGCAAGGGCGAATGACGGGCCCGGACGAATGACCAGACCGGACCAATGACAAGCACGGACGCCACCATGTTCCCCTTTGCCTCGGCCTTCCAGCAGCCGGTCGGCTCGCCGATCCGCGAGCTGTTCCCCTACCTGTCCCGCCCGGGCATGATCTCGTTCGCCGGCGGCTACCCGGCCGCCTCGACCTTCGATACCGCGGCGATCGGCCAGTGCATGGCCGAGGCGCTGGCCAGCCATCCGGCCGAATGCCTGCAATACGGCGCCACCGAAGGCGTGCCGGCGCTGCGCGAGGCGCTGAGCCGGCAGATGGGGCAGGCCGGCGCGCCGACGCCCGCCGAACGGATCCTGGTGACCTCGGGCTCGCAACAGGGCTTCGACTTCCTGGTGCGCGCCTTCGTCGAGCCCGGCGTGCCGGTGATCGTCGAGGCGCCGACCTATCCGGCCGCGATCCAGGCGCTGCGCCTGGCCGGTGCCCGGCTGGTGCCGGTGCGGGCCGATGCCGAAGGGATCGATACCGTCGCGCTGGACCAATGCCTGCGCGACTGCGCGCCGGCCGAGCGCCCGCGCCTGATCTATCTGGTGCCGACCTTCGCCAATCCGACCGGCGCGACGTTGTCGCTTCGGCGGCGTCAGGAGGTGCTGCGGCTCGCCGCGCAATACGAGCTGCTGGTGATCGAGGACGATCCGTACGGCTGCCTCGCCTTCGACGGCGCGCCGCCCGCGACGCTGCTGTCGATGGCAAACGGCGAGCCCGCACTGCGCGACCGCATCATCTACCTGGGCAGCCTGTCGAAGACCGTGGCCCCCGGCCTGCGGATCGGCTGGATGGCCGCGCATCCCGACGTGGTGCGGCGCGCGGTGCTGGCCAAGCAGGCCTCGGACCTGTGCACGCCGCCGTGGATCCAGCGCGCGATGGCCGCCTATCTGGACGCCGGCCATCTGCGCGGACAGATCGCGCGCATCGTCGCGGTCTACCGCGACAAGCGCGACGCCATGGTAGCGGCGCTCGATCGCGAGCTCGGCGGCCGCGTCGACTATGCGCGGCCTGGCGGTGGCATGTTCGTCTGGGCCTCGCTGCCCGAGGGCGTCGATTCCGCCGAACTGCTGCGCGGGGCGATCGAGGAAAACGTGCTGTTCGTCCCCGGCAAGGCCTTCCACGTGGCAACCGGGCAGCCGTCACCGGCGCTGCGGCTGTCGTTCGCGACGCCGTCGGTGGCCGAAATCGAAGAGGGCGTACGGCGCCTCGCGCGCGCGTTGGCGAGGGTCTGACGGGCCCGGGCGGCGGCATTCCCCGGTAATATCGCGGGGCTTCGGGCTTGCCAGTCATCCTGTCCTTGATCGCCTTGCCCGCCGCCTTGCACGCCGCCCTCCCGACAGCCTTCCCGACCGCCCGATGGAATATCTGATCATCGCCCTTGGCGCCGCCCTGGCGGGATTCGTGCAGGGGCTGTCGGGCTTTGCCTTCGGCATGGTGGCGATGTCGCTGTGGGCATGGACGCTGGAACCGCGCATGGCCGCGGTGCTGACGGTGTTCGGCTCGCTGACCGGGCAATTGATCGCCGCGGTGCGCGTGCGGCGCGGCTTCGATGTCGCGGCGCTGGCGCCTTTCATTGCCGGCGGGCTGGCCGGCATTCCGCTGGGCATGCTGCTGCTGCCGTATCTCGACATGGCCTCGTTCAAGACCGCGATCGGCGCCTTCCTGGTGCTATGGTGCCCGGCCATGCTGATGGCGCGGCGGCTGCCGCCGCTGCGTTGGGGCGGCCGCAGCGGCGATGCCGGCGCCGGCCTGATCGGCGGCGTGATGAGCGCGATCGGCGGGTTCAGCGGCACCGTGCCGACGCTGTGGTGCACCTTGCGCGGCTATCAGAAGGACCGGCAGCGCGCGATCATCCAGAACTTCAACCTGACCATCCTGGCCGTGACGATGGCGGTCTACCTGATCGCGGGCAACGTCACCGTCGAGATGCTGCCCCGGTTCGCGGTGGTCGCGCCCGCGATGCTGATTCCCACGCTGATCGGCGCCAAGGTCTATCACCGCATCGACGAGACGCGTTTCCGCGCGATCGTGCTGACGCTGCTGACGGTGTCCGGCGTGATGATGCTGGCATCGGGTTTGCCGACGGTGCTCGGCCGCATCGGCTGACGACGGCGATCCTGCGAGTGTGGTGGGCCTGTAGCACGGCCGCCGCCGCCGCGGCATCGCGCAACGGCGGCGGCGCGACAGGCTACGGTGCTACACCCCCAGCGCTTTCGCCATCGTCTGCCCCAGTTCGGCCGGCGAGCGCGATACGTGGATGCCGGCCGCGCGCATCGCCTCGATCTTGGCATCGGCGGTACCGCTGCCGCCCGAGATGATGGCGCCGGCATGGCCCATGCGCCGGCCCGGCGGCGCGGTGGTGCCGGCGATAAAGCCGACCACCGGCTTGTCGCTGCCGCTGTCGCGCAGGAACTGCGCGGCTTCCTCCTCCGCCGAACCGCCGATCTCGCCGATCATGATGATGCCCTCGGTGTCGTCGTCCTCGAGGAACAGCCGCAGGCAATCGATGAAGTTGGTGCCGTTGACCGGATCGCCGCCGATGCCGATGCAGGTCGACTGCCCCAGACCGGCCGCGCTGGTCTGCGCCACCGCTTCATAGGTCAGCGTGCCGGAGCGCGACACCACGCCGATCCTGCCGGGCCGATGGATATGGCCGGGCATGATGCCGATCTTGCATTGCCCCGGCGTGATCACGCCCGGACAGTTCGGACCGACCAGGCGCGTGCGCGAGCCGGCCAGCGCGCGCTTGACGCGCACCATGTCCAGCACCGGGATGCCCTCGGTGATGCAGACCACCAGCTCGAGGCCGGCGTCGGCCGCTTCGAGGATCGCGTCGGCCGCGAAGGGCGGCGGCACGTAGATCACGGAGGCCTGCGCGCCGGTGCGCTCGGCCGCCTCGGCGACGGTGTCGAACACCGGCAGGCCGAGGTGGGTCTCGCCGCCTTTGCCGGGCGTCACGCCGCCGACCATCCTGGTGCCGTAGGCCAGCGCCTGTTCGGTATGGAAGCTGCCCTGCGCGCCGGTCAGGCCCTGACACAGCACCCTGGTGTTGTTGTCGATCAGCACGGCCATCTCAATGTCCTCCCCGCTTGGTGTTCCTCGTGGCCGCGACGACCTTGGTCGCGGCGTCGGCGAGGTCGTCCGCCGAGACGATCGGCAATCCCGAATCCCGCAGGATGGCCTTGCCCAGTTCGACGTTGGTGCCTTCGAGCCGCACCACCAGCGGCACGGTCAGGTCGACCTCGCGCGCGGCCGCGACCACGCCCTCGGCGATCACGTCGCAGCGCATGATGCCGCCGAAGATATTGACGAGAATCCCTTCGACATTGCGGTCGGCCAGGATCAGACGGAACGCCGTCGCCACGCGCTCGCGCGTCGCGCCGCCGCCGACGTCGAGGAAGTTGGCCGGCTTGCCGCCATGCAGCTGGATGATGTCCATCGTCGCCATCGCCAGGCCGGCGCCATTGACCATGCAGCCGATATTGCCGTCGAGCTTGACGTAGTTCAGCGCATGGCGCGCGGCCTCGGTCTCGGCCGGGTCTTCCTCGGCCTCGTCGCGCATCGCCTCGATATCGGGATGGCGGAACAGCGCGTTGTCGTCGAAGTTGAACTTGGCGTCCAGCGCCATCACGTGGCCGCTGTGCGTGACCACCAGCGGATTGATCTCGACGATCGAGGCGTCCAGCTCGGTGAAGGCGCGATAGGCCGCCAGGAACAGCCGCGTGGCCTCGCCGATCTGCTTGCCGCGCAGGCCGAGCCCGAAGGCCAGGCGCCGTGCGTGGAAGGACTGGATGCCGGTGGCCGGATCGATCGCCAGCTTCAGGATCTTCTCCGGCGTGTGCGCGGCCACCTCCTCGATGTCCATGCCGCCTTCGGTCGATGCCATCAGCGTGATGCGCGAGGTTGCGCGGTCGATCAGCATGCCGAAATAGAGCTCGCGCGCGATGTCGCAGCCTTCCTCGACATAGAGGCGCCGCACCTCGCGGCCGGCCGCGCCGGTCTGCTTCGTGACCAGCACCGCGCCGAGCATCTTGCCGGCTTCCTCGCGCACCGCCTCGAGCGAACGCGCCACGCGCACCCCGCCCTTGCCGCCGGGATCGTTCTGGAAGCGTCCGGCGCCGCGGCCGCCGGCATGGATCTGCGATTTGACGACCCAGAGCGGGCCCCCGAGCGTGCGCGCCGCGTTGGCTGCCTCGTCCGGCGTGAACGCAACCGCGCCCCGCGGCACGGCGACGTCGTAGCGCCGCAGCAGCTCCTTGGCCTGATATTCGTGAATGTTCACTGTCTCCTCACTGGTTTGGATACGTCGTTGTGGTGGCTGACAGGAGGGGGCGGCATTGCGCCGGAAGCCTGCGTGGATATGGTATGTAATATATCAATGCGCAACAAGGCGAATTATTGGCCGGCAGCGGTACACGATCACGATCGCGTCGGAATTGATGCGCGCCGCCACTAAGCGCAAGCGTTTATAGGAGTTGGCCGAATTTATAGGCATGAAAACGACTGTTTTGCTGCGATGCGTCGTCGAAATTCTGCGCCTCTCCCACATTTTCTCCTTGTCGACCTTTGATATATCACATACGGTATGTCATCAAGATCGCCCGAAACGATCGATTCGCGTCGCAAGCCGGCAGCCCTGCCGAAAGAAGAAGGTGAAGCGGTGCGTGCCCATGCAAACGGCCCGCCCGGAGTCCAACGAGGAGACCAACACATGTCTGCAGTCGTATCGCTGCGGCCGGAATCGACGACGGCCGATGACACCCTGAAGCAGAAGAGCCGGGATGCCGGCATCGTGTCGGGCGGCCATCTGGTCGCGCGGGCGCTGAAGAACGAAGGGGTCGATACCATCTTCACGCTCTGCGGCGGCCATATCATCGACATCTACGATGGCTGCGTCGACGAGGGGATCCGCATCATCGACGTGCGTCACGAACAGGTCGCCGCGCATGCGGCGGACGGCTATGCGCGCCAGACCGGCAAGCTCGGCTGCGTGGTGACCACCGCCGGTCCGGGCTGCACCAACGCCGTCACCGGCATCGCCACCGCCTTCCGCTCCGAAAGCCCGGTGCTGCATATCGGCGGGCAGGGCGCGCTGACCCAGCACAAGATGGGCTCGCTGCAGGACCTGCCGCACGTCGACATGATGGCGCCGATCACCAAGTTCGCCGCCACCGTGCCGAGCACCGAGCGCGTCGCAGACATGATCTCGATGGCCGCGCGCGAATGCTTCAACGGCGCGCCCGGACCCGCCTATCTGGAGATTCCGCGCGACGTGCTGGATCGCGAGGTCGACGTCGCCCGCGCGGTGGTGCCGCGCCCCGGCCACTATCGCGCCTCGACGAAGTCGATCGGCGATCCGCGCGACATCGAGAAGCTCGCCGACATCCTGGTCAATGCCGAGCGTCCGGCCATCCTGTTCGGCCAGCAGGTGTGGACCGCGCGCGGTCATGAGGAAGCGATCGCGCTGCTGCGCGGGCTCGATATCCCGGGCTATTTCAACGGCGCGAGCCGCGGGCTGCTGCCGCCGGGCGATCCGCATCACTTCGACCGTACCCGCTCGCAGGCCTTCGCCAATGCAGACGTGCTGGTGATCGTCGGCACGCCGTTCGACTTCCGCATGGGCTACGGCAAGCGCATCAGCAAGGAGCTGACGCTGGTGCAGATCGACATGGACTACCGCACCGTCGGCAAGAACCGCGAGATCGACCTGGGCCTGGTCGGCGATCCCGGCGCGATTCTCGGCGCGGTGCTGCAGGCCGCCAGCGGCCGCATCAAGCAGGACAAGCGCCAGGCGCGCCGCAAATGGATGGCGGACCTGACCGAGGCCGAAGGCGTGGCCACGCAGAAGCTGATGCCGCTGTTCCTGTCGGACAGCACGCCGATCCATCCGTATCGCGTCGCCCATGAGCTGAACGCCTTCCTCGGCGAGGACACCATCTATATCGGCGACGGCGGCGACGTGGTCACGATCTCCGCGCAGGCGGTGCGGCCGCGCAATCCGGGCCAGTGGATGGACCCGGGCGCGCTCGGCTCGCTCGGCGTCGGCACCGGCTTTGCCATCGCGGCGGGCCTGGCCAATCCGGGCAAGGAGGTGCTGTGCTACTACGGCGACGGCTCCTTCGGCATGACGGCCTTCGACATGGAGAGCGCCAACCGCTTCGGCGTGCCGTATCTGGCCGTGATCGGCAACAACTCGGCGATGAACCAGATCCGCTACGGGCAGCTGGCCAAGTACGGCGAGTCGCGCGGCAACGTCGGCAACCTGCTGTCCGACGTGCCGTTCAGCCAGTTCGCGCAGATGCTGGGCGGCTACGGCGAGGAGGTGCGCGATCCCGCGCAGATCGCCGGCGCGCTGCAGCGCGGGCGGGAATCGATCGCGCGCACCGGCAAGTCCGCGGTGATCAATATCTGGGTCGATCCGCGCGAATACGCCCCGGGCACCAAGAACCAGACCATGTACAAGTAGCCGGCTGCCGGCGGACCGGCGGCGCGCTCGCGGCGCGCGGCACCGGATGCGCAGGCCCCTGCAAGGCCCGCGCATCCGGCGGGCGGCGCACGCCCTCGCGCGCGCCAGCACGCCGTGGCACGCCCCCGTGCACCGACCGCGCCGGCCGGCTCCCGTGCAACCCACGATCACACCATAGAGGCGAGGAGACGACGCCATGAGCAAGGCATTGGAAGGAGTACGCATCCTGGACATGACGCACGTGCAGGCGGGGCCGTCGGCCACGCAGCTGATGGCGTGGCTGGGAGCGGACGTGATCAAGGTCGAACTGCCCGGCCGGGGCGACATCACGCGCAGCCAGCTGCGCGATGTGCCCAACGCGGACAGCCTCTATTTCACGATGCTGAACTCCAACAAGCGCAGCCTGACGCTGAACATGAAGACGCCGGAAGGCAAGGCGTTGCTGGAGGACCTGGTCGAGCGCTGCGACGTGCTGGTCGAGAACTTCGGCCCGGGCGTGCTCGATCGCGCGGGCTTCGACTGGGACCGGCTGCGCGCGCTCAATCCGCGCCTGATCTACGCCTCGATCAAGGGCTTCGGCCCCGGCCCGTACGCCGACTGCAAGGCCTACGAGAACGTCGCGCAGTGCATGGGCGGCTCCGCCTCGACCACCGGCTTCGAGGAAGGGCCGCCGACGGTGACCGGCGCGCAGATCGGCGACTCGGGCACCGGCGTGCATTGCGTGATCGGCATCCTGGCCGCGCTGCTGCAGCGCGAGCACACCGGCAAGGGCCAGCGCGTCGAGGTGGCGATGCAGGACGCCGTGCTGAACCTGTGCCGCGTCAAGCTGCGCGACCAGCAGCGCCTGGCGGCCGGCGCGCTGCGCGAATACCCAAACAAGGAATTCGGCGACTACGTGCCGCGCGCGGGCAACGCCTCGGGCGGCGGGCAGCCGGGCGCGGCGCTGCGCTGCGCGCCGGGCGGGGCCAACGACTACGTCTACGTGATCGTGCAACCGCAGGGATGGGAACCGCTGATGCGGCTGTGCGGGCGCGAGGACCTGATCTCGCATCCGCAGTTCGCCACGCCCGAGGCGCGCCTCAAATGCCTGCCCGAATGCTTCTCGATCATCGAGAAATGGACGCGCACGCGCACCAAGTTCGAGGTCATGGAAGCGCTCAACGAGGTCGATGTGCCGTGCGGCCCGATCCTGTCGATGAAGGACCTGATCGAGGACCGCTCGCTGTACGAGCGCGGCTATCTGGTCGAGGTCGATCATCCGCAGCGCGGCCGCTACGTGCAGCTCGGCTGCCCGATCAACCTGTCGGAATCGCCGGTCCAGGTCGATCGCTCGCCGCTGCTGGGCGAGCACACCACCGAGATACTCGAATGGCTGGGCCGCACGCCCGCGCAGATCGAGGCGCTGCGCGCGGCCGGCGCGGTCTGACGCCGCCTTGCCCCGGGCGGCCCGGCGCCGCCCTTCGTTCGCAAACTCCGCTGCAACCATGACCCGATGGAGGTCTGACATGGCGTATGACAAGGACGCGGTGCGCAATATTCTCGCCACCGCCAAGGAACAGGGACGCACCGCGCTGACCGCGCCCGAAGGCAAGCTGGTCTGCGATGCCTATGGCATTGCCGTGCCGGGCGAAGGGCTGGCGAAGTCCGCGGCCGAAGCGGTTGAGCTCGCCGGCCGCATCGGCTTTCCGGTGGTGATGAAGATCGTCTCCCCCGACATCCTGCACAAGACCGAGGCCGGCGGCGTGCTGGTCGGCCTGGACGACGCGCGCAAGGTCGAGCAGGGCTACCAGACCATCCTGGACAACGCGAAGCGCTACAACGCCAAGGCGGACATCGTCGGCGTGCAGGTGCAGAAGATGATCGGCGGCGGCCAGGAGGTCATCATCGGCGCGGTCACCGATCCGTCGTTCGGCAAGCTGGTGGCCTTCGGTCTCGGCGGCGTGCTGGTCGAGGTGCTCAAGGACATCACCTTCCGCATGGCGCCGGCGAGCGAGCAGGATGCGTTCGGCATGCTCGACGGCATTGCCGCCGCGCAGGTGCTCAAGGGCGTGCGCGGCGCAGAGCCGGTCGATCGCGCGGCGCTGGCCAGCATGATCCAGCGCGTGTCGCAGCTGGTGACCGACTTCCCCGAAATCGCCGAGCTGGACCTGAACCCGGTGTTCGCCAGCCCCAACGGCGCGATCGCGGCCGACGTGCGCATCGTGCTGGACCATGCGCCGCAGCCGCAGCGCTATCGCCCGACGCAGGAGCAGATCGTCGCGCAGATGAACCGCATCATGCGGCCCGACACGGTCGCGGTGATAGGCGCCTCGTCCGAGGACGGCAAGATCGGCAACTCGGTGATGAAGAACCTGATCAATGGCGGCTACCAGGGCAAGATCTATCCGATCCACCCGAAGGCCGAAGAGATCATGGGCATGACCGCGTACAAGAGCGTGCTCGACGTGCCCGGCGAGATCGACGTGGCGGTGTTCGCGATCCCCGCCAAGCTGGTGGCGCAGGCGCTGGAGGAGGTCGGCCGGAAGGGCATTCCCGGCGCCGTGCTGATTCCGTCGGGGTTTGCCGAGACCGGCAACGTCGAAGGGCAGGAGGAGATCGTCGCGATCGCGCGCAAGCACAACATCCGGCTGATGGGGCCGAACATCTACGGCTTCTACTACACGCCGAAGAATCTGTGCGCGACGTTTTGCACGCCTTATGACGTCAAGGGCAAGGCCGCGCTGTCCTCGCAGTCGGGCGGCATCGGCATGGCCATCATCGGCTTCTCGCGCTCGGCCAGGATGGGCGTATCGGCCATCGTTGGCCTGGGCAACAAGTCCGACATCGACGAAGACGATCTGCTGACCTTCTTCGAGCAGGACGACGAGACCGAGATCATCGCGCAGCATTGCGAGGACCTGAAGGACGGGCGCGCGTTCGCCGAGGCGGCGCGGCGCGTGTCGAAGGTCAAGCCGGTGGTGGTGCTCAAGGCCGGCCGCACCAGCCTGGGCGCGCGTGCCGCCAGCTCGCATACCGGTGCGCTGGCCGGCGACGACCGCATCTACGAGGACGTCTTCAAGCAATGCGGCGTGATTCGCGCCCGCTCGCTGCGCGACCTGCTCGAGTTCGCGCGCGGCATTCCGAAGCTGCCGACGCCGAAGGGCGAGAACGTGGTGATCATCACCGGCGCGGGCGGCTCGGGCGTGCTGCTGTCCGATGCCTGCGTCGACAACGGGCTGTCGCTGATGACGATGCCGGAGGACCTGGACGCGGCCTTCCGCAAGTTCATCCCGCCGTTCGGCGCGGCCGGCAATCCGGTCGACATCACCGGCGGCGAGCCGCCGACCACCTATCGGAACACGATCAAGCTGGGCCTGGAGGATCCGCGCATCCACGCGATCATCCTCGGCTACTGGCACACGATCATCACGCCGCCGATGGTGTTCGCCAAGCTGGTGGTCGAGGTCAAGGAGGAGATGGCGGCAAAGGGCATCGAGAAGCCGATCGTGGCGTCTCTGGCCGGCGACGTGCAGGTCGAGGAAGCGGCCGAGTACCTGTACCAGCATGGGGTGCCGGCCTACGCGTACTCGACCGAGATTCCGGTCGCGGTGCTCGGCGCGAAGTACAAGTGGGCGCGCGGCGCGGGCAAGATCTGAGCGCGTAGAAGGGAGAGGGCGGCGGCGTTGGGAGGCGCCGCTGGCCCTCTCCCTCGACCCCTCTGCCGCACGCGAGAGAGAGGGGCGCTCGGTACGCGGGCGACGACAGCGTTGCCGAGGCCCGCGGTTTTCTCCCCTCTCCCGCCTTGCGGGAGAGGGGCCGGCGGAGAGGGCACGTCCCCCCGACACTGCCCGCACTGAACATTTACCCGCGCCACGGGAGACCCCATGCAAACCTGGATTCGCTTCGACGCCGGCGATGGCCGGCCACGGATGGGCCGGCTCGACGGCGAGCGGGTATTCGAATACGACGGCCCGGGCTACGCCTCGCCGAACCCGACCGGCGTTTCGTTCCCGCGCAACGAGGTGCGGCTGCTTGCGCCCTGCGAGCCGTCCAAGATCGTCGCGCTGTGGAACAACTTCCGCGCGCTGGCCCAGAAGCTGGGCAAGCCCGAGCCCGCGCATCCGCTGTTCCTGATCAAGCCCGGCACCTCGCTGGCGGGCCCCGGCGACACCATCGCGCGGCCGGCCGGCTACGGCGGCAAGATCGTGTTCGAGGGCGAGCTCGGCATCGTGATCGGGCGTGTCTGCCGCGATGTGCCGGTGGCCGACGCGTCGGCGCACATCTTCGGCTATACGGTCGTCAACGACGTCACCGCGGCCGACCTGATCGCCGAAGACCCGAATTTCCCGCAGTGGTGCCGTGCCAAGGGCTTCGACACCTTCGGCTGCCTGGGCCCGGCCATCGTCACGGGTTTCGACTGGCGCGATGCCGGCGTGGTCACGCGGCTCGATGGGGCCGAGCGCCAGCGCTATCCGCTCGACGACATGATCTTCACGCCCGAGCAGGTGGTCAGCTGGCTGTCGCGCGACATGACGCTGATGCCGGGCGACGTGATTGCCTGCGGCACCTCGGTCGGCGTGGGCTCGATGAAGGCTGGCGCGGTCGTCGAAGTGCGCATCGAAGGCATCGGTGCGCTGATCAATCCGGTCGGCGGCTAGCCCGCGCGGCAACGCGCCGCCGGCCTCGCTCGCGATGGAGGCCTGCCATGACGGACCCGGAAGAACTGGCTTATCTGCTCGCCGGTGCGTCGATGCTGGCCGGCCTGATCGGCTACCGCCACGCCGGCGTGTTCGCGCTGCACGCCGGCTGTCTCGGCGGCCTGGGCGTGGCCATGTCGGCCGCCTGGCTGTCCGGCGGCCATGGTCCGTGGGTGGTGCTGGCGGGATTGGCGCTGGCCGCGGCGGCGGCAGCGGGGATCGCGATCGGCGCGCGGACCGGTGTGCGAGGCGCGCGCTCGTCGGGAGCGAAGTAAGGGGAGAAAGCAAGCATGTCGTCCCCGTGCAGCGGGGGGACCCAGTGGCTTTCGAAGACGCTGGGTTCCCGCCTGCGCGGGGACGACGTGACGGCGCTCAGCTCGCGCGCCGGCTCATCGCTTCCAGATACGCGTTCTTCTTTTCCAGGATCAGCTGGCTCAGGAACGGCGCGTCGTACGCCGTCAGCAGATGCGCGTGGTAGGTCTCGATGTAGTGCGCGATGCGGGTGCGCTCGCACTCGACCACGCCGCACAGCCAGCCATACATCGCCTCATCCCAGCGGAAGCGCAGCCCCAGCTCGACGAAGGCCGAGTTGTAGGCGGCCAGCTGCTGCTGCACCGACGGCTGCTGCTGGTGCTGCTGTTGTACCGGGGCCGCGGCGGGAATCTCGTTCTGCCGTTCGATCTGCGCTTGTTCCATGGTCGCTCTCCTTTGCCGGTGCGGTGGGACATGCAGGCAGCATAGGGGCCGCGAACGATTAACAACAATTGAAGTTGATCGGCAAAATCATAAGCCATTGTTTATGGGTCGGGCGATGCAAGCGCAAGGGCAGGGCCGGACCGGGCCTCGCGGGAGCCCGGGGCAGGATCAGGAGCGGACGGCGCCCTTGCCCCGAATCAGGCCGTCGACGGCGGTGATGCGATCGATCTGCGCCGCGCCTTCGCTCAGCAGGAAATGCTTGAACGCGAGCGCGACCGGCGGCAGCCGCTTGTTCTTGCGATGGACCACGTACCAGTTCAGCATCACCGGAAAGCCTTCCACGTCGAGTACCGCGAGATGGCCGGTGCGCAGTTCCAGCGCGACCGTGTGGGCGGACAGGAAGGCGATGCCCATATTGGCGATCACGGCCTGCTTGATGGTTTCGGTACTCTCGATCTCCATCGTGATGCGCAGGTTCTGCAGCCGCGCCGCGAAGCCTTCCTGCATCGAGTTCCAGGTGTCCGAGCCCTTCTCGCGGCAGATGAAGGCCTCGTCCGCCAGCGCGGACAGCGGCACGTTGCGTTTGCCGACCAGCGGATGATCCGGCGCGGCGACGATGACATAGGGGTGGGGCGCGAACGAATCGTTGACGGTGTCCATGCCCGCCGGCGGCCGCACCATCACCGCCAGGTCGGTCAGGTTGCCGGCGAGCTGGTGCAGCAGCTCCTCGCGGTTGTGCACCGCGAGGTTCAGCGTCACGCCGGGATGGCGCCGCATGAATTCGGCGATCACGCGGGGGAAGAAGTAATCGCCCGCGCTGATTACCGCGATATTGAGCCGGCCGCCCGCGATGCCGCTCAGTTGCGCCATCGCGTCCTCGGCCTCGCGGAACTGCTGGATGATGCTGCGGCTGTAGTGCAGCATCTCGGTGCCCGCGGGGGTCAGGTAGATCTTCTTGCCGAGCTGCTCGAACAGCGGCAGGCCCACGTGGTTCTCGAGCTGGCGGACCTGCGTGGAGACGGCGGGCTGGGTCAGGTGCAATTCCTCGGCCGCGCGCGAAAAGCTCAGGTGGCGTGCCACCGTTTCGAAGACCTTGAGCTGGCGCAGCGTGGCGTTTTTCATGGCGGCCTCGTTCGGTCGGCGTTGCGCGCGCTGCGGCGCTTGCTGCGGCGCGTGATCGGGATTGTTTTCGCTGCAGTGCATCGCGGCATCGCGGCATCGCGGCACCGCTGCACCGGTGCACGCCGCGGGATGGGCGTGTGTCTGTGGCGCGCGGTATGGTGCCGGCGGCGCCGTCCATCCATAGATGGTCGTCAATGATCTTAATAAAAAAGTTAAGGCGTCGTGGATAGTCGTTTGCACTAGCATCGAAGGACCCATCGGCGCTCGCGCAGCCGGCCGTACCGCAGTCCCGCCGAACGACCGTGGCACATAAAAAGCACAGCGCTGCCCCGCCGGCCCCTCGCCGGCGGCACCGGCAGCGGCCGCAAGCCCACGAGGCATGCGGTGCACGAGGAGACCACGATGAATGTCTCGCTTCCGCAGTTGAAGGCCTTCGCCGCCGTCGCGCGGCATCGCAGTTTCACCCGTGCCGCCGCCGAACTCGGACTGACGCAATCCGCCGTCAGCCGCAGCGTGCGCGAGCTGGAAGAGGAAATCGACCTGCGCCTGTTCGACCGCACCACGCGCCAGGTCGAGCTGACCGAGGCCGGCACGCTGCTGTCCGAACGCATCTGCCATCTGATCGACGAGGTCGAACAGACCTTGCACGAAACGCACTCCAGCGCGCGGCCGGCGCATGGGCGCGTGCAGCTGGCGGTAGGGCCGATGCTGTCATCCATGCTGGCGCCGGCGTGGCTGCAGGCCTGCCAGAGCGCGTGGCCCGACATCGATATCGTGCTGCGCGATGTCGCCCCCGAGGCGGCGCTGCATGCGGTGCGCGGCGGCGAGGTCGATTTCGCGGTGGTCAGCGACCCGGAGCCTTGCGCCGAACTGCAGTTCGAGCCGCTGTACGAGGAGACCTTCCATGCAGTGCTGCCGACCGGCCATCCGCTGGCCTCGCGCGAGGCGCTGGGCTGGGGCGACCTGAACGATGCGCAGCTGTTCGGGCTCGACCGCCAGTCGGGCATGCTGGCCGCCATCGAACGCGCCATGGCCGCCTATCACGTGCGGCCGCGGGTCTATCGGCCCCTGGGCCATTTCTGCGCGGTGCTGGGCATGGTGGCGCGGCGGCAAGGGCTTGGCGTCGTCCCATCGCGCGCCCGCGCCGCCGGCGTCCCGCCCGGCGTGGTGCTGCTGCCGCTGCGGCCGCATGCCGCCATGCAGGTTGTGCTGGTGCGCCGCAAGGGGCGGTCGCTGAAGCCGAACGCCGCCGCCATCTGGCGCGTCATCACCGAGCAGGAGGGCCCCGATGTGGCGCTGAAGACCGGCTGACCGCGGCCTGTGGCACAGGAGCGACAGACTAGGGGCGCTGTTTGATATATCACATACAGAATATTTACTTCTGGTGCGTTGCACCATATACTGGACATTCCTTGATTGATGTCTTATCGGAGTGTCCTGATGCAAACCACCCTGTTGACCCTGCTGTCGCTTGGCCTGTTTTCCCTCGGCGTGTCCGCCACCGTGCTGCTCGCCACCTGCCTGCCCGCGCCGACGCTGCTGCGCGCCCAGGCGCACGGCCGCTTCGCCGGCCTCGGTAGCGCCCCGCGCGATGATGGCGCCAGCGAGGACTCGCACAAGGCCGCCGGCCAATTCGTGCTGACCCATGCCTGAGCCGGTTCGCTGGCCACGCGGGCCGCTCCGATCGCGGAGCGGGCGGCGTGGCCAGTGAATTCATTGTTCTTCTCCGTTACCCTTCCGCGCCTCCTTCCTCCCCCGGCACCCCGGCATCGCGGCGTGTTCGCGCCGTGTTCGCGCCGTACTCCCCGGAGTCAGCCGCCGCAGTCAGCCGCCGCAGTCAGACGCCGCTAATACTCGAGCAGCGCCTTGCCGATCGTGTTGCGCAGGATTTCCGATGCGCCGCCCGCGATCTCGTAGGCCTTGGCATCGCGCAGATAGCGGCCGTACGGCGAGTTCTCCATGACGCCATAGGCGCCGCAGATCTGGATCGACGTGCTCGCCACCTCGGTCGCCAGCGCGCTCGCCACCAGCTTGGCCTCGCTGGAGAGACGTGGCACGTCGCCGCCCGTGTCGAGTGCCTGCGCCGCGCGATAGGTCAGCAGCCGCGCCGCATCGATGCGCGCGACCATGTCCGCGAAGTACCACTGGATGCCTTGCTTGTCGAACACCGTGCTGTCGAACACCTTGCGCTGGCGGGCGTGCGCCAGCGACCGGTCGAAGGCCGCGCGCGCGATGCCCAGGCTGATGCCAGCCGCCATCGTCCGGGAGTAGTTCAGCGTGGTCACCGCCGCGCGCACGCCCTTGCCTTCGATGCCGATCAGGTGGTCCAGCGGCAGGCGGCAGCCGTCCAGCACCAGATTGACGTGCGGCCCGTTGCGCAGGCCGAAGGTCGCGGAATTCTCGCCGACGTAGGTCGACAGCCCCCTGGTATCGCCGGGCAAGGCAAACGCCGAGACGCCCTGTTCGGTCTCGGCCAGGATGATGAAGAACTCCGCGGCGGAACCGGAGGTGATGAACGACTTCTCGCCGTCGAGCACCCATTCGTCGCCGACCCGCTTCGCCTTGGTGTCCAGCGAGCGGATATCGCTGCCGTGGTTGGCCTCGGTCAGTGCGTAGGCGGAAATCAATCCCTGGGCAAAGCGGGGCAGGTAGCGCTGCTGCAGCGACGCATTGCCGAACAGGTGGAGGATCGTCTGCGCCTGCAGGATCGTGATCAGGCTGATCCCGACCGCCGCGCTGGCATACGAGGCTTCCTCGAACACGGCCAGCGCATGCAGATAACTGCCGCGTCCGCCGTACGCCGGCGGCAGGAAGATGCTGTTGTAGCCAGCGCGTGCCAGCGCGCGGATCTCCTCCACCGGATAGACATCGCGCGCGTCGATCGACGCCGCGTTCGGCTCGATGTGCTGCGCCACCAGCGCGCGCAGGTCGTCGAGAAAGTCCGGTTCGACCATGTCCTGCCACAGCGTCTTCCTGTTGTCGTTGCCGCCCGTCTGCTGCATCTGTGTCTCCTTTCGCGTCGTCGATGAGGGTGTCGATGTGTTTCAGTATGCTGAAACATGATTCTCTATATTGACATTATAGAAGCCCGCCCTAGAATCCGTGCAAGCGTGGCGGCCGGCACGGCCGGTCGGCGCGCGCACAAGAAGATCGACAGCGGAGACAACGATGAAGTGGTATCGCGAGTTGAGGAAGGACGAGCGCCGCACCTTCGTGGCGGCATTCGGCGGCTGGGCGCTGGACGGCGTGGACTTCATGATGTTCACCTTCGTGCTGGGCACGTTGATGTCGATCTGGCAGATCGACCGCACGCAGGCCGGCATGCTCGGCACGGTGACGTTGCTGGTGTCCGCCGTCGGCGGATGGCTGGCCGGCATCCTCGCGGACCGCTATGGCCGTGTGCGCGTGATGCAGTGGACCATCCTGTGGTTCTCGGTCTGCACGCTGCTGCTCGGCTTCGCCCAGAACTTCGAGCAGGCCTTCGTGCTGCGCGCGCTGCAGGGGCTCGGCTTCGGCGGCGAGTGGGCTGTCGGCTCGGTGCTGATGGGGGAGATCGTGCGCGGCAAGCATCGCGGCAAGGCGGTCGGCACGGTGCAAAGCGCATGGGCGGTCGGATGGGGCATTGCCGCGATCGCCTACACGCTCGTCTATTCCTTCGTGCCGGAGGAAATGGCGTGGCGCATCCTGTTCTGGATCGGCATCCTGCCGGCGTTGCTGGTGTTCTACATCCGCAAGCATGTGCCCGAGCCCGAGGTTTCGGCCAACGCGCGCGCCGCCGCGGCCGCGCGCGGAGAGACCGTGCCGTTCCATCGGATCTTCTCGCGCGGGCTGCTGCGCACGACGCTGCTGACCTCGCTGCTGTGCACCGGCGTGCAGGGCGGCTACTACGCGATCACGATCTGGCTGCCGACGCTGCTGCGGACCAAGTACCAGCTATCGGTACTCGATACCGGCGGCTATCTGATGGTGGTGATCGTCGGCTCGTTCTGCGGCTACCTGGCCGGCGCCTATCTGACCGACTGGTGGGGACGGCGCGCCAATCTCTATGTCTTCACCGTGCTGTCCGGGCTGTCGATCTGGTTCTACAGCCAGTACGACATCAGCAACAGCCTGATGCTGTGGCTGGGCTTCCCGCTCGGCTTCGCCGCCTCGGGCATCTATAGCGGATTGGGTGCGTTCCTGACGGAGTTGTTCCCGGCGTCGGTGCGCGCCAGCGGGCAGGGGTTCGCCTACAGCTTCGGGCGCGCGGTCGGCGCGCTGTTCCCGACGCTGGTCGGCCACCTGAGCCAGAAGATCGGGCTCGCGGCCGCCATCGGCGCCTTTGCCGCGGGCGCCTATGTGCTGGTGCTGATCGCGGCGCTGATGCTGCCGGAAACGCGGGGCAGGGATCTGGAGGGCAATCCGGAGGCGGTACCGGCTTCGGCGGAATAGGCGAGGCGCGGAGGGTGGCGCGAGGGCTGCGCGGAGGGCGGCGCGGGCCGGAAAGACGCCCGCGGCCCCCGCGCCTCAGGCGGCACGCGTTTCGAACGACGCGCGCCAGTTGCGCGCGAACGCGGTGATCAGCTTCACGTGCCGGTCCAGCGCCGGCTCGATCCGTGTCGACGGGCCGGCAATCGCCACGGCGTAGTACTCCTTGCCGATGCGCATGGCGTCGGCCACCGCGCTGACATCGTCGAAATACTCGCCGCTCGACATATACCAGCCGCGCGCGCGGCTCGCCTCCAGGTCCTTGAGCAGCGCGGCGCGCGAGGAGATCGATTTCCTGCTGCGCCGGGCGAACTGCATGCCGGCGATCATCGCGTCGCGCTCGTCGTCGGGCATCGTGCCGAGCAGCGCCTTGCCGACCGCGCTGGCGTAGAGGGGGCGCGTATCGCCGACACGGACGATGAAGCGGATGCTCTGCTCGCTCTCGAGGACCTCGACATACTGCGCGGTGGCGCCGACCAGCTTGGCCAGCACCACCGTTTCCTCGCACTTGTCGCGCATCTCGGCGAGCGCCGGCACGATCCAGTCGGGCAGCGGATCGAATTCCTCGATCGAGCGCGCCAGATGGCCGAGCAGCCGGGTCATGTAATAGCCGCCCTGGGTCTTGCTTTCCATCAGGTAGCCGCGCGCTTCCAGCGTCTTGACCAGGCCGTGGCAGCTGGACAGCGGCATGCCGGTGGCCTTGGCGAGCATCGACACGGACATCGGCCGGCGCTCGCGCGCGAAGGTCTCGATGATGTCCAGGGTTCGGCCGGCGGCGGGTACGGTCATGGGCTTCGGAATAGGCGAGGAGGATGGGGAGCCGAGTCGGCTGAACGGAATGATAGCGGATCGTTCCGCTCAGCCAGGCGATCCGTGGCCCTGTGATGCGGTCTTCAGGTCGATCGTCGCGGCGGAGTTCCTGGCCAGGCGGAAGCGCTGGATCTTCTGTGTCGGCGTCTTGGGGATTTCGCTCGCCAATTCGAGATAGCGCGGCACCATATGGCGGGGCAGCGCGGCGCGCAGGTGCGCGAGCAGCGCGTCGGCATCGAAGGCGGCGCGCGGCACCACGACCAGCTTGATCTCTTCCTCCAGTATCTCGTCGGCGACGCCCACCGCCGCGCAATCGGCAATCTGCGCGAACTTGAGCGCGGTCAGCTCGATCTCAACGGGCGAGATCATCTCGCCGCCACGGCGGATCAGTTCCTTCTTGCGGCCCTCGAAGTAGAGAAAGCCATCGGCGTCGAAGCGGCCGAGGTCGCCGGTATGGAACCAGAGATTCTCCATTGCGGCGAGCGTCTCCGCCGGCTTGCGGAAATAGCCGCTCATCATCACGTGCGGCTCGCGCGGCCGCACCGCGATCTCGCCGATCTGGCCCGGTGCCAGCGTGCGGCCATCGTTGCCGAGCACCACCACGTCGAAATCGTCGCGCGCCGCGCCAACCGAGCCAAAGCGATAGCGCGAGCGCGCATTGATCGTGACGAGGCCGCCCGTTTCCGTCATGCCATAGAGCTCATGGACCTGTACCGGCAGCAGGCCGTTCAGGCGCTCCCATACCGCGCGCGGCGCCCCGCCGCCGACGCACCAGCGCAGGCTGGTCTGCACCGGTGCGGTCCATTCCCGAGCCAGGATGCTGAGCACCGTGCCGACATAGGTGAAGCCGGTGGCGCGGTAATGCGCGGCCTGTTCCAGGAATCTCGACGCGGAGAAGCGCGCGACGATCGCCACGCTGCAGCCGGTGGTCAACGCCGACATCACCGAATACATCTGCGGATTGGCGTGATGCAGCGGCAGGAACGTCATGATGCGGTCGTCCTGCGTGATGCCGATCGCCTCCGCCACCTTCTCGCCCGCGGCCAGGTACGAGCGATTGGGAATCACCACGCCCTTGGGCTGGCCCGTCGTGCCGGAGGTGTACAGGATGGCGGCGGGCGCGTCGTCGTTCGCTGCGGCCGGCGCCGCGGGCGCATGCGAACCCACTGCGGCGAGATACGCGTCTTCGCCGGCAAGGCCGTGGACCGCGATGCCGCAGGAGGCGGTTTCGGTGGCGAAGCGCGCCTGGTCGCTTGTCTCGCACAGCAGCAGGCGGGATTCGCTCTGGCCGACGATATAGCGCAGCGGCTCGCCGAACATCTCGTGGCTGACCGGTACCGCCACCGCTCCGCGCGCCAGCAGCGAGAACCATGCGAACAGGAACAGCGGCCGGTTGCCGATCGCCACCACGACGCGGTCGCCCGGCTGGACCGCCAGTGTCTCGAGCCAGGCGGCGCCGCGCAGCGCCGCTTGCGCGACGGCGCCGAACGTCCAGCGCTGGTCTTCGAACAACAGGAACGGGGCGTCGGGGCGTTCGCTCGCCATGCGCAGCAGACGTGAAATCACGGTGGTCTCCAATCTTTCAGTATATTGAATAGTGAATCAGCCGGTTGACATTGTAAGGTCGGCGGCTAGAATTCGGAAGCGGTTTCGCTTTGCGCCGGCCTGATCGATGCGGCGAGCCGCGCGACGACAACGACATGGGGGACAAGCAGATGGCATCGCGATGGAAACGCCGGCCCGAGGGCTCGACATGGGGAGACTTCGGCGAGGACGATCAACTGGGCCGGCTGAACCTGCTGACGCCGGACAAGGTCAGGCAGGGCATGGCGGAGGTGCGCGAGGGCCTGTCGTTCTGCCTGAGCATGCCGCTGGATTTTCCGGGCGGCGCCGTGCTCAATCCGCGCCGCCATCCGCCGCGGCTGTCGCCGACGCTGCAGGACGGTTGCCCGTGCCTGAACTTTCCGCTTGCGCGCCTGGACGCGCGCAATACCGACGTGCTCAGCGATGACCAGGTCACGCTGGCGCTGCAGTACTCGACGCAGTGGGACTCGTTTGCCCATGTGGGCGCGTATTTCGACGTGATGGGCAACGGCGTCAGGGAGAAGGTCTACTACAACGGCTATCGCGCCAACGAACACGTGGTCGGCCCGCGCGACTACGGGCCCGATGGCGATGGCGATGGCGAGGGCGATGTCGATGTCCCCGGTCCGCACGGCGCGCATGCGCTGAGCGTCGCCAATATGGCGCGCAAGGCGATCCAGGGCCGCGCGGTGCTGGTCGACCTGAAGAAGCATTTCGGGCTCGAGCGGCACCATGTCGGCTACGACGACCTGATGCGCGTGCTCGATGCCGACGGCATCGCGATCGCGCCGGGCGACATGCTGGTGCTGCGCACCGGCTTCACCGAGGTGCTGGTCGGCATGAATCGCCAGCCCGATATCGACGTGCTGAACCGCACCGCCAGCGTGCTGGATGGCCGCGACGACGCGCTGCTGCAATGGATCACGGACAGCGGCGTGGCGGCGATCTGCGCGGACAACTATGCGGTCGAAGGGCTGCCCGCGCTGGAAACCACGCTGGGCCAGCGTCCGGCGCTGCCGCTGCACCAGCACTGCCTGTTCAAGCTCGGCGTGCCGCTGGCGGAGCTATGGTGGCTCGCGGAGCTGGCCGACTGGCTGCAGGCGCGCGGACGCTCCGCCTTCCTGCTGACGGCGCCGCCGCTCTACCTGCCCGGTGCGGTCGGTTCGCCGGTCACGCCGGTGGCGACGGTGTAGGCGGTGACGGTGTAGCGGGCGCGCAAGACGCAATAACCGCCAAACAAGCAAGAACCGCGGAAACCGCGGCGACTTCCAACAACGACACGGAGACAAACGATGAACCAGCATGCCTTGCGCGCTGGCGTGGCGGCGCTCGCCCTGGCGGCGACGCTGCTGCCCGGCGTCTGCACCGCCGCGCCCGCCGCGGCGTCCACCACGCAGGCGGACGGCTATCCCAACCGGCCGATCCGCATGATCATCGGCTTTCCGCCCGGCGGCCCGACCGATATCGTCGCGCGCGTCATCGGCCAGGCGCTGGGCGACAGGCTGGGCCAGCCGATCGTCGTCGAAAACCGGCCCGGTGCCGGCGGAAACATTGCCGCCGAGGCCGTGGCCAAGGCGCAGCCCGATGGCTACACCTTGCTCTACAACACCTCGTCGATCGCGATCGCGCCATGGGTCTATGCGCACGTGAACTACGACCCTGTCAAGGACTTCGCCCCGGTGGCGCTGACTGCCGAGATGCCGCTGGTGCTGATGGTCAATCCGTCGGTCCCGGCCAGGACGCCGAAGGATCTGGTGCAGCTGATCCGCAGCCGGCCGGGGCAATTGAACTACGGCTCGTCAGGGACCGGCGCGATCGAGCATCTGTCGTCGGCACAGTTCAACACGATGTTCCACCTCAAGGCGACCCATGTCCCGTACAAGGGCACCGCGCCGGCACTGGTGGACTTCCTGGCCGGCGAGACGCAATTCATGATGACCACGCTCAATACCGCGCTGCCGTATATCCGCGACGGCCGGCTCAAGGCGCTGGCCGTGACCTCGCGCCAGCGCACGGCCACGCTGCCGGACGTGCCGACCGTGGCCGAGGCGATGTCGGCGGACTACGCTTCCACCGCGTGGCAGGGCCTGGTCGCGCCGGCGAGGACGCCGGCCGCGGTGATCGGCAAGCTGAACCAGGCGGTCAACGCGGTGCTGGCCAACCCGGCGGTGCGCAAGGTGCTGGCCGAGCAGGGCGTGGATGCGCTCGGCGGCTCGCCGGAACGCTATGGCGCCTTCATCCAGTCGGAATATGCGCGCTGGCAGAGCGTGGTGAAGGCGTCGGGGGCGAAGATCGAGTAGGCGGGCCGCAGGCGTGGCGCCGGATCGCCGGATCCCTTCAATCCAGCGTCACGCCGGAATCGTGGATCACCTTGCGCCAGCGCTCGACCTCGGCGGCCAGATAGCTGCCATAGGCTTCCGGCGTGGAGCCGCGCGCTTCGGCGCCCTGGGCCGCCAGGCTCGCGCGGACTTCGGGCGCGGCCAGCGCCTTCACGGTGGCGGCGTTGAGCTTGCGCACGATCTCGGACGGGGTCTTCGCCGGGACCATCATGCCCTGCCAGGCGGCCACCTCGAAGCCCGGCATCACGGTCTCGGCCACCGTTGGCACATCGGGCAGCTGGGCATTGCGCTTCAGGCTCGTGACCGCCAGCGCGCGCAATTTCCTGTCGCGGATAAAGGGCAGCGACGAGTTGATGGTGTCGGCCATGAACTGCACCTGCCCGCCCGCCAGATCGGTCAGCGCGGGCGCGCTGCCCTTGTAGGGCGCGTGTACCGCGCGGATGCCGTTGGCCTGCAGGAACAGGAAGGCGGCCAGATGCGTGACATTGCCATTGCCGGCCGAGCCGTAGGTCAGCTTGTCGGGCTGGGCCTTCGCATACTGGATGAATTCCTGCAGGTTTCCGACCGGCACCTGCGCGTTGACCTCGATCACCAGCGGCACCGCGGCCGTCAGCGCCACCGGCGCGAAATCGCGGCGGCCGTCGTAGCTCAGCTTGCGGTAGAGCGTTGCGCTGAGGGCGATCGACGAGGTGTTGTAGAGCACCGTATAGCCATCGGCCGGCGCCTTGGCGACCAGCTCCGCGCCGATATTGCCGTTGGCGCCGGGGCGGTTGTCGACCAGTACCTGCTGGCCGAGCTCGTCGGACATCTGTTTGGCGATCACGCGCGCCACCAGGTCGGTCGGGCCGCCCGGCGGGAACGGCACCACCAGCTTGATCGGCCGCGAGGGAAAGCCGGCCGCGTGGTTGGCCGCATTGTCCGCCGCGTGTGCAGCGGCGGGGATGACGCTGAACGTGATGGCCGCGATCGTCGTCGCCATGGCGGCGAGCGCGCCGGCGATGGGCTTGGCATGCATGGTGGTCTCCTCCGCGCGGCGTCCGGCCGCGTCGATTTTGTTCGTGGGGGTGGATCAGCGTCCGGCCAGCAGGCGCCGGGCGGTATAGGTCATCACGTTCTCGTTGCGCTGGTTGTAGACCTCGATCAGCGAATCGACAACGGCGCGCCCGCTCTTCGAGGTCGGCCGGATGCCTGTGACCTTGACCGTCGCCCAGATCGTGTCGCCGACCACCACCGGACCGTGGATCTTCTGCGTCAGCTCCAGCATCGCCAGGCCAGTGCCCTGGATCATCGTCTGCAGGATGAAGCCTTCGATCAGCGCATAGGTCAGCGCGCCGGGCACCGGCCGCCCGCGAATCGCGCCGGCGTCGTAGCCATCCTCGATGAAGATCGCTTCCAGCATGCCGGTGACGCCGATGAAATTGACGAGGTCGGTTTCGGTGACCGTGCGGCGGAAGGTGCGGAAAGTCTGTCCCTCCTCGAGGTCTTGCCAATGGAAGCCCTGGCCGAGGCGGGGCAGGTTGTCGTGGTTCATCGCGTCTCCTGATGGGGGATCTCGTTACCTGGATTGGCCGCGGCATCGCCGGCGGGCTGGATTGCCATGCAGCGGGTCGCGCCGCTTGTCAACATCGCATCGAGTTCGGCGGCCGTGACACCGGCGCTGGTCAGTACCGCGGCCGTGTGCTCGCCCAACCGCGGCGGCATGCCGATCGGCGTGCGCGCTCCGTCGAAGCGCACCGGCGCGCCGGGAAAGCGCAGCGTGCCCATCGCGGGATCGTGCAGCGAGGCGAAAAACCCGGTGGCCCGCAGATGCGGATCGTCGGGCAGCTCGGACAAGGTATTGACCTTCGCCACCGGAATCTGCAGCGCTTCGCAGACGCCGAGCCAGTGCGCGGTGGTTTGCTGCCGCACGATCTCGCCGGTGATGTCGTACAGCGCCTCGATATGCGTCGTGCGCGCGGCGATGCCGGCAAAGCGAGGATCGGCGGCCAGGTCCGGCCTTTGCGCTGCCGTGAAGAAGTCGCGCCAGTGCCCGTCGGTGTACGGCATCATGCAGACGTGGCCGTCGGCGGTGCGATAGGGCCGGCGCAGCGGCGCGAGCACGCGCGGATAGCCGGCCGGGCCGCGCGGCGGATCGAAATGCAGGCCGTACAGATGCTCGACCAGGTTGAAGGCGGCCATCGATTCGAACATCGGCACCTCGACGAGCGTGCCGCGCTGCTCGCGCTGCCGGCGTTGCCCGCGTCCCGCCAGCGCGGCGCAGATGGACAACGCCGCGATCAGGCCGCAGGTCTTGTCCGCGGCGATGGTCGGGAAATAACGCGCGTCGCCGGTCTGCTCCGCCATCAGGGCCGCATTGCCGGCCAGGCCCTGGATGATGTCGTCGTAGGCCGGCTTGCCGCCGTAGGGGCCGTCCTCGCCAAAACCGAGCAGGCTGGTATAGACCATGGCCGGATGGCGCGCCATCACGTCCGCCGGCGCCAGGCCCAGCGCCGCCAGCTTCTGCGGCCGCATGCTGTGCATCAGCACGTCCGCGGTGGCGAGCAGCCTTTCCATCGCGGCCTGCGCCGCCGGCTGCTTCAGGTCCAGCACGACGCTGCGCTTGCCGCGATTGACCCCGAGAAAGATCGCGGCCATGCCGTCCTCGGCGGCCGGTCCGGTGTGCCGGGTGGAATCGCCGTCGGGCGTCTCGATCTTGATCACTTCCGCGCCCAGGTCCGCCAGCCACTGGCTGGCGTATGGGCCCATCACCACGGTGGAAAGGTCCACCACGCGGATGCCTGCGAGAGGCAGCATGCCCTGTCTCCGTCTCGTTGTTTTGCCCGCAGGGTAGGGCAGGGCGCACGGCGGGTCTAATATTAGTTTTTTGAGAAGCGATATCGAGGAGATATCACGATGGATCTGCGTCAACTGCAGCAGTTCGTGGTGCTGGCCGAGACCGGCAACTTCCATCGCGCCGCCGAGCAGCTGCATATGGCGCAGCCGCCCTTGTCGATATCGATCCGCAAGCTCGAGGAGGACATGGGCACGGCGCTGTTCGAGCGCACCTCCCGCGGCGTGCGGCTGACGCAGGCCGGCGAGGCCGCGCTGCACGATGCGCGCCGCTCGCTGTTCCATGCCGCGCAGGCGCGCGCGGCCGCCGCTGCCGCGGCCAATGGCGAACGCGGCGCGCTGCGCATGGGCTTCATCGGCTCGGCCACCTATGCGTTGCTGCCGAAGCTGATCCCGGCGTTTCGCGCCGCGCATCCCGGCATCGAGCTGGTGCTGCACGAATCGACGACGGCCGCGATCCTGCAGCGGCTGGAGAACCGCCAGCTCGACGCGGGTCTGGTGCGCTTCCCCGTGCTGAGCACCGGCGACTTCGTGCTGACGCCGCTGGAGAACGATGGCTTCGTGGCCGCGGTGTCGGCCGACAGCCCGCATGCGCGCGGCCGTTCCATTGCCTTGCAGGCCCTCGCCGGCGAGGACTTCATCATGTTTTCCGGCGCCGAGGTGCCGAGCCTGCGCGCCGTCGCGATGCTGCTGTGCCAGGAGGCCGGCTTCGTGCCGCGCGTCGCGCAGGAGGCGGTGCAGGTGCAGACCATCGTCAGCCTGGTCGAAAGCGGGCTGGGCGTGGCACTGGTGCCCGGCGTGACCGCACGCCATACCAATCGGCGCGTGCGCTTTCTCAATCTGTCGAGCCCGAAGCCGGCCGCGCGTATCGGCATCGCGCTGGCGACGCGTGCCGATGCGCAGGACCGCCAGGTACAGCGGTTGCTGCGTGTGGCGCGGGCCGCGGTGCGCTAGGGGTTCTCCCGTGCCGTCTGCGGGGGCCGGACCGATGCCGCCCGGCAGCGGCCACCACGCGCCGCTCGCCGTGCCGGCACGCCATTGATGCCGGGGCCTTGGCTAACTCCCTGATTTCCAGACGCTGTTCAGTCGGACCGCGGCGCGCTTGATGCGCGTCTCGCATCAATCGGCACGTGTGTGTCGAGCGGCGTTCCCGCGTCGCCTCGCGGCCCGCCGCGCACCGGCAGCACGCGAGGTCGCCAGGCCCGGTAAGCCACGGCAAAAACCCCTTGACTCGACTGATATACCACATACTGTATAGCACTAGACGGCAGCAGCGGACGTCCTTGCCGCCGCCGCATGAGAGGCGCCATCAGGCTCCCATTCCCAATCGACGCGGTTCCCCACCGCCGAAAAGGAGACACCATGGAACAACCGCAAGACGCGCAGCGTTCCCCCTTTGCTTCGCCATGGGTACAGCTGGCCTTCGGCGTCATCTGCATGGCGATGATCGCCAACATGCAGTACGGATGGACGCTGTTCGTCAATCCGATCGACGAGAAGCACCAATGGGGACGCACCGCGATCCAGGTTGCGTTCACGATCTTCGTGGTCACCGAGACCTGGCTGGTGCCGATCGAGGGCTATCTGGTCGACAAGTACGGGCCGCGGCCGGTGGTGGTCGGCGGCGGGCTGTTGTGCGGCGTGGCCTGGGTGCTGAACTCGATGGCCGAGTCGCTGCCGATGCTGTATTTCGCCGCGGCGGTCGGCGGCGTCGGCGCCGGCGCGGTCTACGGCACTTGTGTGGGCAACGCGCTGAAGTGGTTCCCGAACCGGCGCGGGCTGGCGGCGGGCATTACCGCGGCGGGGTTTGGCGCCGGCTCTGCGCTGACCGTGGTGCCGATCGCCTACGTGATCAAGAACAGCGGCTACGAGGCGGCGTTCCTGTGGTTCGGCCTGGGGCAGGGCCTGGTGGTGTTCTTCCTCGGCATGGCGCTGTATCCGCCGTCGGCGAAGATCCTCGACGAGGTCAAGAGCACGCTGAAGGCCGCGGCCACCTACAACGCCTCGCCGCGCCAGGTGCTGGCCTCGCCGATCTTCTGGATCATGTACGCGATGTTCGTGATGATGGCCGCCGGCGGGCTGATGGCCACCGCGCAGCTCGGCCCGATCGCCAAGGACTTTGGTCTCGACAACACGCCGGTGTCGATCCTCGGGCTGACGCTGCCGGCGCTGACCTTCGCGCTGACGATCGACCGCGTGCTGAATGGTCTCACGCGTCCGTTCTTCGGCTGGGTCTCCGACAATATCGGCCGCGAGAACACCATGTTCATCGCCTTCGCGGTCGAAGCCGTCGGCATCCTGCTGCTGTCGAAGTATGGCCATCATCCGGTCGCCTTCGTGGTGCTGACCGGCGTGGTGTTCTTCGCCTGGGGCGAGATCTACAGCCTGTTCCCGGCCACCTGCGGCGACACCTTCGGGCCGAAGTTCGCCGCCACCAATGCCGGCCTGCTGTACACGGCCAAGGGCACGGCCGCCTTGCTGGTGCCGTTCAGCAGCGTGATCACGGCGGCCACCGGCGACTGGCATGCGGTCTTCATGCTGGCCTCCGGCATGGCGGCGTTCTCGGCCTTGCTGGCGGTGTTCGTGCTCAAGCCGATGCGCGAGGCCCATATCCGCAAGCATGTGCATGCCAGCGCCGTTCACCCGATGGGCTTGCAGCCGGTGCCGGACGATCTGACGTAGCGGGGTCTGCAGCAAGGGCGGGCGCGCCCACCGTGATGCCGGTGGGCGCGGGAATCAGCAGCGGCGGCAGGGCCCGCGGCCGATGGCGCTATCATCGACCCGGCGGCGCCCCCCAACGCCGCTTCCCACAGGCATCCAGGACAACGAACAGAGATGACCATGAATCAGGTCGTGATCCCCATTCCGGTCGACAGCATCGGCCGGCAGCGCAAGCGCCGCCAGCCCAAGGGGCGGCAAGTCGACCCCGCCGCGCTCGCCGAGGTGCGCGCGCTGCTCGGCGAGGCGCCGCGCCGGCGCGATCTGCTGATCGAACACCTGCACGCGATCAACGATCGCTATGGGCAGCTCGCCGCGCCGCATCTGGCGGCATTGGCCGCCGAGATGAAGATGGCGCAGGCGGAGGTCTACGAGGTCGCGACCTTCTATCACCACTTCGACGTCGTGCGCGAGGATGCCGATGGCGCGATCGCGCCGCCGCCTGCGCTGACCGTGCGCGTTTGCGAGGGCATCGCCTGCGAGATGGCCGGCGCGCAATCGCTGCTCGACAAACTGCCTGCGCTGCTCGGCACCGACGTGCGCGTGGTCGCCGCGCCCTGCATCGGCCGCTGCGAGCGTGCGCCCGCGGCGCTGGTCGGACAGAATCCGGTCGACGTGGCCAGCGCGGAGGCGATCGTCGAACGCGTGGCCGCGGGCGCGGTGCGCCACGAGCCCGAGCCGTACGTCGACTACCAGGCGTATCGCGAGCAGGGCGGCTACCGGACCCTGCGCGCGGTGGCCGAAGGCGCGCTGTCCGCCGACGACGCCATCGCCACGATGGAGCATGCGGGACTGCGCGGCCTCGGTGGTGCCGGTTTCCCGGCGGGACGCAAATGGCGCATCGTGCGGGCCGAGGACGGCCCGCGCCTGATGGCCGTCAATATCGACGAAGGCGAGCCCGGCACCTTCAAGGACCGCTTCTATCTGGAGCGCGATCCGCATCGCTTCCTCGAAGGCATGCTGATCGCCGCCCGGGTCGTGCAGGTCGATGCGATCTATATCTACCTGCGCGACGAGTACGCCGGCTGCCGCGCGCTGCTGACCGAGGAACTGCGGCGGCTGCGCGAGGACCCGCCATGCGCGGACCTGCCGCCGATCGAGTTGCGGCGGGGCGCCGGCGCCTATATCTGCGGCGAAGAGTCCGCGATGATCGAATCGATCGAAGGCAAGCGCGGCTGGCCGCGGCTGCGCCCGCCCTATGTGGCGCAGGTCGGCCTGTTCGGCCGGCCGACGCTGGAGCACAACTTCGAGACGCTGTACTGGGTGCGCGACATCCTGGAACGAGGACCTGAGTGGTTCGCCGGGCAGGGCCGGCATGGACGCAAGGGACTGCGCTCGTTCTCGGTGTCGGGCCGCGTCAACAAGCCGGGCGTGCATCTGGCACCGGCCGGCATCACCATCACGGAGCTGATCGACGAGTATTGCGGCGGCATGCTCGATGGCCATCGTTTCTACGGCTACCTGCCGGGCGGCGCGTCGGGCGGCATCCTGCCCGCGTCGATGGGCGATATCCCGCTGGACTTCGACACGCTGCAGCCGCATGGCTGCTTCATCGGCTCGGCGGCAGTGGTGGTGCTGTCGGACCACGATCGCGCGGTCGACGTGGCGCGCAACCTGATGCATTTCTTCGCGCACGAGTCCTGCGGCCAATGCACGCCCTGCCGCGTCGGCACGGCCAAGGCCGTGCAGCTGATCGCGCAGCCGCAGTGGGACCGGGAGGCGCTGGCCGACCTGTCCGCGGTGATGCGCGATGCGTCGATCTGCGGGCTGGGGCAGGCCGCGCCCAATCCGATCGACTGCGTGATCCGCTATTTCCCGCACGAGCTGGCCTGAGCGCGAGCAGCCGCAACAAGCCGCAAGCAGCCCGAAGAAGCCGCCGTACGACAGATCCGACAGATCCAAGAGACCGCCATGAATGCATTGACCCGCGCCGAACGCGCCCTCGTCCAAGCCTCCGATCCCGCTTCGGTCGCCTTCCAGCTGAACGGCCGCGAGGTGGTGGCCGCGCCCGGCGAAACGCTGCTGCAGGTGGCCAGGCGCGAGGGCGTCGAGATTCCGCACCTGTGCTACAAGGACGGCCTGGAGCCGGCCGGCAACTGCCGCGCCTGCATGGTGGAGATCGATGGCGAGCGCGTGCTGGCGCCGTCGTGCTGCCGCCAGCCGGCGAACGGCATGAAGGTGCAGACCGATTCGCCGCGCGCGCGCAAGGCGCAGAGCATGGTGCTCGAGCTGCTGCAGTCCGACATGCCCGAGACCGCGTACACGCGCGACAGCGAACTGGACCAGTGGTCTGCGCGCCTCGAGATCGGCAAGCCGCGCTTTGCGCCGCGCGCACCCGTGGCGCCCGATCTGTCGCATCCGGCCATCGCGGTCAATCTCGATGCCTGCATCCAGTGCACGCGCTGCCTGCGCGCCTGCCGCGACGAGCAGGCCAACGACGTGATCGGCATCGCGCTGCGCGGCGCCGACGCGAAGATCGTGTTCGACATGGACGATCCGATGGGCACGTCGACCTGCGTCGCCTGCGGCGAATGCGTGCAGGCCTGCCCGACCGGCGCGCTGATGCCGGCGCGCGCCGCCGCGCTGGCGGTGCCTGACAAGCAGGTGCAATCGGTCTGCCCATATTGCGGTGTCGGCTGCCAGCTGACCTATCACGTCAAGGACAACCGCATCCAGTACGTGGAAGGGCGCGATGGCCCGGCCAATCACGCGCGGCTCTGCGTCAAGGGCCGCTACGGCTTCGACTACGCCGCGCACCCGCACCGGCTGACGGTGCCGCTGGTGCGCCGAGAGGGCGTGCCCAAGCGCGGCGATGCGGTGATGGACCCCGAGCGCGTGATGGAGGTGTTCCGCGAGGCGACGTGGGAGGAAGCGCTGGCGCTTGCCGGCGGCGGCCTCGCGCGCATTCGCGATACCCACGGCAAGCGCGCGCTGGCCGGTTTCGGCTCGGCCAAGGGCAGCAACGAGGAGGCCTATCTGTTCCAGAAGCTGGTGCGGACCGGCTTCGGCAGCAACAACGTCGACCATTGCACGCGGCTGTGCCACGCCTCGTCGGTGGCGGCATTGCTCGAGGGGATCGGCTCGGGCGCGGTGTCCAACCCGGTGATCGATGTCGGCAAGGCCGAGGTCGTGATCCTGATCGGCGCCAATCCGACCGTCAATCATCCGGTCGCGGCCACCTGGATCAAGAACGCGGTGCGCAACGGCACCAAGCTGATCGTCGCCGATCCGCGGCGCTCGGACCTGGCGCGCTTCGCCTATCGCTTCCTGCAATTCCAGCCGGATACCGACGTCGCGCTGCTCAACGCGATGATGCATGTGATCGTCACCGAAGGACTGGTCGATCGCGACTTCATCGAGAGCCGCACGATCGGCTACGAGGAACTCGAGCGCAATGTGGCCGCCTACAGCCCCGAGGCGATGGCGCCGATCTGCGGCATCGACGCCGAGACGATCCGCCATGTCGCGCGGCTCTACGCGACAGCGGGCAGCGCGATGATCCTGTGGGGCATGGGCGTGTCGCAGCACGTGCATGGCACCGACAATGCGCGCTGCCTGATCGCGCTGGCGCTGATGACCGGCCAGATCGGCCGGCCCGGCACCGGCCTGCATCCGCTGCGCGGCCAGAACAATGTGCAGGGCGCCTCGGACGCCGGGCTTATTCCGATGATGTATCCGGACTACCGGCGCGTCGACGATGCCGACGCCGCGTCGCGATTCGAGGCGCTATGGGGCACGCCGCTCGATCGCCAGCCGGGTTTGACGGTGGTCGAGGTGATGCAGGCCATCGAACGCGGCGAGGTGCGCGGCATGTACATCATGGGCGAGAACCCGGCGATGTCGGACCCCGACGCGCAGCATGCGCGCGAGGCGCTGGCCGCGCTCGATCATCTGGTGGTGCAGGACATCTTCCTGACCGAGACCGCCTATCTCGCCGACGTGGTGCTGCCGGCCTCGGCCTTCCCCGAGAAGACCGGCACCTTCACCAATACCGACCGCATCGTGCAGCTCGGCCGGCAGGCCATCGACCCGCCGGGACAGGCGCGCCAGGACCTGTGGATCATCCAGCAGATGGCCGCGCAGTTGGGCCTGGACTGGCGCTACGGCGACGTGGCCGAGGTTTTCGACGAAATGCGGCTGGCGATGCCGAGCATCGCAGGCATCACCTGGGAGCGGCTGCAACGCGAACACGCGGTCACCTACCCGTGCCGCGCCGAAGGCGATGCCGGCGAGCCGGTGATCTTCACCGACGACTTCCCCACGCCGACGGGGCGCGCGCGCTTCGTGCCGGCCGATATCGTGCCCGCGGCCGAACGGCCGGATCAGGACTATCCGTTCGTGCTGATCACCGGGCGCCAGCTCGAACACTGGCACACCGGCAGCATGACGCGCAGGGCGGGGGTGCTCGATGCGCTCGAGCCCGACCCGACCGCGCTGGTCCATCCGCTCGATCTGGCGCAGTGGGGCGGCAAGCCCGGCGACGTCATCACGCTGGCGTCGCGCCGCGGCGAGGTTGCGCTGTATGCGCGCGCCGACGAGGGCACGCCGCGCGGCGCGGTGTTCGTGCCGTTCTGCTATTACGAGGCGGCGATCAACAAGCTGACCAATTCGGCGCTCGATCCGTTCGGCAAGATCCCGGAGTTCAAGTACTGCGCGATCCGGGTGACGCTGGGTGGCACACCGCCGGAGCAGTCGAGCTATGGGGGCGGGCAAATCCTGGCGCGGGCCGGCTGAGGGATCGACACGACGGACTCCATCGACCCCAGGTTCGAGTTCGAGTTCGAGGCTGGCGCGGCGCGGGTCCTGCGACGCACGCGCAACGGCATGGCGCAGAGGCGGCCCGTAAGGGTCGGAATCAGCGGGCCACGCCAAAGTCTTCGGTTCGCACCGCCGAGCGTACCGTCCGCTCGGCATGCTGCGGCGGTATCGCGGCAGCGGGCGCGCCGCGGGACAACAGGCGCTGCGCGAGGAAGGCGACGACCTGATCGATCACGCCCGCATCGCGCAGGATGCGCCGATGGCCCAGGCCCTCGGTGGTCAGCAGCGTGGCGCCGGGCCACGAACCGGCGATCGCGGCGCCGTCTTCCCAGCGCACCTCCTTGTCGTGGCGATCGTGGACGACCAGCGTCGGCGGCACTGGGCGGCAGCGGCCGATATCGGGCACGTTGAACGCACCCCATGGCATGCCGAGCCACTGTTCGCTGTTGCGCTGCACGCGCGCCAGTACCGCGGGCGCGACGCCGAGCTGCCAGGCCAGCGTGGCCGAGGCGTGGCGCATGTCGGCGGGCGCGCCGATCAGCACCGCGGCCGCGGCGGGCAGCCCTTCGCGCAGCGCCAGCGCCGCCGCGGCCGAGCCCAAGGAATGCGCGACCACCGCATGGATCGGCCCGGCGTGCCAGGCGGCCGCCAGCAGCGCGCGCGACATCTCGATCAGCGAGCTTTGACCGGGGCCCAGCGCACCCGCATCGGAGGCGCCGTGCGACAGCGCGTCGAAAGCGACCACGCGATGACCGGCGGCGAGCAGCGCGGGCACCAGCGCCTGCCAGTGCGCGGCATTGCCGCCCCAGCCGTGCGCCAGCAGCACCGCCGGGCCTTCGCCGTGCCAGCGGTAGACGCGCACGCGGCGCGTCGCGCCGCCGCCAGTGACCAGCGCCCAATCGGCGCGCGCCCCGGCGAGGAAGGCCTGCCCGGCGGCATCGACGTTCGCGTCCGGCACGCCGAACCACGCCCGTTCGAAGGCGCGCGCGGTCTGCTCGGGAAACAGCGCCGACGCGGTCTGCCAGCGCAGGCGCCGCCATGCCAGGCCGGCCTGCGCCAGCCGCGCGGCGATCTGGCCCGGTGCGGCCTGGCCGGGGCGAAGGGGAGACAGGGCCTGTGTCACGATATTCACTCCGTTTGCGGTTCCATCCCCAACCCGTCGACCTCGCTGCGCGGCCCCCTCGTGCTGCTCTCGGGCCTCGATAAGACCGACCGGTCGTGCTATTTATCGGCGAAAACATTGCCGAGGAAAAACGTTGCCTCGGGGGACCAGCGCAAACGTTCGGCGCGTGCGGCCTATCCGGCTTGCGGGCGTCCTGTGCGGCCCTGTGCGGTCCTTGTGCGGCCTATGCCGCCGCGCGTTTGCCTCTCGTGACCAGCGAATGGAAGGCGCGGCGCGCCATCGCCTGCGCATCCGCGCGTCCGAGCATCTTCAGCGATTGCTGGAAGGCCATCACGATGCCGGCCATCTCGAAGGCAATCTGGCGCGGTTCCTCGTCCGCGCCCAGGCTGCCGTCCTGAATGGCGTCCGACGCGACGCGGACCACGATGCCGTTCCAGTCCTTCAGCGCGCGGACCAGCATGTCGCGGATCACGCCGGGCCGGTCGCGATACTCCTGGCCCAGCGCCATGAACAGGCAGCGGCCGCCGGAGTCGGTGCTGCCGATCCATTCGAGCTGCCCTTCGAACAGCGCGCGCAGGCGCGGTATGCCGCGCGGCTGGCGCAGCGCGGGCTGCACCACCATCGCCGTGAAGCGCTCGATCGCCAGTTCCAGCACTGCCTGCTGCAAGGCCTCCTTCGACTTGAAGTGCGCGTACAGGCCGCTCTTGGACATGTCCGTGCTGGCGGCCAGTTCCGCGAGCGACAGCTGCTCGAATCCGATCCGCGTCGCGGTATCGAATGCCTGAGCGATGATCGCGCTGCGCGTCAGATGGCCTTTTTGCATGCTCGGAAGAATAGCACGACCGGTCGGTCTGTCAAACCGAACTTGGCGCTAACGAGCCCTATTCGCTATTGTGGAAGCACGGGCACTTCAAAGGGCCCGATATCGCGACGGCAGGGCTGGAGGAAAGCCAACCGGCACAAACCGTGAATTCTGTAAAAGTGTTTCCCTGATTACATACGGAACGCGACGTGTGCTCTATACTCGAATGCACGTCCGCGCACTTTCTTTTTTGGTGACTGGAGACCGATATGAACAGTACAGCCGTGCCACGAGGCGCTAGCGAACCGTTCCGGCAACTGCGGGCATTGCGCCGAGCGCGCAAGCTCAAGCAGGAGGACGTCGCCCGCAAGGCCGGGATCTCCCGGGAGGCGTATCTGCGCGCGGAGTCGGGCCAGGCCGATCCGCGTATGTCTACCTTCCTGGCCGCCTGCGAGGCGCTCGGTCTGGAGGTGGTGCTTGCCCCCCAGCATCTGGCGCAGGACGTCAACGCCTTCATCGCCAGCCGCAACGGCGGCGTGACCGCGGCCTCGATGGCCGGTCCGGCGGGCGGCGCATCGGCGTCCTCGGCTTCGTCCGCCTCCTCGGGCGGCGGCACGTCCGGCGCGGGTGGCATGGGCACCCCGCAGGGCGAAGGCCAGAAGCCGGTCTGATCCTGTCATCTTCCCCTTGCGGCCGGCGTTCGTCCGGCCGCTGGTTTTAGCGCCGCGCGGCCTCCGACCGCATCCGGCGTGACCGGGCGCGTTCGTCCAGGCGTCTTCGTCCGGTAGCACTTCCGCGTTCCCCTTCTCCGCCGTTTCTCCCGCGCTTCCGGTTCTCCGGCAAAAGCCGCCGTGCGCACATCGCCGTGCCGCCGCGGGCCCTTCACGTCTGTTCCCGTCGCCTTCCTCTACACCGCTGCCGGCTTTTCGGCCGAATCCGGATTGACACCTTTCGTATCGCTGATTACGATTCGGTAAATTCGTTTCACAATACGTAATTCATCGGCTGACCGCGGGTGACGCCGCGCCATGCGGCCTATGCTGGGAAATGCGCGTCGGCAGGCGCCGAACCACAGCCCAGACAGCACCAAGCAGAACGGAGACAAGCCCCATGTCCAAAGCCTTTGCGTCGCAAGCCGACCTCGAAGCGAAGCAGGTCACCTTCACCAGGCTGTCCGACAACGCCTACGCCTATACCGCCGAGGGCGATCCGAATTCGGGCGTGGTGATCGGCGACGACAGCGTGCTGATCGTGGACACCACCGCCACGCCCGCGATGGCGCAGGACCTGATCGCGCGCATCCGCACCGTCACCGACAAGCCGATCAAGCACGTGGTGCTGTCGCACTACCACGCGGTGCGCGTGCTGGGCGCGTCGGCCTATTTCAGCGAAGGCGCGCAGAACGTGATCGCCAGCCGCGGCACCTACGAGATGATCGTCGAGCGCGGCGAGGCGGACATGAAGTCCGAGATCGAGCGTTTTCCGCGGCTGTTCGCCGGCGTCGAGACCGTGCCGGGCCTGACGTGGCCGAACCTGGTGTTCGAGCGCGAGCTGACGCTGTTCCTCGGCAATCTGGAGGTCAAGATCCTGCATCTCGGCCCCGGCCACACGAAGGGCGATACCGTGGTGTGGATTCCGTCGCAGAAGATCCTGTTCTCCGGCGACCTGGTCGAGTACGACGCGGCCTGCTATTGCGGCGACGCGCAGCTCGAGGAGTGGCCGGCCACGCTGGACGCGCTGCGCGCGCTGCAGCCGCAGGCGCTGGTGCCGGGACGCGGTCCCGCGCTGACCACGCCGGAGCAGGTCGACAAGGGCCTCGCCTACACGCGCGATTTCGTCAGCACGCTGCTGCAGCGCGGCCGCGAGGCGGTGGCGCAGAAGCTCGACCTGAAGGGCGCGATGGCGCATACGCGCGCGGCGATGGACCCGAAGTTCGGCCACGTCTTCATCTACGAGCACTGCCTGCCGTTCGACGTGGCGCGCGCCTATGACGAGGCCAGCGGCATCAAGCATCCGCGCATCTGGACCGCGGAGCGCGACAAGGAAATGTGGGCCGCGCTGCAGGACTGAACCCCGGCGGCATGCTGGCCGCCGCAGTTCGCGGGACAGCGGGCGCGGCGGCGGGATGGAGACGACATGGAAACCCCAGCTCAGGCAAGCGAGAACGATCCGGCAAAGGACCGAGGCGCGGATCCGGCCCACTACGCGGCCCGCACCTTTGCTTACCGTCGCTGCGCGGAACAGCAGGCGGGCGTGCAGGCTGACGTGCAAGGGGGCTTGCAAGGGGGCGTGCAAGCGGATATGCAACCCGGCGTGCAACCCGGGGTGCAAGCGGATGTGCAAGCGCCGCTGCGGCCCGTGGTCGTGATCGGCGCCGGTCCCGTCGGCCTCGCCACCGCCATCGGCCTGGCCCAGCAGCAGGTGCCGGTAGTGCTGCTCGATGACGATTGCACGCTGGCCAGCGGTTCGCGCGCGATCTGCTTCGCCAAGCGCACGCTGGAGATCTTCGATCGCCTCGGCTGCGGCGAGCGGCTGGTCGACAAGGGCGTGCGCTGGCACGTCGGCCGCGTGTTCTTCGACCAGGAGCAGGTCTACAGCTTCGATCTGCTGCCCGAGAGCGGCCACCATCGTCCCGCCTTCATCAATCTTCAGCAGTACTACGTCGAGGGCTACCTGGTCGATCGCGCGGGCGAACTGCCCGGTCTCGAACTGCGCTGGCGCCATCGCGTCAGCGGCCTGCGGCAGGAGGCCGATCGGGTCGTGCTGACGGTATCGACGCCCGAGGGCGACTACACGATGGCGGCGCGCTACGTGGTGGTGGCCGACGGCGCGCGCAGTCCCGTGCGCCAGCTGATGGGGCTGCAAAGCCAGGGCCGGACCTTCCGCGACCGTTTCCTGATCGCCGACGTGCGGATGGCCGCCGGCTTCCCGGCCGAACGCTGGTTCTGGTTCGATCCGCCGTTCAACCGCAACCAGTCGGTGCTGCTGCACCGGCAGCCCGACAATATCTGGCGCATCGATTTCCAGCTGGGCTGGGATGCCGATCCCGAACAGGAACGCCAGCCCGAACGCGTGCTGCCGCGCCTGCGCGCGCTGCTCGGGCCGGACGCGCAGTTCGAGCTCGAATGGGTCAGCGTCTACACCTTCTCGTGCCAGCGCATGGAGCGCTTCCGCCACGGCCGCGTGCTGTTCGCCGGCGACGCGGCGCATCGCGTCTCGCCGTTCGGCGCGCGCGGCGCCAACAGCGGCGTGCAGGACGCGGAAAACCTGGCGTGGAAGCTGCGGCTGGTGCTGGCCGGGCTGGCGCCGGACGCGCTGCTCGACACCTATGCCAGCGAGCGCGAATACGCTGCCGACGAGAACATCCTGCATTCGACGCGCTCGACCGATTTCATCACGCCCAAGAGCGCCACCAGCCGCGTGTTTCGCGATGCGGTGCTGCGGCTCGCGCGCCAGCATCCGTTCGCGCGCCAGCTGGTCAACAGCGGCCGGCTGTCGACGCCGACCGTGCTGACGCCGTCGCCGCTGAACACGCCCGATACGGCGCCGTTCGGCGGCGCGATGGTGCCCGGTGCGGTCTGCGCCGATGCGCCGGTGCGCGTCATGGGCGAGGAAGGGCAGGGCACGGCAAGGCAGGGAAACGAGGCGCGGGGCGAGGGCTGGCTGCTGCCGCATCTCGGCAGCGACTTCACCGCGCTGGTGTTCGCCGACGCTCGGGGCCTGTCGCCGGCGGCGTGCGCGGCGCTGGAACAACTGAGCGCCGCGCCGGTGCCGGTCAAGGTGGTCTGCGTGATGCCGCCGACGCCATCGACGCAGCCCACGCCAACGTGCTCTCCAACGTCCTCGCCAACGCTCATGGCCACGCCGACGTCAACGCCGACGCCAACGTCAACGCCGACGCCGACGCCAACGTCAACGCCGATGCCAACGTCAACGCCGACGCCAACGCCGACTTTGCCGCGCGGCGCGGTAATCCTCGAAGACATCGACGGACTGGCCGCGCGCCGTTACGACGGCCAGCCCGGCACCTGCTATCTGCTGCGCCCCGACCAGCACGTCTGCGCACGCTGGCGCCAGGCCGAGCACGACGCGCTGCTGACCGCGCTGCGCCGCGCGCTCGGCATGCTCGACGTGCAATGGCGTGCGGCGCCGGCCGAGCCCGAGCCGCCGGCCGCGCAACTCGTCACCGAACCCAATCTCGCGCGGCCGGACGACGTCTACGAGTCGCTGCTGGAGATGCATCGCGATCTGAGCGATGCGCAAAGCCAGGCCGCCAACGCGCAGCTGATCCTGCTGCTGGCCAACCATATCGGCGACACCGCGGTGCTGCGCCAGGCGATGGCGCTCGCGCGCGCCGCCGTGCCGCCCGCGGTCCCCGACCCGCAAGGGGATGCCGCCGTGCCGATTCCGGTGCCGGCGTAAGCCGATCACCCAAGCCCATCCTTCTCCGAGAACCTTTCCGAGAACTTTTTCAGAACCTCTGTCAGGACCACCATGACCCAAGCACTACGCCAAGACACCGACGCCGGCGCGCTGCGCTACCAATCCGGCTTCGCCAACGAGTTCGCCACCGAGGCCCTGCCGGGCGCGCTGCCGGTCGGACAGAATTCGCCGCAGCGCGCGCCGTACGGCCTGTACGCCGAGCAGCTGTCGGGCACCGCCTTCACCGCGCCGCGCGCGCACAACCGCCGCTCGTGGCTGTACCGCATCCGCCCGGCGGCGATGCACGAGTCCTTCGTCAGGATCGAGCAATCGCGCATCGTCAGCCGCTTCGACGACGTCGCGCCGTCGCCGAACCAGATGCGCTGGAGCCCGCTGCCGATGCCCGATGCGCCCACTGACTTCATCGACGGCATCGTCACGATGGGCGGCAACGGCGGTCCGGAGGCGATGGTCGGCTGCGGCATCCACCTGTACCTGGCCAACCGCTCGATGCAGGGCCGCTTCTTCTACAACGCCGACGGCGAGATGCTGATCGTGCCGCAGCAGGGTCGGCTGCGCCTGGCCACCGAACTGGGCGTGCTCGAGGTCGAGCCGCAGGAGATCGTGGTGGTACCGCGCGGCGTGCGCTTCCGCGTCGATCTGCTCGACGGCGAGGCGCGCGGCTATATCTGCGAAAACTACGGCGCGCTGCTGAAGCTGCCCGACCTTGGCGTGATCGGCTCGAACGGCCTGGCCAATCCGCGCGACTTCCAGACCCCGGTGGCCTGGTACGAGGACGTCGAGGGCGATTTCGAGCTGGTGGCCAAGTTCCAGGGCAATCTGTGGCGCGCGAAGATCGATCATTCGCCGCTGGACGTGGTGGCCTGGCATGGCAACTACGCACCGTACAAATACGATCTGCGCCGCTTCAACACGATCGGCTCGATCAGCTTCGACCATCCGGACCCTTCGATCTTCCTGGTGCTGCACAGCCCGTCCGATACCGAGGGCGTCGACAACATCGACTTCGTGATCTTCGGCCCGCGTTGGCTGGCGATGGAGCACTCGTTCCGCCCGCCCTGGTTCCACCGCAATATCGCCAGCGAGTTCATGGGCCTGATCGAAGGCGTCTACGACGCCAAGGCCGAAGGGTTTGCCCCGGGCGGCGCGAGCCTGCACAACTGCATGAGCGGCCACGGCCCCGATGCGGAGACCTTCGCGCGCGCCACCGAGGCCGACACCACCAGGCCGCACCGCATCTCCGACACGATGGCCTTCATGTTCGAGACGCCGACGGTGATCCGGCCCACGCGCTACGCCGCCGAATCGGCCGCGCTGCAATCCGACTACCAGCACTGCTGGCAAGGGCTGAAAAAGCATTTCAACCCGAATCAGCGCTGACGATCGCGCGGCCCGGCATCGCACCACCTATCGCACGTATCGCACGTATCGCACGTATCGCAGGTATTGCAGGTATTGCAGGTATTGCAGGTATTGCACGTATCGCACGCAGCGAACGCAGCGACCTCCGAACACAGAACCCGTCCAACGCATTGCATCCATGACCCAAGCCCAATCCTCCCGCAGCTGGATCGAATCGGCCAACGACGCCGCCACCCATTTCCCGCTGCAGAACCTGCCCTACGGCGTGTTCTCGCACGGCTCGCAGGCCCCGCGCGTCGGCGTCGCCATCGGCGACCGCATCGTCGACCTGTCGGTGCTGGACGAAGCCGGCCTGCTGCCGGCCGCGACCCGCGGCACCTTCGCCGCGCCGGTGCTGAACCGCTTCATCGCGCTGGGCCGCCCTGTCTGGCGCGAGACGCGCCAGCGCATCGCCGAGCTGCTGTCGGCCGACACGCCGACGCTGCGCGACGACGCAGCGCTGCGCGAGCGCGCGCTGGTGCCGATGGCCGGCGCCCGCCTGCATCTGCCGGTCGAGATCCCCGGCTACACCGATTTCTATTCGTCGAAGGAGCACGCGACCAACGTCGGCCGCATGTTCCGCGACCCGGACAACGCGCTGCTGCCGAACTGGCTGGAAATCCCGATCGGCTACAACGGCCGCGCCAGTTCGGTGGTGGTCAGCGGCACGCCGATCCGCCGCCCGAACGGCCAGATCAAGCTGCCGAACGAGGCGCGGCCGATCTTCGGCGCCTGCCGCAAGCTCGACTACGAACTGGAGATGGGCTTCATCGTCGGCAAGGACTCGGCCCTGGGCGTGCCGGTGCGCGTCGACCAGGCCGACGATTATCTGTTCGGCATGGTGCTGCTCAACGACTGGAGCGCGCGCGACATCCAGCAGTGGGAATACGTGCCGCTGGGGCCGTTCAATGCCAAGACCTTCGGCACCTCGATCTCGCCGTGGGTCGTCACGATGGAAGCGCTGGAGCCGTTCCGCCGCGACAACCCCGAGCAATCGCCCGAGCCGCTGCCGTATCTGCGCCAGTCGGCGCGCAACGCCTACGACATCGAACTCGAGGTCGCGCTGCGGCCGCAGGGCGCCGAGCGCGCCGAGCCGATCAGCCGCACCAACTTCCGTGCGATGTACTGGACGATGGCGCAGCAGCTGGCCCACCACACGGTGTCGGGCTGCAATGTGCGTGTCGGCGATCTGATGGGTTCGGGCACGATCAGCGGCACCACGCCGGATTCGTACGGCAGCCTGCTGGAACTGACCCGCAACGGCAACGAGCCGCTGAAGCTCGCCGGCGGCGTGGAGCGCGGCTTCCTGCAGGACGGCGATGAAGTGGTGATGCGCGGCTGGTGCCAGGGCGATGGCTATCGCATCGGCTTCGGCGAGGTCAGCGGCGAGGTGCTGCCGGCACCGAAGATCGAGGGCTGATCGCCCGCGCGCAGCAACGCCACGCGGCCCAGACTGCTGCGCAGCAACGCCACGCGAGCCGGGCCCGGACCGCCGCGCAGCAACGCCGCGCAAGCCGGCCCGGACCGCCGCGCAGCAACGCCGCGCAAGCCGGCCCGGACCGCCGAAGCAAGGCCACCCAAGCCGGGGCCGGACCGCCGCGCGGGGGACCGGGCCGGCGCGGGCCGCACCGTACCCCTGCTCAATCGGCCGTACCGTACCGCGCCGGATCCAGGCGGACGTACCGTGCCGTGCCGGACCTAAGCGGCCGGCGTGGCGTCCAGCACCACCGCCGCGCGGCCCGTCAGCAGTACGGCGCCGCCGCCACAGAGCGAGAATTCGTAGAGCACCTGTCGATTGTCGCCGCCGATGCGTTCTGCCTCGATCGTCAGCGCCCCCGCTACGGTATCGAGCCGCTCGACGAGGATCTCGACCTTGCGCACGCTGGCCAGATAGCCAAGGCTCGGCGCGGCCGCGGCGCCGGTGCGCAGCAGCGCGCCATGCACGGCCATCGCCTGCGCCGCATATTCGATGCCGCACAGCGCGGCCAGCCTTCCTTCGGCACGCAACGGATGCTCGGGCGACGCGTGGTTGCCTGCCTCGCAGCGGATGCGCTGCGCATCCCAGTCGATCACCTCGTCGAGCAGGCACATCGCGCCGCGATGGGGGATATGCGCGGCGATCCAGTCGCGCCGGACCGGCGTGCCGGGCGGCATGGCGGCCGGCGACGCGCCGACGTCGCGGGCGTCGTTGGCGTCGTTCGGGTCGTGGGCGTCGTTCACCGCCATGGCGCGACCTCGACGCGCAGCCGCAGCGGGTCCAGATAATCGAGCACCGCCGTGGTGTCGTCGCCGCGTGCCAGCGCCTGCAGCAAGGGCAGGGCGCGCGCGGCCGGGATGGCGGCGCGCAGCGCTTCCAGCGCGGCATCGGCCATCGGCGTCGGTGTCGGCGCGTCGCCTTCGAGGACCAGCGATGGCCGCAGGCTCGCCAGCGTCACCGCACCCGGCTCGGCCGTCAGCACCAGCGCGAGGCCGAACGCATCGGGAATCGGCCGCGCACTGCGCAGCGGCTCGGGATAGTCGGTGTCGTAGGCGATCAGCACGCAGGGCGCGCCGGTCGCCAGCACCTGGCTGTAGGCATCGAGCAGGCCCGCGGCAAAGCTGCCGTCGTGCGCGCACATCGCGTTGGACGGCGCCATCGCGCCGGTCGCGATGCTCCAGTAGCCGGCCGGTGCGTTGTGCACCGAGTTGTGGAAGCGGGTCGGCGAGATCATGGGATCGTCGCCGGCCAGCGATTCGCAGATCGCGTGATAGTTGTGGCCGTCCGCGCCCGAGGCGCTGAACACGGTTGCCAGCGTGGCGGCATTGCGTCCGCTGGCGGCGATCGCCTGCCGGCCCACTGCGAGCGCGAGCTTGACAGCGGGGCCGGTGCGCCGGCGCTCGGCCGACGGCAGCCCTTCCGGCGCGGGCAACGCGGTGGCGGCGTGCAAATAGGGAGTCTCCGCGCGCAGCACTGCCGCCCCTTGCTGCCAGTCCGTGAGTCCCGGACCGAGCAGGCCGATCCCTTCGACGAACACCGGCGCCGTCATGACCGTGCGCCTTGCAAATGCGCGTCGGCGCGGCCAAACAGCAGGCTGCAATTGGAGCCGCCGAAGCCGAAGGCATTGCTCAGCGCGTAGCGGAGGCGATGGCCGGCATCGGCCGTCCCGGTGCGCAGCAGATAGCCCACCGGCAGCGCGGGATCGAGCTCGGTATCGGCAATGCCGGCCGGCAGCCAGCCCTCGCGCAGCGCCAGCGCGCTGATCACCGCCTCGATCGCGCCGGCCGCGCCGAGCGTATGGCCGGTCGCGCCCTTGGTGGAGCTGCAGGGCGTCGTGCCGAACAGCGCGAGCACGGCCTTGCCCTCGGCGGCGTCGTTGCTCGGCGTCGCGGTGCCATGCAGATTGATGTAGTCGATGTCGGCCGGCGTCAGTCCGGCGTCGGCCAGCGCCTGCTCCATCGCCAGCCGTGCGCCCAGTCCGTCCGGATGCGGGCTCGACATGTGATGCGCATCGCTGGATTCGCCGACGCCGCACAGCAGCACCGCGTCGTCGGGCAGCGCCGCCGCGCCGGAGCCTGGCAGTGATTCGGGCAGGGATTCGGCCAAAGATTCGGGCAAAGATTCGGGCAACCGTTCCAGCAGCCCGAACGCGCCGCCTTCGCCGATCGAGATGCCGTTGCGCCGCGCATCGTAGGGCCGGCAAGGCTCGGCCGACACCAGCTCCAGCGAGTGAAAGCCGTACAGCGTGGTGTGGCACAGCGAATCGACGCCGCCCACCAGCGCCGCGTCGATCAGCCCGGCCCCGATCATCCGGCGCGCCGAGGCGAACACCTTGGCGCCCGACGAGCAGGCCGACGAGATCGCCGCAGCCGGACCGGTCAGGCCCAGGTACGCGCGCACGAAGGCCGGCAGCGAGAACGGGCTGTGCCGGTGCGCGTAGTCGAAGTCGGGCGGCAGCGCGCCGGTCGCGGGATCGCGACGCCGGTAGGCCTGCTCGGTCTCGAGGATGCCGCCGGTGCTGGTGCCGAGAAACACGCCGATACGGTGGGCGCCATATCGCGCGATGGCCTCGCGCACGCGCTCGGCGAAGCCGTCCTGTTCGAGCGCCAGCCGCGCCAGCCGGTTGTTGCGGCAGTCGAAGCTGGCGAATTCGGCCGGCAGCGGGGCGTCGTCGACGCCGGCGACCTCGCCGACATGGGTGCGCAGCCGCACGTCGCCGAAGCGGCAGGGCGCGAGTCCGCTGCGCTGGGCGCGCAAGGCCGCGGAGGTCGCGGCCAGGCCATGGCCCAGGCAACTGGTGACGGTGAAATGGGAGAACTGCAGGGCGGACACGGACGGGGACAGCGGACGATCGGGATGCGTTGCGGCGCGTTGCGGCGCGTCGCCGATATTGCGGGGGCGGCCGGGGTTGCCGGCGTTGCGGTCGGTGGCGGGCACCGATGGGCGGCGCGATTGTATCAAAGCGGCTCCAGCTCGCCGGTGGAGGCGGTGGTGGAGGCCGCGGCGGAGGTCGTGGCCGAGGAGCGTGCCGCCTCCTCCCGGGACGCGGCGCCGGGCTCGGCCTGCGCCGCCTGCATGGCCCGCACGGCCTGCCCCTTGGGCGCGTCCGAAGCATCGAGCGCATCGGCCGCACCGACCGCATCGACTGCATCGACCCCATCGACCGCATCGACCGAATCGAGCGTGCCGACCATCAGCACATTGGCGCCATGCGCATCGCGCGGCAGTGGCACCTCGCGCAGCGTCATGCCCATGCCGCGCAGCAGCGCGCGCCATTCGTCGGCGGGCCGGCAGGTCAGCGGGCTGGTGCGGCCGGCGCGCAGCCACTGCACCACGCGATCGACCGCGCGGCTGTAGCGGGCCCGCCAGCCCGCGCTGGCGTCGCCGACGCGCATCAGCAACCGGCCCCCCGGCGCCAGGCAGCGCAGCGCGTCGCGGAGCAGCGCCTCCTGCGCGGGGCGGTCGATGTAATGCAGCACGTCGAGCAGCACCACCAGATCGCAGGCCGCGGCGACCTCGGCCACGGCGGCGCGGGCATCGGCCTGGCGGATTTCCGCCGGCCACGGGCCCGGCTCGGCCAGCGCGGCGCGGGCGCGCTCGGCGTCGGCCGGCGTCAGCTCGATGCCGAGATAGGAGCGCGGCACCGGCGGCGCCGGCCAGCCCCGCGGCCAGCTGTCGGCATGGCATTGCTGCGCCGCCAGCAGCCAGCTGGCCAGCAGGCCCTGGCCGCAGCCGATATCGAGAATGCGTGCGCGGTCGGGGATCAGGCCCTGTGCCAGCGCGATCGCGAAGACCGGATCGTTGCGCAGCTTGAAGCGGGCGAAGTGCACGGCGAACGGGTCGGCCGCGCGGTAGCGGGCGCTGGCCCGCGCGATCAGCGCCTCGCCGGCCAGGCCCGCGGCATCGGTCCACCGTGTCATGCCGGCACCGCCTCGCGCAGCGTCACGTAGCGCAGCCCCGCCTCGTCGATGGCGCGCAGCACACGCGGCAGCACCACCAGGATCATCGGCGTGCCGGCGCGGTCGGTGCCCGGGTTGCCGTCATGCATCAGCAGGATGTCGCGCGCCGCCAGGTCCTTCAGCAGCCGCGCCTCGACCTTGTCGGGGTCGCCGCCGCGGAAGGTATCGAAGCCGCGCCGCGTCCAGCTGGCGAGCCGCAGCCCATGCCGGCACAGCGCCGGCTCCAGCAGCGGATTGCGCAGGCCGGCGGGCGCGCGGAAGAAGCGCGGCACCTGCCCGGTCAGTTCGGTCAGCAAACGCTGCGCTTCGCCGACCTCGCGCGTGATGCGGCCCGGGCCGAACGTGGAGAAGTGCAGCCAGTGGTGCTGGGTATGGTTCTCGATCGCGTGCCCGCGGCGCACGATGTCGGCCACCAGGTCGGGATGGCGCAGCGCGCGCTCGCCGATGCAGAAGAAGGTGGCGCGGGCGCCGTGCGCATCGAGCAGGTCGAGCACGGCCGGCGTGACCTCTGGATTGGGGCCGTCGTCGAAGGTCAGCGCGATGCTGTGGCCGGCGCTCGGCGGCAGCCGCAGCAGGTTCGGTCCCAGCAGCGTGCTGCGCGGCCACAGCCCGGCTCCGGCCAGCAGCAGATTGGCCGCGACCACCGAGCCAGCGGCCCAGGGCAGCGTCGCCGGCTGGGCCAGCACCGCGGCCACCGCGCCCAGATGGACGGCGGCCGCGCCGCCGATCAGCGCCGACGGCCGCCAGCTGCGGACCGTGCCCGGCGCGGCGCTCGATTGCGGCCCGGGATAGGAATTGCGCATGCGCGTCATGGTCTTGCCTCCTGATCGTGACCGGCCGCGGTCGGACGGGGCGAGGCACCCAGCATGGCCGCCGGCGCGAACACCGCAGAGAACAGCAGCGCCAGCACCGCGCCCGGACCGACCGTCTGGCCGAAGGCCTGCAACAGCGGCAGATGTGATAAGCCTAGCAGACCGAAGGCCGCCACCGTGGTCAGGTTGGCCAGCAGCAGCGAGACCAGGGTGCGCGGCGCGATCGCAGCGGGTTCGCTCGCTCCGGGCTGGTTCGTCCCTGCTTCGTTCCCTCCAGCTTCGTTCGCCAGGGTCTCGCTCGTTGGGGTCTGGTTCCCTCGGGTCTCGTTCGTTCGGACCTCATTCGCTTTGGGCCGGCTCGCGCCGAGCATGTTACCTGCGGGTTCGTCCGCCCCTGCCGTCCCGGCCGCGCCGTTGAAGAAGAGCGCGTAGTTCGAGCCCACCGCGACCAGCAGCAGCATGCCGACCAGATGCAGCAGCGACAGCGTCTTGCCGGCCAGCGCCAGCGCGGCGATCACGACCAGCGCGGCGGCGGCCAGCGGCAGCAGCGTGGCCAGCACGCGGCGCGGCGAACGCAGCGCCACCAGCAGCAGGATCGCGATGGCGGCGGCCCCGCCCAGCGACAGCCGCAGCGCCTCGCGCAGATAGCCCGCGTAGAGCCGGTCCGATTCGCCCTTCAGGTCGACGAACAGCGCATCGGCAACGCCCGCCCGGGCGATCGCGGCGCGGATCGCCGTGGGTACCGGCAGCGCGGCCGGGCTCTGGCTTGCCGCTGACGATGCGCCGGCCTTGGCATCGGCATGAGCCCCGGCACCAGCACCGGCACCAGCACCAGCACCAGCACCAGCACCAGCACCAGCACCGGCACCAGCACCGGCGTCGGCTTTGGTGTCGGCACGTGCGTCGGCATTCGGGACGGCATTGGGGCCGGCATTGGGGCCGGCACTGGCGGGGGCATTGGCCTGAGCCGCGGCGCGCAGCGGCAGCGTCGCGGTCCAGCGGCCGCCGTGCTCGGTCAGCAGCGCATCGACCGCCAGCGCCATCGACGTGCCGCGCAGATCGGCCCGCGTCAGCGGCGGCATCTCGCGTACGCGCGCGACCTCGTCGAGGAAGGGCGCGAACAGCGCCGGCTTGACCGGCAGCTCGGCCACCGCGGCCTGCAGCCGTCCGGCCAGTTCGTCCCGGGGCGGCAGCGCGGCTTGCCGCGCGCGCTGCGTGGCCTCGCTCGGCAGGAAGCGTGCCGGGCTGTCGAAGCCGCCGATCACGCCCTGGGCGACCAGCGGCGCCAATTGCGCGCCGACCCGCTCGGCGCCCTGCAGCGCCGCCTGTTCGCTGGCCGCGGACACGGTGACCAGGTAGCGCACGTCCGGGGCGCCGAGGTCGGCGCGCAATTGGGTATCGAGGGCCTGCGCGTCGGCCGGCACCGGGCTCAGCGAGGTCAGTTCCTGGCTCCACAACGGCGTGCGCTGTACGGCAACGAGCCAGACCAGCACGAGCACCGCGCCGAGCACCACGGCGAGCGCCGGCCAGCGCAGCCGAGGCGCATGCGCCGCGATGCGGGCCAGCCGGTTGCCGAGCGGGCGCAGGTCGCGCATGCGCCAGCGCGCCGGAATCAGCTGCGGCAGCACGAAGCGCGTGACCAGCGCGGCGGTGGCCAGGCCCGCGATCGAGAACAGGCCGAGCTGCGCCAGCCCCGGAAAGCCCGACAGCAGCAGCGAGGCGAAGCCGCAGATCGAGGTCAGCACACCCAGGCGCACCGTGGGCCAGAAGGCGCGCGTCCAGCGTTCGCGCGCGGCCGCGGCGGTGGCGCAAGCGCTGGCGGCGGTAGTCGTAGCACTGGCGCCAGCTGCAGCGGTAGCGAGAGCGGCAGCGGTAGTGATAGCGGTAGTGGTAGCACCGGCACCCGCGCCCAGAGCTGCGCCAGCGGTAGCGGTAGCGGCAGCGGTGCCGGCTTCAGCCGGCGCATCGTCATCCCGATCCTGCGCGGTCTGCGCGAACAGGTAGATCGCATAGTCGACCGACTCGCCGATCAGCGTGGTGCCGAACCCGAGCGTCAGGCCGTGCACCATGCCGAAGCCCAGGCTGACCGCGGCAATGCCGGCCAGCACGCCGGACAGCACCGGCACCAGCCCGAGCGCCAGCGCGGTCGGCGAGCGGTAGACGAACCACAGCAGCGCGACGATCACCGCCACGCCGATGGTCGACAGCCGCTCGACCTCGGCGCGGATGGTGTCGCGCGTCTGCACGCCGATCGCGCCCGGGCCGGACATCACCAGACGGAATTCGCCTTCCTTGGCGCCGGCCTCGGACACCGCCGCGGCAAAGGCCGAGCGGATCGCCGCCATCGCCTGCGCCTGCGCGTCCAGGTCCGAGCCGGGCGCGGCGGTCTGCGCGAGCAGCACCGCGCGGCGGCCGTCGCGCGAGGCCCAGGCGCCGTCGCGCATTGCCGCGCCGTGGCTCGGATCGAGATCGGCCAGCAGCGTCGCCACCTCGCCGGTCGGATCGCGCGGCAGCAGCGGCTTGATCATCAGCCCGGCCGACGAGCCGAGCAGATCGATGGTGTCGCCGATGGCGGCGCGCAGGCCCGCCTCGGTGAAGCGCTCGGGCGTGACGGCGGGGCTCAGCAGATAGCGGTGCGCGTACAGATAGCGCTGGTCGCGCTCGCGGTTGACCGGCTCGCCGTTGTCGATCACGGCAAAGCGTGGATCGCCGCGCAGCTTGCCGGCCAATGCCTTGGACAGCGCCGCGCGCCGGGCGCTGTCCTGCGCGGCGTCCTGGGTATTTTCGCCCGTGCCGTCATGCCTGCCGCCGCCTTCGATGCCGATCAGCAGCAGCCGCGACACCAGCCCATCGCGCAGCTGATCGACCAGCAGCTGCTGTTCGGCGCTGGGCGCGCGCGGCAGGAAGGCCGACAGGTCGGCGGTGAAGGTGGTGCGCGCCGCGATGGCCGCGCAGGCCAGCACGAAGGCCAGCCAGATCGCGACCGCCAGCCGTGCCGGCAGCGTCCTTCGGTGCAGGCGTTGGCCGGCCGCGCTCATTGGCCGCCGGTCGGCACGATGGTCATCACCGAGCGATCGCCGTCGGCCTGGCGGATCTCGACGCGCTCGAGCCGCTCGCCGGCGCCGTCGATGCGGATGGCGGCAATCGCCGCGGCCATGCGGCTGTCGGACGGCGTCAGCGTCAGCGTCCAACGCTTGGCGGTGCCTTCCAGCGCGAGCCGGTAGTACTGCTCCAGCGCCTGCCGGTTGCCGGCCAGCGTGCCGCGCAGGCTCTCGATAAAGCCCGCGAGCTCGGGATGGTTGCCGAGCGGAATGGTGGTCCTGCGGCCCGCCCGCTCGACCGTCAGCATGTCGCCCTGTACCAGCAGCGTCTCGGGCTTGGGCGCCAGCGTGCGCTTCTCGAGGCGGTCCGGCGCGACGAAGCGCAGCTCGCCGCTCGATTCCAGCGGCCGTTCCAGCATCGCCATGTACTTCTTCTCGACGAAGCGCGCGCTGCCGGCCGGCTGCCGCGCCAGCGTCGCCATCAGCCGGTCCACGCTCCAGGCCGCGTCGGCCCGGGCCGGAGGCGACTTCGTGGAAACCGCGCTGGATGCCGCCGTAGTTGCCGTTGTAGGAGCCGTTGTAGAAGCCGTTGTAGGAGCTGTCGTAGGAGCCGTCGTAGGAGCCGTCGTAGGAGCCGCCGTCGCGGCGCGGGCGAGCGGCAACTGGCAGGCCAGCGCCAGGCAGCACGCCGCGCCGAAACGAAGGCCAAGAGCGGGGGCAAAAGCGAGGGAAGGAGCGTGGGCAGGCAAGCGAAGGCTTTCGAAGATCCAGGTCATCGACATCATGCGTCCGCAGGCGCCCGCGTGGGCGCCTGCCAGAAATCGTAGAAGTTGAACCAGTTGTACGGCGCCGCGCGGCAATGCCGCTCGAGCAGCGCGACGTAGCGGCGCAGCGCGGCGTCGATGGCGGCCTCGCGCTCGGCGGCCGGCGTCGCCGAGAAGTCGGCGATCGTGTCGAAGTGGATGTCGTAGCGGTTGCCGCCGCGATACAGGCCCGTCATGAACAGCACCGGCCGGCGCAGCATCGCCGCCATCCGCAGCGGCCCGGTGGCGAAGGGCGCCGGCGCGCCGAGGAATTCGCACTGCCGCGGCGGATCGGTGGCGAGCCGGGCCAGCGTGCGGTCGGCCAGCAGGCCGAGCAGGTAGCCGCGCTCCAGGTAGTCGCGTGCCTGCAGCATCGCGTCGAGCCGGCCCAGCGGGATCACGTCCTGCCGCACCGCGGGATTGATCGCCGCCAGCACGTCGTTGAGGCGGCTGGCATTGTCCTGGTACATCATCACCGCCAGCCGCAGCGCCGGATAGCGCAGGCCGACCGCGCGCACCGCCTCGAAGCTGCCCAGATGGGCGCCGAACAGGAAGGCACCGTCGCCGCGCGCGATCGCCTGCTGGATGACCGGCTCGCCATGGACGCGGATATCGAACAGCTCCAGCCGGCCGTTCAGCAGATAGACGCGGTCATGGATCGTCGACGCGAAGGCGAAGCCCTGCCGCATCACGTCGGCAAGACCCGCCGGACGGCCGAGCGCGCGCGACAGGAACTGGCGCGAGGTGCGGCGCGCGCCCGGCGAGATCAGCAGATAGATCGCCACCACCGGCCACAGCAGCGTGCGGCTCGCGCGCCGGCCCAGGCGCAGCGACAGCCAGCGCATCACGCGCAGCAGCCGTAGATGGCTGCGCTCGGGCTGGCTGCTCCAGTCGTCCGCCGGCGCCGCGTGGCTCTTGTCCGGTGCCGTCATACCGCCGCGTCGGTCGGGCCGGCGTGGCCCGGCAGCGTCAGCACGCCGCTGGCGACGGTGCGGCCGGGGCCTTCGAGCTCGAAGCGGACCGTGTGGTCGGCACTGTGGTCGGCGCTGTCGTTCGCTTTGTCGTCGGCTTGGTTGCCGGCTTGATGGTCGGCCCGGTCCTGACCCGGGTCCTGGCTCACGCTGGCATAGCGCACCGTGACCGGCTCGTTCGGCACCACCGTCGCCAGGAATTTGACCGAGGCGAGGCGTGCAGGGTGTGGCGGGCGGCCGAGCGCCGCGGCGATGCGCAGCACCGCATGGTCGAGCAACACGACGCCCGGCACGATCGGGCGGCCGGGAAAGTGTCCCGGCAGCGCCGGATGGCCGGCCTCGATGGTGAAGACCCCCGCGCTGTTCATGCCGGTCCCAGCACGGTGGTGGGCGCACGATCGTCGTGGCGAGCGGCCTGGCCGCTCTGCAGCCGCGCCACCAGCGGCTCGAGCAGGTCGCGCGGCAGCTTGCCGGTGGCGTTGCGCGGCAGGCTGTCGACGAAGAACACGCGCCGCGGCAGGAAGACCGGATCGATGCGCGCGCGCAGCGCATGCACGATGTCGGCGGCGCTCACGCCCGGCGCGACCACCAGCGCGGTCAGGCGCGCCTCCTTGCCCAGCCCGCCCGCGGGCTCGCCGCGCGGCATGTGGAAGACGCCGTCGATCACGCCCGGGATCGCGTTCAGGTGATGGTTCAGATAGGCCAGCGAGGTGCGCTTGCCGGCGATCTTGATCAGGTCCGCCTTGCGGCCATGCAGCAGGAAGCGATGGGCGTCGAGCAATTCGATCGCGTCGTTCAGCGCCACCGGCTGGGGCAGATGGGCGGCGCTGGCGAGCCAGACGGGGCCGTCGTCGCTGTCTTGGCCCTCGTTGCCTTCGTCGCCCGTCGGAACGGTCGCGGTTTCGGCATCGTGCGTCCGCTTGAGCCGCAGCGCCACGCCGGGCAGCAGTTGCCACGCGGCATCGTGCGCGGTGCGGCGCGTGGCGATGTGGCCGGTCTCGGTGCTGCCGTAGATCTCCAGCAGCGGCGCACCGGTCCGCGCCTCGATGTCGCGCGCCAGCCGCGGCGCCAGCGGCGCGGTCGCGGACAGCAGCCGCGCCAGCGCCGGCAGCTCGACCGGCGACAGCTGCAGCGTGCGCAGATGCACCGGCGAGGCCACCAGCACGCGCGGCGCCGGCACCGCGGCCAGCGCGGCGGCGACGTCGTAGGGGTAGAAGGGATGGGCCGCGCTGAGCGCCACGCCGCCGTGCAGGGCCAGCATCACGGTGCATTCCAGCCCGTACATGTGCTGCGCCGGCACGGTGCCGACCAGCGTCGCGCCGGCCAGCGCATCGATGCCCAGCCGGGCCGCGGCGGCACGCGCATTGCGCACCATCGCGCCCCAGCTCTTGCGATGCGGCATCGGCAGGCCGGTCGAGCCGGAGGTGAACAGGTAGGCGAGCGTGCGGTCCGCCGGGATCCGGGGGATCGTGATCGGCAAATCGGCCGCGTCGCCGGCCCGATCCGCGTGTGCGTCATCGCGCGTGCCTTCGTGCGTGTCTTCGTACGTGCCCCGCAGCGTCACCCGCATGCCGGGCAGCCCGGCGCCGCTGGCGTCGCCCGCGCTGCAATGGCAGCCGGTGCCGTCGTGCAGGCAGAAGGTATCCGGGGCGAAGGTCGCCAGCTCCCGGACCATTTCCGGGGTGTGCGCCGGCGGCAGCAGGCTGATCTTGTCGGCCAGCAGGCTGGCGCACAGGCCGACGGTGAAGAGGTAGCGATCCGCGCACATATTGAAGACGTGGCGGCCGGCCGGCAGCCGGGAGGCCAGGTCGCGGACGTCGGCGAGGAAGCGCGCCACGGTGACCGGGGCGCCATCCCGGTAGGCGACGATCTGGTCGCCGCGGGTATGCGCGATCAGCGGCAGAGTCCCGGCGGACGGGTTCGCCTCGGCGCCGCCGGCAGGGCGGGCGCTGGAATTCTGTGGGCGCGATCGGCGCGGAATGCGGGACACTGGCATGGCGGCGCGGTCGGGACTTCGGCTTGGCTTCCGGGGAGGGCGGAGACTGCACTCCCGGGCCGGCGGCGAAGCGGTCCGGTCATCGATCTTTGGGGACTATGGCTGGAAGACCCGAAGTGTGGGGGTTCCGTTTCTCGCCGTGGCGGCGAGGTTGTTACCAAATTTCACCCGTATGGAGCGAACCCGATGGGCTTGGTAGCATTGCGCCCGAAGGCGGTGCCGCAGTATACCCCACGGCTTTGCGCACCCCCGGGCGCCGCCCGGCGGGCCGCCGCGACGATATAACTTACATTTAGCGACAATGACCGATCTCGAAATCGAACTGGCCCGGATGATTCTCGGCGAACTGGACATTACCGAGCTGACGCTGGACCAGGTCACGGCCGATACGCCGCTGTACGGCGAAGGCTTCGGCCTCGATTCGATCGACGTGCTAGAAATTGCACTCCTGATCTCCAAGAAGTACGGATTCGAGCTGCGCTCGGACAATCCGGACAACAAGACCATCTTTGCCACGCTGGGCAGCCTGGCGGCCTACACCGCCGCCAACCGTACCCGCTGATGCCCCCCACGCGCCGGACGCCCCGGGCGGCGCCCGCACCCGCCCACAAGCAGGCTCTGGTCACCGGCGGCAGCGGCGCGCTCGGACAGGCCATCTGCCAGACCCTTGCCGCGGGCGGCTGCCGTGTCTGGGTCCATGCCAACCGGCGCCTGGACGAGGCGCAACAGGTGGCCGAGCGCATCCGCGCCGCCGGCGGCGACGCCGAGGCGATCGCCTTCGACGTGACCGATGCCGATGCCACCGAGCAGGCCTTGCAACGCATCCTCACCGAGGGCCCCGTGCAGGTGCTGGTCAACAACGCCGGCATCCACGACGACGCGCCGATGGTGGGCATGACGCGCGAGCAATGGCGCCGTGTCATCGACGTCTCGCTGCACGGCTTCTTCAACGTGACCCAGCCCCTGCTGATGCCGATGATGCGGACCCGCTGGGGGCGCATCGTCAATATCGCATCGGTGGCAGGCCTGATCGGCAATCGCGGTCAGGTGAACTATGCTGCAGCCAAGGCGGGCGTGATTGCGGCCACGCGCTCGCTGGCGATCGAGATGGCTTCGCGCGGCGTCACGGTCAATGCGGTGGCGCCGGGCATCGTCGATTCGCCGATGGCACAGCCGGCCTTCCCGCCCGAGCGGATCCGCGAGCTGGTGCCGATGGGCCGGGCCGGCCAGCCGGACGAGGTGGCGGCGATGGTGGCCTATCTGGTCTCCGAGGCCGCCGGCTATGTCACCGGGCAGGTGCTGTCGATCAACGGCGGCATGGCGACCGGCTAGGCGAAAGGGACGCGGAGGGACGCGGAGGGACGCTGAGGACGAAAAGCGACGAAGCGGAACGAAGCAAAGGAACCAACCGTACGGCACAAACGTCGAGGAGAAGGGAGCAGTGCGCAGGCAAGGGCCGGCGGACGCCAAGCGCGGCGCGCCGGCCAGGGACAACACATTGATGGAGCACGGCCGCATGACCGAACGTTCGACCACGCATCTGGTGATCATCCCGAGCTACAACCCCGGCCCCAAGGTGCGCGAGGTCGTGCGCGAGGCGCGAGCCCAATGGAACCCGGTCTGGGTCGTCGTCGACGGCAGTACCGACGGCAGCACCGAATGGCTGCAGCAGCAGGCCGAGGCCGATCCCGGCCTGCGCGTGCTGGTGTTGCCGAAGAACCGCGGCAAGGGCGCCGCCGTGCTGCACGGGCTGGAACAGGCCGCCGCCGAGGGCTACACGCACGCGCTGACGATGGATTCCGATGGCCAGCATCCCGCCGCGATGATCGGCAAGATGCTGGAGCTGTCGCGCCGCAACCCGGACGCGATGGTGCTGGGCAAGCCGGTGTTCGACGAGAGCGCCCCGCGCGCACGGGTCTATGGACGGCGGCTCAGCAATGTGTTTGCCGACCTCGAGACGCTGTGGGCCGGCATCGGCGATTCGCTGTATGGCTTTCGCGTCTATCCGATCGCGCCGCTGTGCGCGGTGATGCGGGGCAATCGCTGGATGCGGCGCATGGACTTCGATCCCGAGGTCGCGATCCGGCTGTGCTGGCGCGGCGTGCGGCCGATCAACATCGATACCCCCGTGCGTTACTTCCGCGAGGACGAGGGCGGCGTGTCGCACTTCCACTATGTGCGCGACAACATCCTGCTGACCTCGATGCATATCCGGCTGGTGGTCGGCTTCCTGCTGCGGCTGCCGATGCTGGCGCTGCGCCGCCTGGGCGAGCGCGGCAGCGCGGGGACGAAGCCCGCGGCCTGAGCGGGCCGATTCTCGCCGGGTGTTTCCTCTCCCGAGCGGGCGAGGGCATGGGCAGAGTAGAGGCAGCAACGGCGTCTCCCATGCCGACCCACGCCGACCGACCCACGCCGACCGACCCATGCCCCTCGATACGGCCCACATCGACGGCGCAAACAAAGAAAAGGCGGTCTCTCGACCGCCTTTTCACCTGCCCGTCGCCCCCTGTCCCCAAACAAGGCGGCGGGCAGGCCTACCGGTACCGCTGCGGTTTGTGCCGCAACGCGCTACAACCTGCCCATGACGACCAGCGCGATCACGATCAGCAGGATCAGGCCAAGCCCGCCGCTGGGCCAGTAGCCCCAGCCGCTGCTGTAGGGCCACGAAGGCAGCGCGCCAATCAGCAGGATGATCAGCACGATCAGGAGAATGGTGCCTAGAGTCATGGGAGGCTCCTTTGCCGAGGGCTAGCCTGGCGGGTTTGTTCGTTGGTCTTGAATACCGTGCCACCCCTTGGTGCCGTTCGGCCGCCTAGGGGTCCGCTCCCGGTTGCTTCAACGATAGACCCGCGCCACCGGCCTCCCACCCGGTCCGGCGCTGAAAGCCATGTAGGAATCGGACGACGCGCGATGTTTTCGGAAACACGTTGGCGCGTGCCGATTCCGGGCCGAGGCTTATCGGCGCAGGCGGCGGATCAGCGACGAGGTATCGTCGCGACCGCCTCCGTCGCGCTGCAGCTCGGCATAGAACTGGTCGACCAGCGCGGTGACCGGCAGCGTGGCGCCGTTGCGGCGGGCCTCGTCCAGGCACAGGCCGAGGTCCTTGCGCATCCAGTCGACCGCGAAACCGAAGTCGAACTTGCCTTCGACCATGGTCGGTCCGCGGTTCTCCAGCTGCCACGAGCCGGCGGCGCCCTTGCTGATCACCGACAGCACCAGCGGCATGTCGAGCCCCGCGCGCTGGCCGAAGGCGATCGCCTCGGACAGCCCTTCGAGCAGGCCGGCGATCGCGATCTGGTTGACCATCTTGGCAAGCTGCCCGGCGCCCGGGCCGCCGATGCGCGTGACCGCGCGGGCGAAGGCCGAGATCACCGGCTCGGCGCGCGCGAACACCGCCTCGTCGCCGCCGCACATCACCGTCAGCACGCCGTTCTGCGCGCCGGACTCGCCGCCGGACACCGGCGCATCGATGAAGTGCAGGCCGCGCGCGTTGGCCTGCTCGTACAGTTCCCGCGCGACGTTGGCGCTGGCGGTGGTGTGGTCGACGAAGATGCAGCCGGCCGGCGCGGCGTCGAAGGCGCCGTCGGCGCCGGTCAGCACCGCGCGCAGGTCGTCGTCGTTGCCGACGCAGCTGCAGACCAGCTCGGCATCGCGCGCGGCCAGCGCGGGCGTGGCCGCCGACTTGCCGCCGAAGCGCTCGACCCAGGCCTGGGCCTTGCTGGCGGTGCGGTTGTAGACCGTGACCTGATGCCCCTTGGCGGCCAGGTGGCCCGCCATATGGAAGCCCATGACGCCGAGGCCGAGGAATGCGACACGCATGACTGCTACTCCGTGTTGTTATCGAATGTGGAAGGGAAAGATCGGTGAGACGCGCTGTGCCGCGCGTTGGGGTGGAGCGCCGGATCCGGGGATGCGCGGCGCGCCAGGGTCATGAGTATACGGGGCGCGTTCGTCCGCCCCGGGGGGCACCTACCGGCCGTCCATGCTCGACGCCCCGGCATCGCCTCCATCGAAATCGGCCGGCGCGACCTCGCCCGGCGCGCGCGGCGCCGGCACCTTGGCGGGCGGCGGGCGCGTGCGCGCGCCGTCGCCGAAGCTGCCGCGCAACGGCGGCCGCGCCAGGTTGGCCTCCCATGCCTGCCGGATCGCCCGCGCGATCTGGTTGTAGGCCTCGCGCGAGATCACGTTCTCCTCGCGCATCGCCTGCAGTTCGTGCTGGCCCTTGCGCAGCGCGAACAGCATCAGCATCCGTTTTTCCAGCGCGACGGTGTAGCTGCCGAATTCCTCGCGCATCTCCTGCAACGCCTGCTCGGCGGCGTGGAAGCGGTCCTCGAGCACGCCGTCGAGCACGGTCGCCATGCGCGCGCCGAACACCGGCGACAGCATCGCGGGGTTGTATTGCCGCAGCCGCTGCAGCACGGTCTGGCGCACGATCATCAGCTCGAAGCGGTCGGCCAGCACGCGCGCCAGCGGCCGGTCGATCGACAGGCGCCGGTGCAGGAACAGCGCGATGCGAAAGCTCTTCTGGTAGTCGAGGATGTGGCGGGCGGCGCGGTTGTAGCCGATGCGGCCCTGTTCGCGCGCGGCGTCGATCATCTGCGCGGTGTTGCGCATCATCGCGTCGAGATTGGCCACCGACACCACGCCGTTGCCGTACTCGGGAATCAGCTCGCTCTCGCGCGTGGCGAGCGTGACCAGGCCGATCGACAGCCGCGCCCGCTCGGACAGCGCGCTGTCGAAGTCGAAATCGGCCGAGCCCAGTTCGATATCGCGCCGGTAATGCGCGGCGACCTCGCGCGCGGCCGACGGCGGCAGGCCGAAGCTGTCGGCCAGGCGATCCAGCGCGCTCTCGACCTCCTCGGTCGACAGCCGGATCGCCTGGCGCTGCAGCGCCAGCTCCTGCGGCGACAGCGCGTCCAGTTCGAGCCGGCGGATCAGCCAGCGCAGCGTGGTGCCGTTGACCAGCAGGCTGACCAGCACGAAGCCGGTCGCCAGGATCGCGACGAAATGGCGCGTCTCGAGCGGCAGCGCGCGGTTCTCGGCGATGCCCAGCGCCAGCACCAGCGTGACCGCGCCGCGCAGCCCGCCCCAGGCGATCGCCAGCTTGTAGGCCGAATCGATCGGAGCGGACAGGCGCAGCCAGGTCAATACCGGCAGCAGCCCGAACAGAGTCGCCAGCCGCGCCAGCAGCGCGGCCGCGACCAGCGCCAGCAGCAGCCAGCCGTGATGCGGCGTGACGCCCTGCAGCAGTGCCGGCACCCGCACCGCGGCCAGCAGGAAGACCACCGCGCCCGCGATGCCGGCGAACTGCTCCCAGATCATGCGCAGGTGCCGCCAGTTCGGCGGGTTCAGCCGGGTCGGACCGAGCGCGCCGAGCGTCAGCCCGGCGCAGACCACCGCGACCACGCCGGACACATGCAGCAGCTGCTCGGCCAGCAGATAGAGCGGATAGGGCAGCGCCAGCGTCAGCGCGGCCTCGGCCACCGCAAGGCCGGCGAGCGCCGGCAGCAGTTCGGCGAGCAGGCGGCCGGCGATCAGCCCGCATACCATGCCGCCGCCGAAGGACCAGGCCAGCTCGGTCAGGCCGGCAGCAAGCGTGGCCTCGGCACCGTGGCCGGTCAGCATCGCGATCAGCACGCCGACCAGCGCGATCGCGGCGGCGTCGTTCAGCAGGCTCTCGCCCTCGACCAGCCGGATCAACCGGGCCGGCGCGCCGACATCGCGAAAGATCGCGATCACCGCGGCGGGGTCGGTGGTCGCCACCACCGCGCCGAGCAACAGGCAGACCACCAGGTTCATGCCGCTGGCCGCCGCGGTGACCACGCCGATCACGCCGGTGGCGACCACCACCGCCACCACCGCCAGCAGCAGGATCGGCGCGGCGTCGGGCAGCATGCTGCGGACATCAGCGGTCAGCGCCGCATGGAACAGCAGCGGCGGCAGGAAGATCCACAGATAGGCTTCCGGCGGCAGCGAAGGGTCGATCAGCGGATGCAGGAAGTGTTCGGCGAACTCGGGCAGCGTGGCGTCGATGGCCACGTAGCCGGCGCCGATCGCGATGCCGATCGCCGACAGCAGCGTCGATTCGGGCAGCCGCAGCCTCGCCGCGGCGACCTGCACCACCGCGACGATGGCCAGCAGCGCGCCGAGCAGGATCAGTACGTCGACGATGATATTCACGGGCGGGCGCTCCTGGCGCGCGCGGCAAGGCAGCGGCGCGGAAGGAGGAAGGGGAACGGCGAAAACACGGAGCGGTCCTGGCTTGCGGCGAAAGAGAGGCTCGACCTTAGCGCGAAGGCGTGGCGCAATTCAAGGTTTTGCGGCGGCGGGGGGGCGTATCGGCGCCGAGCCTGTAGAATCGCGATGTTCGACCGGCACCGCCGGGTCCTTCTGTTGTCCTCCTAGCCTGTCGGCCGCCTCGGGTCGGCAGCGTGCACGAAAACGCCATGTCCGAGTTCGATGAAGCCCGACTAGCCGCGGCCGCCTGGGTGCGCGCGCAGATGGATCGCTACGGCCTGTCGCTGGACGATCTGGTCGCGGCCGGATGTTTCTCCGGCGCCAGCCGGGCCAAACGGGGCCGCGCCGCCGCGGCGGACGCGACGGCATCGAGCCCAGCGTCCGCCGATCCGCCAACGTCGGCGAGCCCGCCAGCATTTGCCGCGGCTCCTACCGCCTCCACAGCCACCACAGCCACCACGGCTGCCCCGGCTTCCACAGCCGCCACGGCCTCCACGGCTTCCACAGCCGCCACGGGCTCCACGGCCTCCACGGCCAAGGCTTCCAGCGCGAACGAATCCGCGCCGCCGCAGGCTGCCGGCGTCCTCTATCGCAATGCATTGGGTCAGTGCTGGGATGGCACCGGCGAGATGCCCGACTGGCTGCAGCGCGCCGTCAACGCGGGCCAGACGCCCGAGTTCTATCGCGTCAGCTGAATCGATACCGCGCCGGACGGGGACGTCGCGCCGACCGGGCCCCAAGGTCGAGGGATCCCGGAGGTCGGAGAGATTCGAGAGGGTCCGAGAGGCCCGAGGGGTCCCGACAGGTCCGAGGAGTCCCGAGAGGTCCGAGGAGTCCCGAGAGGTCCGAGGAGTCCCGAGAGGTCCGGGGTCCGGGAGGTTCGAGAGGTCAGAGAGCGCCTAGCGCTTCGACAGCTCCGCCAGGGGCTGCGAGGGCCGGGGGATCGCGGCGTTCGCGCGCCGCTCAGCAGCGTGCCGGGCTCGACGGAAACAGCGCGTCGGGCGTGGCGCCCGCCAGCGTGCCCAGCGGCGAGCGCGGCGGCATATGGCGATACTGGCTCAGTTCGAGCCCCGGCAGCACCGCGGCGATGGGGCACATGGCCGCGCCGCCGGGATGCCGCGCGTGGCGGTCTTCGCCGTCGGCGGCATGGCCGCTGGCGCCATCGTCTTCCGTGTCCCGCTCCTTGTCCGCGCCCATGCAGCCAGCCTGGTCGCGCCCCAGCAGTTCCGCTTCGGCCTGCAGCTTCAGCGCCGCGTGCTGGCTCATCAGCGGCGTGGCCGCGGTGGCCTGCACCGCGCCGCACGTCGGCTTCGCCGTGCCGGCGATTCCCGGCAGGGGCAGGGCGAGCATGGCGAGAGTCAGCAGGAGGCGTTGCGGCAGACGGTTCACGAGCGGATCGGCGAGTGGCGGACAGGTGAAAAAACGGGAAGGACCGTGTCGAAGGTGGTGCGTGGCAGACGCTTAGCAGGCACCTCGCAGGCCACGCTGACGGTCAGGCCGCATTGTACCCGCAGCTCCACGGACACGACCCTGACGGCAACATGACAAAGCTGCAAGGCAGCGGGTTGGAGCGCCCCCGCGGCGCATAATGACTGCGCCTTGCGGTACGGCCGCGGGCCCGCGGCGCCGGCGCGACGGCCCGGCGCCGCCATCCATTCATCGACACGATCGACCCAGGAGACGGACATGCAGATACAGCCTTATCTCTATTTCGGCGGGCGCTGCGAGGAGGCGCTGGCGTTCTACGGCAAGGTGCTCGGCGCCAAGGTCAGCATGATGATGCGGTTCAAGGAGATGCCGGCCGAGGAAGGCGAAGCCGGCGACGGCCAGCCGCCGCTGCCGGTCGGCTGGGAGGACAAGATCATGCATGCCAGCGTGACGGTCGGGCAGAGCGAGATCATGGCCTCCGACGGCATGCCGGGCGCGCCGCCCGAGCCCTTCGCCGGCTTCAGCCTGTCGATCGTCGCGCCCTCGCTGGACCAGGCGCGCCAGTGGTTCGACGCGCTGTCCGAGGGCGGCCGCGTAATGATGCCGATGCAGAAGACCTTCTGGTCGGAGGGCTTCGGCATGCTGCAGGACCGCTTCGGGCTGAGCTGGATGGTCAACGTCACGCATTGAGCCAACGGCATTGCGTCGGAGGAATGCGGACGAGGAGCTGTGGCATCAGGGCGCGGCATCAAGGCACGGCATCGGAACGCCGCTTCAGGGCGCGGCATCAAGGCGCGGCATCAAGGCGCGGCATCGGGATGTGGCCGGCATCGGGATGGCCACAGGGCGCGGCATCATCGGGCGGCATCGGGCGGCGGCATAAAGGCACGGACTTGAGGAATTGACCGTGCCGGAGGTAGGGTGGCTTGACCCTGTAGCCGCTACAGGCTATTCAATGCCACCCATGCCACAGCCCACGGAACCTTCGATGGCCAGACTCTCGCCGGAAGACCCATCCTCCACGCCTTCCTCGTCCTGCTGCGACGCGAAAGCAGACTGTTGCAGCCAGCCCGCGCCGCAGGATGCCGGCGCCCGTGGCCACGCCCGGGGCGACAATCACGGCCACAATCACGATCACGACCACGGCCACCGCCACGATCACGGGCGCATAGACGACCACGAGCACAACCACGACCCCGGGCACGCCCACGACGACGACCACGGGCACGCTCACGGTCATGACGGCGCCAGCGATCCTCGCCACGCGGACTGCTGCCACGCCGCGCAGGCCACCCCTCCAACCCCGGCTTCCTCCTGCTGCGGCAGCGCCTGCGGCGCCGTCGCAATGCCGCCCCCGCCGAGCGAAGCCGCGGCGCCGGCCGGCGCCCGCACCGCGCGCTTTCGCATCGAGGCGATGGACTGCCCGACCGAGGAGGCGCTGCTGCGCGGCAAGCTCGGCGGCATGCCGGGCGTGGCGGGCCTGCAATTCAATCTGATGCAGCGGATCCTCACCGTGCATCACACCCTCGATTCGGAGCAGCCGCTGGTCGCGGCGATCGCCAGCGTCGGCATGCAGGCCGAGACCTTGGCGGTCGAAGGCGGCGCCTCGCCATCCACGGCACAGGCCGCGCCGGCGCCGGCCACGCCGTGGTGGCCGCTGGCGCTGGGCGGCGTCGCCGCACTGGGCGCCGAGCTGGCCGAGTGGTTCTCGTTGGCCACGCCCTGGCTGCCCGCCGCCTTTGCGCTGGTCGCGATCGCCGTGGCCGGGCTGGGCACCTACCGCAAGGGCTGGATCGCGCTGCGCAACCGCAATCTGAACATCAATGCGCTGATGAGCATCGCGGTGACCGGCGCGCTGCTGATCGGCCATTGGCCCGAGGCGGCGATGGTGATGGTGCTGTTCGCGCTGGCCGAGCGGATCGAGGCGGCCTCGCTGGACCGCGCCCGCAACGCCATCCGCGGCCTGATGGCAATGGCGCCTGAACAGGCCACCGTGCTGCAGGCCGACGGCGTCTGGCTGGCCGTGCCCGCAGGCAGCGTGTCGCCGGGTGCGGTCGCGCGGCTGCGCCCGGGCGAGCGGGTCGCCCTCGACGGCCGGGTGCTGCGCGGGCAGTCGGCGCTGGACCAGGCCCCGATCACCGGCGAAAGCGTGCCGGTCGACAAGCAGGCCGGCGATCTGCTGTTCGCCGGCTCGATCAACCAGACCGGCGAGCTCGAATACGAAGTCACCGCGCCGGCCTCGGATTCGACGCTGGCGCGCATCATCCATGCGGTAGAGGCCGCGCAGGCGAGCCGCGCGCCGACGCAGCGTTTCGTCGACCGCTTCGCGCGCATCTACACGCCGACGATCTTTATCATCGCGCTGCTGGTCGCCGTGCTGCCGCCGCTGCTGGCCGGCGGCGCCTGGCTCGACTGGATCTACAAGGCGCTGGTGCTGCTGGTGATCGCCTGCCCCTGCGCGCTGGTGATTTCCACGCCGGTCACGATCGTCAGCGCGCTGGCCGCGGCCGCGCGCCACGGCATCCTGATCAAGGGTGGCGTCTATCTGGAGCAGGGCAAATCGCTGCGCTGGCTGGCGCTGGACAAGACCGGCACCCTCACGCACGGCCGCCCGCAGCAGATCGACTACGCGCTGCTGCCCGGCGCACCGACGGGCGCCCGCGCGATCGCGGCCAGCCTCGCCGCGCGTTCGGACCATCCGGTCTCGGGTGCGGTCGCCGCGGCGGCGCGGCGCGATGGCGTCGAGATGCTGGCGGTGCAGGACTTCGAGGCGCTGCCGGGGCTCGGTGTCACCGGCACGGTCGATGGCCAGCGGTACTGGCTCGGCAACCACCGGCTGATCCACGAGATGGGGCTGTGCTCGGACGAACTGGAGGCGCGGCTGGAGGCGATCGAACGCCAGGGCCGCACCGTGGTGCTGCTGGCCGGCGGCGAGGCGAACGCGGGCGGGGCCAACGACGGCGCGGTCAACGCTGGCGCGACCAATGCAGGCGCGACCAATGCAGGCGCGGCCAACGCGGGCGCGGCCAACGAACGCGTGGGCAATGCCGGCGTGCAGGCGCTGTTTTCCGTCGCCGACACCGTCAAGCAGACGAGCCGCGACGCCATCGCCGAGCTGCACGCGCTCGGCGTCGGCACCATGATGCTGTCCGGCGACAACCCGCATACGGCGCAGGCCATCGCGGCCGAGGTCGGCATCGACGAGGCGCGCGGCAATCAGCTGCCGCAGGACAAGGCCGAAGCCGTCGCGGCGCTGACCGCGCAGACGGCAGCACAGCGGGGCCCCCGGCATGGCCGCGTCGGCATGGTCGGCGACGGCATCAACGATGCGCCCGCGCTGGCGCGCGCCGACATCGGCTTCGCGATGGGCGTGGCCGGCACCGACACCGCGATCGAGACCGCCGACGTCGCGCTGATGGACGACGACCTGCGCAAGATCCCGGCCTTTATCCGGCTGTCGCGCCGTACCGGCACGGTGCTGACGCAGAACATCGCGTTGGCGCTCGGTATCAAGGCGGTATTCCTGGCGCTGACCGTGGCAGGGCTGGGCACGATGTGGATGGCCGTGTTCGCCGATATGGGAGCGAGCCTGCTGGTGGTATTCAACGGGCTGCGGCTGGCGGGACGCCTGCGCTGAGCGTCGGCACCCGGCCGGCGCTTCCGGCCGCGGGAAAACCGCCGCCTCGGCGTGGGGCCCAGGAAAACCGCCGCCTCGCGTGGGCCCCGGGGAAAGCCGCGCTTCCGGCGCGGCCCCACAGGAAAGCAGGCTGCCGGCGCGGGCGGCGAGGCCCCCGCGCTTCAGCGCTGCACGATCAGCTCGCCGCTGCGCCCGGGCACCGTGCCCCAGGCCAGCGGCAAATGCGGCAGCCGCGTGCGATCGAGCTGTTCATACAGCGCCGCCAGCGGCGCCAGCCGATGCCCCTGCCGGCGCCATCCCTGCAGCAGGCGCTCGAACACCGGCGCCAGCTTGCCGCCCTCCAGCTCCGCATGCAGCGTGAAGACATGGTCGCGGCCGTCTTCGGTGCGGGAGAGCAGCGCCTCGTGGACGTTGTTCTCGTCGATGCCATCCGCCCCAATCAGTTCGTCCAGCGTCGGCAGCGTGGTCGGCAGTTGCACGTGGCGGCAGGGCGTGCCGTCGAGCAACGGTACATAGGGCTCGGCGCCACGGCCATCGGAGGCATAGCGCAGGCCCCAATCGTCGAGCTGCCGGAACGCTTCCGCATTCATCTGCCAGCCGGCCGCGCCATGCGTCGATGGCGGCGTGCCGAACACCGCCTCGAAGCGCTGCCACGCACGCCGCATCTGCGCGCGCGTCCAGGCAGCATCGCGCGTGCGCACATGGTCCTGCCAGTAGACGTGGTCCCAGGTATGGATGCCGCATTCATGGCCGGCATCGCGCGCCGCGCGCATCGCGTCGGCGGCGCGCAGGCCGATATCCGGGCCCGGCAGCAGCACGCCATACATCAGCGTGCGCAGGCCGTAGTGCGAGACCACCGAAGTGCGCGACACCTTTTGCAGAAAGCCCGGCCGGAACACGCGCCGCAGCGCCCAGCCGGTATGGTCCGGACCGAGGCTGAACAGGAAGGTGGCGCGGGCGTCGTGGCCGCGCAGCAGGGCGATCAGCTTCGGCACGCCTTCGCGCGTGCCGCGCAGCGTGTCGACGTCGACCTTCAGGGCGATCATGGCCATGGGTTGTCGTCGAGCTTGTGATGGAGCTTGTTGTAGCGCTCGCTGTAGCGCTTGTTGAAGAGCTTGCAGTCGGGCACACGCGGCCTAGTTGCCGGAATCCACCAGCGTGCGGGCCTCGATCACCTTCTCGCGATAGGCCTCGAAGATCCGCCGCAGCGATTCGGCCATCGTCACCGTCGGCTGCCAGCCGAGCTCCTGCATCGTGTTGTCGATCTTCGGCACGCGGTGCTGCACGTCCTGGTAGCCCTTGCCGTAGAACTCGCCGGACGAGGTCTCCAGGATGCGGCTATGGCGCGCGCTTTCCGCGTACTCGGGGTAGTCGGCGGCCATCCGCAGCATCATCTCGGCGAGTTCGCGCACCGAGTGGACGTTGCCCGGGTTGCCGATATTGAAGATCTTGCCGCTGGCGATGCCGCCGGGATTCTCGATGATCCGCATCAGCGCGCTGATGCCGTCCGAGATATCGGCGAAGGCGCGTTGCTGCGCGCCCCCGTCGACCAGCCGGATCGGTTCGCCGCGCACGATATGGCCGAGGAACTGCGTGACCACGCGCGAGCTGCCTTCCTTCGATTCGAAGATCGAGTCCAGCCCCGGCCCGATCCAGTTGAACGGCCGGAACAGCGTGTAGTTCAGGCCCTGCTCGATGCCGTAGGCGTGGATCACGCGGTCCATCAGCTGCTTGGAGCAGGCGTAGATCCAGCGCGGCTTGTTGATCGGCCCGTAGACCAGCGGCGACGATTCGGGGTCGAAGGCCTCGTCGCCGCACATGCCGTAGACCTCCGAGGTCGACGGAAACACCAGGTGCTTGCGGTACTTGACCGCCGCGCGGACGATCGGCAGGTTGGCCTCGAAGTCCAGTTCGAAGACCCGCAGCGGCTGCCGCACGTAGGTCGCCGGCGTGGCGATCGCGACCAGCGGCAGCACGACATCGCACTTGCGGATGTTGTACTCGATCCATTCCTTGTTGATGGTGATGTCGCCCTCGAAGAAATGCATGCGCGGATGGTTGACCAGCTCGCCGAGGCGGGCCGTCGACATGTCCATGCCATAGACTTCCCACGACGTGGTTTCGAGGATGCGTCGCGTCAGGTGGTGGCCGATGAAACCGTTGACGCCGAGGATCAGGACTTTCTTCATGGACTTCCAGACTTCAGGCTTGAGGAGAAGACTGCAGCAGCGCGGCGAGGGCGGCGGGCGACAGCGGCGCGTTGCCTTCGGAGAGCGCGAGGATCAGCACCAGGCCGCCGTCGCCGCACAGGCCGACGATGCGGCCGTCGAGCACGTGCAGGCCGGGCGTGAGGCCGGCCAGCACCTGCGTCGGCGGCATCTCGGCCGGCAACGGACGGCGCGCGCGTTCGACCACCAGGCGGCGGCCCTTCAGTTCGGTGAAGGCGCCGGGATAGGGCGGCGCGACCGCGCGGATCAGGTTGTAGACCGCGGCGGCCGGCTGCCGCCAGTCGATGCGGCCGTCCTCGGGACGGCGGCCGGAGAAATAGCTGCCTTCGGCGAGTACGTTAGGACGGCGCGGCGTGTTGCCGGCCAGCATCGCCGGCAAGACCCGCCACAACGTCTGCTCGGCCGCCACGGTGACCTTGTCGAACACCTGCTGCGCGGTATCGTCGGGCAGGATCGGCACCGCGGTCTGCGCGACGATATCGCCGGCGTCCGGTTTGGCCTCCATCGCGTGCAGGGTTGCGCCGGTCTCGGTCTCGCCATGCAGCACGGCCCAGTTGACCGGCACGCGGCCGCGGTACTTCGGCAGCAGCGAGCCGTGCATATTGAAGGCGCCGCGCGGCGCCAGTGCGAGCACGGCCGGCGGAATCATTGCGCGGTAGTAGAACGAGAACAGCATGTCGGGCCGCGCGGCCTTGACCGCGGCGGCCAGCGCCGGGTCGTTCGGATCGTCGCCATGGACGAGCGGCAAGCCCAGTTCCGCGGCGGTGTCGGCCACGCGGCGGAACCAGATCGTTTCATCGGGGCGATCGCGATGCGTGACCACCAGCGCCACCTCGACGCCGCGCGCGTGCAGCACGCGCAGGCAGCGGTCGCCGACGTTGTGGTAGGCGAAGACTACGGCGCGCATGGGGGCTTCCGGTCGTGACGGGGATCGCGGGGGTCGTGGGGATCGCTGGGACCGGACCGGCCGCCGTCGCCGGATTCATCGAACTCGCTGAATTCGCTGAACTCCTCCAGCCCTGACCGTCGTCCGCCGTCGCCGCGTCGCGCATCGCCCTGAGACGCGTCCAGGATCGCCTTGATCCGATAGCGCGGCCGGTCGCGTACCTGCTGATAGATCCGGCCCACGTATTCGCCCAGCAGGCCGATGCCGAACAGCATGATGCCGACCAGGAAGAAGTTGAACGCGAACAGCGTGAACAGGCCCTGTACCTCGGAGCCCAGCAGGAAACGCCGTACCAGCAGCACCACGAACAGGCCGCCTGACAGCAGCGACAGGATCGTGCCGATCATCGAGAACCATTGCAGCGGCACGATCGAGAAGCCGGTGACCAGGTCGAAGTTCAGGCGCACCAGCTGATACAGCGAGTACTTCGATTCGCCCGCATGCCGCTCTTCGTGCCCGACCACGATCTCGACCGGATTCGACGAGAAGGTGTAGGCCAGCGCCGGGATGAAGGTATTGACCTCGCGGCAGGCGTTGATGGTATCGACCACGCTGCGGTCGTAGGCGCGCAGCATGCAGCCCTGGTCGGTCATCCGGATATGCGTGATCCGTTCGCGCAGCCGGTTCATCGCGAACGAGGCGACGCGGCGAAACGCGCTGTCATGGCGCTGGCGGCGAATCGTGCCGACATAGTCGTGGCCGGCGCGGATCGCCTCGACCAGCCGCGGGATTTCCTCGGGCGGGTTCTGCAGGTCCGCGTCGAGCGTGATCACCATGCGGCCGCGCGCATGCTCGAAGCCGGCCAGGATCGCCATGTGCTGGCCGAAATTGCCGTTGAACATCACCACGCGCGTGACCTCGGGCCGCTGGCGGAACTGCCGCGCCAGGATCTGCGCCGAGCGGTCGGTGCTGCCGTCGTTGACGAAGACGATCTCGTAGCTGGTGGCCAGGCCATCGAGCGCGGGATAGAGCCGGTCGAACAGCGCCTGCAGGCCGGCCTCCTCGTTGTAGACGGGGATCACCACCGAGACCTCGATCGGCCTGGCGCGCGACGGCGACGACTGGCCCGGCAGCGGCGCGGTCTCGTCGTCGCGCGCGGTCGCGTCGTCACGAATGCGCGTGGGCTGGCCCGGCAGCGGATGCGGCATCGCGCAGGACAGCAGTTCGGAAGTTACGGAAGCAGACGTTTGCATGTTTCGTTCAGCGTGGCGCAGACGCGCTCGACATCGGCCTCTTGCATGGCCGGGAAGAGCGGCAGCGTGAGAATGCCCCGCCCGATGCGCTCGGCGTGCGGCAGCATGCCTTCGCGCCAGCCCAGCGAGCGGTAGTACGTAAACAGATGCAGCGCGGGGTAGTGCACGCCGGTGCCGATGCCGGCCTCGCGCAGGGCCTGCATCACCGCGGCCCGTCCGCCTTGCAGGCGCTCGGCGGGCAGTACCACTTGAAACATATGCCAGTTCGGCAGCGCTGTCGCGGGGTCGCCGGCGACCGGCAGCTCGATGCCCAGTTCGGCGAGGCCATGCCGCGCGGCGGCGTCCATGTAGGCGCCGGCCAGCGCCGCGCGGCGCGCGGTGATCGCGTCGAGCCGCGGCAGCTGTGCCAGCCCGATCGCGGCGTTGACATCGGTCAGGTTGAACTTGCCGCCCGGCACCTCGACGTCCATGCCGTCCAGGCCGCTGCGGATCACGCCCTGCAGGCGCAGGCGCTCGGCGCGCTGCGCCTCGTCCTCGTCGTTCATCACCAGGCAGCCGCCTTCGACCGTGGTGATGTTCTTGTTGGCCTGGAAGCTGAAGCTGACCAGGTCGCCGAAGCTCCCGATGCGGCGGCCGCGCCAGCGGGAGTCGATCGCCTGCGCGGCGTCCTCGATCACGCGCAGGCCGTGTTTCCTGGCGATGGCGTAGAGGCGATCCATGTCGACCGGCAAGCCGGCCAGATAGACCGGCAGGATCGCGCGGGTGCGCGGCGTGATCGCGGCCTCGACCGCGTCGAGGTCGAGATTGCGCGTGCGCGGATCGATGTCGACGAACACCGGTCGCGCGCCGACCGCGACGATCACGTTGGCGGTGGCCACCCAGGTGATCGCGGTCGTGATCACCTCGTCGCCGGGACCGATGCCGGCGATCCGCAGGGCGATCTCCATCGTCGCCGAGCCGTTGGCGAAGGTGCGCACCGGCCGTCCGTCGAACAGCGCCGACAGCGCGGCCTCGAAGGCCTGCATCTTCGGGCCGGAGGTGATCCAGCCCGAGGCCAGCACCTCGCCGACCGCGGCGATCGCGTCGGCGTCGATGTCGGGCCTGACGAAGGGCAGGAAGGGCGCAGCGGATGGGGCGGCGGCTTGGGTGGATTGGGCGGTAGCGGGCATCGGGCGAAGTCGTCAGGACGTCAGCGGCAACGGAAGGTCGGCAGCGTGGTCGGGTAGGCGTGATCGAGAAAGCGTGGTCGAGAAAGCGCGGTCGACAACAAAGCGGTCGGAAACACCGGTCACGAACGCGCGATCAGGAACACGCCGGCCAGGATCAGCAGGATGCCGGCCATCCGCAATGGTCCGATCATCTCACCGAACAGCCACCATGCGGCCACCGCGTTGACCACATAGCCGAGCGACAGCATCGGGTAGGCCATCGATACATCGACGCGTGACAGACCGACGATCCACACCGCGACGCTGGCGACGTAGAGGCTCAGCCCAGCCAGCACCGGCCATTGGGCCAGCACGCGCAGCGCGGTATCGAACAGCGTGGCGCGGTCCAGCGCGATCGCGCCCACCGCGTTGACGCCGGCCTTGAGCAGCAGTTGCGCGCAGGCGTTGAGCAACACGCCGGTCAGGATGAAAGCGAAGGTGGTGATCGTCATCGATTGGAAGCGGAAGCGGGCGCTGCGGACGCGGCCGGGGCAGCAGGCGCGGGCGGCGCAGCGAAATTGGTGACCACGACGCGGCGCACGTCTTCGGCGACCCGATACATGGGCAACGCCTGAGCCTGCAATCTGGTGTACATCTCCGGCGACATGATGGCGACCGCGGGCCGGCCGTTGCGCCACGTCTGTTCGAACGCCTCCAGCGTCGGAATCCACTTGTCCGGTTCCTGCTGCAGGCCGAACTGCAGTTCGTCGGGATGCCAGACCAGCGTCAGCGGATGGCGCAGGTAGAACGGCAGCGTGTGGTCGAGCATGCCGACGCCGTAGAACGGCATGTCGTCCTTCAGCACCTGCTGAATGGCGGGTACCAGGTCGATGCCGGAGGTGCGCCGGCCCATCACCTCATGGCCGAGCAGCGCGACCGTGAAGCTGGTGTACATCGCCAGGCCGTAGACCACGATGCTGGCCAGCCGGCCGTTGCGCCGCGCCAGCCAGTGGGCGAGCAGCACGCCGGCGAACATGACGACGAAGGCGGCGCCGATCCACAGCGCGAAGATCCGGTAATAGGCGTTGGGCGTGTTGTCGGAATCGAGCGTTGCGACCACCGGCGTGGCGGCCAGCCCGAGCACCGAAACGCCCAGCATCAGCAGCACCAGGCGGCGCCAGCCGGTGTCGCCGATGCGGTCCAGCGCGACGCCGGCCAGCATCCCCAGCGCCGGGAAGATCGGCACGATATAGCCGGGCAGCTTGGAGTTCGACAGGCTGAAGAAGACGAAGATGGCGCCGGCCCAGACCAGCATCAGCAGGGCTGGGCGCAGCGGGACGGCATTTGCCGGCTCCCCCGCCTGCGCCGCCTGCGCCGCTTCGGTCCGCTCGCGGCGCACCGCGCGCCAGATGCCCGGCGCCAGCGCCAGCCACGGCAGGAAGCCGGCCAGCAACAGGGGCACGAAGTACCACACCGGTCCCTGGCGATGATGGACGCTGGTCGTATAGCGCTGCCAATGCTCGTGGATGAAGAAGAAGCGCAGGAATTCCGGATTGCGCTCGGCGATCAGCCAGAACCACGGCACCGTGATCGCCAGCAGCAGCGCGGCGCCCCACAGCAGATGCAGGCGGCGCCACAGCCCGAAGTCGCGCGTGATGGCGGTGTAGACCACCAGCACCAGCCCGGGCAACGCGATGCCGATCAGCCCCTTGGTCAGGATGGCGACGCCCATCGCGGCCCAGCAGCCCAGCATCCAGCCGCGGCGTGCGGCCGGGGTGGTGTCCGGATGCTGCGCCAGCAGCATGCAGGCCAGCACGCAGGCGAGCGCGCCGGCCAGCGTCATGTCCAGCGAATTGAAGTGCGCGGCGACGCTCCACATCGGTGCCGCGGCCAGCGCCAGGCCGGCCAGCCAGCCGGCGCGCGCGCCGAACCAGCGCCCGGCCGCCCACATCGACGCGAGCAGGCCGATGAAGCCGGACAGCGCCACGCACAGCCGCGCCTGCCACTCGCCGAGCCCGAAGGCGGTATAGGTCAGCGCCGTCACCCACAGGTGAAAGGGCGGCTTCTCGAAATACTTGACGCCGTTGTAGCGGATCGTGACCCAGTCGCCGCTGGCGAACATCTCGCGGGCGATCTCGGCATAGCGGCCTTCGTCGGAGCGCAACAGATGGCGGGCGTCCAGCGTCCCGAACCAGAGCAGGACGATATACAGGACGACCAGGGCAATCACCGCCGCGGACAGGCCGGCGGCGCGCGTGGTCGGGGAACGGCGCATGAAACTCCTGAAACGGTGCTGCGCGGCCTCGGCCGCTTGCTGACAACCCGCTACGGAGCGCTGCCGCTCCGTGTGGTGCATACGACGCCTATGGCAACGGCGAAGTTCGCATTTTGTGCGAAAGCTATGACGGCTGATACCGAAAAATGTCCTACACGGGACCGCACCGGAGGGGCTTTTCCGGCTCGGGACATATGTCCTGTGGCGTCCATTTCACTTTTCGTGCCTCGTCGCCCCGGTCGGCAGCGGCGACGCACCGCCGCCCGCGCGGGCACGGGCGGCGCGCGATGGGCGCACGGACGCAAAAAAACCCGCCGGCAGCGGGTTCTTGAATTCGCCATCGGGACGGGCCGCCCCCGGGCTGGCCCGTCGGGCCGATGTCAGTTCGCCGGCTTGGCGGGCTTGGCCTTCTTCGCCTTGTGGCCGTTCTTCTTGCCTTCGTCCTGGCCCGGCGCGAGGTCGGCGCGCGTGCTCTGGTTGGTGCCCTGGGTGTAGGGATCGAACTTGTCGCCGGCTTTCGCCCCCTGGCTGTAGGGGTCGAACTTCTCGCCCGCCTTGGCGCCTTGCGAGTACGGGTCGAACTGCTTCTTGCCGCCGGTGTTCTGGGCGTGCACCGCCAGCGAGGCGGTGCCGATGCACAGCGCGATGGCCGTCGCGACGAACTTGCTCATGGTGTCTCCTCGAAAGTTGCCGTCCATCGGATGGGCGGCTGACGATGGGCAGGCGCCGACGCGCCGCCCGCGCCAGTGTCTCCAACCTGTCTTGCGGCTGTCAAGCGAGTCACACCGGGCGTCGCGGGCGCGTCGGCCTCATGGAAAGCGAGGATTGCCGGGGTCGCCGGCCCCGGTATGCGCCTATTCCGTGACCGCGTCGGACGGATGCTTCCACGCCTCGCGGACCTCGGCCGACGGGGCCAGCGCCAGGTTGATGCCACGTCCGCCGATCGGCTTCTGGAACCAGCGCTGCTGCAGCGCCTCGATCTGCGGGCCGCGATAGACGCCGGCCAGGGTCTCGTCGACCAGCCGCTTCCACGCCGGGTCCGACTTCGACAGCATCAGCGCGTTCTGCTCGACCGACAGCGCAGGACCGACGATCACGAATTGCGATGGATCCTTGGCGCGGGCGCGCAGGCCGGCCAGCAGCACGTCGTCCATCACGAAGGCCTGGGCGCGGCCGGACTCGAGCAGCAGGAACGATTCGCCGTGGTCCTTGGCGTAGACGTCGCGATAGCCGTACTGGCCCTTGAGCCGGCGCACGTGGCGGTCGCCGGTCGAGCCGGCGCTGGTCACCACGGTCTTGCCGCGCAGGTCCTCGAGCGAGTCGATGCCCGCATCGGCACGCACCAGCATCCGCACCGTCGACACATAGTGCGAGACGCTGAAGGCGACCTGCTTCTGGCGCTCGAGCGTGTTGGTGTTCGGCGCGCAGTCGAGGTCGACCAGGCCGTTGACGATGGCGGGGATGCGGTTCTGCGGCGTCAGCGGCATCCAGCGCACCTTCAGGTCCTTCAGGCCGAGCGCCTGGCGGGCGCCCTCGGCCGCGCGCAGGCACAGGTCGACCGCGTAGCCGGCCGGCTGGCCCTTGTCGTCGGCGAACGAGAACGGCAGCGCGGACTCGCGGTAGCCGAGCACGATGGTGCCGCTGGAGCGGATCTTGTCGATGACCGGACCGTGCAACGCCTCGGCGCCGGCGGCGTGGGCGATGCCGGTGCCGAGCAGGGTTGCAGCGAGCAGGACCGGGCGGAACGAACGAAGAGAGCGACCGAAAGAGCGAGGGAAGGCGCGGAGGGAAGACAGCATGGCGAGGCGATAGAAAACAGCAAAGACCAAAGGGTAGCGATAGGGATGGGTCAGGGGAAGGACAACTTCGTCATAAGTAAATACCCTAGGTCGATGCGATGACCCGGGCACAATGACCGGTCCAACATGGCGGCGCCGGCACCTGCACCCGGGTACAATCCCGGGCCACGCGCCCGGTGCCGCGTCGCGCACGGGCGCGTCGGGGCTGGGCTGCGAATTCCGTTCGGCTCCCGTTCGCTTCCCGTCTGTCACCCATGTCTTCGCAACCCGCGCGCCTGGCCGGCATCGATGCGCTCAAGGCCATCGGCTCGCAACTGATCGTGCTGCACCATCTGGCCTTCTACGGGCCGATGTCCGATGCGGCCCATTCCCTCGCCCCCGCCCTGATCGACTGGCTCGCCGACTACGCACGCATCGCCGTCCAGCTCTTCCTGGTGATCGGCGGCTTCCTGGCGGCGCGCAGCCTGGCGCCCGACGGCGTGCTGCGCACGTCCCGGCCGCTGGCGGCGCTGCTGCGGCGCTATCGCAAGCTCGCCGTGCCCTTCGCCGCGGCGATTGGCCTGGCCATCGTCGCGGCAGCGCTCGCGCGGCAGGGCATGGACCATCCCTCGATTCCGGCGCCCCCGCAATGGGGCCAGCTGCTGGCGCATCTGCTGCTGTTGCACGACGTGCTCGATATCGACGCGTTGTCCGCAGGCGTCTGGTATGTCGCGATCGACTTCCAGCTGTTCGGGCTGCTGTTGCTGACGCTATGGCTGGCGCGCCTGCTGCCTACCGGCTGGCGTGTCCGCGTGGGCGTGGCGCTGGTGGCGGCGCTCGGCGTGGCGTCGCTGTTCTGGTTCAACCGCGACGTGGACTGGGACATGTGGGCGATCTATTTCTTCGGCGCCTACGGGCTCGGCGTGCTCGGCTACTGGGCCTCGAATCCCGGACGTTCCGGCTGGTGGCTCGCGGCGCTTGCCGCGGTCGGCATCGCTGCGCTGATGGTCGATATGCGCTCGCGCATCGCGCTGGCGGTCGTCGTCGCGCTGTGGCTGGCGCTCGCACGGCGCGGCGGCTGGCTGTCGGCGTGGCCGCGCGGCCGCGTCTTCGCCACGTTCGGCGCGATCTCGTACTCGGTGTTCCTGGTGCACTTCCCGATCTGCCTGCTGGTCAACAGCGTGATGTCGCAGCTGGCCCCCGGCATGCCGTGGCTGAACGCGGCCGGCATGGCGATGGCGTGGCTGGTCAGCAACGCCGCCGGAGCGCTTTTTTACCGATATGTCGAATCGCGCGACCCCCTCGCGTCGCTTGGCAAGTTGTTGTTGCGCAACCGTACGGGGCTCGCCGGCTAGCAGGCGTTGCCTGCCTGCAACATCGGCGGCGCTGCACGATACGTGGGCGCCGCATGAACCGTTGTTGTGCCGCAATTGGTGAGGGAGCGTACTCAAAAGGGGAAAACGCCCATACGCGCTTGGCATGGCGATTGCCTACCATCAAGGTAAACCTGACCGTTTGGTCAGGATTCACGCCCCGAGGCTGCCATGTCCGATCACATCGTCCTGACCTCGCACGCACGCCGCGACAAGCCGGCCGAGCCGATCCACTGGGGGGCGCCGACCGCGGCCGAGCGCGGACCCGTGATCGCGACGCTGACCAATCCGGCGCATCGCAACGTGATCGGGACGCATGCCGGCGCCTACGCGGTCTATCGCGCGCTGGCCGTCGCTTCCGGCACGCTGCAGCGCGACCATCGCCCCGACCTGACCGACACCGCGCCCGCCGAGCCGATCGGACCGCATCCGCAATGGGGCGATCCCGACAAGATCGTGTCGCTGGACCCGTGGGGCCATCTGGTCTCCACCGTCTTCGCCGACCGCATCGCCGCCGGGGTCGACATCCGGCCGACCATCGCCGTCACCCGCGCCCATATCAACATGCCGGAACTGGTGGCGGCGATCGCCGCCGGCCGGCTGATTCCCGACGGCAGGATCCTGTTTGCCAACGGCGACGTGCGGGTGACCAAGGCCGCCGTCGATCCCGTCTGGTATCTGCCCGGCATGGCGCGCCGCTTCGGCATCAAGGAAAGCGCGCTGCGCCGCAGCCTGTTCGAGCAGACCAGCGGCATGTTCCCCGAACTGGTGACCCGTCCCGATCTGAAGGTCTTCCTGCCGCCGATCGGCGGCATGACGCTGTATTTCTTCGGCGACGTCAGCCAGCTGGGCAAGCCGCAGACCCCTGTCGCCTGCCGCGTGCACGACGAATGCAACGGATCGGACGTATTCGGGTCCGACATCTGTACGTGCCGCCCGTACCTGGCGCACGGTATCGAGGTGTGCATCGAGATGGCGCAGCAGGGCGGGGTCGGACTGGTGGTCTACAACCGCAAGGAAGGCCGGGCGCTGGGCGAGGTCACCAAATTCCTGGTCTACAACGCGCGCAAGCGGCAGGTCGGCGGCGACCGCGCCGAAACCTATTTCGCGCGGACCGAATGCGTGGCCGGCGTGCAGGACATGCGCTTCCAGGAGCTGATGCCCGATGTCTTCCACTGGCTGGGCATCCGTCGCATTGATCGCTGGGCCTCGATGAGCAATATGAAACACGGCGCGCTGGTCGCGCAGGGAATCGAAGTGGTCGAGCAGGTGCCGATTCCCGATGCGCTGATTCCGGCCGATGCGAGGGTGGAGATCGACGCCAAGGTGGCGGCGGGCTACTTCACCCGTTACACGCCTCCGGACGCCACCGAACTGACGGTGGCCAAGGGCAGGGGACTGGACGAATGACAGAACGAAACGATGCGGCATCGATGGGCGCGGCGGGACAAGCCGGCGCGCAGGCCCGTGCTTCGCGCGAGGGCTGGCAAAGCTGGGTGGAACCCGATCATCCCGCGTCGGCGTTGTTGACGGCGCAGGCGGTGCGCGCGCGCTGCGCCGCGGTGACGGCCTCGGTGGCGGCCGGCGACTCGCAGTGGTTCCGCTGGCATCCCGAGCGGGTCCCGGCGATCGCCGACTATGTGGCCACCACCATCCGCTCGCGCTACCGCGATCTGCAGGTGCCCTACCACAGCCGCTGGCGCCATTTCGAGAGCGGCGGACCGGGCGAGCTGCGCGACCGCTGGGGCATCCTGTGCGAACGCGCGGCGCTGACCGGCGACGATCATCGCGAAGAGCGCGCGCGCATCGGCATCGACCTGGTGATTCCGAGCGTGCTGCTCGACGCGGGCGCCGGGCCCGACTGGCGCTACCGCGACCCGGCCAGCGACCTGAGCCTGAGCCGCTCCGAAGGGCTGGGCGTGGCCAGCTTCGACCTGTTCGCGCGCGGCGGTTTCTCCGCGACGCCGGACGAGCCGCTGCGCTCCGATGCCGAGCGGCTGGCGCAGATCGACCCCTCGACGCTGGCCACTGCCTTCCAGGTCGCGCAGCACAATCCGCTGGTCGGCCTCGAGGGCCGGGCGGGTCTGGTGCGCCGGCTCGGCAAGGTCGCCCAGGCCACGCCGGCGGTGTTCGGCGAGCCGGCAAGACTCGGCAATCTGTTCGACTATCTGAAGGCGCATGCCAGCGAGGGGCGCATCGACGCGGCCTTCGTGCTGCGCACGCTGCTGGTCGCGCTGGGGCCGGTCTGGCCGGGGCGGCTGCAGCTCGAAGGCGTGTCGCTTGGCGATTGCTGGCGCCATCCGGCCAGCCCCGACGGCCTGGTGCCCTTCCACAAGCTGACGCAATGGCTGACCTACTCGCTGCTCGAGCCGCTGGAGGACGGCGGCCTGACGGTGACCGGGCTCGATGCGCTGACGGGCCTGCCCGAATATCGCAACGGCGGCCTGCTGTACGACTTCGAGCTGATGGTGCCGCGCGATGCGAGCTTTGCCGAGGCGGTGCACCGGGTCGACGAGCCCGCCATCGTCGAATGGCGCGCGCTGACGGTGACGGGCCTCGATCTGGTCGCCGAGGCAACGCGGCAGGCGCTGGGCCTGTCCGCCGAGGCCTTTCCGCTGGCGCGCGTGCTGGAGGGCGGTACCTGGGCGGCGGGCCGGCGCATCGCCGCCAAGCGCCGGCCGGGCGGTCCGCCGCCGTTCGCGATCGACAGCGACGGCACCGTGTTCTGAGTTCCTGAGCCCGTGCAGGGCGCGGCTGTCGCAAACGCTGCGCGCCTGCACGCCGTCGTTCCGCCCCGGCCGCATCCGGCCACGGCCGCATCGAGGAGTGCCATCATGACCGCCCTGTCTGCCGATCTGTCCGTCGATCCGTCCGTGGCGCTGTCCACGGGGCTGCCCACGGGACTGTCCGCGGGACTGCCCGCGGGCGTGCCGCCCATCGCGCCGGCCGCCGCTTCCGTGATGGTGGTCGACCACCCGCTGGTCCAGCACAAGGTCACGCTGGTGCGCAGCGAGGACACCACCACCGACAACTTCCGCCGCCTGGTGCGCGAGATCGCGCAGCTGCTGACCTACGAGGCCACGCGCGACCTGGCGATGGAGACCGTGGCGATCAAGACGCCCATCGCGCCGATGCAGTCGCCGATGCTGTCTGGCAAGAAGCTGTGCCTGGTGTCTATCCTGCGCGCCGGCAACGGTTTCCTCGATGGCATGCTCGACCTGCTGCCGGCCGCGCGGGTCGGCCATATCGGCCTGTACCGCGACCCGGAAACGCTGGAGCCGATCGAGTACTACTTCAAGATGCCGGACGATATCCAGGAGCGTCAGGTGATCGTGGTGGACCCGATGCTGGCGACCGGCAATTCCGCGATCGCCGCGCTGAACCGGCTCAAGGAGGCGGGCGTCACCGCGCTCAAATACGTCTGCCTGATTGCCTCGCGCCCGGGTTTGCGCGCCTTGCAGGCCGCGCATCCCGATGTGGCCATCGTCACCGCCGCGATCGACGAGCAGTTGAACGAGCACGGCTATATCGTGCCCGGACTTGGCGATGCGGGCGACCGGCTCTACGGCACGCGCTGACGCCGTGGCGCCCGCCAGGAATCCGGCCGTGACGACGATGGCGTTGGCGCCGCCACGCCCGGCCTCGCCATGGACGCGCTAGCTCCCGCCACCCGCCTGCAGGCGCTGGCCGGCCGCGACGGCAACGCCGGCCGGATCCGCCAGCGCAACGAGGCGCGCATCCTGCGTGCCGCCGAAGCGGTGTTCGCGCGGGCCGGCTTCGCGGGCGCCACCATGGCGGAGATCGCCACGCGCGCCGGCGTGCCGAAGTCCAATCTGCACTACTACTTCCGCACCAAGCAGGCACTCTATCGCGCGGTGCTCGCCAACACGCTGCGGCTGTGGCTGTCGCAGGCCGACATCATCAGCGCCAGGCGCTCGCCGGAGGCCGCGCTCGAGCAGTACATCCGCGCGAAGATGCGGCTGTCGGCGCGCTATCCCGACGCCTCGCGCGTGTTCGCCAACGAGTTGCTCCATGGCGCGCCCGAGATCGGCGACGTGCTGCGCGACGCGCTGCGCAGCCTGGTGGGCCGCAAGTCGGTGGTGATCCACGGCTGGATCGCCGCGGGACGGATGGCGCAGATCGATCCGAGCCATCTGTTCTTCACGATCTGGGCCGCCACGCAGACCTATGCCGACTTCGAGGCCCAGATCTGCGCCGTGCTCGGCGTGCAGCGGCTGGAGCGGCGCGACTACGAACGGGCGACCGAGCATCTGGTGGCATTGGTGCTGCGCGGCTGCGGTCTCACGCCGCCCGCGCCGGCTCGCGCCGGCCGGCGTGCGCGCCGCACGGCGACGGCGGGCGCGCCGCCGGTTGCCCGCGAACGAGGCCCGCAGCGGCGCAGCGCCTGCCAGGGCAATGCCGATCCCTTGCCGTAAGCCGTAAGCCGTAAGCACGTCGGCAACAGCCCGGAGACCCACATGCTCGATCTGATCGTTCGCGACTGCAATCTGCCCGATGGCCGCACCGGCATCGACATCGGTATTGCCGACGGCCGCATCGTTGCCGTCGAGCCGGCGCTGCCGGCGCAGGCGGCCGAGCAGATCGATGCGGCAGGCCAGCTGGTATCGCCGCCGTTCGTCGACGCGCATTTCCATATGGACTCGACGCTGTCGTACGGGCTGCCGCGCGTGAACCAGTCCGGCACCTTGCTCGAAGGCATCGCACTGTGGGGCGAACTGAAGCCGCAGCTGACGCAGCAGGCGCTGGTCGAGCGCGCGCTCGCGTATTGCGACTGGGCGGTGGCACGCGGCCTGCTGGCTATCCGCTCGCATGTCGACGTCTGCGACCCGCGGTTGCTGGCGGTCGAGGCGCTGCTGCACGTGCGCGAGCAAGTCAGGCCCTATCTGGACCTGCAACTGGTGGCCTTTCCGCAGGACGGCGTGCTGCGCAGCCCCGGTGCGCTCGACAACCTGAAGCGCGCACTCGACATGGGCGTGCAGGTGGTCGGCGGCATTCCGCATTTCGAGCGGACCATGGCAGACGGCGCGGCGTCGGTGCGGCTGCTGTGCGAGCTGGCCGCCGAGCGCGGACTGCCGGTCGACATGCATTGCGACGAGACCGATGACCCGATGTCGCGCCACGTCGAGACGCTGGCCGCCGAAACGGTGCGGCTGGGCCTGCAGGGCAGGGTGGCCGGCTCGCATCTGACGTCGATGCATTCGATGGACAACTACTACGTGTCCAAGCTGCTGCCGCTGATGCGCGAGGCCGGCATGGCCGCGATCGCCAATCCGCTGATCAACATCACGCTGCAGGGCCGGCACGACAGCTATCCGAAGCGGCGCGGCATGACGCGCGTGCCGGAGCTGCTGGCCGCCGGCGTGCCGGTGGCGTTCGGCCACGACTGCGTGATGGACCCCTGGTATGGGCTTGGCTCGGGCGACATGCTCGAGGTCGCCCATATGGGCCTGCATGTCGCGCAGATGACCGGGCAGCAGGGGATGCGCGCCTGCTTCGACGCGGTCACCGAGACCCCGGCAAGAATCCTGGGTTTGACCGGCTACGGCATCGCGCCCGGTTGCCGCGCCGACCTGGTGCTGCTGCAGGCCGCCGATCCGGTCGAGGCGCTGCGCCTGCGCGCGACCCGGCTGCTGGTGCTGCGTGCGGGCAAGGTCATCGCCAGCACGCCGCCGGCCACGGCCGCGCTGCGCCTGCCCGGCAGGCCGGAGCGGGTCGACTTCCGAGTGGGCGGCACGGCCACGGAGCGGTCTGCGGCATCGAGGTAAATATTTTTTGTGCGAGGGTGTTGACGACCCTCGATCGGATCTGCATAATTGCGGTCTTCGCATCGCAGCAAACGTGACGCAAGACACGGAAGCGGCGAACGAAGCCCAGGTGGCGGAATTGGTAGACGCACTAGGTTCAGGTCCTAGCGGTGGCAACACTGTGGAGGTTCGAGTCCTCTCCTGGGCACCAAAATCCTGAAGAGAAGGCCGTTGCAAATTGCAACGGCCTTCTTTTTTTTCGTCCGCGTTTTGTCCGCATTCGTCCCGCGTCTTGCCGGCGCGACTACAGGGTGTGGTTCCCTCGTGCGCTTCCCTGCCACGCCACCGGCCGCGCTGTCACCATTCCCTCTGCAATGACCTGCCGTCTCGCTGCCGGGTCCCGCCAATCCCTGCTGATTCCCGCTGATTCCCGCTGATTCCATATCGCGGCGCGCCGTTTCAGTGTTCGCGCGCGGCCGCTGCCGGAGCGAGCGCGGGACGGCCTTCATCGGGTTGACGCCCCTAACGGTTGCGTTGCCTTTGACCTATGCTCAGATCAAATCGGGCACGCTGACATCAGCCCGAAGGTGGTCGCCATGGACATGGTCTTGTTGTCGAGAGAGAGGAAGACCGGCGTTGCCGCTGGCCGGGCTTGCGTGGGCACCAACCATCGAAGGACCTGCCGCTGTCACCGATGGCGCTACGGCTCCTGTGTCGCCATCTTCCTGACCGCAATGGCCCAGGCCGAGAGCGGGCCACCCGGCAGCGATGCCGTACTCGGATGGCAGCCATTGGGCGAGGAAGAGGCCGCCGCGTTGTTGGCCGCGCTGGATCCGGCTTCGACATCGGCACGGTCCGATCCCTTCCAGCCCGTGCACTCGGCCGCGGACGCATCGGCGCCACCGCCATCCCTTCCCGAATCATCGACGCCGTCGGCCGCGCCAGTACTGTTGGCCTCGCTGCCGTCATCTTCGGCCTCCGCAGCGCCGCCATCTTCGGCCTCCGCATCGCCGCCATCTTCGGCCTCCGCATCGCCGTCATCGTCGGCCTCCGCATCGCCGTCATCTTCGGCCTCCGCATCGCCGCCATCGTCGCCTTCAGCATTGCCGCCATCGTCGGCCGCCGCATCTCCGTCGTCTTCGACCCCACGATCCGCGCTGACACAAATGGCAGCGGAATCCGAGGCCGCGATTCGCGCGGCCCTCGCCGCCGACGCACGCGATGGCGCGCGTCGGCCCGCATGGCTGCTGCACGCCGACGATGCCGCCTCCGCCAGCGGTTTCGTCGATACGCGCGTGCGCACGCTGTCGCTGGCGCTCGACGCGGTGTTGCCGCGCAGCGGGGTCACGATCCAGCCCCGCGTGCAGCTCGCCTATCAGCCGCGTGACGATGGCCTGCCCAACCCCGCGCTGGCGGCGATGCCGGCGGACGACCGGGCGACCGGCCTCGCGGTGCGGCTCTACGGCGCGCAGCCGACCCGCCTGGCCGGCGTCTATCCCTTCGTCGAGGCCGACCTGTGGCAGGACAGCAGTCGCAAGACCATCAACATCAACGGCACCCGCATCGACACCGATCTGCTGCGCGGCCTGTTCTCGTTCAATATCGGCGCGCACGGCAGCACGCGCGGCGGCGTCAAGATCTGGGTCAAGGTCAAGACCGGCCGCAATGCGGGCGGCATCATCGGGGCGCGCTATCGGTGGTGACGATCGGTGCCGCCTCCCGGTGACGACTGCGGGTCGTGACTACCGGCGGCGACTGCCGATGGTGGCTGCCGGCAGGGGCTGCTGGTGGTCGCTGCGGGTGGTGACTGCCGGCAGTGGCCGCTGGTGGTGACTCTGGTAGTGATTGCTGGTAGTGATTGCTGGTGGTGATTGCTGGTGGTGACGGCGAGCCCAAGCATCGGCCCGCAAAAAAATGCTTGCGTTCCCACGCCACTGCGATACAATTGCGCCCTCGCGTGCGGCTGTAGCTCAGTTGGATAGAGTACTTGGCTACGAACCAAGGGGTCGTGGGTTCGAATCCTGCCAGCCGCGCCACCTATACGAAGGGCTTCCATCACTGGAAGCCCTTTTTCTTTGCCTCCGCGCTTTGCGCTCGGTCTTGGCGCTCCCTCTTTGCGCCCGACTTTGCAGCCGGTCCTTGCCCCGCCCTTTGCGGTGATGGCGCATGCATCGCCGCGCCATCACCGCCGATTCCGGCACGCTCACCTTGCGACGGCCTCCTCAGGTGACAGCCGTTACAGCGCGGCTCGACACGGTGCTGCCGGCATTCCCTACACTGCCGCCATACCGATTGATGCGATGCCATTCTGCCGGCAACCCGAATTCCGCAGCGCGCAGCCGGCATCGCGCATCGCGCATCCCGCCCCGCATAGCCATGAAACCATCGACGCCTCTGTTCTCACTGCTTGCCTTCCCGCTCGTCTGCCTGCTTGCCGTGCCTGGCGCCACGACCAACGCCTACGCCGCCGATGACGACGATGCGGCCAGGATGGCAGCGATCGTCGACGCCGCCGTCAAGCCGGTGATCGAGCAGCATCGGCTTCCGGGCATGGCGGTTGGCGTGACCGTCGACGGCAAACGCTATTTCTTCAACTATGGGCAGACCGCAAGGCAGGGCGGCCGGCCGGTGACGAAGGAAACCCTGTTCGAGATCGGCTCGGTCAGCAAGACCTTTGCCGCCACGCTGGCGGCCTACGCCGAGGCGAGCGGCAAGCTGTCGCTGCAGGATCCGGTCAGCCGTCATCTGCCCGCACTGCGAGGTGGCATCTTCGACAAGGTCACGCTGCTCCATCTCGGGACGCATACCTCGGGCTTGCCGCTCGCGGTGCCGGAGCGGATCGACAGCGAGCGCGGCATGGTCGAATACCTGTCCGCATGGCGCCCGACTTATCCGGTCGGCACGCATCGCGTTTACTCGAACAATGGCATCGGCCTGCTCGGCGAGATTGCGGCGAACCGTCTCGGCGGGCCGTACAGCGAGCTGATCCGCACGATCGTGTTCGAGCCGCTCGGCATGAAGCACAGCCACTTCAGGGTGCCCGCCGACAGGCAGGCTGACTATGCGCAGGGCTATACCGCAACGGATGCGCCGATCCGGATGAAGGAAGGGTATCTGTGGGAGCCGGCCTATGGCATCCGCTCATCGTCCGGCGATCTGCTGGCCTTTGTCGAAGCCAATATGCCGGGGGCCCGCATCGACGATACGCTGCGCCAGGCGATCGCGCGCACCCATGTGCCGCGCTTTCGCGCGGGGCCCATCACGCAGGACCTGATATGGGAACAGTATCGCTATCCCGCGACCTTGCAGCAGCTGCTGGCCGGCAATGCGGCGATCCTGCGCGCCGAGGCCGCGAACCCAATCGACGCCGCGGCGCAACCGCGGCAGCCGGTGTATCTGCACAAGACCGGCTCGACCAACGGCTACTCGGCCTATGTCGCGTTCGTGCCGGACAAGCGGATCGGCATTGTGCTGTTGGCCAACAAGGCGTATCCGGTCGATCAGCGGGTGACGATCGGTTACGAGATCCTGTCGCGTGTGGCCGAGCGAACGAAGCCATAGCCCAGCGGCGATATCCGTGCAGCGATAACCCGGCAGCGAAAGCTCAGCGGCGATATCCGTGCAGCGATAACCCGGCAGCGAAAGCTCAGCGGCGATAACTAAGCGGCGATAACTCAGCGGGGATAACTCTGTGGCGATATCCGTGCCGCGCTAACCCCGCGGTGGCACGCCAGCACCGTCACCGGTGCGCCAGCGGAAACCGCACGCGCGCGATGACACCGGACGGCGCGTCGCCGCGGTTGTCGATGCTGGCATCGCCGCCGTATCGCTCGGCGATCGCCTTGACGATCGCCAGCCCAAGACCGCTGCCCTCCGTGCCGTGGACGTCGGCGCGAAAGAAGCGGTCGAACACGCGCGGCAACGCCTCGGGCGCGACCCCGTTGCCGGTGTCGCGCACTTCGATGCAGCCCAGCCCTTGCTCGCGATAGGCGCGCAGGTCGACGGTGCCGCCGTCGGGCGTGTACTTGAGGGCGTTGTCGACCAGGTTGCTCAGTGCCGTGCGCACATCGGCGAGGTTGGCGCGCACCTGCAGGTCCTCCAGTTGCTCGACGCCGAGGTCGATGCCGTGCGCGGCCGCGCGGGGCAGGTGCATCTCGATGACGTCGGGCACCACATCGCGAATGGCCACCGGCTGCGACGAGGCGCGCTCGAGCGGGGCGTCCGCCCGTGCCAGCCGCAGCAGCTGGGAGACCATGCGCGTGCTGCGTGCGATCACCTGCTGCAGCGCGTTGTACTCGCGCAGGCTGTCCGGGTCCGACAGCGTACGGCCGAGGTTGTCGGCCTGGATCTGCAGCGAAGTCAGCGGACTGCGCAGCTCGTGTGCGGCATCGGCGATGAACTTCTTTTCGACGCGCAGCGACTGCGACAGCCGCGTGATCATCAGATTGATCGACTGGACCAGCGGCAGCAGCTCGCGCGGCACCTTGTCGGTCGGCAGCGCGTCCAGGCGGCCGATGTCGAGCCGCGCCGCACGCTCGCCCAGCGCGCCGACCCGCCGCAGGGCGCGCCTGACCGTCACGAAGATCGCCAGCCACGCCAGCGGCATCATCACCAGCGCCGGCGTCGCGCTGGCGATCGCCGCGTCTTTCGCAATGCGCTTGCGCGAGGCTTCGCGCTGCGCAACGTTGATGGTCCAGTTCGGCCCGTGCTCCGAGTACACCCGCCACCGTTCCTGGTCGACCGTCTGCGTCGAGAGTCCCGGCGGGGCCTCGCGGCCGATGGCGATCCGGTCGCTGTCCGGATGAAGGGTCGGCTTCGGCGCGCCGAGCCAGATCTGGATCACGATGCCATCGGATGCGTCGCGATACAGGTACAGCGGGTCGATCGCCCGCGTCATGTCGTCGCTGACGCGTGCCGCGACTTCCTGCAGGCGGCGGTCGAGCAGTTCATGGATCTCGGAGGTGGCCAGCACGTAGGTCCACGTCGTATGCAGCAGGGCGAAGACCGCGATCACCGCGCTGAGCGCCAGGCTCAGCATCAGGCTCAGCGAACGGTTGCGCGATGGCGCGGTGTGCGGCGCCGGGGGCGAGTTGCGGTGCAGGGCGGTGTGGGCGGGCATGGTTATCTGGCCAGGTACGCGCCGGACTGCCGGCCGCGGGTTTCAGCTTGGTGGATCGTTCGGCGGGTCGTTCGATGGGCCGTTCGGCAGGTCGTTGGGCAGGTCGTTCGGTGCGTCGCTCGCGGGATCGCGCTTGGGAGCACTCTCGGGATCGATCTCGGGACCGCTGCCGGTGCCGTGATCCCGCGTGCCGGATTGCGGCGCGGCCGGTCCCGCATCCCGCTTGACCTTGTCGCCGCCCAGCAGAACGGTCCAGCCGAGTCCACGCACGTTGCGAATGGCCGATGCGCCGAATTTCTTGCGCACCGAGTAGATCAGCACGTCGACCGCATTGCTTTCGACTTCCTGGCCCCAGCCATAAATCTTTTGCTCGAGCTGACTGCGCGACAGGATCGTGCCCGGCCGTTCGAGCAGCGCCAGCATCAAGGCGAACTCGCGTGCCGACAGCGTTTCGGTATGGCCGTCCACCGTCAGGCTGCGCGTATCGAGATTGAGCCGGATGGTGTCGTCGCCGAGGCTGGAGGTCGCGTAGCCGGCCTTGCGCCGGAGCACGGCGCGCATGCGCGCCAGCAGCTCGGGAACCTCGAAGGGCTTCAGAACGAAATCGTCGGCGCCGGCGTCGAGCCCCTGCACGCGCGTGTCCAGGTCGTCATGGGCTGTCAGGATCAGCAGCGGAGTCTGATTGCCCTGCGCCCGCAGCCGCTGCAGCAGATCGAGACCACCCATGCGCGGCAGGCCGAGGTCGAGCAGGATGATGGCGTAGGAGCCTTGCTCGATCGCGTGCTGGCCCGCGACGCCGTCGCGCACCCAGTCGACGCTGCACTGCATGTTTTCCTTCAGCGCGCGCATCAGGCTGGTGCCGATCTGCAGGTCGTCCTCGATCAGGAGAATGCGCATGATTTCCGCTCGATACGCGATGTAAAAGATAAGCAGGAGCGACATCGACACGGTGCCGCTCCGCGGTGCATGGGCAACGTCGGCGAAACGTCGGCGGCGCAACGTCGCGCGCTGCGGCTTCACTTATACCGCCGGGGAATCGGCGAGGGAAGTGGCGCTTGTCCCCATCGGGGTGCCGCCGATGCTGTCGGCCGTGGCGTGGCCGAATCTCGGCGTGCGATCGCGCTGTCGAAGATCAAAAATACGGCGTGATTTTCTGATGTGCCCACAGCGATGGAGGGTGACACTTCGCGCCGGTCGGACTCGTTCCCGGCCTCCCCGCCTCTGCTTTGTCCGCCTGCCACAGGCGGATTTTTTTTGCCGGCATCGTATCCAGCATCTTTCCAACATCAAGTCGAAACGCAAAGCGCGTGATCGCATATTGGCGCTGTCCGTACCCGCGATCGCAAGGTCTTCGACCGTGCGTTCGCGCACGCAAACCGCCGTACGCGTCTCACATTTCGGGTTGCGAGAAAGAAGTTATAAGAAATCGATCAAGACTTTCTCTAAACGATTCGAGTAGACCCTCAAATTCTCAAAGTTCATTCGATAAATGGTTTGATATCGATGCGCTGTCCGGCGCCGTACAACGCATCGAATCGAACGCATCGAACCGATCGCTCACGACGCCGGACAGCGACGTCTTTCAGGTCATCACCGGATCGGTAGCCGGGTCCGGCGATGGAATGATGCAGCCACTGAGCACGAGTGTTCGAGGGAAAGATGGGGGCAGTCAAGCTAATGATCTTCAGCCGGTCCGGCCGGATCGAGTGCAACGGCGAGACGCACGAAGTGCCGGCATGCAGCCTGGTCTTTACCAACGGCAATGCGACGGCGATTCCGGCGCGCGACGGCATCGATACCTATGTCTTCCATTCGGGGGACTTCCAGGATATCTACCGCGAACTGCATGAGCTCGCGAGCCGCTACCGACGGGGCACGCAATTCTGGCGCGAACCCGTCAAGCGGATCACGGTGCCGGAGGAAACGATCAACGTGATTCGGCATCTCGGTTCCGCCGAGCCGCGCGCGATGCTCCGCTTCGCCTATGTCTACTGCATGGGAACCGAGCCGGAGTACTTCTCCAGGCTGCTGCACCACCTGATCGACAGCAGCCGCGACTTCTTCGAGTTCATCGAGGAGAACAGCATGAGCGCGTGGCCGGTCACGCAGTACGCCAAGGCGCTCGGCATCCCGGTGCGCAAGCTGAACGTGATGTTCTACGAGAAGTTCGGCGTGTCGGCCAAGAACTGGCTGCTGGAGCGCCGGCTGCAGCGGGCACGCGAACTGCTGCTGCTCACCTCGATGAAGGTCACCGATATTGCGCAGGAGTGCGGCTTCAACAGCCACGCGCATTTCAGCGTCAGCTTCCGCCGCCGCTACGAGGCCAGTCCCCGGCTGCTCAGGCAGCACCACCAGAGTATCAACGACGCAGCGAACGAGGAGTAGAACGACATGAATCTGAACGCATTGATCGATGGCATGGACGGGCCGATCTTTTCCGCCAGCTTCAGCATGGCGGAGGCCCTGCAGCGCGCGGTGACCACGGGCGAGACCATCGACTTCATTCAGGCTCAGAAGATGACGGCCGCCTTTACCAACATGACCGCGCTGCAAAGCTCGATCATCAAGGCGATGCACGACACCATCGCCGGCATCATCCAGAAGATCTAGCCATGCAGCCCTTGTCGCGAGAGGTCAGGCGCCTGCTGGTCGAACTCGCGTTCGCTGCAGCCAATCAGCGCCTGCGCGGGGAGATCGAGGTCTTTCTGGACACGCTCGACCTGTTGGTCGACGACGAGCAGGACCGAGCCATCTGCCGCGCGCACCTGTACATGCAGAGCGGCCGGCTCGTCGAGGCGCGTGCCTGCCTGGGCGAGCGCAACGATTCCCCGGCGTTGCTGCTGGCGATGCTGATCGCCGCCAGGCGCGATGCCGCCACGGCGCCGCGCGTGATATCCCCGTCGGCCCGGACGCGCCACTGAGTTATCGAAGACTTTCATCATGACTATCGACCCCACCACCGTCGCCGGCCAGATGCCGGCCACCGCCACGGGCAAGGAGCCTGCGGCAGCCGACATCCAGGCGTTCATGGATGCGATGTCCGCCCGCGTACCCAAACCGGAGGCCATTGCCACCGACGTTCTGCGCAAGGCGGAGGCCGCGGTTTCCGCACGTGTGCAGACCGTCGGTGCGAACGCCGCGCTGGATCCGGCCACCATGACACGGACACAGCAGGCGCTGCTGGAGATGCGCAACGGCGTCGACCTGATCGCGAAGATCGCCGGGACGCTGTCGCAATCGATTAACAAGCTGACGACGATGCAATGAAGCGCTTCCGCACGATCGCCCTGGCCATGCTCGCCGCCGCCACCATGGCGGGCTGCAAGATGACGCTGTACTCGAATGTCGCCGAGGCCGAGGCGAACCAGATGCTGGCCCTGCTGATGCTGCGCCATATCCCCGCGGAAAAGGTGGTGGAGAAGGGCGGCACGGTGACGCTGCGCGTCGACAAGGGCGAGTTCATCAATGCCGTGGAGGTCCTGCGGCAGAACGGCTTCCCCCATCACAAGCGGCTCGGCATGGAAGACCTGTTTCCGTCGAACCAGCTGGTGACATCACCCACGCAGGAGCGCGCCAAGATGCAGCTGCTCAAGGAGCAGCAGCTCGAAAGCATGATCTCGGCGATGGACGGGGTCATCGGCGCCAAGGTGTCGATCGCGCAGAAGGTCGATGAGAACGGCAAGCCGACGGGCGCGCCGTCGGCGGCGGTGTTCATCAAGTATTCGCCGCAGTTCAATCTCGCCAACTACGAGGTGCAGATCCGCAGCCTGATCCGCGATGGCGTTCCCGATATCGCGTCGGACCAGATCAGCGTGGTGATGCAGGCCGCAGACTATCGCTATCAGGCACCGGCAGCCGAGGCGCCGCCGTCGCGTTGGCGGCAGTGGTTGCAGGCGCAGCCGGCGCAGGCGGCGGCCGCAGTGGCCGGTGGCGTGCTGGCGCTTTGCGCGATGGCGGGACTGTCGCTCTGGATCGCCCGGCGCAAGGGGAGCGTCGATGTCTGATGCCGCCAAGGCTGGCGCACGCGCGCAACAGGGCCTGTGCCCGGCGGTGCAGCGCTTGCACGCGCTCGCGTGGCGACCGGGCGAGGTGATGCACCGCGGGTGGTGGGGCTATCTCGGGCTCGACGCGTGGCGAGACGACTATCGCCGCCATCCCGGCAGCCGCCGCGCGCTCGACGCGCTGATCGTGCAGCGCCGCGGATTTCCGGCCATGCCGCTGCCTGCCGCGCTGTCGGACGAGCAACGCCGCTTGCTGTCCCTCGAGCCGAGGCTGCCGGTGCTGCTCGTCGCGCTGGGAGCGGTGGCCGCGCGCGCCCCTGAACTGCTGCTGCTCGGCGACTATCGGCGGCAATTGCTGGCGGTACTGGGTGACGACGGTTGCGACCAGCTCGCCGCGCTGGTGCCGGACGGCAAGCGCCCGTCCTTGAGCCGCCCGCCCGAACAGATCGTCGAATGGCTGCGGGAACTCGGCAGACTTTGGCTGGAGCAGACGCTGCCCGGCAGCACCGTCTGGCAGGCGCTGTCGATCTGCCTGCCGCCTCCGGGCGGACTACTGGTGACACCGCCGCCGGGTCTTGCATTGCCGATGCTGTTTCGCCTGGAACGCCTGCTATGAATCCCTTTGGACTGACGATCACCGCTGTCCGCGGTGAACTGCCCGTGGGCGGCGTCGTGCCGGCGGCAACGCTGGACGAATACATCGATGCGGCCGCCGTGCTTCGCCGCAATCGCTCGCGGGCGGCGGCCGTGCTGCTCGCCAGCCGGCGCTGCCGCGCCCAGGCCCGGCTTGAAGCGGCGCAGGTCCTCGACGAGGCACGTGCCGAAGGCGAGCAGCGCGCCGAGGCAGCGGCGCGGGCGGCCCACGACGCGATCTGCGCCGACGTGCTGCACTGGCTGGTGAGGGAGGGCGAGCTCGAGGCGGCCATTGCCGAGCGGCTGGAATGGCGTTGCCGGACCGTGATCGCCGACGCGGTCATCTCCTTCGCCGGCGAGGCCGACCGCGCGGCGTTGATCGCGCAGCGCGTGGCTGCTCGTTGGCGCGAGGTGTCCTCGCACGGCGCGTTCACCTTGCGGCTGTGCCCTGACGACGTCGCGGCGGTGGCGGCGCGACTGCCGGCGGAGCCGGGATTCACCATCAGCGCCGAGCCGGCGCTGGCTTCCGGCCAGGCGCTGATCGACAGCCCCTACGTGCACCTTCGCATCGATCTTGACCGTCATCTCGCTGTGCTGCTGGCCGCCATTGGCGCCGAGCCAAGCGAGGCGAGCCTGTCGGAGGCCAAGCCGGACGCGCTGGAAGGCACCCGCCGTGAACAGCACGAACAGGACCCGGATGCGATGGGAGGCAGCCAGCGCAGCCGCCGCGAACAAGACCCGGATCCAGTCGAAGCCAGCCCCCGCAGCCGCCGCGACCGGGACCCGGATGCTCTGGCGAATCATCTGGACGGTCTGATTGCCGATCTGGACGACATCGCGAGAGGTCGGCTTTCGCCGCCGCGGCGCGATCCTGGTCTGCCGGATGCCGACTCGGCAGGATGGCCAGCATGAGCCCGAAGGTACAAGGTCCCAAGACCGTCATTCCGACCGGTCCGGCGCCGGCGATCCTGCCGGGCCAGGGCAGCGGCATACCGAGCCGCGGGCCTCAGCAGGTCAGTCCCGCCCGCTCGGCGATGGACCTCGCGGCGCGCGCCTTGAGCGCGTCGCGCCGCCTGCAGGAAGCCGGCCTCACCAACGTGCACTCCTCCAAGCTGCACGCACTGCTGCGGGGCGATCGCCGCAACGATGCCCTGCTGGCTCGTGCCTTCGTCGGCAAGCTGGCCAAGTCGCTGCTGGCCAACAAGGATCCCCGCATCGAACAGTTGCTGCAGCAGTTCGGCGACATCGACGACGTCGACAGCCTGTTGGCCGCGATCGAACGCAGCGAATTGCATCCGGCGGCGATGGCCTTGCTGCTCGCCGCGATGGCCGAGCAGCACCGTCCCGGGCGCAAGCGCACCCGTCTGGAGCAGGCGCTGGAGCGGCGGCTCGGCGCCAGCGGGGACTGGGAGCTCGCCATGCTTGGCTGGCTCGAGTTCGGTGCGATGACCCCGGAACTGATGTCGCAACTGAAGTCGCTGTATCAGCGCGCGGACGCCGTGCAGCAGGGCATCGCGGCGTTCCTGGACCAGCTGGCCGGCATCGGAGAGCGTCGGCGCAAGGTCAAGGTACTGATCCGTGCGCTCGGGGCCGAACTGAGCGGCATCGAGGACGACGCCGCCGAGGGCATCAAGCTCGCCGCGGTGGTTCGCGACCTGAAACGTCTGCTGATCTTCCTCGGATGCGAGGAGCAGTGCGGCCGGATCGCGCGAGGACTGGGCGATCCGCCGATCGAGCCCGATACGGTCTTGCGCCTGCTGATCCGCATGGTCGACCAGCCTTGGCTTTACCACGACTGGATTCGCGGCGAAGTCGACGGCATGCAGCCGGGCCGTGAGCGCGGCTTCAAGCTGGTCCGCGACCTGACCCGGCTGGCCAAGCTGTTGCCGGAGCCGTGTTTTCGCGACGACGACCACCGGCAGCAGGTGCTGGCCGCGCTGGCCGAGTTCAACGACCGTGCCGAGAACGCGGACCCTGCCGAGGGCGACGCCACGGGCTGACGCCCCTTCAGGTATCCGCCCGATGCCGCGTGCCGCGACTGCCGCGCACGATGGCGACATAGCACGCAATGAGGACAGCAAGCGCGTCCGGTGGCTCGCGCCGCCGGGGTCGTGCCTGGATCACCGATGGATATTGGAACGCTGCGCAATCTGGAAAAGCTGTTTCGGCTGATGGATGTCAAGCCGATCACGATCGAGCCCCGCGTCGAGATACGCGACGGCGAGATCCAGGTGTTCATGGAAGTGCGCGACCGCCGCGTGCTGCTGTCCACCATGCGGCCGGTCGATCCCTACGTGGCCGACACGGCGCTGCGCTCGCTGCTGATGCGCTGGTCGCCCGCGTGCATGGCCGGTGTGCCGCTGCGGGTGTTCCGGGTCGACGACTGCCTGTTCGTATCGGGCGCGATGCCCGCCGGCAGCGGCGCGGAACTGTGGTACCGGACGGTCCGGGCACAACGCAGGTTGCTGGAAGCCTGCACGAAGGAGGAAGCATGAGGTTCGTCCTTGCGGCGTTGTTGTTGCCGCTGGCGCTGCTCTGGAGCACCGCGATCGTCGCGTTGGCACTGGCGCTGGTGCTCGGCGCGGTGGCCTTCGGCGTCGGCTGCCGGACCGCCGCCGCGCTGGGAGACTTATTCGGTCGCGCCGTACGGGCACGGCGCGGGGCACGGCGCGGGACACGGCGCAGCGCACAGCGCGGGGCACGGCCATGATCAAGCGCCTCAGTACCTGGCTCGCCACCGTCGGCGGCCGGCAGGACGTCGTGCTGGCCGTCATGCTGATGGTGGCGGTGTTCATGATGATCCTGCCGCTGCCGACCATCCTGGTCGACCTGCTGATCGCCATCAACCTGGGCCTCGCGCTGCTGCTGCTGATGACGGCGATCTATGTGCGTGACCCGCTCGATCTGTCCGCATTGCCGTCGCTGCTGCTGATCACGACGCTGTTCCGCCTCGCGCTGACGGTCAGCACCAGCCGCCTGATCCTGCTGCAGCACGACGCCGGTGAAATCGTGACCGCCTTCGGCAATTTCGTCGTCGGCGGCAATCTGGCGGTCGGCATCATCGTGTTCTCGATCATCACGGTGGTGCAGTTCATCGTGATCACCAAGGGCGCGGAGCGCGTGGCGGAAGTCGGTGCGCGCTTCTCTCTCGACGCGATGCCCGGCAAGCAGATGAGCATCGACGGCGACCTGCGCGCCGGCACGATCGACGCCAACGAGGCCAAGCGCCAGCGCCAGCTGGTGCAGAAGGAGAGCCAGCTGTATGGCGCGATGGACGGCTCGATGAAGTTCGTCAAGGGCGATGCGATCGCCGGCATCATCGTGATCCTGGTCAATATCGTCGGCGGCATCGCGGTCGGCACGATGCAGCACGATATGGGCGTCGGCAAGGCGCTCGAGGTCTACTCGGTGTTGTCGATTGGCGACGGCCTGATCGCCCAGATCCCGGCGCTGATCATCTCGATCGCCGCCGGCATCGTGGTGACGCGCGTGCCCGGCGAGAAGCGCGAGAACCTGGCGCAGGACTTGGTCAACCAGTTCTCGCGCCAGCCGAACGCGCTGATGATCGCCGCCGGCGTGCTGCTGCTGTTCGCGCTGGTGCCGGGCTTTCCCGCGTTGATCTTCATGCCGCTGGGCGTGCTGCTGGGACTGGTCGCGTTCTATGCGCGCCGCCGCGCCAGATCGGTCGCTGCCAATACGGCGGATCAGGGTGGTGCGGTCACCGACGGCGATGGCGAGACGCGCATGACGCCGGGCGCGGAGCCGCTGTCGCTGAAGATGGCCAAGGATGTGGCGGCGCTGCCGGGTCTCGCCGAGGCGCTGGAGGCGCTGCGCTGGCACAAGTTCGAGCGGCTCGGCATCGCGCTGCCCAGGATCGAGCTGGTCGCCGAGGCCGGGTTGCCGGCCGGCAGCTTCAGTGTGCTGCTGTACAGCGAGCCGGTGCTGAAGGTCGCCATGCCGGCAGGGCGGTTGCTGCTGGCGCGGCAGACCGGCGCCATGCCGATCGCCGAGCGCGTCGACAACCTGCCGTTCGGCGGGCTGACCCTGCAATGGATCGCGCCCGAGCACCAGGGCTCGCTGGCGCAGTCGGGCCTGTCGCTGCTCGCCGGATCGCAGGTCGTGTCGTACGCCACCGCGCTGACCGTGGACCGCTTCGCCGACGAATTCATCGGCGTGCAGGAAACCCGCTACCTGATGGACGCGATGGAGGCGCGCTACGGCGAGCTGGTCAAGGAGCTGCAGCGCCAGCTGCCGATCAGCAAGGTCTCGGAGGTATTGCAGCGGCTGGTGGCCGAAGGCATCTCGATCCGCGACCTGCGCACGATCTTCGAGGCCTTGATCGAGTGGTCGCCGAAGGAGAAGGAGACCGTGATGCTGACCGAATACGTCCGCGTCGCGCTGCGCCGCCAGATCGTCGGAAGGCATACGCGCGGCGAAGGGCGGATCAACGTCTGGCTGATCGGCGACGGCATCGAGAACATGATTCGCGACTCGGTGCGGCAGACCGCCGCCGGCGCCTACTCGACCCTGCAGGGCGACCAGATCGAGGCCATCGTGGCGCGCATCAAGGCCGGCATCGCCGGACGCGAGGACATGGAGGGTGCGCTCGTTACCGCCATCGACGTGCGCCGCTTCCTGCGCAAGTTCCTCGAGCGCGAGTTGTTCAGCGTGCCGGTGTTGTCGTACCAGGAGCTGGGCGACGACGTGCAACTGCACGTGCTCGGCAATATCGACATGATCGGGGAGTACGACGATGCGTATGCCTGACGTCGACGCGATCGTCTCCGAGGTGGCGGGCCGCCTGACGCTGCCCGCGCTGGACGATGGCGTGGAGCGCTTCGGCCGGGTGGTCGAAATCGGACCCACGCTGATCAAGGCCAGCCTGCCCGACGCCGCGCTGGCCGAACTCTGCCTGATCGGCGCGGATATGCAGGCCGAGGTGGTCGGCCTGCAACGCGAGATCGCGCTGCTGTCGCCATTCTCCGAGCCGATCGGCATGAGCTGCGGCGCACTGGTGCGCCCGCTCGGCACCGAGCATCGCATTCCGGTCGGGCCGCATCTGATCGGCTCGGTGGTCGACGGCCTGGGCCGCCGGATGAGCGGCCCGCCGGTGCCGTCGGCGTGCGAAACGCGCGCGCTGGAGGCCGCGGTACCGGATCCGCTGACGCGCACGCTGATCGATCAGGTGCTGCCGCTTGGCGTGCGCGCGATCGACGGCATGCTGACCTGCGGCCGCGGCCAGCGGATCGGCATCTTCGCCGCCGCGGGCGGGGGCAAGAGCACGCTGCTCGGCATGATCTGCGACGGCAGCCTGGCCGACGTGGTGGTACTCGGGCTGGTGGGCGAGCGCGGGCGCGAAGTCCGCGAGTTTCTCGATCAGACCTTGACGGCCGAGGCGCGCGAGCGCTCGGTGGTGGTGGTCTCCACCTCGGACCGGCCGGCGCTCGAACGCCTGAAGGCGGTCTACACCGCGACCACCATCGCCGAGTACTTCCGCGATCAGGGCTTGAACGTGCTGCTGATGGTCGATTCGCTGACGCGCTTCGCGCGCGCCGGCCGCGAGATCGGGCTGGCCGCCGGCGAACTGCCGGCCGCCGGCAGCTTCCCGCCCAGTGTGTTCGCGCGCCTGCCGCGCCTGCTGGAGCGGGCGGGCTGCGCCGCCAGCGGCAGCATCACCGGCATCTACACCGTGCTGGTCGAGGGCGACGACATGACCGAGCCGATCGCCGACGAGGTCCGCTCGATCCTCGACGGCCATATCGTGCTGTCCCGCGAGCTGGCGGAAAAGAACCACTATCCCGCCATCGATATCCCGGCCAGCATCAGTCGCGTGATGCACCAGGTCACCAGCGAGCAACATCGGCAGTGGGCCGGAAAGGCGCGCCGGCTGCTGGCCCAGTACAAGGAAATCGAACTGCTGGTGCGCGTCGGCGAATACGAACGCGGTCACGACGCCGAGGCCGACGATGCGTTGGACCGCCGCGCCGGGCTGGAGGCATTCCTGTGCCAGGGCACCGGCGAACGCGCCGATTACCAGGGCACGCTGCGCCAGCTGCGACAGGTCGTGGAGGGGTGATGGCCAGGCTCACCACCGCGCAGATGCTCGATCAGTTGCGCACCATCAAGACTTGCCGGGAAGGCGTGCTGCGCCATCGCGCCCGTCGCATCGAGGCGGACATGCGCGAGTGCCGGCAGCAGTCCGACACGCACAAGGCCGAGCAGGCCGATCTGCGCGCCCAGTGGCGTGCCGCCAACCAGACGGAGCAGGCGGTCGACCCGCGGGACTTCCACAAGGTCAAGCGCCAGTTCGCCGAGTTCTATCAGCGCGAACAGCAGCTGCAGGCCGCCCTGCGCAAGCTCGCCGAGCAGATCGCCGATTGCCGGGCCCAGGCGGCGCAGACCGCGCGGGCACTGAAGGAGAACCTGCGCGGCCAGGAGAAGCTGGCTGCGCTGATGGAGGAGCAGCGATGAGTGTGTCTCCCGTCGGCGGCGTCCCGCCCAAGGGCGGCCGCGATCGCGACGAGCGCCGCAAGGTGGAGCCGGAGCAGTCGGCGCAGTTCGATGCGGCGATGCGCAAGCGCAGGCGAGCCCGGGAGCGGAGCGCCGAGGAAGCGGAGCCCACTGGGACGCCAGCGTTCCTGCCGCCGGCATGGTGGTCGATGCGCGGCGGCGCGCGTCCAGAGTCGGCGGCTACGGCTGCAGCGGTCGCCTGCGGTGGCCAGGACGCCGGCCGCGCCGAGGCCACCGCGCCCGGCGACGTCGAAGCCGACCGCTTTGCGGCGGGTACGCAGACGCGCCTGAACGGCAATGCGATGCATGTCCGCTTCACGCAGGGGGCATGGGCCGGCATGGAGCTGCAGGCGTCGCTGCATGCGGGGCAGGTCGTCGTCACGCTGCGGCCGCTGAACCGGCAGCAGCACAAGCGCCTGGTCGAAGCGAAGTCGTCGTTGAGCGACGAGGTGGCCAGGCAGACCGGTGAAGTGATTCGATTGGAGGTAGCCGATGCTACTCGATGAATGGAGCGATCAGGAGCTGGAACTGGCGCGGGCAATCGGCCCTGGCCGCTCCAGTGCCGCAGCCGGTGGGCGGCGTATTGGCGCGGGCGGCAGCGCCCGCGGCGAGGGACTGGACGCGTTGCAGGCGCTGGATCGTCTCGGCACTGCCGATCCGCCGATGGACCCGCTGATGGATCCGCTGGTGGATCCGCTGGTGGATCCGATCCGGCGGCTCGATGCGTTCGGCGGCGATCCGCTTCCCGACGTCCACGCCGACGTCCACGCCGACGCCCACGCCGGCGCTCACACCGACGTTCACGCAGCAGACCGCGACGGCTGGGGCCACGGCATCGGCGGCATGGGCGACACCAGCGACACCAGCGATACCGAAGCGCAAGCCGAAGCCGGCGCGATCGTGCTCGACCTGAAGCCCTGCGGCGGCGACGGCGTGGTGCTGTCGATGTCGATCGACGGGCAGCGCGCCCGCGCCTGGGCGGACGCCGACGCCTGGTGCGAATGGCTCGCGCCGCGCCTGGCGGTACAGCGCTTCCAGCAGATCCCGCCGGATCTGCTGGGCCTGCTGGGCCAATGGACGCTGTTACCGCTGCAGCACCATGCCCGCCAGGCCGGTCTCGGCTTGCCGCACTTCTGCGCCGCCGAGCCCGGCAGCTGCGTGCGTGCGATCGCGCCCACGCTGACGCTGTGCCGCGCCGATGCGGAGCTGGATCTGCGTCTGCTGGACTGGCCCGAGCCGTGGATCGCCGCCCTGGCGCGAACCATGGAGGACCGCCGGCCGCCGCTGACGATCCCGCCGATCCCCGTCGCGCTCGCGGCCGGATGGGCGCGCCTGACGCGCGCGCAACTCGCCGGGCTGCGGCCGGGCGACGGGGTCGTGCTCGAGCGGCCGGCCGCCATCGAGCACGGTCACGCCTGGCTGGTCGCGGAACGCCCGCTGGCGCTGGCGTGCCTTGCGCACGGCACCTGGCATATCGAACACGCATGCAATGAGGAAACCAGCATGGAACAAGGGACCGAGGCCACGCTGCGCGGCAGCGGGCTCGACGACGACAACATCGTGCTGACCGCGGTGGCCGAAGTGGGGCGCCTGTCGTTGTCGCTCGATACGCTGCGCGAGCTGCAAGCGGGGCAGATGCTGGAGCTGGCCCATGCCAGCCACGGCCGGGTCACGCTGACGGTGTCGGGGCAGGCGATCGCCCACGGCACGCTGCTGCGCGTGGGCGACAAGCTGGTGATGCGGATCGAGTGAAGGCCGGCGATTTCAGGCATGGGCCCGATGCCGGCGTTCGCCGGGCATGCCGAGAATGATCGCTCACCCACGGACCACACCATGTCGCTTGCCGATCATCCTCTGCAGCTGATCCTGCTGCTGTTCGCCCTGTCGTTGCTGCCGCTCTTCATCGTGATGGGCACCGCCTTCCTGAAGATTTCGATCGTGCTGTCCACGCTGCGCAACGCGCTCGGCATCCAGCAGATTCCGCCGAACATGACGATCTACGGGCTGTCGCTGGTGCTGACGCTGTTCATCATGGCGCCGGTGGGCATGGCGATCAGCGACAACCTGAAGGCCAATCCGATCAAGATGGAGGCGCCGGATCTGTTCGGCCAGGTCGAAACCCGGGTGCTCGAGCCTTACCGCGAGTTCATCAAGGGCAAGGCGAGCCCCCAGCAGGTCCGCTTCTTCATGGACATCGGCGAGAAGATGTGGCCGGAGCCCTATCGCAATCGCATCCCGGACGATTCGCTGGTGGTGCTGATCCCGGCCTTCACCGTCAGCGAGCTGGTCGAGGCCTTCAAGATCGGCCTGCTGCTGTACCTGCCCTTCGTCGCCATCGACCTGATCGTCTCCAACGTGCTGCTGGCGATGGGGATGATGATGGTGTCTCCCGTGACAATCTCGCTGCCGATCAAGCTGCTGGTGTTCGTGCTGATCGGCGGTTGGGAGAAGTTGCTCGGCCAGTTGATCCAGTCCTACCTATGAGCAACGAAATCATTGCGCAGCTGGCGTCGAACCTGCTGTGGCTGGTGCTGATCCTGTCGCTGCCGGTCGTCGTCGTGGCCTCGGTGGTCGGCGTGCTGGTCAGTCTGGTGCAGGCGCTCACGCAGGTCCAGGACCAGACGATCCAGTTCCTGCTGAAGCTGATCGCGGTCTGCGTCACGCTGGTGATGACCTATCACTGGATGGGCGCCACGCTGATCGGCTATACGAACATGGCGTTCGAGCAGATTTCCGTGATGGGGAAATAGGTGGACGGCTGGCAGCATATCGTTCCGACGCTCGCACTGACGATGCTGCGCCCCCTTGGCATGCTGGTGCTGATGCCGATGTTCTCGGCTCGCGCGCTCGGGGGCGGCCTGATCCGCAATGCGCTGGTGCTCGTGATGGCGCTGCCCGCGCTGCCGATGCAGTTGGCGCAGGCCGCGCAGTTTGCCGAGCTGTCGCTGCCGGCGCTGGCCCTGCTGGTGATGCAGGAGTTCGTGATCGGGCTGGCGATGGGCTTCTGCGCGACGATCCCCTTCTGGGCCATCGACATGGCCAGCACCGTGATCGACACCGTGCGCGGCACCTCGATGGCGTCGGTGCTGAACCCGATGCTGGAAGAGCAGTCCTCGGTGTTCGGCGTGCTGTTCACGCAGGTTCTCGCCGTGCTGTTTCTGGTCGGCGGCGGCTTCAACGCGATGCTGACCGCGCTCTATGCCTCGTACCAGAGCATGCCGCTGCTCGGCGGCTGGCATCTGTCGGCGAGCTTCCCGGGCTTTATCGCGCATCAGTGGCAGCTGATGATGGAACTGTGCATCGGCTTCGCGCTGCCCGCGCTGGTGGTGATGGTGCTGATCGATGCCGCGCTGGGCCTGGTCAACCGTTCGGCGCAGCAATTGAACGTGTTCTTTGTCGCGATGCCGATCAAGAGCGCGCTGGCGCTGTTCGTGCTGGCGATCGGCATGAGCTACGCGCTGGGTGCGTTCCAGCAGCGCTTCGATGCGTTCGGCGGCGTGGTGGCCAATCTGCTCGGGACCATGCGATGACCGAGAAGACCGAACAGCCGACGCCGAAGAAGATTCGCGATGCGCGCGAGGAAGGCCAGATCGCCAAGAGCGTGGAGATCGCCACCGGCATCCAGCTCGCCGTGCTGCTCGGCTACTTCTGGGTGCGCGGCGAGGACATCGTCGACGCCTTCCAGAACATCATCGAGGTGGCGATCGCCAGCACCGGCGAGCCGTTGCGTGTGGCGATGTGGCGCGTGGCGACGGTATCCGGCACGCTGATGCTGCATCTGCTGGCGCCGGTCGCCATCGTGCTCGTGCTGGCGACGGTGGGCGCGGTGATGTCGCAGATCGGCCCGCTGTTCGCGCCGAAGTTCATCAAGCCGAAAGGCGAGCGCATCAACCCGCTGACCAACGCGAAGCAGCTGTTCTCGCTGCGTTCGCTGTTCGAGTTCGGCAAGTCGCTGCTCAAGGTGTCGATCCTGAGCATCGCCTTCTATTTGCTGATCAAGCGCTACCTCTATTCCTTCCAGTTCCTGCCGCTGTGCGGCGCCGAGTGCGGGCTGCGGGTCACCGGTGTGCTGATCGGCTGGCTGTGGGGAATCCTGGTGCTGTTCTACGTGGTGTTCGCCATCGCGGATCTGGCGTTCCAGAAGCGCAGCCTGACCAAGCAGCTGATGATGAGCCGCGACGAGATCCAGAAGGAATTCAAGAACACCGAGGGCGACCCGCATATCAAGCACAAGCGCAAGGAGATCCATCGCGATATCCAGAGCGGCAGCATGGCGGCCAACGTCAAGCGTTCCACCGCGGTTGTGCGCAACCCGACCCATGTCGCGGTCTGTCTGTACTTCGTGGCCGGCGAGACGCCGCTGCCCCAGGTCATCGAGAAGGGCGTCGATGCGCGTGCGCTGCAAATGATCGCGATCGCCGAGGAGGCGGGCGTGCCGATGGTCGAGCAGGTCTATGTCGCGCGCCGGCTCCATGCGCGTACCGAGGTTGGTGACTACATCCCCGCCGAGCTGTTCGAGCCGGTCGCCGAGATCCTCAGCCTGGTCAACGAGATGAGGCAGGCGGAGGAGGGCATCGGCGATGACGACCTGGATGACGAGCTGAATGACGATTCGGACGACGACCTGGACGTCGGCGAGGACACGGAAGGCGACAGCGACGCGGGCACCCACAGCGACACCGACACCCACGGCGACGCCGACCCCGACCCCGACCCCGACAACGACACCGACCCCGACACCGACAACGACACCGACAACGACACCGACACCGACACCGACACCGACAGCTGCACCGACACCGACAGCTCCACGCCAGGCCTCGACGGCGGCGTCGACCCCCGCGGCGCTTCCGGCCGCAACCCACGACCCGATCCCCGCCGCCCGGCCGATGGCTAGGCCGGTGCCAGGGACGGTCCCCCATTGGAGAGCGTTTCGTGATGAGGACGATAACGGCGGTCCCGGTGATCGCCCTGGTCGGCGGCCTGGCGGCAGGCGCCGCACACGCCGACGACGCCGCGCCATCGGCAGCGCAGGCTGCAGCGCAGGCCGTGGCACCGCCCGTAGCGCCGGCCATGGCACCGGCCCCGGCCCTGGCCCCGGCGCCGACCCCGGCACCGGCACCGGCACCGGCCCCGGCACCGGCACCGGCACCGGCACCCGCGATGGTGCCCCCCGTGCCACAAGCGGTGAACCCCGCGGCCGGCAGTATCTGGGGCGTGCGGAGCGCCGCAGAGCGGGAGGCCCGGGCCATCGTGGACAGCGAGCGGGCCGCTTCGTCGACCGCAATACCGCAAGCGCAACTTCGCGGCTCCGCTGGTTCGCGTGGCGCCGCTGACGGGCGCGCTGATGACGGACGCGCCGATGACGGACGCTCCGGCCACTGGGGCCCCGCTGACGGAAGCGCCGGCCACGGGCGCCCCGGTGTCGAACAATTGGCGCTCAGCACGCTGGCCCGCCATGCGGCACGCGCCATGGGCCAGGACAACGCCCGCGTGCTCGGTCTCGATGCCATCGCGCCGACCGTCGACCCCGCGGTTGCGTCGGCCGAGGCGCGATCGCCGGCTTCCACGGCACCGCGCGCGCGCACCGTCGCCTTCCGGCCCGACGCGATGCGCGAGGGAATGCGCGAGGGAATGCGCGAGGGGATGCGGGAGGCGATGCGCGAGGGAATGCGCGAGGGGATGCGCGAGGGAATGCGCGAGGGGATGCGCGATGGCGGCATGGCGGGCGAAGTCGTGACCGCCGCGGGGGGGGCAACGCGCCCGCGCCACACGCAACTGGCGCTCGCCCCGCCGAACGCCCGGCTGGCATCGGCCTACGACGATCTGATCGAAGAGGTCGCGCGCCGGCACGATGTCGCGCCGCATCTTGTCAGGGCGGTGATCAAGGTCGAATCCAATTTCCAGCCGCAGGCGCGCTCGCCGAAAGGCGCGGTCGGCCTGATGCAGGTAATGCCCGCGACGGGGCGACGTTTCGGCGCGGCCGATCTGCGCGATCCGCGCAGCAATCTGAGCGCCGGCACGCAGTATCTGCGCTGGCTGCTGAACCGCTTCGACGAGGACCTGACGCTGGCGCTGGCGGCCTACAACGCCGGCGAGGGCGCGGTCGAAAGGTATGGCCGCCGCATTCCGCCCTTTGCCGAGACGCAGGGCTACGTCAGCAAGGTGCTGGCGCACCTCGGCCTGACGCCCGGAACAGCGCAAATGCCCTTGCCGGCTGCCCCGACGGCGGGCGCCAATGCCCCCGGCAACGGCGGCACGGCCGATGCGCAAGCCGCCGGCACGATCGCGAGCCGCACCGACGACGGCAGCAGCGCGAAGGCGGGCCGTCCGGCGAGGGCCGGCAGCAACGCCGCGGCACGCCAGCAGGCCGATGCGACGCTGCGGACCGTATCGAACTGGATCGGCGCGCTGTTGACGTCCAGCTCGCAGCCGCCGACGCGCGCGGCAACAAACGGGACCACTGCCACGGTACGGGCGATGGCGACGGACGCGCCCGTCGAGGCGTCGACCTGGACGCGATTGCCGGCCCCCGAGCCGGTACGCGCGGGACCGGTCTGATGACGGTGCCATCAAGCATGCCGCCGCCGCGCGGCGCCGGCGCACGGCTTTCAGGTCATGACCGGATCACGCCGTCGCGTTCCCTGCCAGATGATGAGTCGATGAACCCACCGTCCACTTTCGGCCAGCGCGGTGCCGGCGCCTGGTTGCGCAAGCTGATGGATTGTCCAGGCGTCGCGGTGATCGCCGCCAATGGACCGACCGCGCAGATCGAGGTCGGCGGTGTGCCGGCAAGCGCGTGGTGCCTCGAGGCGGGACTGTGCATCGGCCTGCTGCTCGAGCTCGGCGCCGAGCCGCCCGAAGGCTGGCTCGACGACGCGACGCTGTCGTTGGCCGCAACGCCGGCCGCGGCCGATGACGCGCTGGCCAGCGATGGCAAGGCGTGGCTGCTGTGGCACCGCTACGACCACGATATCGAAGCGAAGCAACTGGAAGAACGGCTTGCGCTGCAACTGGCGCTGGTCCGGCGGCTGACGGAAAGCGCGCGCGCTGCCGCGACCGGACCGGGTTCGGATATTGGAAGACTGATATGAATGCATTGCAGCTGGGCAAGCTGACGTTTCTCGCCGCGGCGCTGGTATTCGCCGTCGAGGCGCGGGCGGCATCGGGCCCGCTGGGCCTGTCGGGCCCGGAGTTCTCCGTGTCTTCGCGCGGCATGAAGGTCGCCGCGCTGCTGCGCGACCTGGGCGCCAACTATGGCGTGCCGGTGATCGTCAGCCCGGACGTCAACGACACCTTCGTCGGCACGCTGGAGGGCCGCCAGCCGGAACGCCTGCTCGACCAGCTGGCGCAGCTGTACAACCTCGCCTGGTATTTCGACGGCCGCGTGCTGTACGCCTACAAGGCCGGCGAGGTCAGGACCGAAGTCCTGACGCCGTCCTATCTCGATGCCGGCGAGCTGGCGCAGTACCTGCGCGAGGCCGGCGTGTTCAAGGGTGGTACCTGCTCGGTGCGGCCGGTCAGCAATTTCAATGCGGTCGAGGTATTCGGCGTCCCGGTCTGCGTGCAGAGGATCGGCAAGCTGGCCAAGGATCTCGACGAGAAGACGTTGAACCAGACCCAGAACAAGGAGGTCGTGCAGGTCTTCCCGCTGCGCTATGCCTCGGCGGTCGATGGCGCCTACACCTACCGCGACCAGCAGGTCGTGATTCCCGGCGTGGTCACCGAGCTGCGGGAAATGGTGCGCAGCCGTGCGATTCCGGCGCCGACGGAAAGCGGGCAGGTGGTACCGGTCTCCGGCACGCAGCCGACGTTCTCGGCGGACGCCCGCAACAACGCCGTGATCGTGCGCGACCGCGCGGCGAACATCCCGCTGTACGCGGAGCTGATCAAGCAGCTGGACCAGCGGCCGCGGCAGATCGAGATCTCGGTGGCGATCATCGACGTGGACGCCGCCGACATGCGCGAGCTTGGCCTCGATATCGGCGGCAGCGTCGGCCTGGGCAAGTCGCGCATCAGCTTCAACGCCGGCAATGCCGCGGCCACGGACGGCACCTTCTCGACGGTGCTGAGCAACACCGCCGACTTCTTCGTCCGCATCAACGCGCTGGAGCAGAACTCCAGGGCCAAGGTGCTGTCGCGCCCGTCGGTGGTGACGCTGAACAACGTGCAGGCGGTGCTCGACCGCAACATCACCTTCTACACCAAGCTGCAGGGCAACAAGGTCGCCGAGCTGGCCTCGGTCGCGGCCGGCTCGCTGCTGCGCGTGACCCCGCGTCTGATCGACATGCACGGGGAGCAGGAGGTAATGCTGACGCTCGACATCCAGGACGGACGGCAGGAGCCGCCGGCCAACAACATCGAGCAGCTGCCCCAGGTGCGCAACTCCGGCATCGCCACGCAGGCCATCCTGCGGCCGGGTCAGAGCCTGCTGCTGGGCGGCTTCGTCGAGGAGAAGCAGCGCCAGGGCCAACGCAAGATTCCGCTGCTGGGCGACCTGCCGCTGGTCGGCGGCCTGTTCCGCAACGAGACCCGAGAGAACCTGAGCGTCGTGCGGCTGTTCCTGATCAAGGCCGAACCGCACGCCCTCAACTGAAGTGGTCATGAAATACCGATACCAGATCAAGATCCTCAGCGGGCCGCTGGCCGGACGCCGGCTGCGCTTGCCCGAGGGCGAATTCACCATCGGCGGCGCCGATCCCGACCTTGACGCCATGCTGGAGGGCGGCGGGCGCGCCGTGCTCGATTGCACCGGGCAGGGCGTGCTGCTGCGCACTGAGGTGCCGGTATGGATAGAAGGCGTGCCGACGAAGCCGGCGGACGTCCCGTTGCCGCTGGAGAAGGTCGTCGACATCGGCGGCCTCGCGCTGCTGGTCGGGGATGCCGATCGGCCGCTGCCCGAGCGCAAGGTACCGGCCCGGCGAGACGGGCGACGCGGCATGGTGGCGACCGTCCTGGCGTACGCCGGCCTGGTGCTGCTGATGTCCGGCAGCGCGGGCGCGGCGATCTGGGCGTACGGGATGCTGCAGCCGGACAGCGCGGTGGTCGATCGCGACGAGTGGCTGGCCGAGTGGCGCAAGCGGGCGCGGCAGCAGGGCATCGATGTTGCCACCCGTCAGGACGGGATGATGGTGCTGGCCGGCAGCTGTCTGGATTCGAATGCGCGCAACGCACTGGTCGACAGGCTGCGCGAGCACGGCAAGCCGTATCGCGACGACACCCTGTGCCAGGACGAACTGGTGCGCAACGTGCAGGCCGTGCTGAATCTGCACGGCTTCGGCGAGGCGCGGGTGCGGCCCGGTCCGGCGGTCGGCACGGTGGTCATCCAGGGCACCCTCCATGCCGACGCGCGCTGGCGCCGCGCGGTGTCGATGCTGTCGTCGATGCAGGGATTGCAGCGGTGGTCGGTGGAGGACCCGGTCGGCACCAGTGTCAAGACGCTGATCGGCATGCTGCGCGACGCGGGCCTGATCGGGCGGCTCAGCGTCGCGCGCGAGAAGGACCTGATCCTGATCACCGGCGTGCTCGATGAAGGCGCACAGCGCAGCCTGTCGGCGGTCACGCACGCGTTCGCGGGCTCGCATCCGGACGCGCCCAAGGTCATCTTCCAGAACATCCCGACCCGGTCGATCCAGACCGGCATCTTCCCCGCGCCGGTGGTCAGCTTCGGCGGCAGCGGCGAGCTGGCCTTTCTCGATCTGGCCAACGGCACGCGCCTGAAGACGGGAAGCCGGCTGCCGGCGGGCCACGTGATCGTGCATCTGGACCGCAACGGCATCGACCTCGAGCGCGAGGGCGAGCTGATGCATCTACCGCTGGAGCTTTGATGGAACCGACTTCATCCAACACCCCGCCCCCCGCCCTGTATGGCACCGAGATCGAGTGCCGCCTGGCCGAGGACAGCGACGGCGCGCTGCGCAAGCAGCTGCGCGCCGAACTGGCGCGCGCGCGCCGAAGCATCGATGCACAGCTGCGCGCGCCGCAGACGCCGGAGGCCTTCGTCCGATTGACGGCGATGCGCGAGCTCTGTCTGGCGGGCACGCGCACGGTCGACAAGGTATGGCGCCGGCTGGCGGCGCAGCGCGCTTGAGCGCTGCGTGAAGCGGCCCGAATGGCATTGCAATGATCCGTGACCGCAAACGCCTTGGCGCAATACCCGAACGAAAACCAAATGCTTTAGCACCCCGGATTTTTCAATAGATTCATGAAGCCTTGATCCGTAGAGTCATCACAACGGGCTTCGAATGGAGAAGCAAGATGGAAGAAGAGCAATTGTGGAAGCAGGCCGTGGAAACCCTCGAACGTCTGCGCGCAACGCTGCAAAAGGAGATGAACGACTGGGCCGAGATCGAACGGCGCATCGACGATCTGCAGGTGCGCGCGACCAGGGATCCCAAGGCCGCGCAAGAGCTGGCCGCGCTGGCCGCCTTCCTGGATGCGAGCCGAAACAACGGCGACGACATACAGGGCCGGATGGAGCAGCTGCAGGCCATGATCAAGGAAATGAACCTGCGCGCCGCGCAGGACCGCCGCGAAATCGAGCGCTACAAGCAAAAGGTGTTCGGTGCGCGCGGGGAGGAACAACAAACCGCTCCGGTGCCGCCTCGCGCCGGGAGCACGGCGGAAAAGCCCAAGAAACGCGTGCGCCGTTTTGCATGACGAGGCCGTCCTGTTTTGAATCTTGAATATTGAATTGGAGTAGAAAAATGGCTGGACATATACAAACGCGACCCAATCCGGAACTGCTGCTGCAGACCGACGCGCCTGTCAAGGAGATGCCTCTGACGACCGCCGAGCCCGCGCCGCTGGCCGGCGGGCTGCTCGTTCCGCGTAACTACGATACCAAGCCGGTCACCGATTCCGCCTGCTTCGCGCTGATGTTCCAGGCGATCGAGAACCAGCGGCTCGAGGTCGGCGCGCGCATGGACGAATACAAGTGGAACAACGAAATGGCGCGCGCGATCGAGAGGCTGAAGAACGCGACCCAGATCGCCATCGACAAGGACATCGGTTCCGATCCGAACAAGACCACCACGCTGCCGAGCGACGTCGCCCGCTACATGTGGGACAACAACCTGCAGATCGACGGCGTTTTCCCCCGCAAATACGCGAGCTTCGAGGAATTTGCGAGTCAGAAGTACTCGGCCGCCCAGTTGCGCACCGCCATTGGGAGCCTGGACATCAAGAAGACCGAGTACACCGACATGAACAGCCAGTACATGCAGCAGACCAATATTGCGCTGAGCCTGCTGCAAGTGGTCCAGCAACTGCTGACGTCGCTGATCGACATGGTCAAGCGCATCAAGGAACAGATCACGTCCAAGGTCTGATCGGGCAAGCCAGCCAGGGGAGAGCACCGTGCAACGCGTGTTGAAGCAGGCAAGTCCATCCGGTGCGGCGCCGCTTGCCGGCGCCGGCCGCGCCGACGGCGATCGCGATCCGGCGCCGGCAGAGCCGATCGAGCCGATGGAGCCGATCGAGCCGATCGCTCATAACGCGGCGCAGCGGGACGTCGAGCGCTACTTCGCCGAGGGCGGGAGCCTGCGCGAATTGTTCGGGCTCGATGCCGCCGCGCTGGAGGTCCTGTACACGTACGCCTGCCAGCGGTACGAGGCAGACGACCACGAGGGTGCGCGGCAGCTCTTCCTTGCGCTGGCGGCGATCGACCCGCACGGCTACGACTACTGGTTGTCGCTGGGGCTGAGCCTGCAGAAGCTGCATCGGCACGACGAGGCGATCTATTGCTTCACGCGCTGCGCGCAATTGCGCATGTGGGAACCGAAGCCACCCTACCTGGCCGGGGTCAGCCTGCAGTTGTGCGGCGAGTATCAGAAGGCGGCGCAAGCCTATTCGGCCGCGATCGGTTGGTGCGGGGAGCAGATCACATACCAGGGACTGCGCGGTCTCGCCGAACAATCGCTGCAGTCGCTGCAGTCGTTTCAGGCCCTGCCGCCGGCAACCCCGCCGGCCGCAGAGAGCGCGCGAATGGAAGGAGGAAAACAATGATCGGTGCCAATGCACTACAGCCCGTCGGGCTGGTTCCCGGCGGGGAGAGGCAGGATCGCCTCGATACGCAGTGGGAGGCAAGCGGACCCGGCCGGACCGGCATGGTTCGTGGCAGCGCGGCAGCGCGCGTTGCCATGCCGGCCATGTTGCCGGCTTCGGCGTTGGAGGTCGAGGAGGCCGCGGAGGTTGACCAGGTCGCTCGAGCCGCGGCCTTTGCCGCTTCGCTGCTGAAGCCACCGCCGCCGGCGCTGCGCGAGGTCGACCGGCGCACCGCCGAGCGCGCCTGGGGCAGCGTCATGGACGTGTTGTCCGGCGCGTTTCGTGCCGCGAAGGCGGCCTCGAAGCATGACGAAAAGGCCGTTCAGCTGGCGCTGAGCGACCTGGGCGGCGCGACCGAATCGATGCACGCCTTCTATCGGCGCGTACTGAATCCCGAGGCGGTCCTGATGGAACTGCAGGTCGAGAGCGGGATCTTCACGGCCGAATTGATGAAGGCCAACCTCGACCACACCCTTGCCCTGCGCAAGGAAGAAATGGCGGCCATCGAGGAAAAGCAGCGCAAGGAGCAGGAGGCCGCCGAGAAGCAGAAGCAGATGCAGCAGAAGGCCGGCAAGGGGCAGGTACTGGGGCTGGTGCTGAACTGGGCCATGGCCGCCGCGCAGGTCGTGACCGGCGCGCTGAAGATCGCCACCGGGCAACCCCAGGGGGCCATCGACCTTGCGGCTGGTCTGGTCGGGCTGGCCAAATGCACGCTGCAGACCATCGAGATGGCTCACCCGGAGCTTGCCGGCAAGCTTCGACACCATATCGACGAGCTGGCGAAATGGGAGATGGGCCTGAGCGTGGTGGCCGGGCTGGCAAGCGTGGTCTCGGTGGCGAGGATCGCCAAGGCGGCCAATGCGATCCTCGGCACGGCAGCCGGCGAACTGCTGACCACCGGCGTGGAGCAGGGCGGCAAGCGAATCAGTTCGGTTGGCGTGACGCTGGTCAATGCGATGGAGAAAGGCGGCGACGCTGCCGAAGCCGCATCGCAGCTGGTCAAGAACATCGCCCAGACGATGGTCGACGACGTCGCCGTGCAGCTGCGCAACTCCCTGCGGGTTGCGGGCGGCAGCCAGAAGCTGGCGGAGGCATTTGCCAGGTCGTTCACCAATGAGGCCGTGCAGAAGCTGGTCGAGCAGTCGCTGTGGCAGGCCGCCAAGCAGATGCGCGGCCTGACGACCGAGGTCATCCAGTCGACCTTCATCGACCAGGTCAAGAAGCAGCTGACGCTGGCGACAGTGCGCGCGGCGGTCAACTTCACGGCCGCGCTGGAGGCGGCATCGGCAACGGCGCGAGTCGTCGCGCCGGCGGCACAGCAGATTACCGTCAATGCGCTGCGCGTCGAAGGCGCCAACAAGAAGGAAGAGATCGAACGGATGATGATCCACGCGATGATGCTGCAGTTTCTGATCGATCTGATCGGCCGACAGATCAAGGAAAACAGGAACGCGCTCGAACGGGTCACCCAGGACCATATCGACAATACCGAAAACATCACCAACGCAATCGGCGAGATTCGCGACGTGGCACTGCAGGCCGTAACGGCCGGCGTTTGAGTGCCAACAGTCGTTCCGATCAAGAAGCGGGCGGTGGCGCTGCATCGGCAGGTCGCCGCCGACATCGCGGAAGCGATTTCACAGGAGCAGCAACGATGAACACCATCAGCAATTCGGCCAGCGTCGCGACGCAGCAGCCGATTACCGTGCCGGAAGCGTCGGCCCGCAGCAGCGAGACAAAGTCGGCGCAGGCCATGATCCTCGAATTTCAGGCCTTGATGAGGAAGCTGTACAACACCTACGTGGAGTGCCACGCGGCGCTCGAGAAGAACGTGGCGGATCTGCAGAAGCTGGCCTACCAACGGGCCATCGATGCGAAGGACCAACGCAAGAAGGCCGAGGTGGCGACCGGCGTGACCGGGATTGTTACCGGCGGCTTCAGCATGGCCTGCGGCATTGGCGGCGGCATCATCGGCTTGAAGACTCCCCTGGGCTACGGCATGGGTGTGGAAATGGGGTCGCATCTTGGCACGCCGGCCAGCGGTATCGGCAACGCCATTGGCCAGACCGTGACTGCCGGTACGCGCGGCAAGGCGGAGGAGGCGCAGATTCATGCCGACCTCGCCCGCAACGTCTCGGACTCGGCGGCGCGCGACGCAGGCAAGGCGCGCGACAACGCCGATCAGCATCACGATCAATATCTGCGTGAGGCCGGTCAGCTGACACAGGAAATGATCGCGGCCATCAAGGCCACGGTCGCTCCGCGGTAATCGATCGTGGCTGCGCCGAAGCATTCCGACAGCGAAGCGCCGCAGGCCGCGATCGCCGTGCCGGCGGATCCGGTCACCGGATTTCTGCTGTCTCGCGGCCTGCAGCCCGACATTGCCTATCTCGGCGAGTCGGCATTCGAACTGGGGCGCCGCGTGCGGTTTGCCCGGCTCGAGCTGATCTACCGCTTCGAGCAGGGCACCCTGTTGATCTGCGATATCGCGGCGTACGACGAGTCCGGCGTATCGGATTCCTCGGGATCGTCTGGATCGTCTGGATCGTCGGGTTCGTCGGGTTCGTCGGATCCCACGAGCGCCCCAGGCGACTTCCGCGGGGCGATGCGCACGCTGGTATCGCTGATCCATGCGATCGAGCGATCGGTACCGGAGGTCGAGGTCGTCGAAGGGCTGGTGCCGTTGACGGAGGGCCACGCGAGCGATGTCGATGAGCAGCAGCTTGGCCGGCGTTTGTTGTCGGTCTATCGCCAGCTGGGCGCGCAATGCGAGCCGCATGACATCGCGGGCATGGTGCAGGTTCGGTATCGGATGCGGGGCGGCCCACGGCAAGGGCGGCCGGTACAGCCATGACGCCGCGGGCCGCTACGGCAAGGACGGGTCCGGTCGGCATGGCCCGGACCGTGGATGCCCGATCAAACGTCGATCAGGCCAAGCCGTCGCGCCCATTTGGACAGGTCCGCGACATTGTGGGCGTCGAGCTTGCGCATCAGGTTCATCCGATGCGTCTCGACGGTCTTCAGGCTGATCGACAGGCGCTCGGCCACACGCCGGTTGGTATGTCCTTCGGCGACCAGCTTCAGTATCTGCCGCTCGCGCGGCGTCAGTCCGGCGGCGGCCACATGGCCGCCGTCGTCCCCCTCGGTGCGGCGCATCGCGTCCACCTGTTCGAGGTCGATGTCGGGATCGAGATAGGCCATGTCCTGGCGGACGGCGTGCAGCGCCGCCATCAGTTTTTCCAGGTTGCTGCGTTTGAGGACGTAGGCGTGCGCGCCGGCGCGCAGCGCGGCGGCCGCGCGGTTCTCGGAATGCAGGCCGGCCAGTACCACCACGCGAATGCTGGGCCATCTGCGGCGAATGGTCGCAATGGCGTCGACCCCGTCGAGGGAGCGCAATTGCAGGTCCATCAGGATCAGATCGGGATGGAACTGCAGGCAGGCGTGGACGGCACCGTGTCCGTCCGACGCTTCGCCGACGATGTCCACGGTCGGGTCGGCCTTGGTCAGCAGCGATTTCAGGCCCTCTCGCATCACGGCGTGATCGTCGACCAGCACGACGCGGGTGGCGGACAGGTGACCGGTGATGGGGCGGCGTGCGGATTGCACCAGGCGCGGCAGTACGGCAAGGCCGTTCAACGTTTGGATAGTCATGTGTTGCTCCGAAGACTATGCCGGAATCCGAGTTGCGTCCGATGCCAGGTGTTGGCTCGATGGCCCTCGGTTCAGGATGGCGCCAGTCTAGGTAGCGACAATGAGCAATAAATGATGGAACGATGAGATGGAAATGAGGGCCGGCGACCGGCAGCATCGACGCGCGGCATCGAAGCCGATCGATGCCATGGATCGAGGTGTGAACGAACGCGACTGGAGCGCGACATGAACAGACTGGATGGCTTTGACCGCCTGCTGGCGGAGTTCGGCGAATCGATCGGGATTCCCGAAATGGCGTTCGACGAGGATGGCCTTTGCCATATCCGCGTCGACGAGGAGTACCCGATCACCTTCCGTCGCGATGACGACAACCATAATCTGGTGCTGGTCGGATTGATCGCCGAAGAATTGCCGGAGCGGCTCGATCGCGAAATGGTCAGGGAGATGCTGGCCACCGGCGTCGAGCCGCTGCGCGACCACGGTGCCGCGCTGGGGCTGGAGCCGCAGTCCGGCACGCTGATCCTGCATCAGACCATGCCGCTCGCCAAGATCGACCGCACGGTGCTGGAGACGCTGCTGGGCAACTTCATCCTGATGCAGAAGGACTGGTCGGCGCGCGTGGCCGGTGTGGGTGCGGAGGGCGGCCAGGCCGACCAGGCCGGAACCAGGGCGGGCCACGAGCTTCCCGCCGGTCCGTTGGCCGGCCGGCCGGCCGGCCTCGGTGGCCCCGCCGGTCCCGCTGGTCTCGCCGGTCCTGCCGGCGCAAAGCCTGCGTCGCCGGGCACCGGTCAGCCCGGTGCCAAGGCCCCGGCCAAGCCGGCCGCGACGGAACCGCGCTACCACCCTCATCTGCATCACCGCTGACCGCTGGCCGCTGATCGCTGAGCGCTGAGCGCTGACCGCTGACCGCTGACTGCTGACTGCTGACCGCTGACCGCTGACCGCTGGCCGTTGAACGTTGCCCCGTTGCCCCGTTGGCCCGTTGGCCCGCCGCTGGCGGCGAACGTCGGTGCACGGTGCGAAGATCGACCGGCGGCGGCGTCCCGGCGCCACACTGTCGATTGACAATCCTGGCCCAGGCTATCCATCATTCTGGTCGGAAAAGAAGGCACCCCGGATCGGCATTCGCCCCGGGGACAGCCGCACAAGAAGGAACGGGAAATGATGCAGTGGATACGCCTAGTGGCGGGCGCGGCGGGAGTCGCCGCGCTGTTGGCCGGGTGCGCGGCGGTGCCGCCCGACGAGTCGCCGCTACGGGCGGCAGTACAACCGACGCGGGACGACGCCCGCGCGCTGGCCGTCGAAGTCTATACCTACGCCTATCCGCTCGTGCTGACCGATGTCATGCGCGAGGTGATGGCGGCGCGGGCCTCGGCCGGCGCGGCGGGGCAGACGGCGGTCAATACCTTTGTCCACCAGCGCGGCGCGCCGCGTCCCGGCGCCTCGGACATGGCAAGCCCCGACGCGGACACCCTGACCTCGATCGCCTGGCTCGATCTGTCGCGCGGGCCGGTGGTGCTGAGCGTGCCGGACACCCAGGGCCGCTACTACACGATGCAGTTGCTCGACGGCTGGTCCAACGTCTTCTCGGCGCTGGGCAAGCGGACCACCGGGACCCAGCGCGGCAACTACGCGATCGTCGGCCCGGACTGGACCGGTGCGTTGCCGGCCGGCGTGCGCGAGATCCGCTCCCCGACCGCGATGGCCTGGGCGGCGCTCCATATTCAGGTTGACGGCAGGCACGATCTGCCGGCCGCGCACCGGCTGCAGAACGGCTACCGTCTGACGCCGCTGGCCGCCTGGCCGAACGGCCGCCGCGCCTTGCCGGCGGTGCCGACGATCCCGCCGGCGGCGGTCGACCTGGAGACGCCCCCGGTCGAGCAGGTCGCGGCGATGGACGCGCAGGCGTTCTTCAACCGCTTTGCCGCGCTGCTGCCGGCCAACCCGCCGACCACGGCGGACGAGGGCATGATGCAGAAGGTACGGGCGCTGGGCATCGAGCCCGGGGCACCGTATTCGACCACCGTGCTGGAACCGGAAACGGCGCGCGCGCTGCAGGACGGCGCGACGCGGGCGCTGGCCCGCATCGTCGCGCTGGCGCGCGGCGGCGAAGGGGCGGCGTCGGGCGCCTGGCTGTCGCGCAAGGACGCCGGCCGCTATGGCACCGACTACGACCGCCGCGCCGCCACGGCGTGGCTGGCGCTGGGGTCCAGCCTCGGCGAGGACACCATGGTGTTCCGCGCCAACGCCGACGCCACCGGCCAGCCGCTGCACGGCGCCCACCGCTACGTGATCCGCTTCGACAAGGGCGCGCTGCCGCCGGCCAAGGCGTTCTGGTCGCTGTCGCTGTACGACCAGGCGCAGGACGTCGTCGCCAACCCGTTGAACCGCTATGCCATCGGCAGCCGCGACCGCCTGCGGCGCAACCGCGACGGCTCGGTCGAGATCGTGGTCCAGCATGCGCGGCCGCCGCGGGCACAGGCCGCCAACTGGCTGCCGGCTCCCGACGGTCCGTTCAACCTGATGCTACGGCTGTATTGGCCGCAGCCGACGGCGCTGGACGGCAACTGGAGTGCGCCGCCGGTGCGGAAGGTCGGCGCGGACTGAGCGCAGATCGAGCGCAGATAGAGCGCAGATAGAGCGCCAACCGAGCGCCAACCGAGCGCCAACCGAGCGCCAACCGAGCGCCAACCGAGCGCCAACCGAGCGCTGACGGTGCAAAAAAAGGGGGCGGCCTGGAGCCGCCCCCTTTCTCATTGCCAGCCTGGCAACCGGCCTCTGATGCCGCGCCTCGATCGCGCACACCCCGCCGATCAAAGCGCAATCAAAGCGCGATCAATCCGCCGTTCAATGCGCCGCGCAATCGCACTGCCCGCCCGCATGGGCAGCACGCTCCAGCGCCACCGGCTGCCGCCGCAAGCCCGCCGCGCCTTCCGCCGCCAGCCTCTCGCGCAACTGCCGGGCCGCGGCCACCATGTTCCGCAGCGCCGCCTCGGTCTCCGCCCAGCCGCGCGTCTTCAGCCCGCAATCGGGATTGACCCACAGCCGCTCGGGCGGAATCACCTGGCAGGCGCGCGTCAGCAGCTGGCCGATCGCCTCGACGCTGGGCACGCGCGGCGAATGGATGTCGTAGACGCCGGGGCCGATCTCGTTCGGATAGTCGAACGCGGCAAAGCCGTCGAGCAGCTCCATCGCCGAGCGCGAGGTCTCGATCGTGATCACGTCGGCATCGAGGGCGGCGATCGCTGGCAGGATGTCGTTGAACTCGGCGTAGCACATATGGGTGTGGATCTGCGTATCGTCGCGGACCACCGCGGCGGCAATGCGGAAGGCGCGCACCGCCCACTGCAGGTAGCCGTCCCAGTCTGCGCGCCGCAGCGGCAGGCCCTCGCGCAACGCGGGCTCGTCGATCTGGATCACGCGGATACCGGCCTGTTCGAGATCGGCCACTTCGTCGCGGATCGCCAGCGCCAGCTGCAGCGCGGTGTCGGCGCGCGGCTGGTCGTCGCGCACGAACGACCATTGCAGCATCGTGATCGGGCCGGTCAGCATGCCCTTCATCGGCCGGTCAGTCAGCGACTGCGCATAACGGGCGGTATCGACGGTGATCGGCTCGGGACGGTAGACGTCGCCATAGATCAGCGGCGGCTTGACGCAGCGCGAGCCGTAGCTTTGCACCCAGCCGAATTCGGTAAAGGCATAGCCGCACAGCTGCTCGCCGAAGTACTCGACCATGTCGTTGCGCTCGGCCTCGCCATGCACCAGCACGTCCAGCCCCAGCGCCTCCTGGCGGCGCACGGCGTCCTCGATCTCGGCGCGGATCCGTTGCAGGTAGGCCAGCGCGCCCAGTTCGCCGCGCTTGAAGGCCGCGCGGGTCTGGCGGATCTCGGCGGTCTGCGGGAACGAGCCGATGGTGGTCGTCGGCAGCGGCGGCAGCTGCAGCGCGGCGCGCTGATCGGCGATGCGCTGCGCGAAGGGGCTGCGGCGATCGGCCATCTCCGGCGTCACCGCGGCAACGCGCTGGCGGACCTGGGCGTTGACCACGCGGCGAGACGCCCGGCGGCCGGCCTGGGCGGAATCCGAGGCGGCCAGTGCGTCGGCCACCGCGGCCTCGCCGTCGTTCAACGCGGTCGCCAGCACCTTCAGTTCGTCCAGCTTCTCGGTGGCGAACGCCAGCCAGCCGCGGATTTCGGGGTCGAGGCGCGTCTCCGGCGCGAGCGACACCGGCACATGCAGCAGCGAGCAGGACGGCGCCAGCCACAGGCGGTCGCCCAGTTCGGCGTGCAGCGGCGCCAGCTGCGCCAGAATCGCGCGCAGGTCGGCGCGCCAGATATTGCGGCCGTCGATTACGCCGGCCGACAGCACCGCACCGGCCGGCAGCACCTCGCGCCAGGCCTGCCACTGCTGCGGCGCGCGCACCAGATCGAGATGGAAGCCGTGCACCGGCAATGCTGCGGCGCGGGCGGCGTGCTCGGCCGCCGAATCGAAGTAGGTCGCCAGCAGCAGCTTGACGCCGCAGTCGGCCAGCGCGGCATAGGCCGTGTCATAGGCGTCCAGCCAGGCGTCGTCGAGCTCCAGGCACAGCGCGGGCTCGTCGAGCTGGACCCATTCGATGCCGCGCGCCCGCAGCCGCTGCAGGATGTCGCGGTAGGCGGCGGCCAGTTTCGGCAGCAGCGTCAGGCGATCGAAGCCGGCGACGTGGGTCTTGGACAGCCACAGCCAGGTGACCGGTCCCACCAGCACCGGCTTGACGCGATGGCCCAGCGCCAGCGCCTCGTCGATCTCGTCGAACAGCCAGTCGACGCCGCCATCGAAGCGCGTGTCCGGGCCCAGTTCCGGCACCAGGTAGTGGTAGTTGGTATCGAACCACTTGGTCATTTCCATCGCCGGCTGCGCCGCATTGCCGCGGGCCAACTCGAAGTACTGCGCCAGCGTCAGCGTGCGCGGGTCGAAGCCGAAGCGTGCCGGCAGCGCACCGAGCAGGGCGCTCATGCCCAGCATCTGGTCGTAGTAGGCGAAGTCGCCCGCGGCGAGCAGGTCGAGGCCGGCGTCGGCCTGCTGGCGCCAGTGCGTCTTGCGCAGGCCGGCGGCGCACTCGCGCAGCGCGGCCTCGCTGGACTCGCCGCGCCAGAACGCCTCCTGGGCGAATTTCAGTTCGCGTTTCGCGCCGATGCGCGGGAACCCCGGAATATGCGTGCGTGCCATCTCTCGCTCCAAAACAAAGTGGCGCTCAGTGTCCGGCGGCGGGTAGAATGAATCAAGTGATATGTTTTAAACAAAATATGAATTGGTTTCATATCAGCGGCTGGCGTGCGGGGCGCGGGCGGGCCGGCGTCCCGAGCCTTTCCTTGACCGCCCACAGTCGGGTACGGACGAAACCCGGCACGAAACCAGGAACGACACCATGATCGAGGTCCGCCATTTCCGTTCGCTGGTCGCCATCGCCGAATCCGGCAAGCTCGCCACGGCGGCCGAGCGCGTCCATGTCAGCCAGTCCGCGCTGTCCCATCAGATCAAGGCGATCGAATCGCATTACGGCCTGTCGCTGTTCGACCGCACCCGCGGCGGCCTGCGCTTTACCCCGGCCGGAGAGCGGCTGCTGGCGTTGTCGCGCGAGGTGCTGGCGTCGATCAGCGCGGCCGAGCGCGACCTGGAGCGGCTAAAGGGCGATACGCGCGGGGAGCTGCGCATCGTGCTGGAGTGCCACACCTGCTTCGACTGGCTGATGCCGGTGATGGACGAATTCCGCACGCGCTGGCCCGAGGTCGAGGTCGACCTGGTGGCGGGCTTTCATGCGGACCCGCTGGCGCTGTTGGTCGAGGGGCGGGCCGACATGGTGATCGGCTCGCTGCCGCCGACGCGCCGGGGCTTGGCCGTGGTGCCGCTGTTCCGCTTCGAGATCCTGGCGGTGATCGCCAACGAGCATCGGCTGCGCAACCGGCGACGGATCGAGGCGGCCGATCTGGAGGGCGAGACGCTGATCACCTATCCGGTGCCGGAGCCGCGCATCGACCTGATCCGCGAGGTGCTGGAGCCGGCCGGCATCCGGCTGCAGCGCCGCACGGCCGAGCTGACGGTGGCGATCCTGCAGCTGGTCGCCAGCCGGCGCGGCGTCGCGGCGCTGCCGAACTGGGGCGTCAAGAACTACGTCGACCACGACTATGTGCTGGCCAAGCGCATTGGCACGGGCGGGCTGTGGAGCGAGCTGTATGCGGCAATGCCGGCCGCGCTGGCCGAGCGGCCGTTCGCGCGGGATTTCGTCGCGATCGTGCGCGAGACCTGCGCGCGGGACCTCGACGGCATCGAGCTGTTGCCCGATGAAGCGGCGCAGGGCCGGGGCGGCAAGGAGGGCGCCAGGGAAGGCGCCAGGGAAGGCGCCAGGGAAGGCGTCGAGGGAGGCGTCAAGGCAGGCGTCAAGCGAGGCGCAGAGAGCGGCTGAACGCGCAGCCGAACGGACGGCTGACGCGGTGGCTGAACCGGCGGCGGCACCGGCCGCAGACCCGGTGGTTGAACCGGTGGTTGAACCGGCGGTTGAACCGGCTGCTGAACCGGCTGCTGAACCGGCTGCTGAACGCCGCCGCCTCGCCCCGGTCCCTCAAAGTTCGAGCACGATCCGCTGCCCGCACTTTGCCCGCGAACAGCAGCTCATCATCTTGCCGTTCGCTTCCCGCTCGGCGCGCGTCAGCACCACGTCGCGGTGGTCGATCTCGCCCGCCAGCACGCGCACTTCGCAGGAGCCGCACAGCCCTTCCTCGCAATCGCTCTGCACGTCGATGTTGGCGGCACGCAGCGCGGCGAGCAGGGTCTGGTCGGCCCGCACCGTGACGACGATGCCCGAGTCCTTCAGCTCTGCCTCGAAGGCCTGCTCCTTGCTCGGATCGAGCGCGCCCAGCGTCGAGGTGAAATGCTCGACGCGCAGCGCGTCTTCGGGCCAGCTCGCGCAACAGGCGGCCAGCGCGTCGAGCATGCGCGCCGGGCCGCAGGCGTAGATCTGCGTCGCGGCATCGGGCTGGCCGAGCAGCGCGCCCAGGTCGGCGCGCGCGCCTTCGTCCCTGGCGTAGACGTGCAGCCGCTCGCCATGCAGCGCCGCCAGCTCGTCGAGCAGCGCCATCGAGGCGCGGCCGCGGCCGCAGTAGTGCAGCTGGTAGTCGATGCCGAGTTCCCTCGCGCGCCGCGCCATCGCGCTGATCGGCGTGATGCCGATGCCGCCGGCGATCAGGATCAGCCGGCGCGCGCTTTCGTCGAGCCGGAAATGATTGCGCGGTCCGCGGATGCGCAGCCGGTCGCCGGCCTTCAGTTCGCGATGGATCCACGCCGAGCCGCCGCGGCTCTCGGTCTCGTGCAGCACCGCGATCTCGAAGGCCTGCGTGTCGGCGGGATCGCCGCACAGCGAATACTGGCGCGACACCCCGGTATCGCCGCATTCGACATCGATATGCGAACCGGGCGACCAGCGCGGCAGCGGCTTGCCATCGGGTGATACCAGCCGCAGCCGCACGATGTCGTCGGCCACGCGCGTCACGCGTTCGACCACCACGGTGCGGTTGATCGCATGGCTGGACGGCTCGCCGATCCGCACCGGCGTGCGCGCCTGCAGCAGCGCGGGGTTGCGCCGTTCGGGGTTCTGGCTCGGGTCCCACTCGACCCACAGGTGCTCGGGGCCGCGGAACGAGGTGTTCGGCACGTAGGTGAACTTCTGCTCCGACAGCTTCATATGCGGCAGCCGGCGCGTGAATTCCTCGAGGAAGATCTGCATCTCCATCCGCGCCAGATTCTTGCCCATGCACTGGTGCGCGCCGTAGCCGAAGGTCAGCTGGTCGCTGGCATTGGCGCGGCGGATATCGAACAGGTCGGCGTCGGCGAAGTGGCGCTCGTCGTGGTTGGCCGACGAGGTCACGATCAGCAGCTTGGCGCCGGCCGGGATGTCGACGCCGCCGATCTGCACGTCGCGCGTGGCCAGCCGCCGCCATGCCGCGACCGAGCCGTTATGCCGCAGGCATTCCTCGACCGCGTTCGGGATCAGGCTCGGGTCCTCGCACAGCTCGCGCCAGGCGTCGGGATGCTGCAGCAGCAGCTTGATCGCATTGGCGCTGGCGTTGGCGGTGGTCTCATGCGCGGCGACGATGCCGGCCATCATCATCGAATGCAGATAGGAGTCGGTGACGACGTCGGGATATTCCTTCTGCTTGCGGATGCCGTACTGCATCCAGCCCGGGCCCGATGGATCCTGCCGCATCTTGTCGAGGATGCGCCCGGCGAGCTGCCAGAAGTTGCCGACCGCGTGCGCGACCTCGACCTGCTCCTCCGGTTTTGGGCGACCCCAGGTGTTGACCGTATGGGCGATCGAATACTTGCGCAGCAGGTCCATGTCCTCCTCGGGCACGCCGAGGAAATGCAGCGCCACGGTCAGCGGCACCTCCCACAGGATCTGGTCGACCAGGTCGGCCTTGCCGTCGTCGATGAAGCGGTCGACGTATTCGCGCGTCAGCCGGCGCACCATCGGCTCGTGGTGCTGCAGCTGTTCGGGCGTGAACGGCTCCATCAGCACGCGGCGGCGCGGCATGTGGGCGGGCTCGTCCTCGTTGACCAGCGTGCGGTTCATCGCGTAGCCGTAGGAGGCCAGCACCGCGTTGGCCTCGTCGCCGGTCGGCGTGATCTTCTCCAGGGCGATCGACGGGCTGAAGGTCAGGTTGTCGCGAAAGATCGCCTTGATGTCGTCGTAGCGGGTGACGACCCAATAGCCGAGCCTGGGGCTGTAGAACACCGGCTCCTGCTCGCGCGCCCAGCGCACGTAGTCGGGCGGATCCTGCTGGTAGCCGTCCTCGAACGGGTCGAAGTCCGCGGCGCGCGCGCTGACGGGGCAGCCGGTCGGGCTCAACAACGGCTGGGCAGCGGCGCCGCTGTCGGCAGGGGCCGCAGCATGCGCCTGGGCATGCGTTTGGCCATGCGTTTGGCTGTGAAACGGGCATCCCTGCGCGCGAGCCGGTTCTGTGCGTTCGCTCATGATCGATCCTCTGCAACGGGTTGGCGCGGCGGGCGGGTCCGCAAACCCGGCCCGCCCGCCGGGCTCATTCGAGCGTGATATTCAGGTCGCGGATCAGCTTGTGCCACAGCGCGGTCTCGCTGCGCAGCAGCGCGGCGAACTGCTCGGGCGTGCTGCCGACGGGCTCGACGCCGAAGTCGACCAGCTTGCGGTTGACCTCGGGCTGCCTGATCGCCGCGGCCACGCTGGTCTGCAGCCTGGCGATCACGTCGGGCGGCGTGCCGGCCGGCGCGACCATGCCGACCAGCGCGGCGGCCTCGACGCCCTGCAGGCCGATCTCGGCGAAGGTCGGCACATTGGGCAACTGCGGCAGACGCGTGGCATTGGCCACCGCGAGCGGGCGCAGCTTGCCGGCCTTGAGGAAGGCGGCGCCCGCGGCCAGGTCGGTCATCATCGCGGGCACCTGGCCGCCGACCACGTCGAGCAGCGCCGGCGCCGCGCCGCGATAGCCGATATGCACCATGCGCAGGCCGGCGCGTTCCTTCAGCAGCTCCATCGCCAGATGGTGCGGGCTGCCGGCGCCGGCCGAGGCGTAGCTGACCTTGCCGGGCGCGGCCTTGACCTTGGCGAGGAAGTCGCGCGCGTCCTTGAATTCGGCGTTGGCGCCGACCACCAGGATCATCGGGAACTTGCCCAGCAGCGAAACCGGCGCCAGATCGCGCGTCGGGTTGTAGCTCAGCGTCTTGTACAGCGCGGGGTTGAAGACCAGCGTGCCGTTGTCGGCCGACATCACGGTATAGCCGTCATGCGGCGAGCGCGCAGTCTCGGCCGCGGCGATCGCGGTGTTGGCGCCGGGTTTGTTCTCGACCACGACCGGCTGGCCGATATTGGTGGAGAGCTGCTGGCCGATGGTGCGGGCCAGGAAGTCCGAGCCGCCACCGGCGGCATAGGGCACGATCCAGCGGATCGGCTTGCTGGGGAAGCTCTGGGCGGCGGCTTGCGGCGCCAGCGCCAGGGCGGTCAGCATCGTGCCGGCGAGCGCCAGCATCGACGAGATCTTTCTCATTGTTTGTCTCCTCTACGGGGATGGGCGGTGCGCCGCCGAATCGTGATGGGACGGTGATCCGTCCTCTTGTGGCCGCGTTCTCCGGACGGCGTCGATGGAATTACGTCAGGCGTAATGCGGTTATGCCAAAAGTAATTGGCGACCCGACGGCTGTCAAGGGAAAATTACGCTGTGCGTGCTAGCATTACGCCATACGTAATTTCAAACGCAGCAGGCGCACAGGCGGGAGCCACGGACATGGCCAATCAGCGAACCGAAGCGGAGACAGGGGAAGGCACTGGCGAGCGGGGCGGCGCGGGCGTGCAGGCGCTCGAAACCGGGCTGTCGGTGCTGGACGCGCTGCTGGGCTCCCTCCATCCGATGCCGCTGAAAGCCGTCGCGCTGGCCGCCGGCATGCATCCGGCCAAGGCGCACCGCTACCTGGCCAGCTTCGTCAAGTGCGGCTATGTCGAGCAGGACGACGCGGGCCGCTACAGCCTGGGGCGCAATGCGCTGCGGATGGGACTGGCCTGTCTCGCACAGCTCGATCCGCTGCGGCTGGTGATGCCGGTGCTCGACGATCTGTGTGCGTCGACCGGCGAAACGGTGCTGGCGGCGGTGTGGGGCAACCACGGGCCCACCGTGGTGCAGTGGCGCGATTCGCTGCGGCCGGTCACGGTCAATGTGCGGCCGGGTTCGGTGATGCCGCTGCTGTCGTCGGCAACCGGCCGCGTGTTCACCGCCTTCCTCGATCCGGCCGTGACGGCGCCGCTGCTCGAGACCGAGCTGCAGGCGCGCGCGGCGCTGCAGCCGCCGCGCTTTCCGCGCGACGCCGCCGAGGTGGCGCAGCTGCGCGAGCAGGTGCGGGCCAGCACGATCGGCAGCGTCCATGGCGATCTGCTGGCCGGCGTCGATTCGGTCAGCACGCCCGTCTTCGATCGGGACGGCCGGATCGTGCTGGCGATCACGGCGCTGGGTAATGCGGCCACCTTTGACGGCCGGCTCGACGGGCCGGTCGCGGCGGCCATCAAGGCGGCCGCGGCCGATCTGTCGCAGCGGCTCGGCCACGGCTTGCTGGCCGAGCCGGCCTGAGCGCTCGGTCCGGAAGGCAGCGGACTGAAGGCGGGGACCTGAAGGCGGCCAACTCAAGGCGCCGAACTCAAGGCGCCGAACTCAAGGCGACGCACTTGAGGCGGGACCTGACAGCGGGGACTGAAGGCCGGTCAGTGGACCGGCGCGGCGGCCGGCGAGGCCGCGTTCGCGGTATCGCGGCGCCGGGCGGCCGTCGGCTCCGGCTGTCCCAGGGATTCCTCGACGACCGCGACTTCGCGCACATCGACGCCGTTTTCCAGGCGCTTGACCAACAGCGAGAACAGCGCCGGCTCCTCCGCCGTCACCGACAGCCGCAGCCATTGACCGGCGCCGGGCAGGGCGCTCGGCATCAGCGTCATCGCGGCCAGCCCCAGGCCGGTGCGGCGCGCCGTCGCCAGCGTCCACTCGATGGCGCCGATCAGATCGTGCTGGTCGAGCAGCAGGGCGAGTTGCAGGGCGGGGGTCGAGGCTTGGGCGGACATGACGGCAACCGGTGGCAGTGAAGATGTAGTGAATTTACCAGCCGGTCCGCAGAATGTGCTTCTTAATATTCTGCTGTGCTGACTCAGATCAGAATGAATCGGCTAGTATCTGTCGATGATGTAGAGAAATCTTCTTTTTCGACCGATTTGACCGATTCCGATGACCGATCCGACGAACCCCGCGACCACTCCTACGGCGGCTGCCACGACGAGTCCCGCTTCCCGGTCCGCCACCAGGCTGTCCCCGAAGCTCGACGAAACCGACCGCCGCATCCTGCGCGCGCTGCGCCGGGACGGCCGGCTGTCCAATCTGAAGCTGGCCGAGCAGGTCGGCCTGTCCCCCACGCCATGCTGGAACCGCGTGCGCGCGCTGGAAGAGGCCGGGGTAATCCAGGGCTATACCGCCTTGCTGAACCAGAAGGCGCTTGGCCTGCCCGACACCGTGCTGATCGAGGTCACGCTGGAGCGGCACGACGACGACATGCTCGATCGCTTCGGCCGCGCGTTGGCGCAGCTGCCCGAGGTCATGGAGGCGTACCTGCTGACCGGCGAGTATGACTATCTGATCAAGGTGGCAGTAGCGGGCACCGAAGGTTACGAGGAGTTCCTGCGCCACAAGCTGTACAAGTTGCCCGGGCTGCGGCACAGCCGCTCGACCTTCGTGCTGCGTTGCATGAAGCGCGAGCCGTCGGTGGAACCCTGAGCCACCTTGAAGGAACCCTAAGCGAACCTCGGGCCAACCCTTGGGAAACCGTGAAGCAACTGTGACGCAATCGTAAGCGCTGCGTTTCGCGCGTTCTCGCCTTCCGCTTACTCCACCACTTCGAGCTGGAACTCGCCGGTCGGCCCGTCGTACCCGATGCGCAGCCGCGCGCCGTTATGGCGACAGGACTTGGCCACGCTGCGCAGTTCCGCCTGGCGTTCGCCGCGGCGCAGATGCGAGCGCGCCTTGGTGCTGATTTCACTCGGGCCGCAATCGTCGTTGCGGCATTGATAGCGCATCCATTGCCCATAGGAGCGCGGGCGCGCCGATGCTTCCGTGATGGTTGTGCACAGCGGACAACGTTGCAGGGCTTCCTTCATTGCCATTCCCATTCGGTGTCGTTTGCACGGGGACATCGTGCGAGCATGCGGCAAAAGCGCCGCCAAGGCTCACTGCGATGAGCGCAAGCGATTTACGCAAAGTGATTTAACGCAAGAAAGTGATGCCGGAAGAAAGCAGATTATCGGCACATCGGGCCGGCCTTGGCTACCCCCAAATCGGTAGCCCCTCGGCGGGAGGGTCGGCACCGCGCGATCGGACGATCGCCGCGGTGCCGTGATGCAGCCCTCGAGCGAGGGCATGGCAGCAGGGGCGGCGGCGCTCAGGCAGCCTTGGCGACGACGCCGGCAGCCGGCTTCGTCTTTGCAGCGGCCTTCGGTGCGGCCTTCTTCGGTGCCTTGACGACCTTGGCGGCGGGCTTGGCGGCCTTCGGTGCGGCGGCCTTCTTCGGCGCGGCGGTCTTGGCGCCGGCCGGCTTCTTCGCCGACTTGGCGGCCTTCGCTGCCTTCGCCTTTTCCTTCTGCGCGGCCAGCTTGTCCTTCGCGGCCTGCTTCTCGGCCTGCAGTGCCAGCTTGGCGGCGGCGACAGCCTGCGCGACTTCGCGCTTGGCGGCGTCGATCGCCTTCTTCGTGTCGGCGCGCAGCTTCAGCAGGCGCTTCTTCGCGGCTTGCGCTTCGCGTGCCAGCACGCTGGCCTTCTTGGTCGGTGCCGCCGGCTTGGCGGACTTCACTGCGCGCGGCGCGCTTTTCTTGTTGGCAACGGCCATTGTTCTATATACCCGAAATGTGGTTTATGGAGCGCGGAGTATAACCGGTCACACGTGTACGAAGAAACGTTCTCGTCGCATCGTGTGGCGCTTTTGCGCGCGATGCGATCGTCTATGCTGCCTAGGGGATTTGCCGCGCGGCGCCCGCCGTTCGCGGCGCGGGGCGATCCGGTTTCAAATCGGTGACGTCGAAGCGGTGATTTCGCACCGACGATTTCGGCACCGACGATTTCGGCACCGACGATTTTCGAACCGATGATGCGCCGATGCCGCCGCGCAAGGAGCGATTGAGATGACCGATACCCATTCCGGCGCCGCCGGCAGCACCGGCAGTACCGCCATTCCGTGCCTGCGTTATCGCGATGCGCCGTCCGCAATTGCATGGCTGTGCGATACCTTCGGTTTCACGCGGCATCTGGTGGTCGAGAACGACGACGGCACCATCGCGCATGCGCAACTCAATTACGGCAAGGGCATGGTGATGCTGGGCTCGGTGCTCGATTCGCCGTATGGCAAGCTGATGCGCCAGCCGGACGAAGTCGGCGGCGGACAGACCCAGAGCATTTATCTGGTCGTGCCCGATCCCGACGCGGTATTCGCGCGCGCCAAGGCGGCGGGCGCGCAGATCGTGCTCGAGTTGAAGGACCAGGATTATGGCGGCCGCGATTTCAGCTGCTTCGATCTCGAAGGCCATCTGTGGACGATCGGCAGTTATGATCCGTGGGTCAGTACGTCGTAGGCGCGGACGATTGAATCCGCCAGTTTTCCGGATCCGGAATCCGGTTCCGGAACCCGTGCCATTACCCTCTGCGCCATTTCCAACACCATATTCAGAACCATTGCAAAACCAGGAGACACCTCGATGGCGACCCAGATTTTCGTCAACCTGCCCGTCAAGGACCTCGACCGCTCGGTCGATTTTTTTACGCGGCTCGGCTATCGCTTCGATCCCAAATTCACCGACCGCAATGCCACCTGCATGATCGTGTCGGACCAGATCTACGTGATGCTGCTGGTCGAGGACTTCTTCAAGACCTTCACCGGCAAGGCGATCTGCGATACCGGCAGCAGCACCGAAGTCATTCTGGCGCTGTCGATGGACAGCCGCGCCGCGGTCGACGACATGGTGTCGAAGGCCGTCGCGGCGGGCGCGCCGCGCACGCCGAACGAGCCGAAGGACTACGGCTTCATGTACCAGCACGGCTATGAAGACCTCGATGGCCATCTGTGGGAGGTGTTCTACATGCAGCCGGAGGCGGCGCAGCAGTCGTAGTCGTCAGCATGTCGTTCCCGCGAGGGCGGGAATTCCAGCGTCCCGGAAAGCGGCCGGGCTTCCGCTTTCGCGGGGACGACAGGCCCTGACAGACGGCAAGGATGAGTGGGCGATGACCGTTGGCGACCGCTTCAACCGCTCGCCGCCTGCAGCGCCGTCACCAGCGCCATCAGCGGCCCGCTGTGCTGCGCGCGGCGCAGCCACATCGCCTCCACGGGCGGGAGGTCCCAGCGCAAGGCATGGGGCAGCAGGGCCGCGCCCCCGCCATTGGCCAGTTCGACCGCAACCGCGCGCGGCACGATCGTGATCGCGCGCGGCTGCGTGCGCAGCAGCGTGGCGATGGTCTTGATCGAATAGGTTTCCACCAGCGGCAGCGGCGGCGCCACGCCCGCGGTCGCGAACATCGTATTGATGGTGCGGCGGGTCGGCGTCTGCGGCGGCGGCATGATCCAGTCCAGCGTGGCCAGCCGCGCCCAGTCGAGCGCGCCGCGCGAGAGCCGCGCCGCGGCGCGCGTCGGCACCACCAGCGTCGGCTCCTCGCGATACAGCGGCACCTGCACGATGTCTTCCCCCGCGGCATAGAACGAGCGCGCGATCACGCAATCGACCTCGTGCGCGCGCAGGGCGCTGACCAGTTCGTCGGTGGTCCCCTCGCGCACCAGCACCGCGATGCGCGGCTGCTGGCTCAGGGCATGCGAGCAAGCCGCGTCCAGCACCGCCGGCGCGATGAACGGAATCACGCCGATGCGCAGCCGCCCGCCGAGTCCCGCATCGAGTACCGCCAGTTCGTCGCCGAGCGCCCGCGCGTCCGCCAGCGCGAGCCGCGCATACGCGAGCACGGCGGCACCGGTCTCGGTGGCTTCCAGGCCCGCGCGTGACCGATGAAACAGCGGCGTCAGGAAGATCTCCTCGATCTCGCGCAGCGCCTTGGTCACCGCCGGCTGGCTCAGGTTCAGCTCGGCGGCCGCGCGCGACAGCGAGCGATGCCGCTCCAATGCCAGCAGCAACGACAGCTGCTTCAGGCGCAGGCGGGATATCAGGTTGTGCTGCAGGCGGTCGGCGAAGGCAGGCATGGCAAAGGGACGAAGGAGGGGGCGAAGGATGGCGAAGGGCGGGTTTCCGGGAGTCGCGCGATCAGTCGCGCAGCCGGTCGAGAAACCGGTCACGCAGCCGGTCACGCAGCCGGTCACGCGCCAGTCGTATAACCAATCCGGAATGGAAGAATAAAGCAATCGTGCGTTCTGGTTATTCGATCTTCCTATACTTGCCCCATCGCTTGCCCCATCCCACCCACCCAGATCGCCTTCGGAAACCAGCATGTTCACCACCCGCCCGGAAATCGTCGGTACCTTCGGCGTCGTCTCGTCGACCCACTGGCTCGCCTCGCAGACCGCGATGGGCGTGCTCGAGCGCGGCGGCAATGCCTTCGACGCGGCGGTGGCCGGCGGGTTTGTGCTGCAGGTGGTCGAGCCGCATCTGAACGGCCCCGGCGGCGAGGCGCCGATCCTGCTGTGGAGCGAACGCGAGCGCGCCGTGCGCTCGATCTGCGGCCAGGGTCCGGCCCCCGCGCTGGCCGACCCGGCCGCGATGCGCGCGATGGGACTGGAACTGATGCCCGGCATCGGCCTGCTGCCCGCCACCGTGCCCGGCGCATTCGGCGCGTGGCTGACCATGCTGCGCGACTACGGCACGTGGTCTCTGGCCGAAGTGCTGGCGCCCGCGATCGCCTATGCGCGCGACGGCTTTCCGCTGGTGCCGCGTATTTCGCAGGCGATCCTGGCGGTGCGCGAACTGTTCCAGCGCGAATGGCGCGATTCGGCCGACGTGTGGCTGGTCGATGGCCGCGTGCCGTCACCGGGCTCGCTGCATGCCACGCCCGCGCTGGCGCGCACCTACCAGCGCATCGTCGAAGAGGCGCACGCGGCCGGCGCCACCCGCGAGAAGCAGATCGATGCCGCGCTCGACTGCTGGTACCGCGGCTTCGTCGCGCGCGAGATCGATACCTATTGCCGCACGCAGCAGGTGCGAGACACCACCGGCGAGCGCCATCGCGGCCTGCTGCGCTACGAGGACATGGCGTCCTGGCAGCCCGAGGTCGAAGCGCCGCTGACGCTGGATTTCGGCCGCTATACGGTCGCCAAGTGCGGCGTCTGGAGCCAGGGCCCCGCCTTCCTGCAGCAGCTCGGCATGCTGCGGCACACCGGATTGGAGGCGCACGAACCGACGTCGCCGGGCTTCGTCCATCGGATCGCCGAGGCGGCCAAGCTGGCGATGGCCGACCGCCTCGCGTGGTACGGCGATCCGCGCTTTGCCGACGTGCCGGCGCAGGGCCTGCTCGATGCCGACTATCTGCGATCGCGCGCGCAGCTGATCGGCGCGCAGGCAACGCGCGAGATGCGGGCCGGCACCATCGACGGCCGCGCACCCCGCCTGCCCGATCTCGACGCGGGCGAGCGCACGCTGGCCAGCGCCGATACGCGCTTCGGCGTCGGCGAACCGACCTTCGCCGCGCTGCCGCCGGTGCAGCAATGGGCCGAGAAGGAGATCTTCGTCGGCGACACCTGTCATCTCGACGTGATCGACCGCGACGGCAATATGGTCGCGGCGACGCCGTCCGGCGGCTGGCTGTCGTCGAGCCCCACCATTCCGGCGCTGGGCTTCGCGCTCAATACGCGCCTGCAGATGACCTGGCTCGAGCCGGGCCTGCCCAATTCGCTGGCGCCGGGCAAGCGGCCCTGCACCACGCTGTCGCCGTCGCTGGCCTTGCGCGACGGGGAGCCCTATATGGTGTTCGGCACGCCGGGCGGCGACCAGCAGGACCAATGGTCGCTGGCCTTCTTCATGCGCCACGCGGTGCACGGCATGAATCTGCAACAGGCGATCGACGCGCCGGCCTGGCACATCGACCACTTCCCCGGCTCGTTCTGGCCGCGCCAGACGGTGCTGAACCGGCTCAGCATCGAGTCGCGCTTTCCGCAGGCGACGCTGGACGCGCTGCGCGATGCCGGCCACGAGCTGCGCATCGGCGAGCCGTGGTCGGAGGGACGGATGTCGGCGTGTTCGCGCGAGCGCGACGGCAAGGGCCGGCTGGTGCTGCGCGCCGGTGCGAATCCGCGCGGCATGCAGGGCTATGCGGTGGGACGCTGAGAGCGGGGATGCCGCGGCATGGCCCGTGCAGGCGCCGATATGTCACGGCACGATGGAACGGCAGAGCGCCAGGCCAGCAGACCAGCAGAACGATAGAACGACAGACCGGCCGCGCGGTGCGTCCGGCATGACAAACGGGGGAAAACGACCATGAAGACGACGATTCGAAGCTGGCTGCGCGGGGTGGCCGCGCTGGCGCTGTGCTGCGCCGCAGGCGCCGCGGCGGCGCAGGACTATCCGACCAAGCCGATCACGCTGGTGGTGCCGTGGGCGCCGGGCGGTTCGACCGATATCCTGGCGCGGGTGCTGTCCGAACGCCTGACGCGCTCGCTGGGGCAGCCGGTCATCGTCGACAACAAGCCAGGCGCATCGGGCAATATCGGCTCGGCCATGGTCGCGCGCGCCAAGCCGGACGGCTATACGCTGCTGATCGGCTCGATGAGCACGCATGCGATGAACCCGGCGCTGATGCCGAACATGCCGTTCCGCGGCGTCGAGGATTTCACGCCGCTGGGCCTGCTGGCCTACGTCACCAACACGATGGTGGTCCACCCGTCGGTGCCGGCCAGCAACGTCAAGGAACTGATCGCCTACGCGCGCGCCAATCCCGGCAAGCTGGCCTACGCCAGCGCCGGTCCAGGTTCGACCAACCATCTGAGCGCGGTGCTGTTCGAGAAGATGGCCGGCGTGGAGATGCTGCACGTGCCGTACAAGGGCGGGGCGCCTGCGGTGGTCGACACGGTCGCGGGCCAGACCCAGCTGCTGTTCTCGGCCGGCACGCAGACGCTGCCGCACGTCAAGGCCAACAAGCTGAAGCTGCTGGCCGTCACCGAGGCCAGGCGCTCGCCGCTGCTGCCCAATGTGCCGACCGTCGCCGAGACCGTGCCGGGCTACGAGCTGGCGGTCTGGTATGGCGCCTTCGGCCCGGCCGGCATGCCGCCGGCGCTGGTGACGCGCCTGAATGCCGAGATCAACAAGGTGATGCAGCTGCCCGAGGTCAAGGCAAAGATGGACGCGATCGGCGTGGAGACGACCACGTCGACGCCGCAGCAGTTCGGCCAGGTGCTGCGCCGCGATGCCGACCGCTACGGCAAGCTGATCCGCGACCTGAAGATCAGCGCGGAGTGAGCGTGAGCGAAGCATCCAATCCGCAGGACGCCGCGCTGGCGGCCCTGGCTGCGCTGCGGCAACGATTGACCGCGAAGCAGGCGGCTGCGCTGGAGTCCGCGCTTGAAGTCGAGCATGAGGCCGTGCATCGGGCCGCGCCAGGCCAGGCCGAACAGGGCGCCGCCCTCTTCGACGCGGTCGGCGACGCCACGCTGGCGCTGCTCGGCCCCGGCCTGCTGACGATCAATCTGTGGCGCCCGGACACCCGGGAAGTGGTGCGCCAATGGTCCAGCGATCCCGCTGCCTATCCGGTCGGCGGCAGCAAGCGCAAGGGCGATACGCCGTGGACGCGGCAGCTGCTGGAGCGCACCGAAGTCTTCGTCGGCGAAGGCGACGCGGCGCTGGCCGAGGTGTTCGACGATATCGCAACGATCCGCGCGCTCGGGCTGAGGGCAGTGGTCAATGTACCGATCGGCGAGCGGGGTCGCTGCATCGGCACGTTCAACTACCTCAGCCCGAGGTCGGCGTGGCAGGCCGACGAGGTCGAGACGCTGCGCCGGCTGGCCGATCTGGCGGCGCCAGCCGTGGCGCAATGCCACGCGCGTCAGACAGGGCCCGCGCGGGACGGAGGCTAGTCTCGGTCGGCAGGCTCAGCCGGCGCGCGACGCGGGTCAGGTCTCGATCGGCTCCGGCGCCGGCTGCTGGAAGCGCCGCGACAGCAGCGCCTCGCGCGGGTGGTAATAGCGCAAGGTCAGCGAGAAGCGGCCGGCCGGCGCCGGCAGCCAGTTGGCCTCGCGTGCCGGCTCGGGCCGCGCATGTTGCAGCCACAGGTCGATGCTGCCATCGGCATTGACCAGCAGTCCCGGCGTGCGGTCGCCGATGGTATAGCGGCCGATCGGATTCTCGGTGAAGAAGCGCCGGCCGTCGGACGCGAACTCGTACATCGACAGCGACCAGAACGCGTCGACCGGCATCGCCGGCGGGATATGCAGCCGATAGGCCCGCGCGCCGTCCAGCCGTTCGCCGGCGGCATCGTTGACGCAGGTGGCGTAGATGGCCTCGGCGCGTTCCAGCGCGCCCAGGCCGATCAGCGATACATGGGCGCGATAGGTGTAGTCCTTGCCGAAATTGCCCAGATGGTCCGGGCCCGATTGCCACGGACCCGATTCGCTGCCATTGCCGAAGCCCGGCGTGCGCGCCAGTTCCTTGCGCAGCGCCGGCAGCATCGCGCGCCAGGCCTGCTGGATCGGCGTCGGCAGGTCGCCGTAGGCATGGCGATGCCCGGGGCGGATGCCGACTTCGGCAAAACTCGCCACCAGCTCGCGTTCGTCGTCCGGCACCGGATTGCGGCCCAGCACCTCATTGACCAGGTCCAGATAGCAGGCTGGATCGGCCTCGTCGGGCACGGTCTCCAGCAGGCCGCTGCCGCCGGTGTCTTGCGGTCCTTCTTGCGATCCAGCTCGCGATCCCACCGGCTCAAGCCGGATCGCATCCTGCAACGCATGCACCGCCGGCAGGTCGTGCTCGCCATCGACCAGCAGCCGGGCGAGCAGCCAGACATCGTTGCTGGGACAGCGGATCAGCCGCGCGCCGGCTGGCGCGTCGCCGGACCAGTCGGGCCCCGCCAGCAGGAATTCGGCGGCCTCCGAGCCGGTCGTGCGATTGCCGATGCAGGCGAAGTTGTTGGTGAAGATGTCCAGCAGCGCCACGCTGTAGTAGCGCTCGCCCATGTCCGGCAGCCGCAGCAGCATCGGTCCGCCGTGCAAGGCCAGGTATGACAGCGAATACAGCGTGTCGTTGTTGGGCTGCGTCACGGTGCGGGCGCGATGGTCCAGCAGCCGGCGGTAATGCAGCAGGCCGTTGACGGGCACGCGGTTGCGGTTCTGCGGGTTCTGCGTGATCTGCCAGCGCACCTGCGCGAGATCGTGCACCGGGAAGGTATAGATGAAGGCCTCGCGCAGGCGCGCGGCGAGGGCGGGATCGGTGGTGGTGTTTTCCATGGCTTGCATCGTGGCTGCTATCGTGGCTGCTAGAAGATGGTGCGGATGCCCAGCGAGATGCCGAGTTGTCCCTTGGCATCGGGCCGCTTGTAATAGACCTGCGAGGTGGCCGGCGCGTAGCCGACCGACTGGCCGTTGGGCAGATAGCCGATGTTGTCCCAGTTCAGCGAGGCATTGCGCGCGTACATCACGCCGGCAAACACATCGGTGCGCTTGGTCAGCCGATAGTCGGCCAGCGCCAGGTATTGCTGCGGATTGACCGGATTGACGCTGGCGCCGCCGATATCGGCCCGCTTGATGTCGTCGTAGTAGTAGGCCAGGCTCAGGCGCAGCGCGGGCGTGGTCTGCCAGTGCACGCCGGCCCAGTACATGTCGTCGCGGTGCGGCAGCAGCGTGGGCGTGCCCTCGCCGGGCGCCACCGAGTTGCCCCAGCGGTAGCCGGCGACGAACTTGAACGCGCCGATCTCGTAGCTGCCGGCCATGAAGGCGCGCATGTCGCGGCCGTAGTCGCTGGAGCCGGAGGCGCCGGACGCCTGCGCGGCATTGAGCGTCTTGACCTCGTCGTAGGCCGCCGCCACGCCGAAGCCGTTGGTGTAGTACGACACGCCGATGCCGTAGGCCGAGCCGGCGGCGAGGCTGCCGGTGCGCTCGCCGAACGACCAGTGCGTGTGCAGCGACAAGGGTCCGAACTTGCCGTGGTACTGGACCATGTTGTTCTCGCGGAAGTTCGGCCCGGCCATGCCGACCACCGGCTCGAACTCGGGGGCGTAGGCCACCGGCGTGAAGCTGCCCAGTGCCAGGAACGACGAGGTGTACTGCCGGCCGAAGGTGATGCGGCCCAGCTCGTTCTTCAGGCCGACGAAGGCCTGCCGGCCGAAGATCGCGTTCTGCCCCATCTGCCCGTTGTCGGTGTTGAACTGGTTCTCCAGCACGAACAGCGCCTGCACGCCGCCACCGAGTTCCTCGGTGCCGCGCAGGCCGAAGCGCGACTGCGCGATGCCCGACGAATTGAGCATCGTGCGCGAGCCGCTGCCCGGCGCCAGCACGCCGCCGCTGACGTTCTGCGAGTTGTTGACGTACTGCAGGCTGGCGGTGACCACGCCATACAAGGTCACCGACGATTGCCCATGCGCGCCCTGCGCCATCAGGCCGGCGGCCGCCGCCGTGATCCACCATCCCTTCATGCCTTGTCTCCTCCGTGTCTTGCGATGTTCTTCGTGGCCCGCAGCGTTTAATACGTGGTATTACACGGGTCCGGAACACCATAGCGCCGCATGGCGATTCGAAAATCTGGGGATTACCCCGAGGCGCACGTTCGCGTCATGAGGACGTCCGATTTCTCGGGTTAATCCCTAGTATTAGAACGACGCGACGCGTCTATGCTGACAGCGAACCTCGCGATGGTCGCGGGGACATTGCGGATCGCACGCATGAAGCTCAAACAGATTCGCTCGGTGATCGGCGAGGACACCGAGACGGCGGGACGGCGCAAGGTGGCGGCGCCGGTTGCCGAGGAAGAGGCCGCGGTGCCCGGCACCGCTGCGAGGATGCTGGAGATCGCCGAGCGCCTGTTCGCCGAACATGGCGTCGAGCAGGTGCCGCTGCGGCAGATCGTGATCGAGAGCGGCCAGCGCAACCGCTCGGCGCTGCACTACCACTACGGCTCGCGCGAGGCGCTGGTCAGCCATCTGCTGAACCGGCGGCTGCACCAGATCAACGTAATTCGCCATCGTTATCTGGACCGGCTGGCCGCCGAGGGCCGCGATAACGATCTGCACGCGGTGGTCGAGTGCACCATCCTGCCGCTGGCCGACACGGTGCGCGATACCGACTGGGGCCGCCACTATCTGCAAGTGCTGGCGCAGACCACCTTCAGTCCCAATCTGCTGAAGAAGGGGCTGGTCGAACGCGACGCGGTCTCCGCGCTGGTGCGCGTGCGCAAGCTGGTGTTCGCGCTGTGCCCCGGGATACCCCGTGAGGTCATGAACCTGCGGCTGACCTGGTTCAACGACACCGTGGTCTATTCGCTGGCGCACTGGTATCGCGACCAGGGCCGCCGCGGCGGCGAGCCCCCGCTGGCCGAACTGATCGACTGCTGCGCGGCCAGCCTGAGCGCGCCGGTCAGCTCCCGCGTCGGCCGGCGTTAGTCGTCCTACCGGTCATTGTTCCCTGGCGTTGCCCACGATGACGCTCCCGGGCGGAGCGGGGCGGCGCTCGTCCTTCGTTCTGTCACAGGAGTCGTTCGCATGCAGGAATTCGAAGCGCGCCCCGCCGCGCTGGCCACCGGCGACGGGGTCGAGGCCGTCGCCCCGGGTGTCTGGAAGCTGCACGGCCAAGGCCAGTCCTTCGTCGCGCAGATCACCACGCAGACCGCCACGCAGTCCGGCGCCGCCGATGGCGATGCGCTGCTGCTGGTCGATGCCGGTCCTGGCGGCGCCATTACGCGCGGCATGATCGATGCGCTGCGCAGCGTGACCCCGTTGCCCATCGCCGCCATCGTCTTCAGCCACGGCCATCTCGGCTACAACAGCGGGCTGCCGCTGTGGCTGGCGCATTGCGCCGAGCGCGGCGACCCCGCGCCGCGCGTGATCGCCCATGCCAACGTGCTGCCCCGGCAGGCGCGCTACCGCGCCACCATGCCGCTGCAGGAGGCGCTGGCCGAGGTGCAGTTCCGCCAGCCGCGTGGACGCCTGGCCGGCAAGCTGAGCCAGCATGCGCCGACCGAAACCTTCGCGCAGGGGCTGACCATCGGCACCGGACCGCGCCGCGCCGAGCTGCTGTGGGCGCCGTCGGAGACCGACGACGCGGTCGCGGTCTGGCTGCCCGAATCGCGCATCCTGTACGGCGGCCCGGCCGTGATCGACTCGATCCCGAACATCGGCACGCCGCTGCGCACGCTGCGCGATGCGCCGCGCTGGGCCCGCACGCTGGAGAACCTGGCCGCGCTCGAGCCCGAGCGCGTGGTGCGCGAGTTCGGCGCCGACCTGTGCGGCGCGCAGGCGGTCGAGGTGCTGCGCCACACCGCAGGCGCGCTGCACTGGCTGCACGACGAGGTGATCCGGCTGATCAACCAGGGCATGGACGAGCGCGAGATGCTGGCGGCGCTGCGCTATCCCGAGGAGTTGTTCGGCAAGCCCTGGATGCGGCCGAGCTACGGCGATCCCAGCTATATCGCGCGCGATATCTACCGCGCGGAAAACGGCTGGTGGGACCGCAACGCGACCTCGCTGCATCCGGCGCCGCCGGAGCAGGCCGCCGCGCAGATCGCCGAGGCGGTCAGCGATCACGACGCGCTGATCCGCCATGCGCAGGGGCTCGCCAACAAGGGGGAGATCCAGCTGGCCCTGCACGTGATCGACGTGCTTGCCGGCGCGCCGGGCGATGCGCCGACGCTGCGGCAGGCGCGCGAATTGAAGGCCGGGTGGCTGCGCCAGCGCTCGCGCCAGGTGGCCAGCTATGTATCGCGCAGTCTCTATCAGGCGTGCGCCGACAGCATCGAACGCGGTGAGCGCCACCCGTTCAGCCAACGATAAGGAGAGGATGGACGATGTCGATCGACAGGAAGAGCGCCTGCGAGAGCGCGTACGAGAGCGGAGACAAGGGAGCGCACAAGAGGGCGGACAAGAGGGCGGATAAAAGGGCGGATAAAAGGGCGGACAAGAGCGCGAACGGTAGCGCCAGGGCATTCGCGTCGCCGGACCGCCGGCGGCAAACGCTGCTGGCACTGATGGCCCTGGTGGCCGCGCCGCTCGCCACCGGGCCCGCATGGGCCAGCGATACATGGCCGTCGCGGCCGATCCGGCTGGTGGTCGCGTCCTCGGCCGGCAGCGGCACCGACCTGTTCGCGCGCGTGATCGCCGAACGGCTGGGCAAGCGGCTGGGGCAGACCGTGGTGGTGGACAACAAGCCCGGCGCGACCGGCATCATCGGCGTCGATGCCGTGGCCAAGGCCGCGCCCGATGGCTATACGCTGCTGTTCACCTATGCGGCGTCGATCGTTATCAACCATACGCTGCAGCCGAAGCTGCCCTACGACGCGCTGCGCGATCTGGCGCCGGTGGCCCAGGTGGGCGAGGGCGGCAACTTCCTGGTGGTCACGCCGGATTTCCCCGCACGCAATCTGCGCGAGTTCGTCGCGGCCGTGAAGGCCAGGCCCGATGCCTATGACTACGGCTCCTGGGGCATCGGCTCGGGCGGACACCTGACCATGGAGGCGCTGAAGATGCAGGCCGGCCTGCGCATGCGCCACGTCCCTTACAAGGCGGTCGGACAGGTGTTGAACGATCTGCAGGGCGGCATGATCAAGGTGGCCTTCGTCGATACCTCGTCGTCGCTGCCGCTGATCCGCTCCGGCAAGATCCGCGCGCTGGCGATCAGCGGCAGCCGCCGCGGCGCCGTATCGCCCGAGGTGCCAACCATGCGCGAGCAGGGCTATCCATTCGATACCAACAGCTGGTACGGCCTGTTTGCGCCCGCCGGCACGCCCGCGCCGATCGTCAAGCGGCTCAACGCCGAGATCAACGGCATGCTGGGCGACCCGCAGATCCGCGAGCGCTTCGCGCTGATGAACATGGCCAATCCGCGGGCAAAGACCAGCGAGGCGTTCGCGGCGACGATCCGCGATGACATCAAGGTATGGGGCGAGATCATCCGGGCCAATGGGGTGACGGTGGACTGAATCCGCACGCATGGGGCGGGCATGTGTCCGGGTATGTGTCCGGGCGTGTGTCCGGGTATGTGTCTTGCGTCCGCCATGGGAGGGGGCGCAGCGCCACGCTGTCGCGGCGTGCTGCAGGCCCGACCCGCTACCCATTGCAAACGGAGATGCGCATGAAGGACAAATCTTCAGGGATTCCGAACCCCGTGGCCCCGCAGTCCGTCGAGTCGCTGACGCCGGAGAAGGGCCCGCTGTCGCAGGAGCGCGGGCAGAACCCGGCCGCCGAGGCCGATACGATGCCGTCGGAAAGCAACCCGGCCGGTAGCGCCAAGCAGGCGGAACAGGGCAGGCAGGGCAAGGAAAGCCAACAGGGCCAACAGGGCCAGCAGGGCCAGCAGGGCCAGCAGGGCCAGCAGGGCCAGCAGGGCCAGCAGGGCCAGCAGGGCGGCAAGCCCGGCGCAAAACCCGCCGACAAGCCCGCCCCCACCCCGAACGAGGTGATGAACGAGCAGGTATCGCCGCCGGATGAACAAGGCGACCGAATGCAGTCGGATCGGCCGCATATCGGCGGGTGAGGCCGAGCTTCGTACGGCGGTGCCTGGCGGCACCTGCTTCTGATGCCAGGCCAGCCATTGGCTGGCGACACCGAGGCGCTCGCCGGAGTGAGCAGTAAAGTAGGATAAAGCCCAGTTATCCTACTTTACTGCTCATTTTTTTGACGTCGAGTGAGCAATGAAGTATGATTTTTCGAAAATATACTACTTTAGTACCATGCGATCATTGCCTGACATCGCCGCGCTGCTCCGAACCCGCATGAAGGCGCTCTCGCTGACGCAGAGCGAGCTCGGGGCGCGGACCGGTCTGTCGCGCCGCACGGTTACCTCCATGCTGAGCGGAGAAGGTGACTATAAAGTCACGACATTGCTCGCTGTGCTCGATCGCCTTGGCTACGAACTGGCCATCGTGCCGAAGGGCGCGGCAGCCGGCCTGGCTCAGGACGGCGCGTTCACGCCGACAGCGCCCGCGGTCAAGACTCGCGTGCAGGCGGCGCGGGAGCGTCTTGCGGCGCGCAAGACGGAAGCTGACAAGTCCCAGGCAGGCAATTCATGAACGTCAAAGCAGTCGGTATCTTCATCGGCAAGGTTCGGGCAGGCGTGCTGTTCCAGTACGCGCTCGGCGATGCTCAGGTCGTCAATCGCTTCGTGGCCGACGAGGCATTTGCCGCCATGCGCGATGCGCCGGTGGTTTCCCTGTCGATGCTGGCCCGCGAACGCGAAGCGCAGCGGGCGCTGTGGGCCGACGTCGGCTCAACGTTATTCAACGGACGCTTCAGCCCTTCCAATGGCTGGCTGCTGCCCGCGTTCTTCCAGAACCTGCTGCCCGAAGGCGTTTTCCGCGATCATGTCGCCGCGCAGCGTGGTTGCGACCCGAAGGACCATTTCGAGATGCTCGCGGCCTGCGGCAAGGATTTGCCGGGCAACGTCCACGCGCGGCCTCTTGAACTGACGCGCGACGAGCTGGCTCACTATGTCACGCAGGATGCCGACTCGGTCGAAATGTCGGTGACCGCCGACCCGATGGACGACGGCGTCTCGCTGTCAGGGGTGCAGCCGAAGGTGGGCGTCATCCGGCAGGGCGGGCGATATGTGGGCCGGACCAAGATGCAGGACACCCACATCATCGCCAAGCTGCCGGTAGTCGGGCAGCCGCTGTTGCCCGAGCTGGAGGAACTGTCGCTGCGGCTTGCCGGCGCAGCCGGAGTCAATGTCACCGAAGCGCACCTGGCCCCGTTGGAGGCCCTGGCGGTGGAGCATGGTTACGATCTTGGCGATGCCGACAGCCGCACCAATTTCCTCGCTGTGATTCGCTATGACCGCACGCCGCAAGGGCGGATTCATTGCGAAGACTTCGCGCAGATTCTCGAAGTCATGCCAGAGCAGAAGTACCTTGGCGCAAGCTATCTCGATGTGGCAGGCGTGATGATGGAATTCCCGTCGCTCGGCGAGTCGGCCGTGCATGAACTGCTGCGGCGCATCGTCGTCAACGAGATGCTGGGCAATCCCGACATGCACTTGAAGAACATTGGCATCTACTATCCCGACGGTCGCACGCCGGAATTGCCGCCGGCCTACGACATCGTCGGCTATTCCGCGTACAACCGCCGTACCGGGCATGCGCTGCACATCCTGCCTCCCGCTCTGAACGAGAAGCCGCGCATGTCGGTGAGCGACGCGCGGCAGGGCAAGGCTGCCAAGCCAGGCATTGGGCCGGCCGTTCTCCGGCGATTCTGCGCCGAGCTGGGCATCCCGGAGAAGCCGGCAGCGGCAGCGATCCGTCATACCGTTGCGGCAGCGGCGGCTCGCTGGCCAGCCATGATCCAGGATTCGCTGCTGACGGATCCGCAGAAGACAAGGTTGCTGGAGCATTTCCAGGGTCACCCGCTGGTCCAGTCCCTGATGCGGCGGCACGAGCCTTCGCAGGTTTGACGCGCCGTACCGCCGCGCCGCCGGCATGGCTCGCTCAAACCGCGGTATGCCCCCCATCCGCCATCACCAGCGCCCCGGTGACGAAGCTGGCCTTGTCCGACGCCAGGAAGGCGATCACCTCGGCGATTTCCTCGGGCTGGGCCGCGCGCCCGAGCAGGTTGTTCTTGCCGTGCTCGGCCAGGAACTCGCGGCCGTTGGGCATCTGGTCGTCCAGAATGCCGGTCACGATATCGCCCGGACCCACCGCATTGACGCGGATGCCATGCTGGCCGTTTTCCGCCGCCAGTACCCGTGTCAGCTGTGCCACCGCGCCCTTGGACGCCGCATAGGCCCCGATGGTCGGCAGCGCGACCACGCTGGCGTAGGAGCCGACGTTGACGATGACGCCGCGCTGGGCCGGGATCATCGCGCGCAGCGCTTCGCGGGCATGCACGAACATGCCGCGCGCGTTGATCGCGAGGATCTGGTCCCATTCGTCGACGGTCATCTCGGCGACCGTGCGGTTGATGATGCGGGCCGCGTTATTGACCAGGATGTCGAGCCGGCCGAAGCGCGCCATCGCCGTGTCCACGGCCGCGCGTGCGGTGGCTTCCTGCGACACGTCGCCGGTGAGGGCAACGATCTCGCCGTCGATCTCCAGTTCGGTGACCGCGTCCTTGATGTCCTCGGCCACCACGCGCGCGCCGCGGCGGTGGAGCAGTTCGACGGTCGCGCGTCCTACGCCGCCCGCCGCGCCGGTCACGATGGCGACGCGGCCTTCCAGGTCGCGCTGGTCTTGCTGTGCAGTCATGATTGGTACTCCGTACAGTGAAGGTGGAATGATTCGCGACGGCGCGCGTTCGATGCGGCATTTCCCCGGGAAAACGCCGCTCGGCGCTCGATGCCATCGCTTGCCATCACTGTACGAAGGCGGGGCGCGCAAGCCCATGCCGAATACTCGGGCGGGCTTGCCTGATTCTCTTGATCCGCGGTGCGGGCCCTCCGCCGCGGCCGTTCAGTTGCGGCCTTCAGTTGCGACCGCTCAATTGCACCGTTCAATTGCACCGTTCAATGGCACCGTTCAATGGCACCGTGCAATTGCGACCGCTCAATTGCGACCGCTCAATTGCGACCGTTCCGCTGCGCGCGAACGCCGCAGGCGCTGCCGGCGCTGCGAGCGCCGCAGCCGCCGGGCGCAAGCGCTCAGGCGGCGCGCGCCCAATCCACGCGCGTGCGCAGCGCCATCGCTTCCTTCATCACGCGGGCCTCGTCGATCGGGCTGCGGCCGAAGAACCGCTTGAATTCCCGGCTGAACTGCGACGGGCTTTCATAGCCGACGCGGCTGGCCGCCACGGACGCATTCATGCCCTGCTGGATCATCAGCATGCGGGCCTTGTGCAGCCGCGTGGCCTTGATGTACTGCAGCGGCGAGGTGCCGGTGACCGACTTGAAGGCCGCGTGGAAGGCCGCCACGCTCATCGCCGCCGCGCTGGCGAGCGTGTCGACCGACAGCGGTTGGTCGTAGCCGGCATGGATCATTCGCAGCGCCTTGCCGATGCGGCCGAAGTTGCTCTGGTAGGCGAGCGACGCGCGCAGCGCCGCGCCCTGGGGGCCGCATAGCACGCGGAAATAGATTTCGCGCAGGATCGCTGGGCCCAGCACCGCGGCCTCCATGTCCGAGGTCAGCGCTTCGAGCAGGCGTACCACGGCGTCGCCGAGCCGGTCGTCGAGCGGCGTCGACTGGATGCCTGCTACCTCGGCGGGTCTCGCGTCCTCGGGTTCCGGCGCCGGCGCCGCACCCGACCGCGACGCCAACTCCAACGCCGACCCGGACCCCGATGCCGGCACCGATGCCGGCACCGATGCCGACGCCGATGCCGACGCCGACGCTGACGCTGCGGGTGTCCCCAACCCCGATGATGCCAACGCCGATGCCGGCACGGACAACGCCAGCTCGGCCAGCACACCCAGGTCCACGCGGATCGAGATCGCCAGCATCGGGTCCTCCGGCGAGGCCTCGGTCTGCGACTCGAAGGGAATCGGCAGCGACAGCACCAGGAAATGCTGGGCGTCGTAGACGAACTCGCGCCCCGCGAAGAACCCCCGCTTGCGCCCGCTGCACAGCACGATGATGCAGGGATCGTAGAGCACCGGCGTGCGCGGCAGCGGGCCGTTGGCACGCAGGAACTTGACCGCGTCGAGCGCGGACATCGTATATCCCTCCGCCGGCGCGAGGCGGCCGATCAGTGCGGCCATGCGTTCTTCACGCTGGCGGCGGGCATGCTCGGGCTCGTGTGGTCGTGGCGACGTTGGCATTGGATCGAAGGGGATGGACATGGTCGTCAGAAGCGATGGCCAGGCAGGCGCGGGATGAAGGCGCCGAATCGCTCTACGCCCGCTGCATCATCGTGCTGTGCAGTTAGCGCAGGCGCCATTTGGAGGCCAGGAACAGGGGCAAGGCCGGTATGCGCGCAAGTGTAGCGCGCGGACAAGGGCCCGCGGGAGCGCAGGACGGCGCCAACGCACCGCTCTGGAGAATCAGGCAAGCGCTGCCGAGTTTTGGTCTAACGGGCGCCCGCGCACGCTGCCTACCATGGCCGCATGTCGTCGCCGTGCGCCATTGCGGTACACCGGCAAGGCCGACAGTCCATCGATCCACACTTCGGGAGTTCAGCATGAACAGGACCTGGTTCATTACCGGCGCGGCGCGCGGCATCGGCGCGTGCATCGCCAGGGCGGCACTGGATGCCGGCGACAACGTCGTCGCGACCGGACGCGATCCGCTGCGCATCGAGCAGGCATTGCCGGGGCACGGCGAGCGTCTGCTGGCCTTGCGCCTCGACGTCACCGACCCGGCGCAGGCGCGCGACGCGGTGGACCGCGCCGTGGCGACCTTCGGCCGCATCGACGTGCTGGTCAATAACGCGGGCTACGGCCAGCTGGGCATGTTCGAGGAGAACAGCGCCGACGATGTACTGAAGCAGTTCGACACCAACGTCCACGGCACCCTGCACGTGACCCGCGCGGTGCTGCCCGTGATGCGGCGCCAGCGCGCCGGCCGCATCTTCAATCTGTCGTCGATCGGCGGCATGGTCGGCTTCGAAGGCGCGTCGATCTACTGCGCGGCCAAGTTCGCGGTCGAGGGCTTCTCCGAGTCGCTGGCGCTGGAGGTGGCGCGCTTCGGCATCCAGGTCACCATCGTGCAGCCGGGCTTCTTCCGCACCGATTTCCTCGACGGCTCGTCGGTACGCTACGGGGCCGAGGCCATTCCCGACTACGTGTCGGCATCGGCGGCATTGCGCGGCGGCTATGACGACTACAGCCACCGGCAGCCTGGCGACCCGGACAAGCTGGCGCGGGCCATCGTCGAGCTGGCCGCCGTGCCGCAGGCGCCGTTGCGCTTCGCGGCCGGCACCGATGCGCTCGGCTATATCGGCGGCAAGCTCGATGCCGCGCGCGCCGAGCTCGAGCAATGGAAGGCGCTGTCGGCCTCGACCGATCATGCGGCCCAGGCGGCGTAGGGACGGCGCTTGCGGCCTCGGCCGATCATGCTGCCCACGCCCAGGCGGCGTGGCGATGCGGGGTGACGTGGTGCGGCCGCGTCGACGACGCAGCGATCGCCAACGCAGCGATCACCAACGCAGCGATCACCAACGCAGCGATCACCAACGCACCGATCACCAACGCACGGCCCACGCGCCCCGAGCACGAACGAACGCCCCTCTCCCGCGAGCAGGAGAGGGGCCGAGGAGAGAGGGGGAAGGGTTGCCGGCGGGTCCGCCAGCGTTCAGGGCTTGCTGCGGAACTTACTGCGGTGCGCTTGCGCCGGTGCGCGTATCGGTGCTGCCGCCCGAGCCCGCGGCGGCGCCGGTGCCCGTGCCCGTACCCGTCGAGCCAGCAGTGCCGGTACCCGTGGTGCCGGTGGCGCCGGTGGTGCCCGATCCGGTGGTGCCGGTGGTGGTGTCGGCCGAGCCAGTGGTGCCCGTGGTGCCGCTGGTGCCGGTCGAACCGGTGGTGCCAGTGCCAGTGCCGGTGGTACCCGTGCCCGTGCCGGTACCCGCGCTGCCGGTGGTGTCGCTCGGGACGGGGCCCATCGGCGCGCTTGCCGCGCTGCTGTCGGTAGTGGCGGCATCGTCGCCGCCGCGGTTACAGCCGGCCACCAGGCCGCCCAGCATGGCGACGCTCAAGGTTGCAACGGAAATCCAGTTTCGCTTCGTCATGGTATGGCTCCTATAGTCATCCCCCATCGGACGAAGGCAACGGCCGTACCAGGGGCGCGGATGCGCCATATCAGGTGATCCCGGCGTGGTCTTGCCACGCTTCTTGCATCGACTGCGGTTTTTCGAGGAGCGCAGCGATGACGAAACCCTTCACGCCCATGCGGCGCACGCTTTTGAAAGCCCTCGGGGCCGGGTTGCCGGCCGGAGCCGCCGCAACGGGACTGGTCGGCGATAGTGCGCTGGCGGCGCCGCCGGGCCCGGCCAGCGCGGCGGCGGCCAATCCGGGTGGCGTGTCCCATTTTTTCAATGCGCGCGAAAGAATTACCGTGGATGCCATCGTTTCCCGGTTGATTCCGAACGACGAACTGGGGCCGGGCGCACGAGAGGCGGGCGTGACCGATTTTCTCGATCGGCAGCTGGCTGGGGCCTGGGGCGGCGGGGACCATTTCTATCGTCATGGACCCTTCCAGGCCGGCACACCGGAGCAGGGCTATCAGCTCGCGCTGACGCCCGCGCAGGCCTTTCGTACGGGTTTGGCCGCGATCGACGAGGTCAGCGCGAAGCGGCATGGCGGCAAGCCGTTTTCGCAGTTGCAGCCGCGTGAACAGGATGCCTTGCTGACGGCGCTGGAGAAGAGCGAGATCGAACTGGGCACGCTGCCCGGCAAGGTCTTCTTCCAGATGCTGCTCGACGGCACCATGGAGGGCTTCTTCGGCGATCCGATCCATGGCGGCAATCGCAATATGGCGGGCTGGAAGCTGGTCGGTTTCCCCGGCGTCTATGCCAGCTACTCCAACGATATCGAGCGCCATGGCGTGGCCTATGTGCGGCCGCCGATGTCGATCGCGATGGCGCGCGCCGCGGGGCATGGGACCATGCACGGCGCCGGTCATGGCGGCTCGCACGCATCGTCGCCGGCAAAGGGCGCATCGGCACCGAAGGGAGGGCGGCCATGAGCAAGACCCTCGATCGTGTCGATGCCGTGATCGTCGGCGGCGGCTGGACGGGTTCGGTCATCGGCAAGGAACTGGCCGCCGCCGGACATCGCGTGGTGATGCTCGAACGCGGCGAGCCGCGGTGGCCCTCTCCGGACTTCCAGGCGCCGACGGTGCATGACGAACTGCGCTATACGCGGCGGCACGCGCTGCATCAGAACACCGCCACCGAAACCTTCACCTTCCGCAACAACACCAGCCAGACCGCCCTGCCGATGCGGCGCTGGCAGTTCGCCTACCCGGGCACGCACCTGGGCGGCTCGGGCAATCACTGGTCCGGCGCCTACTATCGCTTCGATCCGACCGACTTCAAGCTGCGCAGCCATTACGAGCGCCGCTACGGCAAGGGCATCTTCGCGGCGGACCTGACCGCGCAGGACTGGCCTTTGAGCTACGACGAGCTCGAGCCGTACTACGACCGCTTCGACTATCTGATCGGCGCCTCGGGCTATGCCGGCAACCTGAAGGGCAAGGTGCAGCCGGGCGGCAATCCCTTCGAGCCGTGGCGCTCGCGGCCGTATCCGAATCCGCCGATGAAGGTCGCGCACGCCTCGGCGCTGTTCGGCGAGGCGGCCGCAAAGCTGGGCTATCACCCCTATATCCAGCCATCGGCGCTGTCGACGCGGCCCTATGTCAATACCGAAGGGCTGCCGATGAGCGCCTGCGTCTACTGCGGATTCTGCTCGAACTTCGGCTGCGAGCATTTCGCCAAGGCCTCCCCGCAGGTCTGCATCCTGCCGGCCGCGATGAAGCTCGATACCTTCGCGCTGCGCACCGGGGCGCAGGTGCTGCGCGTCGAGCTCGACAAGGACCGCAAGCTCGCGCGCGGCGTCACCTATGTCGATGGCAGCGGGCAGGAGTTCTTCCAGCCCGCCGACATGGTGTTCCTGTGCGCGTTCAGCGTGCACAACGTGCGGCTGTTGTTGCTGTCGGGCATCGGCAAGCCCTACGACCCGGCCACGGGCCAGGGCGTGGTGGGCCGCAACTACACGCACCAGACCACCTCGGGCGTCAACCTGTTCTTCGACGAACGGACCCATATCAACCCCTTCATGGGCGCGGGCGCGGCGGCCGTGACGATCGACGATTTCAGCGCCGACAACTTCGACCACGGGCCGCTCGGTTTCGTCGGCGGCGGCTATATCCAGATCCAGGTGGTCAGCGGCGCGCCGATCGGCTACCACCCGACGCCGAAGGGCACGCCGGCCTGGGGCAGCGAATGGAAGAAGGCCGTGCGCCGCTACTACAACCATTCGGCGTCGATCACCATCACCGGCTCGGCGATGCCCACGCGCGGCGGCTATCTGTCGCTGGATCCGACCTATCGCGATGCCTGGGGACAGCCGCTGCTGCGCATCACCTACGACCTGCCGGACAATGACATCAAGCTGTCGGCTTTCCTGACCGCGAAGGGCGACCAGATCGGCAAGGCGATGCGCGGGGTGGTCGCCACCGAGCCCGGGCCGCGCCAGCGGCCATTCACCGCGACCAGCTATCAGTCGACGCACCTGAACGGCGGCGCGGCGATGGGCAGCGATCCCTCCAACAGCGTGGTCAACCGCTTCGGCCAATGCTGGGACGTGCCCAATGTGTTCGTCACCGGGGCCTGCCTGTTTCCGCAGAACTCGAACTACAACCCGACCGGAACGGTCGGCGCCACCGCGTACTGGATCGTTGACGCGGTCAAGCGCGACTACGTCAAGGCGCCAGGGAAGCTGATCACATGAACACGCCGAACGAAGTGGAAGCGGAGCGCGGCCGCGCGACGTGGTGGGTGGGCGCCATGGTGATCGGCATCGGCGCCTTTCCGCTGTATGGGCTGCTGTTCCAGGTCTGGCCCGATCTGTTTGCGCCGAGGCCGCAGCCGCGCCAGGCGTCGTCGTCCCCCGGCGCAACGGGCCAGGCTTCGGCGCCCGGCGCGGCATCGGCGCCGGCCGGCCCGGCGGCTGCGGCAAGCGAGGCGGCGGTGCGGCGCTCGACCGATTTCCTGCCGAAGGAACCGGCGTGGTCGCGGGCGTTGCTCGCGGCCAGCAAGGACGCGGGCAAGGAGGCCGGCAACAGCGAGGACAAGAACGCCGACAAGCGCGGCGCGACGATCGCCGCGAGCGGCAATGGCGCCGGGGCGATGGCCTGCGTGTCGTGCCATGCCACGGGAGGCTCTCCGGGAGCGGCGGGCGCCGCGGTGCCGGCCGGCGCGTTTCCGTCGCTGGTCGGCATGCCCGCCGAGTATCTGGCCAAGCAGCTGTTCGACTATCGCGAGGGCCGGCGCGTCGATCCGGTGATGGCGCCGATCGCCAAGGCGCTCAAGGACGACGAGGTGGCGGCGGTGGCCCGCTACTACGCGGCCCAGCCTGCACCGTCGTTGACGCTGGCCGAAGATGGCCAATCGGCGGCCCTGACGCTGCATGCGTCCGGCGACAACGGGCGCGCGCTGCCGGCCTGCGCCAATTGCCATGGCGTGGAAGGCGAGGGACAGGGCTTCCTGTTGCCGCGCCTGACGGGGCAGCCCGCGGATTATCTGGCCAAGCAGCTCGATGCGTTCCGCACCGGCAGCCGCCACAACGACGACGATGGCGCGATGCGCGGCATCGCGCAGCGGCTGGGCGAAGCGGACGCCCGCGCGCTGGCGAATTTCTACGCGCAGGGCGGGGCGCGCTAGGGCGCCGCCGGCGCGTTGCTGCGGCGCTGCCAGGGCAGCGGTCCGCAGCGAAGGTGCGGTGACGAAGGAGCGAGGGACAACGGGCGTCGTAGCGCGCGTCGGGCTGCGCGCCGGCCGCGCTCAGCCGCGCTCAGTCGCGCTCTGTCGTGCTCTGTCGTGCTCTGTCGTGCTCGGTCGCGCTCGGTCGCGCTCAGCCGCTGACCGACACGCCGCACGCCACGCTCCACGCGGCCGGTTCGGCGGCCTCGTTGGCAGCGTTGGCGGCATTCGCGCCGTTGGCCACATTGGCCGCGTTGGCCGCAATACCGGCGCCCGCGGCGGCGTGAATCACCCGGTTGCGTCCTTCGCGCTTGGCGAGATAGAGCGCGCGGTCGGCTTCGGCGAACAGACGCTCCCAGCTGCGGCGCGCATCGCCGGCGTGCTGCGCCAGCGCGATGCCGATGCTGACGCTGGCATGCCCGCCGATGTCTTCCGGCAGTGCGATGGCCGCGATGCGTGCCCGGATGCGCTCGGCCAGCAGCACGGCTTCCTCCTCGCCGGTGTTCGGGCACAGCAGGCAGAACTCCTCGCCGCCGAAGCGCGCCGCCACGTCGCTGGCGCGACAGGCGCGGCGCAGCGTCTCGGCGATCCGCTTCAGCACCTGGTCGCCCGCCTGATGGCCGGCGCGGTCGTTGACCTGCTTGAAGCGATCGACGTCGATCACCAGGCAGGACAGCGGCTTGCCGGTACGGGCGGCCTCGGCGGCCAGCGTCATCGCCGCGTCGTCAAGCGCGCCGCGATGGAACAGCCCGGTCAGCGAATCGAGGCGGGCGCGCGCACGCTGCTCGGCCAGCTGACGCTCCGCGCTCAGCAGCGTGAAACCGACCACGCCGGACAGCACCGCGATCAGCATCAGCAGCAGCGGCGCCTGGGCCAGCATGCCCGGCTCGTCGGGCCGCAGCGCGCTCCAGGCACCGGCCCCGCCGGCGGCCAGCGCGAGCGCCAGGCACAGCGCCTGCGCCGCCAGTTGCGCGCAGCAGGCGACCCATACCAGCGAATGGGCGATCGTATGCGAGCGGCGCTCGCGGTTGAGCAGGCGCAGCGCCTGCCAGACCACCAGCGCGGTGATCGCGTGGCCCAGCGTGCGGATCGCGCGCTCGGCCATCACGGCATCCTGCACCGTGGCGATCAGCCCGAGCAGCGCCACCGAGGCGACGCCGCCGGCCACCATCGCACGCAGATGATGCGGGGCCATCGCCATGCCGCTCGCGGCCAGGCCGCGCACCAGCATCAGTTGGGCGCCGAGGCACAGCGACTGTGCCAGTACGGCCCACAGCGGCGCCGGCGCGATCGCGCCGAGGGCCAGCGCCATGCCGCCCAGCGAGGCAAGCGCATGGGCGTCGGTCCAGCGCGCACGGTGGCCCGCTTGCGCGGCGCCATAGCGCAGGCCGATCGAGATGCCCAGCGTGCTGGCGAACAGCACCAGCAACGTCAGATAGGCAGTGGGTAAATCCGGCGACATGCAATCGTCTCCCTGTCGGCGCGCGAGCGGATCGCGACGCCAGTGGTGTAAGGCAATGCGCGCGCGGGCATGGCCGGCGCAGCGCGAATTCATGTCAGAGAGCTTGACCCGGATGACGCCGTCGACATTCCCGAAGCTGCGGTCCGTGGCATGGCTCTGTGTTGTCGGCGCCCAGATGGGCGCAGCCTGATCCCAGATGCAATCGCGGTCCCGCAGCGAGGCCGCGCATCGAGGCACGGCTTGTGTGTAGCTTTTTTGTTGATGGTGATTCTACTGATTGCGTCGAACCGCGCGTGTGCGGCATGCCACGTTTGACAATTGTTGACATTCCCTTTTTGTACCGTTCGCTAGGATTCGGCTCGTAGTTACAAGATTCATATCCGGGCCGGGGGAGCGACGACGCCGCGTCGTCGAGGCAACAAAACGGGGAAACCATGGGGAAGCAAGACGCGGCACGCAAGGGGCCGTTGACGTCGGGGGCCGGCGCCACCGGGACGCCCCCGGTGGGCGGCCTGCATGCCGCGCGCGCGGATCGCGCGGCCGCAGCCGCTGCCGATGCGCCGCGCGAACGCCTGCTGCCTCCGGCGTTCGCCACCGCCATCGTGGCCGCGGTGACGATCTGTCTCGCGCTGATGTTCCCGCGCGAGCCGCTGCGCGAGCGGCTGCTCGGCGAAGGGCTGCATGCGGGCCGCTCGATGGATGGAGCGACGCTCGACTATCTGCGGGCCTGGCTGCGTGTCTCGCCGCCCGATGCCGCGCTGGTGGCGGAGCTGGCCGAGCAATTTGCGCGCGAGGGCCGGCTGGAGGACGCCGAAACGCTGCTGGCCGGAATCGATTCCTCCGTGACCGATGAGGTCGCGCTGCCGATGCTGCGTGCACGGCTCGATGTGGCGCGCCAACGGGCCAATGCCGCCGCGGCCGACATGCCGGCCCGCCAGCGGTATCGGTCCGAGCAGCGCAGGCTGCTGCGGCAGGCCGCGGCCATGCCGGCAGCGCCTTCGGACCTGATTGCCTTCGCGGCGCAGGCGCGCGCGCTCGGCGCCGACGATCTGGAAGTCGCCTTCTATCGCGCCCTCGCGTGCCCGAAGCCTGCGCACGCCGCCCTTGCCGGGCGTCGTCACCCGGTCGCCCCGGTGCGGTCCGAATGGCGTGAAGCGCGGGAGAACCCGCGGCGGGTGCGCGGTTGATGCCGCGCACGCTGACAGCATGCAAGTGTTGGATCCGGAGAAGCGAATGAGTGCAACGGCGATGGGCGACCGGCGCGCGGCCGCGGGCACGATCGGTCCGATCCACCGGGCGGACGATGTCCGTGCGGCATGGCTGGCGCCCGCCATGGGCGCCGGCAATGCCCGCGGCGCCGTGCTGGAACTGACCGTGCTGATGACCGCGGCGATGGCGCTGTGCTATGCGGCGATGCCCGGCAATCCCTTGCTGCTCGACCTGGGCTTTCCCTGGGCCTGGCTGTTGCCGCTGGTACTGGCGCTGCGCTACGGCACGCTGGCCGGCATCGGCGCGGCGCTGATGCTGCTCGGCGGCTGGTTCCTGTTCCACCGGATCGGCGCCCAGGCCGGGGCGTTTCCGCGACCGTTCTTCATCGGCGGCACGCTGCTGGTGCTGTTGGCCGGACAGTTCGGCGACGTTTGCGCCAGCCGGCTGGCGCGCCAGCGTTCGATCCACCGCTATCTCGACGAACGCCTGGCGGCGCTGACCAGGCAGCACTATCTGCTGCGCATCTCGCATGCTCGGCTCGAAAGCGATCTGCTGGCCCGGCCCACCACGCTGCGCGATACGCTGGCCCGGCTGCGCACGGCGACCGCCGAGCAGGCCGGGGTCGAGCCGCAATTGGCGGCGGCGGTACGCGGCGAGCGCTTGCCGCCCCGGGCCCTGGCCGCGGCGGTACCGATGATGCAACTGGCCGCGCAGGCCTGTCAGCTCGAGGCCGCGGCGCTGTATCCCTGCGACGGCGAGCGGGTGTTGCCGAAAGCCGCGGCGACGGTCGGACCGGGCTGCAGGCTCGATGCCGGCGATCCGCTGCTGCGGCGCTGTCTGCAGACCCGTCAGCTGGCGCATCGCAGCGCTGATGGCGGCGCTGGCGGCGATGGCATGCACAGCCGCTACCTCGCCGTGGCACCGGTACTGGCCGGTCCCGATCGCCTGCTCGGCGTGCTGGTCATCGAGCGCATGCCGTTCCTCGCGCTGCATCACGACAACCTCGAACTGCTGCTGGTGCTGCTTGGCTATTACGCCGACGGCGTCGAGCATGCCGAGGCGGCGCGCGCGGTCGAGCGCGTGCTGCCCGACTGCCCGCACGAGTTCGCGCTGGACTATGCGCGGCTGGCGCGACTGCGGCGCGAGGCAGGCATCGCCAGCACCGTCGTCGCGCTGGCCTTCGGCGCCGACGAGCACAGCGCCGACTGGTTCGAACAGGCCGTGCGCAGCCGCCGCGCGCTCGATCTGGGGTGGGCCTGCGAGGGCGGCCCGCAACGCGTGCTGACGACGCTGATGCCGCTGGCCGATGGCGAGGCCGCGTCCGGCTATCTGCTGCGGATCGAACGGATGCTGCAGGCGCAGTTCGGCATCGATTTCGAACGGGGACGGATCGGCATCCATACTCTGCCGGTGCCCGCCGATGGCGATCCCGAACCGCTGCGCCGCCTGCTGCAGCGCTGCCAGGGCCGCGCCGCGCGGGGGCTGTCCGGGAGCGACGATGCTTGAGGCCCTGCTTGCCGTCGCCGGCGGCGCGGTGCAACTGGCCGCGCTGGCGGTGCTGCCGCACGGCAACGGCGCGACCGAGGCAACCGGCGCGCTGCTGGCGTATCTGGGCATGCAGGCGCTGGCGGCCGCGCTGCTGGCGATGCCGCTGCAGCGCCTGCTGTCCCGGCACGTTCGCATGCCGTTCCGCGTGGCCTCCCGCGTGGCCTCGCGCACGACGTCGGCGTATCTGTTCGTCGCCGGCGCGCTGGTTCCGCTGGGCGGCCTGCTGGTCGTGCTGCCCGGCATGGCGCTGGCCAGGCTCGGGCATCGTACGCCGGCCATCGGCGGCATGGCTTCCGTGGCGCTGCCCGAGTTCGCGGGCGCAATGGGGGCCTGCGTTCCTGATCGGCCGGCGAATCGGCCGGACGCCGGCGACGATCGCGGTCGCGCAGCTGGCCTGCTGCGGGCCGGCGCCGCCAACGCCGCCGCTTCCGATATGCGCCGCCTGGCCGCACTGGCGGGGCTGGAGGCGATGCCGGCGCGCAGCACCGGTCCGCTGCTGCGCGCGCTGCTCGAGGACAGCGGCGAGGACGTCAGGCTGCTGGCTTACGGCATGCTCAACGCCGCCGAGCAGCGGCTGACGCGGCAGATCCTCCAGGCGCAGGACTGCCTGCACGCCCTGGCGGACGGCGATCCGGCCGGCCGGGCCGCGGCGCACGAACGTCTGGCGCAGCTGCACTGGGAGCTGGTCTACCAGAACCTCGCGCAGGGCGACGTGCGCGGCCACACGCTCGAGCAGGCGGACCGCCACGCCGAGGCCGCGCTGCAGGCATTGTCGGAGGCGCCGGGCGCGACGACGCTGTACGTGCGCGCCGCCGACGGTTCCGGCGTGGCGAGCCCGGCGGCCGGCCTGTGGCAACTGCGCGGACGGCTGGCGCTGGCCCGCCGCGACCCCGCCGCCGCGCGCGCCGCGCTGCAGCGTGCCATCGCGCTCGGCTTTCCGCGCGAGCGCGCCTGGCCGCTGCTGGCCGAGGCGGCCTATCTGGAGGGCGATTTCGCGGCGACCAGGGCCGCGATGCAGGGCCTGCGCCAGGCCGCGTCGCTGCCGGCGCTGCCGCAGCTTCAGCCCGTGCTGCGCTACTGGACATCATGAACATGACCGCGCCGAACACGCCAAACGCGCCCTTCGCAGCAGCCCCCGCGCCAACTGCTCACGCCGCCGCGCCGGACGCGAGGCGCGCGGGGCGCGCCGGGGTTACGGGGGGCGCGCGGGCCGCGCAGGTCGATATTGCGCTGCTGCTTGAAGGCAGCCATCCCTTCGCGAGGGCAGCCGCGCCGGGATGGGCCGAGCGGATGATCCGGGCCTTCCCGCAGACCACCTTCGCGGTCGTCGTGATCGGCGACCGGCGCGAGGCCTGCGGCGAGATGGCGGTCGCGCTGCCGGACAATGTCCTGCATCTGGAGACGCATTGCCTGCATGACGACGAACCGGCCGCCACGGTGCCGCGACAGCGGGCGGAGGCACAGGCCTTCGCCGATGGGGCGCGCCTGCACGATCTGCTGCGCCAGCGCGGCAAGGGTATTAACGGCGTCGGCGGCAGCCACGGCGCCGGCGGCGTCAACAACGCGAACGGCGGACACGTGCAGGCAAGCGCCGCGATGCGCGAGCTGATCAACGCGCTGATGGACGCGCAGGGCGAGGAGGGCGAGGAGGGAAAGGAGGGAAAGGAGGGAAAGGAGGGCCGGCTGTCGGAACACGCCTTCCTGCACAGCCGGCCCGCCTGGGACATGATCGTGGAGCAGTACCGCCGCCATTGCACCGACACCTCGTTCTCCGACTACTTCTGGAGCGTACGCACGATGCACCGGCCGCTGTGGCGGCTGGCGCGGATCGCGGCGACGCTGATGCCGGCGCGCGTCTACCACGCGGCATCGACCGGCTATGCCGGCTTGCTCGGGGCGATGCTGCGCTACCGGCATGATCGCCCGTTGCTGGTGTCGCAGCACGCGATCCCTGCGCGCGAGCACGGCATCGATTGGTTCCAGTCGCGCTGGCAGCGCGACAACCCCTATCGCGACCCGCAGCATCGCCGCGGCGGCAACGCCGTCGAGCACGATGTCCCGGAAACGGACTATTGCCGCGAGCTGTGGCTGCGCTTCTTCGAATCGCTGGGGCGCGTCTGCTACGAGGCGGCGGACGAGATCGTCGCGCTCTATGAAGGCAACCGCCGCGGGCAGGTGCGGGACGGCGCGCCGGCCAGCCGCACGCGCACCATCCCGAACGGCATCGATCTGCCCGCGCTGGCGCCGCTGCGCGCGCAGCGGCCGGAGCGCGTGCCGCAGGTACTGTGCCTGGCGGGCCGGGTGGTGCCGCGCAAGGACGTCAAGACCTTCATCCGCGCGATGCTGACCGTGGTCAGGCAGTGTCCCGATGCGCAGGGGTGGATTGCCGGGGCCGAGGACGAGGATCCGGAATACGCGCGCGAATGCCGCGGTCTGGTGCAAGGCCTGGGACTGGCCGGCAACGTGCGCTTCCTCGGCCCGCGGCGCCTCGACGAGCTGCTGCCGCAGGTCGGCGTGCTGGTACTGAGCTCGATCAGCGAGGCGCTGCCGCCGGCGGTGCTGCAGGCGTTCGCCGCCGGCGTGCCGTGCGTGGCCACCGATGTCGGCGCCTGCCGCGAGCTGATCGAGGGCGTCGGCGACGAAGACATGGCACTGGGCGCGGCGGGCGCAGTGGTGCGCATTGCCGATCCCGGCGCATTGGCCCGCGAGGCGGTCGCGCTGCTCGGCGATGACGAGCGGTGGCGTGCCGCACAGCGCGCGGCGATCGTGCGCGCCGAGCGCTATTACACCCAGCATGCGATGGTGGCCAGCTACCGGCAGCTGTACCAGCATCTCGCAGCGAAACCGCACGCCGACGCGGGCGGACGTGCCGGCGTGGGCCGGCCGGCGTTGCCCCCGGCGACCATGTCGAATCCGGCCGGCGAACGGCTGCCGGCCGGCCGTTGCCCCTTCGCGGGAGCGCCATGATGGTGGACCTGACTTTCTTCCTGCGCGGCTTGCGGGACCGCAATCGCGTTGGCGGCACGCTGCAGGCCTACGGCTTCGCCAGCGTGCTCGCTTGCGGTGCCTGGGTGCTGGCGATCGCGGGCGTTCTGCTGATCGGCGTGCTCCGGCTGCCGACGGGATTGCCGGACGCGCAGGCCGTGCAGTTCCAGGTATCGGCGATCCATCTGATCGCGGTCAGCCTGATGCTGACCGGACCGCTGCAGCTTCATCTGGTCCGCTACGCCGCGGGCCGTCTCGGGGAAGATCGCGCAGAGGCGGTGCTGCCGGGCGTGCATGCGGTGGGGCTGGTGGTCACCGTGCTGGCCGGCCTGCTTGGCCTGGCGTGCGCGCTGTGGGCGTTCCCGCAGCAATCGGCGTGGTATCGCGCGCTGATGCTGGCGGGCTTCGTGCTGATGTGCCATGTCTGGATCGCGGTGACCTTTCTGTCCGGCATGAAGCAGTACCGCGCGATCGCCTGCGCCTTCGTGGCCGGCTATGCGGTGGCGGCGCTTGCCGCGCTGGCGCTGCGCGGCTTCGGCCTGGAGGGGCTGCTGGGCGCCTTCGTGATCGGCGAGCTGGTGTTGCTCGCCGGCACGGCGATACCGATCCATCGCGGCTATCTCTACCATCGCCATCACCGCAGCGACCGCAGCGACCGCAGCGACAGCAACCCATGCCTGCTGTCGTTCGAGCTGTTTGCCCGGCGCCATCGCCATCCGAGCCTGATGGCGATCGGCCTGCTGTACCCGCTGGGCCTCTGGGCCGACAAGCTGCAGTTCTGGTACCACGCCGGCACGGGGCAGCGCGTCATCGGGCCGCTGCATGCCTCGGCGATCTACGACGTCCCGGTGTTTCTGGCCTGGCTGGCCGTCGTGCCGGCGATGGCGGCGTTCGCGCTGCGCATCGAACGGGAGTTCGTCGCCCATTACGATGCCTTCGCCGACGCGGTGCGCGGCGGCGGCTCGCTGCAGCGGATCGAGGCGGCGCGCGACGCCATGGTGCGGGCCGTCCGGCTGGGCCTGTACGAAGTCGTCAAGCTGCTGGCGATCGCCGCGCTGCTGCTGTTCGCGCTGGGCCGGCCGCTGCTGGCGCTGTTCGGCATGGCCGACCTGTACCTGCCGCTGCTGCACGTCGACGTGGTCGGCGCGGGCCTTTACGTGGTGCTGCTCGCCACGCTCAGCGTCTATTTCCATCTGGACCGGCGCCGCGAAATCCTGCTGCTCGGGGCCGCCTTCGTGGCGCTGAACGTCGGGCTGACGCAGATGACGCTGGCGCTGGGTCCGGCGTGGTACGGCTATGGCTTTGCGTTCGCCGCGCTGATCGTGGTGGCGATCGCGCTGGTGCTGCTGGACCGCCGGCTCGAGCGCCTGGAATATGAAACTTATATGTTGCAGTAATGCGAATCGGGCGGCGAAGATAAGGCGGTGGAGCGCGGTATGGTGACCGACGCAGTTACAATTCGACACATCATTGCATTGACCGAACTCATCCCATCACGCCTGCCCGCGTCGCCGTGCCGGGCAAGCGGCGAACCGACCAGTCACTGAGAAGAACATGAATATCGCATCGGTCGAAGACGATCCCAGCCAGGCCGAACTGATCCAGCAGATCCTGGCCAGCGCCGGACATGCCTGCGACAGTTTTTCGGGCGGCAAGGCCTTCCTGCGCGCGATGCGCGAGCGCTCCTACGATCTGCTGGTGATGGACTGGCAATTGCCCGACATCAGCGGCTATGACGTGGTGACCCACGTCCGGCTGCATTCGGGGCAGTACCCGCCGATCCTGTTCCTGACCAGCCGCTCGCTGGAAGAGGACATCGTGATGGGCCTGGCCGGCGGCGCCGACGACTACATGATCAAGCCGGTGCGGCGCGGCGAGCTGCTGGCCCGCGTCGGCGCACTGCTGCGCCGGACCTATCCGTCCACCCCGGCCAACGAGGCCATCGTGGTGGGCGCCTATCGGCTCGATCCGGTGGCGCGCACCGCCAGCCTGAACGGCGTCGAGGTCGATATCGCGCCGCGCGAGTTCGATCTCGCGCTCTACCTGTTCCGCAACATGGATCGGCTGCTGCCGCGCGACGTCGTCGAGCAGGCGGTATGGGGCCGCTCGCTCGGCGCCAGTTCGCGCACGCTGGACACCCATCTGTCGCGGCTGCGCATCAAGCTCGGCCTGCGGCCGGAGAACGGCGTGCGGCTGGCCTCGGTGTATTCCTACGGCTATCGTTTCGAGCGCTGCGCGGGGCCGGCCGATGGTGCGTAAGGGCGGGGTGGTGACCGCCACCGCGGCCACAGGGGCCACCGTCGCCACCGCGGCTACAGGGGCCACTGTGGCCGCCACGGCCATCACGTTGGTCAGGGCCGCGATTGCCGCATGGGCGCTGGTCGCGTTCGCGCCGGCGCAAGCAGGCCCGGCCGGTGCCGATGGCGAGTATTTCCTGCATCAGGTCGAGCCCGGCGATACGCTGTTCTGGGTCGCCCAGCGCTATACCGGCCGCGCCGACGTCTGGCGCGAGCTGAAGGCGCTGAACCGCGTCGCCGATCCGTACCGGCTGCCGATCGGCACTCAGGTCCGGATACCGCTCGCCCGCATTCCGGTGACGGTCGCGAGCGCGCGCGTGGTGTCGGTGCTCGGCCAGGCCGACGCCAACGGCGCGGCGCTGCGGCCCGGCATGCGCGTCGACGAGGCGGCCTGGCTGCAAACCGGCGCCGATGGCCTCGTCACCTTCGAGCTGCCCGACGGCACGCGCGTCGCGATGCCGCCGAACACGCGGCTGCAGGTCAAGCGCCTGCGCGTGTTTGCCGGCACGGGCCTGGGCGATACCGTGATGGAGGTCGATCGTGGCGGCATCGAGTCGCGCGTCGCGCCGGGCGGGACCGGGGTCGGCCGCTTCGAGATCCGCACGCCGATGATGGTCACCGGGGTGCGCGGCACCCGCTACGCGGTCGATGCCGGCCAGCCCGACGAGCCTGGCCGGCGCGCCAACCGCAGCGCGGTGCTCGAGGGCACCGTGGCGGTGCGCGCCCGGCGCGCCAAGCGCATGGTCACCGCGGGCCACGGCGTCGCCGTCGGCAGCGCGGGCGACGCGGTGGTGTACACGCTGCTGGCGGCGCCGACGCTGAGCGCGGTGCCGGCCGAGCCGATCTACGCCAGCCATGCCGAAGTGGGCTGGCAGCCGGTCAAGGGCGCGATCGGCTATCTGGTTCGCGTGACGCGCGACGCCGAGCGTACCGAAGCGGTCTACGCCGCTACCGTCACGCCGGCGGCCGCGGCGCTGACCGGACTGCCCGATGGCCCGGCCTATCTCGAGGTGCGCGCCATCGACCGCAACCGCATTCCCGGCAACGCCGCGATCGCGCCGCTGACGGTGCGGCTCAATCCGCCGGCGCCCTATACGGTCGAGCCGGCGCCGCGCAGCACGGTGCACGGCATCGTGGCGGAACTGCAATGGGCGGCGGTGGACAGCGCCGCCGAGTACCGCTTCGAGATCGCCGCGGACGCCAGTTTCGGCACGCTGGCCGCGCAGGGCAACACCCGTGAGGCAGGCACGCAGCAGACGCTGGCGCCGGGCGACTGGTGGTGGCGCGTGCGCTCGGTCGATGCCAAGGGGCAGGCGGGCCCGTGGAGCGCGCCGGTCGCGTTCCGGCTGCTGCCGCCGGCGCCGGGCGTCAGCGTGATCGAGGACAACGGCGGCGCGCTGCGCGTGCGCTGGGGCGCCGCGCAGCAGCCCGAGGCCTTCGCGCCGCTGGCCTATCGCGTGCAGCTGGCCGACGAGCCGGGTTTTGCCCGGCCGCTGCAGGACGAGCGCATCGAGTCGGACACCGCGGCGCTGCCGCGTCCGCCGGCCGGCGTCTATTACGTGCGGATCGCCCGCATCGAGCGCGATGGCAGCGAGTCGCCGTTCTCGGCCCCGCAACGCATCGAAGTCCACGAGCATCTGCGCGACGGCACGGGGGCTCCGATCGGTACTGCCAGCGGCAGTGTGCGCCGTGGCGGATAGCCGCTTTCGGCTGCCCCAATTGCGCACCCAGTTGCGCTCGGCCGCGGGCAGCGGCCTGATTGCAGGCTTTCATCGGCGCACGCTGGTCGAATGGCTGGTGCTGACGATGCTGGTAATGGTGCTGGCCGCGGTGCGCGCGGATTTCGGCGCGAGCCAGCGGCTGGACCTGGCCGTCTATGACATCGGCATCGCCGCGCAGCAGCACGCGCCGCGCGACGACATCCTGATCGTCTCGATCGACGATGAGTCGCTGTCCGCGGTGGGCCGCTGGCCGTGGCGGCGTTCGCTGCTGGCGGGACTGGTCGATCGGCTGGCCGACGGCGGCGCGCGCGTGATCGGGCTCGACGTGCTGCTGGTTGAGCCGGACTGGCGCCATCCCGAGGACGACGAGGCGCTGGCGGTCAGCATGGCGCGCGCCGGCAACGTGATCATCCCCGCGCTGGCCGAGCCGGTGCGCGACGGCTATCGCCTCAGCTATCCGCTGCCCGCGCTCGGCGCCGATGTCGGCCACATCAATATCGCCACCGACGTCGACGGGCTCGCCCGCCATCTCTATCTGCAGGAAGGCCTGCCGGGCCAGATGCTCGACCATTTCGTCGTGCGCCTGGTGCAGTTCGGCCAGCCGCAGCGGCCGCTGGACAGCTACCGGCAGGTGCCGGTCGACGAGACGCTTGCCGGCGAATGGCATCGCCGCCATCGCCTGGGCATTCCGTTTGCCGGACCGATCGGCACCTTCCGCACGGTGTCGGCAATCGACGTGCTCAGCGGCGCCATTCCACCCGAGCTGTTCCGCGACAAGCTGGTGCTGGTCGGCGCCGGCGCGACGGGTCTTGGCGACATGTTCTCCGCGCCGCTGTCGAAGAACGGCGCCGGCATCAGCGGCGTCGAGCTGCTGGCCAACGCCGCGCAGGCGCTGCTCGACGACAACGGCATCGTGCCGTTGCCGCGCGCCTGGTACTGGCCGCTGACGCTGCTGCCGGTGCTGCTCGCGTGCCTGGCGGCGCTGCTGATGTCCCCGCGCGACGCCCTGCTGGTCAGCGCCGCGGTGATCGTCGGGCTGTTCGGCGCCAGCGTGGCGCTGATGCATTTCGAGCGGCTGTGGTTCTCGCCGGTGCCGGCGATCCTGGCCTGCCTGGTGTTCTATCCGCTGTGGAGCTGGCGGCGGCAGGAATCGGCGCTGACCTTCCTGTCGGCCGAAGTGGCGCGGCTCGAACGCGAGCCGGCGCTGCCGGGCGGCAAGAGCGCGCCGCCGCTGGCCGGCGGTACGCTGGACACGCGCATGAGCGCGCTGTACCGGATGATCACGCGGCAGCGCGACCTGCGCCGCCTGCTGTCCGACGGGCTGGAGAACCTGCCCGATGCCACCGTGATCTGCGATGCCGACGGCAGCATCCTGCTGGCCAATGCCGGCGCGGTGGCGCTGTCGCCGCGGCTGCTGTCCTCGCTCAATGCCGAGGGCGGGGCGCGGCCCTTGCTCGATACGCTGGTCGCCGACATCTTCGCGCCGCCTCAAGGCGGGCTCGATTACTGGGATCGGCTCAGGCGCGCCGCCGACAACGGCGCGGCGCCGACGCGCGGCGAGCGCGCCGGCGTCGAGCTGCAGACCCACGACCAGCGTGCGATGCTGCTGCGCGGCGCACCGCTGCGCGGCAACGCGGGCGAGGTCGCCGGCTTCAGCATCAGCTTCATCGACATCACGCAGGTGCGGCTGGCCGAGCGCCAGCGCGAGGAAACGCTGCGCTTCATCTCGCACGACATGCGCTCGCCGCAGGCGTCGATCCTCGCGCTGGTCGAGCTGCAGGCCGACCCGGCGCGCGCGCTCGAACCGCCGGTGCTGCTCGAACGGATCCGCCACCACGCGGGCCGCACGCTGGCGCTGGCCGACGACTTCATCCAGCTCGCGCGGGCCGAGTCGCAGCATCTGCGCTTTGCCGAGGTCGACCTGACCACGGTGCTGATGGACGCCGCCGATTCGCTGTGGGCGTTGGCGCAGGCGCGCCGCGTGACCGTCGCGGTGCAGACCGGCAACGAGGAGATGATGCTGTACGGCGAAGCGGCACTGCTGATGCGCGCCGTCTCCAACCTGATCGACAACGCGGTCAAGTACAGCCCGCCGGGCGGCACCGTCACCGTGCGCGCCGGCCGCGTGCGGCACGACGACGGCAGCGATGGCGGCCTGATGGTATCGGTCTCCGACCAGGGGCCCGGCATCGCGCCCGAGGAGCAGGCACGCCTGTTCCAGCCGTTCAGCCGGCTGCAGGAAGAGGGCCGCCCGGTACGCGAAGGCAGCGGGCTGGGCCTGCTGTTCGTCAAGACGGTGGTCGAGCGGCACGGCGGCCATGTCGGCGTCGACAGCGCGCCGGGACGCGGCACCACGTTTACGATCGCGCTGCCGGGCTGAGTGAAACTTCTTCCCCCACATGTAAGTTTCGCGCCGCCCGGTGCCACCGAAGGGAGACTTCGCGACGCCCAACCGCCTGCCATCCCCGTGGAACAGCGCTTGCATTCCCGCCCCATGCGGCGCGACTGGCGTGCCGCTCTTCCCTGGGGAGCCCGCGATGAAAGCCCTTTGCTGGCACGGCAAGCACGATATCCGCTACGACACCGTTCCCGATCCCGTGATCGAGCACCCGCGCGACGCCATCATCCGCGTCAGCAGCTGCGCGATCTGCGGCTCGGACCTGCACCTGTATGACGGCTTCGTGCCCGGCATGGAGCACGGCGACATCATGGGCCACGAGTTCATGGGCGAGGTGGTCGAGGTCGGCGCGGAGAACCGCCGGCTGCGTGTCGGCGACCGCGTGGTGGTGCCGTTCACCATTATCTGCGGCGAATGCGATCAATGCCGGCGCGGCAATTTCTCTGTGTGCGAGCGCACCAACCGCAACAAGGACGCGGCCGACAAGATGTTCGGCCACACCACCGCCGGGCTGTTCGGCTACACCCATCTGACCGGCGGCTATGCGGGCGGGCAGGCCGAATACGTGCGCGTGCCCTATGCCGACGTGGCGCCGGTCAAGGTGCCGGCCGAACTGAGCGACGAACAGGTGCTGTTTCTTGGCGACATCCTGCCGACCGGCTGGCAGGCCGCGGCGCAATGCGACATCCAGCCCGACGACATCGTCGCGATATGGGGCGCGGGACCAGTCGGCCAGTTCTGCATCCTGTCGGCGCTGCTGATGGGGGCCAAGCAGGTGGTGGTGATCGACCGCGTGCCCGAACGCCTGCGCATGGCGCAGCAGCTCGGCCCCGACCGCGTGACGCCGATCGATTTCGAGAACCAGAGCGTGCTCGAGGCGCTCAACGAGATCACGCAGGGCAAGGGGCCGGACAAGTGCATCGACGCGGTCGGGCTCGAGGCGCATGCGACGCGCTCGCTCGATTCGATCTACGACCGCGTCAAGCAGGCCGTGATGCTGGAGACCGACCGGCCGCACGTGCTGCGCGAGATGATTTATGTCTGCCGGCCCGGCGGCATCGTGTCGATCCCCGGCGTCTACGGCGGACTGGTCGACAAGATTCCGATGGGCGCGCTGATGAACAAGGGCCTGACGATCCGTACCGGCCAGACCCACGTCAACCGCTGGACCGACGATCTGCTCCAGCGCATCATCGACGGGCAGATCGATCCGACCTTCGTGATCTCGCATCGCGTCACGCTGGCGGAAGGGCCGTCGATGTACGAGACCTTCCGCGACAAGCACGACGGTTGCATCAAGGTGGTGATGACGCCGGCCTGACCTTGCGCTTGCTATTGCGCTTGGTGTCGCGGTCGGTGTCGCGCTTCACATCGCGCTTCACATCGCGCTTCACATCGCGCTTCACATCGCGCGCGGTGTCGCGCTTCACCCCGCCCCTGGCGTCCCGCTCCCCCGCCGCCGGCCAGCCTCTACCGCCCGGCGCCGCGCCGTCGCCGAACACCTCGCGGTGCCAGCCCCGCGTGACGTCCTCCAGCAGCGCGAGAAACCGCTCCAGCGCGGGCAGCGCATGCTCGCGCCGCACGGTCGCATGCAGGTCGGCGTCGAGCCCGCGCGCGGCCAGCGGCACGTAGCTGACGTCGTCGCGCCGCGTGGCCGACAGCGAGGCCGGCAGCACGCTGACGCCGACGCCCGCGCCCACCAGCCCCAGCACCGTCTCCGGATCGATCGATTCGTGCATCACGCGCGGCTCGAAGCCCTCGCGCAGGCAGGCAGCCAGCACATTGCGGATCATCGGGCTTTGCATGTTCAGCAGCACGAAGGCATCGCCGGACAGCTGCCGCAGCGAGACGCGCTGCGCGCCCGCCAGCGGATGGTCGGCCGCCATCGCCACCACCAGCGGCTGCGCATAGACCAGGATCGAGCGCAGGTCGCTGCGCGCCGCCGCGCTGCACGAAAACCCCACGTCGATGCGACCGCGCGCCAGCGCCTCGTACTGCTGGTCGGGCAGCAGTTCGTGCAGCGTCCATTCGACGCCGGGATTGCGCAGCTGGAACTGGCGCAGCGTCAGCGGCAGCGGGCCGTACATCACCGAGTTGATGATGCCGATGCGCAGATAGCCCTCCAGTCCTTCCGCCACGCGCCGCACCTGCCGTTCCACCGATTCGCAGTCGTCGACGATGCGGCGCGCCCGCGTCAGCAGCGCCTCGCCGGCGCGCGTCAGCCGCGCGCCATGCCGGCCGCGTTCGAACAGCGTGACCCGCAGCGCGCCCTCCAGCGACTTGATCTGCTGGCTCAGCGGCGGCTGCGAGATATGCAGCCGCTCGGCGGCGCGGCTGTAGTTGCCTTCCTCGGCGACCGCGATGAAATAGCGCAGCTGGCGGAGATCCATATGCGATCCGTATGGATTGGATTCCGAAATCATATTTCACATATGGTTGTGCGACACCTAGGCTTTCCCTGATCCGTCCACGCCAGAGGGGCGGCCGAGGAGACCACGATGACCACCAAGCTCGATGTCAATGGCGCCCGCCGGCGTGTGGACGCCCCCGCGGATACGCCGCTGCTGTGGGTGTTGCGCGACCAGCTGGACCTGACCGGCACCAAGTACGGCTGCGGCATGGGCCTGTGCGGCGCGTGCACCGTCCATGTCGACGGACAGGCCGTGCGCGCCTGCCAGACGCCGTTGTCCAGCGTCGCCGGCAAGCGCGTGACGACCATCGAGGGGTTGGGCAAGCCCGATGCGCTGCATGTGCTGCAGCGCGCATGGCAGGCCGAGGACGTGCCGCAATGCGGCTACTGCCAGTCGGGGCAGCTGATGTCCGCCGCCGCGCTGCTGGCGCGGAAGCCGAAGCCCAGCGACAGCGATATCGATGCGGCGATGGCGGGCAATATCTGCCGCTGCGGCACCTATGACCGGATCCGGCGCGCGATCCATCGCGCCGCGGCCGAACTGCGCAGCGGGAGGCCGGCATGAAGCGGCGCGACTTCCTGAAGAGCGGGGCGGCGCTGGCCGGCGGCCTGATGCTGGAGCTGAGCGCCGGCGGCGTGCGCGCGGCAGGCGCCGCCGCCGGGGCATCGTCCTCGGGCGCCCCCGCCGATGGCGCCGCCTTCGCCCCCAACGCCTGGGTTCGCATCACGCCGCAGGGCGAGGTGCTGCTGGTCGTGCACAAGTTCGACAGCGGCACCGGCGTCAAGAACGCGCTCGGGCTGATGCTGGCCGAGGAGCTCGATGCCGACTGGTCGCGCGTGCGCGTGGTGCAGCCGGACGATCCGCTGGCGCAGGTCTACATCCATCCGCTGTGGGGCATGCACGCAACCGGCGGCAGCACCAGCGTGCCGCTCGAATGGACCACGCTGCGGCGCGCCGGTGCCACCGCGCGCGCGATGCTGGTCGCCGAGGCCGCGCAGCGCTGGCGGGTCGATCCGGCCAGTTGCCGCACGAGCAGCGGCATGGTGATCGATGCCGCCGGCTCGCGGCGGCTCGGCTACGGCGATCTCGCCGAAGGCGCGGCACGGCAGCCCGTGCCGAAGGAAGTCGCGCTCAAGCGCCCGGCCGATTTCGTGCTGATCGGCAAGGAACGCAGCAGCTATCGCGTCGCGGACAAGCTGACCGGCCGCGCGCAATACGCGGTCGATATCAAGCTGCCCGGCATGCTGACCGCGATCGTGGTCCATCCGCCGGTGATCAATGCAAGCGTGGTGTCGTTCAATGCGGCCGAGGTCAAGGCGATGCCCGGCGTGCGCGATGTGTTCGCGACCGAGATTCCCGCGGCGATCGCGCATTTCCGTCCCGGCATGGGCCCGGCGGTGCCGGACAACGGCGCCTGCCAGCCCGGCGTGGCCATCGTCGCCGACCACTTCTGGGCCGCGCAGCGCGCGCGCCAGGCGTTGAAGGTGCGATGGGGCGACAGCGACATGGCGGATTTCAGCGCCGAGGGCGCGCTTCGCGAGCTGGCCCGGCATGTCGATGATGCCGGCCTCAAGAGCAAGGTCAAGGGCGATGCCGCGGCCGCGTTCGCGCGCGCCGACAAGGTCGTCGAAGGCGTCTACACGATGCCCTACAAGGCCCACGCGCAGATGGAACCGCTCAGCGTGGTGGCCTGGGTGCACGACGGCATCGTCGAGTATTGGGGCGGCATCCAGGTGCCGTCGCGCTGCGCGCAGGCAGCCGAGACCATCGCCGGCGTGCCGGCCGACAAGGTCAGGATCCATCTGACCGAGGCCGGCGGCAGCTTCGGCGCGCGCGAGGGCATGCACCAGATTCTCGAGGCCACCTATATCTCGCGCCGCGTCGGCAAGCCGGTCAAGCTGATCTACAGCCGCGAGGACGATATGCGCGGCCTGTTCTACCAGACCGCCAGCGTACACAAGGCGCGCGCCGCGCTCGATCGCGACGGCGGCATCGCCGCCTTCAGCCTGCGCGCGGTGACGCCGTCGATCAAGGAACCCGACGACCCCGGGTTCCTTGCCAAGGTGCCGGTCGATCCGAGCTGCACCGAGGCGATGCGCGACGACTTCTACTACGACATCGGCACGCTCGACCTGGCGTGGGTGCGGGTCGAGCCGAAGCTGCCGATCTGGTGGTGGCGCGCGGTCAGCTACGTGCCCAACGTCTTCGCGATCGAGAGCCTGATCGACGAAGCCGCGCACGCGGCGGGGCAGGATCCGCTCGCCTATCGCCGCCGCCTGCTGCGCGAGCGGCCCGAGCATCTGGCGGTGCTCGACCGTGCCGCGGCGCTGGCCGGCTGGCCGCGGGCTTCGGCGCCCGGCCGCGGACTCGGCATCGCGACCTATCAGGGCTACAAGAGCTATATCGCGGTGGTCGCGGAGGTCGAGGTCAAGGAGCGCGCGATCACGGTGCACAGGCTCAGTTGCGTGGTCGACTGCGGGCTGGCGGTCGATCCCAGCTCGGTGCGGCAGCAGCTGGCGGGCGGGCTGTACTGGGGCGTGTCGACGGCGATGATGAACGAGGTGCCGATCGACCACGGCACCGTGCGCATCAGCAATTACCACGACTATCCGGTGGTGCGCATCACCGATGCGCCGCGGCTGGACATCGAGCTGATGCCGCCGTCGGGCAGGGCGCCCAGCGGCGTCGGCGAACTGTCCAATCCGCCGGTGGCCCCGGCGATCGGCAACGCGATCTTCGCGGCGACCGGCAAACGCCTGCGCGCGACGCCGTTCCGCTTCGCCTGAACCGCGAACGATGAGCACGGTGGCGGGCGTCGTTTCGACGGCCGCCGCTGACGTGCGTCGGACCGGCGCGCCCCCCCCATGCGGCATCCCACGCTATGCCGGCACCGGCGCCGCCGCGGCACGCCGGCACGACCACGACAACAAGCACAACAAGCACAACAACCACAGCGAGAACTGGAAGGAGACACCCCCATGAAAGCGCAACACAACGCGGTGCGTGACACCGTGCCGCCGGCGCGCGCGCCCGTCGATGCGGTACCCGCCACCGGGCCGCTGCTGATGCTGGGCTTCCAGCATGTGCTGGTGATGTATGTCGGCGCGATCGCGGTGCCGATGATCATCGCCACCGCGCTGAAGCTGCCGAAGGAAGCGGTGGCCGTGCTGATCAACGCCGACCTGTTCACCTGCGGCATCGCGACCATCCTGCAATCGGCTGGCTTCTGGCGCATCGGCGTGCGGATGCCGGTGATGCAGGGCGTGGCCTTCAGCGCGATCCCGCCGATCCTGGTGATCGCCACCAATCCCGGCCTCGGGCTGCCGGCGGTGATCGGCGCGGTGATGGCGGGCGGTCTGCTGACGATGCTGATTTCGCCGGTATTTGGCAGGCTGGTGCGCTTCTTCCCGCCGATCGTCGGCGGCTCCATCGTGATGGTGGTCGGGCTGTCGCTGTTCCCGGTCGGCGTCAACTGGATCGGCGGCGGCAAGGGCGCGCCGGACTTCGGCGCGCCGCACAACCTGGCGCTGGCCGGCTTCGTCTTTGCGCTGATCCTGGCGATCAACCGCTGGCTCAAGGGCTTCTGGACCAATGTCTCGGTGCTGCTGGCGCTGGCGGCCGGCATGCTGGTGGCGATCCCTTTCGGCATGGTCGACTTCGCCGGCGTCGCCGAGGCGCCGATGGTGGACGTGATCCGGCCGTTCTACTTCGGCTGGCCCGTGTTCGATCCGCTCGCGGTCGCCACCATCGTGGTGGTGATGGTGATCATCATGATCGAGTCGATGGGCCTGTTCCTGGCCACCGGCGACGTCGTCGGCAAGACCCTGACGCCGCGCGAGATGACCGACGGCCTGCGCGCCAACGGCCTGGCCAGCGTGATCGGCGGCGCGCTGAACGGCTTTCCGTACACGATCTACAGCCAGAACATCGGGCTGCTGGTGGTGACCGGCGTCAAGAGCCGCTGGGTGGTGGTGGCGGCCGGCGTGATCCTGTGCGTGCTGGGGCTGTTTCCCAAGATGGCGACCGTGGTGACCTCGGTGCCGCTGCCCGCGCTCGGCGGCGCGGCGCTGTTCATGTTCGGCGTGGTCACCGCCGCTGGGGTGCGCACGCTGGGGCGGGTCGATTTCGAATCGCAGCGGCACAACGTCTATATCGTCGCGGCGACGCTGGCGATCTCGCTGCTGCCGACCTTTGCGCCGACGCTGTTCCACCATCTGCCGAAGTGGCTGCAGCCGCTGATGCACAGCAGTATCCTGCTGGCCTGCGTGCTGTCGGTACTGCTGAACCTGCTGTTCAACGGCGTGCCGCGCAGCGATCCGCACGCGCTGCCGCAGGGCGACGCGCAGGGAAGCGATCAGGCCCTGCAGCCAGGCCGGTGATCCTGCAAAAAGGGACCCCCGTCGTCCCCGCGCACGGGGGACCCAGTGACTCTAGGCACGACATAGGCTCAAAGCCGCTGGGTCCCCGCTTTCGCGGGGACGACGGGGCCACGAGGAGGGCAGGTCAATCCCAGGCGGGCGCGATGCCTTCCGGATTGGCCAGCCGGTCGCCGCGATCGAGCGTGGCGATCTTGGCCATCTCGTCGTCGGTCAGGCGCAGCTGCTGCGCCCGCAGGTTGCTGGCGAGGTTCTCGCGCTTGGTCGACGACGGGATCACCGCAAAGCCCTGCTGCAGTGCCCAGGCCAGCGCGATCTGGGCCGGCGTGGCGCCGTGCGCCTGCGCGATGGCCTGGATGACCGGGTCCTGCAGCACCTTGCCGTAGGCCAGCGTCATGTACGAGGTCAGGTGGATGCCCTGGCCGCGAGCGTGTTCGACCAGCTTGCGGTTCTGCAGATAGGGATGGATCTCGACCTGGTTGGTCGCGATCTCGCGCGCGCCGACCGCGGCGATGGCCTGGTCGAGCAGCGACACCGTGAAGTTCGACACCCCGATCAGCCGCGTCAGGCCCTGCGCCTTGGCCTCGGCCAGCGCGGCCATGTATTCGGGCAGCGGTACCGCGCCGTTCGGCGACGGCCAGTGGATCAGCGTCAGGTCGACCTGCTCGGTGCGCAGCCTGGTCAGGCTGTCCTTCAGGCTCGGGATCAGCTTGTCGCCGGCCAGGTTGTCGGTCCAGATCTTGGTCGTGACGAACAGGTCCTTGCGGGCAACACCGCTCTGCGCGATGGCCTGGCCGACCTCGGCCTCGTTGCCGTAGATCTGCGCGGTATCGATCAGCCGATAGCCGAGCGACAAGGCGTTCTTGACCGAGTCGATCACGGTCTGGCCGGTCAGGCGGAACGTGCCGAGGCCGAAGGCGGGAATCGTTTGCGTCATGGTGGGCTCCAGGAATGCGTGATTGGGGATTCGGCGCATTGTGGTGCCGATTGACGGGAAGAAACAGCCCTGTGCCGTCAAATGATTGTTGCCTGACGATCAAGGGTAGGGGGTTGGGGGACGCCTTGCCCTCTCCCCAGCCCTCTCCCGCAGGCGGGAGAGGGAGCAGTGTGTCGCCAGCACGGTTGCCATCGCTGCTTCCCGGACCGCTTCGCATGCCGGCGGTTTTCTCCCCTCTCCCGCTTGCGGGAGAGGGGCCGGGGGAGAGGGCAAGGGGTAGTGCCATCACCCCAGTGGCATTGCCCACGCCGCCCCATCACACCCGCACGTCGTCATGGTCGGTCGACACCGCCAGCGCCCGCCATGCCGACAGTTCCGCTTCGACCTTGCGGTTCTTCTCCGTAATGCGGGCCACCGTGTCCGAGCCGAGGGGCAGCCGCACCGGCGGTGAGTCGCTGTCGGCCAGCGCCAGCAGCGCGGCGGCCAGCTTGACGGGGTCGCCCGGCTGCTGGTGATTGGCCGATGCCATGTGGCCACGCATCGCGCCGACGGTCTCGGCATAGGCGGCGATCTCCGAGCGCACGCGCACCAGCGAGCTGTCGTCGAGGAAGTCCGTACGGAAGAAGCCGGGCTCGACCACGGTAGCCCGCACGCCCAGCGGCGCCAGTTCCGCATCGAGCGCCTCGGTCAGCCCCTCGACCGCGAACTTGGTCGCACCGTACACACCCCAGCCAGGATAGGCCGCATAGCCGCCGATCGACGAGATATTGATCACGTGCCCGCTGCGCTGGCGGCGCATCTGCGGCAGCACCGCGCGGGTCACGGCGAGCACGCCGAACACATTGGTGGCGAACTGCTGCTCGACTTCCTTCGCCGACGCCTCTTCCACCGCGCCGAGCAGGCCGTAGCCCGCGTTGTTGACCAGCACGTCGATGCGGCCGAACCGTGCGACCGCGGCATCGGCGGCGGCGATGGCCTGCGCCTCGTTGGTGACGTCCAGCGCCACGCTCAGCAGGTTCGCGTCCTCGCCCAGCGCGGCAGCGATCGTTTCGGGGCGGCGCGCGGTGGCGACGACGCGGTCGCCGCGAGCCAGTGCGGCGCGCGTCAGCTCCAGGCCGAAGCCGCGAGACGCGCCGGTGATGAACCAGACCTTGCTGTCGTTGCTGGCGCGGGTGGTGATGGTGGCGGACATGATGATTCTCCTGTGAGGATGCTGCGTTGGGTGAGGTTCGAAATGGCCGTGGCCACGCAGTCCAATGTAGGTCCGCCGCTCTCTTGACACAATGCGATGTAATGGGGCTTCAATAGCAACCAATGGTTGTCTGTTTGATCGGTGCATTTCGATTGAGCAAAGCTCAACCGTATGGCAGACTCGCCGCCATGGACAAACTGCCCCCACTGAACGCGTTGCGCGCCTTCGAGGCCGCGGGCCGGCACCTGAGCATCACGGCGGCCGCGGAGGAGCTGCATGTGACGCCCGGCGCCGTCAGCCGCCAGATCCGCGGGCTGGAGGAGGGGCTTGGCGTGCAGCTGCTGCACCGCGGACATCGGCAGATTTCGCTGACCAGCGCCGGCGAGGACTACTACCGCGCGGTCACGCGGGCGATGGACGACTTGCGCGAGGCCACCACTCGTCTGAACAAGCGGGCGAAACGCAAGCAGCTGAAGGTGCGTGCCTATACCACCTTCGCGATGCGCTGGCTGATCCCGCGGTTGTCGAGCTTTCATGCGGCAAACCGCGGCATCGAGGTGTTGCTGACCGCGTCGCTCGATCCGGTCGACTTCCGCAAGGAGGACATCGACGGCGCGATCCGGCTCGGCGACGGCAAGTGGAGCGGGGCGAACGCCTACCGGCTGGTGTCGAACATCCTGGTGCCGGTCTGCAGTCCCGGGCTGCTCGCCGCCGGGCCGAAGGTCAGGAAGCCGGCCGACCTGCGGCACCACACCTTGCTGCATTCGATCGCGCGGCCCGACGACTGGGCGCACTGGCTGCGTTCGGTGCGCGCGGAACGGGACGTCGATGCGCGCGGCGGCATGACCTACCAGAGTTCGGCGATGGCCTACGCGGCCGCCATCGAAGGGCAGGGCTTTGCGATCGCGCAGCGCTTTCTGGTGGCGGCCGACCTGGAGGCCGGCCGGCTCGTCGCGCCATTCCGTCAGGCCGTCGACATGGGCGATTTCACCTACTACCTGCTGACGCCGGCCGACCGCAAGGAAAGCCCCAGCATGACGGTGTTCCGGCAGTGGCTGCTGGCGCAGTTCGCGGCGCAGCAGTAGGACGAGGCGATATCGCGAGGATTGTCGTGACTCACGCCGCCGTGGCGGCGGGCGCGGCAACGTCGGCGCAGTGGATCGCACCGCTCGCACGCAGCCTGGCGATGTCGTCGCCGCTGTAGCCGAGCTGGCCCAGCACCGCCTCGGTATGCTCGCCGCATGCGGGCGCCGGCCGGGCCGGACGTGCATTTTCTGGTGCGCTGTTGATCGGGAACCCCGGCATGCGGATGCCGCCCAGCGTGGGGTGGGGCACGGTCTGCAGCATCCCATTGGCCGCCAGCTGAGGGTGCGCCATCACGTCGTCGTAGGTCGCGACGGGCGCGCACAGGATGTCCGCCTGCTGCAGCAGCGCCAGCCAGGTGTCGGTCGGCCGCGTGCCGAACGCCCGGTTCAATGCATCGACCATCGCGGCGCGGTTCGCCACCCGCAGTGGCGAGGTGGCAAAGCGCGGATCGTCGGCCAGCGATTGCAGGCCGAGCACCTCGCACAGCCGGCGCCAGCGTTCGGGCATGTAGGCGGCGACCATGATCCAGCCGTCGGCGGTGCGAAACGCCTGGTTCGGCGCCGAATACGGTGCCGCGCTGCCGACGCGTTGGGGCGCCTGGCCGTCGGCGCAAAAGCTGGTCAGCGACGACTGTTGCAGCGCCAGCGCCGCGTTGAACAGGCTGACGTCGAGGTGGCCGCCCTGTCCGTCGCGGGACCGTTGGGCCAGTTTGGCCAGGATGCCCATGCAGGCGACGTAGCCGGTCATCACGTCGACGACCGGCGCCTGCACCTTGCACGGCTCGCCGTCGGGCGTGCCGATCAGGCTCATCAAGCCCGAATCGGCCTGCATGATGCCGTCGACCCCGGCCCGGTGCGCGTACGGTCCGTGCTGTCCATAGGCCGAGATCGAGCAATAGATCAGGCTCGGATGCGCCTCGGCCAATGCCGCGTATCCGAGTCCAAGCCGATCCATCACGCCGGGGCGCATGCTCTCCACCACGATGTCGGCGCCGGCGCTCAGCCTGCGCGCCACGGCGATGCCGTCCGGCGCCTTCAGGTCCAGCGCCACGCCCAGCTTGTTGCGGTTGAAGCCGTGAAACAGCGCGGCATCGTCGCCGATCCAGCCGGGACCGAGGCCGCGTCCCAGTTCGCCGCCCGGCGGTTCAACCTTGATGACACGCGCTCCCATGTCGGCCAGCAGCATGGTGCAGGTCGGCCCCGCGCCAATCTGCGTGAAGTCGATCACGGTCAGGCCGTGCAGTGCGTCGCGCAACATGTCAGTTCTCCAGACGGGGACGGGCGCGTTTGAACGTCCCCTGCGCGGTGGCGATCAGCACGCCGGCATCGGAAGTCAATTGCGCCGAGGCGAAGTACAGGCTGTTGCCGGCGCGGGTCACCGAGGCCATGGCGCGCAGCCGCCCCGCGCTGGCCTTGCTGAGGTAGCTGATCGACAGCATGGCGGTGGCGGCGTGCCCGAGCGCGCCGTCCGGTCCCACGGGCAGGCCGGCATAGCCACAGGCGGCGTCCAGCATCGTCGCGATGACGCCGCCCTGCACGCTGCCCTGGCGGTTCAGGTGGCGCGGCTCCAGATCGAGCTCGAATACGCAGTGGCCGTCGCCGACGCTGGCGAGCCGGATGCCGAGGTAGTCGAGCAGCGGATTGTCCGCCGGCGGCACCGTGGCGGCGAATGGGGTCATTGGGGCCGGCGGGGTGATGGCGCGGTCGTTCACAACCCCACCTTGATGCCGTTTTCCTGGATCAGCCGCTGCCAGCGCGCCATGTCCTTGCCGAGCTGCGCCTTCAGTTCCGCCGGCGAAGAGGCCTGCGGCTCGAAGCCCTGCCTTGCCATCTGCGCGGACACCTCCGGCGACTTCAGCGCGGCGAGCATCGCGGCATTGATCCTGTCGATCACCGGTCTGGGCGTCTTCGCCGGCGCCAGCAGGCTGTACCACAGCTCGGCGTCGTAGCCCTTGATGCCCGCCTCGGCGAAGGTCGGCAGGTCCGGCATCAATGGCGTGCGCCTGGTTCCCGCGATTCCCAGCGCGCGCAGCCGGCCGGCCCGCACGTACTCGATGGCCGAGGCGAAGGTCGCGAAGGACAGCTGCACCTGGCCGCCCATCAGGTCGGTGATCGAAGGGCCGGTGCCGCGATAGGGAACGTGCAGCAGTTCGGTCTTGTTCAGCTTCGCAAAGACCTCGCCGGCCAGGTGCTGCGGGGTACCGTTGCCCGGGCTGCTGTAGCTGAGCTTGCCCGGATTGGCGCGGCTGTACTCGATGAAATCCTGCAGCGTGCGGAACGGCTGCTGGTTGTTGGCGACCAGCATGATCGGCACCGAGGCGATCCGCCCCACCGGCTCGAAATCCGCTTCGATCCTGAACGGCACCTTGATGCCGAGAAACGGGTTCATCGTGACCTGGCTGGAGGCGATCACCAGCGTATAGCCGTCCGGAGCGGCGTGGGCGACGTAGTCGGCGCCCAGATTGCCGCCCGCGCCGGGCTTGTTCTCGATCACGATGGTCTGGCCCAGCGCCTGGCCCATCTTCGGTGCGATCAGGCGGGCCAGGATATCGTTGCCGCCGCCCGGCGCGAACGGGACCACCAGCGTGATGGGTTTCTGCGTGGGGAAGGGGGCCTGCGCCGCGGCGCCGAGCGCGGTGAGCGCCAGCATGCCGGCCAGCGCGGTGCGCGCGAGGCGCGCGATGGTGGTCTTCGTTGTCATGGTCGTCTCCTGTCGGTATGTTGATTTGTTGATCTATTGGTTTGTGGGTTATCGCATTGGTTGGCAATCGGGACCCGGCGCGCCCGTCAGCGGCCGGTGTAGCGGGGTTGGCGCTTCTCGGCAAAGGCCTGGCGGCCCTCGATCCGGTCCGCGGTATCGCGCAGCGCGCCCCAGTAGAGCTCGGTCAGCTGCTGCGCATCGGCTTCGCTCAGATGGCTGGTCTGCCGCGACAGCTTCTTGACGGCCTGCACCGCCAGCGGCGCATTGGCCGCGATGCGGGCCGCAATGGCCAGCGCGCGGTCATGCAGCGCCGCCGGTGCCAGTGCCTCGGTCACCAGGCCGATGCGCATTGCCTGCGCGGCATCGATGCGCTCGCCGGTCAGCACCATCTGCATGGCATGCGCGGCCGGCACCGCCTTGAGCAGCCGATGCAGGCCGGAGACCGCCGGAATCGAGCCGACCGCGGCCTCCGGCAGGCCGAAGCTCGCCGACTCCGCCGCGATACGGACATCGCACTGCAGCGCGATCTCGAGCCCGGCACCGAGGCAGTGCCCGTTGATGGCCGCGACCAGCGGCTTGTGCAGGCCCAGATCAGTCAGGTCCATCAGCCGGATGTAGAGGCCGAGATCGGCCGCCGGCTCCGGCGCGCGAAACAGCGCCTCCGGATAGGAGGCCGGCGATGCGCGTGTGCCCTTCAGGTCCGCGCCGGCACAGAAGGCCCGCGTGCCGGCGCCGGTCAGCACCGCCACGCGCAGGTCGTCGCGATCGCGCACCGCTGACAGGTGCGCGCGCAGCTGGCGCAGCGCGGGGACGTCCAGCGCGTTCAGCGCTTCGGGCCGGTCGATGGTCAGCACCGCCACGGGTCCGTGGGTATCGAATCGTATGGTCATCGCGCGCTCCCTAGACGCTGGGGGAGGACAGGCTGCGTCCGCCGCAGACATAGAGCACCTGGCCGGTCACGTAGGACGAGCGCGGATCGAGGAAGAAGCCGACCGCGTTGGCGATGTCCTCGGCGGTGCCGATCCGCTGCACCGGCACCGATTGCTTCAGCCGTGCCTGCACGTCGGGCGCGAAGCCGCGAAACAGCGGCGTGTCGACGATGCCCGGGGCGATCGCATTGACCGTGATGCCCTTGCTGGCAAATTCGATGGCCAGCGAGCGCGTCAGGCTGACCACGCCGCCCTTGGCGGCCGAGTAGTTCGCTTGCCCGAAGCCGCCGAGCCAGGCGCGCGACGAGATATTGACGATACGTCCGTGGCCGCGCTCGACCATGCCGGGCAGCGCCGCGCGGCAGCACAGGAACTGCGAGCGCAGGTTCGTGTCGATGACCAGGTCCCAGTCGGCATCGCTCATCTTCAGGAAGCGCATGTCGCGGACCGCGCCGGCGTTGTTGACCAGATAGTCGACGCGGCCGGCGCGGGCCTGCACCTGTGCAAAGGCGTCGTTGACCGCGGCCGACTCCGTCAGGTCGGCGCTGGCGCCGAAGACCCGCAAGCCGTCGGCCGTCAGCGCGCCGACCGCGCCATCCAGCGCGGCGGCGTCCCGGTCGAGCAACGCCACGGTCAGCCCCTGTCGGGCCAGTTGCGTGGCGATGCCCAGGCCGATGCCGCGCGCGGCGCCGGTCACCACCGCGACGTGGGCGGGATCGAAGCGAGGGGTCGTGTCGGTTGCCATGTCAGACTCCCAGCAAGTGCACGGAGGAGGCGGCGTGGTCGACCCCCGCAATGCCGCCGCCGGTGCATTGGGTCAGGCCGACGCGGGCGTCCGCCACCTGCCGTTCGCCGGCGCGGCCCTGCAGCTGCCACAGGATCTCGACCATCTGCGCCACGCCGGTCGCGCCCAGCGGATGGCCCTTGGCCAGCAGTCCGCCGCTCGGATTGACCGGCACGCGGCCGCCGAGCCGGGTGGCGCCGGAGCGCAACAGCGGCACGGCCTCGCCACGGGGGGCCAGTCCCAGCGCTTCGTAGTAGAGCAGTTCCGCGATGGTAAAGGCGTCGTGCAGCTCGACGACATCGACGTCTTCCGGGCCCAGGCCCGCCTGCTGGTACGCCAGCCGCGCGGCGCGCGCGGTGATCTCCGCGTCCAGGATGTCGTCGTCGGCGCCCTCGCGCATGCCGGACACCACCACCGACGACAGCAGCTTGACGGGACGCGGCTGCGCCGGCCGCCGCGTGCCGAGCACCAGCGCAGCCGCCCCATCGACCTGCGAGGGGCAGCACTGCAGCAGCGTCAGCGGATCGGCGATCATGCGCGAGCCGAGTACCTCTTCGACCGTCGTGGTGCTGCGCTGCTGCGCATACGGATTGAGCGAGCCGTGATGGCGGTTCTTGACCGCGACCTGCGCCAGGTCGGCGGGCGAGGCGTCGCGCTCGTGCAGGAAGCGCGTGCCGCGCATCGCATAGACGGCGGGCAGCACCATGCCGGCCCGTGCGTACAAATCGGTCTTGTGGTCGTTGCGCTGCAGCGGAATGGTGCCGCCGCCGAGCGCCGTCAGTTGCTCGATGCCGACGACCAGCACCGTGTCGTACTGCCCGGCCAGCAGCGCATGCCGCGCCAGATGGACGCCGGTTGCCCCGCTGGCGCAGGCGTTCTCGACGTTATAGACCGGGATGCCCTTGAGGCCGAGATCGCGCACGATCAATTGGCCGAGGATCATGCCGCCCAGCACGTTGGCGCAGTAGACGGCCTGGATCCGGCCCGCGGGCACGTCGGCGTCGGCCAGCGCCTTCAGGATGGCCTGTTGCGCCAGTTCGGGGGCGAGTACGCCGGCATGGCGGCCGAATGGCGTCATCGCGCCGCCATGGAGATAGATGTCCTGCATCTTGCTTGCCTTCTTCGGTTGCGTTTGCGTTTGCGTTTGCGTTTGCGGTTGCGGTGGCGGTCGCGGCCGGGTCAGGGCCGGACGGCCTCGAAGACGTAGCCGAGTTCGTCATCGCGGCGCGGCACATAGCGGTCGCCGATGGCCGGACGGTCGTTGCCGGCCAGCCTTCCGAACAGCCGCACCGGACCGGTGAAGTCGACATAGCCGACCGCATAGGGCGCCAGCCCGGTCTTCGGCGCCGGATGGATGATCGTGAAGCTGTAGACCACGCCGGTGCCGGCGATGGTGACCGGGTCGTGGGCGGCGGCGAGCGGCGAGCGGTCCGGCAGCGCGGGAAAGATCCATTCGCCGGTGGCGCGCTCGCGCGAGGCAAGCAGATGGGGGATGGGTTCCGTAGTCCAGAGCGGGTCCGACACGGTTGTCTCCTGTGATGGTTGGCCTTGGCGTAATGGTTGTCGCCCGCGCCGGACCCGACAAACGATATTTCCGGCGCTTTCGCTTGAGAAAATATCAAGCGAAAGCGCCGGGCAGGGGCAGGGATTGCCGTAGCGTTGAGGCCGGCGAGCCGGAGGGGCCGGCGGGCGCCGTTACACCAGGGCCGGCACGCCCGTCAGCGCCGCGCCGCGTGCGCGCGGATCGCCGTCGACGGTGCGGGCGCCGTCCGAGTACGGATCGAACTGCCGTGCGGGCGGGGCGGAGACGCCGCTGCGGTCCAGCCCTGCGACCAGCGCGCCGTCTGCCGCGCCACGCGCCCCTTCGGAGTCGGGGTCGAAGCGGCCATTGCGAAGCCCCTCGCTGAAGACGTCATGGGTGCGCGCGCTCACGATGGCGGCGGAAACGTTGCCGCGGGCGCCCTCCGTGAACGGATTGAACGAGCCCTGGCGCAGCCCTTGCGAGAACACGTCGTGCATGCGCGCCGCGGTGCCGACCGGGGCGCTGTCGATCGGCGCGGCGTGCGCGCCTTGCAGCGAAAGGCCGACCACCAGCGAGACGGCGGCGGGGACGAAGATGCGGGTGAACTGGGAAATCATGATGTCGCTCCTGATGACGGGTCTGAATCGGTTCGCACTGGGCGGTGGCTGCGGCGCGTTCCCCGGTGTGGGGGGCGATGCAGCCGCCGTTGAGACCAATGTAGGAGGGCGGCAACAGTGGCACTAGGGCGTCCAATGCCGTCTCAGAAGCAACCAGAAGTCGGCAGTGGGGGCGAAACGTCAGGAGGCCAGCCCGACCAGCCTGGATAGCGACTGCTCAGCGCCGCGGCTCGCCTCGACCACGAAATCGATGAATCGGCGGACGCGCGCCGGCATTTGCGTGCGATGGGGAAAATACATGTACAGGCCGACGTTGCTGCTGGTGTAGTCGGTCAGGATCGGCTTGAGACGGCCACGGACCAGATCGTCGTGGACCATGTAGGCGAGCAGCTGGCCGATGCCGATGCCGGCGCGCACCGCTTCGACCTCGGTGTCCAGGTCGTTGAAGCTGGCGACCGTCGGCACTTCCTGGTAGACCAGATTGCCATCCACCTGCAGCTCCCATGGCACCATGCGACCGGTCGAGGCGCGACGAAAGCCGGTGCACCGGTGTTGCAGCAGCGCCTCGGGCGTGGCCGGCTCGCCGTGGCGCGCCAGGTATTCGGGCGACGCGCAGATGATCAACGGCACATCGCACAGCCGCCGTGCCACCAGGTTCTGGCCCGGGCTGGTGCCGACGCGAAAGCCGACATCGATGCGGGATTCGACCAGGTCGGTGAAGAGGTCGGTCAGCACCACGTCGAACACGATGCCCGGATACCGTTCCCGAAAGCCGTGCATCAGCGGCACCAGCACGCGGCTACCCAGCGATGGCGGCGCGGTCAGCCGGATCGTGCCGTCGTTCTCGCTCCTGCTGCTGCGGATCTGCTCGAGTGCCTCGTCGAGCTGGCGCATGCCCGGCGCCGCCAGCTCGAACAGCCGCGCGCCTTCGGTCGTCAGGCTCAGCTTGCGCGTGGTCCGGTGCAGCAGGCGGACGCCGAGGTCGGACTCCAACGTGCGCACGGCCTTGCTGACGGCCTGCGGCGTGACGCCGGCCTCCACCGCCGCACGGCGGAAGCTGCCGGCGCGCACCACGCCGATAAACAGGGTAAGAACGCGGGCCTTGTCCATGATCGGCAACCGATGGTTGAGAATGCCGCCATCATAACGCCGACCCGTTACCCAAGGCGGGCGGGCCCGTCGCGCTGCGCGCTAGAACCCCAGCGGATAACCGTCCTTGCGATGATCCGACGCCGCGGCATACCCCTGTGGCAGCCGCATCGCCATCTGTGCGCCGCCAAATTCGAGGCTGTCGGCCGGCGCCACCTGAACCGCATGGCCCATCGCACGCAGGGCCTGCACCGTTTCCGCCGGGCAGTGCGCCTCCACCGCGACGCCCGCGTTGTCGTCCATCACCCGCCAGCGCGGCGCGTCGCAGGCGACCTGCGGGTTCTGGTGGAAGTCCGCCAGCCGGCTCGTCATCTGCACGTGGCCCTGCGCCTGCATCGAGCCGCCCATTACGCCGAACGCAGCCAGCGGCGCGCCCTGGCGCATCAGGAAGCCCGGAATGATCGTATGGAAGGGGCGCTTGCCGGGTGCGACCTGGTTCGGATGTCCGGGCTGCAGCGTGAAGCCCCAGCCGCGGTTGTGCAGCGCGATGCCGGTACCTGGTACCACCACGCCGGAGCCGAAGCCCTTGAAGTTGGACTGGATGAACGACACCATCATGCCGCTCTGATCGGCCGCGGTCAGATAGACGGTGCCGCCGCTGTGCGGCTTGCCGGGGCCCGGATAGCTCGCCCTGGCGGGATCGATGGCGCGGGCGCGCTCGCTCAGATAGCCGGGATCGAGCAGGTCGCGCGCGGTGACCGTGCGCATCGCGTCGGCATCCGCCACATAGGCGTGCAGATCCGCGAAGGCCAGTTTCATCGCTTCGATCTGCAGGTGCATGGTCCGGGCCGAATCGACGCCGGCAGACGCCACGTCCCATTGGTCGAGCATGCCCAGCGCCATCAAGGCACCGATGCCCTGTCCGTTCGGACCGATCTCGTGCAGCGTCAGATCGCGGTAGCGCATCTGGATCGGCTCGACCCAGTCGGTTCGATGCGCGGCGAGATCGGCTTCATCGATGCGGCCGCCGGTGGCGCGCGCATGCGCGGCGATGCGCGCGGCCAGTTCGCCGTGATAGAAGTCTTCGCCGCCGCTGCGGGCGATGCGCTCGAGCGTGTCGGCCTGGCCGGGGCAGACGAAGCGTTCTCCCGGCAGCGGCGCGCGGCCGCGCGGCGCGAACGCTTCGGCAAAGCCCGGCTGGCTTTCCAGCACCGGGATCTGGGACTGCCATTGGCGGTGGACCGTAGGCGAGACCACGAAGCCGTTGCGCGCGTATTCGAGCGCCGGCTCGAACAGATCCTCGAACGGCAACGAGCCGAACTTGTCCCAGGCGGTGCGCCAGCCGGACACCACGCCGGGCACCGTCACGCTGTCCCAGCCCTTGAACGGCATCGCGTCGTAGCGGGAAAAGGACTCGGGCGTCCACGCCCGCGGTGCGCGGCCCGACGCGTTCAGGCCATGCAGCTTGTTGCCGTCCCAGATCAGCGCAAAGGCGTCGCCGCCGATGCCGTTCATGCAGGGCTCGACCACGGTCAGCGTGATCGCGGTGGCCAGCGCGGCATCGACGGCGTTGCCGCCGCGCGCGAGCATGCGCAGCCCGGCGGCCGCAGCCAGCGGCTGCGAGGTGGCCACCACGTTGTCGGCCAGCACGGGCGCGCGCTGCGAGCGGTAGGGGAAGTTCAGGAAGGAAGTCATCGGATGTGCAATGGAAGCGATCGGGGAACGGGCGCTGGGCATTTGCCCGAGCGCCCGCGGCGGCGTGCGGCGTTCGGGCGTCAGTCGATCCTGACCTTCGCCGCCTGGGCGACCTTGCTCCAGGTCCGCATTTCCTCGCCGATCATCCGAGCGAAGGCGTCGCTCGGCGTGAATTGCACCTGCACGCCCTGCGTTTCGAGCGATTGCACCAGGTCGGGCATCGTCAGCGCGGCCTTGGTGGCGGCGGCCAGCTTCTGCACCACGGCGGGCGGTGTGCCCTTTGGCGCAACGAGGCCGAACAGGTTGTTGACCCCGAAGTCGCGGATGCCTGCCTCCGCCATGGTCGGCGCGTCCGGCAGCGAGCCGACGCGGCGCTCGGAGGCCACCGCCAGCAGCCTCAGCTTGCCGGATCTGACGTGCGGCAGCGCGGAAGGGATGCTGTCGAACATCATGGCCGAGCGGCCCGCCATCAGGTCGGGCAGCGCGAATGCACTTCCCTTGTACGGCACGTGCACCACGTCGACGCCCGTGCGCAGCCGGAACAGTTCGGACTCCAGATGCGACAGCGTGCCGTTGCCCTGCGAGGCGAAGTTGTACTTGCCGGGCGCGCCTTGCAGATACTTGACCAGGTCCGGCACGGTCCTGACCGGCAGCGTCGCGGGCACCACCAGGATGTGCGGCACGTTGCCGATGCCGGCGATCGGCACGAAGTCCCTGGCGAGGTCGGCGGGCTGGCTCGAATAGGTGGCGGCGGCGATCGCCGCATTGCTGACGGCGGCAAGGTACAGCGTGTAGCCATCGGGCGCCGCCTTGGCGGCATAGGCCAGGCCGATCGCGCCGCCCGCGCCCGGCCGGTTCTCGACCACCACTGGCTGCTGCAACTGCTGGGACAGGCGTTGGCCGACCGCGCGCGCCAGCACATCGGTGGCGCCGGCGGGCGGGAATGACAGCACCAGCTGGATCGGACGATCCGGGTACTCGGCAAGCGCTGCGGGTGCGCCGGCAGCGGCGGCCATTGCCACTGCCGCCACGGCGGCGAGCCGCAGCGCCTGGCGGCGGGCGGTGTTCAGGATGGTGCGCGGATGCGCCGTGGCGGTGCGCGCGGGGTGAAGCAATTGCATGACCATGATGTAGACGACTCCGTGATGGCTGCCTCAACGGCGTGCCGCCATGGCGGCGTTGCCGGGGAGGGGCCGGGATGGCGAATCTGGCGCGGTCCGCTTGTCGCGCGGCTCCGGGCGCCTGTCATGCCGCGTCCACGGCCGGGCCGCGGACTGCGCTGATGGGAATGGCCGATTCTAGGCACGGTCCGTGCGTCAGCGGATGCGGATCGGCCATGGCGTCATGCGGAAACGGAATAAGGCGCCAGCGGCCGCACTGCCGTGCCCCGCGACGAGGCCGGCACGCATCTGACGGAAGACGACCATGCAGTTGAAGTGGATCGAGGACCTGCTCGTGCTGGAGCGCACGCGCAGCTTTTCGCGCGGCGCGGAGTTGCGCCATATCACCCAGTCGGCGCTGTCGCGCCGCATTCGCTCGCTCGAGCAGTGGGCCGGGGCAGAGCTGGTCGACCGCAATACCTATCCGCTGGCGTTGACGCGGGCGGGCGCGGCCTTCTGCGCGACGGCGCGCGACGCGTGCGAGCGGCTGCTCGAAGCGCGCGCGGCGCTGCGGCGCGAGGCCACGATGCCGGACAAGGGCATCGAGATCGCGGCTGGCCACACCTTGTCGCTGACGTTCCTGCCGGACTGGCTAAGGCAGTGCCGGCAGCGTGCGGGCACCTTCCATGCGCGCGTGGTCGCCGCCAACGTGCTGGACGCCGTGGTGGCGTTGTCCGAGGGCCATTGCGATCTGATGCTGGGCTACAACCATCCGCGCGTGCCGGTGTCGCTGGACAGCGAGCGCTTCCGCAGTCTGACGGTGGGCAGCGACCTGCTGATGCCGGTATCGGTGCCTACCTCGCGCGGCGCGCCGGTCTTTTCGCTGGCCGATGCCAGCGGCAAGGCATCGAGCCCGACGCCGTTCCTCGCCTATACCGCCAACACCACGCTCGGCCGCGTGGTCGAGTCGATTCTCGAACAGAAACAGGCGCATCGCCGGCTGGTTCGCTGTTACGAAGCCGATATGGCGATGCTGTTGCTGAAGATGGCCAGCGAAGGGCACGGCGTGGCCTGGTTGCCGCACAGCACCGTCGCGCAGGCGCTGGCGGCGGGCACGCTGGTGCCGGCCGGTGACGACAGCTGGTGCTCGCCGCTGCAGATCTGCGCCTACCGCTCGGCACAAAGCGCCAATCCGACCTTGCACGCGCTATGGCGCATGCTGGCGGGCGAGCAGGCGGGCGAGCATGCCGACGCGCCGGCGCGGCAGGCGGCGCAGTTCGCGTAACGACGAGCGCTCGGACCCCGGCTCAGATGCCGATGAACTGCGCAAACTCCTCGACCGGCGCCCGCTGCGCCACCAGCCGATTGGCCGCAGCGTCCGGATCGGCGTAGCCGATCGCCATGCCGGTAAACAGCATCCGCTCGGGCGGCGTGCCGAGGAAGCGGCGCATCGTTTCCGGATACATCGCCCAGCATTCCTGCGGGCAGCTGTCCAGGCCCGCCTCGCACAGCAGCAGCATCACGTTCTGCAGATACATGCCCAGGTCCGACCATTGCGGCGGGCCCATGCGGCGGTCCACCGTGCAGAACAGCGCCAGCGGCGCGCCGAAGAACTGGAAGTTGCGGGCGAACTGCTGGCGCCGCGCGGCCTTGTCCTCGCGCGGGATGCCGAGATGGCCGTACAGGTCCTCGCCGACCTGGAAGCGGCGCTCGCGATAGGGCGATACCAGCTCGGGCGGATAGATGTGGTATTCGGCGGGCTCGCCCTTCGGTTCGTCCACCACGCGCTGCCGCATGATGGCCTTGAGCTCGTCCAGCGGCGCGCCCCCGACCACCTGGATATGCCAGGGTTGCAGATTGCCACCGGACGGGGCGCGCGCGGCCTTCTCGACGATCTCGCGGATCAGCTGCGGCGGCACGGGCTTGTCGAGAAAGCCGCGGATCGAGCGGCGCGTGGCAATGGCTTCGCTGACGTTCATGGTCTCCTCTCGTGCGTGGCTGGCGCGGGGCCGGCGATCCCATCGGCGCCCGGGGCCCTCGGGGTGCGCGTTCGCGGCGCCCGGCATTGCATGGTAAGTTGGCGTCCGACGATACCACGACAACGGGAGACAGGCATGGCGGGTCCGCTGCATGGACTGAAGGTGGTGGAGATGGTCGGCCTCGGGCCGGGGCCGTTCTGCGCGATGATGCTGGCCGATATGGGCGCCGAGGTGATTCGCATCGACCGGCCCAATCGCGGCGCCGGGGTGTTGCCCGAGGACGTCCGCTTCGACGTGACCGCGCGCGGGAGGCGTTCGCTGGCGATCGACCTGAAGCAGCCGGGCGCGGCGCAGACGGTGCTGCGCCTGATCGAACAGGCCGACGTGCTGATCGAGGGTTTCCGGCCCGGCGTGATGGAGCGGCTGGGCCTGGGACCGGACGTCTGCCTGGCGCGCAATGCGCGCCTCGTCTATGGCCGCATGACCGGCTGGGGCCAGCACGGGCCGCTGGCGCAGGCGGCTGGCCACGATATCAATTACATCGCGATCACCGGCGCGCTGCATGCGATCGGCCTGCCGGACGAACCGCCGGTCGTGCCGCTGAACTACATCGGCGACTTCGGCGGCGGCGCGATGATGCTGGCCTTCGGCGTGGTCTGTGCGGTGCTGGAGAGCCAGCGCAGCGGCAAGGGGCAGGTGGTCGATGCCGCGATGACCGACGGCGCCGCGTTGCTGTCGGCCATGATGTACGGCTTCAAGGCGGCCGGCCGCTGGAGCAACCGGCGCGGCAAGAACCTGCTCGACGGCGGCGCGCCGTACTACGGCACCTATGCCTGCGCCGACGGCAAGTACGTCGCGATCGGGGCGCTCGAGCCGCAGTTCTATCGCAAGCTGATCGAGCTGTGCGGCATCGAGGATCCGGCCTTTGCCACGCAGGGCGATCCGCGCGACTGGCCGCAACTGAAGTACCGGCTCGCCGAGGTGTTCCGCACGCGCACGCGCGACCAGTGGTGCGCGCTGATGGAAGGCAGCGATGCCTGCTTCGCGCCGGTGCTGGACTGGGACGAGGCGCCCGCGCACGCGCACAACCGCTCGCGCGAGACCTTCATCGACGTCGCCGGCGTGACCCATCCCGCGCCGGCGCCGCGCTTCTCGCGCACGGCGCCGGACAAACCGGCGCCCGCCTCGCCGCCCGGTGCCGACACCGAGGCCGTGCTGCGCGACTGGGGTTTTGCCGCCGACGAGATTGCCGCGCTGAAGGGCGATGGCGTGATCTGATCCGGTACGCCAGGGAAGCCTGCCGCGTGGCGGGCTTCACTCGCCCGGCAGCGCCACGCCCAGATCGCCGGCCAGCGCGGCGAGATGGCGCCAGATCGCGGGAGCGACGTCGAGCGTGTCGCCGGTGCGGGCGCGATGCTCGGCCTCGTACTCGCCGGGATACTGCACGCGATCGAATCCCGGCGCGGGCGGCGTCTCCTGCAGGTAGCGAATGAACGATTCGACCTCCGCGCTTTGCCACTGCAGCCCCAGGTCGAGCTGCGGATCGAGCAGCACCGCGAACATGTTGTTGGTTGCCACGCCGCCGCGCGGATTGTCGGGCTGAATGGTGCCGCCGCCGGACAGCACGCCGGCCAGCAGTTCGGCGACCACGCCGAGCGCATAGCCCTTGTGGCCGCCGAACGGCAGCAGGGCACCGGGCGGATCGGCGAAGATCGCGCCGGCGTCGGTGGTGGGCTCGCCGTTCGCGTCGATGACGCTGCGCTCCGGCGCGGATTCCCCTTTCTCCGCCAGCACGCGCGCCTTGTTGATGGCGATCGCACTGGTGGCGATGTCCATCACCAGCGGCGGGCGGCCATTCGGCATCGGCCCGGCGAAACACAGCGGATTGGTGGTCAGCCGCGCGACCCTGCCGCCATAGGGCGCCACCGCGGGCGGCCGGTTGATGACGTTGGTGAAGCTGAGCAGCACCATGCGAGCCTGCGCCGCCATCTCGCCGTAGTACCCCATGCGGCCGAGATGGTGCGAGCGGCGCAGCGTGAAGATGCAATGGCCGTGCTCGCGCGTACGCTCGATGGCGGCCTGCATCACGCGCTTGCCGACGTGCTGGCCGAAGCCGCTGTTGCCGTCGAACACCATCAGCGTGCCGCGGTCCATCGCGCAGCTGGCGCGGCCTTCGGGATTGACGCTGCCGGCCTCCACCGAGGCGCGATACTGTGGCAGCATCGACAGGCCGTGGCTGACATAGCCGCAGCGGTCGGACTCGACCAGGTGTTCGGCCACGTCGTCGGCGATATCGTCCGGCACGCCGAGCGCCACCAGGATCTGCCGGGCGAGGCGATGGGCATCCTGCAGGGTGATCTTCATCTCGACTCCTTGTGTTGCCTTGCGTTGTCTTGCGTTGCGACGTTGCGATCTTGCGATCTTGAGATCGCAGGAGTGCCGGACCTCCGGCCCTGGCGGGGCGGCTCTAGATCCAGCCAAGCCAGCGCCAATACGTCGCGGCGAACAGCAGCATCATCGCGTAGCCCGCCAGCGTGACGGGAATGCCGATGCGCGCAAACTGGCGACCGTTGAAGGTATCGGTGCCCAGGCACACCATGTTCTGCGGCGCGTTGATCGGCAGGATGAAACCGAAGCTCATGGTGAAGCCCAGCAGCATCGTGATGCCGACCTTGTCGATATCGCCCGGCAGCGTCTGCAGCACCGAGATCAGGATCGGCAGCATCGCGGCCGTCAGCGCCGTGGCGCTGGCAAAGCCCAGGTGGATCACGATCAGGAAGGCGGCGAGGATGGCGAACACCGCGATCGGGCCTTGCGTCGCCAGGCCCGAATTCGCCACCACGAACTTGCCGAGCCATTGGCCGGCCTGCGTGGTCAGCAGCGCGGTGCCGAGGCTGATGCCGACGCCGAAGACGATCAGCGTGCCCCAGGGCGTGCGTTGCTGCATGGTCTTCCAGTCCATCACGCCGACGCGCGGCAGCATCAGGATCACGAGGCCGACGAAAGTCACGGTGGCGGTATCGAAGCCGTGCAGCTTGCCCTCGGTGGCCCACGCCAGCAGCAGGCCGATCGACACCGCGGCGAGCCGCTTCTGCGGGCCGCTCATCGGCCCCAGCGCCGCCAGTTCGCGCTGCACGGCCTGCTTGCCGCCGGGAATCGCCTCGGTCTCGGGCGGCAGCAGCCGGCGCACCAGCAGATACAGCACCACCGACATGATCAGCGCCCACGGCGCGCCGGCGATCAGCCATTGCAGCCACGTCACGCGCTCGCCCAGCAGCTTGTCCATGAAGCCCACCGCCAGCAGGTTCTGTGCGGCGGCGGTCTGGATGCCGACGTTCCAGATGCTGGTGGCCTGTGCCACCGTGATCATGATGCCGGCCGCGATATTGGAACGTTTGTCGACGCCGAAGGCCGCAATGATCCCCATCATGATCGGCACCACGCAGGCGCTGCGCGCGGTCGCGCTCGGCACCACCAGCGACAGCGCGATGGTGACCGCGATGGTGCCGATCAGGATGCGGCGCGTGCTGGTGCCGATCGCGGACAGCGTGACCAGGGCGATGCGGCGGTCCAGTCCGGTGACCGTCATCGCCGCGGAGATGAACAGCGCCGCGGCCACCAGGGCCAGCGCGGTATTGGCGAAGCCCGCCAGCGCCATGCCGAGCGCGCGCGAGGTGCCATACAGCGTGCCGGCGTCCTCGACCGTGGGCGCGAAGCCGATCAGCGCGGCCATCAGCGAGGTGATCATGATCGCGCTGGTTTCGTACGACACCGCCTCGCTAATCCAGACGACTACCGCGAATGCAAGGATGGCGAGCATCCGGTGCCCGGCGAGCGGCAGATCGGCCGGGGTCGGCAGCGACAGCACGCCGATCAGCACCACCACCGCCACGAACAGGCCCCAGGGCGGGCGCTTGCTGGCAGCTGCGGGACTGGCGGCGCCGGCCGGAGCGGCCGGTGCGCCCGGCGTGGAAGGCGGGGACGACGCGTTGCTGCGCGGATCAGTCATTGCCATTTCCTTGGATGACGGCAGCGGCCGTGCAGGGCCGCCGGCACGAAGTGCGTCGATTATCGGCCCCGCTCGTCGCGGTTGTCGAGCGCAGCGGCTACGGTTCTTGCGCCAGATCAAGGGCGATGCGCGATGGCGGGCGGCGATCGCCGGCGTTGCCAGCCGGAACGGCCGCGAACATCTATAGTGGTCTCGTGGCCCGGCAAATATCGTGCACCGCCTCGGCGGCATGCGGACCGCCGCGCCATGCCCCCAGGAGACCGACATGCAGGTGCTGATTCGCGGCCTGCGCCGCGAGATCACCGAACAGCGTTTGCGCGAGAAGTTCGCACCCTATGCGCCCGTGCGCTCGGTGGAAATCATGCGCGACGGCGACCCGGAGCAGCCCTGGGCATGGGTGGACTTCGACATGGACCTTGTGGCGGCGCTGGGCCTGTTGCGCCAGTTCGACGGGCAATACTTCGAAGGCGGCGTGATGCGCCTGCATCTGGTCGCGCACCAGAGCGGCGACTGAGAGCCGACTGAGCGGCTACTGAGCGGCTACTGAGCGGCTACTGAGCGGCGACCAAGCGGCGACCGAGCAGCGACTGCCCGGCGATGGAGCAGTGATACGCCTTGTGGAGACGGCAGGCGCCGCGGTGGTTCAGCCGCGCCGCTCGCTGCGCCATGGCGGCCGCGGCCCCAGCGCCTTGCGCAACATCTCGACGAACAGCCGCGTGCGCGTCGACGCCACCCGCGATTGCGGCACCAGCGCCATCACGTCGGCGTCCGGCAGCCGGTAGCCGGGCAGCAGCGCGACCAGCCGCCCCGAGGCGAGGCTGTCCGCCACATCCCACTCCGACCGCGCCATGATGCCCTTGCCGGCCAGGCACCATTGATGGACGACGTCGCCGTCGTTGCTCTCCATGATCGGACGCACGCGCACGGTGTGTTCGCGTGCATCGGTGCCGCCGGCGCTCTTGCCGCTGCCTTTGCGCAGCTCCTTTCCAGCCTCCTTGCCGCCGTCGCGCCCGGCAAAGCGCCATAGCGTCACGTCCTCGTCGTTCTCCCTGAGCACCAGGCAGGCGTGCCGCGTCAAATCGGCGGGACGCTGCAGCGGCGGCGCCTTGGCGAGGTACTCGGGCGCGGCGCACAGCACGCGGCGGTTCGGTGCGATGCGGTGCGCGACCCAGCGCGAATCCGGTATCGCGCCGATGCTGACCAGCACGTCGAAGGCATCGCGCCCATGCACCGGCTGGCGCGGCAGCATCAGGTTGTCCGACAGGTACAGCTGCACCTCGAGATTGGGATGCGTGGTCTGGAACTGCGCCAGCAGCGGCCCGAGATAGCGGCGCCCGAAGCCGAACGGTCCATGCACCTTCAGCTTGCCGGCCACCGCCTGGCTGCGCTGCCGCAGCGCTTCCTCGATGGCCTGCATCTGCTGGAGCACGCCGGTCGCGTGCTGCGCCAGCAGATGGCCCTCGTGGGTCAGCTGCAGCCGGCGCGTGGTGCGCAGCGCGAGCCGGATGCCCAGGCGCGCCTCGAGCTGGCTGAGCCGCTTGGTCACGGCCGGCGGCGTCACGTTCTCCTCGCGCGCCAGCGCGGCGAGGCTGCCGAGCCGGTCCAGCGCCAGGATGAAGCGCAGGTCGTCGATGTTCAGCGTCATCATTATTAACCCGGAGGTGAATTAAGAAATTCTATGCCATTAACCACCCGCCGGCGGGCCGAACCTACACTGTGGCATCGATTCCAACCGGGGCCGCACCATGACAAGCGAACCAAGCCAACCACGCCAACCACGCCAGGCCAACCCCGCGCGCCAATACGATGTCGTGCTGTTCGACCTGCTGACCGCGCTGCTCGATTCCTGGACGCTGTGGAACAGCGTGGCGGGCGGCGAAGCACCGGGCCGCGCGTGGCGCGCCGCCTATCTGAAACGCACCTATGCCTGCGGCGCCTATCGTCCGTACGAAACGCTGGTGCGCGAGGCCGCGGTCGAGACCGGGCTGCCGGCAACGATGGCCGACGCGCTTGACGAACGCTGGACCGAGCTGTCGCTGTGGAGCGGCGCCGCGCACGTGCTGGAGCACCTGCGCGCGACGCACCGGCTCGGCGTGGTGACCAACTGCTCGGAGCGCCTGGGCCGGCTGGCTGCCGAACGCCTGAACGTGCCGATGGACGTGGTGGTGACCTCGGAACGCGCCGGCTTCTACAAGCCCGATCCGCGGCCGTATCGGCGTGCGCTTCAGGAACTCGGTGCCGAGCCGGCCAACACGCTGTTCGTCGCGGGCTCGGGCTTCGACCTGTTCGGCACCTCGGCGGTGGGGCTCGACACCTACTGGCATAACCGCGTGGGACTGGCGCTGCCGGAAGGCGCGCCGGCGCCGCTGCAGCAGGGGCCCAGCATCCTGCCGGTCATGCGGCGCCGGTGGTCAGTGTGGGCAGCACGCCGACCGCGCACTACGCGCGTTCGCTCGATGGCGTGACCGAGGTGCGGGCCGGGGTGTTCGTGTTCTTCGATCTGGTGATGAACGGCATCGGCGTTTGCGATACCTCGGACATCGCGCTGTCGGTGTTGTGCACCGTCATCGGCCATCAGCGCGAGAAGGGCTGGCTGATTACCGATGCGGGTTGGATGGCGATGTCGCGCGATCGCGGAACCGCGAAGCAGCCAGTCGACCAGGGCTATGGCCTGGTCTGCGATCTTGACGGCAAGCCGCTGGCCGATCTGGTGATGGTCGACGCCAATCAGGAGCACGGCATCGTCAGCCATCGCACCGATCCGGCCGCGACGCCGATGCTGCCGGTCGGCACGCTGCTGCGCATCCTGCCGAACCACGCTTGCGCGACGGCCGCGCAGCACGGCGCCTACACGGTGGTGGCGGGCAGCGGCGTTGTCGAGGCGCAGTGGCCGCGCTTCAGTGGATGGTGAGCGCGATGGCGGGCACGAATCCGAAGGGGAAGCCGAGCGCTACGCCGAGCGCTACCCCGAGTGCGACCCGGAGTGCGGCTCCCAGCGCGACTTCGAGCGCGACTCCGAATGCGGCCCCGAGCGCGACGCCGAACGCCGCCGCGATCGCCGGGCAGCCTGTCGCCTATCCCGACGTTCCCGCACTGGCGACGCCACGCGGCCACTATTCGCACGTCGCCACGGGCCTGGGCCTCGTCTTCGTGTCGGGCCAGTTGCCGCTGAACGCGCAGGGCGAGCCGCGCGCCGATCTGCCGCTGGCGGAACAGGCCGCGCTGGCGCTGCGCAATGCCGGGGCCGCGCTGGCTGCGGGCGGCTGCGGCTGGAAGGACGTGCTCAAGGTCACCGTCTACCTGGCCGGCGTCGAACATTGGCCGGCGTTCGACGCGGTCTACCGCGAGGTGCTGGGCGACGCGCGCCCGGCGCGCGCGGTGGTGCCGGTGCCGGCGCTGCACTACGGCGTGCTGGCCGAGGTGGAGGCGGTCGCCGTGCATCCCGCGGCGGTACAGCAGAGGCTGTCGCCGCCGCTGGTCCTGCGCTGAACGCGACAGGTACGCGTCAGCAGCCGATCGCCATGCCGTCGCTGCGCGGATCGTGCGCGCCGACGATGGTGCCGTCGGCCTCGATGCGGATTGCGCCGGGATGGCCGGCGAGCGGGCTCTGCGCCGGGATCGGGCTGATCTCGTGGCCGCGCGCGGCCAGCTCCGCCATCACCGCATCGCCGGCATCGGCCTCGAGCTTGAGCGTGTCGCGCGTGTCGGAGAACGTGCGGCCCAGCAGGAAGCGCGGGCGGGACAGCGCCGCCAGCGGATCCATGTCGTAGTCGATCATCCGTGTCAGCACCGCCGCCAGCGTCTGGGGTTGACCGTCCGCGCCCTGGGTACCGTAGAGCAGGGCCGGGCGGCCGTCCCGCAGATAGAGGCCGGGATTGAGCGTATGGAAGGGGCGTTTGCCCGGCCGCAACGCGTTGTGGTGGCCGGGCTCGATGCTGAACGCCGCGCCGCGGTTGTGCCACAGGATGCCGGTGTCGCCGGCGATCACGCCACTGCCCCAGTCGAAGTAGACGGTCTGCAGCACGCTGGCACAGCGCCCCTGGCTGTCGACCGCGCCGAGGTAGACGGTGTCGCCGGTACGGAAGCGGTGCGGCCACGGCAGCGCACGGTCGGGCCGGATCGCCGCGGCCAGCCTGTCGAGATGCGCGGGGGACAGCATCGCCTCCGCCGGCACGTCGACGAACTCCGGGTCGGCGACGTGGCGGTCGCGCTCGATGAAGGCCTGCTTCACCGCTTCGACCAGCAGATGGTAGTAGTCGGCGCTGCCTTCGGCGACCGCCGCGACATCGAAGCGATCGAGTATTCCCATGATCTGCAGCGTGGTGACGCCCTGCGTCGGCGGGCGCAGGCTGACCAGTTCGCCGCCGCGATAGGGCACCGTCAGCGGCGCTTCCTCGCGGGCCCGCGTGGCGGCGAGATCGGCCGCCGTCAGTGGCGATCCGGCCTCGCGCAGCCCGTTGGCAATGCGCGACGCCAGTTCTCCCTCGTAGAAGTCCCGGGCGCCGTGCTCGGCGATCCGGCGCAGGCTGCCCGCCAGCTGCGGCTGGCGGAAGCGCTCGCCGACGTCGGGCATGCGGCCCTCGGGCAGAAACACGCGTGCGAAGCCGGGCCAGTCGCTCCACTGTCCGGCACGGAATTCCTGCCAGAAGCGCTGCGATGGCGTGACGGGGAATCCATCGGCGGCATGCCCGATCGCGCGCTGGAAGAGCGCTTCCCACGGCGTGGTGCCGCCCCACTTGTCGCGGCTGATCCGATAGGCGCGATCCCAGGTGTCGACCGTGGCGGCGGTGGTCAGCGCGGCGGCGGGTCCGCGCGTGGGAATGCCCCCATCGAAGGCGGGCGGTGCTGCCGCGGCTTGGCCGATGCCGGACAACGTGCGCACGTCGCCGGCGCCGTCGGCAATGACCCAGAACGCATCGCCGCCCAGGCCCGTGAAGTGCGGGCAGGTGACCGACAGCGCTGCGCCGATTGCGATCGCCGCTTCGATCGCATTGCCGCCGGCGCGCAGCACTTCGAGTCCGGCCTCGCTGGCCAGCGCATGCGGGCTGGTGACCATGCCCGTGCGGGAACGTGCGGGGCCTGCGGGAGGAAGCGGGGCGGCTGCCATCAGGCCTGCACCGCTTGCGGGGCGGCGTGGGCCATCCCGGTGGCGCGGCTGGCGTCGTCGCCGCCGTTCGCCACATTGCCGCAATCGCCGTCATTTCCGCCATCGCCGCCATCGCCGCCGAGATAGGCCTGCACCAGCGCCGCATCGCGCGCCAGCACGTCGGCGCGGCCGCTGGCGACGACGCGGCCTTCCTCCAGCACATAGGCGCGGTCGGCCAGTGCCAGCGCGAGTGCCGCCATCTGATCCACCAGCAGGATCGTGATCGACGCCTCGCGCAGCCGGTCCAGCGAGGCGAACAGCTCGTCGATGACCTTGGGCGCCAGCCCAAGCGACGGTTCGTCGAGCAGCAGCATGCGCGGCTGCGACATCAGGCCGCGGGCAATGGCCAGCATCTGCTGCTCGCCGCCGGACAGCAGGCCGGCGCGCTGGTGCTGGCGTTCGCGCAGGCGCGGGAATCGGGCAAACATCGTCTCGATGCGGCGCTGCATCTCGCCGCGGCGCAGGCGCCCGGACGGAAAGGCACCGAGCTTCAGGTTGTCGAGCACGGAGAGTTCGGCAAACACCTGCCGTCCCTCGGGGACAAGCACGAGGCCCATCGCCGCGATGCGGGCCGCATCGATGCCGCCCAGATCCACGCCGTCGAACGCGATGCCGCCTTGCACCGGGCGGTGCAGGCCGGACAGAGCCCGCATCAGCGTGGACTTGCCCGCGCCATTGGCGCCGAGCAGTGCCACCATCTCGCCTTCGCGCACCTGCAGCGCGACGTCGTGCAGCACCGGCGCGGCGCCGTAGCCGGCGCGCAGCGCGTTGACGCCCAGCAGTTCCGCGCCGGCGACGTCGCGATATTGGCGCGGCGGTGCGCCGGCGGCTGCTTCACCGGCGACCGCATCGCCGACGCTCGCATCGCCCAGATACGCACGGCGGACCGCCGGATCGGCCCGCACCTCGGCCGGCGTGCCGACCGCCAGCCGCTGGCCGGCATCGATCACCACGATGCGGTCCGATACCTCCATCACCAGCGACATGTCGTGTTCCACCAGGCCGACGGCGATGCCGCTGTCGGCGATGCGGCGCAGCAGCCGGCCGAGGCTGGCCTTGTCCTCGCGCGACAAGCCGGCAGCCGGCTCGTCCAGCAGCAGCACGGCCGGCTGCGTGGCCAGCGCACGCGCGATCTCGACCAGCCTGCGGTCGACGTGGGCCAGATCGGCGGCACTGGCATCCGGGTCGCCGCGATAGCCGCAGGCCCGCAGCAGCGCACGAGCCCGTTCGCGGACTGCGGCGGCCGTGAAGCCGGCGGTGCCGAGCAGCGGGCCGAGGCGCCCACCGCCCAGCGCGAGCGCGACATTGTCGGCGGCGCTCATGCCGCCGAACAGCTGCGAGGTCTGATAGGTCCGCGCGATGCCGTGGCGCGCGCTGTGGCAGGCGCCGCGCGCGGGCAGCGCCGCGTCGCCGAGCCGCCGGCCGCCCGCGTGCGGCCGGTAATAGCCGGACAGCATATTGAGTACCGTCGACTTGCCTGCGCCGTTCGGGCCGATCAGGCTGGTCACGGTGCCGGCGGCCACCGTGAACGACAGCCCGTCGACCGCGCGCACGCCGCCGAACACCATCGACAGGCCGTCGGCCACCAGCGCGCGACGCGTGGCCGCTTCGCGCATCGGCAGCGCGATCTCGGCTGGCTCATCCCCCGGCGCGGCTGCGCCGCGCTGGCGCCGCAGCCCGCGCAGCAGTCCCGCCGCCACGCCGACGATGCCCTGCGGCGCGACCCACAGCACCACCAGCAGCAGCATGCCGAAGCACAGCAGGCGCAGGTTCTCCAGGCTCGACAGCAACTCCGGCAACATGCCGACCACCACCGCGCCGATCACCGGACCGGCGACCGTGCCCGCACCGCCGATCATGACCACCAGCACGAACAGGATCGATTGCAGGAACGAGAACATGCCGGGCGTGACCATGCCCTGCATCGGCGCGAACAGGCCGCCGGCCAGCCCCGCCAGCGCGGCCGAGACCGCGAAGGCCATCGTGCGCACCAGCAGCGGCTCGATGCCGATCGACGCGGCCGCGGTCTCGCTGTCGCGCACCGCGCGCATCGCCGCGCCCCAGCTGCCGCGCGCAATGCGCGCATAGGCCGCCAGCGAGACCGCCAGCACCGCCAGCGCGATCAGCGTCAGCGCGCGCTCGCCGCCGTCGACGCCGGGCAGGGTCGGCTGGGCGATGCCCATCAGCCCGTTCTGGCCGCCGGTCAGCGCCCGCCATTCGACCGCGCCGTGCTCGACGATGAAGCCGAAGGCGATGGTGATCATCGCCAGGCCGGGCCCCTTGACGCGCAGGGCCGGCAGCGCGAGCAGGGCGCCGGCCAACGCCGCAATGGCGGTGCCCGCGAGCCAGGCCGGCCAGAAGCTCCAGCCGGCCTGGCCGGTCAGGATCGCGACACTGTAGGCGCCGATCGCGTAGAAGCCGACATGGCCGAACGAGATCTGCCCGGTCAGGCCGATCAGCAGGTTCAGGCCGACGCCGCAGATCGCGAGCATGGCGACGCCTGCGATCACGAAGACGAAGTAGCCGTTCAGCAGCAGGGCCGCGGCCGCGGCGCCCAGCAGCGCCAGGGCGAACGCCGAAATCTGCAGCGGCGTGCCGATGCCGGCGACGAGGGGAGGACGCGCGCTCATACCTTGCGTACCTCCGCGCGGCCGAACAGTCCCGCCGGGCGCAGCGCCAGCAGCGCGATCACCAGCGCGAACGTGATGATCTGCGTATAGCTCGAGCCCAGCGCGGCCGTGATCGCGGCCTCCACCACGCCGAAGATCAGGCCCGCGATCATCACGCCCCAGGCGCTGGACAGGCCGCCGAGGATCGCCACCGCGAACGCCTTCAGCCCGAACACCGTGCCCATGTCCGACTGCACGTTGAACAGCGGGGCGATCAGCACGCCGGCGACGCCGGCCAGCAGCGTCGATACCGCAAACGCGGCGGCGACGGTGCGGCGGATCGGAATGGCCATCAGCCGCGCGGCATCGCGGTTCTGCACCACCGCCAGCATCGCCAGGCCCCAGCGCGAATGGCGCAGCACGTAGTGCAGCACGCCCGCCAGCGCGAGGCCGACCAGCGGGATCAGCAACTGCAGCGGATAGACGCCCAGCCCGTCGGCGAGCTGCAGCGACGACGCCGCCAGCGGCGACGGCAGGCTGCGCGGCTCGGTGCCGAAGGTCAGTGTGACGACGTTATCGAGCACGATGCCGAGTGCCACCGTCGCCATCAGCCAGGCATCGGAGCCGCGGCTGGCGAACGGGCGTACCGCGACGAACTCGACGGCCAGCCCGTACAGCGCGCACAGCGCCAGCGCGAGCAGCACGGACGGGGCCATCGGCCAACCGAGCTTCTGCGCGAAGGTGTAGGTCAGCACGGCGCCGAGCATCATCGAGCTGCCCTGCGCGAAGTTGACGGTGGCGCTGACCACATAGGTCAGATGAAAACCCAGCGCCATCAGCCCGTACATGCTTCCGAGGCCAAGACCGCTGATCAGGGCGGAGATCCATAACATGAGGCGTTCCTTACTTCGACGCGACCTGCTTGTCGGCGACCGGCACGATGCGGTTGTCGATGAACTGCGCCCAGACGTAGTCGTTCTCGGTGAGTGCGTCGTGCACCTGCGGCGAGAAGGGCTTCACGTAGGTCTTGATCAGCCCTTCATGGCGGTCGATGGCGTAGAAGCCCTGGCGTACCGCATCGCCCCTGGTCGAGCCGGCGCGCTGGATCGCCAGCGCGGCCAGATGCGTGGCGTCATAGGCGTTGGCCACGCCGACCGCCGGCGTGATGTCGTCCGGTCCCTTGATGTCGCTGTACCTGGCCTTCAGCGCGTTGACGACGCGCGTGCCGACCGGCGACGGCGCGCCGAAGAAGCTGTAGGTCTGCACGAAATGGACGTTGCGCGCGTTCGGGCCGGCCAGCTCCGTGAAACGCCCGCCGGCCGGGCCCCAGTGCGACACCACCGGTACCTTCCAGCCCATGCGGTCCAGCGATTTGACGACCTGGGCCGAAGGGCCGACGTTGCCGACCATCAGCAGCACATCGGCGCCCGCGGCCTTCAGGCGGCCAAGCTGCGGCACCACGTCGACATCGTTCGCCTCGAACTTCTCGATGCCGGCGGCCTTCATGCCCTTGGCCGTCAGCGCGGCGACGATGCCCTTCTCGTTGGATTCGCCCCACGGGTTGTTGACCAGGATCAGTCCCGGTCTGGTCGCGCCAAAGGTCTTCTGCGCGTACTGCAGCATCGCCTTGTCGACCAGCTCGTCGACCGCGGACACGCGGAACACGAAATTCGGATTGGCGCCATTGCGGGTGATCGGCGTGCCGGCCGCCAACGGCCCCATGAACGGGACCTTTTCCTGGTTGGCGATGGGCACGATCGCCATCGACACCGGCGTGTCGAGGCCGCCGAACAGCACCGCGACCTTCTCCTTGTAGATCAGCTCGCGCGCGGCGAGCACGCCCTTGGCGGGATTGCTTTCGTCGTCGCGGCGGACCAGCTCGAGCTTGCGGCCGTTCAGCACGCCGCCCCTGGCATTGATCTCCTCGATCGCGATGGTCATGCCGCGCGTCAGCGCTTCGCCGGCGCGCGCGGACTGTCCCGTCATGGCGGTGATCAGGCCGATCTTGACGGGTTCGGCCGCCAGTGCCGGCACGGCGGGCAGCGCGCAGGCAGCGGCGACGGCAAGCATCAGCGCGCGGCGGCGCGGTTGGGGACGGTGGCGGGACATGGCAGTTCTCCGGATCGGTGCAACGGGAAGGGAAAGATGTCGTGGAATCGACGGACCGCCGATCCGTTCGCAAGAGCCATGCCACACGTCGACACCGGACCGCCATGCCTTGCGGACGAAGGCTCAGCGGATCGCATACGATCTGGCCTGCATCTTGCGAACGATTGGGGTATCGATATGAATGCGATCGAAGGCGGTGCATGCCGCACGGACGCGGTGCGGGATGTGCGGGAACGGGGCCATGGCGGTGCAGGGCACGCGGCGGTCACGCTCCGATCTGCCCGATGCCGCTCCGATGCCGCGATCGCCAAACGACGAAGGGCACAGGGCAATGACCCACAATCCGAATCCGAATCCGAATCCGATTCCGCTTCCACCACGGGCGGCAGGGGAGGGCGCACGCGACCGCCACGCTGCCACTGCCGCATTCGGCCCGCTGCGCACGCACGGGCGCTTCCCCTATCGGCCCATCACCGATGTCGACGATTTCCATTGGCCGGGTGGCGCGCGGCTCGCCGTCTATCTCGGCTTCAATATCGAGCACTTCGCCTTCGGCGAGGGACTGGGCGCGAATATCGGGCCCGCGTCGCCGCAGCCCGACGTGCTGAACTACAGCTGGCGCGAATACGGCAACCGGGTCGGCGTCTGGCGTTGCCTGGAGCTGTTCGACCGGCTGCGCATGCCCACCGGCGTGCTGCTCAATACCGCGCTGTACGACCATTGTCCCGAGGTGCCGGACGCCTTTCTCGCGCGCGGCGACGAACTGATCGGGCATGGGCATACGAACGCGGTGCGCCAGAGCGATCTGGACGAGGCCGGCGAGCGCGCGCTGCTGCGTCATTGCCGCGAGCGCATTGCCACGCATGCCGGCAAGCCGCCCGCCGGCTGGCTGTCGCCCTGGATCTCGGAGAGCGCGCTGACGCCGGACTTGCTGAGCGAGACCGGCTATCGCTATACGCTGAACTGGTGCCACGACGATCGTCCGGTGCGAATGGCGACGCGCGGCGGGCCGCTATGGTCGATTCCGTATCCGCAGGAACTGAACGACATTCCGATGATCGTCGGGCGCCAGATGGATGGCGCCGCGTTCGCCGACATGATCGTCGACCATTTCGACGAGATGCTGGCGCAGGCCAACCACGCCACGCGCCCGCAGCCACTGGTGATGGGCATCGCGCTGCATTCCTATCTGGTCGGGCAGCCGCACCGGCTGCGCCATCTGCGCAGGGCACTGGAGCATATCGCCCGGCGCCGCGATACCGGCGAGATCTGGATGACGACACCCGGGGCGATCTGCGAGGCGATGGAGGACGCGGTGGAGGACGCGGTAGAGGATGCGGTGGAGGACGCGGTAGAGGACGCGGTGGAGGATGCGGTGGGCGGGGCTCCCATTGCGCCGCGTGGCATGACCGCTACCATGGACGGCACGCGCTAACATCATGACCCTTCATTCGTTGACCGAATTCATGTCCGCCAACGTCGACAAAGCCGCCGCCAGGACGACGGCGAGATCCGGTACCAAGGCTTCCGCCAGGACTGTCGCAAAAACCGCCGCAAAAACCGCCGGCAAGGCGGCCCCCAAGTCCGCCGCCAGCAAGGGCAAGGCATCCCCGGCATCGCCGGCGACCGCAGCCGCGCCGCCCGCAGGCCGGGCGGCCGACGCCGACGCGCGCATCTACCAGGCGATCTTCGACGGCGTGCTCAATCATCGGCTGACGCCCGGCACCAAGCTGCCCGAGCCGGAGCTGTGCCAGCTGTTCGGCGTGGGCCGCGCGGTGGTGCGGCGCGTGCTGGAGAAGCTGGCGCACGACGGCATCGTGGCGCTGCGGCCCAACAAGGGCGCGGTCATCGCCGAGCCGACGCCGGAAGAAACCGGCCAGATCTTCGAGGCAAGGCGGGCGCTCGAACGCGTGCTGGTCGAGATGGCGGTGGCGCGCGCCACCGCGGCGGACCTGCGCGACCTGCGGCGGCAGCTGGCCGAGGAGCACGAGGCCATGCATCGCTTCGACCAGCCATCATGGGCACGGCTGGCGAGCGGCTTCCATCTGCGCATCGCCGCGCTGGCGCGCAATCCGGTGCTGCAGCGCTACCTGACGGAGCTGGTGTCGCGCTGCTCGCTGATCGTCGGCCTGTACGAGCCGCCCGGCCATGCGCCATGCGAGCACGACGAGCATGCGGCGATCGTCGATTGCATCGAGAAACGCGATGCGGCCGGCGCCATCGGCAGGATGGACGCGCATCTGCGCGAGCTGGAGCAGCGCATCGAGACCTCGCGCATGCAGGGCGAGAAGAGCCTGGCCCAGCTGCTCGGCCTGTGACACGACTTGAACGAGGCGATCGCGCCAACATGGAAATCGATTTCGACGCCATTACCGAATATCAGCGCTACAAGCTGATGGCCAGCCTGATCGTGCCGCGGCCGATCGCCCTGGTGACGACGCTGGGGGCGGATGGCACCGCCAATGCCGCGCCGTTCTCGATGTTCAATATGCTGGGCGAGGAGCCGCCGATCGTGATGATCAGCGTCAACCGGCTGGCCGGCGGCGCGCTGAAAGACACCGCGGCCAATATCGTGCGCTCCGGCGAATTCGTCGTGCATCTGTGCGACGAGGCCATGGCAGAGCGGATGCACCGCTGCGGCGAGCGGCTGCCGCCGGATATCAGCGAGCTGGCGCACGTGGGCCTGACGGCGGCGCCCAGCACGCGCATCGCGCCGCCGCGCATCGCCGAGGCGCCGGTCGCGTTCGAATGCCGGCTGTGGGAGACGCTGGAGACCGAGAGCCGCCAGATCTTCATCGGCCGCGTGCTGCGGCTGCATGCGCGAGACGGCTTGATCGACACCGAACGCTGGCGCGTCAGGCTGCAGGAGTATTTTCCGGTCGGCCGCTTCGGCGCGAGCTTCTACGTGACCACGCGCGACCGTTTCTCGCTGGAGCAGGAGGCGGGCAAGCCTGCGGCGTCCACCGCGATCGACGAGATCTGACGCGGCTATCCCCGTGCCTTGCGCCTGGGCGGCGCGGCGTTCGCGACCCGCAGCGTGGCCTCCACGGCCTCGCGCGCCCAGGGTTCCATCTCGCCCGGCGACTCCAGGCATTGCGCCGGCAGGCTCAGATAGTGGCGCAGCACCACCTCCTTGCCGCCGCTGCGATAGCTGAACGGCTCGCAGCCTTGCGCCTCGAATCGCGGCAGCGTGACCGCGTCGGCCTTTAGATAGCAGCGGCCATCGGTCACCAGGCCGAACATCAGCCCGTCGTAGTACAGGCCATGCCCGCCGAACATCCGCTTCGCCGTGATCGGGCCGATGCGGGCGGCCAGCGGCGCCATCAGTTCGAGCAGATGGTCGACGAAGGGATCCGGACGACGGGCTGACGTGGACATGGGGGACTGGCGGGGTGGCATGCGATCCGGCGATGTTAGCACCGCCCGCACCGTGCCCAGGGGGGATGCGCCGCCGCGCGAATGCTGCTAGCCTGACGCGGCCGGCGGCCGATGTTCCGCGCAGCGGTCCGCCGCGAGCAGGATGCATGGAACGAGCTCGGAACGAGCACAGAATGCGCACAGGATGCGCACAGGATGCGCACAGGATGCGCACAGAACAGGCACAGGAGACAGCAGCATGACGCTAGACCAGCAGGCGGCGATCCGCCGCGCGCATCAGCATGGCGTGGGAGACATCCTGCGGCGCTCGGCCCAGCGCACGCCCGACAAGACCGCGATCGTCTGCGGCGACGTGCAGTGGAGCTACCGCGATTTCGACCAGATCTGCGACCGCCTGGTCGCGGCCCTGTCGCAGCAGGGCATTGCCGCCGGCGACCGCGTCGCCATCCTGTCGCGCAATTCGCACGCCTTCGCGGCGATGCGCTTCGCGCTGGCCCGCATGGGCGCGGTGCTGGTGCCGATCAATTTCATGCTCAATGCCGGCGAGGTCGCCTACATCCTGCGCAGCTCGGGCGCGCGCACGCTGCTGGTAGGCGCGGGTTTCGAGGCGTTGGCCGTGGCCGCGGTCGAGCAGGGCGCGGCCGATGGCGTGCAGATCGGCCTGCAGATCTGGCTGCCCTCGGAGGACCAGGCCGACGGCGCGCCCGAAGGCATGCTGCGCTTCGACGATCTGCTGATGGCCAGCGCACCAATACGGGACATCGCGCCGGTCGATCCGCGCGCGCTGCTGCAGATCATCTACACCAGCGGCACCGAGTCGCTGCCCAAGGGCGCGATGCTGAGCCACGAGGCAGTGCTGTGGGAGTACGTCACCTGCATCGTCGAGGGCAATATGCAGGCCGACGACGTGGTGCTGCACGCGCTGCCGCTGTATCACTGCGCGCAGCTCGATGTATTCCTCGGCCCCGCGGTGTATCTGGGAGCGACCAACATCATCACGGGCCAGCCGCGGCCCGACGTGATCCTGCCGCTGATCGCGCGCCATCGCGTCAATGCGTTCTTTGCACCGCCGTCGATCTGGATCGCGCTGCTGCGCTCGCCGCTGTTCGAGGGCGCCGACCTCGGAACGCTGGCCACGGGCTACTACGGGGCGTCGATCATGCCGGTCGAGGTGCTGAAGGAAATGCAGCGCCGCATGCCGGGCGTGCGGCTGTGGAACTTCTACGGCCAGACCGAGATCGCGCCGCTGGCGACCGTGCTGCATCCCGACGACCAGCTGCGCAAGGCCGGTTCGGCCGGCAAGCCGGCCCTCAATGTCGAGACGCGCATCGTCGACGACGAGATGCGTGATGTCGCGACCGGCGAGATCGGCGAGATCGTCCATCGCTCGCCGCAACTGCTGGACGGCTACTACAACGATCCCGAACGCACCGCGGAGGCCTTCCGCGGCGGCTGGTTCCATAGCGGCGACCTGGCCGTGCGCGACGAGGAGGGCTACATCACGATCGTCGACCGCAAGAAGGACATGATCAAGAGCGGCGGCGAAAACGTGGCCAGCCGCGAGGTCGAGGAAATGATCTTCCGCATCCCCGAGGTATCCGAGGTCGCGGTGATCGGCCTGCCTGATGCCTACTGGGTCGAGGCGGTGACCGCGGTGATCGTGCTCAAGGAAGGGCAGTCGCTGTCCGAGCAGCAGGTGATCGACTTCTGCAAGGCCGGCATGGCGCATTTCAAGGTGCCCAAGCGCGTGATCTTCGCCGATGCGCTGCCGAAGAACCCCAGCGGCAAGCTGCTCAAGCGCGAACTGCGCCGCCGGTACGAGGCGCAGGCATGAGCGCCGGCGAGCCGACCCCCGACGCCTACTTCGACGCCGTCTACGCCAACGGCGACGATCCCTGGCACTACCGTACGCGCTGGTTCGAGGCGCGCAAGCGCGCGCTGCTGCTGGCGATGCTCGATCGGCCGCGCTATCGCTCGGCCTTCGAGCCCGGCTGCGCCAATGGCGAGATGACGGCCGCGCTGGCGCCGCGCTGCGAAGCGCTGCTGGCGGCCGACCGGCACGCGCGCGCGGTCCGGGCCGCGGCCGCGCGCGCCGGCCACGCCCCGCACGTGCGCGTGGAAACGATCAGGGTGCCAGCGGAATGGCCGCCGCAGCGCTTCGATCTGGTGGTGCTCAGCGAGTTCTGCTACTACCTCGCGCCGGATCAGGTCGCCTTGCTCGCGCGACGGGTGCGCGAGTCGATGGCGCCCGACGGGCTGCTGCTGGCCTGCCACTGGCGCCATCCCTTCGACGAGCAGGCGTGCCCCGCGCCCGAGGTGCATCGCATTCTCGGGCAGGAGACCGGCTTTCCGCGCACGGCCAGTTATCGGGAAGACGACTTCATGATCGACGCGTGGGCCGCCGATGGGCTGGGCGCCAGCCGGCGGGAAGCGGAGCAGGATCGCATACGGCAGGGCAGGTCGTGACCGAGACCGATTGCCACAAGGGATCCCGTGAACCACGACGCCTACTTGCGCTGCATATCGAGAACGGCTGGCGAACCATCGATCTTGCCGAAGGTTACCGAAACGGCATCGCCCTCCTTGAAGCGGCTCAGGGACGCGCGGTCCTTGACCGGAAATGCCATCGTCATGGCGGGCATGCCGAGGTTCTCGATCGGACCATGCTTGAGCGTGACCTTGCCGGCCTGGGCATCGATCTTCCTGATTTCCGCCGGAACGGGACGGGCAGCCTGGCTGGAAGCCGAGGGCGCCTTCATGTCCTTGCCCTCCATTGCGCCGGCCGCGAAGGCGATGGGCGCGGCGGCAAGAGCGAGGACGGCAGCGAGGGTCTTGATGGATGATGTCATTGCGATTCCTTCAGAAGTGAGGGGGTGGCGGAAGGGGTAGCGTGTGCGGCCTGGCGTCGGCGCAGCAGCAGGTACACCGCCGGCACGACGAACATCGACAGCAATGGGGCGGTCACCATGCCGCCGACCATCGGCGCGGCAATGCGCTGCATCACCTCGGAGCCGGTGCCATGCGACCACATGATGGGAATCAGGCCGGCCAGAATGACCGCGACCGTCATGGCTTTCGGGCGCACGCGCAGCACGGCGCCTTGCTGGATGGCGTCGAGCAGGGAGTGGACATCGGACTGGCCCGCTTCCAACCGCTCGTTCCACGCATGCTTGAGATAGAGCAGCATGATGACGCCGAACTCCGCCGCGACGCCGGCCAGCGCGATGAAGCCGACAATCCCTGCCACGGACAGGTTGTAGCCCAGCAGGTAGAGCAGCCAGAACCCCCCGATCAGCGCCAGCGGCAGCGTTCCCATGATCAGCATCGCTTCGTCGAGGCGCCCGAATACCACGTACAGCAGCACGAAGATGATCAGCAGCGTGAACGGCACCACCACCTTCAGCTTGGCGCTGGCGCGCTCGAGGTATTCGAACTGCCCGGACCAACTGACCGAATAGCCCGCAGGCATCGGTACCGCCTCGGCCACCGCGGATTGCATGGCCTGCACGGCGGAGCGCAGGTCCCGTCCCCGGATATCGACGTAAATCCAGCCCGACAGGCGCGCATTTTCGCTGCGGAGCATGGGCGGGCCCTGCACCAGTTGAATGCGTGCAACGTCGGACAGCGTGATCTGCAGACCCTTGTCTGTCACGATCGGCAGGCTGCGCAATTGCTCGATCGAGTCGCGATAGTCGCGGGGATACCGTACGTTGATGGGGAAGCGCGCCAAGCCATCGACCACCTCGCCGACGTTCTCGCCGCCGATGGCCGAGGACACGATGCTCTGCACGTCGGCGATATTGAGGCCATAACGGCCAGCGGCCACGCGGTCGATATCGACGTCGATATAGCGGCCGCCGGTCAGCCGCTCGGCCAACGCGGACGTAACACCCGGCACCGTCTTGACCGCCGCCTCGATGCGCATGGCAAGCCGGTCGATCTCCTGCAGGTCGGTGCCGGCGACCTTGATGCCGACCGGGCTCTTGATCCCTGTGGCCAGCATGTCGATCCGGTTGCGAATCGGCGGGACCCAGATATTCGACAAGCCGGGCACCTTGACGACCCGATCCAGCTCCTCGACCAGCTTCTCGGTGGTCATGCCGGGGCGCCATTGGTCCCGCGGCTTGAACTGGATCGTTGTCTCGAACATCTCGATCGGCGCGGGGTCCGTCGCCGTATCGGCCCGGCCCGCCTTGCCGAACACGGTCGCCACCTCCGGCACGGTCTTGATCAGCCTGTCCGTCTGCTGCAACAGTTGGGCCGCCTTGCCGGCGGACAGCCCCGGCAGGGCGGACGGCATGTACAGCAGGTCCCCTTCGTCGAGCGGCGGCATGAATTCGCCGCCGATCCGCATGATCGGCCAGGCGGTGGCCACCAGCAGGGTCGCGGCGATGGCCAGCGTGGTCTTGGGGTAGGTCAACACCCTGGTCAAGGCTGGCCGGTAGGCGCGGATCAGCCACCGATTGAGCGGGTTGGCCTGTTCCGATGGAATCCGGCCGCGGATCATGTAGCCCATCAGGACCGGCACCAGCGTCACCGACAGTCCCGCCGCCGCCGCCATGGAGTAGGTCTTGGTGAACGCCAATGGCGAGAACAGGCGTCCTTCCTGCGCCTCCAGTGCGAATACCGGAACGAACGACAGCGTGATGATCAGCAGCGAGAAGAACAGCGCCGGCCCCACCTCGGCGGCCGATTGCCCAATGATCTGCCAGCGCTCACCAGCTGACGGTTCCCGCCCGCCATTGTCCGCATGCCAGCGTTCCAGGTGCTTGTGCGCGTTCTCGATCATGACGACCGCCGCATCGACCATGGCGCCGATCGCGATGGCGATGCCGCCGAGCGACATGATGTTGGCGTTCACGCCCTGGTAGCGCATCACCAGGAAGGCGGCCAGCACGCCAAGCGGCAGCGATACGATCGCCACCAGCGCCGAGCGCAGATGGAACAGGAATGCCAGGCACACCAGCGCGACCACGACAAACTCCTCGATCAGTTTCGTGGTCAGGTTGTCGACCGCGCGCTTGATCAGGCTGGAGCGGTCATAAGTCGTCACGACCTCCACGCCGGCGGGCAGACTCTGTTGCAGCGTGGCGAGTTTGGTCTTGACCGAGTCGATGGTCTCGAGCGCGTTCTTGCCCGAGCGAAGCACGATGATGCCGCCCGCGACTTCGCCCTGGCCGTCGAGTTCGGCGATGCCGCGCCGCATCTCCGGGCCCAGCTGGATGGTGGCGACGTCGCCCAACCGCACCGGAATGCCGGTGTCGCTGGTGACCAGCGGAATCTGCCGGAAGTCCTCCAGCGTCTTCAGATAGCCCGACGCGCGCACCATGTATTCGGCCTCGCCCAGTTCCAGCACCGAGCCGCCGGTTTCCTGGTTGGCCCCCTTGAGCGCCGCCAGCACCTTCGATTGCGATAGCCCGTAAGCGCGCAGCCGATCCGGCATCAGGACCACCTGGTATTGCTTGACCATGCCGCCTAGCGAGGCGACCTCCGCGACGTTGGGCAACGACTTGAGTTCGAAGCGCAGGAACCAGTCCTGCAAGGCGCGCAGCTGGCTCAGGTCGTGCTGCCCCGTCCTGTCGACCAGCGCATACTCGTAGATCCAGCCCACGCCGGTCGCATCGGGGCCGAGCGCAGGCTTGGCCGCGGCGGGCAGACGCGATTGCGCCTGGTTCAGGTATTCGAGCACCCGCGAGCGCGCCCAGTAGAGGTCGGTGCCATCCTCGAACAGCACGTAGACATAGGAATCGCCGAAGAAGGAATAGCCCCGCACCGTCCTTGCGCCCGGCACCGACAGCATGGTGGTGGTCAGTGGATAGGTGACCTGATTCTCGACGATCTGCGGCGCCTGGCCGGGGAACGGCGTGCGGATGATCACTTGCACATCGGAAAGGTCCGGCAAGGCATCGAGCGGCGTACCTTTGACCGCCCACAGTCCCCACGCGGTCAGCATCACGGTCGCCAGCAACACCAGGAAGCGATTCCGGATGGAGGCAAGGATGAGCCGGGCGATCATGGCTTGCCCCCGGGCGCCGTTGCCGCCGGTTCGACCGAAGACAGGACTGCCACCCCGTCGCTGTTGAGGTGGAAGCGGAAGCGGATGCGGTCGCCGGGCTTGAGCGCTCGCGTCAGCCCGGCCGGCGGAGCCGCAAAGTCCATCGTCATGGCGCCCCACTGCGCCGACGGAATCGGACCGTGGGAGATCGTCAAACCTTCGGCGGTCACCGCCTCGATGCGTCCGACGCCTTCATGCTCGGGGCGCGGCGCGGCTGGCGCTGCAGGCGCCGAGGCTCCGGGCGCGGCCGCCATGCGCTGTGCGGTGCCGCGCAGGCTGGCTTCGGAGTCGATCAGGAACTGCCCGGACACGACGACGTTCTGGCCGGCCTTCAGCCCTTCGATGACCTCGGTCTGTCCGCCCGCCGTCGCGCCAATCCTCACCTCGACGGGGCTGAATCCGCCTTGCTCGGTCTGTACCATGACGACGGTGCGCGTGCCCGTACGAATCAACGCCTCGCTCGGTACCAGTAGCCGATCCGGGCCCGGGGCTGGCGCAAAGCGAACGGACACGAACATGCCGGGCAGCAATTGCCGGCCCTTGTTGTTCAACTCGATGCGAACCCTGGCCGTACGCGTTGCCGTGCTGACATCGGGCAGGATGGCATCGACCTTGCCGTCCAGTGTCTGCCCGGGCAGCGCTGCCGCGACGGCCGTGACCGATTGTCCGGGCCGCAACGGGGCAGCCTGGCTTTCCGGTACTTCGGCGATCACCCAAACGGTCGCGAGACTGGCGATCCGAAACAGGGTCATGCCGGGCGACAGGGTCATGCCATCGCGCGCGCCGATTTCGGTCAGAACGCCATCGATCGAGCTTGTGATGGCCAGGCGCGGCTGCAGCTTGCCGCTCTTCTGCACCAGCCGTATGTGGCTCTCGCTCATGCCGACCTGCCGCATGCGCGCGATGGCGGCCTCCCGCAGATCGTGCTGCAGGCCGGCGCTCATGCGGCTGATAGCGAGGTAATCCTCCTGTGCGGCCACCCATTCAGGCGCGTAGATCAACGCCAGCGCCTGACCCTTGCTGACCGGGTCGAGCGTGGTCCTGGCATAGGTTCGCTCAACGAAGCCGGTGGTACGCGCTTGCAGTACCTCGATGCCGCGCTCGTTGATCGCGACATTGCCCGGCACCTCGAGCGTGGGTTCGAGTCGTCCCGTCTTGACCTGCGTGGTGCGAATGCCAAGGTTCTGCAAGACGCGGCTGTCGATGGTGACGGCGGCGTTGCCGCCCGCATCCTCATGGACGGGCGACAACGGCATGTCCATGAAGGGAGACTTGCCCGGCTTGTCGAAGCGCTGGCCCGGCACCATCGGATCGTGCCAATAGAGGATGCGCTTGCCTGTCTTCGGGTCGATATCCCCGGCCTTCAGTTCGGATCCGGCCGACGCGCCAATGGACGGTGGGGCGGCCGGCGTGATGTTGCGCCCATGCTGTTGGCCCAGGTAATAAGCCGTGCCTACGCTGGCGGCGACGATCAGGCCAGCCGCTGCGCGACCGATCGCGGTCCTGTTCATTGCCATCCCCCATGAAGGCCCGTTGCACGCGCCGGCCCCTGCGCGGCGGTCGGCAGCGGCAGCAGAAAGGCGAGCTCCGTCCACAGGCGCGCGGTGGCGGCCTCCAGTTGAAGGTGCTCCAACGAGATGTCCAGCGCCTTGCGGTTCGCGTCCGCCACCGCGGTCAACGTTCCGGCGCCGGTACGATAGGCGGTCAGTGCTGCATCGATGCGAGCCTTGGCCAGCGGCAGGGTCGTGTCGACATAGCGCGCCAGGCGGGATTGATTGAGCTGCCATTGCGCCTGCTTGCCGCGGACCTGGCCGAGCACGCCTCTGCGTATCGACTCGGCCTGTGCCCGCACCGCCTCGGCTTGCGCCAGCTTCGCCGCCAGTTCGCGGTCTTGACGATGCTTCCGGTCCCACGGCAAGGGGAGGGAGACATTGACGGACACCATATTGGAATACGCGGGACCCCGCTGGCTGTACATCAACTCCACGCTGACGTCCGGCACCTTGTTCTCGCTTGCGATCCGGCTGTCGGCTTCGGCGACGCCGACCTGCGCCTGGGCGGCGGCCACGTCCGGCAGTCGCATCACGGTATCGGCGTCCAAATTGCCCAGCCAGGTGGGCAACTCAAGGGCGGGGGGCTCGGCAAGCGGCAGGTCCGCGGCATCGCCAACCCATCGGCGCAACATCGCCCGGGACGCAGCCACAGCCGTGCGCGCCTCGTCTTCCCGGTTCCGGAGCTGCTGAAGTTCGAGCTGAGCGGCCAGAATCTCGGCCCGGGTGCCGCGGTTGGCGCGGTAGGTGGCTTCGGCGGCGTCCACCATCAATCGGATGGACTGCGCCTGTTCAGCAAATACATCGAGCATTCGCTCGGCGTACTGCCGCTCGAGCCAGGCGCTGGCCGTGCCGCGCTGCACGGCGGCCAGCGCCACCGTGCGCTGCGCCTCCGCGGAGGTGGCTTCGGCCTCGAAACGTTGCGCGCGAGCCTGGCGCTTCGCCGCTCGGGTGAACTCCTGCATCACGCTGATCGACCGCATCGTCATGGCTTCGGTGCCGAGCGAAAACCGGTCGCGGCCGTCGACCGGGACGTTGTTGACACCGACTTTGAGCACCGGGTCCGGCAGTTGGCCGCCTGCAACCGCCATTTCGATGGCCGACTGCACCGCGGACGAGGATGTTTCTGCGTCGCTCGACCGGGATGATGCGAGCGCGACCGCTTCCTGCAACGAGAGCCGGCTCGCCGGCTGCGCCCATGGCGTATGACTGGCGCCGAGCAGCGTGATGGCGAACGCCAGCCGGCGTCCGCACAATGGGGGGAAACGCAAATGCATAAAGCCTCCGCAAAGCAACGACCGCCCTCAGACGACGTGTCGGGGCGCGATAGGTGGCGTTGCGGCGGAGGCTACGTTCGGAAACAGCAGTGCAGGATGGAGAGCGGGCGAGGAGGGCCGCGTGGCGTGGCTCCCGCAGCCGCCGCGTTCGGGCGCGCGAGCAGCGGCTCCGGCACCAGCATCACGGGATGGACCAGGCTTGCATGAAACACCGGAAGCTGCGGGCTGGCATGGTCGAGGGACTTGGATCCCAGCTGGCAGTGTTCGAGGCACAGCCCATCGTGCGAATCCGGCTCGACGGCCTTCTGCGCCATGTCGGGACACGACTCGGTCATGCCAATTATGCCCGTCATGCCCGTCATGTCCCGGTCGGTACTGACGGCGTACCGGCTGCCCGCGCAAGCGTACGCCGCCGCTGCCAGCTGGACTGTCAGGAATGCGGTCAGCAGGAATGCGGCCAGCCAAAGCCGCCGGAGGGACGTGCGCGCGTGTGGGCCCATGTTGGCCGAATGGTACCAGCGATTGACTCGGCAAGCGCGAGGCAGCCGGCAGTCCCTGGCTCGGGGAAATCACCCCTGGCAGCGGTCAACGAGCGGAGGGCTCAGTCCTCGCCGGGCGCGGACGTGTCGCAGCCGGCGCGTGCGGTCCGATATCCTGCCCGCCCAGCCGCATCGCCAGAAAATCGATCAGCACGCGCACCTTCGGCGGCATCACGCGCTTGGGGGGATACAGCAACCACACCGCGCCCTGGTAGGCCCGGGCACGGAAGTCCCAGTCCGGCAGCACCTGCACCAACTTGCCAGATTGCAGCGCGGCCTGCGCGGCGAAGTCCGGCAAGGCCGCAATCCCCAGGCTGCCCAGCGCACCTTCGAGCCGCGCGCCGACATGGTTGGCGATATAGCGCCCGCGCACCGTGACCGTCTGCGTTTCCGTGCCGCGGCGAAAGCGCCAGCGATTGTCGTCGGCGACCTCGCCGAGGAACAGGCAGTCGTGCTCGGCCAGCTCGCGCGGCTGCGCCGGTACGCCGCGCTTGCGCAGGTAGCGCGGCGACGCGCATAACACCCAGCGCACCGCGCCTAGCCGGCGTCCCGCCAGCCCCGGCGGCGGATCGTCGGTCAGCCGGATCACCAGATCGACCTCGTCGGCCAGCGGGTCGACGCTCTGGTCGGAAAAACGCAGATGCACGTCGATCTGCTCGTACTGGCGCAGGAACGCGGGGATCAGCGGGTGGATCACGGTCTTGGCGTAGGCCACCGGCGCGCTCAGCGTGACGCGGCCCTGCGGCAGCCCGCCAAGCTGGCCGGCCGCATCGACGGCGCCCGCCGCGGCGCCCACCATGTCGCGGCAGAACCGCGCCACCTGTTCGCCGGCCTCTGTTACCCGGACCTTGCGCGTCGAGCGTTCCAGCAGCCGCGTGGCCAGCGCTTCCTCGAGCCGCTTGATCTGCCGGCTGACGGTCGATGGCGTGCTGCCGAGCTGGCGGGCCGCCAGCGAGAAGTTGCCGGTGTCGACGACGCGGGCGAAGACGGCCAGGTCGGGGAGCAGGGCGATCAAGGTGTTCTGATGCATCGTGGCGGGCGCAGCGATTGATGAATCGGCGACATCAAAGATTTGCGGATGGAGCAGATTATCACCGTGGATGCAATACCGGACAATGCGTGAAACGCCATCTCCTTGTCCGCGCATCCGCCGATTCCCCGATTTCCCGATTTCGCGAATCCCCGAATCCCCGAATCCCCGAATTCCCGAATCCCCGAATTCCCGAATTCCCGAATCCCCGAAGCCATGACCGCCCAACAAGCCCGCCTGCTGATGTTGTCCGACCTGATGCTGCTCGGGGTCGCCGTGGTATGGGGCACCAGCTACGGCGTCGCCAAGCAGGCGCTGCAGCACTACCCGGTGCTCGGCCTGCTCGCGCTGCGCTTCGGGCTGACCTTCGTGCTGCTGTCGCCGACGCTGGCCGGGCTGCGCGGCATACCGGCGGCGTCGCTGGCGCGCGTAGCGGGCGCGGGTGTGCTGCTGCTCGGCATCTTCCTGTGCGAGACATTCGGCCTGTTGCTGACGCGCGCGGCCAATGCGGCGTTCCTGATCAGCCTGTGCGTGGTGCTGACCCCGCTCATCGAGTGGCTGCTGCTGTCGCGCCGGCCGACCCGTCTGGAATGGGCGGCGGTGCTGCTGTCGCTGTGCGGCGCGTGGATATTGGCCGCGGACGGTGCCGGGTCGCTGTCGTTCCATCCCGGCGATGCGCTGATCCTGCTGGCCGCGCTGCTGCGGGCCATCTATGTTTGCGCGATGAAGCACAGCATGGGCCGGCAGCCCCCGCCCGCGCTGGCGGTCACCGCGCTGCAGGCCGGCGTGGTGTCGGCCGGCAGCGTGGCGGTGGCTATGGCAATGGCATGGGCCGGTGGGGCCGCCACCTGGCCGCTGCCGCCGTTGCCCGGCTTCGGCGCGCAGGGCGCCTTCTGGCTGTGCCTGCTGTACCTGGTCGGCGCCTGCACGCTGTTCGCGTTCTTTGCGCAGAACTATGCGATCAAGCGCAGCAGCCCCACGCGCGTGGCCTTGCTGATGGGCAGCGAACCCGCGTTCGGCGCGCTGTTCGCATGGCTGTGGCTGGGCGAGCGGATCGCGCTGTCCGGCTGGATCGGCGGCGGCCTGATCGTGCTGGCCTCGCTGCTGGCGACCGTGCGATGGCAGCGTGCAATCGCGCCGGCGCACGATGTGCCGGGCGTCGCGGAGCGGACGTAGCGGCAGCGCCCGCCGCCCTGAAACCCGAGCCCCGGCGCGTTCAATGCGCGGCGGTGAGCCCGGCGTCGTGGCTGGCGTAGCGGCCCAGCGCCACCTTGATCGCCAGCAGCACGGGGATCGCCACGACAAACAGCAGCGCCAGCGACAGGAAGCCGGCGTTGAAGGCGAGGGCGCCCGCCTGCCGCTCCAGCAGCGGTTCCAGCGTCGCGGCGATCGCCACGGCGGGATCGGCGTGCGACAGTGCCTGGCGCAGCGGCGTTTCCATCGATCCCGTGGCCAGCGGCGCGTCCATGCCGACCGGCAGCGTCTGCACCAGCGCAGTCCGCGCGGCGCCATGGCAATGGTGAAGATACGTCTGCAGGAAGGCGATGCCGATCAGTCCGCCGAATTGCCGCCCGAAGTTGAACAGCGCGGCGCCCTGGCAGGCCAGCGCCGCAGGCAGTCCGCCCAGCGTGACCAGCGTCAGCGAGACGAACATCAGCCCGAGGCCGAAGCCGCGGACCAGCAGCGGCGGGGTCATGTCGGGCAGGCCGCTGTACGCGGTGGCATACGACAGCATGCCCATCGCCAGCATGAACAGCACGATGCCGAGCGGGATCAGCTTGAACGGCGCCACGCGCGTGTATTGCGCCAGCGCGCCGCCCAGCAGCAGGCCCAGCGACGCGGTGGCGGCGCTCGATACCAGCAGATCGCCCGCATGGGTTGGGCTCAGCCGCAGCACGTTGAGCGCGAAGGCGGGCAGCAGGAAGGCGCTGCCGAACAGCGCGAAGCCGGCCACGAAGCTGACGCAGAAGCCGAAGGCGAAATGCGGATCGCGGAACAGCCGCGCCTGCAGCCAGCGTGGGCTATCGCACCGGCGCTGGCGCGCGCCATCGCGCCGGCGCTGGCGCCATGCCGCCAGCACCAAGGCCGCCCCGGCCAGCAGTCCGGCCTGCACGATCCGTGGCGAGTGCAGCCAGTCGTGACGATTGCCTTCCTGCAGCACGAATACCGTGGCGATCGACGCGACGGTCAGCAGCGCGATACCGATCGGATCGAGCGCGTGCGGCAGCGCCGTGCTTCCCACGTCGATACGCTGGTCGGTGGCCTCGCGAGGGAGGACCAACAGCGCCAGCCCGATCCCCGCCAGCCCGAATGGCACACCCGCCAGGAACACCAGGCGCCAGGACCCATGATCGGTGACCCATCCCTGCGCCAGCGGTGCCAGCGTGGTCGGCGCCATCACGGTCGCCAGCGCGAACACCGCCTGGCTCAGCGGCACCCAGCGCGGCGGCGCATCGCGAAACAGCAGCGCCTGCGCGGTGGCGAGCATCAGCGCGGCGGTAGCGCCCTGCACGAAGCGGCAGGCGCCCAGCATCGCCAGATCGAGCGGCAGCGATGCGGCCGCGGTCGACGCCACCAGCAGGACGCCGGACCACCGCAGCACCGCTGCCTCGCCGAAGCGGCGCGCCACCGCGGCCGCGATCACGAACGCCGCCAGCTTCGCCGCGAAGTACAGGATGTTGAGCCACGCCGCCTCGTCCAGCGTCGCATGCAGCCCGCCGGCGAAATGCGCCCGATTGACCATCATCAGCGTGCCGTTGATGGCGTCGGTCAGGGCGAGCAGCGTCACCGCCGCCAGCAGCGCGGCAAAGCGGCGGTCCATCATCGGGCCTGCGCGAGTTGCTGCGGGAGGCGCTGCGCGGCTTGCCGTGCGACCGGCGCCGCCGGGGCAGCAGGGGCCGCCCGGGCCGCCGCGTCGGATCGCGTATCGATCGACACCACCGCCGACAGCCCCGGCACCAGCTTCCCGTGCAGCGGACCGCCGCGCGCCGGCACGATCTTGACCGGCACGTGCTGCACGATCTTCGTGAAGTTGCCGGTGGCGTTGTCCGGCGGCAGCAGCGCGAACTGCGCGCCGCTGCCCGGCGACACGCTGACGACCGTGCCGTCGATCGGCACGCCGGGATAGCTGTCGAGCTCGATCCGTACCGGGCTGCCGACGCGGACGCGATGGAGCTCGGTCTCCTTCAGGTTGGCGACGACCCAGGACGCCTCGACCGGCACCAGCGCGAGGGCCGTGGTGCCGGGCTGCACGTAGCGCCCGACGCGAATCTGCCGATTGCCGACGACGCCGTCGACCGGCGCACGCACCACGGTATTGCCCAGATCGATGCGCGCCAGCTGCAGCCGTGCCAGTGCGGACGCTTCGGCGGCCCTGGCCTCGTCGACCTGCGCGGCGATCACGTCCAGACGGCGGCGCTCGGCATCGAGGTGGGCCAGCGCGCCTTGCTCGGCGGCCGCCGCCTGTTCAGCCTCGGCGCGCGCCAGCTCATAGGCTTGGCGGCTGCTGGCGTGCACCTCCAGCAGCTGCGCGTGGCGCCGATGATCGAGCGCCGCGCGGTGCGTGGCCGACTGGCGGATGCGCAGCGCTGCCTGCGCCTGCCGGATCTGCGCCTGCTGCAGCCGATGCTGGCGCTCCAGCGTGGCCAGCGCCGCGCGGCGCGCGCGCACATCGGCTTCCGCCTGGCCGACGCGCGCCAGATAATCGGCGTCGTCGATGCGGAACAGCACGTCGCCCGCGCGCACTGGCTGATTGTCGTCGACCGCGACAGCGCGCACATAGCCGGCCACGCGCGGCGCCACCGCCGTGACGTCGGCGCGGACATAGGCGTTGTCGCTGGTCACCGTGTGCTGGCGGTGCTGCCACCAGCGATAGCCGCCGTAGCCGGCCAGCAGCGCGCCGGCGATCGACAGCGAGACCAGCATCGTTCGCCGCGATGGGCGTTGCGCCAAGCGCCACGATGGCCGTCGGGAAGGGCCCGGGACCTTTGCCTGGGTCGCCATGCGATTTGCTCCGCGCCGCTAGCGATCGACGAAGGCGTCGTTCAGGCGGACGCCGCGTCGGGGTGGCGAATCCTCTTCGAGCATCGGATGCCGGTGATTGATATCGCTCAGGCTCATGCCGATCGGCGCGGGCGCCGGTGTGGACGTGGTGGCGGTGGCAGCGTCGCCGCCGCCGTCGCCTTGCCTGGTGGCGCAGCCGGACAGTGCGGCCGCCGCGATCGCCAGCGCGATCGAACTGGGGTAGAACCGAAACGTCATCGTGGGCCCGGCATTGTTGCATGCCGCCTCGTGGTGGAAGTGGCACGACTATAGGCAGGGCCGTCACGCAGGGGAAATCGAACGATTCGATGGCCCCCATGCGGCGTTTCGATGGGGACGTGCCCGCCGCGGCGGGCGTCCGGCACCGTCAGTCTTCCGGCGGCGCGAGCATCGCGGTGAAGGCGTCGACGAGGTGCTGGCGCACGTAGCGATGCACCGGATCGCACTCGGCACCGCCGTGCCAGTGCAGCCGGATCGCGACGGTGTCCTCGGTGCCGCGCACCGGCACGCAGGCCAGCGCGCCTTGCCGCACGATCAGCGGCGCGACCACGGCGGGCAACACCGCGACCACCGGGGCGGCCTGCAGCAGCCGGCTCAGCGTCAGCAGGCTCTCGACTTCGGTGGGCATCGCGCCGGTGTGCTGCAACTGGCCGAGAAAGGCGTTGCCGGCCGAGCCGAGCGCGATCGCATGCGACAGGCCGATGGCCTGCAGCGTGCGCAGTTCGTCCGCGCCGACGCTGGCCGGCAACGGCAGTTGCGCGGGCGCGTGAGCGCAGACCAGATCGCAACGATGCAGGTCCGCGCTGCGATGCCAGTCCTTCGTCGGGAGCGGCACGCCGGTGACCGCCAAATCGATCTCGCGGGCGTCGAGGGCGTCCGGCATGCGGGCGGCCGGCATCGCGCGCGACACCAGCCGGATCGACGGCGCTTCGCGCGCCAGCGCGGCACACAGCACCGGCAGCAGCATCGCCTCCAGCGGTTCCGGCAGCGCGATGCGCAGGCACGCCTGCGCCGACGAGGGATCGAACTCGCCGGCCGGGCGTACCAGGCCATAGGCCTCGTTCAGCAGCGCGCGTACCGGTTCGACCAGCGCCATGGCCTTGGCGGTCGGCTCCATGCCCCTGGCGCCGCGCACGAACAGCGGATCGTCGAACAGCCGCCGCAGCCGGGCCAGCATATGACTGACCGCGGGCTGCCCGAGGAACAGTTGCCGGGCCGCGCCGCTGACCGAGCGCTGGCTCGCCAGCGCATCGAAGGCGACCAGCAGGTTCAGGTCCAGCGCGCGGAATTTGCGGTAGTCGAGGGGGCCGATGTTGTTCGATGTGTGCGTGGATATGTGGGCCGATGTGTGCGCCGCGTCGTTGCGCGGCCCGGTGACCGGATCCATGCCGTTTCTCCGTCGAGTTCGCCGCGCCAGCCGGGATCCGCCTGGCTCCATGGCGGTTATGGGGTGTCGCGGTCCCGTGGCTCCGCGATGGCATCGAGCATCGCCTGGCCGAGCGCGACGTCGCCTTGCTGCTTCAGCGCCTCGGCCGCGCCGAGCTTGTCGCGCAGTTCGCGATTCTGGCTCAGCTTGAACTTGCCGACCAGCCGCGTGATGTCGATCTCGATGCCGACGATCGCCTTCAGCATCGTATCGATGTAGTCCGCCGGCGCGTCCGTCATCTTCCACGGCTGCGGCCGCGAGGCCTCGTGCGCGCGGGTCAGGCGCGCCACCACGCCCCGGACGTACCGTTCCTCATCGCGGATCGTGATCCTGCCATGGGCATGGACCACCCGGTAGTTCCACGTCGGCTCCTGCTTGTGGGTCTCGTGCTTGCTCGGGAACCACGTCGGCGTGATGTAGCCATCCTCGGCGCGGAACACGACCATCACCTCGTCGCCGTTCCGCACGTCCTGCCACACCGGATTCGCCCTGGCGACATGGGCGCGCAGCGTGCCGTTCCGGCCGGCGGACAGGTCCAGCTCGAACGGGAGATGGTTGGCGTCCAGGCCATTCGGGCCATGCGTGACCAGCATCGCGAATGGATGCTGACGCATCAGGCGATGCAGCGCGTCGACGTCCTGCACTTCGAAATGGGAGGGGATGTACATGGTCTCGAACGGGTCTCGAATGGCGAAAGGGATTGGCGTGGTGACGGGCGGAACTCGCGGGCGGAACTCGTGGGCGGAACTCACGGGTGGACCTCGCGGCAGATCTCACCGGCGGACCTCCACCGTGCTCGATGATCGGTCCGTGTCCGGCCGGAAGGAAGAGCCATTTTCGATGTATTCGAATGGACCAGTATTCGGGGTAATCGCCGATTTGAGGCAGTCCGCCGGGGCCGCGCCGGGCGTTCCGTGTTTTTTCACCCGGCCGGGAATACGCCCCTGGTCCGGGCAGCGGACCCGAGCACCTTCGCCAGATTCTTGACCGCCGCGTCGATCTGCTCGTCGGTGTAGCCGCCGAGTCCGAGCACCAGGCCCGGGCGTGCGTTTCCGCTCGAGTACATCGGCGACACCGGCCTGACCGCCACGCCCGCTTCCATCGCGAGCGAGGCAATCCACTGGTCGTCCCACCCCTCGCCGAGCCACAGCACCAGGTGCATGCCCTGGTCCCCGGGCTGGAGCCAGGCCAGCTCGGACGGTATCCAGCGCGCGATTGCCGCGATCAGATGCTGGCGCCGGTCCGCATAGACCAGCCGGACTCGGCGGATATGCCGGTCGAGGTGTCCTTCGTCGATGAATGCCGCCAGCACATGCTGGTCGGCGCTGGGCGAATGCCGGTCGATCAGGACACGGGCGCCGCAAAACGCCGGCACCAGCGCCTGCGGAACGATGGCATAGCCGAGCCGCAGCGAAGGGAAGAGGATCTTGCTGAAGGTGCCCAGATAGACCACGCGGTCGGGCGCGAGTCCCTGCAGCGAGGGAAAGGGATGGCCGACGTAGCGCAATTCGCTGTCGTAGTCGTCCTCGACGATCCAGGACCCATTGGCGCGCGCCCAGGCCAGCAGCGCGTTTCTTCTCGCCATCGTCAGCGGCATGCCCAGCGGATATTGATGCGAGGGTGTGACGAAGGCCACGCGCGCGCGCTCGGCCATCGCGCGGCCCGCTTCGATGTCCATGCCGGCCTCGTCGACCGGCACGCGGACCATGCCGCGCCGGTGTCCCGTGCTCTCCAGGATGCCGGTGATGCCGCGATAGGCGGGGTCTTCGACCCACGCGAGGTCGTCGGCGTCGAGCAGTACCTGGCACGACAGGTAGAGGCCCTGCTGCGTGCCGGAGGTGACGATCACCTGCTCCGGCGTGCAATGGACCGAGCGGGAGCGGCGCACGTAGTCGGCGATCGCGGAGCGCAGCGCCGGCACGCCTTGGGGGTCGTCGTAGCCGGAGGGTGCGGCCGCACGCAGCGCCCGCGTGCGATTGCCCAGCCGGCGCCATGCGTCGTCGGGCGCGGTGGGGCCCACCGGCACCGAAACCGCAAAGGGCACGGGCGGCAGCGGCGCGAATTGCCGCGCGACGTCGGCGAAGGCCGCGGCCCGCGTGCTCAATCGCACCGGAGCCGCCGGCGCATCGACATGGCGGGCCGGCGTACGGCGCTGCGGCGCATCGGATAACGCCGTCGCAACCCTGGTGCCGGCGCCGGCCTGGGCCTCGAGATAGCCCTCGGCAATCAGCTGCTCGAACGCCTCCAGCACGGTCCCGCGCGACACGCCCAGCGAGCTTGCCAGATGGCGCGTCGATGGCAGCAGCTCGCCCGGTTTCAGTTCCCCTCGCCGGATCGCCTCGCGCAGCAGCCGCGACAGCTGTCTGCCGAGCTGTCCGGCGGACCGGTCCAGCTTGCCGATGGAGGGCAGCTCCATTGCGTGACGGTGTCGTGCCATGTGTTCGCGCGTCGAAATGGATCAGGGCTCAATGCCGGTCGCGGGCGGCGTGGCCATTGGCATTGGCATTGACATTGGGATTGACATTGGCATTCGCATCGGCATAGACCACGCGGCCAGCGGCCCGCAGCGCCTCCACCATCAGCGTGGCGGCCGGCGACAGCAGCCGGTCGGTGCGCGTGATGATGCCGAAGTCGTCCATATGGCAGGGAACGTCCAGCGGCAGGATGGCCACCATGCCGTGGCGCGCATAGTACTCGGCGACATCGGCGGCCAGTACCGCCAGCATGTCGCTCTGCTCGATCATCTGCGTGACGAACAGCAGCGCGGCGGTCTCGACCACATTGGTCGGCGGCACCAGGCTGGCGCGCTGGAACATCAGGTCGAAGCGATGGCGCAGCACGCTGCCGGCCGGCGGAACGATCCACGTCGCCGGTTCCAGATCGGCCAGCGACAGTGCCGGCGCGTCCAGCAGCGGATGGCCGCAGCGCGCCACCACGCAGACCGGCTCGCCGGCCAGCGGTTCGTAGCGCAGTTGCAGCTTGTCGTGCTCGGCGAACAGCCGGGCCACCACCAGATCGAGCTTGTCCTGCGCCAGGCGCTCCAGCAGCACGTTGCTGTTCTCGATCTCCAGCGAGACGCGCAGCCCGGGGTTGTCGCGCTTGAGCTCGGCCACCGCGGGCGGCAGCAGCTTGACCGCGGGCGAGGTGATCGCGCCGACCGCGACATGGCCGAGGCGGCCCGCGCGCAGGCCCATCACTTCCTGCTGCGCCTGATCGAGGCTGCCGACCACGGCCCGTGCGTGGCGGATCATCGCGTCGCCATACAACGTTGGCCGCATGCCGCGCGGCAGCCGTTCGAACAGCGGCACGCCGAGCATTTCCTCGAGTTCGCGCAGCAGCTTCGATGCGGCGGGCTGCGTCATGTTCAGGACCGCCGCGGCGCGATGAATATTGCCTTCCTCGGCCAATGCCACCAGCAGCAGCAATTGGCGGGTTTTCAGGCGGGCGCGGATATACCAGGGCGGGGAAGTCGGCATCGGGTTAACACGGATATCTGATTCGATATCGCAATGGCGTGAATTTTCATTAGAAGGATATCCGATCGGTTTGTACACTGCCGCCTGTCGAAAACAAAACCGATCGCCCAAGGCGCGACGCAGCCAGGAGACACCCTCAGCTGCCCCCAAATCCCGATGACGTCCCCCGCCGCGCGGCCATTGCCGCGGGCCGGCGTTCGTCCCGCCGCATTCAGGAATTTCCATGCCGGATTCAAAACCCAAGCTCCGCTCCGCCCAATGGTTCGGCACCGCCGACAAGAACGGCTTCATGTACCGCAGCTGGATGAAAAACCAGGGCATTCCCAATCATGAATTCGATGGCCGGCCCATCATCGGCATTTGCAATACCTGGTCGGAATTGACGCCGTGCAATGCGCATTTCCGCAAGCTGGCCGAGCACGTCAAGCGCGGCGTCTTTGAAGCCGGCGGCTTTCCGGTCGAATTCCCGGTGTTCTCGAATGGCGAATCGAATCTGCGGCCGACCGCGATGCTGACGCGCAATCTGGCCGCGATGGACGTCGAGGAAGCGATTCGCGGCAATCCTGTCGATGCCGTCGTGCTGCTGGCCGGCTGCGACAAGACCACGCCGGCGCTGCTGATGGGCGCGGCCAGCTGCGATGTGCCCGCGATCGTCGTCAGCGGCGGGCCGATGCTCAACGGCAAGCTCGACGGCAAGGACATCGGCTCCGGCACCGCGGTGTGGCAGCTGCACGAATCGCTGAAGGCGGGCGAGATCGACCTGCACCATTTCCTGTCGGCCGAGGCCGGCATGTCGCGCTCGGCCGGCACCTGCAACACGATGGGCACCGCCTCGACGATGGCCTGCATGGCCGAGGCGCTCGGCACCACGCTGCCGCACAACGCGGCGATTCCCGCAGTCGATGCGCGCCGCTACGTGCTGGCCCACATGTCCGGCATCCGCATCGTCGAGATGGCCCGGGAAGGGCTGTGCCTGTCGAAGATCCTGACGCGCGAGGCCTTCGAGAACGCGATCCGCACCAATGCCGCGATCGGCGGTTCCACCAACGCCGTGATCCACCTGAAGGCGATCGCCGGCCGCATCGGCGTGCCGCTGGAACTGGAGGACTGGACCCGCATCGGCCGCGATACCCCGACCATCGTCGACCTGATGCCGTCGGGGCGCTTCCTGATGGAGGAGTTCTACTACGCCGGCGGCCTGCCCGCGGTGCTGCGCCGGCTCGGCGAGGGCGGCCTGCTGCCGCATCCGGGCGCGCTGACCGTCAACGGCAGGACGCTGTGGGACAACGTCAAGGACGCGCCGAACTTCAACGACGAGGTGATCCGCCCGCTCGATCGGCCGCTGATCGCCGACGGCAGCATCCGCGTGCTGCGCGGCAACCTGGCCCCGCGCGGCGCGGTCCTCAAGCCCTCGGCGGCCACGCCTTCGCTGCTGAAGCACCGCGGCCGCGCGGTGGTGTTCGAGAACCTGGAGCACTACAAGGCCCGCATCGTCGACGAATCGCTCGAGGTCGACGCCAGCTCGGTGCTGGTGATGAAGAACTGCGGGCCCAAGGGTTATCCCGGCATGGCCGAGGTCGGCAACATGGGCCTGCCGCCGAAGCTGCTGCGGCAGGGCGTCAAGGACATGGTGCGGATCTCCGATGCGCGCATGAGCGGCACGGCCTACGGCACCGTGGTGCTGCATGTCGCGCCGGAGGCCGCGGCGGGCGGTCCGCTGGCGGCGGTGCGGGACGGCGACTGGATCGAACTCGACTGCGAGGCGGGCACGCTGCATCTGGACATCCCGACCGAGGAACTGGCGGACCGCATGGAGATGTTCCGGCCGCCGAAGCCCGAGGGCCGCGCGGGCGAGGGGGGCTATCAACGGCTCTATGTCGACCACGTGCTGCAGGCGGACCAGGGTTGCGATCTCGATTTCCTGGTGGGCTGCCGTGGTGCCGATGTGCCACGCCACTCGCATTGAGCGCGCATGGCACGGCAACGCATGCACGGCAACCCATGCACGGCAACCCATGCACGGCAACCCATGAACGGCAACCCATGAACGGCAACCAGGAGCACACGCCATGCCATTGACCGGCCATCAACTGATCGGCGCCAGCGCGCGGCGCGGCAGCGGCGAGGCCTTCCACGCGGTGCATGCGGCCAGCGGCGAGATCATCGCCGATCCCGCTTTTCACGGCGCCTCGCTTGCCGACGTAGACGAGGCCTGCACGCTGGCCGCGCGGGCGTTCGATACCTACCGTGCGCTGCCCGACGAAGCCCGCGCCGCGTTCCTCGACGATATTGCCGCGCGCATCGAAGCGATCGGCGATGCGCTGATCCTGCGCGCGATGGACGAAACCGGCCTGCCGCGCGCCCGGCTCGAGGGCGAGCGCGCCCGCACCACCGGCCAATTGCGCATGTTCGCGGCGCTCGTGCGCAGCGGCGACGCTTGGGATGCCCGCATCGAACCGGCCCTGCCGCAGCGCCAGCCGCCGCGCACCGATCTGCGGCTGCGGCGCATCGGCATCGGTCCCGTGGCCGTGTTCGGCGCCAGCAATTTCCCGCTGGCATTCTCGGTCGCCGGCGGCGATACCGCGTCGGCGCTGGCGGCGGGCTGTCCCGTGGTGGTCAAGGCCCATCCCGCTCACCCAGGCACCTCCGAACTGGTCGGCCTTGCGGTGCAGCAGGCGGTGGCCGCGGCGGGTCTGCCCGAAGGCGTGTTCTCGCTGCTGTTCGATGCCGGCCACGCGGTCGGCGCGGCACTGGTCGCGCATCCGGCCATCCAGGCGGTCGGCTTCACCGGCTCGCGCAGCGGCGGCCTCGCGCTGATGGCGATCGCCGCCGCACGGCCCGCACCCATTCCCGTGTATGCCGAGATGAGCAGCGTCAATCCGAATATCCTGCTGCCCGCCGCACTGGCACGGCGCGGCCAAGCGCTGGCGCGCGACTTCGTCGCCTCGGTGACGCTGGGCTGCGGTCAGTTCTGCACCAATCCGGGCCTCGTGCTGGCGGGCGGCGGCGAAGCGTTCGAGCGCTTCGTCGCCGCGGCGGCCAGCGCGATCGCCGCCGTGCCCGCCGGCGTGATGCTGACCGCCGGTATTGCGCGCGCCTATGCCGAAGGCGTCGAACGCCTGGCCTCGCATCCGGCGGTCACCACGGTGGCGCAAGGTGCCAAGGCCTCGGGCCGCGCCACCGCGAGCCTGTTCCGCGTGCACGCCGCTGATCTGCTGGCGGACGCGCGGCTCGCCGAGGAATGCTTCGGCCCGTGCAGCGTGCTGGTCGAATGCGAGGACGCCGACCAGCTGCGCCGGGTGCTGGAGCAGGGCGAAGGGCAGCTGACCGCGACGCTGCATCTGGACGACGCGGACCACGACGCCGCCCGCGCGTTGTTGCCGGTGCTGGAGCGCAAGGCCGGCCGCATCCTGGCGAACGGCTTTCCGACCGGCGTCGAAGTTTGCGATGCGATGGTCCATGGCGGGCCGTTTCCGGCGACATCGGACGGGCGCAGCACCTCGGTCGGCACCGCCGCGATCGAACGCTTCCTGCGTCCTGTCTGCTATCAGAACCTGCCCGATGCGCTGCTGCCCGACGCCTTGCGCGACGGCAATCCGCTCGGGCTGCGGCGCCGCGTCGGCGGCAAGGTGGAGGCGGTGGCCACGCCGGCCTGACCCCTGCGCATCGAGGCCCATCCCGATATTCACAACATGCAGAACAATGTGAGGAGACCGATATGAACAGCCATTCCACGGCCGGGCTGGATCAGCCCGTGCCGCAGTCCATGCCGCAGCCCGTGCCGCTGCCCCACGACAGCGCCGACACCGCCCCAGCCGAAGAGTCCCGCATCATCGGCATGCTGACCCGCAAGCTGATCCCGTTCCTCGCGCTGATCTACGTGGTCGCCTACATCGACCGCTCGGTGGTCGGCTTCGCCAAGTTGCATATGAACGCCGCGGTCGGCATCAGCGATGCCGCGTACGGTCTCGGCGCCGGGCTGTTCTTCATCGGCTATTTCCTGTGCGAGGTGCCGAGCAATCTGGCGCTGGAGCGCTTCGGCGCGCGCCGCTGGTTCGCGCGCATCCTGCTGACCTGGGGCCTGATCACGATGGCGATGGCGCTGATCCACAACGCCACCACCTTCTACGCGCTGCGCTTTCTGCTGGGCGCGGCCGAAGCGGGGCTCTATCCCGGCATCCTGTATTTCCTGACCAAGTGGTTCCCGATGCGGCATCGCGCCCGCATCATCGGCCTGCTGGTGCTGGCGCAGCCGATCGCGCTGATCGTCACCGGCCCGATCGCCGGCTGGGTGCTGTCGACGCCGGGGCTGTTGGGCATGTCGAACTGGCAGACGCTGTTCGTCGTCAGCGGCCTGCCCGCGGTGCTGCTGTGCCTGCCGACGCTGCGGCTGGTGCCGGAGTCCCCGGCTGACGCCAAATGGCTGTCGGCGCGCGACCGTGCCTGGATCGAGCGCGAACTCGCCGCGGACCAGAAGACCTTCGCGCTCAAGTCGCACGGCAACCCGCTGAAGGCGCTGAAGGACAAGCGCGTGCTGCTGCTGTCGCTGCTGTTCCTGCCGTTTCCGCTGAGCATCTACGGCCTGTCGCTGTGGCTGCCGACGATCATCAAGCAGTTCGGCGTCACCGATGCGAGTACCGGCCTGCTGTCGGCGGTGCCGTATCTGTTCGCGGTGGTCGGCCTGTATCTGGTGCCGCGCCATTCGGACCGCAAGGGCGAGCGCTACTGGCACATCGTGGTCGTGTCGAGCGCAGCCGCGCTGACGATGGCGGCGAGCGCCTGGGTCCAGACCCCCGCGCTGCAGTTCCTGTTCATCTGCCTGACGGCGTTCTCGATCTATTCGATCCAGGCAGTGGTGTGGGCGCTGCCGGGGCAGTTCCTGACCGGCGCCAGCGCCGCGGTCGGCATCGCCACCATCAATTCGCTGGCCAATCTGGGCGGCTATCTCGGCCCCTACGGCATCGGCCTGATCAAGGACGCGACCGGAAGCCTCGCCGCCGGCCTCTATTTCCTCGCCGCGATGCTGGTGTTCGCGGTGCTCATGACCTTCGTGGTACGCGCCGCGCTCGAGCCGCGCACGCCGCGCTGATACGGCAAGCCCTGCATATGTCTTACACCCGCACCTCGCCGCGCTACCGCGGCATTTTCCCGGTGGTGCCGACCACCTTCACCGAAACCGGCGAGCTCGATCTGCCCAGCCAGAAGCGCGCGGTCGACTTCATGATCGACGCCGGCGCGGACGGCCTGTGCATCCTGGCCAATTTCTCCGAGCAGTTCGCGCTGTCGGACGACGAGCGCGAGTTGCTGACGCGCACCGTGCTCGAGCATGTGCGGGGCAGGGTGCCGGTGATCGTCACCACCACGCACTACAGTACGGAGGTCTGCATCGCGCGCAGCCGGCGCGCGCAGCAGATGGGCGCCGCAATGGTGATGGTGATGCCGCCCTACCATGGCGCGACGTTCCGCGTGCCGGAGGCGCAGATCCACGAGTTCTACGCGCGGCTGTCGGACGCGATCCGTATCCCGATCATGATCCAGGACGCGCCGGCCAGCGGCACCGTGCTGTCGGCGCCGTTGCTCGCACGCATGGCCCGCGAGATCGAGCAGGTGGCCTACTTCAAGATCGAGACGCCGGGTGCGGCCAACAAGCTGCGCGAGCTGATCCGGCTGGGCGGCGACGCGGTGGAAGGGCCGTGGGACGGCGAGGAAGCGATCACGCTGCTGGCCGACCTGGAGGCCGGTGCCACCGGCGCGATGACCGGTGGCGGCTTTCCGGACGGCATCCGGCCGATCATCGAGGCGCACCGCCAGGGCGATGCCGACCTGGCCTTCGCGCTGTACCAGCGCTGGCTGCCGCTGATCAACCACGAGAACCGGCAGGCGGGCATCCTCGCGGCCAAGGCGCTGATGAAGGAGGGCGGCGTGATCGCCTGCGAGGCGCCGCGCCACCCGCTGCCACCGATGCATCCGGCAACGCGCAGGGAACTGATCGCGATCGCGCGGCGGCTCGATCCGCTGGTGCTGCGCTGGGCGAAATAGCGGAACAGCGCAGCACAGGGCCGCAAACAGCGGCAAATAGCGGCAGGAGATGGCAATGTGGCGGCCTTGCGGGCCGCCACATTGCATTGCGAAGGCGGACGGCTGATTTGCCCTCTCGCTTGTCGTTTTGGTGACCGTCTCGTCGGCCGGTTCGTCGGCGGTCCTACTCGCCGTCGGTCCACTCCACCTGCACGCCGAGGCTGCGCAGGTTCTCGACGAAGCGCGGATGCGCGCGCCGGATTGGCGCCGCGTTGCGGATCTCCGAGCGGCCGTCGATGCTGGCGGCCACCATGAACAGCGCGATGGCGACGCGGATGATGTAGGGGCTTTCCACCACGGCCGGCGCCAGCGTGTTGCCGCCGAAGGTGATCAAGCGGTGCGGGTCCGACGAGAACACATGCGCGCCGAACTTCGACAGCTCGCTGGTCCAGCCGAGCGCGCTGTCGTAGACCTTGTTCCAGAACATCGCATTGCCCTGCGCCCGCACGCCCAGCGCGATGAAGATCGGCAGCAGGTCGACCGGGAAGTAGGGCCACGGCGCGGCCTCGACCTTGGTCAGCACATTGCTGGTGAAGGGCGTCTGCACCTGCAGCGGGCCGGAGCGCTCGGCGCGCGACCAGCCGTCCTCGTGCACGATGCGCACGCCGAACTTCTCGAAGGTCCGATCGATCAGCGGGAAATTCGCCGGCGCGCCGTTGCGCACCACCACGTCGCCATTGGTGATCGCACCGAGCGCGAGAAAGGTCGTGATCTCGTGGAAGTCCTCGTCGAAGGTGAACTCGCCTCCGCCGAGCTTCTCGCCGCCATGCACGGTCACGCGCGAGGTGCCGATGCCCTCGATGCGCGCGCCCATCATCGTCATGAAGCGGCAGAACTCCTGCACGTGCGGCTCGGACGCGGCGTTGGTCAGCGTCGAAGTGCCGCCGGCCGCGGCCGCGCACATCACGAAGTTCTCGGTGGTGGTGACCGACGCGTAGTCGAGCCAATGGTCGATCGGCCGCAGCGGGCCCTCGCTGTGCAGCAGCAGCGAGCCCTCGGCGCGTTCGACCTCGCCGCCGAAGCGGCGGAAGATCTCGACGTGCGGATCGATCTCGCGCACGCCCAGCGTGCAGCCCTTGACGTTGTCCTCGAGCCGCGCGACGCCGAAGCGGCTCAGCAGCGGCGGCACCAGCATGATCGAGGAACGCATTTCCTCGGGCAGATGGTGGCGGGCGGGATCGAAGACGGTATCGCGGTGATGCAGGTCCAGCGTGCCGCTGTCATGGTCCATGCGGACATCGCTGCCGAGCGTGCGGAAGATATCGAGGATCTTGCGCACGTCGGTGATGTCGGGCACGCCGTGCAGCCGGACCGGCTGGTCGGTCAGCAAGGTGGCGCACAGCACCGGCAGCACGGCGTTCTTGTTGGCGGAGGGTACGATGCGGCCACGCAGCGGCGTGCCGCCATGCACGATCAGATTTGACATGAGGGAGAGCGTCCGTGCCGCGCCGGCGGGCGGCGCCGAACGGCGGTAAGCGGTGGAAACGGACGGCATTGTACTGCCCCGGCCGCCGGCGCGGGCGATCGCCGAGGCCGCTATAATGCCCCGGCTACGGGCGCGCCGCCGCCATGCGGCCTTTGCATCGCCTGTGCCTGGGCTGTGCCCAGGCCCGTGGTTTGGCCCTTGCCTTGAGCCGTGCCTTGAGCCGTTCCGCGCCGCCATCCCGCAACGCCAGCACCAGCCAGCACCAGCCAGCACCATCGCGCCACACCCGCCTCGATCCGCGTCGACATGAACGCCCCCTTTCCGATCCGCAAGGAGTGCCCGCCCGGGGCCTGCGTCTGCGGCCGCGAGCAGCTGCTCGACGATCCGCAGGCGGACATCCGCGTGCTGCGGCTGACCAAGGAGGAAGAGAAGCGGCTGATCGCGCGGCTGGAAGACGTGCAGACGCTCGACGACCTGCGCCGCATGCAGGAGAAAATGCATGCGCTGCTTGGCATCACGGTGACGATCGAGCCGAGCATTCACGGCGTGCGCACCGTGCGCGGCTTCAACATCGAACTGGCCGACCAGCTCGGTTTGTGCAAGAAGACCCGGCAGACCATTCCCGCGGCGATCCGCCGCTGTCTCGAACGCCATCCCGAGATCGCCTACGCGATTCTGGATGCGCAGGGGCTGCTGGGCGAGGGCTGAAGTCTCCGCGCCAGGACGGGGCCGACGCCCCTGTTCAATTCCAGGGCGCCCCGTCGGCCCATGCCCGATCGATCTCGTCGATCAGCCGCCGCACCTTCGGCGACAGATGGCGCCGGTTCGGATAGACCGCGCAGACCGGCGCCCCCGGACCGGTGAACGCCTCCAGCACCGGCACCAGCGTGCCCGCGCGCAGATCGCCGCCGACCAGGAAGGCCGCGATCTGCACCAGCCCGGCATCCGCCAGCGCCAGGTCGCGCATCGCCTCCGTATTGTTCATGCGCCAGCGTCCCTCGATCGCCAGCGTGCAAGGGCGGCCGTCGACCGTGAAGCGCCACGGCGGGGCCATGCCGGCGTGGGTATAGACGATGGTGTCGTGGCGCGCGATATCGTCCAGCGTCCTGGGCGTGCCGTGCGCCGCCAGATAGCTCGGCGTGGCGCAGGTCACCAGCCGGTGCGGCGCCAGCACGCGGCGGATCAGCCCGCTGTCGTGCTCGCCGCCGACGCGGATCGCGAGGTCGATGCCGTCGCGCACCAGATCGCTGTATTCGTCGGAGAAGGACACCTCGGCCCGCAGTTCGGGCCACTGCGCCAGATAGCGGCGCAGGATCGGCACGATATGCAGGCGCCCGAGCGTGACCGGGAGGTCGATGCGCAAGCGGCCGCGCGGCACCTCGTTGCGCCAGGCCAGCGCGGCCTGCGCTTCGTCGACCTCGGCGAGGATGCGCACCGCATGCTCGTAGAACAGGCGGCCCTCGTCGGTCAGGCTGACGCTGCGCGTGGTCCGCTGCAGCAGGCGGGCGGCGAGCCCCGTTTCCAGCCGGCCGATGCATTTGCCGACCGCCGAGCGCGAGATCCCCAGCCGCTGCGCCGCCAGCGTGAAGCTGTGCGCCTGCGCGACCTGCACGAAGGCGCGCACATCGCCCAGGTGATCGAGCGCGATGCCTTCCCCATTAGGCACGATTCGTCCCCAGTGTTGCGAAAGTTGGCTACTTTATCACCGCCTTGGCACCGATTACGCTTGCCGGACACGCGGGCAGCCCGGCGAATCGGGCCCCCCGCCGCGATTGAACAAGCCAATGACGAAGCCGATGGCCGGGCCGATGACCGGGACAATGACCGGGCCAATGGCCGAGGCCAACGAACGGGCCAATAACGGAGCGATTGCCGATGACCCAAGCCGACACATCACGACACGATGATTCCCGCGCCGCGCAGGCGCAAACAGCTTCCCATGCGCCGAGGGACAACCGCTGGCCCGCGGTGGCCGCGGTCGGCCTGGCGACCTTCGGCGTCGTCACCACCGAGATGCTGCCGGTCGGCCTGCTGACGCCGATCGCGCAGGGCCTGCAGGTATCGGCCGGCAGCGCGGGCCTGATGCTGTCCGCGCCCGCGCTGCTGGCGGCATTGTTCGCCCCGCTGATCGTGGTCGGCGCGGGCTCGATCGATCGCCGGCACCTGCTGGCCGCCTTGCTGCTGGCACTGGCCGGCGCCAACGTGCTGTGCGCGCTGGCGCCGACGCTGCCCTGGCTGCTGGCCGCGCGCGTGGTGGTGGGCTTCTGCATCGGCGGCATCTGGGCGGTGGCGGGCGGGCTGGCACCGCGGCTGGTGGCGGCGCCGTCGGTCGGCTGGGCCACGGCCATCATCTTCGGCGGGGTATCGGTGGCCTCGGTGGTCGGCGTGCCGCTGGGGGCGTGGTTGGGCGAACTGGTCGGCTGGCGCGCGGCCTTCGGCGCGATGGCGATCTGCAGCGGCCTGATCTTCGTGCTGAACGTGGCCACGCTGCCGCCGCTGCCGGCCGCCGCCCGCGGCTCGCGGCAAGGACTGCGCGCGCAATTCGGCAACCGCGGGGTGCGGCTCGGCCTGACGGTGACGTTTTTGCTGGTGGCCGGCCACTTCATGGCCTACACCTTCGTGCGGCCCTTGCTGCAGCAGGTCTCGGGCTTCGGCGCGGGGTGGATCGGCGTGCTGCTGTTCGGCTACGGCGTGGCCGGCATGATCGCCAACTTCGCCGCGGGGCCGCTGGCCGGACGGCATCCGGGACGCGCGCTGCTGGCCGTCGCGCTGGCGTTGAGTGCGACGCTGCTGCTGTTCGCGGCGCTGGGCGGCACCATGGCCGGTGGCGCGGTGCTGCTGCTGTGCTGGGGACTGTCGTACGGCGCGGTGTCGGTCTCGGTGCAGAGCTGGATGCTGCGCGCCGCCGACGGCCTCGACGGCATCGAGGCCGCGACCGCGCTGCTGGTGTCGGTCTTCAACCTCGGGATCGCGCTGGGCTCGTTCTTCGGCGGCATCGCGGTCGACGCGGCGGGGCTGCATGCGACGCTGCTGATCGCCGGTGCGCTGACGCTGGCGGCGCTGGTCACTAGCCTGCGCATGCAGCGCGCGCCGGCGGCGGCTTCCGCTGGCCTGGCTCAATGCAGGCCGTAGCGCGCCAGGGTGTCCTGCAGTTCCAGCAGTTCGACCATGGTGGCGCCGCCGGCCAGCCGCTCGCGCATCTGCTGCTCCTTGCGTTCGCGCGCCTCGCTGGCCTCGATGACCTGCGCCACCTGCTCGCGCGCCACCACGACCAGGCCGTCGCGATCGCCAACCACGATGTCGCCGGGGCGGATCGCGGCGCCGCCGACGATCAGCGGCACGCCCAGCTTGCCCGGCTGCTGCTTGTTGGTGCCGCGGATGCAGACGCCGCGGCAGAACACCGGGAATCCCATCTCGACGATGCTGGCCGCGTCGCGCACCGCGCCGTCGATGACGAGCCCGGCCAGACCGATCGTCTGCGCCGCGAAGGTCAGCACGTCGCCCCACGGGCCGGCCTCGGCGAAGCCCTTGGCGTCCACCACCAGCACGTCGCCGGGCCGCGCCTTGGTCAGCGCGTAGTGGATCATCAGATTGTCGCCGGGACGGACATCCACGGTCAGCGCGGGTCCGGCCAGCCGCATGCCGGGATGGAGCGCGGCGATGCGCGGATCGACCGCGCCCTGCTGGCCCTGTGCCTCGTGGATGGTGGCCGTGCCGAGCCGCTTCAGGCGGTCGAGCTGCGCGGTAGTGATGTCGGCTTGCGTCATGGCTAGCGGGAAGTCCGGATCAGGAAAGGGGTGAAGGCTGGGATGCGAGCGGGGATGCCGGGCGGCGATGGGGCCAAGATGCGATTCAGTCCACCGTGGCGCCGGAGCGCTTGACCAGCGATTCCCTGTACGGCATTTCCCTGGCAATGAAGGCGCGGAACTGCGCGGTGGTGCCGCGCACGTCCGCCGAACCCATGTCCGACAGCTTGCCGGCGATGTCCGACTGGCCCAGCACCGCGTTCAGCGCGGCGTTCAGCCGCTGCACCAGCGGCGCCGGCGTATCGGCCGGCACGAACAGGCCATACCAGTTCTCGATCACGAAGCCGGGGAAGCCGGCCTCCTGCATCGTCGGCAGATCGGGCAGCGTGCGGGCGCGTCTGGCACCGGTGGTAGCGAGCGGACGCAGCCGTCCGGATTTCAGTTGCGGGGCGATCGCGGTGGTGGTCTCGAAGGCGATCGGCACCTGGCCGGCAATCACGTCGCCGAGCGCCGGCCCCTGTCCGCGATAGGGGATATGGACGATGTCGAGCTGGCGTTCGAGCTTGAGCATCTCGCCGGCCAGATGCTGCGGGCTGCCGCTGCCGCCCGAAGCGTAGCTGTATTTGCCGGGCGCGGCCTTGGCCAGCGCGACCAGCTGCGCCACCGAATTCACCGGCAGCGCGCTGTTGACGTACAGCACCAGCGGCACCGACGCGACCTCGCCGACCGGCGCCAGCGCGCGGGTGGGATCGAGCTTGAGCTGGTAGAGGTTGCGGTTGATCACGATGCCGGTGTTGTTGCCCAGCAGCGCGGTGCAGCCGTCACCCTTGGCGCGCGCGACGAACTCCGTGCCGATATTGCTGCTGGCGCCGCCGCGGTTGTCGACGATCACGGGCACGCCGAGCTGCTTCGACAGCCCGGGTGAGACGATGCGCGCGAGGATGTCGGTGGTGCCGCCGGGCGGGTAGGGCGACACGATCCGCAGGGTCGCGCACGGATAGGGCTCGGGCGTGGCGGCGCGGGCGTTCGGGGCGGCAAGGCCGAGGCCCGCCATCGCGGCGGCGGCGAGCAGCACGGCGTGCCGGCGCGAAGGGCGGCGCGAAGAAAGGCGGCGAGCGTGGCCAGGTTCGATGTTCATGCTGTCTCCTGATGCAATTCGGTGCGACGTGTTTCGTCGTCTGTGGGCAAGGGTTCAATGCCGGCGGCGTTGGACCGCCAGAGGCCGTCGAGGACCGTCGATGCTCGTCAATGACCTTCGGTGTCCGCTAATGGCCGGCGCGCTGCAGCACGTGGTACCCGAACTGGCGGCGGGCCTCGCGCAGCGCCATGCCGGCCAGCGCCGCGTCGAGGATCCGCTGCTCGACATCGCGCGTCCGCAGCGCGCGCTCGATCACGCGCGGCGCCTGCAATCGCGGAATGACGACCACGCCGTCGGCATCGGCCAGCATGTAGTCGCCCGCGACCACGCGCACGTCGCCGAGGCTGACCGGCTGCCCGACGGCCGAGACCTGCACGCGATCCTTGCCGGTACGCATGAACCGTCCGCGCGCAAAGAGCGGATAGCCGGCGGCATCGGCTTCCGCGGTGTCCCGGCACACGCCGTGGATCACGGTGCCGGCGATGCCGCGATGCGCCGCCAGCCGGCTCATGATGCCGCCCCAGACGGTGCAGTCCAGCCGGCCGCCGTTGTCGAGCACGGCCACCGCGCCGGCCGGGATGTCGTCGAGAAAATCGCCGACGGTGCCGGGGGATGCCACGTCCACCGGCACGAAGCTGATGGTGAAGGCCGGGCCGAACAGCGCCGGCGCGCCGGCAATCGGCTGGATGCCCAGCGCGCTGCCGGGCAGGCGGAAATAGTCCAGGGCGTCGGACACCTCGGCGGTGGAGAGCTCGCGCACGGCCTGCAGCCAGCCGTCTTCCCGCTTGTCTCCGTGCCCGTCTTCGTGCCCCTCTGCATGTCCCTCCGCGTGCCCGTCTCCGTGTTGCATGGCTTGCATGTCGATGTCCTCGTAAGCTTGAGGCGCAGTTTCAAGTAAAGTGCGAGCCGGATCAAACATCGATTATTGGACTCGGATTCAGAAAAAATGAACTTGCGACAGCTCAGCTATTTCTGCGCCGTGGTCGACGCGGGCAGCGCCGTCGAGGCCGCCAGCCGGCTGTTCGTCGCGCCGACGGCGATCAGCATGCAGATCGCGCAGCTCGAGGGCCAGCTCGGCGCGCCCGTCTTCGATCGTTCGACCCGGCCCATGTCGCTGACCGCCACGGGGCGCTTCCTGTATCCGCGCGCCAAGGACCTGCTGTCGCAGATGCGGCGGCTCGACGAGGAGGCGCGCGCGGTCGCCGCCGGCAATCTCGGCTGGCTCGGCATCGGCTTCACGCGCTCGGCGATCTTCTCGATCCTGCCCACGGCGGTGCGCCGCTTCCGCAAGCGCTTTCCCGATGTCCATCTCGATCTGGTCGAGCAACTGTCCGAGCATCAGCCCGCGCTGCTGCGGCGCGGGCGCATCGATGTGGGCATCTCGCGCTATATCGGCGAGTTCGAGCGCCCTGCCGATCTCGTGCATACGGTGCTGTTCGAGGAGCCCTTCGTCGCGGCGCTGCCGGCGACGTCGGCACTCGCGCGGCGCAAGTCGCTGCGCGCGGCCGATCTCGGCGCGATGGCGCTGATCCGGTATCCGAAGGACCCGCAGAGCGGCTTTGCCGACCTGATGCTGGCGGCGCTGCGCGAGGCGGGCGCGGACCCGCTGCCGGGCCACGAGGCGATCGAGATCCATACCGCGCTGGGGCTGGTGGCCGCCGGACTCGGCTTCACGCTGGTGGGCGCCTCGGTCGCCGAGGCGAACCGGCCCGATGTCGCCTTCGTGCCGATCGCGGACCTCGGCACCCGCGCGACCGTGGTGGCGGTGACGCGGGCCGATGCGTCGCCGCCGGCGGTGCAGGCCTTCGTCGCCGCGCTGAAGGAGGGCAGGGGCGGCCCGGAGCGCCCCGCGCCGCGACGGAAGTCCCGCGCGGGGTAGCGCGTCGCCGACGTGGCGCGTCGCCGTCATGTCGCCTTCCACTGCCATATCGTGGGGCACGGGGATGGCGGCATGATGGCCAACGTCGTGGTGCTGGCGCCGGGGCAGACCGTCGCGTCGTTGCCCTTGATGCGCGCGCATCCCACATGCGCTGACCGCGTATCGAAATCCGAAACGCTTCGTTTGTCATGGCGGCCCGCCGGGCTATCGTCGGGGCTACTCCGATCCCCGATCCATCAAGCCATGACGCTTTCGATCCCGAATCACGCGCTTCGCGGCCTCCGCGGCCTGCGCGGGCTGGCCGCGCTCGCCATCGCCTGCGCCGCCGTGGCCGCATCCGGCGCCGCGCTGGCCCAAACCGCCGCCGATACCTTGCGCATCGGCTACCAGAAGTCCGCCAGCCTGCTGGTGCTGATCAAATCGCAGCAGTCGCTCGAGCGCCGGCTCGCGCCGCTGGGCACCGCGGTCAAGTGGGTGGAATTTCCTGCCGGTCCGCAATTGCTGGAGGGCCTGAACGTCGGCGCCGTCGATGTCGGCTTCGTCGGCGAGGCGCCGCCGATCTTCGCGCAGGCCGCCGGGGCCGACTTCGTCTACATCGGTTTCGATCCCGCCGCGCCGCAAGCCGAAGCCATCGTGGTGCGCCGGGACTCGCCGGTGCGCACGGTGGCCGATCTGAAGGGCCGCAAGGTCGCGCTGAACAAGGGCTCGAACGTCCATTACCTGCTGGTCAAGGCACTGGAGAAGGCCGGGCTGAAGATCACCGATATCCAGCCGGTCTATCTCGCGCCGGCCGATGCGCGCGCGGCCTTCGAACGCGGTGCCGTCGATGCGTGGGTCATCTGGGATCCCTTCCTCGCCGCCGCGGAAAAGCAGGTCGGCGCGCGCGTGCTGGCCGATGGCCGCGGGCTCGTCAACAACTACGCCTACTACCTTGCCGCGCGGCGCTTTGCCACGCAGAAGCCACAGATCGTCGAGGCGCTGTTCGATGAACTGTTGCAGCAGGGCCGGCGCCTGAAGGCCGATACGCGTGCCGCCGCGGCGTCGATCGCCCCGCAGCAGGGGCTGGATGCCGACGTCGTCGAACGCACGCTCAATCGCAGCGAGTTCGGCGTCGCGCCGCTGACGCCGGCCGTCGCCGCGCAACAGCAGCAGATCGCCGATACCTTCCACGCACTGAAGCTGATTCCGAAGCCGATCCGCATTGCCGATGCGTTGCCTGCCGAGCGGGACAAATCGGAAAAACGGGACGCCGTCGCACAGCGCGGCGCGCTCCAGGCCGGAGATGCCCGATGAAAGTCCTGTGGTTCCTGCCCACGCATGGCGATTCGCGCTACCTGGGCACCGCCAGGGGCGCGCGCGCCGCGACCTTCGACTACTTCAAGCAGGTCGCGATCGCGGCCGACAGCCTGGGCTACGAGGGCGTGCTGCTGCCGACGGGCCGCTCCTGCGAGGACTCGTGGATCCTTGCCTCGAGCCTGATCGATGCCACGCGGCGGCTCAAGTTCCTGGTGGCGTTGCGCCCCGGGCTGATGCAGCCGTCGCAGACCGCGCGCATGGCGGCGACGCTGGACCGGCTGTCGGGCGGGCGCCTGCTGGTCAACCTCGTCACCGGCGGTGATCCGGAAGAGCTGCAGGGCGATGGCCTGTTCCTGTCGCATCGCGACCGCTATGCGCTGTCGCGCGAATTCCTGACGATCTGGCGCGAGATCCTGGCGCGCAGCCACGATGGCGGGGCGTTCGACTTCGCCGGCGAACATCTGCGCGTGGAGGGCGCGAAGGCGCTGTATCCACCGATCAGCCGGCCCTATCCACCGCTGTTCTTCGGCGGCTCGTCGCCCGAGGCCCACGACCTTGCCGCCGAGCAGGTCGATACCTATCTGACCTGGGGCGAGCCGCCGGCGGCGGTGGCGCAGAAGATCGCCGACGTGCGCGCACGCGCCGCCGCGGTCGGCCGCACGCTGCGTTTCGGCATCCGCCTGCACGTGATCGTGCGAGAGACCGAGGAGGAAGCGTGGCGCGCGGCCAGCGAACTGGTGTCGCATCTGGACGAGGACATCGTCGCCGCGGCCCAGCGCAAGTTTGCCGCGATGGATTCGGTGGGGCAGCGCCGGATGGCGGAATTGCACGGCGGCCGCTTCAACCGGGACGATGTCCGCCAGAGCCTGGAGATCGCGCCGAACCTGTGGGCCGGCGTGGGGCTGGTGCGAGGCGGCGCCGGTACCGCGCTGGTCGGCAACCCCGAGCAGGTGGCGGCGCGCATCCGGGAATACGCGGACCTGGGGCTCGAATATTTCATCCTGTCCGGCTACCCGCATCTGGAAGAGGCGCACCGCTTCGCCGAACTGGTGTTTCCGCTGCTGCCGCTGGCGCGGCGCGAGGCCGCCCAGCGCGTGCTGACCGGACCGTTCGGCGAGATCGTCGCCAATACCTTCGTGCCTTCGGCGGCCACGCCAGGCGCCAATCTGTCCGCGAGTTGAACGCCATGTCGAATCCCTCGAAAAGCGGTGCCGCGCTGGCGGCCGATTTTCCCGCGGCCGCGCCGGCGCGCGCGCTGCTGCCCCAGGGCTGGGCGACTTCCGTGCTGCGGCGCGGCCTGCCGTGGCTGGTGCCGGCCCTGATCCTGCTGCTGTGGGAGCTGGCCTCGCGCAGCGGCTGGCTGTCGAGCCGCGTGCTGCCCGAGCCGCTGGCCGTGGTCGCCGCGTTCCGCACGCTGGCGCTGTCCGGCGAGCTGTGGCAGCACACCGCGGTCAGCGCGTGGCGCGCACTGGCGGGCCTGGCGATCGGCGGCGGACTCGGGCTGTTGCTGGGGCTGCTGAACGGCACGTTCCGCGCGGCCGAGACGCTGCTCGATTCGAGCCTGCAGATGGTGCGCAATATCCCCGCGCTGGCGCTGATTCCGCTGGTGATCCTGTGGTTCGGCATCGACGAGGCGGCCAAGCTGTTCCTGGTCGCGGTCGGCGTGTTCTTTCCGATCTACCTGAACACCTTCCACGGCATCCGCTCGGTCGACAAGGGACTGATCGAGATGGCGCGCAGCTACGGGCTGTCGGGCTGGGCGCTGTACTGGCAGGTGATCCTGCCCGGCGCGCTGCCGTCGATCCTGGTGGGGCTGCGCTTCTCGCTCGGGCTGATGTGGGTGCTGCTGATCGTCGCGGAAACGATCTCCGCGCAGGCCGGCATCGGCTACCTGACGATGAACGCGCGAGAGTTCCTGCAGACCGACGTGGTGCTGGTCGGCATCCTGCTCTATGCGCTGCTGGGCAAGCTGGCCGACCTGCTGGCCAAGGGGCTGGAGCGGTGGTGGCTGCGGTGGCATCCGGGCTATCAGAGCGCGGCGAAAGGCTGATCCCTCGGCCTGACCCCATCGGCCTGACCCCATCGGCCAGACCCCATCGGCCCGTCAAATCGACCTGATCGCGATCGACCCCTACCGGAGTTCATCCAATGCATGCCATGCAACAACATCTGCCGCTGCGGCGCGCGGGCAGGGAACCCGTCGAGCCCGGCGAGCCCACCGATCTGACCGCGCGGGCCGGGGCGCGCAGCGCCGAGCGCAATACCGACGGCCCCCATGCCACCCACGCCACCGGCCGCCCCCGCGGCACCGAGGTCGCGGTCAGCGGCCTGCACAAGGCCTATGGCGGCCGCACCGTGCTGCAGCACATCGACCTGCGCATCGCGCCGGGCGAATTCGTCGCCATCGTCGGCCGCAGCGGCTGCGGCAAGAGCACGCTGTTGCGGCTGGTCGCCGGGCTCGAAAGCCCCGGCGCGGGGCGGATCGCGCTCGACGGCCGGCCGCGGGACGGCCATGACGACGGCACCCGCATCATGTTCCAGGACGCGCGGCTGCTGCCGTGGAAGCGCGTGCTCGACAACATCGCGCTGGGCCTGCCGGGCCGGGAAGGGCGCGAACGCGCGCGCGAGGCGCTGGCGCAGGTCGGGCTGGCCGAGCGCGCCAACGACTGGCCGGCGGTGCTGTCCGGCGGGCAGCGCCAGCGCGTCGCGCTGGCCCGCGCGCTGGTGCATCGGCCGCGCCTGCTGCTGCTCGACGAGCCGCTGGGCGCGCTCGATGCGCTGACCCGCATCGAGATGCAGCAATTGATCGAGGGCCTTTGGCTGGCGCATGGCTTCACCGCGCTGCTGGTCACGCACGATGTCGCCGAGGCCGTCGCGCTGGCCGACCGCGTGGTGCTGATCGAAGACCACCGCATCGCCCTCGACGAGCGCGTGCCGCTGCTGCGCCCGCGCAGCCACGGCGCGCCGGCATTCGCCGCGATCGAGGAACGCGTGCTGCGGCGCGTGCTGCGCCAGCCCGCCATCGCATCCCCTGACAACGACGCGCAGACCCGCGCATTGGCACCTCTCTGATGAATATCGTCGGCATTCTCGGCAGTCCCTCCACGCCTTCGCGTTCGGCCTATCTGCTGGAGCTCGCGCTCTCGCGGCTGGACGCCATCACGTCCTCCTACCGATCGATCCGGCCGCGCGACCTGCCCGCGCAAGCGCTGACGCAGGCCGATTTCGGCGACGCCCGCCTGCAGGACGCGGTGCGCGCGGTCGGCGAATCGCAGCTGGTGATCGTCGCCACACCGATCTACAAGGCCTCGTACAGCGGCGTGCTGAAGGCCTTCCTCGATCTGCTGCCGCAGGACGGGCTGCGCGACAAGACCGTGCTGCCGCTGGCCACCGGCGGCAGTCCCGCGCATCTGCTGGCGCTGGACTATGCGCTCAAGCCGGTGCTGTCGGCGCTCGGGGCTCGCGACATCCTCGATGGCATCTACGCGACCGACCAGCAGCTGCCGTCGCGGCCGGAGGGCGGCTACAGCGCGGCGGCCGACATCGTCGAACGGCTCGACCGCTCGGTGCAGCGCGTCGCGGCCCGCGCGCGCGAACTGCGGGAGCGCGAGGCCGAGCTGGCACGGGCGGCGTCCGCGCGGGCAAACAGCGAGACATGGCCGGCCGAGCGCGTCCGCTGGTCCGTCTGAGCGCGCCATTACCGAGCAATTTCAACCAGGAACCTGTCATGACGATTCATGCCATCAACGTACGCAACCAGTTCCGCGGCAAGATCCGCGAAATCATCGAGGGACCGGTCGTGTCCGAGATCGACGTCGAGACCGCCGGCGGACTGGTGGTGACCTCGGTCATCACGACCCGCTCGGTCAAGGAGCTGGAACTTGCGGTCGGCAAGGAGGTGATCGCGCTGGTCAAGTCGACCGAAGTGTCGATCGCCACGCTATGAAAGAAGGGGGGCGCAACATGCAGGGGAAGCGACGGCAGCTGCTGCTGGCGGGAGCCGGCATCGCGGCATGGACGCTGGGCGGCGCGGCGCGCGCGCAAGCGGGCGGCAAACCGGAAACCGTGCGGATCGGATATCAGAAGTCGTCGACGCTGATGATCCTGCTGAAGTCGCGCGGCACGCTGGAGAAGGCCCTCGCACCGCAGGGCGTCTCGGTGTCGTGGCACGAGTTCACTTCGGGCCTGCCGCTGCTCGAGGCGCTCAATGTCGGCGGGCTGGACCTCAGCGCCGATGTCGCCGACGCGGTGCCTCCGTTCGCGCTCGCCGCCGGAGCGAAGCTGACCTACTACGCGATCGAGACGCCGTCGCCGACCGCGCAGGCGATCGTCGTCCCGCGCGATTCGCCCTTGACCTCGATCGCGCAATTGAAGGGCCACCGGGTCGCCTTCGCCAAGGGCGCCGGCGCGCATTACCTGCTGCTGGAGGCGCTGGCGCGCAACGGCCTGTCGATGCGCGATATCGAGCCGGCGTATCTGACGCCGGCCGATGCGCGCGCCGCATTCGAGCGCGGCAACGTGGCGGCGTGGGTCATCTGGGACCCGTTCCTCGCGGCCGCGCAGCGGCAGGCGCAGGCGCGCGTGCTGGCCGACGGCACCGGCCTGGCCAGTTATCGCCGCTTCTATCTGGCGGCAAGCGACTTCGCGCGCCGCCGCGCCGACGTGCTCGCCACCGTGTTCGATGCGCTCGCCCAGGCGGGGGAGTGGGTCAAGGCCAATCCCGCCGCCGCGGCGGAATGGCACGCGCCGCTGATCGGCCTGGACGCGGCCACCGTCGAGATCGCCAACCGCCGCCGCAGCTACCGGCTGCAGGCGGTCGACGCGCCGGCGCTGGACGAGCAGCAGCGCATTGCCGATGCCTTCCACGCGCAGCAGATCATTCCGCGCAAGGTGGTGGTGAGTGCTTCGCCGGTCTGGCGGCGGCAGGCCTGAGCAACGCGGGCACACCGTGTGCACATCGCGTGCACACCGTGCGCACATCGTGTGCACACCGCATGTGGACCGCTTGTGGACCGCTTGCATGCCGGCCCCGATCGAAGGCTTGGCATTCGGCCAACCGGTGTACTAACCTCGTTCTACGTTGCGGTGAACCGGGTTTACCCCGGCCGTAACGGCGCGGTCGCAGGCGCACGCGCAGGGCGCTTGCCCTGGCTCGACTCAGTCCACTTCGCAATCCTCATGTGGCCATGCCCGGCAGGAATGATCCGCGCTGGCCAACACAGACTCGAACGATGAGCGGGGCCGTCCTGGTTCCGCGTCATCCTTCACGAGCGCGCATGGCGCAGCATGCCGATGCCGCCTTTGTCCGCGACCTGTCCTTGTGGTCGCGTGGGGACTTCCCCGGCAAGACGCTGGCTTCGGATGACCTGCAACCGAGAGGCGCGCCCGTGTCCGCATTGCGCGGCTTCGTGGGCCCGCGCGGCCCGCGCGGATTGACGCGCTCCACGCGGATCGACGTGGCTTCACGCGGTGGCACGCGCTGTCACGCTGTCACGTGTGCGCCCGACAGGCCGCCCCTTCCCGCATCCGTCCGAATTCGCCCAGCGTCGTGATCCTGTTGGCGCTCCCATGTCCGTCGTCGCGACGGCATCGGAGACGCTCGTCTCTTCGACGCCGAGGTAATCATGAATAATGTTTCTCTTCGCATCCCGGAAGGCATCGGCAGGTGCCTGCTGGCCGTCGGCACCGCATCGGTGCCATTGCTGCTGGCGGTCGCGCCGGCCCGTGGCCAGACCGCGCCCCCTGCGCCCGCGCCCACGCCCCATACGCAGGAAGCCAAGGACCCGACCAGCAACTTCACCGCGCGATGGACGCGCGCCGATGCGCGCCAGATCATGGCGATGTCCTCGCCCAACGTGACCCCCGGGCAGAACTCGCTGCCGCAGCATCTGACGATGCCCGATATACCGGCCAATTTCCCGCAGACCAACGATCGGGTGTGGGTCTGGGACACGTGGCCGCTGACCGATGCCAGGGCCAACCAGTACAGCTACAAGGGCTGGGAGATCATCTTCTCGCTGACCGCCGATCGCAATGCGGGCTATACGTTCGACGACCGGCATATCCATGCGCGCATCGGCTACTTCTATCGCCGCGCCGGCATTCCGGCCTCCCGGCGGCCCGCGAACGGCGGCTGGATCTATGGCGGGCATCTGTTCCCGGACGGTGCCAGCGTGCAGATCTTCGGCGGCGCGCCGATGACCCACAACGCCGAGTGGTCCGGCTCGACGCGCATCATGCCGGATGGCCGCATCGTGGTGTTCTATACCGCGACGTCGTTCAACCGATCGAGCCCGTCGGGCGGCAATATCACGCCGCCGATCGCCATCATTGCGAAGGCGGAAGGACGCGTGGAGGCCGACCACAACGGCGTGCGGCTGACCGGCTTCAACGAGCATATGAAGCTGCTGGAGCCGGACGGCACGTGGTACCAGACCGGGCAGCAGAACGAGTTCTTCTCGTTCCGCGATCCCTTCACCTTCGAGGACCCGGCGAATCCCGGCGTCACCTTCATGGTGTTCGAGGGCAACACCGCCGGTCCGCGCGGCGCGCGCACCTGCACCGAGCAGGACCTGGGCTACGCGCCGAACGATCCGCAGCGCGAGGACCTGAACGCGGTGATGGACTCCGGCGCGGTCTTCCAGAAGGCCAACGTGGGGCTGGCGGTGGCGATCAACAGGCAGCTGAGCCGCTGGGTGTTCCTGCCGCCGATCCTGTCGGCCAATTGCGTCAACGACCAGACCGAGCGGCCGCAGATCTATATCAAGGACGGCAAGTACTACCTGTTCACCATCAGCCATCGTTCGACCTATGCCGCAGGCGTCGATGGTCCGGACGGCGTCTACGGATTCGTCGGCAACGGCGTGCGCAGCGACTACCAGCCGTTGAACAATGGCAGCGGGCTGGTGCTGGGGAATCCGACCGACATGAACCGGCCGCGCGGCGAGCCTTTCGCGCTCGATCCGACGCAGAATCCGCGCACCTTCCAGTCGTATTCGCACTACGTGATGCCGGGCGGGCTGGTCGAGTCCTTTATCGATGCCATCGGCGCGCGGCGCGGCGGTTCGCTCGCGCCGACGGTGCGCATCGACATCCAGGGCGCGAACACGGCGGTCGATCGCAGCTATGGCGTCAATGGGCTCGGCGGCTATGGCGACATTCCCGCCAATCGCGAGGCCCTGTTCAGCCTGCGCGGCGTGCTGATCGGCGACCTGCTGCGCCGGCTGTTCGACTGAGGGAGGTTGCGATGCAAAGGATCGCTGTATTGCAAGGCAGGCGGCCGGCCGCGGCGCCGCGGAAGGGGCTACTGCCATTGCTGCCATTACTGCCATTACTGCCGTCGCTACTGCTGCTGGCTGCGTGCGGCGGCGGCTCGCCGGACGATGGCGCGCGGCTCAGCGACGCGGCGCAGCGCGCGCTGAGCGAGGCGCCTGCTGCCGCACCGCCGGACACGGCATCGGCCGCCGCCGCGGACCCGTTGGCGACCGCGGCCGCCGAAGGCGTGATCGAGGGCGAGGCGCCCGAATCGGCCGGCACGCCGCCGGTCGCCCCGCATCCGACGCGGCTGGTGATGCTGGAAGACGGACTCTACGCCCGCGACGCCGGCGACAACTGGAAGAAGTACGAGAACGGGAGCTGGGTATCGGTGCACGCGCCGCAACTGCCGTCGGGCATGCAGTAGCGTGGAGGGCGGCGCGGCACGGCCGATGCGTTGGCATCGACTGTGCGCGCGCCCTTGAACTCTTCAGCCCTTCATCCACTTATCCCTTCAGCGCCTTCGGCTCGAGGTGCCACAGCTTGCGGTCGCTGGTCGACACCGCGACCGCGCCGTGGGCCAGCGCGCTGCGGATGTCGTCCTGGTTGCAGACGAAGCCCGAGGTGACGATCGGCGGCAGCCCCTTGCGGTCCGCCTCGGGAAGATGCGCCAGCATCGGCGCCGGCATGATCTGCACGAGGTTCGGATCGCTCTGCTCCAGCGCCTTGACGCTGCGCGGCCAGGTCGAGCGGTCGGTCACGAAGACCTTCTGCATCGTCACCATGCCGGCGCGGTTGGCGCGCTGGATGGTCGCCACGCGAGTCGAGACCAGGCTCGCCACGCCGATGTCGGCCAGGTAGTCGACGCCGCCCTTGTCCTGCGACAGGCCTTCGCAGCTGTCGATATTGACGATGACGTACTTGCCGGCCTGGGTCAGCGTGGCGACCACCGGCTGCAGCTTGCGCAGCTCGACGTTGGCGACGATCGACACCTCGGCGGCGCTGTCGACGAAGGCGTCGACCTGTTCGACCCCGTACAGCGTCGCAATGACGGGATGCCGCATCAGGCGTGCACCGAGGGACTTGTCCATGGCGTTTATCGGGCTTCGTGGGAGAGAACGTCGGTCAGGCCGAGCTTCCCGGGGTTCAGGATGTTGTGCGGATCGAGCGCGCGCTTCACGGTGGCCAGCAGCGGGAAGGCGCTGCCCAGCGACGGCGCCATATAGGGCGCGCGCAGCAGGCCGATGCCGTGATGGTGGCTCAGCGCGGCATTGTATTGAATCAGCACCGCGTTGGCCGCATCCCAGGCGGCGCGATACCACCGTTGCCGGTCCTCGACCGCGACCTCGCCGCGCAGCGAGAAATACAGGCAGGCGCCGTCGACATAGGCGTGCGACTGGTGCGCGGAGCCGGCCAGCGTGCCGGGCACCGCGTTGATCGCGGCGACCACGTCTCGATAGATATCGGCCAGCGCGCTCCACGGCCCGCACATCTCCAGCGTATCGGCGACGAAGCCAGGGCTGCGCTTGAAGCCCTCGGCGCTCTTGCCGGTCAGGTAGCGCGTATCGAGCCAGCGCTCGAAGATCGCATCGCCGTCCAGCGGCTCGCCCAGCTCGCGGCACACGCGTTCGCTGATCGTCATCACCGCCTCGACGATCTCCGGCGCGCCTTCGTCGGCGACCAGCAGCACATTGGTGTCGGGCAGGCCGAACTGCACGCCGCTCTCGAGTTCGTCGTAGAGCCGCAGCGCAGCCGGATTGCCGCCTTGCTGCAGGATCTGCCGGCAGGCCTCCAGGCCGATCGCGAAAGTCTTGAAGCCATAGGCGATGGCGCGGCCATGGTCCGGCAGCCGATGCAGCTTCAGTCGTACGCGCACGATCACGCCGAGCGTGCCTTCCGAGCCGATGAACAGCTGCTGCAGGTCCGGCCCGAGCGCCGCGCGCGAATAGCCGCCGACGGTGACGAGCCGCCCGTCGGCCAGCACCACGTCCATGCCGAACACCATGTCCTCGATCTTGCCGTAGCGCGTCGACAGCTGGCCGGCGCCGCGGCACGCGACCCAGCCGCCGACGGTGCTGATGGCATACGACGACGGCCAGTGGCCCATCGTCATGCCGTACTCGCGCTGGATGGTCTGCTCGAAGATGTCGCCGAACATGCCGGCCTCGACCTCGACGATCTGGCTATCGCGATCGAAGCCGATCAGCCGGTTCATGGCGCACACGTCCAGCACGATGCCGCCGCGCACCGGCAGCGCGGCGCCGGTGACATTGCTGCGGCCGGCGGACACGGTGACCGGGACGGCGCGCTCGCTGGCGATGCGCATCACCGCCTGCACCTGCTCCACGGTGGAAACGCGCACGATGGCCCCGCGGGGCGTGGCCGGCTTGCCGGCGGTCTCGGTCATCATCGATCCGGCCCACCAGTCGCGCGTCCACGCGACCACGCTGCCGGTATCGGTCAGCACCTCGTCGGCGGCTTGCCGCAGCGCCGCGAGCGTGGCGGCGTCGACCGTCACGGCATCGCGCTGCAGCCCCGGCACGTCGGGCGTCCGCGCGATGGTGGCGGCGTAGCCCGGCGGCGTGTGCGCGCCGACCACGTAGTTGCCGCGGTTGTAGCCGCGCTTGATGGCTTCCTTGCTGATCATGCTGCATCTCCCATGAGTACGGATTTTTCGAGGGCAACGGCGTCCAGGTAGTCGCCGACCTGCCGTGCCACGGCCGCCTCGGACAATCCGAGCTCGGCCTGAAGAAGTTGACCCACGCGCGCGGCGGCGCGGGCGGAGGCGTCGCGCGCCATCAGGCGGGCGCGCATGCGGCGCGACAGCACGTCGTCGACATTGGCCGCGAGTTCGTGGCGGGCCGCGTAGACGACCTCGGCCTCGGTGTAGGGCAGGCCCTCGACGATCGGCCGCGCGAGGTGCGGATCGGCCTGCAGGATGTCGCTGACGAAGCGGGCCTCGGTGCCGTAGCGCTCGCCCAGGTGGGCGGACAGGCCACCCGAGGCGACGATGGCCTGCGCGTCGTAGCCGGCCGCGCCCAGCAGCCAGGCCGATTTCGTGCGGCACGCCGCGCGCTTGCCGATGACCTTCTGCGCCGCGTCGATGGTCTGCTCGGCCATATGGCGCGAGGTCGTCAGCTTGCCGCCGACCACGGTCACCAGGCCGTCGTCGGCGATGCGGATGTCGTGATCGCGGGGGATTTCCAGTGTCTTGCCGCCGGGCGGCGCCACCAGCGGCCGGCAGCCGGCGATGCTGCCGACCACGTCCTCGGGCTGCAGGTCGGTCTTCAACGCCGAGCGCGCGCCCTCGAGCAGGAAATCCAGCTCTCGGCGCGTGCACAGCACGTTGTCGAGATCGCCCTCGTAATCCTCGTCGGTGGTGCCGAGGTAGGAGACATTGCCCCAGCGCGTGATGGTGGCGCGGCGGTTGCGGCCGGGCACCGGGATCGTCACCGTGCAGTCGTTGCGGATCTTCAGCCAGGGGATTGCGACATGCACGCCCTTGGCCGGGCGGATATGCAGGGTCTTCGCTTCGCCGGCCTTGCGGCCGGTCCAGTCGCGCAGCCAGACGCCGGTCGCCATCACCACCACGCCGGCGCGCACGCGGATCTCGCGCTCGCCGGCCTGGACGATGGCGCCATCGACCTTGCCGTGGCCGTCGCGCGTGATCTCGGCCACGCGGGCATGGTTGACCACGGCGGCGCCATGGAAGGCCGCGGTGCGCGCGATATTGAGCGTCAGGCGGGCGTCGTCGACGCGGGCGTCGAAGTACATGAAGCCGCCGGTCAGGTATTGCTCGTTGAAGGTCGGGCAGTGCGACAGCACCTCGGCCTTGGTCAGCTTCTGGTGCAGGATGCCTTCGCGCCAGCCGCCGGCGAGGTCGTAGGTCCACAGCAGGCTGTCGAAGGCCTTGGCCAGGCGCTTGTCGAACACGCCGTCGCGTTCCATCACCGGAAACAGGAAGGGCAGCCGCTGCACCAGATGCCGCGCATTGCGGCGCAGGCGCTGGCGCTCGATCAGCGAATGGCGGACCAGGCGGAGATTGCCGTGCTCGATATAGCGCAGGCCGCCGTGCACCATCTTCGAGGACTTGGACGAGGTGCCCGAGGCGAAGTCGCTCTTCTCGACCAGCGCGACGCGATAGCCGCGCAGCGCGGCATCGAGCGCGGTGTACGCGCCCGTGACGCCGCCGCCGACCACCAGCACGTCGAACCGCTCGCCTTGCAGCCGGTCCAGCTGCTCCGTGCGATCCAGCCGCAAGGGCTCGGTGCTGGCCATGGCGGCGCGCGCGCGGCTGGCGCTTCGGGATGGCAGAACCATCATGTTGATTGCTTCTCCTTGTTATTGGGCCGCCGGGGCATCGGCATGCACGCCGGCCTGCGAGGGGGCTTGCGAGTGGGCTTGTGAAAGGGCCCGCGAGTGGGCATTGGCAATGGCATCGACGTTCCCGAGTTCCGATGCGATGCGCGCATGCCACAGCGCGCGGCGCGCCTCCCGCTGGTCCGCGCCGATCGCCGGCTCGAACACCGCGTCGGCGGCCGTGGTGGCGCGGGCCTGCCGCAGGTCGTCCCACAGCAGCCCCGACGAGCCGGCGAGGAACGCGATGCCGCGCAGGCTGGCGCGGTCGGTCTCCTTCATGCGCAGGATCGGCAGGCCGGTCAGGTCGGCCTGCATCTGCAGCAGCGCGTCGCTGCCGGACAGTCCGCCGCCGACCAGCAGGCTCGATACCGCGACGCCAGCCATGTCGCGGTTGGCTTCGATGCAGGAGCTGACCGAATGCGCGATGCCGTCGAGGATGGCGTAGGCGATCTCGGCCTGCGTGGTCGCCATCGAGATGCCGTTCAGCGCCGCGCGCGCGGCCGGCTCCATGCGCGGCACGCGCAGGCCGGTCAGCGCGGGGATGAAGGTCACGCCGCCGGAGGACGACACGCCGGCGGCCAGCGCGCTGATCTGCCGGGCGTCGTCGAACCAGTGCAGCTTGTCGCAGATCCAGTTCAGCGCCGAGCCGGTGGTGGCGACGAAGGTTTCGACCGAGAAGTGCGACTGGCCGCCGTGGCGGCGCGCGGTCATCGTCAGCGTGCTGTCGGAGCGGCCCATCGCCGGCGGCAGCGTCGGGCCGACGATCAGGTCGACGAAGCTGCCGGTACCGTGCAGGCACATCGACTGGCCGGCGTCCAGGCAACCCAGGCCCACCGCACCGGCCAGCTGGTCGCCGGCGCAGGCGAGGATCGGCACGTCGATCCCCAGCACGTCGGGCCGCGTGCGGCCGAAGTCGTCGGCGTCCTGCCGCAGCGTGGGCAGCAGCTCGGCGGGAAAGCCCAGCGCATCGAGCCAGTCGAGCCGATAGCGGTGCTCGGCCAGCACGTAGGCGCTGCACGAGGTGGCGTTGGTCGGCGTGGTCACGACGGCGCGTTCGCTCGACAGGTGCCACAGCAGCCAGCTGTCGATGGTGCCGAAGGCGAGCCGCCGCGCGCGCCACGCGTCGGCGACGGCCGGCGTCTCGCGCAGATGCCGCGCGGCCCACAGGTAGGGCGAGCGCACGCCGGCCGGGCGGCCGACGCTCGGCCGCAGCTTCGCATCCCACGCCGCGGCGAGGCGTTCCAGCTCGGCGGCGTAGCGCGTGTCCTGCCACACCATTGCCGGCACCAGCGCGCGGCCGGTGGCGGTATCCCACAGCACCGCGGTGGCGCGCTGCGTGGCGATGGCCAGCGCCACCACGCGCCGTCCTTCACGGTCCGCATTGGCCAGCGTCGCGCGGCAGACGGCCAGGGTCTTGTCGAGCAGGACATTGGCGTCCTGTTCGACCACGCCGGGGCGCGGCGAATCGACGGTCAGCGTCGTGTATTCCAGGCACGAGACATGGCCGTCGGCGCCGACCAGCGCGGCGCGGGTGCCGGACGTGCCTTCGTCGATGGCGAGAATGACGTCGGTGGGGCGGGTCATGGCCGGGACTTCTCGATGGCGGGATTGAGGAAAGGCGAGGGCGCCTCGGTGTCGCCGCGGAACTGCGGGGCATCGGCCTCGTTGTCCGGATGGACGGCCGTGCGGGTCGGATCCCAGCGGATCGCGAAGCAGATCAGGCTGGCGACCAGCGGCACCACCGACAGGATCAGGAAGGTCTTCTCCAGCCCGTATTCCGCGCGGAACAGCGGAAACACCAGCAGGCCGAGCGCGGCACCGATCGCGCCCAGCGCGCCGATCACGCCGTTGGCGCCGGCGCGCAACTCGCTGCGGAAGGACAGCGACGACAGGCTCTTGCCGTTGGCGCCCGGGCCGCCGGAATGGAACAGGATGAACAGCGAAGGCACCACCACCGCGACCCACAGCGGCATCTTGCCGTTGAACAGGCCCAGCACCAGCAGCATCGCGAACACCGCGGCAAAGCCGAAGGCGGAGGCGCGGCGCAGGCCCAGCCTGCGGCCGATGACCGGCGACAGGAAGCCGCCGACGATGCCGCAGACGTTGAAGACCAGCGCGCCGATGGTGGCGTAGACGAAGTCCTTGCCGAACAGCGCCGCACTGATCAGCGGCAGGTACCAGCCGATGGCGAAGTACTGGATCGACTGGCCGATCTGCACGGTCGCCGCCAGGATGGTGCGCGGCAGATAGATGCCGCGGAAGATCAGCAGCACATTGGCCAGCCCCCGCCGCGCCTGGTTCAACACCGGAATGCGTTCGGCCGGCGGTGCCGCGGTGAAGGGGCGGCCGTAGATGCGCGTCATGGCGAGCGCGGCGGCCTCGAGCCGTTCCTTGCGGGCCAGCCACGTCGGGCTCTCGACCAGGAACAGCAGTTGCAGCACCAGGATCGCCACGCCGAAGATCGCAGTGGCCGCGACCGAATAGCGCCAGATCGCATCGCCGACCTGCCAGGAGTGGAACAGCAGCGCCAGCAGCAGGTTGGTGCAGACCGCCGTGTACCACATGCCCTGCCAGGTATTGAGGCGGCTCTTGAGCTTGACCGGGGTGAACTCGGCCAGCACGGCCATCGCGATGGCGAAGTCGATGCCGTAGGCCGCGCCGACGAAGAAACGGCCGACCAGGATCACTTCAAACGTGGGCGCGAAGACGACCAGCACGGCGCCGACCACGGCCAGCACCTTGGCCAGGATCAGCGGACGCACGCGGCCCCAGCGATCGGCCATCCAGCCGCCGATCGGATTGAAGGCGATCGCGACCCACGAGGCGAACGAGGTCAACAGCGCGACCTGTGCCGGCGCGAGCGCGAGATCGCGCGTCATCGGCCCGAGGCCGGCGCTCAATGCGGAATTGGAAAAGGCGTCGAGAAACAGTCCGCCGAGTGCGAGCCACCAGATCAGGCCGGCTCTGCCCCGTATACCCGGACAGGAATCGATATAGGCGATGACATCGTCGATGCCACGAAGGCGGATGGCAGGCGCTTGCACGGCGGTCTCCTTGAATTGTTCTATAAGAGGCCGCAGCAAACTGCACGCGCTAAGAGACCATCCTACAGATGGTCTCTTATCTGAATCTGCCCGGCCAATGTAGGCCGTCGAGCTTGATCAGTCAAGCGGGAAAACCCTGCCGGCGCCATGTCGGGAACGGCGGGAGAGCCGGGATGTCGATCACGTATGGCACGGCTCGGCGGCAGCCGAGATGACACCAGATGGAGGGCGACATGTCGCTTCTGAACCAGGAACAACTTGCCGCGCTGCGCGGGCGGCTGGATGCGCGCGAGCGCGAACTGCAGCCGCTCTATCAGCAGGGACGCGATCGTCCGTCCAGCAACCCGGCCAGGGAGCCGCAGGACCTCGTCGACACCGCCGAGGGCGTCAACGAGGAGCTGGACCGCGCGGCGCTGCAGCAGCACTACCGCGGCGAACTGAACGATATCGCGCAGGCGCGCGAGCGCATCGATGCCGGCGAGTACGGCGTCTGCCAGGACTGCGAGCAGGAGATTCCGTACGCGCGCCTGCTGGCCAATCCGACCGCGACGCGCTGCGCGCCGTGCCAGGAACGGCGCGAGCGCACGTTCGCCAGCTAGGGCGGCAGCGCTCGCCGTTCAGGCCACTCGCTGCAACGCTTCCCGCATGCGCAGCTCGGCGGGCTTGATCTCGCCGAACGGCGACAGCAGCGCGGGATCGAAGGGACGCGGTGCGATGCCTTGTGCCACGCGCCTTGGCCAGTCGGGATTGGCCAGCGCGCCGCGGCCCAGCGCGACCAGGTCCGCGCCATCGGCCAGCGCGTCCTGCGCGCGCGCCGGCTCGTGCAGGCCGCCGTTGGCGATCACGGTCAGATGCGGCGCGGCAAGCCGCGCATGCCGGACCAGCGAGCGCGCGTCGCCGGGGAAGGCCGGCTGCCACGCCTCGAACTCCGTCACGTGCAGGAAGTCGATGCCCGTCTCGGCCAGTCGGCCGAACACGATCGCCGCGCCCTCGGCCCCTTCGGCCCATTTATGCGTGAAGTCGTTGACCTTGCCCTGCGAAATGCGCACGCCGACCGGAAAGCCGTCGCCGACCGCGCACCGCACGGCGCGTGCGGTTTGCTCGGCGAGCCGGATGCGGTTGCCGATCGGCCCGCCCCAGGCATCGTCGCGCCGGTTGGTGTAGTCGGTCAGGAACTCATCGAGCAGATAGCCGTTGGCGCCGTGAACCTCGATGCCATCGAAACCGGCGACATCGCGGGCGAGCCGCGCCGCTTCGGCAAATCCGGCGATCGCCGCGTCGATCTCGTGCGGCGCGATGGCGCGCGGCGTGCGATAGGGCCCCTTGCCGCGATAGACGCCCATCTGCATGCCCTTCGGCGCGATGGCCGATGGGCCGACCGTCTCGTCGCGGAAGCGGTTGGCCTGCGACAGCGCGCCCGCATGCATCAGCTGCACGAAGATGCGGCCCCCCGCCGCGTGCACCGCGTCGGTGACCGCGCGCCAGGCGCGCGCCTGCTCCATGTCGGTCAGGCCCGGCTGCCCGGCATAGCCCTGCGCATACGCGCGGTCGGTGTAGCTGCCCTCGGTGACGATCAGCCCGAAGCCGCCGCGCGCAAAGCCCGCGTAGTAGTCCACCATGGTCGGCGTGGGCACGCCCTCGGGCGTCGCGCTGATGCGCGTCATCGGCGCGACGACGAGCCGGTTCGGCAAGGCGAGGCCGTTGAGGTCCAGCGGATCGAACAGCGCCGGCCGTGCAGGGGCGTTCATGCCGGCGCTCCTTCGGCCACGGCGATGGCCTCGATCTCGATCAGCGCCTCGGGCGAATACAGGCTGGAGATTTCGACGATGGTGTCGGCGGGGTACGGCGCCGAGAACCACTTGCGGCGCAGTTCGACGATCTTGCCGAAGTTGTCCATCGACTTCAGGAAGATCGTGACCTTGGCCACGCGGTCCAGGCTCGAGCCCGCGGCCTCGAGCGCGCGCCGCAGATTGCGGAAGGCCTGCTCGGCCTGCTTGTCGAAGTCGCCGCGGCCGACGATGTTGCCGTCGTCGCCGATGGCGGCCTGTCCCGAGATGAAGACCAGATTGCCGACGCGGATGCCCTGCGACAGCAGGAACGGCGCGTACGGATCGGGGTTGGTGCGGACTTGTTCGAGCAGCATGGGAAACTCCGGGGTAAAGTTGAGGGAATTTCATCCGTCAGGCGGCCGCCTTCATGACCGCAGCGGAGAATGTTCGCAGTATCGTGATCCCAGGCAGGCCGGACAAATGGTCAAATCTCACGTTATGGATGAGTTCAACTCATTCATGGAGTCGTCATGAGGCGCCTTCCCCCACTGAGCGCGCTGCGCGCCTTCGAAGCGGCGGCAAGGCGCCTGAGCTTCAAGCGCGCGGCCGACGAGTTGAACGTGACCGCGACCGCGATCAGCCACCAGATCCGGCTGCTGGAGGAATGGCTCGGTGTTCGGCTGTTCGAGCGCGAGACGCGCAAGGTCGATCTGACCGCGAGCGGGCGGCTGCTGTTTCCGGCGATCCGGGACGGGCTCGACGGCTTCGAACGCGCGGTGCAACTGGTGCAGCGCCAGCGCGCGGCCAATATCGCCACGCTGTCGTCCACCGTCGCGTTCGTCGCCAAGCGGCTGGCGCCGCGCGCGGGGTCGTTTCGCGCCGCGCATCCGGAATGGACGCTGCGGCTCGACGCCTCCAATGCCGTGGTGGATCTCGACAGCGATGCCGACGTGGCGATCCGCTATGGCGGCGGCCACTATCCGGGGCTGACGGTCGAGCCGCTGTTCCAGGACCGTTTTGCGCCGGTCTGCAGCCCGCATCTGCGGCTGTCGTCGCTGAAGGACTTGCGGCACGCACCGCTGATCCATTTCGAGTGGGGCGCCGGCGTACGGCAGGACCCGCGCGCCGCGGTGTGGGGGCATTGGCTGGAAGGCGCCGGCGCCGGCGACATCGAGGTGTCCGCCGGGCTGTCCTTCACCGACGAGATCCACGCGATCCAGGCCACGGTCGCGGGGCAGGGCGTCGGCCTGCTGAGCCTGACGCTGGTGGCCGAAGAACTCGCCTCGGGCGTGCTGGTGCAACCGTTCGAGCTGTCGCTCGAGAGCTTTCGCTACGACCTGGTCTACAGCCCGCGCGCCGCCGAGCGGCCGGCGACGCGGCTGGTGCGGGAGTGGGTGCGGGCGGAGTTCGGCGAGGCCGCTGCGCGATAGGGAACGCGACCGGGCCGCGTTGCGCTCAGGCCGCGGGGCTCTACTGGCAGTTCGCCGGGCAGGTGCAAGGAATGAGAATGCGGGGCATAGGTTGCTGCACTTCTGGCCAGTACACTCGGATGTACCGCCGAGCAAGGTCGCATGCCTCTCTGCTATACTTGTTCAATTAGTTGGACAACTCTATGGAGAAGGCCATGCGAACAATCCACTTCTCCGATGCCCGCAACAATCTGAAGGCGGTCATCGATCAAGCCATTGCCGATCACGACGCGATCCTCATCACGCGACGCGACGCACCCAACGCAGTGATCATGTCGCAAGAGCAATACGACAGCTGGATGGAAACCATGTACCTGCTGAGCAATCCGGCCAACGCAAAGCGGCTGATGCAGTCAATTGATCAGCACCGGAGCGGCAAAGGCGTGAAGCATGATCTGATCGATCCGGATGCTGAATGACGCGCCACCTCACCTTCATGCCCGCCGCCTGGGAGGACTACATCTACTGGCAGGGGCAGGATAAAAAAACGCTGAAACGGATCAATGCCCTGATCCAGGACGCGCAGCGGAATCCCTTCGAAGGCCTGGGCAAGCCAGAGCAGCTCAAGGGCACACTATCCGGTTATCGGTCACGGCGTATCGACGATACGAACCGGCTTGTGTACTACGCCAACGATGACGAGCTGGCCATCATTGCCTGCCGTCTTCACTACGGCGACAAGTAAGACTGCAGCAAGCTCAGTGCAAAAGTCGCCATCGTTGCGCTCCGGATTGAATGATGGCGCAGGCGGCAACCCATCTCCTGGCGCTGTATTGAACAAGACTGCTGCAAGGAAAAACGGGCTTCCGAAGAAGCCCGTGCAGGGTGCCGGCGTGCCTGGCGTGTGCCTGGCGCTTCCCGGCGGGTGAGGGTCCGGTCAGGCCGGGACCTGTGTGCCGGCTGCCGCTGCCTCCTTCGAGAACAGGCTCCTGGACGCCGCCACGTGTCCGGCCAGCACCGGCCGCAGCACCATGAAGGCCAGGAACGCCGCGATCAGGTCCATCGTCGCCACGGTGTAGAGCACGGTGGACCAGGTGCCGGTCGCCTCCATGATCAGGTTGCCGATCGGCACGAACAGCGCGCCGATGCCCTTGGCGGTGTAGAGCACGCCGTAGATCTTGCCGATGTGCTTGGTGCCGAAGGCATCGCCGGCCAGGGCCGAGAACAGCGAGTAGACCTCGCCCCAGGCCAGGAACACCACGCCCGACAGGATCAGGAAGGCGTACGGGTTGTGGCCGAAATACCCCAGCGCGATGATGCCCATCCCTTCCAGCGAGAACGCGATCACCATGGTCTTCTCGCGGCCGATATGGTCGGAGATCCAGCCGAACAGCGGCCGGGAGACACCGTTCATGATCCGGTCGAGCATCAGCGCCAGCGGCAGCGCGGCCATCACGAAGAAGTGCAGGTCGACCTGGAAGTCCTTGACGCCGAGGTCCTTGGCGATGACGCCGAGCTGCGCCACGGCCATCATGCCGCCGGTGACCACCAGCACGAACATCACCAGCATCAGCCAGAACAGCTTGGTGCACATCGCTTCCTTCAGCGTGTAGTCGCGCGTGGCCTGCACCAGCTTCTGGGACGCCTTGACCTCGTGGGCCCTCGGCGAGCGCAGGAACCATGCGGCGGCGAACGCCAGCGAGCCTTGCAGCACGCCGAAGAACAGGAAGGTGTGCTGGAAGCCGGACGACTCGATCATCGCGGCGATCGGCAGGATCGTGGCGGCCGAACCGGCGCCGTAGCCGCCGGCCGTCAGGCCCACCGCGAGGCCGCGGCGATCGGGGAACCACTTGATCGCGTTGTTGATGCAGGTCGCGTAGATCGAACCGACACCCAGGCCGCCGACCGCGGCGCCGATATAGAAGCCCATCAGCGTGGTGGCCTGCGAATTGATGATCCACGCCCCACCCATCAGCACCGCGCCGAATGCCACCATCATGCGCGGACCGAACTTGTCGATGAAATAGCCTTCGATGGGCGCCAGCCAGGTCTGCACCAGCACGAACACGGTGAAGGCGATCTGGATATTGGCGCGCGACCAGCCGAAGGTTTCCTGGATTTCCGGAACGAACAGCGTCCAGGCGTATTGGACGTTGGCGGTGGCGATCATGCAGATGACGCCAACGAGAAGCTGTATCCAGCGCGTCTTTTCGGAGACCTCGGGATTGGGGCGGAATGCCGCCGTCGACGAATTATTCATGGCGCACTCCTTCAATCGTTTGATTCTTCCTGTCCGAATGTGCGGTGCCGCACCTCGGCTCGGATATCGTCGCTAGCATTTCAATGTCTCCTGTATCGTTGGCTTCTATGTCCGTTACACATCCGCTCCTGAAACAAAAAACCCTACGCTATTGCGCTGCCGGGGGCGGCAGGCGCGATCGGAACTGAAGGATGGGGCGAAGCGGGCTTGCTTAAACTGATCTGGCGGCGATGGACGACCCGGTCGAATCGTTTTCCATGCGTTCCTCCTTGCCGTTGGTGTCTCTCTGTTGGGGTGCCGGTTGCCATCACGGTCATCGCCCCGCTCGCATTGGGTGTGGCGATGGGTTACAAGGTATGTGATATATCAATTAAGTCAAGTGAAAGGGATGGCAGGGTTTTCACCAGCAGGGATTCATTCCCGAAATCACTATGCTGCGCCGCTTCAGGTGGTTATCGAATGATTATGAAAAACAAAAAAGGCGCACCAATAAAATGGCGGACGACGCGTATTGCATGACAATCTTGTGCAATACGTGACGCCGCTATACGGAATATTGGCGGATTAATAAATGGCGGGACGGCTTGGCTTCGGATTATTTTGTCCGGTTATTCCTGATCATTATGTATTGCCACCGCCCGGATCCAATGAATACCGGCGATCGATGCCGATTGCGCATCGCCGGCCTGCCGGTATCGCGGTAGATTGACGGTCTCTATGGCGAGGGCCGGCGCCTTGCACGAGGCGCCATCGCGCCCAAGCCTGTCTGCGCAAAAGGAGGACGATCATGAATCCATCGACATCCCAGGCCGGCAATGTGCCATCCGCCGACCTTCAACTGGTGGCGTGGTCCTGGCAGACGCGGACCGGCCTGGATGTCGCCGCGGTGATCCACGCCCCGGATCGCGTACGGGTCGAAGGGCGGATGCAGGCGCAGTGGGACGACGGTCCGCTGGAGCTGGCCTATCGGCTCGAATGCGAAGCGGACTGGCGCTTTGTCCGGCTCGATGCCCGCACCGTGTACCAGCGCGACACGCGGACCCTGCAGCTCGCGTGGGACGGCGGGCAGTGGACCGATGGGCACGGTCCGCGCGATGACCTCGCCGACGCCGCCTACATCGACATCATGGCCACGCCGATCACCAACACGCTGCCGGTGTGCCACGCCAGCTGGCAGCCGGGCGCCAGCCAGGTCTTCACGATGGCCTATGTCCGCCTGCCCGAGCTGACGGTCGAGCCGGTCCGGCAGCGCTACACCTTGCTGGCCACGGAAGCGGACGGCCGCCGCCGCTTCCGCTACGAGACGCTCGGGCCGGCGGCAGAACGGCAGGCGTCCGGCACCGGCCTGAGCGGCTATCACGGCCAGGACTCCGCATTCACGGCCGAGCTGGTGGTCGACGCCGCCGGTCTGGTGATCAGCTATCCCCCATATTGGGACCGGATGCCGGCGGCACGGGCGCTGGCGGAGAGCGGCGCCTGACCGCGGGGCGGCAGGCGGTACGGGCTTTCTCCGACGCGGCTCGGCAGCGCTGTCACAAACGGCCCGCGCCAGACGTCTTGGGTTTGAACTGACTGCTACAGTGCCACGCCGGCACCGTGGCGGCGCCACGGTTGTGCCATGGCATTGACCCTTGACGATATCGAACGCGATGACCCGCCCACCCGATACCCGCGATCGGCCGGACCCGGCCACCACGGCCACCACGGCCACCACGGCAGCTACGGGCACCACCGCAGCTACGGCGGCTACGGCTGCCACGGCTGCCACGGCTGCAACGGCCGCCCCCGCCGACCCCGCCGACCCCGCCACGCTGACCTTCGCCCGGCTGCGGCCTCGCCTGCACGGCATCGCCTACCGGATGCTGGGCACGGTCGCGGAAGCCGAGGATGTGGTGCAGGACGCCTGGCTGCGTTGGCATGAGGCCGACCGCGGCAGCATCGACAACGCCGAGGCCTGGCTGGTCACCGTGACCACGCGGCTGGCGATCGACCGGCTGCGCATGGCCAAGACCCAGCGGGAGCACTACGCCGGCATCTGGCTGCCCGAACCCGAACTGACCGAATCGCCCGCCACCCCCGAGCAACTGACCGAGCGGGCGGACGACCTGTCGGTGGCATTCCTGCTGCTGCTCGAACGGCTGACCCCGGAGGCGCGCGCTGCCTTCCTGCTGCGCGAGGTGTTCGACGCCGACTACGCCGACGTCGCCCGCGCGATCGGCAAGAGCGAAGCCGCGTGCCGTCAGCTGGTCAGCCGCGCCAGGGTGCAGCTGCGCGACGAGCGGCCGCGCTTTGCCGTCCCCCGCGAGACGCATCTGCGCCTGCTGCAGGGCTTTGCCCAGGCGATGGAGCGCGGCGACATGGCAGCGTTGCAGTCGATGCTGGCGGAGGACGCCGAGCTGATCGGCGACGGCGGCGGCAAGGTGCCGAGCTTCCCCAAGCCGCTGGTCGGCGGCTGGCGCATCGCCAAGGTGTTCGCGGTCGGGCCGCAGCGCCACGGGCAGACAGTACGCGCCGAACTGGCGCTGCTCAATGGCGACTGGGCCGTGCTGCGCTTCATCGACGGACAGCTGGAATCGGCGCAGTGCTACGAGACCGACGGCGAGCGCATCGTCCGCATCCACGCGCAGCGCAATCCGGACAAGCTGCTGCGCATCGCGCTGGCCCGCGGCGCCTGCTGAGCGAGCCCACGTTTTTTGAGGCGGGCGGCCGCTGGCCGCCGCCGTGATAACCCTTGCGCCCCGAACGGTGCGCAGCCATTTCGACCAAGAGAAAGCCATGACCCAACGCCTGAACTACATCCAGCAATCGCCCGAGCTGTTCAAGGCCTATCTGAATTTCAGCAACGCGATCGATGGCGGCGCGATCGAGCGATCGCTGCTCGATCTGGTATCGATCCGCGCCTCGCAACTGAACGGCTGCGCGTTCTGTCTCGACATGCATGTCAAGGAGGCCAAGCTGCACGGCGAGCGCGAGCTGCGGGTCTACCATGTCGCCATCTGGCGCGAGTCGACGCTGTTCTCGCCGCGCGAGCGTGCGGTGCTGGAATGGACCGAAACGCTGACGCAGCTGCCGCCGCACGGCGTGCCGGACGACGTCTACGAGCGCGTGCGGGCCCAGCTGTCGGAGAAGGAGCTGTCCGACCTGACCTTCGCGGTGATGGGCATCAACGGCTGGAATCGCGCCAACGTCGCGTTCCGCACGGTGCCGGGGTCGGCGGACAAGGCGTTCGGCCTGGACAAGGCCGGGCTGGAATAAGGCGCGCCGGCAACGCCGGCCAACCGATCCGTCCCCCGCCAAAGCGGGAAACCCCGGGGCGTCGCAAGACGCGGGGTTCCTGCCTGCGCGGGGGACGTCGTGATCCGCTTCAAGCCAGCCGGAACAATCCCACCGCCCCCGCCAGCTTGTTGGCCTGCGCCTGCAGCGCCGACGCGGCCGCCGACGACTGCTCCACCAGCGCGGCGTTCTGCTGCACCATCTCGTCGAGCTGGCCGACCGCCTGGTTGACCTCCTGAATGCCGCGCGTCTGCTCGATCGCTGCATTGGAAATCTCGGAGATCACGGTGCTGACCTGCGAGACATTGCCGACGATCGCCGTCATCGTCTCGCCGGCCTTGCGTACCTGGCTCGAGCCCGAGGCCACCTCGCCGACGGTCGATTCGATCAGCGTCTTGATCTCCTTGGCGGCCTGCGCGCTGCGCTGGGCCAGCCCGCGCACCTCGCCGGCGACCACCGCGAAACCGCGGCCCTGATCGCCCGCGCGGGCCGCTTCCACGGCCGCGTTCAGCGCCAGGATATTGGTCTGGAAGGCGATGCCCTCGATCACGCCGATGATGTCGGACACCTTGGCCGACGCGTGCTCGATCTTGTCCATCGTGCCGATGACCTCGCCGATCACCACGCCGCCTTCGGAGGCGATCTGCGAAGCGGCGACCGCGGAATCGTCGGCCTGCCTGGCGGACGTCGCCGACTGCGCGACGGTGGCGGTGATCTGCTCCATCGACGCAGCGGTCTGCTGCAGGCTGGCCGCGGCCGACTCGGTGCGCTGCGACAGATCCAGGTTGCCGGCGGCGATCTCGTCGGCCGCGTGGCGCACCGATTCGCTGGCATCGCGGATCTGGCGCATCACCGTGCACAGCTTGTCGACGAAGGTATTGAACGCCCGCGCGATCTGCGCGACCTCGTCCTTGCCGTCGGCCGGCAGGCGGCGCGTCAGGTCGCCATCGGCCGAGCCGATCGCGTCCATCACGTCGCGCACCTGCGACAGGCGGCGGAACGAGGCCGCCGTCGCCATGCCGGCCAGCGCGGCGGCGACCAGCGCGATCACGATCAGCGTCAGTGCGGAGGCCATCAGCACCGAATGCATGCCCGCGGTCGCTTCGGTCTTGTCCAGCGCGATCACCGCGATCCAGTCGGTATTCGGAATCGCCCGGGCGCGCAGCAGCTTGGCGGCACCGCCGACCTGCACTTCGGTCGGCGCGGCGGCCGTCAGCAGCGCGGCGAGCTGCGCGGCGTCGAGACCCGGCACCAGATCGGCGACGGGCTTGAGCGTCAGCTTGTCGTCGGGATGCGCGACGATCAGCCCACCTTGCGTGACCAGCATGCCGAAGCTGGACGGCGTCGGGTGGATCGCCTTGACGTTGGCGATCACGCGGTCCATCGCCACGTCGCCCGACACCACCGCCTTGACGCCGCCATCGGCGAGGACGGGCGCGGCGAAGGCCACCACCAGCTTGCCGCTGCCGGCATCGACATAGGGCGGCGTCACCACCGGCTTGCCGGCCGCGGCGGCCTGCCGATACCACGGACGGCCGGTCGGATCGTAGTCCGGCGGAATCCCGGTCGGATTGGAGAACATCGCGCGCTTGTCGTCATAGCCGACATAGACGTTGACGAAGCCGCCGGCGTCCGCGACCTGCTTCAACGCGGCCGACGGATCGGCCTGCAGCACCGCGTCGCGCAGCGAGGCAATCATCCGGCCATGACCGTCGACCCAGTCCGCGATCGCGCCGGCATGGCCGGCCTGCAGCGCGCTCAGCGAACTGTCGATCGCGGTGTCGTTGTAGGAGTCGGCGACCACGTAATTGACGGCGGCATTGACCGCGAGCGCGGCCACGACAATGCCCACGCACAGCGCGACGATGCGCGCGCGGATGGAGGAGAACATACGAAGCAAATTCCAGGAAGGGGGCCGCCATCGATGGCGCCGGCCGGTTGACGAGGCCTGCGGTAGCAGACGCGATGGCTAACGGCGGGGATTGGCCAAACTTCACCCTGGCTCCTGTATGGAATTGCCTATGCAATGATTCGGTGTGACGAGTTGCGCATGACACCCCGAGCACCGGTCGATGCAGCGCGGATGCCAGTGAACGCTGCCCCTGGCCGCCGTTCCTTGCTTGCCGCTTCTTAGTTGCCGTTCGCGCCAACCCCGGCCCGCGTCCCCGCCGCCGGATGCTCCGGATAGTGCTGCAGCAGCATTGCCACCACGCCGTTGGTCCAGCCGAAGCCGTCCTGCAGCGGATATTCGCCGCCGCCGCCGCCAAGCGCATGGCGGCCCTTGCGGCGCAGCCGGTATTTCTCGACCAGCTTGTATTCGCGCCGATAGAGGCCGGCGACGGTGGACAGCCAACGGTCGGCGATCTCGTGCGCCAGCGCCTCGTCGCCATGGCGGCGCAGGCCCTGGATCGCCAGCCACTGCAGCGGTGCCCAGCCGTTCGGCTGGTCCCACTGCTCCCCCGATCGCACGCAGGTCGTGGCCAGTCCCCCTTCGGCGAGCAGTCGCGCCCGCAGCGTGGCGCCGATGGCGGCCGCCTGTTCATCCGATGCCAGCCCGACGAACAGCGGCATCACGGTGGCCGCGGTCAGGCACTGCCTGCGGGCGCCGCGATGCCAGTCGTAGTCGACGAAGGCGCCCAGTTCCGGATGCCACAGATGCCGCTCGATGGCTTCGCGCCGTGCGTGCGCCATCGCGGCATAGCGGGTCGCGCCAGCGGCATCGCCGGCGCGTTCGCACAGCGTCGCCAGGCGCGTCTCGGCATGCCACAGCAGCGCGTTGAGGTCGATCGGCAGGATCGCGGTGGTGCGGATCGTCGACAGCGATGCCGGCGTGCCGGGGGCCGACTCGTCGAGCCAGCGCGAGCTGAAGTCCCAGCCCGATTCCGCGGCGGCGCGCAGATCGCGAAAGACAAGGTGGGCCGGCCGGTCGCCGCGGTGCGCGGTGACGACGTCCTCGAGAAACGATTCCTCGCGCGGGCGGGCATGGTCGTCCCAGTAGCGGTTCAGCAGGCTGCCGTCCGGCAGCCGCACCGCGCGCCGATGCGCGGTGCCGGGGCACAATCGTTCGGCGCCGTCCATCCAGAACGCGTGTTCGGTGCGCAGATGCGGCAGGTACGCATGCGGTGGTTCCACGCCCTGCGCCTCGAACAGTTCCGTCATCAGCGTAAACACCGGCGGCTGCGAGCGGCTCAGGTAGTAGCTGCGCGTGCCGTTGGGCACCAGCCCGTAGCTGTCGAGCAGATAGGCGAAGTTGTCCGCCATCGCCCGCACCAGATCGTGGCGGCCGCTGGCCTCGAGGCCCAGCATCGTGAAATACGAATCCCAGTAATACAGCTCGCCGAAGCGGCCGCCGGGTACGACATAGGGGTGAGGCAGCGGCAGCAGCGAGCACCACGGCGGATGGTCGATCGGATCGCGCGTCAGCACTGGCCACAGGCTGTCGATATGTTCGCGCAGGGATTGGTCGGGGTTGGAGACGTAGTGGCTGTCCGGCACGGTGCTGCGCGCGAAATGCTCGGCGACGAAGGCCTCCAGCGAAAAGCCGGGAAGATCGCGCTGCCGTTGGTACCGGGACAGGATCTCTTCGGGCGGGGCGAGGGGCAGGCAATCGGGAAAGGTCTTGCTGTCGGCGAAGATGCCGCTGGCCTGCACGCGGACGAACAACTCGCCATAGCGCTCGGCCGGGGACAGCGCATCGGCATGCGCGCATCCCTCGAGCCGGTGCGGCGGCGGGCAGGGCAGCCGGGTGACCGCCGGCTCGCGGGTGGCGGCTTCCGCGGCGGGATGGACGCCCTCGGCGACAGCCTGCGCATTGGGCCCGTCCGGCGCGGCCGGCGTGACGGGCGGGACGGCATGCGCCGTGCCGGAGGGACTGTCCTGCGCCGCGCGGATCGCGTCTCTATTGCTCCGCATAGTTCCACAGCAGCCCGCCGTCGATCACCAGCGTGGCCCCCGTGATGTAGTCCGCGTCGGCGCTGCAGAGGAAGGCGGCCAGCCCCGCCACGTCGCCCGGCTCGCCCAGCCGGCCCAGCGGAATATTGGCCAGCAGCGCGCGCAGCTGGTCGGGGCGTTGCTGCAAGCCCTTGTTGATCGGGGTCTGGATCGCCCCCGGCGCGATGTTGTTGACGGTGATGCCGAGCGGCGCCAGCTCGATCGCGAGGTTGCGCATCAGCATGCGCAGTCCGCCCTTGCTGACGCAGTAGCTGGTGAAGTTGGGGAAGGGCAGGTCCTCGTGCACCGAGCTGATATTGACGATCTTGCCGCCGCGGCCCTGCTGGCGGCAATGCTGCACGAATTGCTGCGACAGGAAGAACGGGCCCTTCAGGTTGACGTTCAGCACGCGGTCGTAGTCTTCCTCGGTGACCTCGCCGAACGTGGCACGGATCTCGATGCCGGCGTTGTTGATCAGCGCGTCGATCGAACCGGCGGCAGCGGTGGCCTCGCGGAACAGGCGCTCGACCTCGTCCACGCCGGCGACATCGCCTTGCACCGGCCATGCCTGCACGCCGGCCTCGCGGATCTGCTTGCACACCTGTTCGGAGCGTTCGTCGAGCCGATGCACCGCGACCACCACGTTGGCGCCTTCGCTTGCCAGCCGCAGCGCGATGCCGCGGCCGATGCCGGAGGCGGCGCCGGTCACCAGCACAGTCTTGCCTTGCAGTCTCATCTGCGCACCTCTTGACGGTGAGGCCGCCGAAACGGAAGCGGCCGATCCTGCGGGACAGGTATGCCGGTGTGAGTCGGTGCGCCGGCGTGAAGTTCCGGCCCGCTCGGGCAAGGATGGGACTGGCTGAGACCGGCTGAGCCTGGCGGAAAATGGCTGAGAAAGGCCTCAGGCGGTGCTATTGCCCGGCTTTCACCGGGCTGCGGGTTTGCAGGAACAGCAGCAGACCGAGGACCGAGGCCGTTGCAATGACCATGCCGAGCAGGCGTGCCGGGGCGTCGGAGGGCAAGGACGCCAGCGCGGTACCCAGCGCGGCGCAGAACATCTGCAGGAAACCCAGCAACGCCGAGGCGGCACCGGCTTCGCGGCCGAAGGGCTGCAGCGTCATCGCGGTGGCCAGCGGATTGACCAGCCCCATGCCGAACAGGAATACCGCGATCCCGCCGACGAAGCCCGCCAGCGATGTCCCCGGCACGGCCATCAGCGCGGCGCCGCCGGCGGCCGCGATCACGATGCCGGACAAGGCGACCGCCCGCAGGCCACGGGCCTTGGCGAGCCGCGGCGCCAGAAAGCCGGCCGCAAACACGACGAACACCGTGATGGCGAAGAACAGCCCCAGCGCCAGCGAAGACAAGCCGAGCTTGCCCATCAGCACGCGCGGCGCGGCGGCGAAGAAGGTGAAGGTGTTGCCGGTCATCAGGCCCACCGCGCCCGCCGACAGGATGAAGCGGCGGTCGGCCAGCAGCGCGAGATAGCCACGCAGGACCTTGCCCATCGACACCGCCTGGCGGCGATCGGGTGCGTGGGTCTCGCCGGTCGAAAGCCGGTAGTGGAGCGCCAATGCCGCGCCCGCCACTGCCAGCGCGACAAAGGCCGAGCGCCAGCCGAGCCAGCTGTCGAGCGCGCTGCCGATCAAGGGCGAGAAGCCCGGCGCGGCGGCCATCGCCACCATCGTCAAGGCGAGCGCGCGCGCCAGCGCGGCGCCATCGAACAGGTCGCGCGCGATCGCCCGGGACAGGACCGAGGCCGCGCAGACGCCGAAGGCCTGCACCACGCGGCCGGCGATCAGCATGCCCAGCGTATCGGCGGCGGCACAGATCAGGCTGCCGGCGATAAAGACGGCCAGGCCGCCGAGCACCAGGGGCTGGCGTCCCCAGCGGTCGGACAGCGGACCGGCGACCAGCTGGCCGATCGCGAAGGCCAGGAAGAAGCTGCTGAGCGCGGCCCCCAGTTCGGCCACCGGCACGCCGAGGCTGGCGCCCATCGCGGGGAAGGCCGGCAGGATGATGTTGGTGGCCAGCGCGCCCAGCGCGGCGAGGCCGCCGAGCATCGCCAGCGTGCTGCCGGTCAGCGTGCGGGTGGTGGGAGCGGTAGGAGTGGCGGGGCTGGCGGCGGTCGCGGCGGCGTTGGCAGCGGTGATGGCGTTGGCGCCCGCGTCGGCTGGCATGTTCTGCATCCTGTTTCTCCCGGCACGCTGGTCAGCGGCGTCGGCAAGTGGTTATGATGGTGATCGCAATCTAAATGCGTTTTAGATTTAGATCAACATCTATTTTTGGGCGGAGCGCCGAAGCGGCGACCGCGCCATATGACAGGAGAGCAAGATGCGGGTCAGTCGCGCACAGGCCGAGGAGAACCGCCGGCGGGTCGTCGAGACATCGAGCCGGCTGTTTCGCGAGCATGGTTTCGACGGCATCGGCATTGCCGACCTGATGAAGGCGGCGGGCCTGACGCAGGGCGGCTTCTACAAGCAGTTCACCTCGAAGGAGGAGCTCGCGCGCGAGGCCAGCGAGCAGGCGCTGGAGGAAAACCTGGCGTTCTGGCAGCGGATGCGCGAGCAGGGCGGCGAGCAGGCCTTCGCCGCCTTCGTCGAGCGCTATCTGTCGGCGACGCACCGTGATGCGGCGGACCGCGGCTGCCTGCTCGCCGCGTGCAGCGGCCATACGCGCCATCGCGCGCAACCGGTGCGGGCCGTGTTCTCGAAGGCGGTCGAGGACTATGCCGGCCTGCTGACCGAGATGAAGCGGCAGGCGGGCGTGGAGATGTCGCGGCCCGAGGCGCTGGCCGTGCTGTCGCAGATCGTCGGCGCGCTGATGCTGTCGCGCGCGGTCGACGAGCCGGCGCTGTCCGACGAGATCCTGCAGGCGGCGGTGGCGAGGTTGACCGACGATCGCCGATAGATTGCGCGGCGCCGGCAACGCCGTTCAGTCGGTCGCGGCGCTTGGTGCGACCGCTGCGCCCACGGCGACCCCGGCGACCCCGGCGACCCCGGCGACCTCGGCAACCTCGGCAACCTCGGCAACCTCGGCGACCCCGGCGACCCCGGCGACCCCGGCGACCCCGGCGACCCCGGCGACCGCAGCTGCGGCGACTTCCGCCATTCGTCGATAGCCCGCATCGCCCGGATGCAGATGGTCGCCGCTGTCGTAGCGCGGCAGCATTGCCTCCGGGCGTGCCGGGTCGCGCAGCGCCGCATCGAAATCCGCGACGGCATCGAATTCGCCGCTGTCGCGTATCCACGCATTGATGGCTTGCCGCAGCGCTTCTTTCCGCGGCGGCGCGTCGTAGCCGCGGATCGGCGTGCCGGCCAGCGCGCCGGCGAACGGCGTGATGGTGGCGCCGATCGCGCGAATGCCCCGTTCGTGCGATCGCCGGATCAGCGCGCGATAGCCCTCGATCATCGCGGCGGGGTCCGGTAGCGGCGTCCGCGCGGCGAAGGTCGAGCCTGGCCAGCCGATGTCGTTGATGCCGATGGCGACGATGACCGCGCGCACGCCCGTCTGGCCGAGAACGTCGCGCTCGAAGCGCGCCAGCGCGGACTCGCCCATGCCGTCACGCAACAGCTGGCCGCCCGAGATGCCGGCATTGAGCACCGCCAGGCCCTGCGGCGCGAGCCGTGCGGCGAGGCCGTCGGGCCAGCGGCGATTGGCGTCGACCGTCGAGCCATTGCCTTCGGTGATCGAATCGCCGATCGCGACCACGGCCCCCGCGCCGTGACTCGCCTCTACCTCGATGGCGGCGAGGAGCAGCCTGCCGCTGAAGGACGTTGCATCCTGCAGCGTGGCATCGCGCGTGGCGTCGCCCGGTGCCAGCCAGGCGGTCTGCCGGCCATCCCAATGAAAACCGCCGGGCCGGATGGGCTTCGGCAGATGCAGGCTGACCGCGAGTTCGCTCAGCGGCGGCAGTGCAAGCTCGATGGCGTCGCTCGTCACGGTGGCACCGGCCGGGATCGTGATCGACGGACTGCCGCCGAAGGTCGCCGCGCGATCGGTTCTGGCATCGATGCCGCCGCGCCCGGCGGCGAGCGCAATCCGCGCCGCGCCGATCGTCACCGGCTCGCGTCCGTATCGGTTCGACAGCACCAAGCGTGCACGCGCGCCGCCGACGCTGATCCTTGCAATCTGGCGCAGCGTCTGGTTGTCGAGCCGTGCCGGCACGCCGGTCGGCAGCGGCAGTTCGCCGGCCTGCCAGACCGGCTGCTCGCTGGCGGTCCAGGTCGGCAGCCAGTGGGCCGTGGGCGTTTCGGTGGCGAACGCGGCAAGCGCCGCGGTGCCCAGCGCGATGGCGGCGCAGGTGCGCAGCCAGCGTTGGCGGAGGGCACGGGGAAAGGCACGGGGAAGGGCATGAGCAAAAGAGGTCGGCATGGTTCGAATCGTCCTGTGGAAGCCCGGCCGCAGGCCGGTACAGGCGCCAAGCTACGGTATGCCGACATCTTGCAGAAGATGGCAGAATGGCATGTCGGTCATTCGATATTGGAATGAGACCCACGATCCGCTACCCGCTACCCGCTACGCGCGTTGCGGCTCAACCCTGTCAGGAACTCCTTCATGGACACCATTCGCGCAATGCAGACCTTCGTCCGGACCGTCGAACTGGGCAGCCTGTCGGCCGTCGCGCGCGAACAGCAGGCGTCGCAGCCCACCATCAGCAAGGTGGTGGCAGCTCTGGAGAAGCAGCTCGGCGTACGGCTGCTCGAGCGCAGCACCACCAGCCTGTCCCCGACCGAGGCCGGGCGCCGTTTCTACGAGCGTGCGCGGCGCGTGCTGGAGGAATTCGGCGAGGCCGTCGGCGATGCGCAGGGGCAGGCCGAGCGTCCGTCCGGACTGGTCCGCCTGAGCGCGCCGGTCAGCTTCGGCGTGCTGCGCCTGAACGCGCTGGTGCTGGCGTTCCAGCAGCGCTATGCCGAGGTGGAGGTCGAACTGCTGTTCGACGACCGCTATGTCGACCTGGTGGCCGAGGGCGTCGATCTGGCGCTGCGGCTCGGGGCGCAACTGCCGCCCAATGTGGTCGCGCGGCGCATCGCCGTGTCGCCACGCATGCTGGTCGCGAGCCCCACGCTGATGGCGCGGCACAAGCGCGTCCGCCATCCCGCGGACCTGGCGTCGGTGCCCATGCTGCGTTTCACGTGGCTGGCCGGTGGCGACGCGATCGTGATGGAAGGGCCGAACGGCCCGGCCACGATCGAGGCGCTCTGCCGTTATCGCGTCAACAACTCGCTGGCGATGCGCGAGGGCTTTGTCGACGGCGCCGGCTTCGGACTGACGCCGGCCTGGCTGGTGCAGGATCTGCTGGACGACGGCACGCTGGTGCGCGTGCTGCCACGCTGGCATGGCAGCGCGCAGGAAGCCTTCCTCGTCTATCCGAGCCGCCGCTATCAGCCGGCCCGCGTGCGCGTGTTGATGGACTTCCTTGCCGAGCGCATCCCCTTGCTGCCCGGTATGCAGCCGGTGTAAGGCTGCCCGCGCAAGCTGTTTTGTGCAGGGCTGCCCGTGCAGCGCTGCCCGGGCCCGGGACTACACCGATGCCACGATGGTGTCGCGCAGCCAGCGATGCGCCGGGTCGCGATGGGCGCGCTCGTGCCACAGCATCGACATCTCGTAGCCCGGTATCTCGATCGGGGCTTCGACCACCTTCAGGCCGGCGGCGTCGCGCACCAGCCGCGACGGCAGCATCGCGACCAGATCGGTGCTGGCCAGCACGGACAGCACGAACAGGAAATGCGGCACCGACAGCACGACCCGGCGCGACAGACTGCGCGCGGCCAATGCCTGGTCGGTCGGCCCGTGAAAGCCGCCGCCATCGGGCGACACGATCACGTGTTCGAGCCTGCAGAACTGCGCCGGCGTCGGCTTGCGCTTCAGGCCCGGGTGGCCGGCGCGGCCGACCAGCACATAGCGCTCGGTAAACAGCGGCCGGCGATGCAGGCCCGGCGGCGCGCCCTCGGTCGTATGGAAGGCCAGATCGATCTCGCCCTGTTCCGCCTGCCGCGCCAGCAGCGACGGCACCGCCTGCACGACCGCGAGGCGGGTGCCGGGGGCCATCGCGCGCAGGCCGTGCAGCAGCGGCAGCACGATCGTCGACTCCGCGTAGTCGAAAGCGGCGATGCGCCAGGTGTCGGTCGCCAGCGCCGGATCGAACGGACCCTGCGGAGATACCGCCCGCTGCAGCGCCTCGAGGGCTTCGCGCAAGGGTTCGCGCAGCGCCTCGGCACGGGCGGTTGGCCGCATGCCGCGCGGGCCCGGCAGCAGCAGCGGGTCGCCCAGCGTCTCGCGCAGCTTGGCCAGCTGCACGCTGACCGAGGGCTGCGACAGATGCAGCCGCTCGGCCGCACGCGTGACATTGCGCTCCGCGAGCAGGGCGTCGAGCGTGATCAGCAGGTTCAGATCCAGCCGTCCGAAATTGTTCATGGCAATACCTGGAATTTCAGAAATTCATTTCCAATATACCGGACGCGACCCTAAGCTGGCCTCCTCTTGCAACGGGCAATGGAGGCTCACGATGAACGTTCTTCTGGTCTATGCGCATCCCGAACCGCGCTCGCTGAACGGGGCGATCCGCGACTTTGCCGTCGAGCGGCTGAACGCGGCCGGCCATACGGTGCAGGTATCCAATCTCTACGCGATGCAGTGGAAGGCCACGCTCGACGCCGCGGACAACCTCGACCATCGGGCCGGCGAGCGCTTCGATGCGTCGCTGGACTCCAAACACGCGTTCGAGCATGGCAGGCAAAGCGAGGACATCGCCACCGAGCAGCGCAAGCTGCTGTGGGCCGATGCGGTAATCCTGCAGTTTCCGCTGTGGTGGTTCTCGATGCCGGCGATCTTGAAGGGCTGGGTGGAACGCGTCTATGCCTACGGGTTTGCCTATGGCGTGGGCGAACACTCGGATGCGCGCTGGGGCGATCGCTATGGCGAGGGCACGCTGGCCGGCAAGCGGGCGATGCTGGTCGTCACCGCCGGCGGATGGGAATCGCATTACAGCCCGCGCGGCATCAACGGGCCGATCGACGACATCCTGTTCCCGATCCAGCACGGCATCCTGCATTACCCCGGCTTCGACGTGTTGCCGCCCTACGTGGTCTACCGGACCGGCCGCGTCGATGCGGCGCGCTTTGCCACCATCCGGGAGGAACTCGGCCAGCGGCTGGATCGGCTGGACACGACGCCGCCGATTCCATTTCGCCGGCAGAACGGCGGGGACTATGCGATTCCGCAGCTGACCTTGCGGGATGACCTCGCGCCGGGGCGCACGGGGTTTGGGGTACATGTCTCGCCAGCGCCCGCGCCTGCGCCTGCGGAGTCGCCGTCGCTGTCGCTGTCGCCCTCGCAGGAGGCCATCGCGCCACGGTCGCTGCAGGCGGTGGGCTAAAAAAGCGGGCGTGCACAAGGCACGCCCGCTTGCCGCATCTTCGACGCCAACCGATGCGGTGACGACGCCTTACCGCGGCGTCAGCTCGATCCGCTTCTCCGCGGCACGTTCGACCGCCTTGCGCGAATACACCAGCGGGAACGTCTGCCCCTTTGCCCAGATCGGTGCGAGATCGCGATAGTGCGGATTGGCCGGGTCGCCCGATTGGCCCGGGGTATTGACGACGCGCCCCTGATCCCAGTTGCCGACGTCCAGCACCATGCGGAACGACGCGCCCGCGGTCAGGTGATAGTCGCTGTTGCGGTAGCTGGTGTTCATCGGCGTGAAGGCGGACCCGCCGATGCCGCCCGCATCGACGTTGTACTGGGCGCGCGTCGCGTCGTCGACGATGTTGGTGAGCGGATGGCGGAAGATCGCGCGATGCAGCGTGCCCCAGGTCGCCAGTTTTTCCGGCGAGGGTGAACGCCGCTCGAGCTCGGCCATCGCGGCCTTCAGCGAGGTCAGCATGACTTCGTCGCGCCGCGCCGTCGGCATCCACGTGTCCGGCTGTTCCAGCACCGCCAGCACGCGCGCCGCATCGCCGGCGCCGACCAGCTTGGCCGCGTCCTCGGGCAGCGCGGCGCGCACCACCGCCTGCCGCAGATGGTTGCTGAACCAGATCTCGAACAGCGCGGCCGGCACGCTGTCGGCGCGCACATTGCCGTCCCAGCCGCGCAGCAGCGCGACCGCGCGCTGCACCTGCGGGTCCTGCAGCAGCGATGCCGCGGCACCGGCATTGCCGACGGTGCGCATCACGGCCAGCGTCCGCTGCGCGGGCAGCGACACGGTGTCGTTCTGCCAGGCGATCGAATCGCGCAGCGAGCTGACCGGCGCGGCGGCGACCAGGCTCTTGAGCCGGCGCGCGCGCGAGCTGTCGCTCCATTCGTAGCCGACGCCGAGCTTCGCGGCCGGATGATCCGGCGGAATATTGTTCTCGTTGGCCGTGACGATATGGCCGGTGGATGGGTTGTAGGCCCACGGCAGCTCGTCCATGTTGCGGTAGCCGGCCCACTCGTAGCGGCCGTCGCCCGGTACCGGGAACAGGCCGTCCCAATTCGGGCGGATCACCGTCAGGCCGCCCGGAATCCAGCCGATATTGCCGTTGCGGTCGGCATAGACCTGGTTTTCACCGGGCGCGCCCCAGCGGTTCATCGCCGCGCGGAACTGGTCCCAGTTGGTTGCCCGCATGTAGTCCATCGAGCCGAAGTAGGGCGCCATGCCGGTATCGAGCCAGGCCGCGCGCAGCGCCCAGGCGCGATGGCTCGCGCCGTCGGCATGCAGCACCGGACCGTGGCGCGTGAAGTCGATGGTCACCGTGCGCGGCTCGGCCTCGCCGCGGACCGTGATCTTCTCGGTGATGGTCTCCATCGGCTCCCAGCGTCCGCGATAGCGGTAGGACTTGGGCTGCGCGGGATCGGTCTCGTAGACGTACAGGTCTTCCTGGTCCATGTAGAAGCGCGTCAGGCCGAAGGCGATGGTGCCGTTGTGGCCGATCGAGATGCCGGGCAGGAAGGGCTCGCCGGCGCCGATCACCGACAGGCCGGGCGCGTTCAGATGCGAGACATAACGCAGGCTGGGCGCGCCGTGCGCCCGGTGCGGGTCGTTGGCGAGGATGGGGCGGCCCGTGGACGTGCGGCTGCCGGCGATCACCCAGTTGTTCGATCCCAGGCTGCGGCCGGTGTCGCTGTTCGCGTCGACGGCGGCGTAGAGCTGGTCCACCGGCACCGCATCGGCGCTCGCCTTCTGCCAGGCTTCCTTGGGGAAATTCGCCGCGGCGGTGGCCAGCGTATAGGCCTTCTTCAACGCGGCGGCGGGCACGGCGCAGGGATCCAGTCCCTCGGGCAGCGTCGGCGTGATCGGCGGATCGAGCTCGCGCCGCAGCCAGTCCGCGCGCACCGCCTGCTCCTTGGCCTGGCAGTACAGCGTGGCGCGGTCGACCTCGCCGGTGAAATTCAGGGTCAGGCCGTGGTGGCGGATGCGGACGATGTCCTCGGCGCGCCAGCGCGAGGGCTTGTAGCCAAGCTGCTTGAACTCGCGCGGCAGCAGTTCGGGCTGCGCTTCGGTCAGTGCCACGTAGGCGTTGACGCCGGCGACGAAGGCCTCGGCTACGCGCTTGGCGTCCGAGCCGTAGGCCAGCCATTCGCGATACATGTCGCCGCGGTACAGCACCGCCCGCGCCATGCGGTCGCCGTCGACATAGGCCGGACCGAAGTCCCTGGCCATCTCGCCGAGCCCGCGCTTGCGCCACAGGTCGATCTGCCAGAGCCGATCGCGCGCGGCGATGAAGCCTTGCGCGTAGAAGGCGTCGTACAGCGTGCCGGCGTAGATATGCGGCACGCCCCAGCGGTCGATCAGGATGCTGGCCGGTTTCTCCAGGCCGGGAGCGGCATAACGGTCGGTGGGCGGCGCTGCGGACGCGGTGCTGGCCAGCACGGGCAGGGCAGCGGCGACGAGGGCGATGTGGCGGAGCAGGGTGGCGGCGGGCCGCCGGCGGACGATGCGCATCGGGTCTCCTTGCTTTGTTGGTCTTGGTGGAGCGCGTGCCGGAGGCTGGCTCAGCGGAATCCGGCCACCGAAGCATAGCCGAGCGGGCGGCGGGATGGGGAAGGCGTGCACGGTGATCGCACGGATCGCGGGTGCGAAGGGGGCGGGCGACGGCGCTTGCGGCGGGGCGTGCGACGGGGCGTGCCGCGGGGCGTGCGACGGGGCGTGCCGCGGGCGGGCGGCGGGCACGCAGGTCAAGGCGGCCATGCCGTTGTCAAAATTGCACGCGCCCGGGGCATGGCGCGCTGCACCGGGCGAGGCTGTCGCACTCGGCACGATCCGTGCGTCACCCCGGTTACATCAAGCCCTTCGAGTCACCGCCATGCCCAGAAAAGATGAGTACGGTACCAACGCCGAGGCCGCCCGCGCATCGACGCGTGGCCGCCACCTGATCGCACGCCCGATGCTGTGGGTGTTTATCGCGATCGTGCTGATCGGGCTGCTGGTGTTGTCGTACTGGTAATCGGGTAAGAATCGGGAAGGGCGGCCGTCGGCGCGCGGTCTGCTCGTGCCGCCTTCAGGCGCCGACCGGCACGTACTTGTCCCGGTGGGCCTCCAGCCATTGCGCCGAAGCGCTGGCGTCGTGGTCGGTCGGATGGAAATCGCGGCGGAAGTAGTCGCGCCACGCGCCGAACGTCTGGCGGATCAGGCCGCGCTTGCCGAACAGGAATCGCGCCGCACCGGCCCAGGTCCGCCATTGCCACAGCGTGCCGTCGCGGCGCAGATTGTCGATGGTCTGGCGCAGCGCATCGCCGAGGAAGGTGATGCTGATGCGGCGGAACCAGGTAATGCGCCATGCGTGGGAGCCGCCCAGCACCTGGTACAGGTCGAAGGCGGTGTTGCGATGCTCGGTTTCCTCGGCGCTGTGCCACAGCCATAGCGTCGCCAGGCGCGGATCCTGCTCGCCGAGCATGTCTGCGTTGCGCAGCATCCAGTCGGCGAAGATCGCGGTGAAGTGTTCGAACGCCGCCGTGATCGCCAGCGGGTGGCGCGGGTCCACCCCTTCCAGCTGCTTCAGCCGTTCCTTCGAACGAACCTCCCAGGCATTGACCAGCCCCTGCCTGCGCAGATGCTCGTTGTAGAGGCCGTGCAGGCGGCGATGCGTGGCCTCCTGGCCGACGAAACCCTGCACCTCGGCGCGGAACCGGTCCTGCCGCTCGGGCGGCAGGGCCTTCAGGCCATTGCGCACCGCATCGATAAAGAATTGCTCGCCGACCGGAAAGCTCATCGACAGCGCATTGAGGAACGCCGTGCGGAACGGATCGCCCGCGCACCAATGCCGCGGGATCGGCGCTTCCATATCGACGAGCAGGCGGCGAACGACGAGGTGCGTCACGGTGGTCTCCCGGGTGCGGGTGGGTGGTACGGCGGAGTACCGATCATGATGGCGTGGATCGGTACTGTCAAGTACCATGGCGGCGGATAATGCGCGACCCGCCACGAGCGACCCAACACGAGCGACCTACCACGGGCGATCTACCACGGGCGATCTACCACGGGCGATCCACGATGAGGGATCCACGACGAGCGATCCACCACGAGCGACCCACCACGAGCCGCCCATGCACGCACCCGCGATCCTGACCGCCGGCACCGCGCCGGACCGCAGCGAACACCGACGCCGCCTGCTCGAAGGCATGGCCGGCGCCGTCGCGCGCAAAGGCTATGGGGAGGTCACCATCGCCGATATCGTCGCCGAGGCCAACGTCTCGCGCCGGACCTTCTACGAGCATTTCGATTCCAAGGCCGATTGCCTGATGGCGTTGTACGTCAGCGCCAGCCGGCATGCGCTGCAGGTGCTGCGCGACGCGATCGACCCGCGCCAGCCGTGGACCGCACAGGTCGAAGGCGCGATGCGCGCCTACCTCGGCTATATGGCGGGCAACCCCGCGCTGCTGCGCACGCTGTTCATCGAGATCCTGAGCCTCGGCGGCCCCGGCCTGGCGGTACGCCGGCAGATCCACCGCGAACTGGCCGAATTCATCCAGCGCACCGTCGGCACGGACCAGCGGCGCCGGCAGCGCCTGCCCTACGAGAGCGCACTGGCCCTGGTCGGCGCGGTGCACGAACTGGTGCTCGAGCGCATCGAGGGAGCAGGGCCGGCGCGGCTGGAGGCCTTGGTGCCGACGGTCTGTGATCTGGTGCGCCGGATCGTCGGGGAGCCTGTTTGATGCACGCATCGCCCATGGAGCGAATCGACTCGAATACGGATACCGTGAATGGCGGCGGAAGTGGCGACATTGCGGCTGTCAGGGACTGCTACCTGTCGGGACGATTTGCCGACGCGCTTCAAGCCGCGCAATCGCTTCTGGACCGGCATCCCGATCACGCCGAACTGCTGAACCTGGCGGGCGTTTGCTACATGGCGCTTGGCGATGACAAGGCCGCCGAGGCGGCGCTGCGCCGTGGTAGCCAGGCGGCGCCCGAGTCCGCTGATATCAGCAACAATCTCGGCGTGCTGTATCGCAAGATGGGACTGCAAGGCGAGGCAGAGCGGTGGTTCCGGCGCGCTGTCGCCACGGCACCGGGTCATGGGCAGGCACTGCTCAATCTTGGCCTGCAGCTGCGATCGGCCAGGCGCCTCGACGAGGCCCGGCACGCGATATCGCAAGCGATCGAGATGGCGCCCGACAACCATCAGGCCTGGAATGTCCTTGGACTGGTGCTGAAGGATCTACGCCGCTTCGACGAAGCAGACGTCGCGCATCGGCGGGCACTGGCACTGGATCCGCACAATGCCTCGTACCGGCTCAACCTTGGCAACCTGCTGCTTTACCGGAACAATTGGCCAGAAGGGCTTCCGCTATTCGAGGCTCGTTGCGAGGCAGGTTTGCAGGGAGCATTCTCCAGCTCGCCCGGGCTACCGTTTCCGCAGTGGCGAGGCGAGTCGCTGGCGGGGGCATCGCTGCTGATCTGGCCCGAGCAAGGCTACGGCGATCAGATTCAGCTGGTGCGCTATGTCAGGAAGATCAAGGAATCCGGTGCCAGGCACGTTACGCTGGTGTGCGATGCCGCGACCCTGGCATTGTTCTCTTCGATGCCCGAAGTCGACGCACTGGTTCCGCGCGAACGATTCAATCCGTCCGCCTGCCCCCGACATGATTTCTGGACCTATATCTGGAGCATCCCGCTCAATCTGAAAAGCGGGCCCGGGTCGATTCCATCGAAGTTGCCATATCTGTTCGCGCCCGCGACGGCCGCATCGAAATGGGAGCGCTTCTTTCCAAAGAGGCGCCTTCGTGTGGGACTGGTATGGAGAGGGAATCCCAGGAACGAGAACGATCATGTCAGGTCTCTGCCGAGCCTGAGGACGCTCGAGCCACTATGGGGAATCGGCGGTGTCACCTTCGTCAGCCTGCAGAAGGAGGCTGACGGAGACCAGCTGCGGTCGGAGATCGGTGACCGCTTCATCCTGAACCTGGGAAATCGGGCGGCCGACTTTGCCGACATGGCCGGTATCATTTCCCGGCTGGATCTGGTCGTGGGAGTCGATACGGCCGTGGTGCATCTGGCCGCAGCGCTTGGCAAGCCCACCTGGATATTGCTTGCCAACGTTGCAACCGATTGGCGCTGGACGTGCGAAGGACCGACATCGATCTGGTATCCGGGCGCCGTCAGGCTCTTTCGGCAGGAGGTGGGCGACACCGACTGGTCCGGCGTCGTCGCGCTTGTCGCTGATGCCTTGTCCGCGGTTCGGAAAGCGAAACCGTGACTGGAACAACAATACGGAGGTTTCGCTCCATGCCCGTGTTTCGCAACCTGGATCAGGAATCGCTGGACAAGCAGTACAACAACCGGGCCGCAGTGCCGGAGCACCCGGCCATCCTGGCGCGGTGGGCGGCGGATGCCGCGGCCTTCCGGCAGGCGCATGCGGTCGAGGAAAACCTCGCCTATGGCAGCGATCCGAAGCAGACGCTGGACTATTTCCCCGCCGGGGGACCGGGCCGGCCGCTGCTGATCTTCATTCACGGCGGCTATTGGCAGGCCCTGGACAAGTCCGATTCGAGCCATCTGGCCGCCCCGTATCTCGCGCGCGGCATCGACGTGGCGATGCTGAACTACCGGCTCGCACCGGACGCGACGATGGCCGAGATCGTGCGCGACAACCGCAGTGCCGTGGTGTGGTTGCACCGGAACGCGCGCGTGCTGGGCTGCGATGCCAATCGCATCTTCGTCTCCGGCCATTCGGCGGGAGGCCAGCTGGTCGGCATGCTGGCTGGCACGCGATGGGAGGACTTCGGCCTGCCGGCGGACGTGCTGAAGGGCGGATGCTCGATCAGCGGGCTCTACGACCTGGAGCCGATCCGGCTGTGCTATCTCAACAAGGTGGTGGGGCTGACGGAGGGGGACGTCGCCGCCTACAGCCCGATGCACCATCCGCCCACCACCACGCTGCCGATGATCCTGACCGTCGGTGGCGACGAATCGGCGGAGTATCACCGCCAGCAGGCCGAATACGCCGCGCTGCTCCGGGAACGCGGCGTGCCCGTCAGCATCGTCGTGCAGCCGCACGGCCACCATTTCGACGCGCTGGAGCCGCTGGGCGATGCCCAGAGCGAGCTGACGGCGGCCGTGCTGGCGATGATCGAGGCGACCGCGTAAGCGGCGCTCAGGAGCGGGCCATCCGCGCATCCCTCGCCCTGGCCGGAAAGCAGAGGTCCGCCAGCAACGCCACCACGAGCAGCGCCGCCGCGGTCAGGAACAGCAGCCGGTGCGAGCCGCCGCTCGCGTTGAACAGCGCGGAATAGGCATAACCCGCGACCGCCATCGCCGCCGCCGACAGGATGCTGGCGCGGCTCCACGCGATGTTCTGCCGTGGCGCATGCTCGGGCACGAGCTCGTGCACGCGTGCCAGCGCCAACGGCACCATGCCGGGCGCGAAGGTGCCGATGACAACGGTCAGGGCGCCCAGCACCAGCAGATTGTCGGTGATGTAGACCGCTGCCAGCACGATCGCCAGCACCAGCGAGACCAGCCGGATGCTCGGGCTGGCGCCGAGGCGATCGGCGAGAAAGCCGTACAGCGGCGGCCCGGCGATGGCGCCCAGTCCGTAGATCGCCCAGAACACCGAGCCCAGATGCGTTCCCGCGCCCAGGCCGCGGGCGATGAAGTCCACCAGAAACACCATCGGCGCCACGGCCGCCGTGGCCATCAGCGCGTACTGCAGGTACAGCATCCAGACGGCGCCGCCGAAATGCGCCTTCGCGGATGGCGGGGCTTTGGCCGCCGCCGGGTGGGGATGATCCAGTTGCCGCGGCGGCCAGGCAAACCAGCTGGCGGCGGTCAGCAGCGCCGACAGAATGCCCAGGCCGATCCAGGTCTGGGCCAGGCCCAGTTCCAGCAGCAGCGGAATCAGCGTGCCCGATCCCGCAATGCCAAGCCCCAGCCCGAGAAAGATCGCCCCGCCCGCGGCGCCTTTGCGCGCCGGCGGTACGTGCGGCAGGATGGTGCCGGCTACCAGCACCATGACCACACCGCCCGCCATGCCGGACATGAAGCGCCACGAGAAATACCAGCCGAACGACAGCGGCACGGCGCAGGCGAGGAAGGCGGCGGTGATCCACACCATCATCAGCCGCAGCGTGCGTTCGTTGCCCAGGCGTGCGCCGACGGCGCGGCCGATCAACGCGCCGCAGACATAGCCGGCCAGGTTGGCCGCGCCCAGATAGATCACGCTGGAGGCCGGGAACCAGTGCGCCTGGATCAGTTCGGGAATCAGCGGGGTGAAGGCGAAACGCGCCAGTCCGATGCTGTCGAGGCTGGCGCACAGGCCGGCAAAGATATAGCGCCAGACCAGCGCGCGGTCCAGCTGTGCCGGCGTGAAGGTGGGGGATGGCTTGGTCATTCGTTCGGTTGTTGAGGAAGGGCGGAGGGAGGCCAACGTCCACCGACAACGCGGTGGACGTGTCATGTTTGACACCAATGTCATGTTTGACAACATAGTCAAGATTGACGGATGTGTCAATCATGCGCTTAAATGGCTGCATGTCTTCCAGGGGCATTTGACGCCCCGGCATTCGGAGAAACAGATGGCTGGCGTTCGCCAATTCGATGAAAGCCTCGCGCTGGACAAGGCGCTGGCGCTGTTCTGGCAGAAGGGCTATGCGGCGACCTCGATGCAGGAGCTGGCTGAGGCCACCGGGGTGCAGCGCGGCTCCCTGTACAACGCCTACGGCGACAAGGAGACGCTGTTCCTGCGCGTGTTCGACGTCTATCGCGAGCGCTTCGTTAGCCAGATGCGCGAGGCGCTGGACAAGCCCAGGCTGCGCGACGCGCTGCGCAGCTTCTTCGGCTGTGTGATTGTTTCGATGACCACTTCGATGGGCAGCGGGATGCCGACCCGCGGCTGCCTCAGCACCAAGACCGCGGTGGGCACCGAAGATCTGGACGGGCCGCTGCGCACGGCCCTGAAGGCCTTGCTGGACGATATCGAGCAGGTGCTGTTCGAGCGCTTGTCACGAGAAGGCGAACCGTCGCAGCTCGCGCTGCCGCCGCGGCAGGCGGCCCGGCTGATCGTCACCTTCACGCGGGGGCTGGTGGTGGTCGAACGGGTCTATCAGGACGAGAAGCGCTTGCGCGCGGCGGCGGACAATCTGGTCGCGGTGCTGCTTGGCGCTGCATAGCGGGTCAGCCGAATCGACGCGCCAGCCCCATTGCGAAGGCGGCACCATTGTTCAAGACCGGCCAACAGTCCTGCCAATGCCGGGGCGATGATCTTTTCGGCGCCGCCGCGCATAGTTCTCCCATGTCGCAAGCATTCCCTTCTTTCCGCGACCTTCCAACGGAGAACTGACATGAGCACCAACGACCGCACCAACGAAGGTACCAACGACAGCACCAACGACAGTACCAACGACAGCGCCAACGACCGCGCCGCAAGCCGGGTCGCCATCGTGACCGGCGCCTCGCGCGGCATCGGCGCCGCGATCGCGCAGCGCCTGGCCCGCGACGGCTTCACCGTCGTCATCAACTATGCCGGCAGCGCGCGCGAGGCGGAGGCGCTGGCGGGGCAGATCGAGCAGGCCGGCGGGCGCGCCATCACCGCGCAGGCCGACGTCAGCGACAGCGCCGCGGTCCGGCGCATGTTCGACGCGGCGGAGACCGCCTTCGGCGGCGTCGATGTGCTGGTCAATAACGCCGGCATCATGCGGCTGGCCACGCTGGCCGACAGCGACGACGCCCTGTTCGACAGCCAGGTCGCCATCAACCTGAAGGGCATCTTCAACACGCTGCGCGAGGCGTCGCGGCGGCTGCGCAACGGCGGGCGGATCATCAATCTGTCGTCGAGCGTGGTCGGCCTGTATCAGCCCACCTACGGCATCTATGCGGCCACCAAGGCCGGCGTCGAGGCGATGACGCACGTGCTGACCAAGGAATTGCGCGGCCGCAATATCACCGTCAACACGGTGGCGCCCGGTCCGACCGCGACCGCGCTGTTCCTCGACGGCAAGCCGGAGGAGGTCATCGAGCGGCTCGCCAGGCTGGCGCCGCTGGAGCGGCTTGGCCAGCCCGAGGACATCGCCAATGCGGTGGCCTTCCTCGCCGGTCCCGATGGCGCCTGGATCAACGGGCAGACGCTGCGCGCGAACGGCGGCGTGATCTGATGCGCGGCGATCTCGCCGGCGCTAGCGGAAGCTCGCACGATACTGCGCCGGCGAGATCCCCAGCCGCTGCTGGAACAGTACGCGCATGCGGTCGACCGTCACGAAGCCGCACTTGTAGGCGATCGATTTCAGCGGCAGGGTGCTGCCTTCCAGCAGATTACGCGCGATATCGATGCGCGCCCGCTCGATGAACGCATGCGGCGTCATGCCGGTATCCGCGACGAACAGGCGGACCAGATTGCGTCCGCTCATGCCGACTTCGGCAGCCAGTGCGTCGAGCGTCAGCCTGGCGCCGATATTGGCCATCACATAGGCCTGCACCCGCGCCACCGGCGAATCGGCCCGGCTTGGCGTCGCGGCCAGATACGGGCTGAACTGCGACTGGCCGCCCTGGCGCTGCGCCACCACCACCAGCCGCTTGGCCACCGCCAGCGCCACCGCGGCGCCATGGTCTTCCCGCACCATGGCCAACGCCAGGTCGATTCCGGCGGTGACGCCCGCCGAGGTGACCAGCTTGCCGTCGCGCAGATAGATGCGGTCGTACTCGACCGTGGCGGCGGGAAAGCGCTCCGCGAGGTGGGCGGCATTCTGCCAATGGGTCGTCACCGTGCGGCCGTTCAGCAGGCCGGCATGACCCAGCACAAAGGCGCCGGTACAGACCGACCCATGCAGCCGCGCGCGCGACGCCGCGGTACGCAGCCACTTCGACACCGCGGCATCCGCCGGCGCGGTCGGCAGCCCGGGTCCCCCGGCCACCAGCACGATATCGAAGCGGGGTGCTTCGTCGCCCAGCGACAGGTCCGGTATCAGCTGCATGCTGTTCGACGCGCGCAGCGGCTTGCGCGTCCTGCCCACCAGCACCGTTTCATAGCGGTCCTTGCGGCCGATAAAGGCATTGGCCTCGGCGAAGACGTCGACCGGCCCGGCGACGTCCAGCGCCTGCACGCCGTCGAGCATCAAGATGGCTACGGTGGTCACGCTCATGGGATGGGTTTCCTGCGGCTGTCCTCAAGCGCCGTCACGATGTCCGGATCTGACGGAATGGCGTCATTGTAGTCAAACATGGCGCAGGCCAGAATGAAAGCGCGAGACCGGGACCGCTGTGGCGACCGAAGGCGACCAAGGGCGACCCAGGACGGCGGCGGCCCCGGCTGGCAGTTCCCTTCTCACTCTTGCGATGGCGACCGCATCGTGCGCCTTGCCGATGACCGCCATGCCGATCCTTCAGGAGCAATCAAGATGGCCGAAATCATTGCCGGCATTCGCGTACCCGACAGCGCGATGGCACGCGCCGCGACCCAGCTGGTGCGCGACACCGAGGACGACCTGCTGTACCACCACAGCCGCCGCGTGTTCTTCTGGGGCGCGCTGACCGGCGAGCGCAAGGCGCTGCCCTACGACCCCGAGCTGCTCTATATCGGCGCGATGTTCCACGATATGGGGTTGACGCAGCGCTATGCCAGCGACAATCTGCGCTTCGAGGTGGACGGCGCCAACGCGGCGCGCGACTTCCTGAAGGGCTATGGCATTGCCGAGCGGGATATCGACGATGTCTGGGCCGCGATCGCGCTGCATACGACGCCGGGCGTTCCCGAACATATGCGCCCGACGGTGGCGCTGGTCACGGCGGGCGTCGAGATGGACGTGCTGGGACTGTGCTATCACGACTTCACCGGCGAGCAGCGCGACCACGTCTGCCGGCATCACCCGCGCGAGCACAACTTCAAGGAAAGCATCATCGACCATTTCGCCGAGGGCACGCGCCGCAAGCCGCTGACGACCTTCGGCAACGTCAAGGCCGACGTGCTGGCGCTCAAGGATCCGAACTACCAGCGCCTGAACTTCTGCAGCATCATCCTGGGATCGGCCTGGCCGACCTGAGCCAAGGCCGTGCCATGGTGCCGGACGGTCTGCGATACGGCATACGGGCGTGCCTTACCCCAACAGGCACGCCGCTCCCTGCGTCATTGCAGCGTCAGCCCGATCGCCTTGGTCGCGGCCTGGTAGGTCGGCCACACACGGCCGATGAACTGGCGCAGGGCATCGCCGGTCAACGGCGTGTCCTGGCTGCCGAGTTGTTGCCGGACGATCTTGACCTGCTCGGACTCGGTGATCGATTTCGTCACCAGCTCGGCCAGCCGCGCGCCGATCTCCGGTGGCAGCCCGGCCGGTCCCAGCAGCATGTTGCATTCGGTCAGGTTGCGGAACACCGGGCTGTTGAAGCCCTCGTCGGCCCAGGTCGGAATGCCGGGCAGCCGGTCGCTGCGCGGGCCGGAGATGATCAGGATCGGCTTCAGGCCACCGGACTGCAGGCCGCCCGACATGCCGAGCAGCGAGCCCGCGCCGACGTCGATATGGCCGGCCAGCAGGTCGCCCATCATCGCGCCGGTGCCCTTGTAGTTGATGATGTCGAGCTGGGCGCCGGTCTCCTTCTTCAACTGGGCCACCATCAGCTGCCAGCCCGAGCCTACGCCGTAGTTGCCGACCGAGACCGGCCGCTTGCGCGACAGCGCCAGCACTTCCTTGAAGTTGTTGGCGGGCAGGTTCTTGTTGGCCACCATCACGCCCACGCCGGTGCTGACCGCGGCGATCGGCACCAGGTCGCGCGACGGATCGATCGGCGGCTTGCGCAGCAGCACCGGCGCCTGCGCGAGCTGGCTGTGCAGCGTGAACAGCAGCGTGTAGCCGTCGGGCTCGCTGCGTGCGACCGTTTCGGCGGCGATCATGCCGACGCCGCCGGGCTTGTTCTCGACGACCACGGGCACCTTCAGCACGCTGGTGAAATACTCGGCGAAGGCACGGGCGGTACTGTCGTTCGAGGAACCGGGGGCCTGCGCCGCGATGATGCGGATCGGCCGGGCCGGCCAGTTGGCGGCGCGCGCGGACGCGAACGGCCACGGCAGCACCGCGAGCGCCGCGCCGGCGCGCAACAAGCGACGGCGCCGGCCGTCTACCAGCCATGTGGATGGAATGTCAGCCTTCATTTCGTCTCCGTGTCGTTGTTATCACTGCCCGGCGGCTTGCCGCCGCCGTACGCGCCGCGCAGCGGCGCATGTGCGCGTTGCCTGCGAGCGCTGCATGGGTCGCTACATGGATCGCTGCGTGGTTGCCTACATGCCGATCAACGCGGCCCGCTCCACCAGATTGCGCACGATGCGGATCGACGCGATGTCGATCATCTTGCCGTCGTACTGGACGGCGCCCAAGCCCTGTGCGAGCGCGGCGTCGTAGGCGCGCATCATGTCGCGCGCGCGGGCGACATCGTCGGGCGAGGGCGAGAACACCTGCTGCGCAAGTTCGACCTGCGACGGGTGGATCGCCCACTTGCCGACCATGCCGAGGATCATCGCGCGCCGCGCTTCCTGCAGATAGACGTCCGGGTCGCGGAAATCGGCGAAGGGGCCGTCGACCGCGTCGAGCCGGTTGGCGCGCGCGGCGATCGTCAGCCGGTGCCGCTGGTAGTGCCAGATATCGCCCGGATAGCCGCCGCTGCCGCCGATGTCCCGCACGGAGACGCCCTGGCTGGCCGAGTAGTCGCCCATGCCGAAGATCAGGCATTCGAGCCGGGGCGTGGAGGCGGCGATCGCTTCCACGTTCATCATGGCCTCGACCTCTTCGATCAGCACGTCGATGCCGATCCGGTGCGGCAGCTTGAGCTTGATCTCCATCATCGTCAGCAGCTTGTCGACGAACTGCACGTCGGCGGCGCTCATCGCCTTGGGCAGCATGATCACGTCGAGGTTGGCACCCGCGCCCTCGACCACTTCGATGATGTCCTCGTAGGCGTATTCGGTGGTCAGGTCGTTGACGCGCACGCAGCGGGTGGTCCTGCCCCAGTCGAGCCCGTTCAGCGCATCGACGATCCTTGCCCGCGCGGGGCGCTTCTCGGCCGGCGCGACGGCATCCTCGAGATCGAGAAAGACGAAGTCGACGTCCATCGCGGCGGCCTTGCTCATCATCTTCTCGCTCGAGCCCGGCACCGAAAGCTGGCAGCGGCGCAGCCGCCGCGGTCGTTGTTGTGCATCCCTTTGCATCGCTGTGTTTGCTCCTTGGTGGTATGCGCTGTCGCCAGGCGAACCATGGCGATCCGGTTTGTCACGGCCGCAGCGCGGCAATCTCGGTCGCGGTGAAGCCGAAGTCGGCCAGCGTCCGTTCGGTGTGCTCGCCGACCATCGGGGCGCGGCGGCGCACCGCGCCCGGCGTCGCGCTCATTCGCACCGGCGTGCCGGCGACCGTCAACGGCCGGGCCGCGCCCGGCTGCTCGACCTCGACCAGCATGTCGCGCACGCGGAAATGCGGGTCGGCGAAGATGTCGCGGGCATCGAACACCGGACCGAACGGGATCTCGCCGCCGAGTTCGCGCGCCAGTTCCTGCTTCGTGAAGCGCCGGGTCCAGGCGGAGACGAGCTCGTCCACCTCTTCGCGATGCGCGACACGGGCGTCGTTGCTGGCAAAGCGGGGATCGTGCTGCAGCTCGGGCCGCTGCATGCGCGCGACCAGCAGGGCCCAGAAGCGGTCGTTCGGCACGCCCAGGCTGACGTAGCCGTCGGCGGCGGGAAACAGTCCGAACGGGCACAGCAGCGGGTGGCCGTTGCCTTCCGGCCCCGGCGCGTTGCCCGTCACGCCGTACTGGAACACCAGCCGCTCGCAGACCGCGAGCACCGCGTCGACCATCGCCACGTCGACGAACTGCCCCTGGCCGGTACGCTGTGCGCGCCAGCAGGCCGCCGCGATGCCGTACGCCAGGAACATCGCCGGCACGATATCGCCGACGCCCGGGCCGATCTTGGTGGGCGGGCCGCCGCGGCGGGCGCCGGTGATGCCCATGATGCCGCCCATGGCCTGCGCGACCGGGTCATAGGCCGGCCAGTCGGCGTAGGGGCTGGCGCCGCTGCGCGGATCGCCGAAGCCCCGCAGCGTGGCGTAGACGAGCCGCGGGTTCGCGGCGGCCAGCGTCTCGTAGCCCAGCCCGAGGCGGTCCATCACGCCGACGCGGTAGTTCTCGACCAGCACGTCGGCCTGGCGTGCCAGCCGCAGCAGCGCCTCGCGCCCGGCGGGCCGCTTCAGGTCCAGCTCCACCGATTCCTTGTTGCGGTTGATCGAGCCGAAGTAGGCGCCGTATCCGCGCTGCTCCAGGCGCAGCGCGCCATCCAGATGCGGACCGTTGCGCCGCGTCAGGTCGCCGCCCGGCGGCTCGATCTTGATGACCCGCGCGCCCTGGTCGGCCAGCATCATCGACGCATACGGCCCGGCCAGCATCTGCGTCAGGTCGAGCACGACCAGGCCGTCGAGCGCGCCGACGGGGCGCTCGTCGCCGCTCATCGCTCGCCCCTGGTCATCGGTCACCCCAATGGCTCTTGCGCTTGAGCAGCACCGTGCGTTCGGCCTGCACGCACAGCCTGTCGTCCTGGTTGATGCCGTAGTGGCGGAAGCGGACGAGGCCGGCGTCCGCCCGGTCGGGCGCGTCTTCTACCGCCAGCACCTCGGAGTAGGCGTACAGCGTGTCGCCATGGAAGACCGGATGCGACAGCCGGATCTTGTCCAGGCCGATTTCGCGCAGGCATTGCTCCGCGGTGTCCTGCGCGGCAAGGCCCAGCACCATCGACAGATTGATGCCGCCGAACACCACCCGCTGCGAAAAGATGCCGTTTGCCGCGCGCCGCATGGCGTCCTCGTTGAAATGGCCCTCGGCGGTGTTCATCACCATATTGGTCAGCAGCACGTTGTCCATCTCGGTCACCGTCTTGCCGCGCGCATGGCGGATCAGCATGCCGGGCGAGAAATCCTCGAAGTAGCCGTCGTGGCTGGTCAGCGCATGCGTCTTCATGCCGTTGCCCTCCCGGCGCCCTGGCGCTGATCGAAGGCGCGGCTGGCGATCATCGCTTCGACCTCCGAACGTCCCAGCAGGCTGTTGGCGATGATGCGCTGCTGGATTTCCGAGGTGCCCTCGAAGATCTTGGTCAGCCGCGCGTCGCGCCAGTAGCGCTCGACCGGGAACAGCTTGGTATAGCCTGCGCCGCCGAAGATCTGCAGCGCGGTCGAGGTCACGCGTTCGGCCATCTCCGAGGCGAAGTACTTGACCATCGACGCCTCCTTGTCGCAACGGCGGCCGCTGTCGATCTCGTTGCAGACGTAGTACAGCAGCTGGCGCGCGGCCTCGATTTCAGTGGCCATCGTGGCGATCTTGAAGCGGATCGCCTGATATTCGGCGATCGGCATGCCGAACTGGCGGCGCTCCAGCGAGTAGGCGATCGCGTCCTCGAGCGCGCCCTGGGCCAGTCCGATCGCACGGGCCGCGGTATGCGCGCGGGCGCCTTCCAGGCCCTTGGCCATCAGCAGGAAGGCCTTGCCTTCGCCGCCCATCAGGTTGCGGGCGGGGACGCGCACGCCATCGAGTGCCAGCTCGAAGGTCTTCCAGCCGAAATAGCCGATCTTGGGAATCGGCGAGCCGGTCATGCCCGGCGGAAAGCTGCCGCGTTCCTTCTCGATCATGAAGCAGGAAATCCCTTCCCAGCGCTTGTCGGGACTCGGCGGCGGCGAGGTGCGCGCGAACAGGATCAGGTAGTCGGCTCCATCGGCGAACGTGCACCAGTACTTGTTGCCGGTCAGCACCCATTCGTCGCCGTCGCGCTCGGCGCGGCACGAGATCGAGGCCAGGTCCGAGCCGGTGTCGGGCTCCGACAGCGCGCTGGCGTTCAGGAATTCGCCGCGCACCACGCGCGGCAGATAGGCCTGCCGCATGTCCTCGGGCATCGCCTTCATGATCCAGCCGCCCTGCGCGCGCGCGACGATCGAGGCGACCGACATCCAGCCGCGCGACAGCTGTTCGCAAATCAGGCAGTACTCGAAGATGCCGAGGCCCAGGCCGCCGTACTGCTCGGGAATCGTGATGCCGAAATACCCCATCTCGGCCATCTTGTCGCGCAGATCCATCGGGATCTCGGCGTCGGGGCCGTCGAGGGCATTGGCGACGGGCAGCACCTCCTTCATGGTGAACTCGCGCGCCGCCTCGCGGATCATCTGGCGCTCTTCCGTCATGTAGCCCTTGCCGTCTGCCGATATGGTCATGCCCTGGTCCTCACAAGATTCGAACGTTTGAACGCGATCACCGCTTCGCCGCGCTGGTTGGTGCCGCGCGTGTGCCAGGTCACGATGCCGTAGCCGGGGCGATTGCTGGCGAGCCGGCGCGACACCACCTCGGAGCTGGCGTACAGCGTGTCGCCGGGATAGACGTGCTCCACGAAGCTGAGCTCGTCGACGCCGAGAAACGGACCGCCGCCTTCCGACAGGTCCTCGACCGACAGGCCGAAGACGGTGTTGAACACCAGCAGCGGATTGACCGGAATGCGCGGATGGCCGGCGGCCTCCGCCATTGCCGCATTGGTGTATTGCGGGTTGTAGTGCAGCGTCAGCACCGAGAACAGCGTGTTGTCGGCCTCGCTGACGGTGCGGCCCCAGTGATGGGTGAAGGCGCGGCCGGGCTCGAAGTCCTCGTAGCGATTGCCGCGTACGCGCAGCGTCGCCTCGGCCTTGAGCCGGGCTACGGTGGGGTCCACGGAAGCGGTGTCCTGGGATGTCATCGGATTGCCTCGAACAGGGGGTCAAGGGAAGGGAGCCGGTCTAGCGCTTGCACCGCATCGACCAGGCGGCCAAAGCGCGCACCGCCCAGCACCGGCGTGACGATGGCCTCGGCCTTGGCCAGCAATTGCTGCCATTGCCGATCGAGATCGGCGGCCGGCACCGCGACATTGGCGCTTTCGCGCAGCGTGCGGCCATCGCGGGTGCGAATCTCGACCACGGCGGCGTTGCGGTCGCCCCCCTGGTCGGTGTGCAGCGCGACGCGTTGGCGGGCGCGCGCGAGGCGCGGATCGGTGGCCTGCCGGTCGGTGTAGTTGTCGAGCGAGGCGGTGGACACACCATCGAGGGCCATCACCGCAAGATGCTGGATCGAGAACTTGATCTCCAGGCCGGTGCGCGGCTGCGCGATGTCGCACACGCCGCGATGGGGACCGGACACGAGAATGGCCATCGTCTCCATGTCGTCCAGGCCGATGCCGTGCTTGCGGCGCGCCTGTGCCACGGCCTCGAGCGTGGAGTGGGTCAGGTAGCAGGAGGCGTGGTACTTGAACAGCGTCTTCTCGATCGCCATGGTGTTTCGCGGCTCGAACCGCGCGGGCAGCGGATCGCCGTCCGGCGCCTGCGTGGCTGCAAATCCCTGTGCGCATTCGAGCGCCGCGGTGTTGGCGGTGAAGCCGCGCGCCGCCAACCGGGCCGCCATCACGCCATGCATCGCGGCCTTGCCGGCATGCAGCGGCTTGGCCATCGTGCCGAACATGCATTTGAGGCCGGCCGCCTGCGTGGCCGCCAGGCCGAGCGCGTGCGCGCTGCGATCCGGGTCCAGCCGCATCAGCCGGGCGCACGCCGCCGCCGCGCCGATCGCGCCGGTGGTGCCGGTCGGATGCAGGCCGAAGCGGTATTGCGCGTCGCCAATCCGCTCGCCGATGCGCGATTCCACCTCATGGCCGATCACCAGCGCGCGCAGCAGATCGATGCCGCCGGCGCGCTGCAGCTCGGCCACCGCCAGCGCGGCCGGAGCGACCGGTACGGTGGGGTGGCCGCGCATCGCGGAAGCGACGTCGTCGAAGTCGAGCGCGTGGCCGGCCGCGCCATTGATCAGCGCAGCGTCGGCCACGTGCGCGCGGGTGCCGCCCAGCAGGGTGCAGGGCGCGGTCGAGTCGCCGCCATGTTCGGCAGTCAGCATCGTGACCAGCGGCTCGCCGTTGGCGGCGATCGCCACCGCCAGCCAGTCCAGCAGCGCGTGGCGCGCCCACATCAGGGCCGCCGGCCCGATCGCCGTGTCGTCGACCGTGCTGATCCACTGCGCCATCGCGCCGGTATAGCCGGGTGCCGCCTGCTCGGATCGTTCCATGTCCACCTGTTCGATGCGCCCGGTTTGGCGGGCGACGGTTGTTGCGGGTGGAGGCAGTATCGGCCCGCGCGGCATCGGCGGGCATCACATATGTGATGGATGACGACGGCAGCAAATCATCATGGATGTGATGGCGGGGCGCCGGGCGGAGAGGCAGACTGCATGTCGCGCGGTCCCGCACCGCCTGTCCGCCAACCACTTCGAGATCGAGACCATGACCGACGATTCCCTCCGCCTGCGCCGCTCGGTGCTCTATGTTCCCGCGGCCAACGCCCGCGCCATCGACAAGTCGGCCGCGCTGCCATGCGATGCGATCGTGTTCGACTTGGAAGATGCGGTGTCGCCCGCGATGAAGAGCGCCGCGCGCGCGCAGCTTGGGCAAGCGCTGTCGGGGCGGCGGTCTGCCGGCCAGGAGATCGTGCTGCGCGTCAATGCATTGGGCACCGCCGAGTTCGCGCAGGACCTGATGCTCGCCGCCAGCGCGCGCGTCGACGCGGTGTTGCTGCCGAAGGTCGGCGACGACAGCGATGTCGTGGCATTCGCCCGCGCCTGCGCGGCGCTGGCATGGGACAAGCCGCCGGCGCTATGGGCGATGGTGGAGACGCCGCAGGCGATCCATCGGCTCGATGCGATCGTCGCGGCCGGGCGTGCGGCGACACCGCGCCTCGATTGCCTGGTGATCGGCACCAACGATCTGGCCAAGGACACCGGTGTATTTGCCGGCGAGGAGCGCCGCTATCTGATGCCCTGGCTGATGCAGGCCGTGCTGGCGGCGAAACGCTACGGGGTCGACATTCTCGATGGCGTCTGGAACGACTTCGGCGACCAGGCCGGCTATGCCGCGGAACTGACCCAATCGGTGCGGATGGCATTCGATGGCAAGACGCTGATCCACCCGTCGCAGATCGACGCCGCCAACGCGGCATTCGCGCCGTCGGCACAGCAGGTCGCGGAAGCCGAGCGGATTGCCGCCGCCTTCGCGGCGAACGAGAACGCAGACGCAGGGGTGATCAATCTCGATGGCAGGATGGTCGAGCGGCTGCATCTGGAACAGGCGCTGCGGCTGCTGGCTCGCCACCGCGCAATCGTGCAGGCGGAGCAGCGGCGGGGCGGGGCGGCTGCGACTGCGACTGCTGCGAACGCTCCGAACTCTCCGAACGCTGCGAATGCGGCGAAGGTCTAGCAGTTTCGCGCGACGGCCAGCACCGCGGGCAGCAACTGCTTGCGGCGCGCATGCAGCCGGGCCACGGGCCCGCCGGTACCGATGCCCAGCCATTGTCCACGGATCGGTGTTGCCAGCAGCGTGGCCAGGACGCCGGCGCCGGGCGTGGCGAGATTGGCCGATTCGTAGTAACCCTGCTCGCGCGCCTGCCGGACGGCGCGCATGGTATCGGCCAGCCGCGCCGGCGGCCATGCGCTCTTGTGCTCGGCGTTATAGCGGCGCAGCAGGCGGCCCACCTCGTCGTCGTTCATCCGGCTCATCAGCATGATGCCGATCGCGGTCAGATGCATCGGGCGCATCGCGCCGGATACGGCGGTCAGGCGCAGCGCGTGGGGCGATTCGATGACCGACAGGTACTGCAGCATGATGCCGTTCTGGCGTCCCAGCAGCACGGTCTCGCCGGTGTCCGCCGACAGCCGCCGCATGGCATCGTGGACGGTCGCGCTGGTGCCATGCTTGCGCGTGGTCCAGTCGCAAAGGAAGGACACCCGCACGGAAGGGCAGAAGGTGCGCGCCTGCGCATCGAATTCCATATAGCCCCGGCCTACCAGCGTGCGCACCAGCATCGACGCGCTCGATTGCGGTATCCCCAGCTTCTCGACGATTTCGCCGACCCGCAGCGGCCGCCGCTCGCGCTCGAACAGCTCGAGCAGATCGAAGACCCGGTTCGCCGATTTCACCATGCCTGCATCCACAGCCTGTCTCCCCTTGCCGGGCGGTCGCGCCGCCGGTCGAATTGCCGAACTGCCGTATGGTACGCCGGCCGTAGCACCCGCCGCGCATGACGTTCCGGCGGGGACGGCCCCGCGATGGGTCGCTCGCCAAGGCTTTCCGATATGGAATCGAAACGTGCACGAATCATCGCTGTAGCTCGATTCGGGAATGGCATACATTGCTCCCACCCTGCCGCACGAGATCGCCGATCTCCCGGTCCGCATCCCCGCGAGAGCCAGCCAGAGCCATGAAAGCCAGCCCACTTCCTTCCCTGCCCAGCCGTGCCGTGGTCCGCGAGGTCGGCCTGCGCGACGGCCTGCAGAGCGTGCAGACCATCGTGCCGACCGAACACAAGCGCGAATGGATCCGCGCCGCCTACGACGCCGGCCAGCGCGAAATCGAGATCGGCTCCTTCGTGCCGGCGCGGCTGCTGCCGCAATTGGCCGATACGGCCGAGCTGCTGGCCTTCGCCAGGACGCTGCCGGGCTTGTTCTGCTCGGTGCTGGTGCCGAATCTGCGCGGCGCCGAGCTGGCGCTTGCCCACGGTGCCGACCTGATGCTGGTGCCGCTGTCGGCCAGCCATGCGCACAGCCTGGCGAACCTGCGCAAGACCCCCGACGAAGTGGTGGCCGAGGTGGCCCGCATGCGCGCGGCCCGCGACGCCGCCGGGGCGAGCACGCTGATCGAGGGCGGCGTGGGCACGGCGTTCGGCTGCACGATCCAGGGCCATGTCGATGCCGACGAAGTATTGCGCCTGATGCAGGCGCTGCTCGATGCCGGGGCGGACCGCGTCAGCCTTGCCGATACGGTGGGCTATGCCGATCCCGCGCAGGTGGCCGCGCTGTTCGAGCGCGCCGTCGCGCTCGCCGGCGACAGGTTCTGGTGCGGCCATTTCCACGATACCCGCGGACTGGGGCTGGCCAACGTCTACGCCGCGATGCAGACCGGCGTGAACCGCTTCGACGCCTGCCTCGGCGGCATCGGCGGCTGCCCGCATGCGCCGGGCGCGAGCGGCAATGTCGCCACCGAAGACCTGGCCTATATGCTGGGCAGCATGGGCATCGACACCGGCCTCGATATCGGCGCGCTGCTGCGCCTGCGCGAGCGGGTGGCGGGCTGGCTCGCCGGCGAGACCCTGCACGGCATGCTGTGGCGCGCCGGCTTGCCGAAGACATTCCCCGGTGTCGGCGCTGACGACGATGCCGGCCTTGCCGCGCCGAGCCGCTGTGGCACGGCACCGTCCCCGGCGCCCATCCAGACTTTCCCAGCCTGATCGCCACCGAGTGGGTCATATCATGATGCAAAGCAACGAATCCCTCCCGCTCGCGGGCATCCGCGTGGTCGAGTTCACCCATATGGTCATGGGCCCGACCTGCGGCATGATCCTGGCCGATCTCGGTGCCGAGGTCATCAAGGTCGAACCGCCCGGCGGCGACAAGACGCGCAACCTGCCCGGCCTGGGCATCGGCTTTTTCCGCGCCTTCAACCGCAACAAGAAGAGCGTGGTGCTCGACATCACCACCGACGAGGGCCGTGCCACCGCGGCGGAACTGGCCGGGCAGTGCGACGTGCTGCTGGAGAACTTCCGTCCCGGCCTGATGCGCAAGCTCGGCCTGGACTACGACACGCTGTCGAAGTCCTGTCCGCGGCTGATCTATGTCTCGCACAAGGGCTTCCTGCCGGGGCCGTACGAGAACCGGCTGGCGCTCGACGAGGTGGTGCAGATGATGGGCGGCCTGTCGTACATGACCGGGCCAAAGGGGCGGCCCTTGCGCGCCGGCACCTCGGTCAACGACATCATGGGCGGCATGTTCGGCGCGATCGGCGTGCTGGCCGCGCTGCGCGAGCGCGATCGCACCGGCCGCGGCCAGGAGATCCAGAGCGCGCTGTTCGAGAACTGCGTGTTCCTGGCCTCGCAGCATATGCAGCAGTACGCGATGACGGGCGAGGCGCCGCCGCCGATGCCCTCGCGCGTATCGGCCTGGAGCGTCTACGACGTCTTCACGCTGGCCGACGACGAGCAGCTGTTCATCGGCGCGGTCAGCGACAAGCAGTTCGTCACGCTGTGCAGGGTGCTGGAGCGGCCGGACCTGCTCGGCGTGCCCGAGTACGCCAGCAATGCCTCGCGCGTCGCGGTGCGTCCGCAACTGCTGGAGCAGCTCGGCGGCATCCTGCGGCATCACCGCGTCGCCGAGCTGGCGCCCAAGCTCGAGGCGGCCGGCATTCCGTACGCGCCGATCGTGCGCCCCGATCAGCTGCTCGACGACGTGCATCTGAAGGCAAGCGGGGGACTGGTGCCGATGCAGGCCGACGACGGCTCGACGGCGCCGGCCGTGCTGCTGCCGCTGCTGATGGGCGGCCGCCGCCCCGGCGTGCGCCATCCCTTGCCGAAGGCCGGCGAGCACAACGACGAAATTCTGGCGCGCCTGGGCAAGGGCGCGCGCTGACAGCACCGGGGCGGCCGGCGCGCGATCTGCGCCGGCCAGGCCCGAACAGGCCGCGGCACAGCGGCCGGACATACCCATCCGGAGACAACATCATGCATTCACCCCGCTCGCGCGCCATCGCGCCCTCGCTTCCGATCCGTCGCAATGTGATCAAACTGGCCGCGGCGGCCGTCACGCTCGGCATGCTGGGCGTGCCGGCGCTGTATCCCTCTCGGTCCGCGCAGGCGCAGCCGGGCTCCGGCAAGCCGATCCGATTGATCTTGCCGATCAGCGCCGGTTCCGGCGTCGATGCCATTGTGCGGGCGGCCGCGCCGGCGCTGGGCAAGGCGCTCGGCCAGCCGGTCGTGATCGAGAACATGCCCGGCGCGGGCGGCATCACGGGCACGGCCGCGGTCGTCAAGGCGGCGCCGGACGGCACCACGCTCGGCATGGTGTCGAACAACCACGCGATCAATCCGAGCGTGTTCAAGTCGATGCCGTTCGATGCGATCAAGGACATCACGCCGATCAGCGTGCTGGGCGCGACCTCGCTGGTGCTGGTGGTCAACCCGAAGGTGCCGGCGCGCAACGTCAAGGAGCTGGTCGCCCTGCTGAAGGCCAAACCGGACGAATACAACTACGCCTCGTCGGGCAACGGCACCGTGATTCATCTGGCCGGCCAGATGTTCCTGGAGGAGGCCGGCGTCAAGGCGCGCCATATCCCATACAAGGGCACCGGGCCGATGGTCACCGATTTGCTGTCGGGGCAGGTGCAGATGGGCGTGGTCGCGCTGAACGCCGTGCTGCCGCATCTGAAGGCCGGCACGCTGCGCGCGATCGGCCTGTGCGGCGCGAGCCGTTCGCAGGCGGCGCCCGATATCCCCACCATCGCCGAACAAGGCTTGCCGGCCTACGACATCGAGGGCTGGTTCGCCCTGGTCGGTCCGGCCAACCTGCCGCCCGCCGAAGTCCAGCGCCTGCACGACGCCTTCACCAAGGCCTTCACCAGCCCCGAGGTGGTCGAGGCCCTGAAGAAGCAGGCGACCGCCACGCGGCCGACCACGCCGGCGCAGGCGGCAAAGTTCTTCGCCAGCGAGGCGGCGCGCTATGCCACGCTGGTCAAGAAGGCCAACGTGTCGGTCGAATAGTCGCACGCGGCACGCGGCACTCGGTACGCGACACGCGGCTCGCGGGCCTTCCTTCTCCCCACCAACGCATCATCGAAACATGGCTCTTTACCAGCTCGGCGACCTGACGCCGTCCATCTCCGACACCGCCTTCATCGCGGATCAGGCCACCCTCATCGGCAACGCACAGCTCGGCGAGCAGGTCACCGTCTGGCCCGGCGCGGTGATCCGCGCCGACAACGAACCGATCGCGATCGGCGCCCGCAGCAACGTGCAGGAAGGCGCGGTGCTCCATACCGATCCGGGCTGCCCGCTGCGCATCGGTACCGACGTCACCATCGGGCATCAGGCCATGCTGCACGGCTGCACCATCGGCGATGGCGCGCTGATCGGCATCCAGGCCGTGATCCTGAACAACGCGACCATCGGAAGCGAATCCCTGGTCGCGGCGGGGGCGCTGGTCACCGAAGGCAAGTCCTTCCCGCCGCGCTCGCTGATCCTCGGCTCGCCGGCCAAGGCCGTGCGCGAGTTGAGCGACGAGGAAGTGCGCAATCTGCGCGCCAACGCCGCCGATTACGTGAAGCGCGGCGCCGACTATAGGAAGCAACTGAAGAAGGTGGCCTGACCGGGCATTACCCGGGACGAGGTCCGGGCAGTGCGTGGGCAGGATGCCGACCGAAGCGGCCTCTTCCGGGTCCGCCTGTGCCACAGGGCAGGGGACGCAGGCCCATTTGATTTTTAATGATAATGCAATATCATTATCGTCCGATCGACACCAGGACGATATCTTGCCCGCCGCTCCGCATCCACGACCCAACACGATCCGATGGCACCGGCGCGCCGCCGTGGCATTGCTGGCGACGGCGCCGGGCATCTGCGCGGCGCAGGAGGGGGAGGGCGGGCCGGCCGCCGAGCTGGAGGCGGTGACCGTTACCGGCACGCGCGAGCGGGCCTATCGCGCGGTGGTCGCACCCACCGCCAACAAGAGCGATACCGCGCTGAAGGAAACGCCGTTCTCGATCCAGACCGTGACGCGCGAGCTGATCGAGGACCGTGGCGTGTTCACGCTGGGGGAGGCCATCCGCACGGTCCCCGGTGTGACGGCGCAAGTCGGCTGGGGCGGCAGCAACGACCGCTTCCGCCTGCGCGGCTTCGCGACCTCGGCGAACCTGAAGAACGGCTTTCGCCGCAGCGTCTTCGCCCCGGTCGACGAGATGGCCAACATCGAGCAGATCGAGGTGCTCAAGGGCCCGGCGTCCGCGCTCTATGGCCGCTTCGAGCCAGGCGGCGTGGTCAATATCGTGACCCGCAAGCCGTTGGACAAGCCGCGGCACAGCGTGGAATTGACCGGCGGCAGCCATGATTTCCGGCGCGCGACGGTGGACAGCACCGGGCCGATCAGCGACACGCTGAGCTACCGGATCACCGGCTCGTGGCAGGACAATCGCAGCTTCCGCGACTTCGTCGACGCGCAGACGCTGTTCGTCTCGCCGGTGCTGCAGTGGAAGCTGGCACCGCAGACCCGCCTGACCGCGGAGTTCGAGTTCGGCCGCCGGCGCGGCGCCTTCGACCGCGGCTTCGGCAACAGCCCGCTGTTCCTCAACGTGCCGATCCACTACAACTATGGCGAGCGGGACGCGCGGCTGGACAACGACAGCGCGCTGGGCTCGCTGGTGCTCGATCATCGCTTCGACAATGGCTGGGCATTGCGCGCCGGCGCGCTGCGCTCCCATGCGCGCACCGATGCGGTCTGGTACCCGTATGGGTTTCCCGCGCTCAGCGGCGCCGATGGGCCCGACCCGCAGGTCAATCGCCGCAAGCAGCGCAACATCGACCGGCAGACCGATACCACGCTGATGGCCGAGGTCTCGCGCCGCTTCGATACCGGCGGCATCGGCCACCGCGTATTGATCGGTGCCGATTACAACTGGGACGAGTGGGACTTCAGCGCGCAGGCGAATCTGGGGCCGGGCGGCTTCCCGGTGAACCTGCCGATCGATCTCTACCACCCGGTGCATGGCGCCAACGCCGGCGCGCTGCTGCCGTACGACGGCTCGCGCTACGCCAGCCGCAACCTCGGCCTGTACGCGCAGGACGAGCTGCAGTTCGGACCGCATTGGCGATTGCTGCTCGGCCTGCGCTACGACCGCTCGCGGACCAGCGCGCGCGCCCAGTACCTGCAGGCGGCGGACACGCTGGTGCGGCATGACGATGCGCTGTCGCCGCGCGTGGGGCTGACGTGGACGCCGGTCGAGCCCGTGTCGCTCTACGCCAGCTGGGCGCGATCCTTCCTGACCGAGCCGTCCGGCGGCATGCTGCGCGCCGGCACGCTGCCCGCGCCGTCGCGCGGCAAGCAGACCGAGATTGGCGCCAAGTTCAGCCTGCTGGACGGCCGGCTGGAGCCGACCGTCGCACTGTTCGACATCCGCCGCAGCAACGGCGTGGTCTCCGATCCGGAGGATTTCAACTATGTGATCCAGGTCGGCGAGCAGCGCAGCCGCGGCTGGGAGATCGACGTGCCGTTCAGCATTACGCCGCGCTGGCGCGTGCTGGCGAGCTACACGCAATACAGGGCCGAGATCGCCGCCGACAGCAATCCCGCGCTGGTCGGCAAGCTGCTGGCCAATGCGCCGCGTCGCACCGCCAGTATCTGGACCACCTACGATTTCGCCGGAGCCGCGTCGGGACTGAGCGTCGGCATCGGCGCGACCTATGTCGGTGAACGGCAGGCCAATACCGAGAACGCCTTCGCCCTGCCTTCGTACACGCGCTGGGACGCCAATATCGCCTACCGCTTCGGCAAGGCGCGGCGCTACAAGCTGCAGCTGACGGTACAGAACCTGGGCGATCGCCGCTATTACGATTCCGGCGGCGCCTTCGTGCCGACCTATCCGGGCGCGCCGCGCACCGTGTTCGCCAGCTTCGGAGCGACGCTGTGACGGTGTTGGGAACCACGGGACTGTTCGCCGGCCATGGCGGGCGTCCGCTGCTCGGGCCGCTCGACGTGTCCATCCCGAGCGGGCGGTTCGTCTGCCTGCTGGGCGCGAACGGCGCGGGGAAATCGACGCTGATTCGCACGCTGTGCGCGATGCAGGCGCCGGTGGCGGGGCAGGTGCATCTCGACAGCGAGCCGATCCACGCGATGCCCGCCGCGCAACGCGCGCGGCGTCTTGCCGTGGTGTTGACCGAGCGGGTCGACGGTACGCTGATGCGCGGCTACGAGCTGGCCAGCATGGGCCGCTATCCCTATCTGGGCTGGGCCGGCCGGTTGAGCCCGGAAGACCATCGCATCGTGCACGAGGCGCTGGCGAGCGCCGGCGCGCTGTCGCTGGCGGAGCGGTTGGTTGCCGAGATGTCCGACGGCGAGCGGCAGAAGATCATGATCGCGCGCGCCCTGGCTCAGCAGCCGCGCCTGCTGGTGCTCGACGAAGCGACCGCCTTCCTCGACCTGCCGCGTCGCGTCGGCACGATGCAGCTGCTGCTGGACCTCGCACACCGGCATGGCCTGGCGGTACTGCTGTCCACGCACGACCTGGAACTGGCGCTGCGCTACGCCGACGAGCTGTGGTTGATCGACGGCCAGCGGCGCTTGCATGTCGGCGCACCGGAGGACCTGGCCATCGACGGCGTGCTGGGGGCGAGCTTCGCCGCCGACGGACTGACCTTCGATCTCGAACGCGCGGAGCTGCGCGTGGGACCGGCGGGAACCCGCGCGATCCGGCTGGAAGGCGGAGGGCTGCGCGCCAGCTGGGCCGCACGGGCGCTCGAGCGGGCAGGGTATGTGCGCGATCCCGATGCTGCGCTGACGCTGCGCGCCGATGCCGCGGGATATACCGTCGCCGGCGAAGGCGGCGCGGCGACGTGCTATCCGACGCTCGGCGCGCTGGTCGAGGCGCTGCGAACGCCGTCGAGCGCGGCAGCGTTCGCACGGGAGCCGCGGTGAACCGGCGCGGGACCGCGGCCGCAACCGGGTCCGCCATCGCGTCGGCGACCGCGACGGCCACCGCGTCGGCGACCGCATCGGCGATCGCGTGGGCCAGCGCGTCCGCCATCGCGCTGGCCGTGCTGCTGTGCGGCTGCACGCGGATCGAAGCGCCGCCGCGCGCCACGTGGCCGAAGCAGGCCGTCGGCGCTGCCGGGCCCACCGCGAATCTCGATGCCGCTTGCGTCGCCGACTATCGGCCCGGAGTCGATTATTTCCCGCACAAGACGACGTTCTCGCATGCGTCCCAGCTCGAGGTCGAATACGGCCCGCACTACAAGCGCGTGCGCTTCACGCCGAGCGTGGGCACCGGCGAACGGCTCGAATACCTGCTGGTCCAGTGCGGTACGCCGGTGCCGCCGCATCGCGACGACGTACCGGTGATCATGGTGCCGATCCAGCGCCTGGTCACCGGCAACGCGGCCATGCTCGGCGCGCTTGACGAACTGGGCCTGGTGGAACGCCTGTTCGGCACGGAAAACGTGCGCAGCGTGACCGTGCCATCGGTGCGGGCGCGGATCGAGCAGGGCAAGGTCCATGATATGTGGGGCTACGGCCATGCCTCGATCGAGCAGGCGATGTCGGTGCAGGCCGATGTCTATCTCAGCTTCTATTCGGCCTATCCGCAGGGCAATATGCATCCGCGCCTGTGGGAGCTGGGCGTGCGTGCGATCGCGCAGGCGGACCATCACGAGCCGCATCCGCTCGGGCGCGCGGAATGGCTCAAGCTGCTGGCGCTGCTGTCGAACCGCGAAGAGCGTGCCAACGCGCAGTTCGCGTCGATCGAGGCGGCATATCGCCGGCTGGCCGCGCTGGCGGCGCGTGCGCCGACCCGCCCCGCGGTGATGTCCGGCTTTGCCGCGGGACGACAGAGCTTCGAGACCTTCGGCGCGGACAACCAGCGCGCGCGGCTGATTGCGGACGCGGGCGGACACTATGTGCTGGACGGCGGCGGCACCGGCAGCCTGCTCTATCTGCCGTTCGAGCGCGTCTATGCGCGCGGCGTCGATGCGCCGGCCTGGCTCGGCACGGTGGGAGGGCGGGCCGATCTCGAAGCATGGCTTGCCGCCAGTCCGCTGCACGGGCGCTTTGCCGCGGCGGCCGGCCGCAATGTTCATGCATGGGACCGCGGCTATGCCGGGGCCTGGGCGTATCCCTACCAGGACCAGAGCATGACGCGGCCGCATATCCAGCTTGCCGAGGCCATCGCGGCGCTGCATCCCGAACTGGCATCCGAAGCGGCCGAGGTCGTCTCAGCCGCGCAAGCCGCCACGCCGACCTCCGATCCCCCCTCTCGATTCCTGCGGAAACTACCGTGACGACCCTGACTTCTGCCACGGCGCCGATGCCGCGGACCTCCATGCGGCGTGCTCCGCTGATCTTCGCCGGCCTGGTGCTGGCCATCGTGGTGTTGCTGCTGACCGAACTCACGCTGGGCGCGGTGGCCGTGCCGCTGCCGGCCGTGCTGCAGGCATTGACCGCGCAGCCGGTCGAGGCCGAGGTCTGGCGCGAGATCGTGCTGGGCTTTCGCCTGCCGCGGGCGATCAACGCGATGGTCAGCGGGGCCGCCCTGGGCGTGTCGGGCCTGCTGCTGCAGACGCTGTTCCGCAATCCGCTGGCCGATCCCTTCGTTCTCGGCATCGTGCACGGCGCGCGGCTGGGCACGGCACTGCTGGTCACCATCGCCGGCGTCGCGGGCAATGCCTTTCTGCTGCGCTACGGACTGGTCGGCGACCTCGGCATGGCACTGGCATCGATCGCCGGCTCCACCGCCGTGCTGGCCTTGCTTGCGGTGCTGTCGCGCCGGGTCGGCACGGTGACGCTGCTGATCACCGGACTGATGCTCGGCTATCTGGCGGTCGGGCTGATCAGCGCCTCGATGCACTTCATCGACGAAACGCAGGCGCGCGCGTTCAAGGCCTGGGACGACGCCAGCTTTGCCGGTGCCACGCGCCGGCAGCTCGAACTGCTGGTGCCCGGGGTAACGATCGGCCTGCTCGGCAGCCTGTTGCTGGTCAAGCCGCTCAACGGCCTGCTGCTCGGGGAGCGCTATGCCGAATCGATGGGGATTCCGGTGGCGCGGGTCAAGCGGGCCGCGTTGCTGGCCACCGCATGGCTGACGGGACTGGTGACGGCCTTCTGCGGACCGGTGGCCTTCCTGGGACTGGTTTCCGCGCAGGTGGCCCGCGCGCTGTGGCGCTGCGCCGACCATCGCGTGCTGCTGCCCGGTGCGGCGCTGGTCGGCGCGGTCCTCGGCCTTGCCGCCGACCTGGTGGTGCATCTGCCTTGGAGCCGGCATGTGTTTCACCTCAACGCAGTGATCGGCCTGGTCGGCGCGCCGGTGGCGCTCTACATGCTGTACCGGACAAAGGCGCTGCATCGCGCCGAATGAGGACTACTGCGGCGGCGGCCTTCCACTGAATAAGTGCAATTAACCGCCAGTATTTTCGCCCAACTCCCAAGCCCGCCTGCAATCTGCGCGATCCGGACGGCAACAAGGTCCAGGTGGTCCATCGCGGCGATCTGCCTGCGGTTTCCGCCTGACAGGCAACAGCCGCCGCGGATTTCACTTGCGGCATCGTCGCCGCGCGCCGGTCACCGCCGCACGCGCGATGCCCAGAACAGGCTGACAGCTAGTCCATCGCGGGTCAGCGTCCGGCGCTGCCGGTGTGGGTAAGGAGTGGTGTGGATCGCCGGCATGATACGGGCGATCCGCGGCGGCACGACGGCCTAATCGAGAAACAGGTCCGCGATCACCGAACGCAGCCAGCGATTGGCCGGGTCCTGGTGGTAGCGCTCGTGCCAATGCTGCTTGATCGAAAACGTCGGCAGCGGGAAGGGCGGGGCCAGCGCCTTGACGTTGGCGATGCCCATCAGCATCTGCGCCACTCGCTCCGGCACCGTGGCAACCAGGTCCGTATTGGCCAGCAGATTCCCGAGGCCCGGCAGTGTCGGCAGCGACAGCGCGACGTTGCGCGTGACGCGCCGCCGCTCCAGCTCGCGCTCGAGCAGATCGTGCCCGGTGCCGGCCGCGGTGATGGCAACGTGCTTCTCGCGCTTGAACAGCGACACCGTCATGCGCCGATCCACGCGGGGATGGTCCTGTCGCACCACGCAGGCGAAGCCCTGGTGAAACAGCCGTTGCTGGTAGAAGCCCGCCTCCAGCTCCGGCATGAAGCCGACCGCCAGATCGGCCTCGCCGCTTTCGAGCTGCTTCGGCGTGTCCGTGGAGATGCGCATCACTTCCACGCGAATGCCCGGCGCCAGCGCATGCAGTCGGTTCATCAGGCCCGGCAGAAACTGCAGATGGCTGATGTCGGTCATGCTGATGCGGAAGGTGCGTTCCGATCGCGGCGGGTCGAACACCACCTGCTGCTGCGTGGCGGTGCGCAGGATCGCCAGCGCCTGGCGGAACGGCTGGATCAGCGTCTCCGCATGCGGGGTCGGCAGCATGCCTTCGGCGGTCCTGACGAACAGCGGATCGCCGAACTGCTTGCGCAGGCGGCCAAGCGCCAGGCTGACCGAGGTCTGCGGCAGGCCAAGATGTTCGCCCGCACGCGACACGCTTCGCGTCTTGTACACCTCGTCGAAGATCGCCAGCAGCTTCGTATCCATTATTAAGAATCCCGCTTGCGCCTATGTCAGCCATTGCATGGACGCCATAGTGCCATTGCCCTAATCTTGCCGCAAGGCGCCACCGGATAGCGCGCCGGCATACAAACAAGACATCCTTGGAGACATTGAATGCAAACAGGCAAGCTGGGGAGATGGCTCGCTTGTACCGCGCTGGCCGCGACGGCCGCGGTATCGACGCTTTCCCATGGGCAGGACTGGCCAAGCGGACCGGTGCGCGTGATCGTGCCGTTCGCGGCCGGCTCGACGCCCGATATCACCGCGCGGCTGATCGGCGAACGGCTGACGGCACGGCTGGGGCAGCCGATGGTGGTGGAGAACAAGACGGGCGCCGCCGGCAATATCGGCACCGATGCCATCGCCAAGGCAAAACCCGATGGACAAACGATCGGGCTCAGCATCGCCGGTCCGCTGGCGGTCAATTCGCTGCTGTACGGCAAGATGCCCTATGACCCGGCGCGCGACCTGCAGCCGGTGACCATCGCGACCAGCCAGCCGGCGGTGCTGGTCGTAGCCAATCGCGTCCCGGCGCGCAACGCCGCCGAACTGCTGGCGCTGCTGAAGAAGCAACCGAAGGCATTGAGCTATTCATCGATGGGCGCCGGCACGATCTCGCATCTGGCAGTGGCGGCGCTGGCCGCGCGCAGCGAGGCCGATCCGGTCCATGTGCCGTACCCCGGCTCCGGCGCGGCGGTCACCGCCGTGATCGCCGGCGACGTCGACATGGCAATCCTGCCGGCGGCCACAGTGATGCCGCATGTCAGGAATGGGCGCATCAAGGCGCTGGCGGTGGCCAGCGCGAAGCGTTCGCCCTCGCTGCCGGACCTGCCGACGCTCGCGGAGGCCGGCATCGCCGACGTGCAGGCGGACGCCTGGATCGGCTATGTGGTGCCGGCCGGCACGCCGGCGCCAATCGTCAAGCGGCTGCACGACGAGATCGTCGCGGTGCTGGCGGAACCGGCGCTGCGCGAGAAGCTGCGCCTCCAATTCATGGACCCGGTCGGCAACACGCCCGATGCGTTCCGCCGCGTGATGGCGGAGGACGTCGCACGCTGGAAGCCGGTCATCGAAAAACACAGGATTCGGCTGGACTAGCATGGCAACGACAATGGAAGGTCTCTCTGCTCGCTCTGGGCTCTCTCGCGGGGACACGCTGACCGAGGCGGCGCGCGATGTCCCCGTGCTCGGCCCCTTCGATGTGGTCGTGCTGGGCGGCGGCCCCGCCGGCATCAGCGCGGCCGCGGCGGCGGCCTGCAACGGGGCGCGCGTGCTGCTGGCCGAGCGCTACGGTTTCCTCGGCGGCATGGGCACCGCGGCCGGCGTGACCAACTTCTGCGGGCTGCATGCCAACGTCTTCGGCGAGATCCGCCAGGTGGTGCACGGCGTCGCCGACGATCTGCTGATGCGGATGCGCCGGCTCGACGGTCTGAACGAACCGCATCTCGTGCTCGGCAAGATCCACGCGCAGGCCTACGACATGTCGGCGTTCAAGTGCGCCGCGGATGCGCTGCTGGCCGACCACGGCGTTCATCTGCTGTTCCATGCACTGGCCGCCGGCGTCGCGCGGCATGCCGACGGCACGCTCGATGCGCTGCTGCTCGAGACCAAGTCCGGCCGCGTCGCGGTGCGCGCGCGCTGTTTCATCGATTGCTCCGGCGACGCCGACATCGCGCACTGGGCCGGCGTGCCGACCGAGAAGGGCGACGGCCACGGACATATGCTGTACCCCACGCTGATGTTCCGCGTCGGCAATGTCGATGCGCAGCGCGCGGGTGAGGCCTGGAAGACGATCCCGGCGTTGATGGACGAGGCCGAGGCCGCCGGGGAATTCCGCTTCCCGCGGCGCGGCGCGGTGGTCCGCCCGCAGAAGCATCCTTACGAGTGGCGCGTCAACGTGACCCAGCTGCGCAAGCTCGACGGCTCGGCAACCGACGGCACCGATGCGCAGTCGCTGAGCGAAGGAGAGATCGAGGGCCGCCGCCAGATCGTCGAGTACCTGCGCTTCCTGCGCACCAGGGTGCCGGGCTTCGAGAACGCCTACGCGCTCGACATCGCGCCGCAGCTCGGCATCCGCGAAACGCGCCGCCTGATCGGCGAAACCATGCTGAGCGCCGACGATGTGCTTAACTGCGCGGATTTCCCCGATGCGATCGGCGTCAACGGCTGGCCGCTGGAAAAGCATGTGGCCGGCGACGTGCAATGGGTCTGGCCGCCGATTCCGGATTCGCGCGGCTACAACCAGCTGCCATACCGGATGCTGCTGCCTCGCCGCGCCAGCGCGGGTGGCGTCGACAACCTGCTGGTGGCGGGCCGCTGCGCGTCGATGACGCATGACGGGCAATCGGCCGCGCGCGTGTCCGGCGCCTGCTTCGTGATGGGCCAGGCGGCCGGCACCGCGGCCGCGCTGGCGGTGCGCGACGGCCGTTCGCCGCACGACATCGACGTGGCGGAACTGCAGGCCTTGCTGGTCAAGCAGGGCGCCTTTCTCGGCGAAGCGAAATATGAGCGCTTGAAGCGCGCCTAGCCCTGCACCGCGGGTATCGCCGCTCGGCCGCCCGGATGCCCGCGGCCGAGCACCAGCATCGTCAGGCCGGCCAGTACAGCCGGAATGCCGACCAGCACGAACAGCGCCGGCATGCCCAGACCCAGCGACAGCATCGCGCCGCCGCCGACGGAGCCGACCACCGAGCCGATGCGCCCCACGCCGTTGGCCCAACTGACACCGGTCGCGCGGCAATCGGTCGGATAGTAGGCCGCCGACAGCGCGTTGGCGCCGACCTGGGAGCCGGACACGCAGAAGCCGGCCCAGAACACGGCGACGGCGGCCAGCACCGGGCTCGCGGTCACGTTGCCGATCAGGGCGGTGAAAACGCCGGCCAGCGTGTAGCTTGCTGCCAGCACGTAGTGCGCGTTCAGCCGGTCCATCAGCCAGCCCAGCACGATGGCGCCCACGGTGCCGCCGACCTGGAACATCGCGGTCACCAGCGCCGCGTGCTTCAGCGAGATGCCGGTGCCGCGCAGCACGGTCGGCAGCCAGCTCGACAGCAGGTAGATCACCAGCAGGCTCATGAAGAAGGCGAACCACAGCAGCAAGGTGCCGCGCAGCAGATCGGGACGGAACAGATGCCAGACCGGCGAGCCGGCCTGCGCGCGCGGCGGCACCATGAAGCCGGCGTCGCGCAGGTCCGCGTTGCGGTCGATCCGCTGCAGCGTCGCGGCGACGCGATCGAGCTTCTTGCCCACGGTCACCAGATAACGGACCGACTCGGGCAGCAGCACCAGCAGTACCGGCACCAGCAGCAGCGGCAGCACGCCGCCGACCACCAGCACGGAGCGCCAGCCATACGATTCGATCAGGCCCGCGGAGGCCAGCCCGCCGAGCGCCGAGCCGATCGTGAAGCCGCAGAACATCGTCGTCACCAGGAACGAGCGGCGTTTGTCGGGACAGTATTCCGAGGTCAGCGTGATCGCGTTGGGCATCGCGCCGCCCAGCCCAAGGCCGGTGATGAAGCGCAGCGCGATCAGCTCCCACAGCGAGTTCGACCAGGCCGATACCAGGCTGGCCACGCCGAAGAACAGCACGCTGAAGACCAGCACCGTCTTGCGGCCGTAGCGGTCCGACAGCGGGCCGAACAGGAAGGCGCCACCCATCAGGCCGGCCAGGCCTGCGCCGAACAGCGGCCCAAGTTGTGCCGGGCTCAACTGCCATTCGCTGCGGATGGCGGGCGCGATGAAGCCGATCGCGGCGGTATCGAAGCCGTCGATGGCGACGACGAGGAAGCACAGTACGACGATCAGGATCTGGAACGGCGATAACGGCGCTTCGTCGATGAAGCGCGTTACGTCGATGGCGGCGGGGCGCGGCATGGTTGTCTCCGGATTCTGGTTTTGAATGGATGAGCTGGGGCGCCGCCGTCTCCGTGGGGAGGCGGCGGGACTACGTGGTCCAGCAAGAGCTTCAACGAAACGTCGAGCGACGAAATATCGAGCCGGGCTAGCCCGGGCGCTGGCCCGGAGCCTTCAGGCAATCCTGCGCGCGCCATCCATGCAGCCAGGCCAGCGCGTCGTAGAACTGCTCCTGCGTGCGGTCGACCCACAACGAATTGCGCACCAGCCGTTCGACGCCCTTGGCGTGGTAGATCCGGCCCATTTCGCGGGCGGAATACAGCACGCGCGCCGTGCGCGGAATCCGGACCTTGTCGTACAGCGCGAATGCGGCCTCGAAGTCGCCGTCGCAGTGCTCGACAGCGGCGCCGAGCGTCACCGCGTCCTCCAGCGCCTGGCAGGCGCCCTGCGCGAGGTATTGCGTCATCGGATGGGCGGCGTCGCCCAGCAGCGTGGCGCGGCCGAAGCTCCAGCGCTCGACCGGATCGCGGTCGGCCGTCGCCCAGCGTTTCCACGAGGTCGGACGATGCAGCATCTGATGCGGGCGCGGATGGATGCCTTCGAAGTAGGACAGCACTTCCTCCTTGCTGCCCTCGCGCACGCCCCACACCTCCTGCTCGCGGCTATGGAACGTCACCACCAGGTTGTACTGCTGGCCGCCGCGCAGCGGGTAGTGGACCAGATGGCAATGGGGACCCGCCCAGACCACCGGCGCATTGATGCGCAGGTCCTGCGGCATGTCCTCCAGTTCGACGACCGCGCGATAGACCACGTGGCCGGTGACGCGTGGCTCGTCGCCCAGCAGCACCTGGCGCACGGCCGATTTGACGCCGTCGCAGCCGATCACGGCGTCCGCGCGGTGCCGCTCGCCGCGCTGGTCGATCACGGTGACGCCGTTGTCGTCCTGCTCGAGGCCCTCGACCCGCGTGGCCGTGCGGAAGCGGATCAGCGGATGGTCCTGCACCGCTTCGAGGATCGACAGATGGATGTCGGCGCGATGGATCACGGCATAGGGGTTGCCGAATCGCTGGCGATAGCGCGCGCCGACGTCGACCACCGCGACCTCGCTGGCATCGACCGCGTCCATCAGCATCAAATGGTCGGTGAATACCGAGCGGTTGCGCGCTGCCTCGCCGACCCCGAGCGCGTCCAGCGCGGCGAAGGCATTGGCCGCGAGCTGGATGCCCGCGCCGATCTCGCCGATCTGTTCGGCCTGTTCCAGCAATTCGATGCGGATGCCCTGCCGCGCGAGGGCCAGCGCCGCGGCCAGGCCGCCGATGCCGCCGCCGACCACGATGACCTTGCGGTCCTGTTGTGTTGTGTTCATCGATGTCTCCTGTCCCGCTCCTCGGGCAGCATGGCGCTCAGCCTTGATAGTCCGGCTGCCGGCGCGGCTCGGCGGCGCGGAAGGCCGGATGCTCGGCCGCATGGCGGTAGACCGCCATCGTCAGCGGAAAGCGCTCGGTGTCGCAGCCCATGCGCTGCGCGTTGGCGATCTGGGGCACCAGGCAGCAGTCCGCCAGCGTTGGCTGGTCGCCGAAGCACCACGGGCCGGCCGCGCGCTTGGCCAGCAGCCGTTCGACCATGGCCAGGCCCTCGTCGACCCAGTGCCGGTACCACGCATCCCTCTGCTCCGGCGATACGCCCAGCGTGTCCTGCAGATAGCGCAGCACGCGCAGGTTGTTGACCGGATGGATGTCGCAGGCGATCGCATACGACAGCTCCAGCACGCGCGCCCGCGCTTCGGGGTCGGCGGGGATCAGCCGCGGTTCCGGATGGCGCGCATCGAGGTAGTCGATGATCGCCAGCGATTGCCCCAGGTGCAGGTCGCCGTCGGCCAGCGCCGGCACGCTGGCCGAGGGGTTGATCCGCTCGACATAGCTGGCGTCGCGATGCGCGCCGTTGCGGATATTGACCGGCACGTAGTCGTAGGGCAGGCCCTTCAGCGCGAGCGCGATGCGCACGCGGTAGGACGTCGAGCTGTTGAAGAAGCTGTGCAGCTGCATGATCGGCTTCCGCTCAGACGATGCGCACCGACAGTTCGCCGAGTCCCTGCACGCCGGCCACCATTTGCTGTCCCGGCTTCACCGCGCCGACGCCTTCCGGCGTGCCGGTAAAGATCAGGTCGCCCGCTTGCAGGCGGAAGTACTGCGACAGGCAGGCCACCGTTTCCGCGACCGACCAGATCAAATGCGAGACATTGCTGCGCTGGCGCGTCTCGCCATCGACGGTCAGCCACAGCTCGGCCTGCTCGGGGTGGCCGACGTTGCCGGCGCGATGCAGCGGGCCGATCGGTGCCGATGCATCGAAGGCCTTGCCGATTTCCCAGGGGCGGCCCATCTCGCGCATCTTCATCTGCAGGTCGCGCCGGGTCATGTCGAGACCCACCGCATAGCCCCAGACGTGGTCGAGCGCCTGCTCGACCGGAATATCGCTGCCGCCACGGCCGATCGCGGCCACCAGTTCCGCTTCGTAGTGATAGTTCTGCGTCTGCGAGGGGTAGGGCAGCGACAGCGTGTCGCCGTAGGCCACCGGAATCACCGCGTCGGCCGGCTTGCAGAAGAAGAACGGCGGCTCGCGGTCCGGATCGAAGCCCATTTCACGGGCATGCGCGGCGTAGTTGCGGCCGACGCAGTAGACGCGACGGACGGGGAAGCGGTCATCGCCGCTGCCGGCGACCGGAATGGCGACGGTGGGAGCCGGATCGAAAACAAAAGGCATGGAAAGTCCTTGCAGGATCGTATCGTTCGGGAATGAATGCGGGGATGGCGCGCGCGGCCCGTGCGCCGGGGCGCGCCACTGTTCCGATGTGCGGGCGGTCAGAGCCGTTCTTCGCGCAGCAGATTCAAGGCGCTGAGCACCGGGCGGTCCGAATAGCTGAACAGCACCGCGTCCTCGACGCACGCCAGCTGCACCGGCTGCCACGACGGCGCGACGAAGATGTCGCGCGGCTCGAACTGGAACTGCATCTCGCCGATGCGCGCGGTGCCGCGGCCCTCGACGACGCTGTAGACCGTTGCGTCGGTGCTGCGATAGGTGCGGCCCTGGAAGCCCGCCGGCAGCAGTTGCATGAAGGTGGCCATGGTCGGCATCGGCCAGCCGCCGGTGGCGGGATTGACGTAGCGCAGCTTGACGCCGTCCCACGGGTCGAGCTCGCCATGGCGATAGAGCTGGTCCAGCGCCTCGCGCGTCCTCGCGTACGGATAGCTGAAGATCGGCGAACTGCCGCCGGTTGGCTGGTGGCGCACCGGCACCATGTTGTTGCCGAAGCGCGCGAAGCTGTTGCCCTCGGGCCGCGTGACCGGCTGCACGGCTTCGGGATAGCTCTCGGCAAAGCCGGCATCGAGCTGCAGCAGCAGCGGGATATCGAGTCCGTCGAGCCAGACCACCGGTTCGCCACCGTCGGACTCGATTGGATTGCCGTGGTCATGCCAGGTCCACGACGGCGTGATGATGAAATCGCCGGGATGCATCGTCGTGCGTTCGCCGTCGACCGCGGTCCACGCGCCCTGGCCCTCGACGATGAAGCGCAGCGCGGACTGCGTATGGCGATGGCTGGGCGCGATTTCGCCGGGCAGGATCAGTTGCAGGCCCGCGTACAGCGTCGACGTAATGCTCGATTTGCCGCGCAGGCCGGGGTTTTCGAGCACCAGCACGCGGCGTACCGCTTCCTCGGCGCTGATTACCGAACCCGCCTGCATCACCAGCGGACGGATCTGCTCGTATTTCCAGATCGCCGGCTGCGCTTTCGGCTGCGGTTGCGGCGGCACCAGCGCGTGCAGCGATTCCCACAGCGGCGCCATATGGCTGCGTCCGATCTGCTCGTAATAGGCCGCGCGGGCGATATCCCGCTTGCTGTTCGACATCGAGGTCTCCAATCGAGAAGGCACCGGCGGAGGCCCCCATCTCCCGTCTGCGGATGAGAGGCAGGGGGGCTTGTCCGCGTCATTCGTCGTTATTCGTTGGTTGGGACTGTAGCCGTGCAGGTATATTTCGAAAAATGAATTGTTGATCTGATCCATACGAATATGGATATGACTGGGAGGGTTTTCCCTGATGGATTGGACACACAGGCTGCGGCTTCGCAATCTGCAAATGCTGTTGAGCCTGGCCGAGACCGGCAACATGAGCCAGACCGCGGCGGCGCTCAATACCACGCAGCCCGGCCTGTCGAAGTGGCTGCGCGAACTGGAGGAGGACATCGGCCTGCCGCTGTTCGAGCGGCACGCGCGCGGCCTGCGGCCGACGCCTTACGGCGAATCGCTGATCGAACATGCGCGCCGCATCGAAGCGCAGCTCGATAGCGCGCGCGACGATCTGCAGGCGCTGCGCGATGGCGGCAGCGGCCTCGTGGTGATCGGCACCTCCGGCGCATCGGCGGCCGATACCGTGCCGCTGGCGGTGGTGCGGCTGCTCAAGGCGATGCCCGGCGCGCAGATCCGCCTGGTCGAGAGCACGATGGACGAGCTGATGAGCCGGCTCGCGCGCGGCGAGCTCGATATCGTGGTCGGGCGCTCCGCGCCCGAGTTGCAGGACGCGCGCCTGCGTACCGAAGCGCTGTACATGGAGCCGATCCACTTCGTCGCGCGCCCCAAGCATCCACTGCTGGCGATGGCGGCGCTCGACTGGAACGCGCTCGAATCGTTCCAATGGGTGATCTGGCCGCGCGGCACGCCGATCCGCAATGCGCTCGAATCCGCGTTGGCGGCGGCCGGGCGCCCGTTGCCCGCGCGCTGCGTCGAGTCCAATTCGACCATCCTGAACCTGACGCTGCTGAACCATACGAACATGATCGGCGTCGCCTCGCACCGCACCGCGCGCCGTCTTGAGGATCTGGGCGCGCTGCGCATCGTGCCGTTGCGGCTGTCGGGCTTCGGCTCGGTGTCGATGTATTGGCGCGAGGACAGCTTCCGCCGCGGCGCGGTGGTGGCCGCGCTCGATGCCTTGCGCGAAGCGGGCGGGGGTGGCAGCGTGTGACGGTGGTCTGCCGTCTCGAACGGTCCCACGCGCACGGTGCGGATTGGATATGATGGCGCCCGCCGGCTTGCATCGGCTTCGGCTTCGGCTTCGGCTTCGGCTTCGGCTTCGGCTTCGGCTTCGGCTTCGGCATCGGCTTCGGCATCGGCATCGGCTTCGGCTTCGGCATCGGCTTCGGCATCGGCTTCGGCATCGGCATCGGCCTGCGAGCCGCAACAACGACAACAACGAACGCAAATCATCACCACACGAAAGGAGACCGCCTCATGACGCCAATAACGCCCATGACGCCTCGCATCCGCCATCTTCCCCGCCGCACCGTTCGCGGCATCGCGCTCGCCGGCCTCGCCACCGCCATGCTCGGACTGCCGAAACCCGCCAGCGCCGCCGACTATCCGACCAAGCCGATCCGCTTCATCGTGCCCTACGCCGCGGGCGGCACCACCGATCTGGTCGCACGCACCGTCGGCCAGCGTGTCGGCGAAAAGCTGGGCCAGCCCGTGGTGATCGAGAACCGGCCGGGCGCCGGCGGCAATATCGGCATGGAGGCCGTGGCAAAGGCGGCGCCGGACGGCTATACGATCGGCTTCGGCGCGATCTCCACCAATGCGCTGAACCCGCATATCTACAAGGCGATGCCCTTCGATCCGCGCCGCGATTTCACCGCGGTGAGCTTGCTCGGTACATCTACCATCGTGCTCGAGGTCGGCAATCAGCTGCCGGTCAAGACCGTCGCCGAGCTGGTGGCGTGGGCCAAGCGCAATCCCGGCCTGACCTATGCGACCGCGGGCACCGGCACCTCGATGCATCTGGCCGGCGCGATGTTTGCGCAGATGACGGGCACCAGCCTGACGCACGTGCCGTACAAGGGCAGCAGCCCGGCAATCAACGACATGCTGGGCGGACATATCCCCGTGATGTTCGACAACCTGCCGGCCTCGCTGCCGCATATCCAGACCGGCAAGCTGCGCGCGCTGGCGGTGGCGGGCAGCACGCGCTCGCCGGCATTGCCCAATGTGCCGACGCTGGCCGAGGCGGGACTGGCCGGCTATTCGGTCGAGCCGTGGTTCGGCGTGTACGGGCCCGCCGGCATGCCGGCCGACATCGTGCAGAAGCTCAATGCGGCGTTTGTCGAGGCGCTGGGCAGTGCGCCGGTGCGCGACAAGCTGGTGCAGGCCGGCTTCAACCCGAAGTCGTCGAGCGCCGCCGAGCTGCAAGCACTGACGCAGGCGGAATACGAGAAGTTCGGCAAGGTGGCGCGCAGCGCGAATATCACGGTGGATTGATCGCGCCAATGCGGTGATGACGCCGGGACATCGACACGCCGGTCGCGTACCTGTATATTTATACAGTCCATTTCGGCCAACGACGCTAACGAACGGCCCCAACGAAATGGCGCGATCCCCAGCCGTTACCGATGTCCGCCGCCGCTATTCCGCCCGATTCTCCCGCCACCGCCAAGGACCGGCCCGCCGCTTCGCCGTGCGGGCAAGCCGGGCCAGTGGTGGCGGCCGACGGCGAACCACGCTACATCGTCGCGGTCCGCACGCTTTGCGAATTCACCGCCCGCGCCGGCGATCTGGACCTGCGGTTCACCCCTTCGCCGACCGCGCAGGAGGGCATGGCGGGCCATGCCACCGTGACGTCCCGCCGGCCTGCCGGCTATCGGACCGAAATCGCGCTGAGCGGTGACTTCGGTCCGCTGCGCGTGCGCGGCCGTGCCGACGGCTACGATCCCGCGCTGCGGCGGCTCGAGGAAATCAAGACCGTGCGGGGCGATGCGGCCGAGGTGCCGGCCCATCATCGGCATCTGCATTGGGCGCAGGCCAAGGCCTACGGCTGGCTGATGTGCCAGCGCGAAGATCTCGAAGACATCGAGATCGCGGTGGTCTATTTCGATATCGTCAGCGGGCGCGAGCGAACCGAGGCGCAGCGCTTTACCGCGGTGGCGCTGCGCGACTGCTTCGAGGCGCAATGCCGTGCCTTCATCGGCTGGGCCGAGCAGGAGCTGGCGCATCGCGCCGAGCGCGATCTGTCGCTGGAGGCGCTTGCCTTTCCGCATGCCGGATTCCGGGCCGGCCAGCGCGAACTCGCCGAATCGGTCTATCGCGCGAACCTCTCCGGCCGCTGCCTGCTCGCGCAGGCGCCCACCGGCATCGGCAAGACGGTCGGCACAATCTTCCCCGCGCTGAAGGCGATGCCGAAGCAGAAGATCGACAAGCTGTTCGTGTTGTCTGCGCGCTCGACCGGCCGGGCGCTGGCGCTGGAAGCCGCACGCGGGCTGGCCGCGCAGCGGGAAGCGATGCCGCTGCGCGTGCTGGAGATGGTGGCCCGCGACAAGGCCTGCGAATATCCGGGGCGTGCCTGCCACGGCGAAGCGTGTCCGCTGGCGCGCGGCTTCCATGACCGCCTGCCGGCGGCGCGTGCGCAGGCGGCGCGGCGGACGATGCTGGACCGCGGCCACATCCGCGAGATCGCGCTGGCCCACGACATCTGCCCGTACTACCTGAGCCAGGAAATGGCGCGCTGGAGCGATGTGGTGGTGGCCGACTACAACTACTACTTCGACCGCACCGCGCTGCTGCATGCCTTTGCGCTGCACGACGGCTGGCGCGTCAGCGTGCTGGTGGACGAGGCCCATCAATTGCCGGAGCGGGCGCGCGACATGTACAGCGCCACGCTCGATCAGGCCGAATTCCGCGCGCTGCGGCGGCAGGCGCCGGTGGAGCTGCGCCGCGCGTTCGATCGCGTCGGCCGCCAATGGAATGCCGCGGCGAAGATGTTGGCCGGCGACTATCGGGCCGAGGCGAAAGTCCCGGCGCCGTTGCTCGATGCCTTCGAAGGGCTGTGCGCTGCGTTGCTGGAGCGGTTCACGGAGCGGCCCACCGAGCAGGACCCGGCGCTGCAGCGCTTCTATTTCGATGTGCTGCAATTCTGCCGGCTCGCCGAACAGATCGGTCCGCATTCCGTGTTCGACATGACGCGCATGCCGGCGCGCGGCGCGCACGGCAATGTCCGTCTGGGGGTACGCAACCTGGTGCCGGCGCATTTCCTGCGGCCGCGGCTGGCGGCGGCGCATTCCGTCTCGCTGTTCTCCGCCACGCTGGCGCCGGCGTCCTACTATGCGGATATGCTGGGCCTGCCGGAGCGATGGGTCTGGCACGAGGTGCCGTCGCCATTCCAGCCGGAGCAGCTGCGCGTTCGCGTCGCGTCGCATATTTCGACCCGCTTCGCGCATCGGCAGCGCTCGCTGCCCGATATCGTCGAACTGATCGCCGCGCAGTATCGCGACAGTCCGGGCAACTATCTCGCGTTCTTCAGCAGCCACGACTACCTGGGCGATGCGCTGGCCCTGTTCGCGCAGCGGCATGCCGATATCCCGATCTGGTCGCAGGCGCGCGGCATGGACGAGGGCGAGCAGGCCGAATTCCTCGCCGCCTTCCAGCCGGGCGGCCGCGGCGTGGGTTTTGCCGTATTGGGCGGGCCTTTTGCCGAGGGCGTCGATCTCCCCGGCGACCGCCTGATCGGCGCCTTCGTCGCCACGCTTGGCCTACCCCAGTTCAATCCGGTCAACGAGCAGCTGCGCAGCCGGCTGGAGGACACGTTCGGCGACGGCTATGCCTACGCGTACCTGTATCCAGGCCTGCGCAAGGTCGTGCAGGCGGCGGGCAGGGTGATCCGCACCAGCGAGGACCGCGGCGTGGTGTATCTGATCGACGACCGGTTTGCGCAGCGGTCGGTGCGGGAGTTGTTGCCGAGATGGTGGCGGGTCGATGCGTAATTCGGGAGCGGCAATGCGCATGCTGGTGTGCCTAAGAAGGCATTAGCATTCGGTTTGCTCTGGATATACAATTTCCAATGTATATCCAAGGAGAAAGCCATGCAGGTAGCGAAGTGGGGTAACAGCTTGGCTGTGCGTCTGCCGTCCAGCGTCGTGGAGGCGCTCGAATTGCGTGAAGGTGACGACATCGAGATTGTGGTCGACGACCCGCGGACCTTCGCTGTCCGAAAAAAGCCCGGTGCCGATGTGTTGCTGGAGCGGGTAAGACAGCTGCGTGGAAGGCTGCCAGCTGACTTCAAGTTCAGTCGGGATGAGGCGAATGAGAGAACCTAAAGGCAGCGCGTTCATTGATAGCAACGTCGTTCTTTATTTGCTGTCGGAGGACGCCAGGAAAGCAAACCGTTCTGAAGCCTTGCTGAGGACGCGGCCGACGATCAGCGTTCAAGTGCTGAACGAGGTGACCAGCGTATGCGTCCGAAAGCTGGATATGGCTTGGCACGAGATCGCGGACCTGGTGGACGCGGTGAAAAGTTTTTGCACTGTGGTCCCACTCACAGTCGATATCCACGACTCTGCACGGCGACTGGCTGAACGGCATGGCTTCGCGTTCTACGATGCCTGCATCGTCGCTACCGCTTCCATGAGCGGATGTCAGATCCTGTACACAGAGGACATGCACGACGGGCTGATCGTCGAGGACGGCCTGACGATACGGAATCCTTTTCTCTAGGCTGCCGATTGCCCGCTACGCCAGCGCCGCGATGGCCATCACGATCCCCGCGACGGCAAGCATGCCCACGACCGCAACGAACTCGAACTCGTACCACGCTTCGCGCCGCAGTGGCGAGGCAGGATATCGCCCCAGCGTGACGATCTTCAGTACGAGCCAGCCCGGCCAGTAGAGGACGAACTGGAACAGCACGTACATCGCGAACCGCGCCACGAACCCGATGACCGACTCCATTGGCCATGCCCCGCTTGATGGTGGAATGGCCGCATTCCAAGCGGGGCGGCCGGTGCGTCAAGCCGCCATGGGGTAGCCATCAAGCCGCCGTATACGCCGTCTTCACCGTCGTGTAGAACTCCTGCGCATACCGCCCCTGTTCGCGCGGACCATAACTCGATCCCTTGCGTCCGCCGAACGGCACGTGGAAATCCACGCCGGCGGTCGGCGCGTTGACCATCACCATGCCGGCCTGCGCGTGGCGCTTGAAATGCGTCGCCAGCTTCAGCGAGGTGGTGCAGATGCCGGCGGACAACCCGAATTCGGTATCGTTGGCGAGCGCCAGCGCTTCCTCGTAGTCGCGGGCCGCGATCACCGCGGCCACCGGCCCGAAGATCTCCTCGCGCGCGATCCGCATGTCGTTGCTGCACTCGACGAACAGCGCCGGGCTCAGGTAGAAGCCGTCCTTGCCGAGCGACAGCCGTTCGCCGCCGCACAGCAGCCGCGCGCCTTCGGCCTTGCCGATGGCGATGTAGCGCTCGTCCTGTTCGAGCTGGCGCGCGTCGACCACCGGGCCGATCTGCGTGCGCGCATCGCGGGCGTCGCCGACCACCAGTGCCGCGGTCCGCTCGGCGAGCCGGGCAACGAAGCGGTCGTGGATGCCCTGTGTGACGATGATGCGGCTCGACGCGGTGCAACGCTGGCCGGTCGAATAGAACGAGCCCTGCAGCGCGACTTCGACCGCAAGCTCGAGGTCGGCATCGTCGGTGACCACCAGCGGATTCTTGCCGCCCATCTCCAGCTGGAACTTCGCCATGCGGTGGCAGGCCTGCGCAGCGATGCTGCGCCCGGTGGTCACCGAGCCCGTGAAGCTGACCGCGTCGACCTGCGGATGTTCGACCATCCGCTGGCCGACATCGCGTCCGCGGCCGAGCACCAGATTGAACGCCCCGGCCGGCAGGCCCGAGCGGCTCAGGATCTCCGCCAGCGCCCAGCTCGAACCCGGCACCAGCTCCGCGGGCTTGAACACCACGCAATTGCCGTAGGCCAGCGCCGGGGCGATCTTCCACGCGGGAATCGCGATCGGGAAGTTCCACGGCGCGATCAGCGCGACCACGCCGATCGGCTCGCGCGTGATCTCGACACCGATGCCGGGGCGCACGGACGGCAGCACCTCGCCCGCGGTACGCAGCGCCTCGCCAGCGAAGAACTTGAAGATCTGCGCGGCGCGCACCACCTCGCCGGTCGCCTCGGGCAGCGTCTTGCCTTCCTCGCGCGCCAGCAGGTCGCCCAGCTCGGCGCGGCGCTGCAGCAGCTCGTTACCGACGAAATCGAGCACATCGAAGCGCTGCTGCGGCGTCGACAGCGACCACTTGCCGAAGGCCTGCCGCGCGGCGCGGACCGCCTGGTCGACTAGGGCGGCATCGCCCTGCGCGTAGTGGTCGATGATGTCCGACACATCGGACGGATTGACGTTGGCGCTGCTGTCGTTGCCGGCGACCCATTCGCCGGCGATGTAGTGCGATTTCACGGTAGCTTCCTTGTTCAACGGATCGGCGCTGCGGCATCGACGTCGCCCCGGCGAAGACGGGAACCCAGCGGCTTGCGCAGACGCTGGATTCCCGCCGGCGCGGGAACGCCGGCGATCACTCCTTCTCGATGCCGGCGGTGCGGATGATGCGGCCCCAGCGGTCGAGTTCGGCGAGCTGGAAGCGGCCCAGCTCCTCGGCGCTCGACAGCGCGATTTCCTGGCCGCTCTGCTCGACGACCTGCCGCACGCTCGGCGTGGCCAGCGCGCGATGGACCAGTTCGCTCAGGCGTTGCACCACCGGCTGCGGGGTATTGGCGGGCGCATAGAGCGCGTTCCAGTAGCCGGCCTCATAGCCGGGCAGCGTGTCGGCGATGGTCGGCACATTGGGCACCAGTGCCGAGCGCTTGGGACCGCTGAAGCCCAGCACCCGCAGCTTGCCGGAGCGCACCTGCGGCAGGCTGGCCGGCAGGTCGACGATCATCAGGTCGGTCTGGCCCGCGACCAGGTCCACCACCGCAGGCGGATTGGCCTTGTACGGGACGTGGGTCATCTCGGTGCCGCTCATCTGCTGGAACAGTTCGGCGGCGACGCGTGCCGACGAACTGCCCGAACCGTAGGTCAGCTTGCCCGGCTCCTTCTTCGCCAGGGCGATCAGCTCGGCGACGCTGTTGGCCTTGACGTTCTGATTGACGACCAGCAGCTGGTAGCCCTTGGTCAGCATCGAGACGGGCGTGAAATCCTTGATCGGGTCGTAGGGCAGCTTCTTCAGCAGATGCGGATTGGCGGCCTGCGTGGTGTTGGTCGTGATGAACAGCGTATAGCCGTCGGGCTTGGCACGCGCCACGGTCTGGGCCGCGATGCCGCCCATCGCGCCGGCGCGGTTCTCGATCACCACGGCCTGTCCGGTCAGCCGGGTCACCTCGTTGCCCAGGGCGCGGGCCAGGCCGTCGGTGGCGCTGCCGGGGCTGGAGCCGATGACGATCGTGATGGGACGGGCGGGATAGGTTTCCGCGAGCGCGCCGCCGGTCAGCGAGGCAAAGGCGCAGAAGGCAAGCAGGGTGCGACGAAATGGCATCGATAGTCTCCAATGAAGTTTCTTGTAGTGGGACGCGGCACGTCCCCTCACTGCGCAGCGGGCAGTCGCCCGCGATGAAATCAGCGTGCGAGCCCCCAGCCGGACATCAGCTCGTGCAGGCGGCGCTGCTGGGCCTCGGTCAGCGGCCACGCCGAGGGCGGCCGTGCGGCGCCGCAGTCGTTGCCCATCAGTTGCAGCGCGGCCTTGACGACCGTGACGTTGGTGCCGTTGTTTTCCTGGGCGCGCAGATCCTCGAAGGGCAGCATCTCGCCGATCAGGCGCATCGCCAGCGCATGGTTGCCGTCTTCCAGCGCGCGGTGGATCGCCACCGAACGCTCGGGCATCACGTTGATCAGGCCGGAGGTAAAGCCGCGTGCGCCGACCGCATAGAAGGGCGGCGCCCAGACCTCGGCCAGTCCGCCGACCCAGGCCAGCCCGCGGTCGGCGGTGCGGCGGATCGCTTCGGCCAGCATCATCGGCGTTGGCGAGGCCCACTTGACGCCGATGACTTCGGGAATGCGGCACAGCGCTTCGATGGCGGCCAGGCCGATGTTGTCGTTGCGCAGATAGAGCACCAGCGGCAGGCCCTGGCCGGCCTCGGCGATCTTCTGCACATAGGCGACCACGCCGCGCGGCGCGACAAAGGGATCGGGCGGCTGATGGACCATCAGCGCGTCGGCGCCGGCTTCGCGGGAGGCGCGGGCCAGCGCGCAGGCTTCGTGGACGCTGCGTCCGACGCCGGCCAGCAGCGGCACCCGGCCGGCCACGTATTCGGCGGCGACATGGACCATGCGCACCGCCTCCTGCTCCCGCAGGCCGTAGAACTCGCTGGTATTGCCATTGGCGACCAGCACATGCACGCCGGCGCCGACGGCCCGGTCGACCACGGCCGAAAGCGGACCGGGCGAGACGGTATCATTCGCGTCGAACGGCGTGACCAGGATTCCGGAAATGCCATTGAGCGCCTCGCGCAGCGCGGAACCTTCGAAAGTCGCCACTTGAACTCCTGATGGAATGGACATGAGAGGCGCTACTGTAGAAAGCCCCCGCTGCTGCCGTCCAATCCAAACTGGCGATTACCCAATTCAAGATTTGAATCGTGTTCCAGCTATCCCATCTGCGCAGCTTCGTGGCCGTCGCGACCGAATTGCATTTCGGCCGGGCCGCGGCCTTGCTGAACATGACGCAGCCGCCGCTGACGCGGCATATCCAGCTGCTCGAACATGAGGTCGGGGTGCAATTGCTGGACCGCTCGGGCGGCGGGGTTCGCCTGACGCCGGCGGGTGCGATCTTCCTGCGCGAGGCCGAGGACATCCTGCGGCGCAGCCAGGCGGCCAAGCTGGCCGCGCGCCGGGCGATGCGCGCAGATGCCGGCAGCGTATCGATGGGGTTCATCCCGGCAGCAAGCTTCGCGCTGCTGCCGCAATTGCTGGGCGCGATCCGCGCGAGCCTGCCGGAGGTCCACGTGTCGCTGCGCGAAATGCAGACCGACGCGCAGCTCGAGGCAATCGCCGCCGACCGCATCGAACTGGGCCTGGTGCGCCCGTTTGCGCCGCGCAGCTTCGTCGAATCGGCGCCGCTGCTGCGCGAGCCCTTCGTGCTGGCCGCGCCGGTCGGGCATCCGCTGCTGCAGGCCGAACGCCTGCCCCTGTCCGCGCTCGAAGGCCAGCCCTTCATCGAGTTCTGCCGCTCCGAATCGCGCTATCTGTACGAGATCGTCGCCGGCCGGCTGCGCGCCGAGGGCGTGGCGCCCGACACGGTGCAGACGCTCAGCCATACGCATTCGATCCTGTCGCTGGTCGACGCCGGCATGGGGGTCGCGCTGGTGCCCCAGTCGGCATGGCGGCTTGGTTATGCCGGCGTGCGCTTCCGCCCGATCGACGACCAGGTCGGGCTCGATGTCGAACTGCATCTCGTTTGGCGAAAGGGCAATCCGCATCGGGTGGCGGCGGCCGTGCGGGGGGTGCTGGAGCGCAAGTCATCGCCGGGTTGAAAAGCAGCGCGTATTGCCGTGACCGCAGAAGTGCGCGGTTGGTACCGATCGGTCTGATGGCTCCCCAATGTCGCTTTATTGTTCCGATGGATCAGGAACAATGGGTGCGAGTTCCGGTCCTGTCGCCTTACTTCCGTAAAATCAGGAACTAAGAAATATCCGAGATCATCTGGCTCATTATTCCTTGTGATTGTGGAACAATGTGCTACATTTTACACATCGGACCATATTGTTCCGTGAATGTCGGAACTATGAAATGGTGACGGCGCGCCTATGTGTGGTCTGCACGGCAACGGAACGTTAATCATGGTGAGAAAACTACCTCTGCCCGACGAGTCCCTAAGCCCGGTCGTGGAAACTCTTGACTCGCTCGGTTCGCTGGTGCGTAGCCAGCGCGCACGGGGCCAGTTGCGAATCGACGATGCGGCCGATTTGCTGGGGGTGTCGAAGGACCTGCTGTCCCGTCTGGAGAACGGCAGGTCCGTCAGCCTGGACAGCCTGATGAAGGTGCTGGACGGTTTGGGCCTGAAGATGCTTGTCGTTCCCAAGGGCGACGCCTTGCTGGTCGAGGAGCAGCTGGCCGAGCGCGCCGCAAATTCCACTGACAAAGGCAGCGCATGACTTACTCACTCCGCGTGGTTTCGCAGCAGGCGACCGTGGGCCGCCTGACTTACGAGCCCCGCCAAGGCCTGGCTGGCCGTTACGCGTTCGCGTACGACCCAGGCTGGCTTCGCCGCAACGATCGATTTCCGCTTTCCCCGCACCTGCCCCTGCGTGGGGAGCCCAGCGATCCCGATACGGTCGCGCGTTTTCTCGCCAATCTGCTGCCCGAGGGCAGGGCGCTGGAGGTCGCCGCTGCGCATCATCACATCGCGAAGTCGAATACCTTCGCCCTGATCCGCTTGCTCGGCAAGGAGCCGGTTGGCGCGTTGAGCTTCGTGCCGGAGGACGAGCCCTCCCCGGACCCGGCAGAGCAGCACACCGCGTTCATGCCGGAAAAACGCCAGATCTCGCGGGAAGAACTGAATCAGCGCATCGCCGATCGCAATCGCGATGTGCCCTTTCCTGTCTGGGATGGCAGGGTCAGGCTCTCGGTCGCCGGATTCCAGGACAAATTGCAGGTGCTGGTGGAAGGGGACCGCATTGCGCTGGCGGACGGCCGACTCAGTTCTACCCATATCCTGAAGCCGGAGTCCATCAATGCGAAGTGGGAGAGCCTGGTCGCGAACGAACACTATTGCATGAGGCTCGCCGCCGAGATGGGCCTGCCCGTTGCACCCGTGCAGATATGGCGGATTCCTGCGCCGATACTGCTGATACAGCGTTTCGATCGCGTCGTGACATGGGATGCCGCCGACGGAGAGACGGTACGGGATGTGCGACGGTTGCACGTCATCGACGGGTGCCAGGCGATGGACCTGCCCGTGGGCTACAAATACGAGCGCAACTTCGGCAGCACGAAGGACGTTATGCATGTCCGGGATGGAGCCAGTTTCGAGAAGCTGTTTGCCCTGAACCGTTTTTTCGCCGTGCCGGCCATGGCGCGCGCGTTCATGTTGCGCTGGGCACTGCTCAATGTCCTGCTTGGCAACTGCGACGCGCACGGCAAGAACATCTCGTTTTTTGTCAGCGCGAAGGGCATCAGCCCGGCACCGCTGTACGACCTGGTGTCTGTGGGTGTCTATGGCGATGCGGTGGAGCAGGAGCTGGCCATGGCGTATGGCGACGAATTCCAGCTGGAAGCGCTGACGCCGTTCGCGATGGCGGACTTCGGCAGCCGCATCGGCGTCAAGGCGTCCCTGTTGCAGCGGGAAATGACCCGGATGGCCCAGGCGGCGACCAATCTTGCGCCGAGGCTCGCGGAATCGGATACCTATGTTGGGCAGGAGCGTGAACTCGTGCGGCGCATTGCGGAATTTGTGCAAGCGCAGGCGCGGCGCATGGCTCAGATCGCAACGCAAGTACGCCGCGTGAAAGCCGATCTCCTCTGAAACCCGAGCCGGAGTCGTTCTTCAGAACACCCCCAGCGCCAGCCCGCCGGCGAGGCCTTCGCCGAGTTCCGCGCAGCGCGCGAGGTCGTCGGCCCCGATCTGCTTCGGTGCGAGGATGCGCTCCGGCGTCTGCGCATGCGTGCAGACGATCAGCCCGGGCGCCACGGAGCGCAGGCGCCAGCCGGTGGCGATGCGGTCGAGCTGGCGCAGCGCGTTCTGGCCGTCGCTGCCGGCGCAGATCATCGCGGCATAGGGGCGGCCATTGACGCGGTCGAGCACCGGGTAATAGCAGCGGTCGAAGAAGTCCTTCATCAACCCTGACATCGCGGCCAGGTTCTCCGGCGTCGCGAACAGATAGCCGTCGGCCTTGAGCACATCGTCGGGTTGCGCCTCGGTGGCGCGCAGCAGCCTGACCTCGACGTCCGGCTGCGTCCGCGCGGCGTTGGCCGCGGCTTCGGCCATCTGCTGCGTGCCTCCGGTCATCGTGTGGTAGACGATCAGCAGCGTCTTCATCGGTGCTTGTGTACGGGTATGTATGCGGGCATCTGTGCGGGTATCTGTGCGGGTATCTGTGCGGGTATCTGTGCGGGAATTTATGCCGGTATGGGTTCCGGCCCTCGATACGAGGGCAATGTAGCACGCCGTCTCCGGCGTGCCGTGCCGCGCGGACGTCAGCGCGACGATGGCGCCTCGGCCGCCCCTCCGACGGGAAAGGCGGACTGCGCGACCTGGCGGAAGTGCCGTCCCGCCGGGGTCTCGGTTTCGTCGCAATAGGCCAGTGCCAGCCCGATGGCTGCGGCACCGGGCATGTCGTCCACCGGAATACACACCAGCCGCTCGTTGGCGAAGCGATGCATGATCGACGGCACCAGTGCGATGCCAAGCCCGCTCTCCACCAGCGCCATCACGGTCTGGATCTGCGTCGCGATCTGCGCGATGCGGGGCTGGAAGCCGCCCAGCTGGCAGGCGGTCATCGCGGCGGCGTGCAGCCCCGAGGCTTCCTCGCGGGCGTACATCACGAAGCGCTCGCCGGCCAGCTCGGACAACGTCAGCGATCGGTGCCCGGCCAGCGGATGATGGCGCGGCAGCGCGGCGACGAAGCGGTCGTGCTCCAGCGGAGCCAGCGTGATCCTGCCGGCCTGCAGCAGCGGGATGCGCACCAGGCCGACGTCCAGCGCCTCGTCCTCGAGCTGCTTGACGATCGATGCCGAGGTGGCCTCCTTCAGCGTCAGTTCCACCGCGGGATACTCGGCACGAAAGTGCGACACCAGTTGCGGCAGCAGGTGATAGGTGGTGGAGCCGACGAAACCGATACGCAGTGTTCCGCCCATGCCGCTGGCCGCGGCGTGCGCCGCCTCGCGGAAATGGCCGGCATGGAACAGGATGCGCCGCGCCTCGCCAAGCGCTGCGTGGCCGCTCGGCGTCAGCGTGACACCGCGCGTCTCGCGCACGAACAATTGCGTTTCCAGCTCCTGTTCCAGTTTCTGGATCGAAACGGTCAGCGCGGGCTGCGCGATATGCAGCCGTTCGGCGGCGCGGCGAAAGTTCAGCGTTTCCGCGAGAACGACGAAATGCCGGATGCGTCGGAAATCCATGGGGCAGGGCGGCGCGCGGGCAGTGGCGAAGCCCACATCTTACCGATCGCCGCTGCCGCGCCCGCCGCTCAGCTTCGGGACGCCGGTTTCCGTTTCTCGAGGAAGGCCGTCACCGCCTGCCGGTGCTCCTCGGTCTGGTGGCACATCGCCTGGAAGGTCGCGGACATTTCCAGCAGCGTGTCGAGCCGCGTGTGCATCCCCTCGCGCAGCAGCCGTTTGGCCAGGCGCACCGCTTGCGGCGGATTGGCGGCAATCGCCTCGGCCAGCCGCATCGCGGTCGGCAGCAACTGGTCGGCCGGCACCACCTGGGATACCAGGTTCCAATCCAGCGCCCGCGCGGCATCGATCGGCAGGCCGGTGAAGATCATTTCGGCGGCGCGCGACAGGCCGACGATGCGCGGCAGCAGCCAGGCGCCGCCATCGCCGGGAATGATGCCCAGCCGCACGAAGCTCTCGGCGAATTGCGCGGTCTCGGATGCAATGCGCAGATCGCACATGCAGGCCAGGTCCAGTCCGGCGCCCATGGCCGGGCCGTTGACCGCGGCGATCACCGGCACCTCCAGATTGAACAGCGCCAGCGGCAGCCGCTGGATGCCGCGGCGATAGTCGCGCCGGATCTCCATGCCGGGCACCGTGCCCGACGCCTGGCGCTCCATGTCGCGGATGTCGCCGCCGGTCGAGAACACGGTGCCGGCGCCGGTCAGGATCACCGCGCGCACCGAGTCGTCGCCATCGATGCGGTCCACCGCTGCCACCAGTTCGGCCACCGCGGTGTTGCCGGTCAGCGGATTGCGGCGCGCGGGCTCGTTCAGGGTAAGGGTCACGATATGACCCTGCTGCGCATAGTCCAGGAACTGGCTCATGGTGGTCCTCGTTGGGTGGGTTGCCGACGGCGGTCGCCGTCGCCGTGGTTGTCGTCGTCGGTGTCGGTGTCGTTGTCGGTCCGCGCTATTGCTTCGGAATGCCGGCCCGCGTCGCCGCGTCCGACCATTTGCGGATCTCCGCCAGCTGGAAGCGCCGCAGCTCGGCGGCGTTGCCGGTGAAGACATCCCAGTTGGTGCGGGCGAAGAACTCGGCGGTCTCCGGCGCGGCGTTGATTTCCAGCAGCAGCTTCTCCAGCTTCTCGACCACCGGGCGCGGCGTCTTCGCCGGCGCGAAGGCCGCGGTCCAGTTGACCATGAAATAGCCGGGGAAACCGCTCTCCTGCAGCGTAGGCGTATTCGGCTGCGTGGCCAGCCGTTTTTCGCTGGTCACCGCCAGCAGCCGCAGCTTGCCCGCCTGCAGCAGCGGCAGCACCGCGCCGTAGTCGGCGAAGGCGAAATCGACCTGGCCCGCGGCGACGTCGGTCAGCGCCGGCGCCGCGCCCTTGTAGGGGACGTGGTTGGCCTTGATTTGCCCCTGCGTCAGGAACAGTTCCGTCGCGATCTGATAGGACGCGCTGCCGGCGCCGTAATTGAGCTTGCCCGGCTGCTGGCGGGCATGCGCGACCAGTTCGGCCACCGTATGGAACCGTGAGGCCGGATTGACCACCAGCGCCATCGCGCCCACGCCGAGCCGTGCGATCGGCGCCAGTTCCGCGACCGGATCGTAGGGCAGCTGGCGGAACATCGCGACATTGGTCGCCACCGGCGAATTGCTGGCCAGCAGCAGCGTGTAGCCGTCAGGCTCGGCGCGGGTCACCGTCTGCACCGCGATGAAGCTGTTGCCGCCGGGCCGGTTCTCGACCACCACCGACTGGCCGGTCTTTTCCTCGAGCTTGCGGGCCACGTAGCGGGCGGTGGAATCGGTGCCGCTGCCCGGCGGAAACGACACGACGAGACGGATCGGCCGGTTCGGGTAGTCGGCTCGCGCCGGCGCGGCAACGCTCAGCGAAAGCGCCGCGAGGCAGAGGGCGGCGGCCAGCAGCCGGCCCGGGCGGGTCATCAGCATGTCTCTCTCCAGTCGGCGCCCCGTCATGGCTGCGAGGCTCGAGCGCAAGGCTAAGAGACACTTCCGCGGCGTGTCCAATATGAATTCGGCGCGAGGCGATATACAAAACTTATCGCTGCGTCGCCCATCCCGGCGCTCCTACCGGGCCCACTGCGATAAACGATCGCTATCAATCGATGGCGATTCGATATTGGACGCCGCGCGTACGCCTTCACTACGCTTGCCGCATTCGCATCCCCGATCGCATCCCCGATCGCAGCCCGATCGCCGCCCGATCGCAGCGCAATCGCAGCCACAGGAGACCACCGGTGAAAGGCGCACTGGCACATATCAAGGTTCTGGACCTGACCCGCATTCTGGCCGGCCCCTGGGCGACGCAGAACCTCGCCGACATGGGCGCCGAAGTCATCAAGGTCGAGCGTCCGCGCGTCGGCGACGATACGCGTGCCTGGGGCCCGCCGTTCCTGAAGGACGCGGAGGGTCGGGAAACCGCCGATTCGTCGTACTTCCTCAGCGCCAATCGCGGCAAGAAGTCCATTACCGTCGATCTGGCCGCGCCCGAGGGCCAGCAGATCATCCGCGAGCTGGCGCGCGAGGCCGATGTGGTGGTGGAGAACTACAAGGTCGGCACGCTGGCGCGCTACGGCCTGGGCTACGACGACCTGCGCGCGCTCAATCCGCGCCTGGTCTACTGCTCGATCACCGGCTTCGGCCAGTCCGGCCCCTATGCCGCGCTGCCCGGCTACGACTTCGTGTTCCAGGGCATGGGCGGGCTGATGAGCATCACCGGCCTGCCGGACGGCGAGCCCGGCGGCGGCCCCATCAAATCGGGCATCGCCATCACGGACCTGCTGACGGGCATGTATGCGAGCACCGCGATCCTCGCGGCGCTGGAGCATCGCAATGTCAGCGGCGAAGGGCAGTACATCGACATGGCGCTGCTCGACTGCGTGGTGACCATCAACTCCTACCAGGCGATCAACTACTTCCTGTCCGGCAAGATCCCGCAGCGGATGGGCAACGCGCATTCGAACATGGTGCCGTACCAGGTGTTCCGCTGCCGCGAGGGCGACGTCATCGTCGCGGTCGGCAACGATGCGCAATACCGCGCGCTGTGCGAGGTGATCGGCCGGCCGGAACTGGCCACGGACCCGCGCTTCACCTCCGCCGGCCAACGCAACCGCAACCGCGACGCGCTGATTCCGCAGATCGCCGAAGCGATGCTGACGCGCACGATGACCGAGTGGGTGGAACGCATGGAGGCGGCCAACGTGCCGTGCGGGCCGATCTACAACATGCAGCAGGTGTTCGAAGACGAGCAGGTGCGGCATCGCGGCATGCAGCTGTCGCTGCCCCATGGCGCAGGCGTGCAGGCCCCGGGGCTGGCCAATCCGATCCGGCTGTCGGCCACGCCGATCCAGTACGAACGCGCCGCGCCGACGCTGGGCGAGCATACCGAGGCGGTGCTGCGCGACAAGCTCGGCTTCGACGACGCGCGACTCGACTCGCTGCGCGCCAAGGGCGTGATCTGACCCATGGACCTGAAGGCGGACTGACGTCATGCAGACCATCGGATCGCTGGACGAACTGCGCGCGGCGGTCGGCGCGCCGGCCGCGGTCAGCGGCTATTTCACGCTCGATCAGCGCACCATCGATACGTTCGCCGAACTGACGCACGACCGGCAGTGGATCCACGTCGACCCTGTGCGCGCGGCGGCCGAATCGCCGTATGGCTGCACGATCGCCCACGGGCTGCTGACGCTGTCGATGGTCACCGCCGCATTCGGGCAGTGCTACCGCTTCCCCAATCGCAAGCTGTCGCTGAACTACGGCTTCGACCGCGTCCGCTTCACCGGCGCGGTGCCGGCCGGCTCGCGGCTGCGTGGCACCTTCGCGCTGCAGCGGATCGAGGACGTGCGGCCGGGGGAGGTGCGGTGTTTCTGGCAGGTCGAGCTGCAGGTCGAGGGCGCGGAGCGGCCGGCGATGGTGGCGACCTGGCTGATCCAGATGCGATATTGACGCCATCGAGGCCAGTGAAGCCGATCACGCCAATCACGCCAATCACGCCCCTCACGCCCCTCACGCCCCTCACGCCCCTCACGCCCATCACGCCCCTCACGGCATCGGACGTGTGAGGCCTGGAAACCACCATGAAGCTGCCAAACATGGAACGCATCGGAGCCAGACGCAGTGTCCAGCCTTCTCGATAACTTCGTTCGTGCGAGCCTGCCGCCCGAGGCGGAGGCCTTCCGCACCGAAGTCAAACGCTTTCTCGCCGAACAGCTGCCCGATGCGCCCGCCGATCGTCGCGCGCGGTCGTGGATGGGGTTCGACGCAGCCTTCAGTCGCCGGCTGGCGGCACGCGGCTGGGTCGGCATCACGCTGCCGCCGGAGTACGGCGGCGCGGGACTCGATCCGTTTCGCCGTTTCGTGCTGGTGGAGGAGTTGCTGGCCGCCGGCGCCCCGGTCGCGGCCCACTGGATCGCCGATCGCCAGAGCGGTCCGCTGATTCTTCGCTACGGCACCGAGGCGCAGAAGCGCCGCCATCTGCCGGCGATCTGTCGCGGGGAGAGCTTCTTCTGCATCGGCATGAGCGAGCCCAACTCGGGCTCCGATCTGGCCAGCGTGCGCAGCCGCGCGACCCGCACGGCCGGGGGCTGGACGCTGAACGGCCAGAAGATCTGGACCACCAATGCCCCGCACTGCCAGTACATGATCGCGCTGGTGCGCACCTCCGGCGTGCCGGAGGACAAGCAGAAAGGGCTGTCGCAGTTCATCGTCGACCTGTCGTTGCCCGGCGTCACCGTGCGGCCGATCGAGGACCTGACCGGCGACGCGCATTTCGCCGAGGTCGTATTCGACAACGTGCCGCTAGACGACTATGCGCTGATCGGCAACGAGGGCAGCGGCTGGGAACAGGTCAATGCCGAACTCGCCTTCGAGCGCAGCGGTCCGGAACGGATCTACTCGAGCGTGGTGCTGCTGGACCTGTGGGCGGCGCGCCTTCGCCGCGATGGCGCCACGCCGGAACAGCAGGCGCTGCTGGGCCGCTTCTGCGCGCAGCTGGCCACGCTGCGGCAGATGTCGATCGCGGTGACCGCGCGGCTGGCGGCCGGCGAAAGCCCGGTGGCGGAGGCCGCGTTGGTCAAGGACCTGGGCACGACGCTGGAGCAGCAGATTCCGGCCGCGTTCGAGGCCGTCATCGCCGGCGATCCGCGCACCCTTGCCGACGCGGAGTTGTATCGCACCGTGAGCTATCTGAGCCAGATCTCGCCGACGTTCTCGCTGCGCGGCGGCACGCGGGAAATCCTGCGCGGGATGATTGCCCGCAGCCTGGGACTACGCTAGGGCGTTAGGGCGTTAGGGCGTTAGAGCGCTAGGGCATTGAAGCGTCAGGGCGCGAGGACGTCAGGCGCGAGGAGAGACCACCATGTTCGTCGAAGCGATCGAATCGATTCTGCAGGATGCCTGCACGAGCGCCGCGGTGCGGGCCATCGAGGACGGTGGCAGCCCGCGGGGGCTGTGGGACGCCATCGCGGATGCCGGATTCGTGGAGCTGCTCGTGCCCGAGCAGGACGGCGGCGCCGGCCTGGCACTGTCCGAGCTCGCGGCCGTGCTGATTGCCATCGGGCGCCATCCGCTGCCGGTGCCGCTGGCGCAGTCGGTGGTCGCGCGGGCGTTGCTGCGCCGCGCCGGGCTCGCCGTTCCGCCGGGAATGATCACGCTGGCACAGGCCGGCGCACGCGAAGCCGATGGCGGGGTGGTGTGCCCGATCACGCCGTACGGTGCGATCGCCGACCACGTGGTGCTGGGCCTCGACGACGGGCTGTTGCTGCTCGATGCCGGCGCGGCAAGCCGTATTGTTACCGGCGTGCACCGCGACCAGGCCGCGACGCTGCGCTGGCCGCCGCAGTCGGTGCCCGAGCCCGTGCCGGCCTCCGGTGCCGACGTCGGGGCATGGGGCGCCGCGCTGCATGCCGCGCTGATCGCCGGCGCCGCGCGTCGGGTGTTCGACCTCACGCTGCAATACTGCAATGACCGCACGCAGTTCGGCCGCGCGATCGGCAAGTTCCAGGCGGTGCAGCACCAGCTCAGCGTGATGGCCGAACTGGTGGCTGCCAGCCATATCGCCGCGCAGATCGCCTTTGCCGGCAATGGCGACCAGCCCGACCGCGTTGCCGCGGCCGTGGCGAAGGCTCGCACCAGCGAGGCCGCCGCGAGCATCGCCGCCACCGCGCACGCCTTGCACGGCGCGATCGGCATCACCGAGGAATACGATCTGCAGCTGCTGAGCCGGCGACTGCATCAATGGCGGATGGCCCACGGCTCCGAGGCGTTCTGGGAGCCGGTGGTTGGCGCGGCCTGCCTGGCGTCCGGACACGCCACGGTGGTGGACTTCATTCGTGCGGTGACGGACTGCCCCGCACACTGACGTCGCCGCCGACTGCCGACTGCCGACTGCCGACCGCCGACCGCCGACCGCCGACCGCCGACTGCCGACTGCCGACCGCCGACCGCCGACCGCCAGCAGCCAGCAGCCGGCAGCCAGCCACCGTCAGCCGCGAGCCAGCGTGCGGGCGCGGCCTCCAATCACACCGCCTCGAACACCTTCTCCCGCATCGCTGGCCGCCCGGCGCTGCCGGGCAATGCCCGATACCCCGCCGCGAACACCAGCCGGCCTGCCGACCACGTATGCGTGATCATCGGCTGCCCGGCTACATGGGCCACTGCAGTCACGTCCGCACGCAAGCCCGGCGCCAGGCGGCCCCGATCGTGCAACAGGCACGCGTCCGCGGGATTGGCGGTGACCAGCGCAGCCGCCTCGTTCAGCGGCAACTCGGCCAGGCGAGCCGCGGCAAACGCGGCGGCGATCAGCGTCGACGGCTGGTAGTCGGAACACAGGATATGGCCGACGCCGGCCTGGATCGCATCGATGGCGCGCATCGAGCCGCTCTGGCTGCGGCCGCGCAGCACGTTAGGCGCGCCGAAGATCGTCGGCAAGGCTTGCGCAGCGGCCGCCTGTGCGGTGTCGAGGTTGATCGGAAACTCGCTCATCCGCACGCCGAGGGCCTGCATCGCCGCGATCCGCTGTGGCGAATCGTCGTCGTGGCTGGCCGTCGGCACGCCGAGTTCATGCGCGCGGGACAGCAGCCGGCGCACCCGTTCATGTGCGCCGTCGCGCTGCTCGGCCTTCTTCGCGGCGGCGTCCGCCGCTTCCTCGCGGCTCATGCCATGGTTGCCGACCATGTAGGCCAGGTACGCGTCGAGGGTCTTGAACTGGCCCTGTCCCGGCGAATGGTCCATCACCGACAGCAGGTCGACGACGCCCTCCAGCATCAGCATCTCGAGCACCGGCACCGCGGCCGAATCGGTGACTTCGTAGCGGCAGTGGATGCGGTTGTCGACCAGGCTGTGGTCTCGATACGCCGCCACCGTGCGCACCAGCGCGGCGGCCGTGTCGTTGTTGCGCACGCCGAACTGGTTGTTGGCGAAGGACAGCGCATGGTAGGGCGTGGTGATGCCGGCCGCCGCATTGCGCCGGTCGACCTGCGCCACCGCGAAGTCCATCGGGAACAGCACGTTGGCGCGCGGTTCCACTTCCTTCTCGATCGCGTCGCAATGGACGTCGATCAGGCCGGGCATCACCGTGTGTCCGGGCAGCGCCATCACGTTGGCCAGCGCCGGCACCGTGGCCGGGTCGGGTTCGATGGCGGCGATACGCCCATCCTCGATCAGCAGCGCGCTGTCTTGCAGCACGCGGTCGGGCAGCACCAGGGTGACGTGCGTCAGGTAAGTGGCGGACATGTCCGGCTCCGTGTTGGTTCGGCTAGGGTGCGGATAGGGTGGTGGCCGCGAATCACGCGATCGCGGCGGCCGGCTGCAACGTCAGCAGGCGCGTGGCGACCGCATCGCGGACCGCTTCGTCGTGGAAGATGCCGATCAGGCAGCGGCCCTCGGCAAGCGCCTCGCGGATCAGCGCGATGACGACGGCGCGGTTGTCGGCATCAAGGGAGGCGGTGGGCTCGTCGAGCAGCAGGATCGGGTGGCCGCCGATCAGGCCGCGCGCGATATTGACGCGCTGCTGTTCGCCGCCGGAGAAGGTCGCCGGCGGAAGCTCCCACAACCGGCGCGGCAGGTTCAGGCGTTCCAGCAGCGCCGCGGCGCGCGCGCGGGCCACGTTGCGGTCGACGCCGCGCTGCTGCAGCGGCTCGGCCACGACGTCGAGCGCGCCGACACGCGGAATCGCGCGCAGGAACTGGCTGACGTAGCCGATCACGTCGCGGCGCAGCCTCAGCACGCGTTGCTCCGGCGCGTTGGTCAGCTCGACCCAGGGTGCGCCTTCCGCGCTGGTATCACGCAACCGGATACTGCCTTCGGTGGCCAGGTAGTTGCCGTACAGGCATCGCAGCAAGGTGCTCTTGCCGGTGCCGGACCGTCCGGACAGCACCAGGCATTCGCCGCGCGCCGCCTCGAAATCGACCGACTGCAGCACCGGCAGCCGGATGCCGCCCTGGTTGTGCAAGGTGAACATCTTGCCGAGGCCGCGGACCTCGATCAGCGTCTGTGCATGCTCTGCCTGCTGTGCTTGACTCATGGTTCAACCCTGCAGAATGGAAGAGACCAGCAGCTGCGTATACGGATGCTGCGGGTCGTCGAGGATCTGGTCGGTCAGCCCTTGCTCGACCACGCGCCCGCCCTGCATCACCAGCGTGCGGTGGGCCAGCAGCCGCGCGACGGCGAGGTCGTGTGTCACCAGGATGGCGGCGAGGTCCAGGTCCGATACCAGCCGGCGCAGCAGGTCGAGCAAGCGCGCCTGTACCGAGACGTCGAGCGAGGCCGTGGGCTCGTCCATGAAGACCAGGCGCGGATGCGTGACCAGATTGCGCGCGATCTGCAGGCGCTGCTGCATGCCGCCGGAGAAGGCATGGGGCGTGTCGTCCAGCCGCGCCAGATCGATCTCCATCTTTTCAAGCCAGGCGCCCGCGATCTCGCGCAGCTCGCCGTAGTGGCGTTGTCCGACCGCCATCAGCCGCTCGGCGATATTGGCGCCGGCGCTGACCTGCATGCGCAGGCCGTCGCGGGCATGCTGGTGCACGAAGCCCCAGTCGGTACGCGCCAGCAGGCGCAGGCGTGCGCTCGACAGCGTGGCGAGATCCGTCAGGCCGGACTCGCGCATGTCGTAGCTGACGGTGCCGCGCTGCGCCGGCGCCTGCATCGAGAGGGCCTGCAGCAGCGTGCTCTTGCCCGAGCCGGATTCCCCGACGATGCACAGCACTTCGCCGGGATACAGATCGAAGCTGACGTCATGACAGCCATGGACGCCGTCCCAGGTGCGCGTCAGCCCGCGCACCGACAGCAATGGCGTCGCGCTCATCGCACACCTCCCGCGGCCGGATCGGCGGCCTCGGCGGCCTCGGTGGCTTCGGCTGCCTTGATGGTCTGTTGTGCCTGGCGATCGGCGCAGTACTCGGTGTCCGAGCAGACGAACATGCGCGTACCGGCGTCGTCGGTGATGATCTCGTCCAGGTAGCTGTCGGTGGCGCCGCACTGCGCGCAGCAGCTCGACCACTTCTCGACCGTGAAGGGATGGTCGGCAAAGTCCAGGCTCTTGACCGAGGTGTAGGGCGGCACCGCGTACACGCGCTTCTCGCGGCCGGCACCGAACAACATCAGCGCCGGGTTGCGGTCCAGCTTGGGGTTGTCGAACTTGGGGATCGGCGAGGGCCGCATCATGTAGCGCTGGTTGACGATGACCGGATAGTCGTAGGTCGTGGCGATATGGCCGTGACGGGCGATGTCTTCGTAGAGCTTGACGTGCATGGCACCGTATTCCGCCAGCGCATGCATCGTGCGCGTCTCGGTCTCGCTCGGCTCCAGCCAGCGCAGCGGCTCGGGGATCGGCACCTGGAACACCATGGTCTGCCCTTCGCGCAGCGGCGTTTCCGGAACGCGATGGCGGGTCTGGATGATGCTGGCCTCAGCGGTGCGCTCCGTGGTGCGTACGCCGGTCACCCGGCCGAAGAAGCGGCGGATGTTGATGGCATTGGTGGTGTCGTCCGAGCCCTGGTCGATGACCTTGAGCACATCCTGCCGGCCGATGATGGCGGCGGTGACCTGGATGCCGCCGGTGCCCCAGCCATAGGGCAGCGGCATCTCGCGGCTGCCGAACGGGACCTGGTAGCCGGGAATCGCCACCGCCTTCAGCAGGGCGCGGCGCAGCATGCGCTTGGTCGATTCGTCGAGGTAGCCGAAGTTGTAGTGCGCGTCGCGCGTGGTGACTTCCGCGGAGAGCGGGGCGATGGCGGCGGTCATGCGACGCTCTCCTCCTGGGGCTGGCACTGCGGTGCGGTGTCGTCGCGGCCGGTGGCGCGGGCGGAAGGGGCTGCCGTTCGTGTATCGGCGGCCGGTTCGGCCGCTTGCCGCTGCGCGCGCAGCCGGCGCAGCAGTTCGAGATTGGTCTGGAAGTCCACGTAGTGCGGCAGCTTCAGATGCTGGACGAAGCCCGAGGCCTCGACGTTGTCGCTGTGGTACAGCATGAATTCGATGTCGTTGGCGGGGTTGTCGGCGGCCTCGCCGAGGTCCGCGGCGCGCATCGCCCGATCGACCAGCGCCATCGACATCGCCTTGCGCTCGTTGTAGCCGAATACCAGGCCATAGCCGCGGGTAAAGCAGGGCGCTTCCTTGGCGTTGCCGGCGAAGTCGTTGATCATCTGGCATTCGGTCAGTTCGATCTCGCCGATGGTCACGGCAAGGCCCAGTTCCTCGACGAACAGCTCGACCTCCGCGGTGCCATAGCGAATCTCGGCGGCAAACGGATGCGAATTGCCGTATCCGCGTTGCGTCGAATAGCCCATCGACAGCAGGAAGCCTTCGTCGGCCCGCGCCAGGTTCTGCAGACGCGCCGCGCGGCTGGCCGGGAAGGTCAGCGGCTCGCGGGTCAGGTCGGCCGGAGCGGGATCGCCCGGCGGAATGGGCTCGGCCTCGACCAGGCCGTCTGCTTGCAGCAGGTCGGTTACGCGCGGCATCGTTTGAACTTCCTCTGCCGTGTCCGTGATCGGCGGGGCGATGCACGCCTGCGGAGCGCTATCGGCTTCGAGCGAGAAGTCCAGCAGGCGCTGCGTATAGTCGTAGGTCGGCCCGAGGACCTGTCCGCCCGGCACGTCCTTGAAGGTCGACGAGATTCTCCGGCGCAGCCGCATCGCGCCGGTATCGAGCGGCAGCGTGTAGCCGAAGCGCGCCAGCGTGGTGCGATACGCGCGCAGCAGGAACACCGCCTCGGTCTGGTCGCCGGCGGCCTGCTTCAATGCCAGCGCGGCGAGATGCGGATCGTACAGCGAGCCCTCGGCCATCACGCGGGAGATGGCGAGCGGCATCTGCTCGCGGATCTGGGCCAGCGTCAGCTCCGGCACCGCAGGATCGCCGCGGCGATACGCGTCGACCATGCGGTACGAATTCAGGATGGCGCGTTCTCCGCCCTTGACTGCGACGTACATGTCAGTCCTCCACCAGTGTGGTGCGCGGCAACGCGCAGATCCGTTCGCCGGCGGTCAGCAGCAGGTCCACGCCCAACGGAAAGCCGGCATGGTTGGCCTGCCATTGCCGGCGGAAGTCTTCGGGTAGGCCCGCTACACGCAGCGTGCGCGTGGTCTCGATGCCGGGGCCGCGCAGCGTCAGCATGCTGCCTTCGTCGAGCGAAGCGACCTCGACGATCAGCGTGGCCGAGCGGTCGGGAAAGGCAGGATCGCCCTGCGCGCAGCCCCGCAGCGCCGGCATGGCATGGCCGGCCGGCACGCAGACGAACTGCGCGGTGGCGACATCGTCGACCAGCGGGCAGCCGCAGTGAAAGCGCAGGAACGCGCCGGCCGACGCGGCCATGTCGGCCGGCAACCAGACCGGCGTATCGGGATCGGCGAGCGTCAGCAGCAGGGCGGTCATCGCGGGAGTCAGACCGTCTGGCACACCGCAATCGGCCGTCAGCGCTTCGATGCGGCCCGGATGGGCGAACGCCTGCAGCGTCGCGCGAAACACCACCTGCGCGTCGTCGACTGGATGATCGAAGCCGGGCAGCAGCGACGCGGTGGATTGGCTCGGCAGGGAATGCAGGGTCGGCATCTCAGTCCTCTCCGCGGGCCATCGTGAAGAATTCGACGCGGGTCTGCGCGGCGGCGGCCGCCTGTGCCGCGTCGCGTTCGGCCAGCGTGCGCGCCAGCGGTTCCAGCACGATCTGCTGGACGCGAGCGTGCCATTCCGGCCGCTGCAGCAGCGCGTCCAGCACGGCCGCCTGTTCGACATGGCGGGGACAGCGGCCCATGACGTAGGCCACGCCCGCGATCGCCGCCTCTTCGGTGGGCGCCGGGCCCGGGTCCAGCACCACTGCGCAGCGCGTCACGGTCATCTCGCCGAGGTTGAACTGCGCCCCGGTGCCGCCGGTACGCCCGCGCACCATCGCCATGCCGGACTCGGGCTTGCGCAGCAGGCGGTAGGCGGGCAGCGGTCCCTGCTGGCCCAGCCGCCGGTAGGCGCCATCGAGGGTTTCGGTATCTGCCAGCGCCAGGATCCGCAGCCATGCGGCCCGTGACGCGTCGGCGCTGTCGCCGATGTCGCCGATGTCGCCGGTTTGGCCGACTTCACCGATTTGGCCGCCTCTCTGGCCGTGTTCGCCGCGCTCGCCGTGTTCGCCGATCTTGCCTTTCATCGTCATCCCTATACGTCTATACGTGTAGATGTCAGCTGCAACAACACGGCGCTACTAGACCACGGCGGCATGACTGTTTGATGACGAGCCCGAATCGTGAGCGGGCACCTCGCACGATGGCATGCGGCTCGGGCACAATCGCACGATGCGATGGCCGCTGAATGACAGCGCGCAATGACAGCGCGCAAAAACAAGAGGAATCACGACGATGTCGGAACGAGAAGTCGAACGGGGCTCGGGCGTCGCGGTATGGCGCCAGATCGGGGAGGCGCTGGCCGATGACATCCGCAAGAAGCTGTACGGGCCCGGCGAGCAGCTGCCGCCGGAGTCCGAGCTGGCGATGCGCTTCGCCGTCAATCGCCATACCGTGCGGCGGGCCATGAGCGAACTCGAGCAAAGCGGCCTGGTGCGGATCGAGCAGGGCCGCGGCACCTTCGTGCAGGAGCATGCGATCGACTACGCGATCGCGCGGCGTACCCGTTTCTCGCAGAATCTCGCCGCGCAAGGCATACGCGGCCATGTCGAATTCGTCGGCAGCCATGTCAGCCGCCTGCCCGAGGTCGCCCGGCATCTGGGGATCGCGCGCACGGCGCCGGTGCTGCATGTGCAGATGGTCGGCAAGGCCGAAGGCCGCCCCATCGACGTGGCCGAACACTACTTCGATTACCAGCGCTTCCCGGAGCTGGAGGATCAACTGCGCGACCAGCGCTCGATCTCGCGCGCCCTCGCGCAATGCGGCATCGCCGACTACACTCGCAAGTGGTCGCGCATCACGGCGGCGCTGCCCAGCGCGCCGGTCGCGCGGCTGCTGAACCAGCCGAAAACCAGGCCCGTGCTGCAGGTCGAGGCGCTGAACGTCGATATCGACGGCGCGCCGGTGCAGTACAGCATCACGCGGTTCGCCGGCGACTGGGTTCAGCTGACCGTATCGGATAACGACTGATCCGCGGCGCGGGGGACGGCCTGGCTTGTCGATTGGTCTAGACATCCGCCTGTCACCTTGCCGCGCTAGCCTGCCGCTTCGACCTACCGACCGACTGACACCAACATGCCGGCGCATCGATACGCCATTTACCTGGCTCCCAACGAGCCGTTCCGGACCTTCGGCCAGCACTGGCTGGGCCGCGACGCCGACACCGGCGAGCCGTCGCCGCCGCCGCGCGAGATGGCCGCGCGTCCCGCCGAGTGGGTCGAGGCGCCGGCCCATTACGGCCTGCACGCCACGCTGAAGCCGCCGTTCCGCCTCGCCGAAGGGACCGGGCCCGCGATGCTGGACGACGCCATGCGCGAGTTTGCCGGCACTCGTACTCCGTTCGACGTTCCGCTGACGCTGCGCGCGCTGCGCGGCTTCCTGGCGTGGTGCCTTGCCGACGAGCCGGAAGCCATACGCGCCGTGCATCAGCTGGCCGACGCCAGCGTGCGGGACATGGACCGATTCCGCGCGCCGCCCACGCCGGACGAGATCGCGCGGCGCAAGCCGGAGCGGTTGTCCCCGCTGGAGCGGCAGATGCTGCGCGACTGGGGCTATCCCTATCTGTTCGACGCCTTCACCTTCCATATCACGCTGACCGGCATGCTGGACGCCGAGCGGCAGGCCGCGGCGTTGGCCCAACTGTCGTCGGCGGCCGGCACGCTGCTCGACACGCCGCTGCGGGTGGACAGCGTCAGCGTGTTCGTGCAGCCCGAGCCCGGGGCCGATTTCGTGGCGGCGCGCCACTATGGCTTCGATGGACGAACCCGCGATGGCGCCGGCGCGGCGTACCTGCCGGCATGAGCGCGCCGCATCGCCTGGACGGCACTGGCCTGTTCTATCTGATGGGGCCTTCTGGCAGCGGCAAGGATTCGCTGCTGCGCGCGCTGCGCGGGTGCCTGGGCGGCGACGACCGGCTCGTCGTGGCGCACCGCTATATCACGCGTCCCGCGGATGCCAACGAGGCCTCCGTCGCGCTGACGACGGAGGAGTTCCAGCGCCGCGTCGCGCTGGGTTGCATGGCGATGCACTGGCACAGCCATGGCCTGCACTACGGCATCGGCATCGAGATCGAGCAATGGCTCCAGCGCGGCATCAAGGTCGTGGTCAACGGCTCGCGCGAGTACCTGCCGCAGGCGGTGGCGCGCTATCCGAAGCTGTGCGCGCTCCATGTGCGCGTGTCGCCGGCCGCGCTGGCCGCACGCTTGCGTCAGCGCGGCCGGGAGTCGGAGGAGGCGATCGCACGGCGTCTGGCGCGTGCCACCGCTGCGTTCGATGTGCCGGCCGGTTGCCGGCTTGTCGAGATCGACAACAGCGGGGCGCTGCAAGCCGCCGTCGAGGCGTTGGCAAGGTCGATCGGCATGACGCCGGCCACCAGTCGGGCTGGCGAACTCACCTGACGCCCCGCCGGGCGACTCGCTTGAGTACCCGCCTTGCGACGCGCCTGATCGCCGGCTTGGCGACTCGTCCTCAGACCAGCACCTTGCGGATCTGCGCGGACAGCACGTCGATCACCGTCACGAAGGCGATGATCAGCAGCATCACCGCGCAGGTCTGTGCGTACTGGAAGCTGCGGATGATCTCCCACAGCACGGTGCCGATGCCGCCGGCGCCGACGATGCCGACCACCGAGGCCGAGCGGACATTGGACTCGAAGCGGTAGAGCGCAAACGACAGCCACAGCGGCAGCACCTGCGGGATCACGCCATAGACGATCTCTTCCAGCCGGCCCGCACCGGTGGCGCGCACGCCCTCGACCGGACGCGGATCGATGGCCTCGACCGCCTCGGCGAACAGCTTGGCCAGCACGCCCGTGGTGTGGATCCAGATGGCCAGCACGCCGGCGAACGGACCGAGGCCGACAGCCACGATAAACAGCATCGCGAACACCATCTCGTTGATGGCGCGCGAGGCGTCCATCAGGCGCCGCGCCGGCTGGTAGACCCAGGCCGGCACGATATTGGCCGAACACAGCAGGCCCAGCGGCACCGCCACCGCGACCGCCAGCGCGGTGCCCCAGACGGCGATCTGCACGGTGACGAGCATCTCGTCGAGATAGTGGCGCCAGTCGCGGAAGTCGGGCGGGAAGAAGTCGGCGGCGAACTGGGCCATATTGCCGGAATCGCGCAGCAGATCCAGCGGGCGCATGTCGGCGCCTTGCCAGGACAGGGCCAGCATGGCGAGCACGATGGCCCAGACGAGCATCGCGTAAAGGGAGGTGCGCGGCGGCCGGCCGCTCGCTTGCGGTGACGGCAGGCCGGGCTTGGCGGTGGCGGTCATGAGGGGAATCCGTAGAAGGCAAGGGGCAGGGCCGTGCACGTCGCAAGCCCTGCGGTATATCCGACGATCGGCAATGACTGCGCGACGATTGCCCGATGATTGCGCGCTTGCTGCACGGTCACCGCGCAATCACCGAACCATCACTGCACGGTCACTGCACAATCACTGCGTGCCGACGGCCTTGTCGAGCTCGGCCAGGCGGCGCGACACATCGGCCAGGCGCTTCTCCTTGTCGGCCGCGGCCAGCGTGCCGTCCGACTCGATGCGAGCCTTCTCCTTGGCCAGCTCGATCTGGCGGATCGGCACCAGCTGCGCATCGCTGGAGGGGCGGAAGCCCTGGTAGGTCAGCGTGGCGAGCACCTGCTTCTCGCGCGCGGCGTCGGCGCCCTTGCCGTAGTTGACGAAGAAGGTCTGGATCTTCTGCTTCATGTCGGCCGGCAGGTCCTTGCGATACACCATCGGGTCGGCTGGGATCAGCGGCGATTTCCACAGCACGCGCAGCTGGTCATAGGGATTCTTGCCGGTGTTGACGCGATAGCGCCCGAGGTTTTCGGTATTGTTCACCGCGACATCGACCTGCTTGTTCAGCACCGACAGCAGGTTCGCCTCGTGGTTGCCGATGCGCACGGCCTTGAACAGCGTCTTCGGTTCCACCTTGTTGGCGGCCCACAGGTAGTAGCCGGGGACCAGCGTGCCGGAGGTCGAATTCGGATCGCCGGCGCCGTAGGACAGCTCCTTGCCGCGCTTGATCACGTCCTCGACCGACTTCAGGTCGCTGTCCTTGCTGACGATCAGCAGCGACCAGTAGCCGGGATTGCCGTCCTTGTCGATCACCGAGGCAAACACCTCGCCGTGGGCGCGATCGACCGCCTCCATCGCCGACTTGTTGCCGAACCAGGCGATCTGCACCTTGTTGAAGCGCATGCCTTCGATGATGCCGGCATAGTCCGACGCGAAGAAGGGCTTGACCGGTACGCCGAGCGCCTTGCTCAGGTCGTCGATCAGCGGCTGCCATGCGGTCTTCAGGTTGGTCGACGACTCGGTCGAGATGAAGCCGATGCTCAGCGGCCTGGCGTCCTGCGCCAGGGCAGGGGCGGCGGCAATCGCGGAGGTAATCAGGGCAAGGAAGGTTCTGCGAAGCATGAGTGACTCCGATGCGAAAGTAGGAGCGGAAAGGGACGGAAGGAGCCGGAAGGGGCCGGAATGACTACCAATGGCCGCGAATGGCAGCCCGCAATCAGGCGGCCGCAAGATCCATCGTGACGGTGGCAGGCACGGGCGAGCCGTCGATCGGCATCGCGATCCGGTCGGGCAGCAGGTCATGCAGCAGCTCGTCTGCCTCGGTACCGTAGAGATCGCGCAGCATGCGCTGCGTCAGCGCATGCGACGGACCGTCGTAGACGACCTTGCCATGGCGCAACGCCACCACGCGCGGGCAGTAGCGCATGGCGATGTCGACCTGATGCAGCGACACCACCACGGCGACCTTGTGCGTGCGATTGATCTGCGTGAGCAGCGACATCACGCGGCGCGACGATTCCGGATCGAGCGAGGCGATCGGCTCGTCGGCGAGGATCACGCGGGCGTTCTGCACCAGCGTCCGTGCGATGGCCGCGCGCTGCTGCTGGCCGCCCGACAGCGTCGAAGCACGTTGAAAGGCATAGTCGTCTATACCAACTTGCGCAAGCGCATCGAGCCCGGCGCGCAGTTCATCGGCCTTGAAATAGCGAAGCAGGCCGCGCCATTTCGGGATGCGGCTCAGCATGCCGATCATCACGTTGGTGATCACCGGCAGCCGCCCGACCAGATTGAACTGCTGAAAAACGAAGCCGATCTCGGCGCGCGCCTTGCGGACCTCCGCTGCCAGCCGGCCATCGCGCTGCACGGTGCGGCCATGCACCACGATCTCGCCGCTGTCGGCGGCGACGAAGCCTGCCACGTGACGCAGCAGCGTGGACTTGCCTGAGCCAGATGCGCCCAGCAGGGCCACCATTTCACCGGGCGCCACCTGCAGCGTGACGTCGTCCAGGGCCTTGCGGTCGGCTCGGAACGACTTGCTCAGGCCGCGCACTTCAATTGCATGGGTCATGTCGACTCCCTTGCTGGAATGACGAGCGCATTCTGGGGGGAGGTGATGACAGAGCGATGACGGCAGGGCAAGGGTGGCGCCGCGGCAAGCGCGGAGCGAAGCGGCGGGCCAGGCGGAGGGTCGCGCGAGGCCGGCAGCGGAATCGGCAACGAGGATTCGTAGTTGTGCTCATGTGTCAAGGAACTGACATTTGGGCTACCAACAATGCAGGCCAACGATCACGCTGTCCCTTTTCCCCACCACGGAACTCCAGCCATGCTCCCTTCCTTCGCTTCCCTTTGGCGGCGCGGCCCCACGCTGCCGCTCGCGGCCTCTGCCATCCTGGCCGCGCTGCTGCTGGCCGGCTGCGGCGGCGGCGGCGATGGCGCGACCCTGTCGCCATCGGCCGCACCCGACACCACCAACCCGAACGGCAAGCTGCCCGGCAAGCCCGGCAGCTGCTCGAGCCGCTGCGCGCCCTGACTCTCCTCCGCCCCCAACGAAAAAGAATCCGCCATGACATTCAATCCGTCGAAGCGACAATTCCTGAAGGCATCGCTGGGCACCGGCGCCGCGGCCGCCGTGCTGGCGAGCTTCCCGCCGAGCATCCGGCGCGCGCTGGCGATCGAGGCCCACAATGCGACGGGCACCATCAAGGACGTCAAGCACGTCGTGATGGTGATGCTCGAGAACCGTTCGTTCGACAGCTATTTCGGCACGTTCAAGGGCGTGCGCGGCTACGGTGATCGCTTCCCGATTCCATTGCGCAACGGCCGTACCGCGCTGTACCAGACCGATGCCAACGGCAACATCCTGACGCCTTATCACCTCGACGAATCGATCGGCAACGCGCAGCGCGCCGGCGGCACGCCGCACAACTGGGCCGACTCGCAGGCGGCGTGGGACCATGGCCGCATGGACCGCTGGCCGGTGGCCAAGCAGCCGCTGTCGATGGGCTACTACGACGAGGCCGAGGTGACGTTCCAGCGCGCGCTGGCCGATGCCTTCACGCTGTGCGATGCCTACCATTGCGGCATCCATACCGGCACCATCGCCAACCGCCTGTTTTACTGGACCGGCTCCAACGGCCCTACCGGCGACAACGTCGCGGTGACGGTCAACGAGTTCAACGGCGGCGCCGACGTGGGTCCTTCGACGGAAGGCTGGACCTGGGACACCTATGCGGACCGTCTGCAGGCCGCCGGCGTCAGCTGGAAGGTCTACCAGAACATCCCCGACAACTTCGGCTGCAACCAGATGATGAGCTTCCGTCATTGGCGCGCCGAGATGGAGAAGATGCCGGCCGGACGGCAGGTGTCGAACACCAACGCGCCGGGCTTCAATCCGCCGTACGATCCGGCGATCGACGATCGCTACAGCCCCTTTGCCAAGGGCTTCTGCAACACGATGGCCGACGGCGGCTTCCTGCAGGCGCTGCGCGACGACGTGCAGAACGGACGCCTGCCAGAAGTGTCGTGGATCATCCCGCCGGCCGAATTCAGCGAGCACCCCGGGCCGTCGAGCCCGGCCAAGGGCGGCTGGTATGTGCAGGCGATTCTCGATGCGCTGACCTCCGATCCCGAGGTATGGAGCAAGACCGCGCTGATCATCAACTACGACGAGAACGACGGTTTCTTCGACCACCTGCCGCCGCCGACCGCGCCGTCGCGCAATCCGGATGGCACCGTCGCCGGCAAATCGACGCTGTCGGATGCGCAGATGGCCTTCGAATACCACGACTATCAGCCGGCGACGCCCAAGCAGCCGGCCCGCGACGGCCGGCCTTACGGACCGGGTCCGCGCGTGCCGATGTGGATCGTCTCGCCGTGGAGCCGCGGCGGCTGGGTCAATTCCGAGGTGTTCGACCATACCTCGGTGATCCGCTTCCTCGAGGCGCGCTTCGGCGTGATGGAGCCGCAGATCAGCCCGTACCGCCGCGCGGTCTGCGGGGACCTGACCAGCGCGTTCAATTTCGCCACGCCGAACGCCAACCCGCTGCCGGAGCTGGCGGGCCGCACCACGCGCGCCGAGGCCACCAGCCTGACGGCCGCGCAACAGGCCATGCCGAAGATCCCGGTGCCGGCCACGCCGGCGCTGCCGGTGCAGGACCCGGGCACGCGTCCCTCGCGGGCGCTGCCGTACGAACTGCACACCAGCGCGCGCGTTGATGCCCGCAACAACCGGCTGCAACTGCTGTTTGCCAACGCCAGCGCGCGCAGCGTCGGCGCTGTCTTCCACGTCTACGACCGCCTGCATCTGGACCGCATTCCGCGCCGCATCGTCGTCGAGGCCGGCAAGACGCTCGACGACGTCTGGGATATCGGCGCGGACGGCGGCAAGTACGACCTGTGGGTGCTGGGCCCGAACGGCTTTCACCGCAGCTTCGTCGGCGATGCGGCGGAGCAGGGCGAGGCCATGCCGGAGATCCAGGTCTGCTACAACCCGTGCGATCGCCCCACGGTGCAGGTCAAGCTGCATAACAACGGCCGCCGGCCGATCCGCTTCACGGCCGAAGCACTGGCGTATCGCAGCGACGGCCCGTGGACGCGCATGGTCCCGCCTGGCAAGGTCGTCGAGTTCGAATGGGCGATCGCGGACGCCGGCTGCTGGTACGACTTCGTCGTGACCTGCGACGCGAGTCCGGCGTTCCGCCGCCGCTTTGCCGGGCGGATGGAAACGGGCAAGGACCTGTTCAGCGATCCGGCGATGGGGCAGGTCGGACAGGTTTGAGGCGTGCCGGAAGCCGTCTCCTGAGTCGGCTCCCGAGTCGGTCCCCAAGCCGGCTCGTGAAGTCGTTCCCTGAAGTCGTCCGCTGAACGAAGCGCGGTCCCGCCCCGGGGCAGGACCGCGCTTCAGCTCGTCCGCATGAAGGTCCCCAGCCCCTCCTGGTCGTAGTACTCCAGCGTCAGCCGGTCGCTGCCGAACCAGACGCGCGAGATCGTGCCCGGCGTCGCGTTCTCGTTGCGCAGCCGGAACGTGTAGACGTCGCCGTCCCAGTGCGACAGCGGCAGCACCAGCGGCGCGGGGCCGATCGTCAGCACCAGTGCACCCGCGGATTCGCGTACCGTGATCGGCCCGTAGTAATTGTTGGCATAGTCGCCGGCATAGACCGACAGCGCGCGCGGCGGCAGCGGCGAGGCCGGCGGCGTGGCGCCCACCAGCCCGCCTTCCGGCGCCAGCACGGGCGCCAGCGCCTCCTCGATGATGGTCGCCCAGTCGCGCTGGATCGCGCCGTAATCCACCAGATCGAAGAACTGGTTGTTGATCGTCTCCGGCACGCCGATCGGAAAGCCGTTGGTCAGCGTGACGATCGCCAGATTCAGCGAGGGCACCGCGAGGAAAGCCGTCGCGGCACCGAGCGCGAACGCGCCGGAGTGGTTGTACATCGCGCGGCCGGCAGGATTCGTGCCGACGTTGAAGCCATAGCCGTAGAAGCCCGCCGGACGCCCGTCGGCCGGCGGCGTGGACTGGTTGTGCGGCGCGATCGCTTCCTTCAGCGCACTGGCGTCGACGATGCGCCTGCCTTCGAACATGCCTTCGCCGAGCATCATGACGAGCCAGCGCGCCACGTCGTTGACCGAAGCGCTGACCCCGCCGGCCGGCGATTGCGCATCGGGATCGCGTACCGGACCGCGTATCCACGCGCCGTTCTCGCGCACATGGCCGACCGCGCGATTGTCGCGGGCCAGATAGTCGGCGTGGCGCGAACTGGTGCGCGCCATGCCGAGCGGACGATAGAGGGTCTGCTCCGACAGCGTGGCCCAGTCCATCGCCGCCGCGGTGGCGACCGCTTCGGCGGCGGCGGTCAGGCCGAAATTGGTGTACTGGTACGAGGCGCGAAACGGATGCAGCGGCAGGAAGCGCAATCGCTCCAGTACCTGGCGACGGTCATAGCCCATGTCCTCGAGCCGATCGCCCGCATGGTCCGGCAGGCCCGAGCGGTGCGAATACAGGTCCGCCACCGTCAGCACCGGATTGACCTCGGGATCGGACAGGGCGAACCAGGGCAATTGCGATTGCACGGGGGTGTCCCACCGGACGCGTCCGATGCCGACCTGATGCGCGACCACCATGGCGCCGAGCGATTTCGACATCGAGGCGAGCTGGAACACGGTATCGGCGTCGACCGCCGCGCCCTCGTCGACGGCGCGCTTGCCGAATCCCTTGGCATAGACGACTTGATTGCCGCGGACCACCGCCGTCGCTACCCCCGGCACACCGGTGCGGGACATCTGGTCGGTGACGAGCTTGTCGACGCTGGCGATGGCCTGCGCGATCCGGGCTTCCGGCACGGGAGGAGATGGCGGGGAGGGCGGGGGATCGTCGTCGTCGCCACCGCAGGCGGCGAGCGCCGATCCCAGCGTGGCGACGAGAAACGTGCGGCGCGAATGCAAGGTCGTCATGGCGAATTCCCCTCGTGTTATTCGGGCAGGCCGATGCGCCGCTACGCAGCGTTCCTGTCTTGCTGGACAGTAGAAGCTGCGGCAATGAAAGTCGAGGGTAATTGCGCTGCGCGTCGAGGGATGTGCCGGGCAGTATGCCGCTGCCCACGTTTGGGCGAACCGTGCTTGCCTTTGCTCCTCAGGCCGTGCCTGACGTGCCGTGCCTATCCAGCTGCGTACGCAGGAAGCTGACCTGATCCGCCACGACGATCCGTCGCACCGCCTCCAGCTGCGGATCGGCGCCCGGAAGCGTTCGGGCGTGCGCGATCGCCGCATGCCAGTCATCAATGGACCGGATATCACCAGACCGGATACTTACTTCGAAGTGCGTTCTTCCCGGTGTCGGGACGAATCGATATCATCGAATCGGGCCCATCTCGAAAAACTGGCGCGGTCGATACGACAGGATTCGATCGCCGGAGAACTTTCCATGACATCGTATTTTCCCCTCCGCAGCGCGGGGTGGCTGGGCTCGCCCGTCTTCCGCATTTTAATGAACCGGCGCCATTCCCTTTACCGGCATGGCACGGCGGAGCTGGCCCATGCAAGCTGACGTCCGCACGCGCACCGCGGCATGTTCCTGCCGCGGCGTCGAACTCGTTCTGGCCGGCGAGCCGCACCGCGTCTACGCCTGCAGCTGCCTCGAATGCCAGCGCTGCACCGGTTCCGCGTTCTCTTACCGCGCGATCTATGCCGAATCGGCCATCGTCAGCCGAAAAGGCGAAACCAGGACGTGGCGGCGCACCGGGACATCGGGACAATGGCTGGAGCAGGAATTTTGCGCGAGGTGCGGATCCGTGGTGCTGATGCGAGCCGAAGCATTGAATGCAGCTATTTCCGTATCGGCCGGTTGCCTCGAGGACAGGGATTTTCCGGCGCCGCAATTGCTGCATTGGGCGAAGCGCAAGCACCGATGGCTTTGTCTGCAAGACATTGCGGAATCCCGCCCGCAATGAACCTGCCGCGGCCTCGCAATGATTCGCAGCATCGCGCCCAGCCCCGATCTCCCATCGGTAGATATCGCCGGCGGCAGCATTGTCCGTGGCAGGATCCGGTCGGGAGGCCGGCGGCGATGTCGGCGAGGCGGGTGAATTAAACATCGTCGAATTCACCGCCGACTGCAGTTCTGGTAATGTCTCGGCCTTGACGCCCCGTCAACCCAAGGCTGGCGCGGCGTCGAGCCAAGACCAGATACCAATACCAATACCAATAAATCCGGAAGGGGGGTCCCGGTCCATCGGCCGCACAGCGCGCCGGGGATCGGTTCAGCCTGGCGCATCGCCATGCCGCTTCCGGCGCAAGCTCTGCGGGAGGCCGGCCAATGACGCTCTACGAACTCAAGCCCAGATTCCAGGCGTGGCTGCGCCCGCTGGTCCAGGATCTGGCCGAGCGCGGTGCCACCGCCAATCAGGTGACGCTGGTGGCCGCGGCCGGCTCGCTGGCCGTCGGGGCGCTGGCGGCGATCGGCGCGCTGGTGGCTGAAACCTCCGTGCTGTTCCTGCTGTTCCCGCTGTGGCTGTTTGCGCGGATGGCGCTCAATGCGATCGACGGCATGCTGGCGCGCGAGCACGGCCAGAAGAGCGCGCTGGGCGCCTATCTGAACGAGCTGGGCGACATCGTCTCCGATGTCGCGCTGATCCTGCCGCTGGCCGCGCTGCCCGACTTCAACCTGGCCCAGGTCGGACCCTTTGCGCTGCTGGCGGTGATCGTCGAGGCCGCAGGGCTGATCGGTCCGCTGGCCGGCGCAAGCCGCCGCTACGACGGGCCCTTCGGCAAGAGCGATCGCGCTCTGGTGGTCGGCGCGATTGCGCTGTGGGCCGGCGTCGGGCTGGGGTTCGGCACGCTCGGGCCGTGGCTGTGGCTGCTGCTGTCACTGCTGTCCGTATTGACCATCGTCAACCGGGTCCGTCGCGGCGTCGCCGAAGCGCAGGCCCAGGCGCGGGCTCAAGCGCCGAGCCAGACCGCGGAGTAAGGCATGGACCGACTGTCGATGCGCCAGCCGCTGGAGCGGCAGTTCGAGACCCACGACGGGCAGACGCTGTTCTATCGGCATTGGCCGGCGCTCGAGGGACAGCCGCGCGGCGCGGTGGTGCTGTTCCATCGCGGGCACGAGCATTCCGGCCGTGTCGCCCACCTTGCCGACGAACTGAACCTGCCGGCCTACGACATCTTTGCGTGGGACGCCCGCGGCCATGGCCGCTCGCCGGGCGAGCGCGGCTACAGCCCGAGCCTGGCCGATTCCGTGCGCGATATCCAGACCTTCACCGGCCACATCGCCGCCAACCACGGCATCGCGCTGGAGCGGATGGCGGTGGTGGCGCAGAGCGTCGGCGCAGTGCTGGCCGCGACCTGGGTCCACGACTACGCGCCGCCGATCCGCGCGCTGGTGCTGGCCTCGCCGGCGTTCAAGGTCAAGCTGTACGTGCCATTCGCGCGCCCGGGCCTGAAGCTGATGCACCGGCTGCGGGGCAAGTTCTTCGTCAACAGCTATGTCAAGGCGAAGTTCCTGACGCACGATCCCGAGCGCATCGCCAGCTATGACACGGATCCGCTGATCACGCGGCCGATCGCGGTCAATATCCTGCTCGATCTGTACGACACCGCCGAGCGGATCGTCGCCGACGCGGCCGCGATTACCGTGCCGACGCAACTGCTGATTTCCGGCGCCGACTGGGTGGTCCATCGCGGGCCGCAGGACCGCTTCTACGAGCGGCTGGGCAGCCGGGTCAAGGAGCGCATCGTGCTCGATGGCTTCTATCACGACACGCTGGGCGAGCGCGATCGCCAGCGCGCGGTCGATGCGGCGCGACGCTTCATCCTGCGCGAGTTCGACACGCCGTCGGCGCCGCGCTCGCTGCTCGATGCCGACCAGATCGGGCCGTTCCGCGAGGAATCGGACCGGCTCGCCTCGGCACCGACCGGTCTTGCGGCGTGGTACTGGCGCGCGGCACGCGCCAACCTGAGGCTCGGCGGCCTGCTGTCCGACGGCGTGCGCCTCGGCCATGAAACCGGCTTCGATTCGGGCTCGACGCTCGACTACGTCTATCGCAACACGCCATCGGGCCGCGGCGCCCTGGGCCGGATGGCCGACCGCCAATACCTCGATGCGATCGGCTGGCGCGGCATCCGCCAGCGCAAGGTCCACGCCGAGGAACTGATTGCCGAGGCCGTGCGCCGGCTGCAGGCGGCCGGCATGCCGGTACGGATCGTCGATATCGCGGCCGGCCACGGCCGCTACGTGCTCGAGGCGCTGGAGAAGCTGGACCGTGCCGCGGTCGAATCGATCCTGCTGCGCGACTACAGCGCGCTGAACGTCGAGCAGGGCAGGGCGCTGATCGCGGCCAAGGGCCTGGGCGGCATGGCCCGCTTCGAGCAGGGCGACGCCTTCGATGGCGACGATCTGGCCGCGCTGTCGCCGGCGCCGACCTTGGCGGTCGTCTCCGGCCTGTACGAGCTGTTCCCCGACAACGCGATGATCCGCCGCTCGCTCGACGGCCTGGCGCGCGCGGTGCCGCCGGGCGGCTATCTGGTCTACACGGGCCAGCCGTGGCACCCGCAGCTGGAGTTCATCGCCCGCGCGCTGACCAGCCACCGCGCCGGTGCGGCCTGGGTGATGCGGCGCCGCTCGCAGGCCGAGATGGACGAACTGGTGCGCAGCGCCGGCTTCGACAAGGTGACGCAGCGGATCGACCGCTGGGGCATCTTCACCGTCAGCCTGGCGCGCAGGCGCGAGGCATGAGCGCCTTGCCTGCTCCCACGCAGCCCGGCATGCAACCCGGCTCGCAACCCGATACGCAACCCGGTACGCGACCGGGCACGCAGCCCACGACGCAACACGGCATGCACCCCGACGCGCCGCAGCCCGCCGCGGACGAGCCCCGCCCCTGGGGCCTGGCCTGCGTGCTGCTCGCGCTGGCCGGCGCGCTGTTCTTCTCGAGCTACGGCTTTGCCAACTGGCTGGCCAGCCAGCGCGCGGACGTGCCGTCGTTCTACTTCGGTTGGGAACGCGGCATCCCTTTCGTGCCGTGGACCATCGTGCCGTACTGGTCGATCGACCTGCTGTACGGCATCTCGTTCTTCCTGTGGCGCACGCGCGCCGCGCTGCTGACGCACGTCAAGCGCCTCGTTGCGGCGCAATTGATCTCGGTCGCCTGCTTCATCGCGTTCCCGCTGCGCTTCGCCTTCACGCGCCCCGCGGCGGACGGCCTGCCGGGGCAGCTGTTCACGTTGCTCGGGGGCTTCGACCTGCCGTTCAACCAGGCTCCGTCGCTGCATATCAGCCTGCTGATCGTCCTGTGGATCGCGTTCGCGGCGCATCTGCCCAGGCGCTGGCATTGGCTGCTGCATGGCTGGTTCGCGCTGATCGGCGTATCGGTGCTGACGACCTGGCAGCACCATCTGATCGACGTGCCGACCGGCGCGCTGGTCGGCTGGCTGTGCGTCTATCTATTTCCGCTGCGGCTGCCCGCGATCGCGGCCAGCGCGCCCGACGCGGCCACGCGCCGGCTCGCGCGCCGCTACGCGCTGGGCGCCGTGGCGACGCTGCTGTGCGCGCTGCTGGCGCTGGGCGCCTCGGTCACGCTCGCGCTGTTGCTGCTGTGGGGCGCGTTGGCGCTGGCCTGCGTCGCGCGGATCTATGCGCTGGCGGCGCCCGCCTGGTTCCAGAAGGACAGCGGCGGCACCATGGCGATGGCCGCGCGCTGGGTGCTGGCGCCCTATCTGCTGGGCGCCTTCCTCAATTCGCGCTGGTGGACGCGGCGGGCGCCGCAGGCGAGCGCCATCGCGGACGGTGTCTGGGTCGGACGCTTTCCCACGCAAGCCGATCTTCGCGCATCCGGTGCCGATGCCGTGCTCGACCTGAGCGCCGAACTGCCGCGCGCGGTTCGCGGCGATTCGCTCGCCTATCGTTGCGTGCCGATGCTGGATCTGACGGTGCCCACCGCGGCGCAGCTCGATCAGGCGGTGGCCCAGCTCGACGCCTGGCAGGCGGCCGGAAGGCGCGTGCTGGTCAGCTGCGCGCTCGGCTATTCGCGCAGCGCGATGGTGGTCGCCGCGTGGCTCGCGAGGCGTCAAGGCGGGGCCGATGCCGCGGCGGCTGTCGAAGCCGCGCTGGCGCATTTGCGCACGCACCGTCCCGCGGTCGTGCTCGGCGACGCCCATGCCGACGCGTTGCGGCGATGGGTCGCGCAGGGCCGCATACCGGAGCGCTCCCATGCATCCTGATGCGATGCGGGAAGACTCTGCCCGCAACACCGATGCCTGGACCGCCCATGCCGTCGCCGGCGCATTGTCGGGCGCCATCTGGATGGCAGGGACCGGCCTGGCCTTCGGTCTCGCCACCGTCTGGCTGCTGGCGACCGTCACGCTGCCGCGCTGGCTGACGGCCGTGCCGCTGCTGCTGGCGCTGGCCCAGTTCTGGCTGCTGCTGCGCGTCGCCATCGACCGCCGTCTGTTCGTGGCGCTGGCAACGAGCGCAAATCGCCACGGGGCTGCCGATCTGGCGGGCCTGGACACCGCGCTGTTGCAGCTGGGCTGGATTGCTCCGAGCCGGCAGGGCCGGACGATGGCCGACCGCGCCCGCGGTGCGCTGCGCCTGGTGCGAATCTGCGGCGCGCTGGCCGCGATCCAGCTTGTACTGACCTTTCTCATTTCGATCCTGGGATAACACCATGTGGATTGCCCGCGTGACCGCGCGCGCCATCATCGTCTTCGCCCGCCTGCTGACCGGCATGCGGGCCAACTGGCAGGGCTGCGTGCCGGCGGCGGTGCAGCGCGTCTACTTCGCCAACCACAGCAGCCACGGCGATTTCGTGCTGATCTGGGGCTGCCTGCCGCCGGAGCTGCGGCCGCGCACGCGTCCGGTGGCCGGCGCCGACTACTGGGACCGCTCGCCGCTGCGACGCTTCATCGGGCGCGATGTCTTTCGCGCGCTGCTGATCGACCGCACCCGCAGCGATCCGGGCAGCGATCCGGTCGCGCTGATGCGCGGCGCGCTCGAAGGCGGCGATTCGCTGATCCTGTTTCCCGAGGGCACGCGCAACACTACCGACGCGCGGCTGCTGCCGTTCAAGAGCGGGATCTTCCATCTGGCGCGCGCCTGCCCGTCGGTGGAGTTCGTGCCGGTCTGGATCGACAACCTGAACCGCGTGATGCCCAAGGGCGAATTCGTGCCGGTGCCGCTGCTGTGCACGGTCACGTTCGGCCAGCCGGTGTTACTGGCGCCGGACGACGACAAGGAACGCTTCCTCGCCCGATGCCGCGACGGCCTGCTCGCGCTCGCTCCCGTACTGGATTGACGCTGGATTGACCCTGGACTGACCCGCCATGCCCACCCTGCATTGGAACCACGAGACCTGGCTGCTGTTCGGCGGCCTGTTTGCCGTGCTGCTGCTCGCCTCGACCGTGACGCTGCTGCTGCGCTGGCGCCTCGCCGGCGGTGGCTCCCACCCGGTGATCGACAACCTCGCGCAGCGCGTCTGGGCATGGTGGTGGATGATCGGCGTGATGGGCGTGGCCTTCGCGCTCGGCCGCACCGCGGTGATCGTGCTGTTCTACCTGCTGTCGTTCTTCGCGTTGCGCGAGTTCGTCACCATCACGACCACCCGGCGCGGCGACCATCGTGCGATCGTGGCGGCCTTCTTCCTGTTCCTGCCGCTGCAGTACGTGCTGGTCTATGTGGACTGGTACGGCATGTTCTCGATCCTGATTCCGGTCTACGCTTTCCTGCTGCTGCCGATCCTGGCCGCGCTGTCGGCCGAGACCACGCGTTTTCTCGAACGCTGCGCGGGCGTGCAATGGGCGGTGATGATCTGCGTGTTCTGCATCTCGCATGTGCCGGCGCTGCTGACGCTGCCGATCCCCGGTTTTGAAGGCCGCAATCTGCTGCTGATCGCCTTCCTGGTGATCGTGGTGCAGGGCAGCGATGTGCTGCAGTACGTCTGGGGCAAGCTGTGCGGCAAGCGCAAGATCGCGCCGCTGCTGTCGCCGTCCAAGACGGTGGAGGGCTTCGTCGGCGGCGTGGCCAGCGCGACGGCGCTCGGTGCCGCGCTGTGGTGGATCACGCCGTTTGCGCCATGGCAGGCTGGCGCGATCGCGCTGGTCATCGCGCTGATGGGATTTCTCGGCGGGCTGGTGATGTCGGCGATCAAGCGCGACCGCGGCATCAAGGACTGGGGCCATATGATCCAGGGCCACGGCGGCATGCTGGACCGGCTCGACTCGGTGGTGTTTGCCGCGCCGGTGTTCTTCCATATCACGCGGTATTGGTGGGTGCCGTGATGGCGGCCTTTCCCGCGCGCTAGAGGCGCGCCGGCGCGCTGGCGGCCGCTCCCGCGCTAGAGCAGGCCGGCCCCTCGCATTGCCAGCCATGCGCCCGTGCCGATGCCGGCGGTTCCGATTGCCCTGGCAATCCCCGCACCGGCCGGCGCCAGGCGTTCGGCGCTGATTGCCGCGGTGGCCAGCGCCATGACGCCCAGGTCCATCACGCCCACGGCGGCCAGGCTCGCCGTCGCGCCGGCGCAGCACTGAATGCAGTGCAGGCCGAGGCCGAGGCCATGCCGCCATGCGGCCCCCGCGTTCTGCGCAGGCGCTCGCACGGACGCGTGCCGGCAGCCATCCAGCAAGCGAGCCTTCCACGGGGTGAATTGCAGGGCGCCGGCCGTGAGCACCACCAGGCCGGCGAGGGCCGGCATGGCCCGCGCCAGCGTCGGCCACTGCAGCGCGAGCGCGACCAGCGTGGCACCGAGGATGAAGACCGCCAATCCCAGCGCGGTCCACACGACGAAGTAGGCCGCCGCTGCCACCAGCGTCAGCCACGTCGCACGCCCGGTTGCTTCGGCGGCCACCCGATAGCGCCACAGCGCAGGCGCCACCGATGGCAGCATCATCGCGACCATCATCACGGCCCACATGCCGACGAAGGCCGCCGCGGCGCCGGCCCAGGTCTGCCCGCACATCGGCGTCCACGCCATCGACAGCGTCCAGCCGCCAGGCATCGGCGTGGCCGCCATCGACGGCATCGCGCCATGCAGCGCGCCATGCAGTGACACCGTGGCCGCCGTGCCGAGCCCGAACAGCGCCGCGCAGACGCCGAAGAAAACCCGCCGGCTCCCGTCCCTGCGCGCCGGCCCGGGGCCCGCGCAGCAACGCCCCCGCTCAGCGCTCGCCGTACTCGTCATGGCGGCGCCACCAGACACCCGTCTCGTTGCGACCCTTCGGCGCGCGGTCCAGCCACTGGTACATGCCCCACAGCCCGTCCAGCCCGCGCGCATACGCCGAGTAGGTGTGATAGACCACGCCGTCCTCCATCACGAAGGCGCTCAGGCCCGGCCGGTCGCGGTGGAAGGTCGCCGTGTCGGTGCCGCACATCGCGGCCACCTGGTCTTCCGCCGCCTGGCCGCCGCCTTCCATGTTGCGGCGCCATCCCCGCACCGCGGGCTCGCGGCGGTAGTTGTATTCGATGTCGCCATCGCGCTGCTGCGCGGTCGTGAAGGAGACGTGGAAGTCGGCGTTGAAGTCGCTGTCGTCCGACGACACCCACGGGAAGGTCCATCCCATGCGGTGCTTGTAGGCCTGCAGCTTGACAAGGGGCGCGCGGGACACGGCGGTCAGCGCGACGTCGTGGTTGGCGAGGTGGACCGCAAAGCCGTTGAAGCCGTCGGCGATCGCGGAGCACGACGGGCAGCCGGCCTTGTAATCGGGCCCGAACATGAAGTGGTAGACCAACAGCTGCGAGCGGCCGCGAAACAGGTCGGCCAGCGTCGCGGGACCGTCGTCGGTGTCGAAGCGGTAGGTCTTGTCGATCCGCAGCCAGGGCAGCGCCTGGCGCTGGCGCGCGATCTCGTCGCTGCGTCGCGTCAGGGCCTTCTCGGCCTCGAGCAGTTCCAGGCGGGCGGCCAGCCATTGTTCCCGGGTGGCGGTGGGGTGGGTTGTCATCGTGCTTCCTCCATGTGGACGTGGCGTGGTCCGCCAAGCTGTCGTGCAGCGCGGCGGCGGCACGCCGGGTCGGTTGATCCTCGTGCTAGATTAGGCGCCGGCTTCGACAGGGAGGGAGTGACAAGTGTGGCGTGATTCGAATGGACCCGACGATCTCGGCAGCGGCCCGCGCGCTGGCGGTCGGTGACCCGCTCGGGGCGCTCAATTGCGTCGCCCTGCGTGAGGACGCCCCGGCGCTCGCGCTGCGCGGCATCGCGATGGCGCAGCTCGGCGACCTCGCCCGAGCCAAGGCGCTGGTGCGCAGCGCCGCCCGTGCCTTCGGCAGCCGCGCGCCGATCGCGCGGGCAAGATGCGTCGTCGCCGAGGCCGAGATCGCCCTGGCCGTGCGCGACCTCGGCTGGCCGGCCAAGGCCCTCGATGCCGCCCGCTTGACGCTGGAAGCGCACGGCGACCGCGCCAACGCCGCGCATGCGCGCTATCTGGCGAGCCGGCGGCTGCTGTTGATCGGGCGGCTGGACGAGGCCGAGCACATGCTGGCCGGCGCCGATCCGGCGCAGCTGCCGCCCGCGATGAGGACGGCGCACGAACTGATCATCGCGGGCATCGCCATGCGGCGCGTGCATGCCGTGGCCGCGCGCGCTGCGCTGCAACGCGCTCGCCACGCCGCGCGTATGGCCGGCATTCCGGCGCTTGCCGCGGAGGTCGAGCGCGCCACCGCGATGCTCGACATCCCCGCCGCCCGCCTGATCGATCGCGGCCGATCGCGGCCGTTGCGGCTCGACGAGGTGGAAGCGCTGCTGGGATCGGACACGCTGGTGGTGGACGCCTGCCGGCATGCCGTCCGTCACGGCGGGACGGTGATTTCGCTGGCCACGCGGCCGGTGCTGTTCGCGCTGGCGCGGGCCCTGGGCGAGGCGTGGCCGCACGATCTGCCGCGCGACAGCCTGATCGCGCTGGCCTTCCGCATGAAACACGCCGATGCGACGCACCGCGCTCGGCTGCGCGTCGAAATGGGCCGGCTGCGCGGCGCGATTGCGTCGCTGGCGGAGATTGCCGCGACCCCACGCGGGTATGCCCTGGTGCCGCGCGCGACGCAGCAGGTCGTGGTGCTGGCGCGCCCGGTCGAGGAGCGGCACGGCTCGGTACTGGCGCTGCTGGCCGACGGCGAGTCGTGGTCCAGCTCGGGGCTGGCGCTGGCGCTCGGCGCCAGCCAGCGCACCGTGCAGCGCGCGCTCGATGCGCTGGCGGAGGCGGGGAAGGTACTGGCGATCGGCCACGGCCGCGCGCGCCGCTGGATGACGACGCCCGTGCCGGAAATCACGACGACCTTGTTACTCCCGGCAATATCGACCCTGGACTAGCATGGCAGCATCGAAGCGTGACCGCGCAGATTGTGCGAACGCGGTGACGCGCCTGTCGTCAACTTCCCACCAGGATGCCCCCATGAAAACCGCCCCCGCAGAAGTCCTTCACGAATACGGCCCGTTCCCGGGCGTCGACGCCGTGCATGGCGTTTCGTACGACGGCCAGCATGTCTGGGTCGCCACCGGCGACAAGCTCAAGGCCATGGACCCGTCCAGCGGCCAGATGCTTCGCACCCTCGATGTCACGGCCAACGCCGGCACCGCGTTCGACGGCCGCTACCTGTACCAGATCGCGGACGGCCGCATCGACAAGATCGACCCGCAGACCGGCGAGGTGGTGTCGTCGATTCCCGCGCCCACCAAGGACGGCAATTCGGGCCTGGCCTGGGCTGAAGGCTCGCTGTGGGTCGGCCAGCATCGCGAGCGCAAGATCCACCAGGTCGATCCCGAGACTGGCGCGATCCTGCGCACGCTGACGTCCGACCGCTTCGTCACCGGCGTCACCTGGGTCGACGGCGAACTGTGGCACGGCACCTGGGAGGGCGAGGCCAGCGATCTGCGCCATGTCGATCCCGCTACCGGCGAAGTGATCGAGCGCATCGAGATGCCGGCGGGCATGGGCGTGTCCGGGCTCGAATCCGATGGCGCGGATCGGTTCTTCTGCGGCGGCGGCCCCAGCGGGAAGGTCAGGGCGGTACGGCGCAAGGGGCGCGGGTCGAACGAAAACTCAGCGTCGCGGGCGTAGGCGGCGTCCGGGCAGCTTCTCATCGAGATAGTCCACCAGCGCCTGCTGCGCGGGCGTCAGCAGCCGCGCGCTGCAGACCAGCGCCAGCTCGGTCGGCGGCGGGGCCGGCAATCCGGCCCTGGCGCCGAGCACCACATGATCGTCCTGCACCGCGGTGGCCGGCAGCAGGCTCAGGCCGAGATTCGCCGCGACCGCAGCCTGGATGCTGACCAGGCTCTGGCTGGTGAAGGCGATGCGCCAGCTGCGGCCTGACGATTCGAGCGCGTGGATCGCCCGATCCCGGTACAGGCAGCCATGGCCGAACACCACCAGCGGCAGCGGGGCGGCGTCCATCGCGAAGTCCCGGCCCACGACCCATTTCAGCGTTTCCGGGCGGCGCAGCAGTACGGGCGCGCCATCGGCGTCGCGCTTGAGCAGCGCCAGGTCCAGCTCCTGCCGCGCGATCCGGTTGCCAAGTTCGACGCTGAGCCCGTTGACGGTATCGAGCCGGATCGCCGGATGGCGTTTGGCGAAGCCGGACAGCAGCGGAATCAGCCGCTTGACATCGAAATCGTCGGGCACGCCGAGCCGGATCACTCCGGCATTGCCCCGCGTCTGCATCATCGTCTCGGCCTCTTTCGCCAGATCGACCAGCCGGCGCGCGTAGCCCAGCAGCCGTTCGCCGGCCTCCGTCAGCGCAACGGACTTGCCGGCGCGCTGGCGCAGCAGCAGCGGCTGCGCCAGTTGGTCCTCAAGCTTGCGGATCTGCTGGCTGACGGTCGACTGCGTGCGGTGGACCCGCTCGCCGGCGCGCGTGAAGCCGCCCGCGTCGACGACGCTGACAAAGGTCTTGAGCAGTTCGAGATCGAGCATGATTTGATAATTCGATGAAGTTGCGCTGAAAATCGAATTTTCGAATTCAGCGGTCCCAGCTTAGCATGCGGCCATTCGCAACGTGAGAGCTGGAGACCGACCATGCAACCTTCCCATCGGCCCGAATGGCTGACCTTCGACTGCTACGGCACGCTGATCCAGTGGGACGAAGGCTTGTTGGCCTACGTCGATCGCCTGCTGTCCCGCAAGGGATGGCGCGGCGTCGATCCGCACGAGTTCATCCGGGTCTATGACGAGCACGAGCACCGGCTGGAGCAGACGCCGCCGCATCGCTCCTTCGCCGAAGTCTCGGCCCACTCGCTGCGCGCCGCACTGGAGGCGTTCGGGCTGCCGTTCGAGGCCAGCGACGCCGACGCGCTGACCCGCCATATCGCCGCAATGCCGCCGTTTCCCGAGGTCGTGCCGACGCTGGCATGGCTGAAGGCACAGGGCTTCAAGCTGTGCATCGTGTCGAATACCGACGACGCCATCATCGCGGGCAATGTCGCGCAGCTCGGGGGCCAGATCGACCGTATTGTGACGGCGCAGCAGGCCCGGGCCTACAAGCCGTCGCCGCGGCTGTTCCAGCATGCCCATGAGGCGATCGGCGTGTCGCAGGACCGGCTGCTGCATATCTGCGCCAGTCCGCACCTGGATCTCGCCGCCGCGCGGGACATGGGGTTCCGCTGCGTCTGGATCGATCGCGGCACGGCCCGCAAGCCCTTGCCCGACTATCGGCCGGACGCCGTGTTGCCCGATCTGGCCGGCCTGCGCCAGTTATTTGCTACGCTCGGGTGGGTGCAACCCTGAAGGAGCGATCCATGGCGCATCAACTTTCCAGCAAGGCGGCGGGAGATGCCGGCATGGCGGCGGCATTGCGCAGCGATCCCGCTGTCCTGCAGGCTCGCACCGATCTGGCGGCGTGCCTGCGCATGGCGGCACGGCTCGGGATGGCGGAGGGGATCTGCAACCATTTCTCGGCGACCCTGCCGGGACACCCCGGGCTGTTCCTTGTCAATCCGCTGGGGCTTGCCTTCTGCGAGGTCACGGCCTCGCGCCTGCTGGTCTGCCATGTCGACGGGCGCGTGATCGATGGCGAAGGCGAACCCGAGGCCACGGCCTTCTTCATCCACGCACGGCTGCATATGCGCAAACCGGCGGCGGTGGCGGCCTTCCATACGCATATGCCGAACGCGACCGCGCTGGCGATGGTCGACGGCGAACCGTTGGTCTGGGCCGGGCAGACCGCGCTGAAGTTCTACGGCCGGGTCGCCACGGTACCCTTCAACGGCTTGGCGCTGGATGAACTGGAGGGCGATCGCATTGCGGATGCGATGGGGGAGGCGGACATCGCCTTCCTGCGCAATCACGGCGTGATGGTGACCGCGCCCAATATCGCCCAGGCCTGGGACGATCTGTACTACCTCGAGCGCGCCGCCGAAGTCCAGGTGCGCGCGCACGGTACTGGCCGCCCGCTGCTGCCGGTGCCGCCGGACGTCGCCGCGCTGTGCGCGCGGCAGATGCGCGAGGGCGATCCCGACAGCGCGCGCCTGCATCTGGCCAGCATCCACCGGCAGCTGGCGCGGCTGGAGCCGGACTATCTCGATTGAGGCAGCTGGGCAGCCGCTGCCGCTCAACCCGCGGTCAGCAGATCGATCATCGCCCGTGCCGCCGCCGACTGGCGGCGGTGCGGCGCATAGATCAGCGAGAACGGCCGCGAGCGGCCGCGCAGATGCGGCAGCAATTCGACCAGTCTTCCCCTTTCGATGCGATCGCGCACGATAAAGTCGTAGCTCTGGCAGATGCCGGCGCCGTGCTCGGCCAGCGAGACCACGCCGAGCACATCGTCCGAAATCGCGATGGGCGAGGCGGTCTGCCAGTCGATGTCCCGATCGCCGTCGCGGAATACCCACGGCGCGATGCGGCCCGTCCTTGGCAGCACGAAGGGCAGGCAGACGTGGCGATGCAGATCGTCCAGCGTCCGCGGCGTGCCCGCGCGGCGCAGATAGTCGGGCGCCGCGACCAGGCATAGCGCCGCGTCCTCGAGCTTGCGCGCCACCAGCCCGCTGTCGGGCAGGTCGCCGAGGCGGATGGCCAGATCAAAGCCTTCCGCCACCAGGTCGACATTGCGGTTGGTGATGTTCAGCTCCACCTGCACGCGCGGATATTGCCGCGTAAAGCGCGCCAGCAGCGGCGGCAGCCGGTAGTGGCCATAGGTCGTCGGCACGCTGAGCCGGACCCTTCCCGACAGTTCCCCTTCCTGTCCTTGTATTTCGCGCTCGGCGTCGTCGAGCAGCGTGAAGGCGGCGCGCGCCTGCTCGACGTACTGCCGTCCCGCGTCGGTCAACCCGATGCGGCGCGTGGTCCGGCGCAGCAATTGGCTGCCGAGCCGGGCCTCGAGCCGGGCGATGGCCCGGCTCAGCACCGAGGGCGTGGTCGACAACGCCACCGCGCCCGCCGTGAACGACCCGTGCTCGACCACCGCCAGAAAGGCTTCCACGTCCCCAAGATGGTCGAAGCGGCGCGCCATTATGTCCTCCGAAGAACAGATGAATTCCTGACGGGCGAGTTTATCTCCGTTCGTGCGGGTAATAAAGTCCGGCATCACCACCCGACATCACCACCCGACAACGAGGAACCCCATGGACCTTCAACTGCAAGGCAAGACTGCCATCGTCACCGGCGCCACGGCCGGCATTGGCCTGGCCATCGCCCGCACCCTGGCGCGCGAGGGCGCCGCGGTGACCATCACGGGCCGTCATCGCGACAAGCTCGATGCCGCCGTCGCGGAGATCGCCGCGGCCGCGCCCTCCGCCAGCGTGTCGTGTTTCGTCGCCGACCTCGGCAGCGCGCGCGGTGCGGCCGCGCTGGCCGAGGCCGTGCCGGACACCGACATCCTGATCAACAACCTGGGCTACTACGAAGCCCGGCCCTTCGCGGAAATCACGGACGAGGACTGGCTGCGCATGCTCGACATCAACGTGATGTCCGGCGTGCGGCTGTCGCGCCATTACTTTCCGCGCATGCTGGAAAGGAACTGGGGCCGGGTGATCTTCATCTCCAGCGAGGTCGGCGCCTTCACGCCGCCGGACATGGTGCATTACGGCGTCAGCAAGTCGGCGCAGCTGGCGGTGTCGCGCGGCATGGCGGAGCTGACCAAGGGGACCGGCGTCACGGTCAACAGCGTGCTGCCGGCGGCGACGCGCTCGGACGGCATCGTCGAATACCTGCGCCAGACCGCGCCGCGCCCGGGCATGAGCGATGCCGAGATCGAGGCGCACTTCTTCGAGACGTACCGGCCCAGCTCGCTGATCGCCCGCATGATCGAGGCCGACGAGATCGCGGCGATGGTGGCGCTGCTCGCCAGTCCGCTCGGCGCGGCGTCCAATGGGGCCGCCGTTCGTGTCGAGGGCGGGTCGTTCCGTTCGATTCTTTGATCGGCGATCGCCGACCGCTCATCGCCGACCGCTCATCGTTCATCGCTCATCGCTCATCGCTCATCGCTGACCGCTCATCGTTCATCGCTGACCGCTCATCGTTCATCGCTCATCGCTCATCGCTGACCGCTCATCGTTCATCGCTGACCGCTCATCGTTCATCGCTGACCGGTCGCCCACCACGGACCTCCCATCACCGACCGCGACTTTGCCGACCATTCATCGCCGACAGGCACGGCCACGCGCCGTCAGCGCCTGTCGGCCCAAACTTCCGGACATCACCATGCTGCTTAACCCGTCCCGTCTCGCCGCGCTGACGTTCACCGCATTCACCGCATTCACCGCCGTCCCGGCATTCGCCGATACCGCCGCCCAGATCCCCCTCGAACGCTGGCGCAGCTATAAGGGCGTCAGCTGGGAGCCGTCCCGGCAGGGCGCGGACCCGGCGCCCTTCGCCGGCTCGGTCAACGCGCCGATCGCCGGCATTCATTTCGATGCGCGGGGCCGCGCCTTCGTCAGCACGCCCCGGCTGGTCTCCGCCGACGCGCCGGCGACGCTGAGCCTGCTCGATACCAGCGCGCGGAGCGGGCCGGCCCGGCTGTCGGCCTTTCCGTCGGTGGACGGCAATGCGGTCGATGCCGCCCCGGACACGCATCTGCGCAACGTGCTCGGCTTTCATATCGACCGCCGCAACGGCTGGCTGTGGGCGCTCGACATGGGCTTCGTCGCGGGCCAGGCCGAGGCCCCGGTGGGCGCGCAGAAGGTGATGGTCTACGACCTGCGTACCGGCCGCACGGTGCGGCGTATCGCGCTCGATGGCGTGGCGGACCGCAAGGGCAGCTTCCTGAACGATATCGTCGTCGACGAGCGGCGCCGGATCGCCTATGTCTCCGACAGCGGCCTGCGCAGCGCGCCGGACAATCAGGCGGGGCTGATCGTGGTGGACTTTGCCGCAGGCAAGGCGCGGCGCGTGCTGGACCGGCATGCGAGCCTGTTGCCGGAGCCCGGCGCGAAGGTGGTCTCGCATGGCGCCGAGGTGTGGCCGGGCAACCCGTTGAAACTCGGCATCAACGGCATCGCGCTGTCGCCTGATGCCGGCACGCTGTACTGGGCCGTTACCACGGGCACGCACGCCTATGCCGTGCCGACGCGGCTGCTGCGCGACAAGGGCGCCAGTGCGCAGACGTTGTCCGCGGCGGTGCGCGATCTCGGCGACGTCGGCGGCAATACCGATGGCATCGTCACCGACGCGAAGGGCAAGCTGTACATCACGGACGTGACGCGCAACGGCATCGTCAAGTACGACCCGGCCACCGGCGCGATGTCGCTGCTCGCGGCCGACGAGGGCGTGCTCTGGCCCGATACGCCCGCGCTGCTGCCCAACGGCGACCTGGTGTTCACCGCCAGCCATCTGAACGGGCATTTCGCGGGGGTGGTCAAGGCCGGCGAGGAGCGTTATGACCTGTGGCGCCTGCCGTTGCAATCGCGGAAACCGTCCCGGGACAAGCGCGACTGAGCCGGGGCGGCGCGGGGATTCGACGCGATGGGGCTTGGCAAGCGGGCGGTGGACAAAGGAAGATAGGCGCCATCCCCGTCAACCGACCCCTGGAGTAAAACGATGAGACTGATCGGCATGCTCGATTCCCCCTATGTGCGCCGCGCCGCGATCACGATGCGCCTGCTGGGGCTGTCCTTCCACCATGAACCGGTTTCGGTGTTCCGCACCTTCGAGCAGTTCCGCGCCATCAATCCGGTCGTCAAGGCGCCGTCGCTGGTCTGCGACAACGGCGTGGTGCTGATGGACTCGACGCTGATCATCGACTACGTCGAGGCGCTGGCCGGACGCAGCCTGATGCCGGCGGACCTGGCGGTGCGCCAGCGCGATCTGCGCGTCATCGGGCTGGCGCTGGCCGCGTGCGAGAAGGCCGTGCAGAACGTCTACGAGCACCAGCTGCGGCCGGCCGAGAAGCAGCACCAGCCGTGGGTGGAGCGCGTCGACGGCCAGCGCACCAGCGCCTTTGCCTTGCTGGAGGAAGAGGTCGCGCGCCTGGCGGTGCCGGTACAGGAGAGCGCGCTGTCGCAGGCGCAACTGACCACCGCGGTGGTGTGGACTTTTACGCAGGCCATGCTGCCGGGCGCGGTGGATCCGGCAAAGCATCCGGCCATCGCCTCGCTGACGGCGGCGGCGGAGCGCCTGCCGGCCTTCGAGGCGTATCCGCACGCTTGAGCGCGTCTCAGGGCCTCGACAGCCGCCTGGCCTCCTGGCGCGGCTGTTTGCCGGCACGGTCCCGTGGTGCAAACGCCGTGGCCTTGATTTCGACCAGGCCGCCGTCGGGGTTCAGGTCCGCCACGCCCAATTCCACCGCGACCGGATACGGCGCGGCAAAGAACTCGTCCCGAACCCGGCCGATGGCCGCCAGCTGGCCGGCCTTGTCCAGGGCGAGCCGTTGGCTGCCGAAGACATGGAACATCTGCAGTTCGACGACATCGTCCAGCCGCGCATCGCAGGCGAGCAGCAAGCGTTCGATCTGGCGGAAGACCCCACGCAATTCGTCGCAGAACGCCGGCTCGTCCATCGGCTCGGTGCGCCTGTTGCAGGCGACCACGCCGGAGAGATAGACGAAGTCGCCGACGCGGCGGGCAGGGGCATAGTGGAACTGCGCGACATCGTCCTCAAGCTCGGCCGGGATGGCCACCATGCCGGTGGCGGTTGGAATCTGACGAATGTCGGTGCTGACGGGATGGCTCATCGGTATTCTTGGCGGCTAAAAAATTTATCGATCGGTACAGAAATGGGCAAAAAACAACGGGTGCGTCAGACCCGTTGCATCGTTGCTCGAAGAGGAGCTGCGCTCAGGCGGCTGAGCGCGTGCCGACGAGCATAATTTGTTTTGTACCGATCAGTCAAATAATGCCGGTGCGCCGTTGTGGATTGCCGCGGCTGAACGCGCAGGGTACGCAGCGGCGCTGCCTCACTCCGCCCGCACTCCGCCCGCACTTCGCCCTTATTCCGCCCTTATTCCGCCCTTATTCCGCCCGGATATTCGCCCGCGCCGCGACGGCTCGCATCTCCGGCAACTCCTTCTCGACCCTGGCCTTGACCGCGGCGCCATTGCCATAGGCGGGCGTCAGCGCCAGTTCCACCAGTCGGGCGCGCGTGGCCGGGGCGTTGACGACGTCCGCCAAGGCCTTCTCCAGCTTCTGCTGGACCGGCGCCGGCAGCCCGGCCGGTGCGATCAGCGCGAACCACGTTCCCATCTGGAAGCCCGGATAGCCGCTCTCGGCGACCGTCGGCACCTGCGGCAAGGCCGGCAGGCGCTGCGGCGACAGCACGGCCAGCGGACGAATCCTGCCGGCCTTGATCAGCGGCAGACCCGCCACCACGGTGTCGACCGCGACCTGGACCTGGCCGCCGGCGAGCGCCGTCAGATTGGGCGCGCTGCCGTTGAAGGGCACATGCACCATGCGGATGCCGGCGGCCGACTTCAGCATCTCCCCCCCGAAATGCACCGACGAACCGGTGCCGAACGAGCCGTAGGAGAACTTGTCCGGATCGGCCTTTGCCTGCGTGACGAGGTCCTTGAGCGAATGCAGCGACGTGTCGGGATTGGCGACCAGCACCAGGCTCATATCGGCGACCAGGCCCAGCGGCGTGAAGCTCTTGATCGGGTCATAGGCGAGGTTGGGGCGAATTGCCGGGTTCAGCGTCAGCGTGGTGCTGGCCGCCAGCAGCAGCGTATAGCCATCGGGCGCGGCCTTGGCGACCTGCGTGGCGCCGATCACCGTGCTGGCGCCGGGCTTGTTTTCCACGACCACGGTCTGGCCGAGCTTCTCGCCGAGGCCCACGGCCAGCAGACGCCCGAGCACGTCGGTCGCGCCGCCCGCGGCAAAGGGCACCACCAGACGGATCGGGCGATCGGGATACGTCTGCGCCGCGGCTGGCGCCGTCGCCATGGCAAATGCGGCGGCCAGGCCGGTGCATGCAAGGAAGAATCGCTTCGGGGGCATTACGGTCATCAAGGGCACTCCTGCCAGCAGTGGTGGATTTCGATATCGATCGAGAGGCTGCGTTATTGCCGTATGTGGTGTGGCTCAGCCAAGCCAGGGACTGCGGACCCGCGAGAATCCGCCCGCCTGGTCGTAGGCATGGCCCAGCTGCAGCACGGCGGCATCGGTCTGCGCTGGCCCGATGATCTGAATGCCGGCGGGCAGGCCCTGCGGCCCGAAGCCGGCCGGCGCGGCGAGTGCCGGGAGACCGGCCATCGTCGCCGGCACCACGGTCTGCATCCAGCGGTGATAGGTGTCCATGTCGCGGCCGTCGATGGCGTGCGGCCAGTCCCATTCGGCGTCGAACGGAAACACCTGCGCGGCGGGCAGCACCAGATAGTCGTAGTGTGCGAACAGCTGGACCAGCGCCTGATACCAGGCGCTGCGCACGCACATCGCTTCGTACACGCGCGTGCTGGGCAGCGCCATGCCGCGCTCGATCTCCCATGCGGCCTCGGGCTTGAGCATCGCGCGCTTGGCGGGGTCGTGCCATAGCGCGGCATTGGCGCCGGCCACCGAGAAGCTGCGCAGATCGATCCATGCGTGCCACAGCTTTTCCAGATCGAATGCGGGCAGCGCGGGCTCGACGGTGCAGCCCAGCGTGCGGAAGTGGTCCAGCGCGCGGGCGCAGGTATCGAGCAGGCCCGGCTCGGTCGGCAATTGGCCGCCCAGGTCGCCCAGCCAGCCGATCCGTACGCCGGTCCAGTCGCGCTCCGGCGGCAGCGCGAAACTGCCCGGCGGCTCGCTGCGGCGCGTCAGCGGCAGGCGCGCATCGAAACCAGCCTGCACCGACAGCAGCATCGCCAGGTCCGGCACGTTGCGCGCCATCGGGCCGGCCACGCTGAACTGCTGGAAGAAAACCTCGTCGGTCGGGCCGTGCGGCACCAGCCCGAACGACGTGCGCAGCCCGTACACGTGGTTGAACGCCGCCGGCGTGCGCAGCGATCCCATCATGTCCGAGCCATCCGCCACCGGCAGCATGCGCAGTGCGACGGCGACCGCCGCTCCGCCGCTGCTGCCGCCCGCGGAGCGCGAGGGGTCGAAGGCGTTGCGCGTGGTGCCATAGACGGGGTTGTAGGTATGGCCGCCGAGGCCGAACTCGGGGGAATTGGTGCGCCCGACGAACAGCGCGCCAGCCTTGCGCATGCGCGCGAAGATCGCGGCATCGGTCTGCGTGACCTGTCCGGCGAAGATTGGCGAGCCCTTGGTCGTGACCATGCCCGCGGCCGGGCTGATGTCCTTCGGGGCCTGCGGGAAGCCATGCAGGGGACCACGGCTTTGCCCCTTGGCGAGTTCGGCATCGCGCTCGGCCGCCTGGGCACGGAGCGGATCGCGGTCGAGCGGGGCGACGATGGCGTTGACGCGCGGATTGTGGCGGTCGATCTGGTCGAAAAAGGCGTCGAGCACCTCGACGCACGAGACCTCCCGCGCATGGATGGCGCGGGACAGCGCGACGGCATCGAGTTCGACGATCGGGTCGGTGGGCTGGGCGGTCGGCCAATTGGCGGGCTGATTCGTGGACTGGCTGGAAGCGGTCTGGTCGGGCGCCATGGTGGTGGTGTCTCCTTCGTTGTTCCGGAAAAGCATACGGGTCGGGCCGGGTTTCGCACAATCGACGATTATTTCAAATATCCTTGCGTAAAACGCAAACCAGAACGGGCCTTTGCGCCAGGGAGCCGGATCGATGCTGTCGCACCGCCTGCAGGACACAGCCCTGCGCTATTTCCTCGAAGTGGTACGCAGCGGCTCGCTGACCGAGGCGGCGCAGCGGCTCAACGTCACCGTATCGGCGGTCAGCCGCCAGGTGGCCGCGCTGGAAACGCTGCTGGGCGTGCCACTGTTCGACCGCCGCCCGCGCGGCATGGTCGCCAGCGCCGCCGGGGAAGTGCTGGCGGCCTATGCCTTGCGAGGCGCGCTGGAAGCGGACCGCGTCGTCTCGGAAATCGCCGCCCTGCAGGGCTTGCGGCGCGGCCGTGTTCGCATCGCCAGCTCCGCGGGCTTCGCCATCGAATTCCTGCCGCGCTGCATCGCCGAATTCCGCGAGCGCTATCCCGGACTGCATTTCCATGTCCGCGTGGCGTCGCCCGCGGACGTGACCGGCATCGTGCTGCACGGCGACGCCGATATCGGCATCACCTATAGCCGCGCTGGCGAGCAGGGGATCCGCGTCGAACACCGGCAGCCCGCGCCCGTGATCGCCATCATGCGCCCCGACCATCCGCTGGCGCGCTTTCGCAGCGTGACGCTGGCGCAGATGCAGCCGTATCCGCTGGCATTGCCGGAGGCCGACAACACGGTGCGCCAGCTGTTCGATATCGCCGCCGGCGAACGCGGCATCGTGTTCGAGCCGGTGTTGGTCACCAATCATTTCGAGACGCTGACCAGTTTCGTGCTGCACGGGGGAGGGTTGTCGATTTCCGGTGCGGTGACCGTAGGCGACCGCTTGCGCCGCGGAGAACTGCACGCCGCGGTGATCCGGGAGCGGGGGATGAAGGGCAGGGCGATCGAACTACAGACGCTGGCGGGGCGGACGCTGCCGGAGGGGGTGAGGGCGTTTCTGGGGTTTGTGAGGGAGAGGTTGGGGGCGGAGGCGGGGGCGGCGGGGTGAGCGGGCATTTCCGCTGCGCGATACTTCAACTCCGTGGGAACGCCGCCGCCCCTCATGACATCCATCCCCATGAAAGAACCCGCTCGCCCACGCCCCCCGGCGCCGCGGCAACCGAGTCCACTTCATGGAGGAGCGATGAAATGAAACACATCCTGACGGCCCTATCCCTATGCTGCGCCGCGGCAATCGCGTGGGCCCAATCCCCGAACGACGCCCAGATTGCGGCCATCGTGGTCACAGCGAATCAAGTCGACATCGACGCCGGCGAGCTGGCGCGGACGAAGGCGAAGTCCAAGGAGGTGAAGGAGTTCGCGGACCTGATGGTCACCGACCACTCCAGCGTCAACAAGTCCGCAATGGACCTGGCGAAGAAGCTCGATCTCAAGCCCGAAGACAACCCCACGGCGCAGACCCTGAAGCGCGGCGGGGAAGCAAACATCGCCAGACTGAAGGGGCTCAAGGGGGAGGCCTTCGATAAGGCCTATGTCGATCAGGAGGTCGACTACCACCAGGCCGTACTGAACGCCCTGGACAAGACCCTGGTGCCGAGCGCCAGCAATGCCGAGTTGAAGGCTCTGCTGGTCAAGGTGCGGCCGGCGTTCGTCGCGCATCTGGAGCATGCGAAGCACCTGCAAGCCTCGCTGCCGAAGACCAAGAACGCGAAGACGAACAAGAAGCCATGAATTGGAGCCGGGGGACCATTCTGGGACCGCTGGTGATGGCGGCGGTCCTTGGCGGCACGGAGGTCGGTGCGGCGACCTATATTGTCACCATCGAGGGAATGGAATTTCGTCCTTCGACATTGATGGTGCACCGCGGCGATCGCGTCGTCTGGGTCAATCAGGATATCGTGCCGCATACCGCGACGTCGGCGGACGGCAGGACCTTCGATTCCGGCCATATCGCACCCGGTGCGTCATGGGAGCACGTGGTGCAGGGCGATGGATCGGTGCCCTACGTCTGCACGCTCCATCCGACCATGCAGGCGGTTCTGGATATTCGCAAGCGATGATCCCTTCCAGTGCAACGACGCCCGCTACCGGCCAGCCTCATGGCGAAGACCAGGAGCTGGCCCGGCGTATCGCGGCGGGCGATCGTTCCGCGTTCGAATTGCTGATCCGGCGGAACAACCGGCGTCTGTACCGTCTGGCGCGCGCGGCGCTGCGTGACGATGCGGAGGCGGAAGACGCGCTGCAGGAGGCCTATCTGTCGGCCTATCGCGCGATCGGCGAGTTCCGCGGCGACGCGGCGCTGGCGACCTGGCTGTCGCGGCTGGTACTGAATCAATGCCTCGGTCGATTGCGACGCCACGCACGCCGCGAGAAGGTGATTCCGATGGTGGCTTCATCCGGGGATGACGCTATGGAGCACGACTATCCCGCACCCGACGACGATGCACCGGACAGGGCATTCGCGCGTACCGAATTGCGCGGACTGATCGAGCGCCAGCTGGACCGGTTGCCCAAGACGTTCCGTCTCGTTTTCGTGATGCGCGAAGTCGAGGAAATGAGCGTGGAGGAGACCGCGCAGTGTCTCGATATTCCGGAGGCAACGGTCCGCAGCCGGCATTTCCGTGCACGCAGCCTGCTGCGGGAAGCGCTCGCTCGCGAGATCGATCTCGCCGGTCGCGATCTGTACGAATTCGGCGGCGTGCGCTGCGACCGGATCGTGCAAGGCGTGATGGCGCGCCTGGACCGCGAGAACGCAGGCAAGGCTTGAGCGGAGGGGCGGAATCGACATCGCCGCAAGGAGACCCCACATGACAATTTCACTCTGGCGTGGCACCACAAATCCGACCGGCTGGCCCTTGCTGGTCGAGGACATCCAGACCGATATCGCGATCGTCGGTGGCGGCATTACCGGGGTCAGTCTCGCCTGGCGCCTCGTGCAAGCTGGCCGCAGCGTGGTGCTGCTGGAGGCGAATGGGTTGGGCGTCGGGGATACCGGCAATTCCACCGGCAATCTCTACGCAACGGTCAGCAGTGGCCTGCATGCGCTTCGGCAGAAGTGGGGCGACGAGGTCGTGCGGCAGGTCACGCAGTCTCGCGCGGAAGCGGTCGATTGGATCGAGGAGCATGTCCATCGCCTCGGCATCGATTGCGCCTTCCGGCGCTGCCCCCTGGTGCGCTATCCGGCGTCGGCGAATGCGCGCGACGGGATCGAGGCGGAATTCGAGGCCTCGCTGGCCGCCGGTCTTGCGATCCGCAGGGAAGGGGCCTTGCCGCCAGGGTTGCCGCATGCGCACGGCGATGCGCTGGTGCTCGAGCAGCAGGCGCAATTTCATCCGCTTGCCTACGTGCTGGCGCTGGCCCGGCATGCGGCCGACAATGGCTGCCGCATCTTCGAGCGCTCGCCGGTGGTCGAAATCGACCGCGCGCAGCAACTGCTGCGAACGGAGCGGGGCAGCGTCCAGGCGCAGCACATCGTGCTCGCCACGCATTCGCCGAGCGGCTTCCATCTGATGCAAGCCGGCATGGTGCCGCATCGCGAGTACGGATTGGCGGCGCCATTGGACGGCGATTCGTTTCCGGTGGGGATCTTCTACGCCGAGGGCAGCGAGCGCCTGTCGGTGCGCGGGCTCGATACCACGCAGGGCAACTACCTGGTCTGCGTCGGCCAGACAGCAAAGACCGGTCAGCATGACGCGGCAGCGGCCATGGCAAAGCTGGAGGAATCGGCAAGGCAGCGCCTCGGCATTCGGCAGATTGCCTATCGCTGGTCGGCGCAGAACTTCCCGTCGCCGGACGGCTTGCCCTATATCGGCAAGGACGCCTTCGGCAGCTACATTGCGACCGGGTTCGCCACCGATGGCCTGACCTACGGCACGCTGGCCGCGGCCATCCTCGCGGACCAGATTCTCGGCGTCGACAACCGCTGGAGCGAGCTCTACAAGGCGACGCGGCTGACCGCGGTGAAATCGGCGAAGGGGACCGCCGAGGAAGTGGTCAGCATGGGGAAGGCCCTGATCCAGGACTATCTGACGCGTCGCCAGCACGAGCAACTGCAGAGCCTCGCACCGGGAAGCGCCGCGATCGCGGAACTGGAAGGCGAACGCGTCGCGGCCTATCGCGATGCCGCGGGGCGCCTGTTCGCGGTATCGCCCGTCTGCACGCACATGAAATGCATCGTGCATTGGAATGCTGTCGAGATGAGCTGGGACTGTCCCTGCCACGGCAGCCGTTTCGCGCCGGACGGCAGCGTGTTGTCGGGCCCCGCGCTCGCGCCGCTGACCATCAAGCTGGTCCCCGATCAGGAAAGCGGAACCTGAGCCGGCGCGACCGGGCCTGCATCGCGCCCGTTCTGCCATGCGGAAAATGGCGGAAAACCCCAACGTGTCGCGGGCTGGAACAGCCACTAAGATGAACCGGCAGCAGCGGACCCCAAAATCAGCTGACCCAAAACAACAGCCGGAGACATCAGCATGGATCGACGACAGTTCCTCGGCGCGGCGGCCTGCGCCACCGCGACGCTCGCGGCAACCGGCCTGGCGCCAAGCGCATGGGCGGCGGATTGGCCGAGCCGGCCGATTCGGCTGGTGGTCGCCTATCCGCCGGGGGGCGGCACCGACGTGGTGGCGCGGCTGTTCGCCGATTACTTCACGAAGGTCATCGGCCAGTCGGTCGTCGTGGAAAACAAGCCGGGCGGGGCGACGATCCCCGCCACGCAGGACGTGATCCGCGCGAAGAACGACGGCCACACCTTGCTGGTCACGCTCGGCTCGTCGGCGACCTCCGGCGCCCATATCAACCGCGTGCCCTACGACCCGCTGACCGATCTGACCGCATTGGCGGAACTGGGCAAGGCGCCGGTCGTGATGGTGGCGAACAAGGACGCGCCGTTCTCCTCGCTGAAGGAACTGATTGCCTGGTCCAAGGCCAATCCCGGCAAGCCGCTGCATTCCGCGTCGTACGGGCCAGGAACCTCGTCGCACTTCGGGCCGCTGCTGTTCAACCGGCTGTCCGGCACCCATATCGAGCCCGTGCTGTACAAGGGCTCGGCGCCGGCCACGCAGGACCTGGTCGGCGGCGTGGTGCCGTTGATGATCGACGGGCTGACCACGGGGGTGCCGCTCTATCAGGCGGGCAAGACCAAGGTGCTGGCGACCACGATTCCGGAACGTTCCGATCTCGCGCCCGGTGCGCCGACGTTCCGGGAACTGGGATTTGCCGAGATGGAGCAGTTGAGCGGCTATTTCGCGCTGTTCGGTCCCAAGGCCATGCCGAAGGACACCGTCGAGGCGGTATCGGCAGCCGTGCGCAAGGTGCTGGCCGACCCGGCCTATCACAAGCGGCTGGCGGGCGTCGGCGTATTGCCGCCGCAGGCCGTCACGCCGGAGGCCTTTGCCACGCAGATCAAGACCGATCATGCCCGGTGGGGCAAGTTCATCAAGGACATCGGCTTCAAGATCGACGGAACCTGAGCCCCTCCACGATGGCGGGTTTCCCATCCGGGGCGTGGTGCCCTATGCTACGGGCTTTGCGTGGCTTGCCAAGGCAGAGCAAGCACAGCGCAACCCGGCCATCCGGCCCGGTTGCGATCGCCACGCCAGCCTGGAATCAGAGGAATCCGCCTTGAAGGCCGAAAGCAGCGCGTCCACCGTCGACGACTACCAGAACCTGTTCGATCTCGCGCCAGTCTCGTTGTGGCTGGAAGACTATAGTGACCTGAAACGGCATCTCGATGGCCTGCGGGCCGCGGGCATCACCGATCTGCGCGCCTACCTGCATGGCCATCCCGACGAGGTTGCCCGTTGTTCGTCGCTGATGCGCATCGTCAATGTCAACCGCCGCACGCTGGAGCTCTACGGCGCCCGGGATCTCGCCGATCTGGTCGGAAATCTGGACAAGGTGTTCCGCGACGACATGTTCGAGCAGCACGTCGAGGAACTGGTGGACCTGTGGGACGGCCGCGGCGTCTTCGGCGGCCAATCGGTCAATTACACGCTCGATGGCCAGCGTCTCGATATCCAGCTGTCAGGCCGCGTGCTGCCGGGCCACGAGCAGCATTGGGACCGCGTGCTGCTGTCGATCGACGACATCACGCAGCGCCAGCGCGCCGAGCGGGAGCTGCGCAATAGCCAGCAATACGCGCTCGGGCTGTTCGAGCATTCGCCGGTGTCGCTGTGGGTCGAGGACTTCAGCGCGGTCAAGGTGTTGCTCGACGAGGTGCGCGCCGCCGGCATTACCGATTTCCGGACCTTCCTGAACGTCCATCCCGATTTCATCGCGCGCTGCATGCAGGAAATCCGCGTGATCGACGTCAACCAGCAGACCTTGCTGATGTTCAGCGCGCCATCCAAGCCGGTGCTGCTGTCGCGCCTTGGGGACGTGTTCCGCGATGACATGCAGGGGCACTTTGCCGAGCAGCTGGTCGATCTGTGGAACGAGAAGCTGTGGCAGCAGCGCGAGGTCGTCAACTATGCGCTGGACGGCCGCCAGGTCCATGTGTACATGCAATGGTCGGTATTCCCCGGGCACGAGGCCGAATGGGATCAGGTGCTGGTGTCGCTGACCGACATCACCGCGCGCAAGAAGGCCGAGGCCTACGTCGAATTCCTCGGCAAGCACGACGTGCTGACCAAGCTGTACAACCGCGCCTATTACGAGGACGAGCTGGCGCGTCTCGGCCGCAAGGGGCCGTGGCCGGTCAGCGTGATCGCCGTGGATCTGAACGGACTCAAGCAGATCAACGACAACCTTGGCCACGGCGATGGCGATGCGCTGCTGCGCCGTGCGGGAGAGGCCCTGAAGAAGGCGGTCGGCGACGGCTTCTGCATCGCCCGTGTCGGCGGCGACGAGTTCATGGTGCTGCTGCCGGACCGCGACGAACATGCCACGGCCTCGATCGTCGCGCAGATCGAGCAGGTCGTCGAACTGAACAACCAGTTCTATCCGGGCGCGGCGCTGAACTTCGCGATCGGCGCGGCCACCTGTGCGGTCGGCGAGCGCCTGACCGATGCGGTCAAGCAGGCCGACGCGCGCATGTATGCGGCCAAGCGGGCGTACTACGAAAAGCTGCGGGCAGAGCGGGAGCGCCGCAGCAACTGAGTCACGTTACCAAGGTCGCACCAAACTCAGCCCCAACCTCACCAACAAGCCCGCCGCTAACCCGGCCGCTAAGCCCGGCCGCCAAGCCAAGCCCCGCCGACGGACCCGTCAGTCGCGTTCGCCCATCGCCGGGTCCGACACGAGGTCCTTGCCCGTCTCGATGCGCCCGGCAAAACGGCGGCGGAAGCTGCCTTGCTGGGTAGTCACCGTGAAGTCGTACCAGTTGCCCTGCGAGCCCACCGGCCAGTGCTGGTCCAGCTGCTTGCCGGCGGGGACTTCGAAGGTCCAGGGGCCGTCGTTGCGGTAGGCGTTCGGCACCACGGTGAAGGTGCAGGCGCTGGCGCCGGCATTGATCATCGTCAGGTAGACCGCCGCGTTGGCGATGTCGTAGCAGACGCGGATCTCCGGCGCGCTGGCACCCGCGGTGCCCAGCGTGCTGACGTCGCCGCGGAAGCTGCGATGAAAGCCATTGGGTCCCAGCACGAACAGGTCGTAGCGGCCTTCGTCGCCAGCAAAGACCTCATAGCGGCCGTCGAGCTGCTTGCCCGGTTCGACGGTGTAGCGGCGCGGCACGCGGTCCAGGTGCAGCCGGTCGTAAACATGGAACACGGCCGCGGCCGTTCCGGTATTGCTGAACAGCAGCCACATCGCGCGGCCGCTGGGGTCTTCCCGGCCGCTGACGTGCAGTTCATACGGCAGCGCGCGCGAGGGGCGCGTGCCGGCCGCCTGCGCCGGCATCTGCTGCGCGGTCGTCGGCGGCAGCGGTACCTGGGGCAACTGGCCCTGCGCGGTGCGGATCGCATCGGCGCTGGTCTTGTCCCGCGTTGGCAGCGTCGGCAGCGTCTCGGTATTCGGATTGACGAAGTTGAACGCCGAGAGCAGATCGCCGGCGATCGCGCGGCGGTACGCGCTGATATTCGGCTCCCTCACGCCGAAACGGGCTTCGAGGAAGCGCAGCACCGACGTGTGGTCGAACACCTGCGAATTGACCCAGCCGCCGCGGCTCCAGGGCGATACCACATACATCGGCACGCGGGGGCCGGGACCATAGGGCTTGCCGTCGGTGTGATACTCGCCGTCGGTCGCCACCGTCGAGGCGCCGGCCAGCGTGCCGTTGTCGAACGCGGGCGCGCAGGGCGGCGGTACGTGGTCGAAGAAGCCGTCGTTCTCGTCGAAGTTGATCAGCAGCACGGTGCGGCTCCAGACCTCCGGATTGGCCGTCAGCGCGTTGAGCACCTCTTGCGTATACCAGGCACCCTGCACCGGGCTCGACGGCCCGGGATGCTCGGAGTAGGTGGCCGGTGCCACGATCCACGACACCTGCGGCAGCGTTCCCGCCGCGATATCGTCCTTCAGTGCCTGCAGAAAGCCGCCATCCGGCATCGTGTTGCCGATGCCCTTGATCAGCGGGCTGATCGATTCGTCTGCCGGCGTGTAGGGCGGATACGGGCTGCCGTTGGGCAGGTTGCCGCGCGCCGCGTTGGCTTCGCGATATTGCTTGAAGCCCGCCAGCGGATTGTCGGTGAAGTTGTCCGGCAGGTTCTGGTAGACCTTCCAGCTGACACCGGCGGCCTGCAACCGCTCCGGATACGTGGTCCAGCGGTAGCTGATGCTGGTCGCATCGAGCGAATCGCCGCGGTTGTCGATCACCGGGCCACCCATCGCGCCGGTCGGATCGTTGGTGCCGGTCCAGTGGAACAGGCGGTTCGGGTTCGTGCCGCCATGGAACGAGCAGAAGTACGCGTCGCAGATCGTGAAGGCGTTGGCCAGCGCGTACTGGAAATCGAGTTCGGCTTCGGTATAGAAGCCCATCGAATGCGGCTCCTTGTACGTCGGCCACTGGTTCATGCGACCCAGGTCCCAGGCGTCCTGCGCATCGGGATAGCTGTGCGGCGTGCCGCTGACGCGCTGCGCGTTGCCGGCGCTGCTGTCCAGGTGGTAGGGCAGCACGATGCGGCTGACGCCATTCTCGGTATAGGTCTGCTCGAAGACGTTGCGCCCGCCGGCAAGCGGAATCGGAAAGCGGTCGCCGAAGCCGCGCACGCCCTTCATCGTTCCGAAATAGTTGTCGAACGAGCGGTTCTCCTGCATCAGGATCACGACGTGCTCGACATCGCGGATGGTGCCGGTGGCGTTATTGGCGGGGATGGCAAGGGCGCGGCGGATCGCAGGCGGGAACGCGGCGAGCGTGGCGGCAGCGGCGGCGCCGGTGCTGGCGATCTTCAGGAATTGACGACGGCTGTTCGATGGCATGGCGAAAGGCGGCTGGGATGGCGGGATGGTACCGGCAGGGCGGCGATCGGGAAACCATTGGCGCCGGCGCCCGAGGCAGCGGGGCGCCGGACAGCCGAAGCCGGCACCGTACCGAACGGCGATGTCAGCGGCATGACGCGGCGATGACAAGGACCACTCCGCAACAGTGCGGGAGTTCGGCGTCGGGTCACAGTGCCGTCATGCAGGCGCACTAGGCTGGCGGGATTTTCCGAAGCCGGAAAAATCTCTCCCCCTTCTTTCCACGCCAGCGAGGGTTCCAATGCAAGCCCTGAGAATGACGAGAGCGCTGTTGGCCGTTCTTCTGACCACCGCCGTGCTGACCGCCTGCGGCGGCGACGACGACAAGCCGGGCGAAACGCCGAAGCCCCCCGAGACGCCCAAGCCGGAACTGCGCTGCGCTCCCTGAGCGCGATCCGCACCCGGCCCTCCGACTCCGCCCACAACAACAAACAGAAATGACCTCCCGCCGCAGATTCCTGCAGGCGAGCGCGGCCGCGGGCTTTTCGGCCGCGGCGCTCGCCGCCTTTCCTCCCAGCATTCGCCGCGCGCTGGCCATTCCGGCCCACAATGCCACCGGCACCATCATGGACGTGCAGCACGTGGTGATCCTGATGCAGGAGAACCGCTCGTTCGACCACTACTTCGGCACGCTGAGCGGCGTGCGCGGATTCGGTGACCGCCTCACGATCCCGATGCCGAACGGCCGCAAGGTCTGGCAGCAGGAGCGCGCGAACGGCACGGTCATCACGCCCTACCATCTGGACGGCACCGCCAACAACGCGCAGCGCGTCGCCGGCACGCCGCACTCGTGGAAGGACAGCCAGGAGGCCTGGGATCACGGCCGCATGTCGCGTTGGCCCGTCGCCAAGACCGACACGTCGATGGGCTATTACAAGGAGCAGGAGATCCCGTTCCAGTTCGCGCTCGCCAATGCGTTCACGATCTGCGACGCCTACCACTGCTCGATGCACACCGGCACGGACGCGAACCGGGCCTTCCATCTGACCGGCACCAACGGGCCGGTGCCGCAGAACGTGGCCTTCGTCAACAACGAGTGGGATGCGATCAACGGCATCCCGTCGGACGCGAACGTCGGCTACACGTGGAAGACCTATGCCGAGCGGCTGGAAGAGGCCGGCATCAGCTGGATCAGCTACCAGAACATGCCGGACGAGTGGGGCGACAACATGCTCGGCGCCTTCCAGACCTTCCGCCGCGCCAATCTGGCGTCCGGCTTTCCGGTGTCGAGCGGCGGTGCGCCCGGCGCGCCGTACAACGATACGGGCCAGCCGCTGCCGTATCACGCCTACGATGCGGCGACCGACAACGCCGGCAATCCGCTCTACAAGGGCGTCGCCAACACGCTGCCGGGCAGCCAGCCGGACCAGTATCTCGACGCCTTCAGGCGCGACGTGCGAGAAGGCAAGCTGCCGCAGGTATCGTGGATCAATGCGCCGTCGATCTACTGCGAGCATCCCGGGCCCTCGAGTCCGGTACAGGGCTCGTGGTTCCTGCAGGAGGTCCTCGATGCGCTGACCGCCAATCCGGAGGTCTGGAGCAGGACGGTCCTGATCGTCAATTTCGACGAGAACGACGGCTATTTCGATCACGTGCCGTCGCCGTCGGCGCCGTCGCGCAATCCCGACAACACGTACGCCGGCAAGACCACGCTCAGCGAGGCAGAGTTGGCACCGGAGTATTTCACGCAGCCGCCGCCGCAGGGCAGCACCAGCCAGCCGGCGCCGGACGGCCGCGTCTACGGGCCGGGACCGCGCGTTCCGCTTTACGTGATCTCGCCGTGGAGCCGCGGCGGCTGGGTCAATTCGCAGGTGTTCGACCACACGTCGGTGCTGCGCTTCCTCGAGGCCCGCTTTGGCGTGCAGGAGCCGAACATCAGCCCGTTCCGGCGCGCCGTCTGCGGCGACCTGACCAGCGCCTTCAATTTCAAGACGCCGAATACCGAGGCGTTGCCGACACTGGCGGGCCGCACCACGCGGGATGCGGCCGACGCGCTGCGCGCCGCGCAGCAGCGGCTGCCGGCCGTGCCGGTGCCGCGCGACATGGCGCTGCCGCTGCAGGCACCGGGCACGCGTCCTTCGCGCGCGCTGCCCTACGAACTGCATACCAGCGCGCGCTGCCATGCATCGGGCCAGGGGTCGGGCCAGGTCGAGCTGCTGTTCTCGAATACCGGTACGCAGGCCGCCGTGTTCCACGTCTACGACGGCCACAAGCTGGACCGCATCCCGCGCCGCTATATGGTCGAGGCCGGCAAGACGCTGTCCGATACCTGGAACGCCGGGTCCGACAATTTCGGCCGCTACGATCTGTGGGTGCTCGGCCCCAACGGCTACCACCGGCATTTCAAGGGCGACCTGAACCGGCTCGGCGCTGCGCAGGCCGCGCCGGAGATCCGTGTCTGCTACGACATTGCCAACGGAGACGTCTACGTGGATCTGCTCAATCCGGGCGCCGCCGCGTGCCAGTTCGCCATCGCGCCGCTGGCCTATCGCACCGACGGCCCCTGGCAGGTCGACGTCGCCGCGGGCGGCACGGCCTCGCGGCACTGGTCGCTGGCCGACAGCGGCCAGTGGTACGACTTCGCGGTGACGTGCAGCAGCGATCCGGCCTTCTATCGCCGCTTTGCCGGCCGGGTGGAAACCGGGCGGCATACGGTCAGTGACCCCGCGATGGGCGAGGTCTGACGGAGGCGGGTCAGTCATGAGGCGAGTCGCCACGCGAGTCGTCAGGCGAGTCGTCGGGCGAGTCGTCGGGGGAGTCGTCGGGCGAGGCGTCAAGTTAGTCGTCGGGTGCGATGGGCGGCGCGGCTTGCCCGTTCGCTTCCTTCACCCATCGCCATAACGTCGCGCGGCTGATGCCCAGCCGCTGCGCGGCCTGCTGGCGGTTGCCGCCGCAGGCCGCCAGCACCTCCAGCACCCGCGCGCGAGACGCGGCGTTGGCGCCGGGGCCTGAGCCAACGTCCGAGCGAATGTCCGAGCGAATGTCCGAGCGAATGTCCGAGCGAATATCCGAGCCCCCGCTATCCAACCCATAAAGCTCGGGACAGTCGTGGCGCAATTCGTCGAACGCGATCGCGTCGACGTGCTGCCACTGCGAGAAGAACACCGCCATCCGTTCGCACAGGTTCTCGAGCTCCCGCACATTGCCCGGCCAGCGGTAGGCTCGCAGCCGCTCGCGCAAGGGCGCGAGCAAGGCCGTCGCGTCCAGGTCGCTGTCGAGCCTGTCCAGGCTTCGCCGCAGCAGCACGGTGGCCAGCGCCTCGATGTCCTCCGTCCGCTCCCGCAGCGGCGGGATGCGCAATTGCAGCGTGTTGATCCGATAGTAGAGGTCCTGCCGGAATTGCTTCGCCGCGATCCGCTGCGGCAAGGGCTGGTGGGTCGCCGCGATGATGCGCACGTCGACGGGAATCGGTACGCCGCCGCCCAGCCGCACGATCTCGCGCTCCTGCAGCACGCGCAGCAGCCGCGTCTGCAACGAGACCGGCATGTCGCCGATCTCGTCGAGGAACAGCGTGCCGGTGTGAGCCGCTTCGAACAGGCCGCGCTTGCCGCCGCGGCGCGAGCCGGTGAACGCGCCTTCTTCGTAGCCGAACAGTTCGCTCTCGAGCAGCGCCTCCGGAAAGGCCGCGCAATTGACGGCGACGAACGGCTTGCCGGCGCGCTTGCTGTCGTTATGGATGGCCTGCGCGAACAGCTCCTTGCCGACGCCGCTTTCGCCGGAGATCAGCACGGTCAGGTCGGTCCGCGCGAAGCGCCTGGCGGTTGCGCAGGCCCGTAGAAAGGACGGACTGCTTCCGATCAGATTGTCGAAACGATGGCGCGCGGTCGGCTGATGGCGGCGCTGCTGGCTGCGCAGGCTGGCGTCGGCGTCCTGGATATTGCGCGCGTCGTACAGCGTCAGGGCGGCACCGACCGTATCGCCGTGCTCGCGAATCGGCGTGCGATTGGCGATCCAGTCGCGCTGGGCGTAGCGCAGCACGCTGCCGCGCTCCTGCAGCCCGCTGTCCAGCGTGGTCCGCAGCGACAGCGCCGGCTCGATGTCGTCCAGATGCTGGCCGAGCAAGCGGGCGCGCACGCGTCCCAGCAGCTTCTCCATCGGCGGATTGACCGCGATCAGGCGATCGTCGCGATCGACCGCCAGCACGGCTTCCTGCAGGTTGTGCAGCACGCCGTTCAGCTGCTCGTAGCGGCCCGCCTCGAGCCGGGCGACACGCGCCAGCTCGATCGCGTCCTCGATGCCCTGGCGCACCGCGCCGAGCGAGTAGGCGAGGCGGCCCTGCAAGCCATACTGCTCGGCCAGCTCCACCACGATGCTCGAGCCGACCACCACTTCGTAGCCGTCGCGGGCCAGCAGTTCGAAACACTGCCGGGCCTCGTCGGGCGTGCGGTAGGCGTACTGCGCCACCTTGATCTTCAGCAGGTCGCGCACCGCATCGAGCTCCGGGATGCACGCGCCGTACATCACCACGCCGACCTTGGACGAGATGCGCCGCGCGTTGAGCAGCGCCAGCAGGATGTCGAAGCCGGACAGCTTGATGGTGGCGACCGGCGCCACCACCGCGTTGCGCAGGATGGTGGCGTTGGCGCCGGCGCTGATCAGCGCGTCGGTCGATCCGTCGCGGATGCGCTCGCGCGCGGCGTCGAGGGCCGCCTCGAACGAGGCGTTGACCACCTCGATCTCGGCCCGGTCCGCGTATTCGTCCAGCACGGTCATCGCGAACCGGCTCAGGTGCTTGTAGCTGATGAAGCAGAGCCGCGGCCGGGTGCCGCGGTCGTTCGGGGTGTTGCGCATGGTCTCCTCGCCGGCGGTCTGCGCGCTTCGTCCCGCCTCGAAGCTCAGGCCGCGCGCGTTCGCCGTGTTTCATCGATGTCTCGCCAGTGTTTCATGAAACGGTGAAACGCGAGTAGCAGAATGAATTGTCCAAAATAATCAATGGCTTGTCTCGCGCCGCAAAGGTGGCATGGGGCTTGCGGAACAAGCCGCATGCTACCGACGGAGGAAAGAATGCAGGCGCTCAGCCATATCACCGTGCTGGATTTGACCCACATGCTGTCGGGCCCGTACGGCACGATGCTGCTGGCCGATCTCGGCGCGCGCACCATCAAGGTCGAGCCGCCCGGCGCCGGAGAGGGGACGCGGCGGCTGCTGGCCGAGAGCGAGGACTATGCGCGCGACGGCATGGGCGCCTACTTCCTGACGCTGAACCGCAACAAGGAAAGCGTCTGCATCGACCTGAAGTCCGACGCCGGCCGCGCGGTGTTTCTCGATCTGGTGCGCCATGCCGATGTGGTGTTCGACAACTTCAGCGCCGGCGTCACCGAGCGGCTGGGTATCGATCATGCCGCGCTGTCGCAGGTCAATCCGCGCATCGTCACCTGCTCGGTGACGGGCTTCGGCCAGACCGGCCCGGACCGGCAGCAGCCAGCCTTCGACCAGGTCGTGCAGGCGATGGGCGGCGGCATGTCGATCACCGGCATGGCCGATGGACCGCCAGTGCGCAGCGGCATTCCGATCGGCGATCTGGGCGGCGGCGTGTTCGGCGCGATTGGCGTGCTGGCGGCGCTGGCCGAGCGCGAGCGCAGCGGCGTGGGACAGCACGTCGATATCTCGATGCTGGATGCGCAGATCTCGCTGCTGAACTACATGGCGACGATGCATCTGATGTCGGGCATCGTGCCGGAGCGGATCGGCAACAGCCATTTCGTGCACGTGCCGTACAACACGTATCCCACCCGCGACGGCCACATCATCATCGCCTGCATCGGCGATGCGTTCTTCGAGCGCTTCCTGAGCGTGATCGACCATCCGGAGTTGCGCCGCCCGGAATATCTGCGCCAGCCGGGCCGCTACGCCGACAAGGACCGCATCGACGCGATCATCGGCGATGTGCTGCGCGGCGAATCGTCGGCATATTGGCTCGACCGGCTGCGCCAGGCCCGCATTCCGTGCGGCCCGGTCAATGACTTCGCCCACGCGCTGCGCGAACCGCAGGTGCTCGGCCGCGACATGGTGGTCGAGGTCGAGCTCAAGACTGGCGAGACGGTGCGCATGCCCGGCAATCCCGTCAAGCTGTCGCGCGCGGCCGCGCCGGCGTACAGCTGTCCGCCCGCGGTCGGCGAGCACACGGAGGCCGTGCTGCGCGATCTGCTCGGCTACGACGCCGATCGGCTGGACCGGTTGCGCGCCGCCGGCGCGGTCGCATGACGGAGGCAACGACGATGGAACAGGAAACGATCGTCATCACCGATGTCGCGCCACGCGATGGCCTGCAGAACCAGGCCGTGGCGATTTCGACCGAGGGAAAACTGGAGCTGGTCCGCCGCCTTGCCGCGGCCGGTGTGCGCAGCGTCGAGGCGACCAGCTTCGTCTCGCCCCGCGCGGTACCGCAGATGGCCGATGCGGCCGACGTGGTGGCCCGCTTGCGCGGGGAGCTGCCCGATCTGCGCCTGTCGACGCTGGTGCCGAACCGCAAGGGACTGGAGCGCGCGCATGCCGCTGGCGCGCCGGAGATCGCCGTGGTGCTGTCCGCGACCGAGACCATGAACTTGCGCAACATCAATATGGATCTGGCGCAGGCCACCGCGGTCAGCGAGGAGACGCTTGCCCACGCACGCGAGCTCGGCCTGCGCACGCGCGCCTATGTCGCAGTCGCCTTTGTCTGTCCGTTCGAGGGCGAGGTGCCGCTCTCCACCGTGGTCCGGCTGGCGCAGCGCATGCGCGAGGCCGGTGCGCAGGAGATCGTGATTGCGGACACCATCGGCGCCGCCGCACCGGCCGGAGTCAAGGCGCGCATTGCCGCACTGGCCGACACCATCGAGATCGACCGGCTCGCGGTTCATCTGCACGATACGCGCGGCCTCGGTGCCGCCAATGCGTGGGCCGCGCTGGAAGCAGGCGTGCGGCGCTTCGACGCCAGCGTCGGCGGCATCGGCGGCTGCCCCTTCGCCCCAGGCGCGGCCGGCAATCTGGCGACCGAGGACCTGGTGTTGATGGCGGAGCAGAGCGGCTTTGCCACGGGTATCGCGCTGGAGGGCCTGCTCGATGCCGTCGGTTATGCGGAGTCGCTGCTGGGACGTCCGTTGGGCGGGCGATCCAGCGCATGGCTGCGGCGCCGGTACGGGGCTGAACCGGTGACGTGAGTCGGCCGTCCGGATTCACGCCACAGCCCCAGCAAGCCCCGACAAGCAAAACAAGCACAACAAGCACAACACACAACGAACACAACAGGAGACAACCGATGCTGAACCATCGCTGGATGCGCGCGGCCATGATGATCGTGGCCTGCCTGGCCACCGCCGCGCCTTGGAGCCACGCCGCCGCGAAATGGCCCGACAAACCCGTCACGCTGATCGTGCCCTATGCCCCCGGCGGTGGCACCGATATCGTCAGCCGGCTGGTGGCGCAGAAGCTGTCGGAGCGCTGGGGCCAGTCGGTGGTGGTCGAGAACCGCCCCGGCGCCAACGGCGTGATCGGCACCGGCCACGTCGCCAAGTCGGCGCCGGATGGCCACACCTTGCTGATGGTGGTCGGCTCGCACGCGATCAATCCGGTGCTGATGAAGAGCCTGCCGTATGACACCGCCAAGGGCTTCACGCCGATCACGCGGCTGGCGGTGTCGCCGATGGTGCTGGTGGTCGCCAAGTCGAGCCCGTACAAGACGCTGAACGATCTGGTCGAGGCCGCGCGCAAGCAACCGCTCGGCGTGGGTTATTCGGAGGGGCAGACCCGCCTGACCGGCGAGCTGCTGCGCCAGGTCGGCAAGCTGCAGACGATCCCGGTGTCGTACAAGGGCGGGGCGCAGATCATGGTCGACATCATCGGCGGCCATCTCGCCTCGGGCTTTACCAGCGTGCTGACCGCCTTGCCGCACGTCAACGGCGGCGACCTGCGCGTGATCGGCGTTGCCGCGGACGAGCGCATGCCGATCTTCCCCGACGCGATGACGTTCAAGGAAGCCGGCCTGGATGGCGTGCAGTCGCTGAACTGGTATGGCCTGTTCGGGCCCGCCGGCATGCCCGCGGCCACGGTCGAACAGATCCACCGCGACCTGCGCGAGGTCACGGCCGACCCCGCGGTCGCCAAGCAGATGCGGGACCAGGGCGCCGCCATCGTGCTGACCCCGCCGGACGCGTTCCGCGCGTTGATCGGCAGCGAGACGCAGAAGTGGGCCGAAGTGGCACGCCGCGGCGGCATTCGCCCCGAGTAGCGCAGCGCGGACGCAACGACCCGCGATATAACGAGCAGGAGGAGACAAGATGCAACGCCGCAAACTGATTCAGGCGCTGGGGGCCGCCGTGCTGGCGCTCGCCGCGGGGCCGGGCTCCAACGCCCTGGCCCAGGACTATCCGGCGCGGCCGATCCGGCTGATCGTGCCGTTCGCTCCCGGCGGGGTCTCGGACACCAGCGCGCGCGTGATCGCCGACAAACTGGGCCAGCGGCTCGGCCAGCAGGTCGTGGTCGACAACCGTCCAGGGGCGTCGGGCAATATCGGCACCGCGATGGCCGCGCAGGCGGCGCCCGATGGCTATACGCTGTTGCTCGGCTTCGACGGCACCATGGTGATCAACCCGCATGTGTTCGCCAAGGTCCCGTTCGATACGGTCAAGGATTTCGTGCCGATCAGCAAGATCGGCGACGCCGCGCTGATCCTGATCACCCATCCGTCGGTGCCGGCGAAGAACCTGAGCGAGCTGGTGGCGTACTCGCGGACCACCTCGGCGGGCCTGTCCTATGGCAGCGCCGGCACCGGCAGCACGCCGCATCTGGCCGGCGAACTGCTGAAGGCGCGCACCGGGCTGAACATGGTCCACGTGCCCTACAAGGGCGGCGGACAGGCCATGGGCGATCTGGTCGGGGGCACGCTGCCGGTGCTGTTTACCGCGGTGGCCGGCGCGCAGCAATACGTGAAGAACGGCAAGGCCACCGCGATCGCCGTGTCCGCTGCGAAGCGCGTGCCGTCGCTGCCGGACGTGCCGACGCTGGCGGAGTCGGGCGTGCCCGGCTTCGTCAGCGACTCATGGGTAGGGCTGCTGGCGCCTGCCAATACGCCGAAGGAGATCGTCGACAAGCTGGCGCGCGAGCTCAATGCGGTCGTCAATATGCCCGATACCCGCGAGCGGCTGGCGACGCTGGGGATCGTGCCGTCGGGCAATACTTCGGAGGCCTTCGCCAGCGAGATCCAGAACGACCTGAAGAAGTACAGCGAGATCGTCAAGACCGCGAAGATTCGCGTGCAGTGAGGGCTTGCGCGTCGGCGAAGCGATCGGTCGCGGCGATCAGCTGATCGAGGATGCCCGGCTCCGTCCACGCATGGCCGGCGCCCTCGATCAGATGGAAATCGGCCTGCGGCCAGGCCTGGTGCAACGCATAGGCATAGCGCGCGGGGCATGGCATGTCATAGCGGCCATGCACGATGACGCCGGGAATGCCGGCCAGCTTGTGCGCGTCGCGCAGCAGCTGACCTTCTTCCAGCCAGCAGCGGTGCGTGAAGTAGTGGTTTTCCAGCCGCGCAAACGCCAGCGCGAAATGGCCGTCGTCGTGCCTGGCGGCGATCGCGGGATCGGGCAGCAGCGTAATCGTCTCGGCTTCCCACACGCTCCATGCGCGCGCGGCTTCGATCTGTTTGGCCTTGTCCTCGCCGGTCAGCAGCTTGCGGTAGGCCGCCATCATGTTGCCGCGCTCGGCCTCGGGCACTGGCGCCTGGAAACGTGCCCACTTGTCGGGGAACATCTCCGACACGCCATATTGGTAGTACCAGTCGAGCTCCGCCTGCGAGACCGTGTAGATGCCGCGCAGCACCAGCTCGCTGACGCGCTCGGGATGCTTCTGCGCATAGGCCAGCGCCAGCGTCGAACCCCACGAGCCGCCGAACACCAGCCAGCGTTCGACACCGGCCAGCGCGCGCAGCCGTTCGATGTCGTCGACCAGATGCCAGGTCGTATTGGCTTCTAGCCCGGCATGCGGTGTCGAGCGGCCGCAGCCGCGCTGGTCGAACAGCAATACGTCATAGCGTGACGGATCGAACAGGCGCCGATGGTCGGGCGAGATGCCGCCGCCCGGCCCGCCGTGCAGGAACACCGCCGGCTTGGCGCCCGGCGTGCCGGCACGCTCGTAGTAGATGACGTGGCCATCGCCGACATCGAGCGTGCCGGTCTCGTAGGGTTCGATTTCGGGATAGAGCGTGCGCAGCGAGGGCATGGATGCGGTCTCCGAGGGGGAATACCGCAGTGTACCGGTGGCGAACGCCCCCCACAGCCTCGACGGCCGCCACAGCCGCAACAGCGGCCCCAGCGGCCCCAGCGGCCCCCCATGGCGACAGCTGACACAGCCGCGGCAGGCCCCAGGATCAGGCCGCCATCGGCGCCGCGCCAAGCCAGATCAGCAGCGCCCCTGCTGCGATCAGCACGATTCCGGACAGGCGCGCCACCTGCAAGCCCTCGGGCCCCACTTTCTCCAGCAGCACGAGGAGGGCCAGCGCGGCGACCCAGGCCAGCGCCATCACGCCGGTCACGAACAGTACGCCCATCAGCGCCCAGCAGCAGCCCAGGCAGAACGCGCCATGCCGCATGCCCATCGTCAGCGCACCACGCTTGCCGTCGCGCCAGTTCGTCATCAGGAAGCCGAGCGGGCTGCGGCAGTGGGTCAGGCAGACCCGCTTCCACGGCGTCAGCTGATAGAGGCCCGCCACGCAAAGGATCGCGCCCGCGGCCACGCGGCTCGACATCGCCATCGCGGGCGACAGCAGCAGGGCCTCGTGCAGGGCCCATTGCACGAGCGTCATGGCCGCGCTGAAAGCGGTCCAGACGGCCAGATAGCCAAGCCCGAAGCAGACCACCGTCGCCGGCAGCCTGCGGTTCTCCCGCCGGCGTTGCAGTCCGGCGTAGATCAGCACCACCGGCGCGGCGGCCGGCGCCATCATGCCGATCATCATGACGACCCACATTGCGAAGGTGTAGAGCAGGTCCGCGGCCGTCCAGGGCATCGGCATGTCCTTGCCCATGCCCATGCCGGCCATCATGGCGTCGTGATCCGCAGTGGGGGGCACCGACCGGTCCAGATGGATCAGATAGCCCCACGCAAGCGCCGCTATGGCGAGCATGCAGGCCCAGCCGAACAGCCGGTCGCGCCGCTGCAATGCGCCGTACCGGGCGGCGTCCCGACCGCCGTCTCTACCGCCGTCCCGATCGTTGTCCCGATCGTTGTCCCGAACGCCGGCCGGTAGCGGCACCGCGCCGGCGGGCTCAGGCTCCCTGCCAGGAGAATGGCGCATATTGGCCATTGTTGCGGCCGCTGTCGTCGTCCCAGACCATGCCCAGCGCATGGACGTGGCTGCGTGCGGGGCGCGCCAGCGCGACGCGGTCTGCGGCCGGGTGACCGGTGTTATCCAGATGGATCGGCTCGGTCGCATTCGGATTGATGCCCATCACGCCTTCGGCCGCCATGTCGACCAGGTTCGGCGCGGTGACCGACCAACTGCGGCTGTTGCGGTCGAAGCGGATCTGCGCCGATTCCACCCCGGCGAACGAGCCGACCAGCGGGGAGAGCGCCGCCATCGGCCCGCCCGCGGCTCCGCTGGCAATCGCGGTGATCGCATCACGCTGTGAGGCATCGGCGCGTTCGTCGACGATCACGCCGACGGACCAGTTGCCCTTGCCCATTTCCTCCGGCGTCGAGCCCAGCACGATAAAGCCGAGCCCATCGAGCGACACCTCGCCATATCGGCCCTGCTCGATCTGGAAGCCCATGGCGAAGATGCAGTGCCCCTTGGTGGGGGGCGCCGCCAGCTGTCCGGGCAGGCACGGGCAGATGAAGTCGCAGTTGCAGGTCTCGTAATACTGACCCTCGATGTTCCAGTTGGGCGTGGCCATGGTTTCCCTCCTTGCCTTGCGTCCCGGACCGCACTCGCGTACCGCGGTGGAGCGGGCGGTACGCGGCGTCTCGGTTTCGCGTGTACCGATTCACTGGAATATAGGTGAGCGGGCGGGGGATGCCGGCGGGGCCGGCAAAGTCAGTGATTTTTGCCTCGGGATGGCGGGCGAGAGCGGCGGTGCGGGGAAGGTGGCAGTGCGGGGAACGGCGGCAGTGCAGGGAAGGCGCGGGTGCGGGGAGGCGCGGAGCGGGGAGGGGAGGCGGGCAACGGAGAACGGGGAACGGAGAACGGAGAACGGAGAACGGGGAACGGGGAACGGGGAACGGGGATGCGGTGGTCAAGTTTTATCAGACAGTCGTTAAGGTGGTCTGGTTGAACTTGTCCTCGTAATCCTGCGGCGACTCATACCCCAGTGTCGAATGCAGACGCATGGGGTTATAGAAGCCAACGATGTACTGCATGATGTCGCGCCGGGCTTCGGCCCGGTCGGCGTAGCGGCGCTGCCACACGCGCTCCATTTTCAAGTTCAGGAAGAAGCGTTCGGCCACCGCGTTGTCCCAGCAGTCGCCCAGGCGGCTCATGCTGCAGACCATCCCGTGACGCGCCAGCAAGCTCTGGTACTCGTCGCTGGCGTACTGGCTGCCACGATCCGAATGCACGATCAGACCCGGCCCCGGCTTGCGGTGCGCAATGGCCATCTGCAACGCGCTTACCACCAGGGTGGACGGCATGGCCGCGGCCATGGACCAGCCCACGACCTTGCGGGAGTACAGGTCCAGCACCACCGCCAGGTACAGCCAGCCCTCTAGCGTGCGGATATACGTGATATCCGACACCCACGCCTGGTTGGGCGCCGCGGGTCTGAACTGTCGATCCAGCACGTTGCGCGCGACCGGCCGGTCGTGCCGGCTGTTGGTCGTTGCCACAAATTTGCGTTTCCACACCGGACGCAGATGGGCCTGACGCATCAGCGTGCGAGCGCGATACCGGCCGATCTTGACCCCTTGCCGGCTCACATCCCGCGCCACCCGCCGGCTGCCATAGGTGCGCCCGCTGGCCTCGAATGCGGCGCGCACGTACACCATCTGTCTGGTCCGCTTGGCGTCGCCACCGGGGCGGCGCAAGAACGCATAATAGCCAGCGCGGCTGACACCCAGCGCCAGGCAGGCGCGGCTCAGGGGAATGGCCTCCTTCTGCAAACCACTGACTGCGTGATACATCACTTCAGTTCGCGGGCGAAGAAGGCCGATGCCTTTTTTAGGATCAGGTTGTCCTCCTTCAGGCGCCGGTTCTCTTCCTCCAGCTGACGGATGCGTTGCTGCTCCGGCGTCAGCGGCCTACCAATCCCCTTCTCGCCCTTGAGCTCGGCGTCGTACTGGGCCAGCCAGCGCCGTACGGCCGTCTCGCCAATGGCCATCGAGTGGCACACCTCGGCCACCGACAGGCCTTGATCCCGGATCATCCGGACCACCTCCAGCTTGAAGGCAGGGTCAAATTTGCGGCGTTGCTTCATGGTTCGGTCTTTTTCCTCGTCGATCGTGATTTTCCACTTATCGACCTGTCTGAGGAAATTGAACCACCGCAGGAACGGGGAACGGGGAACGGGGAACGGGGAACGGGGAACGGGGAACGGGGAGGCGGGGAACGGGGAGGCGGGGAACGGGGAGGCGGGGAATGGGGAGGCGGAGAGATGGGGCGCCGGTGCCGCCGGCGGGGCGGCGGCACCGGGATCATGCAGGCGTCGGCGAGACGCCCGGCGAAGCTGCGCTGCGGCTTATTCCACCGTTGCGCCGGACTCCTGCACGATGGTCTTCCACTTCTTGTAGTCGGACTGGACCAGATCGGCGAACTGCTTCTGCGACATCAGCTTCGGCTCGGCGCCCTGCTCGTGAATCGCCTGGATCATCGCCGGCGTGGCGAGCTGCTTGTTCACTTCGGCAGCCAGCTTGTCGACCACCTCGCGCGGTGTTTTCGCCGGCGCGAAGATGCCGTACCACGTGCTGACGTCGACCTGCTTGTAGCCGCTTTCGGCCAGCGTGGGCACATCCGGCAGCGAGGTGCTGCGCGTGGCCGAGGTCACGGCCAGCGCGCGCAGCTTGCCCGCCTTGATCTGCGCCATGGCCGACGGCACCGAGGCCACCATCAGGTCCACGTTGCCGGCGATGGCGTCCATCATCGCGGCGTTCGAGCCCTTGTACGGCACGTGCAGCAGCTTGATGCCCGCGGCCTGGCTGAAGATCTCCGCTGCCAGATGAATGGTCGTGCCATTGCCGGGCGAGCCGTACTTGATCGAGCCGGGCGCGCGCTTGGCGGCGGCCACTACGTCGGCAATGTTCTTGAACGGCGAATTGGCCGGCGCGACGATCATGATCGGTGTGTAGGCGACATGCGTCACCGCGACCAGGTCCTTGCTCGGGTCGTACTTGACCGTCTTGTACAGCCACGGGGCCACGACGAGGTTGTCCTTCTGGCCCATCACCAGCTCGTAGCCCGTCGGCGCCGCGCGCACGACCTCGGCAATGCCGATGGTGCCGCCGGCGCCCGGGCGATTGTCCGGCACCACGGTCCATTTGGCGCTCTGGGTCAGCTGATTGGCGACGAGGCGGGAGAGGATATCGGTGCCGCCGCCCGGAGGAAACGGAATCACCAGTCGGATCGGCTTGGCAGGCCAGGCCGTGTCGGCCTGCACCGGGGCGATGGCGGCCATGCCGCAGGCCGCCAGAAGGGCGAGCAACGCCTTCTTCATCGTCTGTCTCCTTGTTTGGAATGTCCCGAACCAGTCGTGTTGCTGGCTTGTCGCGGCCGGATGGCGCCGGTCCCGCTGGGCTGGAGCAAGTCTAGAGGGCGGGAGTGGAGCGGGCGAAGTCATATTTTCAGAGACCAGATATGCGTTTTAAAAATAGCGGAGGTTACCACTAACGGCGGTGGGAGGGAGATGGAGGGGTCTAAGGGAGGCCTATCGCGGGCGCTGAAGGGGGTAGGGAACGGGCAGCCGCAATCGCCCGAAGCGCCCGGCGCATGCAGGGCTTCGCCGCGCGTCCTAAACGGATCAGCTGGACGCCTGGCAGGACCGGGCCTTGGAGGCGGCGTGCCTGGATGACGTATTTCGCGCCTGAACCGCGCAAATGAGCCGCGAGAACGCGTAGGGCCGAGACTGGCCGCAGGGCGATGCCCTTCCTTCAGCCTCGGCCGCGTCGGCAAAGATTCAGAAATCCACCTTCTGCCCCGGCTCCGGCACGATGACGCGGGTCGCATCCGTGGCGCCCAGCGCCGCGGTGAACTCCGCCGGCGTGCCGCGCAGCATGGGGCTGGTCAGATAGTGGATCGGGATCGCATACCGGGGGCGGATCATCTCGCGCACGGCGATCGCCGCCTCGCGCGGCCCCATGGTGAAATGCCCGCCAATGGGGATCAGCACCAGGTCCGGTTTGTAGAGCTCCGCCACCAGCCGCATGTCGGCGAACAGGCCGGTATCGCCCATGTGCCAGATGCGAAAGCCGTTCTCCATCTCGATGATGTAGCCCACCGGCTCGCCGCCGTAGTGGACCTCGTCCTTGCCCGAGCTCGGGTTCTTCCAGACCAGCTCGGAAGAGTGCTCGGCATGCACGGCGGTGATCTTCGGACCGTTGGCACCGAAGGGCGCGACCGTACCGCTCTTGCCGAAGCGCTGCGACAGGTTCGCCGGCACCATGCCGAGACTGACGAGCGTCTGCCCCATGCCGCCACCGTTGTAGATCGGCGCGTTATGCATCTTCGCCAGCGCCGGCGCATCGCCCAGGTGGTCCCCATGGGCATGCGTGACCAGGATCAGATCGACCTTGCCGAGCGTCTGCAGCTGCTTGAATGGGGCGGGTGTCTTGGGGTTCCCCGTCAGCCAGGGATCGATCACGATGACCTTGCCGCCGGGCGTCGTGATGCGCGTGGCGGCCTGGCCGAGCCACAGGACCTCGGTTTTGCCGGCGGCCGTCTGGCCCGCGGTGGACGGCAGGAGGGCCGGTGTGGAGGCGGACGTCGCGGTGGGGGCGGTCGGGCCTGTAGGCGCGGTGGCGCATGCACCGAGCAACGTCAGCAGGGCGGCGAGCAGAAGGGGGCGCGCTTGTGGCATGGCTTCCTCCGGGCGTTGTGGGCGAGGACGACGTGGGCGCAGGCGTGATGCGAACCAAAGCGACTGCCAAGCGGCAGTATTGGTACCCGCCATGGCGGTGTCAACCTGACGGGGACTCGCTCGTCTTCTCCGCCCGGCCAGCGCGCGCTCGGTACATCGATGATCTCCGTATCCTCCAAGGTCCCGAATAGCGCCACCAAGGAAATTATCAAAATATTTGAATAACAAGGCCAAACCGCCGTACTTCTTCAGGCTCGGCGGACCTCTATAGTTCAGCACATGCACAACGCGACGGCGCAACAAACCCAAGCGCGGCAGCGTCCGGATCGATTCAAATCTGCTGACTAATAAAGGAGAAAGCCATGCCCAAGAACGCCACCCTGAAGATCGCCTCCGCTCTGCTGCTGTCGCTCGCCGGTGCCGGCATCGCGCAGGCCGCGACGGTCCCCGCCGACAAGTACGGCTACGAGTTCCGCACGCCGCAGACGTTCACCGATGGTGCCCGCACCTTCGACGTGCATAGCGATGGCGCCCGCGGCTTTGACCCGTACACGCAGGGCGCCCGCAAGGCCGACCCCTATGTCGGCGGCGCGCGCAAGGTTGCCGGCCTGGATCGCGTGGGCGTCTCGGCCACGCCCGGTCGGGCCGCCGATGCGTACACGGACGGCGCCCGCGGCTTCGATGCCTTCAGCGAAGGCGCGCGCGGCTTCAATCCCTACCTCGACGGCGCCCGGGCCCAGGCCTGATGCCGGGCGGCGCGACCGGGTACACCCCGCCGCACTCGCTGTCCAAGGGGCAAGAGCGGATACTGGCGAAGGCGGCGGCGAGTTAGTGGGACGTGGTGACGATGTAGCCGGCCAGACAGCGGCGAAGCAGGCCGCTCAACTGCGCCCCATCAGCCGTCGGCCGCTGCCCACCGTCAGCGCCGCCAACACCAGCAGCACCGCGCCGCCGATCAAGGTCGCAGCGATGGAGATGCGGTCCAGCAGCATGCCACCGAACGCGGCGCCCAGCATGATCGCCAGCTGGATCGCCGCCACCATCAGGCCGCCGCCGCTCTCGGGCTCGTCCTCGATGCCGCGGGACAGCCAGGTCGACCAGCAGACCGGGATCGCGGCATTCAGCGCGCCCCATGCCACCATCGCGACAGCAACCGCCCAGAAGCTGTGCCCGAACGCCAGCATGGCGACGGTCGCGGCCGCCAGCGCCAAGGGCAGCCCCATCAGCAGCCGATACAGCGAGCGGCCCACCCACGCCGAGGCGAAGTACGTCCCGATAAAGCCCGCGACGCCGAGCCCCAGCAACAGCAGCGACAGCTCTGGCACGGTGACCTGCGTGTAGCGCTCCAGGAACGGCCGGAAGTAGGTGAAGGCCGCAAAGGCCCCGCCGAACGTCAGCATCACGGCGACCATCGCGATGGCAACATGCGGGCGCCCCAGCAGCCGGAAGACCTTGCCGACCGGATTGGTGGCCCGCGGCGGCATCGACGGCAGGCTGAACCATTGCCAGAGCAGATTGGCGAGCACGAACGGCACCAGTACCCAGAACACGCCGCGCCAGCCGATGATGCCGCCCAGGTAGCTGCCGATCGGTGCGGCAAACGCCGTGGCCAGCCCATTGCCGGTGTACATGATGCCGAGCGCCTTGGGTACATCGGCGGGTGGCACCAGCCGCATGATGGTCGCGGTCGCCAGGGCCCAGAAGCCGCCGATGGTGATGCCCAGCAGCCCGCGCGCCACCATCAGCACCGCGAAGTTCGGCGCGATTGCGATCAGCACCAGCGAGGCCAGCATGACGCCGGTCAGCGCCATCAGCACGCGGCGGCGGTCGAAGCGGCCGGCGACCGTGGCGATGAACAGGCTGGCGATGACGGCGAACAGGCCGGAAATCGAGATGGCTTGTCCCGCCATCCCTTCGGTGGCATGCAGGTCGGCGGCGATCGGCGTCAGCAGGCTGATCGGCATGAACTCGGAGGCGATCAGCATGGCCACGCACATGGTCATCGTGCCGATGGCGCTCCAGCGCTCGCGGCGCGATGAGGCAAGGGGCAGGGCTGCGGAATTTGTCACGGTATCGAAGCGCATCGACGTCTGAATATCAATCCACGAAGGCGTGACGAGCCCTTGCGGCCGTTCGGCGCAATGGCGGGCACGTCGGAGGGCACGTCGGAGTAAAAGGGGGCCCCGCGCAGGTCAGCGTGACCTGCGCGAGGGGCGATCGGGGCGGAAAGCGCGGCGCTTACGCGACCGTGCGGACGGGCAGGCTGCGGATGCGTTTACCGGTGGCTGCGAAGATCGCGTTGCACAGCGCGGGCGCCACGGGCGGCACCGGGGGCTCGCCGACGCCGCCGGGCGGCGTGTCGTGGCTGCCGTTGACCAGGTGGGTGCGGATCACGCGCGGCGAGGCGTGGTGGCGCAGCACCTCGTAGTCGTGGAAATTGCTCTGCTTCACGCGTCCTTTCTCGAAGCTGATCTCGCTGGTCAGCGCCAGGCTCAGGCCCATGATGGCGCCGCCTTCCATCTGCGCGCGGATGCGCTCCGGGTTGATCTGCGGCCCGCAGTCCATCGCCATGTCGACGGCGACGACCTGCACCTCGCCCTTGTCGTTCACGGCGACCTCGACCACCGTGGCCGTGTAGCTCATGAAGCTGTAGCAGAAGGCCAGGCCCAGGCCATGCCCGCGCGGCAGCTTGCGGCCCCAGCGCGCGCCGCGGGCGGCGGCCTCGATCACGTCGCGCAGCCGGCCGGTGTCGTAGGGATAGCGCTCCGGCGACTCGGTGTAGTTCCAGGTGTCCGCCATGGTGCGCGGATCGATCTTGCGTGCCGGGCCGATCAGGTCCAGCGCGAACTGCTTGTGGTCCTTGCCGGCGCGATGCGCCAGTTCGGCAATGAAGCACTGCGCGGCAAAGGCATGCGGGATATTGGCGACCGAGCGGAACCAGCCGATGCGGGCGTGGGCTTCGACCTCGGCGGTCTCGACCCGGACGTTCGGAATCCGGTACGGCATGTTGATGGCCGACATGCCCGACTCGAACAGCTGCTGGCCCTTGGCGCCCTGCGTAAACAGCGAGCCGATGGTCGGCGCCGCGCTGCGGTGCAGCCACGTCTGCGGCCTGCCGTCCTTGCCGACCACGGCTTCGATCCGCTCCACCGACACCGTGTGCAGGTAGTCGTGATGGATGTCGTCCTCGCGCGTCCATACCAGCTTGACCGGCGTACCCGGCATGGCCTGCGCGACGATCGCGGCCTCGTCGACGAAATCCGGCTTGGACTTGCGGCCGAAGCCGCCGCCCAGCAGCAGCACGTTGACGCGCACGTCCTTGGGCTCGAGCTTGAGCCGCTTGGCCACGGCGGTCTGCGCGGCAACCGGATTCTGGATCGACGTCCATACCTCGGCGGACTTGCCGCTGACGCGCACGGTGGCAACCGGAGGCTCCATCGAGGCGTGGGCCAGATGGGGGACGTAGTATTCGGCGGCGTAGCGCTCGGCTTCGGCGCTGTTGTTCCAGGCGGCCGGCGCATCGCCTTCGTTGCGCACCACCTTGCCCGGTTGCCGCGCGGCGGCCTCGAGCGTGCGGCGATACGCGGCGGAATCGTAGCCGGCGTTGGGCCCATCGTCCCAGTCGATCTCGAGCGCGGCACGGCCCTGCATCGCGGCCCAGGTATTGCGCGCCACCACGGCGACGCCGCCCAGCGGCTGGAAGGCCGGCGCGCCGCTGAACGGCGGGATTTCGACGACCTTCAGCACGCCCGGTACGGCCAGCGCCTTCTCGGCGCGGACGGCCCGCGCCTTGCCGCCAACCACCGGCGGCCGCGCCACCACGGCATAGACCATATTCGGCAGGCGCACGTCCATGCCGTAGGTGGCCTGGCCCTTGCCGATCGCTTCCAGATCGACCATCCGCACGCGGTCCTTGCCGATGTAGCGGAACTGGTCTGGCGTCTTCAGCTTGAGCGTGCCCTCGGCAGGGACCGGCTGCTTCGCGGCGTCGGCGGCGAGCTCGCCATAAGGCAGGCGCCGGCCCGTCGGCAGGTGCACCACTTCATGCCGTTGCGCGCGGACCTCGCCGACCGGCACGGCCCAACGCGCGGCGGCCGCTGCTTCCAGCATCTGCCGTGCCGCCGCACCGACGCGCCGCATCGGCATCAGGAAGTGCCGCACGCTGCGGGACCCGTCGACGTTCTGGTTGCCGTAGCGGGTCTCGTTGGCCTCGGCCTGCACCACCTTGACGCGGTCCCAGTTCGCCTCCATCTCGTCGGCGACGACCATCGGCAGGCTGGTTCGCACGCCGGTGCCCATCTCGGCGCGGTGCGCGACGATGGTCACCGTGCCGTCCGCGCCGATCGAGACGAACACCAGCGGGTCGGACACCGTGCCGCCGGGCATCGAGTCGGCGCCGTATTTCTTCGGCGCGTCGTCGTCCGCGTGCGCCAGGCCAATGACGCCAATGACGCCATTGGCGCCGACCGCCAGCGACAGCGTGCCGAGCAGCGTTCCCTGCAGGAAGCCCCGGCGGGACAGGTCCGGTGCCTGGATCGAGTCGTTGTCGCGCATCACTTGCCTCCCTTGGCCAGGGCGCCGGCCGCCTGCTTGATGGCGGCGCGGATTCGCGGATAGGTGCCGCAGCGGCAGATATTGCCGCTCATCGCCTCGTCGATCTGGCGCTCGCTGGGGGCCGGCGTGGCCTTCAGCAGGCTGACCGCGGACATGATCTGCCCGGCCTGGCAGTAACCGCACTGCGCGACGTTGTTCTCTACCCAGGCCTTCTGCACCGCGCGGCCGACGCGATCGGCTTCCACGCCCTCGATCGTCGTGATGGCGTGCCCGTCCGCCGCGGAGACCGCGGTGATGCAGGCGCGAATCGGCGAGCCGTCCATATGCACCGTGCAGGCGCCGCACAGTGCCATGCCGCAGCCGAACTTGGTGCCGGTCATGCCCAGCTTATCGCGCAACACCCACAGCAGTGGGGTGTCGCCCGGGACGTCGACTTCCTTGATCTGACCGTTCAATTGGAGGCGTGCCATGGTGCAATAGGGGAGTAATGGAATGGGGGGTCGGTTTTTTATTCGGCGGCGAGCCTGCAGCCGGGCTGCGCGTCAGCGCAATGATATTCGGTTATTCGGAATGGATCATTACGCCAATCGGCAAGCACTCATGTATTGTATTCATCAATGTTTTCCCCTGCAGGGGACGACGAAGACGATATTCCGCTATCCCGCCATCCCGCTATCCGTATGGAATGCGGGCAGTCACCGCAACGGCAATTGCAACCGCAAACCCCAACCGCAGCTCGCATGGCACGCGATAACATCAACGACATTCTCGCCTTTCTGGCCGTCGCCCGGGAACGCAGCTTCACGCGCGCGGCCGCCAGGCTCGGCGTCTCGCAATCCGCGCTCAGCCATACCATCCGCGCGCTGGAGACGCGGCTGGGCGTGCGGCTGCTGACCCGCACCACGCGCAGCGTATCGCCGACCGAGGCCGGTGAACGGTTGATCCAGACCGTGGCGCCCAGGCTGGAAGACGTCGAGGCCGAAATTTCCGCGGTCAGGGAAATGGGCGACAAGCCGATCGGCACCGTGCGCATCACGGCGATCGATCATGTCATCGACAATATCCTGATGCCGCGGCTGTCGAGCCTGCTGGCGGCCTATCCCGAATTGCGCGTCGAAATGAATTCGGACTACCGGATGGTCGATATCGCGGCCGAGCAATACGATATCGGCGTGCGCTGGGGCGACCAGATCGCCAAGGACATGATCGCGGTGCGGCTGACGCCGGATGTACAGATGATGATCGTCGGCGCGCCGGACTATTTCGCGGCGCACGGCGAACCACGCTCTCTCGAAGACCTGCTCAGGCACAACTGCATCACGCTGCGGCTCAGCGGCGGCGGCCTGTATGCCTGGGAGCTCCGCCACAAGCGGCGCGCGGTCCAGGTTCGCGTCAGCGGGCAGCTGACCTTCAACACCGCCTATCAGATGGTGCGTGCCGCGGCCAGCGGCGGCGGCCTGGCCTTCGTGACGGAGGACCTGGCCGAACCCTATCTGCGCGACGGGCGTCTGCGCAGGGTCATGGACAATTTCTGCCCGAAGTTTCCGGGACTGTTTGCCTACTATCCGAACCGGCGCCATGCCTCCCGGGCGCTGAGGCTGGTGATCGACGCGATCCGCTGCCCGGAATGAGGCGAACAACGACGCGGCGGGGCGCGACTCGCGCCGCGCCCCGCCCGCCCCGCCGAAAGGGCATCCCTACCGCAATGCAGCCCGCTCAGGGCTTCACTGCAATCGCCCCGATCTCCACGGCCACATCGCGCGGCAGCCTGGCTACCTGCACCGTCGCGCGCGCCGGCGTGACGCCGGTGAAGTAGGTCCCGTAGACCTCGTTCATCTTGGCGAAGTCGTTCAGGTCCTTCATGTAGACCGTGGTGGAAACCACGTTGGCCATCGTCATCCCGTCGGCGGCCAGCACCGCCTTCAGGTTGTCGAGCACCAGCCGGGTCTGCGCCTCGATCGGCGCGTCCTTCAGCAACTCCCCGGTCTTCGGGTGAATCGGGATCTGCCCCGCCAGGTACAGCACATTGCCGGCACGGACCGCCTGCGAATAGGGTCCGATGGCCTTGGGCGCATCGGGCGACGAGACGGCACGCAGTGCACCACCTTGCATGGCGCCGCCATGCTGGGCACAGGCGGACAGCGATGCCACCCCGCAAGCCGCGGCGGCAATCAATGCGATCGATCGTTTCATGGGCTGACTCTTGTTGGAATTGGATTGGGGTCGGTTACGCCATGGCGCCGGACAGATTCCACATCGAGTCCACCAGCCGGTCGATGTCGTTGGCGTCGTGCCACAGGTGCGTCGAGATGCGGATGCCGTAGTGCTGGGCGGGCGCGCCGATGACTTCGAAATTGACCGAGCGGATCACGAAGCCCGGCGAGAAGTCGCTCAGCATGCGGTTGACGAACGTCGTTGCCTTCTGCTGGTTCATCGCATCGTCGCGGTTGCGGAACGGGTTGAAGCAGGTCAGCGCCGAGACCAGCTTCGGATCGTCCTTCGGCGAGTACAGCGAATCGATGCCCCAGCGCTCGACGATCTTTTCCTTCAGATAGGCCGACAGCGTCAGGTCGTAGGTCTCGATCTTCTTCCGGCCGATCGAGTCCCACATCTCGCAGGCGCGGGCGAGCGACTTGAACATCGGCACGTGCAGGCTGCCGCAGGACGTCACCGTGGCCGCGATGTCATAGGAGCCGCGCGGCTGCTGCCTCGCGTAGGAACTGGTATGGATCGGGAACCAGTCGGGCAGCGGCAGCGGGTTCGATGCGCGCATCTTGTTGCGGATGACCAGGATGCCGGTCGAGCCCGGGCCGCACTGCCACTTGTGTCCGGCGCCGGACATGAAGTCCATGCCGAGAGCGCCGTAGTCGTACGCCATCATGCCGGGCAGGTGTGCCCCGTCGACGATGCTGATCAGGCCGTGGGCCTTGACCACCTCCATCAGATCGGCGATCGGCAGCATGGTGCCGGTCTTGTAGGTGGGCGAGGACCACATCATCGCGCGCACCCGCTTGCCCTGGCCCTTCAACGCACGGATGCGCTCGTCGAACAACTGGACATAGGTGCTGGCGCTCTGGCGGTTGCCGGTCGGCAGCGGGATCATCGACACCTCGATGCCGTAGCGGTCCACCGCGATATTGAGCGGCGTCAGCCCGCCGCCGTGCTCATGGTTGGTGGTCACCACGACATCGCCCGGCTCCCACTTGATGCCCAGGATCGCATGGCACATGCCCGACGAGGTGTTGGCCGAGAAGGCCAGTTCGTCGCGATCGACGCCGAAGCCCTTGGCCACGGCCTCGCGCAGGTCGGCGAGGTTGCCATAGCCGCTGGCCGAGTCGGCTGCCTTGGCGAAGTTCTCCTGCTGGAAGGTATCGAGCACGACCTGCGGCATCGAGCCGCCGGTGCCGATGTTCATGTAGACCTTCTCGGGCTTGAGCACGAACATGCCCTGCACCTGCGCCCAGAAGGCTTCGTCCTGCGTCAGCCGCGAGCGCAGGTCCGAGGCCTGCGCCGACGCGTCGTCGGAGCAGGCGCCGATCAGCGGCCCCAGGGCTAGCGAGCCGGCGCCGTAGGCCAGCATGCGCAGGAATTCGCGCCGCTTGGGCGTCCACGTCGACAAGTCGTCCACCTGCGGTTGCGTCGCGACAGCCCGTCTCAGCGTTTGCTTCAACTCGTCCATGGTGCTCTCCCGTTTTCGTCCAGCGATCGGCGCATCGGCGCGTCCGCGTGTTCGAACGCATGGCGCCTGTCCAAAAAAAGTCTACGCAAACTACGGTTCCTGCATCAGGACGACTTTCCCCTACGCAGTAATACCGAGAGCGGGTTTTCCGGGCATGCACAAGGGCGATGCGCAAGCGGTCTTGCGCAGTGCAAACGGCACCATCAGGCACCATCAAGGGGATGGCACCGCAACAGGAAAGATCGTCAGCAGTCTGCCGCTAATGCCTCGTCGGCCAATCCGATCGCATGCAGATCGGAGAAATGCACCGCGTATTTGACGAGCTCGGCGCGCCCGCCGACCTGCAGCTTGCGGCGGACGTGCAGACGATGCGTCTCGACGGTGCGTACCGAGGTGCCGAGCCGCTCGGCGATCTCCTTGTTGGAGTAGCCCTCGGCCACCAGCTTCAGCACGGTGGCCTCCTTGGGCGTCAGCGTCCGGCGCGAGGAGGGAGGCGGTTCGTCGGTCTGCAGGAAGGCCTGCAATTCGGTATTCAGATAGGTGCCGCCCGCGGCGACCGTACGGATCGCTGTCACCAGCTCATGCGCGGGCGCTTCCTTGAGGACATAGGCCGCGACGCCGAGCGCGAAGGCGCGGCGCACGTACTCCGGGTCCTTGTGCATCGACAAAGCGACCACCCGTATCGACGGAAACCGCTCGGCGAACCGTGTCGCCAGCTGCAGGCCGTTGGCATCGGGCATGTGAATGTCCGAGACAACCAGGTCGGGACGGCGCTGCTCGGCCAGTACGACGGCGTCCTCCACATTGGACGCCTCGCCGACCACCGTCATTTCGCCGGTGGCCTCCAGGCGCAGGCGGACACCGTCCAGCACGAAGGGATGGTCATCGACGAGCAGCACTCGCAGGTTCGAGGTCATGCAGCAGGGCTCCTTGCAGGGGAACGGTGGCCGGAATGTCGGGCTGGATGCCGGGGCGGCCGTCGGCGCGGATCTCCGCGCGGAAGTCGGCGCGGAAGTCAGCGCGGCTGTCGGACTCGGGCTCGGGCGCGCGCAGCGCCAGCCGTACCTCGACGCGCGTGCCGTCCGCTCCGGTATGGATGGCGAAGTCGCTGCCCTCCAGGCTTTCGATGCGTTCGCGCATATTGCGCAGGCCGATGCCGCCCTTGCGGTCGGCCCGCACCTTCTTCAGATCGAAGCCGCGGCCGTTGTCCTCGATCGTCAGCACGAGATGGCGGTCGGTGCCGGTCAGCGCGATCTGGACCCAGCCGGCGTGGGCGTGGGAGAGGGCGTTGTTCAGCGCTTCCTGCGCGACGCGAAACAGCGCCGTGGCCTGCGCCTCGGACAGCGCCGGTATCGCGCCCTGCTCGGTGAAGCGCAGATCGACGGGGCACTGCGGCCGCAACTGTTCGACCAGCATGCGCAGCGCGGCGGCCAGGCCCAGGTCGCTCAGCAGGGCCGGATGCAGCCCATGCGAGACGCGGCGGATCTCGATCAGCGCCTCCTGCAGGCGGCCCAGCCCCTGCGCCAGCAGTTCCTGCGGGGCGTGGCGCCGCGCCGGCGGCGGGGCGTCGTTTCGGTCCTGTACGGGTCCTTTTTCCTGTTCCTGTTCCAGATGGACCTGCGCCGTTTCCAGCAGGTACTTGGACGACACCAGCACCTGCACCACGCCGTCATGCAGCTCGCGCGCGACGCGGGCACGTTCCTCTTCCTGCGAGCTGACCACGCGCCGAGCCAGCCGGCGCAGCTTCTCGCCCGATATGCGGGAGTTGTGCAGGTTCAAGGCGAGGCCGCCCAGGCTGATCAGCATGATCGATCCGAGCGCGAAGGCGCTGATCCGGATCTGCGTCTCGCGCAGCGTGCGGGCGGCATTGGCATCGAAGGCGGCCAGCTCCCGCTCGATGTCGTCCATGTAGAGACCGGCGCCCAGAATCCAGCCCCATTGGTCGGCGGCCCGCACATAGGACATCTTGGGCGCTTCGGTACGGGAAGAGGGCTTGATCCAGTTGTATCGAACAATACCGCCGCCGGAACGGGCCTTGTTGATCAGCAACATGGCCTGGTCGCTGCCGGCATCGGCCGGATCGCAGAAATCGACGCCCTCGATTCCCATGCTGCCCGGGTTCAGCAGCACATTGCCGAGGCGGTCGTAGACGAAGAAGTAGCCGTCATTGCCGAAGTGCATGCGCGACAGGGCGGCGAGCGCCTGCTGCTGCAGGTCCGCCTCCTCGCCGCTGCCGTGGGCGATGCGCACCAGCGTGGCATGCCCGAGCTCGACGTAGTGGCGCAGCTCCTTTTCCTTGCTGGCCACGTAGACGGCCTGCACCTGCTGACGATCCTGCCGCGAATGGCTGACCATCTGGTACGAGACCGCCCAGGTCACCAATACGAAGACCACCAGCATGAAGGCCGCGGACAGCGCGACCGTTCTCATGCGGATCGTCAGGCTTTGCACACGTGGGGGCAAATGGATCATCGAGGGGGCGCCCAAGAGCCGGTCGTATTCGGGTTCGGCAAGCCGATCGGATGGCCGCCGACGAAACACCGAGGCGGCGCCGCGCAACATGCCGACGCCGCCGAACAAATCGATTCCTCCCAGTTCGATTTATCGAATCAGCCCGCTGCGCGAGTTCGTTGTCCGCGCTTTGTCAGGCTGATTCTCGACCCCTCGTGCCATCGGCGAACAAGGACTGTTCGGTCGACAAGCATGACGAAAGCTATGACGTTTTTTAGCAAAATGCAAGGAACGGGCCAACAGGTGGCAGACCGTGCAACGCAAGCGATGCGCGCCCCGAAAAGCGGCGCGCATGGATCCGAAATGTCAATGCGGGTCGCCACGAAGAACAATGCAGACATGCGGGTCCAAGCGCGGCAAGACGCAGCGAGACGCAGCGAGACGCAGCAAGACGCGGCAAAGGCAATCACCGCATCGGCGCCGGCACGGCTGCGGCACTGCACGAATACCTTTGGGGGCAGCGCTCGCCGTGCCTTAGCCGCCGTTGGTCTTGCGCCCCACGCTGCGAACCAGCTGCGTGACCCGCGTCATGTAGCGGTCGAAGACCTGATTGGCCTGGGCCTGGGTGTCGATCGGCTGCGCGACGGTGCGGCCCTCGGCCTCGAGCCGGGCGCGGATGTCGGGCTTGGCCAGCGCTTCGCCGATCGCCTTGCGCAGTACCGCCACCCGGTTCTCGGGCGTGCCGGCCTTGACGAAATACCCGCCGCTGATCGTGTACTCGAAGTCGGGCACCAGGCGGCTCTGCGAGATCAAGGGAATGTGCTTGAGCGCCGGGGGCAGGGCCTTCGAGAAGCTGGTCAGGATGCGCAGCCGCCCCTGCTGCTGCATGGCGTCGAAGCTGGACTGGTAGGGCAGGATGGCGAAGTCCACCTCGCCGCCCGCGAGGCCCTGCAGCGCCGGCGCGCCGCCCTTATATGGCACATGCAGGAAGGTGGTGCCCAGCCTGGCTGCCAGCGCGTCGCCCATCAGGTGGTAGATCGAATCGATGCCGACCGTGGCATAGGTCAGCGGCTTGTCCTTGCCCTGTCTGGCCTGTTCGAGAAACCGGTCGAAGGTCTCCGCCGACAGCCCGCTGCGCACCATCAGCACGATGGTGGCGTCGCTGATCGGCGCGGCCAGCATGAAGTCCTGCGGCTTGTAGCGCGCGGCCGGATTGAGCATCGGCGCCAGAAAGACCTCGTTGATCGAGCCGTGGAAGAAGGTGTAGCCGTCGGCGGGCGCGCTCAGCACCTTGTTGGCGCCGATCAGGCCGGTACCGCCGCCGTAGTTTTCGACGACGACCTGCTGCTTGACCGTCTTGCTGATCGATTCCCCGAAGATGCGGGCGGACGTGTCGCTGGCACCGCCGGCCGGGTAGGGCACCACCAGGGCCAGCGGCTTGACGGGAAAGCCGTCCGCGCGCGCGGGCAGCGCGCCGAGCAGCGAGGTCCCGGCGACAGAGCCGGCATATTGCAGGAAACGGCGGCGATTCAGAGATGGCATCGATGTCCCCGGGGATCGGTTGTCAAACCAGATAGCTTTGTGCCAGGTGCGCCCAGAACGCGGCGCCGACCGGCAGAGCCTTGTCGTTGAAGTCGTACAGCGGGTTGTGGACCATGCAGCCGCCGTCCTCGCCCAGGCCGTTGCCGAGCCGGACATAGGCGCCGGGCCGGTGCTCCAGCATGTAGGCGAAATCCTCGCTGCCCATCACCGGCGGTCGCTCGACCACGTTGTCGGCGCCCAGCAGCCGGATCGCGGCCTGCCGCGCAAATTCGGTCTGCGCGGCATGGTTGACCAGCACCGGATACTTGCGCTCGTAGACCACTTCGCTTTGCAGACGGAAGCTCTCGGCCTGCGCCGCCACGAAGCCGCGGATGCGTTCCTCGACGAGGTCGCGCACCTTCGGGTCGAGCGTGCGTACGCCGATCTTGATCGTCGCGGTTTCCGGCACGACGTTGTACGTGCTGCCGGCCTGGATGGAGCCGACGGTGATGACGGCCGACTTCAGCGCATCGATTTCCCGGCCGACGATCGATTGCAGCCCGAGCACGATGCTGGCGGCGCATTGCATCGGGTCGATGCCGTGATGCGGCATGGCCCCGTGCGCACCGCGGCCGCGCAGCGTGACGGTGGCGCGGTCGAATGAGGCCATGGCCGGTCCGGTAATGAACCCGATCTGCCCGACCGGCAGGCCGGGCGAGTTGTGCAGTGCATAGATTTCGTCGCAGGGAAACCGGTCGAACAGTCCTTCCTCGACCATGCGCAGCGCGCCGCCTTCGTTCTCCTCGGCGGGCTGGAAGATCAGGTTCAGCGTGCCGTTGAAATCCACCGACTCGGCCAGATACCGGGCCGCGCACAGCAGGATGGCGGTGTGGCCGTCATGGCCGCAGGCGTGCATCTTGCCTGCGACCGTGCTGGCATAGGGCAGGCCGGTCTTTTCCTGGATCGGCAGCGCGTCCATGTCCGCGCGGATGCCGAGCGTCTTCTGCCCGCGCCCCTTGGTCAGTTGCCCGACCACGCCGGTGGTGCCCAGCCCCCGATGCACCTCGTAGCCCCAGGCCGCGAGCCGCTGCGCGACCAGCTCGCTGGTCTGGCGTTCCTCGAACGCCAGCTCGGGATGGGCGTGGATGCGCCGGCGGATCTCGACGAATTCGGCCGACAGCGTGGCGATGGATTGCCGGAGGTCGGCAAGGTGGGAAGTATGCATGGCGGTCAGCGAGCGAATGGTGCGCACCATTCTGCTTCCATGGACCGTCCCGCATCCATGACAATGATGAACCTAAATCGTTGTATAAATAGCAACATTAAAAAACTCGCGCCGGTGCTTCGGACGGCCCGCCGCGTCGACAAGGGGAGAGGCGTCATGGAGCATGTGCTGGACCGCAAGCGGGCGCTGTGTTTGCTGCAGATCATCGAAACCGGCACGGTGCGCGGCGCCGCCGAGGTGCTGGAGCTCGATCCCTCGGTGGTGAGCCGGGCCGTGGCCAAGCTGGAGCAGGATCTCGGCGTGACGCTGCTGGAGCGGCGAGGGCGCGGCGTCGTGGCGACCGATGCCGGGCGGCTGCTGGCGCTGTTCGCCCGGCGCCAGCAGGACCTGAGCGATACCTTTCTGGCCGAGATCAACAATCTGAAGAACGCGCAGCGCGGGCACGTGGAGCTGGTCTTCGGCGAGGGCTTCGTCGACCTGGTGCTCGAGCCGGTGCTGCAGGGCTTCCTGCGCACGCACCCCGACGTGACCTACAGCATCCAGGTGGCCGGCACCGACGAAACGGTGCGGCATATCCTCGAAGACCTGGCGCATATCGGCTTTGCCTTCCAGCCGCCCAACGATGTCCGGCTGCGCTCGCACTATTCACGGGTGTCGCCGATCCGCGCGCATGTCCGCAAGGACCATCCGCTCGCGCGCCGGCGCCGCGCGCTGACGCTGGCCGACCTCGCGCCGCACCAGGGCGCCGCGCTTGCCGAATCGTTCGGCGTGCGCAAGCACGTGCAGGCGGCCGAGCTGGAGGAACACATCACGCTCAAGCCGATGCTGGTGACCAACTCGTTCAAGGTGCTGTGGGAATTCGCGGCGATGGGGCTCGGCTACATCCTGACGCCGCGTCCGGTGCCGCTGAAGGGGCCGCAGTTCAAGCAGCTGGTGTCGCTGCCGCTGGCCAGCCCGATCCTCAACAACAGCCGGATCCACGTCATTACCCGGGCCGGCAGGCCGCTGTCACCGGTGGCCGACAGCCTGCTGCGGCATGTGGTCAAGGCCTTCCCGCTGATCTGAGGCTCGGCGCTGCCGCCGCAATGAACGTTGCGCCGGATGCAATGATCTTCCCGTTCTTAATCAACGCTTAATGTCGCCCTGTCATCATCGCGCGCCCAGCGACTTTCCCTACCGTTTCCCATGACAAGCGCCATGGACCTGCTGCTGGTCGAAGACGATCCCATGCTGGCCGAGGTCATCTGCGATGGCGCCCGGCAGAACGGCTGGCATATCGATCATGCCGATTGCGCCGCCGCGGCCCGCGCCGCGCTGGTCGACCATGCGTATTCGGCGGTGCTGCTGGATATCGGCCTGCCGGGCGAGTCCGGCCTGACCGTGCTGCGCGCCATGCGCGCCGGCTACGACGTCACGCCCGTGCTGATGCTGACCGCACGCGGCCAGCTGAGCGAGCGGATCGAAGGGCTGGACGCCGGCGCCGACGACTATCTGGTCAAGCCGTTCCAGGTCGACGAACTGTGGGCCCGGGTGCGCGCCGTGATCCGTCGCAGCCAGGGCAGGGTGGTGCCCGTGTTCAGCTGGGGCGAAATCGAGCTCGACCGCAGCCGCCGCGTGGTCACGCGCGCCGGTGCCCGGGTGCCGCTGAGCGCCCAGGAGTACCGCACGCTGCTGGCCTTGCTCGAACGCCCGGGCCGCGTCGTTACGCGGGAACACCTGGAGCGCGTGGTATACGGCAACGCCAGCACGATCGAGAGCAATACCATCGCGGTGTTCATCCATCAGCTGCGCCGCAAGCTGGGCGAGGGCCTGATCACCACGGTCCATGGCCACGGCTACATGATCGGGGAGTCCGGCGCATGAAGTCGCTGCAGGGACGGCTGCTCGCGGTGATGGTCGGTGTCATCGTGCTGTGCTGGGTGGTGTCGCTGGCCGCGCTGATGGTCTATCTGCAGCACAGCCGCTCCAGTATCTGGGACGACAAGCTGCAGGCCTTCGCCACCCGCATCGTGCGCGCGCTGCCGGCGAACAAGCAGTCGTTCAATCTGGTCGGGCCCGGCCGGGAGGTGCGCGACGACGACCGCGCCAGCGAATTCGACCTGGTGATCCAGATCTGGTCGCAGCGCAGGCTGCTGACCGTGCAGAGCCCGCGTCCCCGCGTGCAGGCCAATACGCCGGTGGCCGCGCTGAAGCCGGACTTCGTGGATGGATTTGCCACGCGTGTCATCGATGGCGAGCGCTGGCGCGTCTATGCCGTCTCCGACAGCACCGGAACCATGCAGGCGCAGGTTGGCATCCCGCACGAGGTCATCAACGCCGAGGTGCGCGAGGCCGCGATGCAGGCGCTGCTGGCCACCAGCGTGCTGCTCGCGCTGGTCGGCGTGCTGTTGTGGCACACCATGCGCCGGTCGCTGAAGCCCGTGGCCGCCCTCGAACGGCTGGTGCGCGATCGCAAGACCTTCGACCTGACACCGCTGCCATCGACGTCGCTGCCGACCGAACTGCAGCCGCTGGTGCAGTCGTTCAACCGCGTGCTGGCGCAGCTCGATCAGGCGGTGGAGAGCGAACGGCGTTTCATCGGCGATGCGGCCCACGAATTGCGCACGCCATTGTCCGCGCTGCAGGCGCAGGTCGAGATCGCGCTGCGCGCGCCGAGCGGCAAGGACAAGGACACGGCGCTGGAAAAGCTGCTGGCCACCGCCAAACGGACGACGCGGCTCGCCGAACAACTGCTCGACCTTGCCCGGCTGAATGCCTGCGGCCAGGCGCCGCACGAACCGGCGGACCTCGGCAACCTGGTGCAGCATGTCGCCAGCGAGTTCGAGGTGCAGGCCGAACTGCAGGCGCGCCGGCTGTCGGTGGAAACGGGCGGCGGCCGCATCGCCTGCAATATCGACGAGATCGGCATCCTGCTGCGCAACCTGGTCGACAACGCGCTGCGGTATACGGCGCCGGGTGGGCGGATCAGGATTGCCTGCGGCACCGCGGGTGCCGGCGATGCGGTCTATCTGGAAGTCGCGGACGACGGGCCGGGCGTGCCGCAAGCCGAGCATCAGGCGATCTTCCGGCGATTCCACCGTGCCAGCGGCAATCGGGTGCGCGGCAGCGGCATCGGACTCTCGCTGGTGGCCACCATTGCGCAATCGCATGGGGCCACCATCGAGACGGGCCGCGGCCTGGATGGGCGCGGCTTTCGCGTACGCGTCGTCTTCGCGCAGGCCGCGCCGGTGGCCTGACGGGGCGGCCGGTCAGAACCGGCGATCAGAACTGGCGATCAGAACCGGTACAGGTAGCCCACCGCCACGCTGGTCATGTTCGAGCGATCGACGATCGGGCTGTCCTTGATCGCCGAGCCCAGTCGCGTCGCGCTGACATCGAGAAACAGCTGGTGATGCCGCGCAAGCCGGTAATCCACCCGCAAGCCCGCGGTCAGGTTCACCGTCGAATCGCCCTGGTATTGCGGCCTGCCGATGCGCGCCTCGGATGCCCTGACGCCGTAGTAGTAGTCCACGTTGTCGGTGCTGAGCCATTGCGCCGCTACGTGGGGCGTCAGCCGGAAATTGCCGTACTGGAAGCCGCGGCTGACCTGGAGGGTGGCCTTGTTCCCGTCGGCCGATCCGAGCCATTCGGCCGAGACATCGGCAATGGGGTTGTGCCAGATCGCCGCCCCACCGAACCAGAGGCGGGCGTTGCGATCGGCCATGCCTTCGAGCGCGGCGGAGTCGGAGGCCTCATAGCCGTCGCTCAGGCCGTAGCGGGTGCGCAGCCGGAACGAAACCGGGCCGAGCGAAGGCAGCTTCAGGTCCGCGGTCAGGCCGGACACGTGCAGCCAGCGGTTTTGGTACGACAGCACGGGAATCGCCCGGTAATCCGTGCCGACGTCGCGATAGGGCTTGCGGCGGGCAGCCGCGCCGACGCCGAGTCCCCATTGCGGTTCGGCGGGATCGAGCGCGGCGTCGCCGCCCTGGGCCCATCCCTGTGGCGTCCACAGGCTGGCCAGCAACGCGATGGCCGCCGCGGCGGCCGGGGTTCGAAAGGAGGCCGCATGGCGACCGGGTCTTGTTGCGTTCATTCGGGTTTCGTCGGGCAAGAGTCGATCGGAAAGTCAGCAGGGCGGCCGCCGATGGGCGGCGCCTGGTTCCGGCGTGCCGCGGCAAGGGTCCGGCAACGCAGACAAAGGCATCGACCGTCCATGGCGGCCGCAGGGCCGCCATCCGACGTCGCGGGCGCACGCAGGGTAGCGCGCGGAGGGAGCATGGGGATTGGCACGAGGAACCTTGCTGTTTGCTGTGGCGGCCGGCGATGGCCGTCGTCCACGGTTCGAATCGTGCCGAGGTGGGTTTAAGAAGTTATTAGGGCTTGCGGCGACCGATGAGGACCTGCGAGGCCTGCCGCATCCGCGCACGCTTCATGGCCTGGCGCGGCGGTCCAGGCGCGCGCGGCGTCAATGCCCCGCGCTGAACGCCTGTCTCAGGCGCCGTCGGCATGGACGTCGCGGCCGCCCGTGGCAGCGCCGTCGCTGAACACATCGCGCGTTCCCCCGCGTGCGCCGTCGGTGAAGGGATCGACGTGGCCCTGATGGGCGCCATCCGCGTAGACATTGCGTGCACCGAGACTGCCGGCGTCGATGGCACTCGCGCCCGCCAGGGCGGGCAGGGCGGCCAAGGCCAGGGTGGTGGTGAGCAGGGCGTGCTTGAGCAGCTTCATCGTCAGTGTTCTCCGAAAGGATGGCCGGTAATGATCGGTAGCGACCGGTGAAGGCAGTCTACGAAGACGCCCGCCACAGGAGCATGACGACCCCATGACAATGCTGTCATTTGGCCGAACGCCGCCATCGCCACGACCATCCCCGCGCCGTCGCGGCGCCAGCGCGACATGCGTCGCGCGACGTTGCGCCACGCCGCCGCAATCTGACGACGACATGACAAATTTGTCATGATCGGCCGCCGGCGCCGGGATTGCGGTACCGTTACCGTCTTGCCGGCGGTCCGGCGATTCGTTGAATGTCGATGCGTGTACTGATTGTCGAGGATGAACCCAAGGCCGGCGCCTACCTGCACAAGGGCCTGACCGAATCCGGCTTTATCGTGGATCTGGCCCGCGACGGCGTCGATGGCCTGTCGCACGCCCGCGCGCAGCCCTACGACCTGATCGTGCTCGATGTGATGCTGCCCGGCATGGATGGCTGGCAGATGCTGCGAGAACTGCGGCGCGACCAGGACACGCCGGTGCTGTTCCTGACCGCTCGCGACGATCTGGCCGATCGCCTCAAGGGCCTCGAGCTCGGGGCCGACGACTACATCATCAAGCCATTCGCCTTTGCCGAGCTGGTCGCGCGGATCCGCACCATCCTGCGCCGCGGACCGGTGCGCGAGAACGAGTGGATCGAGGTGGCGGACCTGCGCATCGACGCGGTGCGCCGGCGGGTCACGCGTTCGGGACAGAAGATCGAGCTGACGTCCAAGGAGTTTGCGCTGCTGCATCTGCTGGCGCGCCGGCGCGGCGAGGTGCTGTCGCGCTCGCTGATCGCGTCGCAGGTCTGGGACATGAACTTCGACAGCAACACGAACGTCGTCGACGTATCGATCCGGCGCCTGCGCGCCAAGGTCGACGACCCGTTCCCGGCCAAGCTGATCCACACGCGCCGCGGCATGGGTTACGTGCTGGACGATATCGCGCGGTAGCGGCCATGCTCGCCATCTCGAAGGCGCTGGCCGCGCGCCTGCTTCCTCAATCGCTGACGGCCCGCATGGCGCTGGCCTTCGGCGCGGTGGCAGCGGCCATCATGGCCGCGATGGGCACCTATCTCGCGTGCGCGCTGTCGACCCAGCTGCAGGAGCGCGACGAGGCCGAGCTGGTCGGCGAGGTGGTCCTGGTCCGGCATCTGTTGTCCGAGGTGGATTCGGAAACCGCCGTGCGCGAGGGCATGCACCGGTTTGCCGATATCGCGCTCGGTCACGAAGGGCTGATCCTGCTGGTGCGCAGCCGGCACGGCGAGCCGCTGGTGACGCTGAACCCGCGCCACGAGGCGGTGCCGCCGCTGAAAGCGCTGCCCGCCGACGTCCATCCCGAACCGTCGATGCTGCAGACCTGGTATCCGCGCAATGGCGTGCCCTCGCGCGCGATCGCCGCGCTGGGCCGGCTCGGCGACACCGACGAGGCCGTGGAGATCGTCGTGCTGCGCGACGCCGGTTACCGCGCGGTGCTGATGCGCGATTACCAGTTCCATGTCTTCTGGGCGACGCTGTGCGCGACCGTCGCCGCCGCGGCGCTCGGCTATCTGCTGGCGCGCCGTGGGCTGCGCGGCCTGCGCAGGATGGCGGAGGAGGCGTCGGCCGTCACGACCAGCCGTCTGGCGACCAGGCTCGATGCCGGCACCGCGCCCAGCGAATTGCGGGAGCTGGCCGACGCCTTCAACGGCATGCTGGCGCGCCTGCAGGACAGCTTTTCTCGGCTGTCGGAGTTCTCCGCCGACCTGGCGCACGACTTCCGCACGCCGCTGAGCAATCTGATCGGACAGACCGAGGTCACGCTGGCCCAGGCGCGCAATGTCGCGGAATACGAGGCCCTGCTGGAATCGAACCTGGAAGAATACGACCGCCTGTCCCGCATGATCGAGAACATGCTGTTTCTCGCCCGCGCCGACCACGCGCAGGTCGCGCTGGCGCCGCGCACGCTGGACGCGCGCGCCGAGGTGGAAGCGGTGGCGGAGTACTTCGAGGCGGTGGCGGCGGAGCGCGCGATCTCGCTGTCGCTGCAGGGACATGCGCCGGTGCGCGCGGACCAGACCCTGCTGCGCCGCGCGCTGACCAATCTGCTCGACAACGCGCTGCGCCATGCGCCGCAGGGCAGCCGGGTCTCGGTGATCGTCAGCGCGGAGCGCGAAGCGACCCGTATTCGCGTCGCCAATGGCGGCGCCGGCATCCCGCCCGAGCGGCTGGCGCATATCTTCGGACGCTTCTACCGCGGCGATCCCGCGCGCAGCAACTCGGCGCACTCGACGGGCCTGGGCCTGGCCATCGTCGATTCCATCATGCGGCTGCACGACGGCCGCGCGACCGTGTCAAGCCGGCAGGGGCTGACGGTGCTGGAGCTGGCGTTTCCGCTGCCGACGCCGTGAAGGAGAGGGCAGCGGGGTGACGGCGCGCCATCAGGCCGCGCCATCAGGCCGCGTCATTGGCCTGCGCCATGAGCCCGCGGTATGAGAGACCGCGGTGCGACCGCGATTACGTCGCGCTGATGCCCTTCGCCTTGACGATGGCGCTCCAGCGGTCGTAGTCCTTGTTCAGGCGCGCCTGCATCTGCTTGCCGTCCTGGAACGAGGCGATCGCGCCGGCCGTCACCAGCTTCTGCTGCAGTTCCTTGTCGTTGGACAGGATGTCGCGCGTTTCCCTGGCGATGCGGTCGACGATCGGCTGCGGGGTATTGAGCGGCGCGATCAGGCCGCCCCACGAATCGAAGTCGAAGCCGCGGAAGCCTTGCTCCGAGACCGTCTTCACGCCCGGCAGCAGCACCTTGGCATTGGGCGAGCTCAGCGCGATCGCCTTGAGCTTGCCGGCGCGGATATGCGGCAATGCCGCCACCACATCGGCGAACATGGTGCCGACCTGGCCGCCGAGCAGATCGGCGACCGCGGGCGCGCTGCCGCGGTAGGGCACGTGCATCATGTCGAAGCCGCCCAGGTCCTTGAGCTGCTCCATCGCCAGATGGCCGAAGCTGCCGGTGCCCGAGCTGGTGTAGTTCAGCGGCGTCTTGCTGGCCTTGGCGAAGCGGATCAGGTCCGCCAGCGTTTCCACGCCCGGCACCACGTTCGGGTTGATGACGATGGCCATCGGCAGCACGTAGACGGTGGCGACGGACTGGAAGTCCTTCTTCACGTCATACGCGCTGTTGTTGTACATCAGCGGGGCCAGCAGCGCCGGCATGCCGAACATCGACAGGTTGTAGCCGTCGGGCGCGCTCTTGATGAAGCTGGCGGTGCCGATCGAGCCCGACGCGCCGGGCTTGTTCTCGATGATGACCTGCTGCCCCAGGCGTTCGGAGAGCTTCTGCGCGACGATGCGCGCGGCGGTGTCCGTCGGGCCGCCGGCGGGGAAGGCCACCACCATCTTGATGATCTTGTCGGGCCAGCCGCTGCGTGCGAGCGCGGCGGGCATCATCGCGGCCATCGATGCGGCGGCACCGGCCTTCAGTATCTGGCGGCGGCTGAGGATCAGCTTGGTCATTGTCTTGTCTCCGTCCATTGAGAGCGGCTATTGGGATTGGGAATCGGGAATCGGGAATCGGGAATCGGGAATTGGGAATCGGGAATTGGGAATCGGGAATTGGGAATCGGGAATTGGGAAATTCGATGCTCAGATGACGCCGCGGGATCGCAGATCGGCGATCTCGTCGTCGCCCAGCTGCAGCAGTTCCTTGAACACCTGCTGCGTGTGCTCGCCCATATGCGGCGGCGGCATGCGCACCGGCATCCGCTGGCCGTCGATGGCGTACGGCGGCGCCAGCACCGACTGGGCGCCCGCCTCGCTGTCCTCGTAGCGATGCAGCAGGCCGGCCTGCGCGGTGCGCTCGGACTGCAGCGCCTCGAACATGCCGAGCACCTCGCCGCAGGGAATCTGCGCGGCGGTCAGGCGCTGCAGCAGCTCGGCGCGCGTGAATCGGCGCAGGGCCTCGCGCAGCTGCGGCAGCAGCGTGTCGCGATGCTGCGAGCGCGCGGTGTTGGTGGCGAAGCGCGCATCCTCGGCCCACTCTGGCCGATCGATCACGTCGCGACAGAATCGCTGGAATTGCCCGTTGTTGCCGACGGTGATCACCAGCGGACCATCGGCGGCCTCGAACACGCCGTAGGGCACGATGGACGGATGCGCATTGCCGAACTTGGCCGGGTCGCCGCCCTGCAGCAGTGCTTCCATGCCGTAGTAGGAGGTAATCATCAGGCCGCAGTCGTACAGGGCCATCTGCACGTGGCGCCCGCGGCCGGTCGACTGGCGCGCGTACAGCGCGGCGAGGATCGCCTGCGCCGAATACATGCCGGTAAACATGTCGACCGCCGCCACGCCGAATTTGAGCGGGCCCTGGCCTGCCTCGCCATTGGTGGCCATCACGCCGGCCTCGCCCTGCACGACGAGGTCGTAACCGGGCCGCTCGGCCTCGGGCGTGAAGCGCGCATAGCCGGATATCGAGCAGTACACCAGGCCGGGATTGAGCTCGGACAGCTGCTCGTAGCCCAGGCCGAGCTTTTCCGCGCCGCCGACCTTGAAGTTCTGGATCACCACGTCGCTGCGCGCTGCGAGTTCGCGCGCCAATTTCAAACCCGCCTCGCTTTGCAGGTCCAGCGTGATCGAGCGCTTGTTGCGGTTGGCGCTGTTGAAGTACGAGGTGTTGCGCGTGCCGATCCGCAGGCCCCAGTCGCGGGTGTCGTCGCCGCGGGCCGGGTGTTCCACCTTGATGACGTCCGCGCCGAGGTCGGCCAGTGCCATCGCGCACATCGGCCCGGCCAGCACGCGCGACAGGTCCAGTACCCGCACGCCGGCCAGCGGCAGCGATGCGCCTTTGTTTTCCTGATGCATTGAGCAACGTCCCCTGCCGGGAACGGTCCGGTTAATTTGGTCAGCGCAGATTGTCTATATGTTGATAAAGTTTGACAATTGCAACCGGGAATCAACATAGATGACAACTCGGAGTTGACAATGGATTTGAGCGCGCTGTCGTTGCTGGTGGACATCATCGACGCCGGCAACCTGAGCCGGGCGGCCCGGCAGCTGGGCATGAGCCGCGCCAACGTCAGCAAGCGCCTGAACCATTTCGAGCGGCAATTGGGCGCGGAACTGCTCCGGCGCAGCACCCGCCAGCTCGAGCCGACCGAACTGGGCCGGCAACTCTACGAACACGGCCGCGCCATCCGGCAGGAACTGATGGCGGCGCGCGAGTCCGTGCAGAACCTGGGCAAGCGCCTGAGCGGCACGGTGCGCCTGAGCGTCCCGAGCGGCTTCGGCCAGCACACGATGTCGGCCTGGTTCATCGAGTTCATGCGGATGTATCCGGCCATCACGCTCAACGTGATCTTCGACAACGACATCGAGGACCTGATCAAGGGCGCGGTGGACTTTTCCATCCGCGTGATGGGCGAGACGCCGACCAATGCCGTGGCGCGCAGCCTCGGGGACATCGAATACGTTGCCTGCGCCACGCCGGAACTGGCCCGCGAGGTCGGCATGCCGAGTTCGCTGGAGCAGTTCCGCGACCTGCCGCTGATCACCTCGGAGCTGACCGGCGAGCGGCTGCAGCTGGCCGGGCTGGCGGGAACGGCCGCCGGCCGGGCGCAGATCCGCCCGCGGCTGATGTCGGCCAACTTCTTCTTCCTGCGCGACGCCATCCTTCAAGGCATCGGCGTGGGCCTGGTGCCGCAGTACATGGTGGCGTCCGATCTGGCGGCCGGGACCCTGGTTCGCCTGCCGCTGCCGCCGCGTGACCTGGCCTTCCTGCGCACCACGATGTATCTGCTGTATATGCCGGCGCGCTACCAGACGCGCGCCGTGACGACGCTCATTGCCTTTCTGCAGCAGAAGGCGGCGGCGATGGCGGGATAGGCGAGGGAGGCGAGGGAGGCGAGGGAGGCGAGGGAGGCCGGGCAGGTGGGGCAGGCGCCGCGGCCAGTTCCCGGCCCTGCGCGATGGCCTGGCCGATGGCCGCGACGATGTCCTCGCGCTTGCCGGCGTCATCGACGCGCAACGCATAGGACGGGTGCCAGGTGGCAACGACCCAGGCGTGGCCGAGCCGCACCGGCCGGTTCAGGTAGTCCCGCAGGCTGGCTTTCTGGCCCAGGATCGCCGCCAGCGCCGTCGCGCCCAACGTGACGATGACCGCCGGCCGCACCCGCGCCCGTTCCTCGTCGAGCCAATGGGCGCAGGCCTCGACCTCGCGCTGGCCCGGCGTCTTGTGCAGGCGCCGCTTGCCGCGCGGGATCCACTTGAAGTGCTTGACCGCGTTGGTGACGTATACCGAGTCGGGTGGCACGCCGGCGCGGCGCATCGCCTCGTCCAGCACCTTGCCCGCCGGCCCCACGAAGGCGCGGCCGGCAAGGTCTTCCTGATCGCCGGGCTGTTCGCCGACCAGCATGATGCGGGCCGTTTCGGGACCGTGGCCCGGCACGGCCTGGGTAGCATGGCGCCAGAGTTCGCAGCGGCGGCATTGATCCAGCGACGAGGGCGCCGGACGCAGCGGCTGCGCGTCCTGCGCATCGACCGCAACCGGCTTGCCCTTCATGGTGCCGACGGCGCCCGCCTGCGCGACGCGGCGGGCGCCGTTGCGGGCGTCGGCGATCATCGCCGGAATCAGCCGTCCCTCGGGCAGCCCCTTCCAGAAGCGCACCGGCATGTGCTGCTCCAGTGCGGCTTCGTTCAGGCGGGCCGGATTGAAGATGCTGCGGTAATAGGCGAGCCACAACGGCTCGATGTCGTCGGCGGCCGCGCCCGCCCGGAGCGCGGCGATATCGGCGGTGGCCAACGCATCGGCCGGTGTCCCGGAGAACTGCAACGCATGCCCGTCCCACAGCGCCGCGCCTTGCGGCGTGCCGATCCACCACGACGCGCCGCCCATGCGGCGCGCGAAGTGGTCGGCGGCGTCGGCCAGCACGTCGTGCTCGGGCTCATACCAGGCCAGGTACTCCGGCATGCCGTCGCCGCCGCGCCGATGAAAGCGCACGTAGGCAATCATGTCGTGGTGGGCACGCCGCACGGCCTTGGCCATCGCATGCAGCCGCGCGCCGTCTTCATCGGCGGCGGAAGCTACGGCGCGATCGCCTTGGCACCATCGCCACAGCACCCGGTAAAGAAACGCCCAGCGTTGCGGCGAACGGTAACGCGCGGCGTCCTGCAGCAGGGCGGCCAATGCCTTGGACACGCGCACGTCCGGGGCGGCGCCCGTGGTGTCCGGGCGGGCTGCCGGCACCGCGTCGTCTCCCGAGACCGGCGCGTTGTCTCCCGCGACCCGTGCGTTGTCGCCCGAGACCGGCGCGTTGTCGCCTGGGACCGGTGCGTCGTCTCCCGAGACCGGTGCGGCGCCGGGACCGAGCAGCATCAGCTGTTCGGTTCCCCCGCTTGCCGCCGAGCCGCGCTCCGTCCATGTGACCGTCTCCGGCGGCCAGCCCGCCGCCAGCGCCCGCAAGGCCTGCGCGCGCCAGCTTGCGTAGCCGCCATCGACGCCGCCATCGACGCTGCACTCAACGCCGCACTCGACCACCAGCGTGCGCGGTCCTGCGCCGCTCATAGCAAGGCCAGCTGCACGGGCGCCGGCGACAGCGCCCGCCGCAACTGTTCGGACGGTGAATCCGCCAGCGCCGGCCGGTAGTCCTGCACCACGACGAAGGGTTTGACCTTGTCCATCGGGCAGCGCAGCCGCGCCAGGTCCTGATAGCGGATCGCGCGCGAACGGCGCAGCTCCACCAGCCGCTTCGCGTTGCGCATGCCGATGCCGGGCACCCGGGCGATCAGGGCCTGCGGCGCGCGGTTCAGGTCGACCGGAAACGACTCGCGATGCGCCAACGCCCAGGCCAGCTTCGGATCGATGTCCAGCGGCAGGTCGCCGCCGGCCTGGAACAGCTCCTCGGCCTGGAAGCCGTAGCCGCGCATCAGGAAGTCGGCCTGATACAGCCGATGCTCGCGCAGCAACGGCGGCGCCTGCGCGGGCAGGCCGGACGGGCTGTCGGGAATCGGGCTGAACGCCGAGTAATAGACCCGCTTGAGCTTGTACGCGCCGTACAGCGTCTGCGCGGTCTGCAGGATGGTGCGGTCGTCGGCGTCGTCCGCGCCCACGATCATCTGCGTGCTTTGCCCGGCCGGCGCGCGGCCCGGCGCCTGCCTGTCGCTCTCCGCCTCTTCCTGCGCGAGGCGGATCGAGCCCATGGCACGCTTGATCGTATGCGCGTTCTTCTCCGGCGCCAGCCGTTGCAGCCCGTCGTCGGTGGGCAGCTCGATATTGACGCTGAGCCGGTCGGCATACTGCCCGGCCTGCGAGATCAGCCAGGGATCGGCGTCCGGAATCGTCTTCAGATGGATATAGCCGCGGAACTGGTGTTCGTCGCGCAGCGAACGCGCGACCTGGACCAGCTGCTCCATGGTGTAGTCGGCGCTGCGGATGATGCCGGAACTGAGAAAGAGCCCGTCGATATAGTTGCGCCGGTAGAAGTCCAGCGTCAGGTCGACCACCTCGCGCGGCGAGAAGCGCGCCCGCGGCACGTTGCTGGAGCGGCGGTTGACGCAGTACTGGCAGTCGTACTGGCAGAAGTTGGTCAGCAGGATCTTCAGCAGCGAGACGCAGCGCCCGTCGGGCGTGAAGCTGTGGCAGATGCCCGCGCCGGTACTGGCGCCCAGTCCCCTTTTGCCGAGCGAATCCCGTTTCGGCGCGCCGCTGCTGGCGCACGAGGCGTCGTACTTGGCGGCGTCGGCCAGGATTTCCAGCTTGGTGAGCAGTTCCATCGGGTGGTGATACTGTATGGATATACAGTATTATAGGCGCTATCGCGTTTGCGAGGCCGATTTCCCGCGGGACAAGGCGGCAAGGTTGGCCGGCGCCATGCCGCCCGGCCTCAAGCCTTGACCTCGTGCGGCGGGAGCCCCGGCTCAATACCGATGTCCGCCGCCACCGAAGCCTGCGAGGATGGCGCCATCGTGGCCGTCAAGGGGAGAGGCCGATGTGCTACGCCGCGCAGATCAAGGCCGATTTCAGGAAATTCACGCGCGAATACGGCGCGGTGATGAGCCTTCGCCAGTTCTTCGAATTGTTCTGGCAGAAGCGCAAGGACCAGGAATGGCAAAAGGTGCCCAAGGCGATGCGCATGGCCTTCGCGCAGGCCGGTTCCAGCTCCGACGAGGAGCGCGAGCTCGCGGCGCTGATCGCCGCGGGCGACCGCGAACAGGCCAATGCGCTGGAGGCCGAGCTGTTTCGCCAGAAGACCCGCCTTGCGCAAGCGGAGCGCGCGCTTGCCGGCCGGCTTACCCGCAAGGCCGAGAACGAGCAGCGCATCGCCGCCGACAAGATCGCCCGCCTGCAGCAGAACCTGGCCGACCTGCAGCGTGCGGTGCCGGTGCCGGAGGACGCGATGATCTTCCCGGGTTATTACGCGCCCGTGATGATCATGATGGACGGCCAGCGCGTGATCGTACCGATGCGCTACCGCTGCCGGCTGCCCGGCTGGGACGTCGCCATGGAAAGAAAGAAGCCCGGCACCTACAACGCGCGCCGCGACAATCTCGAGACGGCGTGGCGCCAGCTGTTTGGCTATCGCCACGGCATCCTGCCGATCCGCGCCTTTCATGAACACGTGGCCCGGCACCGGCTGGAGCGCCGCGAGCTCGGCCCGGACGAAAAGGAGCAGAGCGTCGTGCTGGAGTTCCGTCCCGAGCCGCCGCAGGATCTATTGATCGCCTGCCTCTGGTCGCATCACAAAGGCGAGGCCGGCGAGCCGGATCTGTATTCGTTTGCCGCGATCACCGACGAGCCGCCCCCGGAAGTCGCCGCGGCCGGCCATGACCGTTGCGTCATTCCGATCAAGCCAGAGCACGTGGACGCCTGGCTCAATCCAGACCCCGGCAATCTGGCCGCCCTGCACGCGATCCTGGACGACCGGGAGCGGCCGTTCTTCGAATATCGGTTGGCGGCTTAGCGGGGGCGCAGCGGGAGGCGGCGATGGCTTACCAATGACGGCTTACCAATCCTTCTACTGAACTTGCCAATTCATCCACTCGGGAGGTCGCGCTTTACCAATTCATCTACTGAGCGCGCCGGTTCTTGCCAATTCATCTACTGGGAGCGCCGCGACTTACCGTTTCCTCTACATCGCCAAACCTCAGCGCCGGAACCAGAGGATCGACAGCCCGCTCGCCGCCATCAGCAGCAGCACCGCCACCGCCGCGAACAACGCCCCGACCTCGGTTTCCCGGCGCTCCAGCGCGAAGCGCGTGTTCAACTGGCGATAGACCTGGCTGAGATCGGCTTCCGAGCCCGCGTGGAAATATTCGCCGCCGGTGATCTTGGCGACCGCGCGCAACGCGGGTTCATCGAGCTGCATGTAGTAAGACATGACGGAACCCGAACCGCCGGCCGTCGTGCTGTCGCGGGAGCCAAAGCCGACGGTATAGACGCGCACGCCCCGTTCGGCGGCCATGCGGGCGGCGATGACGGGGTCGGGGCCGGTGGTGCGGCGGCCGTCGCTGAGCAGGATCACGGCGCCGTGCCGATAGGAGCCGGGTTCGGCCGCAGGCCGTTCCTCGCGTCTGGCGCGTTTCTGGCGGAGAGCGTCGGCCGCGGCCGATTCGTCCAGCGGCCTGCCCTGATTCTCCGGCGGCTCCGAAGCGTCGCCGAACAGCACCGCCTCCAGGTCGATGCCATCGTTCGGGAACAGGACCGCCAGCGCTTCGATCAGGCCACTGCCCGTCGCGGTGCCTCGCTGAAGCTGGAAGCGCTCGATCGCCTCGAGCATGTCCTGCCGGTTGTCGGTTGGACTGAGCACCACCGACGCGGTCCCGGCGAACGACACGATGCCCAGCCGCACCTTGGCCGGCAGCCCGATGACGAGATTCATGGCGGCCTGCTGTGCGGCGGCGAGGCGGGTCGGGGCGACATCGGTCGCTTCCATGCTGCGCGAGACGTCCATCGCAAGCACCAGCGTGATGGTGTCGGCCGGCAGCGTGATCGTCGCACTGGGCCGCGCGCAGGCGAGCAGCGCGGTGCCGAGCGACAGCCAGAAGAGCAGGGGAGGGAGGTGGCGCCGGAGCCATTGCCGGGGACCGAGCGCCGCGCGCGGCAGGGTGAGGTTGGCGTAGAGCAGAGCCGCCTTCCTGCGCCGGGCGAGCACGTAGAAGTAAGCCGCTGCCAGCACGGGAAGCACGAGCAGCAGCCAGAGCATTTGAGGCCAGAGAAACTGCATGCCCTGCTCCTTGGCGCGTGGTTAAGATCGATGGTACTGTAGTTTCCGACGCGTGAACTCGGGGCGGCGATGAAACGGGTGACGATCTACGGAACAGCCTTGGCGGCGATCGCACTCGTCTTCGCCGCCGGCATCGGCTCCGCCTGGCTGTTGCAGCCGAAACAGCGCGTCTTGACGCAGTCGGACATCGATTCGGCCGTGCTCCACACGCTGAACAACAAGGACCTGCCTTCGCGCGCCGCCCGCGCTGCCGAGGCGATCCGCCAGTCGGTGGTCGAGGTCCGCAGCTATCCGGCCGCCGATACCGCCGCGGAGAAGCCGCGCGCCGACAAGGCCGGACGCGATCGCCCCGCCAGGCCGCCCGAATCCTCCGCCCCTTCCAAACGCACGCCGCGCGACGAGACCGCAAAGGGCAAGGCCCCCGGCGACAAGGCCCCCAGCGACAAGGTCGCGCCCGACGCCTTGCCCGACGGCCGGCACATTGGCACCGGCGTGGTCGTCACCGAGAGCGGCGTGATCCTGACCAACTACCACGTCGTCGCCGGCGCCCGCCGCGTCGAGGTCCGCTTCCACGACGGGCATACCGCCGAGGCCACCGTGCTGCAGGCCGTGCCGGAGAAGGACCTCGCCATCCTGCAGCCCAGATCGATTCCCGACGACCTGCCGCCCGCGACGCTCGGTTCCAGCCGCGAACTGGCGCCGGGCAGCGAGGTGGTCGCGGTCGGCTTTCCGTTCGGCATCGGCCCGTCGGTGACGGCCGGCGTGGTGTCCGGGCTCGACCGGCAGTTCGTGTCCCCCGACGAGAAGCAGCAGCTGGACAAGCTGATCCAGTTCGATGCCGCCGCCAATCCGGGCAACTCGGGCGGGCCGCTGGTCAACATGAAGGGCGAGGTGGTGGGAATCGTCACCGCCATCCTCAATCCCAACCAGAGCGGCAATTTCCTTGGCATCGGGTTTGCCATCACCATCGAAAGCGCGGGCGGCTCCGTCGGCGCTTCGCCCTTCTAGCCTTCCCTACAGAATTCCACACCACAGCGAGAGGCCCATGAACGACCAAGCCCGGGACGCCATCGAAACCGCCAACCTGATGGAGCGCCTGCTGTACGAGGTCAAACGCGTGGTCGTAGGCCAGGACCATTTTCTCGAGCGGGTGCTGGTGGCGATCCTTGCCGGCGGGCATCTGCTGGTGGAAGGCGTGCCGGGGCTGGCCAAGACGCTGACCGTCAATACGCTGGCCAGAACGATGCGCGGGACCTTCAAGCGCATCCAGTTCACGCCGGACCTGCTGCCGGCCGACCTGGTCGGCACGCGCATGTACCACCAGGGGACCGGCGAGTTTTCCACGGTGCGCGGGCCGGTCTTCGCCAATCTGCTGCTGGCCGACGAGATCAACCGCGCGCCGGCCAAGGTGCAGAGCGCGTTGCTCGAGGTGATGCAGGAAAAGCAGGTCACCATCGCTGGCGAAACCCATCGGGTGCCGATGCCCTTCCTGGTCATGGCCACGCAGAACCCGATCGAGACCGAAGGCACCTATCCGCTGCCGGAGGCGCAGGTCGACCGCTTCATGATGAAGGTGCTGGTGGGTTATCCGAGCGAGGACGAAGAGGTCGTGATCGTCAACCGCGTCACCGGTCCGCGGATCGACGTGAGCCCGATCGCCACGCCCGAGCAGCTGACCGCGCTGCAGGAGGAATGCCGCGCGGTGTACGTCGATCCCGGCCTGATCCAGTACGCGGTGCGCGTGGTCTCGGCCACGCGCCGGCCGGCCAGCTACGGGCTCGACGATCTGGACCGTTACGTGACCTTCGGCGCCAGTCCGCGCGCCACCATCGGCCTGATCGAAGGCGCGCGCGCGCTGGCGCTGCTGCGCGGCCGCCACTATGCGGTGCCGGAAGACGTGATCGATCTGGTGCCCGACGTGTTGCGCCATCGGCTGTCGCTGTCCTACGAGGCGATGTCCGACGGCATCACCCCAGATGCCTTGATCGGCCGCATCGTGCAGGCCATGCCGGTTCCCGAACGTCCGCTGGAATCCCATGTTCGGGCGGCTGCGCGGTAGGCGCCGGTCCGGCCCGGACGCCGCTTCGGACAAGGCCGCGCCCGGCGCGCCGCGCGGTGTCGGCGCCGGCCGCACCGATGCCTTGCTGCGCCGCATGGAATGGACCGTGGTGCGCCGCCTCGACGGCATGCTGCAGGGCGACTACCGCACGCTGTTTCGCGGCTTCGGGCTGGACCTGGCCGACCTGCGCGAATACCAGGCCGGCGACGACGTCCGGCACATCGACTGGAACGTGACCGCCCGGCTGCAGACGCCGTATGTGCGGATGTTCCAGGAGGATCGGGAGATCGCGGCCTGGTTCCTGCTCGACCTGAGCGGCTCCGTCGAGTTCGGCTCGGGCGAGGTCCGCAAGCGCGACCTGCTGAGCGATTTCACCACCGTGATGGCGCTGCTGCTGACGCGCTATGGCAACCGCGTCGGCGCCGTGCTCTACAACGGGGCGGCCGACATGACCGCGTCGGTGGTGCCCGCGCGTGCCGGGCGCCGGCAATTGCTGCACCTGCTCGACCGCATGCACGCCACGCCGGCCGCCTCGCCGGGCCACACTCGGTTGCGCGGCCTGCTCGACCATGCACGGGCGGTCGCCAGGCGGCGATCGGTGGTGTTCGTGGTGTCGGACTTTATCAGCGACCCAGGCTGGCAGGCCTCGCTCGCGATGCTGGCCAGGCGTCATGAGGTGGTCGCCGTGCGGCTGGTCGATCCCCTGGAGCAGGCGCTACCCGATCTGGGTTTGCTGGTGCTGCAGGACGCCGAGACCGGCGAGCAGATGTTCGTCGACACGCACGATCCGGCCTTTCGCAAGCGCTTCGTGGCGGCCGCGCAGGTGCGCGAGGAAGAACTGCGGCTGGGCTTTGCCCGGGCCGGCGTGGATTGCCTGACGCTGTCGACCGATGCCCGGCTGGACCTGGCCCTGCTGGAGTTCTCGCGGCAGCGTCGTCATCGGCAAGGCACGGCGAAGGGCACGGCAAAGGGCACGGCGCCGAAAGCCGGCAACGCGGGCCCCAGCGCGGGGGGCAATGCGGGCGCAATTGCGGGCGCGAATGCAGGGGCAAGCAAGGAAGCGAAGAAGGGGGCCGCATGGACGGCGTGAGCGAGGCGATCACCCGGCTGCCCGCCATCAGCTTCCTGTGGCCCAGGATGCTGTGGCTGCTGGCGCTGGTCCCCGTGCTGGCTCTCGCCTACCTGTGGCTGGACGCACGGCGCCGGCGCGCGGCGGTTCACTATCCCGCCCTGAAGACCGTCGGCTTCGCCAACCGCGGCGTCGCAGGCTGGCGCCGGCATGTGTCCCCGGTGCTGATCCTGCTCGCGTTGACCGCATTGATCGTCGCGATCTCGCGGCCGCATGCGCTGCTGGTGCTGCCCTCGCGCATCGAGACCGTGATGCTGGTCATCGACCTGTCCGGCAGCATGCGCGCGAAGGACGTGCAACCGAACCGGCTGCGCGCCGCGCAACAGGCCGCCAAGGGGCTGCTCGAGGCGAAGCCCGCGGGCGTCAGCGTCGGCCTGGTCGCGATGGCGGGAACATCGGCCGTCGCGCAGGCGCCGAGCCGCACGAAGCAGGACGTGGCCACGGCCATCGACCGCCTGCAGCCACAGGGCGGCACCGCGCTGGGCAACGGCCTGCTGATCGCGCTGACGGCGTTGCGGCCGGAAGCGACCGAGGACGCCGGACGCCTGATGGATGGCGATGCCTCGCCGCTGAAGAAACGCGGCGCGCTCGGCAACCTGTTCGGCGCCGCGGGATTGGGGCAGGGAGCGAGCCCGGGCGCGGGCCAGGGAGGAGGACAAAACTCTGCCGACCAAGAGGGCGCCGCCGCCCCGGGCTCCTATGCCGCCGGCGCGATCGTCGTGTTCTCCGACGGCGAAAGCAACGCCGGTCCGACCGCGGTGCAGGCGGCCGAACTGGCGGCCTCCTATGGGGTGCGCGTCTATACCGTCGGCGTGGGCACGCCCCAGGGCGTCGTGCTGTCGGCGGACGGCTGGTCGGCGCGCGTCAAGCTCGACGAGGCCGTGCTGAAGGAAGTGGCCAATACCACCGGCGCCGAATACTTCCGGCTGGAGGACGCCGCCAGGCTCAAGCAGGTGTATCGCGCGATCAACGCCAAGCTGACGCTAGGCAAGACCGAGCAGGCGGAAATCACCGCACTGTTCGCCGCGCTTGGCGCGGTGCTGGCGGCGGGTGCGGCGCTGCTGTCGCTGTGGTGGTTCGGACGGGTGATGTAGGGCAGGGCGCAAGAAATCGTCTGCTGGGAAATGAGATGTATTATCATCTGCGCGGTTTTCTGGCCGTTCCCATCCTGTTCCGCCCATGCCCGCTCCGAGCCGAAGCACGACACTGCACGCACTCTATTGCGATCATCACGGCTGGCTCCATGGCTGGCTGCGCAAGCGCCTCGGCAACGACTGCGAGGCGGCCGATGTGGCGCACGACACCTTCCTCCGAGTCTATGCCGGCCCACGCGCACTCGACCATCTGTCCGAGCCGCGTGCCTTTCTGACCCACGTGGCCAAGGGGCTGGTGGTCGATCTCTACCGTCGACGCGCGGTGGAGAAGGCCTACCTGGACAGCCTCGCCCAGCTGCCTGAAGCGCTGGCGCCTTCGCCCGAGACGCGGGCACTGGTGCTCGAGGCCCTGCACCGGATCGACGCGATGCTGTGCGCCATGCCCGTGCGAGCGCGCGAGATCTTCCTGTTGTCGCAGCTGGACGGCCTGACCTACGCGGAGATCGCGGCGCGGCAAGGCATCTCGCTGCGAACCGTGAAGCGGCAGATGCGCGACGCCTTTCTCGCCTGCCTGTCGGCGATATGAGCCGCGACCGTGGGGCGGGGACGGTGCCCGCCAGCATCCTGGCCGAGGCGGCCGACTGGATGGTACGCATTCAGTCGGATCCGCACGACGCCGCGCAACTGGCCGAACTGCACGCCTGGTGCGCGCGCAGTCCCGCGCATGCCCGGGCCTGGCACCAGGCGCAGCAGGTGCTCGGCACGTTCGACAGCGTGCCGGCCGCGTTGCGGCGCACGGCGTTGGCGGGACTCGCGCGCGAACAGCGGCGCCGGGCCACCCGCAAGCTCGCCCTGATGCTGGTGGGCGCCCCGGCCGCCTGCCTGGCCTGGCGCTTCGCCCCGTGGGAGGCGATGACCGCCGGCATCCGTACGGCAGTCGGCGAAACCCGCGAGGTACGGCTGGCCGATGGCACGCGGGTCACGCTGGACACGGACAGCGCGATCGACGTGTCCTATTCCGACAGCACGCGCCTGATCAAGCTGCGGGCGGGCCGCATCCTGATCGACACCGAGCCGGACCCGGCCGCCGTGCCCCGGCCCTTCGTCGTCGAGACGCCGGACGGCGTGCTGCGCGCGCTCGGGACGCGCTTCGTCGTTCGCCGGCAGTCCGACGCCAGCCACGTGGAGGTCTACCAGGGAGCGGTGGAGGTTCGGCTGCGCCGCGACGGCGCGCCGCTGCGGGTGGGCAGCGGGCAATGGCTGCGCTTCGGCGCCGGGGAGACGGCATCCGGCGCCGCGCTCGACGGCATGGGTGCGGCGTGGGCGCACGGCATGCTGGCCGCGCGCAATCTGCGGCTGGAGGCGCTGGCCGAGGAACTGGCGCGCTATCGTCCCGGCATCGTGCGCTGCGATCCGACCATCGCCGACCTGCGCGTGACCGGGGCCTTCCCCTTGCGGGACACGGACCGCAGCCTGGACCTGCTGGCCGAGACGCTGGGCATCCGGGTGCGCCGGCGGACCCGCTACTGGGTCATGCTCGAGCCCGGCGACGCCGGCGCCTCGCGATAGTACACAGGCCCGGGGCGAGCCAGCCGGCCCGCCTTCATGCGCCGCCAGCCCGGCTCATGCGCCGCAGGCACGGCTCATGCGCCGCGGGCACGGCTCATGCGCCGCGGGCACGGCTCATGCGCCGCCAGCCCGCTTCATGCGTTCCCGGCCCCCAATTGCGCTCGCCGCACGTGGCCCCTTTTTTCCTCTCGCACGGTGTACCTGTTGTAGGCCGGTCCCGCCCCAGCGGGCACCGGTCCGATCGTCGACTGGTCACTGGTGTCGGAAAGGAACATGTTCGTGGCAATCCCCTGCAATTCCCGGTTTTCTCCCAAGCAAGGCGTGCTGACGCGGGCGCTGTCGCGTGCCCTGTCCGGCACCGCATTGAGCCTGTGCGCCACGCTGGCCGTGCCGGACGCCGCGCTGGCCCAGGCCGCTGCCCCGGGCGGCGCGTCTTCCGCGCGCAGCTACGCGATTCCGCCCGGACCGCTTGGCGATACGCTGGCGCGCTTCTCCATCGAGGCCGGCGTCCCGCTGTCGTTCCCGTCGGGGCTGGTGGCAGGGCTGCGCAGCGAAGGCCTGAACGGCACCTATGACGTCCAGGCGGGTTTCGCGCGCCTGCTGCAGGGAACGGGCCTCGAGCTGGCCGCGACCGGCAGCGGGGCGTACACGCTGCGCCGGCGCCAGGCAGCGCCGGCGGCGGAGGTCGAGCTCCAGCCCGTCACGGTCACCGCCTCCGCCACGGCGGAGCGCGTTGCGCCCGCTTACCCGGGCGGCCAGGTCGCGACGGGCGGCGGCCTGGGCCTGCTGGGCAATCGCGACATCATGGACACGCCGTTCAGCCTGACGGCGTACACGCAGGAGCTGATCCAGGCGCAGCAGGCCAGCAGCATCGCCGATGTCGTCAACAACGATGCCTCGGTGCGCAACGTGAACCCGCGCGCCGGGCGCTTCGACCAGTTCTCGATCCGCGGCTTCCCGGTGCTGAACAGCGACATCGCGCTCAACGGCCTCTATGGCGTGCTGCCCACCTATGCGGTGGCGGTGGAAGCGGCCGAGCGCATCGAGATCCTGAAGGGACCGAGCGCCTTGCTCAACGGCATGGCCCCCAGCGGCGCGGTGGGCGGCGCCATCAACGTGGTGTCCAAGCGCGCGCCGGCAGAGGCGGTGAATCAGTTCACGCTGGGGTACGCATCGGACTCGACCTTCGGCGGACATGCCGACGTGGCGCGCCGCTTTGGCGAGCGGCAGGAGTTCGGCGTGCGCTTCAACGCCGCGTACAAGAACGGCGACACCTCGGTCGATCCGCAGTCGCTGGAGCGCAGCCTGGCAACGCTCGGGCTGGACTACCGTGGCACGCGGCTGCGCCTGTCGGCCGATTTCGCCTATCAGCAGCAGAATGGCGACGCGCCGCAGGAGCGGGTGACCGCGGCGGCGGGCGTGCCGCTTCCCGATGCCTCGCGCATTCACCGCAACTATGCCCAGCCCTGGACCTTCGCCGACACGCGCGACAGCTACGTGGCGCTGCGCGGCGAGTACGACGTGAGCGACGACCTCGAGGTGTATGGCGCCTTCGGTGCCCGCCGCGGGCGCTACGAGTTCCTGCGCATGGCGGTCGCCGCGCGCGACGCCGCCGGCAACTTTGCCAGCGCGCCGTTCCGTTTCCTGCGCGAGGAAGACGCGTACACCAGCGAGATCGGTGCCCGCGCGCGCTTCGCCACCGGACCGCTGCGCCACCAGCTGAACGTGAGCGCCTCGGTGTTTCATCTCGAGGCCGGCAATCTGCGGCAGAACTTCGGCACGATCCGCTCGAACCTGTACAACCCGGTCGTGGCGCCGCGGCCGTCCTTCGCGGGCCTGAGTTCGGATGTACCCAAGGCGGAAGAGACCGAGCTTTCCAGCCTGGCGCTGGCCGACACGATTTCCGCGCTGGACGAGCGGGTCCAGCTGACGCTGGGCGCGCGCCTGCAGCGCGTCCAGTCCGATTCGTTCGGCGCCACCGGGCAGGTCACCAGCCACTATGACGAACGTGCCGTCACGCCGGCGGTGGCGCTGGTGGTCCGGCCCTGGAAGCAGGTCTCGTTCTACGGCAACTACATCGAGGGCCTGAGCCAGGGGCCCACGGCGCCCAGTACCGCGGCCAACGCCGAACAGATGTTTGCGCCGATCAAGTCCAGGCAACTGGAGGCGGGCGTCAAGGTGGATTTCGGCAGCATCGCGACCACGCTCAGTGCGTTCCGCATCGAGCAGCCCACCGGCTTGACGGACCCGGCCACCAATGTCTTTTCGGTCGCCGGGAAGCAACGCAATACCGGCCTGGAGTGGAATGTGTTCGGCGAACCGGTGCAGGGCGTGCGGGTGCTGGCCGGCGCGATGTATCTGAACGGCCGGCTCAGGGAAACGGCGGAACCGGCCAACAACGGCAACGTCGCCCCGGGCACGCCGCGCTACAACCTGAACGCGGGCGTGGAGTGGGACACGCCCTTCCTGGCGGGGCTGACGCTGTCGGCGCGCGTACTGCGCTCGACGTCGCAGTATCTCGACGCCGCGAACCGGCAGCGGATACCGGCCTGGACGCGGACCGACATCGGCGCCCGCTATACGCTGAAGGCAGCCGGCAAGCGCGTGACCGTGCGCGCCGCGGTGGAAAACCTGTTCGACAAGTCCTATTGGGCCTCCGCCTCGGCCAATGGCCTGACGCTCGCCACTCCGCGCACCTTCCTGGTCTCGACGACGATCGATTTCTGAGGTTGCCGCCGCGGTGGCACCTTCGCGGGCCCGCGCTCAGCGCCCCTTGAAGACCGGGTGCCTGGCGCAGGCCGACAGCACGATGCGCTCGGACTGCACCAGATAGTCGTTCAGCGCCGCGGCACACTCGGCCAGCTTGCCCGACTCGAACAGCTGGAGGATGTGCTGGTTCATCTCGACATAGGGCCCGTGCAGGAATTCGGGGTCCTGCAGCATGCCAAACGCCAGCCGCAGTTCCGCCAGCAGGTGGGAGAACATCACGTTCAGCCGCTCGCTGTCGGCCAGTTCCACGATCGCCATGTGGAACTCCATGTTGGCGGTGCCCGCGCCCTGCCAATTGCCGCTGTCGCGGCAACGCAATCCCGCTTCCACCGCCTGCCGCATGTGCTTTCTCGCCGGATGGCTGGGGTAGGCCTGCGCGATCGCCTGGCATTCGATCAGGCGGCGGACCCGGTAGATGTCGATGATCGCCGCGATGCTCGGAATGGCCACCGCCACGCCGCGGTTGGGCTCGTGCTTGAGCAGACCCTCCTTGGTCAGCACGCGGAAGGTCTCGCGCAGCGTATTGCGCGAGATCTGCAGGCTTTCGCTGAGCGCGGCTTCGGACAGGCGCTGCCCGGGCGCGAAGTCGCCATGCAGGATGCGCTGGCGGATCTGTTCGGTGACCCGTTCGGCCAGGTTTCTTACGTCGGAACTGGTTGTCATGTCGGCTGCAAGGGGAACGGGACTTCGGCCCGGCATCGGTCGGCCCGGTATCAGCCGTGTCCCGTATCGCGGGATGTTACCCCAGCTTTGTTCAACAACCTGCGCCAGATTGGTGCGACTTGGCTCGGCCATGCAGGCCTAGGTGTATACCAGAATCGATCCGAACGAATGATTGTTGAACAATCCATCCACGGTGGTTGAGTCAATGCGTGCATATACATCAACATGGCACGTGCCTTGCCAAACAGCGCTGCGGTGGAGGGGCGGCTGTCTGGCGGTCTCGCTCACTGCCTCGACGTCGTCGCCGCGGCGTCATCAAACCGCGCGACGAGCATCCCCACGTTTTGCCGTTATCCCGAGTGAGCGCAACCATGTGGCTTAAAGAAACATCGCAGGAAGAGCGCAAGACGCTCTTTGCCGCCTTCGTCGGCTATGGGGTCGATGCCTTCGACTACATGATCTACACCTTCATGATCCCCACGTTCATCCTGGTATGGGGCATGACCAAGGCCGAGGCCGGCTATATCGCGACGGGCGCGCTGATCAGCTCCGCGATCGGCGGCTGGCTGGCCGGCATCCTGGCCGACAAGTACGGCCGCGTGCGCGTGCTGCAGCTGACCGTGCTGTGGTTCAGCTTCTTCACGTTCCTCAGCGGCTTCACGCAGTCGCCCGAGCAGCTGTTCGTGACGCGCATGCTGCAGGGGCTCGGCTTTGGCGGCGAATGGTCGGTCGGCTCCGTGCTGATCGCCGAAATGATCCGCGCCCGCCATCGCGGCAAGGCCGTCGGACTGGTACAGAGCAGCTGGGCGGTGGGCTGGGGCCTGTCGGCCATTGCCTTCTGGGCGGTCTACGCGGTGTTCGAGCAGCAATACGCGTGGCGCGTGCTGTTCTGGATCGGCGTGCTGCCGGCGGTCTTCATCCTCTATATCCGCCGCAACATCAGCGAGCCCAAGGTGTATCGGGAGACCCAGGCCAAGCTCGCCGTCACCGGGCAGAGCAACAACTTCATGCTGATCTTCAAGCCGGGGGTGCTGCGCGTGACCGTGCTGGCGAGCCTGCTGGCAACCGGCATGCAAGGCGCCTACTACTCGGTGACGACCTGGCTGCCGACCTACCTGAAGATGGAGCGCAACCTGTCGGTGCTGAACACCAGCGGGTACCTGATGGTGCTGATCGCCGGCTCGTTCGCCGGTTACCTGACCAGCGCCTGGCTGTCCGACCACCTGGGTCGCCGGCGCTGCTTCATGCTGTTCGCGGTCAGCGCGGCGATCCTGGTGATCTGCTACACGCAGCTGCCCATCACCGACGCCGCGATGCTGGTGCTCGGTTTCCCGCTGGGCTTCTTCCTGTCGGGCATCTTCTCCGGCATGGGCGCTTACCTGACCGAGCTGTATCCGAGCCATATCCGCGGCTCGGGACAAGGCTTCTGCTACAACTTCGGGCGCGCCGTCGGTTCGGTATTCCCGGCGATGATCGGGCATATGGGCGCGACGATGTCGCTGGGCGTCGCCATCGGTTATCTCGCCGCCGGCGCCTATGGGCTGGTCGTCGTCGCGTGCCTGCTGCTGCCGGAAACGCGCGGACGCGAACTGCTGGGCGAAGCCGAGCCCGCGCATTGAGGTCCGACGCCATGCAAATCGATCTGAACAGCGATCTGGGCGAGAGCTTTGGCGCCTGGCGCATGGGCAACGATGCCGCCATGCTGGACATCGTCAGCAGCGCCAACGTGGCCTGCGGCTTCCACGCCGGCGATCCGGCTGGCATCCTGCGGACGCTGAAGGCCGCGAAGGCGCGCGGCGTCGCGGTGGGGGCCCACGTTTCGTATCCGGACCTGCAGGGCTTCGGCCGCCGCAACATGGATGTCGCCAGCGAGGACCTGATCGCCGACGTCCTTTACCAGATCAGCGCGCTGGCGGGGATGGCGGCGACGGTCGGCACCGCGGTGCGCTACGTCAAGCCGCATGGCGCGCTGTACAACACCATCGCCAGCGACGAGCGCCAGGCGCGCGACGTGATCACCGCGATCTGCAAGTTCAATCCCGAACTGGCGCTGGTTGCGCTGGCCGGCTCGCCGCTGGTGGGCTGGGCGCGGGATGCGGGCCTGCGTGTCATTGCCGAGGCCTTCGCCGATCGCGCCTACACGCCGCAGGGCACGCTGGTATCGCGCCGCGAACCGGGCGCGGTGCTGCACGACGCCGACGAGATCGCACAACGGATGTTGCGGCTCGTGCGGGAAGGCACGGTGGTCGCCATCGATGGCAGCGTGGCGCGCGTCGAAGCGCAATCGATCTGCGTGCATGGGGACAGCGCGGGCGCGCTGGAGATGGCGCGCGCCGTGCGCGACGCGCTCGAGCGCGACGGCGTCAAGGTGTCTGCGTTCGCCTGAGTCAGAAGGCCCGATCTGGAGCTTGTTTTGCGTTTCCTGCCCGTTTCCTCGAATGCGCTGCTGGTCGAGCTGGCCGACCTGGGCCAGACGCTGGCCCTGCTGGCCTCGCTGCAGCGCGACCCGCTTCACGGCGTGGCGGAGCTGGTGCCCGCCGCGCGCACGATTCTCGTGCACTACCGCCCGTGGGCGACCAGCGCAGGCGCGCTTGTCCGCGCCATCGCCGCGCGCGACCTGTCGCAGCGGGTCGAACGCAGCCATACGCTGATCGAGATTCCGGTTCGCTATGACGGCGAGGACCTGGCCGAGGTCGCCGAGCTGCTCGGCATCACGCCCGACGAAGTCGTGCGCCGCCACACCGGCAGCGAATACACGGTGGCCTTCACCGGCTTCGCGCCCGGCTTTGCCTACCTCAGCGGCGGCCATCCGTCGCTGGACGTGCCGCGCCGCCGTACGCCGCGCACGCGCATTCCCGCCGGCGCGGTGGGTCTGGCCGGCACCTTCAGCGGCGTGTATCCGAAGGCAAGCCCCGGCGGCTGGCAGATCATCGGCACGACGCCGGTGGCGATGTGGGATCTCGGCCGCGAGCCTCCGGCGCTGCTGCAGCCCGGATTTCGCGTGCGCTTCGTCGATATGGCGACGCTGGAAGATGCGGCGGACAGAGCGGCGGACACAGCGGCGGACACAGCGGCGTACATGGCGGCGTACATGGCGACGGCGCGCGTGGACGCGCCTGTGCCCGACGCCGGGACTGCGGCTGCGCTGCGCAAGGAGCCGGGCAGTGCGGCCTGCGCCGCGGCACTGAAGGTCAAGGGCACCGGATTGCAGACCGTATTGCAGGACCTCGGCCGGCACGGCCAGGCCGGGCAGGGCGTATCGGCCTCTGGCGCGCTGGACCAGGCGGCGCTGCGGTTGGCGAACCGCCTCGTTGGCAATCGCAGCGACAGCGCCGCGCTCGAAACCGTCGGCGGCGGCCTGCAACTGCAGAGCCAGGGCAATACCGTGCTCGCCGTCACCGGGGCCGACGCACCGCTGGCCGTGCGCACCGCCGATGGCCGCCAATGGCGCGTGCCGACGCATCAGGCGGTGGCCTTGGCCGATGGCGACACGCTGAGCATCGGCCAACCGGTCGCCGGCGCCCGCTGCTATGTGGCGGCACGCGGCGGCTTTGCCGTGGCGCCGGTACTGGGCAGCTGCGCGACCGACACGCTGGCCGGCATCGGGCCCGCGCCGTTGTCGGTGGGCGACGTGCTTGGCGTCTTGCCTGCGCCGGCCGGCGCAGTGGTGGGCATGCCCGAGCAGCCCGCCACCGGTCTGCCCACGATCGAGCAAGACGTCGTGCTCGACGTGGTGCTGGGCCCGCGCACCGACTGGTTCACTCCCGAGTCGGTTGCGCGGCTGGCCGCGCAGCGCTGGCAGGTCACGCCGCAGTCCAACCGCGTGGGCCTGCGGCTGGCGGGCGAGGCGCCGCTGGAACGCGCCATCACCGGCGAGCTGCCCAGCGAAGGCACCGCGCTGGGGGCGCTGCAGGTGCCGCCCAGCGGCCAGCCGATCCTGTTCCTCGCCGACCATCCGCTGACCGGCGGCTATCCGGTGATCGGCGCCGTGGCGCCTCACCATCTGGATCGCGCCGGCCAGATTCCGGTCGGGGCGTGGCTGCGATTCAATCCGATCGGCCCCTTCGAAGAACTGCAACCGTCCGCCGGCTGAGCGGGCGCTCTTTTACCGAGACCCGCACCGAGACCCGCACCGAGACCCGCACCGAGATTCGCGATGAAGAAAGTCCTGATTGCCAACCGCGGCGAGATCGCCGTTCGCATCGTTCGCGCCTGCGCGGACTATGGCGTCGGCTCCGTGGCCGTCTATGCCAACGCCGATATCGACGCGATGCATGCGCGCCTGGCCGACGAGGCCTACGGCCTGGACGGCGACCGTCCAGCCGACACCTATCTGAACATCCCCAAGCTGCTCGACATCGCTCGCCGCAGCGGCGCCGATGCCGTGCATCCGGGCTACGGCTTCCTGTCGGAAAGCGAGGCCTTTGCGCGGGCGGTGATCGACGCGGGGCTGACGTGGATCGGCCCGTCGCCGGCGACGATCGCGCGGCTCGGCGACAAGGTGGAAGCGCGCAAGATCGCGCTGCGGGTCGGGGCTCCGCTCGTGGCCGGCACGCCCGAGCCGGTCGTCGACGCCAGCGAGGTGCTGGCCTTCGCCGAACGGCACGGCCTGCCGATCATCATCAAGGCCGCATTCGGCGGCGGTGGCCGCGGCATGAAGATCGCTTGGCGCATGGACGAGGTCGAGGAGCTCTATGCCTCGGCGGTGCGCGAGGCGGTCACCGCGTTTGGCCGCGGCGAATGTTTCGTCGAGCAGTTCCTCGACAGGCCGCGCCATATCGAGGCGCAGGTCCTGGCAGACCGGCACGGCAACGTGGTCGTGGTCGGCACGCGCGACTGCTCGCTGCAACGCCGGAACCAGAAACTGGTCGAAGAGGCCCCCGCGCCGTTCCTCAGCGAGGAGCAGCGCGCGCGCATCCACGCCGCGGCCCGCGACATCTGCGCGGCGGCCGAATACACCAGCGCCGGCACGGTCGAATTCCTGCTCAGCGCCAGCGGCGCGATCTCGTTCCTCGAGGTCAACACGCGGCTGCAGGTCGAGCACCCCGTGACCGAGCAGACCACCGGCGTCGATCTGGTCGTCGAGCAATTGCGCGTGGCCGATGGCCTGCCGCTGTCGATCACCGACACCCCGGCGCCGCTGGGACATGCGATCGAGTTTCGCATCAATGCCGAGGACGTTGGCCGCGGTTTCCTGCCCACGCCCGGACCGGTGCAGCGCTTCGATGCGCCCTCAGGCCCGGGCGTGCGGGTCGATTCCGGCGTGCAGTCCGGTTCGGTCGTGCCCGGTACCTTCGACTCGCTGATGGCCAAGCTGATCGTCACCGGCGCGACGCGAGAACAGGCCTTGGCGCGCGCGCGTCGTGCGCTGCGCGAATTCCGGATCGAGGGCGTGGCGTCGGTGCTGCCGTTCCATCGTGCCGTGATCGATCACGCGGATTTCGTCGGCACGGACGGTTTCAAGGTCCATACGCGCTGGATCGAATCGGACTTCGCCGAGCCGCTGGCCGCGGCCGCGCGTGCCGAGCCCCAGCCCGACGGCAGCCTGCTGCGCACGGCCATCGAGATCGACGGGCGCCGCATGGTGCTGGGCTTGCCGGCTCAGCTGCTTCGCGGATTGGCCAATGCGCCGGCCGGCGACGGCGCTATGGATGCCGCGCAGGCGGGCCTCATCAATGCCGCCAATGCGGCCGACGCCACCGACGCCACCGACGCAGCCGAACTGCCGTCGCCCATCGCCGGCACTGTGCAGGCGTGGAAAGTCGCGATCGGCGACGAGGTCAAGGAAGGCGATCTGATCGCCGTGATGGAGGCGATGAAAATGGAGATGCAGGTCCACGCGCATCGCACGGGCCGGCTGACTTGGCAGGCTCCGGCCGGTACGTTCCTGGCCGCGGGCGCACCGCTGGCACGCATCGAGTGAAACGCATCGGCGCTGCGATGGCGGGAGCCGAAGACTGAAGGCGGTGCCTCAATGCCCTCGATGCATCGATGCCTCAATGCCTCAATGCCTCAATGCCTCAATGCCTCAATGCCTTGGCGGATTGCGATCCTGTCCCGGCGGCGTTTCCGTCGGCCGCACCGTCTGCTGGCCCACCGGAGCCTGGCTGACGGGCGATACCAGTTGCGAGGGATCGACGGCGGGGTTGGCGCCAATGCCTGCGGTCCCGCCGTCGCTGCTGCCGGTCGCGGCCGGGGCCTGGTTCAGGCCCACCGACGAATCGCCGGAATCGCTGCCGCCGCATGCGGCAAGACCGAACGACAGACCGAAGGCGAGCGCCGCGATACTGCCTTTCCGCACCAGGGCACGACATACCGTGCGGATTCTGCGCCTGCGATGCAGAGCCATCTCTACCTCCTGCGATATGGCATCGAGGATGCTTCCGAGCAGCGTTCGCACGCTGCTCGCATCATGTTCGCACTGCGTGCGCCGCGGTGTCGGCTTGCGGCTCGATAAGGCGAATCAAACTTGCGTACGTCCCTGCGTACGTGCCTGCGTACGTGTTGGCGTACGAATTGGCGTACGTGTTTGCGGACTGCACGCTTCGTTGCCTGATAGATCGACGCGAAGAAGGACGGCATCGACGCGCGCCAATCCAGTCTTGCAACAAAGCCCGCGCGGTAAAAGTTCAATTCTGTAACGGAACGTTACGCATCTTCTCTTTCGCGCAGCGCGCACTACCGTCTCCCTAAGCGCCGTTTCTCGGCGCCCTTCAATGCCGCGGCATCGCTGCGCAAGGGAGGCATCATGCGTGCTCGTTTCCTCATGACCGCGCTGATCGGCGCGGGCGTCCTCGCTGCGCATTCGGTGCCTGCGCAAGCGCCTTCCACCGACGCGCAGATCAATGCGATCGTGCAATCGATCCTTGCGCAGATGACGCTGGCCGAGAAGCTCGAATACGTCAGCGGCACGGGCGCGTGGGACATCAAACCGTTGCCGCGTCTCGGGCTGCCGCAAATCAAGGCAAGCGATGCAGGATTGGGCGTGCGGCTCAGCAATCCTGTGGGCGTTGCCTATCCCGCGGGCCCGGCATTGGCATCGACCTTCAATGCCGATCGCGCCAAGCAGATGGGCGTGGGCCTCGGCCTCGAAACGCGTCTGAGCGGCTTCCAGCAAATCGCCGGCCCCGGGCTGAACATGTATCGCACGCCGTTCTCGGGGCGCGCCTTCGAGTATCTGGCGGGTGAGGATCCCTTCCTTGGCGCCGTGCTCGGTGCCGCGCAGATCAACGGCATCCAGTCGCAGAACGTCTGGGCCGACGCCAAGCATTACATCGCGAACGAGCAGGAGGTCAATCGCTTCAACCTGATGGAAACGGTCAGCGAGCGGGCACTGCGCGAGATTTACATGGTGCCGTTCGAGTCGGCGGTAAAGAACGCCAACGTTGCCGTCGTGATGTGTGGATTCCAGGGCCTCAATGGTGCAAATCCGGTTTGCGAAAGCCATGCGGCGATTCAACAGACGCTGAAGAACGAGTGGGGCTTCAAGGGCTTCGTGGAATCGGACTATGCCGCGCTCAAGCACACGCTGCCCGCGGCAGTGGCCGGCGTCGATATCGAGCGGCCGTCCGCCAACATCTTCTCGCCGGGCGCGCTGGGTGCGCTGCTGGCGAACGAACAGCTGAGCCAGGCGACGCTGGACGACAAGGTGCGCCGCATTCTCGGCCGTCTGGTCGCCTATGGCTTCATTGGCGGCGTGCCGGCGGCAACCGGCGAATCGCATCCGCCGTTTGCCGAACGGGCGGCGCTGGACGTCTATGGCGGTGGCGGCACGGCGCAGCCGGCGTCGGTGCGCTGGACCGCCACCATCCGGCCCACCGTCAGCGGTGCGCACGTATTCAAGGCGCGTGCGAACGGGGCCGTCCGCCTCTACATCAATGGGCAATTGGTGATGGACAACGGCGACGGCAATCCGCTGCCCGGCAATGTCATCCCGCCGACCATTCCCGTCAATGCGCGGGTGATGCTGCAGGCGGGCCAGACCTACAACGTGCAATTCGACTACTCGGCAAGGCCCGGATATATCGCCGTGTTCGGTGGTTTCCTGGGCGCGCAGCTCAGCTGGGCGTCGCTGCAGGCGCCGCCGAACCTGTCCGGCTTCGATGCCGTCGTGGTCGCGGCCGGCCACAGCGCCGAATACGAGGGCGAGGGCTTCGATCATCCGTTCACATTGCCGGAGTTCCAGGACGAGCTGATCGCCAATCTGTCACGCGCCAATCCCCGCACGATCGCGGTGCTGCACGGTGGCACCGGCTTCGACATGCAAGGCTGGATCGATGGGGTCGGCGCGGCGCTGCACGCCTGGTATCCGGGACAGAACGGCGGCCAGGCCCTGGCCGAGATCCTGTTCGGCGATGTCAATCCCTCCGGCAAGCTGCCGATCACGATCGAGCGGTCGATCACGGACAACCCAACCTACGCGAATTATCCGCAGGCATCGAACGACCTGAACTTCAGCGCGATGACCTACACCGAGGACATCTTCGTCGGCTATCGCGGCTTCGAGCGCAGCGGTAGAAGGCCGTTGTTCCCGTTCGGCTTCGGGCTGTCCTATACCCGCTTCAACTACGGCGCGTTGAGCGTGTCGCCCGGCATTGCCGCCGGCAGCGGGCGCGTCGCGGTGTCGTTCGATATCACCAATTCCGGCGAGGTCGCTGGCGCGGAGGCGGCGCAGGTCTACGTCGCGCAATCCGGCTCTGCCGTGCCGCGCCCCGTCAAGGAGCTGAAGGGCTTTGCCAAGGTCTTCCTGCAGCCGGGCGAGACGCAGCGCGTGACGGTCTACCTGGACCAGCGCTCGCTGGCGTACTACGATGCCGCGCGCAATGCGTGGGTGACGGAGCCCGGTGCGTTCGACATCCTGGTCGGTGCATCGTCGCAGGACATCCGCCTGCGCGGGCAGCTGTTGAATCTGTTCCGATCGGTCACCAATACGCGGGTCAGCAATCCGCTGCCTGCGCCGGAACTGGTTCGATTGGGGCCGGTGCATCCATAGCCCGATGCTGGTCATGGCGCCATGCCGTCATGCCGCCATGGCGCCGGGCCGTTGCCGATCGGCCTCCGCATGGAAATGCGGCAGCACGTAGGCCGCGATTTCCTCCATCGCGTCGCTCACCGGCCGTTGGCTGCGGCGGAAATGCAGGCCGACATGGCGCACGCCGGCCTCGCGCATCGCGTGCAGTTCCTCGATCAGGCCGTGGCGCCCGACCGCGCCGCCGAAGCGGTGCCGTTGCATGGGCGCATCCGGGTCCGCCAGCAGGTCCAGATGGATGAAGCTGATGTAGGGCTTGTCGCCGGCGACCTCGCGCCATAGCGCGCTGCGGCGGACATGGTCCTGCGGGGTTCCGGGATAGGCCAGCCAGCCGTCCATATGCTGCCCGACCCAGCTCGGCGTCTGCTGCGCCAGCCCGGCCACCAGCAGGGGCAGCGGACCCGTGGGGCGCGGCAACAGCGCGATCCCGCTCGGCAGGTCGGCGCCGCCGTTGCGCAGCAGCGCCACCTGCTCGCGGAAATTCTGTCCGCGGTTGTCGAAGTCACGGCCGAAGATCGGGTATTCCACCGGCCGGTCGCCGCTGGCCACGCCGAGCAGCAGCCGGCCGTTGCTGAGCTGGTCGATGGTCGTGGCGGACTTCAGCGTCAGATAGGGATCGCGCAGCGGCAGCACGATGGCCGCCGTGCCGAGCAGGATGCGCTCGGTGATGCCGGCCAGATAGCCGAGGTAGGAAAAGGCCTCGAAGACCTGTGCAGCGTCGCCGAAGTGCGGATCGTACAAAGGCACGTCGCGTACCCACAGCGCGCGAAAGCCCGCGCGGTCCGCCAGTTGCGCCAGCGCGCGATGCGCCGACAGATCGGGCTCGCCCGGCAGGCGCCCGTCGCGCTGGCGCGCGGCCTGGCCCGCGGGCGACCAGTCGTTGTCGAGCGGCAGCTCCACGCCGATGCTGAAGCCGCCCGAAGTCAATGTTTCCAATGCCGATGACATGACAGATTCTCCAGGCAGGCGCGCGGGCCTGCCTCTGATGCTGAGCCGATGACGGGCCGCGTCAGGCGGCAGCACTAGCCGCGGTTGCCGCGTACTCGGGGTAGTCGGTATAGCCCGCGGCGCCGCCGCCGAAATAGTTGGCACGATTGCCCGGATTCAGCGGCAGGTCGTGACGCAGCCGGTAGGGCAGGTCAGGATTGCCGATAAAGCTGCGGCCAAACCCGATCAGGTCGGCCCAGCCCTTCGCCAGCGCTTCCTCGGCGCGCGCCTTGTTGTAGTTGCCCGAATAGATCAGCGTGCCGGGATAGACCTCGCGCAGCGCCTCCTTGAAGGCGGGCGGCATCACCGGCGCGTCTTCCCAGTCGGCCTCGGCGATGTGGATATAGGCGACGCCGATCTTGCCCAGCGCGTGCGCGGCGGCGAGGTAGGTGGCTTCCGGCGTGTCGTCGACCGCGCCCTGCAGCGTGGTCAGCGGGGCCAGGCGCACGCCGATGCGATCCTTGCCGACCACGTCGGTCACGGCCTGCGCCACCTCCTTCAGAAAGCGCAGGCGATTGTGCAGCGAGCCGCCGTATTTGTCAGTGCGCGCGTTGGCCTGCGAATCGATGAACTGGTTGATCAGGTAGCCGTTGGCGCCATGCAGCTCGACGCCGTCGAAGCCCGCGTCGAGCGCGTTGCGTGCGGCCTGCGCGTAGTCGGCGACGATGCCGTGGATCTCCGGAATCGTCAGCGCGCGCGGCGCCGAGTGCTGGACCATCTCGCCGGCGCCGCCGGCCGGACCCTTGCCTTCCACATCGATAAAGACCTTGACCCCTTCGGCCACCAGCGCGGACGACGACACCGGGGCCGCATTGCCCGGCTGCAGCGAGGTGTGGGATACACGGCCGACGTGCCAGAGCTCGGCAAACATGATGCCGCCGGCGCCGTGCACCGCGTCGGTGACCTTGCGCCAGCCGGCAACCTGCTCCCGCGTGTAGATCCCCGGCGTCCATGCGTAGCCCTGGCCCTGCTGGCTGATCTGCGTGCCTTCGGAAATGATCAGGCCGGCCGAAGCGCGCTGCCGGTAGTACTCGGCCATCAGGTCGGTCGCCACGCCGCCATCGCCCGCGCGCGAGCGGGTCATCGGCGGCATCACGATGCGGTTCTCGGTGGTCAGGTTGCCAAGGCGATAGGGCGTAAACAGCATGGGTTCCTCTCGGTTTCGGTTGCGGACCGGCGTGGCGGCGGGCCATGCCGATGTGCGATGCAGCCATTGTGGGGAACGCATGCGTGTGGAAACACCCGGTCACGGGCAAATGATTCTTGCGCGAGGGTCAAGGGTCATGCCTGGCCTGGCGATACAGGGGCGGTATCCTTCGTCCGGGCCGTCGATCCAGGACGGTTCACGCCTGAGGGCACCGAACAAAAAACGATGAGGGCTTGATGACGGAGTCGAATTCCACCCCCCGTAAACCAGCGATCGGCCTTGCCGGCGCGGCGCGCGATCTCTATCGGGCGCTATGGCATCACGCCCGCGGCGTGCGGGTTCAGCTGGTCGGGGCTTCGGGCCTGCTGGCTGCCGCGCAGCTGCTGCGGCTGACCATGCCATGGCTCGCCGCGCAGGCGATCAACGCGCTGCAGCGTGACAACATCGCCGAGGCGGGCCGCTGGATCGTCTATCTGGTCGGCATCTACCTGCTGTCGTGGCTGCTGCACGGTCCGGGCCGCGTGCTCGAGCGCAACGTGGGTGTGCGCGTGCGCGAGCGGCTGGGCGACCAGCTCTATGCGCGCATCGCCGCGGCACCGCTGGCCTGGCGCGATGGCCGGCATTCGGGCGAGCTGCAGCACCGCGTGGTGCAGTCCAGCCGCGCGCTGTCGGACTTCGCGCAGAACCAGTTCGTCTACCTGCAGAACGCCTTCAATTTCGTCGGCCCGCTGGTCGCGCTGACGATGCTTTCGCGCACCAGCGGCCTGATCGCGGTCACCGGCTACGTGGTGATCGCCCTGATCATCCTGCGCTTCGACCGCACGCTGATGCAGCTGGCCCGCGCGGAAAACGACGCCGAGCGCCGTTATGCCGCCGCGCTGCTCGACTTTGTCGGCAACGCCGGCACCGTGATCGGGCTGCGCCTGCAGGCCGCGTCGCGCACGCTGCTCGGCCGCCGGATGGCGGCGGTGATGGCGCCGTTGCGCCGCGCGGTGATGGTCAACGAGGGCAAATGGTTCGCGGTGGACCTGCTCGGCATGGGGCTGACCTGGATCCTGGTGGTGATGTACGTGCTGCAGGAGCGCTCGCCGGGGCAGGCGGTGCCGCTGGGTACCGTCTTCATGATCTACCAGTACGCACAGCAGGCCGCGTCCGTGGTGGGCTCGATGGCGGCGAACTTCCAGAGCTTCGCGCGGATGCATACCGACTACGGCAGTGCCGAGCCGATCTGGGAGGCGCCCGGCGATCCGGACGCCGCCGTGCCGGCCGTGGTGCCCGATGCCCCGTGGCAGACGCTGGAGCTGCGCGGCGCCACGGTGCACTACGCCGATGGGGCGCGCGGCGGCCTGCATGGCATCGACCTGGTGCTGCGCCGTGGCGCGCGCGTGGCGTTGATCGGCCCGAGCGGCGGTGGCAAGAGCACGCTGCTGCGGACGCTCGCCGGGCTCTATCACCCGCAGCACGGCGAACTGCGGCGCGATGGCGCGGCGGTGGGCTGGACCGAGCTGCGTACGCTGGCCACGCTGATTCCGCAGGAGGCCGAGGTCTTCGAGGCCAGCGTCGAAGAGAACCTGACCTTCGGCTTGCCGGTGGACCCGGCGGCGCTGACCGGCGCCGTGCATACGGGCGGATTTGACGAGGTATTGCACCGCCTTCCCGACGGCCTCGCCAGCGCCATCAACGAGCGCGGCGGGAACCTGTCGGGCGGTCAACGGCAGCGGCTGGCACTGGCCCGCGGCGCGCTCGCGGCGCAGGGAAGCTCGCTGCTGCTGCTCGACGAGCCGACCAGCGCGCTCGACCCGCAGGCCGAGGCCAGGGTATTCGATCGCATGGATGCCGCCTTTCCATCCGCCTGCATCGTCGCGTCGGTCCATCGGCCCAGCCTGCTTGCGCGGTTCGATTCGATCGTGGTGATGGAGAGTGGCAAGGTCGTCGATGCCGGGCCGCGCGACGAGGTGCTCGCCAGGCGGGCGCATTGAATCGGCTCAGCGATCGTTCCGGCGCCCGCTTGTGCGGCCCGTGTCTGTGCGAGCCTTATCTGGACGTGCCTTGGCTGTGCGCGGCTGATCAGTACGCGGGCCAGCAGTACGCGCGCCAGCAGTACGCGCATTATCTGTCCGCGATTTGCCGGACCCTGAACGGATAGCGACGGGCCTCGCGCGCGCCGGGCCTGTCGCCGTGCCGCTTCCCAGCGCGCCCGCCGCCGCGGCGCGCAGCATGCGCCGGAACGTCGGGCACTCCAGATGGCTCCGCGCCGGGCAGACCGCGGCATGCCGGAGCCCGTCCCGCATCGCCGTCAGCCGGCGGATCGTCCGGTCCAGTTCGTCGGCCTTGGCGGAAAGCCGCGCGCGGTCGATGCGCGGCCGGCCGTCGCTGGCAAACATCAACCCGATCTCGTCCAGCGAAAAGCCCGCCGCCTGCCCGAGCGCGATCAGCGCCAGCCGGTCCAGCACGGCCGGCTCGAACACGCGCCGCAATCCGCGCCTGCCGACCGACACGATCAGTCCCTTTTCCTCATAGAAGCGCAGCGTGGAGGCGGGAACGCCAGATCGTTGCGCCACTTCGGCAATGTCCATCTCCGCGGCCCTTGACTTCAAGTTGACTTGAAGTGCCATGATGGCTTCCATGGACCTGGAATGCAACTGCGAGGAGCCGACGATGAATGAGGAGGGTGCCCATGCATGACGCTGCCCGTTTGCTGCTGCTGGCCGTGGCCATCGGCGCCGGCGCAACGCTGGCGATGGATCTCTGGGGCCTCGCGCAAAAGCACTGGCTCGGCATGAAGCCGCTGGATTACGGCATGGTCGGCCGCTGGCTCGGCCACATGCCACGCGGCCGCTTCCGCCACGAGGCCATCGAACAGGCGCCGGCGATTCCGGCCGAACGCCTGATCGGCTGGACCGCGCACTACGTGACCGGCATCGTGTTCGCCGCCGTGCTGCTGGCGGTATGGGGGCCGCAGTGGGCCTGCCGTCCGACCATCGGCCCCGCGCTGATCGTGGGTCTCGCCAGTGTGGTGTTTCCCTTCCTGCTGATGCAGCCCGGCATGGGCGCCGGCATTGCGGCCCGCCGTACGCCAAAGCCCGGCGTCGCGCGCTTGCGCAGCGTCGTCACGCACGGCGTATTTGGCCTTGGCCTCTACGCGTCGGCCAGGCTGATGCTGGTGCTGAACGGCGCGCTGGCAGGATCGCAGATCGGACTGCCGGGATTCTGCGGCGCGTAGCCGCTGGAGCTACGTAGCTCGATCGACGCCATGCCGGGCGCTGAAACCGGCCGTTGGAGCAACCCGCTTGCCCCAACGGCCTTGCGCCATCAGGCGGGCCTCGCCCCCGCTCCCTGCAGGAAGGCGCGCTCCGCCAGCCCCGCCAGGCCGGCTCGCGCGATGCGTCCGCGCCGTTCTCCGTCGAGCAGGCCGATCAGCACCGACGCCCAGATTTCCGTCAGCGCCTGCGCAGTGATGTCGATGCGAAAGACGCCCTGCTGCTGGCCGCGCAGAAAGAAGGCGTCCAGCTTGCCCTCCCAGTCGGTCTGCCAATCCGACGAGACGCCGGAAACGACCTCGCGCCAGTAATAGATCAGGAACGCCGCCACCTCTCGTTGTTCGACCATGTTCGCATTCAGGCGCCGCAGTGCGTCAAGGGGAGAGGGATCGTCCAATCCGGCGGACTGGATGACGTTGGCCAGCACGCGGACACAGTGGTCGATCAGGCGGGAAATCAGTTCGTCCCGTGTCCGGCAGAACCGGTACAGCGTCGCCTTGCTGATGCCGACGGCCTTGGCCAGGTCCTGCAGGGTGCCGCGAGGCTGGTCGACGAGCGCCAGTGCCAGGGCGGCGAGAAGGCGGCTGTGGTCTTCATTCGATGCAGTGACAGCCGTCATGACGGGGTGAAATCCATGTTTTGTATCTCAAGAAGCACTTTATGTGGCTTTTGCGGGGTAACGCGTTGCGCCTGCGACCCGGATTATCCGGCAAAAACGACTTCCATCACACCATATGAATCTTTATTGATTCATATGATTAATGCGCGTACCATGCGCTCCTTTGCCGAACATTCGAGAAGGTAGACATGAAGCACTTTCCAAAGCGGGGGTGGCGCGCGCTGACCATGGCGGCGGCGGTCATCGTCACGGCGGCATGCGGCAATGCGGAACAGCCGGCCGCGCCGGCGGCTCCCTCGGTCGAGGTGCTGACGTTGCAGCCCAGGCCGATGGCGGTCAGCAGCGAGCTGCCCGGCCGCATCGAACCGGTTCGTGTCGCCGAGGTGCGGGCGCGGGTCGCCGGCATCGTGCTCAAGCGCAACTTCAAGGAAGGCAGCGACGTCAAGGCGGGCGATGCGCTGTTCCAGATCGATCCCGCGCCGTTGCAGGCGGCGCTGTCGCGCGCCGAGGGCGAGCTTGCGCGCGCGGAAGCCGTGCTGGCCGACGCCGATGCGGTGGTGCGCCGCTATGCCCCGCTGGTCGAGATCGAGGCGGTCAGCCGGCAGGATTTCGATGCGGCGCAGGCCACGCTGAAGAGCGCGCAGGCCGCGCGCCGCAGCGCAGCCGCGGAAGTGAAGACCGCGCGCCTGAACCTGGAATACGCGACGGTGCGGGCGCCGATTTCCGGCCGGATCGGCCGCGCGCTGGTCACGGAAGGGGCGCTGGTCGGGCAGGGCGAGGCGACGCCGATGGCGACCATCCAGCAGCTCGACCCGGTCTATGTCGACTTCAAGCAGCCGGCCGCCGACGTCCTTCGCATGCGCGAGGCGCTGGAGCAGGGCCGCTTGCAGCAGGCGCCGGAAGGCGGCGTTCCGATCGTGGCGACCATCGAAGGCACCGACAAGAAGCGCGAAGGGCGGCTGCTGTTCTCGGACATTTCCGTCGACCGCGGCACCGGGCAGGTGTCGCTGCGCGGCCAATTGCCCAACGCCGACAGCCTGCTGCTGCCCGGCATGTATGTGCGCGTGCATGTCACGCACGCGATCGATCCCGCGGCGATGCTGGTGCCGCAGCGGGCGGTGCGGCGCAATCCCGATGGCAAGGCGCAGCTGCTGGTGGTGGGCAAGGGCGACGTGGCCGAGACCCGGCAGGTTCGTACCGGCCCCATGCAGGGCGCCGAGTGGCAAATCCTCGAGGGCGTGAAGCCGGGCGAGCGCATTGTGGTCGGCGGCGACGCAAGCCCCGGGCAGAAGGTCACCATCGCCCCGGCGGCGCCGGCCAGGCAGGCGGCCGGGCAAGCCGGCCAGGGCGGCCAGGCCGGGCATGAGCGCGAGGCCGCGCCCTCGAACAGTCCTCCGGCGGAACGAGGCTAGGCGCGCAGGCGCCGCGCCACTGAATAACAAATCATGCTGCCAAGATTCTTCATTCATCGGCCCAACTTCGCCTGGGTACTGGCGATCTTCATCGTGCTGGCGGGACTGCTCGCCATGCCGTCCCTGCCGGTCTCGCAATATCCGACCGTCGCGCCGCCGCAGATCGCAATTTCGGCGATGTACCCGGGCGCGTCCGCCACCACGCTGGTCGATTCGGTGACCAGCGTCATCGAGGAGGAGCTCAACGGCGCCAAGGGGATGCTGTACTACGACTCGTCCAGCAGCTCCGCCGGCATCGCGGAAATCACCGTAACGTTCGCGCCCGGCGTCGATCCCGACCTGGCGCAGGTCGACGTGCAGAACCGCATCAAGCAGGCCGAAGCGCGCCTGCCGGCTGCCGTCACGCGCCAGGGCCTGCGTACCGAGCAGGTCAGCGCCGGCTTCCTGATGGTCTATTCGATCAACTTCAAGGGAGACGACGCGGGCAAGGACATGGTCACGCTTGCCGACTATGCGGCGCGCCGGATCAACAACGAGATCCGGCGTGTGCCGGGCGTGGGCAAGGTCCAGTTCTTCGGCGCCGAAGCGGCGATGCGCGTGTGGATCGATCCGCAGAAGCTGCTCGGCTACGGGCTGTCGGTGGCCGACGTCAACGAGGCCATCGCCGCGCAGAACGTGCAGGTGCCGGCAGGCAGCTTCGGCAGCCCGCCCGGCAGCGCGGACCAGGAGTTGAGCGCGACCATCGCGGTCAAGGGCATGCTGACGACCACCGACGAGTTCGGCGCCATCGTGCTGCGCGCCAATCCCGACGGTTCCAAGGTGACGCTCGCCGACGTCGCGCGGCTCGAGGTCGGCCAGCAGGACTACAACTTCGACATGCTGACCAGCGGCAAGCGCGCGGTCGGTGCCGCGGTGCAGCTGCGCCCGGGCGCGAACGCGCTCGAAACCGCCCGCGCGGTGCGCGCCAAGCTGGAAGAGCTGTCCAAGTCCTTCCCCGACGACATCGAATACTCGGTGCCGTACGACACCTCGCGCTTCGTCGAAGTCGCGATCGAGAAGGTCATCCATACGCTGGTGGAAGCGGTGGTGCTGGTGTTCCTGGTGATGCTGCTGTTCCTGCAGAACCTGCGCTACACGCTGATTCCAACCATCGTCGTGCCGGTGTGCCTGGCCGGCACGCTTGCCGTGATGTACGCGATCGGCTTCTCGGTCAACATGATGACGATGTTCGGCATGGTGCTGGCGATCGGCATCCTGGTCGACGACGCCATCGTGGTGGTGGAGAACGTCGAGCGGATCATGGCCGAGGAAGGGTTGGGGCCCGTGGAGGCGACCGCCAAGGCGATGAGCCAAGTGTCGGGCGCCATCGTCGGCATCACGCTGGTGCTGGCCGCGGTGTTCTTCCCGCTGGCCTTCATGTCCGGATCGGTCGGCGTGATCTACCGGCAGTTCTCGCTGTCGCTCGCCGTGTCGATCCTGTTCTCCGGCTTCCTCGCACTGACGCTGACGCCCGCGCTCTGCGCGACGCTGCTCAAGCCGATCCCGCAAGGTCACCATGAAGAGAAGCGCGGCTTCTTCGGCTGGTTCAACCGCAGGTTTGGCCGGCTGACCGAGCGGTTCACCGCGCTGAACGCGAAGCTGCTGCGCCGGGCCGGCCGCTGCATGATCGTCTACGGCATGGTGGTCGCGCTGCTGGCGCTGCTGTACACGAGGCTGCCGGAATCGTTCGTGCCGATCGAGGACCAGGGCTACTTCGTCGTCGACGTGCAGCTGCCGCCGGGCGCGACCAACCAGCGCACCGAGGCCGTCGTCAAGGAGCTGGAGAGCTGGCTGCTCGGCCGCAAGGCGATGGAATCGACCACGATGGTGCTGGGCTTCAGCTTCTCGGGAAGCGGCCAGAACGCGGCGCTGGGCTTTCCGACGCTGACCGACTGGTCCGAGCGCGGCAGCGGCCAGCATGCCAGCGACGAGGTCGCGGCCTTCAACGCGCAGTTCGCGGGACTGAAGGAGGCGCGCGTGATGGCGGTCGATCCGCCGCCGATCGAAGGGCTGGGCAATGCCAGCGGCTTTGCGCTGCGTCTGCAGGATCGCGGCGGCCTCGGGCGCGCCGCGCTGGTGGCGGCGCGCGATGCGCTGCTGAAGCAGGCCAACACGTCGCCGGTGCTGGCGTACGCGATGATGGAAGGCCTGGAGGACGCGCCGCAGCTGCGGCTCGATATCGACCGCGACAAGGCCGAGGCGCTGGGCGTCGGCTTCGAGGCGATCAACACCGCGCTCTCCAGCGCCTATGGTTCCGCGACCGTGGCCGACTTCGCCAACGTCGGCCGCCTGCAGCGGGTGGTGGTGCAGGCCGACGTGCGCGACCGCATGACGCCCGAAGCGCTGCTGTCGCTGAACGTGCCCAACGTGCGCGGCGAGCAGGTGCCGCTGAGCGCGTTCGCCACGCCGGAGTGGGAGATCGGCCCGGTGCAGGTGTCGCGCTACAACGGCTATCCGACGATCAAGATCATCGGCGACGCCGCGCCCGGTTTCAGTACCGGCGAGGCCATGGCCGAGATCGAACGGATCGCCGCCACGCTGCCGGCGGGCATCGGCTACGAATGGACCGGGCTGTCGTATCAGGAGCGGCAGGCCGGCGCGCAGGCACCGCTGTTGCTGGGGCTGTCCTTCCTGGTGGTCTTCCTGCTGCTGGTGGCGCTGTACGAGAGCTGGGCGATCGCCGGGGCCGTGATGCTGATCGTGCCGATCGGTGCGCTGGGCTCGGTACTGGCCGTCAATGCCGTCGGCATGCCGAACGACGTCTATTTCAAGGTGGGGCTGATCACGATCATCGGTCTGGCGGCCAAGAACGCGATCCTGATCGTCGAATTTGCCAAGTCGCTGCGCGAGCAGGGGATGCCGCTGATCGACGCGGCCCTCGAGGCGTCGCGGCTGCGTTTCCGCCCGATCGTGATGACTTCGATGGCCTTCATCCTCGGCGTCGTGCCGCTGGCCATCGCCACCGGCGCGGGCGCGGCCAGCCAGCGTGCCATCGGCACCGGCGTGATCGGCGGCATGCTGACGGCGACCACGCTGGGCGTGGTGTTCGCCCCGGTCTTCTTCGTCTGGGTGCTGTCGCGCTTCAAGCGCTACCGGGACAGCGCACGTACCAACACGCCGACTGCGACCACGACGACTGCAACGACGCCGACGGAGGGCGCGCAATGAAATCGATTCGATCCCGGATGACGCTGCCGTGCCTGCTGCTGGGCGTGGGCGCCGTCCTCGCCGGCTGCTCGCTGGCGCCGGTCTATGAGCGGCCGGCGGCGCCGGTTCCCACGCAATGGACGTCCGGACAGGCGAGCGGGATGGCGGCCGACGATACGCAGGCCGCGCCGTCATCGGCGGCCGTGCTGCAGTGGGACAGCTTCATCGTGGACGACAAGCTGCGCGAGCTGGTGGCGCTCGCGCTCGAGAACAACCGCGATCTGCGGCAGGCGGTGCTCAATATCGACGCGGCGCGGGCGATGTATCGCGTGCAACGCGCCGACCGAGTGCCGGGGCTGCAGGCAGAGGCGGGCGGCAGCAGGCAGCGGGTCGCGGAAGACCTGCGTCAGCCGGGCATGGGCTCGGTCCAGCAAACCGTGCAGGCTGGTGTTGCCGTGCCGGCATTCGAGCTGGACCTGTTCGGGCGCGTGCGCAATCTCTCCGAAGCGGCGCTGCAGGAGTACTTCGCGACCGAGGCGGCCGCGCGCAGCGCACGCATCAGCCTGGTCGCCGAGGTCATCCAGGCGTATCTGGCGCGGGACAGCGCGCAGCGGCGCCATCTGCTGACCATGCAGACGCTGCAGACGCGCGAATCGTCGCTGCGGCTGATCGCGCAGCGCCGCCAGGCCGGCACGGCTACCGCGCTGGACTTCTATGAGGCGAGCGGGCTGACCGACCAGGCGCGCGCCGACCTCGAACGCACCGACCGGGAGTTCCGCCAAGCTACCAATGCCCTCGCGCTGCTGGTCGGCGTGCCGGACATTGCCGCGCAGTTGCCGCAGGCGCCGCGCGACGACGTGCTGCTGGTGCAGACGCTGGCGCCCGGCACGCCGTCCGAACTGCTGATCCACCGACCCGACATCCTGGCCGCGGAGCAGCGGCTGCGCGGGCGCCATGCCGACATCGGCGCGGCGCGCGCGGCGTTCTTCCCGCGCATCACCTTGACCGGCATGTTCGGCAGCGCCAGCGGCGAGCTGTCCAACCTGTTCGGCGCGGGCCAGACGGTATGGTCGTTCGCCCCGCAGCTGACGCTGCCGATCTTCTCCGGCGGGCGCAACCTCGCCAACCTGGATCTCGCCCACGTGCGCAAGGACATCGCCGTGGCGAACTACGAGAAGACGATCCAGACCGCGTTCCGCGAAGTCTCGGACGCGCTCGCGGCCACCGATACGCTCCGCCGCGAGGAGATCGCCCGCCGTGCCGTCGCGCAGACCAGCGAACAGACGCTGCGGCTGTCGGAGGCGCGCTACCGCGCCGGCGTGGACGACCATCTGCGTTACCTGGAGGCGCAGCGCAGCCACTATGCCGCGCAGACCGCGTTGATCGAGGTGGCCGCACAGCGGCAGAGCGCGCTGGCGTCGCTGTTTCGCGCGCTGGGCGGAGGATGGTCTAGCGAGGGCACGGAACAGAGGACGAACGCCGCCGAGGCACCGCCAAAGGGACAACGTTCACCAACATAGTGCGTCGAGGGATGCGGGTATCGCCGCGGACGGCGGCCTTAAGTTTTTCTTTTGATCCGGCAAATAAAGTCTTAATTTTCTTTATTTGAGCGGCCCATTAACATCGGGCGACCATCAGGAGGAGAAACCCGTCATGCCCGCCGTCCGCCATACCGTTCGCCGTCGTACCTTGTTCGCCCTCGCCGCGTTGTGCGCCATGCCTTCGCTGACTGTCGCCGCGGACAAATACCCGTCCAAGCCGATTCGCATGGTGGTGGCCTTTGCGGCGGGCGGGGCGAACGACACCATCGCCCGCATCCTGGCCAAGGAACTGCAGCAGAGCATGGGCCAGTCCGTCGTGGTCGAGAACCGCGGCGGCGCCGGCGGCCTGATCGGCTCCGACATGGTCGCCAAGGCGACACCGGACGGCTACACGCTGCTGCTCGGCAGCGCCGGCGCGCAGACCATCATGCCGGCCCTGACCCGCAAGATGCCCTACGACCCGCGCACCGGCCTGGCGCCGGTGTCGCTGGTCGCCGAGGCGGCCAACGTGCTGATGGTCAGGACCGGCCTGCCGTTCAACAACGTCAAGGAGCTGCTCGCCGGCGCGAAGCAGAAACCGGGCGCCTATACCTACGGCTCGTCGGGCAATGGCACCACGCTGCATGTATCCGGCGCGCTGATGGAAAAGCTCGGCGGCATCGACCTGCTGCACATCCCGTACAAGGGCAACGGCCCGGCGATGAACGACCTGTACGCGGGCAACGTCGACATGGTGTTCGGCTCGGTCCCGGTCGCCATGGCCGCACTGAAGACCGGCAAGGCGAAGATCCTGGCGGTCACCACGAAGAAGCGCATTCCCTCGCTGCCGAATGTGCCGACCATGGCCGAAGCCGGTGTGCCGGGCTACGACTTCTCCAGCTGGTACGGGCTGTTCACCACCGGCGGCACCGACCCGGCCATCATCGAGCAATTGGCGCGCGAAACGGCCAAGGCGCTGGCCAGGCCCGACGTGGTGGCGGCGCTGGCGCAGCAGGGCGTCGAACCGGAGAGCAGCACGCCCGCGGCATTCCGCGCGCGCATCAACGACGAGCTGATGCGCTGGGAACGGGATATCAAGACGATGAAGATCGCGGCGGAGTAGTCATCTACTGATCGCGCTGCAGATCGGCCAGCAACTTTCGGCGTTCGCTCTTCTTCCTGATCTGTTCCGTGTCGAGCGTCGCGCCGTGCAGGCGAAGCCGGGCGCCCGATGGCGTCACGACGAAGCGGCGCCGCGCGCCGATCGGCAAGTCCTCGGTGCCATAGACCCCAAGGACGACGATTGTCACGGCCTGGACCGTCTCGGGCCGGGCCTCCTGCAATGCGGGCGACATCAGATGCTCGAACGAGCCGATGTCCCGAATCGCCGCCGGCTGCAGCGGTCCTTGCCGCGTTCTCTCCAATGGCCGCGAGTAGGCCTGCTGTTCGGCGTCCTGCGTCTCGGTCGCAGGCATCACCACCATTCCGCCGGGCGTTTCCAGTGCGACGATCACGCTCTGCACATAAACCGGGCCGGAGCTCATGTTCGTCACGAAACAGCGCGCGGCGAGCCCGTCTCCGGGGCCGCGCGTGATCAGCAGCGTGGCACGAAGCTGCCGCCGGTAACTACTGACGAATACCTGCAGGTAGATGACCCATACCAGCAGGGTGCCGACACCCGTGAGCGCGGAGATCAACTGGCTGTGGTCTGCAATCCATTGCAAGAGGCCCTCCACAAGGTTGGTTGCGCGATTTGGCGCGCGCCATTCCTTGTACGCGGAATGCGAGACTTGTGGTATCGGGCAACGTCTGACCGGCTTTGGAGTTCGGCCGAATGGCGCCGGACTGCCGGCCGCAGCCAGTGCGATGCGCGATCAGACGCTCTTTGCTCGCGCCGCGACCCGATACGCGCCCAACGCCGTGCCGGTGATCAGGATCTGCACCACGGCGCACGCCGTCGCGGGCGTTGAACCGTATCCGACCAGCTTGGTGCCCAGCGCGCCGATTGCCATTTGTCCGCAGCCGTACAGGCCGGCCGCCGCGCCGGTCAGGCCGGGAACGGCCGAGATCGAACGCGACAATGCCGCCGGGCTGGCCAGGCCCGCGCCGACCGTGAGCATGAAGGTGATTGCGATCAGCAGCGGCGCGGTCAGCCAGCCGCCGATCTGCACCAGCAACAGTGCCGACGCCATCGACAGGCTCAGGCCCGCGCCGGCATTCAGGAAGACCTCCGGCCGAACCTGGCCCGCCAATCGCTTCGTGATCATCGTTCCAACACTGGCACCGACGATCGTCACCGTGGCAAACCAGCCGATCTGCCAGACCGGCAGGCCCAGTTGCTCATGGACGATGTACGGCGAGGTCGCCAGATACGGGTAGAGCGCGGTGGTCGAACAGGATCCGCCCAGCATGAAGCCGAGATAGCGCCGGTGGCGCAGCAGGCGGCCATAGTCCCGCGCGATCGTGAACACCTCCAGCGATCGGCGCTCGGGATTCGTTTCCGGCAGCAGGCGCCAGGCGCAATACACCATCACGCCGGCGATACCCACCAGAAAGACATAGATCGCGCGCCAGCCGAACTGATCGGCCAGAAACGATCCCACGACCGGCGACAGGCCGGGGCCCACCAGCGTCAGCAGGTTCAGCAGCGCCAGATCGCTGGTGACGCGCCCGGGTGCGGCGGTATCGCGCACGATCGACCGGCCCAGCGTGATGCCCGCCGCGCCACCGAGCGCCTGCGCCAGCCGCGCAAACAGCAGCCAGGTCAGCGACGTCGCAAACAGGGCGAGGATGCTGGCGACCAGGTACAGGCCCAGCCCGATCAGCAGCGTGGGGCGTCGCCCGATCGTGTCCGATACCGGCCCGTAGATCAGTTGGCCGAAGGCCAGTCCCAATACGTAGTAGGTGATGGTCTGCTGCATGCCGGCGGCACTGGCCTGCAGGTCCGTGCCGGCCAACGGCAGCGCCGGCACGAAGATGTGCATCGCCATGGTGCCGCTGAGCGTCACCAGCACCAGCAACCACATCGGAGCGCGGACGGAAGGGTAAATCGCTTGTTGGGAGGACTGCATGATGGGGGCCCGCCTCAGACTTCGGTCAGGCGGCGTGCGATTTTCTCTAGGGCGGAGCGGGTGGTCTGCAATTCTTCGGGGGAGAGCGCTTCGAGGATCTGCGCCTCGATTTCCAAGCTTTTTCTCAGCATGCGCCTGGCCATGGCGCGGCCTGACGCCGTCAGCCGAATGCTCTTGGCGCGCCGATCGGCCTCGTCGGCTTCCCATTCGACCAGGCCCATCTCGCGCAACTGCGACAGCACCCTGACCAACGACGACTTGTCGAGCGCCAGCAGGTCGGCGAGCTCGCCCTGGCGCATGCTCGGCGCCGGGGATTCATAGAGCGCCACCAACGGCGCGCGGGACGCATCGGTCAGGCCCAGCTCGCGAAAACTCTGGTCGACGGCTCTTCGCCATCGGCGATAGACCGCGCCGATCAGGCGGCCGAGACGCGCAGGGGAGGGTTCGACAGGGATGGAATGCGATGCCCGGGAGGGCGGGATGGGTGGCATGCAAACTATTCTGACGCGGAGATTGTTTGCATGTCAACCAAAAACTTGGGTGGCCGTGCTCTGCCGCTGGGGTTCGCCTAACCGGCATCCGTATTTAACAAGCGTCTTATCCGCTATATTTCCGCCTTAAATTCAAAAAATATCAAGTTATATATTATTGATTCAGAAATACCGATTACTTAAACTCGTTTCCATCCCAAGCGCAAAAGACACCGGAGACAGCGATGGAGGCGACAGAGACCGCGCAGCGCACCTTGACGGTACGCATTTCTCGCGGCACCGAGGAAGGCAACTTCGCGACCTATGAAGTGCCATGGCGCGAGAACCAGACGGTGCTCGACGTGGTGACCGAAGTGCAGCGCCGCATCGATTCCACGTTGTCCTATCGCTTCGCATGCCGGGTCGGCGTATGCGGGTCCTGCGCGATGACCGTCAATGGCAAGCCCCGCTGGACATGCCGCACCCACGTCAGCCGCGTGCAGGAGGATGGCGTGATCGTCATCGAGCCGCTGCGCAATATGCCGCTCATCAAGGACCTGGTGGTGGACATGTCCGAGTTCTTCGATAAATGGAAGAAGGCCGGCAATACGTTTGTCGGCACGGCGACGCGTCACGATCCGCCCGCGGCGGTCTCGCCGACGAGCAAGAAGCGAAAGATGGCCGATGCCGCGATCGAATGCATCAATTGCGGCGTCTGCTATGCCGCCTGCGACGTGGTGTCGTGGGACAAGGACTATCTCGGCCCCGCTGCGCTCAATCGCGCCTGGACGCTCTTCAACGACGAACGCCATGCGGACCCGAAGGACGTGCTGAAGAAGGCGACGTCCGGCAGCGGCTGCAACGCCTGCCATACGCAGGGCAACTGCATGACGCACTGCCCGGTGAGCTTGAGCCCGACCGGCAGCATTGCGGGGCTGAAGAAGAACGCGCTGCTGCAGTTCCTGAAGGGAGGGGGCTGACCATGGAGCAGCGTCTGTTCGCGCTCCAGCGCTTGAGCGCGATGGTCATGGCGCCATTCGTGCTGGTCCATCTCGCGGTCATTCTGTATGCGGTACGCGGCGGCCTGACCGCCGCCGAAATCCTGTCCCGCACGCAGGGAAGCTGGCTGTGGATTCCGTTCTATTCGCTGTTCGTGGTCAGCGTCGCGGTCCACGTGCCCATCGGCCTGCGCAACATCCTGATCGAATGGGCCCGCCTGAGCCGTGGCGCGTCTTCGGTGTTGTGCCTGCTGTTCGGGCTGTTGCTGATGTGGATGGGATTGCGCGCCGTCGCGGCGGTCGGAGGTTTCATGTCATGAAGTCTCCCCGCAACCATCGCGCGTACTGGGCCTTTCTCGGCCATCGCCTGTCCGGGCTCGCACTGGGCATCTTCTTGCCGGCGCATTTCTATGTGCTCGGCCTCGCGCTCGATCAACGCGCGCGCATGGACGCCTTCCTGAAATTCGCCGACATGGGCGCCGTCAAGTTCGGCGAATGGGGCCTGGTGCTGCTGCTGTCCATTCACATGTGCTTCGGCCTGCGATTGCTGGCGCTTGAACTGCTGCCATGGAGCTCCGCCCGCGACGCGCGCCTGTCGTGGATCAGCTGGGGTGGTGCGCTGTCCCTGTTCGTCGGCGTGATCTTTGCCCTGGGGGTCATCTGAAATGCAAGTCGAGAACCATAAAACGGACATCCTGATTCTTGGCACCGGCGGCGCCGGGCTGTTCGCCGCGCTGCATGCGAAGAAGGCGAATCCGGCGCTCAAGGTATCGGTGGCCGTCAAGGGCCTGCTCGGAAAATGCGGCTGCACCCGCATGGTCCAGGGCGGCTATAACGTGGCACTGTCCGCGGGCGATTCCGTCGAGCGCCATTTCATGGACACGATCGAGGGCGGCAAATGGCTGCCGCGGCAGGACCTGGCGTGGCGGCTGGTGCAGGGGGCGGTCGAACGCGTGCGCGAGCTCGAGAACGAGATCGGCTGCTTCTTCGACCGCAATCCGGACGGCACGCTGCACCAGAAGGCCTTTGCAGGGCAGAGCTTCGATCGTACCGTTCACAAGGCCGACTTGACCGGCATCGAGATCATCAACCGGCTGATGGAACAGGTGCGGGCGCTCGACGTCGAGGAAATGGAGGAGCATCGCGCCATCGAGCTGATCCCGGCCGTGGACGGATCGGGTATCGCCGGCGTTCTGTTCATCGACATGCGCCGCGGCACCTATCGCTTCGTGCAGGCGAAAGCCGTGCTGCTGGCCACCGGCGCCGGCCCGACCATGTACCGCTACCACACGCCCTCGGGCGACAAGACCTGCGACGGCCTGGCGATGGCCATGCGCTATGGCCTGAGCCTGCGCGACATGGAGATGGTGCAGTTTCACCCGACGGGGCTGCTCGGCGGCCCGGATACCCGCATGACCGGTACCGTGCTGGAAGAGGGCCTGCGGGGCGCCGGCGGCTGGCTCATCAACGGCGACGGCGAGCGCTTCATGACCAACTACGACGCGCGCGGCGAGCGTGCGACGCGCGACGTGGTCAGTCGCGGCATCTATGCCGAGATGCGTGCCGGCCGTACCGGCCCGATGGGCGGCATCTATATCCAGATGAGCCACCTCGGGCCCGAAAAGGTCGCAAAGACCTTCCCCGGCATGGTCAACCGTTGCAAGGACTGCGGCTTCGACCTCGCCGGCGGCCGTGTGGAGGTGGTACCGACCGCCCACTACCTGATGGGCGGCGTGGAATTCGATGTCGACTGCAGCACCGCTTCGCCGGGCTTGTTTGCGGCGGGCGAAGACTGCGGCGGCGTCCACGGTGCCAACCGCCTCGGGGGCAACGGTGTGGCCAACTCCACGGTGTTTGGCGGTATCGCCGGCGATTCGATGGCCGCCTATGTCTCGGGCGTGCGGCAATGGAAGGAGCCCGACAAACGGGTCATCCACGCCGGCATCGAGCGGGCCGAATATCCCTTCTCGAAGCCGCCGGGCGCCATTCATGCGCTGCGGGATGCGCTGTCGCAGACGATGTGGGATGACGTGGGCGTGCTGCGCAACGAACAGGCGATGCGCCGCGGGCTCGATGCCATCGGTTCGCACCGGCACGCATTGATGGCGATGGGCGTGTCCGATGGCGACCGCCGCTACAACGTGACCTGGCACGACTGGCTCAATCTGCAGAGCCTGGTCGATATCTCCCGCGTAATCACCGTTTCCGCGCTGGCGCGGGAAAACAGCCGCGGTGCGCATTTCCGCGAAGACTTCCCGGAGCCCGGCGATCTGCACGGCAGCCGATACACCCGCGTGAGTGCCGACGGCGACGCTATCCGCCTCGACATGGTCCCGGTGAAGTTCGACATCGTCGAGCCCGGCCAGTCGCTGATTACCGGCGAGGCCGGCCAACCCCCGAAAGTCGCCGCATAAAGGACGCTACGATGACCATCTCCATCGATCGGGTCGAGGAAGCCGCATTCGAAATCATGAAGCGCGCCGCGATCGAGATCCCCCACGACTACAGGCAAGGCATCCAGGCATTGCAGAAGACCGAGACCGGCAAACTGCCGCGTTTCGTCATCCACGCGATGCAGGAAAACTGGGAAGCCGCCGACCAGGACCGCCGGCCAATGTGCGCCGATACCGGTCTGCCGCGGTACTACGTCAAGGTCGGCAACGACGCCTCGGTGCAGCGCGGATTCGTCGCGGTCGAGCGTGCGCTGCGCAAGGCGACCGCGGACGCGACGCAGGCGATTCCGCTGCGTCCGAATCGCGTGCATCCGCTCTGGCGGACCGACAACAACAACAACGTCGGCATCAATGCGCCAGAGATCGAATGGTCGTTCGAGCCGGACGCCGATTGGGTCGACATCACCACGGTGCACAAGGGTGGGCTGTTCGGCACCGACTACCGGATGCTGTTTCCCGGCGATGGCATCGACGGGATCAAGCGATTCGTCCTCGATACGCTGATCGCATTCGGCAAGCGCGGGCTGGCATGCCAGCCGGCGATCGTCGGAATCGGCCTGGGCGGGTCGAAGGACACCTGCATGCAGCTTGGCAAGCAGGCGGCGTGTCTGCGTGTCGTCGGCGATCGCAATCCCGACCCGAAGATTGCCGAGCTCGAGCTCGAACTGATGAAGCTGGGCAATTCCATCGGCATGGGTGCCATGGGCTTTGTCGGGTCCTCGATGGTGGTCGACTGCCATATCGAGGTCGGCCACACCCACACCGGTGGGATGCCGATCAGCCTGCATACCTTCTGCCTGTCGTCGCGGCGCGCCACCGCGCGCCTTCACGCGGACGGCAACATCGAATATCGAACGGACCCTCAGTGGTTCACCCCTTATCTGCGCAGGGAGACGGTCGAATGGTAAATCCGCAAGACGATGAGCTGAAGGTCTGCCATCTCAACCTGCCGGCCTCGACGGAAGACATCGCCAGGCTCGAACTGGGCGCGGCCGTCTATCTGACGGGCGTGGTCTATACCGCGCGGGAGGGCGTCTACAAGAAGGTGCTCGATGACGGTGTCGAGCTGCCGATCGCGCTGCACGGCCTCAGCAACGTCAACTTCCACTGCTCGCCGGCCGCGGCGCCGAATGAGGACGGCAGCTACAACGTGGGCGCGGTGACCGCGACCGCAAGCTTCCGGTTCTCCAAATGGATCCCGAAGTGGCTGGAGAAGACGGGATGCCGGATCTTCATCGGCAAGGGCGGCATGCCGGCGGACGACTACAAGCGCGTGCTGGCGCCCGCTGGGGCGATCTACCTGACGACTGTCGGCTATGGCACCGGTGCGCTGCTCGGCCGAGGCATCAAGCGCGTCAAGGACGTGTTCTGGCTCGACGAACTGGGGATCGCGCAGGCGATGTGGATGTTCGAGGTCGAGAAGTTCGGCCCGTTCATCGTCGAGAGCGACCTGGAGGGTAATTCGCTGTTTGCGCAGCATGCCGAGGTCATCAATGCCGGCATCGAGAAACTCTATGCCGGCCTCAAGCCGCCGGCACTGCACCGGTACGGCGAGACCGACGACCGCAAGAACGAGGTGATGTAGGGCAATCGGCAATACCGCAGCAACCAGCCAGGAACCACAGCCAGGAACGCGACATGATCATCGATTTCAGACTGCGCCCGCCGCTCGGCGGATTTCTCGATACGCTGATGTATTCGGCGGGGGAGCGCCGCGACGGATTTACCCGGACCGTCGGTTTCGAACCCTCGGCGGCCGCGCAGCGGCAATCGATGGATTTGCTGCTGCAGGAGATGGACGAGGCTGGCGTCGACCAGGGCGTGGTAGTGGGACGGCTGGCAGGAACGCTCGGCAGCGTGTCCAACGCGGACGTCGCCCGCATCGTGCAGGACTACCCGGGCCGCTTCATCGGGGCCGCGTCGATCGATCCGACCAACCGCGTGGCTGCGTGCAAGACCATTTCGGAGGCGGTGGCCAACGGCTTCAAGGCGATCAATATCGAGCCGGGCTCCTACCCGATTCCCATGTACGCGGACGACCGCTGCTTGTATCCAATCTACGCGCACTGCGAAGACCTGGACGTGCCCGTGATCCTGATGGTGGGCGGCACCGCGGGCCCGGACCTGAGCTACTCCGATCCCGTGCGAACCGATCGCGTGCTGACCGACTTTCCAAGGCTGAAGGTGGTCGTCGTCCACGGCGGCTGGCCATGGGTCACCGAGATCCTGCATATCGCCTTCCGCCGCCCCAACCTGTATCTGTCGCCGGACATGTATTTCTCTAGAATGCCGGGATCCGAGGAGTATGTGAAGGCGGCCGATTCCTTCCTGGCCGATCGGATGCTGTACGCGAGTTCGTTCCCGTTCTGCCCGGTGAAGGACTACAAGCGGTGGTTCGAGACGCTGCCGATTCGTCCGGAGAACATGGAAAGGGTGATGGGCGGCAATGCCCGTCGCCTGCTCGGCCTCTAGCGCGACGCGCGCGTCCATTCGGCGGAACGATGGCACGCACGCTGGCGGGTGGAACCACAAACCGCAAACCGCAAACCGAACTGTCAGACATGGACGTCAAGACGCTCTACACACTGGTAGCCATCGCCGATCGCGGAAGCTTTGCCGAAGCGGGCAATGCGATCGGACTGTCGCTATCGGCAGTCAGCATGCAAATGCGCGCGCTGGAGGAAGAACTCGGCATGACGATCTTCGATCGCAGCCGCAGGCCGCCCGTGCTGACCGACGCGGGACTCGCCTTTACCAATCGCGCGCGCGACCTGCTGACCCATTGGGAAAGCATGAGCGCGGCCCTCAGGCGGGAAGCCGCCGGTGGCGTGCTCAAGCTGGGATCGGTCCACACCTGCGTCTCGGGCGTATTGCCGCTGGCCCTGAAGCGGCTCCAGCAGCAGGGGCACCGCATCGACATCCACCTGACCACGGGCCTGACGCACGACCTCGAGCGGGCGGTGTATCGCCGGCAACTCGATGTCGCCGTGGTCACGGAGCCCGAGGTGCCGCGGATCGATCTCGAGTTCCTGCCGTTCTTCAACGAAGAGTTCGTCGTCATCACGCACGTCACGACGCGAGGGGACTCGGACAAGGGCGTGCTGGAAACCACGCCCTATGTGCGATTCAACCGCACGGCCCGGGTTGGCCTGCTGGTCCAGGAAGAAATGATCCGGCGCCAGATTGCGGTGCGCTCGACGATGGAGATCGACACGCTCGAAGGCGTGATCGCGATGGTGGCCAATGGCCTGGGGTCGTCGGTGGTGCCGGGACGCGGCGTCGAAAACGAGTTTCCGCCGACGATCCGGACTATTCCGTTCGGCTCGCCCCCGCTGATGCGTCGCCTCGGGATTCTGGTCCCCCGTGACAATCCGCGCGCGCATCTTTCGCGCTTGCTGCTCGATGCGTTGACCGCCGTGACGACACCGGCCAGCACGCCGAGCGAAGGCCGTCCGAAGCTGGCGCGCAAAGGCTGACCGATTTTCGCATCGATGCCGGAATTCTTCCGCCCATATCGATCCGGATAGCAGCGCGGCTTTTTCTATCGCCGGGAAATGGATTCACCCGTTGATGACCGGGAGGAGGGCGTTCGTTCTTAAAAAACATAACTCACTAAATCGATCGATGTGAGCGCTCCATATTTTGTTGCCGGGAAAGCAATGCTCACCATCCGAATCGATGACAAGCAACTGCAAGATCGTTCCGATAAACGAAATCCAGGCAGGAGACAACGATGAACTCACATGGCACGCAACGGCGCATTCACGGCTGGATCGCCGCAGGACAGCAATGGCTGCATCGGTTCCAACGGTTCCAAGGACTCCAACGGTTGCGCGCGCCGCAATCCCATCCGATTGCGATCCAGCCGCGCGGCAATGTGCCAGCACCGCGCGCCCGCGCTTCGACCGCCGTGGCGATGCTCGCGCTTGCTGTCGCACCGCTGTCCGTGGCGCCGGCGCATGCCGAGGAGTGGCCCCGCAAGCCGATCCGGCTGGTGGTCCCATTCGCCTCGGGCGGCGCGACCGATTTGCTGGCACGCGCCGTGGCGCTCGAGCTCGGCAAGCAGTGGAATCAGCCCGTCGTGGTGGACAATCGGCCCGGCGCCGGCGGGGCGGTGGGCGCCGAAGTCGTGGCCAAGTCGGCGCCGGACGGCTATACGCTGTTGCTCGCCTCCGGCAGCATGTTCACCGTCAACCCGCTGATCTATCAGAAGCTGCCCTACTCGGAACAGAGTTTCGAGATGATCGGCAAGGTCGCCAGCGGTCCCATGGTGGTCACCATCAACACGAAGGTTCCGGCCAAGACGATGACGGAACTGATTGCCTACGCCAAGGGCAATCCGGGAAAGCTGACCTTCGCCTCCGCGGGCAATGGCAGCCAGGTCCATATCGCCAGCGAAGCCTTTGCCGAAGCGGCTGGCATCGACGTCGTGCACATACCGTACAAGGGGGAAGGGCCGGCATACTCGGACCTGATGGCCGGCACGGTCGACATGACAGTGGGCAATATCAATGCGATCTCTCCCCTGCTGAAAGGCGGCCGCCTGCGTGCCCTTGCGGTGACCGGAAAGGAGCGATCCCCGCTGCTTCCCGACGTGCCGACGGCCTCTGAAGCGGGTCTCCAGGGCTTCTCCTTCCATGGCTGGTTTGCGCTGATGGCGCCGGCCGGTACGCCGAAGGAATTGACGGCGAAAATGTACGCGGACCTCGAGAATGCAACGGCGGAACCAGGCATGCAACGCTATCTCGCCACGCAAGGCATGACCCGGACGCTGACGCCAAAGGGGCCGCTGCGCGAGGAAATCGCCCAGGAATTCGGCCGCTGGAAGCCGCTTGTGGCGAAGCGCAAGATATCGGCGAACTAGCGGTGGAGAAGGCCTTTCTTCGGCGAGCGCCTGATGGGAACTGAACACTACGCCGTGCTGGGCGCGACGATCGCGGCGGCCTATACGGTATTCGGACTGACGGGCTTCGGCGCCGCGATGGTCGCGGTACCGATCCTCGTGCAGTTCGTCCCGCTGCAGTTCGTTGTTCCGATGCTGCTTCTGCTCGACCTCGTGACAACAGCGCTGGTCGGCCTGCGCAACCGCAGCTCGGTTTCCCGCCCGGAGTTGCTGCGCCTGATCCCGTTCATGATGGTCGGCGTGGCGCTCGGCACGACCGTGCTGGCCAAGGTCGAGTCCCGCTGGCTGCTGGTCGCGCTCGGCCTGTTCGTGCTCGTGATGACGGGCCGGGCGCTGATGGCGTCGTCGGGACCGGCAGAGAACGCGGCCAAGGGGTGGTCGGTGCCGGCCGGCGTGGTGGGCGGCGTATTCAGTGCGCTGTTTGGAACGGGCGGGCCAATCTATACGATGTACCTGTCCAGGCGGCTTCCGCAGATCGACGAATTTCGTTCGACGATTGCCGCCGTGATACTCGTCAGCGCGTTGGCACGGCTGGCCGCGTTTGCCGGCAGCGGATTGCTGCAGCAGACCGAATTGCTGCGCAGCGCGGCATTTGCATTGCCGTTCGGACTCATTGGGCTGGCGATCGGTTCGCGACTGCGTCGGCGGATATCGCCCAATGCCGTGCGTCGATATTTATTGCTCTTCCTCTGTCTCAGCGGCTTGTCGGTACTTTGCAGGGGCTTGCTGATGTAGCGATGCCGGATTTTGGCGTGCCAGGGCGGCGCGTCGGGGGGAATTCAATTTCCCGGTAAGGGATACCAAAATTACCGGTTTTACTTATAAGCGTCGTTCTTTTACGCTGCTCGCCATCAATTAATCAAAAGACCAGGAGACAGGAATGGCGGGACGGCATAAGTCCGACGGCGCCGATTACGGCCGTCGCAGCATCTTGAAGGGCGGCGCGGCCATCGCCCTTCAGGGAACACTCGGACTGGCGGCACCGGCGGTGCTGGCCGCAAGCCGGACCATCGAAATGCCATTCGAGAACGGCCAGCGCGAACTGGTGGCATTTCCGCAGAAGCGGCCGCTGATTCTGCTGACCAGCCGCCCGCCGCAGCTCGAGACGCCTTTTGAAGTGTTTCGCGAGGGCGCAATCACCCCCAATGACGCCTTTTTCGTGCGTTATCACTGGAGCGGCATTCCCACGGACATTGATGCTGCCAAGTATCGGCTCAAGATCGATGGCCATGTCGCCAACGCCATGGAGCTGTCATTGCGGGAACTGCGCAAGATTGCCGAGCCCGTCGATCTCGTTGCCGTCAATCAATGCTCCGGCAATAGCCGAGGGTTTTTCGACCCGCGCGTCAATGGCGGGCAGCTCGGCAATGGCGCCATGGGCAATGCCCGCTGGACCGGTATTCCGTTGCGCGCATTGCTGGAAAGGGTCGGTGTCAGGGCCGGGGCGGTCCAGGTCAGTTTCGATGGACTGGATCGTTCGCCGCTCGAAACAGGACCCGATTTCGTCAAGGCGCTGACACTGGATCACGCCATGGACGGCGAGGTCATGCTGGCCTGGGCGATGAACGGCAAGGACTTGCCATTCCTGAACGGCTATCCCTTGCGTTTGGTCGTGCCCGGGCACTACGGGACGTATTGGGTCAAGCATCTGTCCCACATTCAGGTGCTGGACAAACCGTTCGACGGATTCTGGATGAACTCAGCCTATCGGATTCCGGCCAATGACTGCGCCTGCGTCTCTCCAGGTACCGCGCCCACCAGCACCGTTCCCATTGGCCGATTCAATGTGCGGTCCTTTATCACGAGCCACATGCAGGACAGTATCGTGCCGATGGGGCAGCAGGTCGTCGTCAAGGGCATTGCCTTCGACGGCGGACACGGTATCCAGGAGGTGGCATTTTCCGACGATGGCGGCACCAGCTGGCGTACGGCATCTCTCGGCAAGGACCTGGGCCGGTACTCGTTCCGGGAATGGAGCATTGCGTTCCGTCCGGCCAGGAAGGGCAATTACGACCTGCGCGTTCGGGCGAAAAGCCGCTCGGGCGAGACGCAGCCGCTGACCGCGAACTGGAATCCGGCTGGATACATGCGCAACGTGGTGGAATCCACGCGCGTGATCGTCAGGTGAGGGCGCCATGAAAAGAAAAAACCAGATGCGATCCGCCCTTGCTGCCGTCGTTGCTTTCGCGGCGACATCCAGTGCGATGGCGCTTGAAATCAAGCTCCCTCAAGAGACGGCAATGTACAAGCCGAGCAGCCTGCCGGGATACGCGCTTGCCTTGCAGAATTGCATGACCTGCCATTCCGCGCAGTACGTCTCGACGCAGCCGGCTTCCTCGCCCCGCAAGTACTGGGAGGCAACCGTCAAGAAGATGAAGACACCTTTCGGCGCACCGCTGAAGGACGAGGACATACCCGTTATCGTCGATTACCTGGTGAAGACCTATGGCGCGGAACGAGGAGAGGCCGTTCCGTCGGCAGCAAGGAAGTGAGCACGCTGCGCCGGCGGCCTGCCGGCGTGTGGAGATCCGGACAAAGCCGGATAACTCCTCCTGTTGCTCTGGGCTTGGAAGACTGCGGACCGGGGACAAGGAGGACGCGGCGGCGGGTGCACCCGTCGCCGTTTTCGCTGCTGCGGCAGATTCGATTCCACCGCATTGTTATGCCGCGTTGAATTGACCCGCCAAGCCGGCCACCTTTATCCCATCCTCGCCAACCGCCAAGATGGTCGCCATGGGACGCGCAATCCAATCCGAGCGTCCCTTCGGCAAAGCGATCGCGTTCATCACGGCGCACGACGCCAGTACCGGGGCAGACGATGCTCTCCCCAACGCAACGCAACGCAATGCCTCAGCGAAGTGCCATCTACGAGCGAGGAGCAAACCATGAGTCTGACCATCCTGATTACCGGCGCCTCCAGCGGCTTCGGTGCCCTGAGCGCCAGAGCGCTCGCGTCGGCGGGCCACACCGTCTATGCGGGAATGCGCGACACGCAGGGACGCAATGCGCCCCAGGTCGACGCGCTGCTGGCATATGCCGCCGACAACAAGGTGAACCTGCATGCCGTCGAACTGGACGTGCAGTCCGAGAGTTCCGCGCAATCCGCAGTGGATCGCGTCGTCGCGGAACAGGGGCGGATCGATGTACTGATTCACAACGCCGGCCACATGGCATTCGGTCCCGCCGAAGCCTTCACGCCGGAGCAATTTGCGCATCTGTACGACGTGAACGTACTGGGGACCCAGCGCGTGAACCGCGCAGTCTTGCCGCAAATGCGCAAGCAGGGGCAGGGCTTGGTCCTGTGGGTCGGGAGCAGCAGCCACCGTGGCGGCACGCCGCCTTACCTGGCGCCGTACTTCGCCGCCAAGGCGGCAATGGATGCCGTCGCGGTCAGCTATGCCGGAGAGCTTGCCCGCTGGGGCATCGAGACGTCGATCATCGTACCCGGGGCGTTCACCAAGGGCACCAATCACTTCGCGCACAGCGGCCGCCCGGCCGATACCGCCCGCGAGCAGGAATATGCCACCGGCGCCTATGCCGGCTTCGAGCAGGAGGTTCTCCAGAGTCTGGCCGCGTGCGAACCGCCCGATGCCGACGTTTCGGCGGTGGCCCAGGCCATTGTCGACATCGTCGGGCGTCCCTGCAGCAAGCGGCCCTTCCGCGTCCATGTCGATCCCTCGGACGATGGCTGCGAGGTGGTCAATGCAGTCGCCGACCGGATCCGTGCCGATTTCCTGCGGCGCATCGGGCTGGCGGACCTGTTGTCGCCTCTCCTCGCCGCTCAGTCAGCGGAGATGAGCCATGGCTGATCGCTCCTTTCCCACGCATTTGAAGGTGGTCATCGCCGAGTCGATCGTTGCCTCGTCGGCCGCCACGCTGAGCGTGACCGCGCTGGACGTGCCGGTATGGGCCATGTTCGTTGGCTGGATTTCATTCTTCACACGCGGTATGAACCTGAAGCAGGGCGCGATCAATCTGGGCTGCGTGCTGATCGGCGTGGCGCTCGGTATCGGCACGGCGCTTGCCATGGCGGCACTGACGCCGCTGCTGGGGCAATACACGCTCACTGCGGTCGTGTTTGCAATCACCGGCATCGCGTTGTCGCTGGCAAAGGCACCCGCGTTGAACAACCTGCTGGGCTTCTTCCTCGGTCTGGTCGCCTACTTTGCGTCGCACCAGCCGCCATCGGTGGCCGCGTTCACGATGCTGGCCTCGGCGGCCACGCTGGGGACGATGGCGGCGTTCATTGCGCACAGTCTGCAGAGGCGAATACAGCGGGGGAGGGGTGTCGCGGCGCATTGAATGCGATCTGGGCCCATGCGGGGCGCCTTGCGCGTGCCAATTCCGATTCCAACGCTGGTTGCCGGCGCGTCGCTCTGGCCGGATGGTCGGTACAATTCGAGATCGACTTTTCGAGTCAAGACCCATTCGGACCGTATTGCCGTCCAGAACTCCCCGGCTGCGCATGCTCTCCACCGCCTCCGCACTGTTGCTGTTTGCCTTGACAATGCTCGGACTCTGGCTCGTCTCCTGGTCCCGGCGAGCGGGAGCCCGGCATGCGCGCGCCAAGGCTGAGGAGGAGGCGCGCATCCTCACCGCGCTCGTCGACGTGAGTCGCTACGCTGGGCAGCCGGTGGACCGCCTCAAGGAAGTCCTTGGGGACCGATGCCGCTATAGCTCCTTTGATTTTGGCGCATTCACTCTGGAATGGGACATCGGCCAGGTCCAGATCATTGCCTGGTGCCGCGGGAGCGAGTGTGAATCGATGGAGATCCTGCCGCGGTCGAACTAGCCGGTTGCCGAGCTGACCGATCCATCGACCCTTGCGTACGATTCAAAGGTCTTTCGCAGCCGGGCCGGTTTTTCGCAGTCGAGCGCCACAGCAGAATCGTGATTCGATCGTCAGAGAGCGGAGAACACGATGAAAGCGAAGCACGGAATTGCGATGGCGGTGATATTGGCGGCAACGGCTCACGGCGCATCGGCGGCCGACTGGTATCCCTCGCAGTTTGGGCCGGACGATGAAATCGGCGCGGCCAACCTGTTGACGCCCGACGTCGTCCGGCAGGCCGCCGGGCTGGTCAAGACCGGCAAGACCTATGCGCTCGGCGTTCCGGTCAGCAAGGATCTGCCGGCATTCCGGCATCGCAGCTTCAAGCTGTACAACATCCAGCCCGGGGAGCAGGCCGGCCAGACTCTGGGGCCGAACCGCTTTACGTTCAACGATGAGCTCGCCGTGGCGTGGACCGGCGTCGGCACCCAGCTCAATGGCATCGGGCATATCGGTATCGACAACGTCTACTACAACGGCAATCGCGCCGCGGACATCGTCACGGTGGAGGGCGTGAAGAAGCTGGGCGTGGAAAAGGTACCGCCGATCGTCACGCGGGGCGTGGTGCTGGACATGACCGCTCACTATGGCAAGGCCATCGTGCCGGGCGGAACGGAATTCAAGGTTGCCGATATCCAGACCGTGCTCAAGCGCCAGGGCGTCGCGTTGCGCAAGGGCGATGTCGTGCTGTTCCACACCGGATGGCTCGATCTGATCGGCAAGGACAACAAGCAGTTCCTCGACGTGGAGCCGGGCATCGGCATGGAAGCGGCGCGATGGCTCGCCGACCAGGGCATCGTGGCGTTCGGCGGCGACACCTGGGCGTCCGAGGTGTACCCGAATCCGAGCGGCGAAGAGTTTCCGGTCAATCAGTTCATGCTGGCCAAGCGTGGCATCTATAACCTCGAACTGATCGACAGCCGCGCACTGGTGCGTGACAAGGCGTGGGAATTCCTGTTCGTGCTGGGCCAGCCACGCTATGTCGGCTCGACGCAGGTCAACGTGAATCCGGTAGCGATCCGCTGACACGGCCGGGCGCGCTGGCGGCAGGCAATTCGATACGGACCCGAAGTCCTCGTCCATCCGGCCCGTCTTCCAGCAGCACGCGTCCGCCGTGCGCTTCGCAGATCTGCCGCACGATTGCCAGACCCAGTCCACTGCCCGGAGAACGCGAGCCGCCGAGGCGCGCGAATCGTTCGAATGCCTTGGTCCGCATCGCCGGCGCAATGCCGGGGCCACTGTCGTCCACCAGCACCCGATGCGTGGTGGCCCCCGCCATCACGGTTACTTCCACCCGTCCGCCCGCGGGCGTGTATTGCACGGCATTGTCGAGAACATTGGCCAGCATTTCGCGCAGCATGCCTTCGTCGCCGTTGACGTAGGCGTGCACCTGGTCGCAGGCGCTCAGGCCGAAGTCCAGCTGCCGGTCGCGCGCCGCGAGATACCACTCGGCCGACACCGCCCGGCACAGCGCCGTCAGGTCCAGCCGCTGCAGCGCGGCGCCTTGCGCGGCATGCGGCGGTTGGGCATCGGTACGCGCCAACGCCAGCAGCTGGTTGGTCAGCCGGATGGTGCGGTCAATGGCGTCCCGGATCTCGCGCCATTCCGGCTTGGCCTGATAGGTCCGCACGGCATGGTCTGCCTGCGTTCTGACCAGCGCGAGCGCGGTGCGCAACTGATGCGAGGCATCGTCGAGGAACTGCGATTGCCGCGAGACCATGCCGCGCAGACTGTCCAGATAGCTGTTCAACGAGGCGAGAAGGGGATGGATTTCCCGCGGCAGTTCGGGAACGTCGATGGGATCCAGGCTGGCGGTGTCGCGGGCCCGTAGCGTGGCCTCGATATTCTTCAGCGGCCGCAGTGCGACATGCACGGCCAGTGCGATCAGCGCAAGCGAGGCAGCGATCAACAGCGCCTGCTGCCACAGCGTGGTGGCCAGCAGCCGCATCGCCATGTCGTCGCGTATTTCCAGCGTTTCGCCGACTTCGACCAGGGCGATGCCGCCATCGCCGGCGCCCGCGACCGGTTGCCATAATGCCGCGACGCGCAGCGGCGTGCCGAGGTAATCGGTATTGTAGAAATGCACGAGGGCAGGGTAGTGGTCGCTGCGCGGCACGTCCTTGGGCATCGGCGGCAAATCCCGGTCACCGGAAACAAAACGCCCCGCCGGATCGCGGACCCGATAAAAAATGCGGCCCCGGATATCGACCTGGAAGGTGTCCAGTGCGACATAGGGAACGTCCACCACCAACTGGTGATTGCGATAGTCGAGCCGCTCCGCGATGGCGCGCGCGGAAGCCAGCAGCGTGCGGTCATGGGCCTGATTGGCTTCGGACAACGCGGTGCGATACGAGGTGAAAGCGGTAAAGATGCCGACCGCGACCAGCGGGATGGTCAAGCGCCAAAGCAGACGCCGGCGCAGGCTGTGCCGACGCTCAGTCGCTGTCATGATTCGATTCGAGCAGGTAGCCAATGCCCCGGACGGCGGTGATGGTCGTTTTGCTGTCGCGCAGCTTCTTGCGTACGCGGGATACGTAGAGCTCGATGGCCTCGGGATTGACTTCGTCATCCAGCGAGAACACCCGACCGAGCAGGCTTTCGCGGGTTACCACGCGGCCGGCGCGGATAAACAGCGCTTCCAGAACCGCATGCTCGCGCCGCGACAGCATCAGCGGTGCATCGCGCAGCAGGAAGATGCGCTCGACCGAGTCGAAGGCGAGATCGCCGAAGCGCGTCACCGGCTGGCCACCATGGGTGCGCCGCAACTGGGCCTTGATGCGCGCGCTCAATTCTCCAAGGTCGAAGGGCTTGGCGATATAGTCGTCGGCGCCCAGGTCCAGGCCCTTGATGCGGTCGGCAACTTCGGTGCGCGCGGTCAGGATCAGGATAGGCGCGCCGACGCCGCGGGCCCTGGCAATGCGCAGGACTTCCAGGCCATCGATGCCGGGCAATGACAGGTCGAGCAGGATCACACCGTAAGGCTGCTCCTGCAGCATCGTCAGGGCAGTTTCTCCATCGGGGACATGATCCATGTCGAATCCGTCCGCCCGCAAGGATTTGACCATCCAGGCAGCAAGCTCCTGATGATCCTCGATCAGCAATAAACGCTGGAATAGGGTAAACGCTAGGCCGTGACAGTCGCGATGACAGGCTCGCGACAGCATCGGGCTCTACGATACGGCCAATCGCGCCGAAGTCAATTCGTGTTCGCGCGCCATAACAACGACCGGACCAGGAGACCCCATGACCGCCATTCCCAAGCTCGTCGTCGCCATGCTCGCCGCCGGGGCGATGCTGTCCACGAACGCCCAGGCCCAGCCATCGCGCCCCGAATGCATTGCGCCGGCCAAGCCGGGGGGCGGTTTTGACCTGACCTGCAAGCTGGCACAAACCGCGCTGCAGGACGGGGGCCAGTTGAAGAGCCCGATGCGCGTGACCTATATGCCGGGCGGCATCGGCGCGGTCGCCTATAACGCCGTCGTGGCACAGCGGCCGGCCGATGGCCAGGCCATCGTCGCGTTCTCCAGCGGCTCGTTGCTGAACCTGGCCCACGGCAAGTTCGGCAAATACGGGCCGGACGACGTCAAGTGGCTGGCCGCCATCGGTACCGACTACGGCATGGTCGCGGTCGCCGCCAACTCGCCGTACAAGACGCTGAAGGACCTGATGGCCGCGATGAAGGCCGATCCGCAGAAGGTGGTGTTTGGCGCGGGCGGTTCGGTCGGCAGCCAGGACTGGATGAAGGCGGCGCTCGTTGCCAAGCAGGCCGGCGTCGAGCATCGCACGATGCGCTACGTCGCATTCGAGGGCGGCGGAGAGGCCATCACGGCCTTGCTCGGCAACCATGTGCAGGTCGTGCCCGGGGACATCGGCGAGGTCGCGGGCATGCTCGAGGCCGGCAAGATCCGCGTGCTCGCGGTGCTGGCCGACAAGCGCCTGCCCGGCAAGCTGGCGGCGATTCCGACCGCGAAGGAGCAGGGCTTCGATGTCCAATGGCCCATCGTGCGCGGCTTCTATATGGGGCCGAAGGTGCCCGATGCCGAGTTCCAATGGTGGAGCACTGCGTTCCGGAACTTGCTGGCCTCGCGCCAGTTTGGCGAAGCGCTCGACGCCAGGGGCCTCTTTCCGTTTGCCAAGACCGGCCCGGAACTGGACAGCTATGTGAAGGCCGAAGTCGCCCGCTACCAGACGCTGGCGCGCGAGTTTGGCCTGATGAAGTAAGGCGGGCCGCCGGGACGCCCGGCATCTCCCTTGGGCCGCGCTCGCGGCCACCCCAAACACCCTGAGACATCGATGAATAGTGATCGCGTTTTCGCCATCGCGTGGCTGCTGCTGAGCGCCGCCGCCGCGTGGGTGGCCACGGGATTTACCGCCGAGTTCAGCTACGAGCCGGTGGGGCCGCGGGCCTTCCCGCTGCTGCTGTGCGTGCTGATGGCACTGTGCAGTATCTGGTTGCTTGTCTTTCCGGGGCCCAAGGTCGCCTGGCCCCAGCGCGGCGGCGCCTTCCGGCTGGCCATCATGGTGGCTGCACTGCTGGCGTATGCACTGGTGTTCCAGTGGCTCGGCTTTGCCATTGCCACCGCCTTGCTGACGATCGTGCTGGGCCGGCTGTTCGGCGGCGGGTGGATGGCCTGCGTGGCGACCGGCGCGCTGATGGGCATCAGCCTGTTTTTCCTGTTCGATCGCTGGCTGGAAGTCACGCTGCCGATCGGCACCCTGATCGAGGGCCTGCTATGAGCGCGTTCGAACATCTGCTGCATGGTTTCGGCATTGCGTCGCAATGGTCGAACCTGCTGGTGGCCGCGATCGGGGCCTTTATCGGAACGCTGGTCGGCATGCTGCCGGGGCTGGGTCCGATCAACGGCGTCGCCATTCTGCTGCCGCTGGCTTATGCGATGAAGCTGCCGCCGGAGACCGCTCTGATTCTGCTGGCCGCCGTCTATATGGGATGCGAGTACGGCGGCCGCATCTCGTCGATTCTGCTCAATGTGCCGGGCGACGCCGGTGCCATCATGACGGCGATCGACGGCTACCCGATGGCGCGCAAGGGACTGGCCGGCGTGGCGCTGTCCATCTCCGCGTGGAGTTCGTTTGTCGGATCGGTGATTGCCACCCTCGGCCTGGTGATCTTCGCACCGGTGCTTGCCGACTGGGCGGTGGCCTTCGGTCCCGCCGAATACTGCGCGCTGATGATCTTTGCCATCGCGTGCCTGGCTGGCATGGTTGGCGACAAGCCGGTCCGCACATTGCTGGCGGCATTGATCGGCCTGACGCTGGCCACCGTCGGTGTCGACGCCAATAGCGGCGTGTACCGCTTCACCTTCGACAACGTGCACCTGTCCGAGGGCATCCAGTTCATCGTGGTGGTGATCGGCTTTTTCTCGGTCAGCGAGCTGATGCTGATGTTGGAGCAGCATACCGAGACAGGGCAGCAACTGGTCAAGAACACCGGCCGCATGATGTTCAATGCGCGGGAGGCCGCGCAGACGTGGTGGTGCACGGTTCGTTCGTCGGTGATCGGTTTCTTTGTCGGCGTGCTGCCGGGAGCGGGGGCCACCATTGCCAGCGCGATCACCTATATGACCGAGAAGCGCATCTACGGCAGCAACGGAACCTTCGGCCACGGCGATATTCGCGGCGTGGCGGCGCCCGAGGCGGCCAACAACGCCTCGGCGACCGGCTCCTTCGTGCCGATGCTGACCCTCGGCGTGCCCGGCTCGGGTACGACAGCGGTGATGATGGGCGCGCTGACCCTCTACAACATCACGCCCGGTCCAATGCTGTTTACCCAGCAGCCGGATATCGTCTGGGGCCTGATCGCCTCGCTGTTCATCGGCAACGTGATGCTGCTGGTGCTGAATATCCCGCTGGTCAATCTGTTCGCGCGTGCATTGTCCACACCGATGTGGATGCTGGTGCCAGCCATCGCGGCGATCAGTGCCATCGGCGTCTATGCCGTGCATGCGACCACCTTCGACCTGGTGCTGATGACGGTGCTAGGCGTGTTCGGCTATATCCTGCGCAAGATGGATTTCCCGATGTCCGCGCTGATCCTCGGTTTCGTGCTGGGCGAAATGCTGGAACAGAATCTGCGCCGCGCCTTGTCCATCTCGAATGGCGACGTGGCGGTGTTGTGGTCGAGCCCGATTTCGGCGGGGCTGCTGCTGGCGTCGGGGACGATGTTGATTGCTCCGTTCCTTGTTCGGCGGTTGCGCGGGGTGCGGAGGCAGGTTGCGTAATCACGACGTGGATTTTCGCTGACTGCTATCATGAAATGGCCAGAAAAAACCGCTACAACGTTCCGCGATACCAGCGATATGAAACACCCAGAAGAAGCGTTGCGAGCGTTTCAGAACGCGTGGAATCGGCACGATATGGAATCCTTCGCAGCATTGTTCCATGAGGATGCGACATTCGTGAACCGGTTTGGGCGCTACGTGCGCGGCGTCGAGGCGATTGTCGAGATGCACGCTCCGATTCACGCAACGATCTACAGTGATTCCACGCTCGAAAACGAACTGATACACGTGGTGACCATCGGCCCCGAAGCGGTGGTGATGCATTTTTGGAGTCGACTGACGGCTGGAACGGCTCATCCAGCGGGCCCGCATGCTGTGGATACAGTGATCCTTGCGGTGCTGACGCGACAGGAGGGCGATTGGCGAATCAAGGCGCTGGAGAATGTCACCGTGACGGATCCTCGCACCGGCGCGCCGAAGTTGAGAGAGGAGCTGAAGGATTGAATCTGTCGAGAGGCGGGTTCAACTCGATGCACGGATATCCGCTACGACACCGCCGCCTCCTCCCTGGCCCGCAGCTCCTGCACGAGGCTGACGTAGGCCTGCATGGCCGCCTGCGTCGTCATGCCCTTGCGCGCGGCCCAGGCATCGTATTTGGCGCGGCCCACGACATCCATGACGCCGGGGCGCTCGCCCACCACGTCACCGATGCTGCCTTGCTTGTAGAGCGCGTAGAGGGCCAGCAGCGTGTCGTTGTCCGGCGCCTGGCGCAGCGTCTTTGACAGTGCCGCCGCTTCCGAGAACGCCTTTTCCTGCGGGCTCGGGCCCTCGGGAACCGGCTCGCCGCCGAAGAAGCGGTCTTCCAGCGTGACATCGTCGGGAAACCAGCGCGCCTCCAGCAGCTTGCCGGCGCGCATTGCAAGCGCCAGCACGCCGGGCGATGCAAGCGCCTCGCCGGCCATCAGCGTGGCCGGCAACACCGCCACGCCGGCGTTCAGGCTCGGCATGCCGGAGGCGCCGAAGTGCAACGGCGGCTCGCCCATCGCCCAGCCCTTGAGCCGGGCGAGGCCTTTGCCGCCACGATAGACGCCCGTCGCGCGGTTCGCACCCGGTTGCAGCCACGCAAAGTCCGGAATGCCGGCGGCGTAGAGGCCCGCGAAGTCTCCGGATTCGAGCAGGCGCCGGGCGGTTTCGAGCAGCGCCAGCACCTCGGCGGGCGTCATGGCCGCGTCCACCGGTCCCATGCCGAGCGAGGCCGCGGCCGTGACATCGAAGAATTCCAGCACGTTGCGGGCGACGATTTCGCGGTCATTGTCGACGCAGACCATGTGGTAGCTGTCCTCGAGCACCACCATGCGGGCCAGGCCGGCGCGCTTCCTGCCGCCGATGTGTTCGACGAGGTAAGTGGCCGAGCGCAGGCTGGTCAGCTCGTCCTCGCGCGCATGGACAACCAGCGTCGGGCAGGCGATCCGGTCCAGGCCCGTCATGACGAAGCCTCGCAGCCGGTCGACTTCGCGGATGCAGGCGAGCGGCACCCATCCATAGTGGAAATTCTCGCCGCGTTCGAACTTGGCCTTGACGATGGCGCGCAGTTGCTCGTTCTTGATGCCGTACGGGTCTTCTTCCATGACCTTCATCCGCGCCGGCACGCCCGGTACGCGATAGAGCAGGCTGCGCGCACCGCGATACCAAGGCGTGGCCCAGCCGTCGATGTAGACGGGCGGCGCCAGCACCACGAGCTTCCCCGTGGCATGGCGTTCCCGCTTGGCGGTTTCCACCGCCAGCAGCGATCCCATGCACATGCCCATCAGATGCAGCACGTCATGCTGGCCGATGATTTCGTGGTACTTCGCCCGCACCGCTTCGAGCCAGTCCTCCGCGCGCACGTCGACGAGGTCCTCCGGCTTCGTGCCGTGACCCGGCAAGGTCAGCGAATGCGTGACGAATCCCGCGTTCTTGAGCCGCTTGTGCATCGAGCCCAGGTCGTACTGAGTACCGCCCAGACCGTGGATCAGGAAGACGCCGGGCTCACGCATGGCGTTCCGCGCCCACGGGCGTGACCAGGCGCAGCAGGCATGCCACGCGCTCGACGGCGCCATCCGGCCCCCTCACCGGTGCAAGGCGCGCCTGCACATGCAGATCGCGTCCGCCGAGCCGGATGTCATACGCATCGGTGCTCATGTCGCGATGGCCGGCTGACACGGCTTCCCAGCCCGCCTGCGCCAGTGGCCGGTCGGCATCGTCGACGCGGTCGAGCCAGTCGCGGATATTGCGCAGCTGCGCCGCCTCGGCGCCGAGTACGGCTTCGGCCGATTCTCCCCACCACGCGACGCCGGTGACGGCATCGAACTCGACGCTTGCCACGCCATTGGCCTGCAGCGTCCGCTCGTAGCGCAGCTGCCAGTCGCGTGCCTTGGCCAGCGCGGTTCGTCGCGCCTCGTTGAGCGCGCGACCGGCGAGAAGCAGCACTGCCCACACCCAGACATAAGCCTGCACCTCCACCACCGACTCGCCCGGAAAACCTTCGCGGATCGCAAACGGTCCGCCGCCGTGCGCGGTCAGCCAGATGATCAGCAGCGCGCCCACCAGCGTGGCAACGGCGCCGCCGCGCGGGCCCCAGAACATCGATGCCAGCAGCAGGAACGGCATCGGCAGGTAAGTGAGCGTCGCCGCCACGTCGCCGAAGCGCTGATGCACGCTGCGATCGAAGACGATCAGGGTCGTCAGCAGGAACAGCGCGAACATGGCCGCACCGGCGCCGAACTGCTTCATCGGCATGCCCCCGGAACGCTTGACGGCAAATCCCTTGAAGCCGACGATCACGGGCGCGACGAGCAGGATGCCGACGATCGTGGAAAACGCCCAGGCGCGCCATTCGCGGGCCAGGTCGATAGCGCCCCCCGGTTGCAGCCAGCGCCAGAGTTCCACGGCGAGCGTCGCGCCTGCCACGCTGGTGACGATGGCGCCTGCCACGAGCAGCGCCGCGGCCTGCAGCGGCCGGGCGGCATGTTGGCGAAGCGAGGCGATCCAGGCGCCGATCGCAATGCTGGCAGTCTCGATCGCGGAGAATGCGAGCGCGGCGCCGAAGGGCAGGGCGTGTCCCGCGATGCCCCAGATGGCGGCGGCAACGACGGTACCGGCCAGTATTGCCGCCCGCATGCCTGGCGGGCTCACCAGCCAGGCGCCGAAGCTGACGCCGCAAGCCAGCCATACGGCGACAGCCTGTGTTTCGCTCGCGGCCATGGCGCGCGACAGCATGCCCACGGCCAGATAGGCAATGGCGACGAGGATCGCCACGACGATGAAGCGGGTGCCTGCAGACTGCATCGGTATCCCCCATAGATCCGAATCCCTGCCGGAGCGGGCCGCGGACGCGGCCGGCATGCGTCGATGAGGATAGTAGTACAAGGTCGCGCAGGCGCAACATAGTGACTAGAATCCCCGTGGAGCATATCGTCCTTGGGGGAACGATGATCCGGCTCGCGCTGATCATGCTGGGATTCGACTATCTGCGCCAACGGGCACGCGGAATGTTCTGGCTCGGCATCGCCTTTCTACTGGCCGGCATCGTGCTGTTCATCGACGGATTGGACGGCGCCGTCTACTTTCCGCTCGAGCTGTTTGCGCTGCTGCTGATGGCCGGCGGCATCGGTACGCTGGTGGTCGCGTTCGTCGGCGCGGGCGGCATGCGCAGCATGCGCGTGTTCAAGGGACTGTCCCTGATAATCGCGGCCTCCCTTGTTCTGGCAGGCCATCATCATGGCCACTTCTGGCTGTCGATGCTCTTCGGCACGCTGTTCCTGCTCGATGGCCTGCTGCAATGCGTCTCGGCGAGCGTGGTGCGGTTTCCGCGCTGGCGCATCGCCGTGGGCATGGGGGCGATCGAGATCCTGATCGCGATGTTCTTCTTTCAGCCTTATCCGACGAACTATCGGGGCACCGTGCCTTACGCACTGTCGCTGTGGCTGTTGTTCGGCGGCTGGAGCATGGTCATGCTGGCCTACCGCGCGATGCGCGTTCCCGAGAGCGCAACGATCGAAAGCCTCATGCATGGTCCGCGACGGCGGCGCGCCGGGGCAGAGGAGGGCGGTAGGACGAAAGCCGGTTCTCCGCCGGTTCGTGATGGCGCGCAGCACGAGCCGGTGCACAAGGTCACGAAGACGCTGCTGTTTTCGCAGCCCGAGCCGTCCATGACGCTTCCCGCCAGGGATGGCCCCGCACTGACGGTCCATGTCTGGACGCCATCCGGCTCGGTCGAGCGTCCGCTGCGGCGGCGCCCGGTGGTCGACCGCTATATCGCCGCCGTCGACGCCAATGGCGCGATCTGGACCGGCCATGCCGCGCTGGAATCGCCGGAAGGCATCTACATCAGCTTCGATCCGGCCACGCCATTGAACCGTACCCCCGATCGCGTCGCGCAAGCGCTGCGTGCGTCCAGCGACAACGATGTGCCAGGGCGGTTCGAACCTGACTACGTAACGGAATCCGCTCGCCGCGGCGATTCCACGGCGCGCGTGCACCTGCGCAATTATGATCCGGCGCGGCTCGAGCGGTTCTGGAATGCGTGGCGCTCGGACACGACCTACAACCTGACATATCGCAACTGCGCGGTCAGCGTGGCACGGGGGCTGGAGGCGGCACTGGAGGGCGCGCTGATGCGCCGGCACGGCCATCGCCACAGCTGGGGCCTGCTGCTCACGACGATGCTGACGCCCGAACTATGGCTCGCCGCGCAGATCCGCAAGCGTGCCAAGACCATGGCATGGACGCCGGGCCTGGTGCGCGACTACGCGCGCGCCCTGAGCTTGCTGGTCGATCCGCATCCGGGTGGACAAGCCCGGCGCGCATGGCGGCTTGGCATGCCGGCGTTGAGGCGACTGCGGCGGCAGCGCCGGCAATGGCGCGAGGAGGACGAGCGGCGCGGGGATGAGCGGCGCTGATGAAATGCATTGTCGATCCCCGGTGCGATGTTCCGATGGCTCGTGCAGCAGCGCTGCGTCCTGGCCCGCCCGTTCGCCGGCATCAACGTCCGCGGTAGCGCCACACGTCAGCACGGGACAAGCATGTTGCTTGCCCATTGCGCCGGCCTCGGAGCGCCGGCGCGAAGCCGCACTTGTTCACAGCGCATTGCCTGATGGTGGAATCTAGGCGGCGTCGCCGGGAATCTCATGACCTTGTTCGCGCAAGGCCTTTGTCCAGCGCTTGATGCGGGCACGTAGCCGTCCCTGAGCAGCCCTTTCCATCGGCATGTCGTTGACGCGATTGATAGCGGCGTCCGGCGAAACATAGCCGTGCTGAATCAAGGCCATGCAAAAGACGCGATCTTTGTCGCGATCCGCGGCAGCCTTGGCCATAAAAAGGTCCAGGACGTCCAGGCAATAGGCTACGCGCCCGTTGGTGCCGGACGTCTGGATGCGCTGCAACCGGCTCTGCCATCCGGCCGGCAGACACGCTGTCTCTGGTCCGACTCCTTGCGCGTAGTATCCGTAAGTCTCGTGAAAGCGGGAGCCTTCGCCGATGGCGGCATCGATTTCATCCGCCTTGTGGATAGCATTGAGCGGGTAGATGTCAGCCTCCGCCGACATGGTGAAAATCGCCGGGGGATTAGGGATCGGGCCCAGAATCGATTGACTGCCAACAACGACGAACTCGTACTCGTTCGTGATGTCGGCAGCCGCTCGGATGATGTGTTCCAGATCTTCACGGTTCATGCGTCTCTCCGAGGATAACGCCGGTCTTCAATGCTTGGACCTGCGCTAACACATTGCGCCGCACGTCGTCTGGTAACACCGTGGGCAGAGGAGAGGCCTGGCGGAGTTCCTGAGCACGCCGCGTCCGGCCAAGCGCTTTGCGCCAGGATCGCTTCGCAAGGATCGATTCCCACTCGGACCACAGTGAATCGGACCGTGACCCACCCTGTGCGCGCCATCGCTGGAGGACTTCCTGAGCCCGAGCTAGTAGAGCGGGGTCATCCTGTATCAGCCGGATCGCTTCCTTGTGAAGCGCCATGCTTTGGAGGTCCTGCGCCTCGTGACGGCTGGAGTCCGTCCGGACCCGGACTTCGACCTGTGGCGCAGGACGCCTGGATGACGCGGCCGCGGAGTGCTCCGGTGGCGGCTGGAACGTATCGCTAACCAACAGGGCAAGATCGGCGGCCACGCCCAAAACGGACATGACGCGAAGATACGTGCCCATGGAAGGCGCCGGGTCGCCCGCTTCAACGGCCGCGAGAGTGGTCCGGGAGATGCCAACGCGCTTTGCCATCTCGACCGTGCTGACGCCTTGTGCCTTGCGCAAGCGTTTGATGCGATCGCCGAGCTGCAACAGCAAGTGACGTTCCAGAACAGAGGTGGTATCGGTGAAGGATGGCATGTTCAGTATTCTAGACAACATTGGCGCTTTTGAGCATTTTACCGGACAAACTTTGTCGGCGCTGCTCGGTATCGTGCGCGGTTGGAGTCCCTATGGCGGTAGCCAGCATATCTGCGTCCAACCGTTGTTTTGCGTAATTTTGTTACTCACGCACTGACGGCGTGACGCTGCTTGTCGCTTGCCTAGTAACAAATTTAGTTGAACAAACGTTGCAGAAAATTGTTACTCCGTTGAACGGTTCAACTTAAAGTGTTCTTTGGATGTACGGCGGCCATGTTACATCTTCAGTCTGTCAGGTAGCGTGCGAAGGGGCGTGTCTCCCCGGCAGGTTATTCGTCTGCCAGTTTAAACGTGCCGTCGCCCCTCGCAATAATGCGTTCTGACCTGATCAGCGACGCCAGTCCTTCCAGAACATCGGCTACTTCCATCTCGAGCTGCTTGGCGATTTGGACCGCGTGCAACTTCTTGACGCTTGCACTGACGAGGTCGAGAATCTGGCCTTTGGGCCCCGACTCATAAGGTAGCCAGCTCAGCCGGCGGTGCTTGTCTGCGGTCTTGTCAATCTGAGGTTCGCGCTCTCTTTGCCGTGCAAGAAGTCGGTTCCGCATTTGCTCGTCTTCTTCGGCACTGGCGCGCTGTCTCTCGCGCTCTGCCGCAAGCCGCTGCGGACCCTCGGCGATAAAGGCGTCCATCACCTCGATCGGTCCCTTTCGGAAGGGCACTCCTCGAAATGCGCCGTGCTCATATAGCAGCTGTCGCAACCGTTCACATCGATACGATTCGCTCTCGCAGACGTCGGGTAGGTATTGCGCCTGTTGCTCCGCCGGTATGTCACGGTAGTAACGGCCACCAATCATGACGTAGCGCTCGATGAGGCGGAGCAACAGCTCTTCTCTGCTTAGTTCGTCGGGGTTTCCCATTGCCGCTCACAATGAAAAGAGGGCTGGCTCATCGAGTTAAAAATTGTAACAAATCTGTGCAGAGATCGAGCGGCAGGCGATGAACTGGGCGTATCCGCCCGGCACGACGCTCGCTTGCTGGTGTCCTGGGGAAGTTTGCCAGCCTCGCGCGACTGTCGGGAAGAGGACCGCAGCGACGGTCGGCAGACGGGGTGGGAAAGGCTGTAGCAAGTTCACTACGGACTTCTCCTGTGAGACGCGCCTAGCCTGACTGCGTGTCAGCCCTGGCCCGATGCGTCGCTTGCATTCTCGTGCAAGCCTTCTATCGTTCAAACGTTTTCCTAGGCAATGTCGCCCGTCCTGCCAAGTCGAGGACCGCTTCATGGATCCAGGCAACGATGAACATTACGGCGGCGGGCGAGTCGTTCGTGGCCAACGCGTCGACACGTCGGGTTGGCCAACGCCAGACGAGGGCGCGCTCGACGATCCGCGGCGCGCCTTGTACTTTTCCAGAAAACACGCGGTCCAGCTTTATCTTTCCGGCGCCGACGCCCACACCATCAAGCGTCTGACCTCGTTCAGTGACAAGCAAGTTTATCGTTTGATTTCCGAGCGTTGTCTTCAGGCGCATCCAGATGGCCAGCCGTATGGTTGGCGTGGCTTGGTGCCGTGGCTAAGAGTACGGCCATACCGCCGCCGCACGAAAATCCGTGTCGACCGGTTCGGCGGCGGGGCAGCCGGAGCGCTGCAAGCCACGCTGGATGCGCACCCGGAACTGCGCCTGTCATTCGAATCCCGGATTCGCTCTAGCCCATCGTCCAAACGGTTATCCGAGGCCAGGCGATCGCCCCGACGGCATTGGCTGTGGTTTCTTGACCAACTGCGCGAGCGCGGCTATGAGGCGCGCGGCGACTGGCCGTTCAATACATCGACTCGCGCTTACTTCACGATCTGTCGCTTCGTTGAACAGGTGCTGTCCTCGGACCCGAAATCGCTCGCAGCCAGCATCGGGGGAGCCGATCTGGTGCGCAAGCTGAAAGCCGGCGATGGATCCGGTCGGCCGGCCCTGCGGTTCATGCAGCGGGTCGAAATGGACGCGCACAAACTGGACGGTCGCTTCTGCGTGTCGCTGCCGCTCGCCGGCGGCGGCTTCACGGAGAAGATCGTGCACCGGCTCTGGGTGATTGTGATCCTCGAGGTGGTCTCGCGCGCGGTGGTTGGCTACTACTTCAGCACCGGGCGAGAAGTCTCGAAAGACGATGTCCTGCGGGCAATCAAGACCGGACTGAGCCGGCCGAAGCTGCGTCCCGTGACCTTTTCCGACACCCCATACTTGCCTGATGCAGGGCTGCTTGGCTCGCTCGGCGAGGAATTTGTGGGGCTGTGTTGGGATGAAACCAGCGTCGACGGCGCACTGGCGGAAACCTGCCAGCACGTTCGCGCTGCGCTCCAACAGGCCGTGGGTTCGACCCTGCTGGAGCCGCGCAATTCGTTCGCGGCACGACGAAGCAAAGACGATCGCCCGTTCATTGAGTCGTTTTTCCGCAACCTCGCCGGACGTGGCTTTCAGCGCTTGACCAACACGACCGGGGCGAAGCCGCAAGATCGGCAGGGCCGTGAGCCAGACGGCGTGGCGCTGGCCAGCCGCTTCCAGTACGAATATGCCGAAGAGCTGTTGGGCGTGCTGATCGCCAACTATAACGCTACCCCTCACCGCGGCATTGGCAACCGGACGCCCTTGCAGTATGCGGCCTTCCTGCATCGGCATGGCGGCGAGACGTGGCGCCGGGTGGATGCCGCCGCCATGCAAGGCTTGTTTAGCGTGAGAAGGCGTTGTGTGGTCAGGGGCGGCGCGGCGGTGGGGCGGGCACCGTACGTGACCTTCCATTATGGCCGCTACAGCAACGAGGTACTGCACAACCGGCAGGATCTGGTGGGCACCGAGATCTGGGTGATCTGCCATGAAGAGGACGATTGCCGCGTTGCGCTGGCCTCAACGCTCGATGGTGTGCCGTTGGGGGTGCTGCGCGCAGCGCCGCCATGGCACTTATCGCCGCATAGCCTGGCGGTACGCGCGGCCATCTGCCGCGCTTGTGCCAGAGGCCAGTTTGCGATTTCCCCCGGCGGCGATGCGATCGAAGCCTTCATCCAGTACGTCGAGACGCAGCCGCACAAGAAGCTCCCGGTTCATCCGGCGTACCTGGAAGCCAGGCGCATCTTGGCGGCGGCCTCCCAGCTTTCCATTGGCGCCGTGATGCTTGATGCCGCGCTGGAGCGCGGTCGCGGCGGGTCATCCCGAGGTGGGGAGGCGCCCGAGGTCGCGCCGGCCGTGACACGGGCTGACACAACCGGTGACCCGGGCACGGATGGGAAGGGTGAGCTTCCCCCGCGGCGCATGGCGCGAACGGAGTAGAACGTGTCGTTCTCGCTGCCCGAGCGCATCGATCCGCGTCACTGCATTGTGACCAAGCAGTATGCGATCTACACGCCGCCGATGCATGCCATGATCGAGCAGATGGGCGAATGGATCGATCAGCAGCGCCCGGGCGGCTATATCTATGGTGCGTCGCGGCTCGGCAAGTCGCGTTGCGTGCAGTGGTATGTCGGCAAGGTGCTGGAGGAGCGATTTAGCGCAGTCGTGCCCCTGGTGGTATGGAGCCGACGCCCCGACAGTCATTCCAACGAAGCGGCGTTCTGGCATCAGATTCTGATGGCGTCGCACTTCGAGTTCGTCAACCCGGCCAAGGTGCCCAAGCGGGTCGAGGCGGCCTATCTCTGTCGGCAACGCTTCATTGCCATCGCCAACAATGCGTGTCGCAACTATGTCGTCTTGTTGATTGACGAAGCGCAGGATTTGACGCTGCGCGAGTGGAAGTGGCTGGTGGGCCTGCAGAACGATCTCGATTACGACGGTTACCTGCTCAGCGTCTTCTCGGTCGGCACGCATCAATTGAACTATCGACATGAATACATGGCCAGCACCGGCAACGCGCATGTGGCCGCCCGCTTCATGGCAGCCCATGCGCGCTTTCACGGTCTGCGCTCGGTGCAGGAGATCGAGTATGTGCTGAACGGCTATGACGTCGACTCCGAATGGCCGGTCGACAGCGGGGTGCCGTTTCTGGCGTATTTTGCGCCAGAGGACTTTGCCCGCGGGCGCCGGCTGGCCGGCAGCGCCAAGCTTCTCTGGAACGCCCTGGTCGAGTTGTCACCGCAGCAGGCGCGACGGCGGCATGAGTTTCCGATGCAACACGTTGCCAAGGCGACCGAGAGCGTGCTGTTCCAACTGGCCCGCGGCATGGACTGGGATGAGGCGACCTGCTACGAGAATTGGCTCAGAGAATTGGCCAAGACCAACTTCTCTGACCACATGAGAATCATCGCCGCGGGCAGTTAGCGGTGGCGAGCTATCCCTCGATCAATTGGTGGCCAGATAATCTGCGGCCCTACGAGTCGGCGCTTTCGTTGGTCGCCAGGTTTTGCGCGTTCAATCGCATTTCCGCGCGAGCCGGCTCCGCGTTCCTGGGAATCGAGCCACACCATCCGGGATTTCCCTCCGATGATGACGTCGCGCGGGTGTCATCGCTATTGCGCGAGAACCCGGCGCGGTTGGCCGACGTACTCCAACAGACGCTCGATTTGCAGGAGTGCGGCACCTATGCGCCCCCTCCGGTCGACAGCCACGAAGCGAGCGTTCGGTATTGCGCAGCCTGTGCGCAACATGGTTATCACAGCTACCTGCACGAGATGCCGTGGTTGGCCAACTGCCCCGTACATCGGGTGGCGCTGACCACAGTGCCGGCCGACGGGACCGGCACCATAGGGGCCCGCCGCATACGGGAGTTAAAGCGCTTGATGCAAGGGCATTGCGCCGCTTGGCCGGACTTCGCGCCGGCATTCCCGACGCGCGAGCCCGGCGCTCTGTTGATGCTGGCATCGTGGGTGCACGACGCGTGCGAAGCCGCCAAGCGGATGCAGGCTGGCGAGCTGTGGCGGTCCGAGGCAGGTACGCATCGTGGCAAAGTCGCGATGGCCCAGGCCATTGGCCAGCTGCGCACGCTGGCCCCGCTGCCCACCGAGCTCGAGCCGCTGTTTGCCGACTGCGGTGACACTTGGATCGTCCATCAGACCCGATTTCCGGGCGCAGTCAGTCGCGAGCTGGCACGTCTTGGCGGGCGTGGCTTGCGGTTTGACTCCCTGTTTGCCTTCTATAAGGATACCGGCGATACGTCCGAAGGCTCTCCAGCGTGGTACTGCCAGTCCGTCCAGCAGCAGATCAGGCAGCGCCATGGCACCTGCGGGTGTCGGTGGGAGCGCGTCAAGGCCGGGTTCGGCGCGTTCTGTTGGATCAAGACCCAGCCTGATGAGTTGGGGCAAGAGCCGGTGCAATGCCCGTTTGAAGTGGCGGTGCAGGACCTAGAGCTAGACTGGGGAAGCCGGGGCAGGGCGCTGCCCTCGCGGCTCGCGCAGCAAGAGATGTATCGCTTTCTAAAGGAATCGCATGCGATGCGCGATGCTGGCGTGCTTTCCTATAAGGAGGGGGCGCAGGTGTCCCCAGACGGTTACCTATACACCATGCAATCGGTATGGCCCTGCTGCGAATGGAATCGGGACTCCCCTTTGCTTGAACTGTTCCGGACTGCCGCGCGTTGGGAGATCGACAGCGAGCATCGCGCCATCACGCGCTGGCTGGACGATATTGAAGCCGGCAGCCATCCTTCCCACCGCCAGGACCCCCTCTACTGTGTGCGCTTGCGCAGCGATGAACAGGGGGCGTCGCTTCTGCATTGGCGATCGGCCGACCACCGGGGTCGAGGGTGAGGGGGCGGCGCTGGCGGGCCGGGCGCACGAGGGACCGCCGGCGGCCGCCAACCCTCTACGGTCAAATCCCAGCCCGAAATCAGGGCACCGACCGGGCCGGCAGCTATCAGTTGGGCATCGTGGTCGCGTTCCGCGGATGTTCTGGGACAGCCGGCCGTAGCGAGTAGGCTGGTGCGGCCAGGGATGAAGCGCACCGATCGGCTGCCGGTACGGTGGGGCGACAAAAAAGCCGCCTGTGACGGCAGGCGGGCTAAAACGGTCGACGCGGAGGCGCCTTGACGCGCCGTTCCAGCTGCAGGGCACTGGCGGCAGCGCGGTCGCGGCGCGCGATCTGCACCGCTACGAGTGACGCCGGGCTGGCGAGGCGGTGCCCTGTTTCAATCAGCCGACCATACAAACCACAAGCGCGCGTCGCCTCAGCCATCGAATAGTGATGGCCATCAATCAACGCAAGGCGCACTTGGTCGCCATAGCGTATGCGCGAGCCATCCACGGGTTTCATGCATCGATTGTATAGCAGCCTGGAAGAGGAGCCGCTGTGCCCGCAGCCATCATGGCCGGCGTCTGCTCGGTGAATGGGGCTTGGCAGACGTCGTTTGATGGCCGGATGTCTGCCGTTCTTGGCCCACGGCCGGGCCGAAATCCACTTCACCGTGGCGGTTTTCAGGTGTGATGCCGGTGATCAGAGCCTCTACGTCATACTCATCCCTGGTCGCTGCCACGATCTCGGCCGGGAGCCGGAGCGAGGCGCCCTTGCCCGACTTCCGTATTCTTGTTCGCATCCGATGCTCCCGACGTTGCCACCCCGTCGATACTATACCGTGCCCCCGTTGCCAAGCGGGGCAAGCGCGCTCATGCCGTCAGCGGCAATCCCGGCCTCCGGTGGGCTTAGCAAGGGGTTACGCCACTGTACCCAGCGCCGGGCTGCCGTCAGGGGGTCGTCTCAGAAAACGGAAAATAAAGCACGCTAAGGCATAGCCGAACCTGCCAAGCTTGCTCCACCCTGTAGTGACGCGATCAGCGGGCAGGAAACGTTCCCCCTTCGCGCATGGCAGGCGCACACCAACTCAGACAGCACGGCCTCCATGCGCGCCAGGTCAGCCATTTTCTCGCGCACGTCCTTGAGCTTGTGCTCGGCCAGACTGCTGGCTTCCTCGCAATGGGTGCCATCCTCCAGCCGCAGCAGCTCGGCGATCTCATCCAGGCTGAAGCCCAGCCGCTGGGCTGATTTCACGAAGCGCACCCGCGTTACATCCGCCTCGCCATAGCGGCGGATGCTGCCATAGGGCTTGTCAGGCTCCAGCAACAAGCCCTTGCGCTGATAGAAACGGATGGTCTCCACATTGACCCCGGCCGCCTTGGCGAAAACGCCAATGGTCAGGTTCTCCAAATTGTTTTCCATATCGCTTGACTCCGTACATGAGTACGGAAGTAAGGTTACGCTATCCAATTTCAATTCGAAAGGACAAGCGCATGTCTGAACCAAAAACCGGGCGCGGCGCGCTCTTCACTGGAGGGCTTGCCGCCATCCTCGCCTCGGCTTGCTGCCTCGGGCCGTTGGTTCTGATCGCCTTGGGGTTCAGCGGCGCTTGGATCGGCAACTTGGCGGTGTTGGAACCCTATCGCCCCATCTTTATCGGCGTGGCGCTGGTGGCGTTGTTCTTCGCCTGGCGGCGCATCTACCGGCAGGCAGCGGCCTGCAAACCGGGTGAGGTCTGCGCGATTCCCCAAGTGCGAGCTACTTACAAGCTCATTTTCTGGATCGTGGCCGCGCTGGTTCTGGTCGCGCTCGGATTTCCCTACGTCATGCCATTTTTCTACTGATCGGAGTTCACCATGAAGAAACTGTTTGCCTCCCTCGCCCTCGCCGCCGTTGTTGCCCCCGTCTGGGCCGCCACCCAGACCGTCACGCTGTCCGTACCGGGCATGACCTGCTCCGCCTGCCCGATCACTGTCAAGAAGGCGATTTCCAAGGTCGAAGGCGTCAGCAAAGTTGACGTGACTTTCGAGACACGCCAAGCGGTCGTCACCTTCGACGATGCCAAGACCAGCGTGCAGAAGCTGACCAAGGCAACCGCAGACGCGGGCTATCCGTCCAGCGTCAAGCAGTGAGTCACTGAAAACGGCACCGCAGCACAACGGACGTCATTGTCTGGCGCCACAAACGATAAAGGATCTGTTGCATGACCCATCTAAAAATCACCGGCATGACTTGCGACTCGTGCGCGGCGCACGTCAAGGAAGCGCTGGAAAAAGTGCCAGGCGTGCAGTCGGCGCTGGTGTCCTATCCGAAGGGCACAGCGCAACTCGCCATCGTGCCGGGCACATCGCCGGACGCGCTGACTGCCGCCGTGGCCGGACTGGGCTACAAGGCAACGCTAGCCGATGCGCCACTGGCGGACAACCGCGTCGGACTGCTCGACAAGGTGCGGGGATGGATGGCCGCCGCCGAAAAGCACAGTGGCAACGAGCCCCCGGTGCAGGTAGCGGTCATTGGCAGCGGTGGAGCCGCGATGGCGGCGGCGCTGAAGGCCGTCGAGCAAGGCGCGCAGGTCACGCTGATCGAGCGCGGCACCATCGGCGGCACCTGCGTCAATGTCGGCTGTGTGCCGTCCAAGATCATGATCCGCGCCGCCCACATCGCCCATCTGCGCCGGGAAAGCCCGTTCGATGGCGGTATTGCGGCAACTGTGCCTACGATTGACCGCAGTAAGCTGCTGGCCCAGCAGCAGGCCCGCGTCGACGAACTGCGGCACGCCAAGTACGAAGGCATCCTGGGCGGTAATCCGGCCATCACCGTTGTGCACGGTGAGGCGCGCTTCAAGGACGACCAGAGCCTTACCGTCCGTTTGAACGAGGGTGGCGAGCGCGTCGTGATGTTCGACCGCTGCCTGGTCGCCACGGGTGCCAGCCCGGCGGTCCCGCCGATTCCGGGCTTGAAAGAGTCACCCTACTGGACTTCCACCGAGGCCCTGGCGAGCGACACCATTCCCGAACGCCTTGCCGTAATCGGCTCGTCGGTGGTGGCGCTGGAGCTGGCGCAAGCCTTTGCCCGGCTGGGCAGCAAGGTCACGGTCCTGGCGCGCAATACCTTGTTCTTCCGTGAAGACCCGGCCATCGGCGAGGCGGTGACAGCCGCTTTCCGTGCCGAGGGCATCGAGGTGCTGGAGCACACGCAAGCCAGCCAGGTCGCCCATATGGACGGTGAATTCGTGCTGACCACCACGCACGGTGAATTGCGCGCCGACAAACTGCTGGTTGCCACCGGTCGGACACCGAACACGCGCAGCCTCGCGCTGGACGCAGCGGGGGTCACTGTCAATGCGCAAGGTGCCATCGTCATCGACCAAGGCATGCGCACGAGCAACCCGAACATCTACGCGGCCGGCGACTGCACCGACCAGCCGCAGTTCGTCTATGTGGCGGCAGCGGCCGGCACCCGTGCCGCGATCAACATGACCGGCGGCGATGCGGCGCTCGACCTGACCGCAATGCCGGCCGTGGTGTTCACCGATCCGCAAGTGGCGACCGTGGGCTACAGCGAGGCGGAAGCCCACCACGACGGGATCGAGACCGACAGCCGCACCTTGACCTTGGACAACGTGCCGCGTGCGCTCGCCAACTTCGACACACGCGGCTTCATCAAGTTGGTTATCGAGGAAGGCAGCCATCGGCTGATCGGCGTACAGGCGGTCGCGCCGGAAGCGGGTGAACTGATCCAGACGGCGGCTCTGGCCATTCGCAACCGCATGACGGTGCAGGAACTGGCCGACCAGTTGTTCCCCTACCTGACGATGGTCGAGGGGTTGAAGCTCGCGGCGCAGACCTTCAACAAGGATGTGAAGCAGCTTTCCTGCTGCGCCGGGTGAGAAAAAGGAGGTGTTCAATGAACGCCTACACGGTGTCCCGGCTGGCTCTTGATGCCGGGGTGAGCGTGCATATCGTGCGCGACTACCTGCTGCGCGGATTGCTGCGCCCGGTGGCGTGCACACCAGGCGGCTACGGCTTGTTCGATGACGCCGCCTTGCAACGGCTGTGCTTCGTGCGGGCGGCCTTCGAGGCGGGCATCGGCCTCGACGCGCTGGCGCGGCTGTGCCGGGCGCTGGATGCGGCGGACGGCGACGAAGCGGCCGCGCAGCTTGCCCTGCTGCGTCAGTTCGTCGAGCGTCGGCGCGAAGCGTTGGCCGATCTGGAAGTGCAGTTGGCCACCCTGCCGACCGAGCCGGCACAGCACGCGGAGAGTCTGCCATGAACAACCCCGAGCGCTTGCCGTCCGAGACGCACAAACCGATCACCGGCTACCTGTGGGGCGGACTGGCTGTGCTGACTTGCCCCTGCCACCTGCCCATCCTCGCTGTCGTGCTGGCCGGCACAACCGCCGGTGCTTTCCTCGGCGAGCATTGGGTCATCGCGGCGCTCGGTTTGACCGGCCTGTTCCTTCTGTCCCTGTCGCGGGCGTTGCGGGCATTCAGGGAAAGAGAATGAGCGCTTTCCGGCCGGATGGATGGACGACGCCGGAACTGGCCCAAGCGGTCGAGCGCGGGCAGCTTGAACTGCACTACCAGCCCGTCGTCGATCTGCGCAGTGGTGGGATTGTCGGCGCGGAAGCCCTGTTGCGCTGGCGTCATCCGACGCTTGGACTATTGCCACCGGGCCAGTTCCTGCCCGTGGTCGAATCGTCCGGCCTGATGCCTGAAATCGGCGCTTGGGTGCTGGGCGAAGCCTGCCGCCAGATGCGTGACTGGCGAATGCTGGCATGGCGACCGTTCCGGCTGGCCGTCAATGTTTCGGCGAGCCAAGTGGGACCGGACTTCGACGGGTGGGTAAAGGGCGTGCTGGCTGATGCCGAGTTGCCCGCCGAGTATCTCGAAATCGAGCTGACCGAATCGGTCGCGTTTGGTGATCCGGCGATCTTCCCCGCCCTGGACGCCTTGCGGCAGATCGGTGTGCGCTTCGCCGCCGATGACTTCGGGACGGGGTATTCCTGTCTGCAACATCTGAAGTGCTGCCCAATCAGCACGCTCAAGATCGACCAATCGTTTGTCGCCGGGCTCGCCAACGACCGCCGCGACCAAACCATCGTGCACACCGTGATTCAGCTTGCGCACGGGCTGGGCATGGATGTGGTGGCTGAAGGCGTGGAAACATCGGCGAGTCTTGATCTATTGCGACAAGCGGACTGCGACACAGGACAAGGCTTCCTGTTCGCGAAGCCAATGCCGGCGGCGGCATTCGCCGTCTTCGTCAGTCAATGGAGGGGTGCCACCATGAATGCAAGTGACTCGACCACCACCAGTTGCTGCGTGTGCTGCAAGGAAATCCCGCTCGATGCCGCCTTCACCCCGGAAGGCGCGGAATACGTCGAGCACTTCTGCGGGTTGGAGTGTTATCAACGCTTCGAAGCGCGTGCCAAGACAGGGAACGAAACCGATGCCGATCCGAACGCCTGCGACTCGCTACCGTCAGATTGAGGCATAGCTCAGACTGACATTATTGTTGCTGCACCGCCGCAAAGAAGGTAAAATGTCCCCTCCCAAAAGAACCAGCAAACCGACTATCGGAGTTCCTACCCGTGTAAGCCTCTTTCTCGCTGCGAGCCAGCTTCAAATACACACACGCTCGCACGAGGCTGCACGTCCGATTCACTGCGTCTTGCTGGCCCCGGATCACTCGGGGTTCGTTCTCTATTCCGTTGGCCGGTAAGACGCGCTTGCGTTCGCCCCAACTGCCACCACTGGCTGGCAACCACACGGAATAGAAGAATGATGAAATCCTTACGCCAGGACTGGCTTTCCAATGTCCGAAACGACTTACTAGCGGGCATCGTCGTCGCGCTAGCACTGATCCCCGAGGCAATTGCCTTCTCGATCATTGCAGGCGTCGATCCCAAGGTCGGCCTTTACGCCTCATTCAGCATTGCCGCGATCATTGCCTTTGCAGGCGGTCGCCCTGGCATGGTGTCTGCGGCCACAGGTGCGATGGCGCTGCTGATGGTGACCCTGGTCAAAGACCACGGCCTGCAATACCTGCTGGCTGCCACGGTGCTGACCGGCGTGCTGCAAATTCTCGCGGGCTGGCTCAAGCTCGGTGCATTGATGCGCTTTGTCTCTCGCTCGGTCATCACCGGCTTCGTCAACGCGCTGGCCATCCTGATCTTCATGGCGCAGTTACCCGAGCTAACCAATGTGACTTGGCATGTCTATGCCATGACGGCGGCAGGCCTTGGCATCATCTACGGCTTCCCCTACATCACCAAGGCCGTGCCGTCGCCGCTGGTCGCCATCGTCGTGCTGACCGGCGTGGCAATCTTCCTTGGCCTCGACATTCGCACCGTGGGCGACATGGGCAAACTGCCCGACAGCCTGCCAGTGTTCCTGCTGCCCGATGTGCCGCTGAACCTCGAAACGCTCAAAATCATCTTCCCGGTCTCGGCCACCTTGGCGGTCGTCGGCCTGCTGGAATCCATGATGACGGCCTCCATCGTCGATGACTTGACCGACTCCAACAGCAACAAGAACCGCGAATGCGTGGGTCAGGGCGTGGCGAATATTGCTACCGGCTTCCTGGGTGGCATGGCGGGCTGCGCCATGATCGGCCAGTCGGTCATCAACGTGAAATCCGGTGGCCGTGGTCGTCTCTCCACGCTGGCCGCTGGCGTGTTCTTGCTGCTGATGGTGGTGTTCATCGGTGACTGGGTGGCCCGCATTCCGATGGCCGCATTGGTCGCGGTGATGATCATGGTGTCCATCGGCACCTTCAACTGGGCCTCTATCCGCAATCTGCGCGAGCACCCAAAAAGCTCCAGCATGGTGATGCTGGCCACCGTGGTGGTGACGGTCGGCACCCACGACTTGGCCAAGGGCGTGCTGGTCGGCGTGTTGTTGTCGGGCTTCTTCTTCGCGCACAAGGTAGGCCAGATTCTGCGCGTCACCTCTCGCACGGAAGACGAAGGCCGCGTGCGCACCTACACCATCACCGGCCAGGTGTTCTTCGCCTCGTCGGAACGCTTCATCAATGCTTTCGACTACAAAGAAGTCATCGAGAAGGTGCGTATCGACGTGAGCCGCACCCACTTCTGGGACATCACCGCCGTCAGCGCCTTGGACAAGGTGGTCATCAAGTTCCGCCGTGAAGCCACCGAGGTCGAAGTCATCGGCCTGAACGAAGCCAGCGCCACACTGGTGGACAAGTTCGCCGTGCATGACAAAGACGGTGCCGACGACATGCTGATGGGCCATTGATAGGAGACACGATCATGAAGAACGAAAACAAAGTGCTGGCCTGCGTGGATCAATCCCGCTTTGCCGATTACGTAGCCGACTATGCCGCATGGGCCGCTCGCCGCATGGAGGCGCCGTCGTCTGCACCTAGAATGCCGTCGGCCGCCAGCTGGCGCGACAACGCTGTTCAGGAGGCAGCCATGCATACTCGAACATTGGGTACAACTCGATGGTTTACAGGGGTCGCGCCAGTTCAAGGACTTCGAGGACTACCTAGTGCCGCCCGCTGCGTCGTTGGTGCAGTCCAGGCGGCAAGTACCATGATTTCTACGACGATCACTAGTACGTCAAGCTCACTTGGGGCAACAATTACTAATGCCATCAATCTGCTCAGTACCAACTTGGCGAATGTGGGATCGAAGGTTTCCGACGCTGTTGTGCAATCGGCCAACCAGCAGCGCGAACTGGAGGTCGAGGTGAGCCGACGAGCCGAGAAGGAGCGTGTGGAACGGGAGACGGAGCTGCCCATTGACCCATGTTCGAACTCGAGCGGTAACTACGCGGGCCAGGCAACGATTGCGACGGGTGGCAAATCGTCAGGGTACAAGCGCGGCGGGGGGGCCGCGGTAACGAGCCCCGTGCTTAGTAAAGCGCTGAACGATCCTTTCCCGTCGCCCGAGGTTGCACGTAGGCAGTCGCACGCCATCCATATGGCGAAGTACTGCAACGCAGTTGAACAGCGTTTGGGTTACGCGGGCTGTAATGCTTCAACCATGCCAGATGCCGACGCGAACGTCGAATCGATCCTCACGGGGGCCGGCAAGCCGGGCAAGGATCCTGAGCTGACATTCTCGGCGGAACAGGAGGAGGCGGCACGCGCTTACGCCAGGCTGTCGCTCGATCCACACCCTCCGCAGAACATAACCAAAGCCGAGGCGGCCAGCGAGCAGGGCAAGAGCTATATCGCCCTGCAGAAGATGTATCAGGCGAACATGAGCGCAGCCGAAAAGATCCAGTTCGATTTGATCGCCTCTCGGATGCCTTTCCCCGGCAGCAACCAGTTGGTGCAGGAGATCAAGAAGGCAGATCACGCCGCCAAGTACTTCGACATGACCGCATCCAAGCAAGCCAAGAATGGCGCGATGAGCCTCGCGGAGATGATGGACTTCGAGTCGGGTCGGCGCTTCCGTAACCCCTACTGGGTAATCGCCATGGCAGCGGAGGCGAGCCCGGAGAAGCTGCAGCGCGAGATGGTTTTCATGCAGGCCTACTCCAACGAGTTGCAACTGCAGAATCTGCGAATGATGGAGAAGGTTGGCGTAGCTCTTGGCCAGCTGTTGGCGGCCCAGACACGAGTAGAGATGCGCCCGTCTATCGAGGCCCAGCTATTGCGCGCTCAGAGTACGAATGCCCGATAGGCCAATGGACCTAAGCAACATGAAAACTGCCGAAGAGAGCAACCATAGTCTGGTAGCCGGTGTGTCAAACAGTGTTGTGCCGGATCCGGCCGATGCGATTGCGGCGTTTCGCCTCTGGCGCGTGGAGACGGCGGTCGATGCGATAGCGGCCACAACTCAGTGCGGTGGTCAAGTTTTATCAGACAGTCGTTAAGGTGGTCTGGTTGAACTTGTCCTCGTAATCCTGCGGCGACTCATACCCCAGTGTCGAATGCAGACGCATGGGGTTATAGAAGCCAACGATGTACTGCATGATGTCGCGCCGGGCTTCGGCCCGGTCGGCGTAGCGGCGCTGCCACACGCGCTCCATTTTCAAGTTCAGGAAGAAGCGTTCGGCCACCGCGTTGTCCCAGCAGTCGCCCAGGCGGCTCATGCTGCAGACCATCCCGTGACGCGCCAGCAAGCTCTGGTACTCGTCGCTGGCGTACTGGCTGCCACGATCCGAATGCACGATCAGACCCGGCCCCGGCTTGCGGTGCGCAATGGCCATCTGCAACGCGCTTACCACCAGGGTGGACGGCATGGCCGCGGCCATGGACCAGCCCACGACCTTGCGGGAGTACAGGTCCAGCACCACCGCCAGGTACAGCCAGCCCTCTAGCGTGCGGATATACGTGATATCCGACACCCACGCCTGGTTGGGCGCCGCGGGTCTGAACTGTCGATCCAGCACGTTGCGCGCGACCGGCCGGTCGTGCCGGCTGTTGGTCGTTGCCACAAATTTGCGTTTCCACACCGGACGCAGATGGGCCTGACGCATCAGCGTGCGAGCGCGATACCGGCCGATCTTGACCCCTTGCCGGCTCACATCCCGCGCCACCCGCCGGCTGCCATAGGTGCGCCCGCTGGCCTCGAATGCGGCGCGCACGTACACCATCTGTCTGGTCCGCTTGGCGTCGCCACCGGGGCGGCGCAAGAACGCATAATAGCCAGCGCGGCTGACACCCAGCGCCAGGCAGGCGCGGCTCAGGGGAATGGCCTCCTTCTGCAAACCACTGACTGCGTGATACATCACTTCAGTTCGCGGGCGAAGAAGGCCGATGCCTTTTTTAGGATCAGGTTGTCCTCCTTCAGGCGCCGGTTCTCTTCCTCCAGCTGACGGATGCGTTGCTGCTCCGGCGTCAGCGGCCTACCAATCCCCTTCTCGCCCTTGAGCTCGGCGTCGTACTGGGCCAGCCAGCGCCGTACGGCCGTCTCGCCAATGGCCATCGAGTGGCACACCTCGGCCACCGACAGGCCTTGATCCCGGATCATCCGGACCACCTCCAGCTTGAAGGCAGGGTCAAATTTGCGGCGTTGCTTCATGGTTCGGTCTTTTTCCTCGTCGATCGTGATTTTCCACTTATCGACCTGTCTGAGGAAATTGAACCACCGCACAGGCCTTTGCCAGAGTGGTGGATCACTCCGTTTCCGGGGAGCGCGCGCCTTCTTCGTCCGTTAGAGCACTGGTGAAGGCCTTCGTGGCCAGTTTCCGCGCCCTCCAGGAGATCCAGGACGGCGCAAAGGCCGCAAGTGTCATCAGCCACGACACCTCAAGCGCCATCGACGGCGTGATGAAAGGTATTCGGGAAGCTTTCGAGCAGGGTGTCGTCCGCCTGCGCGTGGATGTGGACCGCCTGGAGGCGCATTCCCCCGGGGACTTCAGTGAGTTCTGTCGCACGGCACAGGAGAAGCTCAGCAAGCTCAGTGCGTTCTGGAAGGACGCGACCAAGGACGTGCCTGCCTTGAGGATGTAAAGGAGCAGCACCAATGAGCAATCCGGACTTCGCAACCATGAGCCAGGCCGAATGCGTGGCTTGGTATGTGGACACCGTCGGGTATGACCCGGTCTCGGAGGATCCCACGCTATCGCTGGACAGACTTCGCCGCGACTGCGCGGAAATGTACGCATACACCACGTGCACTGTTGATGCCTGTGGGCGAGGGCCCGACGATCCGGATTTCGACCCTTGCTGCGGTGTTCGGGTCTATGGCGATCCGCCGCTACAGATTTCTGAGCCCGTTGTGCAAGAGGAAGAGGGAGTGGCGAACACTCGCGCTCGCCCGCGCATGAAGGTGTAGTTCCTATTGTGGTGAATATACATTTTCCAGGCGCTGGCGCGTACGGGACATGGGACGTTTCCGCGCTGTCGGCGCTGCCGCCATGGCTTGTGTTCGTCGGGGCCGCGCTGCTCGGACTGGTAGTCGGCAGTTTTCTCAACGTCGTGATCCATCGCTTGCCTCTCATGATGGAACGGAGTGAGGCCAACTATATTGCGTCGCTACGCAACGAACCGCTGCCTTATCCCGCCCCCTATGATCTAGCGGTGCCGCGCTCCCACTGCCCACATTGCCACCTTCCCGTGGCACCCTGGCACAATGTCCCCGTTATCGGCTTCCTGCTGCTGCGAGGTAGATGCCGGGCCTGCAGAGCGCCGATTGGCTGGCGCTACCTGGCGGTCGAGCTGACGGGTGCAGCGGTTGCCATGGCTGCACTGTGGCTGCTAGGGACGACCTGGCAGGCCTTGGCCGGCATGGTGCTTGGCTGGTCGCTACTGGCGCTGGCGCTGATCGACGCGGAAAGCCTTGTGCTGCCAGACCAAATGACGCAGCCGTTGCTATGGCTTGGACTCTTCCTCAACGTCTGCGACTTTTTCGTGCCGGCGAAGGACGCCATTATCGGCGCAGCCGGTGGCTACTTGATGCTGTGGGGCGGCTATTGGCTCTTCAAGCTCCTGCGGCGCAAGGAGGGTATGGGTTACGGCGACTTCAAACTGATGGCAGCGCTGGGCGCCTGGTTCGGCTGGCAGGCCTTGCCCGCGCTACTGCTGATTTCATCGCTCTGCGGTCTAGCCTGTGCATTGGCGTTCGTACTCCTGGGCCGTCTAGACCGCGACGCTCCTTTTCCGTTCGGTCCTTCTATTGCTGTGGCCGGTATGTTGGTATTGCTTTGCGGCAGCGACTGGCTTCTGCAAGGTATGGCGGCGTTCGCCGCCCGCCTCTGGTGAAGGGCCGACATCGCCTTAGTGCTGCGTACCCGTGCAGCAGCGCACGCGTGTAAGCACGGACGTACAACTGATCAACCTGCATACCTTTCCCAGCGCTTCGTTGCGAGGCGCTGGGGCGTTAGGTCACCATCGGTGCCCGCGACCATCGAGTCCACAAGGCGTAGATGCTCAGCCATGTAGGCATCAAAATCGGTGTGGGGTACCCCGCGATAGAGCGCACGCATCCACCAGCCATAGACAACGGCTAGCTTGCCATCATCCGACGTGTAACGGACGAGATCCAATGGGCGATCCTGATGTGCCAGATTCCAGCCCACTGTCTTAAGGATTTCACGCACGACCAGGGGTGCTCCACCGTGAGACAAGGCTTCATGCTCGGCGTCGTGCGCCCGGATGTCCTTCGGCTCGCTCATGGCGATCCACATTCCGCAGACCCGGCAAGCTACGAGGTCGGAATGGGGATGCCCATTAGGGTTGGACACCATGTCAGGGTAGGCAGTATGAAATCCTTGCAGCTTGCGTGGCATAGAACTTCCTTCGAAATGAAGCTGGCACAGATCCTCGCTGAATCCATGGCCGCGCGGTTACGAGCAGATGACCTCTGAGGTGGCCCAGTCGCACCGCTCGCTCAGGTCAGGACGCCTTGACCCTCGATTCACCTTACCGTCGGAATGAGATTCGGCATCCGTTCTCCGTTCAGCCAACGCTCATACGTGGGCATGGTTGCCCATGCTTGCTGGTCCGACATCCTGCTAATTGGCACAAGAGCTGCAAGCTGTTCGTATGCGACCAAAGCTCGCTTGTCGGCTTCCGAGGGGTGAAGAGGGAAAACGGAAAAAATCAGGCGCTAAGACATAATGAGGGGTCGAGGTGCAGCGGAACGGCAAACCAGGTTAAGGCCACTCCTGACTTTTTCGTTGCTTGCTGGGTTATGCATTGGCCGCAGCCAGCCCTTGGCTACTGCTTCCAACACAGAGTAGGAATACTGGCCAAGCATGTTGATGTGCTCATGCAGTAACGGCGGCAGCCTGGCCATGTCATCATCTCGAACATCAGAGCTGACATAAAACAGCAGCGGTATCCCAGTGCTCAGCGAGAGCCGAAGAAGCTGTCGATTTTCTCGGTTAGTGTTGCGCGCGAAAGCTCACCCATATGCCGCTTGTATAGCCGGCCTTGAGCATCATAGAACAGCGTTGTGGGGTAACCAGACGAACCAGTTCGGGCACTTACCTGCTTGGCCGGATCGAGAACGATATTTGGCATTTGTAACCCATTCGCGTCGAGGTAGCTTTGTACGGTTGCTGCTGATTCTCCTTGATTCGCAAACACGAAGTGGATTTCTGGATGGGCTAGCTGTGCAGCCTTTAATACAGGCATCTCACGTCGGCACGGCGGACACCAAGTTGCCCAAAGATTGATAATCAAGGGGCGGCCCACAAAGGCACTGAGCGGCACAGTTGTGTTGTCGAGGCGGCGTACCTCAATTGTCGGGACAGGCACACCCACCGGCGTAAGGGCATGATTCAGCGCACTTCCTCCGAAAAAGACAAAGCAACCCGTCAAGGTTGCAGTCAGAAGCGGCCTACGTAGTGTCGTCGAGCGCCGTGACAATTCCATGCCAACCAAAACGGCCGTCGCGAAACCGGCCAGGTTGTCGAAGCCTCCATCACGAAAGTCGATGATCGACAATGGAGCATTGGAATAAATCTCATGATGTCTTAATACGAAGATCGAGCGTCCGGCGAGGAAACCGAACACGATCATCTTCCAAAGAACGGGGCCCGGATCGACACCGCGCCTCGTGCGGAACCACGCGGCAACAGAATGGGCAAGCGTTATGCCTGCTAAGAGTAGTGCTACTTGTACAGGGACGACGAGCGGCCCAAATCGTACAGCATCCAAAAAGTGGCTCCCTGAATCGAAATTTGTGAACTTTAACTTGCAGTTCTAGTTGCGAATGAACATCTATTTGGCCGTGACTTGCCTGACGAAGCTGGCGAAATCAGCGGAACCCTGAAGGTTGAACCCCATGGTTTGCGCTTCCTCGAACGTGCGTTCCGCTGTCCACCCATTCTGCTTTGCACGACTAAGCGCGAGCAGCAACGCGGCCCTCGTGCCAGTGGCGCAATGCAGTAAATGCGGCCCTTGTGTTCTCTGCATTACTTGACTTAACTCGTCAATCTGCTGCTCTGACAGGGCTGTCTTGTTGACTGGTACATTGAAGTAATCCAGTCCACTGTTCCTGACCAACTCGGCGTTCGAGGTGGCCGTTTCCCCAGGCGTACGCATGTCAATTACGGTGTGAATGCCTTGCTGCTTCGCCTCCACCAAATCCTGCCCCGAAGGCTGGGGACCGATGAACAGGCCATCCCCTATTTGCTTGAAGTTTGTCATTTCAATTTCTCCGTTGGTTAGCGGCACGTCAGCCCTGCGGGCTCTGGGTCATCTGGCGGCAATAGCTGGCCAAGTTCTCTGGCAGGTCTGGGGGACAGACGCCACATTGCTTATTCCCCGGGACAGCGTAGTCAATGAACTTAGGGTATGGAAGGTTCAGCTTGGCCATGATGTCCCTGAACTCTTCGAGCGTCTTTTCCCCGCCCAGGCGGGGATTACGCTTCTTTTCCTGCGCGATCGAGGAGACAAAACGCTGCTGGTAGTCGTGCGCCGGGTAGACCAAGGTTTCGTCGGGCAAAGCAAACAGCTTCTCTCGCACGCTTTTGTAGAGCGCATCGGCATCACCGTTTTGAAAGTCAGTCCTGCCACACCCCTCGATAAGTAAGGCGTCGCCTGTGAATACGCGGTCATTTAAAAGATAGGCAAAGTGCCCGTCGGTATGGCCGGGGGTATGCAGGGGCTGCAAAGTAATACCCCCGACCTGAAATGGCCTGCCTTCTTCGATGCCGACATCGGCACATGACAACTGATCGTAGGCAGGCGCGGCAATCTTGCTACCCACGGCACGCTTCATTTCCAAAGCTGCGGTGATGTGGTCGGCATGGATATGGGTATCGACCGTGTAAGCCAAGGTCAGACCTAACCTGTGCACCTCGGCCAGATCCCGATCCATGGTCGCAATCACGGGATCGATGAGGACTGCCTGTCCCGTGTCCTCGTCCCCCAGCAGATAGGTATAAGTGCTCGACAGGGGTTCGTACAGTTGTCTAAAAATCATGGGCGCTCCTTAATAGTCGTCGTGATCAGAGTTCGACACATGGATCATCGTCTCTACGTTTAATATATTATGTTATGGTATAATGTTCGTGTAAAGTGTTACTTTTAAACGGATCTACGTGGCCATGCCAAAGCAAATTGATTTAGTGAAACTGCATGCCGCAGCTGGGGAGGCTAGCAAGCTTCTGAAGGTACTGTCCAACCCCGACCGTATGCTCTTGCTATGCCAGATGACGCAGGGCGAGTTCTCGGTCAAAGAGCTGGAAACCATCACTGGGATCTTGCAGCCTACGCTTTCACAGCAGCTGACCGTGCTCCGCGAAGAGCGACTAGTGAATACGCGCCGTGAGGGCAAGCAGATCTTCTACAGCATCTCCAGTAGTGAGGCACTGGCAGTGCTACAGGTGTTGTACCAACTTTACTGCCCAACGTAATAGGAGGCTGTAATGATGATTGACTGGAACAATTTCACGCCCTGGACGTCGCTGGCGGGTGGGCTGATGATCGGAATAGCCACGGCACTGTTCTTGGTATTTAACGGAAGAATTGCGGGCATCAGTGGCATCGTGGGTGGCCTGTTAACGCCCGCAAGGGGCGATATCGCCTGGCGTCTTGCGTTCGTGGGCGGCCTAGTGCTTTCTCCTCTCGTGTTTTCAAGCATCGCTCCCCTGCCCCAAGTGCACATCGAGGCCGGTTACCCGGTCTTGATCCTGGCCGGACTGCTGGTAGGGATCGGTACCCGTTACGGTTCGGGCTGCACTAGCGGACATGGCGTGTGCGGGCTGTCGCGTCGCTCCCCGCGTTCGATGGTGGCTACCGTAGCCTTTATGTCCGCCGGATTCGTGACCGTCTACGTTGTTCGCCATCTTGTCGGCTAAGGGAGCAAAAATGAAAATCTTCATGTCGCTGTTGGTCGGCCTGTTGTTCGGCTTGGGGCTTATTTTGTCCGGCATGAGCGACCCCGCGAAGGTGCTCGGCTTTTTGGACCTGGCCGGAAACTGGGACCCGTCGCTTGCGTTCGTGATGGGCGGCGCTGTAGTCGTCGGCGCGCTGGTGTTTCCGTTCGCGGCCAAACGTCCGAGATCGATCCTGGGCGACGCCATGCGCTTGCCGACGGCTACGCAAATTGACCGCCGTCTCGTGCTCGGCGGACTCGCGTTCGGCGTCGGCTGGGGCCTGGCCGGCTATTGTCCCGGTCCTGCGCTCGCATCGCTCGCACAAGGCGGCGCCAAACCCTTGCTGTTCTTCATCGCCATGCTGGTCGGAATGGCGTTGTTTGAACTGCTCGAACGAGCAAAAGCCAAAGCCGCATCACCGGCCGCGTAACCGGGGCTGTGATGATTACGGGTCTTCTCTTGGGGGCGGTGGTAGGTATTGTCATGGGTCTGACAGGAGCTGGGGGAGGCATTCTCGCGGTCCCACTTCTTGTCTTCGGCATGCACTTAACGATCGCCGAAGCCGGCCCCGTTGGCCTGCTCGCCGTCGGTGTTTCTGCCGCAGCAGGTGCTTTGATGGGCTTAAAGGCTGGGATTGTGCGCTACCGCGCGACCGTGCTCATTGCCGGCACTGGCATCCTGCTCGCGCCACTCGGTGTATGGTTGGCTCACCGTTTGGACACGCGACTGCTCAGCCTGTTGTTTGCCGCTATTCTCGCCTGGGTCGCATATAAAACCTTCCGTGAAATCGTCGGCCGCAGTGTCGAGTCCACCTCTCTTACTCTGGATCGACCCTGCATTCGGGACGACATGAGTGGACGGTTTATCTGGACGAGCAAGTGCGCCGGCGCCTTATCGATCGCAGGTGCCATTGCGGGCATTCTGTCCGGTTTGCTCGGGGTAGGCGGCGGGTTCGTCATGGTGCCGGCCTTGCAGCGTTTCACGGATTTAGCGGTGCAATCGGTCGTCGCTACCTCGCTCGGTGTTATCGCACTTGTTTCGCTAACTGGCGTAGCGGCCAGCCTATCTACAGGAAAATTTCCCCTTGGTGTCGCGCTCCCGTTCGCAGCAGGAAGCATAGTCGGGATGGGAGTCGGCAGTGTGCTCACCTCGCGGCTTCCGCAAAAGTATCTGAAAGCTGCTTTCGGGGTGATATGTCTCGGGGTCGCTGCAATGATGACTTTTAAATCACTGTAGAGGAAACGATCGATAACACAACCCATATGCTCCTGCTGGCTCTCTTGGCCAGAGAATCACTCGTTCGTAGAACAGCATTAAGAAACCCCGTTCGCATTTTCGCCGTCACCTAAGCATGTGAGCTTAGGCTACACCCCAATTAGGCGTCAGGAGGGCCCTGCAAAATGCGTCAGGATAGAGTCATATAAACATTTTATTGACACCTGACCGGAAGGCTCATAGATTTCAGCCTGACATTCACAACAAGGAGGTTCCTTGAAGGGCCAACGAATCGGTTACGTCAGGGTCAGTAGTTTCGACCAGAACCCGGACCGGCAGCTCGAACATGCACAAGTCGACAGGGTATTCACCGACAAGGCATCGGGCAAAGACACTCAACGGCCGCAGCTGGAAGCGCTGCTGGGCTTCGTGCGCGAGGGGGATACCGTGGTCGTGCACAGTATGGACCGCTTGGCCCGCAACCTGGATGACCTCCGGCGCCTTGTGCAGAGCCTGACCAGGCGCGGCGTACGCATCGAGTTCGCCAAGGAGTGTTTGGCCTTTACCGGTGAGGAACTCGCCAATGGCGAACCTGATGCTGTCGGTCATGGGCGCCTTTGCCGAGTTCGAGCGCGCCCTGATCCGTGAACGGCAGCGCGAGGGGATCGCGCTGGCCAAGCAACGTGGGGCCTACCGTGGCCGCAAAAAAGCGCTCGCGCCCGAGCGTGTGACTGAGCTACGCACTCGGGTCGCCGCCGGCGAGCCGAAAGCGGTCGTGGCCCGCGACCTTGGCATCAGTCGAGAAACCCTCTACCAGTACCTAAAAACGCGCACCGTATGAACGTTCATGCACTCATGATCGGACAGCCCTGAGCCCGGATTCTCTGCTCCATGTGCTTCTCTTTCATCAGATTTCCAAGAAATCGAACAAATGCCACGCCGCTCACTGCTTTCCGATACTGAACGCGACAGCCTGCTCGTGTTGCCCGAAAGTCAGGATGATCTGATCCAACAATATAGCTTCACGGACGCCGACCTGGCGTTGATCCGGCAACGCCGTGGCGCCGCAAACCGCCTCGGCTTCGCCGTGCAGATGTGCCTGCTGCGCTACCCTGGCTACGCGTTGGCCAGCGACACCATGCTGCCAGATCCTGTGATCCATTGGGTTGCCAAGCAGGTGCGCGGCGACGCCGGCGCCTGGCCGGAATATGGCGGACGGGAGAAAACGCGCAACGAGCACCTGCACGAGCTGCGCGCTTACCTCGGGCTGTCCGTGTTTGGCCTGCCTGATTTCCGCAAGCTGGTACACAGCCTGGCTGACCTCGCCATGCAGACCGACAAGGCCATGATCCTGGCTGCGCATTCCCTCGAAACGCTGCGCCAGAAGCGCATCATTCTGCCGGCGTTGACCGTCATCGAGCGCGCCTGCGCCGAGGCCGTGACGAGGGCGAACCGGCGGCTCTATCGCACGTTGATCGAGCCGCTGGAGCGCCACCACAAGCGCTCCCTGGACAACCTGCTCAACGTCGCGCCTGACATGAGCATTACCTGGCTCGTGTGGCTCCGCCAGTCGCCGCTCAAGCCCAATTCCCGCTACATGCGCGAGCACATCGAACGCCTCAAAGTGTTCCAGTCGGGGGTCATGCCAAGATTCGGGCAATCGGCTATCATAAGCCGCTGGGTTATATAAACAAGAAGAAACATTCCCTTTAGTTATAACTTTGGTCTAGAACTTTGCCATCGTCCTCGGCTAGACTGGCTGGCCCTTCAGAGATTGTCGAGATCCTGTATGGCCACCGTCGAGCGTACCGCCTACCCGCGTTTCCCGAAGGTTTTCTCCACTAAGGAGCTACAGGCGTGTTACACGCCGGATGCCGAGGAACTGGAGTGGGCCACCCGCTCAACACGTGGACAAGTGCCGCGACTTGGCTTGCTGGTGCTGCTGAAGGTCTTCCAGCAACTGCATTACTTCCCCAACCTGGACAGCATTCCCGTCGTCGTGATTGACCACGTGCGCGCCAGCGCTGGTCTGGCGCCAGATGCCGCATTTGGCTATGACCGCAAGCTATCCCCCACGCTGTACCGGCATTACACGGCGGTACGCGAATTTCTCGGCGTCCAGCCCTATATCGGCACCGATGGCAACGAGGTCACGATCCGCGCCGCGCGCGAAGCCGCGGAAACTATGGACCAGCAAGTGGACATCATCAATGCCACCATTGATGCGCTGATCCTGCGCCAGGTCGAGTTGCCAGCGTTCTCCACCCTAGACAACATTGCCGAGCAGATTCACACCCGCACGCAGACCGCACTGTTTCGAAGCGTTGCAAGGCGTTTGTCGGACGAGGAACGGCAGCGGCTGGACCGGCTTCTCACCCGGGAATTCACCAACCGACTTACCGCCTACAACAACATCAAGCGCCACGCGCGCCGTCCATCACGCAAGCATCTCAACCTACTCATAGAACACCTGACCTTACTTGACGGGCTTGGCGATTTCTCTCGCGCAATCGCAGGCGTGCCAGCCTCGAAGCTGCGCTCGCTGGCCAGCCAGGCCATGAGCCTGGACGCGGCCAATCTAAGGGAGATTCTACCTGAGAAGCGCTACACGCTGATCGTTGCCTTGCTCAACCATATGCGCGTGCCCACCCGCGACGATCTCGCGGAAATGTTCATCCGTCGCATGGGCTCCATCCACAAGCGAGCGCGCGACGAGATGGAGCGCATCCAGTCCCGTCAGCGCGCCCAGATGGAGAAGCTGGTCAGCTTGCTCGACGGCGTGGTCGATATCGTCGCCGATGGCCAGGACGACGCGCTGATCGGCCGGCAGGTGCGCCGCTTCCTCGCGCCGTCCGGCGATCTGGAGCCGCTGCGCGAGAGCTGCGCCGAGGTGCGGGCCTTCAGCGGCAACAATTACCTGCCACTACTATGGCGGCATTTCCGCGCGCATCGCTCCGTCATGCTGCGCCTGGCGCAGGTGCTGGAATGGGAGTCGACCAGCCAGTCGCGCACGCTGCTGGCGGCACTTGCGGTAGTGCTGGACAATGAATCCCTGCATCGCGAATGGATCGCCGCCGACGTCGATGTGAGCTTCGCCTCGGAACGTTGGCGAAAGCTGGTGCGTCGCCCCCACGACCAGGGCGCCCCTACCAACCGGCGCTACCTGGAACTGTGCGTGCTCTCGCATATGGTCAACGAGCTGCGATCCGGCGACTTGTGCGTGGTGGGTTCGGATGCCTTTGCCGATTACCGTGCGCACCTGCTGCCCTGGCGCGAATGCGAACGGCGCCTGCCGGAATACTGCGCCAAGCTGGACATGCCAGCCAACGCGCAGGACTTCGTGGTGTATCTGCGCCAGTGGCTCGCCGACACGGCGCGCACGCTGGATGCCGGTTTTCCCGACAAGCGCCAGCACGTCACCATCGGCCAGGATGGCGAGCCGGTGCTCAAGCGCACCGTCGCCCGGGAGATTCCGGCCAGCGCCGTTGCCTTGCAGCAGGCGCTGATCCGACGTATGCCGACGCGCAACCTGCTGGACGTGCTGGCCAACATCGAGCACTGGACCCGCTTCACACGGCACTTCGGCCCGCTCTCCGGCAGCGACCCGAAGATCCGCAATGCGGCCGAGCGCTACCTGCTGACCATCTTCGCCATGGGCTGCAACCTGGGACCCACCCAGGCGGCCCGCCATATGGGGGAACGGGTCACGCCGCACATGATGTCGTTCGTCAACCGCCGGCATCTGAGCCTGGAGCGTCTCGAAACCGCGCAGCGGGAATTGATCGAGCTGTATCTGCGGCTCGACCTGCCCAAGCACTGGGGGGATGGCAAGACCGTCGCGGCTGACGGCACCCAGTACGACTTCTACGACAACAACCTCCTGGCCGGCTACCACTTTCGGTACCGCAAGATGGGCGCGGTGGCCTACCGGCATGTGGCCGACAACTACATCGCGGTGTTCCGGCATTTCATTCCGCCCGGCGTGTGGGAAGCCATCTACGTGATCGAGGGTCTGCTCAAGGCCGGCTTGAGCGTCGAGGCCGATACCGTGCATGCCGACACCCAGGGTCAGTCGGCCGCGGTGTTCGCCTTCACGCATCTGCTGGGCATCAACCTGATGCCGCGCATCCGCAATTGGCAGGATCTGAAGCTTTACCGTGCCGATGCGAACATCAAATACAAGCACATCGACCGGCTGTTCTCGGACACCGTGGACTGGGACCTGATCGCCTTCCACTGGAAGGACCTGATGCAGGTGGCGCTATCGATTCAGGCCGGAACAATCTCCTCGCCGCTCCTGCTGCGCCGGTTCGGCTCGGAAAGCCGCCGCAACCGCCTGTTTCTGGCGGCGCAGGAACTCGGCAAGGTCGTGCGCACGGCGTTCCTGCTCGAATGGATTGGCAGCCGCGAGTTGCGCCAGGAGATCACCGCCACCACCAACAAGATCGAGTCCTACAATGGCTTTGCCAAATGGTTCTCGTTCGGCGGCGATGTGCTGGCCGAGAACGATCCCGATGAGCAGCAGAAGCGTCTGCGCTACAACGACTTGATCGCCTCGGCCGTGATTCTTCAGAACACGGCGGACATGATGCAGGCCCTGCGCGCGATGGTGAAGGAAGGGATCAAAGTCGACGTGGCCGACATCGGCTTCCTGAGTCCCTACCTCACTAGCAACATCAAGCGCTTCGGCGACTATAAACTCAACCTGGAGCGGGTGCCGGAAGCCTGGATTCGCGACAGCCTCTTTGCCGCTCCCGCCCATTCCGTCCGCAAGCCTCGCCATGCCTGATACCGATACACCTTACGGCAGGGTCGACGCTGAGGCGTTGCAAGCGCTTCGGGACACGTTCGACACGACCACCATCCTGCGCGTGGTGGAACAACTCGATGCGATCCGCGCGCGTTGCTGTGAGCCAGCCGGACTGCGCGACGATCTGCTGCGCTTGCACGGCATGGCACATACTCTGATCAACGGCGCCGCATTGTCGTATCCAACCACTGGCCCGACCCTCGTGGACGAAACCGAGGCCATCATAGAGGAGTTGGATGACTGGATCTTGCTGCTCAAGCGCGCCGTTCAAGCGCTGCGCCCGCTGGAGCCGCTTCGCCCTCGCGACGATAGCTGACTCGGCTAGGTCGCTTGCGCGTCGAGACGGCGCATGTGAGGCCGGTTCCGACGAAGCAGCAGGACAAAAGTCAGTACGATAGCCGGAGCAACTTAGCCGCGTCCATTAGGCCCTTCGGCGCACTTTTTCCGCTTGCAGCGATGCGATCAACTGGCAGTACATTGCCTGTCGGGCATGGCAGGCGAACAAGCTCGGACATCATCAGATGTGTACAGTCGAGGTTGGTGTAGGAAATTGCAGCTATTTTTCTGACTTTCTGGTGCGCGCCAGTGAGTCGGCGCCGCATTGATTGGGCAGCCTTCGGTCGGGCTTGTGGGCGTCGCGGATACCAGGCAAACAGTGTAAGCGCTCAATTGACGACGTCTGGTATTGAAGGCTGAACGTTGGCAGGCTTGCGTCCGCAAAGACTTTGCGGACGCAAACATGATCCAAGACGAGATTGACCTATTTCCGCTGCAGGCGGTGCGAGTCCGCTCCAATGGGAAGCGCGACTACGAGCCAGCGGCCAAGCGGCGTCTGATTGAGTTCTGCCTTCAATCGGGAGCATCGGTTTCGGGCACGGCTCTCAAGGCTGGCATCAACGCTAATCAGTTGCGCAAATGGATTCGGGAGTACCGAGATTCAGCGCAGGCGCGAGGTGCATTGCCGGCATTCGTGCCGGTTGTCCAGGAGGTTCTGGATTCGCGGCCGATCGAGACACCTGCAAAGGTCGTGGTGCCTCGCCGCGAAGCGGCCTCAGCGACTGCCGATTCGCCACCGCAGCGAGCGCTACCGCTGGCACTCTTGAGCGCGAAGCTACCCAACGGGGTATCACTCGAGCTCGAATGCGACGAGCGACACGTGGCGCTCGTAAGGGCAATGATCGAAGCCCTGAATGGAGGCCATTGATGTTCCGCCTCGACGCTGGGCTGCGGGTGTACCTGCATCGCGACGCTGTGGACTTCCGTAAGAACATCAACGGCCTGGCACTGCTGGTCGAGCAGGCGCTCGGGCTGGATCCGTTTGCATCTGCTGTATTTGTGTGAATCGCCCCGGTTTTCGCGGAGGCTGTTTGGTTAAAGTAAAACGGCCTCGTCGGCGGTTTTGCCGAGTTGGTTGTAGTAGTTTGCCTCAGCCTCGGCGGGCGGGATATAGCCGATGGATGAGTGCAGGCGCTTATGGTTGAACCAAGCGACCCATTCCAGTGTTGCCAGTTCGACGGATTCCCTGGTTTTCCAAGGCGCGCGGCGATGGATCAGCTCGGCCTTGTACAAGCCATTGATCGTCTCGGCCAAGGCGTTGTCGTAACTGTCGCCACGGCTGCCGACCGACGGCTCGATGCCGGCTTCGGCCAGGCGTTCGCTATAGCGGATGCTGACGTACTGCGATCCCCTATCGGAGTGGTGGGTCAGAGAACCGTCGTTGCCAGGCTGGCGAGCGTATAGGGCCTGCTCCAGCGCATCGAGCACGAAGTCCGTCGTCATGGATTTGCTCACGCGCCAGCCGACGATGCGCCTGGCGTAGACGTCGACGACGAAGGCCACGTACAGCCAACCCTGCCATGTCGAGACGTAGGTGAAGTCCGAGACCCAGAGCTGATTGGGACGGTCGGCCCGGAACTGCCGGTTGACGCGATCCACCGGGCGACTGGCGGCGTCGTCAGCGATGGTCGTTCGCAGCCGCTTGCCGCGCCGCACACCTTGCAGTCCCTGGGCGCGCATCAATCGCTCGACCGTGCAGCGGGCAACCGTCACGCCCTCGCGGTTCAGTTGCCGCCAGACCTTGTCGGCGCCGTAGACGCGATGGTTCTCCTGCCACACTCGCTGGACTTGCGGCATGAGCCGTTCATCACGACGCGCACGGTCGCTGCGCCGTGACGGATCACGCAGCCGTGCGGCATGGCGCCGATAGGCCGACGAGGCAACCTGCAACACCTTGCAGATCGGCTCGACCCCGTAAACCTCCCGGTGCCGGTCGATGTAGGTGTTTACGACTTCAGCTTGCGGTCGAGCTCCGCCTGCGCGAAAAAAGCGCTGGCAGTGCGCAGGATGTCGTTGGCGCGGCGCAGCTCTCGGTTCTCCCGCTCCAACTCCTTGATGCGTTCTCGCTCGCTGGTGGTGACGCCTTCGCGCTGTCCGCTGTCGACTTCGTGGCGCTTGACCCAGGTCAGCAGCGTCTGCGCCGAGCAGCCGATCTTGGGCGCGATGGACTCGACCGCCACCCACAGCGACGGGTACTCGCCGCGCGACTCCTGCACCAGGCGCACGGCGCGCTCGCGCACTTCCGGGGAAAACTTGTTTGCGTTGTTCTTGCTCATGGCTCGCATTCTCTCAAGAGTGAGAGCCTCCGCAAAACCCGGGGCGATTCAGTGTTCCGCAACCAGCGGGCCGATCGCATCAAGATTCTCGGCTGGGATCGCAACGGCTTCTGGCTACTGTTGAAGCGATTGGAGGCGGACCGGTTTGCTTGGCCACGCGAGGCGTCGGTGGCCACGCTGACGGTCGAACAGTTGCACTGGCTGCTCGAGGGAATCGACATCGAGGCGATGCGCCGGCACCCGCACCGAGAATACCATCGCGCTGCGTGAACGCTGCTTGGCGGCAGCGGTCTAACCCGCCATGCCATCCACGCCCGTCACCGTTACCGCCGCCGAGCTGCAACTGTTGCGAGACGCCGAGCGCGAGCTCAAGGCAATACTCGCGGAACGCGAGGCAATCAAGGGCGAGCTGCGTGTGATGACGGTCCAGCGAGACCTGCTCTTGGAACAGCTCAAGGCGTTCCAGCGTAAGCTGTTCGCCGCCAAGAGCGAGGCGCGAGGCTCGGAGCAGAAGGACTTGTTCCTCAATGAGGCCGAAGCCATGGCGGCAGCGGCCGCGCAGCCGGCGCAGGAAGAAGAAGGTACGCCCGAGACCGAAGTGGCCGGGCACACACGCAAGAAGCGTGGCCGTAAGCCGCTCGACCCGGCGCTGCCCCGTGTCGAGGTTCGTCACGAACTACCCGAATCGGAACGCGTCTGCCCCCTCGATGGCCAGACTCTGGTCGAGATTGCCGTTGAGGTCAGCGAACAGCTCGACATCGTGCCGCAACAGGTCCGCGTGATCCAGCACCAGCGGGTCAAGTACGCCTGCCCATGCTGCGACGGCGGCATCAAGACGACGCCGGCACCGGCACGCATTATTCCCAAGGGACTCCTTACCGAATCGGCGCTGGCCTGGTGCATCACCTCGAAGTATCAGGATGGCCTGCCGCTGTACCGCCAGGCAGCGCTGCTGCATCGCTTCGGCGGGGACCTCTCTCGCGGCACCCTGGCCGCAAGCATAGTGCGAGTAGGCCAAGCGGTGCAGCCAATCATCAACCTGCTGCGTGACCATCTGCTGGAAGCAGACGTCGTGTACGGTGATGAGACAACGGTACAGGTGCTCAAGGAGTCCGGCAGGCCTGCCCAGAGAAAGAGCTTCCTATGGGCGCAGATGAATGGCACGGGCCCGCCGGTACGGTTGTTTGCCTATAGCCCCACACGCGAGACAAAGCAGGCTACGGCTCTCTATGCCGGCATCAAGCCTGGGTCGGTGTTGATGACCGACGGCTATGCACCATACGACGACGTCGCAAACACCTATCAGTTGGTGCACCTCGGATGCTGGGCGCACGCGCGGCGCTACCTGGTCGAGGCGGAGCAAGCCTTGCCCAAGGACAAGCGCGCCGACCACACGGTCACCGGATTCCTGCAGCGCATCGGCAAGCTGTTTGCCATCGAACGCCACACGCTCGAGATGAGGCCGGAACAACGGCAGCAAGTTCGCGCCGAACAAAGCCAGCCGCTGCTGGCCGAGATCGAAACGATGCTGCTGCAACACCTGCATACCGTACTGCCGCAAAGCCTGTTCGGCAAGGCGCTGCACTACCTGCATGGGCAGTGGCCAAAGCTCGTGCGCTACATCGAGAACGGAACTTGGCCGATCTCGAACAATCCCTGCGAGAACGCGATTAGGCCATTCGTGATCGGACGGAGAAACTTCCTCTTCTGCGACACCGTGGCCGGTGCCAACGCCAGCGCAAGTCTTTACTCACTGGTGGAAACCTGCAAGGCCAACGACGTCGATCCGTATCAGTATCTCGTTGCCTTGTTCAAGGCGTTGCCACACGCACAGACCGCCGACGACTACGAGGCTCTGCTGCCCTGGACGCTCAAGTCCTCAGACGCCTAGCGGATACCGCCGGCGGCCGCAAGGGACGCCCTCAAAAGACCGCTTACCAAACAGTCATACAAAAGATCCTTGTCAAGGAAATCAGGGGCGACGATCAGCACCAGGTGCGGCACATCAATTGGCGCGAAAGCGTACACAGGCCGCTAGGAGCGAGAGTATGAACAAATCGTCAATTTGGAAAGTCATCTTGATTGTGTGCGCCGCCGTCGGCGTGATTGCCATCCTTGGTGTGGTAGGGATGCTTTTGATGCATCAGCGCATGATGGGCGGTCTGAGCTGTTGCTAGTCCGGGTAAGCAACGTAGCGGCGCCTGGGCACCGGAATGGAAGCCCCCAGCCGTGCGAGCCATTGCAAGGAGGTAACCAGTGGACGCCCCCTTTCCGACCGCTATTTGCTCCGTCTGCTCGACTTCCTGGTGCGCTTGCGCGAGACCGTGCCATGCTGGTCGCGAATTCGCCGGGGGCCGTGCCGTCGTCGCAGATACCAAGCAAACAGTCCGAGCATACAAAGGAGGATGGCCAGTGAGCTCAGGACGACGACGAGGACATCGTGGGGCAGATCAAAAGGGTTGTGGCGCACGGTCTGATTCGATTCGGAGTTGGCTTGCCAGGATCGTTGCGCAGTGGCGCCCATGGCTGCCAGCGTGACGTTGCTAGGCCATGCCGTGACGCGCACGGCCGCCGGCGGCGAACCCGTGCGCGCATGGGGCGATTACTTGCGCTGCATATCCACGACCGTCGGCGCGCCATCCACCTTGTCGAATGTCACCGACACGGCATCGCCTTCCTTGAACTTGCCAAGCGAGGCGCGATCCTTGACCGGGAACACCATGGTCATGCCGGGCATGCCCAGATTCTCGATCGGGCCGTGCTTGAGCGTGACCTTCCCGGTTTGCGCATCAATCTTCTTGATTTCTGCGGGCACCGGCCGAGCTGCCTGTTGCGAGGCGGCGGGCGCCTTCATGTCCATGCCGTCCATCGAACCCGCGGCGAACACGGCCGGCGCGGCAATGATGGCCAGGGCGGCGGCGAGGGTCTTGAGGTGTTTCATTGTGATTCCTCCTGAGGTGTGAGGTTGGGGGAAAGGGAAGCCTGCTTGATCTGACGGCGGCGTAGCAGCAGATACACCGCCGGGACCACAAACATGGACAGCAGCGGCGCCGTCACCATGCCGCCGACCATCGGTGCAGCGATGCGCTGCATCACTTCTGAGCCGGTTCCGTGCGACCACATGATCGGAAGCAGGCCGGCCAGAATTACAGCTACGGTCATCGCTTTCGGGCGCACACGCAGCACGGCGCCTTCCTGGATGGCATCGAGCAGGGCCGCAAGACTGTTTTGCCCATCCTCGAGCCGTTCCTGCCAGGCATGCTTCAGATAGAGCAGCATGATGACGCCGAATTCCGCAGCGACCCCGGCCAGTGCAATGAAGCCGACAATCCCGGCCACCGACAGGTTGTATCCCAGCAGATAGAGTAGCCAGAAGCCGCCGATTAAGGCCAGCGGTAGAGTGCCCATGATGAGCAGCGCCTCATCCAGCCGGCCGAATACCAGGTAGAGCAAGACGAAGATGATCAGCAGGGTGAACGGGACCACTACCTTCAGCTTCGCGGTGGCGCGCTCGAGATACTCGAATTGTCCCGACCAGCTCAGGGAGTACCCGGCTGGCATCGGGACGGCTCTGGCGACTGCCACCTGCATGTCTTGCACGGCAGAGCGCAGGTCCCTGCCGCGAATGTCGACGTAGATCCACCCGGAGAGCCGCGCATTTTCACTGCGCAACATGGGCGGCCCTTGCACAACCTGGATGCGCGCAACGTCGGCCAGCGTGATTTGCAGCCCCTTGTCGGTCACGATCGGTAGTCTGCGCAGTTGCTCGATGGAGTCCCGATAGTCGCGCGGATACCTGACATTGATCGGAAAGCGCGCAAGCCCGTCGACCACTTCGCCGACGTTTTCGCCACCGATGGCCGACGAGACGATCGCCTGAACGTCGTCAATGTTCAGGCCATACCGGCCCGCAGCCGCCCGGTCGATATCGACGTCGATGTACCGCCCGCCAGTGAGCCGCTCGGCCAGCGCGGAGGTGACTCCGGGAACCGACTTGACGGCCTCCTCGATGCGCGTGGCCAGTCGATCGATTTCCTTCAGGTCCGTACCGGCGACCTTGATCCCCACCGGGCTTTTGATGCCGGTGGCGAGCATGTCGATGCGGTTGCGGATCGGTGGCACCCAGATGTTGGACAGCCCTGGCACCCTGACGACCCGATCGAGCTCCTCCACCAGCTTGTCGGTGGTCATGCCGGCACGCCATTGGTCCTTGGGCTTGAACTGGACGGTGGTCTCGAACATCTCGATCGGCGCCGGATCGGTGGCGGTATCGGCGCGGCCCGCCTTGCCGTACACCGTCGCGACCTCTGGCACTGTCTTGATGAGCCGATCAGTCTGCTGCAGGAGCTGGGAGGCCTTGCCTGCAGAGAGACCTGGCAACGCGGAGGGCATGTAGAGCAGATCGCCTTCATCCAGGGGCGGCATGAATTCGCCGCCAATGCGCATAATGGGCCACGCGGTGGCGATCAGCAGCACGGCGGCGATCGCCAGCGTGGTCTTCGGATACGTGAGCACCTTGCCGAGCAATGGCTGGTAGCCGCGAATCAGCCAGCGATTGAGCGGATTGGCCTGCTCCGACGGAATTTTTCCGCGGATCATGTAACCCATCAGCACCGGTACCAAGGTGACGGACAATCCGGCAGCGGCTGCCATGGAATAGGTCTTGGTGAAGGCCAGCGGCGAGAAGAGCCGGCCCTCCTGCGCCTCCAGCGTGAACACCGGAATGAACGACAACGTGATGATCAGCAGCGAGAAGAACAGGGCCGGCCCAACCTCGGCGGCAGATTTGCCGATGACGCGCCAGTGTTCATGGGCGCTGAGTTCGCGCTGCGGATTGTCGGCATGCCAGTGCTCGAGATGCTTGTGCGCGTTCTCGATCATGACCACCGCGGCATCGACCATCGCGCCGATGGCGATGGCAATCCCACCCAGCGACATGATGTTGGCATTGACGCCCTGGTAGCGCATCACCAGGAAGGCGGCCAGCACGCCCAGCGGTAGCGAGACGATGGCCACCAGCGCCGAGCGCAGGTGAAACAGGAACACCAGGCAGACCAGCGCCACGACCGCAAATTCCTCGATCAGCTTGGTGGTGAGATTGGCCACCGCCCGCTTGATCAGTGCCGAGCGGTCGTACGTCGTAACGATCTCGACGCCCTTGGGCAGGCTCTTCTGTAGGGTGGCGAGCTTGGCCTTGACCGCTTCAATGGTCTCCAGGGCGTTCTTGCCCGAGCGCAGCACGATGACGCCGCCGGCCACTTCGCCCTGGCCATTCAGCTCGGCAATGCCACGCCGCATCTCGGGGCCGAGCTGCACAGTGGCAACGTCACCCAGCCGTACCGGGATGCCGGCGTCGCTGGTGACCAGCGGAATCTGGCGAAAGTCGTCCAGCGTTTTCAGATAGCCGGTCGCCCGCACCATGTACTCCGCTTCGCCCAACTCCAGCACCGAGCCGCCGGTTTCCTGGTTGGCGCCCTTGAGCGCTGCCAGCACCTTGGCCTGCGATAGGTTATAGGCGCGCAGTCGATCCGGCATCAGCACGATCTGGTATTGCTTGACCATGCCGCCGAGCGAGGCCACTTCGGCGACGTTGGGCAGGGACTTGAGCTCGAAGCGCAGGAACCAGTCCTGCAGCCCCCGTAGCTGGCTGAGGTCATGCTGGCCGGTCTTGTCCACCAAGGCATACTCATAGATCCAGCCGACGCCGGTTGCATCGGGACCGAGCGCGGGCTTGGCTGCCGCCGGCAGCCGCGACTGCACCTGATTCAGGTACTCGAGCACGCGCGAGCGCGCCCAGTACAGGTCCGTGCCGTCTTCGAACAGCACATAGACATAGGAGTCACCGAAGAACGAGTAGCCGCGCACGGTCTTGGCGCCGGGCACCGATAGCATGGTCGTGGTGAGCGGATAGGTCACCTGGTTTTCCACGATCTGCGGCGCCTGGCCAGGGAAGGGCGTGCGGATGATCACTTGCACGTCGGACAGGTCTGGCAGCGCGTCAAGCGGCGTACTCTGTACCGCCCAAAGCCCCCAGGCGGTCACCATGACCGTGGCGAGCAGCACCAGGAAGCGATTGCGGATGGAGGCGAGGATGAGCCGGGCAATCATGGCTTCGCTCCTGCAACGGCGGCGGCCGACTCGACCGCGGACAGGGTCGCCACGCCGTCCTTGTCCAGTCCGAAGCGGAACCGGACCTGATCCCCTGGCTTGAATCCCTTGGGCATGCCGGCTGGCGGCGCGGCAAACTCCATCGTCATGGCGCCCCACTGCGCCGACGGAATGGGGCCATGGGAGATCGTCATGCTCTGCTCGGTGACGGTCTCGATCCGGCCGACGCCTTGATGTTCCGGCCCGGGCGCTGCAGCGGCGCCAGGCGCCGACGCGCCGGCTGCAGAGGCGGCCGTGGGCGCGGTCATGCGCTGCGCGGTGCCGCGCAGGCTCGCCTCCGAGTCGATCAGGAACTGTCCGGACACGACCACCTTCTGGCCCGCTTTGAGGCCCTCAATGACTTCGGTTTGGCCGCCTGCAGCCGCGCCGGTCTTGACCTCCACGGGGCTGAACCCGCCCTGGCCGGATGCCACCATCGCGACCGTGCGTGTGCCGGTACGGATCAGCGCCTCGGTGGGCACGAGCAGGCGATCCGGCCCAGGAGCGGCGTCAAAGCGCACCGAGACAAACATGCCGGGCAAGAGCTGACGGGCCTTGTTCTGCAATTCGATGCGCACCTTGACCGTGCGGGTACCGGCGCTGATATCTGGCAGGATGGCGTCGACCTTGCCCGACAGCGTCTGGCCGGGCAAGGCTGCCGCGGTGGCCGACACGGTCTGGCCGGGCCGCAACGGGGCGGCCTGACTCTCAGGCACCTCGGCGATCACCCAAACGGTTGCTAGGCTCGCAATGCGAAACAGGGTCGTTCCCGGCGAAACCGTCATGCCATCGCGCGCACCGATTTCGGTGACGATGCCGTCGACCGAACTGGTGACCGTCAGCCGCGGCTGCAGTTTGCCGGTGGACTGCACCAACCGGATATGACTCTCGGTCATGCCCACCTGACGCATGCGCGCAATGGCGGCCTCGCGCAGCTCGCGCTGGAGGCTGCCGTCCATCCGGCTCACGGCCAGATATTCCTCCTGCGCCGCGACCCATTCCGGCGCATAGATTTGCGCCAACGCTTGACCTTTGCTGACCGGATCGAGGGTGGTCCGAGCGTACGCGTGCTCCACGAATCCGCTGGTGCGGGCCTGCAGCACTTCGATGCTGCGTTCATTGAACGCGACATTGCCCGGCACTTGAAGTGCGGCCTCGAGTCGGCCGGTCTTCACCTCGATCGTGCGGATGCCAAGGTTCTGTGTCACGCGGCTGTCGATGGTGACGGCCGCGCCGCCGCTGGCTTCTTCGTACACCGGCGACAACGGCATATCCATGTACGGCGACTTGCCCGGCTTGTCAAAGCGCTGTCCGGGCACCATCGGGTCGTGCCAGTAGAGAATGCGCTTGCCAGTTTTCGGGTCAATGTCCCCAGCCTTGAGGGCGGCACCGCTGGCGCTGCTGCCAGAGGTTGCCGACGCGGGCGACTGCTGGCGCCCTTGCTGTTGACCGAGGTAATAGGCAGCCCCAACGCTTGCCACCACCATCAGGCCTGCCACCGTCCGTGCAATCGTGGTCTTGTTCATGGTTGAGCTCCTTGCAGTGACGTGGGCTGGACTGCGGTGGGTAACGGCATCAGGAAGGTCAGGTCCGCCCAGAGTCGGGCGGTGGCGGCCTCAAGTTTGAGGCGCTCAAGCGAAATATTGAGCGCCTTGCGGCTGGCATCGGCCACGGCGGTCAGGGTGCCGGCACCCGCTCGATAGGCAGTCAGGGCCGCTTCGGTCTGTGCCTTGGCCAGCGGCACCGTGGTGCTCCGATAGCGCTCGAGCCGCGCCTGGCTGAGCGCCAGCTCTGCCTGCTTGCCGCGCAACTGCCCGAGCAAGCCGCGGCGTACGACTTCGGCTTGCGCGCGCGCGGCGTCGGCCTGCGCAAGCTTTGCGGCCAGTTCCCGATCCTGGCGATGCTTCTGGTCCCAGGGAAGCGGCAGTGAGACGTTGAGCGAAACCATGTTGGAGTAGGCGGGGCCGCGCTGGCTGTACATCAGTTCCACGCTCACATCCGGGATCTTGTTCTCCCGAGCGACCCGGCTTTCCGCCTCGGCGACGCCAACCTGTGCCTCGGCCGCCGCCACCTCCGGCAGTTGCGCCACGCCGCCGGCATCCAAGGTATTGAGCCAGGCCGGCGCCTCAAAGCCAGGGGGTTCGGCCAGGGGAAGTTCTGCAGCCTCGCCCACCCAGCGTCGCAGCATCGCTCGGGCTGATACCAGTGCGGCGCGGGCCTCGTCTTCGCGATCTTGCAGTTGACGGAGCTCCAGTTCGGCGGCCAGGATGTCGGCACGGGAGCCGCGGTTGCCGCGATAGGCGGCCTGCGCCGCGTCTACCATCAGCTTGATGGATTGCGCTTGCTCATTGAGCACGCTGTAGGCACGTTCGGCGTTCCAGCGGTCCAGCCAGGCCGTCGCGGCGCCGCGCTGCACCGTCGCCAGCGCCGCCGTACGCTGGGCCTCTGCCGAAGACGCCTCGGCTTCGAAGCGCTGGGCGCGAGCCTCACGCTTGGCCGATCGCGTGAACTCCTGCATCAGGCTGATCGAGCGCATCGTCATCGATTCCGTGCCGAGGGAAAACCGGTCGGGTCCGTTCGCCGGCACGTTATTGACGCCAACCTTCAGGACTGGGTCAGGTAACTGCCGGCCAGCCACCGCCATCTCGATGGCGGACTGGACCGCCGAGTGCGATGTTTCGGCATCCGTCGAGTGGGAAGACGCGAGCGCCACGGCTTCCTGCAAGGAGAGTGCGGCCGCGGGTTGCGCCCATCCGGGATGGGCAGCGGCGAACAGCGTAAGGGCGAGCGTCAGATGGCACCCATACGCAAAGGGAAAACGCAAATGCATAAAGCCTCCGCTAAGCAACGACCACCCTGAACACCATGGTTTCAGGGCACGATAGCAAGCATTGCTTCGGAGGCTAGTTTCGGAAACAGCAGTGGAGAATGGGCAGGGGGCGAGGGGGCGCGCGCGGCACCGCGTCGGCGTAGACCGCTCGCTGGCTGACGAATATCGGCACCATCGCCGGCTCAACCAGATTGACAAGCACGGGCTGGAACGCAGGAATCTGCGGGCTGGGGTGGTCGGCCGACTTGGAGCCAAGCTGGCAGTGCTCCAGGCACAAGCCATCATGGGCAGCCGGCGCTTCGGCCTTCTGCGTCATCTCGGGACAGGACTCCGTCATCCCGGCCATGTCCGCCATGCCGTCCATCGAATACCGGCTGCCCGCGCAGGCGTAGGCGGCCGCTGCCAGCTGAACTGTCAGGAATGTACTCAGCAGGAAGGCGGCAAGCCAAAGCCGGCGAAAACGGGTACGCACGTTGAAGATGTCCGATTTGAGCCGAATGGTAGCAGCGTTTGGCCGCTTTCGGCACTTTGCCCTCGCGGCCGTTTGCCGCAGATCAAATGCAGACGGGGTAGCCCATCCGGGGAGCGTTCCGGCGAGCCACGCAAACTAGCTCGCCGGTTTCCAGGCTCGGTTACTTGGGCTGCCCCAACATTTCGCGGCACTTTTGCATCATCGCCGCGTGGTCCTCCGTCTGCTGTTTTTGTTGTTGCGCCTCAGCCCGCTTGGCATTACGAGCCTTTTCGATCACATACCAGTCCGGACCGGCGACCGCTGACAGCGAGAGCCCCAGGGCGACGGCGCCCCCTAGCGCGTGAAGAAAGAATTTCATGATGTTCCTCGTTCTGGGTATGCAGCGCGCCGCCTAAACCCACCAGCGAGCGGCAGGCGACACTGCAAATGTCGAAATCAGACAGGAGCACGTTGGTGCGATGGCACCCAGTGCGGCACCCTGCCGTGCGGGACCGCCCTACAGACAGAACCGTTTGGGCGGGCGCTCGAGGCGAGGCGGAACGACGGAGCGATATGCGAACTCCGGATGCGCGACCAACACGCTGGTCCATGCATCCGTGGCGGCGGCGGTGGCCAACGGCGTGCCCGCGAGGATTGCACAAGCGGAAATCGTGCAGGGAAGACGAGATGGGCCGCTGACATGTCGGTCATCGGCGCAACTGAATTGACTGACGCAGTCATGGGGACTGCCGCTCTCGACACTGGCTTGCGCCGCTTGAGCAGGTATGTGTGCTGGCATTTGAGCGATGCCAGCGATACAGCAGCTGTCCAACGGCCCGGCCTGAGCCCGCAGGGGCAAAGCCAGCGCCAGGGTCAGCAGCACGACGAGACGCCAAAGGCGATTCATGGGCTTACACATTGGGCCCCTCCGAGCCGACGTGCGGTAGCGCCGTCGCGGGAACCATATTGAGTATGGAACTTCATCTTGCGCGAGACACGGTTGAGTCCGACATGGCGCTGCCCGCAGGGCAGTTCGACGCGAACGACAGGTAGACCTCGTCGAGCATGCGATGCTTGTCGCCGGCCAATTGTTCCAGGGCAGCCAGGAGGTGCTCGGCCACGCCGTACTGCTGCTGTGCGCATGCCAGACGGAACGCGGCGAACACGTCATCAAATAACGTTGGCGTTGCAGTCGTCATGCATTCCCCGCTGGATGCGTGGTTCGGCCAAGGCGTGATCGCCGCGATGCCGTCCTCATTTGCACTATGGACCTTCCCACGGGGGTAAGGTCAAGCAGTGCGTAGGCTGGCGTCGCGCGTCGATTGAAGACGACCGGTAAGCGCCACCCATGCGCAGGCGCTAGGCGTCAGGCTGGTGTAGAGAGCGAACCCGCCGTGAATCGCCCCGGCATTCGCGGCGCATGCGTTTCAAAACCGTCGATGCATACACGGTCCACTTCCGGCACTGAGGCGTAACACGCAGTCACGCCACGGATCCGAGTCTTTCTGATAGCCGAGCTTTTCGCAAGCAGGCCCCTCAACGCGTAATGAGGTCTCCATATCGCGCTCGGCGTGCGCGGTACGTTCAGCGACGGTCGCGCACCCGGACAACATGACGGTAATGAGTAATAAGACACGCATGAATTTCTCCTTTGCTCCTAGATGAAGGGAGTCCGTTGCGGTGGTCCAGGGCGCGACACGACCGGGAACCAGCGAAGCGGTGTGCAAACGGCGATGCCGTTATCGTGAATCTAGGTTCTGATTGCTTTTGCACCAAGATCTGCCTTTGCAGAATGGCCCGCTGCGGGCCATCTTTCAGCGACCTTACTTCAGATTGCTATGCAATTACCCAACCATTTCAAGCTGGTCATCCATGTTCGGTTGGGCTTTCGTCCCAATGATGTTCCTCGGCTGACATTCACGACCAGCTCGTATTACGCGACCATTACGTGCAGGAAATTTTTTCTGTGTTGTCTTGGCCTGGCAGCAAGCGTTTCCGTTTGGAAATTGCCGCCATCATTACCCGAGCATTACGCGGCAGTCATCAAATTCGACTCGCGCGTCATTGCCAGGGCAATAGCGTTACAAGCGCTCACATTTGTAGGGAAACGCGAACACTGCCGGCAATGCAGAAGTCGTATGCTCCCACCCTCTACACATGCAAAGGAGAAAACATGAAAAAGCTTCCAATCCTGGTCGGCACCGCGCTGGTCATCGGGTTCAGTTACGCCAATGCGCAGACGCATGTCTACACGCATGATGGCTATGGTCGGGCAGGCCTCTACCCGTCACGGCCGGCGCCTGCCGCTGTGCACGTCGTGCCCGCGGTTGCGGTGGTACATGATGCGCAGCCCTCGTACGGGCATGGCACTGCGCTGCGCGAGGCGCATCGCCAGCCGCGCCACGGCATCGAACATGGGCGACGTGAGCCTGAGCGCCGCCGGCACAATGCCGCTCACGGTTCACGCGGCCACTGACGCACTCGCCTGTCATATTGATTGCCCGCAGGCGTGCCGACGCCGGTAGTGACGCCGGCGTCCGTTGGAAAAAGTCAGGGGAAGCGCTGCGTCTGTCATGTCCCCGTCATTCTACTGACAGGCGGCTCGTATAGACTCCCGACTCAATTGATGCTTGATGCCGCCGGATGAGAAGGCTGTTGCGCCACCTATTGCTTTGGCTCGTTGTATTTGCATTGCCGATGCAGAACGTCGGCGCAGCGGCTACTCTTTCGTGCGGCGAGCTGACCGAGCTGCGGCAGGGCGCCGGTCTCTTTGCCACCCTTGCCACCATCGACGTCGCTGACGAGGCGAGCGCCGACGAGGCCGACGCACACTGCGATCCGAGGTCGCATCACTGTCCAGCAAGCAAAGCGCGCGGCAAGGCGCGCGGTTGTCAGGCGTGTTCTGCCTGCTCGGCCGCCTCGCCACTTGCCATCTTTGCCTTCTTGGGGACCCAAGCGTTGCCCATGAACGGCGCACTACCTGCGTCTCTTCTGTGGATATTTGCCAGCACAACGCCTGAGACGTTGCTGCGCCCGCCTTCCCGCCATCTCTGACGCCGCCCACGCAACTCCTGGGCTGGCTACCTCCACCTTCGTAGATGTCGTCCTTCGGCCTGACCGAAGACGAAACAAACCTGCCTGCGCTCGTCCCTGTGCGAGAGCAAGGCAGGGCAATTATGGTGCGGCGTGCGATGTCGCCTGGCGGTCGCGCGCGCAGCACGATATTGGAGACAGCGATGCGCATCTGTAATCAATGTAAGGCCCCGCTCAAAATTGACGTGTGGGCGTGCACCGCGTGCGGTTGGCAGCCCCGTGTTCTCGCCGGCGTGCTCTGCCTGGCACCTGCCATGATGGTCGACCATGATGGGTTTCACGAACCGCTCTTTGTCGAGTATGAGAAGCTCGAAGCGACGCACTTCTGGTTCGTCTATCGCCGCAAACTGATCCTGGACGCACTGCAGCGCTACTTTCCGGCCTTGCGCTCGTTCATGGACGTCGGTTGCGGGACCGCGGAGAACCTGCGCGCAGTCCAGGCCCGCTTCCCGCGTGCACGCCTGGTCGGCGGCGAGGCCTCGTTGCGCGCACTGATGAAGGGGCAGCGCAAATGCAAAGCTCAGTTGTTGCAGATGGATGCCCGCGCAATTCCCTACAGCGACGCCTTCGATGTCCTCGGGGCGTTTGACGTCATCGAACACGTCGACGACGACGCCCAAGTGCTAGCGGAGATGTACCGTGCCTGCAGGAATGATGGGGGAATCGTATTGACAGTGCCCCAGCATCCGTCGCTGTGGAGCCATATGGACGATGCGGCCAAGCACAAGCGGCGCTATACCCGCCAAGAACTGGTGAAGAAAGTGGAGGCGGCCGGATTCGAAATCGTGGACGTCACCTCCTTCATGACGCTGCTGCTGCCTGCGATGGCCATCTCCCGGTTGTGGCAGCGCGCCAAGCCGCCCGGCGATGCCATGGACGACGGGTTTCGCATTGGGGCGGCCATGAACGGCACGCTCGGGTGTGTTTGCACCCTCGAGCACAACCTAATACGGGCCGGCTTGCGTTTCCCGGCAGGCGGCTCGCTGTTGCTGGTGGCCAGGAAGAAGGGATGTTCTTTGTAGAGAGCGCAGTCACGCATGGGCCCATCGCGGCGTTTAGCGTCAACGACGAGGACGCCGCGGGCCGCGTCTCAAGCGCTCGCCAGGCTCGTCTGTGCGCAAGAGCGGACCTTCTTCCGGAATGCCTTGGCTCGCGCTGCCGTCAGGGCAAGCGTCGCAGGCGCGGCCCTCGCGACTGACAATCCAGGTCGTTAACCGCGACGACGTACCCATTTCTGCAACGCAGATGGATGCGGGAAAGCTTACGGGGATGTAATTCGCGAGTAACGTCGTCGTGAGTCCCAGCCGCCTACCATGACACCTAAGAGGTTATGCCTCGAAACGTTATGGAGCGCATCATGAACACCAAGAAGACCGCTTTGACCGCTTTGACTGCATTGGCGCTGGCGGCCCTCTCCGTCCTATCCAGTTCACCGGCGTGGAGTGCGGACCAGACCAGAACCAATGCGGGCGACAACTGGGCGGAGCACGTGCGGCGGCAAGCCGCCGACCAAGCCAGCTCATCGGCACCGCTCACAGTGCCCAGCGCGATGGCTATAGCGCAGGCTGCTACTCCATTGGGGCCGCAGGCGACGCTCTTCGGTAGCCTGGCGCCAGCGAACACGGCTGCACGCGCGGTGACGCTCGCTCCCGGCCTGAAGTCTGTCAATGTGGCCTCCGGCGACACCGTTACTTTTCGCAGCGGCGCGCAGGAAGCCACCTGGACATTCGCCGAGCTTGTTCAAGGAAAATCCGTGGATCTTGGCGTCCTGTTCCCAGCGATGCCCAACGCCCAAGGCGTGCGCGTCTATATCGAGCGCAGCAAGCTCTATACCGGTGGCTAAGAAAGGCCGGTTTGCCAGGAGTGAAAACATGACACATTTGTAATTTTGTCGTCAGGCCCTGGTGGGGTACATCTTTCTACACTGCAAGTGCAGGCTCACTGAGCCACTATCGAAACAAGGAGAAATAGAATGCGTACATTGAAGAAGACTGCCTTGGTGGCATTGACCGTGGCAACCCTTGGTGGCGTCGCGGGCATCGCGAATGCTGGCGTCAATTCGCCGCGAGACCCCTTTACCGACGGCGGGCACGCCATGGGCACGCGCGATCCGTTCACCGATGGCAGTCACGCCATGGGCACGCGGGACCCGTTCACAGACGGTAGCCACGCCGTAGGCCCTCGCGACACGTTCAGCGACGGCGCCTAAATCTCGGCAACGCGCCGACTCGCCGGGGCGATGGGCCGCTCGGTGGGCCGGTGCGTTGACGCGGGGCGGGTATCGGGGAAACTGTCCCGATACCCGTTATCGTGCTTGCGCACGCGCCGAGATTCAGCCTTGCCGATGCGCCGGCTCGGGTCGGACCAGGCCCTGATCTAGGCAGACGGCATAGGCTGCAGCGGTCGGACCGCACCCAGCCCAGCGAGTCATCATCGCGCCTTCGGCGCGATTCTTTTTGTCCACCACTGGCTCAACACAGCGTTGCGTACTGCAACGCCTGGGGCTGGTAATGTCCCGCCTTTCGCGCCATGCGCCAATGATGGAACCGAATCTAAACCGGTCGCGCCGTGACCCGGCTTCGCCCGACACACCACCAAGCGGCGCGCGCGCAAAGGTGGGTCGCCCCTGGCGTCTGGAGGTCGGCGTCGAGACCTTGCTACTCGGCTTCTGCCTATACTTTGTTCTCGTCCTGAACGGTCCGTTCTGGCGGGCGCTATTCGCCGAACGGACGTTGAGCGGGCTCCGTGATCTGGGCTACGGCGTGGCAGTGGGCACCGCGCTGGTCACGGCGCATTTTGTGCTGCTGGCGCCGTTCATAAACCGCTGGACGGCCAAACCGTTGCTGACAATTTTGGTCGTAGTGGCCGCCGGTGCCAGCTATTTCATGGGTCAATACGGCATCTACCTTGACCCCAGCATGGCCCGCAATGTGCTGCGCACCGACGTGGCGGAAGCTCGCGAGTTGCTAACGCTGCGTATGATGTGCAGCATCGCGCTCTTGGCACTACCACCATTGTTGTTGTTGCCCTGGGTGACGCTGCGCCAGCGCTCACTGACACGAAGCGTCGGCCTGCGCGTGGTCGCGATTTTGGTGGCGATTGTTGCCGGCGTGGGGACGCTGTCCTTGGTGTTTAAGGACTTCGCAGCCCAGATGCGCAATCATAAAGAGATCCGCTATCTGCTCGCGCCGGTCAATGTGGTGTACGCCTTCACCGGGGCGCTGGCACGCGATGCCAGTACCGCGAACCGGCCGCGCCGGCCGGTTGGCACCGACGCCCGGCTCGGCGCTAGCTGGAGCGAGCACAACAAGCCCCTGCTCTTCGTCGTGGTCGTGGGAGAAACCGCACGAGCGGCGGACTGGGGGCTCAGTGGCAGGTCGCCCCATGACACGACGCCGAACCTGTCGCAGCGCGCTGTGATCAATTTCGCTCAAGTCACCAGTTGCGGCACCAATACCGAGGTCTCGTTGCCCTGTATGTTCTCGCCCCAGGGACGGCGCAATTACGACGAAGATGCGATCAAGGCCAGCGAGTCTTTGCTACACGTCATCGGACGAGCGGGAATGAAGGTGGGGTGGGCAGACAATCAATCAGGATGCAAAGGCGTCTGTACAGGTGTGCCCACGTGGCAGCCGGATCCTCAGGCTATGTCGGCATTATGCGATCGCGACCGCTGCCTGGATGAAGTGTTGTTAGCCGGGGCGGAAGCATTGCGGCACCAGCTACCTGGCAGCTTGGTCGTGGTCCTGCACCAACTTGGCAATCATGGTCCCGCGTACTACCGGCGGTATCCGGCCCGATTCGCGCAGTTCGGTCCGACTTGCGACACCGATGATCTCTCGCGCTGTACCCCAGAGCAAATTCGCAACGCGTACGACAATGCATTGCTGTACACCGATCATGTGCTCGCACGCACCATCGACTGGCTCGAACAACTCGAGGCGCGCTATGACACGGCCATGATCTATGTATCAGACCATGGCGAGTCGCTGGGAGAGCGCGGACTGTTCTTGCATGGCATGCCTTACGCGATTGCTCCGCGGGAGCAGACCGAGGTACCGATGGTGATGTGGTTCTCCGCCTCATTCGCCCAGCGCATGCGGCTCGATGTCTCCTGCCTGCGGGCGCGTGCGCGCGAACCCGCCACGCATGACCACTTATTCTCCACGGTCTTGGGCCTGCTGGATATCCGCACCCAGACCCGGGATGCCACCATGGATTTGTCGGCACGCTGCCGCAACGGATAATGCCCCCATGAGAGAAATGCCGTTGGTTCAGACGCCCGCCAGTCAGCGTTGGCTGCGCCAGCAATGGTGGATGCTGGCATCGGCCGCGCTGGTGCTGGCCTACGTGTTCCAGCGCACCGAACTCGACCTCTGGCTCGAGGGCCGTTTCTACGATGTCGGTCGGACGGTCTTCCCGTTGCGCCAGCACTGGCTATTTGAAGCGGTGCTCCACAAGGGCGCGAAGTGGCTCACTTACGTCGCCGTAGCCGCGGCCATGGGTGTCTGCTGGCTGGGCTGGCGGGGGCGTCTGCCTTGGCTGCCGCGTCGCAATGCGTTGCTTGCCGGTGCGGGCATGGTGGTGATCCCGTTGAGCGTCACGCTCCTGAAGCTCATGACGGGACGCCACTGTCCCTGGGACATGGCTCAATTCGGCGGCAGCTTGCCCTATATGCGGTTGCTGGATCCGCTGCCGGCAGACGTCAAGCCGGGACAATGCTTTCCTGCCGGTCATGCGGCCACCGGCTTTCTCTGGGTCGTCTGGGGGATCGCATTGCGTCCTGCCGGCCGTCGCTGGGCGTGGGTTGGGCTGGCTGGCGGACTGCTGCTGGGCGGCACGCTTGGCGCGGCGCGCATGGCGCAGGGCGCGCACTTCCTGTCGCACACGCTCGCAACCCTCTGGGTGGCGTGGGCGGTCAGCTTGCTACTCGCGTGGGGGCTGCGGGCCGACGTGCGGCTAGGCAGCGCCGCGCCGCACCAGGGCCCGAAAGCTTGCTCGCGCCGTCGCCGACCACCGCCAGGACCGGACTCACAACTGTCTCGCGATGGCCTCGATCGGCTTTAAGCCACTGCCAAAGCGCGCAATGCTTTCGCGATGCTCGCGCAGGCTGGAATAGGGGACATAGCGGATATTGAGTGCCGAGACGCGGCTAAAAGCCGGGCGGCTCAATTGCGCGCGCACGTCGTCTTCGCGATCATCCGGCGCGACCAGGAACAGATGCTTGCGGGCGGACGGGTCGGAGCCGAGGGCCAGATCCAGCAAGCGCACGATACCGGAATAGATCGAGGTGGTATGTTCGACTTCAAAGGCGGCTTCGACCTCAAGGGTGGTGGCATTTAGCCAGACGGTGTCAATCCATGGAACGGTATCGCCTCCCGCCACCAGCAGCGCCGGCGGCAACGTTGAGAGACAGCCCTGGCTCAAGGGCTCGCCGTTGTACAGCCGACTTCGGTCGTTCGTGGCAATCCAAACGGCAAAGCCGAGCGACTTGCCGAGATCGCGCAGCCATCCCTGCACTTCGGTATGGGTGGCGTCTTCGGCCTGCCCCAGCTGAATCTGCCTGGCAAGCGCGGCAGCCTGCTCGCGCACCTTGGCCAGTTCCTGCTGCCAGACGGCCACATCGTGGGCCTGCGCTTGCCGCGGTGGCAGCGGATAGCGCTGCATGCCGATGTCAAACAGCAGGCCCGCGATCGCGCCAAGGTCATTGGAGAGCAAATCCCGATAACGCTGATTCAGGGCGAGCACCCCCTCGCGCATCGCCAGATAGTGATCCCATTTGCCAAGCTTGACCGCCGATCCGGTCAGGGCGTTATAGCCATTGACAATCGCGGTATTGAATGGCATCACCAGCGTGGGATGAATGAAATACAGCAGGTTGGCCGCCGCCGGCCCGAGACCCTTGATGCCGAGGCTGCTCAGCTGGCGAATCGCATCAAGGACTTCGGATTCGGTGTCACAGCAGTTGCAGGTATGGAGCAGTCTGGCAAAAGCACGCTGATTGTCGGCATGCTCATAGATGTCTGGAATGCGCAGTTTTGGCTTCCACAGAAAGGCGTGATCCGCGCCTTTGAAAATCTGCCGTTGCTCTGCGATTGAAGACACCACGGTCTCGAGCGATGACCCCCGATACGCGTTGCCGAATGTACCGGCCTGGATCTCGTCGACCACCGCGCCGATGCCACGCCGAATCGAGCGGAAATTCTTCAGCCGCTCCGGCCAAAGAAACCAGGTTTGATAGGCGCCGGCGGGATCGGTCTTCCAGCGCTCAATGAGGATGCGGATGGTGTCGGTCATGGTGTGCATTTTTGCCGGGCAGTGTATCACCGTGAGGCCTTTTGACCTGGCGCAATGTTGACGCGAACCGGCTTGACCTTCCCATTATCGGAAGCTCTACCGTTATCACAAGAAAGCTGGGCGCGGCGATTGACTGCCGGTCAGCTTCCCGTCATGGTCAAGTAAAGAGTCTGTCATGAAAGCATGTCATTCCCCATCGACGCATCACGGCACCAACGCCGGCCAAGTCCGTCGGTTTCGCTGGTCGCTGCGTTGGGGGATCGTCCTTGCTGCCGTGGCAATGATCGCCGCCATCGCGCTCGGGATGCCGCGTTGGAGTGCGGTTGCTTCCTGGTTGCCGTTTGCGCTAGTGTTATTGTGCCCGTTGATGCATCTATTCCATGGCGGCCACGGGCGCAGCGCGCCTTCGAAAGAGGGCGGCGATCCAGTGGACGGACAGCGCCACGACTAACAGGAGGCCTTCCATGAATGAACCCAGCAGCCAGCGCCACCCACCGAAAGCGGGCCACCATGACAACGCAACAAGCCCCGGTCATGGCGCGCATGCTGACCAGCACCATTCCCATGGCCACGGTGCGCCGCACGAGAGCCCTGTGTCAAGTGTCGGCACGGCCAAAGATCCGGTCTGTGGCATGGTGGTGTCGGCTGACTCGGCATTCCAGACCCAACACGCTGGCAACCCTTATTATTTTTGCAGCGCATCGTGTCAGCGCAAGTTCGAGGCGGACCCGGCCAAGCACGCCGCGGCTCCGGCGGCTCCTACCGCGGCCCCTTCAGCCGCCCCCGATGCGGAATCGGGGCCTCCCGGCACGATCTACACCTGTCCGATGCACCCCGAGATCCGGCAGGATCATCCCGGCAACTGTCCGAAATGCGGCATGGCGCTGGAGCCGCTGTTGCCGGACCTGGACGAGACCGAGAATCCGGAGCTGGTGGATTTTCGGCACCGTTTTTGGTGGACGCTGCCGTTGACGGTGGTGACCACGGTGTTGGCCATGCTCGGGCATCGATTTGGGTGGATGGAGGCGGCGACGCAGAGCTGGGTCGAACTGGTCCTGTCGACGCCGGTGGTGCTGTGGGCGGGTTGGCCCTTTTTCGTGCGGTGCATCCAGTCGTTTCTGCATCGCAGCCCCAATATGTGGACGCTGATCGGTCTGGGCACGGGTGCGGCCTATGCCTATAGCGTGGTCGCAACCGTGGCACCGGATGCGTTCCCGCAGACCTTTGCCGCCCACGGCCGCATCGGCGTGTACTTTGAGGCCGCGGCCGTCATCATCTCGTTGACGCTGCTCGGCCAGCTGCTTGAACTCAAGGCGCGATCGCAAACCTCCGCGGCGATCAAATCGTTGCTCGGGCTCGCGCCCAAGACGGCGCGCCGCATCGGGCGCGATGGCGCCGAGGAGGATGTGCCTCTCACTCATGTGCATGTCGGCGATTTATTGCGCGTCAGGCCCGGGGAAAAGGTGCCCGTCGACGGCATCGTGACCGAAGGCAGCAGTTCGGTGGACGAATCGATGATCACCGGTGAACCGATGCCGGTCACCAAGCGCGAAGGCGACCGCGTTATTGGCGCCACCATGAATACCTCAGGCAGCCTGATCATCCGGTCGGAGAAGGTTGGCGCACAAACGGTGCTCTCCCAGATCGTGCAGATGGTGGCGCAGGCGCAGCGCTCAAAGGCGCCGATGCAACGCATGGCCGATAAGGTCGCGGGCGTGTTCGTGCTCGGCGTCATCGGCGTCGCCGTGGTGACGTTCTTTGCCTGGGGCCTGTTCGGTCCACAGCCGAGTTGGGTGTTCGGTCTGATCAATGCAGTTGCGGTCTTGATTATCGCCTGTCCCTGTGCATTGGGGCTGGCCACGCCGATGTCGATCATGGTTGCCAGCGGCAAGGGCGCCACCAATGGCGTGCTGTTCCGCGATGCCGCCGCGATCGAGAACCTGCGCAAGGTCGACACCCTGATCGTCGACAAGACCGGTACGCTGACCGAGGGGCGGCCAGCCTTCGAGCGTGCAATTGGCGCCAATGGCTATGCCGACGACGAGGTCCTGCGGCTGGCGGCGAGCCTGGACCAGGGCAGCGAACATCCGCTGGCCGCGGCGCTGGTGGAGGCGGCCCGCATTCGTGGCTTGGCGCTGGAGAAGCCACAGGACTTTGAATCGAGCACGGGCATCGGTGTGCGCGGTACGGTCGGTGGGAAGACACTCGCCATTGGGAACACGGCGCTGATGCAAGCCGACGGCATCGACACCGAGGCGCTGCGCGCCCAAGCCGATACGCTGCGCGCACAAGGCGCGAGCGTTATGTATCTTGGCGTCGAGGGCCGTCTGGCCGGCCTGCTGGCGGTGTCGGATCCCGTCAAAGGCTCAACGCCCGAAGCGCTGGCGGCCCTGAAGGCCGAGGGCATCCGCGTGGTCATGGCCACCGGCGACGGCGTGGCCACGGCAAAGGCGGTGGCCGCAAGGCTGGACATTGCGGAGTTCCACGGCGAAGTGAAGCCCGCGGACAAGCTTCAACTGGTGAGCCAACTGCAGCAAAGCGGAGCGGTGGTCGCCATGGCCGGTGACGGCATCAATGATGCCCCGGCGCTGGCCAAGTCGGATGTGGGCATCGCCATGGGCACCGGCACCGATGTGGCGATGAACAGTGCGCAGGTGACGTTGGTCAAAGGCGACCTGCGTGGCATTGCGCGCGCACGCGAGCTATCCGAGGCAACCATTCGCAACATGAAACAAAACCTTGGCTTCGCGTTTATCTATAACGCGCTCGGGGTACCGTTAGCGGCAGGGGTGCTGTACCCGTTCACCGGTTTGCTGCTTTCGCCTATGATTGCCGCGTTGGCAATGAGCCTGAGCTCGGCCTCGGTGATCTCCAATGCGCTACGCCTGCGGCAGGCAGAGATTTAAGCTGGCGATGAGGCACTCGACCGGTGCTGACTTGTCTATTGACATGATGTTTTTCGGAGAATCCATGAAGTATTTCTTGGCCACTGCCGCATTGCTCGCGGCCGCCACCGGCGCGCAAGCGGCCTCGCCGACGCTAACGGTGTACAAGGATCCCAGTTGTGGCTGCTGTGCAGAATGGGTCAAACACGTGAACCAGGCCGGCATCCAGACCAAGGTCATTGATTCGTCCGACATGACGGCGGTCAAAGCCAGGCTCGGCGTCCCGACCCAGTTCGGCTCCTGCCATACCGCGGTGATCGATGGCAGCGCGCAGGTGGTGGAGGGGCACGTGCCGGCAGCAGCGGTGCGCAAGCTCGCTGCGAAGCCGACCTTGAAAGGGGTCGCAGTGCCCGGCATGCCGGCAAACTCGCCAGGCATGGGGCAGATGGACGGAAAGCTTGTGACAGTGGATTTTAGCGGCAAGCCATTCTCGAAAGACTAGGACTGCAGCGGGGCTGCGCGGGTAAGCGTTGCCAGAACTTCAGAACTGCCAGACAAAGGACATGGAAGAGTCAACTCAGTCGCGCTGGATCGTGGCCTGCGTGTTGGTGGTGGCCGCCGCGGCGGCCACCGGGGTCGCGCTCAAGGCGAAACGCTATCTGGAGCCACCCTCCGGTGGACCGCAGACGCTCAGGGAAGGGCGCCAACTGCGCATCGATGCCACGGATGCCGCGCAGCTCGGTCGCGGCAGGCAGCTGTACGCACAGGCCTGCGCGTCGTGCCATGGCGTCAAGCTCGAAGGCCAGCCTAACTGGCGCGAGCGGCTCGCAAATGGCCGGATGCCGGCGCCCCCGCATGATGCATCGGGTCATACCTGGCACCATGCGGACGCGGTGCTGTTTGCCATCACCAAGAACGGGCTCGTTGCCGGCGTGACCGCGCCGAGAGGCTATGTCAGTGACATGCCAGCCTTCGGCCAGTCGATGTCGGATGACGACATCATTGCCGTGCTCGCGTACATCAAGAGCACTTGGCCTGAGAAAATGGCAGTAGCGCAGCGCGAAGCGACCGCGCAGTATGCGAGCCCGAAGTAGCGACCCAAGCAAACACCGCAAGCAGGCGCTCCGGTCAGCGATGGCGCCTACGTCCGTTTCGAGCCTAGCCTGGGCTGCTGCAGTGACCCTGCACGAGCTGTCGCGGTGTGTACGCCACAGCTGACGAACATGTCGCGTTGAGCGGCCGGCTTGCTGGTATTCAGGCGCTTGGATCGCGCCTGGTAATTTCTGTCTCTTGCCTGCCTGCCCGCTCGCGCGTGGCACACAGCTGTATGCGAGCAGCGGTCGCGCGCCGTCGAAACGGCTCGAACACGCGTGCCGCTACGCCGATGACTCGTCGTGGGCGAAGATCGGCGAACGCTGCGCCGCACTAATCCCCTTACGTCGTCCAGAAGAGATACAAAAGCCCAAGCACGACCAGCGCCGCCCCAATGATCGAGTAGTAGCGCATGCCATGCAGGGGCTGGTCTGGATGGCCTCGCCGGTGAAAGACGAGTCTCATAGCCGTTATGGAAAGTCGAGCATTGCCATATGGTAGACCCAGCGCCGGTGATTTACCTTGACGTGTCTGCACGGCGGTCATTGAATGAATGCTGAAACGCGTCGCCACGAGAGCGGAACCATCCGCCGATTCACTTCTAGGGGTCCTGGAGACTACGATGCTGACACCACATGAAGTGGCCACCCTTATGCTGATCGACGACGCAGCCCCCAATCTCGCCGACCTCGATCACGCGTCGATCGAGGCATTGATTGAGCGGCAGCTGGTGCATCTGGAAAAATTGGCTTACGGCGATCGTCTGCACATCACGCCGCGGGGCAGTGACTTTTTGCATGCTCTCGCTAAATTGCATTAGGCTGGTCTGCAAACGCACTTGCGCACTGAAGGCTATGCGTTGCGCGTTGCGCAGTATGCCGCGATATGGCTAGACCCGGCGGTGCCCCTCGGGTCTGCAAGCGCCAAGTCAGCGGACCAAGGCGGACGTTCCACCGCCTACTGGTCCGGATGCGGCGTGGGGGAGGGCTGTCGAAGTGGTCGTCTGGCACAGCGTCCAGTAAGCAACCAATACGTCATGAGCTGCCCCGATAGAGCGGGCTTGGCGCGATGATGGCCGTGATGCCTTTGGCTTCCGGCAGATCCGGCAAAAGGAAGTTCAGCGCAACTGCCGATCGTCCACTACTTGTGGTCATAAAGGTCCAAGCCACCGTGCGGTTGGCGCCCCGGAAAGCAACGGTTTCTCCAGAGGTGACATTAACGTATCGCGCACCTGGCCGCAGCGTGATCGACCGAGTCGCCGTCTCGACGGCAGCGACGGTACCATACAAATCGGCCCTAGCAGGTGGCAAAGGCGCACACGCCGACGCCATGCCGAAGGCAGAGAGTGCCAGTGCGATCCGTAAAGCCTGCGTGGTAGTCATAATGAGACTCCCTGTCGATGTGCGGCAAGGTCTAACGGACCCGCCTTTGCGACAACCCGACTTCCACCCGCGCCAAGGACGCACGCAGCTTGGTGCTGCGCTGATCTGTGGGCAACTGGCAAGGCTACCGGCACCCAAACGCGAGTTGCCGCACGATCTAGTCTAATCAGGGCATTCCAACGATAACGTTGCCCAAACGTTACATTCTGGACAGGTAACAATGTGGTCCACGTCATGCCCCACAAGTCAACGCTTCCAAGTGGGGAGGATCACGCGCAAGAAAACGGGTCCGCCACGGCGGCACCATGACCCAACCTACGCTGTCGAACCCTCAGCATCGGTGCGCCGTTTTGTTCGCCGCCGGACGCACCCGTCGTCGCGCTTTTTACTTGACGGCCACCTTGCCGACCATGCCGGCTTCGAAATGGCCCGGCACCAGACAAGCGAAGTCGACGGTCCCAGGACCGTCGAACTGCCACACCAGTGTGCCTTGTTTGCCAGGTGCGAGCATAATCTGGTTCGGGATAGAGTGCTTAGCATCAGGCATGCTGCGCATCATCTGCGCGTGCTCTTTCAACTCAGCGGCGGTACCGATCACCATTTCGTGCTCCACTTTGCCGACATTCCGCACGACAAAACGCACGGTTTCACCGCGCTTGACCTGAATCGAGTCGGGCGCGAACCGCATCGTGTCGCTCATGGTCACGTTAACCGTGCGTGAGACCTTGGCCGGCTTGCCCGGCTGACCGGCAGCGGACTTACTGGCGCTAGCTGGGCTCGCATGGCCCTCCATGCTGCCGGCAGCCCACACCAGCATCGGCGACAGCCCCAACACCAGCAGCAACGACTTGAGCGTCTTCATGGCATCTCCTTGGCGGTTGTTTGAGAGCAAGACAAGCGCAGCCTTGCTGCGCGGTTCGTGAAAACGTGGCTACATGCCCGCGGGGGATAGGATGCCGAGCGAGGCGACAAGAGCTAGAATGAGCGTTGCCGCACTGGTCTCGAACATCAGGCTGCGCCGCAAGGTACGAACGGCGACGGCATGGTCGCCCGTCCGTAGGGCATGCTCCAGGCGCGGGCTCAGATGAAAACGGTTAGCCGCGGCAAGGGCGAGCATGGTACCGAACAGCGCCAGCTTGGACGCCAGCAGTCCACCGTATGAGTTCAGCGACAGTTCTGGCAAGACCGGACCGACAATCAACCAATAGTTCACTGCGCCGGTAATGACCAAGGTTGCGACAACGATCATACCCACCTGAGCGAAGCCGTTTGAGGTGCGGCTCAGTAGGGCAACCTTGGCAGGTGTGGCAGAGGGATGCGACAACAACACGAACGCGAGCAGAGCGCCGACCCATGCGCCGGCGGCCATTAGATGCGCGATATCCGAGGCAAGGTGAATGTAGCGTCGAATGCCATCATCCATGGCGCCATGGCCGCCCCAGGCAAGCGTGGACAGCGCGACGCCGCCCGCTGCAGCCAGAACCCAGAATTGAAGTTCTGGCCGTTTGCGGACAAACAACGCGACCAGCACGCAGAGGACCAGGGCAACGAGTCGCACGACCCAGGCCGCGCCAAACGCGGTGCCTGTCACAATCATTTCGAAGACATGGCCTTGCAGTTCGGCGTAGGATGCGGCACCGGTCATGCCCTTGGCCATGATGGTGATATTGGCCAGCGACAGGACGATGCCCAGGGCCGCGACCGCCGCGCCAAGCGTCAAAAAGCGCGCACCCGTTGGCGACGCCATTTCCTCACGGCGCAGTGCGTACAAGCCAAACAGCGGCAGACCAAACAGTGCAGTCAGGTCGAAATAGAGTGCGAAACGCACTGCAACAGTTGCCCAGTCCATCGGCGGATCACTTCACGGTGAACGCGATGTTGCCATTAATCGGGTGCGTGTCGGACGACACTGCACGCCAATCGACGCGGTAGCTGCCAGGCGCCAGCGTCTGGGCCGGGGTGATCACCATGGTCTTGGGGTCGTCGCTGCCGGCAACCTTGGCGGCAATTTTCATCGGCGCATGGTTGGCCATGCCGGGCATGCTGGTCATGACGAGGCTGGCCCCGGAGAATTGGGTCGCGAGGTTCTCTGAAAACTTCAGCTCGATCTTCTGCGGCGCCGCCACCTCGGCCTTGTCGGCGGGCATGGACGATACCAGCTTTGGATGGGCGAAGGCTGCAGTACTAGCCAGCACAGCGGCGGCTGCCAGAGCGGCACGAATGGTGAAGCGGGGCGCTTGCATGGTGAACTCCAAATATGAGTGTGGATTGAAATACGTGGTTAGAACCACATGCGAACACCCGCTACAAAACGGGTTTCGCCACTTCGGCCGCCGGCGGTGCGAACCATGTCGGCGGTATTGCCAAAGGTTTGGTACCGTTCAATGCCGATATAGGGAGCGAACTGACGGCTGAACTCATAGCGCAGGCGCAGACCCACGGCACCGCTGGAAAGCCCGCTGCCCACGCCGACCTCGGGATCGTTCTTGCCATAAAGATTGGCCTCGATTCGGGGTTGCAGGATCAGGCGCTGGGTAATTAGCAATTCATACTCGGCTGACAGGCGCAGCGCAGTGCGACCTTCGGTGCCGATATAGCCAGTAGCGTCGACCTCGAACCAGTATGGCGCCAGGCCCTGGATACCGAAGGCCAGCCAGTTTCGGGTTGGCCGGCCATAGCCGGCATCGTTGCGGATACCCAGCTGCGTGTCCCAATAGGTGGCAATGGCATGACCCCACAGCAATTCGGTCCGCGCCTCGTGGATCTTGCGCCTCTCGGATTCGCCTTCGGCCTTGATCACGAGGCGGTTAAAGCTGCTGCCAATCCACGCTTGCGCCTCATAGGCAGCGGCATTGCTCTCATTTCCCTTGACCCATTCCAGCCGGTCAACGAGTACCGAGGCAAATAGGTGTTCGTCTGCCATGTGCAGCGAACGGTGCGGACCAATGGCGTATTGACCCACGCCGAGCTGATAGCCCCCTGAGTAACCGTGCGGGTCGCGCGCATCCGCGGGCGCGCTCCCCCCTTGCATCTGCATGTCGCCATGATCCATGCCTTGCATCGAACCCGTGCCTTGCATCTGGCTGTGGTCCATGCCCTGCATCGAACCCATGCCCTGCATCTGGCTGTGGTCCATGCCCTGCATCGAACCCATGCCCTGCATCTGGCTGTGGTCCATGCCCTGCATCGAACCCATGCCCTGCATCTGGCTGTGGTCCATGCCCTGCATCGAGTCCATGCCCTGCATCTGGCTGTGGTCCATGCCCTGCATCGAGTCCATGCCTTGCATCTGGCTGTGGTCCATGCCCTGCATCGAGTCCATGCCTTGCATCTGGCTGTGGTCCATGCCCTGCATCGAGTCCATGCCTTGCATCTGGCTGTGGTCCATGCCCTGCATCGAGTCCATGCCTTGCATCTGGCCGTCGGTGGCAGCGGTGCCGCCAACCTTGCCCGAAGACTTTGCTTTCGGAATGGACTTCGCCTTTTCCGCGACGGCGGGCGACGAAGTTTGCGTTGGAACCGCTTCGGTGTGGGCGTGCTGGGCCCAAGCTGCGCTCATGCCAGCGGAAGCAAGCACGGCGGCAAGTACTGTTCTTGTTGGTTTTTCCATGTGCATATCGGTTAGGGTCAGGCCACCACCACTTCGCGGAACATCCCGGCGTCCATGTGCAACATCAGGTGGCAATGCCAGGCCCACCGGCCCAAGGCGTCGGCGGTGACGAGGAAGCTGATGCGTTGCGCCGGTTGCACCGCGATCGTGTGTCGACGCGCGAGGAAGGCGCCATCCGGCGATTCGAGTTCGCTCCACATGCCATGCATGTGCATTGGGTGCGTCATCATGGTGTCGTTGTGCAAAATGACGCGCAGCCGCTCGCCATACTTAAAGTGCACCGGCGTCGAATTTCCGAACTCCACCCCGTCGATGGACCACGAGTAACGCTCCATATTACCGGTCAAGTGCAGTTCCACTTCGCGCCCGGGACCGCGTTTGTCCAACGGACCGCCAATGGTGTGCTGATCGGCCAGTGTCAGGACGCGGCGCCCGGTGTCGCGCAAACCGATGCCCGGGTCGTCCAAGTTGGTGCGCGCCATGTCAACGCGCATATCGGTGGTGGCGCCATACTCGGTCTTGGCGTGGCGCGCCTTGGTGCTGGGCACCTTCAGCGACGCATCGGTCGCCATGCCCCCCGACATGCTACCCATGGCATGCTGGCTGTGATCCATGGCCATAGCGCCATGGTTCATGCCTTGCATGCCCATCGAGCCGTGGTCCATGCCTTGCATGGCCATGCCGCCATGGCTCATTCCGCCCATGGCGCTGTGATCCATGCCGCCCATGCCTCCCATACTGCCCATCATGTCGGCCATGGTGAGCCACTGCGGCTTATCCACGGCGGGCACCGGTGCCGCCAGCCCGGCTCGAGTTGCCAGGGTGCCGCGGGCATAGCCGGTGCGATCCATCGACTGCGAGAAAATGGTATAGGCCTCGTCGCGCGGCTCGACCAGCACGTCACAGGTCTCGCCCGGGCCGAAGCGGAACTCATCGACGGTTACCGGTTCGATGTTCTGTCCATCGACTTGGATGACCTTAAGCTTGAGGCCGGGAATGCGCACATCGTAGAACGTGTTGCCTGCGCCGTTGATAAACCGCAGACGAACCTTCTCGCCCGGCTTAAACACGCCGGTCCAGTTGCCGGCCGGTGTGACGCCGTTCATCAAGTAAGTCAGCGTGGCGCCCGAGAGATCCGCCAGATCGGTCGGGCTCATCCGCATCTCGTTCCACATCTTGCGCTTAGCGAGCGCGCTCTTCATCCCTTCACTGGAGACGTCGCGGAAAAAATCGATAACCGTCGGCTGGTTATAGTTGTAGTAGTCGCTCTGAACCTTCAGTTTCGAGAGCACGCGCATCGGATCTTCGTCGGTCCAATCCGAGAGCAGCACGGTATAATCGCGATCGGCTCGCACGCCATCCACGCCGGTGGCTGGATCGATGACAATGCCGCCATACACGCCGGTCATCTCCTGGAAGCCCGAATGCGAGTGATACCAATAGCTACCAATCTGGTCGACCTTGAAGCGGTAGGTGAAGGTCTCGCCCGGCGCAATGCCCGCAAAGCTGATCCCCGGCACGCCGTCCATCTCGAACGGCAGAATGATCCCGTGCCAATGAATCGACGTGTGCTCGCGCAACCGGTTCGTGACCCGAATCGTCACCGTTTCGCCTTGACGCCAGCGCAGCGTCGGCCCCGGCAACATGCCATTGATGGTGGTCGCGACGCGTGGCGTCCCGGTGAAGTTGACCACCGACTCGCCGATCACGAGGTCGAAGTCGGTCCCGCGCAGCACTGGTGCTGTGCCGGATAAGACATCTGCCGGTCGGCCTGACGGCTGAGCCCAGGCCGCACCGCCCAAGCCAGACAGCCCCGCCATCACGCCACCGGCGGCCAGACCCTGTACAAAACGGCGGCGCGGCAGATTAGGCAGCACAAGGCCAGACGGTCGATCACGTCGCATGAAATAGTCCTTTTTGCTTGAATGGCCGCGTCGGAAGGCGGCAGCAAGAGAGTAACGACAGCGAGGCTACCGTCAACTTACCCAAACATTACATTCCGGTAAGGTCTGGGTTACCCACAGAGCGTCTCGGTAGACTACCCCGTATTAGAGCCGGTCCAACAGGCGGGCACATAATCCGAAAGACGAGGGGGAGGGCACGAAGATGAAGCTGCTGGTGGTAGAAGATGAATCCAAGACCGGCGAGTACCTGCGCCAGGGGCTGACCGAGGCAGGATTCGTGGTCGACTTGGTCGCCAACGGGCTGGACGGACAGCACTTGGCGCTTAACGAAGCGTACGACCTGATTATCCTCGACGTCATGCTACCCGATCTCGATGGCTGGCGTATTTTGCAGACGATCCGCGCCGCGGACAACCCGGTTCCGGTGTTATTTCTGACCGCCCGCGACAGCGTGGCCGATCGGGTCAGGGGGTTGGAGTTGGGCGCTGACGACTATCTGGTCAAGCCATTCGCGTTCTCGGAACTACTGGCGCGCGTACGTACGCTATTGCGGCGCGGTACTGTACAGCTAGCGATGGACCGCATTCAGGTGGGCGATCTGGTGCTGGATTTGGGCAGGCGCCGGGCGTCGCGGGCCGGGCGCCGCATCACGCTGACCAGCAAGGAGTTTGCGCTGCTGGAGTTGCTCGCTCGCCGGCGCGGCGAGGTGCTGCCACGCTCGTTGATTGCCTCCCAGGTCTGGGACATGAACTTTGACAGCGATAGCAACGTGATCGATGTGGCCATTCGCCGCTTGCGGGCGAAGATCGACGATGACTTTGATATTAAGCTGATTCAGACCGTGCGCGGCATGGGCTACGTGCTGGAAGCGCCGGAGGAGCAGGCATGACGCATCGCCTGTCCCTGACGATGCGTCTGACCATCCTGTTTTCGCTCTGCTCTGCCGTGGTGCTGCTGGGCTTGGGCGTTCTCATCTGGCTGGCGATGGACCGCCACTTCGCCACCGAGGATTATGTGGTGCTCGGCGACAATATTCGCCTGATCGAAAAGATCGCGCAGGAAACGCCGGCCGAGCGCTTGCCCCAGCGGCTTCGGGAAATGGTCGATCACCATCCTGGCTTCGTCGCGCAGGTGCAGACCGCACAAGGCCACAAGCTGTATGCGACCAAGGACTTCGATTTTGCGATTGCTTTCGAGGCGATTCCGCGCGAATTGGCGCGTGACAATACCTTCGTCTGGCAGCAAGGCGAGCAGGAGTATCGCGGCATGCGCGCGCAGGTTGGTGCGGCTGACCCGCGCATTGCACCTTTGCGCGTCGTGGTCGGCATGGACACGGAAATCCACGCGCACTTCATGCATGCATTTCGTCGTTCGCTGGCCTTCTATACCACATTGGCGGTGCTCGCCAGCGGTCTCTTTGGTTGGTGGGCGGCGCGACGCGGGCTCGCACCCCTGCGCATGATGGCCTCACGCGCCAAGGGCGTCACCGCGAACAAACTGGATGCGCGCATGCCGGTCGAAGCCGTGCCGGTCGAGATGGCAGATCTGGCGATCACGTTAAACGCGATGCTGGAGCGACTGCAGGATGATTTTCGGCGGCTCTCGGAATTCTCCTCCGATTTGGCGCATGAGCTGCGCACGCCCATCACCAACCTGATGACGCAGACGCATGTCGTGCTATCGCAGCCGCGAGATGCCGCCAAATATCGAGAGGTCCTGGCCTCGAATGCCGAGGAATTGCAGCGGCTTGGGCGCATGGTGTCCGATATGCTGTACTTGGCCAAGATGGAGCACGGCATCACACTGCCGAATGAGGAAGCGATCAACGTGGCTGATGAAGTACAGGCGCTGTTCGAATTCTACGACGCGCTGGCAGAGGACAAGGGCGTCAATCTACGGCTTGATGGGCAGGCGAAAATTACCGGCGACCGTCTGATGTTACGCCGAGCGCTCAGCAATCTGCTCTCGAACGCTCTACGCTATACGCCGTCCGGCAAAGAGATCCGGGTCGAGACGCGCGAGCAGGGCGGCAGCACGTCGATCGTAGTCGAGAATGAGGGCGAGGAAATCAGTCCCGAGTTGCTGCCATCGCTATTCGACCGCTTTTTCCGTGCCGACAAATCAAGGACCCGTGCGGAGTCCGAAAGCGTGGGACTGGGTCTCTCCATCACGCAAGCCATCATGTTTGCGCACGGGGGCCAGATTTCGGCGGAATCGTCGGAAGGCACTACGCGCTTCATTTTGACGTTTCCCCGCCAGCGAAACGCCGCCCGGAGCTAGACGGTTGGCCTCCAGCGCGTCGCCGCATAAAAATAGCCACGGCGTTGCGGCGCCGTGGCTAGTGGTCCTTCGGTAAAAGGACCGTTCAACCTATTGATCCGGCATTGTATCTAGAATCTCATGCGGCATCACGAAGCGGTTTGGGCTCGAAACTCGCTTTTGGTCCGCTCGGGCTGTCGTTGACACCTTCACAGGTACATGGACGTCGCCTTGACCAGTTGCAGCTTGGTGCGCGCCGGCGCCAGCGTTGTGACGGCCGGCTTGAGGTCGGCGAAGGCCCTCTCGTCCGGGGTTGAGTTCGGGTCTGTAGCTTGGCCGGTAGAAGACTTCGATTTCGTGCTTGTGCTCGGCCAACCACGCCTTTACGGGCTTGCTGTGATGCACGCGCAGATTGTCCAGGATCAGGTAGACCTTGCGCTTAATACCCTTGACCAGCCGTTTCACGAACTTGATCAGGATGTCGGAATTGAGCGCGCCGTCGAATATCTTCCAGCGCATCGTTCCCTGGTTGGTAACGCTGGAGATGACCGACAAGCCATGGCACTCGTTGTTCGCCCGTACCACCGCCGCCTGGCCTTGCGCAGCATGGCCGCGCATGCGTACGTCGTTGCTGCGCAAGCCGGTCTCATCGCCCCAATGGATCTCGGCGCCTTCTGCCTTGGCGCTCGCTAAAATGACCGGATACTCCTCATCGAGCCACTTCTTCACTGCCGCTGGCGGCTCGTAGGCCTTCTGGATCGGCCTCTGCGGCGTGAAGCCCCAGCGTTCGTGGTAAAGACCTAGGGTGCGTGCAGCGAGTTCGATGCCGTAGCGATCGCGGATCAGTTTTGCCACCGCCTGGCGCTGCCACAGCGGGTACCCCATCTTCATCTGATCGGGCGTACGGTCGCGAATCAGGCGCAGCACTTCACTCTCCTGCTCGGCCGTCAGCGTGCGTCCAATGCCGCGGGGTCGTCCCGGCCGCGTAGTGTCCACCGCCTTCCAGCCGCCCGCTTCATACGCCTTGAATGCCGCACTCACCGTCGCGCGCGTCAGCTCGCACTGCGCCGCCGCCTCGTTCACGCTCACGCCTTGAAGCCGCATTCTCACCGCTCGCCGTCGCCGCTCGTTCAACGCGTCGACCGACAGCGTCCTCGAGTCGATTTTGTCATGCATCATCTGACTAACCCTCTCGAGAACGTCCCCTATTTGTGTGCCGGATCAACAGGTATTCAGGCGGCTTTGCTTAAAACTTATGGCGTAGACCCAGCACGACACCGGTCTGGTTGTCGCCCGGCACGACATTGACCGGCGCGCCACTGCTGGCGTTAAAGCCGTTCAAGCCCAACTGTGAGCCACCTTTGTTACGGACATAGCCGACATTGAAGTACATGTCGGTGCGTTTGGAAAACGCGTAATCGGTCGAGGCCACGAACATCAGCGGATCGGCGCCGGAACCCCGCACATCGGTATAGTACGCTGCGCCGGTGAGCGACAGCGCCGAGGTCAGCTGATAACGCAGGCCTGCCCAATACAAGTTGGAGCGCATTGCGCTTACCGCGCTCGAGATATTTCCGTTGAGCCAACGATATCCGGCATACAGCTTTGCTGGTCCGATCCCATAGCTGATCCCCACTAACGCGCGCCGGTCCTTTTGCCCCTGCGATGCAACGGTTGACCCCTGGTACTCGTCGTACAGGGCGCCCAGGGAAAGCGGTCCAGTCGAATACACCAGACCCGCACTCATCTCCCGGTCCACCTTCAGCTCGCCGGGGACTTCGCCGCCGCCAGTGCGGCCGAAGCTGTACAGTGCCATGGCGGTCACGCCGCCAAACGTGCCCTTGTACTTGACGGAATTGTCCGCGCGACCGGCAATGGTATCGTCGCTCTTGAAAAGCGAGTATCGCGGCGCGAAACCCATCGGATCAAACTGAATGGCGGTGTCGTATAGCACCGTGGTCTGGCGACCAAGGGTCAGCTGACCATATGGGCTGGACAGCCCGACCAGTGCGCCCCGGTCAAATAACCGGCCGGCGCTACTCGACTGCGCGGTATCAAGGGCGAAGCCGCTCTCCAGTTCGAACACCGCTTTGAGGCCACCGCCGAGATCTTCCGTACCCCGCAAGCCCCAACGCGAGGTCGACATATTGCCGGCCGACATGCGCACCTGGTTGGTGCCGCCGCTCGACGATGGCACATTCGATAAATATTCGATGCCGACATCGGCGACGCCGTATAGCGTGACACTCGTCTGCGCATAAGCCCCCAATGACAGCGACCCCAGCAGCATGCCAGCGGCGGTCATCTTTCTTCTTTTCATAGCGTCTCCAGTTCGCCACGTTATTGGTATTCGATAGGCACTGAAGTCTAGTGAGACCAAGCTTACTGCGACATTGCAAGCCGGTTACATTGTTGGGGCGGATGCAACTTGTGCAGCGCGCAGCGGTCGCCCATTCCCACGGAGTTAGCAGGCATGCGCTCGCGCTGGGCTAATGGGAAGTAGACGACAGGAGAGTGCGCGATGGCGGGATGATGTCTTGTCATGTTCTCGTAATCTCTGTGACAGACCGGCCGCCCTAGAATCAATCGCGTTGCCGCCTTGGGTCAACAGGAGCGCCCCGTTCTTTCCAGGTGCCAGGTGGCATGCCGCGTCATGATGCTGGCCGTCAGATCCCACGAAGACAGCCTGCGTCCAGTTCTTTTTTAGGGAGACTTCGATTGAATCTGATCCGAACCGGCTTATCGGCGTTGCTTGTTAGTCTTAGCGCTTCTGCGTTGGCGCACGCCCCCATTTTGGATCTTGATCGGGGTCCTGCCGCTTTCGTGCCCGGTGGCCTGGCCGAGCCGCGCCCTACGGAGTGGCTGATCGACGTCGGGGCGCGGGTCAACGCGACCTGGCGCCGAACACTTGGTGCGGGGGAGGGGTGTGTGCTGGTTTTGGACAATCCCCGCAACGAGCCAGCCGAGGTCACCGTAGTGATTTCCCAGGATGACGCCGGACACGCGATGCCCGGAACGCGCCCGGTATCGCTGCGCATCCCTGCTCATGGTCGCCATGCCCTGACACTGCAGGCCTCTCGGTCGCTTAGCGTGTCCGTGTACGCTGAGAAATAATGCAGCGCTCGCTCATCGCTCGGGCCGCGTGGGTGACGCTGAGCATGGCAAGCGGCCCGGACGGGCTCCGAGCAAGGGCACTGCACGGCGCCCGCTTGCTCAGAGCCCGTGTCAGGTCGCCCGCTTAGCCGCCTTCGCGGTGACCTTTGATGAGGGCGTCGTCCAGACGGAACACCTCATTGCCCTTCATCAGGATCTTGCTACCGTCTTTGGTCTCCATGACCTTGCCTTCTGGCATGCTGACGGACTTGCCGTACTTGTTCTCCATGCCCATCTTGCCGTCTTTGAAAACGTGGACTTTTGATCCGTCTTTGAGCTCATAGGTTTTCACGACCGTGCTCAAATCGGTCGCGGCGGCAGTAAGCGATACCGCGGCAATCAGGCTTGCAACGACAAGTTTGCTTTTCATCTTCGAGATCTCCTTTGGCTCGGTGGCACAGGTTGAGACTGCGTTGGCACACGCGGAAAGCGCGTACCGAAAAAGGGGGAACGTCTAGACTATTGCGGTGGCGCCGGTCGGGGCTGGCCGCAGTCACGGTTTTGTCGCTTCGCCTCTCGCGACGGCTTAGATTTGGCAGTATTCGATGGCGCCGCGGCGCCGTTGCCGTGCTTGAATAAGCGGTGCCGGGGGTTCACGGCAAGCGCATACTGCGGGGTTTCCTTGTCCCGCTGCGCTGTACAGTCCAGCGACCTGCTTTCCCATTCATGGTCCACGGCAGGCCACATCGCGGGCGCGGCAGGAGCCGGCACGCCACCGCACTGCAGCCACCAGTTACTGCTGAGCTCTTGCCTGGGCTCCCAGCCGATTTGAATGGCGCCAATCGCACCGGGCGCGATGCCCATTGCCGCGCCACCGAGCAGGACCAGCAGCTTTCCGGCTTTCATGGGTCCTTTCCTGAGTTGGCCGGCGACGTGTGCCACGCGCGCCAGCATGGCACGCGGAGAGGACGCAGACTAATGCCCCATCAAACGGGGCCCCCCTATGGCTGCTTGCACGTGCGTCATAATGACCATTCTATTTTCCCGCGCGCGGCCTTCGCAGGCGTGATACGAAATGTAATCGCACAGTAAGTTGGCGGTTAACCAGCAGCGGGCTTGAACCTGGCCGGCGTCTCAAATGGGTTCAGAACCAGATTCGCACGCCGGCAACGATTTGCTTGTCGGTGGTCCGCTCTCCGGCAGCACGCGCAAAATCCGCGGTATTGCCCAGCTTCTTGCCCCACACCACGCCTAGGTAGGGGGCGAACTGGCGACGGATCTCGTATCGCAGTCGCAAGCCAAGCTTGAACTCGGACACGCCGCTGCCAATGCCTCGCGCCTCATCTGCCTTGCTATAGGCGTTCGCCTCGAACTCCGGCGTCAACAGCAGACGTTGGGTGAAGCGAATATCGTAGGTAGCCCGCACTCGGGCGGCAGCGCGTCCCGACGACCCCAGATAAGCCGTGGCTTCGATATCAAACCAATAAGGCGCCAGGCCTTGCACGCCAAAGGCGCCCCAGGTCCGCGGCGGCCCATTGCCGAAATCCTGGCGCACGCCCAGTTGCCAATCCCAGAACGGCGCAAAGGCGTGTCCCCACAGTGCCTCAGCTCTGGCATCCTCTGTGTTGCCATACAGACGCGTGCCTTCCGACTTGACCCATAACCGGTTCAGATCCCGTCCTACCCAGGCGAGCATGTCCCAGGCCAGTCCAGAGCCGCCGGGTGCCTTGACGTACTCGAGGCGATCGAATAGCACCTGATAGTAGATATCGTTATCGGCCATCGTATCCCCAGGCATGGGAATGCCTCGGTTCGGATCTGCCATCGGCACCGGGGCCTCATTCACCTGGATGATCGCATTCGCGCCGCCGGGCACTGAGGCAGATTCTGTCGGACTGACTGCGGGATGGCTTGGCGCTGGCTTCCCGGCTGGAGCTGCGGTCTTTGGTGGCATCGGGGCATCGTGCGCCATGCCTGGCATCGGCGTATCGTGTGTCATACTTGGCATCGGCGCCATCGTCTGCGCCGCCACGCTGTGGCACTGCACGCTGGCCAAGAGAGCCAGGCTTGCGAGAAGGATGAGACGGTGGTTGGGCACGTCAATCTCCCTGGCGTTGGCGAGGTTCAACCCGCTCATGCGACCACGACCTTGCGGAACATGCCGGCTTCCATGTGGTAAAGCAAGTGACAATGAAAGGCCCATTGTCCCGGCGCATCGGCCGTCACCAGGAAGCTGACTTGTTTGGACGGCTGGACGTTGATCGTGTGCTTTCTGACCAGCGCCTGGCCTTCGTGATTTTCCAGCTCGCTGAACATCCCGTGCAGGTGCATCGGGTGGTTCATCATGGTGTCGTTGATCAGCGTGATGCGCAGGCGCTCCCCGTAGTAGAGCCGGATCGGTTCGGCTTGGGAAAACTTCTTGCCGTCGAGGCCCCAGATGAAACGGCGCATATTGCCGGTCAAGTGCAGTTCCAACTCCCGGCTGGGCGGGCGCTTGTCGATCACCGGGCCGAGCGTTTTAAGGTCCGCGTAGGTCAACACTCGCCTGCCGTTGTTGCGCAGTCTTGGCCCCGGATCCGACAGCGAGCGGGAAGGGTTCATCGAGCGCATGTCGACCTGTGGCCCCATGCCAGGCATATTGCCCATCTTGCCCATGTCATGCCCCATCTCGCCACCGGTTTTCTGCATCCCCGGCTTCGCGTCGGACTTGCCGTGGTCCATGCCGGCCATTCCGGCATGGGCGTCCTTCGCTGGCCCGGACATGGTCGACATGTCATGCCCCCCCATGCCCCCCATGGCGCCCATGCCCGCCTCCGGCGTCATTGGTTGCATCGTGGGTGCGCCACCCATGGACTCCATCCCCATGCGATCCATGGCCATGGATGGTTTCTGATCCATCTTCATGGCCCCCATTTCCATGCTGCCCATATCCATGTCCGCCATGTCGCCCATGCCCATATCGGCCATGGTGAGCCAGGTCTTCGGATCGAGCTTGGGCACGTCGGCTTCCATCCCGACTTCCGGTGCAAGTGTCGCCCTGGCGTAGCCGCTGCGATCGATCGACTGAGCAAAGATGGTGTGCGCCTTATCGTCCGGCATCTGCACCACTACGTCGTAAGTCTCGGCGACGGCAATGCGGATTTCATCCACCGGTACCGGTTCGACATCCTGCCCATCAGCCGATACCACCGTCATCTTCACGCCGGGAATTCGGACGTCAAAGTTGCTGGTCGCCGAGCCGTTGATAAAGCGCAACCGCACGCGCTCCCCGGCTTTAGCGATCGCTGTCCAATTTTTATCTGCGGGCGTGCCGTTGATCAGGTAGGTAAAAGTGGCTCCCGAAACATCGGCCAAATCGGTCGGATTCATTCGCATCTGGTTCCACATCGCGCGCTTAGCCAAGGCCTCGGACAGCCCCATTTCGGACACATCTCGGGCAAAGTCGCCCACCGTCGGCATCTGAAAGTTATAGACGTCGCTCATCTTCTTGAGCTTCGCGAACACCATTTCCGGGTTTTCATCCGTCCATTCGCTGAGCATCACGACATAGTCGCGATCGACCTTGATCGGGTCTGGATGCATTGGCTCGATGACCAGCGGTCCGTACAAGCCGGTCTGCTCCTGAAAACGGGTATGCGCGTGGTACCAATAGGTGCCGGCTTGCCGCACTTGAAAGCGATACACGAACGTCTCGCCCGGCCCGATGCCGGGAAAGGAGATACCGGGCACGCCGTCCATCTGAAACGGCAGCAAGATGCCGTGCCAGTGAATCGATGTTTGGGTATCGAGCAAGTTGGTCACGCGCAGCGTGACCTCGGTGCCTTGCTTCCAATGCAGAATCGGCGCGGGGATGGAGCCGTTCACACTGGTGGTAGGCCGGATACGGCCGGTAAACGACATGGGCGTCGCGCCAATGGCCAGGTCAAACGTGGTCCCTGTCAGCACGACCGGATAGCCTTGGCTCTTCAAGGCCCAAACGGCGCGTGGATACGCGCCCAGGCTCGCCAAGCCGCCTCCGGCGATCAGACTTCCCAGCAGTCGGCGGCGGCTCAGTGAGACGGGGCGAAGCATGGCATCGCTAGGGCGTTCGAACACGTTGTCTCCTCGCGCAATGGTGAAACGTCCACTTAGCATAGTGCGCGCCACGTCGAAGCAAAAGCTCCTTTAGCGTCATCAGCCTGGCCAAAACATGTGCTGTCACCGGTTTCGTCATCGTCGCGTAATGCTCCTGTAAGGCAGTCGCTCCCATGCTGTCGTCTGCTTCCTGTGGCGCGCGAATTGCTCTCAATTTGGCGGCGTCTCGCAACGCTGGTCGAATTTCTTTAGGAGCTTTGCCATGCCACATGAAAACTATCTATCTTGTATTGAAGCCTGTCACGCCTGCACAGTCGCCTGTCATCACTGTGCTGCGTCTTGTCTGCGTGAGCCAGAGGTTGAGGCCATGAAACGCTGCATCGCACTCGACCTGGACTGTGCCGAAACATGTGCCTATGCCGCGGCGATGATGGCGCGCGACAGCCAGTACGCGCGCGCGATATGCGCGCTGTGCGCGAAGGTCTGTGAAGAGTGTGGGACGGAGTGCGCCAAGCACGAAGCGCAGCATTGCCAAGAGTGCGCACGTGCCTGTCAGGAGTGCGCGCAGGTCTGTCGCGCCATGGCGTAGATCCAGGTAGCCCAACGACTCGATCTTGGACGGCAACGCGCGGCTCGGGTGGTGAAGCCATGGCACGCCGCGAACTTGAGCCGTGTAACGGCAGGCATAGCGCGTTGTAGTTCTTTCCCGCGCTAGCGCCAGATGTAAGCCAGGATCCCGACCTCGGCAACGCGTGTTGCCAGCGTGGCGAGGGTCAAGGAGACGGAGTGTTCACCAACCCCAGGTATCCGCCCATTGCCGACTATGCCGTCATTGGCAACACGCATAGCGTGGCGTTGGTGAGCACGTCGGGATCCATCGACTGGTGCTGTATGCCGCACTTTGACGCCGGCGCCGTATTTTGCAGATTGCTCGATGCTAACCGAGGAGGCTACTTTCAAATCCGGCCGACGGGTCGTGCGATCAGTTCGCGCTATTACCGGGTCCCAGGGGGCGTACTGGAAACCATGTTTGAAGCCAGCGGCGGGATCCTTCGCCTGACCGACTTCATGCATAGCGAGCGTCTCGCACGCAGTCGGCTGGACCATGACTCACCCGAGTGCCATCGGCTGTTGCGGCGCATTGAGGCGACCGTTGGCGAGGTGAGGGTGGAACTAGTGTTCAGTCCGAGCTTTGACTATGCGCGCAAGCCCCACCAATGGGAAGTCGGTTCGCATGGCGTGACCGCTGTATGCGAACACCAACGTCTCAGCCTGGTATGTTCGCCGCCGCTGCCGCTGGCGACCGAAGCGCACCGCGCCAAAGGCGTGGCCATCGTGCGGCCCGGCGCGCCGCTGTGGGCGATTGCGTCCTTCCAACAAGACGGGCCGGACCGGCCTGTGCACGACCCCCAGGCGGTCCTTGATGAGACCCTACGACATTGGGGCGAGTGGCAGCAGCAATGCACCTATCGCGGTCCCTTCGAACGAGAAGTGCGCACCAGCGCCTGTGTTCTCAAGTTGCTGACGTTTGGCCCGACCGGAGCACTGGTGGCGGCGCCAACCACCTCGCTGCCGGAGTGGATCGGTAGCAGCCGCAATTGGGACTATCGGTTTTGTTGGCTGCGCGACTCGGCCATGGTGCTGCGCGCGTTGATGGCGCTGGGCCATCACGAGGCCGCAATGGACTTCTTTCGTTGGATCGAGCGATTTTGCGATCTCAAACGACTGCAGATCATGTACCGGATCGATGGCAGCCCGAACCTGCCTGAGCAGGAGCTTCGCCATCTTGACGGGTACCGTGCGTCCCGTCCGGTGCGTATCGGCAATGCGGCGGCGGAACAGGTGCAACTGGATGTCTATGGGCATGTCCTCGACGCGGCCTGGGTGTGCCAACAGGGCATGCCAATGACACTGTCCGCCCCAATGCGGCGCGTGCTCGCCCGGCTAGCCGACGCCGCCGCGGCGCGCTGGCGTGAGCCGGACCAAGGATTCTGGGAAACGCGCGGGGTGCCCCAGCATTTCGTATCATCCAAGCTGATGTGCTGGGTCGCGTTGGACCGTGCCATTGCGCTGGCACAGGCTGGGCAACTCGACGGAAACGTTGCTGTCTGGAAGCTCGAACGGGACGCGCTGCGTCGCGTCATCGAGGGGCAGGGGTTTCACCACGGGACTGGCGCGTTCACGCAAAGTTTCGGATCGCCAGCTTTGGATGCGAGCGCGCTACTGATCCCGCTGACCGGCTTTCTCCCCCCAACTGACGCGCGCGTGAAAGCAACCGTGGCCCGCATTCAGCGGGATCTCACCAAGGATTCGCTGGTCTATCGGTACCGCATCCACGATGGCGTGCCAGGAGAAGAGGCGACCCTCGCCATCTGCAGCTTCTGGCTGGTACAAGTCCTGGCCCGACAAGGCCGGGCCAAGGAGGCGATCAAACTCTTTCGGCACATCTGCTCGTTTGCCAGCGATCTCGGCTTATTCGCGGAAGAGATCGACCCGGATAGCAAGGCGCTGCTGGGCAACTATCCGCAAGGCTATACCCATCTGGCACTGATCCAGGCTGCGCTGGACATTCAGCAAGCGCAGCAACGCGGGGAGGCCTGAATGCATCCGCCCAACGTTGTTGTCGTCACCGGTGGCACCGCAGGCGTGGGGCTCGCTGCCGTGCGGGCCTTTGCGCAGCGCGGGGACTGGATCGCAATCCTGGCAAGAGAGCCGGATCGCCTGGCCCGGGTCTGTAGCGAATTGCGCGACCTGGGGATCCTGGCGCTGGGCATCCCCGTCGATGTCGCCGATGCCCAGCAGGTGGAGGCAGCAGCGTCGCGCATTGAGCTCGAACTGGGACTGATCACGATTTGGGTGAACAATGTCTCGACGACCGTGTTTGCGCCGGTCGCCGAAACAACGGCGGCCGAGTATCGCCGCGTCACGGAAGTGGTCTATCTGGGCGCGGTGCATGGCACGTTGGCCGCGCTGAAACGCATGTCGGCGCGCAATCATGGCTGTATTGTGCAGACCGGCTCGGCGCTGGCCTATCGGTCCATCCCGCTACAGTCAGCATACTGTGGGGCGAAGGCGGCGATCCGTGGCTTTACCGATTCCCTGCGTTCGGAACTCGTTCACGATCATTCGTCGGTGAGACTGACGATGGTGCATTTATCGGCGTTCAATACGCCGCAATTCGATTGGTGCCGCAGCAAGTTGCCACGCCGTGCCCAACCAGTGCCGCCAATATTCCAGCCGGAAATCGCCGGCGAGGCCATTGTCTGGGCAGCCACGCACGGCCCTCGCGAGGTATGGGTGGGCTGGCCAGCCGCCAAAACCATTCTGTCCAGTCGATTTTTCCCAGGCCTGGGTGATCGTGTGGCGGCCAGACAGGCCTATGAGGCACAGCAGACCCAGGAACCCGCCCACCCCGATCGGGCCGATAACCTGTTTGTACCGGTCGTGGGCTTGTTTGCAGCACATGGCCGCTTTGACAATCAAGCGAAGTCAACCAGTGCGCAGTGGTGGATCTGCGTGCATCGCTGGCAAGTGTCCGCAGCGATCGGTGTGGCCGCCGTGGCTGGCCTGCTCGGTCTCTTCATGATAGTCAGATAACACCCCGGCAAGGAGTCGGCGTTGGCACATAGCACGGACACGATTTTGGTAGTGGGGGCAGGATCGCTGCTCGGCCGCGCCGTAGTGGCGCGCCTGTTGCAGCAATACCGTGTGGTCGCGCTCGATGGCGAAGACCTTGCCGCAGCGTTCCCCAGTGCGCTAGCGCTTCGCATCGACGCGACACGTGAAAAAGATATGGCGCAGGCATTCGATGCGGTGATAGCCGGTCACGGCGAGCTTATAACGTCGGTCGTCTATGTGGTCAGCGAGATGGAAGACGCGCCCAATGCGGACGGCAGCGTGCAGCGGATCGCGGCGGAACTCGACCTTGTCGGCAACCTGCAACGCATCATTGTTGAATTGCTGCGGTGCGCGGTGGGTCAATTCGTGCTGGCCGGCACCTTGCTAGTCCATGCCCCGTCGCAACCCGGCAATCCGATCAATGAAGCCTCGCCCATCGATCCCAAATCGCCATTGCGGGCGATGATGATCAGGGCGGAGCACCTGCTCCAGCACGAACTCGGCGCCGTACCGCGGTTGATGCTGCGGCTCGCGCCGCTCTACGACGATCTCGGTCATAACGCTTTCCTGGTGCAGCAGATCGCGGCAAGCTACGAGTCCAGCCTTGTCGCCCGGGCCGACGCACATCCGGACACCGCCCATGTGTTCCTGCACGTCGATGACGCGGCAGCGGCGGTCGCGCACGCTGTCGCAGCGCGCGGCCAGTTGCCTTGCAAGTTGTCGTTAGTGCTTGCCGAGGAGGAGGCAGTGACACCAAGGCAACTGCGGGCAGCAATTTTGCACGCACTGGATGGCCCGGGCGAAGCGATGCGGCCGCAGGCCGGCGTCGGGGCGCGCCTTTACTCACGCTGCCAGCATGCGCGAAATGTCGGTGACGCCTCTGACCCGGAACTGCGATGCCTGGCAAGCGATCATTATGGGGTCGTCTCAGAAAACGGAAAAAATCGTACGCTAAGACCCGGAGAGCGGACGTAGCGGCCTGAACTTCCCCGCGCCGATCTTGGCGCTGCTACGCCAGAGGTAATCGCCGGTCAGGTTGATGTGTTCCCAGCCGAGTGGCGACAGGTACTGCAACAGGCCGTCATCGACGGCTTGACCGTGGCCGCGCAGGGCGTTCGCCGCCCGCTCCAGATAGACCGTGTTCCACAATACGATGGCCGCCGTTACTAGGTTGAGGCCGCTGGCCCGGTAGCGCTGCTGCTCGAAACTGCGGTCGCGGATTTCGCCCAGGCGGTTGAAGAACACGGCACGGGCCAGCGCGTTGCGGGCTTCGCCCTTGTTCAACCCGGCATGCACGCGGCGACGCAGTTCCACGCTTTGTAGCCAGTCCAGAATGAACAGCGTGCGCTCGATGCGTCCCAGCTCGCGCAAGGCGACGGCCAAGCCGTTCTGGCGCGGATAGCTGCCGAGCTTGCGCAACATCAGCGAGGCCGTCACCGTGCCCTGCTTGATCGAGGTAGCCAGCCGCAGGATTTCTTCCCAATGGGCGCGGACGTGCTTGATGTTGAGCGTGCCGCCGATCATCGGCTTCAGCGCGTCATAGGCGGCTTCGCCCTTCGGAATGTAGAGCTTGGTGTCGCCCAGGTCGCGGATGCGCGGCGCGAAGCGGAAGCCCAAGAGGTGCATCAGGGCGAAGACGTGATCGGTGAAGCCCGCCGTATCGGTGTAGTGTTCCTCGATACGCAGGTCGGATTCGTGGTACAGCAGGCCGTCGAGCACATAGGTCGAGTCGCGCACGCCGACGTTGACCACCTTGGTGTGAAACGGCGCGTACTGGTCGGAGATGTGGGTGTAGAAAGTCCGCCCAGGGCTGCTGCCGTACTTCGGGTTGATATGCCCGGTGCTCTCGGCCTTGCTCCCGGTTCGGAAGTTCTGGCCGTCCGATGATGATGTAGTGCCGTCACCCCAATGCCCAGCGAAGGGATGCCGTAATTGGGCGTTGACCAGTTCAGCCAGCGCCGTCGAGTAGGTTTCGTCGCGGGTATGCCAGGCTTGCAGCCACGCCAGCTTGGCGTAGGTCGTGCCGGGACAGGACTCGGCCATCTTGGTCAGGCCAAGGTTGATTGCATCGGCAAGGATGGTGGTCAACAGCAGATTCTTGTCCTTGGCCAAGTCGCCGGATTTCAGGTGCGTGAAGTGCCGGGTGAAGCCCGTCCATTCATCGACTTCAAGCAGCAGTTCGGTGATCTTGACGTGCGGCAGGATCATCGCTGTCTGGTCAATCAGTGCCTGCGCGGTGTCGGGCACTGCCGCATCCAGCGGCGTGATCTTCAGGCCCGACTCGGTGATGATGGCATCCGGCAGGTCGTTGGCTGCCGCCATGCGGTTGACCGTGGCAAGCTGTGTTTCCAGTAACGTCAGCCGCTCATTCAGGTACTGGTCGCAATCGGTAGCCACGGCCAGCGGCAATTCGCTGGCCAGCTTGAGGCTGGCGAACTTCGCGGGCGGCACTAGGTAGTCCTCGAAGTCCTTGAACTGGCGCGACCCCTGTACCCAGATGTCGCCCGAGCGCAGCGAGTTCTTGAGTTCTGACAGTGCGCACAGCTCGTAGTAGCGCCGGTCGATACTGGCGTCGGCCATCACCAACTTCTGCCAGCGCGGCTTGATGAAGCCGGTCGGCGCATCAGCGGGCACCTTGCGAGCGTTATCGCTGTTCATGCCGCGCAGCACGTCGATGGCATCGAGCACGTCCTTGGCGGCGGGCGCGGCCCGCAGCTTGAGCACGGCAAGGAATTCTGGCGCGTAGCGGCGCAACGTGGCGTAGCTCTCGCCGATGCGGTGCAGGAAATCGAAGTCCTCGGGCTGCGCGAGCTTCTGAGCTTCGGTGACGCTCTCGGCGAAGGCGTCCCAGGACATGACGGCCTCGATGGCGGCGAACGGATCGCGGCCAGCTTGCTTGGCCTCGATCAGCGCCTGACCGATGCGGCCGAACAATCGCACCTTGGCATTGATCGCCTTGCCGGACGCTTGGAACTGCTGCTGATGCTTGTTCTTGGCGGCGTTGAACAGCTTGCCCAGGATGCGGTCGTGCAGGTCAATGATCTCGTCGGTGACGGTGGCCATGCCCTCGATGGCGAGCGCCACCAGGGTCGCGTAACGACGCTGCGGCTCGAACTTGGCCAGGTCGGCGGGCGTCATCTGGCCACCCTCGCGGGCGATCTTGAGCAGGCGGTTCTGGTGTACTGACCGCTCGATGCCGGAAGGCAGGTCGAGCGCCTGCCACGCCTTGAGCCGCTCAATGTGTTCGAGCATGTGACGGGAGTTCGGTTTGACAGGCGACTGGCGCAGCCAGGCCAGCCAAGTCGTCTTGCCGTTGTCACGACGTTTCAGCAGATCGTCGAGGCGATGCCGGTGCCCGCTCGACAGCAGCTCGGACAGGGCTTCATAGATGCGCCGGTTGGCGCGGGTGATGGCCTCGGCGCAGACGCGCTCGACGACATCCAGCGTCGGCAAGATGATGTGCCGGTGGCGCAGCGCGTCAAGGACGCTGGCAGCCAACACGATGCCCTTATCCGTCTGCAAGGCCAGCTCGGTCGTTGCTTTGACGGCCTGGCGGTAATGGGCCAAACCGAACGGCACCATGCCCAGGTATGCCCGCAGTTCGAGCAGGTGTTCGCGCCGGGTTTCATCGCGCTCGGCGTACAGCGGCCAGCATGCGGGATCAGTGCGCAGTTGCCGTCCGATCCATTGCAGCAAGGACACAGGCACTGTGGCATCGGGAAGCAGTCCCTGACCAGGAAAGCGCAGCAAGCACAACTGCACCCCTACACCGAGCCGGTTCGCGTCGCCGCGCCGCTGGCGAATCAACGACAGGTCGGCCTCGCTGAAGGTGTAGAGCCGGATCAACTCATCTTCGGTATCGGGTAAGGCCAACAGGCTGGCCCGCTCAGCGACGGACAGGATGGAGCGGCGGGGCATGGTCAGTCGTCCGTTCTTAAGTATTGGTACAAGGTCTCGCGGCTGATGCCGAACTCGCGGGCGAGGTGGGCCTTTTTCTCGCCAGCGGCTGCACGCTGCCGCAACTCGGCCACCCTATCCGGCGAAAGCGCCTTTTTGCGGCCTCGGTACGCTCCGCGTTTCTTGGCGAGCGCGATGCCTTCACGCTGACGCTCACGGATCAAGGCGCGTTCGAACTCGGCGAATGCACCCATCACTGACAGCATAAGGTTTGCCATCGGCGAGTCTTCCCCGGTGAAGGTCAAGTGTTCCTTCGCGAACGCGATGCGCACGCCGCGCTGGGTGAGGCCCTGCACCAAGCGGCGCAGATCGTCCAGGTTGCGTGCAAGACGATCCATGCTGTGCACCACTACGGTGTCGCCCTCACGCACGAAGGCGAGCAGACGGTCCAGCTCGGGACGTTGGGTGTCCTTGCCTGACGCCTTGTCGGTGAACACCTTGTCCACCTGGACGTGTTCAAGCTGCCGTTCCGGGTTCTGATCGAAGCTGCTGACGCGGATGTAACCGATGCGTTGACCGTGCAAGGTGTTTTCCTGATTGGATGTGTCAGGAATAACTCTATGACCTTTGCCGGCTTATGTCAAACAATTGGCAAGGCGACTCTATTCTGACGCTTATGGCTTGGATGGGTTGACGCCAAGTTAGGGTATGCCTCAACCGGACGGCATTGGCCAGCGCGTAGGGTGCTTTGCTTTATGTTTCTATTGAAATGAAACGGCCGTTACGTTATAGTTGTTCACATCTAATGCATGAAGATGTTTGAATGAACGCACAAAACTGGTTATTGCTCACCTACAAGGTGCCACCCGAACCGGCCAAGAAGCGCATCGCGCTGTGGCGCAAGCTCAAAGGCATGGGCGCTGTCTATCTACAAAACGGCGTCTGCTTGCTGCCCAAGACCGACGATCACACCCGGCGACTCAAGATCATCGAGAACGAGATCAACGAAATGGCGGGCGATTCCGTCCTGCTGGAAACGGTTGCGCTTGATCGTGCTCAGGAAGACAAAGTCATTGCCCGCTTCAAGGCAGACCGCGACGAGGAATACAAAGAACTCCTTGGCAAGTGCGCCGACTTCGAGGCCGAGATCGCCCACGAAACCGAAGTTCAGCACTTCACCTACGCCGAGTTGGAAGAAAACGATGTCGATCTGAAGAAGCTCCAGTCCTGGCTGGAAAAAATCGCCAAGCTCGACTTCTACGGTGCCACGCTGGCCGCAGAGGCAGCCGAACGGCTCAAAGGCTGCGAAGCCTTGCTGGACGCCTACGCGCAACGGGTGTTCGACGCTCACGATGAAAACCGTTGAAAGAAGAGGACATATTTCATGCGGTTGTCTGCATTTATCACTTTCTTGAAAATGCGCCCGCAAGTGCGCACTGAATTTTTGACTCTGTTCATCAGCCTTGTGTTCACCCTGCTGTGCAATGGCGTGTTTTGGAATGCCCTTCTTGCTGGACGCGACTCCCTAACTTCTGGAACATGGCTAATGCTCCTTTGCACTGGGTTGCTGATCACCGGGCTGCAATGGTTGTTGCTCCTTCTGGTGGCCACGCGCTGGAGTGTCAAGCCACTACTGATTCTGCTTGCTGTCATGACGCCCGCCGCCGTTTATTTCATGCGCAACTACGGGGTTTATCTCGACAAGGCCATGCTGCGGAATCTGATGGAGACGGACGTCAGGGAAGCCAGTGAGCTGTTGCAATGGAGAATGCTGCCCTACTTGTTGGTTGCAGCCGTATCCGTGTGGTGGATTGCGAGAGTCAGGGTTTTACGAACGGGCTGGAAACAAGCGGTAATGATGCGCAGCGCTTGTCTGGCTGGCGCTCTCGCCATGATTTCCATGGGTCTGTGGCCAGTCATGGATGTGCTGATACCCACGCTTCGTGAAAACAAGCCGCTTCGCTATTTGATCACTCCTGCAAACTACGTCATCTCGGGCATTCGGGTTTTGACTGAACAGGCGTCATCGTCAGCAGACGAAGCAAGGGAAGTCGTTGCAGCCGATGCGCATCGAGGGCCTCAAGAACAAGGCCGCCGTCCTCGTGCTCTCGTACTGGTTGTCGGGGAAACCGTCAGGGCGGCTAATTGGGGGTTGAGCGGCTATGAACGACAAACCACCCCTGAGTTGGCCGCACGCGACGTGATCAATTTTTCCGATGTCACCAGTTGCGGGACGGATACGGCTACATCCCTTCCCTGCATGTTTTCCCTCAATGGTCGGCGCGACTACGACGAACGCCAGATTCGTCGGCGCGAGTCCGTGCTGCACGTTTTAAACCGTAGTGACGTCAACATTCTCTGGCGCGATAACCAGTCGGGCTGTAAAGGCGTCTGTGATGGACTGCCCTTTGAAAACCTGTCTTCGGCAGGCCATCCCACACTGTGCCATGGCGAGCGCTGCCTGGATGAAATTCTGCTCGAAGGGTTGGCCGAGAAGATAACAACAAGCCGCAGCGATATGCTGATCGTTCTGCATATGCTGGGCAATCACGGCCCAGCGTATTTCCAGCGCTATCCCGCAAGCTACCGACGCTGGTCGCCAACCTGCGACACCACCGATCTGGCCAGCTGTTCGCATGAAGCCTTGGTGAACACCTACGACAACGCCGTGCTTTACACCGATCATGTGCTTGCCCGTACCATTGACCTGCTGTCCGGCATCCGCTCACACGACACGGCGCTGCTGTACGTTTCCGATCATGGGGAATCGCTCGGCGAGAAAGGCCTGTATCTCCATGGCATACCTTACGTCATCGCGCCGGATGAGCAGATCAAGGTGCCGATGATCTGGTGGCAGTCGAGTCAGGTTTATGCCGACCAAGCCTGTATGCAAACTCATGCCTCTCGGGCACCGGTAAGTCACGATCACCTGTTTCACACCTTGCTCGGGATGTTCGACGTGAAAACCGCTGCCTACACGCCAGAGTTGGACCTTCTGGCAACATGCAGAAAAGGACAACCACAATGACGACGTCAACGGATGATCCGCCGAAACGCTGGCTCAACCGCACCGTCGCAGGTGCGGGGATCACGAGCTCATTGGGGGATTTCTGCTACGAAACCACCACGGTCATCCTGCCTGGCTTTCTGGCCGTACTCGGCATTCCCGCCGCCGTGCTTGGCCTCATCGAAGGCATTGCCGACGCCATCGCCGCATTCACCAAGATGGTGTCTGGCTACATCGCCGACAAGCTGGGACACCGCAAGCTCTTTGTGATGGTCGGCTACGGACTGACCCCGTTGGGGCAGGTGCTGATCGCGCTGGCGGCTGGCTGGCCCCTCCTGCTGCTGGGGCGCATCGTGTCCTGGTTCGGCAAAGGGCTGCGCGGCCCGCTGCGTGATGCCATCGTTATCCAGGCCGTGTCGCCGGAAACGCGTGGCCGCGCCTTCGGCTTTCACCGGGCTGCCGACACCGTGGGTGCGGTGATCGGCCCCTTGCTGGGCGTCGCGCTGCTGGGTTGGGCGCAAGGCATTCATTGGAGCGACGCGGCTGGACCCTTCCGGCTCGTATTATGGCTGTCGGTGATTCCGGGTGTCTTAGCCGTGCTGGCGTTTCTCACGCTGGTCAAAGACCCGGAGCATTCGCCCAACCCGGCCCTGAAGTTCTTCAGCTCGCTGCGTGGCCTGCCCGCCCGGTTCAAACGCTATCTCGGCGCGGTCGGCATCTTTGGCATCGGTGATTTCTCGCACAGCCTGTTGATCCTGGCGGCCACGACCTTGCTGACCCCCTCGCTGGGCGTTATCCAGGCGGCACAGGTGGCTGGCCTTCTCTATGTGTGGCGCAACCTCGTGCAGGTCGCTGTTTCCTACCCAGTGGGCGTGCTGGCGGATCGTGTCGGCCACTTGCCGGTGCTGATTGCCGGTTATGTGCTGGGCACACTGACGGCGGTGCTGACGGCGCTCGCATTCTGGCTGGGCATAGCCAGCGTGCCGCTGCTGGCCGGGGTGTTCTTCATTGCCGGTCTGTACGTGGCGGTCCAGGAAGCGCTGGAGTCCACCGTGACGGCCGAGATGGTGCAGCCGGACACGCTGGCGATGAGCTATGGCGCGCTGGGCACCGTCAATGGCGCTGCCAAGTTCATTTCCAGCGCCTCGGTCGGCGTGGTGTGGACGGCGGTCTCGCCTGTGGTCGGTTTCGGGCTGGCGGCCGTGTTGATGGCTGCCGGTACGCTGACACTGTTGCGCGTCAAGGGCAACTGAGCAATGGGCAGGCACGACCCGCGACCGTAGCGTGCCTGTCCATCACGAGTTTCTTTGCGGTGCTTAGCGTACGATTTTTTCCGTTTTCTGAGACGACCCCCACTGGTACGCACCAAGAACGGCATCGATCGTCGCTACTATGAGCTGTGCGCGCTGTCCGAACTCAGAAACCGCCTGCGCTCCGGCGACATCTGGGTCCAGGGCTCGCGCCAGTTCAAGGATTTCGATGAGTACCTGCTGCCCGCCGAGAAATTCGTCGCACTCAGACAGAGCCGCTTGCTGCCCCTGCCCATCGCCACCGATTGCGAGCGCTACTTGAGCGAGCGGCGCGGGCTGCTTGAACTGAAGCTGGCCACCGCCAACCGGTTGGCCGCCGCCAACAAGCTGCCGGACGCGATCATCACTCAGTCGGGCCTGAAGATCTCGCCGCTCGATGCGGCCGTCCCGATGGAAGCGCAGACCCTGATCGATCAGACCGCGCTCATGCTGCCGCGCGTCAAGATTACGGAACTGCTGATGGAAGTCGACGGCTGGACCGGCTTTACCCGGCATTTCACGCACCTGAAGACCAGTGAGCCTGCCGCCGACAAGACGCTGCTGCTCACGACCATTCTTGCCGACGCCATTAACCTCGGGCTAACGAAGATGGCGGAATCCTGCCCGGGCACCAGTTACGCCAAGCTCTCCTGGCTGCAGGCCTGGCATATTCGGGACGAGACCTATGCTCAGGGCCTGGCGGATCTGGTCAACGCGCAGTCCGCCCATGCGTTCGCTGCCCATTGGGGCGATGGCAGCACCTCATCGTCGGATGGCCAGCGATTCAAGGCGGGCGGCCGTGCCGAAAGCACCGGCCACGTCAACCCAAAGTATGGCTCGGAGCCCGGCCGGATGATCTACACGCACATCTCGGATCAGTACGCGCCGTATCACTCCAAGCTGGTGAACGTCGGCGTCCGTGACTCCACCTATGTGCTCGACGGCCTGCTGTACCACGAGTCGGACCTGCGGGTCCAGGAGCACTACACGGACACCAACGGCTTCACGGACCACGTCTTCGCCCTGATGCATCTGCTCGGGTTCCGGTTCTCCCCGCGCATTCGCGACCTCGCGGACTCAAGGCTGTACATCCCCGGCAATCCTGACGACTATCCGGCATTGGCCCCTATGATCGGCGGCGCGTACAAAGAGAGACTGATTCGCACGCACTGGGACGAGGTGCTGCGCCTCGCGACGTCGATCCGGCAGGGCACGGTCACCGCCTCGCTGATGCTGCGCAAGCTCGGCAGCTACCCGCGACAGAACGGACTGGCGGTCGCCCTCCGCGAGCTCGGCCGCATCGAGCGGACGATATTCACCTTGGACTGGCTGCAGGACCTGGAACTGCGTCGGCGCTCCCATGCGGGGCTCAACAAGGGGGAAGCGCGCAACGCCTTGGCACGGTCCGTGTTCTTCTACCGGCTTGGCGAGATCCGCGATCGCAACTTCGAACAGCAGCGCTACCGTGCCAGCGGACTGAACCTGGTCACCGCGGCCATCGTCCTGTGGAACACGGTCTACCTTGAACGTGCCGTGCAGGCGCTGGTGGAGCGCGGCATGCCCATCGATCCGTCCCTGTTTTCGTACCTGTCGCCGCTCGGCTGGGAACACATCAACCTGACCGGCGACTACGTGTGGCGTCAGAGCCAAAAGCTCCAAGATGGAAAATTCCGCCCGCTGCGATCGCTTCCGGAGGTGCGTTGGCCTAGCGCTGCCTGAACCCGCAATTCACCGGCGTTACGACTTCACGACCGTTCTCGGGCAGGGCCAACACCGGCATGGCACTTACACGGCGCCACATTGTCGTATCCAACCACTGGGCCGCCCCTCGTTGGCCAAGCCGAGGGCGTCGTAGAGGAATGTACGACTGGATCTTACAGCACAAGCGCGCCTTGCAAGCGCTGCGCCCGCTGGTGCCGCTTTGTCCCCCCGACGATGTCTGACTCGACTAGGTCGCTTGCCCCTCGATACGGGGCATATGAGGCTGGCTGCGCCGAAGCCGTACAAAAGAAGCCGGAACGAACTGGGGCAGCGTAGCCCGCGTCCACTACGTCCTTTGGCGCACTTATCCCGCTTGCAGCGCTGCGATCAGCGGGCAGGATACGTTACCCTGGCTGGCATGACAGGCGCCCACCAGTTCGGACAGCACGGCCTCCATGCGTCTCAGGTCGGCCAGCTTTGCGCGCACGTCATTGAGCTTGCGCTCGGCTAGGCTGCTCGCTTCCTCGCAATGGGTGCCGTCCTCCAGGCGAAGCAGTTCACCGATTTCTTCCAGACTGAATCCCAGCCGCTGCGCCGATTTCATGAAGCGCACCCGGACCACATCCGTTTCGCCATAGCGACGAATCCCGCCGGCGGGCTTATCTGGCTCTGGCAGCAGCCCCTTGCGCTGGTAGAACCGGATCGTTTCCACGTTGACACCAGCCGCCTTGGCGAAGGCGCCGATGGTCAGGCTCTCCAATCCGCTCCGCATATCGCTTGACTCCGTACATAAGTACGGAAGTAAGGTTACGCTATCCCTACCTACTAAGAAAGGAAAAACGCATGTCACGACTGCAAGCCGGGCGCCGTGCGCTCTTTGCCGGTGGCATCGCCGCAATCCTCGCCTCCACCTGCTGCTTGGGGCCGCTGCTCCTGATCGCGCTCGGTTTCAGCGGGGCCTGGATCGGGAATTTAACGGCGCTGGAGCCATATCGGCCGCTGTTTCTCGGCACCGCAGTGCTGGCTCTGTTCGTCGCCTGGCGGCGCGTTTTACGCCCGGCGCAAGTCTGCAAGCCGGGCGAGGCCTGCGCTATCCCGCGGGTACGCGCCACCTACAAGCTCATTTTCTGGGTCGTCGCCCTGCTGGTTCTGGTTGCGCTCGGCTTTCCCTACGTGATGCCATGGTTCTACTGATCAGGAGTTCGCCATGAAGAAGCTGTTTGCCGCCCTCGCTCTCGCCGCCGTTGCTCCGGCGTGGGCCGCCATGCAAGCCGTCACGCTGTCCGTGCCGGGCATGACTTGCGAAACCTGCCCGATCACGGTCAAAAAGGCGCTCTCCAAGGTCGACGGCGTGACCAAGACCGAAGTGAGCTTCGAGAAGCGCCAGGCCGTCGTCACCTTCGACGATGCCAAGACCAGCGTGCAGAAACTGACCAAGGCGACCGAGGACGCGGGCTATCCGTCCAGCGTCAAGCGGTAAGCCCCGGATCGAACATGGGAGTGACCGCATGGGACGGATCACGCGCGTGACCAACAAGGCAGGGGCGCTCGGCGGTATCGTCTCGGCGATGGGTTGCGCGAGTTGCTTTCCCGCCATCGCCGGCTTGGGCGCGGCTATTGGCCTAGGCTTCCTGAGCCAGTACGAAGGGCTGTTCATTAGCGTTCTGCTGCGGGTGTTCGCTGGTATCGCGCTACTCGCCAATGCGACTGCCTGGTTTAGCCATCGGCAGTGGCAACGGACCGCACTCGGCGTGATCGGCCCACTCCTGGTACTGACGGCGGTGTATTTGACGGTTGGCCGGCGCAGCGAGGCGCTGCTCTATGTCGGCCTGAGTTTCATGGTCGGCGTATCGATCTGGGACTTCATCTCGCCGGCAAAGCGCTGCGGGGCACCGAACGCCTGTGAACCCCCGGTCAAGCGCGGCTGACCGCATTGGCCGCTGCCGAAGTGAACATTGGAACTGTGGTATGACCCACTTGAAGATTACTGGAATGACCTGCGACTCGTGCGCCGTCCACGTCAAGGATGCCTTGGAGAAGGTGCCGGGCGTGCGGTCTGCGGTCGTGTCCTACCCGAAGGGGACGGCGCAAATCGCCGCCGAACCCGGCACGTCGCCAGATGCGCTGACTGGCGCCGTGGCCGGACTCGGCTACCGGGCCATGCTCGCCGAGGCCCCGCCGGCGGAAAAGCGCGGCAGCCTGCTCGACAAGGCGTTCGGCTGGCTGGGCCGCGGTGAGAAATCCGCAGGCGAAGGCTGCGGGCTTCGCATCGCCGTCATCGGCAGCGGCGGCGCCGCGATGGCGGCGGCCCTCAAGGCCGTCGAGCAAGGCGCCGAGGTGACCCTGATCGAGCGCGGCACCATCGGCGGCACCTGCGTCAACGTTGGCTGTGTGCCGTCCAAGATCATGATCCGCGCGGCCCACATTGCCCATCTACGCCGCGCAAGCCCGTTCGACGGGGGCATCCAGGCCACGCCACCGGCGATCCTGCGCGAGCGCCTGCTCGCCCAGCAGCAGGGGCGTGTCGATGAGCTGCGCCACGCCAAGTACGAGGGCATCCTCGCGAGCACGCCGGCCATCACGGTGCTGCGCGGCGAGGCCTGCTTCCAGAACGGACACACCTTGAGCGTGCGCCTGGCCGAAGGCGGCGAGCGCGAGGTGGCGTTTGACCGCTGCCTGATCGCTACTGGTGCCAGTCCGGCTGTGCCGCCGATCCCCGGTCTGAAGGACACCCCGTACTGGACCTCGAACGAGGCGCTGGCCAGCAACATCCTTCCTAAGCGGCTGGCCGTGATCGGCTCGTCGGTGGTGGCCGTGGAGCTGGCGCAGGCCTTCGCCCGGCTCGGCAGTCAGGTCACGATCCTGGCCCGCAGCACGCTGTTCTTCCGCGAGGATCCGGCCATCGGCGAGGCCGTCACGGCCGCCTTCCGTGTCGAGGACATCACGGTGCTGGAACACACGCAGGCCAGCCAAGTGGCCTACGCGAACGGCGAATTCGTGCTCACTACCGGGCACGGCGAAATCCGCGCCGACCAGTTGCTGATCGCCACCGGCCGCGCGCCGAACACGCGTGAGCTGGCACTGGAGGCGGCGGGGGTGACGGTCAACGCGCAGGGCGCCATCGTCATCGACAACGGCATGCGAACCACCGCGCAACACATCTACGCCGCCGGCGACTGCACCGACCAGCCGCAGTTCGTTTACGTGGCCGCGGCGGCCGGCACCCGCGCGGCGATTAATATGACCGGAGGCGATGCCGCGCTTGATCTGAGCGCCGTGCCGGCGGTCGTGTTCACCGACCCGCAGGTCGCCACCGTGGGCTACAGCGAGGCGGAAGCGCACCACGACGGCATCGAGACCGATAGCCGCCTGCTCACGCTCGACAATGTGCCGCGCGCGTTGGCCAACTTCGACACGCGCGGCTTCATCAAGCTGGTTGCCGAGGCAGGATCGGACCGCCTGATCGGCGTGCAGGCGGTGGCGCCTGAAGCGGGTGAGCTGATCCAGACGGCGGCGCTGGCGATCCGGGCGCGGATGACCGTGCAAGAGCTGGCCGACCACTTGTTCCCATACCTGACGATGGTCGAGGGGCTGAAGCTCGCGGCGCAGACCTTTGCCAAGGACGTCACGCAACTGTCTTGCTGTGCGGGTTGAGAAAAAGCCAACCGTCTGGAACTCGGCGATGGCCAAGCTGGCCAACTGGAATACCGCCCTCGAACTGTTCCGCGGGGACTACCGGGTGCCGCTGGTGCCCTCGAAGTCTGCGGCCTACCTGGCGGTGTCAATCGAGCTGACCGCCCCAGCTCTGCTGTTGCTGGGACTAGCGACCCGCGCCGTGGGGATGGTCCTGCTCGGCATGACGGCGGTGATCGGCGTCCCCTTGATTTCGGTGCAATTTACCGGGGTAGCCACCCTTAGCATTCACGCGGGTTTCCGGGCGGCGTCCGGGAAAATACCCCAGTAAATCAATAAGTTGCTGTCTACTGTCGCCAGTTGGGCGCGATTGCCTCATAGCGCACTTATTGTGTCGAAACGTTGCGTCCCGGTCTCATTGCCGATAACCTCAGCGGTCCGTCTTACGCTTGGGAGAGCGCGATGGATCACTGGCAACTGGCGTATCTGGGCATGCGGCAGATTCCGCGCGAACTCAGCGAGTTTGAGCTTACCACGTTCTTCACCTTCTCCGCCAAAGAGCGGGCCCTGATCCATGCGCGGCGCAGCCATTTGTACCGCTTGGCCTGTGCCGTTCACATTGGCTTTGTCCGCATGACGGGGCGCACCCTCGATGCCTACAAGCAGGTGCCAAAATTCCTCTGGGCCTTTGTGGGCGCGCAACTCGGCATCACGCCGCCGGACATGGGCACGCTGAGCGCGCTGTATGACGGGCGCACCGATACCTTGGTGGACCATCAGATGCTGGCCTACCAAGCCCTGGGGTTCAGCCCGATGGCAGAGCATCAGCGACGTTACGTGACGCGCTGGCTCAAGGAGCGGCTGGCAGGGCAACCGAGCCGCAGTGACCTGCTGCACGAGTTGAAGCGCTGGCTCTACGAGCATCGCATCCTGATTCCGCATGACCGAGCGCTGAAGCGGCTGATCAGCCAGGCCGGAGAGGCATTCGAGTCGGCCCTGGCTGACGCGCTGGTGCAGGCCTACGGCGAGGTTTCCCTCGATGCGTGGGGTGCCCTGCTACCGCGGCCAGAAAACGACCGGCCGAGCCTACAACAATGGCTGTGGGCTGTCCCGCTACGCAATTCGACCCATCAGATGGGCGAGTTGTTCGACAAGATCGACCGCCTGTACAAGCTGGGCATCCACAGCGGTTGGCCGGCAGCCTGCAATGAGGCGGTGGTGCGGCACTATGCGCGGCGCTGTGCCAACCGCCCGGCGTCGGTCAGCAAGCGGGTCGCGCAACAGTCCCGCCGCCTGGAATCGGCTTGCTTTTTACGCTATGCCTTATGCGCGGCCACGGATCAATTGTCGTCCATGCTGCGGCACTGGATTCGCAAATGCGTCAACGATGCCGGACGCCTAATTGACGCGGGCCGACCGGACCCAGGTACCAAGTTGGGGGAATTCGCTGCCGCCGTCAAAGCGCTGGTCGCAGACGAGACGCAGACAAGGGATGCCCTCTGTCAGCAACTGAGCAATCTGGCTGACGAGGCAGCTGGTCAGCATCTAGCGAGCCGTGCCAGCCTCATCCGCGCGCAACTCCTGTCGCGACACAGGCTATCCCGTGCCTTGCTGGGCAGACTGGTTCATCTGCCATTTGCGGCACAGTCGGCCCACCCGGTGATCGAGGCAATGGAGGTACTGCGCAAGCTCTATGCGCGCAGGGCCGACTGGCTCCCTGATCGGGTGATGGTTCGATTGGGACGCGCCTGGCAGCCAGCACTAGAGGGCTTGGATCGCAAGCGGGCCCTGGCCGCCTTCGAGTGGGGGACGCTGTTTGCCCTGCGGGTGGCGCTGCGCAATGGCTCGGTCTTCCTGGACCACAGCTTCGCCTTCCGCAGTCAGGCGGCCCTACTCATCTCCAAAGAGGATTGGCAAGCCCGGCGTAACCATTTCTACGGTCATCTCAAGCTGCCGCAGGACGCCAAGGCGTTCCTCGATCCTGTGGTGGCGCACCTGGACGCGGGGCTCGCCAGGTTGCGCGATGCAGTCCAGCGTGGGGAGCTGAACATTGATAGCGCCATCCATATCGATCCGCTCACGGCAAAGAAACCGGAAGCCTCTGTGGAGGCGCTGCGACGCGCGCTGTTCGAGCGGCACCCCGGTGGACAATTGCCCGAAATCCTGCTGGAGATTGACAGCAGCACCCACTTCAGCTGGCTCCTGCTGGGTCGGGAACCGCATTCGCGCAGCGAGCTGCTGATGATCTACGCTGCAGTGCTGGCGCACGGCACCTCAATGTCGGCGGCGGACCTCGCACGGATGGTGCCGGAGTTGTCGCCCAGCGCGATCCGGCAAATGATGCATCGCATCGCGGACGAGCGCAAACTGCGCCAGGCCGCCGATGCCGTCCTGATCTTCATGCATCAGCACCCGATCGCCCAGCACTGGGGGCGCGCCGATCTGGCGTCGTCGGACATGATGTCGCTGGAGACCACGCGCACAGTCTGGCGGGCACGGGCTGATCCGCGCCGGCGCACGGCATCGATCGGTATGTACACGCATGTCCGGGACCGCTGGGGCATCTTCTATGACCAGCCGATCCTACTGAACGAGCGGCAGGCCGGTGTCGCCATTGAGGGCGTCATCCGCCAGAGCGGATCGGAAGACGTGGCACAACTAGCGGTCGATACCCATGGCTACACCGATTTCGCCATGAGCCTGTCCCGGCTACTTGGCTTCGATCTCTGCCCGCGGCTTGCCCACCTGCGCGATCGCCGCCTGCATGTGCCCAGGGATCACGAGATACCGGCGGAATTGGCTGCGGTGGCGGACGCGGATGTCCGGCTGGTCTTGATCGAACGTGCCTGGGACGAACTGGTCCGGATCGCGGCATCGGTGCAAAGCGGGGCAATGTACGGCAGTGCAGGCCCTGATGCGTTTCGGTGCAGCGGCGAAAGGTCAACCCATCTATGAGGCTGGCGTGCATCTCGGGCGGCTGTTTCGCACGATCTTCCTCATCGACTATTTCACCAATCCCGCGTTCCGCCATGAGATGCAGCATGCCTTGAACCGCGGCGAGGCGGTCCACACGGTGCAGCGGGCCATCCACTATGGCAAGATTCCGTTGGAATTGACCCGGCACGATGCGTCGCTGGCGGCGGTGTCGTCGGCTCTGACCTTGTTGTCCAATGCCGTGATGGCCTGGAACACGCTGCACATGCAGCGCGCGCTGGACGCGATTGAGGCCATCGGCGGCGAATCCATGCGTGCCGAGGATTTGCGCCAGATTGCGCCGACTCGTCTGGAAGGCATCAATTTGCGTGGTACTTTCGATTTTCCGATTGCACGTTACGCCCATCGGCTGCTGCCGAGTGCGACGAGCACGCCGGACTCACCATCGCAGTGGCGCACTGCATAGCCCATTTTTTTTCGGATTGTGCCGTTATCCTCGCGGGTTGGAGTCGGTGATGTCATCCTTAGGGCCTGCCTTCCTTACCGAAGGCGCGCTCGAGGCTATCAAGGAAACGCGATGCGGATTGATAGCCGATGACCCGCACCGGGCTCTCTCGCCCATCGGCGCCGAACAAGATGATGCCGGGCGGCCCGAATAGGCCGAAGCGCTTTAGCAACGCCTTGTCGTCGGCGTTGTTTTGTGTCACATCAGCTCGAAGTACGACAACCCCGGCCAACTGCGTCTGAACTCCGGGATCGCTGAAAGTCGTCTCCATCTCCTTACAGCTGACACACCAGTCGGCATAGAAATCGAGCAGTACCGGCTTGCGGGCCGCAACGGCCTGCGCCAGACGTGCGTCGAGCTCGGCCACCGAGCGGATCCGCGCGAAGTGCACCACCGCGTGGTCGGCGGCGGTGGCTGGCGACGACTGGCGAGTGCGCAGGTGCGACAGAGGCTGCAGCAGATCCCGCCCGCCCGACGCCAGCCCGACCAACAGGATGGTTCCCGCCAGCGCGGCGATCAGGCCCAGGCCCTTGCCCAGCCGGGCCACGCCATGCGGTTTGGGGCCAAGCGAATCGAAGGCGCCCAGGAAAACTGCGGCGATCAGCAGCAGAGCGGCCCACGTTGCCATCACGGCCCAGGGTGGCAATAGCGGGGTGATCACCCAAGTTCGCCTCGCCCAGCAGCAGAAAGCCAAGGCAACGCTTGGTCACCTCCAGCCAGTGCCCGGCGCGCGGCGGGAGATTGCCGGCGGCGACGCCGGCCAGCACCAGCGACAACCCCATGCCGATCGCCAATGCGAATAACGCACCGCCTCCGGTCATGGCATCACCGGTTCGTGCGAGATAGGCGAGCGTGCTCGATAGCGGCGCCGGCATGATGCGCGCGACGGCCAACGCGGACATCGCCCCCAGTGCTGCGGCAGCCCGACGATCCAGCTGCTGTGCGGATGTCGTCGATCGGGGCTGCCGCAGCAGCGCGCGGAGCCCGAACATCGATAGCGCCAGGGCCACGAGCAACGTGGCGAAGGCCCCGAGCGCCCAGGGCGTCAGCAGCCCTGTCAAGACCCTCTCACCGAGCCACCCGGTGGCCATGCCGACGCCGGCATAGGCTACCGCCGAGCCGAGCACGTAGTCTAGCGAGATGATCAGCGCACGGCTGCGTGTCACGTGCTCGCCCACGACGATGGACCAAAGGATCGGCACCATCGGCAGCACGCTCGACGTGACCGTCAGCAGCAGGCCGAAGCCGAGGAAGAGCAGCGCGATTGCCCCAAGCTGGTGGCTGGTCAGCGCGCGAATGATGCGGTCGCCGTCATCGCCATGTGGCACGATCTCCGGTATCGCATGCCCGCCCTGGTATTCGCCCGCTCCGGGAGAGGTTACTGCAGTCGGTGGCACAAGCATCGCCATTGGCGTGCCACCCTCGCGCTTATCAAATAGGCCCGCCGAGCGGGCTGCCGCCCACCTTGTATACGCTCTCCATCGGTGGATAACAGATTCCCTTGTCGGCGCAGCCTTGCGATGTCACGACCAGCGTCCATTCGCCATCCGCAGGAGTGACCTCCACTGGCACGCGAATCTTGACGCCACCATGGTAGATCTCCATCTCCTTGCCAAACGCCTCGTCGTACTTAACCTGCCCTGGTGGAAGCACAGGTGTACCGAGCTTCACCCCTGCCGGCCGGGCAGCAAAGGCGAATCGCTCACGGTAGAGGTGATAGCCGTCCGCGATGTCGAAGTGCACCTCGATGGCGTGTTCGTCGAGTTGCCGGGCCGCAAAGCGCAAGGCCCGCTCAGGCGGCAGAAGATCTTCCTCGCCCACGGCGCGGGAAACGCCAGCGGCGCCCGCGATACAGAGCCACGTGACGAGGAGCAGCCCCAGGAGGAATTGCCCCGGAGCCAAGCGCCATACTCGCCCGGTGTCGCCCGTACGCGCCACTGCCATGCCAGTTTGCATAGCCCACCTCTGGAACTGAATTACCGGCCACGCAATGCCGCGGCTCGTGCCACTTGCATTCCGACCGGTGCCACGTGCCGCCGCAACTCCGTTCAACGGGCATCGTTATCTGGCCCTGCGGCCGATCTGTGCCTCGCCGCATTCATGGGCGCTCATCCCCGCCGGCACCCAACGCACCAGCCGATTCGGGTCATTCGGCTGTATCCACTGACGCTCCCGGGGGAACGTGTAGATGCAAGAACCTCTCGACGGCGATTACCGCCACAATCCCGGCGCCTGGCACGGTGGATTGTCCTACCTCGATGATCGCTTTGGTGATGGCCTCGACGTCGCTTTCCTCCGCGAAGATCTCGATCTTGGTGTGCACGGGTGGTCAGATCGCTCGAGAAGAAATTCCGATACTCGCCGTACCCCTTGACTTTCGTTGCGGTCAATCCGGGCGCGTGGACGGTTGCGAGGCGCTTCTCCAGCTTCTCCAAAAGCTCAGAGGGCACGATGGCAATAACACATATGGTACTCATGGGCGCCTCCTTGACAACGCAGGGTTGGACGATCAGCAGTGCACTGTCGGGGTAAGTCATCATCCGGTTCCATTGCGATCCTGGCCGATCACCAGACGGGTTTCGCCTTGATACGCGTGCGGTGGGATCTCCAGATTGAGCGGCGCTGGGACGTTGCGGAACACGCGGCCGGCCAGGTCAAACTTGGAACCATGGCAAGGGCAAAAAAAGCCACCAGGCCAGTCATCCCCCAAGTCCGCCGCGCCGACGTCCGGGCGATAGGTCGGTACGCATCCCAGATGGGTACAGATGCCTACCGCCACAAAGAAGTCCGGGCGGAGCGAGCGTGTCGCATTACTCGCATACGCGGGCTGCTGGTCCTTCTGGGACAGGGGATCGCTCAACAGGCGATCGTGCCTGCCCAGACGCGCCAGCATGTCGCGGGTCCGGTGCAGTATCCAGACGGGCTTGCCGCGCCAGGCGACGGTGACGAGTCCCCCTGGCTCCACGGCGCCGAGCCTCACATCGACGGGCGCGCCCCGCGACCTTGCGGCGTCGCTTGGCGCCATGCTGGCCACGAATGGCACCATGGCGCCGACCAGGCCTACGCCTCCCATGGCGCCGGTGGCCAGCAGAAGCAATCGGCGCTGGCGTGCGCTCTGTGTGTCTGCCGTCGGATTGTTCATGGCGATTTACTCCAATCCCGGGGGGGCATGTGGCCAGCAACGTGACTGGCTGCCCAACCGCTCACTCCCAGAGCTTGCCCAATAGCTGCGCCCATTGGCAGCGGCCCGGCAAGAACACGGGCACCCGCTTGCGATACGCCTCATAGTCCGCCGCGAAGCGGTGGGCCAGGTCTTGCTCTTCCTGCCTTGCAAGCATCAATTTCCCACAAGGTTGCCGAGTCCCCTTGCTTCGCCATGGCAGGAGGGCACGCACTTGCCCGTCTACTTCAGGCGCTGCTCCCCAGCTTGCACCCGGGCTAGCAAAGACTGAACCCGCCCATCATGCGTTGATGCATCACGAGCATGCCTACCGCGCCAAAGGATGCAGCACGCCGATGATGGCGAACACGATCAAGAGGACTCTCCATATCAACGATTTGTTCACGTGTTACCTCTCTCTTCGTTGGCGGCCCGGGTACGCGTCCGCCATGCGTGCCAATTGCTCTGCCGTCCTGTCACTCCTTGATTCGAAATGGATGGGGCTTCTGCTTTGGCGCTTGCTCGGTCATTCCGCCCACTTGATCGTCCTGCGCGCTCATGCTCTTCATCATCAGCCACATCGACAATGGGCAGATCAAGAGCAGGAGATACGGCCCAATACCCAGGACAAGCGCTCGGACCGGCGGCAATAGGGCATAGGCGGCTGCCAGCATTGCCGCCAGAGCGATGCCTGCGGTGATCATTGCTTTCGGATTGCATTTCATGGTGGTGGTACTCCTTTTCAAATGGTTCGGATCTGGACAGCGTCCTTACTTCGTCGGTGGCGTCTGGATCTTGTCCGCGTACTTGCGCATGATCTCGCCCATCGCCTGCATCATGTCCGCATGCATCTGCATCGAAAGCTTCTCGTTGCCAGGTGGCAGGCCCATCATCGGGCAGCTTCCCATCATGCCGCCGCCCATCATGTGGTCCATCATCATGTCGTGCCCCTTGTCCTGTGCACCCGTCTTGGCGCTTTCGGCGCCACGGGTTGCACCGGCCGCTGCGGACCAGCCGCTGGCGCCAAGCATCACCACGGCTAGGGTTGCGGCTACTAGTGATTTCGTATTCATGGCGATCTCCTTATCGATCGCGATTCAATGACCACGCGCCAATCCAGTACCAGACAAGTGGGCGGGCAGACAGTCAGTCCGGCTCCCTCAGGGCGGATGCCAGAGGCCGGATTGCACGGATGCATGCTTTGCCTGGTCGGCCGAAGCACCCTCAGTCACTTGGACTCGGAAGGCCCCATCGGGCTGCCGCCGCCGGTCGACTGGGAATCCATTTGTTTCATCATTGCATTGCAGCGCGCCAACATCGATGCCTGAGAGGCTGATGTACTGGAGGTCGCCGCAGGGTGTTGCGCTGCAGTGCGCGCGCGATTGATGACGTCCCAGTCGGGACCCGCGAGCGCCTGCGCGGTCGCGACGGCGAGTGAAATGAGAACGAGAGTCTTGAGAGTGGAATGCATGATGATCTTCCCCAGTATTCGGTTTTGTCTGGCTCAACCGCAACGGGTCAGAGCACCCACGCTCGGGTAGAGCCACCAAAGTCAAGCACGTGGCCGAAGTGGGCCACGCGTAGGGATAGATCAGATGCGCAAGCGGGCCGTTGCGAGATAGACCGGACCAGGCGAGTTGTTCGCGCTGTCAGCCGTGTGGAAGATGCGGAAGGTGTATGGCGTGGGCGGCAGAACGTGTTCAAGCCCAGCCATAGTCGGCAAGACACCGAGATCGGGCCCGTGACCGTTGCTGTCGGCCCAGTGCCGACCGTCCTGTTGATGGTCAGCGCACAAGGCCAACAACAGCAGCGCAAGCAAGCGAGTGAAGGGGCTGCGGCTATGCTTCATGAATCACGCCAGCATTTGTCCTAGTCTAGCCCCCCGATCTGGGCAGCAAGGCAAGGAGACACGGGTTGGTAGAGTCGAATTCACACATGACAATAGCTACGCCACGCGGCGTCTGAGTCGTAGCGCATTGGAGATCACTGAAACGGAACTCAGGCTCATGGCCAATGCCGCGATCATCGGCGACAGCAACCAGCCGGTGAACGGGTACAGCAACCCCGCCGCCAGCGGGATACCCAGCGCGTTATAGATAAAGGCGAAGCCCAGGTTCTGCCGCATGTTGGCGATAGTGGCCTCGGAGAGTTCGCGTGCTCGGGCGATACCGCGCAGATCGCCCTTGACGAGGGTCATCTGGGCGCTGTGCATCGCCACATCTGTGCCGGTTCCCATCGCAACGCCCACATCGGCCTTTGCCAATGCCGGCGCGTCGTTGATGCCGTCGCCCGCCATCGCAACCACGCGGCCTTCCCCTTGCAGCTTCTCGACGAGCGCCAGCTTGTCGGCCGGCTTCACTTCGCCATGAAACTCGTCGATGCCCAGGCGACCGGCTACCGCCTTCGCCGTGACAGCGCCGTCACCTGTCGCCATCACCACGCGGACCCCGGCTTGCCTGAGCGTCATCAGAGCCTCGGGCGTGCTGGCCTTGACGGGGTCGGAGACGGCAAGCAGACCGGCCAATGTTCGATCTGCCGCCAGATACATGACACTGGCGCCTTGCTGCCGCAGGGTATCCGCCTGAGACGCCAGTGGTGCAACGTCGACCTGTTCCTGCTGCATCAGGGCGGTGTTGCCCAGCACGAGCTGGTGGCCACCGACGCGGCCGCGTACCCCCATGCCCGTGTCCGAGGCGAAATCCTCCGCCTTCGCCAGGGCCAGGCCGCGCTCACGCGCGGCGGTGACGAGGGTCGCGGCTAGCGGATGTTCGCTGCCCTGGTCGAGGCTCGCGGCCAAACGAAGCACCTCGGTTTCCGTGAACGGATCGACACGATAGGCCCGTTCAAAACTCGGACGGCCTTCTGTCAGCGTGCCGGTCTTGTCCACGATCAGGGTGTCGACCTTGCGGAATTGCTCGATGGCCGCCGCGTCCCGGAACAGAATGCCCTTGGTCGCGCCATTCCCGCTGGCCACCATGATGGATGGGGTGGCCAATCCCAGCGCGCAGGGACAGGCAATGATCAGTACAGCCACCGCATTGACCAGGCCAAAGACCCAGCTCGGCTCGGGGCCGAAGACGCCCCAGGCGAAGAACGTGAGCAAGGCGATGGTTACGACCACCACCACGAACACGCCGGCGACCCGGTCCGCCATCCGCTGCATCGGCGCCTTGGAGCGCTGTGCCTGGGCCACCATCTGCACGATCTGCGACAGCACCGTCTGGGCGCCGACCTTTTCTGAGCGCATCACCAGGCTGCCCGAGGTGTTGATGGTGGCGCCGATCACGTGGTCGCCGACGCGCTTGGAGACGGGCAGAGGCTCACCGGTGATCATCGATTCGTCGATGGCGCTGGCCCCTTCGTTCACGACGCCATCCGTGGGCACCTTTTCGTCGGGCCGGACCCTCAGGAGATCGCCGACATGCACGTGCGTGAGCGGAATATCGGCCTCGCTGCCGTCCGGATTGAGGCGGCGTGCCGTCTTGGGGGCCAGGCCGAGCAGCGACTTGATGGCTGCCGAGGTCTGCGAGCGCGCCCGCAACTCGAAGATCTGGCCGAGCAACGTCAGCGAAATGATGACGGCCGCGGCTTCGAAGTAGACCGCGATCCGGCCGTGCATGAGAAAGGCGCGGGGAAACAGCTCTGGGGCAACGGTGGCGGCGACGCTGTAGACGAACGCCGTACCCGTACCCAGACCGATCAGCGTCCACATGTTCGGGCTGCGGTTTCGGAACGACTGGAGGCAGCGGACGTAGATGGGCCAGCCTGCCCAGAGGACCACCGGTGCGGACAAGACGAGTTCCACCCAGCTTTGCGTCGCGGGCTCCAGCACCCCGAGGCGGTCCCCAAGCATCACCAGCGACACGACGGCGATCGTCAGCGGCAAGGTCCACCAGAAGCGATGGCGAAACGCCGCGAGTTCGGGATTCTGGTCGTCGTCGAGGCTTGGCATGAGCGGCTCGAGTGCCATGCCGCACTTTGGGCACGTCCCGGGATGGTCCTCGCGGATTTCGGGGTGCATCGGGCACGTATAGGTCGTGCCCGGCGCCGTCTCGCCTTCATCGGGCGCCGAAACGCTTGGTGTCTCGACATAGCGCGTCGGCTCGGCCTCGAACCGCTTCTGGCAGCCGGCACTGCAGAAGAAGTATTGTGCCCCGGCATAGCTTGCCTGGTATGGCACATCCCGCATGACCGTCATTCCACACACAGGATCGCGTGCACTGGCCCCACAGACGGCAGCGCCGTGACTGGTGGAATCATGGTCTCGTCGATTCGGCGCATTTCCGCTGCCGTGCCCTACGTGCTCATCGTCTCGCGCTGCTGCCATCGCGTGATGTGAGGCAGGGTCGAGAGATTGCCGTTGTCGATCGCTCGTGGTCATCGCGCTCACTGCCTGGTTGCACGTACTGCCGCTCGATGTTTCGGCGGTTCGCCGCTGAACTCATCCAGGATCGGGCATTCGGGGCGGTCATCGCCTTCGCAATGTCGCGACAAGTACAGGAGCGTGTCACGCATGCTGGACAGTGAGGCAATGCGGGCGTCCAGCTCCTGGATTCGCTGTTCCGCAATCGCCTTTACCGTTGCACTCGCGCGCCGTTTGTTTTGCCACAACCCGAGCAACTCGCGGATCTGGGCCATCGAGAAGCCCATCGCCCGCGCTCGCCCAATGAAGCGCAGGGTATGAATGTCAGCTTGACCATACACCCGGTAGTTCCCCGCGCTGCGTGCGGCTGAAGTCACAAGACCAACGCTTTCGTAGTAGCGGATCATCTTGGCCGAGACGCCGGATGCGCCGGCGGCTTGTCCAATATTCATGATGTGCTCCTTACCTTCAATCCCTGTTGTCTCGGACACGCAACTTGAGCAAGCTGCGGGGTGGATGGCATCCAGGGTTCGATGACTCAACGATAGACCTTGCCCCGGTGGGAAGGTCAAGGACACGATCCTTCGGAAACTTGGGCCACGTTGCGAGAAGACCCGGGGCGAAAGGTCCGGTTGCATTACCCGCAAAAGACAGTATCCTTGCGACTATCACGCCCACCGCAAAGAACTCTTGCGTCACTCGGTCCGCCGGCATCCCTGGTTCGCCGGCCTCCTTCTCGTTGTGTTTCTGACAGTCCAACTGGCAGCGGCCGCGTACGCCTGTACCGGTAGCCGCTATCAGGTGGAAGGCAGCGGCACGACGGCGGCAATGACCGAATCCTGTGCCGATATGGCGGCTGGCGGTAGCGACCAAGGCACTGACCAGAGTGCGCTCTGCCTGGCGCACTGCCAGGCAGATTCCAAGAGCGCGGACCATGTTTCACCGCAGCTTCCGGCCTTCCTGCCAGTGCTGAAGAGCGTCGTGGAACCCACGCGCGTGGTCACGGCCGAGGTTCGCATCGCGCTGCGCGCCGAGGTCGAGGCGCGCGGCCCGCCGCCCCTGAACATCCTTCACTGCAGTTTTCAAACGTAGCCTCCAGATCGACGCCCATTCGGTGCTGCCCAGCTAGACTCGGGTAGCTGTCGTCGTTCACGGAGGCTTTATGCTTTTTCCTCGTCGCCTGACGCTGGCGCTGCTTTGCGCGCCTGCCTTCAGCATGGCGGTGTCGCATGCCGCGGCTGCGCAATCTGCCCCTTCTCTTTCCCTCGAGGAGACCGTCGCGCTCGCGACCACTCACGCCGGCGATGCCGAATCCTCGCGAGGCGCCGTCGAGGCAGCCGTGCAAATGGCGGTTTCCGCCGGCCAATTGCCGGACCCGGTGCTCAAACTTGGACTCAACAACGTCCCCGTGACCGGGCCGGACCAGTTCTCGCTCACGCGGGATTTCATGACCATGCGGTCCATCAGCGTGATGCAGGAATTCACGCGCTCGGACAAGCGCCGCGCCAAGGCGGCGCGCTTTGAAGCCGAGGCGACTGCCGCCGAGGCGCAGCGCGCGGTCGGACTGGCCAACGTGCAACGGAATGCCGTCGGTGCCTGGCTCGATCGGTGGTATGCCGAGCAGACCGGTGTCCTGCTAGGCCATCACGGCCATCCCCTGGACCTGGCGCTCCAGGCGGCGACCGCCGCCTATCGCAGCGGGCGTGGCACGCGTGCGGATGTCTTGGCGATGGAGCTGGAAGTCCAGAAGCTGCATGACCGCCTCGACGAAAACCGGGCCGCCGTAGCCACCGCCATGCTTAATCTGCAGCGCTGGGTCGGGCCTGCGGCTAACCGCACACTGTCGCAGCGCCCGCCGCTCGACGTACCCCAGAGCATTCAGCAACTGGCGAAAGACGAATTCGACGCGGTTCCCGAGATCGCGGCGGCACGGCGCGACGTGGCCCTGGCCGAGTCGGAGATCCAGGTGGCAACGGAGGCCAGGACACCAGATGTGACGGTCGAGCTGATGTACAGCCAGCGCGGCCCAGCCTTCTCCAACATGGGGTCGATCAACGTCAGCTTCCCGGTGCCCTGGGACCGGGGCAATCGCCAAGACCGCGACGTCGCTGCCCGGCTGGCACAGGCCAATGAAGCGCGTGCCAAGTCCGAAATCATCCGGCGCAATACCCAGGCCATGGTAGGCGCCAAACTTGCCGAGCTGCAGCGCAACCTTGAGCGGCTCCAACGCTACGACGAGAAGACCTTACCGCTCGCCAATCAGCAGGCGGAGGCAGCGCTCACGGCATACCGGGCCAATACCGGATCGCTGCTTGCCGTCGCCGAGGCCAACCATCGCGCCATCGACACAGCGGTGGAGCGGCTGACGCTGGAGGCCAGGACGGCAAAGCTGTGGGCCGACTTGACCTTCCTGATCCCGCTGCCTACCGCGCAGACCGAGCCAGCCACCAAGGAACGCAAATGAAGAAACCAGTCATTGCCGCGGTCGCCGGCGTCGTTGTCATCGGTGCCGCCCTCTATGGCGCCTACCACCTCGGCGTCATGCGCGGCACACAATCTGCGCAGACGGCCGCGCCAGGCGCGGCGTCTGCGCTCAAAGCAGGCGACACCGATCCGAACACTGGCAAGAAGATCCTGTACTGGCACGATCCGATGGTACCCGGCCAGCGTTTCGACAAGCCAGGCAAGTCCCCTTTCATGGACATGCAGCTCGTGCCCGTTTATGCGGATGGGGATGCCGGAGGCAGCGGAGGCAGCGGCGTCACGGTCGACAGCCGTGTCGCGCAGAATTTGGGCATCCGCACGACTGAGGTCAAGGCGAGCCGGATGAGCGCCGTGCTCGAGGCACCTGGCAATGTCGCCATTGACGAGCGCAGTGTCCAGGTGATCCAGGCGCGGACGAATGCCTTCGTCCAGCACGTAGCGGTCAAAGCGACCCTCGACCCGGTCCGGCGCGGCCAAGCACTGGTGACGCTGTACTCGCCCGATTGGGTGGCCGCGCAAGAGGAATATCTTGCCGTGTCCCGCATGGCCGCGGGTGGCCAATCCGACCTGCGCAGCGCGGCCAAGGCCCGCATGCTGCAGGCTGGCATGACCCCCGGCCAGGTCAGCACCGTCGAATCATCCGGCAAGCTCCAGCCTACTCTTGGCATTGTGAGCCCCGTCGACGGCCTTGTGACAGAGGTTGCGGTCCGGGAGGGCATGACTGTGTCTCCTGGCATGACCCTGTTTCGCCTGGCCGACCTGAGCCAGGTCTGGGTGATTGCCGAGGTACCGGAGGGACAAGCCCACGCCATCGCTCCGGGCCGGGCGGTCAAGGTGTCGCCGACCGGCGCAACCGAGTCAATCGTTGGCAAGGTCGATACCGTCCTGCCCGATGTCAATCCGGCCACGCGAACCATCAAGGTGCGCATTGTCCTGCCCAACAAGGGCAGGCACCTGTTGCCGGGGATGTTCGTGACGGTCCGGTTTGACAGCGGTGATCAGAAGGAATTGCTGATGATTCCGCTGGAGTCCGTCATCCGCACCGGCCAGCGCAGCATCGTCATGGTCGATGCGGGCAAGGCCGGCTTTGTGGCAACCGAAGTCAAGACCGGGCGCGAGGCCGCCGGCATGGTCGAGGTGCTGGACGGGCTGAAAGCGGGGCAGAAAGTGGTCACCTCCGGGCAGTTCCTCATCGATTCGGAAGCCAGCTTGCGTGGCACGGCCGAACGCATGAGCGCCACGACAGCGGCTTCCGCGCCGGCTGCGGCTGCGCCCGAGCACGAGGGCGTCGGGCCCATCGAGGCCGTGACGCGCGAAGGCCTGACCATCTCGCACGGGCCGATTCCCTCGGCACAGTGGGGCGCGATGACCATGGATTTCGCCGCGCCGCCTGCCGGCCTGCCGAAGGGGCTCAAGACCGGCGACCGCATCCGGTTCCGCTTCCACCTGGACAAGGATGGCCTGGCGATCCTGTCCGCAGTCGAGCCGGCCGGCACCACCCAGGGGGCCAAGCCATGATCGCCCGGCTCATTCTTGCTTCCATCCGCAACCGTTTCCTGGTCCTGCTGGTCACGGTCATGCTGACCGCCTGGGGACTGTGGGCCGTGCGCAGCACGCCGCTCGACGCGTTGCCGGACTTGTCCGATGTGCAAGTGATCATCCGCACGCCGTTTCCCGGCCAGGCGCCACAGATTGTCGAGAACCAGGTCACCTATCCACTGACCACGACCATGCTGTCGGTCCCGGGCGCCAAGACCGTACGCGGCTACTCGTTCTTCGGTGACTCGTTTGTCTATGTGCTATTCGAGGACGGCACCGACCTGTATTGGGCGCGCTCCCGCGTGCTGGAATATCTGAACCAGGTGCAATCCCGCCTGCCCGGCGCCGCCAAGCCGGCGCTGGGGCCGGACGCCACCGGCGTCGGCTGGATCTACGAGTACACGCTGGTGGACAAGACCGGCCAGCACGACCTCAGTCAACTGCGTGCGCTCCAGGACTGGTTCTTGCGCTTCGAGCTGAAATCGCTGCCCAATGTTGCCGAGGTCGCGTCCCTCGGCGGCATGGTGAAGCAGTTCCAGGTCGTCCTGATGCCGGACCGGCTACGCGCCTACAACCTGTCGCAGGGCAAGGTGCTTACGGCGCTCAAGGGCGCCAACCAGGAAACCGGCGGCTCGGTGCTGGAATTGGGCGAGGCGGAGTACATGGTCCGGGCCAGCGGCTACCTGAAGACGCTCGATGATTTCCGGCAGATCCCGCTGGTGACCAGCGACGCCGGCATCCCGGTGCGGCTGGGCGATGTCGCCACCGTCCAGCTTGGTCCCGAGATGCGGCGCGGCATCGCCGAGCTCGACGGCCAGGGAGAGGTCGCCGGCGGTGTCATCGTGATGCGCTCGGGCAAGAACGCGCTGGAAACCATCGAAGCGGTCAAAGCCAAACTCGCCACGCTGCAGAAGAGCCTGCCGGCAGGCGTCCAGATCGTCACCACGTACGATCGCTCCGCCCTGATCAACCGGGCGGTGGAAAACCTGACCCACAAGCTGATCGAAGAGTTTATCGTCGTCGCGGTGGTCTGCCTGGTTTTCCTGTTCCACCTGCGCTCCGCGCTGGTTGCCATCGTTTCATTGCCGCTGGGTGTGCTGGCCGCGTTTCTGGTCATGCGATACCAGGGTGTCAATGCCAACATCATGTCGCTGGGCGGCATCGCCATTGCCATCGGCGCCATGGTCGATGCCGCGGTCGTCATGATCGAGAACGCGCACAAGCATCTCGAGCATTGGCATGCGGATAAGCCCGGCCTGGATCTCACCGGCCATGAACGCTGGAGCGTGATCGGCGAGTCGGCGGCTGAGGTTGGACCGGCGCTGTTCTTCTCGCTGCTGATCATCACGCTGTCATTCATTCCGGTGTTCACGCTGGAGGCGCAGGAGGGCCGACTGTTTTCGCCGCTGGCCTTTACCAAGACCTACTCCATGGCCGCGGCGGCGGGCCTCTCCGTCACCCTGGTGCCGGTCCTGATGGGCTACATGATCCGTGGCAGGATCCCCACGGAGCAGTCCAATCCCCTCAGTCGGTGGCTGATTCGCGCCTATCAGCCAGTGTTGGCCAAGGTGCTCACCTACCCGAAGACCACTGTAGCGATCGCGGCAATTCTGCTCGTCGCGACCGCCTGGCCGATCATGCGAATTGGCGGCGAGTTCATGCCGCCTCTCGATGAGGGTGACCTACTCTACATGCCGTCGGCGCTCCCGGGGCTGTCCACCGGCAAGGCAGCGCAGTTGCTGCAGCAGACCGACCGCCTAATCAAGACCGTTCCCGAGGTAGCCACCGTGTTTGGCAAGGCCGGCCGCGCCGACACGGCGACCGACCCGGCGCCCATCGAGATGTTCGAAACCACCATCCAGTTCAAGCCGCGCGACCAGTGGCGTTCCGGCATGACGACGGACAAGCTGGTGGAGGAGCTCGACCGCGTGGTGAAGGTGCCCGGCCTGTCCAATATCTGGGTGCCGCCGATCCGCAACCGCATCGACATGCTCGCCACCGGCATCAAGAGCCCGGTCGGCATTAAGGTGGCGGGCACCGACCTGAAGGAAATTGACCGACTGGCCACGAGGATCGAGGATGCTGTCAAGGCGGTGCCGGGCGTCACCTCTGCACTCGCCGAACGCCTGTCCGGCGGGCGCTACGTCGATGTCGACATAGACCGGATGGCCGCCGGGCGATATGGGCTCAACATCGAGGATGTCCAGAGCATCGTGTCCTCGGCCATCGGTGGCGACAACGTCGGGGAAGTGGTCGACGGGCTGGCGCGCTTTCCGATCAATGTGCGTTATCCACGGGACTACCGCGACTCGGTGGAACAACTGCGCAGCCTGCCCATTGTCACCGACCGTGGCCAGCATATCACGCTGTCCGACGTGGCGCGCCTCCAGATGGTGCAAGGACCGCCGATGCTGCGCAGCGAAAACGCCCGCCTGTCGGGCTGGGTGTACGTCGATATTCGCGGACGTGACCTGCGTTCGGCCGTCCAGGACATGCAGGCCGCCGTGGCCAAGGCGGTCCCGATGCCAGCGGGCTATTCCCTCAGTTGGTCGGGTCAGTTCGAGTATCTGGAGCGGGCCACCGCGAAGCTGAAGGTGGTGGTGCCGTTCACGCTGCTGATCATCTTCGTGTTGCTGTACCTGGTGTTCGGCCGTCTCGATGAAGCGCTACTGATCATGGGCACGCTGCCGCTGGCGCTCATCGGCGGATTCTGGCTGCTTTACTTGCTGGGCTACAACCTTTCGGTAGCGGGGGTTGTCGGCTTTATCGCCCTTGCCGGCGTGGCAGCCGAGTTCGGCGTCATCATGCTGCTCTACCTGAAGCAAGCCTGGAGCGAACGCGAGGGCCGAGGCGAAACCAGCGTGTCCGCATTGCTGGACGCCATTCAGGAAGGGGCAGTGCTGCGGGTCCGCCCCAAGGCCATGACCGTCGCTGTCATTCTTGCCGGCCTGATTCCCATCATGTGGTCGCATGGCACCGGCTCGGAGGTCATGCAGCGCATTGCGGCTCCGATGGTTGGCGGCATGGTCACCGCGCCATTGCTTTCCCTGTTTGTTGTGCCGGCGGTGTACTTGCTGATACGCAGACGGCAGGCCGAATCTGTCTCACTTTCCACCCACCCCTCACTCCCGGAGGAATCACAATGAAATACGTCAAAACTCTTGCCATCATGGCTGCTCTCGCTGCCACACCGGCTGCGTTCGCGGCAGGGTCGATGGACGGCATGGATATGAAGGGCATGGACATGAAGCCGTCAGCCGAAACGAAGCAGGCCCCCCACCCGGTTGCGGCAGAGGTAAAGAAGATCGATGCGAAGGCAGGGAAAGTTACCCTCAAGCACGGCCCGATCGAAAATCTCGGCATGTCCGCCATGACCATGGCGTTCCCGGTCAAGGATCGCGCTTCGTTGAAGGACTTCAAGGAAGGTGATGCGGTTACCGCCGTATTCGACACGGTCGACGGCAAGCCGACAGTCGTGGACATGCAGCGCAAGTAAAACTCAGGCGGCACCACCGCTCGCATCGGGGCAGTGTGCCGCCTGCCATGGCCAAAATCCTCCGTCACGCCGCTTCGGTAGACCTCCGAATGGCGTCGTCGGGATCGAAACCGCTTTCCATGAACGTTCGGCCACAGTGAGCCGCCCACCCTTCGACCTGCCACGTGAAGTCATCGTTGTCATCGTGTTTGCCGTGGCGTTCACGGTGTGTGCTACAGGTTCGCTTGCCTGGCATTTTCGTCGCCAGATGCGCATCAAGCGCGGCCTCGAGAATGACAGATCAGGTTCGTCCACGCGACGTCGCATAACTTCAAGACGGCGCAAATAGTCCTGTCAGATCCCACCTGAGCATTCATGCTGGATGCAGCTTGCGAGCCGGTTTCACCAACGAGAGCGGCTTTAGACATCAGCATCGCGGCCCTGCGAGACGTCTTCGGTGGCCAGACGAACTTGCGGATCCGGTCGTTCAAACGGATAAATCAGTTGCTCGCCGTAGCGGTGCGGCACCGGGTCGCCTTCGATGCCGATTGCGCCCAGTGGCGCCTGCGGTTGATAGAAGGTACCGAAGAGGTGGTCCCATACCAGCCAGAACTCCCCGAAATTGACCTGCGCGTCCGCGAAGCGCTCCCGATGGTGCCAGCGATGGAGTTCTGCCACGCCTAACATATACCGCACCGGCCCCAGGCTATAGTCCAGGTTGGCATGCTGGAATGCCAGATGGACCGCCAGGATTGCGAACCAGCCGGCCACTACCTCGGCCGGCGCGCCTAGTATGCCCAGGACCAGTAAGCCCGGACCCGCCATCAGGGCTGCATGCAGCGGGTGGCGGCGTTCCCCGTTTAGCCAGTAGAGCCGCCGCGACGAATGATGAATGCTGTGCAGCCGCCACAGAAAGCCGTAGTGGTGGCTGAGCCGATGGACGGCATACAGCGACAGGTCCAGTGGCGCCCCTGCGAGTAATACCTGCAACAAGTATGGCCATTCCGCAGGCCACCATAGCTTGGGCCAACCCGTTCCTTCCCGCAGCACCACGAACCCCAGCACGGCACCGTGCATCACGGCCAAATTCACAACGGCATGGGCGACATCCGCCGGAAAGTCGAGATCCCGCTTTTGCCACCGTGCATCGAACGGGACAATGCGCTCCAGCCAAGCAACAAGAAATAGCCCGGCGGCGGCCCACAACGCCAGCCAAGCCAGCGGCGTGCCGTGGGATGGGGCGACCGAAACCCCTGTGATTACCAGGGCCATGATGGTCGGATAGGCGCCGTACCGCACCACAGAACGCGCTGTCATTGCGACTCCAGAGTTCAATTTCCTCCAGTTTCTCCAAGCGACAGACAGCTAGCTTGAATAAACATGCTGTGTGCGGGCGACGTCTTGACTCTATAGCAGGTACGGGGTGTGAAATTACTCAGATCTTCTGTGGAAACAGGCGGGTTAACAAAGGAGTTGCATGAACGACCACTTCCCCGACAAAGAACGCCTTGACCTCGACGCGAGTCAGGCGGCCGACCGCCGGATTCTGTGGCTGGTACTACTGATTAATGTCAGCCAATGTCTGGCAGGTATGGGCGTGGGCCTTTGGGCGGCGTCCACGGCGGTGCTTGGTGCGGCTCTGGACAACCTTGCCGACGCGTTGGTGTATGGCGTCAGCCTGTACGCCGTCGGCCGATCGCGAGCCATCAAGGTGCGGGCAGCGCGGCTATCGGGGTGGCTTTTGATTGGGCTGGCCCTGATGCTATGCGTGGAAGTCCTGCGCCGGTTCTTTGGCGGCGAGGCGCCATTGGGGCCGGCGATGATGGTCATGGCAGCGATCAATGCGGCGCTGAACATTATTTGCTTGCGCTTACTGAAACGCCACCGCGGGGAAGACGTCAACTTCAAGGCTTCCGCCATATTCACCAGCAACGACTCGATTGTGAATCTGGCCATTGTGTTGTCCGGAGCGCTCGTGATGTGGTCGGGCTCCAACCTGCCAGACCTGGTTCTGGGTCTGGTGGTATCTGCGATCGCCGCTAACGGAGGTCGTGAAATCCTGGTTGACGCGACAGAACATGAGGAAAAGGCCCGTTCCGAGGCAACTTAACCTCCGACCAGGAGGCAGAGCCCTTGACTCTGTATCTACTTTAGGGTGTGAAATTCTGACATATACAGAAAGAGGCGAATGATGAAACTCGACCAAGCCCATGCCGAAAGTGATGCGAGATCAACTCAAGAAAGGAAGAAGGCGGAGGACCTGAACGGCGCGACATCCGTCTTCCGCATTCCCAACATGGATTGCCGCAACGAAGAAGCGGCAATCCGTGCACGGCTTGCCAAATTGCCAGCGGTAGAGTCCCTTTCGTTCGACCTTCCCCAGCGCCGCCTCACCGTCCGGCATGGGCTACCGAACCCGGGGCCGTTGCTGGAGGCCCTCCATGAGATCGGCATGCAAGCATCGATGGAGGACGACGGCGAAGCCGCGGGCAACGCCGCTTGCGGATCCGCGTGCGCTGGATCCTGCGCCGGCAGCCAGAGCGCTGCGTTAGAAGAGTCAAAAGACACATTCACGATTCCAAACATGGATTGCCGCTCCGAAGAGGCGGCGATCCGCGCGCGGCTGGAGCCGTTGGCCGGCGTCCGGTCGCTCGAGTTCGACCTACCCGCACGCCAGCTGTCTGTCGTCCACACCTTGTCCTCGGTGGAACCCCTGCTGACGGCGTTGCAATCGATCGGCATGCAGGCAAGGCTGGGCGAAGACACAACTCCTCCGGGCGCGAATTGCGCAGCGACAACGGAGACTGCCTGCGGTCCCTGCGGCACGCCCCCCGTCTCCTTCGTCCCTGCAGCCACGGGCAATACCACGCAGTTCCTGATCACAAACATGGACTGCCCCACCGAGGAAGCTTTGATCCGCAAGCGCCTAGGCAAGGTGGAGGGCATCGAACGCCTCGACTTCGACCTGATGAATCGCCGACTGGAGGTGCAACACCGCCTGCCCGATCCGGCACCGGTCCTCGGCGCACTGCGCGAGATCGGCATGCATGCCACGGTCGAGCGCGAGGCAGGGGCAAGTTCCAAGGGACGAGCCACCTACTTGATCGAAAAGATGGACTGCCCGACCGAAGAGGCGCTGCTGCGCAAGGCGTTGGAAGGCATGCCGGGTGTCAGCAGCCTGCAGTTCAACCTGATGAGCCGGACCCTGACCGTCAGCCATTCGCTGAAGGACGAGGTGCCAATCACAGCGGCCATTGAGCGACTTGGCATGCAGCCGGTGCTGCGCGACCATAGTCGGCCTGCCCCCGCAGTCACGAGGGACTTTGGCACCGGCATTTCGAAGGCGGAGTGGCTGCGCATGGGGGCCGCCGGCGTGCTGGCGGTTGGCGCGGAAGTCCTCACATTCGCCGGGATGGGTGAATCGGCATGGCCGGTGGTGGCCGCGTCGCTGGCGGCCATTGCGTTGGGCGGTATCGAGACCCTGAAGAAAGGCTGGATCGCGCTGCGCACGCTGTCACTGAACATGAACCTCCTGATGACGATTGCCGTCATCGGTGCCGCTTTGATCGGCCAGTGGCCGGAAGCCGCCGTGGTGATCTGGCTGTTCGCCATCGCGGAGATGATCGAAGCGCTAAGCCTGGACCGGGCGCGCAACGCGATTCGCAAGCTGATGGACCTGGCGCCGGAAACCGCACTCGTCCGCCAGGACGACGGTCGCTGGCAAGAGGTCAAGGCCGAGACAGTGCCGCTTGGAGCCGTCGTGCGCGTTCGTCCCGGCGAACGTATCGCCTTGGATGGGGTCGTGGTGTCGGGCGCATCAGCCATCAACCAGGCGCCCATCACCGGCGAAAGCATGCCCGTGGAAAAGAACCCCGGCGACACGGTGTTCGCGGGCACGATCAATGAGCGCGGCACATTGGAATTCGAAGTGCACTCGCGCAAGGGAGAGACCACGCTCGACCGTATCGCGCGCTCGGTCCAGGAAGCCCAAGGCCAGCGCGCGCCGACGCAGCGTTTCGTTGATCGTTTCGCGAGCGTCTATACCCCCTCTGTCTTTGCGCTGGCGATCGCCATTGCCGTGATCCCGCCGCTGTTCTTTGGGGCGCCTTGGTTCGAATGGGTCTACAAGGCGCTGGTGATGCTGGTGATTGCTTGTCCCTGCGCCCTGGTGATCTCGACACCGGTGACGGTCGTCAGCGGCCTGGCTGCGGCCGCGCGGCGTGGCATCCTCGTCAAGGGTGGCCTGTACCTGGAGCAAGGGCGTCTGCTGCGCGCGGTGGCACTGGACAAGACTGGCACCCTTACGCACGGCCGCCCGGCGCTGACCGATACGGTACCGACGGGCGCGCTCTCGGAGACGGAAGTGCTGCGCATTGCCGCCAGCCTGGATGCGTTGTCCGAACATCCAGTGGCCACAGCTATCGTCAACGCCTACGGCGACAAGCCGCACGCCTCAGTGCAACGCTTCGAGGCTCTGGCTGGCCGTGGCGTCAAGGGCGACATCGACGGCCAGACCTACTACGTCGGCAACCACCGCCTGGCAAATGAGCTTGGCGTGGCCAGCGAGCAGGTCCGCAAGCTGCTGGAGAGCCTGGAAGCGCAGGCCAAGACAGCAGTGGTGCTTGCCACCGATAAGCAGGCACTGGGTGTCCTGGCAGTTGCCGACACGGTCCGGGACAGCAGCAAGCGTGCGGTAGCGGCGCTCAAGCAGTTGGGCGTAGAGCCGGTGATGCTTACCGGCGACAACCGCAAGACCGCGGAAGCGGTGGCCGCCCAGGTGGGCATCACCGACGCGCGCGGCGACCTGCTGCCGCACGACAAGTTGGCTGCGATCGCAGAGCTTGGCGCGAAGGCGCCGGTAGGCATGGTCGGGGATGGCGTCAACGATGCGCCCGCGCTGGCCAAATCGAACATCGGCTTTGCGATGGGCGCTGCTGGCACCGACACCGCGATCGAGACCGCCGACGTGGCGCTGATGCAGGACGACCTGCGCAAGCTGCCTGAGTTCATCAAGCTGTCGCGCCGGGTGGGTGGCGTGCTGAAGGCAAACATCGCCTTCGCGATCGGTACCAAGGCGGTCTTCATGGTGCTGGCCTTCACCGGCCATGCCAGCCTGTGGCTCGCGATTCTTGCCGACATGGGCGCAAGCCTGGCCGTGGTGTTCAACGGACTGCGCCTGCTGGGGACCAGCCCCTCCACTGAGAGTGACCACCATGCGGGCTGATCGCAGCATTGGCCTGGGTTTCGTATTGGCGGCCCTTATCGTGGCGATGGATATCGGGACGAAAGTAGCCATCGTGGCCTGGGTCGACTACGGTGCAAGCCTCGACTGGCTGCCCGTCCTCAACGTCGTGCATGTGCTGAACCGAGGTGCCGCCTTCAGTTTTCTGCACGGCGCGGGGGGCTGGCAGCGATATTTTTTCATTGGAATTGCCTTGGCGGCCTCCGCGTTCCTTGTGTACATGATTCGGCGTACTGGTACCACCGATACCGAGCGGATCAGCTACGGACTGATCTTGGGCGGCGCGTTGGCCAATATGATCGACCGGGTCGCACGCGGAGCGGTGGTCGACTGGATCGATCTTCATTGGGGTTCGTACCATTGGCCGGCCTTCAATGTGGCTGACATCGGCATCACACTCGGTGCTGCCTTGATCGTGTTCCATGAGCTCTTCGGCAGAATGCAGGCACGCCCAGCCCGCGGATGAACACGAAGCATCCGACAGGCAGCCGCTGCTGACCATCGGCCGCGGCTGGGCCATTTACATCGGACCGATAGAGGCCGGTCGGTTGCACCGACATCAAGCAGCTCAGTTGGCATGGAGCAAACAGGGGATGTTGCTCCTCGAAGGGGCCTGGGGCGGATTGCAGGCCCCGGGACATTTTCTTGCGGCCGGGGTGCCGCATCGTCTCGTAGCGGCCGGCCCGGTGCGCATGGTGTTTCTCGACCCGACCATGCACAGCGTTTGCCCTACTGGCCGTCGGCCCGCAGCCACGATGGCGCCGAGCCCCGTGCAGGCGGATATGCTGGAACATGAGCTGGACCGCTGGCTGCGAGGCGCAATGCCGTCTGAAACAGCGAATGTGTCACAACCTGCCACGGAGGCTTCGCGTTGGGCTGCGGTCCTCCAGTGGCTGGAAACGTCGCTGGAGGGACCCGTGCATGTCGCACATGCCGCCGACGCCGTAGGCCTGTCGTCCTCCCGTTTCATGCATTGGTTCGCGGAGGCGAGCGGACTGTCGTTCCGGGCGTACGTGCGTTGGTTGCGCCTGCAGCGTGCGGTGCGCACCCTCTCCGATGGTTGTACGCTCACCGAGGCTGCTCATCTCGCCGGCTTCGCCGACAGCGCGCACCTGACGCGCACCTTCGTGTCCACATTCGGAGTCCGGCCAGCGCCGCTGCGTGGCGCTCGGATTGTCTGTACGGCACAGTCCAAACCTCCATTCACACTGCACGGACTTGAATTTGTCGACACCATCCGGCATGGAGGGCGTCAGACAGGAGCCCAACAAAGGGGAAAAGCATGAAGATCGGCAAACTTGCTCAAACCGCCGGCACCACGGTGGAGACTATTCGCTTCTACGAGCATGAAGGCTTACTGCCGGCGCCGGCTCGTTCCTCTGGAAACTACCGACTCTACGCTTCCCAGCACCTTGAGCGGTTGGCGTTCATCCGCCATTGCCGCTCGTTGGACATGACCCTGAACGAGATTCGGTCCTTGCTGCGTCTCAAGGATGCGCCCCACGAGGACTGTGGAGAGGTCAACGTCCTGCTAGAAGGCCACATTCGACACGTGGCGCGCCGCATACAAGAGTTGATGGCATTGGAACGTGACCTGAAGCAATTGCGCAGTCAATGCGGTCTGTCGCGAGAGGCCAAGGACTGCGGCATTCTGGAGGGCCTTACGAAAACAGCCCATCAGACACCACAGCTGTTGGGAGAAGAGTAGGGACGCGGATCCCACGAAGGACTACAGGCAGATCCGCCTTCAGCGAACGCTTTCCTGTCGCCGGCGCTAAGCGGCATGTGCGCCACCCCAAACAGCGCAGGCGGAAGCGTTCCCGACGCGCAAGGCAGCCTCTGCCATAGCCCCGCAGAAAGGCACAGACTCCCAAGTGCGCCTCCCAAGCCGCCAAAACGTCTGCCGGGAAATGCATGCCTGCGACCAGACGCGACCAGCCAACAAGGTCCACGCCAGTTTGGGCTAGCCCCTTCTAGTGCTTCATCTAGCACTGTGTAGCTGCCATAGGGTCAAGGAAAACGCTACGCGTTTGCCGAACTTTTCTCCTGAAGTGCGGCGCGGGTGCTTTGTTCGTAGCAGGCGGCATATATGCGTGCAGCCTTGTCTTGACCCTGTAGCCACTACATGGTGTCAAATCGCACCGACATATCAGCTGACAGGCTGCCAATGAGAGGCGCTGGGCTAAAGGCGACCGGCCATATCATTGGGGCATGCCTCGGCACTGCTCTATAACCTGCCGAGCGCGGGATCCAAGCCGACCGATCCAATGTGCTGCAACATCTTCGATTTCACTACACTCGAGCCCATGAATTTCTGCATGCCAAACGCCACTCCGAGAAGTAACCGGTAACCGCCATACACTCACAAAAGGTACGGCTCCGTCGCTCATGCAAACGCCAACCCCACATCCGAAAACTCTGATAGCGGCGGCGCTGTCCGCCGCCATGCTGTGCGCGGTAGGACCGGTGCTAGCGCAGCCAGCGCGCATTGCCGTAGTCAATTCCGAACTTATTCTGCCGGACTCGTTGCCAGCCAAGCAGGCCCACAACAGGCTTGCACAGGAGTTTTCCACGCGCGACCGTGAACTGCAGGACATGGACCGGAAGACCAGGGCCTTGGCTGACAAGCTCGAGAAGGAAGCGGCCGTGCTCACAGATCTTGACCATCAGCGCCGCCAGCACGAAGTGGCCGAGCTGACCCACGAATTCCAGCGCAAGCAGCGTGGATTCCGAGAGGACTTGCAACAGCGCCGCAACGAGGAACTGAATCGCCCCGGTTTTCGCGGAGGCTGTTTGGTTAAAGTAAAACGGCCTCGTCGGCGGTTTTGCCGAGTTGGTTGTAGTAGTTTGCCTCAGCCTCGGCGGGCGGGATATAGCCGATGGATGAGTGCAGGCGCTTATGGTTGAACCAAGCGACCCATTCCAGTGTTGCCAGTTCGACGGATTCCCTGGTTTTCCAAGGCGCGCGGCGATGGATCAGCTCGGCCTTGTACAAGCCATTGATCGTCTCGGCCAAGGCGTTGTCGTAACTGTCGCCACGGCTGCCGACCGACGGCTCGATGCCGGCTTCGGCCAGGCGTTCGCTATAGCGGATGCTGACGTACTGCGATCCCCTATCGGAGTGGTGGGTCAGAGAACCGTCGTTGCCAGGCTGGCGAGCGTATAGGGCCTGCTCCAGCGCATCGAGCACGAAGTCCGTCGTCATGGATTTGCTCACGCGCCAGCCGACGATGCGCCTGGCGTAGACGTCGACGACGAAGGCCACGTACAGCCAACCCTGCCATGTCGAGACGTAGGTGAAGTCCGAGACCCAGAGCTGATTGGGACGGTCGGCCCGGAACTGCCGGTTGACGCGATCCACCGGGCGACTGGCGGCGTCGTCAGCGATGGTCGTTCGCAGCCGCTTGCCGCGCCGCACACCTTGCAGTCCCTGGGCGCGCATCAATCGCTCGACCGTGCAGCGGGCAACCGTCACGCCCTCGCGGTTCAGTTGCCGCCAGACCTTGTCGGCGCCGTAGACGCGATGGTTCTCCTGCCACACTCGCTGGACTTGCGGCATGAGCCGTTCATCACGACGCGCACGGTCGCTGCGCCGTGACGGATCACGCAGCCGTGCGGCATGGCGCCGATAGGCCGACGAGGCAACCTGCAACACCTTGCAGATCGGCTCGACCCCGTAAACCTCCCGGTGCCGGTCGATGTAGGTGTTTACGACTTCAGCTTGCGGTCGAGCTCCGCCTGCGCGAAAAAAGCGCTGGCAGTGCGCAGGATGTCGTTGGCGCGGCGCAGCTCTCGGTTCTCCCGCTCCAACTCCTTGATGCGTTCTCGCTCGCTGGTGGTGACGCCTTCGCGCTGTCCGCTGTCGACTTCGTGGCGCTTGACCCAGGTCAGCAGCGTCTGCGCCGAGCAGCCGATCTTGGGCGCGATGGACTCGACCGCCACCCACAGCGACGGGTACTCGCCGCGCGACTCCTGCACCAGGCGCACGGCGCGCTCGCGCACTTCCGGGGAAAACTTGTTTGCGTTGTTCTTGCTCATGGCTCGCATTCTCTCAAGAGTGAGAGCCTCCGCAAAACCCGGGGCGATTCAGTGACCGAACACGGCAGCCGGCCGCGGGAAATCGAAGAGAAACTTTGATGCTCCAACTACAGCAAATGCCATACCGAATGCGACTACAAATCGTGCCAAGTGAGCCTGTAGCTCCAACGAACGATCTACATCCGAGGTTGTTCTTGACCAGACCCAAAAGCCTCCCATGACAACAGGCGCGGTCCAATAGTTGCCCAATAGGTAGCTAAACAGCTTGGCCAAAGGCAAGAACATTGCCGGCGTGCCTTCATTGACCAGTAGGAAGATCTCTCGATTCCAGCCGCTCCAGTCGTAGAGAACAAGTGCCCAACTCATCGGATCACCATCCTCCGCCCCTCGCATCCCACCATACGGTAAGGACTCGCGATATGGGAGCGTTGGGTTCTATTGTTCGCAATCGTGCGAACGCCTGAAAGCCGAGGCGGAGGGTCGCCCGAAGTTGTGCGCACCTCACGTAAGCGCATTGCACCCTCCCGCATCTTGCACGCGGCTGCACTTGGCTCGACCCCATACGAGCAATCCGCCGGAAGTCCCCATCGGTTTGTGTTGCGCTGACTCAAAGTAGGTCGCCAGTATTGACTAACGTTGTTATTTCTACGCCCTCTAGCGGCTATAGAGTCAAGCGCGATTCCCCATACTTCCATCACCAAGATGGGTCGCTCGCGCAAACGATATGAATTACAATCATTCGCATTTGTCCGCGAAAACTGCCGCCCGCCCGGCGTGTTCCTCATGCAAGCCCTGCGCATCCTCTCCCTCGTTCTAGTCTCCTTGGCGCTATCCGTCTCGACGGCTTTGGCCGAGCCTCTATCCACGCAAGACAAGGCCAAGCAAGTCTGGCAATTGCTGGACTACCTTGCCGTTGACTATGGCGGTTCAGTCAACGATGGCCGCATCACCAATGAGGCTGAATATGCCGAGATGCAAGAGTTCGCGCAGACGGTCGCGCGACAGCTAGGCGAATTGCCGCCAGGACCCGCCTCCGAACAACTAGGCAAGGAAGCTGGCGCATTGCGTTTGTCCATCGCAGCGAAGGCCTCGCCAGAAACTGTCGCCGAACTGGCTCGGAAGTTGGCCAGCGGCGTCCTCACAGCCTATCCGGTTCCTATGGCACCAAGCAAGGCGCCTGATTTGCAGAACGGGGCGAAGCTCTATCAAAGCCATTGTGCGTCCTGCCACGGCGTATCCGGTAACGCGGACGGCCCCCTCGCAGCGAAACTCAACCCGCCCCCGATTGCGCTGGCCGACCACGCGCGCGCGCAGGAACGCAGCGTCTTTGCCTTGCAACAGATCATCACGCGCGGCGTGGAGGGAACATCGATGCCGGGCTTTGCCCATCTCTCCGAAGACGACCGATGGGCTCTGGCCTATTTTGCTTCGACGCTGTCTTATTCAGATACTGACCGCCAGGCGGGCGCCAAGCTTTGGACTGCTGAACCGGGGCTGCGCGCGGCGGTTCCCACGCTCGACAAGCTTAGCCAGACCTCGGAGGCGGCACTTGCTAAATTCGTGGGTGCACAGACCTCTCGTGATGGTCTTGCATACCTGCGAAGCTCACCGGACGTACTGGCCGCATCGACCACCGATAGTCTCTCAATCGCCAAGGAAAAGCTGAAGGAAAGTGTCACTGCGCTTGACAAGGGAGACACGCGGGCCGCATCGCAACTGGCTTTGTCCGCATATCTTGATGGGTTCGAACCAGTTGAGCCTGCGTTGGCTGCCAAGAACCAGGCTCTCTTCCTGGACATCGAGAAGACGATGGGACTCTATCGAAATGCCGTCGCGAATGGCCAGGCAGAGCGCGCGCATGACATCGCAGCGCAACTGCAGTCAAGGCTGGACGAGGCGCAGGAAGCGCTCGCAGGCGCCAATGACGCATTCTCGACCTTCCTTGGCGCCTTTACGATCCTGCTTCGTGAAGGGCTTGAAGCGCTGTTGGTAGTCGTAGCCATGCTGGCGTTCCTCAAGAAGGCCAATCGCACTGACGTCCTTCCCTACGTTCACGCGGGTTGGGTCACTGCGCTGGGAGCCGGTGGATTGACGTGGGCGGTAGCTACCTACGTCGTTGATCTGAGCGGCGCTAGTCGCGAAATGACCGAAGGCTTCTCCGCGGTCTTCGCGGCGGTCGTCCTACTCGGCGTCGGCATGTGGATGCACCAGAAGAGTCTGGCGGGACGCTGGCAATCGTACGTGAAGGAAAAGCTGTCGTCGGCATTGAACAGGAAATCGGCGTTTATGCTCTTCCTGCTATCGTTCGTCACGGTCTACCGGGAAGTATTTGAGACCGTGCTCTTCTACGCGGCCCTGTGGTCCGATGGCAACGGTGCCTACATGCTCGCGGGACTCGGTTGCGGTATTGCTGTGCTGGCAGTGATTGCGTTTCTGCTCCTGCGATCGACGGCGCGTTTGCCGATTCGACAATTTTTCGCGTTCAGCTCCGCCTTGGTTGGCGTGCTTGCCGTGGTCCTGATTGGCAAGGGCGTGGCGGCACTGCAGAAAGTTGGCCTGTTGCAAGTGACGCCGCTCTCTATGCCGCGTATCGATGTCTTGGGCGTTTACCCCTCTGTGCAAACCATTGCCGCGCAAGTGGCTATTCTCCTCATCATCGTTGCCAGCGTGACCTATAACTTGCGATCGCAACGTACCGCGAGGGTGTGAGCCCCTGTCAGGCGCGAAGCTTTGTTCGTCGACCATTTCAAAGTCAGCGATTTGGCCCAAATGTGGCGGACTTTTTGCGACTACCTTCCATTCGCGGCAGGATCGATGGACGGCATGGACATGTAGGGCTGCCAAGGATGTCACGCAACTGTCGTGCTGTGCGGGCTGAGAAAAAGCCAACCTTCTGGAACTCGGCGATCGCCAAGCTGGCCAATTGGAATGCCGCCCTCGACCTGTTCCGCGAGGACTACCGGGTGCCGCTGGTGCCCTCGGAGTCTGCGGCCTGCCTGGCGGTGTCAATCGAGCTGACCGCCCCAGCTTTGCTGTTGCTGGGACTGGCGACCCGCGCCGTGGCGATGCGACAAGGCAACGCGCGCTGTCGCTACGGCCCATCATCCGCAAACGTGGCATCGACAAAGGCCCGCAACTGCGTCAGGTCGGTCCTGGCATAGGCCGCCGTGGTCTGCACCGAGGCGTGGCCGAGCAGCGCCTGGGCGGCCGGCAGCGGCACCTGGTGGTCGACCACCAGTGTGCGCGCATAGGCATGGCGCAGCCAGTGCGGGGAGGCCGCGCGCAGTAAGAGCGCCTGCGCCGGCTCGCGCGCCTGCAGACCATCGGCCACGGCCGCAAAGATCGCCTTGACCTCCCGGTACAGGCCTGCCGACTGTAGCGCTTCGCCCTTGTTGCCGTGGATTACAGGCAGCGCCTCGTGCGCCGGCGGCTCGGACGGCAGGCCGCGTGCTTGTCGGTAGGCGCGCAATACCGTCACGCACGGCACCGGCAGCGGAATGGCCCGTGCCTTGCGCCCCTTGCCGCAGACATAGAGCGTCCACCGCCCGGGCGCCTCGGCCTCCAGGCGGGGCAGTGCGATCTCTGTCGACCAGGCCAGTTCCGCCAGGCGCACGCCGGCGTAACGATACAGCGCCCAAATCGCGCGCCGCCGCTGCGCCGCCAGCGTGTTGGTCGTGTTGGCGGCGGCAAACTCCGGCGCCTCAAGCCAGGCATCGCACGCGGCCAGCAGCGCTGGCGGGATCAGCCGCGTCGGCGCGAAGCCGGCCCGGGTGCGGCTGCCGGCGGACAGGCCCGCGGCCGGATTGGCATGCAAGTAGCCGGTGTCGTACCAGTAGCCGTAGAGGCTTGCCACCACCGCCAGCGCGCGCGTGCGGGTCGCTTCTGACAAGGGCGGCGCGGCGTCCTCCCTGCCGGTCTCCCCGTGCTGCAGCGCGTGCCGGTAGCCGAGCAACCGCTGGCGCGTGAGGTCCGAGAGCGGCCCAAGCTCGTGCGCGCCGCACCAGCGCATCAGGCGGCGCAGTTCGGCGCCATAGGCGCGCAACGTGTGGGGCGAGCGCCCGGTTCGGTCGCGCAGGAAGAGCGCCAGCGCCTGTGCATCGTCGGCGGCGCCGAGCGTGTTGGCCGCCGCGTGCGGCTGGGCGAAGCGGCCGGCGCGCGTGAGCCACGCGTGGTCAGCAGGGCCGTAAGCGGCCAGCCACGGGTTCGCCGCGACAGCTCCCCTCGCTTCCGCGGCGGTCGGCACCGTTGCTTCGCTCGCTAAGGCGGCGGTGGACCGGATGCGGCGCCGGTGCGTGTGCAGCAGCCGCGCGAGGACCGTCTCCGGGCGGGGCGCCAGATCCGCCGTCACCGTGCGCAGGCGCCCGCGCTCCCAGTATTCGACTGCCCCATCGTGCGCCAGCAGCAGCTTGAGCACGGTCGGCTGCGCGGCCTTGGCGTCGGCCAGCGAGCCATAGCGGCGCTTGACGCGCGCCAGCGTCCAGTGCGCGTAGACCGGGTGCCCGAGTGCCTCCGCCAGGTAGGCGAGGGCCGCCGCGACGGTGGCCGGCAGTGGGCGCGGCGGCACCGCGCCCGTATCGATCCAGTCGGCCGGCTTCATGACTGGGCGGTCCGCTTGGCGGCCGCCTTGCCCGTCGATCTGGGCACGCGCGTCTTGGCCGCTGGTGGCGCCGCGGCCAGGGTCGCACGCAGCAGCTCGTCGAGCTGGGCGCGCTGGCTGGCGGTGACGGCCTTGAGTGCGCTCGCCTCGCCCGCGGCGGTCTGGCGCGCGGCCCGCTCGCTGGCCAGGTCGGCGTCGAGTCGTGCGCGCTCGTCTTCCAGCGCGGCGATGCGCCGCTCGGCGAATTTGAGTTGGGAGGCCAGTTGCGCGCGCTCGGCCCGCACCGCGTCGCGCTGGTGCGCGGTTTCCTGCAGGAGCTGCTTCGACAGCGCCTCGTAGCGCGCCTGGGTGGTGGCGATCGCCTCGGTGTGGGTGCGCTCGCCCGCCGTGGCGCGCTCCTGGGCGGTCGCCAGCGCCGCCTCGAGCTCGCCCCGGCGTGCGGCTTGCTCATCGGCGCGCGCGCACGCCGCCGCCTGGGCGGCGCACGCTACGGCCAGCGCGGTGTCGCGCGCGGCGAGCTGGCCGCGCACCTCGCTCAGTTCGGCCCGCAGCAGCTCGACCCGCAGTTCGGCCTCGGCGCGGGCGGCCTCGGCGGTGTCGGCTGTGGCTTGCGCCTCGCGCTTCAGGCGCACCACGTCGTCGAGCTGCACCGCGACCGCGGCCTGCCACAGCGCGCGCATCGCTTCGGCGATCTCGACCGGAATCTCGGGCAGGGCGAGGTCGGCCAGGCCCGAGCGCACCACCTCGGCCTCGATCGCGTTGAGCGTACGCGACAGCGTTGCAGGGTCACCGCCGCCCAGGCGGTCACGCAGCTTGCGCACCGACACCACGCGGCGAAAGCGTGCGGCCGTGGGCGGCGCCGCGTCGCCGGCCTCGGTGAGCATGGCCAGCACGGTGGCGCGGATCTGGTCGGGGGTGGCGGCGAGGCGGGGCATGGCAGTTTCCGGAGGCGCATTTCAGCCTATCTTACGCACATACCTAACGTTAGAAAAGCCATTTATGTGTTGCTTGGGAAAACCAAAGACGGATAAATCTAGTTATCTTGCGGAAACAATGGCTTCCAGCCACAGGGCGCGCTTGGCCGCGCGGCGGGGGCGGTCAACGTTCCAAAACCAAGGGGAAAAGGACCAGTCAGCAAGTGACTGATTTGACTAGGGTTTTAGGGTGGGCATCACCCTGGAACCCGCATGGCTGCTACGGGTGGCTACCCCGGTAAATTGCGGCGAAATCAAGGGGACCCCTGATCCAGACATTCGTCTATTCGCTGGCCTGGCCGCATATCCAGTGGGCGGCGATGCTGGTGGTGCGGCTGCGCCCGGGTGCGGGTAACTAGTCGCTGGACGAACTGTAGGGGGCGAGCACTAACCGTCTCGCGCGGCGGCTTGCGAACCATAGGTCGGCCCGCGGCCGGAAAAATGCTTGACCTTCCCTGCCGTGGGAACGTCCATATTAACCATGGGGGACAGAAGCCCCTGCGGCGTGGCAGGACCAAGTCGGCAGAGAGCATCGGATTTTCCGCCGGAGGTTAGTCAAATGGGCGTTCCGGGGCGCACGTTGTATGAAGAGGTCTTTGCGGTGTTCGAAAGGGCATGCCAGGAAAGCGATTTCGAGCTGGCCGAGGACCTCCTGCTCGCCCTAGAAGCGATGGATCGCCGGCAGGAAGCTCATCGGCAACTCGACCGCGCCTACCTGCTGCTAGCCGATCTCTGAGAACGGGAGTCCCCCGACTTTGGTTTCTACCTGCTTGCCATCGGCTGGCCAATGCCCCTGGGGACAGCAGTGGTCCTCTTCCATGCCTTAGCGTGCAATATTTTCCGTTTTCTGAAGTGACCCCTTCTTTACGGAGTCCCGCGTATACCAGTCGTTCTTCTCGACAACCGGCTCTTTGCGATAGTGCCGCATGACCCGAAGAAAGCACTCGAGAGGCTGTTCTTCTTTCGTAACCATCGGGCCTAACGTCGTCGGAGACAATTGCACGTTCCGGCTAATTCGAGAAACATCGTCTATTTTGCAGAAAGCGGCCGCTAACCGATCGAGCGGGGGAGTATCCGAAGGTCTTGCGAGCGCCGAGGCAATTTCTTCCATGTGCGCCGGGCTGCAAGGAAACTCATGTCGATCGGACAGTGCGCTCACTTTGGCTTGCAGAGCCGGGTTCGTGCCCTCGTGAAGGTACGCAAACAGGTTGTAATCCAGGTAAATTCTCATGCGATGGAGTTTGCGTATTGTTAAGCGCGCTCATACGTTTGGGAAATGCTGGCCGAACCTGAAGTTGGCGCATTCGCGCTGCACGTGGCTTGGGAGCAGTGGGAGTCTTACTTCTTCGACATTTGAAGGATTCTGAGCACGATGAGTGCGAAGGCAGTCGCGACGATGGCCGTCACCGCATGGCCCATGCCGGCGGCCACGCCGATCGCGGCAGCAATCCAGATGCTCGCGGCAGTTGTGAGCCCCCTGACGTGTGTCTCATTGTCCGGCTTCAGGATCGCCCCTGCACAAAGGAATCCGATGCCTGACGTGAGACCCTGAAGCACGCGGCTCATGTCGGCAAGCTGCACGCCCGCCTGGAGGGGAACCACGACAAAAACGCATGCCCCCAGCGCGACGAGCATGTGAGTGCGCACGCCTGCGGATTTTCCCGAGCTCTCCCGCTCGTACCCCAGCAAGCCCCCCAAAACGATAGAGACGGTCATTCGAACGACGGCACGTACTGCCTCGGCAGCATTAGCGAGATCGGAGAATTCCGAGCTCAATGTGCGGATGATGTCGTTCATTGCGGAGCGTCTCTGGGTGTGTCCTGAAAATGGCCAAGACAGTCTATGTCGCAGAAGATGACTGTCAGATTGCCGAGCTATGACACAACCGGATTCGCTGGCCCGGGGGCAAGATTAACAACGTATTACATTTCGGCAATAAAGCCTGACAACGGAAGGGCAACCTTAGAATGCCGGCCATTAGTGCTCGTTTTCGCGCCAGTGTGTCCACTCGAAGTGCGCGACATTCTCCTCCAGCCCCCGAACCGCATGACCGATTCTTCAATCTCCCCGTCCCAACCCGCTGGTCTCTCGAGGGCGCTGGACAATTTCCTGACACGCCACCGCATCGGCGTTTGGCGTGTTGTCGTAACGTTTGTCCTGGCAAGTCTGGTCTTTGGCCATTCTCGCTGGGACGGTACCTGGGTGTCGCCGCTGCTGCTGACGCTGGGGATGTTGGGGGTGAGCCTGGCCACGGTCGGGCGGCTCTGGTGCGCGTTGTACATTTCCGGGCGCAAGAACAATACCTTGGTGACCTCGGGTCCATATTCACTGTGTCGCCATCCGCTCTATGTCTGCAACTTGCTAGGCATTATCGGACTAGGGGCGATGACCGAGTCGCTGGCGGTTACCGCAGTCCTGGCGCTCGCATTTGCGCTGATGTACCCGGCTGTCATCCGGACGGAAGACCGCTTTCTGGCTTCCGCCTTCCCGGAATTCGCCGAATACGCACGCCGTACACCAGCGTTCTTTCCCCGTCTGTCGCTGTATAGGGGGGAGTCGACATGGACGGTCCATGTGTCTTCCTTTCAACGCAATATTGCGGACTCGGTCTGGTTTCTCGGCCTGTCGGTGGTCGTGGAGTCGTTTGATTTGTTCCATGACGCCGGCGTCCTCCGGGCGGTCGTGACGCTTGCCTGATGCGGGCAACTCCGCATACACGTACAGCCATGCACTACGCTCACGTCTCCGATTCTGTTGTCGAGAGCATGCTCGTGATGCTGGTCGGCCTGATCGTCCTGTATGTGGGGTTCGCTGTCTATTTGCGGTGGAAGCATGGGCCCGCCCCCAAGCGTAAGACTGATGAGGGGCGAAAGCGGCACCCCAAAACGAGCAGGCGAAAGCGATAATCGTAATCTGCTCTTAATGCTGGTGATCGAGGATTCATGTAAACTTCGGCGACGGCCCAGCCGTTAGTACTTCAACCCCAAGCCCCCCGCACAGTCTCCCAAGGAATGCGACGTTTCGTTCTGATCTTCGTGCTGCTCATTTTGCCGTTCCAGTTTTCCTGGGCGGCAGCGGCACGCTATTGTCAGCACGAGAAAGCCACGGCCACTTGGCACCTTGGGCACCACGAGCATCGTCATCAGCAGCCGGAAGGTAAAACGGATGCCGAGAAAAAGCCATTCGTGGATACAGACTGCGGGGTATGCCATCTGGTCTCCCTCCCGTTCGCCTATGGACAGACGCAGGACGTGTTGATAGCGAATCGGGTAGAAGTGACCGATACTCAACATGCGTCCGAGTTCTCGTCTCTGAATGCCAGGGCTCCCGACCGTCCTCAGTGGCAGCGTCTCGCTTGATCGGCGAGACGACGACTCTTTTTCTCCTTTCGTCTCTCGCCGAATTCTCCTGGTCACATACCTTGGTGCAATTCGATGCGAAGACTATTTCTGCCGCTCGGGCTGGCGGTAGCATTTCTCAGCCCAAACTTTGCCGTAGCGCAATCTGACACCGGCACGTCCATGGTGCCCGTCTTCCCAAGGGAAGCGGCGGGACCGTTGACCCTCGAGGCCGCGTTGTCGCTGGCGGCAGGAAGCAATTTCAACCTGTCCGCCGCCGCCAAGGAACTCGATTCCACAGAAGGTGGGATCATGCAGGCCCGGGTTATTCCGAACCCGGAACTCCAGACGCTGGTCGAGGACACGCGGAAATCCACCCGTACATCCACCGCCCAGATGAATATCCCCATCGAACTGGGCGGCAAGCGCTCGGCTCGTATCAATGCCGCGGAAAGGACGCGCGAACTGGCGCAGGCAACGCTGGCTGGCGTTCGCGGTGACATTCGGGCGCAGGTAATCGAGAGCTTTTTTTCCGTCTTGATCGCACAGGAACGCGTCAAGCTGGCAACTGGCTCCGCGGATATCGCTGCGAGGGGCGCGCAAGCCGCTTCACGCCGCGTCGCGGCCGGCAAGATCTCCCCGGTTGACGAAACTAAGGCACGTGTCGAACAGGCCAACGCCGAACTTGAATTGGCCGAAGCAACGGCGAGCCTGCAGTCCGCCCGTCAGGCGTTGACGGCGTTGTGGGGCAATGCATCGCCGCAGTTTACCGAAGCACAGGGCAATCTGGACGCGCTGCCATCCAGGCCGGCGCCTGAACTCCTTCTGAAGGAGCTGGAAAACTCACCGCTGGTGGCCGCAAGCCGCGCTGAACTTGACCGCCGCCAGGCATTGGTGGGCGTTGAGCGCAGCCGCCAGTATCCGGATCTGACAGTCAGTCTGGGTGCCAAGCGAGATACAGAAGCCAACCGCAACATGGCGGTGATCGGTGTGGCGATCCCGTTGCCGATTTTTGACCGGAATCAGGGCAACTTGTATTCGGCCATTCGCCAGGCGGACAAGGCCCAGGATGAATATCTGGCCAATCGCATCAGCCTGACCCGAAATCTCCTGATGGCATCGAACCAGCTGTCGGTATCGCGCGCCTCGGCACAAACGCTGAAGCAGACCGTCTTGCCAGGCGCCGAGCAAGCCTTCAACGCGGCGACCATTGGCTTCGAGGCCGGCAAGTTCAATTATCTGGACGTCCTGGATGCCCAGCGCACGCTGTTCCAGGCACGCATCCGCTATCTCGGCGTGCTTGGACAAACCTATCAGGCGGCGACCACGATCGATCGCATTCTGGGACGTTAAGACGGGATTCATAAAACATGGCTATTTCGAACAAACAAAAGGCTGCCATTGCGGCCATCGTACTGGTGGGCGGCGTCGCGACTGGTGGCGTTCTGCTGAGCGGGCGCTCTGCGCCGGAAGAGCAGGGTGGGCACTCGGAATCCAAGGGGCATGGCGACACCGAGCACCATGGCAAGCAGGCGGCGGAAGCCGACCACAAGGATGACAAGTCACACGGCGACGGCGAGCATCACGAGGTCAAGAAGGGCCCCAATGGTGGCGCGCTCTTTTCGCGTGATGGCTATGACGTCGAAATTGGCACGGCCGAATCCAAGGGCGAGGCCCGTATTCGGCTCTGGGTTAGCAAGTCTGGGAAGGCGGTGGCAAATGGCGTGGCAGCGACAGGCCAGCTCGTGCGGGCTACGGGCGAGTCTCAAGCGCTCAAGTTCGTGGTGTCTGGCGACGCGCTGGAAAGCCAACAGCCAGTTGCCGAGCCCCATGTCTTTGACGTGACCGCAAATGTGACCTTGCCCGGTTCGTCTTCGCCACTCGCCGTGCGGCTCTCGAAAGAGGAAGGCAAGATTGAGTTGACAGCGGACCAGCTGGCCAAGACAGGGGTAGTGGTTCAAACCGCGGGCTCGGCAAAGGTCCAGGCTGGCGTCCAGTTCCCCGGCGAAATCCGTTTCAACGAAGACAAGACAGCCCACGTGGTGCCGCGACTGGCTGGCGTCGTAGAGAGCGTTCCGGCCAATATTGGGCAACAGGTTAAGAAGGGACAGGTTCTCGCGGTCATCGCGAGCACCGGACTTTCTGACCAGCGCAGCGAACTGCTCGCAGCACAGAAACGTCTGGATCTGGCGCGTGTCACTTATGACCGCGAGAAGAAGCTCTGGGAACAGAAGATCTCTGCGGAGCAAGATTATCTGAGCGCCCGCAACGCGCTGCAGGAAGCGCAGATCAGTGTCCAGAACGCGCAGCAGAAGCTGACCGCCATTGGCGCCAGCAACAGCTCGACGGCACTCAATCGCTACGAGCTGCGCGCACCGTTCGACGGCATGATCGTTGAAAAGCATATCTCGCTTGGGGAAGCGGTGGCGGACAACGCCAACGTGTTCACGCTGTCGGATCTGTCGTCCGTCTGGGCCGAGTTCGTGGTGTCTGCCAAGGATGTCGAGCGGGTGCGCATCGGCGAAAAGGCGTCGATCAATTCGGCATCGTCCGATGTGAAGGCAGATGGCACCGTTTCATACGTGGGTTCGCTGCTGGGCGAGCAGACGCGGACGGCGAAGGCCCGCGTAACATTGACCAATCCACAGATGGCTTGGCGACCGGGTCTCTTCGTCACGGTCGACGTATTCGGTGCTGATGTCGAGGTGCCCGTTGCGGTGAAGACCGAGGCCGTCCAGGACGTCAATGGCGAGAGCGTAGTCTTTGTCGCGGTTCAAGGTGGATTCGTGCCGCAGCCGGTGAAGGTCGGCCGGACAAACGGCAAGGTCATCGAGATTGTCGAGGGCCTGAAGCCGGGCGCACGTTACGCCGCCGCCAACAGTTTTGTTCTGAAGGCCGAACTTGGCAAATCCAGCGCCGAACACGGCCATTGATACGGGGGAAACAGCAATGTTTGAACGTATCATTAGTTTCGCCATCCAGCAGCGATGGCTGGTCCTGCTCGCCGTGTTTGGAATGGCCGGGTTAGGGATTTTCAGCTACAACCGACTACCGATCGACGCGGTCCCTGACATTACCAACGTTCAGGTTCAGGTCAATACCTCGGCACCAGGCTATTCACCGCTCGAAACCGAACAGCGTGTTACGTATCCGATCGAGGTCGTGATGGCCGGCCTGCCGGGACTCGAACAGACGCGTTCCCTGTCCCGCTATGGCTTGTCGCAGGTGACGGTCATCTTCAAGGATGGCACGGACGTCTATTTCGCGCGCCAACTCGTCAACCAGCGCATCCAGGAAGCCAAGGACAATCTGCCTGAAGGCGTTGTGCCGGCGATGGGGCCTATTTCGACCGGCCTCGGGGAGATCTATCTATGGACCGTTGAAGCCGAAGAGGGTGCTCGCAAAGCTGACGGGACTGCCTATACGCCGACAGATTTGCGCGAAATCCAGGATTGGGTGGTACGGCCGCAACTGCGTAACGTGCCCGGTGTCACCGAGATCAATACTATCGGTGGTTTCAACAAGCAGTACCTGGTCGCGCCGAGTCTTGAACGGCTAGCGTCGTACGGGCTGACGCTGACCGACGTCGTCAATGCGCTGAACAAGAACAACGACAACGTGGGTGCGGGCTACATCGAGCGTAGGGGCGAGCAGTATCTGGTTCGTGCGCCGGGTCAGGTTGCGTCCGAAGACGACATCCGCAACATTATTGTCGGTACAGCGCAGGGGCAGCCGATCCGCATTCGCGACATCGGGGATGTGGAGATTGGCAAGGAACTGCGTACCGGTGCGGCAACCGAGAATGGCAAGGAAGTTGTGCTGGGCACGGTATTCATGCTCATCGGCGAAAACAGCCGGGCTGTGTCAAAAGCGGTCGATGAAAAGGTCGCTTCCATTAACCGTACGATGCCGGAAGGTGTGAAGATCGTAACGGTATACGACCGGACACGTCTGGTCGACAAGGCCATTGCGACCGTCAAGAAGAACCTTCTTGAAGGCGCGGTGCTCGTCATCGTAATTCTGTTCCTTTTCCTGGGTAACATCCGCGCGGCGCTGATTACCGCGACGATCATTCCGCTGGCGATGTTGTTCACCTTCACGGGGATGGTGAACTACAAGATCAGTGCGAACCTGATGAGCTTGGGCGCGCTCGACTTCGGCATCATCATCGATGGCGCGGTGGTGATTGTCGAAAACTGTGTGAGGCGACTGGCGCATGCGCAGGAACACCATGGCCGGCCATTGACGCGCTCCGAGCGGTTCCATGAGGTGTTTGCCGCAGCGAAGGAGGCGCGTCGCCCACTGATCTTCGGTCAGCTCATCATTATGATCGTCTACCTGCCGATCTTTGCGCTGACGGGGGTGGAAGGCAAGATGTTCCACCCGATGGCGTTCACGGTCGTCCTGGCGCTGCTGGGCGCGATGATTCTGTCCGTGACGTTCGTTCCGGCTGCGGTCGCCTTGTTCATCGGCGAACGGGTGGCCGAGAAAGAAAATCGTCTCATGCTCTGGGCGAAGCGTCGCTACGAGCCGCTGCTGGAAAAGTCGCTCGCGAACACGGCCGTTGTATTGACGTTTGCCGCGGTGTCAATTGTTCTGTGCGTGGCCATTGCGGCCCGCCTGGGCAGCGAGTTCATCCCCAATCTGAACGAAGGCGACATTGCCATCCAGGCGCTGCGCATTCCTGGCACGAGCCTGTCGCAGTCCGTGGAGATGCAGAAGACGATCGAGACGACCCTCAAGGCAAAATTCCCCGAAATCGAGCGCGTGTTTGCGCGGACAGGTACGGCGGAGATTGCATCCGATCCGATGCCGCCGAATATTTCGGATGGCTACATCATGCTCAAGCCTGAGAAGGATTGGCCAGAGCCGAAGAAAACACATGCCGAACTGCTGTCCGCCATCCAGGAGGAAGCCGGCAAGATCCCCGGGAACAACTACGAGTTCTCCCAACCGATCCAGCTGCGGTTCAACGAGCTGATCTCCGGGGTCCGCTCGGACGTCGCAGTCAAGATCTTCGGCGATGACAACAACGTGCTCAGCGAGACGGCGAAGAAGGTATCGGCCGTGCTGCAGGGCATCCCCGGCGCGCAGGAGGTGAAGGTAGAACAGACCACCGGCTTGCCGATGCTGACGGTCAAGATCGATCGGGAGAAGGCGGCGCGATACGGGCTTAACATGAGCGACGTGCAAGACGCGGTGGCAACGGGCGTCGGAGGCCGTGATTCCGGAACCTTCTTCCAGGGCGATCGTCGTTTCGATATCGTGGTCCGCCTGCCCGAAGCTGTGCGCGGCGAGGTCGAGGCTCTGCGCCGATTGCCGATTCCGTTGCCAAAAGGAGTGGACGCGAGAACGACGTTTATCCCATTGAGCGAGGTGGCGACGCTGGAAATGGCGCCCGGCCCGAACCAGATCTCGCGCGAGAACGGCAAGCGCCGCATCGTGATCAGTGCCAACGTTCGTGGACGTGATATTGGTTCATTCGTGCCCGAGGCGGAAGCGGCTATCCAAAGCCAGGTCAAGATCCCGGCTGGCTACTGGATGACATGGGGTGGCACCTTTGAGCAACTGCAGTCCGCCACCACCCGCCTGCAGGTGGTAGTGCCGGTGGCGCTGTTGCTGGTCTTCGTACTGTTGTTTGCGATGTTCAACAACATCAAGGATGGCTTGCTAGTCTTCACGGGCATTCCCTTTGCGCTGACTGGCGGGATTCTTGCCCTGTGGATACGCGGCATTCCGATGTCCATTACTGCAGCGGTGGGCTTCATCGCGCTGTGCGGGGTGGCGGTGCTCAATGGTCTGGTGATGCTGTCGTTTATCCGATCGCTGCGCGAAGAAGGGCATTCCCTCGACAGCGCGGTCCGAGTTGGCGCCCTGACGCGACTGCGTCCGGTGCTGATGACGGCCCTGGTGGCATCCCTGGGTTTCGTGCCGATGGCCATCGCCACCGGTACGGGCGCTGAGGTGCAACGTCCCCTCGCAACGGTGGTAATCGGTGGCATCTTGTCGTCCACGGCGCTGACCCTACTGGTGTTGCCGGTGCTCTATCGACTTGCTCACCGCAAGGATGAGGACGCGGAAGATACTCGCGAGCCAGTCACTCAGACGCATCAACCGGATCAAGGCCGCCAGCCTGCATGACGTAAATCCTTGGGCGGTCATCGTACCGCCCAATTTTTATAGGAGTTTCTATGGGCGCAGGTCACTCACACGACCATCCCGGTGGCAACGAGCGATCGCTCAAGATCGCCCTTGCGCTGACCGGTACGTTCCTGATTGCCGAAGTGGTCGGTGGTGTCATGACGAAGAGCCTGGCGTTGATCTCCGACGCCGCGCACATGCTCACGGACACCGTCGCACTGGCCATCGCACTGGCTGCTATTGCGATCGCCAAGCGACCCGCGGACAAGAAGCGGACATTTGGCTACTACCGTTTTGAGATTCTTGCCGCGGCCTTTAACGCATTGCTGCTGTTCGGTGTGGCTATCTACATCCTGTACGAAGCCTACCTGCGGCTGAAATCGCCACCTCAGATTGAGTCAACCGGCATGTTCGTCGTGGCTGTGCTGGGCCTGATCATCAATCTCATCAGCATGCGCATGCTGTCCTCCGGGCAAAGCAGCAGCCTGAACGTGAAGGGTGCTTATCTGGAAGTCTGGAGCGATCTGCTCGGGTCGGTTGGCGTCATCGCCGGTGCGATCATCATCCGCTTCACGGGCTGGGCGTGGGTCGACTCCGCCATTGCGGTGCTGATCGGCCTCTGGGTACTGCCTCGCACGTGGATCCTGCTGAAGTCGAGCCTGAATGTGCTGCTCGAAGGCGTACCCGATGACGTGGATCTGGCAGAGGTTGAGAAGCAAATTCTGGCGACGCCCGGGGTAAAAAGCTTCCATGACCTCCACATCTGGGCACTTACCAGCGGCAAGGCGAGCTTGACGGTTCATGTCGTGAATGACACGGCCGTCAACCCGGAAATGGAAGTGCTACCGGAATTGAAGCAGATGCTGGCTGACAAATTCGATATCACGCACGTGACCATTCAGTTCGAACTGGCACCATGCGAACAAGCGGATGCAGCTCAGCATTTCAATGCATCGCCAGCACTGGTCGGATCGAAGTCGCTTGCTGCAGGAGGAAACTAAGGTGCGGGTACTTGTTGTAGAAGACGAACCGCGTACTGCGGAGTATTTGCAGAAGGGATTGTCGGAGTCGGGTTTCGTGGTCGACATCGCGAACAATGGTGGCGATGGGCTCCACATGGCGGAAGAGACCGACTACGACGTCATCATCCTGGACGTCATGCTGCCAGGTATGGACGGGTGGACGGTCATCAAGTCCATTCGATCCAAGTCCGAGACACCCGTACTGTTTCTGACGGCGCTGGATGATGTGGCGGATCGTGTCAGAGGCTTCGAGTTGGGGGCAGACGATTACCTGGTCAAGCCCTTCGCCTTTGCCGAGCTCCTTGCCCGTATCCGGCGTTGCTTGCGCCAAAGCACCTCGAAGGAGTCCGAGCGATTGCGCATTGCCGATCTGGACATCGACGTGCTTGGAAGGCGGGTATTCCGGGGAACTACCCGCATTGAATTGACGAATCAGGAGTTCTCGCTGTTGCACCTGCTCATGCGCCGGAGAGGGGAGGTGCTGTCGCGAACCACGATCGCGTCCCAGGTCTGGGACGTCAACTTCGACACGGATACCAATGTCGTTGACGTCGCGATCCGGCGCCTGAGATCCAAGGTGGATGATCCCTTCGATCAAAAGCTGATCCATACCGTACGGGGAATGGGCTATGTCCTCGACCCAGAGCGCGGCCGGTGACGGAATGAGGCCCGGGACTTCGATAACCCCGCTGTCACTGACGAGGCGGCTTGGGCTCTTCTTTGCATTGGTACTGTCTATCGCGCTGGCCAGCATGGGCGCCTTTGCTTACTACTCGCTCGCCGCGCAACTCGAGGCCAGAGACGATGAGGTTGTAAAGGGAAAACTCGAACAGGTCGAGCATTTCTTGCGCGAGGTGGACGGGGTGCAGGGCGTCCCGGCGGCGCAGCATCGCTTCGATGATCTGGTGCGAGGTTACTCGGACCTCATCGTTCGCGTCACGGCGCTGGATGGCCGGCTTTTGTTTCGCACGGGCAACGATGCATTGCTGGAAGGCACTGACCAAGCGGCGGTCACGGGAAAGTCATCGCTCATGTTCCAGTCCGCCGATGCGGTGTTGGGGCGAGACGGTACGCGGGCGACGGTGTTCGTGGCGAAGTCTGGCGAGGACAGGAAGCAGGTGACTGCGCGATTCCGGACGACGCTCGTGCTTGGTACCACCGTCGGTGTGATATTGACGGCCCTGGTGGGGGCGGCCATTACGCGCCGTGAGCTGGAGCCGGCGCACGTACTTATCAAGCAGATCAACCGGATCAGTGTGGAACGGCTGAGCTACCGGGTGGACATGCCACCCAAGCCCACCGAAGTGCGTGATATCGCCTCTGCGTTCAATGCGATGCTGCAACGCCTCGAGGATGGTTATCAGAAGCTGTCGCGGTTCTCCGCCGATCTTGCCCATGATTTGCGCACGCCGCTTAACAACCTCATTGGACATGCCGAGGTCGCCTTGTCACGAGACCGCACCGGGCCCGAGTATGTCGCCTTGGTGGAGGAAAGCCTGGTCGAATACCAGCGACTTGCGAGGATGATCGATGCGATGTTGTTCCTCGCGCGAGCTGACAGTGCCAATGTGGCGCTCGAGTTGACGGAACTCCAGTTGAATGCAGAACTTCGCAAGTTGTCCGCCTACTTTTCGGTGCTTGCAGAGGAGCGAAGCGTCGTAATCAGGGTAAGCGGGGATGCCACCCTGGTCGCTGATGCCATTCTGTTCCAGCGTGCGATCAACAATGTTCTGTCAAATGCGGTCCGTCATGCGTGGCCGAATTCGATGATAGATCTGGTGGTGCGCCGCGAAGCGGCACATTGTTGCATCGACATCACGAACGTTGGAGACCCAATCCCGGAGCGGGAACTTTCCCTCATCTTTGATCGGTTCTTCCGTGGGGATAGGGCGAGATCCAACTCGTCACAGTCCACGGGGCTGGGCCTGGCCATCGTCCTGTCGATCATGGAGCTCCATGGCGGCGACGCGTCAGCCGTGAGCGGCTTGGATGGGAAGACACGCTTTACATTGCGCTTCCCGCTCAACGGTGCTGAAGCCTCAGCGCGGGTTTCGGTGGGTAGGCCGAGTCAGGACCGACCAGTCGTTGGGTAGAGTGGTGCAATGAGCCCGATTGCCTATTTGTAATCGCCGGGCAAGGCTGCAGCATGCGTACAATTTATACACTCGTTTTCATAGATCAACGAAGTCTCTAGAAAGGAGATGACTATGAAAACGAAGAAATAGGACGCCTGCCGCACCAACGGCCAGGAAGAACCAGAATGGCTTGTCCCGCTCGTGAACCGAGGACGAGAATCTCGCGAAGTGTTCGTGGATGAAGAAGTAATTCAGAAATTCGGGGTTGCGCTGGGACACCACGACAAACCAAGGCATGGTGATGGCCACCGCAAGCAGGCTCCAGCGCCAGAATCTCGCGCTAAAAAATGCGGAAAATTGTCGAGTGACCGCCCCGTATAGCAGCAGCGTGATTCCTGGCAGTACCAGGGCAATCAGGCCTTTGGCAAGAAATGCCAGACCGACCAACAACCAGATCAGGGGGTATAAGCGAGGTTCCCGATTCTGGTAGGCCACGGCGAAAACGAGAGCGGCACTGCCGAGCAGTGCGCCGACACCAATGTCTGTTGTTGTCAGATTCGAGCCGAGAATCCAGAGGGGAGCGCCGATGAGCACCAGCGCTGAGGCGAGGCCTATGCGCGTGTCATAGAGCGATCGCGCCGCCCACCATGCGGCGAGTGCGCCCAGCAGTCCCACAAGCGCACTCCAGATCCTTGCTGTCCACTCGGACGGCCCGAAGAGCGTATAGGCGCTGGCGGTCGCCCAATACTGCAGGGGCGGCTTGTCGAAGAACTTGATGCCGTTCAACCGCGGCGTGACCCAATCGCCGGAGACGAACATCTCGCGCGGAACCTCGGCGTAACGACCCTCGTCGGGTTCATAGAGGGGACGCACGGATAGCGTGGACATCCAGAGGACCACCGTGAGTGCGATGGTCAAAGCCATGAAAATCTGTCGCTTCAAGAGACTGCCCGTCCAGGTGTGCGGTGGCCACTGCTACCGCGCTTGGTCAAATGCTCTCAGGGCGCAACGACATAGATGCCGGATGTGGTTCGTCGCCGTCGTGATGTTGGATCATGGAGCAGTTCACGCGGCGCCGCTTGACGCCCCACGAGCCGAGGATGCGATTCACGCGGGAGTCCGAAGGATGGCGACTTGGCCAGCAGAGAGCGAACAGCGGGATTCTAGGGCGCTCACCTGTCGGGGGGATTACGAGATGATGACGGCGCAGTCCGCCGTCGAGTGCTTTGCGGCAGAAGAAGTTGCCTGACGAAGCGTCAGCGTTAGCTCATGGTAACCCAAGTGCTTCGGAGAACGGGCGTCGGGTTCGATGCGTTGGTGCGTAACCATTCGGCAATGTCGCCGCAATGTTCTGCATAGTAAACTTGACGCCCCGCAGTTGTCAGCGGGCCTCATCACCCTTAGTGCTCAAGCCTAGGAAGTCGCTTTCCATCAGATGTTCTTAGGCGCAGCCTCTTTCGAAGGTGCTTGTCTTTCGCGCTGCGCTTAGATCCGGGGTGTTCGTTGTCAACCCCAAAAAGTCGCAAGGACTTCGCTGCTATGCGGTCGAGACTGACGGCACTTCTGATGGCAATCTCGACCTATCAGGCGTGGGATTTCTACCACCTTGCAACGCGAACACCGGACGCTCATGTCGTCGCCGACGCAGTCGCGTAGGTAGTGGGCGGCCTCGCGATCCTTTGGTTCGTGATTCGAAAACGGTGTCGTCGTGTCAGCCCAAACCGACCTGTTTCTGAGGCGCTACCTGGCGCAGCCAAGGTACGAGGGCAGGTGATGGCGGAACGAAACGAGGTGGCAATTCAGGCGACGCGGCAGTTGTTGCAGTCGATGCTGCTGCAGTTCGAGCGCTGGAAATATACGCCATCGGAAACGGAAGTGGCGATGCTTCTCATAAAAGGGTTGACCCTTGAAGAGTGCGCTCACTCGCTAGCGTGGCATGATGTGACGGTGCGGACAATTGCCGCGGGCGTATTCGCCAAGGCGAACCTCAGCAATCGCCATCAATTTGCCGCCTACTTTTTCGGTGATCTGTTGGTTGAGCCGATCGAGCCTGCACCTCGATCAAAAACCGGTGAGTGTAGGCACGACGCCGGCATGTAAGTTGTCGCGCTTGACCTTCAAGCAAAGACCGGAACGGTAAAAATCCGATTATTGGTATCTGTGCCACAGTACGGTGCTGTGGCTGTATCTCTATTTCGATGAACAAACTTCTTCAAGCTATACACGAAAGCTTGCCGCAGTGGCTGGCAGATTGGTTCGACATTCTTGTTCCCGCTATCGAGGTCGTGCTGATTGCGGCTGGCGCATGGTTAGCAGTGCGCATCGCGCGGCGGTTGCTTAGAAAGCTGACCAATACATATTCTCTGCCAGGAAAAGTTGCGGCGCTGTCTTTGCGTGTGGTCGCGACCATCGTGTACGTAGCTGCCACGCTCTGGGCTCTGGAGCGAATGGGCGTGTCTGGAACCGTCCTGTGGACCGCATTCACGGGATTTGCCACTGTCGGGGCGGTCGCGTTTTTCGCCGCGTGGAGTGTACTCTCGAACCTGTTCTGCGCGCTCCTGATATACGTCACCGGTGCGTTCCGCATTGGGGATGTTGTGGAGCTTCTTGAGAACGGGGAAAAGCCGGGAATTAAGGGCCGTGTGCTCGACGTAAATCTCGTCTATACCACCTTACTGGAAACAACAGTCGAAGGACAAGAGGTGGTGCTGCAGCTGCCGAACAGTCTGGTGTTTCAACGTGTGCTACGAAGGTGGAAGTAACCGCAAGGGTGGCGCGGTCAGGCAAGGACGGAGACCGGCGCAAGAAGGGAAGCCCCGCTTCGCTTTTTTGAGGCCGAGCAAACTACTCAAGACCTTAAGCCGCTGGCGTCCGCGATGTCGGCGGACGCCGCAATACTGCTTGACTTCAGTGGCAGTGACGAATGCCGGTCTTGTGGTCCATATGGCAGCCTTGGCTGTCAGTCCCACCACTATGCGCCCACACGCCGCCCGACGCACAGGCCAGAACGGCCGTGAGAATGATGGTGATCCGTTTCAAGAAAGGTCTCCCTGGAGTGTTGGTTAGCGGTCTCAGTCTGCCGCAAGTTCCACACTATCATCACTGCGATTGCCAGCCCTCCCCGCCGCGGTAGGGCTGTTGCGGCTGTGTCACAACTGTCTGCGCTCGCTACGGCCAACGCACCTCAGCAACTTAACGAAAATGCTGACGGCCGCTGGCGCCCAAGTTTGTAGGTGAATCGACGCATAGCGTCCCCGCAATCCCGATGGCCTCGCCGATGGCCAGGCCATCAGGGTTCTGCGTGCTCTGCCTGCGCCGCAGCCACAGGTCACCGACGACATTGAACTGTGGCTGGCACCGCGGGCCGTGCGCGCATTGCGAGCCCACGGCATTTCCACACTGGCGGACCTGACCGTGCGCGTGCCGCGCCGGCGCCGCTGGTGGGGCGCGATCCCGGGGCTGGGGCAAGCGAGCGCGCGGCACATCGAGGCCTTCTTCCACGCCCATCCGCGGTTGACGGAGCGTGCGCGTGCCCTGATCGTCGGCGCGCCGCCAGGCGAGGTGGTCCCGTGGGAGCGGCTGAAACTGCCCGACGAGGTGGACGGCTCGCGAGGCAGCTTCCGGGCACCGCGACAGGCCTGCACGCTCGACGCATCGAACGACTACGAAGCCGTGCAGGCCTGGCTCGCCCTGCACGAAACCCAGACCACGCAGCGCGCCTATCGCAAGGAGGCGGAACGCCTGATCCTGTGGGCGATTATCGAGCGCGGTCGGGCGCTGTCGTCGCTTACGACCGAGGACGCCATCGCCTACCGCGGGTTCCTGCGGCGACCAACTCCGCGTGAGCGCTGGATCGGGCCACCGCGGGCACGCAGCGCGCCCGACTGGCGCCCCTTCGCACGGGGGCTATCGGCACGTTCGACGGCCTACGCCCTCACGGTGCTGGGCGCCATGTTCCGATGGCTGATCGAGCAGCGCTATGTATTGGCCAACCCGTTTGCCGGCATCAAAGTCCGCGGCCGCACGCGGGTCGCGCCACTCGATACCACACGTGGCTTTACTGAGGGCGAATGGCTGCTGGTGCGCACCATTGCCGATGGCCTGGAATGGTCGTACGGGTGGGACGTGCCCGCAGCGCAGCGCTTGCGCTTCATTCTCGATTTTGCCTACGCGACCGGCCTGCGGGCCAGCGAACTGGTTGGCGCGACGCTGGGCGATATCCGCACTGACGAGCGCAACGACCGCTGGCTGCACCTGGTCGGCAAAGGTGGGCGCCCGGGAAAGGTGGCGCTACCGCCACTTGCGCGAACCGCACTCGATCAGCATCTTGTACAGCGCGGACTGCCGGTGACACCAGCCCGTTGGGACCCCAGGACACCCTTGATCGCCAGCCTGGAGCAGGACAGCGTCACTAACATCACCGGCACCCGGCTGTGGATGGTAATGCGGCGCTTCTTTGGCCAGGCCGCGGACATCATCGCCGGCGACCACCCGACACTCGCCGAAAAGCTGCGCCGAGCCAGTCCCCACTGGACGCGGCATACCCACGCTACACACGCCCTCGCTCGCGGCGCGGAACTGACCACCGTGCGCGATAACCTACGCCACGCGTCGGTGGCCACCACCTCGATTTACTTGCAAAGCGACGAAGTCAAGCGGGCACACCAAATAGGTCAGGCCTTTGCCGCTCGGTAGCCGACGTCCGTGCCGACTGGCTTAGCGTGCAATATTTTCCGTTCTCTGAAGCGACCCCAGGTACAGCGAACTCCAACGGCTCTGCGCGCCGATGATCTGATCAGTAATGATGTGGGCCGCGACTGTGCCGTACACCAGCCCGTCGGTGGAGAAACCAGTGGCGATGAAAGCCCCTGACTCGTCCCGGCCGATGTAGGGAAGGCCGTCCGGAGAATGAAAGTGTTGTGCCGACCAGCGCTGAACGGGTGAACCGACAGCCAGGTATTCCTGCGCGGCCCGTTCAAGTTGAGCGAGTGCCGCGGCTGCATCATGCCTTCCCGTTTCGTGGTGTTCACCGATGCAAAGCAAGTAATGCTTGCCGTTTGCCTCCAATCCGCGGACCGATAGCCTGGGATGGGCCTGCGCCCAGAAGATGCCAGCCGGAACGGCTTGTTCGTGGAAGGCCAAACCATATTCGCGGCGCACAGCCATGCCGGCTTGCACCAAGTGAAAACCCAGCGGGGAATGGGTGGCCAGCACAATATGGTGGCCGAAGGCGGTACCGGTCCGTGTGCGAACGACGCCGACTTCCAGGTCCAGCTCGAGGGCAGGGGAGTTTTCGAAGAGGCGGGCGCCGGCGTGTTCGGCTTGCAGGGCCAAGGCGTGCAGATAGCCGATCGGATGGAACTGCGCTTGTGCCGAAAGCAGAAGCACCGCGCCCTTTGCGGCGGGCAAGCCGGGGGGCATCTCAGAGGCCAACTGCGCGTCCAGACCTGCTGCGCGCAATGCCTTCAGCTCCCCCAGTATGGTCGGCTCGGCATCCGGGCTTAGCGGATACTGGTACATCGGGCAGCGGCGGAAGCCGCTGCTCGGCCCCATCGCCTGCGCTTGCTGCTCGATCCAGGCGATCGCTTCCCCGCGAGACGCTACGACGGCGCGGGCGGTGTCCGCTTCGCACTTAGCCGCCAGCGTTTCGAGGCCACCGGTGACGGTCTGATACAGGTTACCGGTGGAGCCGCCGCTATCACCCGCGCCTACGGCACGGGCTTCGATCGCCGCCACCGACCGGGCGGTCTTTGCGAGCAGCAGGGCGGCGGTCAGGCCCGTGATGCCGGCACCGACGATCACCACGTCGACGCGCAGGTCGCCCTCAAGGGCCGGTCGAGGCCGACGCGGGCGCGTGGCCGCCCAGATGGAGATCGAGCCCATCATGCCTCCTTGTACCGAGTTTCATGGCGGCACAGGTTATCGGCGCAGGCGTCCAGGACTTCCCGACATCGCGGGTCAACGCCATGGTGCTTGCGTGCGCCGGGCGCCGTCCCTTGGTGGCGCGGCGGCACTGGCAGCCCAACAGATAGCAAAGCAGATAGCAAAGCGCGTGCCGTGATTGGATAGCCCGCGCGTGAATGCTGGTCTCAAATTGAGCGCCGGGCATCGCGCGGGAGAACGCTCGTCGGCGAAGGCAACGCGAGAAGAGGCGCGTGTGCGGGACGAACTGGTCAGCCCGAGCAATGTTGGCATCGCCCCTCCCAAGGAAGCGAATCAAACGGAGTCATCCGCGCATGACCAGCGAAATACTAAGTCGCCATAAACTCGAAGTGCCGGCAGGCCACGACATTACCGGGCTGTAATCAACGCGCAAGCTTATTCCTGAAAGATATTCCTCGCCTTGTAATTTGGCCTCAATCTTTAAGCGGAAATGAGCGCGGTCATAGCACCGTCGCGAGCAAAGGGAGGGCAAAACGTGCGAGCGCTGCGGCCTCGCGGTGCGGCCGGTCCAAATATTGCTGTGACGATAGCGGCGCCGACGTGGCGTCATCACTTCAAGGAGCCGACCATGCCGCATCAGAATTTTCAACACTGTATCGACGAGTGCAATGCTTGCGCAGTGGCATGCGAGCACTGCGCCGCCTCGTGTCTAAGTGAGCCGAACGTACACGAGATGGCCGAGTGCATTCGCCTGGATCTCGATTGCGCCGCAATGTGCCGGATGGCCAGCGCCTATATGGCGCGGGGAAGTCGCTTCGCCAAGGATCTGTGCAACCTTTGCGCGACCGCTTGCGAAGCATGCGGTGCCGAGTGCGAGCGACATGCGGCTCAGCATTGCCAGGAATGCGCTCAAGCGTGCCGGCGTTGTGCGCAGGCATGCCGCGCCATGGCGTAGCACGATCGGCTGCCAACGGCAGAACGGCCATGACGCTAACTTTTTGGCTCTCTACGGTCACGCGAAAGCCCGCGCGGACTACAGGACTGCAACGTCGCTGTCATTAAACGCGTCGGTTCTTCCGGCCGCCACCAGCGGCGACGGGATGCCGTCTCAGCGTCCGGTCGAGCATGGCGAAGACATCCCTAGCGTCGATTCGTTGCGCCGTCACCGTTGACGAAGTCGCTCATTCGTGCCGGCGGCTGCGGCGTGCCACCCATCGCGGGTCCATCGGAAGAGCCGCCTCCGTGCGAGTTGTGTGCACAATCATCTGCGTGATTGCCATCCTGGCTGTGGTAGGCATGCTGTTGATGCATAAGCGCATGATGGGCGGGCTAAGTTGTTGCTGGACCGGCGGCCGCGTAGTGCGCCGGATAAGGGCGGTGGCCGCCTAGTTGATGCCCGCCCGGAGATCGCTCCGGCGACCGCGCGCACGCAGCGCACCGGAGAGCGGCTGGGTTACTTGGTCTGATCCATCATTTCGCGACACTTTTGCATCATGGCGTCATGGTGGCGCAACATCGCCTTGGAGTCGTCCGGCTTCTGTGGCTTGTGTTGCTGCGCTTCAGCCCGTTTGGCGGTACGAGCGCTTTCAATCACATCCCAGTTCGGCCCGGCGACGGCCGACAGGGAGACTCCAAGGGAGACGGCGCCCACGAGAGCGTGGAGTAGGGACTTCATGATTTTCCTCATTCGGTGTATGCAGCTCGCCGGCCAACCCAAGAGAGCGGCCGGCAACGCCGCTGATGTCCAAGTCAGACAGGAGCGTGCTGGTGAGACGCCACCAAGTGCGGCATCCCTGTGTGGCGGATCGCGCTACACACGGTTCCGTTTGGGCGGGCGCTCGAGACGGGGCGGAACGATGGAGCGATACGCGAATTCCGGATGCGCGACCAACACGCTGGCCCATGCATCCGTGGCCCATCCGCTGGCCCACGGCGTGCCTGCGAAGGCTGCACACGCGGAGGCCGGGCAGGGAAGACGACCGGCACAACTGGATTGACTGACGCAGTCATGTTGACTGCTGGTATCGACACTGGCTTGCCCCTCTTGAACAAGCATGTGTGTCAGCATTTGGGCGATGCCGGCGATACAGCAACTGTCCAATGGCCAGGCGTGCGCGCGCAGGGGCAAAGCCAGTGCCAAGGTCAGCAGCACGATGACACGCAAAAGCTGATTCATAGGCTTACGCATTGGGCCCTCCGAGCCGACGCGCGATAGCGTCGTCGCGGCGAGCAGGTGTCCCGCCACGGCGCGTGGTGCAGCCATGGCGTGATCGCCGACATGCCGTCCTCATTTGTACTATGGACCTTTTCACGGGGGTAAGGTTAAGCAGTGCGTGGGTCGCATTCGCGCAGCAATTGAAAAGAACCGGAAGCGGTAATGCAACGCGCAATTGCTACGCGTCGGGGCTGCGTGGGAAGCCAACTGACAGTGAGACGCCCCGTGGTACGGGGCGATCGGATTCAAAACCGTCGATGCATAGATGGTCCGCTTCCTGCACTGAGCCGTAACACGCAGTCACGCCACGGATCCGAGCCTTCGGATGTCCAAGCTTTTGCAAGCCGGTCCCCGAACCCGTAGTGAGATGTCCATGTCGCGCTGGGCTTGCGCGGTACGTTAGCCGACGGTCGCGCATCCACCCAACATGACCGTGATCAGCAATAGGATACGCATAATGTCCTCCTTGGTCGTACAGGGAGATACCAGCGGGCGAACCATGGGCGGGTCTGTGGCTCGACTGACAAACCAGCGAAGCGGTTTGCAAACGGCAATGCGCTACCGTGAATCTAGGTTTTTGCTGCGCTCACGCCAAGATTTCCTTTTCATAGAATGACGGCGCGGCGCCGGCGCTGATTCCGGGACCATCAGTCCAATCCTGATCGGCACTGCATTGGTCATCGGCTTCAAGTTGCGCCACGGCGCAGACGCAGCATGTCGGCGATTTCTCGCGTGTGAGGCCTGGAGAGAAGGTGCCGGTCGACGGCATCGCGAAGTAGGGACCAAGCAACCACCGCAAGCCGGCGCTCCAGGCACGCGGACCGACTTCAGTTACGGGGCCTAGGATGGGCTCCGCGGCGAACCTGCGCGGCCCCGTCGCGGTGTGCACGCCTGCGCCAGCAGCAGCGCGGTTTTCAAGCGGCCGGCTTGCTGGCATTCAGGCTTTTGCATCGCGGATAGGGATTTCCGTGCCGCTCCAGCAGGGTCCAGACTGGGACACGGCTGTGCGCCTTCAGCTGCGCACGCCGCCCAAACTGCGCTCCGAGATGGGTTGGGCATGCCGAAGCCTTGTCGTAGCCGAGATCGGCAAACGGTGCGCGGCAGCAATCGTTATGTCGCCCAGAAGAGGTAAGAAATGCCGCGCACGACTAGCGCCGCCCCCAAAGTCGTAGGGCATTCCATGCAGGGACTGGTCTGGATGGCCCAGCTGGTAAAGGGGGCCTCATAGCCGTCAAGGAAACTAGGCATCGCCTTATGGCAAACCCGCGACCAGTGTCTTACCTTGACGACTCTGCGCTGCCGGCATTGAATGAATACTGAAGCCCGTCGCTGCGAGAGCGGAATCATCCGCCGATTCAGTCCTGGGGGTTCTGGAGACAACGATGCTGACACCACATGAAGTTGCCACACTCATGCTGATCGAAGACGCAGCACCAAATGTCGCCGACCTCGATCGCGCGACGATCGAGGCATTGGTTGAGCGGCAGTTGGTGCATCTGGAAAATTTGGGTTACGGCGATCGTCTCCACATCACGACGCGGGGCAACGACATTTTGCATGTCCTCGCGCGACTGCATTAGCCACGCTATGCTGGCCTGCAACCGCGCATACGCAGCTAGGCCACGCGCCCGCGTTGCGCAGCAAACGCCGCGATATGGCTAGACCCTAGTTCCCCCCAATATCAGCGGCACGCGTGTAAGCGTCAGGGCCACCGCCCACAGCGAGTCGCTCGGCGGCCCGCGTGGGCCTGTTGGCGGCGTTGGGCATAGCCGCCGAAGTCGCCGTATGGTCAGGCACGCGCCGCCAGACGGCACGTCCTCAGCAGCCCGATACAGCAGGCTTGGCGCGATAACAGCCGTGATGCCTTTCGCTTCCGGTAGTTCCCGGAAATGGCCGCTCAACTCAACAGACGATCGTCCACCACCTGTCCCCATAGAGTCCAGGCAACTATCCAGGACGTCAGGCTACCAGATATCGATGGTCGGCGCGTTCGGCGGACGATATGCGCATTTATGCAGGCGTTTCGCCATTCCGTGGCACGCGCACCGAGTCCGAAAGCGTGGGGCTGGGGCTTTCCATCACGCAAGCCATATTGGTCGCATATGGTGGCCAGGGTTCGGCGGAATCGTCGGACGGCACAACGCGCTTCTGACGTTTCCTCCTGAGCGAAACACGGCGCGCAGCTAGGGGCGTTTGGCTTTAACCCCGTCGCTACGGTCCGGAAATTTTTTCATGAAGTAGCCACGGCGTTGCGGTCGGTGGCTGCTTGCCCTTCGCTAAAAGGACCGTTCGACTTTGAGTTCTTTGAACGGTTAGGCTCAAAACTTATGCCGCACTCCCAGCACGACGCCGGTTTGGTTATCGCCCGGCACGACGTTGACCGGGGCGCCACTGCTGGCGTTGAAGCCATTCAATCCCAGCTGCGAGCCACCCTTGTTTCGGACATAGCCGACATTGAAGTACACGTCGGTGCGCTTGGAAAACGCGTAGTCGGTCGAGGCGACGAACATCAGCGGATCAGCGTCGGAACCCCGCACATCCGTATAATACGCAGCGCCGGTGAGCGACAGCGCCGAGCTCAACTGATAGCGCACGCCTGCCCAATACAGATTGGAGCGCATCGCCGTCGCGGCGCTTGAGATATCACCGTTGAGCCAACGGTAGCCGGCATACAGCTTCGCCGGGCCGATCCCATAGCTGATCCCCACCAGCGCCCGCCGGTCCTTCCGCCCCTGTGACGCAACGGTCAGCCCTCGGTACTCGTCGTACAGTGCGCCAACGGAAAGCGGTCCGGTCGCATACATCAGACCGGCACTCATCTCCCGGTCTGCTTTCGGCTCGCCGGGGACCTCGCCGCCGCCAGTGCGGCCGAAGCTGTACAGTGCCATGGCGGTCAGCCCGCCGAATGTGCCTTTGTACTTGACGGAATTGTCCGCGCGACCAGCAATGGTATCGTCGCTCTTGAAGAGCGAATATCGCGGCGCGAAACCCATCGGGTCAAACTGAATGGCGGTGTCGTATAGCACCGTCGTCTGGCGACCAAGGGTGAGTTGACCATATTGACTGGACAGACCGACCAGCGCGCCCCGGTCGAACAAACGGCCAGCGCTGCTCGATTGGGCAGTATCGAGCGAGAATCCGCTCTCGAGTTCGAACACCGCTTTGAGGCCACCGCCGAGATCTTCCGTGCCCCGCAGGCCCCAGCGCGAGGTCGACATGTTGCCAGCCGACATGCGCACTTGGTTGCTGCCCCCGCTCGATGACGGTACATTCGACACATACTCGATCCCGACATCTGCGACGCCATATAGCGTGACACTCGTCTGGGCATAGGCGCCCAGCGACAGCGACCCAAGCAGCATGCCCGCGGCAGTAATTCCTTTTCTTTTCATAGTGTCTCCAGCCCGCCATGTTTTTTGGAATTTGGTAGGCCACTGAAGTCTAGTCAGACCAAGGTTACTGCGACATTGCAAGCCGGTTACATTGATCCGGGACGATGCAACTTCTGTCGACCGCAGCGGTCGCTGCAACGAGCAGCGCAGCCGGAAAGAACCTGGTTAAGAAGGGGAAGGGTGCGTGACGACGCGCCCCTTGATGTCGAGCGTTGTCAAAAATGACACTACTGCCATGTCTCATAGTTTTCCTGATAGGCCCGCCGCCTAGAATCGTGGGCGCTGCAGTAGGCAAACGCGACCGAGCAACCCTTGAGCATGTCACAGCGCGCGGCTTACCATTACATCGCGCGACGGGTCACATCCCACATCTTTGAGGGAGACTTCGATTGAATGGTATCCAAGCCGGCTTATGGGCGTTGCGGGTCGGTGCGAGGGCTTCGGCGTAGGCGCAAGCAGCCATCCTGGATCTTGATCGGCGCCTGCCGCTTTCACGCCGGGTGGCCCGGCCGAGTCGCCCCCCTGCTGAGTGGTTGATCGACGTCGGGGCCGGTCCAACGCAACATGGTGCCGAACGCTTGTCGCAGGAAGAGATTGTGTGCTGGTACTAGACAGTTCCGGGAATGAGCCGGCCCGGGTCCCAAGATAACGCCGGGCACGCAATGCGTTGTACGCGGCCGGTATCGCCGCGGGTTTATGGGTATGGTCGTCATGCCCAACACTGCAGGTGTCCCGGCCCCTCAGCGTGTCCGTCTACCCTGAGGCTAAATAGTGCATCCGCGCTCATCTTGGGAGAGGGCTGAGTAACGCTGACATTGGTAAGGCACGGACTAGCTCTAAAAAGCGGACGCCTCATGGGCGCCCGCTTGCGCTGGCCAATGTCAAGTCGCCCGGTTAGCCGCCTTCGCGGTGACCCTGAATCAGTGCGTCCTCGAGGCGGAACACCTCGTTGCCCTTCATCAGGATCTTGCTGCCGTCCTTAGTTTCCATGACCTTGCCTTGTGGCATGTTGACGGCCTTCCCGTACTTGTTCTCCATCCCCATCTTGCCGTCCTTGAAAACGTGGACTTTTGAACCGTCCTTGAGTTCATAGGTTTTCACGACAGTGCTCAGATCGGTCGCGGTCGCGGTAAGCGATACCGCGGCAATCAGACTTGCAACAACGAGTACGCTTTTCATCTTCAAGGTCTCCTTTCGCTCGATGGCCCAGGTTAAGACTGCGTTTGCACGTGCTGAAGCGCGTGTCGAAAGGGCGCGTCAAGATCACTGCGGTGTCGGCGGTCGGGGCTCGCCGCGGTCACGTTTTTGCCGCCTCGCATCTCGCAATGGCTTCGCTGGGTCCGAGTCGGCGCAGTCGCGGCGCCGTTGCCATGATTGAATAACCGGTGCCGCGGCAAGCGCGTATCGCCGGGTTTCCCTGTCCCGCTGCGCCGCACAGTACAGCAACCCAATTGCCCATTTCTGGTCCACGGTAGGCCACATCGCGGGCGGGGTAGCGGCCGGCCCGCCGTCGCACTGTTGCCACTAGCGGCTACTGAGATTTCGCGTGGACTTCCGACCGAGCTAAATGGCGCGGATCGAGCCGGGCGCGATCCTCATTGCTGTACCACCGAGCACGACTAGCAACCTTCCGACGTTCATGGATCATTCCTGGGTTGGCGACTCATGCCAAGCTGCGCAGGCATGGCAATGCAAACGGGACTCAGACTAACGCCACAAGCCGCCGCGCCCATATTAGGGCCGCCGCGTGACCATAGTCGCCATTCTATTTGCACGCGATTGGCCTTGGTAAGCTGGATACGAAATGTAATCACACGGCAAGCTGGCGGTTAACCACCCGCGGGCCAGCACCTGACCAGCGCCTGAAATGCGTTCAGAACCAGATGCGCCCGCTGGCAACGATTTGCTTGTCGGTGGTCCGCTCCCCGGCGCGAGCGCAAAATCGGCGGTATTGCCCAGCTTTTTGCCCCAAACCACGCCGAGGTCGGGGGCGAACTGCCGTCGGATTTCGTATCGCAGTCGCAAGCCAAGCTTGAACTCGGACACGCCGCTGCCTATGCCTCGCGCCGCAACCGGCTCGCCTGGAGTTCCGGCGTCAACCGCAGGCGTTGCGTGAGGCGGATATCGTAGGTAACACGCAGCCGGGCGACAGCGCGTCCGGCCGACCCTAGATAAGCCGTGGCTTCGATATCAACCAGTACGGTGCCCGACCTTGCACGCCAAAGGCGCCCCAAGTGCGCGGCGGCTCATTGCCAAAGTCTTGGCGCACCCCGAGTTATCAATCCCAGAATGTCGCAAAGGCGTGCCCCCACAATGCCTCAGCTTTTGCCTCCACCGTGTTGCCGTACATATGCGTGCCTTCCGATTTGACCCATAACCGGTTCAGATCCCGACCGACCCAGGCCAGCATGTCCTTAGGCTTGGCGTCGTCTAGACCACGACCGCCCGAGTGTTCGAGATGCTAGTAGCGCTTGTCTGTGCAAGCCACGCGTATCGGCCTGGGGCTCGATCGCCGACAAGTAAGGGAACTCTCAGTCCCTGTGGCCCATGCCAGACGGGCGTTGTCGGAGAACCCTCGCTACTTCACCATGGCACCAACCATTTATATCGGCGCCCGCGACAAGCCGCGCCACTTACGAGGATGTAATAGTCGAGTAACGCTTCGGAGAGGCGCCCCTGCCTACCATTGTGCTCAAGAGGTTCTACCTCGAGACGTCAATGGAGAGCTTCATGAAAACCAAAACAACTGCGCTCACCGCGCTGTCCATCGTTACCCTGATGGCCACTTCCACGGCATGGAGTGCGGACAAGGCCAGAACGAACGCCGGCGATAACTGGGCCGAGCACGTCCAGCGGCAAGCCGCCGAGCCGGTCGGCACGTCGCCCGCTCCGGGCGTGGCAGCGGCAACGGCTAGATCGGACGCCGCCACTTCGTTGGGACCTCAGGCGGCGCTTTTCGGCAGTCCCGCTCAGGCCAACACGGCATCACGGGCGGTCACGCTTACGCCAGGACTGAAATCCGTGCGCGTGGCCTCCGGCGACACGGTCACGTTCCGGAGCGGTGCTCAGGAGATGGCCTGGACGTTTGCCGAGTTCGTTCACGGCAGCACTGTCGATCTCAGCGTTCTCTTTCCGGCGTTGTCCAATGCAAAGGGCGTGCGGGTCTACATCGAACGCAGCCAAATCTTCACCGGTGGCTGATGAACTAAGGCAGCGCTGCAGCCAACGAGCGAGATGACGCGCTTGTAACGTCGCTGTCAGCTCTTGGTTCGGTGCTACGCGCTAGACTGAACTCATAGGCTCATCGAGCCCTTTCCAATAGGAGAAACATTATGCTGAAGTTGAAGAGAACCGCTCTTGTGGCACTGACCGTTACCACGCTTGGCAGCATTGCTGGCTTCGCCCATGCTGGTGTCAATTCGCCGCGCGATCCCTTTACCGAAGGGGCGCACGCGATGGGTACGCGCGATCCGTACACGCACGGGGGCCATACCACGGGGACGCGCGATCCGTTCACCGATGGCAACCATGCGGCCGGCGATCGTGACACCTTCACGGACGGCGCCTAATCTTGCTGCAGCGGGGCTGCTCATACCGGACTGGCCCCGAAGCGAGGCCCAGTATCGCGGAATCCCTTTCGCGACACCGGGCGTCGTTCGTTTCTAATGATGGCACCGCGGCCCTGCCGGATACTACCCTCTGCGCTGCCTCCTGGAATTTTTCTGGGTGCGACACTGCGCACTGCCCGTCAGTGTTGATTTCGGCCTCCCAAAATGCTTTCCTAAGGCTAGACCATCACCCCGTATGCGGTAGGGGGCGTATTTTGAGCCATCGTCCCACTTGACTTTCCCACGACGGGGACGCGTATGCTGCCCTGCTAAGGCAGTTACTCCGATCGAATACGCGAGTTTCGGGCTATGCGCGTGCGCCGACGGTTGCCACTGCAGATGACATCGGTCTGGCCGCCACGGTGCTTCGCGGCCGCTGCTGGGCGGCCGCAGCGGTTGATCGTGCATCAGTTTCACCGTATAACCGATGGCCTGCCTGGCGTTCTCCACGGAGCGGCTGGCCTGGCAGCGCCACGACAACAAGGAGTCAGTCAAGCGAGCGTGTCATCGGCGCGACGATGAATGCGGTTCGGCAGGCTAGTCATTCGGTCCGACAAGGTGGGCTCGCAAACGGTGCTGTCGCAGATCGTGCAAATGGTGGCTCAGGCGCAACGATGCTTCCGAGCGCGCATTGGGGCGAATGACTTTGCGGACGAGCAGGTTCTGCGTCTGGCGGCGAGTCTTGACCATGGCAGCGAACATCCGCTGGTTGCGGCCTTGGTGGAGGCTGGCCGCGCCCGTGGCCTGGCGCTGGTGAACGCGGAAGACGTTGAGCCGAACACCGGCATCGGCATGCGCGGCGGGGTAGCGGGCACGACGATGGCGATCGGCAATACCGCGCGGATGCAAACCGACGGCAGCGCAACTGAAGCGCTGCAGGGGCCGATGCATTGCCGGCGCAAGACACGAGTGTCATGTATCTCGCCGTCGATGGTCGCCTTGCCGGCCTGCTGGCCGTCTCGGATCCCATCCAGAGCTCCACGCCCGAAGCGCTAGCCACCCTCAAGGCCGAAGGCATCCGAGTAGTCATGGCAACCGGCGTCGGTGTGGCCACCGCGAAAGCGGTCGCGGCAAAGCCGGATATTGCCAAGGTTCACGGCGACGTTAAGCCGGCAGACAAATTGGAACTAGTCACCGGGCTGCAGCAGGGCGGCGCCGTCGTTGCCATGGCCGGTGATGGCATCAATGATGGGCCGGCGCTCGCCAAGTTTGATGTCGGCATCGCCATGGGAACCGGTACCGATGTCGCCATGCACAATGCGCAAGTGACGCTGATCAAAGGCGACCTGCGCGGAATTGCGCGGGCCCGGCCGCTATCGAAAGCCACCATCCGAAACATGAAGCAAAACTTGGGCTTCGCGTTCCTCTACAAAGCGCTCGGCGTGCCGTTGGCGGCCGGGGTACTGTACCCGTTTACCGGGTGGCTGCTCTCGCCTATGATTGCCGCGCTGGCGATGAGTTTGAGTTCCGCGTCTGTGATTCAAACGCGTTGCGGCTAAGGCAGACCAATATTTGATAGCGCAGTGGGTGCCGCGTCGCGCTACCAGCCACGCATCGCCATCGTTTTCTTGGGAGTATCGATGAAACGTATCCTGGCTGTCGCGTTGCTCGCCGTCGGTGCAAGCTTGCTATGCTGCATCGCCGACGCTGACGGTCTATAAAGACCCCGACTGCGGTTGCTGTGAAGAGTGGATCAAGCATGTCAACCAGGCAGGGATCCGAACCAAGGTGGTCAATTCGCCCGACGTTGCGGCAACGAAGAACAAGCTCGGTGTCCCGGCACACTTCGCCTCTTGCCATACCGCCGTAATCGACGCTAGCGGCCAAGTGGTGGAGGGCCACGTTCCGGCAACGACGATCCAAAAACTCGCTGCCAAGCCATCGATGAAAGGCGTCGCGGTACCCGGCATGCCAGCCAACTCCCCTGGAATGGGGCAGATGGACGGTAAGCTGGTGACCGTCGATTTTGCTGGCAGGCCGTTTTCCAAAGACTGATGGCCGAACTGGCGGCGCGCCAGGCGCTGCCGGTCAACCGATATGGCACAGTCAGAAAATTCGCGCTGGCGCATCGCCGCATGGTTGGCGTTAGGCGCTGCCGCCGCCGTCGCCGTTGCACTGCAGACCAAACGTTACCTGGAGGCCGCAATCGCCGATAAGCGGCCCGCCTCGGCCCGGCAGCTACGCATCGATGCGTCGGACGCCGTACGCGTGCGCGCGGCAAGCAGCTGTATGCGCAGGCATGCGCGTCCTGCCATGGCGCAAAGCTCCAAGGCCGGGCCAACTGGCGCGAGCGACTTTCCAATGGCCGCATGCCAGCGCCCCCGCACGATGCTTCCGGGCATACCTGGCACCATGCCGACGCGGTGCTCTTTGCGATCACCAAGCATGGACTGGTTCCAGGCGTCACCGCGCCCGCAGGCTATGTGAGCGACATGCCGGCATTCGATCGGTCTGATGACGACATTGTGGCGGTGCTGGCCTACATCAAGAGCACGTGGCCGGACAAGGTGGAAGCGGCGCAGCGCGAAGTCACCGATCAGCATGCGAGCCAGCCATAGCGCCGCGCCCGGAGTCCGCTATACCAGTTAGAGAGCCGAGCAAACCTTGGGCCCAGCTGGCAGCTGGCAGCTGGCAGTTGGCCGCTGGCAGCGGGGGAGCGGGGCCGGCCACGCGCTCGTGTCGAGGATGCTCGATTGTTATCTGACGACGATCTTGCCCACCATGCCGGCCTCGAAGTGACCGGGCACCAAGCAGGCGAAGTCCACCGTCTCAGGCCGAGCGAACTGCCAGACGAGCGTGCCTTGCTGTCCGGGTGCCAGCGTGACCTGATTCGGGCCAGCATGCTTGTCTGCCGGCATGTTGCGCATCATCTGCGCGTGTGCCTGCAACTCGCTGGCAGTGCCGATGATCATTTCATGGTCGACTTTGCCGAGGTTACGCACGACAAAGCGTACCGTCTCGCCGGCCTTTACGACAATCGCCTCGGGCGTAAAGCGCATCGTGTCGCGCATTGCCACGTTCACTGTACGCGTTACCTTGTCGGAATCGCCAGGCTGGCCTGCAGCGGATTTGATTGCGGCGTCATGATGGGCATGATTGCCCTCCATACCGGCGGCAGTCGCCAGCATCGGAGACATGCTCAACGCCAACAGTAATGATTTGATCGTCTTCATGACCTCTCCTTGGCGGTGGACGGAGGAAGGGGACGCAGGTCGTGCAGTGCATCGGGCAACCTTGGCATGCTACGCGCCAGCGGGCGACAGGATGCCGAGCGAGGCAACCAAGGCCAGAATCAGGGTGGCGGCACTGGTTTCGAACATCAGGCTGCGCCGAAGGGCCCGAACGGCGCCGGCCTGGTCGCCCCCTTGCATGGCGCGCTCGAGCCGCGGGCTCAAATGAATGCGATTGGCCGCGGCCAGCGCGAGCATTGCACCGAATAGCGCCAGCTTCATCACGAGCAGCCCACCGTACGACGTCAGCGACAGTTCGGGCAACACTGGCCCCACGATGAGCCCGTAGTTGACCGCGCCGGTGATGGCCAGGGTGACGACGACGAGAGTCCCAATGCGGGCGAATCCGTTGGAGGTGCGGCTCAGAAGGACCACATTCTGAGGCGCGCTAGAGGTGTGCGACAACAGAACGAAGGCGAGAAGGGCGCCGACCCAGGCTCCGGCGGCGATCAAATGGGCAATATCGGACGCAAGATGGACGTAGCGGCGAACGCCATCGTCCATGGCACCATGACCGCCCCAGGCCAGGGTGGACAACGCCACGCCGCCCGCCGCAGTTAACACCGCAAACTGAAGCGTCGGCCACCGGCGGCCAAACAAGGCTATCGCCACGCACAGGAGCAGCGCAATGAGCCGCATCGCCCAGGCCGCACCAAAATCGGTGCCGGTCACGATCATTTCGAAGACATGGCTTTGCAGCTCCGAGTACGCCGATGCGCCGGTCATGCCTTTGGCCATGATGGCAATATTAGCCAATGAGAAGACGACGCCAATGGCAGCGAGCGCCGTGCAAATAGCGACAAAGCTCGTGCCAAGTCGTGACGCCATCTCGTCACGGCGCAAGGCGTACAGCCCGAACAGCGGCAGTCCGAACAGCGCCGCTAGATCGACATAGAGCGCGAAGCGCACCGCAACCGTTGTCCAGTCCATCAGTGGATCACTTAACGGTGAAAGCGATATTACCGGTGATCGGATGCGTGTCGGACGACACGGCGCGCCATTCCACCCGGTAGCTGCCCGGCGCCAGAGACTGCGCTGGGGTGATGACCATCGTCTTGGGATCGTCGCTGCCAGACACCTTGGCCGCAACTTTCATCGGCGCATGGTTGGCCATGCCCGGCATGCCGGGCATGACGAGATTGGCGCCGGAAAATTGGGTCGCCAGGTTCTCCGAAAACTTCAGCTCGATCTTCTGCGGAGCCGACACCTCTGCCTTGTCCGCCGGTGTGGATGAAACGAGCTTGGGGTGCGCGAAAGCAGCAGAACTAGCCAGTACGGCAGCGGCAGCCAGCGTGGCACGAAGGGTAAAGCGGGGCGCTTGCATGATGAACTCCGATTACAGATTTATAGATAGTTGCTTAGAACCACATCCGGACACCCGCCACAAAGCGAGTTTCGCCACTACGGCCGCCTGAGGCGCGAACCATGTCGGCGGTATTGCTGAAGGTCTGATACCGCTCGATACCGATGTACGGCGCGAACTGGCGACTGAACTCGTAACGCAGGCGCACGCCGACCGCGCCGCTGGAAAGCCCGCTGCCGACGCCGATCTCCCGGTCGTTCTTGCCATACAAGTTTGCCTCGATTCTCGGTTGCAGAATCAGACGCTGGGTAATGAGCAACTCATACTCCGCGGATAGGCGCAGCGCGGTGCGACCCTCCGTGCCGACATAGCCGGTAGCGTCCAATTCGAACCAATACGGTGCCAGGCCCTGCACGCCGAATGCCAACCAATTCCGGCTTGGTCGTCCGTAGCCGGCATCGTTACGGACACCGAGCTGGGTGTCCCAATACGTTGCGATCGAATGACCCCAGAGCAGTTCGGTGCGGGCCTCGTGGATCTTGCGCTTTTCCGCCTCGCCCTCGGCCTTGATGACGAGCTTGTTATACGTGCCGCCGATCCACGCCTGTGCCTCGTAAGCAGCGGCATTGCTCTCGTTGCCTTTGACCCATTCGAGCCGGTCGACCAACACCGAAGCGAACACGTGCTCGTCTGCCATATGGAGCGATCGCGCGGGTCCGATGGCGTATTTCCCTACCCCGAGCTGGTAGCCACCGGAATATGCATGCGGATCGCGTGCGTCAGCCGGGGGGCTGCCGCCTTGCATCTGCATGTCGCCATGATCCATGTCTGCCGCCTGGCCGTGGTCCATGCCTTGCATCTTGCTGTGGTCCATGCCCTGCATCTGGCCGTGGTCCATGCCTTGCATCTTGCTATGGTCCATGCCTTGCATCTGGCCGTGATCCATGCCCTGCATCTTGCTATGGTCCATGCCCTGCATCTGGCTGTCATCCACGCCTTGCGTGCCGGTAGGCTCCCTTTGCGGGCCTGCTTTCGGCGCCGGGCCAGCGCTCTCAGCGACACCGCGCGCAGTCGGCTCTGCTTGACTGTTCGGTGTGTGGGCGTGCTGAGCCCAAGCGGTGCTCATGCCTGCCGTGGCGAGTAGAGCGGCCAGTATCGTGCTTATTCTGTTGTGCATGTTCTTAGTCGGTTAAGGTCAGGCCACCACCACTTCGCGGAACATCCCCGCGTCCATATGCAACATCAAGTGGCAGTGCCAAGCCCATCGTCCCAAGGCGTCGGCGGTGACCAGGAAGCTGATTCGTTGCGCAGGTTGCACGGCAATGGTGTGCCGGCGCGCTTGGAACGCACCATCCGGCGCCTCCAATTCGCTCCACATGCCATGCAGATGCATCGGGTGCGTCATCATCGTGTCGTTATGCAAGATGACGCGCAGCCGTTCGCCATACTTGAAGTAGACCGGGGTGGATTTACCAAACTCGACACCGTCGAAGGACCACGAATAACGCTCCATATTGCCGGTCAGGTGCAATTCGACTTCGCGCCCTGGGCCGCGCTGGTCCAGCGGACCGCCGATGGTATGTTGGTCGGCCAGCGTCAGCACGCGACGGCCGTTGTTGCGCAGGCCGATGCCGGGGTCGTCCAGGTTGGTGCGCGCCATGTCGACCCGCATATCCGTGCTGGCGCCGTATTCGGTCCTCGCGTGCCGCGCCTTGGTGCTCGGGACCTTGAGCGATGCGTCAGCGCCCATGCTGTTCATGCCGCCCATGCCGTGCTGGCTGTGGTCCATGGCCATTGCGCCGTGTCCCATTGCTTGCATGCCCATGGAGCCATGGTCCATGCCGGCGTGGTCCATGCCCTGCATGGCCATACCACCATGATTCATGCCGCCCATTCCACCCATGCTACCCATCATGTCGGCCATGGTGAGCCACTTGGGCTTGTCCAGCGCAGGCACCGCGGCCACCAGGCCCTCTCGCGTGGCCAGCGTGCCACGGGCGTAGCCGGTGCGGTCCATCGCCTGCGAAAAGATGGTATAGGCCTCGTCCCGCGGCTCCACGATGACGTCGCAAGTCTCGCCAGCGCCGAAACGGAACTCGTCGACCGTCACCGGCTCGATGTTCTGCCCGTCAACCTGGAACACCTTAAGCTTCAGGCCAGGAATGCGTACATCGTAGAAGGTATTGCCTGAGCCGTTGATGAAGCGCAACCGCACCTTCTCGCCGGGCTGGAACAGACCGGTCCAGTTGCCGGCCGGCGTAACGCCATTGGTCAGATAGGTCAGGGTGGCACCGGAGAGATCTGCCAGATCGGTCGGATTCATCCGCATCTGCTGCCACATCTTGCGCTTGGCGAGCGCACTCTTGATCCCGTCGTTCGAGACGTCGCGGAAGAAGTCGATCGCCGTGGGCTGGTTATAGTTGTAGTAGTCGCTCTGGACTTTCAGTTTGGAGAGGACGCGCATCGGATCCTCATCGGTCCAATCCGACAGCAGCACCGTGTAATCGCGATCAGCCCGGACGCCGTCCACGCCGCTGGCCGGGTCGATGACAATGCCGCCATACACGCCGGTCATCTCCTGAAAGCCCGAATGGGAGTGATACCAATAGCTGCCAGTCTGCTCTACCTTGAACCGGTAGGTGAAGCTCTCGCCCGGCGCGATACCGGGAAAGCTGATGCCTGGTACGCCATCCATCTCGAACGGCAAAATGATCCCGTGCCAGTGAATCGAGGTCGGCTCGCGCAGCCGATTGGTGACCCGGATCGTTACCGTGTCGCCCTGCCGCCAGCGTAGCGTCGGCCCGGGCAACATCCCGTTAATGGTGGTTGCCACCCGCGGGCTGCCCGTAAAGTTAACCACCGACTCGCCAATCACGAGGTCGAATTCGGTCCCCCGCAGCACCGGCGCCGTCCCCGACGCGGCACCTTGCGGCTTGTCTGATGCTTGGGCCCACGCGATGCCCCCAAGACCGGACAATCCTGCCATCACACCCCCCGCAGCCAGACCCTGCACGAAGCGGCGGCGCGGTAGGTTGGCCAGCACAATGCCAGACTGTCGATCACGTCCCATGAAATAGTCCTTTTTGCTTGAATGGCCGCATCGGACAGCGGCAAAGAGAGAGTAACGAGGACGAGGCTACCGACAACTTACCTGAACATTACATTCCGGTAATGTCCGGGCCACTCGGAGCAGGGCTGCGTAGACTCGCCATGGGCTGACCCAAGCGCAGCCATACAATCGGAAAAAGGAAGCTCGAACATGAAACTGCTCGTCGTAGAGGACGAATCCAAGACAGGCCAGTACCTGCGCCAGGGATTGACCGAGGCCGGATTCGTTGTCGACCTGGTTGGCAACGGGCTTGATGGACAACACCTGGCGCTCAACGAGTCTTACGATCTGATTATTCTCGACGTCATGCTGCCGGACCTCGATGGCTGGAGAATTCTGCTGAGCCTGCGCGCGGCCGAGAGCGCGGTTCCGGTCTTGTTCCTTACTGCCCGCGACAGCGTCGCTGATCGGGTCAAGGGACTGGAGCTCGGCGCGGACGATTACCTGGTAAAGCCATTTGCATTCTCCGAACTGTTGGCTCGCGTCCGGACGCTGCTGCGCCGCGGCACTGTGCAGATGGGGCTGGACCGCATTCAGGTGGGCGACCTGGTTCTTGATCTTAGTCGACGTCGCGCTTCGCGCGGAGGTCGCCGGATAGCGCTGACCAGCAAGGAGTTTGCGCTGCTCGAACTGCTCGCCCGCAGGCGGGGAGAAGTTCTGCCCCGCTCGTTGATTGCGTCCCAGGTGTGGGATATGAACTTCGACAGCGACAGCAATGTGATCGACGTTGCGATTCGCCGCTTGCGAGCCAAGATCGACGACGACTTCGACGCCAAGCTGATTCAGACGGTGCGAGGCATGGGGTACGTGCTGGAAGCGCCCGAGGGGCAAGAATGAAGCGCCGTATGTCGCTGACCATGCGGCTGACGTTGTTGTTTTCTCTGACGTCGGCATTGGTGCTACTTGGCCTCGGAATACTGATCTGGCTTTCCATGGACCGGCATTTTGCCGACGAAGATTATGTGGTGCTTGGGGACAACGTTCGTCTGATTCAAAAGATCGCTCAGGAGCAATCCAGCACGCACCTGCCGAGCCGTCTTGCGGAAATGGTGGAACATCACCCCGGTTTTGTCGCCCATGTGAGCACCGCGAAAGGTGACGTCATTTACCGCACCAATGGGTTCGATTTTGGCGCCATGCTCAACGTTATTGGCCGGCTTGGACCGGATGAGACGACCTTGAGCTGGCAGCAGGGAGACAAGGAATAACGAGGTATGCGCGCGCACGCGACAGTGCCCGGCGAGTCGGTGCCCTTGGCGGTGATGGTCGGCATGGACACCGAAATCCATGCCCACTTTATGCACGCGTTTCGTCGCTCGCTGGCCTTCTATACCACGTTGGCGGTGCTCGCCAGCGGCTTGTTCGGCTGGTGGGCAGCCAGGCGCGGTCTGGCGCCGTTGCGAACGATGGCCTCTCGCGCCAAGGGTGTCACGTCGAATCACCTTGACGCCCGCATGCCCGTGGAGACCGTGCCGGTGGAGATGGCCGATCTGGCGGCGACGCTGAATGCCATGCTCGAGCGCTTGCAGGACGATTTCCGGCGATTGTCCGAATTCTCGTCCGACCTGGCTCACGAATTGCGCACGCCGATCACCAACCTGATGACCCAGACCCATGTCGTGTTGTCGCAGCCGCGCGAGGCCGCCAAGTACCGCGACGTGTTGGCCTCCAACGCCGAGGAGCTGCTGCGCCTTGGCCGCATGGTGTCCGATATGCTTTACTTGGCCAAGATGGAGCACGGCATCACGCTGCCCAACGAGGAGTCGATCCATGTCGGCGACGAGGCCCGCGCGCTGTTTGATTTCTACGACGCCTTGGCCGAGGACAAGGGTGTGCAGCTGCGCCTGCAGGGCGACGCCAGCATCGTGGGCGATCGCCTGATGTTGCGCCGCGCACTGAGCAATCTGCTGTCGAACGCACTGCGGTATACGCCCAGCGGCAAAGCGATTGTGATCAAGGCATGCGAGCAAGACGGCGGCGCCACCATCGTGGTCGAGAACCAGGGCGAGGGGATCGATCCCGAGCTGTTGCCGTCGTTGTTCGACCGGTTCTTTCGGGCCGACAAGTCCAGGGCGCGCGCTGATTCGGACAGCGTGGGGCTTGGCTTGTCGATCACGCAAGCCATCATGGTGGCGCACCGCGGTGGAATCTCGGCTGAGTCGTCAGGCGGTCTCACCCGCTTTATTCTGACCTTCCCGCGGCGCCAGCCACGAGCTTAGGGAGGCCGGTCCCCCATGGCGAGCTGCGAGGCACGTGCTGATGCCAGCAAGATCGGCATACTGTTAGGCCATGTGCCGGATCCCGCTGCCAATAGCGACGCTATTGAGATAAGTGTTCTTATCGTAATAGCCAGTTCGCTGCGCTAAACTGGCCCCCATGAAATCACGCCTGACCCTACCTAACTCCACATCATCCGCCAGCACGGGTATGGATACGGCCCCGACCGATGCCTCCACGGCACTCCCCGATGCCGCGTCCCTGGCCGCGCTGCGTGCCTGGCATGCCGGCCTGAGCTCCCGGCAAGCCGTGGCGCAATACCTGGGGGAGGAGAGGGCGCGCGGCCAATCCTCGCGCGCCGTGCTGGGCGGCATTCGCCGCCGGCTTGCCGCACTGGCACGCGAGCGCGGCCGCGACGATCTGACCGCGTTGTTCGAGATGCCGGCGTCGGAGCGGGTGGCGCAGGGCAGGGCGGCCGACCGTGCTATCGAGGTCCTGCGCACGCTGCCGACGCCACGGCCTGCGATCACCGACGACATCGGCCGCTGGCTACCGGCCCGCGCCGTCGCCGCCTTGCGCGCCCACGGCATCGAGACGCTGGCGGCGTTGACCGTGCGCGTGCCCAGGCGCCGCCGCTGGTGGGCGGCCATCCCGAGGCTGGGCGCTGCCAGCGCCAGGCAGATCGAGGCGTTCTTCGCCGCGCATCCCGAGCTGACCGAACGGGCGCGCGCGTTGATCGTGCAGGAGCGACGCAGCGTCGTCGTGCCATGGGAGCAGTTGCGCCTGCCTCATGAAGTCGACGGCTCGCAAGGGCGGTTTCGCGCACCGCGCGAGAGCTGCACCTTGACCGCGGACAACGACTACGAGGCGGTGCAGGCCTGGCTGGCCCTGCACGAGTCGCCCGCCACTCATCGCACCTACCGCAAGGAAGCGGAACGGCTGATTCTGTGGGCCATCGTCGAGCGTCAGCGGCCGCTGTCGTCGTTGACTACCGAGGACGCCGTCGCCTACCGCGCCTTCCTGCGCCGGCCCACGCCACGAGAGCGGTGGGTCGGGCCGCCACGCCCGCGCTCGTCGCCGGACTGGCGGCCGTTCACCGGTGCGCTGGCCGCACGCTCGGTCGCCCATGCCCTGACCATCGTGGGGGCGATGTTCCGCTGGCTGGTCGAGCAACGCTACGTGCTGGCCAATCCCTTCGCCGGCATCAAGGTGCGCGGCGGCGGCCGCACCGCGGCGCTGGACAATTCGCGCGCCTTTACCGACGGTGAATGGAAGTTGGTGCGGACCATTGCCGACGGGCTTGAATGGTCCCACGGCTGGGAGGCCGCCGCGGCGCAGCGCCTGCGCTTCGTGCTGGATTTTGCCTATGCGACGGGGCTCCGGCCCAGCGAGCTGGTAGGCGTCACGCTCGGGGATCTTCGGGTCGACGCAGAAGGCGATGAATGGCTCGAGCTGACCGGGAAGGGAGGGCGCATCGGCAAGGTGGCCTTGCCGCCGTTGGCCCGGCGGGCCTTGGAGCGCTATCTGTCCGAACGCGGTTTGCCCATCAGCCGGCGCTTGTGGCGTCCGGAGATTCGCCTGGTCGGTGACCTGAGCGACGAGTCCGGCTCAGGAATCACGAGCACGCGCCTTTGGCAGGTCGTGAGGCGGTTCTTCAAGCTGGCCGCTGACATCATTGGTTCGGACCATCCTGCGGCTGCGGACAAGCTGCGCCGTGCCAGTCCGCACTGGATGCGGCATACGCACGCCACGCACGCTCTGGATCGGGGCGCCGAGTTGACCATCGTCCGGGACAATCTGCGGCATGCGTCGGTGTCGACGACTTCGGTCTACCTGCATAGCGATGAAGTCAAACGGGCTCGGCAGATCGGAGAGGCATTTGGGGCTTAAATGACACCGCAAGGGCGCCACAGCGGGCTGTACGGACGAACAAGGGGGGCGCAATCTTGCCCTTAGTTGCCGAGCGGTTCTGGCTCAAAACACGGAGTCCTTCAAGCCGAATCCCCTGGTTGGCATCATGGCGATCGTCATGCTGTCGGCGTGCGGCCCCGCCGCGCACAGGGCGATCGCGCGCCGTGCATGGTGACGGCTGCGCAGATCGACGAACTCGAGCATCAGAAAGGCCAAGCAGATGGCCGCCAGCACCAAACCGCCCACGCCGCCGGAAGTCTTGCCATAGGTGAATGCCGCGACGGCCAGGCTGAATATGGTCACGGTGCCGAAGCAAAATGCCCAGAAGCTAGGCGTCACCTGACCTGGTCGGAGCTCGACGTAAGTGGGCCCGGCGGTAAAGCCCAGGTCCTCATTGAACCGCAGATAAGGCCAACCGGAGGCCGCCCAGCGCGCCAGCAACAGCGCTGCCGAATGCTGCGCGATGTAGCGCAGTTGGGCGACCGAAAAGCTCCGGCCATAGGCTGCATACATCCGCCCGCAATCGGCCAGCGTCGGTGCGGCAGGGGCCATCACCTCCCACGCGCGCGCTACCGCATCCGGATTTTGCACACATGGCTCGCGCGCCAGCCAAGACAGTAATTGCACGCCCTGTGACCAGGGCACCGCCGAAGATTCCATGTCCGCCCTCGGTATTGTCTGCCACGCCACGGCAGTGTCCTAAAGTAACTTTGCGTCACTTTACACGACTAGCAAAGAGGCCGACAACTCGGACAGGGGTATCTCGCAGGCGGGGGGCGCGAGCACGTGCAAACGGTAGAGAGAGCACACGGCGCTCCCGGCATAGTCGCCGGCTGTGCCGTCATCGAAACTGCCAGCCTCCGAAAGGTGAGCGCCTAGGGGCGGGTAACAAATTTATGCAAAAACGGGTAACAAATTTATGCAAATTAACGCCAACCGACTGGGACGTCGTCAACGGATTCCGTCCTATTTAACATAAGAAGTATTATCGGCGGCACGAGTGTTCGCCGTTTTTTCTAATGTCGTAACGCCTGGGGCACGTGCTGGAGATCGCGGCCAAGGTGCAGGCATTGCGCGACGACCGGCAGACCACCAGGGCCGTCGCGCACGAACAGCGGTCAGGCGCCAGCGCGAGCCAGGAAAAAAGGCCCCGCAAAGCGGCCGCGCTGCAGCGGGACTCAGTGTCGATTGCGCGAGCCGGAAAGCCGCGGCTCTGCCTCTTCATACTCTATTGCCAGCTCCTCCACGACCTCTGCCACACTGCTGACGGCCTTCACCCCCGACACCGAGTGCCCGGCGCTCCAAAGGTCCGCCCAGCGTTGGATCACCGCGCCGTCGGCACCGCCGCCAAACCGGCTGCGGGCTTCATGTACGGACACCGATTCGTCGAGCTGCTGCGGATCGAGTCCGACGCGGCGAATCGACGGGACCAGGAAATTGGCCGGCAAACCGGTAAACGCTCGCGTCGTCACCACATCGTCGAGCGTGCTGTTGCACAGCATCGCCTTGTAGTCCTCGCTGGCCAGGCTCTCCCGCGTCCCGATAAAGCGCGTGCCCATCGATACGAGGTCGCAGCCGAGGACCGTGGCTGCCCGCAGCGCAATACCGTCCATCATGCCGCCCGCCAGTATCAGCGGGCCATGGAAGAATGCCCGCACCGCCCGCACGAAGGCAAACGGATTGGCCCAGCCCGTGTGGCCGCCGGCGCCCGCGGTGAGCAACACGAGGCCATCGGTGCCGGCATCCAGGGCGCGGCGGGCGTGGTGCAAGGTGGCGACGTCGGCAAACACGCAGGAGCCCGCCGCTCGCAATGCGGGCATGGCGGCGGCCGGCGAGCCGACGCTGGTGATCACCACCTCGGGTCGATAGCTGGCGATCAATTCGACCTCGGCGCGCAGCTTGGCCGGGTCGCGCCGCATGATCAGGTTGGGGCAATACGCGCCATGGTGCGGTGCGCCGTTGCGCGTGGCCTCTGCGGCTTCGGTCGATAGCCGCGCCAGCCAGGCATCGAGTTCGTCCAGCGAGCGGCAATTGGCGGTCGGGAAGGCGCCGACCACACCGGCGCGACACGCCGCCGATACCAGTTCGATGCCGGACACGCGCAGCATCGGCGCGGCGACGACGGGGACCTTCAGGCGTTCCAGGAATGGCAGCGTCGTCATGATTTCACACGTATCCGATGATCCAGAGAATCGAAGCAGGCCACCGCCTCGGCAAGCAGCGTGGCGACGATCTCAGCCAGCGGCTCGACCCGGCGTGCAAACGCAATGGAAGGCCCCAGCGACACCATGCCGTGCTGCCACTGGCCCTCGCGATAGCAACGGTCGCGTGTGTTGCGACCATCGAGCAGATCGCCATACGCGGCATAGTCGCGCGCACCATCGCGCTCGAGCGCGGCGACTTGCTCGGCGGTGGCATTGCGCAGCACGCGCCAGGTGTTGCCGAGCGAGCGCAACACCGCGACGGTTGCATGCTCGTCGCATTCGACCAGATGGCGCTTGTACGCCGGATGCGCCTCGACTTCCTCGCTGACCAGGAAGCGGCTGCCGATCACGGCGCCATCGAGTCCCTGCGCCAGCAGTGCCGCGATCTGCCGTCCATGGCCGATGCCGCCACCGATGGCGATGGGCACCCGCACGCGGTCTTGCGCAAGCGCCCCGAGCAACATCGACGGCAGTTCGTTGAGGCCGGGATGGCCGCCCTCCTCCATGCCGACCAGCGCCACCGCGTCGGCGCCATCGCGCTCGGCGGCCAGCGCATGGCGAATGCTGGACGCCTTGTGCAGGACGATGCCACCACCGTCGTGGATACGCCGGATCAGTTCCCCCGGGCCCCGGCCCGCGGTCTCGAAATGGCGCACGCCACAACGGAGCGCGGCATCGAGCCAGTCGAGCACGGCATCATTGCCGGCGGAACGCCCCGACAGAGTCAGGTTGACGCCGAATGGCCGCCCTTCGGTCAGCAAGGCGCACTGGCGCAACGCGCCTTCGAACGCGGGGCGATCCTCGAACGAACGTGGCGTGATGAAGCCCATGCAACCAGCATTGACGAGCGCGGCGACGTAGCGCGGCTGTGACAGCCACATCAGCCCGCCGCCCAGGATCGGATGGTCGATGCCGAACAGCTCGGTCAGCCGCGTGCGGAACGGCCCGCTGTGCTGCCCACGCGATGGATCACCGCCCGCCATCGCCCCGGCCCTGCTGTCGGCGCGCACTGTCCAGCGCAGGGGCGCGTCCCGGACCCATCGCGCTCATGCCCTCCAGGGGGACGGGAAAGCGCGCCAGCGGCAAAGGCGCATCGGCGCTGCCCGGATCGAACCGATCGCGCTCCCGGAACTGCGCCAGCGCACCGACGTCGTTGGGTGCGACGACCGGCGCAACTGGCACATCGGCCCGCGCGAGCAGCGCGAACGCGCGGTCGCGCTCGTACGCGGCGAGCGCTTCGGCCAGACGCGCGTTGATGGCAGCGGCGTCGGGCTTGCGTGCGGCGATGCCATGCCAGCGCTCGCCGTCGAACGGCGCCATCGGCAACGCCTCGCACAGCCGCTTCCAGAAATGGTCCTCGAGCGCGGCCACCGACAGATATTCGCCGTCGCTGCAGCGGAACGCGCCATAGGCCGGTTTGACCAGCGTCGCTTCGCGCTGCTCGGCGAGCGAGCCTGCCCCCGCCTCGCGCCAGGCGCCGAAGCGTGCGTTCATCCAGTGCAGCGCGCTGTCGGCGAGTGCGACGTCCAGGTACTGGCCACGGCCGCTTCGCTCGCGCTGCAGCAAGGCGGCGAGCGTGGCGGACAGCGCGTACATCGCACCGCACAGGTCGGCCAGCGGCAGGCCGAACGACTGCGCGGGACCGCCGCGCTGCTCCCCCGATACCGCCAGCGCACCGCACGCTGCGAGGTAATTGATGTCATGGCCTGGCAACTGCGCCCACGGTCCCTGCTGGCCATAACCGCTCAGCGACACGTGTACCAGGCGCGGAAAGCGCGCCTGCAGCGTAGCGGCGTCGAGCCCCAGCCGGGCCATCACGCCGGGCCGGTAGGATTCGACCAGCACGTCGGCCTCGTCCAGCAGCGCAAGCACTTCACGGCGCCCCGCTTCCTCCTTCAGATCGACGAGCAGGCTCTGCTTTCCCCGATTGACGGCCTCGAACACTCCCGGACCCATACGGCGCGCGTTGTCGCCGTGCGGCGGGCGCTCGATCTTGATCACCCGGGCGCCCAGTTCCGCCAGGTTTTGCGTAAAGAATGGTCCGGGCAGCAGCTCGCTCAAGTCGATGACGGTGACGCCGTCCAGCGGCGGCGCGACGGCAGTGGGATCGGCGGCGCTCATGCGCGAGCCTCCGGTGGCTGTCGCGCGACGATCACCGCATCGAGCGGGATCGCGCCGGCGCCAGGTTTGCCGGGTTCGCTCGCAACGTCGACCCAGACCGGATTCAGGTCCATCTCCTCGATCCACGCGGCGTTGTCGCGCACGAAATCGGAGATCCGGCCGAGCAGCGCCTCCAGCGCTGCCACGTCGGCGGGCGGCCGCCCACGAATCCCTTCCAGCAATGGCCACGCGCGGATCTCGCGGATCATTGCCGCAGCCTCTCCCTTGCCGAGCGGCAGCATCCGGCGCGATACATCGCGCAGTACCTCGACATGGATGCCGCCCATGCCGAAGGTCAGCACATGGCCGAACACCGGATCACGCGTGACGCCGATCAACAGTTCCAGGCCGCGCGGCGGCGCCATCTTCTCAATCAGCACGCCGTCGATGGTGGCGTCGGGGCGATGGCGGTGCGCCGCGGCGGTGATGGCATCCCATGCCTCCTGCACCGCCGCCGCATCCTCCAGACCTACGCGCACTCCGCCGATGTCCGACTTGTGCACGATATCGGCGCTCGCGATCTTTGCCACCACGGGAAAGCCCATCGCACGCGCGATGCGCACCACATCGTCGCGCGTCCGCGCGATCTCGCACGGCAACAGCGCGATGCCGGCCTCGCGCAGCCGCGCCTTGGCGTTCGCTTCTGACAACGGCTGCGTGACGACTGCACCGTCGGCGACGCTGCTTGCAACAGTGGGCACGCGCAGTGCCAGCTCGCCCCCTTCGGCGGCGCGCCATCGGCCATAGGCGGTCCAGCGGCGAATCGCCGCGATCGCCTTGTTGACCGAGCGTGGCGGCGCGAAGCCGTGCTCGACCAGCAGCTTGTAGCCGTCGCCGAGCCGATCGCTCATCCAGATCGGCACGATTGGCGTGCTGGTGGCGCGTTGTGCGTTGACGATGTTCTGTGCCATGCGCGTGGTGGTCTCGCCGTAGTCCAGCGTAATCGGCAACACGACGAGGCCGACATTCGGATCGGCGGCGACGGCGCCCAGCGTCTTCTCCACCAGCGACGAATCGCTGAGGACGGCGGCGGTCGTGTCCACCGGGTTGCCGATGGCGGCGTAGTCGGGCAGCGTGGTGCGCAAGGTATCGGTGGTCTCGCTGGCAAACTGCGCAAGGGTCAGTCCCTCGGCACCGACCGCGTCGGCGGTCAGCGCCGAGGTGCCGCCCGACGAGCAGTAGATGGCGAGGGCATCGCGACCGGCCGGCAGTGCGCGTGCGAACAGCCATGCGGTATCGACCAGCTCGTCGATGTCGTGCACCTCGATCACCCCGAGCTGCCGGAACACCGCGCTGTTGACCTCGGCCGAACCGGTCAGCGAGGCGGTGTGCGACTGCGCGGCGCGGCGCCCATATTCCGAACGGCCGACCTTGAGCGCCACCACCGGCTTGCCGTTCGCGGCCGCGCGCTGCACGGCCGCCGCGAATCGCTCGCCATCCTTGATGCCTTCGAGCAGCGTGGCGATGACCTTGATGTCCGGTGCGTCGGCCATGTAGTGGATGAAGTCGGCGACCTGAAGGTCGACCTCGTTGCCGGTCGAAGCCCACAAGCCAATGCCGATGCCGCGCTCCATCGCCTGCATCACGTTGCGCCCGAGCCCGCCGCCCTGGGTCGCAAGCCCGATCGGACCCTTGACCAGATCGTGCGGGAACGAGGGCGAAAAGGTCATGCCGAGCTGCGCATTGACATTGGTCAACCCCGGGCAGTTCGGTCCATACAGCCGCATGCCGCTGCGTTCGGCGATGGCTTTCATGCGCTGCTGCTCGCGCTCGCCTTCCGCGCCGGTTTCGCCAAAACCCGAGCTCAGGATGATGGCGAAGCGCACGCCGCGGGAGGCGCATTCGTCGAGCACGGCGAGCACGCCGGCGGCAGGCACCACGATGACGGCGACGTCGGGCGTGTCCGGCAGCGACGCGACGCTTGGCCAGCACCGCCGCCCCATGATTTCGGTCTTGCTTGGATTGACGAGGTAGAGGTCGCCGTCGATGCACGAATGGACGACCAGGTTGGTCAGGGTCCGTTCACCGATGCTGTTGGGACGATCCGATGCGCCAACCAGCGCGATCGAGCGGGGATGGATCAGGCGGGACAGATCCGTCGTGTTGGAATGCATGACTGGTTCTCCGGAAAGGACAGTCGCCCGGGCGGCCGCGATGGGGGGCGCCCGTGACGATGGCAGCAGGCCGGCGCAATAGCGCGGGCGCGTGATCAGGCGATGGCCGACATGCCGAGAATCTCCCGGCCAACGATCAGTGTCTGTACCTCGGTGGTCCCTTCCGGAATGGTGCCGCCGCGCGTATCGCGGAAGATGCGCTCGATCGGATAGTCGGTGGCGTAACCCAGGCCGCCATGGACCTGCAGTGCCATATCGGCGACCTCGTGGGCTGCCTCGGTGGCGTACAGCTTGGCGATCGAGCAAGCGGTGCGCGCGTCCTGGTTGGCGTCCAGGGCCGCCGCTGCGCGGTAGCCGAGCGCGCGCGCGGCTTCGACGCGGACCGTCATGTCGACGATATGCTTCTGCACCAGCTGGAAGCTGCCGATGGGGCGGCCGAACTGCGTGCGCGTGCGGGCATAGTCGATCGACAGGTCGAGCGCAGCCTGGGCCGCGCCCACGGCGCCCATGGCGATATTGACGCGGGCGGCATCGAGTCCCTTGAGCATCCGCTTGAGGGCGCTGCCCTCCGTGCCAAGCAGGTTGGCGCGCGGAATGCGTACGTTGTCGAAGTTGAGCTCCGCGGTACCGGTGCTGCGCAACACCATGGTGTCCACGCGCCGCACTTCATACGGCGTCACATCCCGCTCGACGATGAAGGTGGACAGTTGCCCGTCGCAATCGGGACTGAAGGTGCGCGCCACCACGATGGCGAAATCGGCAAAGTAGCCATTGGTGATCCACAGCTTGCGGCCATTGAGCACGTACTCGTCGCCGACCAGGTCCGCACGCGTCTGGATCTGTGCGATGTTCGAGCCCGTTCCGGGCTCGGAGATCGCGGTGCAGCAACGGCGGTCGGAACGCAGCAATGGTTGCAGGAAGCGCGTCTTCTGCTCCGGCGTGCCTTCGCTGGCGAGCTTCAGGATGCCGCCGTTGGTGATGTTGAGCATGGTGCGAAGCGACAGCCAGGCGTAGCCCGCCTCTTCCATCAGCATGCCCCACGTAACGTGGTCCAGCCCCATGCCGCCCTCGGACTCGGGCAGGCGGCCGCCGATATAGCCGAACTGAGACAACCCCTTGAGGATTTCAAAGGGAAAGGTATGTGCCTTGTCATGTTCGGCCACCAGCGGCGCGACCTCGCTCTTCATGTAGCGACGGATGCTGTCGCGCAACAGCACCTGCTCGTTGTCCGGTACGAAATGCATGGGGTGTCTCCTTTGTCTTGTTGCCCGTTGGCCGCCACGAAGGCCGCCCCGATGGCTTCCATGATGGCGGTACGCCATGGCGTACCGCTAACCCTTTGCGTCCTTCCCGGCGGGGCGCTCCCTACACGGCTGGTGCCCTCGCCCTGCCTGTCCTGCGCGCCGCCGTCGCGGGCGGCGAGGCCACTCCCTCGTCGGGCTCCGGACGAAACACCAGGGCCTGCACCTCGCGCAGTGCCTGCAGCATGGCGTCCTTGTTGGCGCGCAGACGGTCGACGGGTCCGGCGATCGACAGCGACAGGGGTTCGCCGCCGACATAGCCGGCCACGGCCATCGCGCCCAGCCCGTCGCCACCCTCGTTTTCCACCCAGATCCACCCCTGCCGGCGCGCCTTCGCTACCTGTGCTTCCAGCACCGACAGGTCGGTGATCGTGCCGGGCGCGATCTTCTTCAGGGGCTTGAGCCGCAATTGGCGCGCCGCTTCCTCCTGCGTGCCCAGCGCGAGGATCGCCTTGCCAAGCGCCGACACATGCAAGGCCAGCTTGTCCCCGACGTTCTGCATATAGCGCAGCGGATGGCGACCCTCGGTAAATGCCAGCACCCGCACGACGCCGCCCTCGATGCGGCCGAACAATCCGGTTTCACCGGTACGGTCCCGCAGCAGTTCGCATGCTTCGGCGCCTACCGCATAGAGCGGATCGCTCGACGATATCTCCTGAGCAATGCTGAGCAGCCGCGCGGTGGGATAGAAGCGCCTGCTGCGGGCAGTGCGTACCAGGTAGCCCAGCTCATGCAAGGTGTGAAGCAGGTCCGAGCAGCTGCTTTCCGGCAGGTCCATCAGGCGCGCCAGGTCCGAGTTCGAGAGTTCGCGTCGCTCGCGCGCAAAGACTTCGAGCAAGGCCATGGTACGGGCGGCGGCTGGTACAAGGGTCGGCATAGAGTCTCCGAAATTTCGTAATGACTCACGAATTATAGCCACATCGATCGACTACATCCGCCCTGCTTCCCGCCGCGCTCCTGTACAAATGCGCCGGGATTCCTCCGCCGCGCCTGCGTTCGCTGCTCGACTTTTCAACTTGTATATCTACGAAATGCTGGCCTATAGTACGACACACCGTAGACAAATACAAACGCAAAACGACAAGGAGACACCTCATGCAGACCCTTGGACATGCATTGGCCGGAGCGCTCGCCGCGGCTGCAGTGCTCTCGCCCGGCGCGACGTCAGCCCAGGGCGCACCAGCGAACTGGCCCAGCAAGCCGATCACCTTCGTGGTGCCGTTCACCCCGGGTGGCATCACCGACAACGTGTCACGCATGCTGGCGAAGAAGCTGGGGGAACAGCTGGGCCAGCCGGTGGTGGTGGACAACAAGCCCGGCGCCGGCGGCTCCATTGGCGTCGAAGCGGCCTCGCGACAGCCGCCGGACGGCTACACGATGATCTACGGCACGCAGGGCACGCATGCGGCCAACCTCGCGCTCTACAAGAACCTGCGCTACGACCCGATCGCGGATTTCGTGCCGGTGCACGGCATCTCTACCACGCCGCTGATCCTGGTGGTCAATGCCAGCCAGCCGTTCAAGACCGTGGCCGATGTCGTCGCCTACGCAAAGGCCCATCCCGGCAAGCTGAACTTCGCCTCGGCCGGCCCCGGCACCGGTACCCATCTGACGGCAGAGGTGTTCCAGAAGGCCGCTGGCATCGAGATGACCCACGTGCCTTACAAGGGCAGCAATCCGGCGCTGAACGACTTGACGGCCGGCAACGTCAATCTGATGTTCGACTACCCGGTCGTCGTCATGCCGTTGATCCAGGCCGGCAAGCTTCGCCCCCTTGTCGTGACGGCCAAATCGCGGCTGAAAGTCGTGCCCGATGTGCCCACCATCGCGGAAGCGGGCTATCCAGGCGCGGAGACCAGTGCATGGAGCGCGGTCTTCATGCCTGCCAGGACGCCCCCTGATATCGCCAAGCGGCTGGGCGACGAGATCGCCCGTGCCATCGCCTCCCCGGAAATGCTGGCCATCACCGAAAAGTTCGGCAGCACGCCGCTGACGGACATTCGCGATACGCGGCTGCAGTCGATGGTCAAGTCCGAAATGGTGCGGTGGCGCGAGGTGGTTCGCCAGTCCGGCGCCACGCTCCAATGACGCCCCGTACGCCCTGCGCTGTGCGCACCGTCCGCCGCCATACCTTTTTCTGCTCCACCTGCTGATTGCCCACCTCCGTCATCTCATGACCCTAGCCTCGACCGAGCCGCGCCCGCGGCACCCATCGCTCTACCGGCTGGCCGCCGATGGCCATTCGCTGGACTTCCACTATGCCCGCTGCCATCGCTGCCAGCGGCTCGCCTTTCCGGCCAACTCGCCCGGTTGCCCGCATTGCGGCTCGGCCATGGACGGTGCCGAACGCGTGACGCAGCCAGGCGGCGGCACGCTGCTCGAATATGTCACCCTGCATGTCGCGCTGGCACCCGACATGGCCGTGCCGGCCATCGCCGGCGATATCCGCCTTGCCGACGGCATCGTGGAACAGGGCGTGATCGGTGTGCCCGACGAAGCCGGACTTCGCCCCGGCATCGCCGTCAAAGCCGTGGCGGTATTCCAGCAAGACGGCCAGTCGTACCGCTGCGCCTTCGTTCCCGCGCAGGAGGCAATCCGATGAGCAGCTGGATCGACGGCAATGGTGGGGTCTACGTGGCCGGCATCGGCCTGCATCCCTATCAATTCCCCAACGACACGCCCTACACGCATCTGGGCCTGACCGCCGTGCGCGCGGCCCTGGCCGACGCCGGCTTGCGCTTCGACCAGGTCCAGAGTGCCTATGTGGGGACCACTTCGATCGGCATGGCCGCCGGCCGCGTGATGCTGCGCCATCTCGGCTCGACCGGGCTTGCCGTGACGCAGGTGGAGAACGCCTCCGCGTCCGGCTCCTTCGCCTTCCGCCAGGCCTGCCAGGAGGTGGCCGGCGGCATCAGCGACGTGGTGCTCGCGATCGGCGTAGACAAGCATGGCGACGGGCGGCGGGCGGCCAACAAGGACGGACTGGAACGGCTCTCGGATACCGCGACCATCCCGGCCGTGAAGTTCGCCATGATGGCGCGCCGCTATCTGCGCGAGCGAGGGGCCGACATCCACTCGCTGGCCGCCGTGGCCGTCAAGAACCACGGCAATGCGGCACGCAATCCTTTCGCGCAGTTCCGCAAGCCGCGCACGCTCGAGCAGGTGCTCGCCTCGCCCAAGGTGGTTGGCGACCTCACCGTGCAGCAATGCTGCCCGCGCGGCGACGGCGCCGCGGCGGTGCTGGTCGTATCCGGACAGGCGCTGCGGCGGCTCGGGCTGGATGCCGGGCGATGTGTGCGGGTGCTGGCGTCGAGCGCCAACAGCGAGCGCGACGAGAGCGAGTACGGCGACGGTGCGCTCGAGCTGGTGAAGGCGAGCGCCAGGTCGGCCTGCGAGCAGGCCGGGGTGTCGCCCATGGACCTGGACTTGCTGGAACTGCATGACGCCTTCTCGGTGGAAGAGCTGCTCTACAGCGAGGCCATCGGCGTCTGCGAGCCCGGCGAAGGCGCCGCCTACCTGGCGCGGGGCAGCTCTGCCATCAACGGACGCTGCGCCATCAATGCGTCCGGCGGACTGATCGGCATGGGCCACCCCCTTGGCCCGACCGGCATTGGCCAGATCGCCGAACTGACACGGCAATTGCGCGGCGAGGCCAGCGGCCGGCAGCACGAGCGCGCACGGCTGGGCATGGCGCACATGATCGGGCTCGGATCGGTCGCCATCGCGCACGTGCTTGCCGCGCCGGCCCGCTGAGCCAGCGGTCACGGCGCCCCGGATGCCATATCACCAGAGGAAACACGCATGACAGAGCCAACCCTGCCCCCACTCGAGACCTTGCGCTACGAGGTGCGCGAGAACGTCGCCATCGTCACGCTGAACCGACCGGAGCGGATGAATACGCTGGGCGGCACCATGAAGCCGGACCTTGCGCGGGCCATCCTGCAATATGCCCGCGAAGACCCGCGGGTAGGCGCCGTGCTGCTGACGGGCGCGGGGGACCGCGCCTTCTGCGCTGGCGCGGATATCAAGGAGCGCGCCGGCAACCAGACGCGCGGCACCGAATACTTCTTCGCCCAGCGGGCCACCCACGATCTGTTCCGCAATATCGAGACATTCGAAAAGCCGGTGATCGCCGCGATCAATGGCGTAGCGCTGGGCGGCGGCCTCGAGCTGGCGCTGTGCTGCGATATCCGTATCGCCAGCGATGCCGCGCGTTTTGGCCTTCCCGAGGTCAAGCTTGGCGTGATCCCGGCCGCGGGAGGAACGCAGCGGCTGCCCCGCCTGATCGGCGCGGCCCGCACCAAGGAACTGGTGTTCACCTCCGATCTGATCGATGCGGAAACGGCGCTGCGCTACGGCATCGTGACGCAGGTACTGCCACAGCAGGAGCTGATGCCGGCCGCGCTGGCATTGGCCCAGCGCATCGCCGCGCAGCCGCCTCTGGCGGTGCGCTTCGCCAAGCAGGCAATCGACCGGGGCTTGCAGACCGACCTGGACTCCGGACTGGAGTTCGAACGCTATGCCGCGGCGATGATCGTCGACAGCGACGATCGCAAGGAAGGCATGCGGGCGTTCGTGGAGAAGCGCAAGCCGGTGTTCACCGGACGCTAGGCGGGCCGGCACAAAGGACAGGATTGACCACGACACGCTGTGCAGCGGCATCTGCGGCAACGTTGCCGTCACGCCGCGCACGGCACAACAACGGAAGACAACTGATGAATCTCGGATTGGAAGGAAAGGTCGCGCTGGTGACCGGCGGTGGCCAGGGCGTAGGCCACCAGATCTGCATCGAACTGGCCGGCGAAGGCGCCGCGGTAGTGGTCAACGATCTGTTCGCAGAGCGCGCGCAGGCAGTGGCGGGCGACATCGAAGCGGCGGGCGGGCGGGCGTTGGCCGCTCCCGCGGATATCACCCGGCCGGAGCAGGTCGACGCCATGGTGCGGCTTGCCGCCGAACATTTCGGCAAACCGATTTCCGTGCTGGTCAATAACGCCGGAATCGTGCCCGAGCGCCGCGAAAAAGGTGGCCGTACCCCGCTGTTCCTGGACATGCCGGTGGCCGACTGGGCCAAGGTGGTCGACCTCAATGTCTACGGCACCATGTATTGCTGCCGCGCGGTGCTGCCCGGCATGATCCAGCACGGCGGAGGACGCATCGTCAATATCATCTCCGAGGCGGGACGTGTCGGTGAAGCCAAGCTGGCCGTCTATTCCGGCGCCAAGGCGGCCATCGCCGCGTTCGGCAAGGCCATCGCACGCGAGCATGGGCGCCACCGGATCACCGTCAATTCGGTCGCGCTCGGGGCGGTCTCGCATGCCGGCATCAAGGACGGCCCGCTCAGCGTCGGGGCGACCGTCGACAACGACGAACGGCTGGGCAAGATGCTCAATCTCTATCCGATCGCCAAAGGCCTTGGACGGCTATGCCGTCCGGAAGACGTCTCCGGCGTGGTGGCGTTCCTCGCATCCGAGCGAGCCCTGTTCGTTACCGGGCAGACCCTGGGTGCTTCGGGCGGTTTCGTGATGCTGTAAGCCGCGCACAGCCATGCCGCAAGGCCGCACGGCGGGGGGACTGGCCTGCCCCTTGGCACCGCCGTGCGGACTCCTTCGATCGATCGTCTGGCGCTATACTTTCGCCGAATCGAAGGAGCCTCATGGCGAACAAGCAGATCAGCATCCGGGACGTCGCCGCCCTGGCCGGCGTTTCGGTTGGTAGTGCCTCGCGAGTGATCAACGGCGCGGCCAATGTCACCCCGCAAGTCAAGGCAAAGGTCGAGCGTGCGATCTCCGCGTTGCGCTACCAGCCCAACCACGCTGCCCAGACGTTGCGTTCGCGCACCAGCAAGACGATCGGGTGCATGTTCTCCGATGTCACCAACCCGCTCTACGCGCGCGCATTCCGCTCGCTGGAAGAGCGCTTGCGCCGGGATGGCTATATGCTGCTGCTCGCCAATGGCCTGAACGACCCCCAGCGGGAAATCGACATTCTGCGCACGTTCCAGCTGCGCGGCATGGACGGTGTCATCATCGCCCCCGGCAACGAGCGGCATGCCGGCGTGCTGGACGCGGTGCGCGGCCTGACCATGCCGGCGGTGATCTACGACCGCGACATGGACGTCGATGCGGATGCCGTGCTGTTCGACCACGTCAACGGAGTGAAGGCAGCCATCGCCTACCTGTTGTCGCTGGGCCACCGGCGCATCGCACTGGCGCTCTGGCAAGTCAAGAGCCGGCCGGTGCGCCGCCGTATCCAGGGTTATCGCGCGGCGTTCAAGGAGGCCGGCCTGCCTGTGCCCGACCTGATCATCCAGGAAGCCACGCCAACCAGTTCGGCCTTCGACGACGTGTCCAGGCTGCTGCGCGAGGCCGATCCGCCCACCGCCTTCCTGGTGCAGGGCACGCAGACGCTGACCAGCACGCTGCGCGCCATCGGCAAGCAGGGCTTGCGGGTGCCGGACGATATCTCGGTGATCGGCATCGGCGACACCGAATTCGCGCAAACCTACGACCCGCCGCTGACGGTATTGCGCACGCCGGTCGATGATGTGGCCGACATGGCGGCGGAGTTGCTGCTCAAGCGCATCGCCGAACGCGACGGCCAGGACCGGCCAGCGCCGCCGCGCCATGAGCGGGTCGCCTACGAACTGGTGCTGCGCGAATCCTGCGGGGCGCGTCGCTAGGGAATCACTGCCGCCGGCGCACCGTTACCTGGTAGTCCGCGCGCAGTCAACGCGCCGTCAACGCACCCTCAACGCACAGTCAGCACGATCTTGCCGAAATGCCCGTTGGCGCGCATGTGCCGCAGCGCCTGCGGGGCCTGTTCGAGCGGGAATTCGCAGTCGATGGGCAGCCGCAGTGCGCCCCGCTCGAGCGAGCCGGACAGGTCGCGCAGCATGCGCCCGGTGATCTCGCGCACCTGCTGCGCGGTGCGCGTGCGGAAGGTGACGCCGACAAAGCGGATACGGCGCAGCGCGTGCAGGTCGAAGTCGAATTCCGCCTGCTTGCCGGCCAGCCGGCCGACATTGACGATGGTGCCGCCCAGCGCAGTGGCCCGCATCGAGGCGTTGAGCGTCGGCCCCGACAGCATGTCGACGACGATGTCCACACCGTTGCCCCCGGTATGCTGCAGAACCTGGTCCGGCCAGGTCGGGTCCCGTGTGTCCACCGCCAGATCGGCGCCGAACTCCGCCAGCCTGACACGCCGCTCCGGTTGGGTGGAGCTGCCGATGACCAGCGCCGCTCCCATTTCCCGCGCGATCTGCAGCCCCATCAGCCCCACGCCGCTCGATGCGCCGAGGATCAACACCGACTGCCCGGCATTGCCTGCGCCCAGGCCGCCGTGGGTCACCAGCGCATCGTGCATGGTTTGCAGCGCGACCGGCAGGCAGGCGGCCTGTCGCGGATCATCGCTGCCCTCTGGCAGGGGCAGCACGCGACCGCGGTCGGCAACGGCGTATCGGAGCCCATCACACGTTGTCCGGGGCGCAGCGACGGCACCCTGGCGCCGGTACGAACCACGACGCCGGACCACTCCATGCCAAGCACGGCGCCCTCGCCGCCGAGGGCGCCATGCTTCGCGCCAGCGGCCATGGCCAGGTCCGCGCGGTTGAGCGCGCACGCCTGCACCTTGACCAGCACCTCGTCCGGGCCGGGCTCGGGTACCGGCACCCGCGCGCATACGGGCGCGCCGTTCCGGCAGATCACTGCTTGCATGGTGGTGGCCGTGCTCATGAGCGGCTCCAGTCTGGTTCGTCGTCAATATGCGTGGCGGCCGGCCGTCGCCCCCGCATCAGCACCATCGATGTGACATTGATGCGCAGCGCCTCCTCCCAGGCGGCGATATCGACATCGACCGCCGCACAAATCAAGCCACGTCGGCAATCTGCTGATCGAGGCGATGGAATTCCTCGTCGTATTGACCCGCCGGAAAGATGAAAGTCGACGCAAACATGAACGGCCCTGCAGGACTGCCGAAGAACCGCGGATCATCTCGCACGGACGTCATTCGTACCCTTCGATGACGACCAGATCCGCCTCGGAGCAAGGCGCACGCAGCGCGATCAATGCCTGATAGTCCGGAGACCGGTAGCATTCGAGCGCGCGCTGGTAGCTGTCGAACTCGATCACCACCACGCGCGACCGCGGATTGCCTTCGACGACGGTCTTCTCGCCATTGCGGACCAGAAAGCGCCCGCCGAATTTTTCGAATACTGCCTTGTTGGCAGCGATGTATTTCTGATAGCCCGCCATATCGGCAATATCGACCATCGCAACCCAATAACCCTTGGCCATGTCATCCCCATCATTCGACATTGACTTGCCATGCCGCCAAGGCGCTCCGACGAGCATCCCGGTCAGGCGTCCAGACAAGTCTATAACGTACGACGGAAAAGTTCGGACCAGAAGCTCGGACCAGAAACCCGGATCAACGGGTCAGCGGCGCCCCGCCGACGGACCACAGCGATACGCCCTACTCCAACCGCGCTCCCGACTCCTTGACGACCTTGCTCCAGCGCTCGATCTCGGCATCGATATGCGCGCCGAGCGCGGCCGGCGTCGAGCCGACGGGTTCATAGCCGTTGGCCGCCAACTGCTTCTTCATCCCGGGCTCGGCGATCACCGTGGCGATCTCCTTGCTGAGCCTGTCCACCACCGCCGGCGGGGTCCCGGCCGGGGCGAGTATCGCGTACCAACCGTTGATGTCGAAGCCCGGCACGCCGGCCTCGGCGAGCGTGGGGACGTCCGGGGCCAGCGCGGCCCGCTTGCCGCTGGTCACCGCAAGGGCGCGCAGCTTGCCGCTACGAATATGCGGCATCGAGGTGGAGATGCTGTCGAAGGTCAGTTGCACCTCCCCGGCCAGCATGGCGGTCACGACCGGGGCGCTGCCCTTGTACGGGACATGGGTCATCCTGACGCCGGTCATCGAATTGAACAGTTCGCCGGCGAGATGGCCGGTATTGCCGTTGCCGGCCGAGCCGAACGTGAGCTTGCCGGGCGCGGCCTTCGCCTCGGCGATCAGTTCGCCGATGGTATTGGCGCGCAGCGACGGACTGCCGGCCACGATCAGCGGCAGGTTGGCCACCAGCGACACCGGGGCGAAGTCCTTGCGGGTGTCGTACGGCAGCCTGGGATACAGGCTGGCGTTGATCGCATGGGCCGCCAGCACCATGATCAGCGTGTGTCCGTCCGGCTTGGCTCGCGCCAGCGCCTGCGTGGCGATGGTGCCGCCGGCGCCCGGACGATATTCCAGCACGACCGGCTGCCCCAGCCGCTCCTGCAGTTTGGCGGCCACCGGACGGGCCAGCAGATCGGCGCTGCCACCGGGCGGATAGGGAATCAGCAATTGGATCGGACGAGATGGCCAGGTGTCGGCGCGCGCTGGCGCCACGGCACCGGCCAACAGGCCCGCCGCCAGCGTAGTGAGCAGCATGGCGCGACGGCGCGGCGTGAACGACTGCGTCTGACTGCCAGGCGTGGTGCCCGTCTTTCCGATTTGGCAGGCGAGCGCCTGCCGCATCCAGCGGAATGCCTTCATTCCTTGTCTCCTGTGTTATGCAGCGCGGCTCTTTGGCCAACTCATAACATAGACGGTCTGCTACAGCGCTGGAATTCGACACTGGCGAACAGGCAGTTAGGCACCGCGAAAGGCTGGGCGTATTGCGCCGCCCGCCCCCGGCACTGGCTCGCGGCCGGCGCCAGGGACGGCGAGGCGGGACTCACGCCCTGACGAAGTCGAGCAGATCCGCGTTGATGATGTCCGCATGCGTGGTACACATGCCGTGCGGGAAGCCCTCGTAGACCTTGAGGGTGCCCTGCTTCAGCAGTTTGACCGACAGCAAGGCAGAGTCCGCGATGGGAACGATCTGGTCGTCGTCGCCGTGCATCACCAGCGTCGGCACGTCGATCGACTGCAGATCTTCCGTAAAGTCGGTCTCAGAAAACGCCTTGATGCCGTGGTAGTGCGCATTGGCGCCGCCCATCATGCCCTGCCGCCACCAATTGCGTATCACACCGTCCTGTGCCGTCGTCCCCGGACGGTTGTAACCGTAGAACGGCCCGGCGGCGACATCGAGATAGAACTGGGCGCGGTTGGCCGCCAGCTGCTGGCGGAAGCCGTCGAACACCTCGAGCGGCAGTCCACCGGGATTGGCCGGCGTCTTGACCATCAGCGGCGGCACCGCACCGATCAGCACCAGCTTGGCGACGCGTCCCTTGCCGTGGCGGGCGACATAACGGGTTGCCTCGCCCCCGCCCGTTGAATGGCCGATATGGACCGCGTCGCGCAGATCCAGGTGCTCCGCCATCGCGGCCACGTCCGCGGCATAGTGGTCCATGTCGTGGCCGCTTGCCGCCTGCGTCGAGCGGCCGTGCCCCCGCCGGTCATGGGCGATGACGCGGTAGCCCTTGCCGAGGAAGAACAGCATCTGGGCGTCCCAGTCGTCGCCGCTCAGCGGCCAGCCGTGGTGAAAGACGATCGGCTGCCCCTCACCCCAATCCTTGTAGAAAATCTCGGTGCCATCCTTGGTCGCGATCATGCCCATGGTGTTGCTCCTTTCGGCTTGCTGGCTTTACCCCGGCTTTGCAGAGTGCGCGAGCATCGCCGCGGGCCGACAGCGCTACGGGCGCGCAATGGCCGCAGGCCAGAGGCGAAGAAGCGAAGCGGAACGGTTTGGGAGAGCTCGGGCTGAAGTCGATCGGGTCGACGGCAACCGCGTTCCGCCCGATCTGGTGTGACAGGAAGATTAGTCATTGAGCGGCCCATCGGCAAGGACGCCGATCCGTACCGGTAGCCGTACGGGCCAGGCGTGACCGCCAGCAAGCCGGCCGATTCCCGACCACGCTTACCGGCTGAGTTCGAGGACCTTGTTATCCACGGTGACGAACGCCCCGCCGCTCGCGTCGTAATCCCACCGCTGAACGCGACAATGGTGTCTTCCACCTTCCACGTGGTGCTCGATCACGTTCACCGAATTGGGGATGGTTCCGCGCACCCGGTGCGATACCGCCGTGCCGGCTTGTACCGCCCAGGCACGGCGGCCTGAATTCGTCGGCAGCGGCACCACGTACGGCAGGTGGATATGCCCGCCCAGCACCATGTCCGCGCCGGCATCCACCCACGCCGGTACCGCCGCATCGCGCCCGATCAGCAGATTGGCGGTATCCGATTCGACGACGGCGCGTACCGGCTGGTGCACCACGACCATACGCAGCTGCTCCGGCCGCGCCTGGCGAAGCTGCGTGCAGACGCGGTCGATCTGCTCGCGCGACACCTCGCCGTTCTTGTGCCGCGATGGCCTGGTGGTATTCACGCCGATCGCGAGGACCCGTTCATTGCTGAAGACGGGCTCGAGCGCCATACCGATCGCGCGCCGGTAGCCGCCATAGGGATTCAGGATTCGAGCCGCCACGTTGAAGAGCGGAATATCGTGATTGCCGGGGATGACCAGCGTCGGTAGTCCCAGCCTGGACAGAAACGCGCGCGCCGCGGCGAATTGGTCCGCCCTCGCCCGCTGGGTGATATCGCCCGACAGCACGACGACCTCCGGCGCCAGCTCGCGCGCCAATGCCAGCACGGCCTCCACGACGGGCGCTTGCTCGGTACCGAAATGGGTGTCGGACAGGTGCAGGACGCGGGCCACGCTCATGAGCGATCCAACCGGCTCGTGTCTCGCGGAACCAGCAACTGCAGGCGCTTCGGAGACACCGAGAAATGCAGCGGCGTGCGAGCCCAGTGAATCTCGCCGTCCATCGCCACCTTGATGCGCCGGCGGCCGCGAACGCGCACGGTCAGCGCTTCAAAGCCGAAGCTGATGACGCGCGAGGCATCGCCGAGCCGCCCCATCGCCCCCATCAGCAGCAGCCCATACAAGGCCAGCGTGCCCACCGGCTTCGCCAGCATCGCCACCAGACGGCCCTCTTCCAGATGGGCGACTTCCGGAATGCCGATCTGCTCGAGCTGCAAGCTGTTGTTGCCGACCACCAGCGTCGGGGTGCGCAACACCTGGTGTTGTCCATGGGACAGCAGCTCGAGCGTCAGCTGCGCCGGCGTGCGCATCAGCGTGACGAGGGCCGACAGCAGCGCCACCCAGCGCCGCCGGCCGAGCATCTGCTTGTAGACCTCGCGGTCTTCCAGCAGCTGCGGATACAGCCCCAGGCTGGCATTGACGAGGAACGGCCGCCCATCGAGCAGACCGACCTGTACTGGTTCGATGCGGGCATCGAGCAAGCTGGCCACGGCCTCGTCGGTTTCCCGCGAGATGCCATAGGTCCGGCCGAAGTAATTGAACGTGCCGCGCGGCAGGATGCCGAAAGGCAGCCCCGTCGGCAACACGGTTGCCGCCACCGCGTTCAAGGTGCCGTCGCCACCCACTGCGACCACCACGCCGTTGGCCTGTCTCGCGCGCTCGACAGCCATCTCGGCGACCTGCGGCAATTGTTTGGGCCGATCGACCGTGAAGATGGTATAGACGCGTCCCGCCTGGTCCAGTCGTTCTTCGATCTTCCTTCGCGTCTCCACGGCATCTTCACTGCCGGAGCCGGCGTTGAAGACGATGAAGAGCGGTTCATTGCCGGACAAGGTGGCGATGGGCTCGGCCCTTGGGCTAGCGGCTGCGTCAGGCATGGGAAGAAGATACCTGCGGCTGCGAACCAGGACAACTCCAGCCTTGCGCTGGGGAAGCCGGCCACACCGGGCCCGCAGCGGGCAACGCGCCCCTACGTTGCATCATGCATCGTGCCGGCATCGCTCGGTCATCCATCGTCATGCGTTCTCTCCGTGGTGAAACACCGGCAATACGGCTTGCGCCAGTTCGTCGATCACCTCGTCTACCGGCCGCTGCGAATTGGTGATGTTGAGCGCCACGTGATGGACGCCGGCGGCCCGCATCTCTTCGAGGATGGCAACGAGAGGCTGGGCGCCAGTCCGGTATCCAAGATTCAATGCCGTCGGCGGTTCCAATGCGTTCTCGCTCAATTCCAGGCGGACCGCCACGCCGAAGGCGCGGAAACGTCCCGGCGCGGTGCGCTCGCAGGCCGCGCGCCACATGCTGTGCCGGTCCCGCTGGGTAGCGGGATCGCGGTGGTAGGTCATCCAGCCGATGGCATGCCGGGCGATCCAGTCCACGCTCTGTCCGCCCGAACCGACCGCCAGCAATGGCACTGCGCGCTGCTGGCGCGGCAGCAGGTAGAACGCGGTCCCATCGTCGGCCTCGCGATCCGGCACCACGTGCGACGGCAGCCCGACCGCCGCACCGACGACCTCCCAATGCTGGCGGAACAGCTCCCGCCGCGCGTTGCCGTCCTGCCCGAACGCCGCGTATTCGGGCGGACGATCGCCGGAGCCAAGGCCGAGAACAAAGCGTCCTCCAGACAGCTCCTGCACGGAGATCGCCGCCTTGGCGATATGCAAGGGATGGCGCAATGGCAGGACCACCGCACCACTGACCAGCATCACGCGGCGCGTGCGCGTGGCCAGTCCCCCGAGGAACACCCAGGGATCGAGATGGCCGATCGGGTCGGGATAGTCCGCGCTGTTGAGCGGCACGTCGCGGACCCACAGGGCACGGAACCCCGCCGCATCCGCCCGCTGGGCCAGATCGAGTTGCGCGGCATAGTCGGGCACCGTCTGTCCCTCGCGAAGCAGCGGCATCACGAGGCCGATCGACAGTTCGTGCTCGCGAAAGAGCGCGGACGCAGCGCTCTGCTGAAGCGGCGAGGTGCTGAAGTCGGACATGGTCCATCCGTCAGGGTTGGTCTCGGACGGATGATGCCACGCGTGGCGGCGCGCTGCCCTTCGGTGGTATCGCGTTCGGACAGACGCCCCGTCATGTCATGCGGTGGCCGCCGTGCCCGGATTCGCCGCGGGCGGCGCGGTTCGCAGCGGCAATACCACCCTCGCGACCAGCCCCGGCCGGCCATCCGCACGTCCCATCAGATCGACGCGGCCGCCGAGATTGCCTGCAATCGTCTGCACGATGGCCAGCCCGAGCCCGCTGCCCTCTTCGTCGGTCGCGCCGCCGCGATAGAAACGCTCGAAGACCCGCGCGCGCGCCGCCTCGGGAATGCCCGGCCCAGTGTCGGCCACTTCGATCACGACATCGCCCTTGCCATCGCCCTTGCCATTGCCGTCGCCCTTGCCTTCCCCTTCGTCGCGGCGCACGCTCAGGTCCACCCGCCCTCCCCGGCCGCCATACCGGATGGCGTTGTCCGCCAGGTTCTTGATCAGCATGCGCAGGTCCGTCTCCGTGGCGGCGAGCCGCACCTCGTCGAGCCGCTCCACGCCCAGGTCGACGCGGCGGTCGACGGCGAGCGGCAGCAGGTCGGTCACGACATCGCTGACGACCGCGGCCACTGCCACGTTATCCAGCGCGCGGGGCGTGCCGATTTCCGCGCGGGCCAGTTCGAGCAATTTGGCGATCAGGGTTCCCGTGCGACGGATGCCGCGGCGCAGCTCTTCCAGTTGTTCGTCGATGTGGTCGCGCGGCGCGTGGATCAGGTTCTCGACCTGCAACTGCAGGGCGGTCAGCGGCGACCGCAGTTCATGCGCGGCATTTGCGATGAAGCTGCGCTCCGTGTCGATCAGCCCGGATAGCCGGACCATCATCCGGTTGACCGATTCGAGAAAGGGTCGCAGTTCCTCGGGCGCCGTGCCGGTATCGACGGGCTCCAGGTGATTGAGGTCGGCCTGCGCCACGCGCTCGCCGATCACGCTCAATGGCCGCAGCGCGTCCCTGACGCTGACGCGGATCGCCCACAACAGCACCGGCAGCAACACCACGACCGGAATCACGGCCCATGCCGCCACGCGCCGGGCATTGGCCGTCCGAACCGCCCGCTGCTGGGCAATCTGCATGTAGGCGTCGCCCGCCTGCAGCGCAAACACGTCCCAGACGATCCCGCCGGTCTCCACGTCGGAGAAGCCCAGCTGCGCCTTTGGAAGCGGCACCCATGGCGCGCTGCTGTGTCCCGGCCGGACGCCGTCCCCCGGCCCCCAGGTCTGCACCAGCACGGGGGGCGCCGCCGGCGGCTTGCCGTGGGACGGTGCCGGCATGACTGGCGGCGCGGCCTGGATGGCGGCGGCAGCCTGCCGCAAGTCGTCGTTGAACTCGGCGGCGGCCTGGTGGACGACGATCCAGGCGCCGATCCCGCCCAGCAATCCCACCAGCAGCGCGAGACTGCCAAGCGACAGGCTCAGACGGCGATGCAGCGATCCGATGGCAGCAGATTTGGCCATGTCCGGCTCCGGTCGAGTTCACGACTCAAGTGTGGGCGATCGGCTCCCCGATGCCAATTGACGCGCGCCGATCCGGGCAGGCACCGGTTGAGGGTGCGCAGCGGGCATGGCAGCATACGGCGATGCCTGCCGCCCCTCCCGCCACCTCCACCCCCACCGACACCGTCCTCCGTGACCTCGCCCGCCTGCGCCGCGTCCGCGATCGCATCGACCGGGACTACGCCCAGCCCTTGGACGTCGAAGCGCTGGCTCAGGGCGTTCATATGTCGGCGGGCCATCTGAGCCGGCAGTTCCGGCTGGCCTATGGCGAATCCGTCTATGCCTACCTGATGACGCGGCGCATCGAGCGCGCGATGGCGCTGCTGCGCCGCGGCGACCTGAGCGTGACCGAGGTCTGCTTCGCGGTCGGATGCTCGTCGCTGGGCACGTTCAGCACCCGCTTCACCGAGCTGGTCGGCGTCCCGCCCAGCGTTTACCGGCGCGACTACGCGAGCCAGGCCGAGGGCATCCCGTCCTGCGTCGCCAGGCAGGTGACGCGACCGATCAGGAATCGAGAAGCGCGGGAACAGGCGTCCGTCTAGACTGCCGTCCAGGGTCCGGACCCTGCCGCGACGACCGCGACAACCGCCTCAACCGCGACTCCCGCGACGGCGAAGACGCCCGCGGCCAAACGCTCGATTGCCCATCACGGAGACTGATCTTGGATATCACGATTCACTCGACCTTCCTGCCCCACGCCGACCCGGAGGCCTCGCTGGCCTTCTATCGCGACACGCTCGACTTCGAGGTCCGCAAGGATGTCGCCTTTGGCGACCATCGCTGGATCACCGTCGGCCCGAAGGACCAACCCGAGACGTCCATCGTGCTGTACCCGCCCAACGCCACGCCGGGGGTCACGGACCAGGAAAAGCGCACCATCGCCGAGATGATGGCCAAGGGCACCTTCGCGATGCTGCTGCTTGGCGCCAAGGACCTCGAGGCGGTGTTCCAGCGCCTGCAGGACTGCGACGCGGAGATCGTCCAGGAGCCGACCGACCAACCCTACGGCGTGCGCGATCTCGGCGTGCGCGATCCGGCCGGCAACATGATCCGGATTCAGCAGCGCAAGTAGGGCTCGCCCGGCGTGGGGGCTGGCTCGCCTTCGGTCGAGCCGGCCACTTCGCCATGGCTGCCGTTCCGGCGTAGCCAGTGCCAACCGGGATGGGCATCCGCCGCGCAACGATCGCCGTTTTTTCCCACCGTTTTTTCCAACTGCTACCCGCCAGGATTGCATCGCCGCGCCCATACGCACCGGCCCGCACCGACTCGAGCGGGCCCGCGCCGGCCCCAGCGCCGGTCGCGGATGTAGCACGGCGCACGTTTACCTCCGATTCCGTACCCGCTCGACGGCCTGCCGCCGGTCCCGCCGCCTTGGCGCAGCCCTTGCGTGGCCGCCCAGAGTGCTCCGCTTTCGCCGGGGCGCCGATGGCGAAACACGGAGGACCGACATGCTGGCACCCGAGCCCAAACCGATCACCGCCTCCCCGGGCCCGAACCCGCCGCGCGCCCTGCCCCCGCGGCTGCCGGTACGCCTGCGCATCAACGGCGCGGATTACACGCTGCACGTCGAGCCCTGGGTCACGCTGCTGGACCTGCTGCGCGAGCAGCTGGACCTGACCGGCACCAAGAAGGGCTGCGACCACGGCCAGTGCGGCGCCTGCACGATTCTTGCAGACGGGCGCCGCATCAACGCCTGCCTGGCGCTGGCGGTGGCCTACGACCAGGCCGACATCACGACCGTCGAAGGACTGGCCCGCCTGTCCGGCGACCAGCGCGGCCTGCATCCGCTGCAGCAGGCCTTTATCGAATGCGATGCCTTCCAGTGCGGCTATTGCACGCCGGGCCAGCTGTGCTCGGCGGCGGGGCTGATGAACGAAACGCCTCCCCGCAACGTGCCGGAGATCCGCGAGCGGATGAGCGGCAACCTGTGCCGCTGCGGCGCCTATCCGCAGATCGTCGAGGCCGTGTCGCGCGTGGTGCTGAACGGGCACGGCACGGCGCGGGGCGAAGGCAAAGACGAAGGCGAAGGCGAAGGCGAAGGGAACCGCACGGCGGCCGGCGCAACCCCGTCATCGGCGTCATTGGAAGCGGGACCATCGACGCCATCGTCTTCGACGCCATCGGAGCCGACGCCATGAACCCGTTCCACTACGAACGCGCCGACACCGTGCCCGCGGCGCTCGCCCTGATCCATGAAGCCGCCGAGCGCGCGGAGGGCAACGCCTCCGCACGCTGCCTGGCGGGCGGCACCAATCTGGTCGACCTGATGAAGGTGGACGTGATGCGCCCCGTCGCGCTGGTCGACCTGGGCCTGCTGCCGCTGGCCGAGATCGAGGAACAGCCCGACGGCAGCCTGCATCTTGGCGCGATGGCCCGCAATGCCGATACCGCGGAGCATCCGCTGGTGCGCGAGCGCTATCCGCTGCTGCGCGCCGCCATCCTGGCCGGGGCCTCGCCGCAGATCCGCAATATGGCGACGAACGGCGGCAACCTGCTGCAGCGCACGCGCTGCTACTACTTCTACGATGCCGGCGTGCCATGCAACAAGCGCGCGCCGGGCACCGGCTGTCCGGCGGCGACGGGACTGGCCCGCCAGCACGCGATTCTCGGCGCCAGCGAGCATTGCATCGCCACCCACCCGTCCGACATGTGCGTGGCGCTGGCCGCGCTGGACGCGACCGTCCATGTCGAATCGGTCAATGGCACGCGCGAGATTCCCTTCGGCGAATTCCATCGGCTGCCCGGCGACCGGCCGGATGTCGATACCACGCTGGCGCCCGACGAAATCATTACGCACCTGTCGCTGCCGCCCGCGGAGGCCTTCGCCGCCCACAGCTGCTATCTGAAGGTGCGCGAGCGCGCGTCGTATGCCTTTGCGCTGGTGTCGGTGGCGGCGGCCCTCGACCTCGGGCCCGACGGCCGCATCCGCGCGGCCCGGCTCGCGTTGGGCGGCGTCGCCCACAAGCCCTGGCGCGACACCGAGGCCGAGGGCTTGCTGGTCGGCAAGCCGGCGGACGCCGAAGCCTTCGCCGAGGCGGCCCGCTTCATCCTGCGCGAAGCGCGTGCCTGGGGCGGTCCCGCCCTGCCGGAAAGCTGGCCGGCTGGCGTGACGGAAGGCTTGGCGGAAAGCCTGCCGGAAGGCGGCCCCAACAACGCCTTCAAGATTCCACTGGCCGAGCGTGCCATCGTGCACGCCCTGGAAATGGCGGCAGCCGGCATCCTGACCAACACCGGGCAGGACGCTTGCCGCGAGGAGACGCTGGCATGACCAAGACCGTGCTCGAACCGATCGACGAGAATCAGCAGCCGATGGCAGTGCCCGGCTCCGGGCAGTCCGGGATCGGCACGCCGACGCCGCGCATCGACGGCGTCGCCAAGGTGACCGGCCACGCCCGCTATGCGGCCGAACATCCCGCGCCGGACCTGGCCTATGGCGTGGTGGTCAACAGCACCGTCGCGCGCGGGCGCATCGTGTCGATCGACGCCAGCCGGGCGTTGGCGGTGCCGGGCGTCCTCGATGTAATCACGCATGAGAACCGCCCCAAGGTCCGTTCGCTGCGGCTGTTCTACAAGGACATGACCGCCCCGGCCGGCTCGCCGTTCCGGCCGCTGTATGACGACCAGATCCACTACAGCGGCCAGCCGGTCGCGCTGGTGGTGGCGGAAACCTTCGAGCTGGCGCGCTATGCCGCGATGCTGGTGCAGGTCGAATACGAGGCCGCGCCGCACGAAACCAACCTGCTCGCGAACCTGCAGCGCAGCCACGAGCCCTCGTCGCTGAAGGCCGGCTATTCGCCCACGCCGAAGCCCAAGGGCGACGCCGACGCGGCCTTCGAAGCCGCGCCGGTCAAGATCGATGCCGAGTACTACGCCGGCGTCGAGCACCACAACCCGATGGAGATGCACGCCAGCACCGTGATCCGTGACAGCCGCGGCCATCTGCTGATCCACGACAAGACCCAAGGCTCGCAGAATTGCCGCTGGATGGTGTCGCGCGTGTTCGGCCTGCCCAAGCGCAAGGTCGTGGTGCGCAACCAGTTCGTCGGCGGCGCCTTCGGCTCCGGCCTGCGCCCGCAGTACCAGCTGCTGGTGGCGGTGATGGCGGCGCTGAAGCTGCAGCGCTCGGTGCGCGTGGTGCTGTCGCGCCAGCAGATGTTCACCTTCGGCCATCGTCCCGAAACGTGGCAACGCGTCCGGCTCGCCGCCGACACCGACGGCCGGCTGAAGGCCGTGATCCACGAGGTCGCGGCAGAAACGTCGCGGCACGAGGACTACGTCGAGGTGGTCGCGAACTGGTCCGGGCAGCTCTACGCCAGCGAGAACGTCCGCCTGAAATACCGGCTGGTCGACCTGGACCACTACACGCCGATGGACATGCGCGCGCCGGGCGCCGCCCACGGCGTGCATGCGCTGGAAGTCGCGATGGACGAGCTGTCGTACGCCGTCGGCATGGATCCGCTGGCGCTGCGGCTTGCAAACTACGCCGAGCGCGACGGCAACAAGGGCCTGCCCTTCTCGACCAAGTCGCTGCGCGAATGCTACGAGGAAGGGGCGCGGCGCTTCGGCTGGGCCAAGCGCTCCCCGCAGCCCCGTTCGATGCGCGACGGCCATGAACTGGTCGGCTGGGGCATGGCCACCGGCACCTGGGACGCGATGCAGATGGCCGCGCGCGCCAGCGCCACGCTGCATGCGGACGGCACGCTGGAGGTCGCCAGCGCGGCGAGCGACATCGGCACCGGCACCTATACCGCCATGACGCAGATCGCCGCCTCGGCGATGGGCCTGCCGCTGGAGCGCGTGGTGTTCCGCCTGGGCGATTCGGAATTGCCGTTCGCGCCGATCGAGGGCGGCTCCTCGCATGTGGCGACGGTCGGCTCGGCGGTCGATGGCGCGTGCGAACGCCTGCAACGCCAGCTGTGGCGCCTGGCACGGGGACAGCGCAACGGCCGCTTCCAGGGCTGCACTTTCGAACAGGTCGCGTTTCGGGACGGAATGATCTGCCTGCGCGCCGATCCCGCCGTCGCCATGCCGCTGACCGAACTGCTGTCGGCCCACGGCAAGGCGCAACTGGGAGTGCGCTACCTGCTGGTGCCGAACCTCGCCGAACAGAAGAAGACCGTGCGGGCGGTGCATTCGGCCGTGTTCTGTGAGGTGCGCGTCGACGAGGCGCTGGGCCTGGTGCGCGTCATGCGCGTGGTCAGCGCCGTGGCCGCCGGCCGCATCGTCAATCCGCTGACGGCCCGCAGCCAGGTGATCGGCGGCGTGGTCTGGGGCATCAGCCAGGCGCTGCACGAGGAAACCCATGCCGACCATGCGCTGGGCCGCTTCATGAACCATGACATCGCCGAGTACCACGTGGCCGCCAACGCCGACATCCGCGATATCGACGTCGTCTTTGTCGAAGAGGACGATCGCATCGTCAGCCGCATCGGCGCCAAGGGCGTCGGCGAGATCGGCATCGTCGGCGTCGCGGCCGCGATCAGCAACGCGATCTTCCATGCCACCGGCCGCCGCCTGCGGACGACGCCGATGACGCCGGACAAGGTGATGGCGCGGTAGATCGCCCTCCACGCCGGACGCAGCCCGTTCGTTGCGCATATGCGCTCGCCGCATATGCGCATGCCAATTTGCAGCTTCGCTCCCGTCTCGCCCGTCCCTACAATGGGCCGGCATGTTTGCCGGCGCCGCCGCGCCGTTCCAGAACAGAATCGAGAACCAACGGGAGAATTCGATGCGAGTCGCAAGCCGAGTCCGGATACTGGCCACCCTGCTGCTGGCCTTTGGCGCCATGCAGTCCGCCAGCGCGGCGGACCCCGACAAGAAGGAAATCCGTTTCGGTGCGACCGCCGGCCCCTATGCCGACCAGATCCGCCATGGCATCAAGCCGATCCTGGAGGGGCAAGGCTACAAGGTGACGATCGTCGAGTTCAGCGACTACGTGCAGCCGAACCTCGCGCTGGCCGATGGCGCGCTCGATGCCAACGCTTTCCAGCATGCGGTCTACCTGAAGACGTTCTCTGCCGATCGCAAGCTGCAGTTGTCGGAGGTGGTGCAGGTACCGACCGCACCGATCGGCATCTACAGCCGCAAGCACAAGGCACTCAGCGACGTGAAGCCGGGCGCCACCGTGTCGCTGCCGAACGATCCGACCAATCTCGCGCGCGCCATCGCGATCCTGCAGCAGATCGGCTGGGTCACGCTCAAGCCGGGTACGGACGCGGTCCGCGCCTCCGAGCGCGACATTGCGGGCAATCCGCACAAGCTCAAGCTGGTGCAGCTCGAAGCGGCCCAGCTGCCCCGCTCGCTCGACGACGTCGACTATGCCTTCGTCAATGGCAATTTCGCGCTGGCATCGGGCCTGAAGCTGACCTCGGCGCTGGCGCTGGAGAATATTCCCGACTACTACATGAACCTCGTCGCCGTCAAAACCAGCGACCTGAACAAGCCCTTTGTGGCCGATATCCGCAACGCCTACCATTCGGCCTCGTTCAAGGCCGTGACGCAGCAGCGCTTTGCGGGGTTCGTGGTCCCGGCGTACCAGAAGTAGCGCAATCAGAAGCAGCGCATCGTCAAGGCCGCCCCGCGCCCGCGGGGCAGCGTGGCGGCAGCAGTGGCCGGGCCACGATGCCCATCAGCGCCAGCCAGATCAGCGCGAGCGCCATCACCGTATTGGCCGACACCGGCTGCCGGTAGACGAACGTGGCGACGATGAACTGGGTGGTCGGCAACACGAACTGCAGCAGGCCGTTCATCGACAGCGACAGATGGTTGGCCGCGTACGAGAACAGCATCAGCGGGATCGCGGACACCAGCCCGGCCATGGCCAGCGCAGCCAGATGCAGCGTGGACATGCCGGCCGGCAGGGCCAGCGTCATGTCCGAGAACATCAGCGCCAGGCCGCAGCCGATCGACAGGAACACCGTCTCCATCAGCAGGCCGCTGACCGCGTCCAGCGGCGTAAACCTCTTCAGGCAGGCATAACCGCCCCAACTGATCGCGGCCGTCAGATAGAGCCAGTGCTGCAGTTCGCCGCTGCGCAACAGCAGCAGCGCGATCGCGGCCGCGATCACCAGTAGTGCCGCGGCGACAACCTTGTCGACCTTCTCGCGAAACACGATCACGCCGGCCGCGATCGAAATGCAAGGCGCCGTCAGATAGCCCAGGCCCGTTTCGACGACATGGCCGTGGATCGAACTCCAGATGAAGACGGCCCAGTTCACCACCACCAGGCACGAGGCCGCGACATGCAGGGCCAGCACGCGCGGCCCCAGCTTGCTGCGCAATGCCCGCAAGCGCCCGGTCAACCAGAGGATGGCCAGCAGCGTCGTCAGCGAAATCAGGATGCGGTAGCCGACCAGCGTCGTCGGCGCGATGCCGGCCAGCAGCCGCCAGTACAGCGACGACGCGCCAAACACGACGTTGGCGGAAACGCCGGCCGCCGCCGCGGCCATGCCGTTGGGAAGTCCGGGACGCGATAGGGTCATGTAGATAAGCCTCGTCGATACGTGGGGAGCGCTTGCCGCAGCCGGACGCAAGGCCCGGGATGTCATCCTGGGATGCCAGCCGGGGATGCAAGCCCGGATGCAAGGTGTCTTCATCCCCACTGTAGGGCCGCCGATCCATCGCGTAAAATGAATTGCCCCGAACCGATCATTCGGAGAAATCGATATGCTGGAATTGTCGGACCTGAAGACATTCGCCGCGGTCGTGCAGGCGGGCGGCATCAACAAGGCCGCCGAATCGCTGCATCGCGCGCAGTCGAGCATCACGGTGCGCATCCAGCAGCTGGAAGAGAAGCTCGGCGTCACGCTGTTCCATCGCGACGGCCGCAAGCTGCAACTGTCGCCGGCGGGCAAGGTGCTGATGGACTATGCGGAACGGCTGCTCGATCTGGCCGACGAGGCGGCCGAGGCCACCCGCAACGACCGGCCCAGCGGCACGCTGCGGCTCGGCGCGATGGAAAGCACGGCAGCGGTCCGCCTGCCGCAACCGCTGGGCCTGTTCCACGAGATGTATCCGGACGTCGCCCTGGAGCTGTCCTCCGGCGACCCGGCGGAGCTCGCCGAACGGGTCATCGATGGCACCCTCGATGCGGCGCTGACCACCGATCCGGCAGCGGACAAGCGCCTGCATGCGATGCCGATCTACGAGGAGGAACTGGTCATCGTCGCCAATGCCGACCATCCCCCGATCGCCTCGCCGAAGGACATTCCCTCGAAGACGATCCTGGCCTTCCCGCGCGGCTGTCCGCATCGCCGCTGCCTGGAGGACTGGTTTGCGCGCTCGCGCACCGCGCCGCGGCGCGTCGTCGAGGTCGGCTCCTATCACCTGATTCTGGGCTGCGTGGCGGTCGGCATGGGCGTCGCGCTGGTGCCGCGCAGCATCGTCGGCATCTACAGCGAGCGGGCCCGCCTCAGCCTGCATCCCTTGCCCGCCAAATCCGGCCGCATGGTGACGCGGCTGATCTGGCGCAAGGACGCCGCCGAGGCGAACATCCTGGCGCTCTCGCGGGTGTTGCTCAAGGGCAAGGCCGTGGCGCCGGTCGGTCGTCCATAGCGGCCCCATATTGCGAATCATTGCCCACGACGCAGGCCATTCGCCCGCCCGCCAGCGCTAGGGCTTGAGCGCCGGATGCTTCAGCGCGTGCGCCGTCTCCACCAGGTGGAAGCGGAAATTGCGCTCGTCGCGGTCGAGCCCCAGCTGGCCATCCCGGTAGGCCATGGCGAGCGCCTGGATCCTTCCCCTCCTCCGCTCCTTTTCGCCCGTCTTTCGCTTTCTTGCCGCCTTGACAGGTTTTGTTTAACTCTGTTATTGATAATGATTACTATTTACAACCTTTCTGACGCCATTTTGCCGTCCGCGTCGGCATGCCGCCTTCCGCTGCGCCGGACCGGCGGCCGAGCGGATCCAACTGCTGGAACATGAGTACGCCGGGCTGTCTTCTCCCTACGAGCATCGAGTCGCTGTATTGCGACCACCATCTATGGCTCAAGGGATGGCTCCACCGGCGTCTGGGCAGCGCCGACCAGGCCGGCGACCTGGCGCACGACACCTTCGTGCGGCTGCTCAACAGCGATCGCGTGCCGAGCCGCCTGGACGAGCCCCGCGCCTACCTGACCACCGTCGCGCAGCGGCTGGTGTCCAACCACTGGCGCCGCGAAAAGCTCGAGCGCGCCTATCTCGAAGCCCTGGCGCAGGCGCCCAGCCGGGTCGAACTGTCGCCCGAGGAACGGGCGATCCTGCTCGAGACGCTGCTCGAGCTCGACTGCCTGCTCGACGGATTGCCGCGGATCGTCAAGGAGGCCTTCCTGCTGTCCCAGCTCGACGGGCAGACGCACGCGCAGGTGGCAGAGGCGCTGGGCATCTCGATCCCGACGGTCAAGCGCTACATCGTCAAGGCGCTGCAGCGATGCTTCTTCGCCGACCTGTCGTTCGTCGCATGACGCCGCATGAAGCGACCTGAAGCCGCAGCCCGTCGAATGAACGCGCATCCCGCCCCATCGCCTCGCATCACGATCGGATAACGCCCCCTTGGCTTCCTCCTGGTACCAGACCACAGCCGACGCCGCCAACATTCCGGCCGACGTGGCCGAGCGCGCGCTGGAATGGCTGCTCGAACTGCAGGGCGCTGACGTGGCGCCCGAGGTCGTCGAGGCCTGGAAGTGCTGGCGCGCCGCGCATCCCGATCACGAGCGGGCCTGGCAGCGGATCGAATCGGTCAAGGACCGGCTGCGGCCGCTGTCGTCGCCGGTGACCGCCGATATCGCGCGGGCCGCGCTCGCCCCGCCGGGTTCGCCGGGTTCGCCGAAGCGCCGGCGCGCGATCAAGGTGCTGGCGGTCTCGCTGTTCGCCGGGGGCCTCGCCTGGAGCGCGCGCGACCCTACGCCGTGGCGCCAATGGACGGCGGACCATCGCACCGCGGTCGGCGAGCGCCGTTCGCTGGTGCTGGCGGACGGCACGCAGCTGTGGTTGAACACCGCCAGCGCGGTCGACATCGAGTTCGACGCGGCACAGCGGCGCGTCAGGCTGTTGGCCGGCGAGATCCTGATTGCCACCGCCAAAGACCAAGCGTCGCCACCCCGGCCCTTCCTGGTCGAAACCGCGCAGGGCACGGTGCAGGCGCTGGGCACGCGCTATGTCGTGCGCCAGCGCGGCGACGATACCGAGGTCAGCGTGTTCGAGGGCAAGGTCCAGATCCGCCCCAACCGCAATGCCGCCAGCGCGATCGTGCTGCCGGCCGGCTATCGCGCCAGCTATACGGCGGACAGCATCACCTCCCCTGCCCCGGCCGAGAGCGCCGGCGCGACCTGGGCCGAAGGCTTCATCGTCGCCCGCAGCATGCGTCTGGACGATTTCCTCGCGGAACTGGGCCGCTACAGCGACGATGCGCTGTCGTGCGACCCGGCGCTGGCGGGCCTGCGCGTGTCGGGCTCGTTCCCGGTCGACGACATCGGCAAGGTCCTGAGCGCGCTGGGCACGACGCTGGAGGTTCGCACCGAAGTTGTGACGAGGCTATGGGGGCGAAGGGAGATCCGGCTTGTCCGGGCACCCGCCGCAAAGGGGTAATTCACGACGATCTGCAAAAAAAGTTGCCGCGAGCTGATCCGTTTTGGTTTCTCGCGGGTCATGGAGGTGAGCACTCCAACTTCTCCTCCTTCAGAAAGGTCAGATCATGGGTTCCCTCCGGGTCCACGTCACGGCGCCGACGCGCCAGCCTACTCACCGATTCCGGCGCAAGCTGCTGGCCCGCGCGGCGCGGCACATCGCCTTCGGCGCCGCCGTTGCCGCGCCGGTGCTATCGATCCCCGCGATCGCGCACGCCCAGCCGGCGGCGGCAAGCCGCAGCTATGACATCCCCGCCGGCACGCTCGAATATGCGCTCAGCCGCTTCGGCCGCGAGGCCGGCATCATGCTGTCGTTCAAGCCGGAGCTGACCGCCGGCCGCAGCAGCACGGGCCTGCAGGGCAACTACACGGTGCGCCGCGGCCTGGACACGCTGCTGGCCAATTCGGGGCTGGTGGCCGTCGAGCAGGCGAACGGCACCTATGTCGTCAATGCCGCGCCGCGGTCCGCGGATGCCGGCGAAGGCGTCGCGATGCTGCCCACGGCGACCGTGGTGGCCTCCGCTAGCGACGGCGGCCTGCCGGCGCCCTATGCCGGCGGCCAGGTTGCGCGCGGCGGCGGCCTGGGCGTGCTGGGCACGGCCGACGTGATGGACGTGCCGTTCAGCACCACCAACTACACCGCCGAGATGCTGCAGGACACGCAGGCCCGCACGCTTGCGGACGTGGTCGTCAGCGAGGCCTCGGTGCGCACGCTGACCTCCAGCGGCGGCTTCGGCGAGGATTTCCAGATCCGCGGCTATACCGTGTCGAGCGGCGACGTGGGTTTGAACGGCCTCTACGGCATGGCGTCCGCGAACCGGATGCCCGCGCTGATGATGGAGCGTGTCGAGGTCCTCAAGGGCCCGGGCACGCTGATGTACGGCATCGGCCCGAGCGGCAGCATCGGCGGCGCGATCAACGTCGTCACCAAGCGCGCCGGCGACGAACCCCTGACGCGCCTGACCGGCACCTTCCAGAGCAAGTCGCAGCTGGGCGTGCAGGCGGACATCGGCCGCCGCTTCGGCGAGGACAAGGAATGGGGCGTGCGCTTCAACGGCGCCTACCAGAACGGCAAGACGACGCTGGACGACGGCCGCGCCGAACAGACCGTCGGCGCGATCGGCCTGGACTATCGCGGCCGCAGGCTGCGCTGGTCGCTCGATGCCTACAGCCAGCACGAGGGCATCGACAACTTCCGTCCGCAGATCGGCTTTCTGCCGACGGTCACCGCCATTCCGGACGCCCCCTCCGGCCACCGCAATTTCTATCCCGGCACGAAGCTGAACCTGCATGACACGGCCGTGATGAGCCGCGTCGAGTACGACATCGCACCGAACCTGATGGTCTGGGGCGCGGCCGGGTATCACGAGGGATCGACCTATCAGGACTTTCCTTCGGGCCGTGTCAACGCACAGGGCAACTTCACCGTCAACAACGCCTGGTATGACGCGTACAGCAAGACGCGGACCGCCGAGGTCGGCGCGCGCGCGAACTTCGCCACGTGGAACGTCGGCCATACCGTGACGTTCAGCGCCACGCGGCTCGACCAGGAGGCGGGCAACTTCTACCTGGCCAATCCAGCCGCCGACGGCGTGCCTTCCAGCATCTACAACCCCGTGCCGATTCCCCCGGTGCGCGGCATCCGCGGCGATGCGCAGCGCGCTTCGGAAACGGAGCTGACCAGCTTCTCGCTGACCGATACGCTGTCCTTCGCCGACGATCGCGTGCTGATCACCGGCGGCCTGCGCCATCAGCGCGTGGCGCTGGAGAACTTCACCGCCGGCGTGCAGAGCGGCAAGTACGACGACAGCGCGGTCTCCCCGCTCGCCGGCATCGTGATCAAGCCGCTGTCCAACGTGTCGGTCTACGGCAACTACACCGCGGGCCTGACGCGCGGCGGCGTCGCCCCGGCCGGCACCGCCAACGCGGGCGAGGTGTTCGCGCCGTACAAGTCCAAGCAATACGAGGCCGGCGTCAAGGTCGACTGGAGCCGCCGCGTCACCACCACCGTGTCGGTGTTCCAGATCGAGCGCCCCAGCGCGGTCACCGATCCGGCCACCAACATCTACAGCTTCGACGGCGAGCAGCGCAACCGCGGCCTCGAGCTGTCGGCCTATGGCGAGGTGATGCGCGGCCTGCGGCTGATGGCGAGCGCCACCTTCTTCGACGCCAAGCTGACCCGTACCGCCGGCGGCGTCAACGACGGCAAGGACGCCAATAACGTGCCCAAGCGGACCTTCAACCTCGGCGTCGACTGGGATACGCCGTGGGTGCAGGGCCTGAGCCTGTCCGGCCGCATGCTGCATACCTCGTCGATGTACTTCAACGCGGCCAATACGCTGAGCCTGCCCAGCTATACCCGCTACGACATCGGCGCCCGCTATCGCACCCGCGTCGGCAGCACGCCGGTGGTGCTGCGCGCCAATGTGCTGAACCTGTTCAACGACAACCACTGGCTGGCCAGCGGTACCTATGTCACCGTGGCCGCTCCCCGCACGCTGATGCTCTCGGCGCAATTCGACTTCTAAGGGCTATCCCATGAAATCTTCCGCATCGCTCGCCTTCGCGCTGATGGCCTTCGCCACCGCGGCGCATTCGCACCAGATCTGGATCGAGCAGGCGCCCGGCCAGAACGCCAGCGTCCGCTTCGGCGAATTCGCCGAGAACCTGCGCGAGGTCTCGCCCGGCACGCTGGACAAGCTCGGTGTGCCGAGCGCCGCGCTGCTCTCGGCCAAGGGCGAGCAGGCCGCCGACGGCGTCAAGACCGGCGACGGCTATACGTTGCCCTTCCAGGCCAAGCGCGGCGACGCGATCGTCGCGCAGGCGCCCCACTACCCGCTGTACCCGTTCAAGCGCGGCGACCAGCAGTTGACCGGCTGGTATTTCCCCGCCGCGCGGCTGGTGACGGACCTCGCGCCGCAGGCGCCCAAGCTGGTGCTCGACGTGGTGCCGGCCGGCAAGGCCGGGGAACTGCAGGTGTTCTTCCGCGGCAAGCCGCTGCCCAAGGCCAAGGTCGCGCTGGTGACGCAGTCGGGCTGGGCCAAGGAGAAGCAGACCGACGAGCAGGGCAAGGTCGCCTTCGATATGCCGTGGCAAGGCGTCTACGTCGCCGAGGTCAGCCATCAGGACGAAACCCCGGGCGAGCGCCAGGGACAGGCCGGGCCCGAGCGATATCATCGCGTCGACTATGTCAGCACGCTGACCTATGTCAAACCCGACGGCCTGCCCGCCGTGCCGGCCATTCCCGCACCCAACGCCGACAAGAAGGCCAAACAGTAAATGCAAGCTGCCGTGCCCCGAGCCCTGAAGATCGGCTCGCTCGTCTCGCGCATCGTCGCCGCCGTGCTGGGCGGCTATGCGCTCGCGGCGCTGGCCAGCGTCGCCGCGCTGGCGCTGCCGATCAGCAAGCCGCAAGCCGTGCTGACCGGCATGCTGGCCAGTTTCGCCATCTATGCGGGCGCCGTGATCTGGGTGTTCGCGGTACGCAGCGCGCGGCGCGCATGGGCCGGACTGCTGGTGGCGGCCGTCCCGCTGCTGCTGGCGGCCTGGTATGCCGGCGTGGGAGGGAGCGCATCGTGAAGTCCACCGCGAACTCTACGGTGACGCCGCGCAACGTCATCGACAACCACAGCGACATCGCCGCCAGGGTCCGGGGCATCCGCCAGACCATGTCGGACCTGCATACGTGGGCCGGCCTGCTGGTCGGATGGATTCTCTACGCGATGTTCCTGACGGGCACGGTCAGCTATTTCAAGGACGAGATCTCGCAGTGGATGCGGCCCGAACTGGCGCATCAGCTCGAAGTGCCCGATCCCGCCGCGGCCGCGCAGCGCGTGGCCGACACGCTGGCGACCGTCGCCGCGGGCAGCCCGCTGTGGGGCATGGAGATGCCGACGGACCGGCACAACGTGGTCAGCGCGTTCTGGCGCACGGTGGGCGCCCCACCCGGCAAGCGCACGTTCGACAGCGGCACCTTCGACCCGGCCACGGGCCAGAAGGTCGCGGCGCGCGAAACCCACGGCGGCGAGTTCTTCTATCGCTTCCACTTCCAGTTCCACTACATGCCGGTGCTGTGGGGACGCTGGCTCGCGGGCTTCTGCGCGATGTTCATGCTGGTGGCGATCGTCAGCGGCGTGATCACCCACAAGAAGATCTTCGTCGACTTCTTCACCTTCCGCTGGGGCAAGGGCCAGCGTTCCTGGCTCGATGCGCACAACGCGCTGTCGGTGTTCGGCCTGCCCTTCCACCTGATGATCACCTATACCGGCCTGGTGACCCTGATGGCGATGTACATGCCATGGGGCCAGCAGGCAGCCTTCAAGACGCCGGCCGAGCGGCAGCAGCTGACGGCGCAGCTGAATGCGTCGCCGCCGCCCGGCAAGCCGAGCGGCATCCCCGCCAAGCTCGCGCCGATCGATGACATGGTGCGCCAGGCCCAGGCGCGCTGGGGCCAGCACAACATCAGCCGCGTGACGATCGCCCATGCCGGCGATGCGTCGGCCCGCGTCACCGTGCTGCGCGGCGAGGCCGCGCGCGTGTCGATGAGTCCGCAGTACCTGGTGTTCGACGGCGCCACCGGCAAGCTGCTCGAGACGCGCGACAGCGTCGGCCCGGCCGCCGAGGTGCGCGGCGTCATGTATGCGCTGCATCTGGGGCGATTCAGCGATCTGCAATTGCGCTGGCTCTACTTCATCGTCAGTCTTGCCGGCACCGCGATGGTCGGCACGGGGCTGGTGATGTGGACCGTCAAGCGTCGCCAGAAGCTGCCTGACCCGGAGCGGCCGTATTTCGGTTTCTGGCTGGTCGAGCGTTTGAATATCGCCGCGATCGCCGGGCTTTCCGTTGCGATGACGGCGATGCTGTGGGGCAATCGTCTGCTGCCGGCGGAACTGGCAGCCCGCGGCGCCTGGGAGATCCACCTGTTCTTCATCGCGTGGGCGGCGACGCTGCTGGTCGCGCTGATGCGGCCGGCAAAGAAGGCGTGGATCGAGCTGCTGTGGCTGGGCGCCGCGCTGCTGGCGCTGCTGCCGGTGCTGAACGCGCTGACCACCGACCGCGGCCTGTGGGGCAGCGTGGCCGACGGCGACTGGGTCTTCGCCGGCTTCGATCTGATGATGTGGGCCCTGGCCGCGCTGCACGCGATGCTGGCGCTGCGCACCGCCCGGCATCGGCCGCGGATCAAGCCGGCCAGAAGAACGCGCGCGAGCACCGCCACCGCCGCCGCCACCACCTCCGCTCCTGCCACGCTGTCGGAGGACCGCGCATGATGGACCTGCTCGCCTTCATCCTTTGCATCGTCGCGTTCGGCGCGCTGGCCCTCGCGATGGAGCGGCATCAGCAAGCGGTGTTTGACGTTCTGCTGCCACGCTCGCGCACGCGCATGCTGCGCGCCGCCGGCTGGCTGGGACTGCTGCTCGCGTTGTGGGTCCTGGTGGGCCACCGCGGCTGGGCGCTCGGGTTGGTGCATTACAGCGGGCAGACCAGCCTTGCCGCGGGCCTTGTCCATGTCGCGTTGATCTGGCGGGAGCGGCGGCGCATGGCTGGCCGCTAGTTGTCTCCGCTGGTCGTCCCCGCCAAGGCGGCATCGATGGCCGCGCGCGCAAACGCCGCGGCCATGGCTCTGTTTCAGCCCTGATACGAATAAAACCGCACGCGGACCAGACCTGCACAGAATTCATTTGCGTCCATCGTTGCCGTCGCCTCTGATAAGACGTCCCTGTCCTTCCATCGTGTGAGGCATCGGGGGTGCCGAGCGGCACTGCCCCACCCGGATCGCACGGACCGCCTGCTCGCCCGGCCTGGCCGGGCGGTCCTCGATCGACGCAGTACGCCAGGGCACGACGCATGGCCAGCAGCGAAGTCATCCGATACGCGGTGGAATTTGGGGACAGCCTGCGGCGTGCGCTCGGCCCGGCCGCTCCCACCGCGGATCTGGATGCGATGCAGGCGGCCGCACAGCAATTGGATCTGCTCGCGCAGCAGGCGCCGTCCGCGAGCGCCTGGACGGCGGCGGTCGACGCCTGGACCGCCGCGCGCGACAAAATCGCCGCGCATCTGCACCGCTATCTGCTCGAAGGCCTGCCCGATATCCCGGGCCTGCAGGAGCTGGTGCGCGCATTGAACTGGGACAGCCCGCAGGGCCTCAATGGCGAACTGCCGCTCGGCCCGCTGAAGCTGGCGTTTTCCTCGTCATCGCTGGTGCTGCAGCCCAAGCTGCCGGACAACACCACGCTGCCGCCATTCACCGTGGGGCCGCAGCAGCCATCGGGCATCGCGGTATCGCTGCCCTTCCCGTTCGGCGGCGGCCTGCCGGGCGGCGGCGCGATCGTGCGCCTGCCTTCGTCCGCCGGCTTCGGCGGCGCGCTGAACGTGCCGCTGGGCCCGGTATCGGTCAGCGCATCGGCGGTGCTGGAGCGCCTGCCGGACGGCGTGCCGTCCTTTCTGGCGCTGATGGGCGTTTCCTTCGTGCCGCCGATCCAGCTGTCCTTCGGCTTCTCGCTGGACCGCGTCGGCGGACTGGTCGGCGTGCACCGTCGCGCCGATACCGAGGCGCTGGCGCTGGCCGTGCGGACCGGCGCGGCGGCCGACACGCTGCTGGCCACGCGCCCGCCGGCCAACCCCGGCATCGCCATCGAAGCGCTGCGCCGCTTCTTTCCGGCGTTCCGCGACCACCATCTGATCGCGCCGACCTTGCGGCTCGCGTGGCTGTCGGCGGGCGCGGGCAGCTTCCTGTCGCTCGATCTCGGACTGGTGGCCGAGGTCCCCAGCGGCAAGGTCGTTCTGCTCGGCGTCGCCCGCGCCGGCATCCCGGGCGTGCCGGGGCTGGTGCAGTTGCGGCTGGACCTGCTCGGCATCGTCGATCCGGCGCAGGCGTTGATTTCCCTCGACGCCAGCCTGGTCGACAGCCATGTGCTCGGCGTCTTCTCGGTCTACGGCGATGCCGCGATGCGGCTGCACTGGGGCAGCCAGGCGTATGCGGTGGTGTCGATCGGCGGCTTCTATCCGGGCTTCAACCCCGAGCCGGCGCAGCTACCGGCCCTGCGCCGTGTCGGGCTGTCGCTGCAAACGCTGGGCGGGCCGCTGTCGATCCGCGCCGAGGGCTATCTGGCATTCACGACCAACACCATCCAGCTCGGCGGGCGCTTCGACATCACGTTCTCGATGGGGCTGACCGCGCACGGCTTCCTGCAGCTCGATGCGCTGGTGCAGTTCCGCCCGTTTGCCTTCGTCGCCAATGCCTCCGCGGGCTTCGACGTGCGCGCAGGCGGCTTCAGCTTCGGCGGCGTGCGGCTCGACGGCACCGTGTCCGGTCCCGGGCCGCTGGTGATTCGCGGCCGGCTGACCATCGAGACCTTCCTGTTCGACGTCTCCTGGGACGAGACCTTTACGCTGGGCAGCGGCCCGGCCGATATGGCGGCCAGCCCCGGCGAACTGCTGACGATCGTGCAGCAGGAGATCGTGCGGGCCGGCAATGTGCGGGCCGCATCGATCGACGATCCGGCCGTGGTGCTGGCCCCGCGCCCCACGCGCCCGGGCGTTGCCGCCGTGCCGCCGACCGGCGCCCTGCAATGGTCGCAACGCCGCGCGCCGCTGGGCCTGCCGATCGACCGCGTCGACGGCTTGCCGCTGCCGGCGCGCGCCGGCGTGCGCGTGTTGACGCCGGGCGATCCGGTCACCGAACGTTTCGCGCCGGGCCACTACTGCAACCTGAACGAGGCCGAACAGCTGAACCGGCCACCGTTCGACATGCTCGATGCTGGCGTGGTGCTGAGCAGCGGCGCGGCGCACTACAGCACGCACGTGGACGACACGCGCGAGGTCGAGCTGGTCGTGATCCCGCCCGAACTGCAGGACGCAGAGGTCGCCGCGCGCACCGATCTGCGGGCGATCGCCCACCTGGTCGCGGCCAGCCATCGTCCCCCCGCGCTTGGCAGTAACGCGCAGCTGATCCACGCCACCCGCGAAGTGTGGGCCACGGTTCCGCCCACGGAATTGGCGCACTACACCAGCGCCACCGCCGCGCATGCCTTCGCCCGCGGCAACAGCACCAGCGGGGCGGTGCCGATGGCGGACCTGCTGTCGCCGGTGGACCTGTCGGGAGTCTGAGCATGGCCAAGTTCCATTCCTGGCAGGTCACCGCGCTGCGCCACGGCGCCAACGGCAACGTGGTGGCGGGACGCCTGCAGGCCGGCGCCACGCTGACGCTGGAGGAAATCGTCCTCAGCGGGACGCCCCGCTCAATCACCGCGCCCGCCCCCTACGAGCTGTTCGGGCCGGGCGATGTGCAACGGCTGGCGCCCGGGACCATTACCCGGCGCTATCCGCCCCCGGGCGCGTCCGATGCGGAAAACACCAAGCGCGCGCTGGTCGAATTCAGCCACGCCGATACGCTGGACCTGCCGTGGCGGTATTCGCCCGATCCGCGCCTGCCCGCCGCGATCCGGCCATGGCTGGTGCTGGTGGTGGGCCTGCCCACCGACGTCGTGCCGGGCCGCGATGGCCGCGTCACGCTGTCGCCGCAGGCGCAGGCCGCTCACCCGCTCGGCGACTCGCACCAGTGGGCGCATGTGCATGAGGTCGACGGCGACTGGTACAGCCGCATCCTGAGCCCCGTAAAACTGGAGCCCCAACGCGCCTATGTCGCCTGCCTGGTGCCCACCTACGTGGTCGAGCCCGACGGCACGCTGCGCGATGCGTGGCCCGTCGTCGCGGGCCAGCCGGTGCGTGTCACGTGCTACGACAGCTGGGGCTTCCGTACCGGCGAAGGCGGCGACTTCGGCGAGATCGCCAAGCGGCTGCGCACGCCCGCCGATGGCGAACTGAAGGAGGACTTCGGCCGCGCGAAGCTGCATTGCGTGCGGCGCGGGCAGGCGGCTGCCGGCGAGCCTGCCATCGTGGCCCTCCCGATGGGCGGCGCGCTGCAACGGGTCAGCATGGTGGGCGCGCCGGCCGACCCGGTCGCGCCCTGGCTCGCCGCGGAAACCGCCGCGCTCACCGCGATGCCGCCCATGCCGCCGGGCCGCTGGCTGCTGACCGCGCCGCGCTACCACGCGCCGTTCACGATGCCGGGCACGGCGCCCAGCGCAGGCTGGAGCGCGCAGTTTCATACCGATCCGCGCCATCGCGGCGCGGCCGGTCTCGGCGCATGGGCGGCCATTGCCTGGCAGGACCGCATTGCCAAGGCCGCCGCCGCACGTGCCGGCGACCTGGCGATCGCACGCGAGCGCATCGGCAATGTCGCGCTCGGGGTCGAGGTCTCGCGCTCGCTGTGGTTCCGCCATCTGCCACCCGATCCCGTCGACAAGCTGGCGGTGCTCGGCGCGATGCTGGGGCGCATGCCGGTCAACGAGCAGCAAACGGTGTCGTCGGCCTTGACCGGCCGCACGCCCGGCATGGTGCCGGCGATCTGGTCCTCGGCAGCGCGGCGTGCGCTGCGTCCTGGTCCTGCGCGCTCGGCGTTGACGCGCGACGGCGTCATTCCGCATCGCGTGCTGCTCGAAGCGGCCGCCGCGTGCCCGGTGGCGCCCGACGATCCCGATGCGATCTGGCACAAGCCGCGCGGGGATGCCGGCCCCATATTGAAGGACGCGGTGCGGCGCGCCTTCGATGACGAGCGGCAGGCCGACGACCTGTTCCGGCTGCTGATGGACAGTGAAACGACGACGGACCTGAACCGGCTGGCCGCCGCGCTCGATGCGCTGACGCCCGACGCCGATGGCCGCGTCGATCTGGACAAGGTCATTCGTGCGGTGCGCGAACCGCCAACGCTGATCGACGAGCCAACTACGGGCCAATGGGTCGACACGCTGGCGTCGCGCCGCACCCGTTGCCGGCCGGTTGACCTGGACCTGCTGGGCCAACGCGTCGCCGATGCCGTCGACCCTTTCGCCGCGCGCCCGCCCGTGGTCAATCGCGTGCTTGCCACCCTGCCCGGCATCGTCGACATCGGCCCCGTCGAAATCGAACCCGAGCTGGATCTGCCGCTTTGGCAATTCCTCAATGAGGCCGCGCCCGACTGGATGCTGCCCGGCATCGGCGACCTGCAGCAGGACCGCGTGGTGGGCCTGGCCACGCACGCTGCTTTCGTGGAAGGCGTACTGGTCGGCGCCAATCAGCAGGCGCTGGGCGAACTGCGCTGGCGCAATTTCCCGATCGCTCCCCGCTGGTCGCCGCTGCGCAAGTTCTGGCAACGCGCCAGTGGCCAGTTCGATATCCATCCGATCCGCAACTGGCCCGCCGATACGGCATTGGGCGGGTCCGCGCTGACGCCGACCCCGCGAGCCACCGAGGCGGTGGTGCTGTTCAAGACCCCGCTGTTCCGGCGCTATCCGGACACGGTGGTGTATCTGTACCGGGCCGAGGCCGATTGGACGGTGCCGCCCGCGGACCAGCCGCTCGACGAGTCGCGCAAGCAGTTTCCGACCTTCCCCGGCAGGATCGGCCCGGATGTCGCGTTCTTCGCCTTCAACGTGGCACCGGCGGATCTGGCGAATTATTGGGTGGTACTGGAAGAGCCGCCGGCCGGCTACCGCTTCTACAGCTGGCACGACGATCAGGACCGGCCCACCGGCACCGTCGCCGACGGCGCGGCCTACGGCTTCGAGACCTTTGCCCCACCGGTGCGCGTGATGATCGGCAAGCTGGAGCTGGCATGAGCGCCGTCGAGGTATTGGCGCCCCTGCGCATCGAAACCCGCTTCTACGCGCCGGACGGCACCCGGCCCGGCTGGATGCTGCGGCTGCGCGTATGGCCCGACGAGTTCTCGATGGCGCGCCGGCCCATCGCGCCGTCGCCGGCCGAGCTCGACCTCTACGACGACGTGCTGCGCCAATTTCCGCTCGATGCCGGCATGCAATGGCGCATGCTGTGCGCGCGGCTCGGCGTCGAACGCGCGCTGTGGCTGCGGCGGAGCGTTGCCATCGTGGCCGAGCCCGCGCCGCATGCGGATCGCGGCGCAGCCCAGCCGCGCGATCCCTCGGCCTGGCCCGACACGCATCAGCCTTACGGCCTGCCGCCGGCGATCCATGTCTGGTTCGTCGAGGCCGGCCAGGGCGGCGCCCCAACGCTGGCCGGCACGATGCACCCGAACCGCGAACGGATTGCCGAACAGCTCGGTCTGACCGCGTTCGAGACGCCCGCCGCCTCCGGCGAACTGCCGCGGACATGGTGGACCTCCTTCGACATCGCCAAGGCGGTCGGGCTGGCAATCGAGATCCCCTTCCCGGCCGGCGCGCAGCCGCCCGCGCTCGATGCCATCGTGGTGGCCGGCATGGGCGACGTCTCCCCGGAACCGCTGATCGCGATGCATGCCGTCACGGGCCGGCTGTCGGTGCTGCGGCCTGGGACGCCAACCAATACCGTGGACGGCGAGGCCACCGCCGACGCTGGCAGCAACCCCGGCAGCAATCCCGGCAGCAATCCCGGCGGCAATCCCGGCGGCAATGCGGCCGCATGGGAAGGCATCGACGATGCGCTGCCCGCTGCGGACAGCGCGTCCGCCGCCGTGATGCGGGCGCTGGCCGGGCCGGATGCCGTTCCGATCAAGCTGCAAGGCGGCGACGTCGACGCCGGCGGACACGATCCGCTGGTCGTGAATGCGCTGTGGCCCGTGCTGTGGGGCCACGCGCTGCGCGATGTGATCGGTGCCGGCGAAGACGAGGCGCGCCTGGCCGAATGGGCGCAGGCGTGGCTCGCGCCGCAGGGGCCGTATCCGGCGATCCGCGTCGGCTCACAGCCCTACGGTTTGCTGCCGGCCACCGTACTCGCCAGCTGGTCCGGTCAAAACATCACGGCGGGACAGATTCGCGACTGGACCGGCCCATGGCGCGATGCGGCCGCCGCGGATGCCGCGATCCACCCTGGCACCGTGGTGGGCGCGTCCGCGCAGCGGGCCGTCGATCTGCTGGGCGAAGACACGCCCACGCGCCGCTGGGCCGTTCGCCTCGTCTCGCCGCTGCCGGTGGTCAACGCGATCCGTGCGACGCGGGGCCTGCCGCCGCTCGAGCCGAGCGCCTTGGAGCGGGAGACGGCATCGAGCCTGGCCGGGCGCAAGACGCCGCTGTCGCCGCTGGGCGCCTTCACGGAGCAGGCGCATCTGCCGGCGAGCACGCCGGAAGCCGACGCCGACGACCCCGACACGCTGCGCCTGCTGCTGGAGGAAGACAGCGAAGCTTTCCCGTACCGCTGGGACCGCAAGCTCGGCCTGCTCGGCCATCTGATCTTCGAATCGCTGTGCCTGCTGCGCGCCAGCGTCGGCCTGGCGCGCGAGGCCATCGACGCCTGCCAGGCCGTCGACCCGCACGCGCCCTTGCCCATGCAGGCCGGCACCGATGCGCTGATCGATCTGGTGCGGCGCGGCTACCCGGGGACGCCGTCGCAACCGCAGCTGGACGACCTGTTTGCTTCGGCCGATCCCGGCGCACACAGCGTGGCCAAGCGCTGCCTGCGCGGCATCGAGGCACTGGTCGGCCTGGTGCGGGCCTACGCCGACGATCCAGACGGCGTCTTCAGTTGCGTGCTGGCCGCGCTGGATACCGCCAGCCATCGCGTGGATCCGTGGATCACGGGCCTTGCCTGTTCACGGCTGCGCGAATTGCAGGACACGCGTGCGCCGTGGCGGCTGGGCGTATACGGCTGGGTCGATGCGCCGGCGCCCTACGATGCGGCCAATCCCGGCCATGGCCTGCCGCCCGGCCCCACCGCCGCCGGGCTGCTGCACGCGCCGTCGCACGCGCAAGCGATGACGGCCGCGCTGCTGCGAGATGCGGCGGTTCGCCATCCAGGCGATACGCGCTGGCAGATCGAGATCGATTCGGCCCGGGTTCGCGCGGCCATGCGCCTGGCCGAGCGTGTCCGCCTCGGCGTGCATCCCTATGAGGCGCTGGGCCTCGAGGTCGAACGCATCGTCGGCGACTGGGATACCGTGCGCAAGCTGCGCGAGGACTACCCGATTCGCGACACGCATGCCGGCACGCGATGCTGCGACGGCGCGCGCGTGCTGCGGCTGCTGTTCCGGCCGCAGGCGGGCGATCCGCCGCCACCGACGCTGCCGGCCGGCGCGCGCGAAGCGCTGGCGACCTGCGATGCGGCGCTCGACACCTATGCCGATCTGCTGGTGACCGACGGCATCCATGCGCTGGTCACCGGCCATGGCGGCCTGGGCAACGCGGCGATGGAGGCCGCGGCGGGCCTCGGTCCGCCGCCCGAACTGCGGGCCATGCGCACGCCGCGGCAGGCCACCAGCGTGCGCGTCTCGGCGTGGGCGGTGCTGCCGCCGGGCAATGCCGCGGGGACGGGCGCACCCCCGGCCGTGCTTGCCGATCCGGCGTTTGCCAGCCTGCTCGAGCAGGAACTGGGCGCTGCCAGCGGCTGGACCTGGACCATCGGTGCCGATACCGTGAGCCTGGCCGACCTCGGCCTGCATGGCATCGAGGCGTTCGCGCTGCCGCCGGACGAATTGACGCAGCGTCTGCGCGGCGAACGCGATGCGTCGTTGCCATTCGCTTCCGGCACAGGCGCCGACAAGCTGGCCCGAGCCACGCGCCTCGCCGAGCTGCTCGGCGGCGGCGACAGCGATCCGCCGCTGCCCGGTGCGATCGATGGCCGCGACGACGACGCGGCGCCCGCCTCGCCATTGCGCGACGCGATGGTGGCCGATCTGGCGGGCCGCCTGAGCGGGCTGCGGAACCGGCTGACGTCGCTGCTGGGCTCGCTTGCCGCGGCCGATCTGAACGACCCGGCCGCGGTGGCATGGTGCCTTGCGCAATGCCGCGCCTGGGGCGCCGTGCAGGCCGACGATGCCGAGCCGCTGGCGCAGGCGCTGGCGCGCTTGCAGACCCGCCTGGCGGCCGCGCCGGAAGCCGAAGCCGAAGCCAACAGCGTGCGCGGCCTGCGGCAATCGATCCGCGCCCTCGTCGGCCACGCCCGCCTGCCGGTGCTGCCGCTGGTGCCGTCGCTGGCCGTCGGTCCGCTGCGCGCCGCGATGCGCGACGACGAAGGACGCCCGCGCACCGACCGCGAATGGCTCGAGATCGTCGCCGCCGTGCGCCCGCGCCTGGCGAGCCTGGAGGCCTGGCAACTCGATCCCGCGACACAGCCGTGGCGCGCCGCCGTGCGGACCGCCGATGGCTCGGGCGATCCGTGGAGCCCTGCAGGGCCGGTGGTGGTGGCCTACGGGCCGGACCCTGCCGCGCTCGCCGGCAGCATGGCGACGGTGGCGATCGCCGGTCTCGACGCCTGGCAGGACGCGATCCCGTCGACCCGGCACACGACCAGCGCGGCCTTCGGTTTCAACGGCCCGAAGTCGCGCGCGCCGCAGGCGGTGCTGCTGGCCGTGCCGCCCGACGCGAGCCGGCGCCTGAACGACGCGGAACTGGCGGCACTGGTGCTGGAGACGCGGCAGCTCGCGCGTGCCCGCGCCTGCCGTCCGCGGGCGGGCAGCCGGGTCGCGACGCCGGCGGCGCTGTCGTCCCTGCCGGAGATGTTCTGGAGCCATTGGACCTGACGGCACGCCCCGTCCCTGGACAACCGCTCACCGCCCACAGATCGAGACCACCATGTCCCTGCATTTCCGCCTCGAACCGCTCAGCCCGCCGACGGACTTCCATCGCGGCCTGCGGGCACGCGTCGCCGATCCCGTCTGGTTCCTGACGCGGCAATGGCAGCTCGGCGAGCTGCAGGGCGAAGACGTATCGAGCCCGATCGCGGTGGCGGTCAGCGTCACGCATGAGCCCTTGCGCTATGCGCCGCGCCGGCCCGATCTCGATCCGGCCCGCATCCCGGCCGAGGCGCTGGTCGAGGCCGAGCCCGGCGACTGGTGGACCATCGGCCGGCGCGTGCGGTTGGGTCGCGCCGCCGCGCCGCTGTTGCCTGCGCTGCCGCCGCAGCGCCTGCGGACCTTGCGCCTCGGTCCGCTGCCGCCGCCTTACGAAGCCATGTCGGAGGAACTGGACGGCCGCGCGATCTTTATCGCGGGCCTGCTCGCCGGCCATGCGCTGTGGAACGAGGTGCCATCGCCGCCCGCCGACAACTGGTCGTCGCGCAAGCTGACGCACGATGCGCACTTCAGCGCGGGCACGCGCGGCCTGGAGATTCGCGATCACGATGGCGGCGACGTCGACTGGTATTCCGCCGACGCGGGCGGTACGGTGCTGCGCGCGGACGCCGGCACCAATGTCGGCACGACCGGCGGCACGGCGGCGCCGATGACCTCGTCGCGGCAACTGCTGGTCAGCCGCCTGTCCTACCCCGGCGCGCCGCATCCACGCTGGTGGCAGATCGAGGATGGTGCCGTGGACTTGGGCGCCTTCTCGCCGGACCGCTCGCATCTGGGCACCGCGCTGCTGCTCGATGTGGCGCTGGCCCATGCCGACGACTGGTTCTGGTTTCCGGTGCCGGAGCCACCGCCGAGTGCCGGCGGCGAGCGGCCGCCCTCGTCCGGCATGCTGGTGACGCTGCGCGACACGGTGGTGCACGACAGCTTCGACGATACGTGGACGCTGGCGCCGCCCCCGGTGGACGGTCCGCAGGCCTGGTCGCTGTTCCGCACCACCGGCATGGAACCGGGCGCGCTGCTGATCTGGCCCGTCGCGGTGGCACCGCATGCCGGCCCCTGGCTGGACGACGTCTCGCTCGGCATCGACGAGGACGCCAACGTGGCCTGGGCCGTGGAGCTGCGCGCCGACGGTCGCGTGCTGCTGGCCGACGACACCAGCGAGGCGGCCGCGGGCGAGACCACGCGCACCGGGTCACGCCAGTTCCGCTATCTGCCGTCGACCACCCTGCCCGCGCACTGGCATCCGTATCGGCGTACCGGCCCCAACGGACGCTACGGTGACTGGCAGCAGGGGCTGGTGGCCGATCTCGGTGGCGTGCTGCCGCGCGTGCGGCCCGGTCCGGCATCGCGGCTGATCGGCGGGCCGTCGGGGCCCGGCTTCGGACGCGGCCACGAGATCGCGCCCGAGGCGATCGCCAGCAGCGGCGTCTCGCTGCGCCGCCGTGCGCGGCTGGCGCGCGATACGGAGGGCCGCCCGGTGCTGTGGGTCGAACGCAGCCGCACGCCGCTGGCGGGGCCACCGGTCTCGCATCTGCGCTTCGACGTGATGGCGGAAGATGTCGTGCCGCCGGGAGACGGCGATGGCTGAGGCTTATGTCGACGTGAAGCTGTTCGATGGCTTCGTGCTGCCGTACGAGAGCGGCGCCGAGCAGTATCTGGGCGAGCTCAAGCCATGGTGGGACGAGATAGTGGCCAGCTATCCGGGGCTGTCGCTCGATCCGGGCTTTCCGGCGGAGCAGATCCCCTTGCTGGCCCATATGGTGGACGCGGCGCGGATGCTGGGCGGCGAGCCGCCCGATCCCTTCGCGTGGTTCGAGGTGCCATGCGAGGCGGCGCAGCTGGAGGCGCTGACCGGGCTGCTGTACGGGCTGCCCTTCGTCGAATGGGCGGAGCCGCGGATGCCCGCATATCCCGCTGGCCGTATCGCCTATGGCACCAACGAGGATGCGATCGTGTCCCAGCAATTGGCCGCGGCGCCGGGCGGCATCGATGCCTACTACGCCTGGCGCGTGGCGGGCGGTACAGGACGTGGCGTCAACATGGTCGACGTCGAGCACGGCTGGAACCTGCAGCACATCGAGCTGGCCACCGTGCCGATCGTGCCGTACTCGGTGTTCGGCGTGGCGGACCGCGAGGACACGGACCATGGCACGTCTGTCCTGGGTATCGTCGTGGCGCCCGACAACGGCGGCGGCATCGTCGGCATCGCGCCCGAGGCGCGCGCCCATGTGGTGACGTCGATGCGCGCGGATGGGAAGCACTGGCTCGACGCCGCGCTGCTGATCGCCGGCGATGCGGTGCGGCCTGGCGGCGTCGTGCTGATCGAGCTGGCCAGCCCGCGACCCTGGCTGACGCTTCCGGGCAAGGACCCGGCGCTGCCAGTGGAACTGTCCAGGAAGACTCAGCAGACGATCCAGCTGCTGGTCTTCTTCGGCATCACGGTGATCGAGCCCGCCGGCAACTCCGGCGACGACCTCGATGCCCGGCCTCAATGCGATCACATCAATCCGGTCAAGCCGGTGTTCCGCGATTCGCTGGCCATCATGGTCGGCGGCGCGACCCAGGCAGCGCCGGTGGGCGGCGTACGGCAACCCTGGCTGCGCGGTTCGACCTTCGGCGCGCGCGTGGACTGTTTCGCCGATTTCGAGGGCTCACGGGGCCCCTACGACGATCCGGTCTATCCCTATCACACCTTCGGCGGCACCTCGGGCGCCTCCGCGGTGATCGCCGGCGTCGTCTGCGCGATCCAGGGCATGCAGGCGGCCCGGGACGGCCAATGCCTGTTTCCCACGTCGATTCGCGATCTGCTGCGCAATCCCTCGCTGTGCACACCGGCCGCGTCCGATCCGCCGGGCAATATCGGCGGCATGCCGGACCTGCGCAAGATCGCCGTGCATATGGGCTGGCCGCGCATCCTGCCCGCGCCGGCCGCCGCGGCCATCGCCGGCGACAGCGCGCTGCTGGTCGGGCTCGGCGCCGATGACCGGCTGAGCCTGCGGATGTGGTCGCGGCTGTTCGGACCCGGCCCCGAACTTCCGCAGCCCGACAGCGCGCCGTTTCAGCTGTCCGATTCGCAGCCGGCGCTGCTGGTGTCGCTGGAAACGGCACCGCTGCTGCGCACCGTATTCGAGGTGTTCGTCACCAGCGTTCGCGGCACCTTGCGGTACTACTACTGGGACACGCTGGGCAATACCGGGGACATCGCCAGGGATTGGACCGAGATCGCCAGCCTCGCGCCGGGCTACGACGTGGCGGCGTGCCATCCGCTGTACGAACTGACGACGGTGGCGGCGATCCAGCCGAGCGGCCAGTTGGTAGTGGTCGAATACGACGCCACCGAAATGGGCAATCACGACTTCTCCGCCCCGGTGCAGCTCGATTCCTTCAGTACCTACCGCCGCACGCCCGGTCCGGTGATGCTGTCGCGCAAGGCGCGCACGGCCGATGTGGTGGCCATCGATGACGGCGGCGCGCTGCGCTGGATCGCCGGCAACGTTCCCCAGGGCAACACCATCACGTTCTGGCACGACGCGGTGGCCGCGCAGTGCGATGTCGCGATGGAGCCGGGCGTCAAACCCGGCATCGCCGGCACGCTCGATGGCGTCGCCGTGGTGGCGGTCGGCAGCGACGGGTTGCTCCATGCCTGCGGCTTCGGCCTGCAGCCGCTGCTGTTCGAGACGCTGGTGCCGATCGGACCCGCGCCGGCCTTCGCCGCGCAAGGCCATCTCGGCCTGGCGCTCTTGCACGGCGATACGCTGGTTGCGGTGGCCGTCAGCGTCGACGGCCTGCTGCACGCCGCGTTCCGCCTCTTGGTGCCGGGCGGCGAATGGTCGCCCTTGCTGGCGATCGATCCCTACACCGCGGTCAGCCCTGCCGGCGGCGCCACTGTCGTGACGCAGGGCGATACCGTCATGGTGTTCGCCGTGCTGCCCGATGGCCGGGTCTGCCGCAGCGATTACACGCCGGACAGCGGCTGGTCGCCGATCGTCGCTGGATAATGCGCTCGAACCGGCTGCCGGCTTGCATCGCCTCGCCCGTTGGAAGCGCCATGGGCGGGCAGGACGCCGACCGTACCGCGCGCTGAGCGCGCCAACCCGTTGCGGACGGACCGCGTTCGCGCTTATTGCGTCGTGCCGAGCGCGCCGCCGTATTGCGCGCTGCCCTGCTCCCGCGATACCAGCCGCGCCGGCACCAGCAGCGTCAGCACTGCGCCGATGACCAGGCAGCCGGCGAGCAGGTACATGCCGGCGTTGGTGCTCTGCGTCAGGTCCTTCAGCCAGCCGACCGCATAAGGGCTGATAAAGCCCGCCAGGTTGCCCAGCGAATTGATCATCGCGATGCCGGCCGCCGCGCCGGTGCCGGCAAGGAATGCCGTCGGCAGGCTCCAGAACAGCGGCAGCGTGGTCATGATGCCGATCGTCGCCAGCGTCAGGCCCACCATCGCCAGCACGGTGCGGTCGTACCACAGCACCGACAGCACCAGTCCGATCGCGCCGGCCAGCGCGGGAATGGCGATATGCCAGCGCCGTTCGCCGCTGCGGTCGGCGCTGCGTGCCACCAGCACCATGCCGAGCACCGCAAAGCCATAGGGAATTGCGGTCAGCAGTCCGATATCGAGCGCGCTCTTGACGCCGGTCTGCCGGATGATGGTCGGCAGCCAGAAGCTGATGCCGTACAGGCCCATCACGAAGCTGAAGTAGATCGCGCTCATCATCCAGACGCGCGGGCTCGCCAGCACGCGGCGTACCGGCAGGTCTTCCTTGTGCGCGGATTCCGCGGCGACATTGCGCTCGAGCACGGCCTTTTCCTCGGCCGTCAGCCACTTGGCATGGCCGATACGATCGTCGAGGTAGGCCAGCACCCACAGGCCCACCAGCACCGACGGAATGCCTTCGAGCAGGAACATCCATTGCCAGCCGGACCAGCCGTTGTGGCCGTCGAAGGTCTGCATGATCCAGCCCGACAGCGGGCCGCCGATCACGCCCGACAGCGCGACGGCCGTCATGAACCATGTCGTCGTGCGCCCGCGCCGTTCGGCGGGATACCAATAGGTCAGGTACAGGATGATGCCGGGGAAAAAGCCCGCCTCCGCGACGCCCAGCAGGAAACGCAGCACGTAGAACATCGTCGGCGTGGTGACGAACATCATCGCCGCCGAGATCAGGCCCCAGGTGATCATGATCCGCGCGATCCATACACGGGCGCCGACCTTGTGCAGGATCACGTTGCTCGGGATCTCGAACAGGAAATAGCCGATAAAGAAAACGCCCGCCCCGAGACCATAGACCGTCTCGCTGAACTTCAGGTCGTTGAGCATCTGCAGCTTGGCGAAACCGACATTGACGCGATCCAGATACGCGACCACGTAGCACAGCAGCAGAAACGGAACGAGGCGCCAGCTGACCTTGCGGTAGATCGCGTCTTCGAATCCGGGATCCGTGGAACTCATGGCTGTCTCCTGATGGTTGTCATGCATGACGATGATGTCGACAGTGACGATGCGCCCGCCTCGTGGGCGGCCGCTGCGGGGTGCGAGGCGGTCAGACGCAGCGGCCGCCGTCCACTTCGATGCAGGTGCCGGTGACGAAGGCCGCTTCGTCCGATGCCAGGTAGAGGCAGGCCGCCGCGATATCGGCGGGCGTGGACATCCGTCCCATCGGAATCGTCGCCAGGAAGGAGGCGCGATTCTCGGGCGTGTCGGGCTTGCCCATGAATTGCTCCAGCAGCCCGGTCGCTCCGATCACCGGATTGACGCAATTGACGCGGATATTGTCCGGTCCGAGCTCGGCGGCCATGGCCTTGCTCGCGGTCACCACCGCGCCCTTGCTGGCGTTGTACCAGACCAGCCCCGGACGCGGCCGGATTGCCGCGGTCGATGCGATATTGACGAAGACGCCGCCGCCGCGTTGGCGGAAATGCGGAATGAAATGGCGCGCGGTCCAATACAGGCTTTTGACGTTGACCGCCTGCACACGATCGAATTCGTCTTCGGTAATGTCGAGAATGGGTTTGTTGCGATGCGTGGTGCCGGCATTGTTGACGACGATGCCGACATCGCCGAATGCGGCCAGCGCGACTTCGCGCATCGCTTCCACATCGCTGCCCTTCGAGACGTCGGCGCGCACGGCGCGGGCCTGTCCGCCCTGCTGCTCGATGGCTTGCGCCACCCCGGTGGCCTTGGCCTCATCGATATCGGCGACCACCACGCGCGCCCCTTCCCGCGCGAACAGATTGGCGATGCCTTCGCCAAAGCCGGAACCGCCACCGGTCACCACTGCCACCTTGCCCGCCAGTCTCATGCTTGTCTCCATCGTTATGGTGTGGCTATATGGCGGGACATTTTAGCTTCGCTTTGCGATCGGAGTGGAGTCGGGCGTAATTCGGGCGATCGTCGGGCGAAATATTGCCGATCGTCCTATTCGCCGCAGCGGCAATCGGAAAGACTCAGATCGATTTCGCCGCCGCCCGATCCAGCACCACGAAATATTTGCGCACCGGCTCGATGACTTCGAATACGCCTTCGAATCCGGCGGGAATCACGCAGGCATCGCCGGGGCCGAATTCGCGCGCCTCACCGGCGGCATCGCTGATGCGCAGGCGGCCGCTGATCACGTGAAAGAACTCTTCCTTGCCCGCCGGAAAGGCAATGCGCCAGGCGCCGGGTTCGCAGGCCCAGATGCCGCAATCGAAATCGCCATGCGCCGCGCTGTAATGTGTCCACGTGGTGCGATCCGGATTGCCGCGCACCAGGCGATCGGGACGCGGATTGTCGTGGGTGGGAACGGGGTCGTTGCGGAAGTCGATCAGCTTGGTCATCGGTACCACGGTGTTGTCGTTGGGAATGGTGTTATCCGCCCGCGCCGGTCCAGCGCAATTCGCTCAGATAGTCGTGGCCATCGGTGGCCATCCAGGTGCGCCGGAATTCGACCGGGGCGCCTTGCAGATCGAATGCGACGCGGATCGCCAGCAATACCGGATGTCCGGCCGGCAAGCCGAATTCGCCGGCCATGCCTTGCGGCAATATGCGCGCCTGCAAACGATCCTCGACGCGGCTGATCGATACGCCGCACTGCTGCTCGAGAAACGAGTACACCAGATGCGCGGCGGCGCCGTCCTCGCCCCATTCCTTCGCGCCGACGCGGGCAAACGGGAAGGCGATGGTCTCCAGCACCAGCG